>NZ_SZPZ01000002.1 GCF_005233875.1 Kribbella jiaozuonensis | reverse complement strand
CCGCCAACGACTCCACTCCACCCTCGGCTACCGCACCCCACACGAAGCCCTCACCAACCACCAAACCCCCACCGCCGCCTAACCAACAACCCCAACCAACCGTCCACAATCCTTGACACAGCCCACCACGGCTCATCGCCGTGCATCCCCTTCCGGCTATCGCCGGACCGTGCCGGCTTTCGCCGGGGGTTTCCGGCTGTCGCCGGACGTGCCGGCTATCGCCGGGAGTTGCGGGCTGCCGCCCGGGGTGCGCTCGCGCTGCTCGCGGGTGAAAGCACCCCCGCGGGCCACGCAGCCGCTCTCTTCGTCGCTCCGCTCCTCAGCGCGCCTGCTCCGCGCGCTCCCACCCACCCCAGGCCGAGCACCGGGCATCCCCTTCCGGCTGTTGCGGCTGTCGCACGCGTGCGGAGGGTGCGAGGGGCAGGCGGTCAGAGCGCGCCGAGATCCACCGTGACCGGGAACGGCGCGGTGGCCCTGACCTGCCCGGTGAAGACCTCTGTGTAGCGGTAGGCACGGGTCGCCGGGTCCAGGACGTAGGTGTACACGAGCGGGATCCCGGTGGCCGCCTGTTCGACCCGCCAGTAGAACGCGATCCCGGACTTCGCGTACTGGTCCACCTTCACTACTCGGTCGGTCGTCTCCGAACCGGGAGACACGACCTCGACGATGAGAAGCACATGCTCGGGGCGCGTGGGGGAGAGGTCGATCGTGTCTGCTCGGTAGACCACGACGTCGGGCCGGCGATTCGTCAGTGGCACGTCTTGCAGCCGGACATCGAAATCCGTGTCGGCATTCCACTCAGGACCCGCTGCGAGGTCCAGCGCGTTCGCGAGAATGCGCGCGAGTCGATTGTGACGCTTGGAGGCCGTCGGGGTCACGACGACCATGCCGTCCACGATCTCGATACGAGCACACTGCTCGGCTGACCACGACTCGTACTGCTCGGCCGAGATCTGTGCGTGCATCCACGCCGGGACGACCATGTCAGCGGTCACGGCATGCCTCCCTCGAAGCTACGACGGCACAGCGCCATGGCTGTGAGCGTAGCCGGAGCCGTCATCGCAGATGTGGATCCCAGCGTGACCCCGGGCGCTCGCCTGGAGCACACTGTCGGGGTGACGAGGGTCGGTGGGCGAGTGGTGGGGTGGTTGCGCCGGAGGGATGGCGGGCTGGCTGCTACTCGGCGGGCGGGGCGGACGGCGTTGGTTATGCCTACGTTGTTTGCGTTTTGTGCGGAGGTGCTTCGGGCGCCGGTGGTCGCGACGTTTGCGGCGTTCGGGGCGTTTGCGATGTTGTTGCTCGTCGACTTCACCGGGAGCACCATTCAGCGTTTGCGCGCACAGGTTCAGCTTGCGATCGCGTGGCTTGTGCTTGTCTCGCTCGGCACGCTGGCGGGGCAGTCGGTTTGGTCCGCGATCGTCGGCACGGTCGTTGTCGGTTTCGCCGTACTGTTCCTCGGTGTCGTCAGCTCAGTGCTGGCGGGGGCGAGTACTTCGTTGCTGCTGGCCTTCATCCTGTCGGTGGCCACACCAACGCCGGTGTCGATGCTGCCGGACCGACTCGCCGGCGTCGCGATCGCAGGCTTGGCGAGCGTCCTCGCCGTCTCGCTCCTCTGGCCGCGAGCCGCGGTCGACCCCCTCGGCGCACCGACAGCGCGCGTATGCCGAGCGGCCGCGATGCAGCTTCGTGCGGAAGCCAGCGACACCGTCGAGGTCTGCACGATGCGGACCGAGCAGACGGCAACCCTCATCCAGGAACTCCGCCGTACCTTCACCGCGACGCCGTACCGCCCAACCGGTCTCTCCACCGGCTCCAGAGCACTCGTCCGTCTCGTCGATGAACTCACCTGGCTGACCACGATCCTCAACGAATCCGGCCCGGTCGCCGCCCGAGGAGCTGCCGACGACCCCGACTCGTCAGCAGTCCACTTCGCCGCCGCGACCGTACTCGAGCTCAGCGCCGAGCTGCTGGAGGACCCGACCCTCGCCCCGGACAAACTGTCCGCCGCGGCAGCGGAGCTCAGGGAGGCCGTCACCGCGCTCGAGAAGGGTGCCGTCGCTCGACTGCCAGCGACTGCGAGTACGCCGATGGCGAGCTTCTTCACTGCGCTCAACGTGTCGTTCCGGGCGCAGGAGCTGGCGTTCGGCGTACTGCTGATCGGCCAGAACGTCGAGACCGCCCGCGTCGCCGACCAGCGCGGCTGGACCGATCGCCTGCTCGGCCGCGAGCCGAAGTCACTCACCGCCCCCGTCGCGAGCGCCGCCGAGCGCGCCGCCGCACACCTCGAGCCGCATTCGGTCTGGCTCCACAACAGCATCCGCGGCGCCGTCGGCCTCGCGATCGCGGTCGGCGTCGCCAACTTCACCGGCGTCGCGCACGGCTTCTGGGTCATCCTCGGCGCCTTGTCCGTACTCCGTTCTAACGCCCTGAACACCGGCCAGAACGCCTACCGCGCGATCGGCGGCACAGTCGTCGGCTCGGTCCTCGGCGCCGGCCTTCTCGCCCTGATCGGCGAGAACAGGATCGCGTTGTGGATCCTGCTGCCGATCGCGGTGCTGTTCGCCGGCATCGTCCCGGCCGCGGTCTCGTTCGCAGCCGGGCAGGCGGCGTTCACCGTGACGCTGGTGATCCTGTTCAACATCGCCGCGCCGGAAGGTTGGTCGCTGATCCTGTTCCGCATCGAGGACATCGCGCTCGGCTGTGCCGTCAGCGTCCTCGTCGGACTGTTGTTCTGGCCACGAGGCGCGTCCGCGGCAGTCGGCAAGGCGCTCGCCGAGGCGTACGTCGACAGCGCGAACTACCTCGTCGGCGCCGTCGGGTACGCCGTCTCCTGCTGCGTCCCGGGATCCCGTCCCACCACGCCACAGGACAGCCGTCGCGCCGCCGCCGCAGCCCGCCGGCTCGACGACGCGTTCCGCACGTACCTCGCCGAGCGCGGCCCGAAGCCGATCCCGCTCAGCGAGATGACAGCGCTCGTGTCCGGCGTCGTAGCGGTCCGCCTGGCCGGGGACGCCGTACTCGAGCTGTGGGACCGGTACGCCGACGGCCAGCCGCCGACCGACGACCGGGCCGCCGCGCAATCGGCCCTGTTCGCGTTGGCGGACCGCCTGCTCGAGTGGTACACGACCCTGGCCGCTGCCCTCGAAGTACAAGACCGGATCCCCGAGCCGCTGGCGTATGACCACGAGACCAAGCACCGCCTGGTCGAGGCGGTTCGCCGCGACCTGTACGACGCCGACGGTCGCGCGACGCCGACCGCGATCCGCATGCTCTGGACGGCCGACCACCTGGAGGTCGTACGGCGACTACAGCCGGGGCTCACGACCGCGGCCGACGAGACGGTTACTGCTACTGCGTGAGGCTGTTGCTGATGAAGGCCAGGGTCCGGGCCTCGACCTGACGGAGCTGCGACTCGGTCAGGTCGCGGAGAGGTCCGTGAGTCGTGAGGGTCGCCGTGCCGTGGACCGTCGACCAGATCGGGTACTCGATGCCCTCGCGTCGTTCCGGAGTCAGAACGCCGGCTTCAACCAGCTCGTCCAGGGCGGCGCGGAGGAGGCCCAGCGGAGTACGGTCCGGCCCGTCAGCGGCGCCGTACGCGTGCTGCTGCGGAAGGGCGTACGCCGCCGCGAACAGGCCGGGCTCCTCGTGGGCGAAGCGCATGTAGGCGGTGCCGATCGCGCCCAGGCGCCGCTGCGCCGCCGTCGGGTTGCCGCGCTTGCCACGGACCTTGGCGATCTCGGCGGTCATCCGGTCGGCCAGCTCGAGCATGGCGGCCGAACAGACCTCGGCGAGTAGCTCGTCGCGGTCGGCGAAATGCCGGTACGCGGCGTTCGGTACGACGCCGACCGCGCGCGTCGCCTCTCGGAGTACGACGGCATCGGGGCCGCCGGCGCGGGCCAGCTCGACCCCGGCCGCGACCAGGCCGGCGCGGACGTCGCCGCGGGGACGGCGTCGTCGGGGCGGAGCTTCCGGTGCTGGATCGGCTGTGGTCACCGGCTCAGGATAGCAATGTGGACACTGTCCACCAAGACAGCTAATGTGGACAGTGTCCACTAAATCAGGGAGGCGTCCGATGGACGGGAAGACAGTCGCGAAACCACGACAGGACAGGGCATTGGTGACGGCGGAGGAGTGGTTCGGGGGTGGCAAGCGTCGCTGGTACGACCCGGCGTCGGCTCGGCTTTTGTCTGATGAGCAAGGGGAGGCGAGGGCCGGGCTGATCAAGGTCTTCGGCCGTACGACCGGTGTGGCAAGTCCGGACGCGGTGTGGTTGACGATGCTGCCGGGATTCCCGGAGGGCTCGTACGGCTGGGCGCAGGTCGATCGGCTGCTGCCCGCCGGTCTCGGGCCGCGGTTGTACGTCGAGCCGGTCGGCCAAGGCGACTCGGACAAGCCGAACGGGTATGCGTACTCGACGGTGGAGCGTGCCGATCTGATCGGTGCGTGGTGGCGGCACCACGACGTACGTCGTACCGTCGTGGTCACGTTCGACTACACCTCGCTGGCGTTGCTCGAGTTGTTGCGCCGGCAGTTGGAACGGCCAGGTGGGCCTGTGATCACTGCGGCGTTGATGGTGAACGGCGGCTTGTTCGCGGACTCGCATTCGCATCCGTGGCGAGGAACGCCGCTGCTGGGATCGCCGCTCGGAGTCCTGGTGGCGAAGGGGGCGCAGAAGTCGCCGGTCGTGTTCGCGCAGGGGTTCAAGCAAGCGCAGATGTACTCGCGCGGCAACGAACCGAGCGACGCCGAGATCGCCGAGACGTGGTCTGCGCTGGCGCGGCGAGACGGCGCCAAGTTCCTCCACGAGGGCGCCGGCTTCGTGAAGGAACACCGCCGCAACGCGGGCCGCTGGGATCTGGCTGCCATCGCCCGCGAACTGAACGGCTCCGTCGCCCTCACCGTCGGCGGCAGCACCGAGGACCCCTACGAGCACCGCCAGGTAGACGCAACCCGAGAACGCGTCCCCGAGGCCGACATCATCACTTTCCCAGGCGGCCACCTGACCACGACCGAACAACCGGCTCTGTTGGCGAACGCAATCACCCGTGTCGCCACCCGCCACGGTGTCAAGGAGGCATTGGTATGAGCGAGTCAAGCGTTCCCGCGCAGTATGTGACCGGGAGGGTGCGCGACGGGATCACTGCGGCTCTTGTTGCTGCGGGCAAGGATTTGGACGGGTTGAAGCCGGCGGATCTGGCGCTGGTCGAGGACTATCACACCGGCGGGCGGCTGGCGACGGTGCAGCTTGTCGATCTGCTCGAGTTGACGCCGGAGGTCGAGGTGCTCGACGACGGTTCGGGGATCGGCGGTACGGCGCGATACCTGGCGGATCGGTTCGGGTGTGCGGTGACGGCCGTGGATCTGTCCGATGAGTACTGCGAGACCGCGCGGTGGCTCAACGGGCTCGTCGGGCTGGACGACAAGATCGTCGTACGGCAGGGAGACGTGACCTCGCTGCCGCTGGATGATGCGTCGGTCGACGTCGTGTTCAGCCAGCACGTGCAGATGAATGTGGCGCGGAAGGACCGGCTCTACCAAGAGGCGAGGCGGGTACTGCGGGACGGTGGGCGGCTCGCGCTCTGGGACATCATGGCTGGTGATGGCGGCGAGCTCGACTACCCGCTGCCTTGGGCGGACGGACCCGAGGACAGCTACCTCGCCCCGCCGAGTGTCATCCGGACCGAGATCGAGGCTGCCGGCTTCACCGTCACGCACTGGGCGGATCTGACCGACCAGGTCGGTGCCATGATGCGGACGATCCAGTCTCAACCACCGAACCCGCTCGGACTCCACGCCTTCGTCCCGACGTTCCGCGAGCGGGTGAAGCACCTGACGGAGGCACTCACCGACGGCCGCGTCCGCGCAATCCAGGCCATCGCTCAGGTCGTTAGCCGCTGAAGACGCCCTTGAAGACCTCCTCGGTGAATCGCGCGGCCATCACCTCGTGGCTCTCCGGCCCGGGGTGCAGATCGTCGGCGAGCGGATGGGTCGCGTTGTCGGCCTCGCCGTACAACTCGCGACCGTCGAGGTAGTGCAGGTTGGGGTCGGACGCGGCGCGCTGGGCGACGATGCGGGCGAGTTCGGCGCGGATCACCGACAGCGTGAGTTTGCCGGCGGGGATCTCCTCGGGGTTGCCGGTGGCAACGAAGCGGAGTTCGCCGGCGGCCAGGGCGGACAGATCCCACCCGGTGGGCCCGGGCGTGTCCTCGTGGATCGGGCAGAGGATGGGGGAGACGACCAGGAGCGGTGTGTCCGGGTGGCCGTCGCGGATCGTGTCCAGGAAGCCGTGGACGGCGGGTGTGAACGAGCGCAGCCGCAGACCGTCCGAGTTCACGACGTTGATGCCGAGCTTGACGCTGATCAGGTCGGCGGGCGTGTCGCGGATCGTGCGGGCGAAGAACGGCTGGAGGTACGCGCTGCCGCCGAAGCCCAGGTTGACCAGCTCGACCCCGGCCTGGGCCGCGGCGAGCGCCGGCCAGGTGCCGGTGGGATGGGTCGCGTTCGAGCCGTGGCTGATCGAGCTGCCGTGGTGGATCCAGACGCGGCGCGAGGTCGGCACCGGTTCGACCGGGGCATCGGTGCGCAGGGCAACGAGTTCGGTCGTCTCGTCGTGCGGCAGCCAGATCTCGACAGTCTTGGTCGCGGCCGGCAGCCCGGTGATCTGCAGGGTCTGCGGCTCGCCTTGACGGGTCTCGCCGGCACCGGTCATCAGGTCGATGGTGATGACGTTGCCGGCCGGCGCGGTCAGCTGGGTGAACAGCTGGCCGTCGACGAGCACGTCGTACACGCCGTCCGGGCGCGGGGGAGCGCCGGTGTAGTCGCGCTTGGTCGGGAGCGTGTCGAGCTCGATGACTGTCGCACGGGTCGAGAAGACGAGGCGGACCCCGGACGGTTGGGACTCGACCATCGACGTCTGGGCGTCGTCGTACTGCGCTCGCGCCCAGGCGGGCAGGCGATGTGGCACGACGCCACGCTCGGTGGGCTCGGCCTCGAGCGCGCCGCGGAGCAGGTCGATGGTGATGGGGGTGGTGATCATGTCAGCTCCAACTGCGGAGGAGGGTGTCGAGGGCGTTGATGATGCGCGGCCAACTGTCGTCGGAGCTGGGCTCGCTGAAGGCGAAAGAACCGGCGGACTCGAGCGCGATGTAGCCGTGGATCGTGCTGCCGATCAGGCGTACGGCGTCCGTCTGGGCGGGCTCATCCAACTCGTATCCGCGGAGGACCGCTCGTACGAGCTCCGAGTGCCTTCGGCCGGCTTCGACAAGCTCAGGAGTGGCGGTCCCAGGCAGGAATCGGGTGGCGGTGTAGCGGCCAGGGTGCTGGCGGGCGTAGGAGCGGTAGACGTCAGCCAAGGCGAGCAGGGCGTCGCATCCAGCGCGCCCAGCCACTGCGTCGGCGGCTTTGTCCGCGAGCTCCGCGAGGGCCAGCGTCGCGATCCGCGTCTTGAGGTCGGCCGAGCTGCGGACGTGCGAGTACAGGCTGGCGACCTGTACGCCGAACTGCCGCGCGAGCGCGGACACGGTGACCTGCTCGAAGCCGACCTCGTCGGCCAGCTCGGCGCCCGCCCGTGCCAGCCGCTCGCCGGTCAACCCCGCTCTTGCCATAACTCATTATGAAATTACCTAAAGGCTTTAGGCAAATCGAGGCAGAAAGAAACCCCCACCGCGCCGTTGCGGTGAGGGTTCTCACATGGGGTCAGGCCGTGCGCTTGGTCCGGTGCAGGTGCGCCGGGCCGATCTCGCCCTTGCGGAGCAACTCGACCCGCTCGGCCAGCAGCTCCTCGAGTTCCGAGATGCTCCGGCGCTCGCGCAGCATGTCCCAGTGCGTACGGGCCGGCTTCTCCTGCTTCGGCTCCGGCTTCTCACCGGTGGACCGGGCGGCCTCGCTGCCGCAGTGGGGGCACTCCCAGACCGCGGGCACCTCGGCGTCGTGCGCCATGGTGACCTCGACCACGTGGCCGCGGGGGCAGTCGTACGTGATCATCTGGCGGGGAGCGAACTCAACACCACGGTCATCCTCGAAGCTGACCCCACCCAGCCCCGAACCACGCAGTACGCGATTAGACATGTCAAACCTCCGAGATCGTCATCCGTGCCAACGGTCGGCCGGCCCGGATCATTCCCATTTTGGCATGTCCGAGCCATATGTACGCACCTGACGGCCCCGGTTAACGCTGTCGTGACCGGGTGTCGTCGGGTGTTCACAGATCACGGTGTGTCGCGAACCGCCCGACGTACGACGCACCGAATCGATATCTGGTTCACAGGCTGTTGCCAGGAATCGAGGATCTCCTCCTCAGCATCTCTCCCTACCGTCTGCTTCCATGGTGCTACCCCGCCACAAGATCCGTGGCCTCAGTTTCGTGAACGTGGCGCTGGTCGCCATCGTGCTCGTCATCGCCCTCACGGCCTACTTCCTGTTCTTCAAGAAGGATCCGCCGGCCGCCAGTGCGACCCGGCCGACGGTGGCGGTCCAGCGCGGTGACGTGACCGCGAGCGTCAGCTCCAGTGGCACCCTGCAGAGCTCGCAGACGGCGTCTCCGCAGTTCGAGACCTCCGGCACGGTGACCCAGATCCTGGTGAAGGTCGGCCAGGTGGTGGCCAAGGGTGCGGCGATCGCGAAGATCGACCCGTCCGACGCCAACCGTCAACTCGTGATCGCCCAGCAGAACCAGATCGCCGCCGAGAACTCGGTGAGCGCGGCCGACGAGACGCTGAGCGACGCCCAGGACGCCCTCGAAGCTGCCGAGGAGGCATCCGCCTCCCCGTCGCCGACCCCGACCGGCACGAACGGTCAACAGCAGGAGCAGCAGTCCCAGTCTCAAGGTCAGAGTCAGAGTCAGGGTCAGAGTCCGCAAGTTGCCGTCAGCAACGCCGAGGCCAGCCTGGCGAAGGCCAAGGCGGACAAGGAACAGGCCGACCAGAACGTCGAGGCGGCCCAGGCCACGGTCGACGCGACCACGCTGAAGGCGCCGATCGCCGGCACCATCACCGCCATCAACGGCGCCATCGGCTCGGTGGCCGGGGGATCGAGCTCGGGTTCAGGCAGCGGCTCCGGCAGCACCGGCGGACAAGGCTCAACCTCAGGTCAAGGTTCAACCTCCAGCTCGAGTACGTCGTCCACCTCCGGCACCGGCTTCGTCGACATGGCGGACCTCAAGTCGCTGCAGGTCGTGGCCGCGTTCGCCGAGGCGGATGCGATCAAGATCAAGGCCGGCCAGTCCGCGACCGTGACCCTGAACGCTGAGCCCGGTACGACGCTCACCGCCTCGCTCGCGTCCGTCTCCCCGACCCCGACCACGACCAACGGCGTCGTCTCGTACTCGGCGACGTTCAGCCTCGCCAAGCTCCCCACGAATGCCCGGATGGGTCAGACCGCGAACGTCACGGTCCAGACCGCGAAGGCCGCCAACGCCCTCTACGTCCCGAGTACGGCGATCGCGACGAGCGGTACGACGTACACCGTGACGATGGCTGACGGGAGCGGGACGCGGGAGGTGAAGGTCGGCGTACGCGGCGGCAGCTTCACGCAGATCACGTCCGGCCTGAACGAGGGCGACCAGATCGAGCTGCTGCAGGGCGCGATCGGCAGCACCGGCACCCAGAACGGCACAGGTCGGCAGGGGCAGGGTGGCACCGGTCAGTTCCCGGCCGGCTTCGGCGGCGGCGGCGCTGGTGCGGGTGCCGGCGGCGCTGGTGGCGGTGGCTTCCGTGGCCGCTGACGCCCTGATCGACATCCGGGACGTCACCAAGACGTACGGCCACGGCGAGACCGCGGTACACGCTCTGCAGGGTGTGTCGTTGCGGGTCGACGCCGGGGAGTACGTCGCGGTGATGGGCTCGTCCGGATCCGGCAAGTCCACGCTGATGAACATCCTCGGCTGTCTCGACGTACCGTCGCGCGGCGAGTACTGGTTGGACGGCAGCAACGTGGCCCGGCTCAGCGAGGACCAGCAGGCGCTCGTTCGCGGCCGCAAGATCGGGTTCATCTTCCAGTCGTTCAACCTGATCCCGCGGACCACCGCGCTCGCGAACGTCGAACTGCCGCTGACCTACGCGCACCTGCGCCGGGCCGAGCGCCGCCGGCGGGCGAACCGTGCGCTGGAGCTTGTCGGTCTCGCAGACCGCACCGGCCACCGGCCGAACCAACTGTCCGGCGGTCAGCAGCAGCGGGTCGCAATCGCCCGTGCGCTCGCGACCGGCCCGCGGATCCTGCTCGCCGATGAACCGACCGGCAACCTTGACGCGCACTCGACCGAAGAGGTGCTGGGCATGTTCGACGGCCTGCACGACGACGGGCGAACGATCATCGTGATCACCCACGAGCACGACGTCGCCGCTCGCGCCCGGCGGCTTGTACAGGTCGCCGACGGCCGAATCGTCTCCGACGAGGTGACGCGCTGATGTCACCTCGCGACCTGATGGGGGCCGCGCTCCGCGGCCTGACGGCGAACAAGCTCAGATCCCTGCTCACCGTCCTCGGCGTGTCGATCGGGGTCGGTGCGGTCATCGTCCTGGTTGCTGTCGGCAACGGCTCCGGCAAGGCCGTGCAGGCCCGGCTGGAGGCGATGGGTACGAACCTGCTGACGGTCTCCACGACCGGCGGCGGTGGCGGCTTCCAGCGCGGCCAGGCCGGACCGGCGTCCCAGCAGTACAGCCTGACCCTCGACGACGCGGCCGCGCTGGCCGACGCGCGACTCGCGCCCGACGTCTCCTCTGTCGCACCGGTGATGACGAGCAGCGGTGCGACGGCAACCAACGGCGACACCAGCTACACCGTGAACCAGGTGATCGGTACGACGCCGCAGTACATGCCGGCCACGAACACGCCGGTCGGGACCGGGGCGTCGTTCACCCAGGGGGACGTCGACACCTCGCAGCGGGTCATCCTGCTCGGGCAGACGACCGCGACCGAGTTGTTCACCCGGCCCGCGAGCGCGGTCGGCCAGACGATCAAGCTGGGTGCGGTGGACTTCGTCGTCCGCGGGGTGCTGGCCAGTAAGGACAGCACCGGGTTCAACGACCCGAACGCGACCGCGATCGTGCCGATCAGCACGCTCCGCGCGACACAGGCCGGGTACGGCGCACTCAGCCAGATCGTCGTTCAGGCCAAGGCCACCGACCGGGTCGACACCGCGCAGGCCGAGGTCACGCAGTTGCTGACCGCTCGTCACCAGGTGCCGGCGGATCAGACGTCGCCGTTCCGGATCACGAACTCGGCGCAGATCCTGCAGACGAGTCAGGACACGGCCGCGACCTTCACCGCGCTGCTGGCGACGGTCGCCGCGATCAGCCTGGTCGTGGGCGGGATCGGCGTCACCAACATCATGCTGGTCACGGTCACCGAGCGGACCCGCGAGATCGGCATCCGCAAGGCGCTCGGGGCGCGGCGGCGGACGATCCTCGGGCAGTTCCTGATCGAGGCGACGCTGCTCAGCCTGATCGGCGGCGCGGTCGGTGTCGGGGTCGCGTTGATCGTCACCCGCTTCCAGTTGGCCGGCGTGACGCCGGCGCTGGTGCCGTCGTCGATCGGACTCGCGCTCGGCGTGTCCGCGGCGGTCGGCCTGTTCTTCGGCAGCATGCCGGCGCACCGAGCCGCCGGACTCCGTCCCATCGATGCACTACGACATGAGTGAGAGGCACTTCAGATGAGCAACCAGACGCCCGACGAGTTCGCGCAGATCGGGTCCGACGACGAGGTCGACGCGGCGCTCAAGCCGAAGAAGACTCTCAACCTGCCGCTCGCGACGGCGATCCTGGCCGGGGTCGTCGTACTCGCCGTCGGGCTTGCCGGTGGGGCCGGGCTGCATGCGGCGTTCGCTTCGGACAGTACGTCGAACCAGCCGCAGGCCGGGCGGGCCGGTGGATACGGCGGGTTCCGGGGGCAGAATGGCGGGGGAGGGGCGGGGCAGAACGGACAGGGGCAGCGGCAGTTCCCGGGTGGGGGTGGGACGATCGGCACGGTCGTTTCGGCGAACAGCTCTGAGCTGGTCGTGAAGACGCAGTCCGGCAACGTGACGGTGAAGCTGACCGGCGATACGACGTACGAGATCACCGCTAAGGGCACAGCTGCCGATCTGAAGTCGGGTGAGCAGGTGGTGGTCACCGGTCAGAGTGCGAACGGGACTGTGACCGCGCAGACCGTTCGTCAGGGTGGGCTCGGGGGTGGTGGGTTCCGGAACCCGAGCGCGACGCCTTCGTCGCGCTGATCAGACCGTGCGCCCGGCCAGCACCCCGGCCGGGCGCACGTCCGTTTGTCAGGTGCGGGTGGCGGTGAGGGCGACGGCTGTCGAGTCGAGCGTGAAGCTGCCGCCGGCCGCGTCGATGGCGGCTCCGGTCAGCTTGAGCATCTTGTCGAGTTTGCCGGCGTCGGCGAGGGGTTTGGCCAGGCCGCTGGTGCGGAGCTGGTCGAGCCATTCGTCGCGGGTGTAGTGGCAGGTCCACGGGTACGTCGGGCGCTCGAGGTCGGTGAACGCCCCGGTCGCGGTGAGGCTGTCGGCGGCTCGGTCGAGGAAGTGCTCGTAGGCGCCCAGCGGTGAGGCGGCGACCTGGGAGTTGACCGGGCTGTCCGGAAGCACCTCCCGATGAACCGCCGCGAAGGCCGCACCCAGCTCGGGCGGCGGCTGCAACACATACCAAAACACAGCAAACCGCCCGCCCGGCCCGAGCACCTCGGCAGCCTTCGCCGCGCCGACGCTCGGGTCGATCCAGTGCCAGGTCATCCCGGCAACAAGCACGTCAAAGGTGCGCCCAGCCGGCTCCCACGACTCGAACGCCGAAACCTCAACCTCAACCCCGGTCGCACGAGCGAACGCCGCCATCCGCTCGTCCACCTCCACACCCAGCACCCGACCCCCAACAGCCTGAAACTGCCGCGCCACAATCCCAGTCCCACACCCAACATCAAGCACCGCCACCCCGGGCGCCGAGGCGGCGATCGCCTCGATCAGGTCGGTGGGGTAGCGGGGGCGCGCCCGGTCGTACAGCTCGGCGTCCGCACCGAACGACTCGGCCATGTCCCGCCGCCGATGCGGCTCGCCGGCACCGCTCCCGCCGGGAGCGGTCTGCGCGGGAGTGGTCCCACGGGCCAGCCTCTGCGCGGGGTCGCGTGGGTTGGGGGGTCCTGGCGGTAGAGTGGGCATGTGCCCACGGTAGTGGGCGGGTGCCCATTTTTGTCAAGGGAGGGTTTGTGCCGACCGGGGTGGCGATGCGGGATGCTCGGGAGCAGCTGTTTGATGCGGCGGAGCGGGTGTTGTTGCGGGACGGGCCTGAGGCGTTGACCAGTCGGGCGGTGACGACCGAGGCCGGGTGTGCGAAGGGTCTGCTGCACAAGCACTTCACGGACTTCGACGGGTTTCTGGCCGAGCTGGTGATGGACCGGATCCGGCGGCTCGACGACCAGGCGGAGGTCTTGTTGAAGGCCGCTGGGCAGGGGTCCGTTGTCGACAACCTGACGACCATGCTCACCGACCTGTTCGGTTCGGTGGCGGTTGCGATCGTCAGCCTGACGATCTCGCGGGACGGTCTTCGCGCGCGACTGCGGGAGGCCGTGCCGACCGGTGTGCCCATCCTGAGCGAAGCCGGCCGGGTGGTCATGGACTACCTGAAGGCGGAACAGACCTACGGACGCATCCCGGCGGATGCAGACCTGAACACGCTCGGGCTGACCTTGATCGGCTCCACCCACCTGCTGTTCGCCGACCGCACCGGCGTCCGCCCCACCACCGACGAAGTACGCGCCTTCGTCGCCTCCGTCGTCTAGACGATGCTCGGCTGCGCGTTGCCGGCTTCCTCGATGCCGCGGCGCATGTCGACGCGGACCAGCAGCACGAGCCCGACGACGAAGAACAGCCCGAGCGCCACGATCGCCGGCCGATACGACCCGGTGATCTGGTGCACCAGCCCGAACACCAGCGTGCCCAGCCACGACGTACCGCGTTCGCCCGCCTGATACAGCGAGAAGTACTCCGCCTCGCGCCCCTTCGGGATCAGCTGGCTGAACGCGGACCGCGACAGCGCCTGCGTACCGCCGAGCACGATCCCGATCGCCGCGCCCATCGCCAGGAACGGCACGATCTGGTGCGCCGGCAGCAGGAACCCGGCGATCACGATCAGCATCCAGATCACCAGCCCGCCGGTGATCGTGCGATGAGCGCCGTACCGCGCGGCCACCCGGCCGAACACGATCGCGCCGAAGAACGCCACGAACTGCACCATCAGGATCGTCGCGATCAACACCTGCGTCTCGAACCCGAGCTGCTTCTCGCCGTACGTCGACGACACCGAGATGACCGTCTGGATCCCGTCGTTGAAGAACAGGTACGCGATCAGGAACAGCATCGTCATCGGGTAGCTGCGCAGGTGCCTGAGCGTCGCACCCAGCTGACCGAAGCTCTGCCGCACCAGGTTGCCGCTCCGGACCGGTACGACGCTCGTCGGCGGCCGGTCCCGCAGCCGGAGGAACGGGAAGAACGTGAAGATCCCCCACCACAGCCCGGCGCTCAACAGACTGAGTCGAACTGCCGTGCCCTGACTCATCCCCAGCGCGTCGTGCGCGGTGACGACGGCGAGGTTGATCAGCAGCAGGATGAAGCCACCGGCGTACCCGAACGCCCAGGCACGCGACGACACCGCGTCGCGCTGATCCGGTGGCGCGATGTCGATCAGGATCGAGTCGTAGACCACGAGCGACGAGCCCAGGCACAGGTTGCCGATGAACAGCAGCAGCGCACCGAGCGCCCAGCGGCCGCCGCCGACGAACACCATGGCGCAGGCCGCCAGCGCACCCGCCCAGGCGAACGCGCACATCAGGAGCTTCTTCCGCGCCATCCGGTCCGCGATCGCGCCGACCACCGGCAGGAACAGCGCCGACACCAGCGTCGCCACGGTCACGACGTAGAACGCCAGCGACCCGGGGGAGATGCCCAGCCCGAGTACGTCGAGGTTGGTGCGGCACGGGTGGTCCGTCGTCCCGGAGTACCCGCAGGCGGCCTGCTCCGCGACCGATGTCAGGTACGGCGCGAACAGGACGGTGCCGACCGTGGTGACATAGCCGGAGTTCGCCCAGTCGTAGAGGCTGAACCCCCAGTACTCACGCTTGTCCACACCGGCCGGGGCGGAGAGAAGTCCCATGCGCGGAAGTGTGTCAGGTTCCGGGGACGTTGCGGCGTACCTCCGGATAACACTTCAACTCCACTGCCCCCGCTCGATCAGTACGTCGCGCAGCAGGTCGGTGCGGTCGGTGATGATGCCGTCGACCCCGGCGTCGAGCAGCTCCCGCATCTGCGCCGGATCGTCGATCGTCCAGACGTGCACTTGCTTGCCCCTGGCATGCGCTCGTTTGATCAGCCCCGGCGTCAGCACCTTCAGCGGCCCGTACGCCTGCGGGATCTGCAGACACGCCCCGGCCGACGGCAGCGCGACGGGAAGGAACCGGATCAGCACGGTCTCGAACTCGCCGTACCCGGTGCACAGCCGCGGACCGAGCAGTTTGCGGATCCGGCGTACCCGCGACTGGGAGAACGACGACACGCAGATCCGGTCGATCGCGTTCGCCCCCTTGAGCACGGAGGCCGCCGGCTCCAGGCCGCCCTCGGCCTTGATGTCGAGGTTGAACCGGATGTCCGGGAAGTGCTCGAGCAGCTCGTCGAGCCGGGGGATCGGCTCGTGACCGTTGATCCTGGCCTTGCTGACCTCGGACCACGGCAGCTCGGCGATCACGCCGGTCCGGTCGGTGACCCGGTCGAGCTTGTCGTCGTGGAACGCGATCACGACGCCGTCACTGGTCGCGTGCAGGTCGGTCTCGAGGTAGGTGTAGCCGAGGTCGACCGCGTGCTGGAACGCGTGCAGCGAGTTCTCGTAGCCGATGTTGTCGGGGTGTTTCGCGCCGCCTCGATGAGCCATCGCGATCGGCCCGTCGTGGTCGAGGTAGGGGTACACGACAGGAAGTATGTACCGTTTGGGTGGTGACGGTACTCAGCCCCCGCCCCGACCTGTGGACCCTCGACCCAGGCGTCCTCCACCTCAACCACGGCTCGTACGGCGCCGTGCCGCGCCGCACCCAGGAGGTGATGGCCGGGCTCCGCACCGAGATGGACGCCAACCCGATGGTCTGGTTCCGGACCGTCGCCGACCGGCTGACCACCAGCCGCCTCGCGCTGGCGTCGTTCCTGGAGACCGACCCGGCCGGGTTCGCCCTGGTCCCGAACGCGAGCGCCGGCGTCACCGTCGCGCTGGCCACGCTGCCGATCCCGGCGGGCAGCCGGATCGTGCTGACCGACCACACGTACGGCGCGGTCCGGTACGCCGCCGAGCGGTTCGCCAGGGCACACCAGGCCGAGATCGCGATCGTGCACATCCCGCTCGAGGCCGACGACGAGACCGTGGTCTCGCTGATCTCGGAGCGGCTCGACAACGCCTCCGTGCTGATCGTCGACCAGATCACCTCCGGTACGGCGAAGGTGCTGCCGGTGGAGGCCCTGGTCGAGGCCGCGCACGCGCACGGCGTACCGATCGTGATCGACGGCGCGCATGCCCCGGCGCTGATCGACGCCCCGGCCCCCGCAGGCGCCGACTTCTGGACCGGGAACTTCCACAAGTGGCCGGCCGCGCCGCGGGCGACCGCCGGGCTGGTGGTCGCGGAACAGTGGCGCACGGCAACGATGCCGCTGATCGTCTCCTGGTCGGAGTACGACGAGCGGATGCCGGAGCGCTTCGACATGCAGGGCACGTACGACTACGTCCCGTGGATCGCCGCGCCCGAGTCGCTGAAGGTCCTGGCCGAGCTGGACTGGCCGACCCGGCGCCCGCAGCTGACCGCGCTCGTCGAGGAGGGCGCCCGGATCCTGGCCAAGTCACTGGGCACCGGCGTCGCCGAGGTCGTCCACCCGCCGACGACGATGCGGCTGGTCGAGCTGCCGTCCTCTGTCGACCTGTCCGGCGGCGACGCGCTGAAGATGCGGATCTCGCGCGAGCTGAAGGCCGAGATCACGTTCACCGGGTTCGAGGAGCGCAAGTTCATCCGGTTGTCGGCGCATGCGTACAACTCGCTGGCGGAGTACCAGAAACTGTCGGAGGGGCTTCGTACAGTCCTCGGGTGAACGACATCAAAGGGTCTTACAACATTGCCGCCGCCGACTACCACGCGATCCTGAAGGACTATCACCGCCGGGATCCGTTCGAGATCGGCGCGTTGGACTACTTCGCCGCGCTGGTCACGGACGGGCCTGTCGGCGACCTCGGCTGCGGGACCGGGCGGATCACGTCGTACCTGGCCGGTCGTGGCCTGGACGTGTTCGGGATCGACCTGACGCCGGGGATGATCGAGGTGGCGCGCCGGGAGTATCCCGAGCTGCGGTTCGAGGTCGGGTCGCTGTTCGACCTGGACCTGAAGGACGGCGAGCTCGCCGGAGCGCTCGCGTGGTACTCGCTCGTCCACACCCCGCGCGAGGACCTGCCGGCGGTGTTCGCCGAGCTGTACCGCGTGCTCCGGCCCGGCGGCTACCTCGTGCACGGCTTCAAGGTCGGCGGCGGCAGCCGGCACCTGAGCAACGCCTACGGCCACGACCTCGACCTCGAGGTCTACAGCTACGACCCCGCGGACGTCGCCGGGCTGCTCGCCGGCGCCGGGTTCGCCGAGGTGGCGACCCTGACGCGCGCGGCGATACCCGGCGAGAAGGACAAGGCGCAGGCGGCGCACCTCGTCCGCAAGCCCGCTACCCCTTGATCGCTCCGGACGTCAGGCCGGCGACGATCTGGCGGTTGAAGAACAGGAACATGATCAGCGGCGGGATCGTGATCAGCAGGATGTCCATGAACAGCAGGTTGTACTGCGTCGTGAACTGACTGGAGAAGTTGTACAAGGTCAGCTGCACGGTCGCGTTCTGGTCACCGGGCAGGAAGTACAACGGGTTCACGAAGTCGTTGAACACGTTGACCGACTGCACCACCACGACCGTCACGATCACGGATCTGAGCAACGGGAACACGACCTGGAAGAACAACCGCAACGGCCCCGCGCCGTCGATGATCGCGGCCTCGTCCAGCTCCCGCGGGATCGTCGCCACGAACGCGCGGAACAACAGGATGCAGAACGACAACCCGTAGGCGATCTCGATCAGTATCAGCCCGGGCATCGTCTTGAACATGCCGAGCTTCTGCAGCACCCAGATCGTCGGTACGACGGCCGGCGGGATGATCAGCCCGGCCAGCACCAGGAAGTTGATGAACCCGTTCCAGCGGCTCTTCCGGCGCTGCAGCACGAACCCGGCCATGGCCGCGAGCACCACCATCCCGGTGACGCTGGCCACGGTCAGGATCGTGCTGTTGATGAACGCGATCACCAGCATGTAGTCGCGGGCCTCGACCACTTCGATGAAGTTCTGTACGAAGCGGAACTGGTGCGGCCAGGAGAAGCTCAGGTCGGCCGACTGGGTCCGGTCCTTCACCGCGGTCAGCAGGATGAACGCGAACGGGATCACGAACACCACGATCGACACGAAGATCGCGACCGCGCTCAGGACCCACTTCCGGCCGGGGCGGTGGTTGACGAGTTCCGCCGTACTCACAGGTCCACCTCCTTGCGGTTCAGGAACCAGGACAACGGCAGGATGATCGCGGTGACGGTGATGAACAGTACGACGTTGCCCGCGGTCGACAGGCCGTAGAACCCGGCCTGGTACTGCTTGTAGATCACCGACGCGATCACGTCCGAGGTGAACCCGGGCCCGCCGCGCGTCATCGCCCAGATCAGGTCGAAGGACCGCAGTCCGCCGATCAGCGACAAGATGATGACGGTGACGGTGGCCGGCCGGGACAGCGGCAGCACGATCCGCCGGAACTGCTGCCACGACCCGGCGCCGTCGACCCGGGCGGCCTCGATGTACTCACGGGGGATCGAGACGATCCCCGCGATGTAGATCAGCGTCGCGAGCCCGACGCCCTTCCACACGTCGACCGCGGCCACCGAGAGCAGCGCCCATTTCGGATCGGTCAGCCAGCCGGGACCGTTGATCCCGAGCAGCCCGAGCGACTCGTTGATCAGGCCCTTCTCCGGGTTCATCAGCACGGTGAAGGTCAGCCCGACGCCGATCGTGGAGACCAGCACCGGGAAGAACACCACCGACCGAAGGTAGCCGCGGGCAACGATCTGCGACGTCAGCAGGACCGCGAGCAGCAGTCCGAGGACCACCTTCGACCCTGACGTGACGACGGCGTAGATCAGCGTGTTGGTGAAGCCCTTGACCAGCGCCGGCTCCTGGAAGAACAGCTTGAAGTTGTCCAGCCCGATGAACTTCGACTCGAACAGACTCCACCGGGTCAGGCTGAAGTAGAGCGAGGCGAACGTCGGGACCAGGAACAGCACGCCGTAGATGATGGCGGTCGGCAGGTAGAACCAGTTCGAGTACGGACGGTAGACCTTGCTCCCGGCCGCCGAAGCGGCCGGTCGCGTCTTACTACGCTCACGTGGTTTCACCGAGGTGATCGCCACGGACCTCACCAACCTGCCAGGCCGAGCTGCTGGGCCTGCTTCTTCACGTCTTCGTCGTACCGCGCGGCGCCGTCCTTCGCCTTGCGGATACCGGAGCCCACCTCGACCGTGATCTGCTCGAGCGACGGGCCCTTGACCGGCGACAGGAACTCCAGCGCGAGGCTCGATCCGTCCGGCTTGTCGAGGTACGGCTGCATGTCCTTGATCGCCTGCGGTACGTCGTCGCCGAGCGTGCAGCCCTTGACGGCGTACGGACCGGTCGGTGCGCCGGCGGTGTTCTGCGAGGCACAGCCGTCCGGGCTGGCGACGAAGGCGAGGAACTTCTTCGCCGCGTCCAGCTTGTCGCCGGTCGTGGTCTTCGGGATGTACAGACCACCCGGGGTCCACAGCGTCAGACCGTTCTTGCTCGCGTCGTCACCAGGCAACGCGAACAGGCCGACGGTCTTGGCGGCGTCCGGGTAGGTGGCGACCATGTTCGCGACCACGCCGGACAGGATCGGGTAGTGCGCACCCTTGCCGGTGGCAAGCATCTTCAGGCCGTCCGGCAGCTTCGCCGAGGCGAAGTCCTTGTTCTCGTAGCCGGCGTCGTGGACCGCTTCGGTGTGCTCGAACCCCTTGAGCGCGGCCGGCGAGGTGGCGTACTTCGCTTTGTTCGCGGTGTAGTCGTCGGCGAACGTCGGCTCGGATGCGGCGACGTTGTGGAAGTCGCCGAGGACGAACAGCTGCGACGTCCAGGTCTCGCCGTACGTCTGGATCACCGGGGCGACGCCGGGGTCCTGCGCCTTGATCTTGGCGTTGTTGGCCATGAACTCGGCCCAGGTCTTCGGGATCTTCAGCCCGAGCTTGGTGTAGACGGGGATGCTGTACAGCACCGCGCCGCCCATGAAACCGCCGACGGGTACGCCGTACACCTGGCCGTCGGCGGTCACGGTCTTCTTGAAGTTGTCGTCCAGGTTGCCGATGTACGGCTGGTCGCTGATCGACACCAGGTTCTTCTGCGGGGCGATCGCCTGGAACAGCGACCCGGTGTTGTAGCCGAAGACATCGGGCATGTCGCCGGTGGACAGCCGGGTCTTGACGATGTTGTCGCCCTCCGTACCGGCCGGGCGGGTCTCCGTCTTGATCGTGATCCCGGGGTTCTTCGCGGTGAAGTCCTTGATCAGCTGGTTGGCCTCCTTCACGTCCTGATCCTGGTTGCCGATCAGGTACGTGATCTCGACCGAGTTGCTGCCGGAGTCACTGCTGGATCCGAGACTGCCCGCGCTGCACGCGGTGAGCACCAGCGAACTGACGGCGAGAAGCGCCAGTCCGCTAGCTCCTGGGCGGAACCTCATCTTGACCTCCAAAGGATGTTGTTCAAAGCAGCGGGGCGGTGTCGGGGATTGGAATCAGTGGTTGAACTCAGTTACTGAACTCAGTGGTTGAGCAGGGCTTCGAGCTTGGCCTTCAGGGCCTCGGCGCTCGGGGTGAATCCACGCGGGCTGATCGCGTCGACCAGTCCGGCGGCCGGCTGGTCGAGGTACCGCTCGAGGCGGGCGGCGAGCTCGGCGTCGTCGGTGACGACCCCGCTCTCGGCGGCCGCGGTCGCGAGTTCGGTCCAGGTGGGTTCGTGGTCCATCAGTTGCCGGATCGTCGCGTCCGCGGCCAGCTCGGGGAGCTCGGCGTGCGGGTCGTCGACGGTCCATTCGTGCGTACCGTGCTCAACCTCGACGACGCCCTGTCCGGGTACGTCGACCTTCGCGCGGGACCCGACCGGAACGGTCACCGACAGCGTGACCTGCCCGTCGGCGCGAGTCCACGCGACCGACGCCTCGCCGTACGGCGTGAGGTGCTTGGCGGATGCCTTCGTCAGCTGCCCGGTCAGGAGCGGCCGTACGTCGATCGTGCGGTACCCGGGCTCGGCCGCCGCGAGGCCGGCGACCCGGCGGTGCATCCAGTCGGCGACCGCACCGAGGGCGTAGTGGTTGAACGACGTCATCTGGCCGGGGTTGATGCTGCCGTCGGGCAGCATGCTGTCCCAGCGTTCCCAGACCGTCGTGGCTCCCATCGTCACTGCGTACAGCCAAGAGGGGCAGCCTGTCTGTAGCAGAAGGCGGTAGGCCAGGTCAGGATGTCCGGAATCGGCCAGAGCGTCGGCCATCAGCGGCGTTCCGACGAATCCGGTACTGATCCGGAAGCCCGCCGTACGGACCAGGTCGGCGAGCCGTTCGCCGGCCCGCTGCCGCTGGGTCTCGGTCGGCAGCAAGGCCCACTGGAGCGCGAGTGCGTAAGTAGTTGCCGCGTCGCTCAATACCCGGCCGCCGTCGGTCGCGTACTCGGTCGCGAACGCCTGCCGGACGCGCGCTGCCAGGTCGGTGTACTCCTGGGCCAGATCGGCGTGGCCGAGGATCTTCGCGGCCTTCCCGACCACCTCGGCCGAGCGGGCCAGATGCGCGGTTGCGACCACGTCCGGGTCCGCCTTGGCGGCGAACGCGTTCTCCGGCGGAGCAGTCGGGTCGAGCCAGTCGCCGAACTGGAAGCCGCCGGACCAGAGCAGGTCGCTGCCGGCCAGATCGGCCATCTTGTCGACCCAGGCCCGCATGCTCGGCAGTTGCCGAGCGAGCAGTCCGGCGTCGCCGCTGCGTTCGTAGATCACCCAGGGGACGATCGTTGCCGCGTCACCCCATGCGGCGGTGGCCGGGGACTCGTTCCGCAGTACGTCCGGTACGACGTACGGCACCGAGCCGTCCTTCTGCTGCTCGGCCGACAGGTCGGCCAGCCAGTTGGTCAGGAAGCCGGCCGTGTCGAACAGGAAGCTGGCGCTCGGGGAGAAGACCTGGATGTCGCCGGTCCACCCGAGCCGCTCGTCACGCTGCGGGCAGTCGGTCGGTACGTCGACGAAGTTGCCGCGCATGCCCCACACCACGTTCTGGTGGAACTGGTTGAGCAGCTCGTTCGACGACTCGAACCAACCGGTGCGCTGCAGGTCGGACCCGATGACGATGGCTTCGAGGTCCTGCTTCGCGAGCGCGTCCACGCCGGTGACCTCGGCGTACCGGAAGCCGTGGAAGGTGAGCGGGGAGTCGAGCACGACCTCGTCGGGTCCGGCGAGGAAGTAGGTGTCGGTTGCCTTGGCGGTGCGGAGCGGACGAACGCCGAGCTCGCCGTTCTCGAGGACCTCGGCATGGCGTACGACGATCTCGTCGCCCTCAGCGCCACCGCGGACCTTGAGCCGGACGCGACCGACCAGGTTCTGCCCGAAGTCGACGAGCGTCTTGCCGGACGGCGAGGTGGTGATCTCGAGCGCGGGAAGGACGTCGGTGATCCGGACCGGCGGGCCGTCGGGGGCGACGAGCAGGTTCAGGTCGGCGTCGAGTACGTCGACCGGCGTGGGCTCGCCGGGCTGCTTGCGGAGGTCGGTGGTCTGGCCGTCGTACAGGTCGTCGGCCAGGACGTTGCTCTCCCGGGAGGTCCAGGTGCCGTCGCTGCCGAACGTGTGGACCTGGCCGTCCTCGGTGGTGACCTCGAGCTGCGCGAGTACGGCGAGGCGATCGCCGTACAGCTGCTTCTGGTCCTGGAAGCCGATCCGGCCGCGGTACCAGGCGTTGCCGACGAGGAACTCGAGCTTGTTCTCACCAGGTTGGACAAGCTCGGTCACGTCGTACGTCTGGTAGCGCAGCCGGTACTGGTACGCCGTCCAGCCGGGCGCGAGCTCCTCGGTGCCGACGCGCTGCCCGTTGAGCTCGGGGATGTAGATCCCGTACGCCGTCGCGTAGAGCCGGGCTTTGACGATGCCTTCCGGGAGATCCGCGACGCCCGCGATCAGGGGAGCGGGGGAGCCGTGCGGGTTCTCCCGCGGGCTGACGAACCGCGCGGTCCAGTCGTCGGACGCGAGCAGGCCGGCCTCGACGGTCGCGGGCTCACTCCACTCGCTCCAGTCGTCGTTGCCGCGCACCCGGACCCGGACCTGCGCGGTCTCCCGGGAGCCGAGCGGGTCAGCCGGCCAGGGCACCAGCACCTGGTCGGGCGACTGGACCGTGAACGCCTGCGTCGTGCCGGTCGTGATCTCGAGCTCGTACGCCGTCTGCGCGTAGCCGGCGTCAGCGGCCGGGACCTGCCAGGAGATCCGGGGCGTCGCAGTGCCGATCCCGGCAGCGGGCGCGGGTCGATGCTCGAAGCGAAGGGCGGTGGGTGCGGCGAGGTTCGACATGAGGCTCCAACTCAGCGAGTGAAACGATTCATTGGGTGCGCTGACAAAACGTCGTGATCTCGGTTGATTGGCGGCGGTGTCATTCGGGGGACGTTTCGCCTGTTCCCCGATCCTGTGCCCGGCAGTCGCCGGCGAGTAGCCCGAAGTGCACTCGGTCTAGCACGATCTGCACCTCGGGCCATATCGTGACGTATGGCCGACGAGCCGGTGAGGACCCGCGGGACGGTGCTGCACTTCGTCGAAGGGACGGTCGTGCACGCCGGCCCACACCTGCACGAAAAGTCCCATCCGCTGCACACGCACAGCTTCTTCGAACTGCTGCTCGTCACCGGCGGTGAAGGCATCCACCACAGCCTCGCCGGCCGGCAGAAACTCCAGGCCGGCGACGCGATCCTGCTCCGTCCGGGCGTCTGGCACGAGTACGTCGACTGCACCGCGCTCGAGGTCTACAACTGCTGTTTCTCGGCCGATCTGGTCCGCCGCGAACTGGCCTGGGCACGCGAGGATCCCTTACTGGGTTACCTGTTGTGGACCGGGCCGTTCTCCGCGCAGCGCCGGGGCATGCTCGCGACGCACCTCGATCCGGACACGATGAAGGAGGCGGTCGGGCACCTCGACGGCTTGCGCCAGCTGCGCGACCAGCCGCTCAGTCGCAACCGCGGCGAGATCATCGGCTGGCTGTCGCTGTACCTGAGTTGCGTCGCCCGGACCGTGGCCGATCGCGACGATCGACGTGAGCACACGCATCCCGCCGTACTCGACGCGATGCGGTTGATGGAGGCCGACCCGGCGCGGCACTGGACGTTGACCGACCTGGCCGGCGAGCTGCACCTCGCGCCGGGGTATCTGGTCCGGTTGTTCAAGTCGGTGACCGGGCTGCCGCCGATGGCGTACCTGTCGCGTCATCGCGTCGAGCTCGCGGCCGACCGGCTGCTGCACACGGACCTGCCGATCAGCCGGATCGGGGAGTCCGTCGGCTGGCCGGACCAGAACTACTTCGCCCGCCGGTTCAAGTCGCACTACGGCCTGTCCGCGTCGGCCTATCGGCAACGTTTCAATGCCGTGAAGTCGACACTTTCCTACCGTTGATCAGGAGCTCGAGGCCGTCCAGGATCCGCTGCAGGCCGAATTCCAGGCCCTGGTTCTCGCTGCCGGCCGCGGTACGCATCGCGGTGGTCAGGTGCGGGAACCGCTCGGCTTCGGTGCTGAGGATCTGGGTGAGCGATTCCTGCATGTCCTCTTCGGATAGGCCGGTGGTGTGGCCGGGGAATGTCGTGGACTGCTGGGCAATGTTCCGGACGTGGCTGGTGATGACCAGAATCGAGTCCATCTGCTCGCCGCCGGTCAGCCCGGTGTCGGTCAGCGCCGCGATGCCGCGCTCCATCCACATGAGCTCGTTCGGCCCGAGCAGGCGGCGGCCGACGGTCGACAGGAGCAGCCACGGGTGGCGCGTGAATCCGTCGTACAGATCGATGGACCAGGTGTGGAGCGCCTCGCGCCACGGTAGGTCGGGGCGGTCCGGCGGGGCACCCATCGCCAGGTCGCTCATCACGGCGATGAGTTCGGTCTTGCCGGGGACGTACCGGTAGAGCGCCATCTTCGTCACCGGCAGCTCGCCGGCGATCCGCTGCATCGACACCGCGTCGAGGCCCTCCGCGTCGGCGATCCGGATGCCCGCCTCGGCGATCCCGGTCAGCGTCACCGCCGGCTTCGGGCCGCGGCTCGGCAGCGAGGGCTTGCTCCAGAGCAGGTCAGACATCCTTCGATCCTTTTCGAACTGAAACCGACTTGAACTGTGTCTACCATACACTTTACTGTGTCCGACAGACACAATTACTTCTGAGGAGGATCACGATGAAGGTTCTGGTATCGGGTGCGAGCGTGGCGGGGCCGTCGGTGGCGCTCTGGCTCGGTCGGGCGGGGCACGACGTGACGGTGGTCGAGATCGCCCCGGCGCTGCGGCAGGGCGGGTACGCGGTGGACTTCCGCGGCGAGGTGTTCACGACGGTTCTGGACCGGATGGGCGTGCTGTCGGACCTGCGGTCGCTGCAGACCGGCGGCAACGCGATGCGGTTCGTCGACGCGTCGGGTCGCCAGCTGATGCGGTTGCCGGCCGAGTTCGCCGGCGGGGACCTGGAGGTACTGCGGGCAGACCTGTCGCGGGTCTTGTACGAGCACAGTCACGAGCAGGCGACGTACCGCTTCGGGGACTCGATCGCGAGTCTGACCGAGCATGCGGATCGTGTGGATGTGCGGTTCGAGAGCGGGCTGGAGGACACCTACGACCTGGTCATCGGCGCGGACGGCATGCACTCCGTCGTGCGGCGGCTGGCGTGGCCGAAGGAGCGGGTGGTCGAGCGCCACCTGAACTACTACGTGGGCGGCTGGGAGGTTCCGAACACGCTGGGGATCAGCGGCGACTCGCTGATGTACAACGTGCCGGGCAAGCTGGCGAGCGTCAGCGCGGACCGTCGCGACCCGGGGCTGGCGCAGACGCTGTTCGTGTTCAAGTCGGAGGAGCTGACCTACAACCGGCGCGATCTCGACCAGCAGAAGGCGATCCTGCGCGCGCACTTCGACGGTCTCGGCTGGCACGTGCCGGAGCTGCTGAAAGGGTTGCCGGCGGCAACAGAGTTGTACTTCGACTCGATCAGCCGGGTGAGCGTTGATCGTTGGTCCACCAACCGGATCGTGCTGCTCGGCGACGCGGGGTACGGCGCCACGTTCGGAGCGCTCGGGACGGGTACGGCGGTCGTCGGTGCCTATGTGCTGGCGGGGGAGTTGGCCCAGGCGGGCGGCGATTTCCGGGCTGCCTTCGACCGGTACGAGGCGCTGCTGCGGAAGGCGGTGTCGACGACCCAGGACGGGAGTCGCGCAGGGTCGTTCCTGGCGCCGGCCACCCGGTTCGGGCTGACGGCGCGGAACCGGATCCTGGACATCCCGTTCTTCAACAACCAGATGATCAAGATGGCGCAGAAGATGAGCGAACTGATCGAGCTGCCCGACTACTCAGTGAAGGAGGGGAAGTTCGTGCAGGAATGACTCCCACGAGTCAGGGAACCAGCCCGGGACTCCGAGCACGGCCATGTAGAGCCAGATCGCGACGAGCACGCAGAGGAACAGCGCGAGGGTGCCGAGCGCCTTCAGCCAGGCGGGCTGCTTGCCGGTCCAGGTGGTGAGTGCCTTCACCCAGTCCTTGACCCGGTACAGCAGCCGCTGGGCCCACTCGAACTCGCTGGCCAGCACGGCCAGACCGGCGATGAACAGCGGGATCCCGCCCGGTCCCGGCAGCCAGCCGGTGAGTGGGGCGGCGATGATCAGCAGGCCGCCGAGGACGCCCACGCCGATCCGGTAGAACAGCAGCTTGCGCGGATTCTCGCGAATCCGCCGCCGCCACTCCCACCGGTCGTCCGCAGCATCCAACGTGATGTTGTGATCGGTGCGGTCGGGACTCTCATGCTCGGCCACACCGTCAGCCTACCGGGCAGCTACGAACTGGCCGGGTTACCGAACTCCCAGTGCCACGGTTCCTCGCGGCTGCCGCCCTGCTCGGCCCAGGCCGGGTGGACCCAGCCGTACGTCGGGGCGTGCGACTTCATCCACTGGTATTGGGTGGTGTTGTACTTGTCGATCCCGCCGCAGAGGTCGACGGCCACGCCCCAGCCGTGGTTGGAGGTGCCCGGAAGGGCAGCCAGCGACGGCTTGCGCGCGTACAGGTCCACCTGGGAGGCGTACGAGCGGTACGAGTCGGTGATGCACAGCGACTTGCCGAACTGGGCCCGGTAGGCGCTCGAGAGCTGCAGGTACGCCGCAGCCGCGTCGCAGCGGAGCATGTGCCCGCCGCCGATCCCGCACAGCTTGCTGGCCGGGATCATGCCGTTGGTGTAACCACCCCAGCCGGTGCTGGCCGAACCGGTCGCCAGGAACGGCATCGGGTTGACCGGATCGCCGCCGAGACGGACCTCGAAGTGCAGGTGCGGACCGGTGGAGTTGCCTTCGGTGCCGACAGCACCGATCTGCTGACCTGCCTTCACCTGCTGCCCGTCGGTCACGTCGATGCGGCTCAGGTGCGCGTAGAGCGTTTCCAGCCCGTTGCCGTGGTCGATGCGGACCAGGTTGCCGGCCCACGCCGGGTGCTCCACCCGGACGACACCGGACGTCACCGCGCGGACCGTAGTACCAACAGGTGCGGGGAAGTCCTGGCCGGTGTGGAATCCGGTCTCCCACATCGACCCGGACTGACCGAACGGAGTACCGATCTCGTAGGTCCCGTCCGGCAGCGGCCAGGTCCAGGCGCCGGAGCCGACGTTGTACGACGTTGCGGTATTGCCGCAGCGGAACGCGTACGCGTCCGACGTCCCGACCGGGGCGACCTGCGGCTTGGCCGGTGCGCCGAGGGTCGGGCGGAGGGCGGCGTACAGGTTGTCGGGGACGGTGGTGACGACGACCGAGCCCTTCGCCTCGTCGGCGGCGATCATCTCGCCGTTGTCGAGCGCGATGCCGATGTGGACGAGGCCGAGGGACTTGCTGCCCATCACGAGCAGGTCGCCCGGCTGGATCCAGGCGTTCGGGACTGCCTGGTAGTCCGGGTACACCTTGCTGACCAGGTTCGGGAGGGTGGTGTAGGGCTGCCACGCGACGCGGGCGGCGCCGAGGCATCCGTACTTGTCCGGTCCGGTCGCGGCGACGCCGTACGGCTTGCCGACCAGGCTGAAGGCTTGGTTGACCGCACGGATCGTCTCGGCCGACATCACTCGTACCGTGCGGCCGGCGACGGCGGCAGACGCGACACCCGGGACCGGCGTACCGCGGCGGGTCAGCGGCGCCAGCCCGGTGGGGAGCTTGGCAGGGTTCTTGAGTACGGCGGCTGCCGGGGGAGTGATCTTCGCGGACGTCAGCTCGGTCAGGTACGTCTGCCAACGTGCGAGCGCCTGCTGGTTGCGGACGAGCTGCAGCTGCTTGGACAGAGCGGAGGCGACGTCCAGGTCAGCGGTCTGGTCGGCCATGGCCGCTGAGGCGTCGGCGGCCTTCTGCTGCACCTGCTTGCTGAGGTCCTGCGCCTTGGCAGCAGCGTCGTTCGCGGCCTGCCGCTTCGTCGTCGCTTCGGACTTGAGCCGGTTCGACTCGTTCTCGGCCTCCATCGCCATCCGGTACTGCGAGACCTGAGTGCTGCCGAGCTGCGTGATCGCGGTCTGCCGGTCGGCGATCTCCTGGAGGTTCTCGGCGACCGGGGCGAGCGACCAGAGCATCGACTCGGTGCCCATCACGGTCGGGATGCCGAGCTGGTAGGCCTGAGCGGTCAGGAGGCCGAGCTGGCGGCGCTCCTCGTCGGCCTTGCCCTTGGAGACCGTTGCGGTGGCTTCCGCCTTCTTCGCGGCGGCCTCGGCGGTCTGCGCGTCCTTGAGTGCTTTGGTGTAGGCGATCGTCGCCTTGGCGAAATCGGCCTGGACGGCGGCGGCCTCGGCCTGGAGCTGCTCGAGGGACCGGTTGACATCGGTCACGGAGGCGGGTGGCGGGGGCGTGGGGTCGTCGGCGTACGCAGGCAGTGCGACGACTGCCAGCAGCGTGCCGAAAGCTGCCAGTCGCAGCCCCCGACGTCTCCCCAGATCCATCGGTCCCCCATGAATTTCGCCTCACGCGCCCACCCAGCCTACCCCGGGAGACGGACCGTGCTGGGGTGACCTATTAAAGTTCAGTACATGGCCTCGCACTTTGACGTTGTTGTCCTCGGCGCGGGTCCGGGTGGGTACGTCGCGGCGATCCGCGCAGCCCAGCTCGGCCTCAAGACCGCAATCATCGAGAAGAAGTACTGGGGCGGTGTCTGCCTGAACGTGGGCTGTATCCCGTCCAAGGCGCTGCTGCGGAACGCCGAGCTGTCGCACATCTTCCGCACGGAGGCGAAGACCTTCGGTATCAGCGGCGAGGTGACCTTCGACTTCCCGACCGCTGTGCAGCGCAGCCGCAAGGTCGCGGACGGCCGGGTCAAGGGCGTCCACTTCCTGATGAAGAAGAACAACATCACCGAGTTCGACGGCTGGGGTTCGTTCACCGACGCCAACACCCTGGACGTGACGCTGAACGACGGCTCGTCGGAGACCGTCACGTTCGACAACTGCATCCTGGCCACCGGCGCGACCACCAAGCTGCTGCCGGGCACCCAGCTGAGCGAGCGCGTGGTGACGTACGAGGAGCAGATCCTCACCGAGGAGCTGCCGGGCTCGATCGTGATCGCCGGCGCCGGCGCGATCGGCGTCGAGTTCGCGTACGTGCTGGCGAACTACGGCGTGCAGGTGACGATCGTCGAGTTCCTCGACCGGGTCGTCCCGCTGGAGGACATCGAGGTCTCCAAGGAGCTCGCGAAGGCGTACAAGAAGCTCGGCGTCGACGTACTCACCGGCACCCGGGTCGATTCGATCGACGACTCCGGCGACAAGGTGAAGGTCACCGTCACCGGCAAGGACGGCGCCCAGAAGACCCTGGAGGCCGACAAGGTCATGCAGGCGATCGGCTTCCAGCCGCGGGTCGACGGCTACGGCCTGGACAAGATCGGCGTCCAGCTGACCGAGCGCGGCGCGATCGGCATCGACGGGTTCTGCCGGACCAACGTGCCGAACATCTTCGCGATCGGTGACGTGACCGCGAAGCTGATGCTCGCGCACGCCGCCGAGGCGATGGGTGTGATCGCGGCCGAGACCATCGCCGGGCACGAGACGATGGAGCTCGACTACAAGATGATCCCGCGGGCGACGTTCTGCCAGCCGCAGATCGCCAGCTTCGGGTGGACCGAGGAAGAGGCCCGGCTGGAGGGCTTCGACGTCAAGGTCGCCAAGTTCCCGTTCACCGCGAACGGCAAGGCCCACGGCCTCGGCGACCCGACCGGTTTCGTCAAGGTCATCAGCGACGCCAAGTACGGCGAACTGCTCGGCGCGCACCTGATCGGCCCCGAGGTCACCGAGCTCCTGCCGGAGCTGACGCTGGCCCAGAAGTGGGACCTCACCACCAAGGAACTGGCCCGCAACGTTCACGCTCACCCGACGCTGAGCGAGGCGTTGCAGGAGGCCTTCCACGGCCTCGAAGGGCACATGATCAACTTCTGAGATCAGGTTCGATCAAGGTCACGGTTGGGTGCCAACGCGGCACAACCTCATCCGGGTCCGGGAGCGCGCGGCTGTAATGACCACGTGAGTTGGTCAGCGCCCCCGGACCCGCGTGTGTTTCACGGGTACTCCGACGCGCCGTCCCACTCGATCCTCGTGACGGTCGGGTGGTGCCTGTCGGGCGGGTTCGTGCTGCTCGGATTTCTGGGCCTGTTCATGATGGGCGCGCCGTCCGATCCGTGCGCCCCGGACGGGGTCGGGTGCGGGCCCGAACCCACGACGTTCGGGGCGGTCGGCGTGGGGTTCCTCGTCGCGGCTGTGGTTGCCGCGGGGTGGTCGTTGTTCTGGCAGGCGCGGGATCGGCGCTATCGCTTCCAGCCTCCGCCCAACTGGCCGGCCGTCGAGCTGGGATGGCGGCCGCCGCGGGGGTGGACTCCGCCGGCCGCGTTTCCGCAGGCTCCCGAGGGCTGGAAATTCTGGCAGTAGATCGTCACCGGTCAGAGATGTCGCCGATGACCGGCTTGACGTCGACGATCGGGGTGCCGTCGAGGGCTTCAAGGTTGTTGACGTGCAGGCGGAGGTCGTCGACGGCTAGGACCGTGACTCGGTGCAGGCCGAGCGGGTTCGGGCGATCGGGGGAGCGGGTGCTGAAGACGCCTGTGGGCGGGCGGCTCGTGTCGCTCCGCGGATGGACCTTCTGTACGTCGCGGTCAGCGCGGTCGAACCAGGTGATGAGGATGAGCTCGTCGCCGGCCTTGACGTCGGCGAGCGCAGCACGCACTGACTCGTCGAAGACGACCCAGGCGTCAGGCGCACCCTCGTCGCCCTGACGGGGAGCGTCGGCGAGGTCGCGCAGACTCGACTCGACCCGGGCCACGGGATGCAGTTGCATCCGATCCGGCTCCCGCACCTGGTCGGCGCGGGCCGGGGCCGGGGATTGCTCGTGGGCGGTCACCGCGGGGTACCTGTAGATGGTCTGCATCGGCTCGCCGGGGGTGTGGATGTGGAAGGCGAGGCCGGGGTGGGCGGACGGATCCACAACGCTGCCGGTGCCGGTGGAGGGCTCGAAGGGGACGGGGACGGTCGACCGGATGCCGGGCGCACCACGGACGGGATGGCCGGCGAACGTGGTGACGATGGCGTTGTGCACATGGCCGGTGAGGATGGCTGTGATCGGCTTGCCGGTCAGCACGGCCGCCACCGCATCGCGGTCCTGCAGCATCCACTGATCCATCACGGGGTGATGCAGGTCGAGCGGTGGGTGATGCATCGCGACGAAGACCGGTCCGTCGAACGGCTCGCGCAGTACGCCGTCCAGCCAGGCGAGGGACTCGTCGGAGAGCAGGCCGTGGTTCTGCTCCGGCACGGTGCTGTCGACGAGGACGAAGCGCGCCGCACCCACGTCGCGGACCTGATGTACAGGATGACCGTCGCCGGGTGAGTCCACGAACGACTTCAGCCCGGCCCTGAGCGGCGAGCTGGCGTCGTGGTTGCCCGGCAGCACCAGCACCGGGACGTCCAAGGCCAGCTCGCCGGCGAGTTCGGCGTACTCCGTCTCCAGCCCGTGGTCGGCGAGGTCGCCGGTGACGAGTACGACGTCCACCGACGACGCCCGGACGTACGACGTGATCTTCCGCAGCCGTGATCGCGCCTCCTCCGAGCCGTCGAGATGCGGGTCACTGAGGTGCGCGATCACGTACATGTCAGCACAGTACTGGTCAGGCCGGGTGCCGGAAGAGGGTCTGGAGCGGGACGCCCGGCTTGTAGATGTGGAGCGCCAGACCCGGGTGGGCGGTGGTGTCGTCGACGAGGCCACCGCCGGGAGCCGGCGGTTCGAAGGGGAGCGGCGGGGTCGAGCGGACGCCTGGTGCGACCAGGAACGGCAGCCCGGCGAAGGTCGTCGCCAGCCCGTTGTGTACGTGCCCGGCGAGGATGGCCGTGATCGGTTTGCCCCTCAGCACCGCCTCGAGCTCCGGGCCGGAGCGGAGCAGCCACTGGTCGAGGACAGGGTGGTTCAGCTCGAACGGCGGGTGGTGGAAGGCCACGAACAACGGCCCGTCGACCGGTTCGGCCAGTATGCCGTCGAGCCACGCGAGCGACTCCGCGGACAGCAGCCCGTGATCCTCACCCGGGACCGAGGTGTCGAGCAGCACGAACCGCGCGCCGCCGACGTCCTGCACCTGGTGCACCGGATGCCCTTCACCGGCCGAGTCGACGAAGTCCGCGAGCCCGGCACGCAAGGGCGCGCTGACGTCGTGGTTACCCGGCAACACCAGCACGGGCATATCCAGCTTCAGCTCGGCGGCGAGCTCGGCGTACTCGGACTCGAGACCGTGGTCTGCGAGGTCGCCGCTGACCAGCACGACGTCGACCGGTCGCCGGAACTCGCGCAGGTACGACGTGAGCTTCCGCAGCCTGTTCCGAGCCTCGTCGGAGCCGTCGAGATGGGGGTCACTGAGGTGCGCGATTACATACATAACCGGAATTATCCGGAGAATCGCCGAAGCCCGCTGGCATTATCCACAGAACCCCGCGGGCAGATCGCTGCACGGAACCAGGTCGCCACGATCGAGGATCGGACGGGCCTGCGTCGACCGCACGTAGTCGAGGAAGGCCGCGGTCAGCGACTTCGCCGCCGGTGCCTTGTACGTGTACGCGTGCTCGACCTCCCAGAACTTGTACGACCGGTCCGCCACCTTCGACGTGTCCGGTACGACGCTGTCGATCGTCACCGGCGTGAGCTGCGGATACTTGCGGGCGCCGCCGAGCTCGGCGTACCCGATCGCGCCGTCGATCTCGTTGACCCGCGTCAGCAGCTCCTCCGTCGTACCGACCTCACAGCGGTGGTACTTCGTTGTCGCGGCGTCGTCGTCGCGCCGGCAGTCGTCCGAGGTGATGCCGAGTTCCTGGTCGCCGCCGAGCACCTTCTCGCGGAACACCAGCCGTGAACCGGACGCCGGGCCGACCCGGCTAACCATCCGGATCGGCAGGTTGCGGCCGCCGACCTGCTCCCAGTTGGTGATCTTGCCGTTGTAGATGTCCCGCAGCTGGGCACTGGTCAGGCCGGTCACGTCCGCGGCCCGGTTGACGACGACCGCGAACACGACAACGGCGACCGCCTCGCCGCTGAGACCGGGCGCGTCAACCGCCGGGCCGTCCGACATTGCGATCACCTTGCTCGCCGCGTTGCCGTCCTTGGCGCCCAGGGCGCTCAGATCGCTGACGCCGCTGCGGCTGCCGTTGGCGGCGATCGTGATGTCCGCGTTCGAGCACTCGGCGATGTACGCGCTGCGCAGCTCGGTCATCGTCGGCTCGACCGCCGTGGATCCAATCACTCGCAGCTCGCCCGACGCGCAGTTGCGCGGCGGCTGCAGCACGTCGACCAGGAAGAACGCGACAAGAGCGCCGACCAGCACCAGCGTCGTCGCGCCGAAGATCAACGTACGCCGGCCCGGGCCGCGCGGCCGCGGTTCGTGGTACACGCCGCCGTTCGCCCCGCCGGCCAGGTAGCCGGAGTGCGTGACGTCCTTGCCCTTGCCCGACAGCACGAGCAGGAACTTGAAGTGGTCACCGCGGTTGATCGCGAGCTTCGGCACCGTGATCGCGTCGGTGTCGACATAGTCGGCCGGCTTCATGTCCGCCTCGAGCAGGTCACCGATGTCCGGCGGGTGTGACTCGACCACCTTCATCCGGACGATCTTGCGGCCCGGGAAGGTGAACTTCACCGCGCCCTGCATGTCCTTGGCCTCGATGTCGGTGCCGGTGTTGTCCACCCGGAGCAACACGATGCTCGGGTCGTGCACCGCCTTGCCCTGGTGGACGACCTCGATGTCGACCATTTCCTTGGCGCGGTTCTGCCGGGGATGCACCCCGATCTGCGCGTCCACCTGGACCCGGTAGACGAGCCGCTTGCGGCGCCAGACGTACCGGTCGAGCAGCCACACGATCGCAGTACCGATCAGTGTGACGAGGGCGATGACCGTCTCGATGTTGATGCTGCCGAACCCAGAGAAATCGAACAACCTTGTCCTCCGTCTACGAGTACAGGACGCTAGTGCCCGGCGGTGAACGGCCGCTTACGGAGTGATGACGCGCCGGGGGGAGACTTGGCCGGGTCGGGTCGCTCTGGAAGATTGTCCGCATGGGTGAACAGGTTGATGTCGTCGTGGTGGGGCTCGGGGTCGGCGGCGAGGAGACCGCCGGGCGGTTGGCGCAGGCCGGTCTGAGGGTGATCGGGATCGAGTCGCGGCTGGTGGGCGGTGAATGCCCGTACTACGGGTGCATCCCGAGCAAGATGATGATCCGCGCCGCGAACCTGATCGCCGAGACCAGGCGGGTCGAAGGCATGGCCGGTACGTCGACGGTGCAGCCGGACTGGGCCCCGGTCGCCAAGCGCATCCGCGAGGAAGCCACCGACACCTGGAACGACCAGGTCGCGGTCGACCGTCTGGTGAACAAGGGCGCGACCGTGATCAAGGACCGCGCGACGGTCACCGGGCCGAGCACCGTCAAGGCCGGCGACCGCGAGTTCGAGGCGACCCGCGGCATCGTGATCGCGACCGGCACGATCCCGTCCGTCCCGCCGATCGATGGCCTGGCCGGTACGCCGTACTGGACGAACCGCGAGGCGATCGAGGTCGAGGTGCTGCCTGCGTCGCTGCTGGTTCTCGGCGGCGGCGCGATCGGGATGGAGCTCGCGCAGGTGTTCGCCCGCTTCGGGGTGAAGGTGACCGTGATCGAGGGCGCCGACGAGGTGCTGGCGATGGAGGAGCCCGAGTCCGGGGTGCTGGCGCGTGAGGCGCTGGAGCGCGACGGCGTGACGTTCAAGCTCGGCGCCCACGCCAAGCAGGTCGAGTACGCCGGGGACACGTTCACCGTCCGGCTCGAGAACGGGTCGTCGGCCAGCGGCGAGAAGTTGCTGGTGGCAACAGGGCGCCGGATCGCGACGGCCGACCTCGGGCTGGAGAAGCTTGGTCTGGACCCGAAGGCCCGCCGGATCGAGGTCGATGAGCACGTCCGGGCCGCCGACAGGGTCTGGGCGATCGGCGATGTCACCGGCGTCGGTGTGTTCACGCACAACGCCATGTACCAGGCCGACATCGCGGTCCGGGACATCCTGCAGGAGCCGGACGCGCCGACCGCGAGCTACCACGCGATGCCGCGGGTGACGTTCACCGACCCGGAGATCGGCGCGGTCGGGATGACCGAGAAGCAGGCGCGTGACGCCGGGCTGAACGTACGGACCGGCTCGACCCCGATCCCGGCCTCGACACGCGGGTGGATCCACAAGGCCGGCAACGAGGGCTTCATCAAGGTGATCGAGGACGCCGACCGTGGCGTACTCGTCGGCGCGACCAGTGCGGGGCCGACCGGTGGCGAGGTGCTGAGCGCGCTCGCGGTCGCCGTGCACGCCGCCGTACCCGTTCACTCGCTGCGACAGATGATTTACGCATACCCGACGTTCCACCGTGCGATCGGGGAAGCACTCAAAGCTTTGTGAGATCGCTTGTTGCGAATCAGTCGCAAGTAGATCAAGAATGTTGCTGTGCATGTTCCTGATGGCTTCTTCGACGCGCCGACCTCCGTCGCCACCGGCCTGATCGCGGCCGGGGCGGTCGGCTTCAGCCTGCAGCGGGCGAACCGGGAGCTCCGCGAGACCGGTCCGGCGCTGGCCGGTCTGACCGCGGCGTTCGTGTTCGCGGTGCAGATGGTGAACTTCCCGGTCGGGGCCGGGACGAGCGGCCACCTGCTCGGCGGTGCGCTCGCGGCCGCGCTGGTCGGGCCGTGGACCGCTGTACTGGTGATGGCCACGGTGCTGCTGGTCCAGGGGCTGCTGTTCGCCGACGGCGGTCTGACGGCGCTGGGCACGAACATCACGCTGATGGGGCTGATCACGGTCCTGGTCGGGTACTTCCTGACGCGGGTGCTGTTGAAGGTCATGCCGCGGCGGGCGGGCAGCGTCGTACCGGCTGCGACTGTTGGTGCGCTCGTGTCGGTTCCGGTCGCGGCGCTGGCGTTCACGGGGCTGTACGCGATCGGTGGCGCGGTCGACATCCCGCTCGCGAAGCTCGCGACGGCGATGGTCGGCTGGCACATCCTGGTCGGCATCGGCGAGGCGGTGATCACCGCGGCCGTGCTGAGCGCGGTCGTCGCGACCCGACCTGACCTCGTGTACGCCGCTCGGCATCTGCAGCAGGACCTCGTCCTGGTCGATGCCGATGGCAACACTTCGACGGTGTCACCGGACAGGCCGATCGCGGCGAAGCCGACCGGGCGGTCGCTCGGGATCGGCGTCGCGGTCACGCTGGTGGTCGCCGGTGGTCTGAGCCTGTTCGCGAGTGCGCATCCGGACGGGCTGGAGTTCGTGGGCGCCAAGCTCGGGTTCGACGGCGCGGCGAAGGACTCGGCTGTGGCGAGTAGCCCGCTCGCCGACTACGGCGTCCACGGGATCGGCAACGCGCAGGTGTCCGGCGCGCTCGCGGGAATCATCGGCGTACTGGTGACGATCGTGGTCGGCCTGGCGATCGCGAAGCTCGCGTCGCTGCGCGCGAACAAGGCATCGTGACCGGCGACGGCCTTCTCGTCGCGGTGGACAGTCCGGTCCACCGCATCCCGGCGCAGGTGAAGCTGGTCGGGCTGTTCGTCTTCGTGCTCGCGGTCGTGTCGACACCGGCCGGCATTTTCTGGGCCTTCGGTGTGTACGCCGCGATGCTTGTGGCAGCTGTCGTCGCGGCCAAGTTGCCGGCGCCGGTGGTGTCGCGCAGACTCGCGGTGGAGACGCCGTTCATCGTGTTCGCCTTGCTGCTGCCGTTCGTGGCGACCGGTCCACAGGTCTCCGTCCTTGGTCTGCAGCTGTCCCAGTCGGGTGTGCTTGGCGCGTGGAACGTGCTGGCGAAGGGCACGCTCGGAGTGATCGCGGCGATCTTGCTGTCGGCAACGACCGCGCCGCGGGAACTGCTGGCCGGGCTGGAGCGGCTGCGGTTGCCTGCGACGCTCGTGGCGATCTTGTCGTTCATGGTCCGCTACTTGAGTGTGGTGTCAGATGACCTGCACCGGATGCGGGTCGCCCGGGAATCCCGCGGGTACATGGGCGGCCGGGTCGGCCATCTGAAGGCCGTGGCCGGGGGAGTGGGGGCCTTGTTCGTGCGGAGCTTCGAGCGTGGGGAGCGGGTGCATCTGGCGATGCGGTCGCGTGGATATACCGGACGGATGCCGTTGCTGAGTACGCAGGGTGCGTCGCGCGGACAGTGGATGGAAGGGCTGACGATCTCAGTGATAGCGGTCGTGGTTGCCGTGGCGGCGAGGGTGGTCGGCTTGTGAGTGGTCCTGCGATTCAGGTCGAGCGGTTGGTGTTCGCCTACCCGGACGGGCGGCAGGCGCTGTTCGGTGTCGACTTCACGGTCGAGCGCGGCGAGCGGGTCGCGCTGCTCGGGCCGAACGGCGCCGGTAAGACGACGCTGGTCCTGCACCTGAACGGCATTCTCGGCTCGGTTGCCGGCGGCACCGGAAGCGGTCGCATCCAGATCGGCGGGACGGGTCTGCACCGTGAGCACCTCGGCGAGATCCGGCGAAAGGTCGGTCTGGTCTTCCAGGACCCGGACGACCAGCTCTTCATGCCGACCGTGCGCGACGACGTCGCCTTCGGTCCCGCGAACCTCGGCCTGCGCGGCTCCGAGCTAGACGACCGCGTGCACGAGGCGCTGGTCCAGGTCGGGATGCAGGACCATGCAGACCTGGCTCCGCATCACCTGTCCTTCGGCCAGCGCCGTCGCGTCGCCGTGGCAACCGTGCTGGCGATGCGGCCTGAGGTCCTGGTGCTCGACGAGCCGTCGAGCAACCTCGACCCGGCCGCCCGCCGCGAGCTGGCGGACATTCTGGCCGGGCTGGACGTCACGCTGCTGATGATCACGCACGACCTGCCGTACGCGCTGCAGCTGTGCGAGCGCAGCCTGCTGATGGACGGCGGCCGGATCGTCGCGGACGGCAAGACCCGCGACCTCCTCGGCGATGCCGACCTGATGCAGGCCCATCGCCTGGAGCTGCCCTACGGCTTCGATCCGCTCTCGGTCTCCGGTCCCGAACGCTGATCGGCCGGGGCCGCCTCGAAAGCCGTCCGAAGACGGGTGCGGGAGGCGGTCAGGTGGGCGTGCATCGCCCGATCGGCTGATTGGGTGTCGCGCTCGCGGATGGCCGTGACGATCAGGTCGTGCTCGTCCAGCGCGTCCTCGGTGACGCGAGAGTCGCGCAGCAGGCGGAAGAGCTGCAGGTGGCAGTGGAGCTTGGCGAAGATCTCGCCGAAGTAGCTGTTCCCGGTCGCCCCGATCACGGCCTCGTGGAACTCGGCGTCCGCACGGGCGAAGGCGCCGTACGACATCGTGCCGGCCTGGTAGCGGGCGCGCATCTCGGCGGCGATCTGCGCGAGTTGCTCGACCTCGTCGCCGCGGTGCCGGCCGGCCGCGAGGCCCGAGCAGTACGGCTCGATCAGGAACCGGGCCTCGAAGAGATCCTCGAACCGCTGCGGCGTCAGCTTGGGCGTAGCGGAATATCCGATCAGATGCGTTTTGGTCACGAGGTCCTCGGCCTCGAGCCGGTTCAGCGACTCCCGGACCGGTGTCTGGGAGACCCCGAGCCGGCGGCTGAGCTCGTCGACCCGGATCCGCTCACCCGGCTGGATCTGGCCGTCCAGCAGGAACTCCTGCAGTCGCTCGTAGACGACGTCACTCATCCGGGGCCGTCCGGGACGCCCGGTAGTCACTGCGGTGCGTTGGCTCATCTGTTGTCCGTCCGTCGGCAGAAAACATGGATTCGTATTCACAGACCATTGCGAATCGTATCCGATCTGATCTAGCCTCCCAAGAAATCGAGCGATGAATACGAATGCAGCGACTCCACCCTGGGATGGTCGACGTGCACACAGATCTGCTCACGGCCCAAGCACTGGCCGAACGACTCCTGATCACCGCCGGTGTGCCGGCTCTTGCGGCGGCACAGCAGGCCGAGCTCCTGGTGGTCGCCGAGGCGAAGGGGATGCCGTCACACGGTCTGCTCCGGCTGCCGCGACTGCTGCGGCGGTTGGCGAACGGAACCGCGAGCCCGACCAGTTCCGGCTGCCACACGTGGATGAGCCCCTGCTACCTGTCTGTCGACGGTCAGCAAGGTCTCGGCCCCGTGGTCGCGGTCCGCGCACTGGAAGCAATCGTCCCGGCAGCCGAGCAGTACGGCGTCGCGGTCTGCTCGATCACGAACAACAACCACCTCGGCATGCTCGGGTACTACGCCGGCCGGATGGCCGACCGCGGCCTGGTCTGCCTCGGCATCACGACCAGCGAGGCGCTGGTGCACCCGTGGGGCGGCACCGAGGCAATGCTCGGGACGAACCCGCTGGCGCTCGCAGTCCCGGCCCGGCCGCCGCTCGTGCTGGACATGGCCACCTCGCAGATCTCGATGGGCAAGGTGCACGACCACGCACTGCGCGGCGTACCGCTGGAGCCGGGCTGGGCCTTGGATGCCGGCGGCAACGAGACCGTCGACCCGGTGGCGGCCAAGGACGGATCGATCGCGCCGTTCGGGGGAGCGAAGGGGTACGGCCTCGGGCTCGGCCTGGGCGCGATGGTCACCTTCCTCACCGGCGCGGCGTACGGCACGGCCGTCGGCGGCACGCTCGACGACGACCACCTGAGCAACAAGGGCGACCTGTTCATCCTGCTGAGCGGCGGCCGCCACTCGGCGACGGAATACCTCGACGAGGTACGCCGCAGCCGCCGCGCCGACCCGGCCACGCCGGTCTCGGTACCTGGTGACGGCGCCCGCGCCCGGTACCAGGAATCGGTTGCCGATGGCATCGAGATCGCCGACGACCTGTGGCGCGAGCTGACCCGGCTGGACGCAGCTCGCCCGGACGCAGCCCGGCGTGAAGCCGTTCTGGCCGACTGATCCCGCCCCTAACGACCAGACAAGGACAACGATATGACGATCACCGCCCCTGCCTTCGGCGTGCAACGGGCACCCCGCACGGTTGTCTTCGGCGCCGGCCAGCGCGCTCTGCTCGGTCGCCACGCCGCGGAGTACGGCAGCTCAGCCCTCGTCTGCACCGACCAGCGGCTGGCCGCATCGCCCGAGTTCGCCCAGCTGCTCACCGATCTCGAGGACAACGGTCTCGAGGTCCACGTCTGGAGCGACACCTCGCCGGAGCTGCCGATGTCCGACATCGACGCCTGCTTCGACGCGATGGAGTACGCCGGTATCGACGTGGTCATCGGGATCGGCGGCGGCAGCTGCCTCGACCTGGCGAAGGCCGTCGCGCTGATGCTCACCCACGGCGGCCCGATCGATCAGTACTACGGGGAGAACGCCGTACCCGCACCGGTCCTCCCGATCATCGCCGTACCGACCACCGGCGGCACCGGCTCCGAAGTCACGCCGGTCTGCGTCCTGAGTGACAGCCGTCGCGAGCTCAAGGCCGGTATCTCCTCGCCGTACCTGGTCCCGTCGGTGGCGATCTGCGACCCGGAGCTGACGTACTCCTGCCCGCCCAGCCTGACCGCGAGCGCCGGGGCCGATGCGGTCTCGCACCTGGTCGAGTCGTTCACCGCCATCCAGCGCCCGCCGTCGGCACTCGCCGAGGGACGCGTGTTCATCGGCAAGAACGTCATCAGCGACTCCTACGCTCGCTGGGGTCTCGGGCTCCTCGCGACCGCACTCCCGATCGCCTTCGAGCACCCGGACGACCAGGACGCCCGCTCCGCGGTCATGCTCGCCGCGAACGCCGGCGGGTACGCGCTCGGCGTCGCGGGCACCGCGGCCGCCCACGCGTTGCAGTACCCACTCGGAGCCTTGACTCATACCCCGCACGGCGTCGGCGTCGGCGTACTCCTGCCGTACGTCATGCGCTACAACGCTCCCGCTCGCGTCCAGGAGTTCGCCGAGATCGCCAAGCTCTTCGGCGTACCGACAGCAGGTAACACGCAGCAGCAAGCACTGGCCGGGATCGAGGCCGTGGACGCGCTGCTGGACCGGATCGGCATCCCGCCGACCTTGAAGGAGCTCGGCCTCGCCGAGGACCAGCTCGAGTACGTCGCCGAAAAGGGCCTGCAGTCGGCCCGGCTGATCGACAACAACCCCCGCCCGCTCGATGTCGACGCGCTGCTCGAGATCACTCGCGCCGCGTACGCCGGCGACCGAACCGACCCGTTCTGACACCCGGAGCCACCTGATGACTTCTCCGCACGATCTGTTCATCGACGGACAGTGGCGCCCTGCCTCCGACGGCCGGCGCTTCGCCGTCCACGACCCCGCCGACGGGTCCGAGCTGGCCCAGTTCGCCGCGGCCACCGAGGCGGACTGCCTCGCGGCCGTCGACGCGGCGGCCGACGCGCTCGCCGGCTGGTCCGCGACCCCGCCGAGGCAGCGCTCCGAGCTGCTCCGCGCGACCTTCGAAGTACTGACCGAGGAACGCGAGCAACTCGCCGCGCTCATCACCGCCGAGAACGGCAAGGCGTACGCCGACGCGATCGGCGAGGCGACGTACGCGACCGAGTTCTTCCGCTGGTTCGCCGAGGAGGCGGTCCGGATCGGCGGCGACTTCCGGCTCTCACCGTCCGGCGACAAGACCATCGTCGTACGCCGCGATCCGATCGGCGTCTCGATCCTGGTCACGCCCTGGAACTTCCCGGCCGCGATGGCCACCCGCAAGATCGCGCCCGCGCTGGCGGCCGGCTGCTCCGTCGTACTGAAGCCGGCCAGTCAGACCCCGCTCACCGCGGCGTACGTCGTCGACGTGCTGCGACGGGTCGGCGTACCGCCTGGTGTCGTCAACCTGGTGACGCCGGTGCCGGCCGGCCCGGCGGTGAGCGCGATGCTGCACCATCCCGCCGTACGCAAGCTGTCCTTCACCGGCTCGACCGAGGTCGGACGGGTCCTGCTGCACGAGGCCGCCGACCAGGTTGTCAGCTCGTCGATGGAGCTGGGCGGGAACGCGCCGTTCGTGGTCCTGCCCGGCGCCGATGTCGACGCCGCGGTCGAAGGCGCGATGGTCGCGAAGATGCGCAACGGCGGCTCAGCCTGTACTGCGGCCAACCGGTTCTACGTCCACGACTCGCTGCTGGACGAGTTCAGCACCCGGATGACCGCGGCGATGAAGGCGATCACGATGGGCCCGGGCGCCGACCACGCGAACGAGCTCGGCGCGTTGGTCTCGCCGGAGGAGCGTGACAAGGTCGCCGGCCTCGTCGACCGGGCCGTTGCCGAAGGCGCCAATCTGACCCTGGGCGGCGATGCCGCGCAAGGTGGTGCGTTCTACCCGCCGACGGTCCTCACCGATGTGAAGCACGGCAGCGAGATCAACCAGACCGAGATCTTCGGACCGGTCACCGCGATCGTCGGGTTCAGCGACGTCGACGAAGCCGTCGAGATGGCCAACGACACGATCTACGGACTGATCTCCTACGTGTACGGCGATCCCGCGCAGGCGCTCGCCGTAGCCCAACGGATCGACTCCGGGATGGTCGCGGTCAACCGCGGCGTGCTCAGCGACCCGGCGGCGCCGTTCGGCGGGACCAAGCAGTCCGGGCTCGGCCGCGAAGGCAGCTCCGAGGGGATCCTCGAGTTCCTCGAGGAGAAGTACATCGGAATCGAGGTGTGACCGATGGCCAACGCAGTCCTCCTGAAACCACCGGACGTCGAGGGCGGGCCACCGGCCCGCAAGCGGGCGAAGGTCAAACCGAAGCGGCAGAACCTGGCCGGCTGGCTGTTCGTCGGCCCGGTGATCTTCGGGGTCCTGTTCTTCCAGCTCGCCCCGGTCGCGGCTTCTCTGGTGGTGTCGCTGACCAACTGGACCGGGCTGAACTCGCCGAAGTTCCTTGGCCTGGGCAACTACAAGGAGCTGTTCACCGCCGACGACACGTTCTGGCCGTCGCTGAAGAACACCGTGATCTTCAGCGTGGTCGTCGTCGTCCTGACGATCTTCATCGGGCTCGGCCTCGCCGTCCTGTGCAACCAGAAGATCAAGGGCATCGGATTCTTCCGGACGCTGTACTACTCGCCCGCGGTCACCAACGTCGTCGCGATCGGCTTCGTCTGGTTCTGGCTGTACAACCCGGACAGCGGCCTGTTCAACTCGACACTGAAGACGATCGGCATCCACGGACCGGCCTGGTTGTCTGACACCAAGACCGCGTTGATCGCGGTGATGATCGTCGCGCTCTGGCAGGGAGTCGGCTACCCGATGGTGATCCTGCTGGCCGGGTTGCAGAGCATCGACCAGTCGCTGATCGAAGCGGCGACGGTGGACGGCGCGTCGGCCTGGCGGCGGTTCTGGTCGGTCGTCTTCCCGCTGCTGACGCCGAGCCTGTTCTTCCTCACGATCACGCAGTTCATCACCTCGTTCCAGGTGTTCGGGATCATCTACGTGATGACGTCCGGCGGGCCGAACAACGCCACCTCGGTGTTCATCTTCCAGATCTACGAGGCGGCCTTCGGGCACGGCCGGCTGGGCTATGCCTCCGCGATGGGCTGGGTGCTGTTCGTCATCGTCGGCGTCGTCACCGCGATCCAGTGGCGGATGGAGAAACGGTGGGTGCACTATGACAACTGAGGCCATCAGAGTCTTCAACCGGCCGCCCCGGCACATCCCGCGCCGCGTCGTACTGATCGTCGTCCTGCTGTTCTTCGCCGTGGTGTTCGCGATGCCGCTGCTCTGGATGATCAGCGCGTCGCTGAAGCCGGAGAACGAAGTACTGCAGACACCGCCGACGTTCATCCCGTCGGAGTTCCAGTGGGGCAACTACTCGCAAGCCGGCCACGGCCTGCTGCCGTTCTTCCTGAACAGCTGCAAGCTGGCCGCGCTCAACGTCGGCTTCCTGTTGCTGTTCGCGTCGCTGGCCGGCTACGGCTTCGCCCGGCTGAACTTCGCCTTCAAGAACCTCGCCTTCGCCCTGTTGTTGTCGACGGCAATGATCCCGGGCATCGTCTACCTGGTTCCGCAGTACATGCTGTTCCGGCAGATGGGGTGGATCGACACCCACTACCCGCTCTGGGTCCCGAACGTGCTGACGCCGGTGTTCGGCACGTTCCTGCTCCGGCAGGCGTTCCGCGGCGTACCGATCGAGCTGGAGGAGGCCGCCAAGCTCGACGGCGCGTCGATCTTCGGAACGTTCTGGCGGATCATGCTGCCACAGGTGAAACCGGCGCTCGCCGCGGTCGGCGCGCTGACCTTCATGGGCTCGTGGAACGACCTCTTCGGCCCGCTGATCTTCCTCAACTCGACGCGATTGCAGACCATGCCGATCGCGCTCGCGCTGTTCAAGGGTGAGTACTTCACCCAGACCAACCTCATGATGGCCGCCGCGACGCTGACGATCCTGCCGCCGCTGCTGCTGTTCCTGCTGGCCCAGAAGTACTTCGTCCAGGGCATCACGATGTCCGGCCTGAAAGGATAAGTATGCGGATCACGAACATCGAGTCGATCATCCTGCTCGACAAGCTGCACATCGTGAAGGTGCACACCGACGAGGGCCTGGTCGGTGTCGGCGAGGTCAGCCCGATGAACGCCCACGTCTCGCACAGCGTCGTGGAACAGGCGCTGGCGCCGCTGCTCATCGGCGAGGAGGCGACCGACATCGAGCGGCTCTGGCGCCGGCTCTACACCAAGCCGTACAAGCTCGGCCCCGGCGGCGCGCAGCTGAACGCGATCGCGGGTATCGACATCGCGTTGTGGGATCTGCTCGGCAAGGCGGCCGGGCTGCCGACGTACCAGCTCCTCGGCGGCAAGTACCGGCAGAGCGCGAAGGTCTACGCCAGCTCGATGTCGCGCAGCATGACACCGGAGCAGGAGGCCGAGCGCGCCCAGTCCTTCCAGGAGAAGGGCTTCCACGGTTACAAGATCCACTCGTCGACGCCGTGGATGCACGACGACGGCTTCGACCAGACCATCGCCACCGTGACCGCGGTGCGCAAGCTCGTCGGGGACGACTTCCCGATCCTGGTCGACGTCAACAACGCGTACTACGAACACACCGCGATCAAGCTGGCCCACGCGCTGGAGGACCTCGGCGTGTGGCACTTCGAGGAACCGCTCGCCGCCCACGACTACGCGGCGTACGGACGGCTGGCCGATGCGGTCGACATCCCGATCGCGGCGGGGGAGCAGGAGTACACCACCTGGCAGTTCCGCGACCTGATCCTCGACGGCAAGGTCGACATCCTGCAGCCCGATGTCATCAAGTGCGGCGGGATCACCGAGTTCAAGAAGATCGCGGTGCTCGCCGACACGTTCACCAAACCGATCACGGTGCACAACACGCAACAGACGATCGGTACGTCGGCACACGCGCATCTGTGGGTCAGTACGCCGTCCTGCGTCTACCCGCAGGAGTACAACATCGAGCACAACCCGATCCTCGACGACGTACCGATCTGGAAGAACCCGCTCGTCCCGGTCAACGGCGAGATCACGCCGTGGGACCTGCCCGGTCTGGGCATCGAGCTGGACGACGACGCGGTCGCCAAACTGCGGACCAATTAACTTCAGAGAACAGGAACGACCATGCCCGCATCAGAGATCTCCCGTCGGTCCATCCTCCGGGCCCTCGGCATCGGCGGCGGCGCACTCGCCGCCGGAATCCCACTCGCCGCCTGCGGCAGCAACGGCAGCGGTGGCGGAGGAGGCGGCGGTAACGCCTCCTGGATGACCTGGGACACCGAGAGTGGTAGCCCGATGTACACGGTGGCCCAGAACTGGGCCAAGCAGGCCGGCAAGACACTCGACATCCAGTCGATCCCCGGTGACGACTACGACACCAAGCTCCGCACGGTGCTGTCGTCGGGCGCCGCGCCGACCGCGATCCGGATCAACGACGACTACGTCCGCGGGTACTACGCGGAGGGTTCGCTGCTCGACCTGCGCCCGTACCTGGAGAAGGACGGGATCAAGCCGGACGACTACTTCCCGGTCGCCTACAACTTCGCCAAGCAGCCCGACGGCGCGCACGCCGCCTGGCCGATCATGACCAACCCCGGCGTCCTGTACTGCAACACCGACGCGTTCGCCGAGGCCGGCGTCGAGCTGCCGCCGAAGGACTGGGCGAAGAGCGGCTGGACCTGGGACGACTTCGTCGACGCGGCCAAGAAGCTGACCAAGCCGAACGGCGAGCGCTGGGGCGCGCTGGTCTTCCCCGACACCTCGCTCGAGACCGTCTTCCCGGTCAGCAACGGCGGCGACGGCATCTACTCCAAGGACGCGACCCGGTTCACGCTGGCCGAACCGCAGGGCGCCGAGGCGATCCAGTGGGTCGCCGACCTGTCACTCGTGCACAAGGTCCACCCGGACTTCGCGACCGTCACCGCCGGCCGCCAGACCCCGAACTGGGCACTGGCCCAGCTCGGCACCGGCAAGGCCGCGATGCTGCTCTCGCTGACCAGCGGCATCCCGTACCTGCGCACCAACGCCAAGGTGAAGTGGGACATCTTCCCGACGCCGATGAAGGTACGGCGGACGACCGTCAACACGCTGACCGTCCTCGCAGTACCGAAGGCCTCGAAGGACCCGGACGCCGCCTGGGACTTCCTGAAGTACTGCGCCGGCGCGGACGCGGCGAAGCTGCTCGCGCAGTCCCGCGGCTTCATGCCGGTCGCGAAGAGCTCGTCGGCGTTGTTCGTTCCGGACGACAAGTCGCCGTCGAACCTTGCGCTGGTGACGCAGGCGCTCGACAACGCGGTGAACGAGAACTTCAGCCGCTACATCGAACGTGCCCGGACCATCTACCGGCCGGTGCTCGACGACGTCTGGAGCGGTAAGAAGACTGCCGAAGCGGCGCTGGGTAGCGTCAAGCAGAAGGTCGAAGACGTACTCGCAGGCAAGGGATGACCGGATGAAGATCACCGATATCAGCGTCGAAGTCACCTCCGAACCGAAAGCGCACGCGGTCCGCGACGCGATCCAGCTGCTCGACCGCAACGGCCACACGCGCGTACAGATCGACACCGACGAGGGCGTGAGCGGCGTCAGTACGACGTACTTCGGTCGCGTCGAGAGCTCGCCCGCAGTGCTCGCCCACCTGATCACCGACCAGCTGGCGCCGGCGATCATCGGCGAGGATCCGGCGCTGATCCGCGGGATCCGGCAACGGCTCCAGACGCTGACCGACTACCAGGGGACCGCCGGGTTGTCGTCGTACGGCATCTCGGCGATCGACCTGGCGTTGTGGGACCTGCTCGGCAAGTCGCTCGACGTCCCGGTGTGGAAGCTGCTCGGGGCGCAGCGGACGGCGATCCCGACGTACGCGATGGTCGGCTGGCTCGAGCTGGACGTCGCGGGTCTGGAGAGCGTGTCGGCGAAGGCGATGGAGCAGGGCTTCCGCGGCGTGAAGATGAAGGTCGGCGGCGGTCCGCTCACCGAGGACGTGCAGCGGATCAAGGCGGTCCGCAACATCATCGGGCCGGACGCGCCGCTGATGGTCGACGCGAACCAGGCCTTCGGGTACTCCGAGGCGCTGCGGCGCGGCCGGGTGTACGAGGAGCTCGACTGCCGGTGGTTCGAGGAGCCGCTGCCGGCCGCGGACACCGACGCTCATGTACGGCTCGCCGAGAAGCTCGACATCCCGATCGCAACGGGGGAGAACCGGTACGGGCAGGCTGCCTTCCGGGACTTGATCGCGCGGGGTGGCGTCGGCGTCGTACAGCCGGATCTGCGGCGGGCCGGTGGGTTGACCGACTGTCTGGAGATCGGGTTGATGGCGGCCGGGTTCGGGGTGCCGTACGCGTCGCACGGCGGGGGAGCGCATATCCACGTGCTCGCCGCGTTGCCGAACACGATCTACGTGGAGAGCGGTCTGCTGCCTGAAGACGGGAGGGTCGAGCTCGTCGACGGCTGCTATCCGCTGCCGCCGGGGCCGGGGTTGTCGTCCTGGAACGGCTAGTCGGTGACTGGCACCGGGAATCCACGGTTAATTTGTTACTAGGACCTTGTGTGTTACTCGCCAGTCAGCGAAGGTGACGTTGAGTACTTCAGTCGCCACCCCTCGCTTACAAAGGCGGTCCGCCCATGAAGTCCATCGCCAGTCTGCTGTCCGCTGCGGCCCTCGGCGCCGCGATGCTCCTCAGCCCGGGCGTCGCGCACGCCGCGGCCCCGAACTACGTCGCACTCGGTGACTCGTACGCCTCCGGTGTCGGGACCCGCACCTACATCTCCGGTAGCGGGTCCTGCCAGCGGTCCACCAAGGCGTACTCGTACATCGATGCGGCCCGGATCGGCGCGAACCTGACGTTCGTCGCCTGCTCCGGCGCGAAGGTCGCCGACGTCACTGCGAACCAGTTGCCGTCGGTGACGAGTTCGACCAACATCGTCTCGGTCCAGGTCGGCGGTAACGACGCCGGCTTCTCGTCGGTCATCACCGAGTGCGCGAAGCCGTCGTGGCTCGGCGACTGCACCGGCGCGGTGGCCGGCGCCCAGACGATCATCAACAACACCCTGCCCGGCCGGCTGAACACGCTGTACTCGTCGATCCGGAGCCGCGCCGCGTCGGCGACGGTCGTGGTCGTCGGGTACCCGCGACTGTTCAACGGCACCGACTGCAACGCCGGCACGTTCTTCAGCCCCGACGAGATGACCCGGCTGAACGCGACCGCCGACCTGCTCAACTCCAAGATCGCGGCGTCGGCGAGCGCGGCCGGGTTCACGTTCGTGAACCCGACGACGAAGTTCATCGGTCACTCGGTGTGCGGCAGCCCGGAGTGGATCAACGGGCTGTCGAACCCGGTCAGCGAGTCGTACCACCCGAATGTCACCGGTCAGGCGGCCCTCGCCGACCTGGTCCAGCCGGCGCTGTAACGGCCTTTTTGCGGTGCCGCCCCGGTGCGAGCCGGGGCGGTTTCGTATTTCGGGATGCGGACACGCCCGGATCGTGGTGTCATGCTGGGGTGGCGCGGAGGTCTGTGGACTGGTTACTGGCGGCCAGGATGCAGGCGAACTGTTTGGCGCGTCCGGTGAACGAGGCCGGCCCCGGAGGGGTGGCCGACGTCGTGCGCCGGACGGGGGGCCTGCAGGCGCAGACCTGGCGCGGCGCCGCGTACGCCGTGCGCGCTCGCTCTACTTCGACTGTGTTGGCTGACGTTGCGCATGCTCAGTCGGTTGACCGCTCGGTGGTCCGTGGCTGGTTCATGCGCGGCACGCTGCAGCTGGTCGCGGTGGAGGATGCCGGTCCGCTGTTGGGGCTGCTCGGGCCGAAGCTGATCAAGGACACGGAGCGTCGGTTCGGCGAGCTGGGTCTGCCTGCGGATGTGCGCGCGCGGGCGGCCGACGTACTCGAGGAGTATTTGCTGGCCCACGGGCCGTCCAACCGGGCTCAGCTGGCCGACGTACTGGTTGCGGCTGGACTGATTGCTGAGCCGAAGGGGCAGGCGGTCTATGCGCTGATCCGGTACGCCGGGTTGCTCGGCCGCGTTTGCTACGGGCCGGGGGAGACCTGGGTCGCCGTCAGCTCCTGGCTTGGCAAGCCGCTTGAGCTCTCGGGCGACGTGGAGGATCTGGCCCGCCGGTACTTGCACGCCTACGGTCCCGCGACCGCGCGGGACTTCGCGACCTGGTCCGCCCTGTCTGTCCCCACCGCCCGCCGGGCCGTCGAGGCGGTCGCGACGGAGTCCTTCGAGGTGGACGGGGTTTCCGTCGTTGCAGTTGACGATCTGCCTGGCTGTCGAGATCTGCGGATGCTGGGGGAGTTCGACGCGTATCTCCTCGGCTATCAGAACCGCTTCCAAGAACTGCCCATTGCGATCTTCCCGGGCGGCGGCATGCTGCGGCCGGCGGTCATCGAGGCCGGCCGGGCAATCGGCTCGTGGACGCACGCCGACTTGTCGGTCGATGTGTTCGACGGCAGGCCTGACCTCTCCGCCGAACTGACGGATCTGGCCCGCTTCGCCGGTTGATCGTATATGCCGGATCCAGTATATATAGATCCATGACCGAGACGCTGAGTTCTGAGAACGGCCGGACCGTACTGCGGATGCGGCGAGACCTGCGGCATCCGGCGGAGAAGGTCTGGCGAGCAATTACCGAGCCGAGCCAGCTGGCCGGGTGGTTCCCCGCTGCGGTCGAGCTGGACCTCCGGCTGGACGGCCTGGTCAAGTTCACGTTCGAAGAGGACCCCGGGGCTCCGGTCGACGAGCAGAGCAGCGGGGTGATCCGCGCGTACGAACCGCCCCACCTCATCGAGTACACGTGGGGCGTAGAGGTCCTGCGCTGGGAGCTGCAGCCGACCGCCGACGGTTGCACCCTGCACCTGACCGCCACCTACGACGACCGCCCGGGCTCGGCAAGCTTCGCCGGCGGCTGGACCCTCTGCCTCGACGCCCTCGACCGGGTCCTGGGCAACGCCGTCCCGGAACGCGACTACCGCGAACTCCACGAACACTTCATCAAAGCCTTCGGCCTCGACCAAGGCACGGTCACCGAGGACGGCACCCTCCACTTCGAACGCCAGCTGGTCCAACCAAAAGAAGCAGTCTGGACCCACCTGACCGGCCCCCAAACCCCCATCAAGGGCGACCCACCCCCCGCAGGCTTCGTTGCCAAAGGCATCGACCCCGGTCCCGTCACCGACCTCGAACCCCCCACCCACCTCACCTACACCTCCGCCACCGGCCCCATAACCTGGACCCTCCGAGACGGCAACGGCGGCGCCCGCCTACACCTCTCCCAATCCACCCCAGCCCCCGTCCACCAGTCCGCGTGGCACGCCCACATAGAAGCCCTGGCCGCAGACCTGTCCAACTGACTCGGGGCGAAGCGGCCGCGTAAGAGCGGGTTAGCTGGTTGCCTTGGTTACCTCGTTGAGGAGGGTTTGTAGTTGGTTGGCTAGGTGGGTGCGGGCTGTGGGGGAGAGGGAGGCGACCAGCTCGGATTCTCGGGTGAGGACCTGGTCTACGGTGCGTTCGATGAGGGCGTGGCCGGCGGGGGTTAGGGCGACCAGGACGGCGCGGGTGCCGTCGTCGGCGCCGCGGCGGGTGACCAGGCCGCTGGATTCGGCGCGGGTGATGCGTTGGGAGATTGCGCCGGCGGTGACGAGGGTGCGGCGGGAGAGTTCGCGAGTTGTGAGTTCGTACGGCGAACCCGCGCGCCGCAACACGCTGAGCAGGTCCAGCGTCGCGGGATCCACACCGGCGGCGGCGAGCACCCGGCGGCGGTCGTCGGCGAAGAGCTTGGCCAGCCTCCACAGCGGAGTGACGATCTCGATCGAGTCGGTCGGTGTGCCGGGGCGTTCTCGTTGCCAGGCGCGGGCGATCTCCGCCGCGGGGTACGGACTCGGGGAATCGAGCGGGTAGTTGTCGGCCACGGGGACCATGGTACGTTTAGGTCTAAACATTTAGACCTAAACGTGAGGTGCGACATGAGAACGATCGTGGTGACCGGCGGCGCGACCGGGATCGGGCGAGCGACCGCCGAATTGTTTCGCGCGGACGGCGACGAGGTCGTGATCACCGGCCGCCGCCCCGACGTACTCGCCAAGACAGCGGCCGACCTGGGAGCCAGGGGAGTGGTCTGCGACGCCACGGACCCCAAGCAGATCGAGCAACTGGTCGAGACGCTGCCGGACCAGGTCGACGTACTCGTCAACAACGCAGGCGGCAACACCGACTTCGGCCGCCCGGACGGGGATCTCGAGCAACTCAAGGCCAACTGGCTCGCCAACCTCGAGGCCAACCTGATCAGCGCGGTCCTCACCACAACCGCCCTCGCCCCACGACTGACCACCGCGGTCATCCACCTCGGCTCGATCGCCGGCGCCCGTGGACCAGGTTCGTACGGCGCCTCCAAGGCCGCCCTCGCGCTGTGGAACGCCGACATCGCCGCCGAACTCGGCCCGCGCGGAATCACCTCGAACGTCGTCGCCCCCGGCTTCACCGCGGAGACCGAGTTCTTCCAGGGCCGACTCACCGACCAGCGCCGCGAGACGTTGCTCCAGGCAACGTTGACCAAGCGCGAGGGCCAGGTCGGCGACATCGCCGGCACGATCCACTTCCTCGCCTCACCCGCCGCCCGCCACCTCACCGCCCAGGTCCTGCACGTCAACGGTGGAGCCTTGATTACACGCTGACACGTGACAACGTGGGCCAGGTGTGACAATGGGCGACATGCGTCCCACCGTCAAAGATGTCGCCAAGCTGGCCGGGGTGTCGCCGAAGACGGTGTCGAACGTGATCAACGGAATCGTCTTCGTGCGCCCCGAGACCCGCGCCCGGGTGGAGAGCGCCCTGGCCGAGCTCGACTACGTGCCGAACATGAGCGCCCGCGGGCTCCGCAACGGCCGCTCCGGCATGATCGCGCTGGCCCTGCCCGACCTGCTCCGGCCGTACTCCGCCGAGATCGTCCACCTGGTCGTCGAGCTCGCCCACGAGCGCGGCTGGGGCGTGCAGATCGAGCAGACCGCGGCCGAGCCAAAGCGTGAGTTCGAGCTGCTCTCGAAGGCTCGCGCGTACCTCGTCGACGGCCTGATCCTGAACCCGGTGAACCTCGACGACAGCGCCGTGACCTCGGCCGGACCGCTCCCACCGGTCGTCCTGATCGGTGACGTCGACCAGGACGTCGTCAGCCAGGTCGCGATCGACAACGTCGCCGCCGCGCGCGACATGACCAAACACCTCCTGTCCCGCGGTTGCCGCCGGATCGCGGTCGTCGGTACGCCGGAGATCCCGCGCGGCTCGAGCGGCGCCGGCGTCCTCGCGGGCTCTGCCGAAGGTCCCGGTACGGCGGCCTCGCGGCTCAGGACCACCGGCTACCACCAGGCGCTCGAGGAAGCCGGCGTACCTATCGATCCGTTGCTCGAGATCGCCCTCGACCGTTGGCGGCCTGAGGGCGCGGCGACCGTCGTCGGCAAGTACCTCGCCGACCATGAGCTTCCCGACGCGTTCTTCTGCTTCACCGACTCGCTGGCCGCGGGCGCACTGGCCGCGCTGTGGGGCGCGGGCATCGCCGTACCGCAGCAGACGCTGGTCGCCGGGTTCGACAACATCCTCGAGAGTCAGTTCATGATCCCGCCGCTGACCACGATCGATTTCGACCGGCGCGAGTTCGTCGCGGCCGCGCTGGATCTGCTCGGCGAGCGGATGGCGGACAAGGACGCGCCGCCACGCAGGGTGATGATCCCGCACCGCATCGTCGAGCGTGCCAGTACCGAACGCTAACGGATACGTTTCCACAAAATCCCACATCGGAGTCTTGTCTCGCGCATTCTAACGATGTAATTTTCGGTTCGCCTCTCGAAGGAGACCGAATGACTGACCTATCCAGGCGCGGCGTGCTCAAAGCAGCGGCCGCGCTCGCCGGTGGCGGGTTGCTCGTCGGCTGCGCGCCCGGCGCGTCGCGGAAGACGACCGACCTGAGCTACTGGCACCTTCTGACCGGCGGTGACGGCACTGTGATGGCGGGCCTGGTGGACGCCGTCAATGCCGCGAACCTCGGCTTCCACGCAACCCAGACGGTGCTCGCCTGGGGAGCGCCGTACTACACGAAACTGGCGATGGCCTCGGCCGGCGGCCGGGCTCCGGATGTCGCGGTCATGCACGCGTCCCGGATCGCCGGCTACGCCCCCGGCGGGCTGCTCGAGCCGTGGGACCTTGACCTGCTGGCCGAGGTCGGCCTGCACGAGAGCGACTTCCCGGCCCGCGTCTGGGAGAAGTGTCAGTACGACGGGAAGCTGTACGCGATCGCCCTCGACACCCACCCGTTCGTGCTCTACTACAACACCGAGCACGCCGAGAAGGCCGGTGTCACGGACGCCCTGCGGAGCATGAAGAGCCCGGAGGAGTTCACCGAGGTGGCGACCAAGCTGCAGAAGGTGACCGGCAAGCACGGTCTGTCCTACGGCTACCTCGGCGACGGCTCGCAGATGTGGCGGCTGTTCTACACGTTCTACCGGCAGACCGGCGCGGACATGCAGCTCGTGCCGGGCCAGCCGGCGCAGGTGGACAAGGACGCCGCGGTCAAGACGCTGACCTTCATCCAGTCGTTGCTCAACGACACGATCGCCTCGCGCAGCGGTGACGGCGGTACGGCGACCAGTGAGTTCCTGCACGGCGAGAGCGGGATGTTCTTCGGCGGTGTGTGGGAGCTGCCGGTGCTCAAGGACGCCAAGATGCCCGTCGACGCGCTCCCCATTCCAACGTTGTTCGGGACGCAGGCGGCGTACGCGGACTCGCACACGTTCGTGCTGCCGCGGCAGTCGAAGGTGTCGCCGGAGCGCCGTAAGCACGTGTACACGATGGTCGCGGAGATCCTGAAGCGCTCGGTGAAGTGGGCCGGCGGCGGCCATATCCCGGCGTACCAGCCGGTGGCGAAGAGCGCGGAGTACCAGGCGCTGAAGCCGCAGTCGAACTACGCGGGCATCCCGGCGTACGTGAACTACGACCCGGACGCGTGGTTCACCGGCGCGGGCAGCGACTTCCAGAACTACTTCGCCGAGAACGTGCAGAACGTGTTCCTCGGCAGTGGTGACCCGGCGGCCGGGTTCGACGGGTTCGTCGCCCGGCTGAACAAGCTGCTCGACCGTCCGCAGCCGGTGTGAGAGGAGACAGACTGATGACAACTGCCATCGACACTCCGGCCGAAGCTGCGGCCCAGGAGGTCAGCGCCCAAGGCAAGGCGCGGGCGAAGCGTGGGGAGACCCTCACCGGCTGGGCGTTCGCGGCGCCGTTCGCCGTACTGTTCGGGCTGTTCCTCGTCGTGCCGGCCTTGTACGGCCTGTACCTGAGTTTCACCGGCGAGACGTTGACCGGTGCCGGCAGCGGGTTGGTTGGTTTCGCCAACTATGCCGACGCGTTGCGTGACCCGGACATGTGGAAGTCGTTGGGCAACACGCTGTGGTTCACACTGCTCAGCACGATCCCGCTCGTCGTCCTGTCGCTCGCTCTCGCGCTGCTCGTGAACCTCGGCCTTCCGGGCCGCTGGTTGTGGCGCCTGTCGTTCTTCCTGCCGTACCTGCTCGCATCGACCGTCGTGGTGATGTTCTGGAGCTGGATGTACAACCCGACGCTCGGGCTGATCAACGGCGTACTGGCGAAGTTCGGTACGGCGCCCGTGGCGTGGCTGCAGGATCCGAAGGTGGCGATGATCTCGGTCGTGATCACCACGCTGTGGTGGACGATCGGGTTCAACTTCCTGCTCTACCTGGCGGCGTTGCAGAACATTCCCGAGCAGCAGTTCGAGGCGGCCGCGATCGACGGCGCCGGCAAGTGGCGGCAGCTGTTCTCGATCGTGATCCCGCAACTGACGCCGACGACGGCGCTGATCGCGACGCTGCAGGTCCTCGCGTCGCTGAAGGTCTTCGACCAGATCTACATGCTGACGAACGGCGGTCCGGCCGGGAAGACGCGGTCGATCGTGCAGTACATCTACGAGTCGGGCTTCACCGGCTACCGGTTCGGCTACTCGTCGGCCATCTCGTACCTGTTCTTCGTGCTGATCGTCCTGGTGGCCCTGGCGCAGTACAAACTGATCAACCGCAGGAGCGCCGCATGAGCACGTACACGTTGAGCCGCGGGATCAAACGAACGCACAAGCCGGGTGAGAACCCGTGGAGCGTGTCCAGAATGGTCGCGCTGCTGGTACTTGCGGTCCTGGCCGCAACCTGGCTGGTGCCGTTCGCGTGGTCCGTCCTGACATCGCTGAAGAGCGAATCCGACGCCGGCGCCGCAGGGATCACGCTGAACCCGCCGGACGGGTTCAGCTTCGATGCCTACCGCAAGGTGTTGTCAGCCGGTGACATCCCGGCCTGGGCCTGGAACAGCCTGCTCACGTCGGTGGCGATCACAGCGATCACGGTTGCCACGTCCGCGCTGGCCGGGTACGCGTTCTCGCGGGTGAACTTCAAGGGCAAACGTTGGTTGTACGCCGCGATCATCGCGGCGATCATCATCCCGCCGCAGTTGCTGATCGTGCCGTTGTTCCGGCAGATGCTCGCGTTCAACCTGGTCGACACGTACTGGGGCATCATCCTGCCGCAGTCGTTCGCGCCTGCGATGGTGCTGATTCTCAAGCGTTTCTTCGACCAGATCCCGGTCGAGCTGGAAGAGGCGGCCCGGGTCGACGGCGCCGGCCGGCTGCGGGTGTTCTGGTCGATCGTGCTGCCGTTGTCGCGGCCGATCCTTGCCGCGGTAGCGATCTTCGTGTTCATCGGTGCGTGGAACAACTTCTTGTGGCCGTTCATCGTGACGACCGACGCGCACCTGATGACGTTGCCGGTCGGACTGCAGACGGTGAAGAGTGCTTATGGGCTGCAATACGCGCAGAACATGGCGTCCGCGATTCTCGCCGCGCTGCCGCTGGTTGTCGTCTTCCTGTTCTTCCAGCGCCAGATCATCAAGGGGATTGCGACCACCGGCTTCGGTGGTCAGTAGTTGTCAGTAGGTCTCGGAGGTTTTCGTGGACAGCAGTTCCGGAACTCGGGATTCCGATCACGATCCCTTGAAAACGTCGTCACTCTCAGCAAGGGTTGCTTGATCACTTCCGCGTCGTTTCCGGGTGCGGGAAGGACGGGGAGTGTGCGGTCGTGCGACCGCGTCCACCGCCACTCGGGGGCAGTTCACGATGAGAAGGGGGAAGTGTGTCAGCGATGAGAAGGCTCGCCGAGCAGTGCCGTGATGTGAGGAGTCACGGCAATGCGGGGCTCGGACGAGCTGCGATCCAACCGGCGGTTTGTACCGGCATCCACGAGGTGAGCTCGTCGATCAGCCCGGTGCGTCCGCGACGCGTGGCGATGCTCAGGTTGAGCAATGGAATGACGACCACGCTGCGACTTGGCGAGGGTGTCACGCTGCCTGCGCCTGGTAGCACTGTTTTCGTCCAAGGTGGCCGGGGCATGGGTGACCAGCCTGCCTCAGGTGGGGTCATCCTCGCTTCGCGCGAGCTTGTCCGGACGTCAACGGTCTGAGTCAGTGACTCGCCGGTCTCAGGTGTCGACGCCCAGCTGAGGCCGGCAAGTCCCTACGATTCCATCGGATCCGAGAACTCGCGGATCTCGATCGGGGAGTACGGCGCCTCGGGCAGGCGGGCGGCGATCTCGGTGGCGCGGTCGAGGGTGCAGTTGAGGATGTAGTAGCCGGCCAGGACTTCCTTGGCTTCGGTGAAGGGGCCGTCGGTGACGGCGGGGACGCCGTCGTGGACCCTGATCACCCGGGCGTTCGCGGTGGTGAGGCCCATTCCGTCGACGAGCTCGCCTTTTGCCTCGAGCTCCTCGGAGAGGGCGCGGTGCTGGTCAAGCACTTGCTCGATTCCCTCGGCGTGCAGGGTGTCCCAGGTTTCTTCGTTTCCGTAGATCAGCAGCATGTATTTCATCGCGTGCCTCCATTCACCCGGTACGTCGGAGCCCCGGACGTCTTCTCGACATCCGGGGCTCACGCTATCGAACTACCAGGTGGCGCCGGCCGGCTGACGCACGGTGGTGTTGATCCGGTTGAACATGTTGGTGAGCGCGATCATCAGCACGATCGCCGACAGTTCCTTCTCGCCGAAGTGCTTTTCCGCCTCGGCCCAGATCTCGTCACTGACCGCGGTCGGGTTGTCGGCCAGCCGGGTCGCGGCCTCCGCCATCTCGAGTGCGGCCCGCTCGCCGTCGGTGAACAGGTCGGACTCCCGCCAGGCGGCGACCTGGTGCAGCCGCTCGTCGGTCTCGCCGTTCTTCAGCGCCGACTTGATCCCGCCGAACACACAGGGCGAGCAACCGTTGATCTGGCTGGCCCGCAGGTGCACGAGCTCGAGGATCTTGCCGTCCGTACCGGACTGGCCGATCGCCTTGTAGATGTTCTGAATGCCCTTGGTGGCGTCCGGCAGGATCTCCGCGGGGTTCGTCATCCGTGCTTGCATGGGAGGTTCTCCATCAGGGTTCGTGGTTTAGTTGCCATTCACTCCCTTGACGGATGCTGCGCGGCCGATGTGACAGCGAAGCGCAGGTCTCTTTTCAGCCGCTCTTCCACCGGCACGTCGGGATCGGAGTACTGACCTGTCAGGCAGATCGGGCCCGCGTACCCGACCTTCTCCAGTGCGGCGAAGGCGGCCGGCCAGTCGGCGAGACCGTCCTCGGCCTCCACGAAGTTCGTCTTCCAGCCGGCGTCCGTCCGCAGGTAGTGCACGTTCTTCAGGTTCACGATCCCGAGGCGCTCCGCGCCGAGCTCGAGCGTCACCGCGGGATGATCACCGGCCAGCGCATCGTGCGCCGCGTCCCACACGAGCCTGTATCGATCGGGCAGTCCTTCGAGCAGTTGCAGTACGCCGAGCGTCGACGACACGAACCTTCCATGATGCGGCTGTACGCCGACCTGCACGTCGTACCGCTCGGTCAGTGGGACCGCCTGCTCAAGGAGAGCGCGGTTGCGCTGCACGGAAGCGGCGTACCCGTCGGGGCCGAGCTCGGCCATGATCCGGATCATCGGCACACCGGCCTCCGCGCAGGCTGCGAACACCTGCTCGGACAGGTCGCTCGCGACGCTGATCGGTTCGATGCCCTCGGCCCGCAACTGCGCGGTGAACTTCGGCAGCTCGACACTGGCGTTCGCCGGCGTGACGTACGCCGTGTCGCGGACCGGGATCTCGGCGCCGCTGAAGCCGATGCCTGCGACGAGCCGGCCGAGCTCGTCGCCGGGAAGGCCGGACCAGGGCTTGGTGAAGACGGACCACAGATAGGTCATTGTTCAGCGACCTCCTAGACCACTCATGGTGATACCTCGGACGAACCAGCGTTGGGTGAGGAAGAACAGGACGATCAGCGGGATCGTGGTGACGGTCGCTGCCATCAGCAACAAGTTCCACTGGGTGCCGTTGGTGTCCTGGAAGACCTGCAGGCCGACGGCCGCCGTGCGGGTCGCGTCGCTGTTGGAGATGACGAGCGGCCAGAGCAGGTTGTTCCACTGGCCGATGAACTTGAACACGGCGAGCGTCGCGATCGCTGGTACTGCGAGCGGCACGATGACCCGGACGAATGCCTGCCAACGGTTCGCACCGTCCAGCCGGGCTGCCTCCTCGTAGTCGCGCGGGATGCCGAGGAAGAACTGCCGCAGCAGGAACACCCCGATCGCGGTGAACGCGTGCGGCAGGATCATCCCGGGCCAGGTGTCGATGCCGTGCAGCTTCGCGACCAGCACGAACTGCGGGATCAGCGTCACCTGCGACGGGATCATCAGCGTGGCCAGGTAGATCCCGAACAGCCAGCTCCGGCCTGGGAAGTTCAGCCGTGCGAACGCGTATGCCGCGAGCGCAGCGGTGACCGTTTCGAGGATCGTCGTACCGCCGGCGAAGTAGATCGTGTTGAGCAGGTACTTGCCGAGCGGGACGAGGTCGAACGCGCGGGTGAGGTTCTCGGGGTGCCAGCTGCTCGGCCAGAACGACGGCTTGGCCGCCATCGATTCGGCGTCGGACTGGAACGCGACCAGCACCATCATCACGACCGGGATCAGCGTGAGCGCGGTGACCAGGAAGCACGCGAAGACGATCAGCTTGCGGCGGGCATCAGTTGTCATAGTGCACCAACTTGCGCTGGAAGAGGAACTGGCCGGTGGTGATGACGACGATGAACGCGAACAGCACCAGCGACTGCGCCGCGGCGTACCCCTGGTCGTAGTTCTCGAAGCCGGTCCGGTAGATGTACATGACCAGCGTGGTGGTGCGGGTACCCGGTCCGCCGTTCGTCATGATCAGTGCCTGGTCGAAGACCTGGAACGATCCGATCACCGACGTGACGATGACGAAGAACAAAGCGGGGGAGAGCATGGGCAGTGTGATGTGGCGGAAGCTGTTCCAGGGCGACGTACCGTCCACGCGGCCGGCTTCGTAGAGCTGTTGCGGGATCGCCTGGAGGCCGGCGAGGAAGACGACCATGCCGAAGCCGAAGCTCTTCCAGACGCTCATCAGGATCAGGGCGGGCATCGCCCAGTTGTCCGAGATCAGCCATGCCGGTCCGTTGATGCCGAACCAGCCGAGCACGGCGTTCACCAGGCCGTCGTGCGGGATGTAGAGCCAGATCCAGACGAACGCCACCGCCACCGTGATGGTTGCGTACGGCAACAGCAGCAGCGACCGGAAGACGGCGACCCGGCGTACGCCCTGGTTGAGCAGGAGCGCGAGGGCGAGGCTGACGACGATCGTGAGCGGCACGCTGACCAAGGTGAAGTACGCGGTGTTGCCGAGGGCGGACCAGAACGTCGGGTCGGGGCCGAGGCGGGCGAAGTTGTGCAGGCCGGCCCAGGTCGGTGCGCTGAACAGGTTCCAGTTGAGCAGCGAGATGACGCCCGCGGCAACGACCGGTCCGGCGGTGAAGATCAGGAAGCCGATCAGGCTGGGCAGGATGAACAGCCAGGCGGTCAGCGCTTCGCGGCTGCGCCATCGGGGAGTGGGTTTGGACGGCTGAGGGGTTGGTGGCAGGGCGGTGACCGCAGGTGCGGTATCGACGGCCATGGGGTTCACCCCTTCCTGGCGGTGGCTTGGCGGACGGTGTCGAGGTGCTGGCGCATCAGGATGTCGAGGCGCGGGGTGAGCCCGTTGATCGCGTCCGGGACGCTGACCTGGCCGAGGAAGGTCCGGGGCAGATCCTGACCGAGCAACTGCTTGACCTGGTTCCAGTTCGTGGTGACGTCGAAGGCGTGACCGCCGGCGAGCTTGCCGGCCAGGATCTGCTGGACGATGCCGAGGTTGTCCGGCGGCGGCTGGAACGCGCTGCCGGCGCTGAGCCTGGCCGGGTTGTTGCGGCCGGCCTTGGCGTAGATGTCGAGTGCGCCGGTGCTGGTCAGGGTCTTCATCAGCTTCCACGCGAGGTCGAGCTCGGCACCATCGCGCACCCCCGATGGAATCGCGAAGCTGGATCCCGAGACCCGCGGCTTGCTCCCGGCAGCCCCGGCCGGGAACGGAATGATGTCCCAGTCGAACTTTGCCTTGCGAGCGTTGACGACCTGCCACGGGCCGTTCTGCATGAACGCGACATTGCCCTGCATGAAGTTCGACAGCGAGCTCTCGGTGACGAGGTTCTTGATCGGCGGCGTGACCTTGTCCTTGACGAAGAGGTCGATGACGTACTGCAGTGCCTCCATCGCTTCCGGATCACCCAGCGTGCTGCGGCTGCCGTCGTCGCTCATCACGTTGCCGCCCGCGCAGTAGATCCAGGACACCAGGTCGTCGATGGCGGGCGCGCAGGTGAAGCCGTACTGCTGGCCGGGTTTGGTGAGCTGCTTGCAGAGATCCCGGAACGTTGCCCAGGACATCGGCTCGGTCGGCGACGGCAACGGGATGCCCTGCTTCTTCAGCAGGTCCTTGTTGTAGTACATGACCGTCGGCGCGACGTCGAAGCCGATCGCGTAGGTCTTGCCGTTGAAGCTGCTGATGCTTCTGCTGGTCTGGTAGAAGTCGTCCAGCGTGAAATCCGGGTCGTTGGCGATCAGGTCGTCGAGCGGCCGGTGCGCGCCACGGGCGGCGTACGTCGGGATCAGCGTGCCGTTGAGCGCGGTCACCAGGCTCGCCGTACCGCTGACGAGTTGGAGGTCGAGCTTGGTCGGGTAGCTGGGGGACGGCGTGAGGCTGGCGACCGACTTGACCTTGAGCTGCTGCTCGACGTACTTGCCGAAGTCGTCCCAGACCTTCTTCTCGGCGGCACTGCTGGACCACATCGACCAGGTGGCGGCACCGGACGGCGGCCCGGACGAGCACCCGGCCAGGGTTCCGGCCGCGGCGATCCCGAGTCCGGCGAAGCCGGTCATCCCGAGGAAGCCGCGGCGGGACAGCTTTGTTTGCATGGTTCTCCTCACCGGTAGAGCAGGTCGATCGACTCCGCGCGGATGCGTTCCTCGTCGACCTCGACGCCCAATCCAGGGGCGGTGGGGACCGTGGCGACGGCCTTGGTGATGCTCAGCCCCTCGACGTACAGATCGGTCAGCAGCTCCGGCCCGTTGAGCTCGGCGGGCAGGGCGAGCTCGAGCTGACTGAACACGTGCAGTGCGGCGGCGAACGCGACTCCGCAGTCGGTCAGGCCGCTGGCGAGAATCTCGAGACCGCCGGCGAGCGCGGTCTGGGCGGTCTTCAGTGCGTTGCGCAGTCCGCCGGACTTGCAGACCTTGACGACGACCAGGTCGGCGGCGTTGAGCCGGATCGCGCGCGCCAGGTCCTGCGCGGAGAAGCTGCCTTCGTCGATCGCGATCGGCAGGTCGATCAGCTCGCGCAGCCGCGCCATGGCCAGCGTGTCGGTACTCGGCACCGGTTGCTCGATGCAATGAATCGTACGGATGCCCGCGGTCCGGTCGCGCAGCTGCCTGAGCGCGCTGGGCCGATAGGACTGGTTCGCGTCGAGCCAGAGTGGCTTGCCGTCGGCAACCTCTGCAACGGTCTCGATCGCGGCGGTGTCCGCATCCAGATCGCCGCCGATCTTGACCTTGTACGCCGCATAGTCCGACGACTGGATCGCATGCTCACGTACGGCGTCCTGGTCCCCGACCCCGATCGCCGAGCAGAGCGGGATCTCGTCGTGGATCTTCCCGCCGAGCAGCGCATGCACAGGTACGCCGGCCAGCTTGCCCGCCGCGTCGTGCATCGCGACATCGATCGCCGCCCGGGCGAACGGGAACCCGTTCGACACCGCCGGGCTGAGCCGCTTGGCTGCGCGCTGATGGAACAGCTCGACATCGAACGGCGTGAGCTCGAGCAGGATCGGCGTGAGATGCCGCCGGATCACGACCGCCATCGTCTCGGCCGTCTCGTAGCTCCAGCTCGGCAGCGCGCGCTGCTCACCCCAGCCGACAACGCCGTCCTCGGTGGTCAGCTTCACGAAGATCACCGCGCCCGCCTGATCGGGCGCCGCATCGGGGGAGCCGACCGCGCCGCTGCCGAGTACGAACCGGCGCGCGAACGGCACCGCGACCGGGAAGACCTCAACCTGGGTAATGCGTGACATGGCCGTTCCTCTCACGCCGCGATCGACCACGACGCGGGATCGACGAAGCTCGGTCCGCGAGTGCCGTTGTCGAGCCACTGCAGTGCGTCCTTGAGCACGTAGCCAGCGAGCGCGAGGTGCCCCTCCGCGGTGTCACCAGCGATATGGGGCGTGAGCAGGAGATTCGAGGCCGCGAGCGTCTTCGCGTCGAACTGCGGTGGTTCGGGGTCGTAGACGTCGAGCGCCGCGTAGATCCGCCCGTCGAGCGCGTGCTCGAGCAACGCTTGTTGATCGATGGCCGGTCCGCGGGAAGAGTTCACGACGACCGCGCCGTTCGGCAGGTTCTCGATCAGGGCGCGGGTGATCATGCCCTTCGTCTCCGGCACGTTCGGAACGTGGATGCTGAGGAACGGCCCGCTGGCCGCGTCCTCGAGCGTCGTCGTCCGTACGCCGAGTTCGCCGGCGCGCTCGGCCGTCAGGTACGGGTCGTAGACGGCCAGGTCGCAGCCGAACGGCTTCAGCAGCGTGATCAACGCCCGCGCGGTGCTGCTCGCGCCGATGATGCCGACCTTCGCGCCGGCCAGTTCATGACCGCGGTACTCCGTCTGCTTCCACCCGCCCGCGCGGACCGCGCCGTCGAACCGGGGCAGCCGCCGCGCCAGCGTGAGCATCGACGCGAGGCAGTACTCACCGACCGACCAAGCGATCCGCGGACCTGCCGAGAAGACCGCGACACCTTGGTCGAGGATCACCGGGTCGATCAGGTTCTTGACGGTGCCGGCCGCGTGCGCGACGACCTTCGGACCGTTGCCGTCCGACCACAGCTCCTTGCCGAGGTGCGGCGTACCCCAGCTGGTGAGCAGGACGTCGGCGCCGGCGGCCAGCTCAGGTACGGCGGCCGGATCGAGGGCCGGCGGTTTCGCGGCGGATCCGGGGCCGGCGGCGTGCTCCGACGTTGCCCAGAGCACCTCGAAACGGTCCTCGAGCAGCTGTCGAGTGTTCGCGTCGACGACATCGGCGGCACGTTCGGGTGAGAAGAGTGCGGCGAGTTTCGGCATGGCATGACGGTAAGCGCATTCCGTTATGCAGGTCCAAGCCCGATTGCGCATGAACCGATACCGTGCACGCATGGACATGTCGCTCCAGCAACTCCGCGGATTCGTCGCAGTCGCCGAGGAACTGCACTACGGCCGAGCTGCCCAGCGGCTCAACCTGACCCAGCCGCCGCTGACCCGCCAGATCCAGGGCCTCGAACGCAGCCTCGACGTCCGGCTGTTCGACCGCACCGGCCGCGGCGTACGGCTGACCGCGGCCGGCGACGTGTTCCTCGAGCACGCCCGCCGGGTCCTCGCGCTGCTCGAGGTCGCTCCGGAGGCAACCCGCCGCGCGGCCGACGGGACGACCGGGACGCTGCGGCTCGCGTTCACCGCGATCGGGGCGTACGCCGTACTCGCGGACTTCCTGACCATGGTCGGCAAGCGCACGCCCGGGGTGACGGCCGAGCTGACCGAGCTCGTCAGCCCGGCGCAGTTCGAGGCGCTGGCGAACCTGGAGATCGACCTCGGTCTCGTCCGGCCGCCGATCCCGGCACAGTTCGAGTCGATGCTCGTGCATTCGGAGGACCTGGTGCTCGCCGTACCGGCATCGCATCCGCTGGCCGACGGGGACGGGCCGGTCGCCCTGGTGGATGCGACCGACGACTACATCGGGTACAGCCCGGAGGGTTCGCAGTACTTGCATGACATCTGTGCGGCGATGATCGGGATGGATCGGTACGCCGTGAGTCAGCTCGCCTCGCAGGTGCCGACGATGCTCGCGCTGGTGCGGGCCGGTCTCGGATGTGCCTTGATCCCGCGGTCGATCATGGCGATGGGCGTCGAGGGCGTCCGGTACCGCGAACTGGATGCGGCCGATGCGCACTCGGTGACGCTGCACGCGTGCTGGAGCCCGGACAATCCGAACCCGGCGCTGCAGCGGTTGGCGGAGTCGTTGCGGCAGGATCCGCACCTCGGGGCTTGACTTTGAGCGCACTCTAATTCATAGGCTGCTCACCATGGGTGAACAACACAAGATCGGCTCGGGTTTCGGGCACGACAGCACCGCGGACGAGGTCCTCGCCGGGATCGACCTGACCGGCAAGCTGGCGATCGTCACCGGCGGATACTCCGGTCTCGGTCTGGAGACCACCAAGGCGCTGACCAAGGCCGGCGCACACGTCGTCGTACCGGCCCGTCGTCCGGATGCGGCGCGGGAGGCGCTGGCCGGGGTCGATGATGTCGAGATCGACGAGCTGGATCTTGGCGACCTGGACAGCGTGAAGGCGTTCGCGGACCGGTTCCTCGCATCTGGGCGGTCGGTCGACATCATGATCGACAACGCCGCGATCATGGCCGCCCCGGAGACACGGGTCGGTCCGGGCTGGGAGGCGCAGTTCGCGACCAACCACCTGGGTCACTTCGCGCTGGTGAACCGGTTGTGGCCGGCGCTCGTGGCCGACGGCGGCGCGCGGGTCGTGTCGGTGTCGTCGACCGGGCATCGCCGGTCGGACATCCGCTGGGACGACCTGGAGTTCCGGCAGGGGTACGACAAGTGGCAGGCGTACGGGCAGGCGAAGACGGCCAACGTGCTGTTCGCGGTCCAGCTCGATGCCCTCGGCAAGGATTCCGGCGTGCGGGCGTTCGCGCTGCACCCGGGCGGGATCCTGACGCCGTTGCAGCGGCACCTCGAGAAGCAAGAGATGGTCGACTTCGGCTGGATCGACGAGGACGGCAATCCGCTCAGCACGGCGTTCAAGAGTCCGGCGCAGGGCGCCGCGACACAGGTGTGGGCCGCGACGTCGCCGCAGCTCGACGGGCTCGGTGGCGTGTTCTGCGAGGACTGTGAGATCGCGGAGGTGTCGACCGACGACGCTCCCGGCGTACGGCCGTATGCGATCGACCCGGTGTCGGCGGCGCGGCTGTGGACGGTCTCGGCCGAGCTCACGGGGGTGAACGCTTTCGGATAGAACTGTCCTGTGACCACTGTTGTTGAGCGACTGCGTGCGTCGGGATCTGTGTTCGCCGAGGACGAGGCGGCACTGATCGCGGAGTCCGCCCGGGACGAGGCCGAGTTGGCATCCATGGTCGACCAGCGGGTCGCCGGGCTGCCGTTGGAGTACGTCGTGGGCTGGGCGTCGTTCTGTGGGTTGCGGATCGCGGTCGACAACGGGGTGTTCATCCCGCGCCGCCGTACGGAGTTCTTGGTGGCGGAGGCGTTGCGGGTCACCGCGGCGGGAGCGGTCGTGGTGGATCTGGCCTGTGGCACGGGCGCTCTCGGCGCGGCGGTCGCGGCTCAGCGTGAGGTGAGTTTGTACGCCGCGGACATCGAGCCGGCTGCGGTCGAGTGCGCGCGGCGCAACCTGCTGCCGTTCGGCGGGACGGTGTATCAGGGTGATCTGTACGCCGCGTTGCCGGAGCGGTTGCGTGGGCGGGTCGACGTACTGCTGTCCAACGTCCCGTATGTGCCGACGGACGAGATCCGTCTGCTGCCGGCCGAGGCTCGGTTGTACGAACCGCATGTCACGTTGGACGGCGGTTCGGACGGGCTCGCGGTCTTCCGGCGGGTGGCGAGTGAGGCGACGGATTGGCTGGCGCCGGGCGGTCACTTCTTCGTCGAGACGAGTGAACGTCAGGCGCCGGTCGCGCTCGACGTGATGGTCGGGCACGGTCTGGACGCCGAGATCGTCGAGGACGACGATCTCGGCGCGACCGTTGTGCACGGCACCTATACCCGGCGCTGAATGTGCAGCAGGTACTCGCGGCGGTGGAGCGGGTCGTGGTCGGTGCGCGGGCGTTCCGGGATCGGGCCGGTGACGGGGTGGTACCGCTCGAACGCCGACTCCAGGACTCCTTCGCCGCGGGTGAGGGCAGGAAGTTGCTGCTCGAGCTCGTACACGGCGGCCGCGGGGATTTCTCCTTCCAGGGTTGAGGTTTCCGCGGCGAGCGCCGGGACCTGCGGGATCGCCCGGAGACGTGCGAGGGCCGCGAGGACGGCGCGCGTGGTGTCGGTCGGGAGCTCCAGCTGGAAGTGGTGCATCGGCTCGTGCACCGTCGTGCCTGCTTCCTGGAGCGCCGTCATCAGGACCAGCGGGGTGAGGTTGCGGAAGTCGCCGGCCGTGCTGGACATGCTCTTGTCGAACACCGCATGCGCGTGGCTCTGGCGGGCGGAGTACCCCGAGTGCGTCATCACGACGTGCGCGTCAGGGATCTGCCAGCCGTGGACGCCCTGGTGCAGCGTCTCGCGGACCGTCTCCTCGACGGCCTTGATGAACGCGTACGGCATCGAGCCGAGCTCGACCTGGAGTTCGAAGCTGACGCCGGCGTTGACCGGTGCCGGTTCGACGCGCAACCCGATGGTGGCGAGGAACGGGTTCGCGTCCTTCTTGTTGAACTCGACCGCCGCGCCGGTACCGACGAGTCGCTCGATGCAGATCGTGGTCGTCTCGCGGAAGTCGACCTCGAGCCCGAACTCGGTCGCCAGTGTCGTCTCGATGACCTCCTTCTGCACCTCGCCGTACAGCGATACGTAGGTCTCCTGGCGGAGGTCGTCCTGGCGCAGGTTGATCAACGGGTCCTGCTCGGCGAGCTGGGTGAGCGCGACGCGCAGGTTGCCCTTGTCGGACGGCTTCCGCGCCGAGATCACGGTCTCCAGGGTCGGCGGCGCGAAGAAGGCCGTGGTCGTCCGCGGCTCGGGGTCGTCGGTTGCGGTGATGCGGTCACCGATCTGGACGTCGGCCAGACCCCAGAACTTGCCGATCCGACCTGCCGGTACGGCGTTCGCCTGGCCTTCACCGATCACGTGCAGTGCGGTGATCTTCGCGTCGCTCTCGCCGAAGCGGATCCGGTCGCGGACGTGCGCCGTACCCGAGAACATCCGGACGTACGCGATCTTCTCGCCTGCCGGTCCGCGCTCGACCTTGAAGACGGACCCGTCGAGCTGGCTGCCGTCCGTGCGGGCGCGGGGGAGTAGGTCGCGGATGCCGTCGGTGAGGGCTTCCGTACCCGCGCCGGTGATCGCCGACCCGAAGTACACCGGGTGCACTCGCGCTTGGTGGGTCTGGGCGGTGAACGCCTCGTGCAGCGCGAGCGGCTCGCCGTCGACGTACCGCTCCAGCAGGTCGTCGTCCTGCTCGGTGAGGACCTCGAGGAGGGCGTCCTCCTGCACGATCGGCTTGAACGCCGCCTCGGGCGTGCCGAGGTGGGTCGCCTCGCCCATCGGGACGATCGCCGGGGTCAGCTTCGTCGCGATCTGACGCAGCACGCCGTCGTACTGCGCACCCGGTCGGTCGAGCTTGTTGACGAAGATCAGCGTCGGGATGCGCAGCCGCTGGAGCGTCCGCATCAGGACGCGGGTCTGCGCCTGGACGCCCTCGACGGCCGAGATCACCAGGACCGCGCCGTCGAGCACGCTCAGCGCGCGCTCCACCTCCGCGATGAAGTCCGGGTGGCCCGGGGTGTCGATCAGGTTGACGGTCACGTCGCCGATCGCGAACGAGACGACAGCGGACTTGATCGTGATCCCGCGCTGGCGTTCGAGCGCGAGTGAGTCGGTCTGGGTGTTGCCGTCGTCGACGCTACCGACCTCGTCGATGACTCCGGCGGTGTACAGCAGCCGCTCGGTCAGGCTGGTCTTTCCGGCGTCAACATGCGCCAGGATCCCAAGATTCAGTACTTCCACGCAGCTTCATGTCCTTTGAACAGGTGACAGTCCGATCAGCAACAGACATGAAGCGAGGTCGCATGACGGACTCCTTACTAGGCACCTGCTCGTACGCGTTCGAGTACACCAATTCAGGCCGGGCCGCGACAAACCATTTAGCGCACTGCTACAACCTCCGTCAGATGATGGTTGTCCCGACCGGGGTGCCGTTGACGATGGCGGAGGCGGCGCCGGTGCGGTCGATGTCGAAGACGTGGAGGGGGAGGTGGTGGTCGCGGGCGAGGATGAAGGCGGACTGGTCCATCACGCCCAGCCCGCGGTCGATGACCTCGGTGTAGGTGAGGTGGTCGAAGCGCTTCGCGTCGGGGTTCTTGTTCGGGTCGGCGTCGTACACGCCGTCCGTGCCGTTCTTCGCGACGAGCAGCGCGTCGGCTTCCAGTTCCACGGCCCGCTGGACCGAGGGGTAGTCGGTGGTGGTGAACGGCTGCCCGTTGCCGCACGCAAGCAGGACGATCGAGCCCTTCTCCAGGTGCCGGAGTGCGCGGAGCCGGATGTACGGCTCGGCGAGGTTGTCAATTGGGATCGCCGTCATCAGCCGTACGCCGTGTGCGCCGAGCGCAGCCAGTCGCCCGCGGAGCAGTACCGCGTTGATCACGGTGCCGAGCATGCCGATGTTGTCCGCCTCGACCCGGTCGATACCCCAGTCGTCGGCCCGGTTCCCGCGGAACACGTTCCCGCCGCCGACCACCACCGCGACTTGTACGCCGGTGGCACGCAACGCGATCACCTCGTTCGCGAGATGCGTGAGCCGATCGCTGTTGAATCCGAACTCGTCGGGGCCGGCGATCGCCTGCCCGGACAACTTGAGCACGAGCCTGCGGTACATGCCGCTCCGTTCCGATCAGAAGGCGGTGATCGCCAGCAGGTCTATCACGGACCTGGTCACATCGGACGTCTTGTCGTCCGTGCCGCGCTCGCGGGAAGGTGGACGGGTGGCTGAGTTCAAGGAGCAGGATCTGAGCGGGGCACGGTTCGAGGACGTGCGGCTTCGCGACGCGGTGTTCGACAAGGTCGACCTGACCGGGGTGACGATCCGTGCGGCCCGGGTGGTGGATGTGTCGATCGACGGAGATATCGACAACCTGCGCGTGTGGGGCGTGGACGTCGTACCGCTGATCGATGCCGAGCTCAACCGCCGGCACCCGGATCGGGCGAAGATGAGCCCGGCCGACGCCGACGGGTACCGGGAGGCGTGGGAGCTGCTCGAGCGGTTGTGGGCCGAGACCGTCGAGCGTGCCCGGGCGATGCCGGAGGAGCTGCTGCACGAGTCCGTCGACGGCGAGTGGTCGTTCATCGAGACGCAGCGGCACCTGGTCTTCGCGACGGATGCCTGGGTACGGCGTGCTGTGCTGGGCGATCCGGCTCCGTGGGACCCGCTGGATCTGCCGCACGACGAGATGTCCGACGTACCGGGGGTTCCGCGCGATCGCGCCGTACGGCCGTCGCTCGACGAGGTGCTTGCGTTGCGGGCCGATCGGATGGGGACCGTGCGGGAGGTGTTCGCCGGGTTGACCGATGAGCAGCTGGGCGAGATGACCGTGCCGGTGACCGAGCCGGGCTATCCCGAGTCGGAGAGCTTCGAGGTCAGCCGGTGCCTCGGCTGCATTCTGGGTGAGGAGTGGCATCACCGGATGTACGCCGAGCGCGATCTCGCCATACTGCGTGGGTGAACAACATGGTGCTTGCGGACTGGCGGAAGATGGTTCAAGCGCAGCAGGCGAGGTTCGTGACTTCCTCGTTGGCCGAAGGAGCGCGGTTCGTGCAGGCCGTCGGCGAGGCGTGCTCGTCGGCCGAGGTGGTGCCGGAGTTGCGGCTCGGCGCGACGTTCGTGGACGTGTCCAGCCGCGACGATGCGGTCGCGCAGCAGATCAGCGCGATCGCGGCCGAGCATGGACTGACGGCCGACCCGACAGCCGTGGCGCAGCTGGAGATCGCGCTGGACACGGCCGACCTCCCCGAGATCGGTCCGTTCTGGGCGGCGGTGCTCACCGGCACGACAGACTCGTTCCAGGGCAACGACATCCTCGACCCGACCGGCCGGATTCCGAATATCTGGTTCCAGGGGACCTCTCCGCACGCGACTCCACGGCAACGGTTCCACCTGGATCTTTGGCTGCCGGCCGAGGTCGTCCCAGATCGCATCAAGGCCGGCCTCGCCGCCGGCGGCAAGATCGCGTACGACGACGAGGCGCCGGCCTTCATCGTGCTCGCGGACCCGCAGGGCAACAAGGTGTGTCTGTGCACGTCGGACGGCCGATAAATAGGCCGCGCGCTCGGACCAGCTCTGCTACCGTCAGGCTCAATCCGAGGAGGTGCATGATGGCTTGCAAGGTTATCCGGTTCCGCGCCATCCCCTCCTCTGCTGCCTTCTGACAGCTCTTCTTCTCCGGACCGGTTGGTGCGTCGCGGCGTCTGGCCGCGGATCACGTGTGCGCTGATACCAGCGCGTACTCCGTGCCGACCGAACCGGAGCTTCCGCATGTCCGCCATGGACACACAACTTCATGCTGCCCTCGCACGCGCAGTCGACGGCGTGCCGCACCACCAACTACACCGCCGAGTCGCCGCACTCTCACACCGCTACCGCACCGAGCAGGTCGACGACGCTGCTCCCGGGATGCGCGATCACCTCGATGCGCTCGCGTACGCCGTCATCCGCATGCCGGCGACCTTCCGCGCGCTGTACGCCGCACTGTCGGCCGCTGAGCGACACGTCGACGCATCGTTCACCACCCACCTCGACCTCGGCGGTGGAACCGGCGCCGCCGCATGGGCCTCCACGTCCCTCTGGCCGACCATCGCCACCGAGATCGTCGAACGCCATCCGGCCGCCATCGCTCTCGGCAAACAACTTGCCACAGGCAACAGCTGGCGGTGGACCTCCGCCGACCTCCGCCACTGGAGCGGGTCCGCCGATCTCATCACCATCGGCTATGTGCTGAACGAGCTGACCGACGGCGCCCGTCACGCCTTGGTCGAGTCCGCAGCAGCATCGGCGGTCACGCTCGTCATCGTCGAACCAGGCACGCCGCACGGCCACCGCCGTACGCTGCAAGCTCGTGATCTGTTGATCGACCACGGCTTCACGATCGCGGCTCCGTGCCCGCATCAAGGCGAGTGCCCAACGGATTGGTGCCACTTCGCCGCCCGCCTGCCCCGCACCGAGCTGCACCGCGTGCTGAAGGACGGCACCCGCAACTACGAGGAAGAGAGATTCAGCTACCTCGTCGCGACACGCGCCCCGGTCCGGCCTGCGCCGGCGCGGGTGATCCGCAGACCGGGCAGACCGAAAGGACAGGTCGTACTAGAGCTCTGTACGTCGGCCGGCGCCGCCCGGCAACTGGTCGTGCCGAAGTCCTCCGACTCATATCGCGCCGCCCGCGGCACGAGCTGGGGAGACGCCTGGACTCAGAGCTCGTAACCGCCCGAGGCCTCGACGGTCTGCGCGGTGATCCAGCCCGAGTCGGGTGAGCCGAGGAACGCGATGACCTTGCCGAGATCCTCCGACTCGCCGATCCGGCCGAGCGCGGTCCGTTCCGCGATCGGGGGAATCCACTCGGGATGCTCGGAGAACGCGTCGCCGCCGAGGCGGGTCCGGGTCACGCCAGGAGCGACGGCGTTGGCCCGGATCCCGCGGACGCTCAGCTCCTTCGCGAGGTACCGGGTGAGCACGATCTGCGCACCCTTCACGCTCGCATAGACGGAGTACCCGGGTGACGGCCGCGACGACTGGAGCGCGGACGAGCTGGTCGTGTAGACGATCGAACCGTTGTCGGCGATCAGCGGGAGGAGCGTCTGGGTGAGGAAGTACGGGCCCTTCAGATGGACATTGACCATCTGGTCGAACAGCTCCTCGGTCGTCTCCTCGAACATCACCGGAGGCTGCCCGACGCCGGCGTTGCTGACGAGGAAGTCGAACGTCGTCCGGTCCCATTCCTGCAGTACGCCGGTCAGCGCGGCCCGGAACTCCGCGAACGTCTCCGGCCGCGACACGTCCAGCGGCAGCGCAACCGCCGTACCGCCGTCCTTCTCGATCCGCTCGACCGTGTCGAGACCCCGTTCGCGGCCGCCGTGGTAGGTGACGACGACGGCCGTACCGCGTTTGGCGATCTCGAAGGCCGCGCCCTGGCCGATGCCGGAGCTTCCGCCGGTGATGACAGCTACTTGCATAATCGTGCACAACTCCTACTAGGTCAGTAACAGGTACGACTCCAGTAGACGTGCTGGGACGGCGATGCCGTTAGATCAATTGTCCCGCCGGCTTGCACGATCCTGCTCGATCGCGAGATGGCGGCGTACCGAACTCGCGGCGGTACTCGCGGCTGAACTGGGACGGGCTGTCGTAACCCACGGCGTACCCGGCGCTCGTCACGTCCTCGCCGAGACCGACCACCCGCAGCCGTGCCTCGTGCAGCCGGATCTTCTTCTGGAACTGGATCGGGGTCAGCTCGGTGACGGTACGGAAGTGCCGGTGGAACGCCGACGTGCTCATGCCGGCCATCGACGCCAGATCCTCGATCCGGAACGGCTCGGTGTAGTGCTTGCGGATCCACCCGATGACCCGGGCGACGTGCGACAGGCTGCTGTCGGCGAGCCCGATCTCGCGGACGGCCGCGCCTTGTGGGCTGCGGAGGAGCCGCCAGAGGATCTCGCGTTGGACGAGCGGCGCGAGTACGGGCGCATCGTCGGGTTGGTGGACCAGTCGGAGCAGGCGGATCATCGCGTCGACCAGCTCGGCCGGCGCATGGTCGATGGTGAGTCCGCGGACGGCCGCGCCGGGCTTCTCGGTCGCGTCGAGGAGCAGCGAGGCGATCTGCTCAGGTCGCAGCTCAAGCCCGACGCCGAGGCAGGGCGCTTCCTTCGAGGCCTCGACGAAGTGTCCTGTGACCGGCAGGTCCACGGAGACGATCACGTAGTCGCCGGCGCCGTACTCAAACACCTGCTCGCCGAGCGCCAGCCGCTTCCGCCCCTGCGCGACCAGCGCGAAGGTCGGCGACGCGAGCCCGGCCGTTGGCGGTGTCGGCGCGTCGACAACCGACACCAACAACCCGTCGATCGCTCTCTCGTGCCCAGCCGCACCGACGATCAGCTCCCGCAGCTCCGCGAGCTGCCGGTTCCCCTCCATGGCGATCACCTTACGGGCTGCGGAACGAGCTTCTGTAGGTGTTCGGCGGGATGCCGACGACGCGTTTGAATTGGCGGCGGAGGGTGGTGGCGGTGCCCAGGCCGGTCGCGGTGGCTACCGATTCGATGCTGTGGTTGGTGGCCTCGAGCAACTGCTGGGCGCGGCGGACTCGTTGGGTGAGGAGCCATTGCAGCGGCGTCTGCCCGGTCACCGCGCGGAACTGCCGGCCGAGGTGGCGGGGGCTGGTGTTCGCGCGTCGGGCCAGGTCTGTGACCGTCAACGGCTGGTCCAACCGCTCCTGCACCCAGGCGAGCAGCTCCGCGAGGGTGTGATCGCCGCTGACCGGGACCGGCGTTGACACGAACTGGGCCTGTCCACCGGCGCGATGCGGCGGTACGACGAGACGCCGGGCGACCGTGTTCGCGACCGTCGCGCCGTGATCGAGGTGGACGAGATGAAGGCACAGGTCGACCGCGGCCGCTTTGCCGGCCGCGGTGAGGATGTTGCCGTTGTCGGTGTAGAGGACGTCGGGGTCGACCGTCGCCTGTGGATATCGGGCGGCGAGGGCGTCCGCATGCCCCCAGTGGGTCGTCGCTCGCCGGCCGTCCAGCAGACCGGCCGCGCCGAGGACGAAGGCGCCCGTGCAGAGCGAAGCGATTCTTGCCCCGGACTCGTAGGCCGCCAGGACGGCGGCGACCAGCTCGGGTGATAGCGGCTCGTCCACGTCCGCGAGGGCCGGGACGATCACGGTGTCTGCTTGGGCGAGGTAGTCCAGGCCGTCGTCGGGTTCGACGGTGAACGGGCCGACCCGGACCGATCTCGGGCCGCACAGGCGTACGTCGTACCACTCGTCGGCGCCGAGTGGCGGGTTGCCGAAGATCTCGTACGCGATGCCGAGCTCGAAGTGCAACAGATGCCCGGCGGTGGCCAGCGCGACAGTGTGCATGTCCGAAAGTGTACGAACAGTGTCGTTCCGGACTCTCACGATGGCCGATCCGGTCCGGCGAGACTCGACGTATGAACGCTGTCGTTGTCTATGGAGCAACCGGTCACACCGGCCGATTCGTCGTCGAGGAACTGCTACGCCAAGGTCTGCCGGTCATCGCCTCCGGCCGGAATTCCAGCGCGCTCGAAGCGCTCTGGGACCTGGAGATCCGCCCGGCCTCGGTCGACGATCCGCAAGCCCTCGATCAGGCGCTGAAGAACGCCGCCGCGGTGATCAATTGCGCCGGTCCGTTCGCCGCCACCGCGGATCCGGTGATCGACGCAGCCATCCGCGCGGGGATCCCGTACGTCGATGTGGCGGCCGAGATCGAGGCCAACGTGTCGACGTACGCCAGGCACAGCGATACCCCGGTCGTGCCGGCGATGGCGTTCTACGGCGGCCTCGGCGACTTGCTGACGACCGCGGCGCTGGGGGAGCGGACGAGCGCCGACGAGGTGCACGTCGCCTACGGACTGACGAGCTGGCACCCGACGCCCGGTACGCGCGCCGCCGGCCAGGTCTCGCATGACCGGCGCAACGGCCGCCGGCTGCGTTTCACCGGTGGCGTCCTGCAGTTCCACGACGACAAGCCGGTGCAGGAGGAATGGATCTTCCCGGAGCCGCTCGGCCGGCGTCGGGTGATCCCGGAGTTCACGATGGCCGATGTCGTCACGATCCCGAGCCACCTCGCCGTACCCGAGGTTCGCACCTACATGACGGTCGAGGCGGCCGGCGATCTGATGGACGCGAATACTCCGGCGCCGGTTGCGGTCGACGACACGGGCCGATCGGACCAGACGTTCGTCGTGGACGTCCGGGTCCGGACCGGCGGCGAGGAGCGTCGGGCGACAGCGCGCGGGCAGGACATCTACGCGATCTCGGCGCCGCTGGCGGTCAACGCCGTACGGCGGATTCTTGCGGGTGACACGCGATCGGCAGGGGTCGCGTCGGCCGGTGCGATGTTCGACGCGGTCGAGTTCCTCAACGATTTACCACTCGCGCTCGACCTGCCGTAAATCGATTCCCTGCGGGAGAATGTAGGTCCCCTGCTGACCGCCCATCATCAGCTGGAGGCCGCCCGCCATGCCCGACATCCGCCCGTCCCGTCGTGCCGTTCTCCGCCTGACCGCAGCCGGTGCTGTCGCCGCCTCCGGCCTCACCGCGATCCCGGCGTACGCCGATGAGATCGACTACACCGCCCGGAAGACCTTCGACGACTGGGATCGGCTCTTCCAGCAGGGCGGTCCCGGCCAGCCCGACCAGCCGAACGACAACAGCAACCGCGACGGCCGCTCGGGGATGCTGGCCTGGAGCCAGTCATACGTGCTGCTCGGGCTGATCCGGATGTACGAGAAGTACCGCGACACGCACTACCTCGACCGGCTGATCGACAACATCGACCAGGTCCTCGCGGTCCGCGACAACAAACGCGGCGTCAAGGACTACCGCGGCCTGTCACTACCCGCCTGGCGCGCGGACCACCCGTACACCACCGGCTACGCAACCCTTGCCGACAGCAACGGTCAGCCGCTGCTCGATCTGCGCGAAGCCCTGTCGTACGCGGAGGACACGACGATCACCGTCACCGCCGGGACGCGACCGGACATGTTCTCGGTCCAGCTCGTCAACACCTTCAACAACCGCACGGTCACACACACCGACCTGTCGCTCGACTCGGCCAGCCCCGACTACGCGGTCAGCCGGATCTACGCGGCCGCGCCCGGACCGCTGCAGCTGACAGCGATCGACCGGCGAGCAGTTCCGCGAGCAGGCGACGTGCCCCAGCCCGGTTCGTACACGATGCGCTGCGAGCCGGTGATCTTCGCCGTCCACACCGGCATGATTACGTACCCGATCGCGAGCTTCGCGCGGATCGTGCTGAGCTCGCCGGTCCTCCGCCGGCGGTATCTGCGGAAGGCGCTCGAGTACCTCGTCGCCTGCCGCGAGGCGGTCGCGGTCCACGACTGGGAGTACCGCGACGGCGGGTACCTGATCTGGCCCAAGAGCCAGCCGCTCGCGTACGACGGGTGCGAGCAGCCGATCAACCAATCGGTCGGTCTCGGTCAGACGCTGGTCGAGCTCGCCCTGGCCACCCACGACCGCGAATACCGGCGGAAGGTCGCCGCGATGGGCCGGATGCTAGCCGGTCAGGTCACGGTCGACGCAGGTGATGCCTACCTCTGGCACTACTGGCCGACCGGCGGTCGCATCTACGACGGGTTCGTGAAGACCGGCGATCCCGAGACCGATGTTTCGATCTTCACGCCGTCCGCTGGGCCGGCCCGCCAGTTCGAGGACATCAGTCACGGGGCGATCGACGTCGAGTTCGCCGTACGGGCGTACCGGGCGCGGCTCGCGTTCACGGCGCAGGACATGGCGCGGATCGCCCGGACGTTCACCCAGAACGTGGTGACCACGGACGCCGACGGGCTGCCGGTCATCCACACCACCGTCGCCGGGACCACGGTCGGCGCGCCGTCGGTCGCGCAGCAGGCGCCGCGCTGGATGCAGGCGAACGCGTGGGACCCGCAGGTCCACGCCCAGTGCCTCGCCCTCTACAACCGCTACCAGCCGACTCCGGAACGCGACGGTCAGCAGGCCATCGGCTTCGGCTGGCTCCTTGCGAATGTCGCCTACCTGAACTGGGCCAGCTGATTCTCAGGTGCGGTGACATAGCCTGATCAGGTGGAGGGGACTGAGGTAGGGGTGGGGAGTGCTCCGTCTCGGATGGGGCGCTATACCGGAATTGTCATCGCCGGATTGTTGCCGTGGGCATGGTTCTTGCTCCGGGACCGGCTCGGCGTGGTGACCGATGTGCTGGCGATCCTGCTGCCGATGCTCGCGCTGATCGTGGCGCTGGTGGTCGGTGTGCTCGGGCGACGGCACCGAGCCGCAGTGGCTTTTGCCGTGTCGACGCTGCTGGTCGGGATCGTGGGTACGGTCGGTCCGTGGGTCCCGCACGGTTCGGGGACGGTCGACCCGAGCCGCGGTGTGCGGTTCGCCGCGGCGAACATCGGCGCCGGGGAGCTCGAAGGCGCGGACAACCTGATCGCGCAGAAGGCCGACGTACTCGTGATCTCGGAGATCGGACAGCCGCTGACCGAGCGGTTGTCCGAGGCGTACCCGGAGCACGTGGCGTACTGGAACGGTCCGGCGGTCGGTGTCTTCAGCCGCTGGCCGTTGACGGTGCTGGAGCAGCCTGGGCCGGATCTGCCGGGGTACATGCTGCGGGTCCATGCGCCGTCGGGTGACTTCGATCTGATCGCTGTCCATGTACCGAAGCCCTGGTACACGGCCGGCGGTTCTTCGTGGGACGCGCCTGCGGACACGGTTCCGTACGAGACGACGGTCGCGAATCATCACCGGCTGATCGAGCAGATCGCTCTGCGCGCGACGCGCGACGACCACCCGGTGGTGATCTCCGGCGATATGAACACGACCGACCGCGGTCGCGACTACCGCGCGCTGGCCGACCCGATGACGGACGCGATGCTGAACGGATGGGGACGGCCGTCGCAGATCGGTCGGTGGGCGGCGCTGTTCGTCCGGATCGACCACCTGTTCGTCAAGCCCGGGTGGTGCTCGGACGACACGGGCTGGTTCAAGGTGCCGATGTCGGATCATCATGGTCTGGTCGCGACGATCGGACCATGTAAGACATGACTGAACTCGAACAGTTGGTGGAGACCCTCGACGGGCTGCGGGCCGGCGTACTGAAGAAGCTGGCCGGCCTGAGCGAGGCGGACGCGCGCCGCAGTACGGTCGACTCCGGGACGAACGTGGCCGGGCTCGTTCAGCACCTGACGTTCGTCGAGTCGCTGTGGATCGAAGAGATCGCCGCCGGCGGCAAGGCCTCCCGGGGCAAGCGCTCCATGCAGGTCGATCCCGAGATATCGCTCAAGACACTCCGCGCCGACTACAAGGCCGCCTGCGCCACCTCCAACGAGATCATCGCCAAACTCGGCGACCCGGAGGCACCGGTCACGCGCAACGGGAAGACCCACAATCTCCGCTGGGCCGTCCTCGCCGTCATCAACGAAACCGCCCGTCACGCGGGCCATGCCGACATCATCCGCGAACAGGTGGACGGGACCACCGGCCGCTGACCCACTGCTGTGACATCTTGTCGTCGCCGATCTGGAACTACGTGAAGGACGCCGATGTCACAGCAGTACGTCGAGCCAGGCTCGTACCGCAATCCGTCCGACGACGCCTGGTGGCGCCGGGCCCTCGATGCCACCGGAGCCACGATGCAGCTTCGTGCCTTCGAGCAGGACGGTCGCGAGGTCAACTGGTCCGATGCCGTGATGAACGCGAGCGCCGCGGCGGCCATGGGACTGCGCGGGAACAACAACGAGCGCTGGGCCAACCTGCCGTCAGGCCCGCTCGGCAACCTCTCCGACGGTTTCGCCCAGCGGCTCGCCGAGGAGTACATCGAGAACGGCCGCATGGGCTACCACATCGACAACACCGAGTTCCTGCCGAACGTCCGGATGCACATGGCGCGCGGGGACATCGACCGGACGCTCGAGACAGCGGCCACCTCGATCGTCACCTCCGCCGATCCTGGTGAGCACGGCGAACGCTGGCATCACCCCGACCCCGACCTGGTCAGCGACGTACGCAACGCGATGAGCCGGCAACTGCTCGACGGTCGGTACGCCGATGGCCAGGTAGCCGGCAGCGAAGCCGTCGCCGACGAGAACTTCGCCTACCGCCTCGGCTACGCGACGGCCGACGCCGGTGTGAAAGCGGTGAACGCGGGCATCGCGGCACGCCCGGACAAGGAGCTCGCGCGGACTGTCGAGCAAGCCCTCGGGGCTCAGGCTGCGCCGCGGGTGGCGGCGGCGGGCGAGCGGACCGACGGCGCGGGCGCCCGGGCGGCGAGCGGTGGCGCGGCTGCGGCTGCGTCTGCGTCTGCGGTGAAGGAGACCGGCGCCGCGCCGTTGACGCGCTAGCGCGGCGGGTGACTTCGGTTGCCTGACCTGGCAGGATCTACACCGTGAGTAGTGGTACGACGGATGAGCAGCGCCTCGCGGATCTGGCGCGGCTGCGGCGGGTCAAGGACCGGATCGACCGGGATTACGCGCAGCCGCTGGACGTCGACGCGCTGGCCCGTGGTGCCCACATGTCCTCGGGGCATCTGAGCCGCGAGTTCAAGCGTGCTTACGGAGAGTCGCCGTACGGGTATCTGATGACGCGGCGGATCGAGCGGGCGATGATGCTGCTGCGGCGCGGCGGGATGAGCGTCACCGACGTCTGCTTCGCGGTCGGCTGTCAGTCGCTGGGCACGTTCAGCACCCGCTTCGCCGAGCTGGTCGGGATGCCGCCGAGCCTCTACAAGGACCGCGCCGGCGACGCCACCCTCGGCATCCCGTCGTGTGTCGCGAAACAGGTGACCCGACCGATCAGGAATCGAGAAGCATCTCCCACGTCCGGCACGTAGTTTGACGCCATGGAGATCAAGATTCACGCCAGCTTCCTGCCGCACACCGATCCCGAGGCGTCCGTCCGCTTCTACCGTGACCTCCTCGGCTTCGAGGTCCGGCTGGACGTCGGGTACGAGGGCATGCGCTGGATCACGGTCGGGCCGCCCGGGCAGCCGGACACCTCGATCGTGCTCACGCCGCCGGCCGTCGATCCCGGGCTCACCGAGGACGAGCGCCGTACCATCGCCGAGATGATGGCGAAGGGCACGTACGCCACCGTCGTACTGCAGTCCGACGACCTCGACGGTCTGTTCGAGCGGCTGCAGGCCACCGACGCCGAGGTCATCCAGGAGCCGATGGACCAGCCGTACGGCGTCCGCGACTGCGCGTTCCGGGACCCGGCCGGGAACCACGTCCGTATCAACCAAGCCTCCTGAACCGACCCTGGGGAGAACAGCCATGAGCCGCGACGAACACGTTGCCGACAGCCACGACATGATCCGGGTCACCGGCGCACGGGTGAACAACCTGAAGGACGTCAGCGTCGAGATCCCGAAGCGCCGGCTGACCGCGTTCACCGGCGTGTCCGGCTCGGGTAAGAGCTCGCTGGTGTTCGGCACGATCGCGGCCGAGTCGCAGCGGCTGATCAACGAGACGTACAGCGCGTTCGTGCAGGGCTTCATGCCGACGCTGGGCCGCCCCGAGGTCGACGTACTCGACGGTCTGACCACCGCGATCCTCGTCGACCAGGAGCGGATGGGCGCGAACCCGCGCTCCACCGTCGGTACGGCGACCGACGCGAACGCGATGCTCCGGATCCTGTTCAGCCGGATCGCGAAACCGCATGTCGGCCCGCCGACGGCGTACTCGTTCAACGTGCCGAAGCGGACCGCGACCGGCTCGATGACCGCGGACAAGGGCGCCGGCGAGAAGAAGGTCGTCCGCGAGCAGGTGTACGCCGGCGGCATGTGCCCGCGGTGTGAGGGTATGGGCTCGGTCACCGACTTCGACCTGACCGCGCTGTACGACGAGAACAAGTCGCTGGCCGAGGGTGCGCTGACGATCCCGGGCTACAGCATGGATGGCTGGTACGGGCGGATCTTCCGCGGCTCTGGCTTCTTCAACATGGACAAGCCGATCAAGAAGTACACCAAGAAGGAACTGCACGACCTGCTCCATCGGGAGCCGACCAAGATCAAGGTCGAGGGCATCAACCTCACCTACAACGGCATCATCCCGGCGATCCAGCGGTCGTTCCTGTCCAAGGACGTCGACGCGATGCAGCCGCATATCCGCGCGTTCGTCGAGCGTGCGGTGACGTTCACGACCTGCCCGGACTGCGGCGGGACCAGGCTCGGCGCCGAGGCCCGGTCCTCGAAGATCAAGGGCAAGAACATCGCGGACCTGTGCGCGATGCAGATCACCGACCTGGCCGCGTGGATCCGGGACGTGAAGGAGCCGTCGGTCGCGCCGTTGCTGAAGGCACTCGGCGAGGCGCTCGACTCGTTCGTGAACATCGGGCTCGGGTACCTGTCGCTGGAGCGGCCCGCGGGCACGCTGTCTGGCGGTGAGGCGCAGCGGACGAAGATGATCCGCCACCTCGGGTCGTCGCTGACCGACGTGACGTACGTCTTCGACGAGCCGACGATCGGTCTGCACCCGCACGACATCCAGCGGATGAACGACCTGCTGCTGCAGTTGCGGGACAAGGGCAACACGGTGCTGGTCGTGGAGCACAAGCCGGAGACGATCGCGATCGCAGACCACGTCATCGACCTGGGCCCGGGTGCCGGGTCCGGTGGTGGTGAGGTGGTGTTCGAGGGGACGCTCGACAAGCTTCGTACCAGCGGGACGCTGACCGGTCGGCATCTGGACGACCGCGCTTCGTTGAAGGAGTCGTTCCGGTCGGCGGCCGGCGCGCTCGAAGTGCGTGGGGCTTCGACGAACAACCTGCAGGACGTGGATGTCGACGTACCGCTCGGCGTGCTGGTTGTGGTGACCGGCGTGGCGGGGTCGGGGAAGAGTTCGCTGATCCGCGGGTCGATCGCCGATCGTGACGGTGTGGTCGCGATCGATCAGGGTGCGATTCGTGGGTCCCGGCGGAGCAACCCGGCGACGTACACCGGGCTGCTCGACCCGATCCGGAAGGCGTTCGCGAAGGCGAACGGGGTGAAGCCGGCGCTGTTCAGCGCGAACTCCGAGGGCGCGTGCCCGGCGTGTAAGGGCGCGGGCGTCATCTACACCGAGCTCGGCGTGATGGCGACGGTCGAGTCGCCGTGCGAGGAGTGCGAGGGGAAGCGGTTCCAGGCCGCCGTACTGGAGTACACGTTCGGCGGGAAGAACATCGCGGAGGTGCTCGCGATGCCGGTGGCGGAGGCGTTGCCGTTCTTCACCGAGGGTGACGCTCGGACTCCGGCCGCTTCGGCGATCCTGGCGCGGCTCGCGGACGTCGGGCTCGGGTACGTCTCGCTCGGCCAGCCGTTGACCACGCTGTCCGGCGGTGAGCGGCAGCGGCTGAAGCTGGCGACGCACATGGGGGAGAAGGGCGGGATCTACGTCCTCGACGAGCCCACCACCGGTCTCCACCTGGCTGACGTCGAGCAGCTGCTCGGGCTGCTGGATCGCCTCGTTGACGGCGGCAAATCCGTCATCGTCATCGAGCACCACCAGGCCGTCATGGCGCACGCCGACTGGATCATCGACCTCGGCCCGGGCGCCGGCCACGACGGCGGCAAGATCGTCTTCGAGGGCACTCCGGCGGAGCTGATCAAGAAGCCGAAGACGCTGACCGGGAAGCATCTCGCGGAGTACGTGAGCTAACCGGTCAGGAATCGAGAAGCACCGGCGAGTCGGCCCGACTAACGTGACAGTCAGTAAGCGAAACCCGAGTTTGGAGATGCTGAAATGACTTCCACGCAAGGCGTCAAGACGATCCTGCACCCGGTCACCGACCTCGAGAAGGCCAAGCCGGTGTACGCCGCGCTGCTCGGTGTCGAGCCGATGGCCGACTCGCCGTACTACGTCGGCTTCGAGGCCGAGGGCCAGCAGATCGGCCTGGTCCCGAACAGCGACATGACCTCGCCGACGGCGTACTGGCACGTCACCGACATCGAGGCGAAGATCGCCGAGATCACCGCCGCCGGCGGCACCCTGAAGGACGCTCCGAAGGACGTCGGCGGCGGCCGCCTGGTCGCGACCTTGACCGACCCCGACGGCAACATCCTCGGCATCCTGCAGGACCCGTCCTGATCACCATGTGCCTGATGCCGAGGATCTACCTCACCGCCATCTACGGCGACCCCGAGCAACAGGACGCCGCTTCCGAAGCGGGTGCCCCGGTGGAGGAAGCACCTCAGCCGACAGAGGAAGCAGAGCTGGTTCCCGCCTAAGCTCGTCCGCATGATCGCTCAGGTCCAGGTCAATCTGTTCTGCGCCGATGTGGATGCCTGCTTGGCGTTCTACGAGCGCCTCGGTCTGACCGAAGCGTTCCGGGCACCGGCATCCGGCCCGATCCAGCACGTCGAGGTCGAGGCCGCCGGCATCCGCATCGGCCTCACCTCGGCCGAGGTCGCGAACGGGCTCGTCGACCTCGGCGTGGCCCCCTCAGGTACGCCGTCCACCGAGATCGTCTTCTGGTGCGACGACGTCGACACCTTCTACGACCACGCAGTGGCGGCCGGCGGTACGTCCGTCGTACCGCCGGTTGATTCGACGGACAATCGGCTGCGCTTTGCTTGGTTGCGAGACCCCGATGCTCACCAGGTGAAACTCGTGCAGAATCGCTCGCATGGCTGAATCCGTGGTGCGGCATGTGTTGTTCGATGCGGATGGGGTGCTGCAGGATCTGCCCGGTGGTTGGTATGCGGCGATGGAGCCGTATGTCGGGGAACGGGCTCGGGACTTCCTGCATGAGACGTGGTCCGACGAACTGCCGATGCTCGCAGGTCGTGGTGACTACATGCCGGTGCTCGAGGCGTCGTTGGTGCGGTACGGGGTGAGCACGCCGGCCACCGAGGTGTACGACGCGGTGTGGAAGAACATCGTGCTGATCGAGGAGTCGCTGGAGATCGTACGAGCGTTGAAGAGCAGCGGGTACGGCGTACATCTCGGCACCAACCAGGAGTGCTACCGCGGCGAGCACATGCGGACGGTCCTCGGGTACGACGATCTCTTCGACGTCAGCTGCTACTCGTACGACCTCGGCGTGGCCAAGCCGGATCCGGCCTTCTTCACCCGCGCCGCGGAACGCATCGGCGCCGACCCGTCGACGATCCTGTTCATCGACGACACCTCCCGGAACATCACCGGCGCCCGCACCGCCGGCCTCCACGCCGAGCTGTGGGACTTCACCCAGGGCCACGACCTCCTGCACGAGATCCTGACCGGTCAAGGAGTCACTCGGCGATAACGTCTACCGAGATGTTGCCCTGGACGGCCCGCGAGTAGGGGCAGGTGGCATGCGTTGCCTCAAGCAACTTCTTGCCGGGTTCACCGTGGAGATGATCCGGTAGCTCGACCCGCAGTACGGCGGCCAGGTCGAATCTGCCGGGCGCGGGTACCAGGCTGACCTCCGCGGTGACGGCGACGTCCTTGGCATCCAGGCCGCGGTCCTTGGCGATGAGGCCGAGCGTCGTGGAGAAACAGGCCGCCCAGCCGGCGGCGAAGAGCTGTTCGGGGTTGAGACCGTCGCCGGTTCCGCCCATTTCCTTGGGGAAGGCGAGGTGTACGTCGAGCTGCCCGTCGGCGGTGACGGCGCGGGACTCGCGGCCGGATGAGGTTGCTACTGCTGTGTATGTGGGGTTCATGTCGTCAACGATCCGGGGCGCCGGGGGAGAGGTTCAATTACCTCCTTGTTAATGGCTGGTTGCCACCTCGCGCCGTACCCTGAGGTTGTTATGACAGTCCTGGATGAGCCGCAGACCGTTGGTGAACTGCTGCGGTTCTGGCGCGTCCTTCGGCGACTCAGTCAGCTGGAGTTGGCGCTCGAGGCCGAGGTTTCGACGAAGCATCTGAGCTTCGTGGAGACCGGTCGTGCGCAGCCGAGTCGTCAGCTGCTGGTTCATCTTTCGAACCATCTCGACCTGCCGATCGGTGAACGTAACCGGCTGCTGCTGGCGGGCGGGTTCGCGCCGCTCTATCTCGATCAGCCGTACAACTCGGAGGCGATGCTGCCGTTGCGCGAATCGCTCCGGCGGCTGCTCGACGCTCACCTGCCCAACCCGGCGCTGATCGTCGACGGCCTGTGGAACCTGATCGACGCGAACGCTGCGGCGTCGCTGCTGTGGGCCGGCGTGGCGCCTGACTTGCTGAAGCCGCCGATGAACATGCTGCGCCTGTCGGTGCACCCCGGCGGCCTGCCGAGCATCTCGTCGATGACGGCCGCGTGCAGTCTCCCGCTCATCCACCAACTGAAACGCCGGAGCCGCGACACCGCCGACGACGCTCTGGCCGAGCTCCTGGACGAGGTCGAGCCGTACCTGCCGGACGCCCCGCCGACAGCCGCGGCCCAGCAGCCGATGGTCACCCTCGACCTCAAGACCCGCCTCGGCCCGGTCCGCCTCTTCACCCTGATCGCCACCATCGGCGCCCCACTGGAAGTAACAGCCGCCAGCCTCGCAATCGAAACCTTCCTCCCAGCCAACACCACCAGCGCCGACCGCCTACAACAGCTCATGAGCTAGTCAGCTTCTGCAGAAGGAGCGGCCGGTGTAGCAGACCTGAGTGTGTGCCCATTTTTGCCAAATCGTGGTGGTGCTGGCGAAAACGGGCAATTCGTTTACTCCTGTCTCCGGTGCTGATCAGATTTCGGTCACCCAGACCACCGGAGGACACATGCTCTCTTCTGCCCGTCGGCTGCTCGTGCCGGCTGCTGCGCTTCTCCTGGTCGCCGGTCTTGCCACTCCGACGGCGGCCGGCGCCGAACCTCCACCACCTCTCCCGACCGCCGGCGGCGCCGCAGCGGCAGGGGAGACACCCCTCGAACTCACGCTGATCACCGGCGACAAGGTCACCGTCGCGCCCGGTCCCGGCCGCGCCGTGTCGGTGCAGGCCGTCGAACGCGCCCCGCGGTCGACCGGACCGGTACGGGTCAGCGTCGAGAGCGGCGACACGTTCGTCTACCCCGGCGCCGCGATGCCGTACCTGGCGACCGGGCAGCTCGACAAGCAGCTGTTCAACGTCAGCGAGCTGGTGGCCCAGGGGTACGACAACGCCCGCAGCAAGAACCTCCCGCTGGTCGTCACTGGCTCGCCCGGCGTGGCCGCCAAGTCCGCGCGCCGCTCGGCGCTGCCGGGCACGACCACCACGCTCGAGCTGCCGTCGGTCGGCGGCGCGGCCGTCAAGGCCGAGAAGGCGGAAGCGCCTGCGCTCTGGTCGACGCTGACCGGGCAGACCGGCCCGCAGGCGAAGGCGACCGCCGCCGCGGCGCCCTCGTTCGCGGCGGGGATCGGCAAGGTCTGGCTCGACACCAAGGCGCAGACGATGCTCGCCGACACCACCACTCAGATCGGCGCACCCGCGGCGTGGGCGGCCGGCGTAACCGGCAAGGGCGTGCGGGTCGCGGTACTGGACTCCGGTGTCGACCTGGGGCACCCGGATCTGGCACCGCGGATCGTGGCGACCAAGAGCTTCGTAGCCGGTCAGGACGTCGTCGACCGCAACGGTCACGGCACGCACACCGCGTCGACCGTCGCCGGTACCGGCGCGGCCTCGGACGGCAAGGAGCGTGGCGTCGCACCGGACGCGGATCTCATCGTGGGCAAGGTCCTCGGCGACAGCGGCTCCGGCCCGATCTCCGGGATCATCGCCGGGATGGAGTGGGCGGCGCGGACCGAGCACGCCAAGGTGATCAACATGAGTCTGGGAACGGCGGCCTGGCACACCCAGGACGATCCGCTGAGTCAGGCCGTGAACGAGCTGAGCGCCGAGACTGGTGCCTTGTTCGTGATTGCCGCGGGCAACTCGGGGAGCAGCCCGTACAGCGTCAGCTCACCGGGGACCGCGGACGCCGCCCTGACCGTCGGGGCTGTGGACGGTTCGGACCAGCTGGCCGACTTCTCCAGCGTCGGCCCGCGGCTGATGGACGACGGCCTCAAGCCCGACCTGACCGCGCCCGGCGTCGACGTGCTGGCCGCGCGATCGCAGTACATCAACGACGGCGGCGAGGGCTACTACCGGACGGACAGCGGTACGTCGATGGCGGCTCCGCACGTCGCCGGGGCGGCCGTCCTGCTCGCCGCGCAGCACCCGGACTGGACCGGGCAGCAGCTCAAGGACGCGCTGATGAGCACCAGCAAGCTGACGCCCGCGTACACGCCGTACCAGGCGGGGACCGGACGCGTCGACGTGGCGGCGGCCTCGCTGCACGGTCAGGTCATCGCCACCGGATCGGTCGACGCCGGGCTCGTCCCGTGGTCACCGAAGCCGGCCCGGACACCAGTCGAGCGGCAGATCAGCTACCGCAACACCACGGACCAGCCGATCACCCTGCAGCTGTCCACCGACCACGCCGGGATCTTCCACCTCGCAGCAACGCAGGTGACAGTGCCTGCGCTCAGCGTCGCCACGGTCGGCTTCACGGCGGACCCGAACGGACTGGCTCCCGGCCAGTACGCCGCCCAGGTCATCGCCAGTTCTCCGACCGGCACCGTGCACACGGCCGTCGGCCTGGCCGTCGAGCCGAAGAAGTACAACCTCACCGTCCAGCTGAAGGACCAGGCCGGCAAGCCGGTCAGCGGTGAGGTCGAGGTCACCGGCGCGGACGGGAAGTCCACCGTACTGTGGGCAACCGACGGCAAGCTCAGCAGCCGCTGGGCGCCCGGTTCGTACACGATCGTCTCGACCCTGGACGTGCCCGGCAGCAACGGCCCGCACTCGCTCGGCCTGGCTTTCCTGACCGCGCCCGAGGTCGACCTGACCGCGGACCGGACCGTCGTCCTGGACGCGTCGCGGAGCCGTCCGATCAAGGTCGACACGCCCAAGCCGACGACCGTCACCACGAGCAGGTTCGACCTCTTCCGGTCGTTCACCTCGGCGCAGCCGACCCCGGACGACAGGTCGGCGCTGCACGAGATCTTCATGCCGCCGCCGGACTACGACAGCTTCTGGGCGCTGCCGACGAAGAGCAAGGTCCGCACCGGCAGCTTCGTGCTGACCACCCGGTTCCGGGCCGAGCAGACACCGTTGACGATCAGCTACGACGGCCGCAGCCTCGACGACTCGCTGCTCGTCCAGCCCGGCTCACCGGCGTTCCGCGCCGGCACGACGCGCGCCACGGCTGTCTTCGCCGGCACCGGCACGCCCGCCGAGTACGCCGGTCTGGACGCGCGCGGCAAGGCGGTCGTCGTACGCAACAGCATCGACGTACCGCCCGCGGACCGGGCTGCCGCGGCGCACGCCGCGGGCGCGGCCATGCTGCTCGTGGTCAACGACGGTATCGGCCGTTACAACGACTGGTACGGGGGAGAGGACGGCCAGTCCCTCGGCCTGATCCCGACGGCGTCGCTCACCGTCGACGACGGCGAGGTCCTGATCAAGAAGCTCAGCGCGCGCCGGACCGAGCTGACGGTCGCGGCGAACCCGGTGCCGTCGTACCTGTACGACCTGGTCGACTACCACCAGGGCAAGGTTCCGGACGACCCGTCCGCGGCCACGGACCCCGGCAGCCTCGCCCGCATCGAGAACGACTTCGCTCCCACGAACGGGCAGCAGGTCCTGGAGAGCCGCGAGGACAGCCCGGCGTACGAGTACTTTCCGGCCGCGTTCCCGTACGCCGTCTTCGGGTCGATCCGGGTACCGCGGTTCCCGGCGAAGCCCGCGGTGGGGCACCGGACGGACTGGGTGTCGGCGGGCGTCAAGTGGCAGCAGTACGCCGCGATCAACGGCTGGGCGACATTCACCGACATCACGAGCTACCAGCCGCGCAGCGTGCAGAGCCAGCGCTGGTTCGGCCCGATCGTGCGGCCGCGGATGCTCGAGTTCGAGCTCCCGCACCGGGTCGGCAACGCGATGGGCGGCATGATCGCCGGGTTCGGTGACGGCGGGTCCGCGCACAGCGGCGACTCGCTGATGACGCGCAGCTTCGCGCTGTACCAGGGCGACGAGAAGCTGGTCGGCAACGGCCCGCGGCCGGACTTCGGCGTCGGCGACCTGGCGCCGGAGAAGCGGCCGTACCGGCTGGTGGCCGACACCGTCGGGAACGCCGAGCTGACGCCGTACTCGACGAGCACGCACACCGAGTGGAGCTTCACGTCCGGCGAGGCGGAGAACCAGCCGCTGCCGCTGGCCCAGCTCGACTACGGCGTGGACGTCGACGCGGCCGGACGGGCGAAGCGGAACTCGGTCTTCACCGTCAAGCCGGTGGTGCTGGGCAGCACCGCCCGGCAGGACGCGGTGGTCTCGGTCGATCTGGAGGTCTCGTACGACGACGGCGCGACCTGGCAACGGCTGCAGCTGAAGGAGAACAACGGCAGCTGGGACACGCGCCTGCAGGCGCCACCGCGCGCCAGCCAGGTCTCGGTACGAGTCACCGCCAAGCAACGCAACGGCGGCGGCATCAGCCAGACAATCATCCGGGCCTTCGGCCTCAGATAACGCAACGGAAGGGCTACTTGCCTCACACAAGTAGCCCTTCCGTAACTGGCAGGAACGGCAGTTGATGAGCCCGGAGTAGCACCCGGGGCCTGTGCCAGCCGACCGCCGAGTCGCGGACGAGTGCGCGGGCAACAGAAAGTCTGTCGCGGGGGCAGGCCCTGTTGCGTACGGTTCCGAGATGGAAATCGTCGTGACACTCGACTGCATCGACACCGAAGCTCAAGCAGGATTCTGGCTGGACGTGCTTAGACCACTGGGGTATCGACGAGCCTTCGACGCACCGCCGTATCTCAGCCTGACCACGCCCAGCTCAGCACCGACCCTGCTGCTGCAGGCAGTCCCGGAAGTCAAGCAGGGCAAAAATCGAATGCACCTCGACCTCCGGGTGGAAGACTTACCGGCCGAGCTAGAAAAACTGGAGCAGCTGGGCGCGCGGCGGCTCTCCAACGAACTCACTGAACACGGCTTCCGTTGGGTCGTTCTCGCTGACCCAGAAGGAAACGAATTCTGCGTCTTCGTTCCGCCGAAGACCTCAGGTACGGCGGGATAGGCCAGCTCAGTTCCGCCCCCGTGCTTTAAGCGCCGATAATGGACATTATGTCAACTAGCGGCTGGAGACCACTTCCCTAGCCACTGTTCGGCGCCGTACTCCTCGAAGCGGTCGAGTTCGGTGAAGCCGAGTTTCTCGGCGACGCGCATCGAACGTGCGTTCGCGGTTTGTGTCGTCAGTACGACGGATTCGCCAGGACGCACGTCGGCGAACCAGTCGAGTGCTGCAGCACATGCTTCAGCGGCATACCCGTGACCCCAGGAATCCGGCAGGAACATGTAGCCGAGCTCAGCCTGTCCGCCGTGCGGGCGTTCTGCGTCCCGCTTGTCGAGCGTGACGAAACCGATCATCGCGCCGTCGAGCTCCACCACGAACAATCCAGGGCGTCGCTTCGGAGCATCGGGGATGGCGGCCTCGAGTTCGTCACGCGGGCGCGGGCCGCCGATGTAGGTGCCGACTTCCGGTGACGTGAACAGTTCGATGACCGGCGTACGGTCGCGGGCCTCGGGTTCACGCAGTACGAGGCGCTCGGTCTTGATGGGGTCGGGCATGGCGGGCAACGTACCAAGGGTGTGGCTCTCCCCCGGCGGCTCCGAAAGTTTCTTCGGACAGGGTTGTCGGATCGGTGGGCGGGCGTTCGTGGATCTGGTGAACGCCGCCACAGCGAAGGAGATGGTTCTGAATGAAGTATCTGATGTCTGTCATCGATGACGAGAGCACTGGGTACGACGAGGACGGTTCGGGTGCCGTCGAGGCCTTCAACGAGCGGATCGGGGCCGAGGGGTACCTGGTGTTCGTGGGCGGTCTCGACTCCCCCGCCACAGCCACCGTTGTCGACAACCGCGGCGACGCGGCGATCTTCACCGACGGGCCTTATCTGGAGTCGAAGGAGCATCTCGGCGGGCTCTGGATCATCGAGGCCGCGGACCTCGACGTCGCGCTCAAACTTGCCGCGGAAGCGTCGCTGGTCTGCAACCGCAAACTCGAAGTACGGCCGTTCGCCGACGAATGAATCGCGGACCGGATACGGTTTCCGAAGAATTCACCACGGGAGATGATGCGTGATGCAGTTCCTGGTTTCTGTGCTCGACGACAAGACCAATTCGGCGACCGACGACGAGATGACCGCCATCACGGCGTTCAACGAACGGATCATCGCCGACGGCAACTGGGTCTTCGCCGGCGGGCTCGCGGCCCCCAGCGCGGCCACCGTCGTCGACAACCGCGGCGCCGAGGCGATCTTCACCGACGGGCCGTACCTGGAGTCGAAGGAGTACATCGCCGGCCTCTGGATCATGGAAGCTGCCGACCTCGACGCGGCCCGCGAGCTCGTGACCGAGGCGTCGAAGGCGTGCAACCGCAGGCTCGAGGTGCGGCCGTTCCTGTGAGCGACGTCCAGGAAGCGATCACGCGCGTCCACCACGAGGAGTGGGCGCGGGTGGTCGCGTCCCTGACCAAACGTTTCGGCGACCTGGACGTCGCCGAGGAGGCCGCCGCCGAGGCGTTCGCGACCGCCGTCGAGCGGTGGCCGGACGACGGCGTACCCCCGAACCCCGGCGCCTGGCTGACCACCACCGCCAACCGCAAGGCCATCGACCGGCTCCGTCGCGAGAACAAGCGCGACGACAAACACAAGGAGGCTCAGATGGTGTACGACGAACCACCCGAGCCTCTCGGTGTCATCGACGACGAACGGCTCCGGCTGATCTTCACCTGCTGCCACCCGGCGCTCTCGATGGAGACCCGGGTCGCGCTGACGCTGCGCATGGTCGGCGGGTTGACCGTGCCCGAGATCGCGCGCGCGTTCCTGGTGCAGGAGACCGCGATGGGGCAGCGGATCACCCGCGCGAAGTCCAAGATCAAAGCGGCACGGATCCCCTACCGGGTGCCCGATTCGGAGGATCTCCCCCGGCGTGTGTCCGGCGTACTCACTGTGTTGTTCATCGTGTTCAACGAGGGGTATCTGGCGACCAGTGCTGATACGGATCCGGTGCGGCATGAGCTGACGTCCGAGGCGATCCGGTTGACGCGGCTCATACGTGCGCTGATGCCTGATGACGGTGAGGTGGCGGGGTTGCTCGCGTTGATGCTGCTGACCGAGGCCCGTCGTACGGCGCGGGTGTCCGCGAGCGGCGAGCTGGTGTCGCTGGACGAGCAGGATCGCGGCTCGTGGGACGCGACGATGGTGGCTGAGGGGCATCGGCTGGTCCGCGAACGGTTGGCAGCCGGGGTGGCGCCGGGGCGGTATCAGATCCTCGCGGCGATCAACGCCGTACACACGTCTGCACGGGATGTGCGCGACACGGATTGGTCGCAGGTCGTCGCGCTGTACGGCCAGCTGATCCGCATCGACCCATCCCCGATCGTCGAGCTGAATCGCGCAATCGCCGTAGCCGAGCTCGACGGCCCGGAGGTCGGGCTGGCGACGGTCGACAAGCTAACCGAGAAGCTGGACGGCTATCACGCCTTCCACGCGACGCGGGCGGATCTGTTGCGCCGGACGGGGCAGAGCCGGGAGGCGCGCGCGGCGTACGACAGAGCGATCGAGCTGGCCGGCAACACTGCCGAGACTGCCTACCTAACCCGCCGCCGAGACCAACTAGCCACCAACCCGCCCGAACCGAGCTAGACAATGCCAGAGCCGTTTGATTGCTTGCGCGGGATGCGTGCGGACGGCAGACCCTAGCAACTCCGGCGTCAACTCAGCCCCCAGCGAACGCGCCAGCTCGACCATCCCCCATTAGAAACCCAGTAACAAACTGCGACCGATAAACCCATCCACCGCCATCGACTCAATAACCATCCGCTCCCCATGCGATGGAATTGCAAGGTGATCATCAGGGTTCAGACGTTGATGTTGAAGCCCAGGTCCAGGTCGGAGGCTGGGTGGCCGCCTCGGAGGCCCCAGTTTTGGGTGGGGTGGTCTCGGATGAGGATTGTTATGTGGTCGGCGGGGATGTTGAAGGGCTTCAGGTTGGTGATGGTTTGGGTGTAGAGGGTGCGCTTGGCGTCGATCGACCGGCCGGCGAAGCAGTCGATGGTGATGAGGGTGAAGTACTCCGGCTGGCTCAAGCGCGGCGAGCAGGCAAAACGGTGCGGGGCGTGGACGACGAGGCGCACATCCTTGTCCTGCGGCGGAATCTGGAAGCCAGTGACCACCGCGTCATGCACGGCGTCGATCAGCGCAACCTCTTCCGCCTCGGAGTAGTGGCGACGTACTTCGATCATGGTGCTTGGCATGCAGGATCCTTCAATCTGTCGGTGGTCACGACCACACTGCTACCCCATGAAGATCCCACGAGGTGCAGCGGTCGTTCTTGAGGGCGGCAAGGTCCTGGTCGTGAAGCGCTACCTGCGCCTCGAGAGCTCTGCCGAGTGCGTGATGTGCGAGTACTCCGACGCTCCCGGGCCGCAGTGTGACGGCCATCGGTACGCCGTACTGCCGGGTGGGCACGTGGAGCCGGGTGAGTCTGCCGCAGCTGCTGCCATTCGCGAGCTCGAGGAGGAGACGACGCTCACCGCGACCGTCGATCGGTTGCTGTGGACGGGCACGCACAACGGTCGGCCGGCGTACTACTTCCTCGCGGCCGAGGTGAGCGGTGTACCGCGGCTTTCTGGCGATGAGGCAGTCGAGCATTGTCCGACCAATCATTTCGAATTGCGCTGGGTCGATCCACGAGACCTGGATGACATTTATCCGGCAGATCTACAAAGCCGGTTAATTGAGCTGGGCAACCAGTCGGGTCAGGCCTAGTAGGTTTCCCTGGTCGGTTTCTAGCATTTGTTCGTCGGGTTTGTAGCCGCGGCCTACCTTGGCGCAGGTTTTCAGCCAGAGGAGCCAGTCGGACCAGCCGTTCGGGAGGAAGTCGGCGGTTTGGATGGTGACCAGGTTCGTGCGGTGCCAGAGTTGGTGCCACCAGTCGGGTGGGAGCCAGGTGCACAGGTCGGGCCCCCAGCGATTCTCGAGGTACGGCGGGAGCGCGGCGGCGGGCGCCGTGCGGATGCCGGGGGCGATCACGCCTAACGTGCCGCCGGGGTGGAGGAACTGGGTGAGGTAGGCGAGGTAGTCGGCGCCGGTGCCGAAGTAGTTGAAGGCGCCGATGCTGACGATCGCGTCGAAGAAGTCGTGGGCGAACGGGAGTTTGTGCGCGTCGGACTGGATCGGGTGGACGCGGTCCGCGGCGCCGGCCTGCTGGATCCGGTGCCAGTTCTCGGTCGGGTCGACCCAGAGGTCGGTCGCCCAGACCTCCACGTCGTACTCGCGGGCGAAGAAGATCGACGTCAACGCCGTACCGCAGCCGAGGTCGAGCACTCGCATCCCCGGCTCCAGTGTCATCGCCTGCATCAGGCCCTCAGCGCTCCACAGCGGATGCGGGCCCATGAGGTTGTCAACGATCCACTGCGGGTCGTACGTGCTCGAGCGCGGATAGCGGTCGACCACAAGCGCTTCGAGTGCTGACGGCATGAGGGCGACGATGCCATCGACCCGCACCCTCGACAACGGAGTTTCGACCTAGGTAGTTACGAAGAATTAATTAATGTACCGTTAGCACCTGTGACCACACCTGCTGAGGACGCGGCTGCGCTCCGGCTGATCGTGGGCCGCATCGCCCGCAAGCTCCGCGCCGCGAAGAACGTCGTCGGCGACCTGGCTCTTTCTGAATCCTCCGTGCTCGCCCGGCTGGAGAGCGACGGCACCGCCTCCCCCACGGCACTCGCCGAGCAGGAAGGCGTACGCCCGCAGGCCATGGCAGTCACCCTCGCCGCCCTCGAGGAACGCGGACTGGTGAGCCGCGAGCCGCATGCGGAAGACCGCCGACGCGCGGTGATCGCGATGACGGCGGCGGGACGCAAGATGGCGGCCGATCGCCGTTCCGTCTCCGGTCAACGCCTGGCGACGGCCATCAAGGAAGAGTTCAACCAAGCCGAACGCCGCGAGCTGCACCAGTTGCTGACGCTGCTCGACCGGCTGTCGGAGCGGCTGTGACCACCCAGCAGGACATCAGCACGGACACCCGCTACAAATGGGTCGCGCTCTCCAACACCACGATGGGCGTCCTGATCGCGACGATGGACGCCTCGATCGTGATCATCTCGCTGCCGGCGATCTTCCGCGGTATCGGTCTCGATCCGCTTGCCCCCGGCAACATCGGCTACCTGCTCTGGATGATGCTCGGTTACATCCTCGTCTCCGCCGTACTGGTCGTCGCGCTCGGCCGGCTCGGCGACATGTTCGGCCGGGTCCGGATGTACAACCTCGGCTTCGCGATCTTCGCGTGCGCCTCGCTCGCCCTCTCACTCGAACCGCTCACAGGCGGCGCCGGAGCGCTGTGGCTGATCGGCTTCCGCGTCGTCCAAGCCGTCGGCGGCTCGATGCTGACCGCGAACTCGGCGGCGATCCTCACCGACGCATTCCCGGCCGGGCAACGCGGCATGGCCCTCGGCATCAATCAGATCTGCGCGCTGGCCGGCCAGTTCCTCGGCCTGCTCGCCGGCGGAGTACTCGCCACGATCGACTGGCGGGCGGTGTTCTGGGTCAGCGTCCCGATCGGCGTGGCCGGCACGATCTGGTCGTACCGGAGTCTGCGCGAGATCGGCGCTCGCCGCCCGGGCCGCATCGACTGGATCGGCAACCTCACGTTCAGCGCCGGCGCCGGTGCCCTCCTGGCCGCGATCACCTACGGAATCCAGCCGTACGGCGGACATTCGACCGGCTGGACCAATCCGTGGGTCCTCGGCGGACTCGGCGGCGGAGTACTGCTGCTCGTCGCGTTCTGCATTGCCGAGACCCGGGTGACTGAGCCGATGTTCCAACTCCGCCTGTTCCGGATCCGCGCGTTCGCCGCCGGGAATCTCGCCTCGCTGCTGACCGCGATCTCCCGCGGCGGCCTGCAGTTCATGCTCATCATCTGGCTGCAAGGGATCTGGCTGCCCCTGCACGGCTACGACTTCGAACGTACGCCGCTGTGGGCCGGCATCTTCATGCTGCCGCTGACCGTCGGCTTCCTGATCGGCGGCCCGACCTCCGGCTACCTGTCCGACCGCTTCGGTGCCCGACTGTTCTCGACAACCGGGCTGGTCTTGGTCGCCGGCGCGTTCGTCGGACTCCTGGCATTGCCGGTCAACTTCTCGTACCCCGCCTTCGCCGCGCTGCTGCTGGTCAGCGGCCTCGGTCAGGGCATGTTCTCCGCCCCGAACACCTCATCGATCATGGGCAGCGTGCCGCCCGACCAGCGCGGCGTTGCCTCCGGCATGCGCTCGACATTCCAGAACTCTGGTACGGCGCTGTCGATCGGGCTGTTCTTCTCGCTGATGATCTCCGGCCTGGCCGGATCGCTCCCGGACGCGCTGAGCGGCGGACTACGAGCCCAAGGCGTACCCGAGGGCATCGCCGCGCAGGTCGCAGGCCTGCCGCCGGTGAGCACGCTGTTCGCGACGTTCCTCGGCAAGAACCCGATCAGCCACCTGCTCGGGCCGAGCGGCGTACTCGACGTACTGCCGGCTCACAACGTGCAGGTCCTGACCGGTACGCGCTTCTTCCCCGAGCTGGTGTCCGGGCCGTTCCACCACGGGCTCGTCACCGTCTTCGCAGCAGCCACGGTGATGACCCTCGTCGCCGCTACCGCCTCGGCCCTGCGCGGCCGCCACCACAAAGCCTGAAAGGAACTGCAAATATGGCGAACACAGCTCTTCTCGTAATGGACGTACAGCAGGTGATCGTGGACCGCATCGCCGGCGGGACCGACTACCTGGTCCGTCTCCGGCGAGCGATCGACGCCGCACACGCAGCGCAGCTCCCGGTGATTTACGTGGTCGTGGGTTTCCGGGCCGGCCATCCGGAGATCAGCGCCCGCAACAAGTCATTCAGCGCGATCTCCAGCGGCCTCGGGATGGCGCAGGATGATCCGAACGTCGCGATCCACCCGGACGTCGCCCCGCTGGCCGGCGACATCGTGGTCACGAAGAAGCGGGTCAGTGCCTTCACGGGCAGCGATCTGGACGTCGTGCTCAGGTCCGGCGATATCGACAGCCTCGTCCTCACCGGGCTGGCCACCAGCGGCGTCGTACTGTCCACGCTGCGCCAGGCCGCCGACCTGGACTTCCGGCTGACCGTTCTCGAAGACGGTTGTGGCGACTCCGATCCGGAGGTCCACCGCGTGCTCACCGAGAAGGTGTTCCCGCGGCAGGCCGACGTCGTGTCCATCGACGAGTGGATCACGAAAGTCGTCTAGCCGATGGCCTCCGCGATCATGCGGTGGCCCTGTTGCTCGAACGGCTCATCGCCGACCTGGTAGGCCCAGACGCAGGTGTTGACGGCTTCGCGGAGCTGGGCTCGGTGCCAGACGTCCGGCTCGCGCGGGTCCTCGCCGTAGCCGTTCAGGAAGGCAGTCTCCAGTTCCGGGTTCGATCGGAACTGCTGCGCGGCGAGCCGGGCGAGATCCGTGTACGCCGGGCGGAGGTCGGCCCGGCCGAAGTCGATGACGCGGATGGTGCCGTTGTCGGTGAGCCAGTTGCGCGGCTGCCAGTCGCCGTGCGTCGGCACGAGGATCGCCGGCGCCGTCGGCCAACCGGCGATCTCTGCCTGCAGACGCTCCGCCAACTCGGACGCGATCCGGTGCGGCTTGCCCAGGTAGGTGAGCGTGCGCTGGTTCTCGCGCGATTCGTAGGTGTCATCCGGTACGGCGGATTGCTGGTGGAACTGCGCCAGCAATTCACCGGCCTCGCGGTACGTCGCGGGCGCCCATTCGGCAGGCGAGCCCTCGACCAGCTCCCCTGGCAGGAACCGCGTCAGCAGAAGCTTCGCGTCGTCGTCGGCGTTGACGAGCTGGGGCGCCCTCCCCCGCGAGGTCCACGGCGTCAACCAGTTGCGGTGGGCCCGTATCTCGCGCGCGAGGTGGTGGTCGGCCGCGTCGCCGGCCTTCGCGATGTAGCGCTCACCGTTCTGCGTGAGCTCGAGCACGAGGGTGCCGATCAGACCCCAGCTGTGGTCCTTAACCAGCTCGGCCGACGGTAGCCAGGTGTCGAGGAGAACTTGTTGTCTGTCCGTGAGTCCCACGCGCGCAGAATAACGCAGAAAAGTGCGGAGAATAGTGGACGAATGTCCTTCGAGGATTTATCCTGGCCGAATGCAGAATTCACAGGTAAATACGTCTCTACCATTAAACGTATCATCAGGAATTGCGGAAAGCAAGTCCGCCGAATTCTGGCAGCTCGGGGAGGTTTCGGTAGGGCGGATCGGGTTCGGCGCGAAGCGGCTCGCGGGACCCGGCCGCGATGGAGCGGATGTCCGGGAGCAGGCCGCGGCGTTGCTGCGGCATGCGGTCGAGCTGGGCGTGAACCACATCGACACCGCGGCGTTCTATCCGAGCCACGGCGGTGTGGGACAGACGTCGTTCGAGAGCCTGGACTGGGCGAACGACGTGATCCGCCGCGCGCTCGCGCCGTACCCGGAGGAGTTCGTGCTCGCGACGAAGGTCGGACCCACGAAGGACAGGTTGGCGCGGCCGGACGAGTTGCCGGCGCTGGTGGAGCGCGATCTGCGCGCGCTCGGGGTGGACACGCTGGATCTCGTCAATCTTCGGCTGCACGGGGTGAAGTCGATCGCGGAGCATTTCGGCGTACTCGCTGAACTGCAGGCGAAGGGGATGATTCGGCAGCTGGGTGTGTCGAATGTGCGGGTGGAGCAGCTTCATGAGGCGCGTGGGATTGCGCCGGTGGTTGCGGTGCAGAACAGGTACAGCGTCGGATTCGGGCGGGTGAATGACGAGATCCTGGGGGTGTGCGGCGAGCTGGGGATCGCGTTCGTACCGTTCTTCACCCTGACGGCGGAGTCACGCGAGGCCGGCGGGGTGCCCGCGTCCGCGGCCGTGCAGGAGATCGCGACGCACCACGGCGCGACGCCCGCACAGATCCGCCTGGCGTGGACCCTCAGCCGGGGCCATCACGTCCTCACCATCCCCGGCACCTCAAGTCGCCAACACCTCGAGGAGAACCTGATGGCCGCCGACCTCACCCTCTCCCCCGAAGATCTCACCACCCTCGACGCGATCACCGACTGAGCAACCTCAGAAGCTGACCTCGTCGGTGTTCTGTACGGCGGCGGTGCGGCCGGGGGCTCGGTGGTACTGCCAGTAGAGGTTGGTGTGGGCGATGACCTTGTCAGGGGTCGGAGCGCCGTACTCGGAGAGGTTCTCGGTGGTGTGGGCGTCGCCTACCAGCGTGACGTCGTAGCCGCGGGTGATGGCGCCGTGGATGGTGGAGCGGATGCACTCGTCGGTCTGGGCGCCGCTCACGATCAGGTGGCCGATGCCGGCGCGCGCCAGGACGTCTTCGAGGTCGGTGGCCTCGAAGGAATCGGGGAACGTCTTGTGGACAAGAGCCTCCGAGCCGTCACGGGACAGCTCCGGGACGAACTGCCACTGGTCGCTGTCCTTGACGAGGTTGTCGCTCGAGTGCTGGACCCACACGACCGGCACCCCGCCCGCGCGGGCCTTGCCGACGAGCGTGTTGATGTTCGCGACGACCTGGTCGCGCTCGTGCGCCTCGGCGACGACACCGTTCTGTACGTCGACCACCAACAAGGCCGTGTTCGGCCGATCAGCCAGCGTTGACATGCGCCCTACCTCCCCATCGTGGATGTACGGCGAAACGCTAGACCCACCCGCCGACAGTTTCAGGTCCGCAGCCGCAACCGCACCGTCGGCACGTCACCGTCGTCGAGATCCTCGGCCCGCCGCACCGACGCCTTCACCGGCAGCAGGTACCGCCCGTCCTTCGGAAACATCGACGTGTCCCACGCCGTCCCGCCGATCTCCGCGACGACCGGGATCATTCCCCACCCGTAGCTGACGAAGCTCGACTCGGCCTCGAAGTACGCACACTCCTCGTCCGGCACCGTGATGAAGTACCACGGCGCCGGCCCCCGCCAGTACCAAATCTCCCCGGCGAACTCGACCTCGGTCATCAGGCCTCCAGCGTGCTTGCTGCGATCAGGCGTTGACCGAGGGCGTGGGAGGCGGCCTGGATTTCGGGGCTGCCGAGGATGCGGTACGGGGCCTGGATCGCGGTGAGGTGGGCGGCGTACCAGTCAGGTTCGTCGGTGCTGGCCAGGAGGCGGGTGTGGGTTTCGTCGATCGGCTCCAGGCGGCCCATCGAGCGTGGGATCCAGCACGCGGCGTCGGCGCGAGGGGCGTCGATCAGGACCTCGATGGGGTACTTCCAGCCCATCGCCAGGTGCTCCTCGACGGCGGCCAGCGGATCCAGGTCGGGTGGTGGCGTGAAGTCCTGGGTCAGCGGCTCGACCTTGGTGACCTTGTCCACCCGGAGGACGCGTTGGGAGTCCTTGGCGTGCGACCAGCACAGCAGGTACCAGCGGCCTCGGCGTACGACGACTGCCCAGGGATCGACCTCCATCGGCCATTCGTCGTGGTGACGGCGGTAGAGGATCCGGACCTGGCGGCACTCCGTGCTGTACGACACGAGCGCGGCCGTGATCTCGGGCTCCGGCGTACGGACGCCTGGATCGGGACCGCGGGCGCTGACCCGGCGGACGGCGTCCGTCGAGCGGGCGATCTGCTCCGGCAGCACGCGGATGATCTTGCCGAGCGCGTTCTCGACCGGGTCCGCGGTGCCGCGGGGTCCTTCCAGCACCGCCATCACCAGGCCGAGCGCCTCGGTCGTGCTGAACATCAGCGGCGGCAGGCGCAGTCCGCGGCCGACGCGGTAACCGCCGTACGGGCCGCGGACGGACTCGATCGGGATGTCGGCCTCGCGCAGGATCGCGACGTACCGGCGGGCGGCTCGTTCGGAGACGCCGAGCTTGTCGCCGAGCTGGTCGGCGGTGATGCCGGGGCTGTTCTGGATCAGCTCCAGGACCATCAAGGTCCGGGCTGTCGGGCTCACGTCGTACGCCATCGCTCACCATTCCGGAAGGTGTCCGTCCGGAACCGAGGCTAGCGGGCGCCGCCGACAAAAAGACAGTAGTGCTCACGAGATGAGCAGTTTGTCTGCGACGATCGAACCGTGCGGGCAGATCGGTTGGTGGCGGCGTTGTTGCTCATGCAGGCCCGCGGCCGCGTGACGGCGGCCGACGTCGCGCAGGAGCTGGAGATCTCGGTCGCGACCGCGCGACGCGATCTAGAAGCGTTGTCGACGGCCGGCATCCCGGTTTATCCACAGCCCGGCCGCAACGGCGGCTGGCAACTGGTCGGCGGTGCCCGGACCGATCTGAGCGGACTGACGGCAACGGAAGCACAAGCGCTGTTCCTGCTCGTCGGTCCTGCGGCGTCGATCGCGCCGGAGGCGAAGGCGGCGCTGCGCAAGCTGGTACGCGCGCTGCCCGACACCTTCCGCGAGCACGCCCAGGCCGCGGCCGAGGCAGTCGTGATCGACCCGGCCCGCTGGGGCGCGCACGTGAAGGAGCGCCCGGAGTTGGTCAGCAGCCTCCAAGATGCCGTCGTACGCCGGAACCGGGTGCGACTCGTCTACTCGGGCCGCGGGCACGAGCCGTCCGAGCGCATCGTCGATCCGCTCGGGCTCGTCGACAAGGACGACGTCTGGTACCTGATCGCCTGGACCGATCGGGGCCAGCGCACGTTCCGGATCGATCGCGTGGTGGCGGCCCAGACGACGGACGAGACGTTCGAACGACCGGACGGCTTCGACCTGTCGACCGCCTGGGGCGACATCGTCGAGCGGATGGAGGAACGGCGATCGGGGCTGACGGCAACCGTTCTGATGGACCAACGGCACGTCTGGGTTATGCAGGACCGCCTCGGCCGCAACTGCACGGTCGACGGGACGGACGGCGAGCGGGTCCGATTGAAGATCACGGCGCCCACTCCCCCGATGATCGCCCAGGAGCTAGCGGGTTGGGGCGGGTCGATCGAGGTACTCGACCCGCCGTCAGTGCAGGCCGAACTGGCGCGGCTCGGGCGCGAGCTGACCGACCGCTACAGCGGGATCAGGTAGAGGATGAAGCCGCGGTTCTCGGCGACCTGGTCGTAGAGCCGGCGTGCGGTCGCGTTGCTCTCGTGCGTCGACCAGTAGACCCGGCCGCAGCCTTGCTCGCGGGCCCAGTCCGTGACTGCCGCGATCAGCGCCCGCGCCGCGCCCTTGCCGCGTGCCTCGGGGGCGGTGAACAGGTCTTGCAGGTAGCACGAGTCCGGTGCCGTCGTACTCGCGTGCGTGAGGAAGTGCGTGATCCCGACGAGCTGTCCGTCCAGCCGGGCGCCGAGCGCGTGGATCTCGGTGTCCTGCTGGAATCTGGTCCACGCCTGGTCGAAGAATTCGTCCGGCATGGTTCGCCCGTAGAACTCGTTGTAGCCGGCGAACAGTTCCTGCCAGGTGTCACGGTCGGTAGAGGTCAGCGGGCCGATGGTGAGCATGCGGCGCATGGTGGCATATGAACGGCTGGATGGACCATCGGTGTGAGTAAGGTGCCATGGTTCAGCGTGTCCCGACCAAGCCTCAGGAACGATTCGTGACCACATCCCCTCCCCAGCCGCCGCAGAACCCGTACCCAGGTCAGCCGGCCGGCTACGGTCCGCCGCCGCAGCAGTTCCCGCAGTACACGCAGCCCGACCAGCAGCAGCCCCAGCAGCAGTCTGGTCAGTACCCGGGCCAGCAGCAGTATCCAGGCCAGCAGCAGCAGTTCCACGGCCAGCCCTACCAGCAGGCGCCGCAGCAGGGGCAGTACCCGCAGGGCCAGTACCCGGGCCAGCAGCAGCCGCAGTTCGGCCAGTCGTTCCCGCAGCAGGGCGCTCAGCAGTCGTTCGCGCCGCAGGGCCAGATGACCTGCCGGTTCTGTGGTGGCTACCCGGCGGTCGAGGCGACCGTGCGCGGTCACCAGGGCCTGATCATCCTGATGCGGTTCCTGAAGCTGCAAGGCCCGTTCTGCCGGACCTGCGGGATCGCGTCGGTGCGCGACATGACCTCGAAGAGCCTGTGGCAGGGCTGGTGGGGTGTCGGCTCGTCGATCATCAACCCGATCACGATGCTGCTGAACATCGGCCCGATGCAGAAGTTCAAGAGCCTGCCGGAGCCGCAGCCGGGTCCGGGCCGGCCGATGGACCCGGGCAAGCCGCTGTTCCAGCGTCCGGCGATCCTGATGCTGCTGGTGCCGGTCGTCGTGATCGGGCTGATCGTGTTCGCGAACCTGAACTCGACCGAGGCGAAGGCCAACGTCGGCGCGTGCGTGGTCAACAACGGCACCTCGAGCAGCCCGGACGTGAAGGTCGTCGACTGCACCTCGTCCGACGCCGAGTACAAGATCGTCGGCAAGATCGACGACTCGACCGACGACAGCCAGTGCGACCAGTTCGAGGGCGCCGAGGCGTCGTACGTCTACGAGCAGGGGTCGACGAAGTACACGCTCTGCCTCACCCCGGTGAAGTAGTCGCTCAGACGTAGTACCCGTCCACCGGCGCGCGCGCCTCGTCGTACAGCGCAGGTCCTTCCTGCGGTACGGCGGGGAAGCTGCCGGTGGACTTCAGCCCGTCGAGCTGCTCGCCGGAGAGCGCGTAGACCACCCGGCCGAGCCCGGAGCGGGCGAGCGCACCGGCGCACATCCCGCACGGCTGGCAGCTGGTGTACATGGTCGTGCCGGCCGCGTCCTCGGGCGACAGGTGCTGCGCGGCCCAGACCGCGAGCTTCAGCTCCGGGTGGAAGCTGATGTTGCCTTCGGTGATCGTCGTGTTGTGGTCCTCGGCCAGCACGGTCCCGTCCGCCCCGACGAGCAGCGAGCCGAACGGCGGGTCGCCGCCCTCGCGCGCGGCCGCGGCCAATGCGATCGCGCGGCGCAGGAATCCTTCTGCTTCAGGTGTCACGTCGTCTCCAAAACTCTCTCGTTGTCGCGAGCGCCTGCCAGGCCGTCTCGGCGGGGTCACCTTCGAACGGATCGAGTACGACGCTTTGCGCGCCGAGCTCCCGCAGTACGTCGAGGTCCTCGACCACCTGCTCCACCGTGCCTTCACCTGCGACGCGATCGTCGTCAGGTAGGGGCTTGTCCGTCAGCCGGAGCAGTATCCGCGGTGCAAACCCGGGAACCGGCTGGTCGAGCGACGCCGCCATCGTCCGCAGCCGATCGAGCCCGTCGCGCATCTGATCGATGCGTTGCCGCAGCGGATGCCACGCCGTACCAAACCGTATGGTACGGCGGAGGGCCGCGGGGCTAGCGCCGCCGATCCAGATCGGGATGTTGCCGGCGCCGTAGTCGTCCGTGTCGGCCCAGGCGCGCCGGAGCTCGGCCAGCAGTTCGTCCGTGTCGCGTCCACGCCGACCATGCTCAGCGCCGAGCGCCTCGAACTCCTGCCGCGCCCAGCCGGCCCCGACGCCGAGCACCAGCCGGCCGCCGCTGAACTCGTTGAGGTTCGCCGCCATCCTTGCCACCAGCAACGGATGCCGGTACGGCGCGATCAGCACCGTCGTGCCGAGCCGGACCCGCTCGGTGATGCCGGCCAGCCAGCTCAGCGTGGTGAACGGCTCGTAGAACGGCGCCGGGTACTGCTCAGCCACATCCGGCGTTATCACCACATGGTCGGACACCATCAGCAGGTCGTACCCGAGCCCTTCGACCACGCGCGCCCAGTCCCGCAAGCGCGCCGGATTCGTCCCCGGGCCGAAGTTCGGCACGTTCACTCCAAGTTCCACGCCCTCAGGCTATCCAGGCAGCTGGTCGGTTCTGAAGAGATTTCTCCCGGCGTACGACGCATCTCGCCGGGGAATCGCCGGTAGATTTGGCGTGTGACCGAGACTCTCGATTCGACCGACTGGGCGATCCTCAGCGAACTGCAGGAGGACGCGAGGATCTCGCTGACCGAGCTCGGCCGGCGGGTCAGTCTGAGCGCATCGGCGACCACCGAGCGGGTACGCCGCCTGGAGTCGATCGGTGTCATCACCGGCTACCGCGCCGAGGTCGACCTGACCAAGGTCGGCTACCCGGTGCTGGCGGTCGTCCGGCTGAAGTACCCGGGCAACAAGCACGAGCCACTGCACCGGCTGCTGGCCGATCGGCGCGAGATCCTCGAATGCCTGCGCACCACCGGCGACGACTGCTACACGTTGAAGGTCGCGGCGGCCTCGATGCCGCACCTGGAGGAGCTTGTCAACGAGCTGACCGACTTCGGGAGTACGACGACCAACCTGGTCTATTCGCAGACGCAGCGCTACCGCGGACCGGAAAAGCCGGTGACCGACGCCCTCCGCGAATGAGACCGTGGCCCGGTGCTGACCGTCCTGGGCATCGACGTCTCCCCCGACCTGCTGGAGCGATGGGTCGACTGGCTCGCACCCGACGAGCAGCCGTTCTTCGTCACGAAGAAGCAGGCGACCGAATGGAAGCTCGACCCGGACGATCGCGAGCCGACGCCGCAGGACCGTGACACCTACCTGATCTACAACGTCGACCGCCAGGCGGCTCGAACCGCCTGGTTGGGCGCCGGGCAGTTCCAGGAGTTGCCTCGGGCGGATCGTGCGCGGCTGGTGCGTGCGCAGTTCACCTACGGGCGAGGCGCAGTCCCCAGCGTGCGGCGGTGGTCGCCGATCCTCGGGCCGGAGCTCAAGCAGCAGGCTGACGGGCACCGTTTCGTCTGGTGGAAGTCGCTGCTCACCGATCCGAAGGCGGTTCTCCTGGAGATCGTGAGTGAGGACCTTGGACCGAGTCGGCATGCGGAGGTCCGCACCTGGCCGCGGCAGTTTGAGCGAGTGCGGGAGTTGGCGGGCACGTTTCCGGATGGGAGCGGACCGAACTGCTTCGGGACGGTGATGGCCGCGTCCGGGGTCGAGGGCGCGGAGAACGTGTGGATGCTGCGGGAGCCGTTCGAGGACTGGCTTGCGAATCACACCGAGCGCGGCGGGCGCGACGACGTACCCGGCACTGTGTTCGTCTGGCGCGACACGGCGTTGCGGGTCCAGCACGCGGCGCTGACCGTCGGCGACGGGTGGATGTTGCACAAGCCGTCGCAGTCATGGATGACGCCGAGGAAGATCCGGTCTGTCGGGGAGGTTAAACGCGCCACGCGGACTGCCGGGTGGCGGCTGGAGCGGCATAGAGTTGTGGGGTGAGGTTGCTCGTCACTGGGGCCACTGGTCTCCTGGGGCGACAACTCCTGCGCTCTGCCGAGCATGACGTCGTGCCGACGTACCACTCGGAGCGGGTGCCGGGCGGAGTGCAGCTCGACGTACGGCGGCGGGACCAGGTGCGGGACGTGATCCGCAGCGTCCGCCCGGACGGCATCATCCACACCGCCTACCGGCAGGACGACTGGGCGACGACGGCGATCGGCGCGGTCAACGTCGCGCTGGCTGCGGATGAGGCGCGGCTGGTGTTCGTGTCGAGCGATGCGGTCTTCGGTCCGCGCAAGACGGCGTACCACGAGCACGAGCGGCCGTGCCCGATCACGCCGTACGGCGCGGCGAAGGCGGCCGCGGAGACGGCGATCAGCGCGATCAAGCCGGGTGCGGTCATCGCGCGTACGTCGATCATCGTCGGCTCGGACGGCCGGTCCGAAGAGGAGCAGCGGGTACGACGGCTGACCGCCGGCGAGCCCGGTGCGTTCTACACCGGCAACATCCGCTGCCCGATCCACGTCGCCGACCTCGCGTCGGCGCTGCTCGAGCTGCTGGTGTCGGACGTCAACGGCATCACGCATGTCGCCGGTCCGGAGGCCCTCAGCCGGCTCGAGCTCGGCCAGCTCATCGCGATCCGCGACGGCCTCAACCCGGAAGCGCTCCCGTCGATCCCCGGTGAACCGTCGGAGATCCAGCTGGACAGCCGCCAGACCCAGGCCGTGCTCACGACCCGCATCCGCCCAGCCAGCGAGTTCCTAGCCGCCTGACCGATTGGGGAGGAGTTCGCGGGCGAGTTGCTCCAGGGCCTGCGAGACCTCGGCGACGCGGGCGGGATCTTCCGTGCCGAGGGCTGAGGCAAGTGCGGGCTCGATCGTGGTCGCGCGGACCTGGGCCAGCCGGTCCGAGGCGTCCGGCGCCTGACTCACCAAGGCGCGGCGGCGATCGGCCGTGTCAGTGGTGGTGATGACCGACCCGGCTTCCTTCAGCCGCGCGATCGCCGTCGACACCTGGCTCTGCGGCAGGCCGGTGCGCGCGGCGATCTCCCCCACCGCGCTCTCCGGGTGCCCGGCGATATCGCTCGCGACGATCAGCACCATCCGCGCGCTCCCGGCGTACTTCGCGGCACCGTCCGGCGGCTCCGGCAACGCGTCCTCGCCGATCTTCATCAGCGCCCGCCCGAGCAGGAAGAGCTCCACACCGTTCACGGCCAGGAACCTACATCAACTCAGATACATCTCGACAGATGTATCTGACCAGGCGTTCCGCGAGCTCCTCAGTCGTTCACGGTCGTGGTGATCGGCGAACCGAGCTCGACCGTACGGCTGACCGTGCAGAGCCGGTCGTGTGACATCTTCACCGCGCGCGGCAGCGCCTCGCGCGCCTTGTCGCCGTCCTCGCCCTCGGGGAAGTGCACGACGAACTCGACCGCGAGGTTCTCCATCCGGTTGCCCTCCTCGGGGTCCCGGACCTTGTCCCCGCGCACGACCGCGCTGAACTCGGTCGGCTCGGCGCGGCGGCTGACGACGACGTCGACGTCGATCGCCGAGCAGGTCCCGATCGCGGCCAGCAGGAGCTCCACCGGGGTGAAGTCGGTTTCCGCGCCGCCGGAGCCGACCCGGATCGTGCCGCCCCGGGCGTTACGCACCTCGTAGCTGCTGTTCGCGACGCGCTCGAAGGTCACCTGGCGCAGTGTGTCTGCCATATCCGTCACATTCTGTTGCTTGTGGCAACTTCAGAGGGAGTTGAGTGCCTCACTCACCGGGGTCTCTCCGGCGATGAGCTCCAGGGTCCGGCCGATCGCGGCCGGGGTGTCACACAGGCCGGCCAGCACCAGCGCGACATCGTCGCGGGTGACCCGGCCGTTCCCGGTCTTGTCGGCGAGATAGACCTTCCCGGTGCCGGGGTCGTTGGTCAGACCGCCCGGCCGCAGGACGGTCCAGTCCAGGTCCCGGGACCGCAGGTCTTCCTCGGCCGCCCACTTGGCCTTCAGGTAGATCGTGAAGGTCTCGTCGTCGGTCAGCGAGTTGGCCCGGTCCGCGCCCATAGAGCCGACCTGGATATGACGCCGTACGCCGGCCTGCTGGGCCGCCTCCGCGAACAGGGCGGCCGCACCGCGGTCGACCGTGTCCTTACGTGCGTTCCCGCTGCCCGGCCCGGCACCGGCCGAGAAGATCGCGACGTCCGCACCGGCCAGTACCTTGGCGACGGCACTTGCATCGGCCTGCTCGAGGTCGAGTACGGCGGCCTGCCCGCCGGCGGCCGCGATATCGGCCTCGTGGTCCGGGTTGCGGACCAGCCCGACCACCTCGTGACCGTCACCGCTCAGCAGCTTCGTCAGCCGCAGCGCGATCTGTCCGTGTCCACCTGCAATGACGACTCGCATACCCGCAGACTATCTCTGTGCCACACGCATCAACCATTGACGGGACCCGGATCGCCTACCAAGTTCGGGGCGAGGGGCAACCACTTGTGCTGCTCGCCGGGCAGTCGAACAATCACACCTGGTGGGATCCGATCCTGTCCGATTTCGAGGGCTACCGTCTGATCACCCTGGACTGGAGAGGGACAGGCGAGAGTGACAAGCCCGACGAGGTCTACAGCACGCGCGGCTTCGCCGACGATGTAGTCGCGGTGCTCGATGACCTGGGCCTCGACAGCGCCCACGTCTACGGGACGTCGATGGGCGGACGGGTCGCGCAGTGGCTGGCGATCAACCACCCCGAGCGCGTCAACGCACTCGTCCTCGGCTGCACCTCGCCGGGCGCGGCACATGGTTACGAGCGCAGTCAGGAGATCCGCAAGGCGCTGGCTGATCCGGCGCGGACCGATCGGGTGCTGCTCGAGCTGATGTACACCCCGGCGTGGATCGCGCAGAACCCCGGCCCGTATTACGTGCTGGGCGATACGAGCATGCCGTCGTACGCCAAGGGCAGGCATCTGGTGGCCAGCAACAAGCACGACGCGTGGGACGGCCTTCCAAAGATCACGGCGCCGACCTTGATCCTGCACGGATCGGATGACATCTTCAGCCCGGCCGCCAACGCGCAACTGCTGGCCGACCGCATTCCCGGAGCGCGTGCCGAGCTGATCGCGGGCGCTCGGCACGCCTACTTCCACGAGTTCCGGTCAGTGGCCAGCCCTGCTGTCCTATCCTTCCTGCGCACGGAGGACCGGGCGTAGAGCGTCCAGTACGGCGGGATCCTCGATCGTCGACGGCACCGGCTCGTCCCGCCCGTCCGCGATCCCGCGCATCGTCCGGCGCAGGATCTTGCCCGAGCGGGTTTTCGGCAGCGCGTCCACGATCGACACGTCCCGGAACGCCGCCACCGGCCCGATCTCCCGCCGTACCGCGGCCACCAGTTCGTCCCGCAGCGTCTCCTCGCTCACCGTCGCGCCGGCCTTCAGTACGACGAGCGCCCGCGGCAACTGCCCCTTCAACGGATCGTGTACGCCGATCACCGCGCACTCCGCGACGGCCGCGTTCGCCGCGACGACGGCCTCGATCGAGCCGGTCGACAACCGGTGCCCGGCCACGTTGATCACGTCGTCGGTGCGGCCCATCACGAAGATGTACCCGTCCTCGTCGATGAACCCGCCGTCGCCGGTCAGGTAGTACCCGTCGTACTCCTTCAGGTAGCTGTCGATGTACCGCTGGTCGTCACCCCACAGCGTCGGCAACGCTCCGGGCGGCAACGGCAGCTTGATCGTGATCGCGCCTTCCTGCTGCGGCAGCAGTTCCTTGCCGTACGCGTCGAGGATCCGCACGTTCCACCCCGGCATCGGCACGGTCGCCGACCCCGGCTTGGTCGGCAGCGGCTCGAGCCCGCGGGGATTGGCCGCGATCGCCCAGCCGGTCTCGGTCTGCCACCAGTGGTCCACGACCGGTACGCCGAGATGCTCGTGCGCCCAGTGGTACGTCTCCGGGTCGAGCCGCTCCCCCGCCAGGAACAACGTCCGGAACGTGCCCAGCGAGTACTTCGCCAGCTCGGTCGCCTCCGGATCGACCTTCTTGATCGCACGGATCGCGGTCGGCGCGGTGAAGAGAGCCTTGACGCCGTGCTCGGAGATGACCCGCCAGAAGGCGCCCGCATCCGGCGTACCGACGGGCTTGCCTTCGTACAGCACGGTGGTCGCGCCGACGAGGAGCGGGGCGTAGACGATGTAGGAGTGGCCGACGACCCAGCCGACGTCGGAGGCGGTCCACCAGACGTCGCCCGGGCCGATGTCGTACACATTGCGCATGGTCCAGGCGAGCGCAACGGCATGGCCTCCGTTGTCGCGGACGACTCCCTTCGGCTTACCCGTCGTACCGGAGGTGTAGAGGATGTAGAGCGGATCGGTCGCGGCCAGCTGGATCGGGTCGGCCGGCTCGGCCTTCGCTGTCAGCTCGGTCCAGTCGAGATCGTCGTCCCCGAGCTGGGCGAGGGCCTGCGGGCGTTGGAGGACGATCGTGTGCTCGGGCTGGTGCTGCGCGATTGTCAGCGCCTCGTCGATGATCGGCTTGTACTCGACGATCCGGGTCGGCTCGATCCCGCAGGACGCCGCCACGATCACCTTCGGCTCGGCGTCGTCGATGCGGGCGGCCAGTTCGCGTGGGGCGAAGCCGCCGAAGACCACCGAGTGGATCGCGCCGAGGCGGGCGCAGGCGAGCATCGCGACTACTGCTTCCGGGACCATCGGCATGTAGACGATGACCCGGTCGCCCTTCTCGACCCCGAGCGAGCGCAAAGCACCCGCGAAGGTGGCTACCTCGTCCCGGAGCTGCGTGTAGGTGTACGTGCGACCCGTGCCGGTGACCGGGGAGTCGTAGATCAGCGCGATGCGATCGCCGTCGCCTGCTTCTACGTGTCGGTCCAGGGCGTTGTACGACGTGTTCAGCACACCGTCGGGATACCAGCGGTAGATCGGGGCATCGGTCGCGTCGATCGCCCGGGTCGGTGGACGCGTCCAGGAGATCGCCTCGGCCGCCTCCAGCCAGAACCCGTGCGGGTCGTCCAGGCTCCGCCGGTAGCTCTCGTCGTACGCGCCCATGTGGATGGCCTCCGTCGGTCGGCTGTTCTCCATCGTGGCAGGGTTGAGCCATGACGGTAAGCCTCGAGGACGTGCGGCAGGCGGCAGAGCGGATCGCAGGGCGGGTTCGCCGTACTCCGGTGATCGAGGTCGCGCCCGGCCTCACGTTCAAGCTCGAACTGCTCCAGCACACCGGCTCGTTCAAGCCGCGCGGCGCGTTCAACCGGCTGCTCAGCGCCAAGGACAGCGGCGAACTGACCGGTCAGGGCATCGTCGCCGCGTCGGGCGGCAACCACGGCCTCGCGGCGGCGTACGCGGCCCGGGAGCTCGGCGTACCGGCGCGGATCTTCGTCCCGGAGACGACCCCGGCGGCGAAGCTCAACAAGCTGCGGACGCTCGACGCGGACGTAGTACAGGTCGGGAGCGAGTACGCCGAGGCGTACCAGGCGGCGCTCGCGGCACAGACCGAGTCGGGTGCGCTGCTCGTCCACGCCTACGACCAGCCGGAGGTGGTCGCAGGCCAGGGCACGGTCGGCCTCGAGCTCCTCGAACAGGCAGGGATGTTCGACACCGTCCTCGTCGCCGTCGGCGGAGGCGGCCTGATCGCGGGCATCGCCACCGCGATCGGAGACAACGCCCAGGTAGTCGGCGTAGAGCCCGTCCTCGCCTCCGCCATGCACCGCGCCCTCCAAGCCGGCCAACCCACCGACGGGCCAGTCGCCGGCGTTGCAGCCGACTCCCTCGGCGCCCGCCGACTGGGTGACCTCGCCTTCAGCGCAGTGCAGAGCCATCGTGTGCAATCGGTCCTCGTCGAAGACGAAGCGATCGCGGCCGCGCGCAAGCAGCTCTGGCAGGACCATCACCTGGCCACCGAGCACGGTGGCGCAACGGCGTACGCGGCCTTGCTCTCCGGCGCCTATAAAGCAGCTGCCGGCGAGCGGGTCGTCGTCGTGGTCTGCGGCTCGAACACAGACCCGAGCACGCTTATTTAGCGCGCTTCTTGTCGTCCGACAGCACCCAGGCGGCAATCACGCCGGCGATACCGCCGAACAGGTGCCCCTGCCACGAGATCCCGTCCTGTGGCAGCAGGCCGCCGAACAGGGCGCTGCCCCACACCATGATCACGACGATCCCGATCAGCACCTGACCGAGCCGCCGGTTGAACAGCCCGCGCAGGATCAGGTACGAGGCATAGCCGAAGACCAGCCCGCTCGCGCCGATCGTGATCGTGTTCGGCGGTGAGATCAGCCAGGTCCCGAAGCCGCCGATCACCACCACGATCGCGGTCACGGCGAACAACCGGGCCGCGCCGCTGATCGCGATGATCGCGCCGAGGGTGACCAGCGGCAGCGTGTTCGAGATCAGGTGGCCGAAGCCGAGGTGCAGGAACGGCGCGGTCAGGATGCCGATCAGACCGCGTGGTTCGCGGGAGATGATCCCGTACTGATCGAGCGACCCGTGGGTCGCGGTGTCGATGACCTCGCTGAGCCACATCAGCCCCACCAGCAGGGCGAGCAGCTTCAGCCCGCCACCGATCTTGGCAGTGTCCACGCTCCGTCCGGAGCGTTTCGCCGGAGTCTGCGAGCTCATGTCTCAACCATGCCGTATTCGCCCAAGTCTCAGCCCGTGACAGGCGCGGCGACAGCGGACAGTGATCTCTGAGATACTCCGAGTGGCACTCGTCGAGTGAGGGGGAACGATGCCGATAGCTGTCTATGTCCTTGGCCTGAGCATTTTCGCGCAAGGTACGTCCGAGCTGATGCTCGCCGGACTGCTCCCCGAGCTCGCCACCGGCCTGCAGGTCTCGATCCCCCAGGCCGGACTGCTGATCTCCGCGTTCGCGCTCGGCATGCTGGTCGGCGCACCGGTCCTCGCCGTCGTCACGCTCACCTGGTCCCGCCGTACGGCGTTGCTCCTCTTCCTGGCCGCCTTCGCGCTGACGCATGTCGCGGGCGCCCTCACCCCGAACTACACCGTCCTCCTCATCACCCGGGTCGTCGGCGCGTTCGTGTACGCCGGGTTCTGGTCGGTTGCCGCCGTGACCGTCGTCGCGCTCGTGCCGTCCACCATGCGAGCCCGGGCGATGAGCGTGGTCACCGGCGGCCTCACCATCGCAACCATCGTCGGACTGCCACTGGGAACGGTTCTGGGCCAACACCTCGGCTGGCGCTCCGCTTTCTGGACCGTCGCCGGGCTGTGTGTACTCGCGATGGCAGGCGTACTCGCCACCGTGCCCGGCGACCGGCCGGATCCCGCGACCGCACCGCGCCTGGCCGACGAGCTGCGAGTGCTGATCAACGCACGCCTATGGCTCGCGTTCGACACCACAGCACTGGTCACCGCGACCATCTTGGTGGTCTTCAGCTACCTGGCACCGCTCCTCACCCAGACCACCGGCCTCCCCGCGAGCGTGCTGCCCGGCGTACTCGCTCTCTACGGTCTTGGGTCGTTCATCGGGATCACGGTCGGCGGCCGATTCGCCGACGCGCTGCCGTTCCATACCTTGTTCATCAGCATCACCGGGCTGGTAGTCCTGTCAGGTCTACTGGCCATCACGGCGTCCAACCCGGCGCTGGCCATCGCAGTCATCGCGCTGCTGGGCGGCTTCGGCTTCGCCGCCAACCCCGCGCTGAACGCCCGCGTGTTCAGTCTCGCCGGCAACGCACCGACGCTCGCCACCGCGACGAACTTCTCCGCCTTCAACGTCGGCATCACCGTCGGGCCGTGGCTCGGCGGCCTGGCGATCGACGCCGGCGCGGGCTACCCCGCACTCGGCTGGATCGCCGTCGCCACCGGGCTCACGGCCCTCGCGACAGTCCTGCTCGCGGCCTTTCTTCCCGTCAGTTCACCGGACCTTGCGGATCGAGATGCGACGGATCGAAATCCGCGTGCCGCTTGAACACGTACTTGTTCAGCAGCCAGGTGAGCGCCCACAGCCCGACCCCGACGAGCATCAGCCACCCGGCGATCTTGTAGTCGGCCGACGCCCGCCCGGACAACGGGCTCGCGAGGTACACGCACAGGACCACGCCGAGCACCGGCAGCGCGGTCGGGGCCCGGAAGTGTTTGTGCTCGACCGTGTCCCGTCTCAACACCAGCACCGCGACGTTCACGATCGCGAACACGCACAGCAGCAGGAACGCCGTCGTACCGCCGAGCGCCGCGAGGTCGGCGTACCCGATCAGGACGAACGCGAGCAGCGTGGTGAACAGGATCGCGATGTACGGCGTACGCCGCTTGCGCAGGACCCGGCCGAGCGGCCCGGGCAGCACCTGCTCGTGCGACATCCCGTACAGCAGGCGGCTCGCCATCAGCATGTTGATCAGCGCGGAGTTGGCCACCGCGAACATCGTGATCCAGGCGAACAGCTCGAGCGGGAACCCGGGCGCACCGGCCTGCACGACCTTCAGCAGCGGCGTCGCGCCCTTGTTCAGCTCGTCCGGCGAGACCAGCGCGACCGCGGAGATCGCGACCAGTACGTAGATGACGCCGGTGATGCACAGGCCGATCAGCATGATCTTCGGGAAGATCTTGACCGGGTCCTTGGTCTCCTCGGCCATGTTCACCGAGTCCTCGAACCCGACCATCGCGAAGAACGCCAGCGCGGTCGCCGCGGTCACCGCACTGAACGGCGACTCGCCCTCCGGTACGTGGAAGTCGGTCAGCCGGGAGGTATCGCCGTCGCCGCCGATCAGTGCCCAGGCGCCGATCCCGATCACGATCAGCAGACCGCTCAGCTCGACACAGGTCAGTACGACGTTCGCCTTCACGCTCTCGCCGACGCCGCGCAGGTTGACCAGCGCGATCAGCGTCATGAAGGCGAGCGCGGTGATCATCAGCACCGACCCGCGGTCCGGGTCGATGTGGGCGGCGGAGAAGAAGTTCGCCGCGAACGCCTTCGACGCGCTCGACGCCGAGGTCAGGCCGGAACACATGACGGCGAACGTCAGCAGGAACGTCAGGAAGTGGATCCCGAACGCCTTGTGCGTATAGACCGCGGCACCGCCGGCCTTCGGGTACTTCGTGACCAGCTCGAGGTAACTCGTCGCGGTCAGCATCGCGACGATGAACGCGCACAGGAACGGCAGCCAGACCGCTCCGCCGACCTCGCCGGCCACCTTGCCGGTCAGTGCATAGACGCCGGTGCCGAGAATGTCCCCGACGACGAACAGCAGTAGCAGCCCCGGTCCCATCACCCGCTTCAGCTCCGGGCGCTCCCCTGTACCCGGTGCGGCGGCGGCAGCTTTCTCACTCATCGTGCCTCCCTCACATCAGTGCGTCAGGAAGTTCCATGATCGCAGCTGAGAGGCAACTGAGAAGGGCGGGCGGGCGCGTTGAGGCTTGACCAGACGTCCCCTGTCCGATCCGCGCGCGCCCAGCACGTCAGACATACCCCACCGCGGGGGTATCCGCACCCGGCCGGGCCCTGACGTATCCCGGACATGTCGCGAAGTCGCCAAACCGGTCGAGCTGGTCCAGTGGACGAGATAGCCTGATCGGATGCTGGAGACGGTCGGGGTGGAACCGCCTGATGAGGAGGCCTATCGGGCGCTGCTGTCGGCGCCCGGCTGCGATGTCCGCGAGCTGGCCCAACAACTCGGCCGCGACGAGCACGAGCTCACCGAGACCGTCGGCCGGCTCGAGAAGCTCGGCCTGCTGACCACCACCTCCGACGACCCGGTCCGCCTGCTGCCGACGCGTCCCGATGTCGCGGTCGACGCGTTGGTCGCCGTACGACGGGCTGAGCTCGACCGGGTCCGTGCCGAGGCCCGCGTCATGATGACCGAGCTACGCGCGCAGGAGCAGCACCGCCCGGAGAACCTGGTCGAGGTGATCGTCGGTCAGGAAGCGATCGCGGCCCGGTTCTCCCAGCTGCTGAACGGAACCGGGAACCAGCTCCTCGTCCTCGACCGGCCGCCGTACGCCTCGCAGCCCGGCGACTCCGATCCGAAGGTGCGCGGACTGCTCGGCGACGGAGTCGTTGTCCACGGCATCTACTCCCCCGACTCGCTGGACATCCCGGGTGGCGTCGACGAAGCCTTCAGCGCGGCCGACGCGGGTGAGACGTCCCGGGTGCATCCGCAGGTGCCGATGAAGCTGGCCGTGTTCGACGGAAAGATCGCGCTGCTGCCGCTGGCTGTGGACCAGCTGGTCGACAGCGCGCTCGTCGTACATCCGTGTGCGTTGCTCGACGCGTTGATCGAGATGTTCTGGCTGCTGTGGGACCAGGCCGTGCCGGTTGTCCCGTCAGCGAAGGCCGACCCGACCGATGCCCGGCTGATGACTCTGCTGGCGGCCGGGTTCAAGGACGACGCGATCGCGCGGCAGCTCGCGTTGAGCAGCCGGACCGTCGGACGGCGCGTCGCCGAGCTGATGGAGACGCTGGGCGCGCGGACCCGGTTCCAGGCCGGTATCCACGCCCAGCGCCGCCATCTACTGGAGGACTAGCAAGTACCGAGCATCTGCTGGAGAGCGGTCTTCTCGGCCGACTGCAGCGACAGGTTGTAGGTGTACTTCACCCAGATCCAGTACCGCGCGTAGATGCAGTGCACCGCGGTGTTCGTCGGCTGCCACTCGGACGGGTCCCGGTCGCCCTTCGAGCGGTTGCTCGACGCGGACACCGCGATCAGCTGGGAGATCGTCAGGTTGTTCGCGAACTCCTGTCGCTTGGCCTGCGTCCAGCCGCTGGCACCCGACTTCCACGCCTCGGCCAGCGGCACGATGTGGTCGATGTCGACGTCCGACGAGTCGGTGAACGTCGTCTTGTCGTACACGCTGTACCAGCTGCCGGCGGTCGGCTGGCAGCTGCTGTCGACCTTCACGCCGGTCCCGTCGCGCTTCAGCACCTCTTCGCGGGTGTCACAGCTACCCGACTGCGTGATCCAGTGCGGGAACTTGTCGCGGCTGTAACCGGTCGTCGAACCTTCGGTCTTCACGGTCAGGCCGGCCAACTCGGTGGCCGCAGTGCTCGCCGACGGCGGGGTCGGCGGTGACGCCAGCGCCGGACCGGCGCTGAGGGTAAAGGCGGCGGTCGCAGCTAGTGCTGTGACGGCAGCAGTGATCGAACGTCGCATCGGTCAGGCCTCCGAGGGTTAGGGCGGATCCCCCCTGACGTTGCTGCCCTCAGCCTTCCCCGATCACGCGCTGTAGGAAACCACTCACCAGTTACAGTCCAGTGAACGTCAGTCGTGTTCGACGACGGTCAGCGTCCACCCCGACGACGCGCGGTCCAGCTCGGCGTTCCAGCGTTCGGCGATCAGCTTGTGCAGCGACTTCGGCGTACCGGGGTCCTTGCCGGACTCGAGCAGGTGCCGGGCGACCAGACCGCGGGTGTGCTTGGCCATGTGCGAGACGACCGTGCGTACGCCGTCGCGCTCGCGGACGACGTTCACCGACACCCACTTGTCGGCCTGGTCGCCGGTCGGGCGCCACGCCGCGACGTACGTCGACGAGCGGCAGTCCACGATCACGCCATCGACGTCGGCCAGCGCGACACTCAGCGGATCCCGCCACACCGACGCGAGCGGCCCGTGGCCCGGCAGCGTCGTACCCATCGACAGCCGGTACGGCGGGACGCGGTCGGCTGGTCGCAGTGCGCCCCACGCGGCCGAGATGACCAGCAGCCGATTGGCTGCGCGGCGCTTGGTGCCCGCGGACAAGGTGGAGTAGCCGAGGGCGTCGTACAGGACACCGGAGTACAGCTCGGAGACAGGCACGGACGGCTCGGTGCGCCAGCGGGTGTTGCGGTCGACCTCGTGCTGCAGCGAGGCGCCGACATCCAGTACGTCGAACGCGTCCGCCGACGCCGACACCTTCGCCAGTGTCTCGAGCACCTGCTCGCGGACCGGGTTGAGCTCCGGAAACGACAGCGTGCCGAAGTCGACGGCACGGCCGCGCGACCGTCCGGTCTTGCCTTCGGACGGCGGCAGGAGGATCAGTGTCACGTCAGCTCGTCCAACGCGGCCAGGTCCTCGGCAGTCGGGTCCCAGGTGCCGGCGGCGACGTTCTGCGCGATCTGCTCGGGCTTGGTGGCGCCGGCGATGACCGAGGCGACCGCGGGCTGGGCGGCCAGACCGCCGATCGCGACGTCGATCATCGTCAGGTCGCGCTCGGCCGCGAACGTCTCCAGCGCCTCTATCTTGTCGAAATCGGCCCGCGCCAGCCGCTCGGGCTGGGTCGCGAGGCGACTGCCGTCCGGCGCAGTCGCGCCGCGCTTGTACTTGCCGGTGAGCAGACCGGAGGCGAGCGGGAAGAACGGCAGGATGCCGACCCCGACGTGCTCGCAGGCCGGCACCAATTCGTCCTCGACGTCCCGGTCGAGCAGCGAGTACTGGTTCTGGGCGCTGATGAAGTGCTCGAGCCCGTTCGACCGCGCGGTCCAGTCGGCGTCGATCACCTGCCAGCCGGCGAACTGCGAGCTGCCGATGTACCGGACCTTGCCCTCGGCAACCAACTCGGACAGCGCCGCCAAGGTCTCCTCGATCGGCGTGACCGGGTCCGGGAAGTGCAGCTGGTAGAGATCGATCCAGTCGGTGCCGAGCCGCTGCAGGCTCGACTCCACCGCCTTGCGGATGTACCGGCGGGAGCCGCGGACACCCCAGTCCGGGCCGTTCACGCCGCCCAGGTCACCGCCGAACTTGGTCGCGATCACGACCTCGTCGCGGCGCGCACCGAGCGCCTTCCCGAGCAGTTCCTCGCTGAACCCGTGCTCGCCGCGGTAGATGTCCGCGGTGTCGAACAACGTGATCCCCGCGTCGACCGCGGCGTTCACCACCGCGTCGGTACGGCCGGCATCCAGCCGCCTGCCGAAGTTGTTGCACCCCAGTCCAACGACGCTCACAGTCAGACCCGAGTCACCGAGCTGCCGGTACTCCATATCGCTCATGTGCTCAGCCTAATCTCGGCATACAGTGGCCCTCATGCCGAGTCTCACCGTCGACGGCGCCCGCACTCGGGCCGCCGCGCTTTCCGTCCAGTCGTACGACGTCGATCTCGACCTCACCCGGGGCGAGCGGACGTTCGGGTCCACCACCACGATCAGGTTCCGGGCGACGGGTCCGTCGACCTGGCTCGACGTGAGGCCGGACGAGCTGACCTCGGTCACGCTCAACGGCACGGCCGTCGACGTGGCCGGTCTCAACGACGGACGGCTCGACCTGACCGACCTGCAGCCGGACAACGAGCTGGTCGTCGTCGCCTCGATGCTGTACTCGCACGACGGCGAGGGCCTGCACCGCGCGGTCGACGCCGCCGACGGTCTCGCCTACACGTACGCGATGTCGTTCCTCGACGCGGCCCCGCGGATCTTCGCGTGCTTCGACCAGCCCGACCTGAAGGCGCCGTACCGTCTCAAGGTCACGGCCCCCGAGGAGTGGCTCGTGCTCGGCAACGGCGCCGCGACCCAGATGTCCCCCGGTCGCTGGGAGCTCGCCGAGACCAAGCCGCTCTCGACGTACTTCGTCACCGTCGTGGCCGGGCCGTACCACCAGCTCACCGACGAGCACGACGGGATCAATCTGAGCGTGGTGTCGCGGCAGTCGCTGAAGGAAGCGCTGGATCGCGAGGCGGCCGACATCTTCGAGGTGACCAAGCAGTCGTTCGACGAGTACCACCGGATGTTCGGCTACCGGTACCCGTTGGGCGAATACCACCAGGCGTTCGTGCCGGAGTTCAACGCGGGCGCGATGGAGAACCCGGGCTGCGTGACCTTCCGCGACTCGATGGTGTTCCGGTCCGCGGTCACCGACGGCGAGCGCAGCCAGCGCGCCCGGACCATCGTGCACGAGATGGCGCACCAGTGGTTCGGCGACACCGTGACGATGAAGTGGTGGAACGACCTCTGGCTGAACGAGTCGTTCGCCGAGTACATGGCGCACCGGGTCTCGACCGCGGCCACCCGGTACACCGACAACTGGATCGACTTCGCCTACATCCGCAAGTGGTGGGGTCTGCAGGCCGACCAGCGTTCCTCGACGCACCCGGTCGCCGCCGACGCGGTCAAGGACGCGCTCGCCTCGCTCGACGACTTCGACGGCATCTCCTACGCGAAGGGCGCGGCGGTCCTCAAGCAGCTCGCGGCGTACCTCGGTGACGACGTGTTCCTGGCCGGCGTCAACGCGCACATCGCAGCGCACGAGTTCAGCAACGCGACCTTCGCCGACCTGCTCGGGAAGTGGACCGAGGCCGGCGCGGTCGGCCTCGACGACTGGGCGCAGGCCTGGCTGCGGACGCCCGGCGTCGACACGATCACCGCGACGCGGACCGAGACCGGTATCAAGCTGCGGCGCAAGGCGCCGGAGGCGTACCCGGCTTCACGACCGCACAAGCTGACCGTCGGTGGGTACGACGCCGACGGCCGCGGTACGACGGTCGAGGTACTGATCGACGGCGACGAGGTGGACGTCGACCTCGACCCGTCGATCGCGGTCATCATCCCGGACGCGGGTGACGACAGCTGGGCGAAGATCCGGCTCGACGCCGACAGCCTGGCGAACCTGGCGGCGGTGCTGCCGAAGATCGAGAACGGCGTGACGCGGGCCGTCGTACTGAACAGCATCCGGGACGCGGTCGCCGACGCGGAGCTCGACCCGAAGGTCGGGTTCGACGTCGTCCTCGGCCTGCTGCCGACCGAGACCAGCGACATCGCGGTCGGCACGATGCTCAACTGGGCGAACGGGCTGGTCCTCGGCGTCTACCTGCCGTACGAGCCGTACCGCAGCCGGCTGGCCGACGTACTGCGGGCGCGGCTCGAGACCGTCGAAGCCGGAAGCAGCGTGCAGCTCTCGGTGGCCCGCGGATTCGCGCGCTTCACCGATGATGTCGACCGGTTGAACGGCTGGCTGGCAGGTGAAGGCGTACCGGACGGCGTGACGATGGACGCGGACCTGCGCTGGATCGTCACGCTCCAGCTCGCCAGGCTCGGCGCGATCGGCGAGGCCGAGATCGACGCCGAGCTCGAGCGCGACCCATCGTCCGAAGGCGTCGTGCACGCGACCCGCTGCCGGGCCGCGCTGCCGACGGCGGCCGCGAAGGAGCGGGCATGGACGCAGATCATCACCGACGCCGACCTGCCGAACTACGAGCTGTACGCGGCGGCCGAAGGGTTCTGGCACCCGACGCAGGCTGAGCTGACCGCGTCGTACGTCGACCGGTACTTCGCCGAGATCGCCGGCACCGAGAAGCTGCGGTCGGGCTGGGTCGTCGCGACCAGCGCGAAGCTCGCGTTCCCGCGCTACACGATCGAGCAGCGGGTGGTCGACCGGGCCGCCGACCTGATCGCCGACGAGTCGATCGCGGCCGGCATCCGGCGGTCCGTGGCCGACAGCGCCGACGACCTGAAGCGTGCGCTTGCGGTGCGATCCGCCTTCGCCGACTGACCTGTGGTTAGCCGTCACACCGTGTTGTGACTAATGTGACTGGTGTGACCAGGAGGACCCTGGTGACCAGGCAAGATGTGATTTCGTGACGTAACCTCCACAATGACCGGGCGGCACGGCGCGCCGGTCTTGGTCAGGCCCAGCGTCCGGGAGAGACTGTCTAGAACCGCACAGGAGAACAAGGTCAATGCGCGAGGCGAGGCTCGTCGGTCTGAGCCAGGATGGAACACAACTCATCCTGGCGCTGGCAGAGACGGGTGAGGAGTTCGCCGTACCGGTCGACGACCGGTTGCGTGCGGCCCTCCGCGGAGACCGTGCCCGACTCGGCCAGCTGGAGATTCAAATGGAGAGCGCGCTGCGCCCACGAGACATCCAGGCTCGTATCCGCGCCGGCGAAAGTCCCGAGGCGGTTGCCGCCATCGCCCAGATGCCGATGGAACGCGTGATGGCGTTCGCCGGCCCGGTCCTGGCCGAGCGGGATCACATCGCCAGCCTCGCGCAGCGTGCGTCGGTCCGTCGTCGTGGCGGCGGTGACGCCCCGACCCGGAACCTCGGTGCGTGGGTGACCGACCGGCTGCGGACCCGTCACGTCGACCCGGCCTCGGCCGAGTGGGACGCGTGGCGGCGCGAGGACGGCCGCTGGGCGGTCCGCGTCTCGTACTTCGTCGAGTCCGAGGACGAGGCGGAGAAGAAGGACGAGAAGATCGCCATGTTCGCGTACGACGCTCCCGGGCGGTACGCGGTACCGGATGACGACGAGGCGCGGTGGCTGGTCGGCGAGCAGGCGCAGGTCATGCCGACGCCGGTCCAGCCGCAGCCGGGTGAGCGTCGGCTGGCTGCCGTTGCGGACATCGACCCGCTGATCGCGCCGGACCATGGTGCCGACAGCTACGAGGCCGGCTTCGAGGACACGGTCGGCCTGCGCCGCCGAAACCACCCGGTTTCCCGCGAGGGTGCAGAGCCTCCGCGCGAGACACGCGACTTCGTCCGCGAGGCGCGAGAGCTCAACCGGGACACGCGTGACTACCCACGCGAGGGCGGGCGTGACTACCCGCGTGAGGTTTCCCGCGACGCCGGTCGATCCCATGACCCCGACCGTGGTCCGCGGCGCGTGCACTCGGTGCCGAACCCGGACGAGGAGCCGACGCTGATCGACGTACCTGTCGACCAGCCGCCGGCGCCGCGACCGGCAGTCCGCGCGGTCGAGCGTCCCGCCGATCCGCCGGCGTTCGCCTCCCCCGCACCCGAGGAGACCCCGGCCGAGGCTCGTCAGTCACGTCCGCAGCAGCCTCGCCCCGCGGACCCTCGCCGCGCCGAGCCCACCAGCGAGCCGACCGAGGCGTCCCGCCCGGCCGAAGCCCGCCGTCCGGAGCCTGCCGCCAAGGCCGCGCCGTCGCCGCACGTCGAGCCCGACCCGGTGGTGGAGGTCCCGCAGCCCGCGGAAGCCGACGCCACCGAGCCTGCCGCGACGGAAGAGTCCCAGGCGGAGCCGAAGAAGAAGGCGGCCCGTCGGGGCAAGCGCGCGAGCGTGCCGAGCTGGGACGAGATCATGTTCGGCAAGAAAGCCGACTGACACATCACGGACCGTCGTCCCAGATTGCGGACGATGTTTGCCGGTGGACCCGCGGTCCTGCAATGATCATCCGCATGCAGATGCTGTGTTGTTGCTGTTGTCAGTGTTGTCACTGACGCGCGCCGAGTCCGGCGCACGAGGCCCTGCCCCTTTCCGTGGCCCGCCCGCCGACACAGCACTCACAGGAACTTCGCATGAATCTCCCGGCTCTTGCCGATCTGCTCGCGTCTCGTGGTCTCCGACTGCTCCCCGGTTCGTACGCCGTCCCGGTCGAGCTGCTCGTACAGTTGCCTGACGCAACGATCGCCCGGTTCTCCGCCCGCGGTACGACGCTCCGCATGCGCAGCTACTCCCCCGACGCACTGACCACGATCACCATCCCGGCCGAATGCGGCTGCGGCGACCACCACCCGCAGACCGGCCCGGCCCGCGTGACGCTCAGCCGGTACGCCGTACCGCTCGAAGAGCACGTCATCGATGGCGAGCTCGAGTTCGGCTGGCAGCACCACGAAGCCGGCGACCTCCGTCTGGCCGACACCCTCCCGCACCTTTTCGCTCTGGTCGACGTCCTGCGCAACCGCGAACTGATCGGCGTCGCCTGAGACTCAGGGACGGCGGTGGGCGGGTTGAGTCGTGTCGAACTCCTGCCGGGCCTTCTCGACCTCGGTGAGGTTGGGTGACCAGTCGGCGAGGGCGTGGAAGAGCGGAGCGAGGCTGCGGCCGAGCGGGCTGATCTCATACTCGACTCGCGGCGGGACCTCGGCGTGGTACTCGCGGACCACCAGCCCGTCACGTTCCAGCTGACGCAGGCGCTGCGTCAGCACTTTCGGGGTGATGACGCCGATCCGGCGCTCGAGCTCGACGAACCGCTGCCGGCCGTACTCGTTCAGGGTCCACAGGATCGGGGTCGTCCACCGGCTGAAGACCAGGTCGACGACCGGTGCGATCGGACAGGCCTGGACCGGCTCAACTGCTGTGGTCTCGTTCACAATCCCAATACTATCCTGTAGGTACCTAGTATCCCGAGGCCAGTAGCGTCCTCCTCATGATCGTGATCACCGGAGCAACCGGCAACGTAGGCCGCCCACTCGTCCAGTCCCTGATCGCCGCCGGCGAGGACGTCGTCCCCGTCTCGCGGCGCGGCGAAGGCCACCAGGTCGACCTGACCGAACCCGAAACCCTGAAGCCCGCCCTCGACGGCGCGAAGGCCGTCTTCCTCCTCACCTCCGCCGACTTCCTTGCCGGCGGCAACCTCCAGGACGTCGTCGACGTGATCAAGGCGGCCGGCGTGCCGCGCGTCGTCCTGCTGTCCTCCCAAGGCGTCGGCACCAAGCGCCATCCGTCGATCCACGAGGACGCCGTCACCGGGTCCGGTCTCGAGTGGACGATCCTGCGACCGGGCAATTTCGCCAGCAACGCATTCCAGTGGGCCGACTCCGTCCGTACGCAGCGCGCCATGGCCGCGCCATTTGCGGACGTCGCACTACCGACCGTCGACCCGGCTGACATCGCCGAGGTTGCAGCGGCGGCACTCACCGACGCGAGCCACGCGGGGGCGATCTACACGCTCACCGGTCCGGTCGCCATCTCTCCCCGCGAGCAGGCCGCGGTGATCGCGAGTGCTGTCGGCGAGCCGGTGCAGTTCACCGAACTCAGCCGGGACCAGGCGCGGGCGGGCATGCTGAACTTCATGCCCGAGCCGGTGGTCGAGGCGACTCTCGACGTCCTCGGTTCGCCGTCCGCGGGTGAGCAGCAGGTCAGTCCTGACGTCCACGCCGTGCTCGGGAGAGCACCGCGGACCTTCGCCGACTGGGTCAGTCGGAACGTCCAGGCCTTCCGCTGACCAGCGGCAGGAACACGTCATCGACAAGTGATGTGAGCGCGGACGGCGGTAGCGGTTCGCGGGCGAACAGCATCTCGTGACGCAGCAGGTTGGTGGGAGCGGTGAGCACCCGGTCGGGCACGTCCGCCGTCGGGATCTCACCGCGCTCCGCCGCACGCTTCACGATCGTCGCCATCACGCTCGACATCCGGGTGTAGACCTCCGGATCCAAGTCCGGAGCCTCCGCCAGCAACCCGTGGACGACATCCGGCCCGAGCGTCGCGAACCGATCGGCCATCAGGCGCAGTACGCCGAGTACGTCGTCGCGCAGGCTCCCGGTGTCCGGCACGTTCTCGACGATCGAGCCGGTGCGGTGCCGCATCGCCGCGACCACCAGCTCGGCCCGGTTGCGCCACCGCCGGTACAGCACCTGCTTCCCGGTGTGCGCCCGGGCCGCGACGGCCTCCATCGTCAGCCGCGCGTACCCGGACTCCATCAGCTCGTCCCAGGCCGCGTCGAGCAGGACGGCCTCGAGCTCCGCACCCCTCCGACGCTCCACGACACCAACTCCTCGAAAAGAGACCTTGCGTCTCTTATACAGCCGAGCCTACTCTACAAGCGGTAAGAGACGCACCGTCTCTAAGGAGTTTCTCGGATGACAACCGCACCCACCACGGACCGCCTCGACCGGGCGGTCCTCAAACTCGCCGCCGTGCTGGTGCTCGGCGCTCTGGCCCCACTACTCGACAGCACGATCGTCACCGTCGCGATCCACACGCTCGGCATCGAGCTGCACACCTCGGTGTCCACGGTCCAATGGGTCAGTACGGCGTACCTGCTGGCGCTCGCGATGGCGGTCCCGATCACCGGCTGGGCCGCGAACCGGTTCGGCGCCAAGCGGATGTGGATCATCGCGCTCGCGCTGTTCCTGATCGGCTCGATGCTCTGCGGCATCGCTTGGAACATCGGCTCGCTGATCGCGTTCCGCGTGGTCCAAGGCGTCGGCGGCGGGCTGATGCTCCCGATCCTGCAGACCCTGCTGCTGCGCGCCGCCGGCCGTGATCGCATCGGTCGCCTGATGGCCGTCGTCACGCTGCCCGCCTTGATCGGCCCGATCCTCGGCCCGGTGATCGGCGGCGTTCTCGTCGGTCACCTCGACTGGCGCTGGATCTTCTACGTCAACGTCCCGATCTGCATCGCCGCGATCGTCTTCGCCGTCCGCGAGCTCAAACCGGATCCCGAGCCGACCGCCGCGGCCCTCGACGTACCAGGTCTGCTCCTGATCTCGCCCGCTTTGGCGGGCATCATCTACGGCCTCAGCCAGGTCGGCGATCACGGCTTCGGCAACGCCCGCGTCCTCATCCCACTCGTCGCCGGGATCGCACTCCTGGCCGCCTTCGCCCTCCGACGGGTCAAGGACCCGCTCATCGATCTCTCGCTCTTCCGCACCAAGTCCTTCACCGCATCGACCGCGCTCCTGTTCCTCACCGGCTTCGGTCTGTACGGCGCGATGCTGCTCCTCCCGCTCTTCTACCAGCAGGCGCGCGGCGAGACCGTCACGGCTGCCGGGCTGCTTCTCGTGCCCCAGGGCATCGGCAGCCTGATCGCCCGCACGGCCGGCGGACTCACCGACCGCTATGGTCCTCGCTCGGTCATCCTCGTCGGCATCGTGCTCACGACGCTCGGGACGATCCCGTTCGCCTTCACCGGTACGGCGTGCTGGCTGTTGGCCGTCGCCCTGGTCGTCCGTGGCGCCGGGCTGAGTGCGGTCATGCTCGCCGTGATGGTCGGCGCGTTCCGCGACCTCGAGCCGGCCCAGATCCCGCACGCGAGCAGTACGACGCGGATCATGCAGCAACTCGGCGGCGCTTTCGGTGCCGCGACGCTGGCCGTGGTCCTGCAGAAGCAGTTATCCGGGCACCCCGCGTCGACGGCGTACGCCCACAGCTTCGCGTGGGCCATCGGGTTCACCGTGATCGCCGCCGTACCGGCACTCTTCCTGCCCCGGCGCCGGGCTCTTGAATAAGTAACACGCTTGGTTTAACTTATCCGCGCAGCTGCTCTCTCCTGTGTACTCCGGTCCGCCACCTGGAGGTTTCCACATGCCCAGACGCCTGCTTGCGCGGGTACTTCCTGCTGTTCTGCTGGCGAGCGTGATCGCCGCACCGGCAGCGCACGCCGCCACCATGTATCCCAGCGGGGTCGGCACCGATCTCGGTCCGACCCCGACCACCCTCGGCGTACAGCCCGCTGCCGGCGACGACCCGGCCGGACTCCGCACCGGCACCGAACAGGGCCGCACCTACTGGCAGACGAACCAGGCTGCCGGCACCGGCTACCTCGAGTTCGACGTCGACCACGATTACGTGGACGAGATCGGCACCGACGACGTCCTGGTGACGGTGACCTATCTCGACAGCGGCTCCGGCACCCTCGACCTGCAGTACGACGCCAAGACCAACCCGCAGCAGGACGCGACCGACATCCAGCTGACCAATACCGGCACCTGGAAGACCGGCGTCTTCTCGCTCACCGACATCGGCTTCACGAACCGCCTCGGCGACGCCGACGTCCGCGTCTTCGGAGCCGGCGCCGACATCACGATCGCGAGCCTGCGGATCAGTACGGCGGGCGCATCGGTCCAGCTCGGCGCGACGCCGGTGCAGAACGGCATCAGCCCGCGCGCCGGCGACGACGCGTCGCACCTGATCACCGGCGTACAGGACGGTCGCGCGTACTGGCAGACCGACCACACCGCGCCGTCGCCGGGGACGAACTTCTTCTACATGAACGTCGCCGACACCTACCTGTACGACAACCACAGCCTGGCGCTGGTCAGCATCGACTACTTCGACGAGGGCAACGGCCAGTTCGGCCTGCACTACGACTCCCCCGGCGAAACGATCCCGGAGAAGTTCAAGAACTCCGAGGTGATCCGCTACGGCGACACCAAGACCTGGAAGACGTACACGTTCGCGCTGCCCGACGCGGTGATGACGAACCGCTCGAACGGCGGCGACTTCCGCATCCACAACGGCGACGGATCGGTCGACCTCAAGGTCGCCGCGGTCCGCGTCGCCAAGGTCGCGACCACGCTCGACGTCACCGAAGGCCTCGTCGACCTGATCGGTCAGGCGACGCGCGCCCAGAAGGCAGCCCGCGAAGGCACCCGCGACGGCCAGTACCCGGTCGGCAGCCGCGCCGCCCTGCAGTCTGCGATCGACGACGCTCAGGCGGTCGCATCCACTTCGGGCGTCACCGACGTACAGGTGAAGGCCGCGCTCACGACTCTGCAGGCCAAGCTCGACGCCTTCACCGCGTCGATCGTCGACACCAACTTCGCCCCGAGCGGTACGGCGACGGCCAGCAACGGACCGGCCGCAACCGTCAACGACCGGGACGACAGCACGTCCTGGACCGGCGGCGCCGACTCGTGGCTGCAAATCGATCTGGGCAAGCCGCGACCGGTGAACGACGTACGCGTCGAATGGGCCGAGGCCTACTCCCCCGACTACACCGTCCAGGTCTCGAACGACGGCAAGAAGTTCACCAGCGTCGGCCGGATCGGATCACCGGGCGGTAACCAGGTCAGCCGGACCAGGTTCGCGACCACGAGCGCCCGCTACGTCCGCGTCGCGATGACCGGCGCCGACTCGTTCATCGTCAAGGAACTCCAGCTCCGGCTCACGCCGGTCGTCACCCCGAAGCCGAAGCTGGTGCAGACCAGCAACCCGACCGAGGACGGCGTCATCGCCGACTTCGACGCAACGCAGTACGGCGCCGACCGCACCGGCCGGCGTGACTCCACCAAGGCCATCCAGGAGGCGATCTACGCCTGTCAGGACGCGGGCGGCGGCACGGTCTGGCTGCCGGCCGGTCAGTACAAGGTGACCGACACGATCGAGGTGCACGCGTTCTGCAGCCTCCGTGGCGACCACGGCCAGAAGCTCGGCACCGGCACCGTGATCATCGCGGATCTCCCGTCCGGCGACGACGGGCCGAGCCTGTTCCGGATCGGCGGCAGCGCGGGCGTCCTCGGCGTCACGACGTACTACCCGAACCAGAGCGCGACCAAGCCGGTCCCGTACGGCTACACGTTCGAGATCCCCGGCGGCGCCTGGATCGGTAACGAGAACTACATGATGTCGACGGTCTCCGACGTCACCATGCTCAACTCGTACCGCGGGATCGGCGTCAGCACGATGCCGAACGACCACGGCAACGCACCGAGCTCGGGCCAGGTGCACGAGTCGACGACGATCCGCAACGTGACCGGTACGGCGCTGTTCGAGGGCGCCCGGGCCTACAACGGCGCCGACGTCGGCACCTGGGAGAACGTTGCCTTCAGCAACATGTACTGGGCATCGGCGCCCAAGGCCTTCAACCCGCCGTCGCGCCAGGCGCTCGACGCCTGGACCCGGGCGCACGGCACCGGTCTCGTCCTCGGCGACCTCGAGTGGGACCAGTTCTACCGGATCAGCGTCAGCGACTACCTCGTCGGGATCCACGTGGTCGCGGGTCAGCGGGCACAGTTCACCGGCAGCTTCCTCCAGCCCGACGTTCGCCGGACCGGGACCGGACTGCTCGTCGACGTGATGGACGACCGGTGGGGCCTGACCCTGGCCGGCGGTCACGTCGACGGCGGGATCACCAACAACTCGGCCGGGTACGTGAAGATCACCGGTACCGACGTCAGCGGTGCGGTCTCCGGGATCGTCCACCGGATGTCCGGCACAGCACCGACGTACGACCAGAAGCCGCTGCCCAAGCCGGTGCAGCAGCTGTACGTCGTGGACGCGCCGCACGGAGTCGGCTACCTACCTGCCGCCGACGCGACGCGGGACGTCCAGAAGGTGCTCGATCGCGCCGGCCGTGACGGTGGCGGCATCGTGTATCTGCCGGCCGGGTGGTACCGGATCAGCACGCACCTGTCGGTTCCGGCGAAGGTCGAGTTGCGGGGCGCGTCCGCCGTACCGAACCGGGATCAGGGTGGTGCGAGCGGCGGGACCGTGCTGCAGGCGTTCGAGCGGAATACCGATACCGCGCTGATCACGCTCAAGAGCAAGGCGGGTGTGCGCGGGCTGCGGGTGTTCTACCCGGAGAACAACCCGGGCAAGGCTGAGGGCGTCGTTCCCTATCCTTACGCGATCCGCGGTACGGCCGGCGGCAACTACGTGATCAACGCCGGCTTCCCGAACGCCTGGGACGGCATCGACCTCAGCGGCGACAACGTCGTCGTACGGAAGGTCGCCGGCGCGTTCTTCGACCATGCGATCTCGATCAGGGCGGGTAAGAACGGCCGGGTCGAGGGCGTGCTGTCGAACGGGAACGCGGTCACCCGGGTCGGGTACCAGGAGCCGTACTGGATGAACGAGGGCAGCATCTTCGAGTTCGTCATCGACAAGTACATGCGCAAGACGGCGAAGATCGTCACGGTCGACGGCGCTCGTGGGCTGACCCTGCTCGACGTGTTCGCGTACGGCTTCCACGACGGGCTGGTGGTGAACTCGGGCCAGGTCGACGCGTTCAACCTCGGCACCGACAACCTCGGGACCGACGGCCACACGATCCAGGTGATCAGCGGCGACGTCGAGGCGACCAACCTGGCCCGGTACAACGGCGCTACGCTCAGCGGTACGGCGACCTTGCACAACGTGATGGTGATCAACGTCGTCCAGCGCAGCGTCGCGGTCCAGGCCAACGGGAACGGCACGGTGAAGATCGCCGGGAACGAGTCCGAGCCCGGGAAGTACGAGTTCGGCGCGCAGGTGACCGTGACTGCGACGCCATCATCGGATAGCGTTTTCCAGAGTTGGACCGTGAACGGGACCGTGGTGTCGACAACGCCGTCGTACACCTTCACCGTCAGCACGGACCAGGTTCTGACCGCGAACTTCCAGTAGGAGCGAGATGGCTGACACACAACAGCAAGTCGCGATCGTGGGCTGCGGCATCATCGGCAAGCGCCACGCGGCGACCATCGCGGAACGGCCGGACGCGATCGTCACCGCGCTCGTCGACCCGGACGCCGCCGCCCGGGAGGCGGTGCTGGCGCAGCTGACCGCGGCCGGTCAGCCGGAGCCGAAGCAGTACGACGACCTGACCGCGGCGCTGAGTGGGTCGGATATCTCGCTCGTCGCGGTCTGTACGCCGAGCGGTATGCACGCTGAGCTGGCCGAGGAGGCGCTGAACGAGCGGAAGCACGTCGTCGTCGAGAAGCCGATCGACGTCGACCTGGGCCGGGCGCGTCGCCTCGGTGCGGCGGCGGCCCGGGCCGCTGGTCAGGGTGTGCAACTGTCGGTGATCAGTCAGCACCGGTTCGACGCCGGCAGCGCGGTGATCAAGGAGGCGATCGACGCCGGGCGGTTCGGGCAGCTGACGTCCTGCGTCGCGACGGTCGCCTGGTGGCGGAGCGACGAGTACTACGCGTCGGCCGGCTGGCGCGGGACCTGGGCGCAGGACGGCGGTGGCGCGCTGATGAACCAGGGCGTGCACACCGCCGACCTGATGCTGTGGTTCATGGGCCGCCCGGTCAACATCCAGGCGCAGGCGCTGCGGGCGGCACACCACGCGATCGAGGTCGAGGACACGGTGGTCGCGACGATCACGTTCGAGAACGGCGCGGTCGGCACGCTGCACGCGACGACGGCGGCGTACCCGGGTGGGCGGACGCGGGTGTCGGTCCACGGCACCGAGGGTGGTGCTGAGGTGGAGGACGATCGCCTGAGCCGGCTGAACGTCGACGGCTCGAAGGACGAGGCTTCGGTCGACGTCGGCGATCCGGGTGAGCACAAGGCGCAGTACGACAACATCCTGACGGCAATCGCCGCAGGCAACCAACCCGCCATCACCGTCCAGGACGGCATCAACGCCCTGGCGCTCGTGAGGGCGATCTACATCGCCTCCACCCTCCAACGCCCCGTAAAATTCGAAGACGTCCTCGAAGGAAAGTACGACGACGTAGACGTCTCCCGCGGAGTAGGCCTCCCACCCAACTGAATCCAGGACGAGCCCGGCGTCGCGACTAGGCGCCGGGCTCGCGGTTGTTCAGGGTTCGTTGGTAGAGGTTGCAGTCTTGCCAGGTGCCGGCGATGTAGAGGTAGGTGGGGGCGAAGCCGATTTGTTCGAAGCCTGTGCGTTGGAGGACTCGTTGGGAGGCGAGGTTGTGTTTCAGGGTGCTGGCTTCGATTCGGTGGAGTTTGTAGTGGGTGTCGGCTAGATCCGCGACTGCCTCGACGGCGAGTGTGGCGAGGCCGCGACCAGTCACGTCGCCGGCTAGCCAGTAACCGAGGCTTGCGCTGCGGAACGGGCCGGCGACGACGTCCTGCAGCGTGAGAGCGCCGATGACGCGGTCAGCCTCGACCAGGACCCACGGCACGACGTGCCCGTTCTTGTAGCGCTCGAGCGTGCTCGTCAGCCGCTCCCGCTGACCGGCAACCGTGAACCAGCTCTCCGGTCGCGCCGGCTCCCACGGCGACAGATGGTCCCACGACCGGGTGTACGCATCCGCCAACGCGGCAGCGTCATCGAGAGTGGCAATCCGGAGTTGTACGTCGGAAGTCAGCGAGCGGGCCTCAGTCACTTCGGCAGCCTACGTGCCTGGCTGGAGCCCGACACGCGAGGGGTGAACGCATCATGGAAGATCGTCGACGCCGCCCCGACAGCGGCCGCGTCGGTCTGCAACATCGACTCCTCGACGGCGACCGGCCGCGTCTCCCGAGCCACCGGATGCGCGTTCACCGCACGCCCGATCTCGGTCAGGAAGATCTCCGAGATCTCCTTCATGTACGCCGGTCCTCCCAGCACCACCAGATCGATATCGAGCAGATCCACCAACCCGACAGCGCCCTGCCCGACCACTCGCGCCACCTGCGTGACCGCCTTCACCGCGGCCGCATCACCATCCGCGGCCGCCTTGCACACCGCCTTGTACCGCTTCGCCTCATCGGTCGCACCCGGATCGGTCTCGACGTACCCGAACTCGGCCGCGATCACCGGCAACGACGCCGTCGGGTTGCACTCTGGCACCATCCGCGGCCCGTCCTCCGGGTCCCACTCCCCCATCCGCAGCGCCGCGATCTGCCCGAACTCGCCCGCGTTCGCCGAACCACCACGGTAGATCGACCCGTTCAGGATCAACCCGCTGCCGACGCCCGTACCGAGGTACAGGTACGCGAAGTCCCGCGCCCGCGCCGACCGCCCGATCCAGCGCTCGCCGATGGCGGCCGCCGTACCGTCCTTCTCCACGAGCACCGGATGGTTCAACCGCTCCTGCAGCAGCTTCCGGATCTGCAGCCCACGCCAGGCCGGCTGCAGCGGAAGCGCGAGCAGCGACCCGTCCGTGTCGATCGGCCCGGGTACGGCGACGCCGACGCCGAGCATCGAGGCGGGATCGACCTGGCTGATGCTCAACGCCGCGGTCACCGTCGCCGCGGTCAGGTCGATCAACTTGCCCGCCTCGAGACCGTCGGCGAGATCGACGGTCTCGCGCCGGACGATCGTCCCGTCCAGGTCCACGACCGCGACGGTCAGTAACTCCGGATCGATGTGGATACCCACCGCATGAGCCGCGTTCGACCGCATCCGCACCGGGGTGCGCGGCTTCCCGAGCCGTTCGGCGCGCTCCTGCGCCTCCTCCACCAGCAGACCTTGCTGGAGGAGGATGCGCAGGATCCGCGACACCGACTGCTGGGTGAGACCGGTCCGGCGGGAGATCTCGGTCCTGCTGATGATGCCGGCCAGCCGGATCGTCTCGATGATCACGGCCTCGTTGAACGAGCCCAGGTCGTACTGGTTCGCGCCTGCCTGGCGCAGCTCCGTCAGGTCGTTCATCTCCACCTCCCCGTCTCACCTCGAGTAGCCGCGATCGTACTGCCCACTGTCCGTCTTTACGGTGCTTCGAGCGCTCCGTCGATGCGTCGTACGCCGGCTGCCCACTCGTCGTGCCCGGACAGTTGCGCGGGATAACGAGCCGCCGCCTCCAGATCGACGTCGATACCCCAGCCCGGCGCCTCGTTCGGGCGCAGCCAGCCGTCCTCGATCCGCAGCGTCCCGGGGAACACCTCGTGCACCGCGTCGTCGTAGATGTGGCCTTCTTGGATGCCGAAGGCAACCGAACTCACATCGAGCGCGACGTTCGCCGCGGCTCCGATCGGCGAGGTGTCGCCCGGCCCGTGCCACGCCGTCCGTACGCCGGAGATCTCGGCCAGATCCGCGAGCTTGCGGGCCGGGGTCAGACCGCCGATGTCCGAAACATGCGATCGAATGAAGTCGACACCGCCGTCGCGGATCAGCCGGACCGCGTCGCCGAACGACGTCGTCAGCTCACCGACCGCCAGCGGCACCGGCGACGCCGCCCGCACCTCGGGCAGCCGGTCCCACAGCTCCGGCGCCAGCACGTCCTCGAGGAAGAACAACCGGTGCGGCTCGAGCGCACGAGCCAGCAGCACCGCTTCCTTCGGGGTCAGCCGCGAGTGGACGTCGTGCAGTAGCTCGATGTTGTCCGGCAGCGCGTGCCGAGCCTCGGCGAACAGCTCCGGCGTCGTCCGCAGGTAGTCCCGCGCCGACCAGCCGTTGTGGTACGGCGAATCCGGGTACAGCGTCGGCACCCGCGGAGCGCCGTACCCGCCGCCGCCCGGCGTGGACATCTGCAGCCGGATGTGGCGCCAGCCCTGCGCGATCAGCTTCTGGGCGTGGTCGATCGTTTCCTCGATCGTCTTGCCGCTGGCGTGGATGTACGTGTCGGCCGCGGCGCGGACCTTGCCGCCGAGCAGCTCGTACACCGGCATCCCGGCGCGCTTGCCGGCGATGTCCCACAGCGCCTGGTCGATCCCGGAGATCGCGTTGTTGGTGACGGGTCCGCCGCGCCAGTAACCGGAGTACCCGGCCAGTCGGGTCAGGTCGCCGATGTCACCGGGGTAGCGGCCGACGAGCAGCCGGGCCAGGTGCTCGTCGACGAACGTCTGCACCGCCTTCCACCGCTGGGTGAACGTGGCGCAGCCCAGCCCGTACAGGCCGGGTTCGGTGGTGTCGATCTTCACGACCACCAGCGGGATGCCTTGCGGCGCCGTGACGATCGCCTTCACCTCGCGGATCCGGATGTCGTCGCGGACGGGCCACGGCTGGTCGAAGTTCGAGGGCATTCAGAGCTCCAGAGGGAGAGTCGGTAGGTCGAGTTCGTGCTTGGCCCGGAAGCCGAGCACGGTCCGAATAGCGGTCAGGTCGAGCGGCACCTCGCGGCCGATGAAGCGCCGCGACCGCGGTACGTCCGGCGCGAACGCGTCGAGCAGGTCCTCGGTCTCGTACGGCGCGATGGTGGTGTCCGCGGCGACGAAGAACGTGTGCGCCCCGGACAACGACGCGGTCAGCCCGAGCTCCACGGCGTACGCCGAGTCCCGGGTGTCGAGGTAACTCCACGCCTCCCGTAGTCCGCCGGCCGGCTTCACCCGAGCATTCTCCGCCATCCGCTCGAGCACGTCCGGCGAGTTCACATGCGGGAACCGGAAGGAGACCACATCGATCCCCCACCGGCGCCAGGCCATCCGCGCGGTGTTCTCGTCGTTCTGCTTGGACAGCGAGTACCAGTCGCCGACATCGGTCGGCGCCTTCTCGTCCCACGGGAAGTACGGCTGGCGGATCTCGTGCGGGTTGAACGGGACGCCGGTCGCGTTGATGCTGCTCGCGATCACCGCCCGGTCGATGCCGAGGGCACCGGCCTGCGCGAGCACGTTGAACGTCGACACCACGTTGATCGAGTACACGTCGTACGGCGTACCGGCCGACGGGTGTGCGAGTGCCGCCAGGTGGACGACGTACTCCGCGCCCTCCAGCGCGCGGGCCACGTCGGTCTCCGAGCGGGTGTCGCCGATCAGCACCCGGTCCGCCTTCAGGTCCGGGTGCTCGACGTTCGACAGGGCGGTCACCTTCGCACCCAGTGCGTTCAGGTGCTCGACCGTGACCATCCCGATCCGGCCGGCGGCCCCCGTGACCAGCACGCGCCGGCCGTTCAGTTCATTCACTCTGGCCTCACTCTTTGATTCCCCCCGCCATCCCCACGCCGCGCAGGAACTGTTTCTGGAACAACAAGAACAACACCACAGGTATCAGAACCGCGAGGAACAGGGCGCTCATCTGCAGCGAGATCTCCGTGGTCTTCTGTACCCGCGGGAGGGCGACCGAGATCGGCTGCAGCGTCGGGTCCGGCAGTACGAGCAGTGGCCAGAGGTAGTCCTTCCACGAGCCGATCACCGTGAGCAGTGCGACGACTCCGACGATCGGCTTCGACAGCGGCAGGATCAGCGCGGTGAACAGCCGCAGGTTGCTCGCGCCGTCGATCCGGGCGGCCTCGATCAGCTCGCGCGGGATCGAGTCGAAGTACCGCTTCATCACCAGCACGTTGAACGCGCCGGCCGCCGACGGCAGCCAGACCGCCCAGAACGTGTTCTGCAGGCTGATCCCGAGCAGCGGCATCTTCAGCACCGTCATGTAGAGCGGGACCAGCGAGATGACACCGGGGAGGAACAGCGTCGCGAGGACGGCGCCGGTTATGATCGGGCCCCATTTCGGCCGCAGGATGCTCAGCACGAAGGCACCCGTCGTACACACGAACAGCGTCGAGATCATCGAGCCGATCGCGATGAACGCCGTGTTGCCGAGGTACGCGCCGATCTGGACGCGGTTCCAGGCGTCGGGGATGTTCTTCAGCTGGATCCCCGACGGCCACATCTGCATCGGGCCGCTCAGGATGTCCTGGCTGGTCGAGACACCGGACTTGAGCAGCCAGAGCAGCGGCCCGACACCGGCGACCGCGACCGCGATGAAGATCAGCACCTGGATCGCCGGCAGGCCGTAGCGGATCACACCGCGCTGCCGGTCGGCTGTGGAGATGATTCCGCGTTCCGTTGTGCTCATGTCGTACTCCAGCGGCGGGTGACGAAGTGGTAGACGACCGACAGTGCGCACAGGACCCCGGCGAGCAGGACGCTGAGCGCGGTCGCGGCGCCGAAGTCTCCGTTGACGAACGCGTACCGGTAGATCAGCAGCAGGACCGTCATCGTGGCGTTGTTCGGCCCGCCGCCGGTGAACAGGAACGGCTCGGTGAACACCTGGAACGTCCCGATCAGCTGCAGCAGCATCATGATCAGGATGATTCCGCGGATCTGCGGCAGCGTGACGTGCCAGACCCGGCTCCAGATCCCCGCCCCGTCCAGCTCGGCCGCCTCGTACAACTCCGTGCGTACGCCGGTCAGCGCCGCCAGGTAGATGATCGAGGTGGCGCCCGCGCCGGCCCAGGTCGCCTCGAGCACGATGGCCGGCATCGCCAGGGTCTGCGAGTTCAGCCAGGCGAACGGCCCGATCCCGAACCAGCCGAGGATCGAGTTGAAGACGCCCGCACCGCTCGGGTCGTAGAAGAACGTCCACAACAGGATCGCGGCCACCGGCGGAACGACCGCCGGCAGGTACGAGAGCACGTTGTACAGCCAGCCGGTCTTGCGCAGCTCGCTGATGAACACGGCCAGGAACAACGGCACGGGGAAGCCGAAGATCAGCGCCAGGAAGGCGAAGTACAACGTGTTGAGCGCCGCCTGCGGGAGCTGCGGATCGGTCAGCACGTAGCTGAAGTTCGACCAGCCGACCCACTCGGCCGGCGTGACCAGGTTGTTCTTCTGGAAGCTGAGCACCAGTCCGCGGATGATCGGGCCCCAGGAGAAGTACAGGAAGATCAGTACCAGGGGCAGCGCGAAGAAGATGCTGCTGAGCCCGCCGGAGCGGTACCAGGTGGCAACGCTCCGGCTCGACTTCTGGGTTCTTTGCTGGAACATGTGGCTACCGCGCGAGGCGTGCGTCGATCTTCGAGGCGGTGTCGCTGAGTAGCTTGTCGATGTCCGCGTCCTTCTTGGTCAGCACCTGCTGGACGACCGGGTCGAGCAGCGAGTAGACCTCCTGGCCCTTGTTCGACGGCTCGGGCAGCAGCTTCAGCGACGTGGTCGAGTCGATGTAGCCCTGGAACTGCTTGACCGGGACGTTCACGTACGGCTCACGCCACTTGTTGAACTGGTCGTACGTCGCCTGGCTAAGCGGGCTGATACCCGGGCGGCCGACGAAGCCCTTGTCGGCGATCGAGTTCTTGGCGTCCTGGACCGCGACCGACTCGGTCGTGTACTTGTCGAACTGGTCGAACTTGATCCACTTCAGCGCCGCGACGATCTCGTTCTTGGTCGCCTTCGGGCTGATCATCTTCAGCGAACCACCGGTCAGCGTGCCGTACGGGCCGCCGTCCTGCGGCAGGGCGCCCTCACCGAAGTCGGCGGGCTTCATGCCGAACTGCTTCACGCTCATGTCGTAGGCGTCCGGCGCCTGCAGGACCATGCCGATCTTGCCGGCCGCGAAGTCCTGGCGGACCTCCTCCTGGTTGTACAGGAACCGGCTGCCCATCGAGTTGTCGGTCCAGCGCATGTCCTTCAGCAGCTGCAGCGCCTTCTTGGTCGGCGCGTCGTTGAACGTGCTCTTCTTGCCGTCCGCGCTCTCGACCGTGCCGCCCATGCTGTAGGTCATCGTGGTCAGCATCCAGCCACCGGTGTTGTTGGTGGTGAGCTGCGAGTACCCGGCCTTGCCCGTCTTGTCGTGGATCTGCTTGGCGTACTGACGGACCTCGTCCCAGGTCGTCGGCGGCTTGTCCGGGTCCAGTCCGGCCTGCGTGAACAGCTTGCGGTTGTAGGCGATGCCGACCGAGAACACGTCGATCGGTACGCCGTAGATCCGGCCGTTCGCGTCCTGGACGATCTTCAGGACGTTCGGGTTCAGGTCCTTGGTCAGGTCGACCAGCTTCAGCTCGTCGGTGATGTCCGGCAGTTGCTTGTTCGGGATCATGTTGGCCGGCTCGGTGAAGCTGATGTTCATCACCGTCGGCAGCGTGCCGCCGGCCACCTGCGCCTGGAAGGTCTGCGCCTGCCAACTGGTCTCGGTCGACTTCACCGTGATGTTCGGGTTCTTCGCGGTGAAGTCTTTGATCTTCTGGTTGAACGCCTTGAGGTCGTTCGGCTTGTCGGGGGTCGGGCGGTCGCCGATCGTGATGGTCACCGGCGCGCTCTGGTCGATGTCGCCGCCCGCGCCGCCGGACGACGACGGCGTCGTGCCCTTCGCGCAACCGGCGGCGAGCATCAGCCCAGCCACACCCAGGGCAGTCCCATACCGGCCCCACCTGCTCATTCTCGTCATCGGAACTCCTCAGGTTTCCGGATGCCGCCGATGTGCTCTGAGCCACACACCGGCCAGGTCCCGAGTAAGTTAAACCAAGCGTGTTACTAACTCAAGACCTTGACAGCCCTCCATGCGATAACGCTTGCGCAACGACGCCGGAGGGAGCTGGGCGCTCTAGCCGAAGCCGCGGATGCGGAATTGCATGACGTGGTACGGCCAGCCGTTGGCGGTGTTCCATTGGCTGACCGACAGATGCAGGTCGGACAGGGTGGATCCGGGGATGATGTAGCCGCCGTACAGCTGGGCCACGTGGTTGTCGTCCTCGGAGCCCCAGTTGCCGCCGTAGATCAAGGTCTGGCGGTACGCCGTGTACAGGTTCGACGTCGGCGTGTCCATGATGATGCCGTCGATGCGGTAGTCGCCGGCGTTGAACCAGGTCAGGATCCATTTGCCGCCGAGCGGGCGCAGGCTCATCTCGCCGAAGCTCCCGGTCAGGATCGGCGTCGCGGGATTGCCCCACGCCCAGACCCCGTCGCGGTACCCCCACGGCTCGTACGCCGCCGGGTTCGCGATCTGGTCGGCGCGGACGCGCTTGAGGATGATCGGCTTGTCGCGCTGGAAACCGGTCGAGTAGACGTACACGTACCCGTCGTTCCCCAGCCCCCAGGTCAGCAGCTGGAACAGCCCGCCGTCGATGTTCGGGTCGAACTTCGCACCTGTGTGATACCAGCTCGCGCCGGAGTTGTCCGACCGCCAGATCTCCGTCCACACGACGTTCCCAAGACCCTTGTTCACCATCGCGTGCAGGTACATCGACCCGCCGATCGTGATCACGTCCGACGGCAGCACGGTCGAGAACGTCGGATTGTCGTGCGGGTAGTCCCACAACTGCTGCGCCGCGTCTCCCCCGACCGCCCCCGACCACTTCACGCCGCTGTTGAGATCCGTCGTCGTCGACCACAACGCGACCGGCGACCGCCACCATCCCCCGCCGACAGCGGGCTGCTCGAACGTGTCCCCGAACATGAACAGCAGCCGCCCGTCCGGCGTACGCGCTGGAATGCCGAGGTCGGTCGCAGCCATCCGGAACCGGTCGGTCAGACCCGGGCCGGTCAGGTCGGCCACCTTGTTCGTCAGCACGGCTTGGGTGCCGGCGAGAGCTCTGGACGGTACGGCGGCGAGTAGGCCGGCGCCGAGCGCGCCGCGCAGGAACGTGGATCGCTTCATCATCGAATGCCTCCCAGGGGCGGGTGGGAAATCGATTTCTGACTCTCCTGCAGCTGCGCGTCTATGTCAAGGGTTGACCAACACCGACGCCAGCTGGGTGAACTGCTTCCGCTGGGTCGCGTTCAAGGCCTTGGTCAGTTCCGTGATGCGGCGGGTGATCTGCATTTCGCCGTCCTCGGCGAGACGCCGGCCGGCCGGAGTGAGGGCGACGAGTACGCCGCGACCGTCGTGCGGCGACGGCGTCCGCCGGACCAGGCCGCGCTTCTCCGCCCGCGAGACCAGGCCGGTGATCGAGGACTTGTCGAGGCCGAGATGCTGGCCGAGCTCGAGCATGCCGGGCTGCCGGTCGCGGAGGATCCCGAGCAGCCGGATCTGGATGATCGACAGGTCGTGCTCGGCGCCGACCGCGGCGAGGATGCGCTGGACCTGGAACGACAGCTGCACGAGGGCGTCCACGGTGTTCATGCCCCGGAGTCTAGTTGACGTGGTACGTGGCACAAACTATCGTCGCACAGTAGTACGCGAGACAAACTACTTGGTGAGGTGCCTGATGTACGCAGCCGTGGTCCGGTCGTTCGACGAACCGCCGACGTACGACGTGTTCCCCGAGCCGACCGGCTCCGATGTCCTGGAGGTCGTTGCCGCGGGCCTGCATCCGCGGGTCCGGTCGGCGGCGAACGGGACGCACTACACGTCCGAGGGCTCCCTTCCGATGGTCCCCGGTATCGACGGAGTCGCGCGGACCGCCGAGGGTGAGTTGCTGTACTTCGTTGCCGACGACAACACGACGGGAACGATGGCGGAGCGGGCGGCCGTCGATCGCCGTCGTGCCGTCGTACTGCCTGAGGGCACCGATCCGGTGGCGGTCGCGGCCGGGATGAATCCGGCGATGTCGTCGTGGATCGCGCTCCGGCGGCGGGCGAAGTTCCAGGGCGGGTCGGTGCTCGTCCTCGGCGCGACCGGGAACGCGGGACAGCTCGCCGTACAGATCGTCAAGCACCTTGGCGCGTCGAACGTGATCGGCGTGGGGCGTGATCCTGAGCGGCTGAAGTTGCTTCCGAGCCTGGGCGCCGATGAAGCGGTCGGCCTCGATGCTGTGGGCGCGGTCGCTGCAGACGTCGGCGTGGTGCTCGATTATCTGTGGGGTGAGCCGACCGAGCAGGCGATGTCCGCGATCCTGCACGCGCGCTCCGACCGGGCGCTTCCGCTGACCTGGATCCAGATCGGCTCGATGGCCGCGCGCGAGCTGACGCTGCCCTCGTACCTGCTCCGGGCGGCCGCGCTGACCGTCATCGGCAGCGGCCAGGGCTCGGTCTCCGGCCGCGACATCCTCGCGGAGCTCCCTCAGTTGGCCGCGCTGATCACGTCAGGCGAGCTGGCGATCAACGCGCGGCCGGTCCCGCTAGCAGAGGTCGGAAAGGCGTGGGCCGAGCCGGCCGCACCCGGCGAACGCGTCGTACTAGTCCCCTGATCCCGTGGCTATCGGGCGGGTGGGGTCGGTGATCCAGTCGGACCAGCTGCCGATGTAGACGGTCGCCGGGAGGCCGGCTGTTTCCAGGGCGAGGGCTTCGTGGGTGGCGGTCACGCCGGAGCCGCAGTAGACGGCGGTGTCGCCGTCCGGTGCGACGCCCAGGTTCTCGAAGCGGGTGCGGAGGTCGGCGGCGGGGAGGAAGCGGCCCGATTCGTCGACGTTCGCGGTCGTCGGGGCGTTGGTGGCGCCGGGGATGTGTCCGGCTACCGGGTCCATGGGTTCTACGTCGCCGGCGAAGCGTTGGGGAGCGCGCGCGTCCAGCAGGATCCCCTTCGCGGCCACCTCGGCCGCGCCCTCGGCGTCGAGGACGGGCAGATGGCCGGGCGTGGCCGCAAACGCGGCGGCCCCTCCGGGCGCGCTGTCGCCAGTCGCCTCGCTGGTCGCGGCGTCGGCTGCTTCGGTGGGGGCTTCGGTGGTTACCTCTCCCCCGGCGGCCTTCCACGCGGCCAGGCCGCCGTCGAGGACGCGGACGTTGGTCAGGCCGAAGTAGCGGAAGATCCACCACGCGCGCGCAGCGGACATCGAGTTCGCCGCGTCGTACACGACGACCGGGGTGTCGGCCGACGTGATGCCGAGCCGGTGGAACGTCGCGGTGACGGTGGTTGCGTCGGGCAACGGATGGCGGCCGGGACCGGGCGGGCCGGCAAGCTCGGTGTCGAGGTCGACGAAGTACGCGCCGGGCAGGTGACCCCCGTCGTACGCCTCCTTGCCGGGCGGACCTGCCAGGTTCCACGTCACGTCCACGAGCACGGGCGACAGTGCGCGCAGTTCGTCAACGGTGATCAACGGGCTCATGAAGCGGCTCCTCCGAACGGCAGGACTTCCGGTGACAGGGTGGCCCGGGCGCGGGCCTGGGTGAGCCGGCGACGGTGATGCCGGCGGCAAAGGACCTCGTACGCGGGCTCGAGATCCCGCGTCACCATGTCACCCACCACCAACTGCTCGCCCTCGGTCACCATCTCCCCACCGATCGTACGGGCGTTGTGTGTGGCCCGTTCACCGCACCAGCACAACGCCTCGACCTGCAGCAGCTCCATCCGGTCGGCAAGCTCGACCAGCCGCGCCGAGCCCGGGAACAACGTGGCCCGGAAGTCGGTCAGGATCCCGAAGCAGAACACGTCGATCTGCAGTTCGTCGACGAGTCGCGCCAGCTGCTCGATCTGCAGCGGGCTGTAGAACTGCGCCTCGTCGCACACCGCGTAGTCGATCCGGCCGCCCTGGGTGAGCTCGTTGACGACGTAGTCCCAGAAGTCGAAGTCCGGCCGTACCTCGACCGCGTCCGCGGACAGTCCGAGCCGGGACGAGAGCACCGACTCGCCCGCGCGGTCGTGGCTGGTGAAGATCCGGCCGAGCCGTCCTCGCGCCTTGTGGTTGTGATCCATCTGGAGGGCCAGCGTCGACTTCCCGCAGTCCATGGTCCCGGTGAAATAGAGGAGCTCAGCCACGGGCGAACATCCTGCCAAGTCAGTGGTCCGTACCGCACGCCGGGGTGTGTCGTCCGGGGCGGCTTTGGTTCTGAGCCTCCATGCGGTTTGAATGGATCGTGCGCAAAGCTCTGCTTCTCCTTCTCGCGACCTGTCTGACGGTCGCCACCGCCACCCTGCCGGCCGGTGCGGCGCCGGTCCGGGCCGAAGCAGGACTCCGTGCGTACTTCGTGATCACCCAGCCGAACCAGACCGGAAAGGTCACCGGAGCCGTCACCCAGAACGGCGGCACGGTCTATGCAACGTACGACGCCATCGGCGTGATCGTGGCGCATTCGACCGCTCCCGATTTCGCCACCAAGATGCGCGGCGTCGACGGCGTCCAGAAGGCCGGAGCAACCCGTACGACGGACCTCCCGGCCGATGTCGGGAACCCGGCGATCCCGTCCGCGGTCCCCGAGACCGCGACGGCCGCTCCGGAGACGGATCGCTCGGACATGACCCAGATCGGCGCCGACCGGGCCTGGCAGAAGAACCAGGGCTCGAAGAGCGTGACTGTCGCCGTACTCGACACCGGCGTGGACGACCAGCACCCGGATCTGAAGGCGAACTTCGACGCGTCGAAGTCGGCGTCCTGCGCGTACGGCAAGGTCGACACCCGGCCGGGCGCGTGGCGACCGGTCGGCGAGCACGGCACGCATGTCGCCGGGACGATCGCCGCTGCGAAGAACGGCGTCGGCATGGTCGGTGTCGCGCCCGGGGTGAAGGTGTCGTCGATCCGGGTTGCCGAGGCCGGCAAGGAGCTGTTCTTCCCGGAGGACACGGTCTGCGCGTTCATGTTCGCCGCCGACAAGGGCGTCTCGGTCACGAACAACAGCTACTACGTCGACCCGTGGCTGTACCTGTGCCCGTCGGACCAGGACCAGGACGCGATCGCCGAGGCGGTCCGGCGGGCCGTCGCGTACTCCGACAGCAAGGGCGTCGTGAACGTCGCCGCGGCCGGCAACGAGGACACCGACCTGGCGAACAAGAGCGGCGACGACTCGAGCCCGGACGACTCCACGCCCGCGCCCCGCACCGTCACGAACGACTGCCTCAGCCTGCCGACCGAGCTGCCGAGCGTGATCGTGGTCGCGGCGGTCGACCCGACCGGCCTCAAGTCCCAGTTCTCGAACTACGGGGTGAACAAGATCAACCTGGCCGCGCCGGGCGAGGACGTGTACTCGACCGTGCCGGGTGGCGGGTACAAGATCCTCGAGGGTACGTCGATGGCGTCGCCGCACGTGGCCGGTGTCGCGGCCCTCCTGCGCAGCATCAATCCGAAGATGTCCGTCGCCGAGGTGCGAGCCAGACTTGCCCAGCAGGCCAACGACGTCGCCTGCCCGCCCGGCGCGACCGGTGAATGCGTCGGTCCATCAGCCAACAACTCCTTCTACGGCGAGGGTCTCGTCGACGCCGCCGAGGCGGTCGGCGCCGCGAGCGCACAACCACAGGGCGCGCTCGCGATCACCGAACCCGCCGAGCAGATCGGTGTCGGCGGCATCCCCGCGGTCCCGCTGCTCATGAAGGGCACCGGTGGCTCGGGCGACATCAGCTACTCGGCCGCCGGCCTCCCGCCCGGCCTGTCCATCGACACCGAACGCGGCTGGATCACCGGCGTACTCACTCCCGGCTCGGGCCGCTACAAGGTGACTGTCGTCGCCCGCGACGGCGACGCCAAGACCGCGCGCACCACTTTCTACTGGGACGTCTGGAGCTTCTAGCTCCCGGCGTCGACGAGGAGCGGGATCTCCATCTCGTCGGCGGTCAGCGAGCCGTGCAGACCGATCAGGTTCGCCTCTTGGGCGTGCCGACGTGACGCGACGAGTGCCACCGGACCCAGCGACGCGACAATGACATCGCCGAGGCGCGGGGCAACCCGATCTTCGACCGGACCGAACCACCCGCGGGCGATCGCATCCGTCCGCGAGAGCACTAGCGCCTTGTCACCCAGCCGTTCGCTGTAGGTCGCGAGCACGTCGAGCTCGGCGCCCGGAACGCAGTACAGGTGGCGGAAGCGGGACTCACCGCCGACGACGCGTACGCCGTCGGTCAGCGCCGGCTCGAGGTCGATGTCCACGCGCTGCTCGGGCGCGATGTCGATCATGCCGTGGTCGGCGACGACGAGCAGTACGGCGTCACGTGGCAACGCGGAGCGGACCTGCAAGGCGAAGTCGTCCGCCGCAGCCAGCTCCTTCTGCCACTGCCACGAGTCGCAGCCCTGCTGGTGGCCGATGTAGTCGAGCTGCGAGTCGTACACGTAGACGAGCGACGACTTCCCCTCCCGGCTCGCGAACCGGGTCGCGTCCAACCGGTCCTCGACCGTGTCCGCGCCGCGGTGTGCACTCCCCCGGAACGCGGCGGCCGTCAGCCCCGACGAGTCGAAGCGCGCCTTGCTCACGTTGCGAGTCGCCACACCGGCGGCCGCTACTCGATCGAAGACCGTGCCGTGCGGCTGCCAGCGCCGCGGGTCGACCGGGGCGTCCCAGGCCAGCGCGTTCAGCAGGTCGCCGGTCTCCGGAACGATCGAGGTATAGCCGACGATGCCGTGCGCGCCGGGCGGCAGCCCGGTGCCGAGGCTGGTCAGACTCACAGCGGTCGTTGACGGCACCCCGGCCGTGAGGCTACGGCCGGCCAGCGACGACAGGTACGGCGCGGCGTCGGCGTACCGCTGGAGCAGGTTCCACCCGAGGCCGTCGAGGAGCAGTACGGCGTATCGCGGTGCGGCGGGCAGGCCGAGGACGTTCGTCTCCCCCGGCACCGACAGCGCACCGGCAACCGACGGCAGTACGTCGGCGAGCGATCCGCCGCCGTACTGCGGGGAAACCGGGACGATCACGGCACTACCTGGTGGTCGCGAAGGACAGTGCCTTGGCGAACTCGAGCACCTGCTGGATGCCGGCCGGGCCGTCGGCTGCCGCGCTGATCCGCAGTGAGATGTCGTCGGCCGCGACCGAGCCGGTGTACCCGTGGTCGGCCTCGCAGTTCGGGTCGGCGCAGACGGCCGGCTCGAGGTCGATCCGGTTGACCATGCCCCAGCCGATCGTCAGCACGACCTCGCCGGCGCCGGCCACGGCCGGGTCGGCCTTGCCCGAGGCGTAGCCGGCCGGATTCGGGACGACGCGGTTCACGACCACGGCGTTCACCCGGTGCAGCGGGATCGCCTCGGTGGAGGTCGACGCGTACGGCGCGCGGATGAGTTCGTCGGCGGCGTGTTCGTCGGTGTGGCCGACGATCAGCCGGCTCGGGGTCAGCGCCAGGATCGTGATGTGCCGCCGGACCTCGTCGCGGTCGAACGTCGGCTCGTGCTGCAGCACGTAGGCCCGGATCGGCTCGCCGGCGATCGCCACCTCGAGCGAATCGGTCACCACGTCGGGGTAGTAGCCGCACCGATCTATCGCCTCGCGCAGGTCCGCGGATGCGTCCGCGAGCTCCGGTGCATTCAGGTCACGCATGCAGCCCATCCTTGCACGATCGCGACCCCGAGCGTTCGACCCTTGTGGACAACCACGCTCAGTTCGCGCTCGCCTTCCGCAGGACCGGCGCACCGGCGGCGCCGGCGACCGCGACGAGGACCAGACCGGCCACCACCTGCCCGATCAGTAGCAGTACGCCGGAGTTGCCCTGCGTGATGACCTTGCCGCCGCCGAGTGCCAGCCCGCAGAGCGCACCGAACCCGACGACCGGCAGCCCGACCCCGATCACCGGTACGACGGCCGCAACCCGCGCCGACCGCTCGATCACCTTCAGCGGTACGCCGGACCGACGCAGCGCTCGCGCCGGAGCCGCCTGATCCAGCGCAGTACCAACCGCCCCGGCTGCCGTCGACGCTGCAACCGTCAGGAACACCAGCGAGAGCAGGAGCGCTACACCGATCCGCATGTCGTGGAAGCTCGGGTCGTCGTCACCGGGCGGCATGAACACCGAGATGAAGCCGGTGACGAAGCCGGACAGCACCAGCGCCGCCACCGGACGGAAGGCGCCCTTCGGGTCGTCCACAAGCCTGCGACCGGCCAGCAACGTCACGGGACCGTTTGCCAGGTTCGCCATCGTCTTGCCGACCACCTGTACTGCGAACGGGCCGATGACGCGCACGGCGAGCGCAGCGAACCCGACACCGATCAGCAAGGGCAGGAGAGCTGCCTGCATCCCGTAGTACGCCAGGATGACCGGACCGATGACCAGCAAGCCGATGCGCAGGACGCTGACGCCCTTGCGGGTCTGGCCGCGGACAACGCCCAGCGGGGTGATGCTGACGCGGCCGAGTCCGATCAGCGCGCTCACTACAGACAGAACGGGTACGGCGACCAGGACGACGAGGACCGTCCACCAGTTGACGGTGATGTCACCGACGTACCAGCGTCCGCCGCCGAGCGGGATGCGGGCGATCAGTGGACTGAGAACGGTGTAGCCGACCAGTCCGACCACTGCGCCGGCCAGGGCTAGGACGGCCTGCTCTACAGCGCTCAGCCAAAGGACCTGCGTCCGTGTGGCGCCTGCGAGACGCAGTGCGGCCAGTCTGTGTTCGCGGCGCTTGGCGGCGACACCTGCGGCTTGGCCGACGAGGCTGAGGATCGGGAACAGCACCAGCGTGATGCCGAAGGCCACGGCGATCAACAGGCCGACCATACGGCTGTCCCAGACCTTCTCGTTCCAGCTGCTCACGTACTGCGGGTGCTCGTCGGCCGGGATCGTTTGGACGCCGCGGATGACGATGAACTCTTCCGGCGAGGACAGCCCCTTCGCGCTGATCACGCCGGTCGGCTGCGCAACGCCGTACTTCGTGCTGAGGCTGGGCCAGTGCTTGGCGACCTCGGGCGAGACGAAGACCTCGCCGGGCTTCGGGGTGTGGTCGAGGCCGGGTGGTGGCGGGAGTTCGTTGGGCTTGAGTGTGGCGAGGCCGAGGACGCTCAGGCGGTGACCGTCCACGCGCTGGTCGTCGTCGAGGTTCAAGGCACCGATCGCGGTCGCCGGGTCGGCCTTGTCCGCACTCCGCCAGCCGATGCGCTCCGACCGGTGCGAGAGTCCGAGTGAGCCGGCGATCAGGAAGGTGACGAGGAGTGCGACGACCGCCGTCGCACCGAGCGCTGCCAGGTTGGCGGCCCGGCCACCGGGCCCAGGCCGACGGACGAAGCGCAGGCCGAGATCAGTCATCGGATTCATCGCACGACCCCGCTTCCGAGCGGACCACCGGGGAGCGGGCCGACGCCCGGTGCGTCGCCCACGCGGCCATCGACGATGTGGAGGACTCGGTGGCAGCGGGCTGCCACGGCGTTGTCGTGGGTGACGACTACTACTGCGGCGCCGCGGTAGGTGGCGGCGCCGACCAGCAGGTCAATGACCTGGGAGCCGGTGGCTGCGTCCAGAGCGCCGGTTGGCTCGTCGGCGAACACCACCTGCGGTTCGCCGACCAGGGCACGGGCAATCGCGACTCGTTGCGCCTGACCACCAGATAGCTCACCAGGACGCCGACCAACCTCAGCGGCGAGGCCCACCTGCGCCAGCATGTTCCGCGCCCGGCCGATCGCGTCCCGACGGCTCAGACCGTCCACCATCAACGGGAGCGCCACGTTCTCATCAGCGGGCAGCTCGGCGAGTAGTTGGTTGTCCTGGAACACGAAGCCGAGCCGACGCCGACGCAGTACTGTCCGGGCGGCATCGTTCAGTTGGTCCACGCGTTCACCGCCGAGCCACACCTCCCCCTGGTCCGGCGTGAGGATTCCGGCCAGTACATGCAGCAGCGTGGTCTTGCCGTTGCCGCTCGGGCCCATGACTGCGAGCGCCTCGCCGGACCGGACAGCAACGTCCACGCCGGCCAGGCCGACCACGCTGCCGTAATGCTTGACCAGGCCATGACCGGAGAGCACGACCTGCGACTGGGGACTCTGGAAGTTCATAGCCCAGAGCCTTCCGCGTACGCCGCCCGCGATCGTCGGCCTGCAGACCGGTCTTACCGTCGTCTTCCGATGCCTTTCGGCGCACCGGCGTACGACTCAAGTCGTACGTCAGGCCTGGAACGCTGACGGAAACGCGTCCCGATAGCTCGGGATCGTGCCGCCCGGCGTCTCCACCGACTCGGCGTTGAGCATCGCGTGCACGATCGCCCGCGACAGCGTCCGCGCACCGGCCGCGTAGAGCGTCTCCAGCTGCCCCAGCGCCATCGGATCGGTCACGCTCAGCCGGGGCCGGTCGTCGTCCGGCAACCGGGTCGACAACGCGAAGATGCTGTCACCGTCGACAAGCGTGTGGATCGGATCGATCGCCCGCGCCAGCCCGTCGTGCGCGACCATCGCCATCCGCTTCGTCGCCGCCTTGTCGAGCGGTACGTCGGTGGCCACCATGGCGATCACCGTGTTCATCGACGGCCCCGGGATCAGGTTGCGACCGGGCGCGGCCGGTGGCGGCGGCTCGACCGGAGTACGCAGGTGGCTGAACTCGTCACCGATCCCGAACCGCGCGCCGTACAGGTTCCCGTCGGCGTCGACGGTCGAGCCGGCCGCGTTGACGATCACCAGTACGCCGACCGTCGTACCGTCGTCGAGCCGGACGCTGGCCGAGCCGACGCCGCCCTTCAGCGAGCGGGCCCGGGCCCCAGCCCCGGCGCCGTGGTTGCCCAGGGCAACCGATCCGTCGGATGCGGCGGCGATCGCGTCCACTCCCCAGGACGGCTCCGGCCGGGCCTTGAAGTCGCCGCCGCGGGCGAGGTCGAAGATCACCGCAGCCGGCACGATCGGCACCACGTCGTACTCGCCCTGGCCGACCCGGACGCCCTCACCGCGCTCCTCCAGCCAGCGCATCACGCTGCCGGCGGTGTCCAGTCCGAACGCGCTTCCGCCGGTCAGCACGATCGCGTTCACACCGCCGTTCGAGTTCACCGGCGAGAGCAGGTCCGTCTCCCGCGTGCCCGGCGCTCCACCGCGGACATCGACACCGGCGACAGCGGTGGTCGGAACGTGGATGACAGTGGTGCCGGTGAGGTACGGCGCATCGACGCGCTCCACCTGACCGACAAGCACTCCAGGGACATCGGTGATCGCATTGTGCGGACCAGGTTGCATGCTGCGGATCATAATCCGGTTGCGGTGAACGTTAGCGTGAAATGTATGAACGCCGATCAGCTCTGTGGTCTGCTGGCCGAACCGTCGAGGTTGCGGACGTACTCCGCGATCGTCCTCGGCGCCTCCACCCCCGAGCAGGTTGCCGGGAGCACCGGACTCGCCGCGCCGGTCGTGGTGAAGGCACTGCAGCGGCTGACCAAGGGCGGGCTGATCGAGGCCACTCGCGACGGGTTCACCGCGGACGAGGCGGCGTTCAAGGACGCCGTCCGCGAGAGCCGTCCCGAGCGCCTGCCGCTGGACCCGGATCCGGAGCGCGACAACGTGCTGAAGTCGTTCATCCGGGACGGGCGGCTGACGCATTTCCCGACGTACCCGGACAAGTTCCGGATCGTGCTCGAGTACCTGGCGCAGAACTTCGAGGTCGGCCGCAGCTACCCGGAGACCGAGGTCAACGAGATCCTCAACCGTTGGCACCCCGACCATGCCGCGCTGCGGCGGCAGTTGGTGGACACCAGGTTCCTGACGCGAGAGAACGGCATCTACACGCGCACGGGGTGACCGCGCGGGTCAGGTGAGCCGACGGGCGGGAGTGTCCTGACGTGGCTTCTCGTTCGGGGCGATGCGGACGGTGGTGTCGAGGACGCAGGCGCCCTCGGCGGAGACCAGGACCGAGCGCAGGTCGAGGCGGACGACCTCCTCGAGGTCGAGGGTCAGCCGGGAGACCCGGTGGAGCAGGTCTTCGATCGCGGAGATGTCAACCGGGTCCGAGCCGCGATAGCCGTACAACAAGGGCGACGCCTTGACCTCGCGGACCATCTCGGCCGCGTCCCGCGTGGTCAGTGGCGGCATCCGGTACGACCGGTCGCCGAGAAGATCCGTCGCCACCCCGGACAACCCGAAGGTCACCACCGGCCCGAACGACACGTCCTCGATCGTCGAGATCACCACCGGCACCCCGGGCGGCGCCATCTTCTGTACGACGAACTGCGCCCGCCCCGGATCCGACGCGACCCCGAACATCTGGGTCATCTCCGCCCAGGCCGCCCGCATGTCGTCCTCGTCGTGGATGTGCCGCCAGATATCAGCCAGGTCGGGCCGCATCCGCCACTGCTCCGCGGTCGCCTTCAGGATCACCTCGAACCCAAGATCCGCCGCCCGGTCGACCGCCTCGTCCGCGCTCAGCACCGGGAACGCCGGCAGCACACTGATCCCGTAGAAACTCAGCAGCCGCTGCCGATCCGCCTCATCGAGATCAGCGCCGCCCGGATGCCGCTGCAGGAACTCCGCGACGAAGTCCTCTCCCCCGGCGGTGTCCACATCCGGCAGGTCCGGGATCCGGCTGTCTGAGCGCCGGCGCCACTCGGCGTACTGCGTTGCCTTCGCGAGCGCACCGACGGCGTACTGCGGGTTGAGGAACGACGGGATCGATCCGCGCGCGGCACCACCGTCCTCGTCAGGCACCTGCAGCTCGGCGGGCACGCTTCGGGAGGCGAGGAACGTCGACACCACCGGCTTGTCCGAGTCGGCTGCCGCCGCGGCGAGCACCTGCGCGACCTCGCCGCCGTTCGACTGGACCGGCGGCGTGTAGATGACCACGACCGAATGCACCCGGTCGTCGGCGAACACCTCGGACAGGGCCACACCGAAGTCCGATGCGGTCGCGTCCGCGCTCAGGTTCCGCGGCTCGCCGGCCGTGTCGAGCCCGCAACCCGCCATGGTGTCCAGCGCGAGCAGTGTCAGGGCATCGGAGTTCGAGACGATTGCGACCCGGCGGCCCTTCGGCAGCGGCTGGTGCGCGAGCAGTTGGGCGACGTCGAACAGCTCGCCGGTGGTGTCCACGCCGATCAGGCCGCTCTGCCGGAACAACGACTCGACGGTTGCTGGGGGCAACTTACTGCGCCGGATCATCTGGCCGACCGGCACGCCCTGGGTGGCCCGGCCGGACTTCAGCGCGATCACCGGCTTCCGCCCCGCCAGCCGGCGCGACACCCGGCTGAACTTGCGCGGGTTGCCGAGCGACTCGAGATACAGCAGGACGACCTCGGTGGCCTCGTCGGAGTACCAGAACTGCATCAGGTCGTTGCCCGACACATCGGCCCTGTTCCCGGCCGAGACGAAGGTCGACAGACCAAGACCACGACCGACCATGTCGGCCAGGATCGGTACGCCGAGCGCGCCGGACTGGCAGAAGAACGCGACCCGGCCCTTGCTCGGCATCAGCGGTGACAGCGTGGCGTTCAGCGAGACCCCGGCCGCGGTGTTGATGACGCCGAGCGCGTTCGGCCCGATCACGCGCATGCCGTACGAGCGCGCGAGCCCGACCAGGTACCGCTGCCGCTTCCGGCCCTCGTCGCCGATCTCGGCGAACCCGCTGGACACCACGACCAGCCCGCGCACGCCCTTCGCCGCGCAGTCCAGCACGACGTCCGCGACCATCTCCGCCTTGACCGCGACCACCGCCAGGTCGACCGTGTCGCTCACCTCACGGATCGTCGGGTACGCCGGGACGCCCTCGATCTCGTCAGCTTTGGTGTCGGTGTTCACGGCATACAGCCGGCCGGGGAAGCCGCCGTCGCGGAGGTTGCGGAGCAGCGCGTTGCCGATCGTGCCTTCGCGCCGGCTCGCGCCGATCACGGCCACCGACGACGGGGTCAGCAGTCGTGCGATCGACAGCGCCTCGGAGCGCTGCTCGCGGGCCTGCATCACCCCGAACGACGTGTCGGTCGGCGCGATGTCGAACTCGACCACGATCACGCCGTCCTCGAACTCCCGCGCGACCTTGTACCCGGCCTCGGCGAAGACCGTGATCATCTTCCGGTTGTCCGGCAGTACTTCGGCGACGAACCGGTGGATGCCGTTCTCGCGCGCCGCCTGGGCCAGGTGCTCGAGGAACAGCTGCCCGAGGCCGCGGCCCTGGTGCGCGTCCTCGATCAGGAACGCGACCTCTGCCGTATGCCGTCCGGTCCGCTCGTACCGACCGACGCCGATCATCTCGTCACCGACCGTGACGATCAGGGCGAGCCGGTCGTGGTAGTCGACGGTGGTGAACCTCGCCACATCGCGATCGGATAGCTGTGGGTACGGGGCAAAGAAGCGGTAGTACTTCGACTGCTCGGACACCCGGGCGTAGAACGCCACCAGCAGCTCCGCGTCGGAGGGCGTGATCGGACGCAGATGCGCGGTCGCGCCGTCCCGCAGGACGACATCGGCCTCGTACTCCGCCGGATAGCCGTCCGGCAGCTCGTGGTCATACTGGTCCGGCACCTGGCAAGCGTACTCAAACAGTCATCCCGGAGGTCGTGAATATTGGTCGAGCGCATCGCGCCGGTGCTGGTCTTCCTGATCGCCGTGACCGTCATCGCCGAGCTGGCCGACCAGGCCAAGGTGTTCGACGTCGCGGCGCGGGAGGCCGCGCACCTCGCCCGCGGCCGGGTCTGGCGGCTCTGGCTGCTGGTCGTCGCGCTCGCCACCGGGCTCACAATCGTGCTGTCGTTGGACACCTGCGCGGTGCTGCTGACGCCGGTCGTGCTGTCGATGGCTCGCCAGCTGGAGATCCCGCCGAAGCTGTTCGCGTTCACCACGGTCTGGCTGGCTGGTACGGCGTCCTTGCTACTGCCCGTGTCCAATCTCACGAACCTGCTCGCCCTCCATCAGTTCCGCCAGTTGGACACCTCCTTCATCTCGGTCAGCTGGCGTCCCGCGATCGCGTCGATCCTGATCACGGTCGTCGTACTCGCGGTCCTCTTCCACCGGGACCTGCGCCGGAAGTACGCCGTACCGCCGACGCCGCCGGTCGAGGACAAGGTGCTGTTCTGGGGCTCAGCGGGCGTGTGTGTGCTGCTGGGGCCTGCGTTCGTGTCGGGCGTCGAGGTCGCGTACCCGGCGAGCATCGGGGCGATCGTGCTGGTCGTGTTGTTCGCGGTCCGGCGGCGCGACGTGCTGCGGTGGTCGCTGATCCCGTACAAGCTCGTCATCACGGTCGTCGTGCTGTTCACGGTGGTCGGGTTCCTCAGCGCCCACGGGCTCGAGGATCTGCTCCGGCGCGTCGCGGGGACCACGTCCGAGCTGCGGCTGAGCGCGACTGCGTCCGTCGGGGCGAACCTGTTCGACAACCTCCCGGCGTACATCGCGATGGAGCCGGTCGCGTCCAGCAGCCCGCACCGGATGATGGCACTGCTGATCGGCGTGAACTGCGGGTGCCTGCTGACGTTGTGGGGCTCGCTGGCGACGCTGCTGTGGCGGGCGCGCTGCGACGCCGCCCGGGTGGACATCTCGTGGTGGTCGTTCCTGTGGCGCGGTCTCATCCTCACGCCACTTGTCGTGACAGGAGCTGTTTTGGCACTGAATGGGTAATGTGCGCGACATGGCGACGGAGCAGAGCACCTCGGCGGTGACCCGGGAGTTCCGTGAGGCGCGGGACTTCCTCGTGGCGCATCGGGACGACTACGAGACGGCGTACCGGGACTTCAGTTGGCCGGCGTTCGAGCGGTTCAACTGGGCGCGGGACTGGTTCGACGCGCTGGCGGTCGAGCAGGCCGAGGTGGCCGCGCTGACGATCGTCGAGGAAGACGGGCAAGTCACCTCCCGGACGTACGCCGAGATGGCCGAGCGGTCCCGCCAGGTCGCCAGCTGGCTCACCGAGGCCGGCCTGAAGCCGGGCGATCGGGTGCTGATCGTGCTCGGCAACCAGGTCGAGCTCTGGGAGACGATGCTCGGCTGCATCCGGGCCGGCGCGGTGATGATCCCCGCGACCACCTTGCTCACCGACGCCGACCTCGCCGACCGCATCCCCCGCGGCAACGTCCGCGCAGTCGTGACCAGTGGCGCTGACGCCGGCCGGTACGCCGGGATCGCGGACCACTGCATCCGCGTCGCCGTCGGCGCCGAAGCTGACGGCTGGCTGCGGTACGCCGACACCGAGAGCTACGAAGGTCCTGTCCCCGAGGTCGACACGGCCGCCGACGACTCGCTCCTGCTGTACTTCACCTCCGGTACGACGAGTCAGCCGAAGCTGGTCGAGCACACGCAGGTCAGCTACCCGCTGGGCCACCTGTCGACGATGTACTGGATCGGCCTGCAGCCCGGCGACGTACACCTGAACGTGTCTTCACCAGGCTGGGCCAAGCACTCGTGGAGCAACGTGTTCGCGCCGTGGAACGCCGGTGCCACCGTCTTCCTCTACAACTACACGCGCTTCAACGCGGAGCGGATGCTGCAGGTCCTGCAGGAGTACGGCGTGACCACGTTCTGCGCACCGCCGACCGTGTGGCGGATGCTGATCCAGGCCGACCTGTCCGCGGTCGACGTACAGATCCGCGAGTGCATCTCGGCCGGTGAGCCGCTGAACCCCGAGGTCATCGAGCAGGTTCGCAACGCCTGGGACATCACTATCCGGGACGGGTACGGCCAGACCGAGACGACCGCGCAGATCGGCAACACACCCGGTCAGCCGGTGAAACTCGGCTCGATGGGCCGGCCGCTGCCCGGGTACAGCATCGCGCTCATCGATCCGGCCAGTGACGTGATCGGTGACGACGGCGAGATCTGCATCGAGCTGGCGCCGGCGCCGGTCCCGCTGATGCGCGGCTACCGCGACGCGGACGAGCTGACCGCCGAGGTGATGCGCAACGGGTACTACCACACCGGCGACGTCGCGAGCCGGGACGCGGACGGGTACATCACGTACGTCGGCCGCTCGGACGATGTCTTCAAGGCGAGCGACTACCGGATCTCGCCGTTCGAGCTCGAGTCGGTGCTGATCGAGCATCCCGCGGTCGCCGAGGCGGCCGTCGTACCGTCCCCGGACCCGGTCCGCCTCGCCGTGCCCAAGGCGTACGTCGTCCTCGCGGCCGGGCACGAGCCGTCGCGGGAGCTGGCCGGGGAGATCCTGGCGTTCTGCCGCGAGCACCTCGCGCCGTACAAGCGGATCCGCCGCCTCGAGTTCGCCGACCTGCCGAAGACGATCTCCGGCAAGATCCGGCGGGTCGAGCTCCGCGCGGACGAGGCGGCGAAGGTCGAGAGCGGCGCCGGGAACACCTACGACGAGGCCGACTTCAAGTAGCGGCGTACATTTTGCTCATGAGCGACGACAAGAGCATCATCGGGCGGATCGACGACCTGGTCGCGGAGGAGAAGGACCTCCGGGCCAAGCACGCCGCCGGGCAGATCAGCGACGCCGACGAGCACGCGCGGATGAAGGCTGTCGAGGTCGAGCTGGACCAGTGCTGGGACCTGCTCCGGCAGCGGCGGGCACGGCGTGAGTTCGGCGAGAACCCGGACGACGCCCAGGCCCGTTCGGCCGACACCGTCGAGGGCTACCTCAACTAGAAACCTCTCAGTTTCTCCGGGGTGATCCGGATCAGGACCGAGTACGACGCGTGGAACTGATCCGGAGTCATCCCCAGCCCAGCGATGTCGTCGGCGTACTTCGCGTTGTACGCCGTGAGGGCGTCGCCGCTGATCGGTGCGCTCTCGATCACCGCCGTACCGCTGATGACGCCGACGTCTCCCCCGGTGTGCGTCGCGTTGAAGTTGACGCTGACCTGCGGGTGGGCGGCGATGTTGCGCAGCTTGGCCTTGTCCGGCTCGCTGCCGATCAGGATCTCGTCGTCGTACCAGAGGAACCACACCGGCGTCGGAGCCGGCGTACCTGACTTGGCGACCGAGGTCAGCCAGACGATCCGTTCGTCGTCGAGCTGGCGGGCGATCCGCTTGCCGAAGCCGGTGGAGGTGTCAATCGTGAACATCAGAACCTTTCAGAGCGATGGTCCGAGACGCCCCCACTCGATCGCCGGGCAGTGGTTCATCACCATCGTGAGTCCGGCCGCGGTCGTCCGCTCGTAGGCGTCCTGATCAACTACGTCCAGTTGGAACCACACCGCCTTGGCGTTGATTCCCACCGCCTGGTCCGCGATGTCGCCGGCCAGGTCGGAGTTGACGAACACGTCCACACAGTCGACCGGGAACGGGATGTCCGCGAGCGTCGCGTACCCCTGCTCGCCGTGCACGGTCTCCGCGGACGGGTGCACCGGCACGATCCGCTTCCCGTGACTCTGCAGGAACCGCGCCACGCCGTACGCCGCCCGGCTCGTGTTGTTCGACAACCCGACCACGGCCCATGTGTCGCAGTCGGCCAGGATCTTCCGGATCGCCTCGTCCATGTTCAGCCCCTCAAGTAGGTCAGCACCGCGGATACGCGCCGGTCCAACCCATCTTCCAACCGCAGTTTGGCGAAAATGTTTCCCACATGCTTGCGGACCGCGGCCTCACTCACCACCAACTGCTCCGCGATCGACGCGTTCACCCGGCCCTCCGCCATCAGCGCGAGCACCTCGAGTTCGCGCGGCGTGAGTGCGGCCAGCGGCCCGTCGTTGCGCCGGCGGGCGAGCAGCTGACGTACGACCTCCGGGTCGACCACGGTCCCGCCGTTCGCGACCCGGTCCAGCGACTCGAGGAACTCCGCGACGTGCCCGACGCGGTCCTTCAGCAGGTACCCGATCCCGCCGGTCGTTGTCTCCAGCAACGTCGAGAGGTACGCGTCCGCGACGTACTGCGAGAGCACCAGGATCCCGATCGCCGGCAGCTCCGCCCGGATCGCCGCAGCCGCGCGCAGGCCTTCGTCGGAGTGCCCGGGCGGCATCCGGACGTCGGTAATCACGACGTCCGGCGGGTCCTTGCGTACGACGGCCAGCAGCGTGTCGGCATCCCCTACCGTGTCCCGTACGTCGTGCCCGGCGCGATCCAGAATGCTGGCCAAACCCTCCCGCAACAGCAGCGAGTCCTCAGCCAGCACAATGCTCAGTCGCCGAGTCGGCACGGGCACTCCATTCTCAGTCGGGTCGGCCCACCGGGTGGGCTGTCGACGTCGAGTGTGCCGCCCAAAGCGTCCAATCGCGTCACCAGCCCGGTGAGTCCGGTCCCCGCACCGAGACGTGCGCCGCCGATACCGTCGTCCTGGATCGCGATGACGAGCCGGTCACGATCCACCCAGCCGGACACGTCGCACTTCGTCGCCTGCGCGTGCTTCGCGACATTGGCGAGCGCCTCGGACACGACGAAGTACGCCGCGGCCTCGATCGGCGGTGGCAAGCGCGTCGTGGACAGCTGCACCGTCACCGGCAGCGGCATCCGGTCCGCCACCTCCCGTACGGCGGCCTCCAGTCCGTGGTCGACCAGGACGCGCGGATGGATCCCCCGCACTGCAGCCCGCAGGTCGGCCAACGCGGCCTCTGCCTCGGAATGCGCCTTGACCACCAGCCGCCGCCCCTCGCCGTCGGGCAGGTCCAGCTCAGCCAGCCCGAGCGTCATCGTCAGCCCGACCAGCCGCTGCTGTACGCCGTCGTGCAGGTGCCGCTCGATCCGCGCCCGCTCGGTCTCGAACGCGTCGACCAGATCGAGCCGCGAACGCCGTAGCTCGGCCAGATTGCGCTGCAGCTCCTCCTGTCGCGGACCGAGCATCGCCTTCGCGAGCGATGCCTCGGCGCCGGCGATCACCCCGAGCAGGTACGAGCTGACTGCGTAGAACACCGGCCCGAACAGGACCAGGAAAATGAGCCCTTCCCAGGCCGAGTCCAGCGTCCACGGCCCCATCCCCATCTCGTCGTTGTCGGCGATGATCGGCGCGGCCAGCGTGGTCAGCAGGATCGTCGCACTCATGGCGGCGAAAGCCCCGCCCACGAGCCACAGGAAGACGCCGAGCACGAAGCTGTAACCCAGCGCCCGCATTGACGCCTGCTCCCGGCGTCGGAAGGTGAGCCGCTGCCGGACGGTGAGTCCACGCGGCAGCTTCGCGTGCGGGCTGCTGATGCCGTCCACCAGCATCAGCCCGGCCCGCCAGCGCTCGGCCCAGCCGATCGCAGCGCCGATCAGCGGGAATGCGGTCAGCATCAGGACACCGATCAGGATCGGGCTGAGTACTGCGCTGACCGCGGCCAGCCCCACCAGCACGCAGATCGCCAGCGCACCGGCCGGGATAGACGTGAAGAGATAGGCGTAGCTCCGCCACGGCCACGACGAGATCAGATAGCGCGGCGACGCGAGCGCCGCCCACGCCGTCTTCGGTCTCTCCACTTCTCAAGCCTAGATGTGGTCCAGCCCGGAGGGCGGTAGCGTGCGCGCTACTCCAGGTCTCCACCACGGGCCAGGGTTTCGTGCCCGCTTCCGCGGTTGCCTGGTTCCATGACCGCTACCGCGCCTTCGTACCCGACCGTCTCGCCAGTCGAGCCGCCTGCGCTGCTGCTGGACGGCATCACCAAGACGTACCGCTCCAAGGCCGGCGCGGTCGACGCGCTGCGCGGAGTGACGTACCACTTCGCCCGCGGCTCGTTCACGGCCGTCATGGGCCCATCCGGCTCCGGCAAGTCGACGCTGCTCCAGTGCGCCGCCGGACTCGACCAGCCGACCACGGGCAGCGTCGTACTCAATGGAGTGACGCTGAACGGGCTGAACGAGGTCGAGCTGACCAAACTGCGCCGGGCGGAGATGGGCTTCGTCTTCCAGGCGTACAACCTGCTGCCGTCGCTGACCGTGTACGACAACGTCGCACTGCCGCTCCGGCTGACCGGACGCCGGCCGTCGCGGAACGACGTACACCGGGTGCTGGATCAGGTCGGGCTGGACGGCAAGGCGAAGCGGCGGCCGGCGGAGCTGTCCGGTGGTCAGCAGCAGCGGGTCGCGATCGCACGCGCACTGATCACCCAGCCGTCGGTGTTCTTCGCCGACGAGCCGACCGGTGCGCTGGACAGCGGCACCAGCCGTCAGGTCCTCACGCTGTTGCGAGAAGCAACCGACCGTGCCGGGCAGACCGTCGTCATGGTCACCCACGACCCGGTTGCGGCGGCGTACGCCGAGCGCGTGCTGTTCCTGTCCGACGGACTGCTCGCCGGACACCTCGACCGCGCCACGCCGACCCAGATCGCCGCGGCCATGAGCGACCTGGAGCAATGATGTTCTACCTCAGCCGACAGACCGTCAGTCGCCACCGGTCGCTGTACGCCGGGTCGTTCGTCGCGCTCGCCGTCGGAGTCTTCCTGCTCGGGCTGGCTGCGACGGCCACGGCAGCGACCATCGCGTACCGCGGGCCGGCCGCGTCCGCGATCACAGTTACCACGCTCGGCGGCGACGACGCAGCACCTCGGCAGATCAGGGTGCCGTTCTCGGACGCCGACGTCTCCGGTCTGCAGGTCGTCCTGAACATGGTCGGGGCGATCAGCGGGTTCATCACGATCTTCGTCATCGCCAGCACCTTCGCCTTCGCGGTCGCATCTCGCCGGCAGGAGATCGGTCTGCTGCGACTGATCGGCGCGACTCCACGTCAGATCCGCCGGATGGTCCTCGGCGAGGCGCTCGTCGTCGCACTGGCTGCGTCATTGACCGGCGCGGTCGCGGCTCAGCTCGCGACCCCGCTCCTGTTGGCGAAGGCGTCGTACACCGAGCTTGCGCCGGTGAGACTCGATCCGGCGTCACCGTGGTTGCCGCTGGCGATCGCTGTTGTGGCCGGGCTGCTGGTCGCGATGCTCGGGGCGCGGTCGGCGGCGAGGCGGGCTGGGCGGGTCGGGCCGATCGATGCGTTGCGGGAGGCTGCGCTCGAGCCGCCGCGGATCGGGGTGGTCAGGATCATCTTCGGCCTGTTGTTCATGGGCGGCGCGATCACGATGCTGTCGCTGATCCGGCCGTCTAGCGGCGACGGCGCCGTACCGCTGGCGATGTTCACGCCGATGGTGATGGTGATCGCGCTGACGCTGCTCGCGCCGCTCGTCGTACCGGTGGTCGGGCGACTGTGGGCGCTGCCGCTGGTCGCGTGGACGCGCGTGTCCGGTCGGCTGGCCCGTAGCAACGTGGTCGCCGCGCCACGCCGAAGCGCGTCGCTCGCCGCACCCATCCTCGCGATCTCGGCCGTGGCCGGCTCAATGGTGTTGAGCCTGAGCTTTGCCGCGGACAGTGCCGGAGCGACGATCCGGGATGGCGTCCGCGCGCCGATCGTCGTCACCGGAGGTGCGCCAGTTGCAGGGCCTGGAGTGAAAGCGGTGGATGCCGCCGTGCCGCTGCAGATGGTGCGGATCGATCGGGATGATGCGGAGCTGGAGGACGTCGAGGGCATCGATCCGGCGGTCGCCACGCAGACGCGGGATCTGACCGCGCTGTCCGGGGATGTCGGTCAGCTCACCGGGAATACGGTTGCTATTGGCAAGGAAATGTCCGGGTTCGAGGGGTACAAGGTCGGCGACGAGATCCCGCTGGTGTTCGTGGACAGGACGCCGGTGAAGCTGCGGGTGGTGGCGATCGTGACGGACGCGTTCGGTGTGAACGCGTCGCTGCTGATCCCGCTCGACCTGGCCCGCAAGCACGCGCCGAAGGCCGAGCCCGAGCGCCAGTTCGTGCTGCCGGCCGACGGCGTCGATCCCGCGAGCCTGGTGAAGCAGTTGCCGAATGCGCAGCTGGCGGCGGACTGGGAGGCCGACCAGGCGGACGGCGTACGCAAGGGGAACCAGTTCGGGCTGATCCTGCTGCTCGGTCCGGCCGGGCTGTACAGCGCGATCGCGATCGCCAACACGCTGCTGATGGGCAGCCTGCAGCGGCGGCACGAGTTCGTCACCTCGCGGCTGCTCGGCGCGACGCCGGCGCAGATCCGGCGGATGGTGCTGTGGGAGTCATCGCTGGTCGGAGCGGTCGCGCTGAGTCTCGGTACGGCGATCACCGTGACGGTCGGGGTCCTGATCCGGCACGCGATGAACGCGGGGCTGGCCGACGTACCGTTCACGGTTCCGTGGGGTGTACTGCTGGGGATCGGCGGCCTTTGTCTGATCCTGGCGGTAGGGTCCGCTCTGGCCCCGACCACGTACATCCTGCGCCGGTCACAGCCCTCCGCAGTAATGGAATAGACCGGTACGGCGGAGATCATCGGCGCAAGGGTGGGTCGTGGCCGGGCAAACAGCCGTTGACCAGGGACAATGGGTACGGCGCCGGACCGTCGCGGCGTCGTACCGGTTTGATCGAGGAGCTCGTAGACCCGCATGGCACGCCGTACCAGCACCGCCGAACCCGAAGACTTCGAGGAGCGCATCCTCGACATCGACGTCTCCGACGAGATGCGTACCAGCTACCTGGAGTACGCCTACTCGGTGATCTACGCCCGCGCGCTGCCCGATGCGCGGGACGGGCTGAAACCGGTGCAGCGGCGGATCCTGTTCTCGATGGCGGAGAACAACATCCGCCCCGACCGCTCGCACGTGAAGTGCGCCCGCGTCGTCGGTGAGGTCATGGGTAAGTACCACCCGCACGGCGACGGCGCGATCTACGACGCCCTGGTCCGGACCGGGCAGTCCTGGTCGATGCGGGTGCCGCTGATCGACCCGCACGGCAACTTCGGCTCGCTCGACGACGGCCCGGCCGCGATGCGGTACACCGAGTGCCGGATGGCGCCGCCGGCGATGGCGATGACGGCCGGCCTGGACGAGAACGTCGTCGACTTCAAACCGAACTACGACGGCCAGGAGAACGAGCCGTCGGTGCTGCCGGCCGCCTTCCCGAACCTGCTGGTCAACGGCGCCACCGGGATCGCGGTCGGGATGGCCACGAACATGGCCCCGCACAACCTGGTCGAGGTGATCCAGGCGCTCCGGCACCTGATCAAGACGCCCAGCGCCGACATCGACGACCTGATGCGGTTCGTGCCCGGGCCGGACCTGCCGACCGGCGGCAAGATCGTCGGCCTGGAGGGCATCAAGGACGCGTACGCGACCGGCCGCGGCAGCTTCAAGATGCGCGCCACCGCCCGGATCGAGAACGTCACCCCGCGCCGCAAGGGCATCGTCGTCACCGAGCTGCCGTACGCCGTCGGCCCGGAGAAGGTGATCGAGAAGATCAAGACGCTGGTCCAGGCGAAGAAGCTGCAGGGCATCGCCGACGTCAAGGACCTGACCGACCGGACCCACGGCACCCAGCTGGTGATCGAGGTCAAGAACGGGTTCGTCCCCGAGGCGCTGCTGGAGCAGCTGTACAAGCTGACCCCGCTCGAGGACGCGTTCCACGTCAACAACGTCTGCCTGGTCGAGGGCCAGCCGCGGACGCTCGGCCTGAAGCAGCTCCTCGAGGTCTACCTCGACCACCGGTACGACGTGGTCCGCCGGCGCAGCGAGTTCCGCCGGAAGAAGGCGCAGGACCGGCTGCACATCGTCGAGGGCATGCTGATCGCGATCCTCGACATCGACGAGGTCATCCAGATCATCCGCAGCAGCGACGACTCGGCCGCGGCGCGGTCCCGGCTGATCGAGATCTACGACCTGTCCGAGATCCAGGCGAACTACATCCTGGACATGCCGCTGCGCCGGCTGACGAAGTACTCCAAGCTCGAGTTGGAGACCGAGAAGGGCGAGCTGGAGCGTGAGATCGAGGCGCTGACCGCGATCATCGACGACCCGAAGCTGCTGCAGAAGACGGTGTCCGACGAGCTCGCCGAGATCGCGAAGACGTACGGCACCCCGCGACGGACCGTCCTGCTGGAGTCGTCCGGCGCGACCAAGACGGCCGCGGTGCCGCTCGAGGTCAGCGACGACCCGTGCTGGATCCTGATGAGCTCGACCGGGCTGCTCGCCCGGACGAACGGGGTCGAGCCGTTCGGCGGCGGCGACGCGCGGGCGAAGCACGACGCGATCGTGTCCGCGGTGAAGAGCACGGCGCGCGGGCAGTACGGCCTGATCACGAGCGCGGGCCGGTTGATCCGGCTCGAGTCGCTGGACCTTCCCGCCGTACCGACGACCGCTGCCGCGCCGAACTTGCAGGGTGGCGCGCCGATCGCGGAATTCGTGTCGCTGGAGCCGGGTGAGAAGGCGCTGGCGCTGACGACGATGGATCCCGACTCGGTCGGTGTTGCTCTCGGTACGACGGGCGGCGTGGTGAAGCGGGTCCTTCCGGACCACCTGAGCAACCGCGACTCGTGGGAGATCATCGGGCTCAAGGACGGCGACGAGGTCATCGGCGCGGTCGAGCTGTCCACGGGTGAGGAGGAGCTGTGCTTCATCACGTCCGACGCGCAACTGCTGCACTTCCCCGCGTCCGCAGTACGGCCGCAGGGACGGACCGCAGGCGGTATGGCCGGTGTTCGGCTTGCTGCGAAGGCGAAGGTGGTGTTCTTCGGAGCCGTCGACGCCGGCCGGGAGGCGCAGGTCGTCACGATCGCGGGTTCGTCGTCGGCGCTGCCGGGGACGGAGGTCGGCGCGGTGAAGGTGACGCCGTTCAGCGAGTACCCGGGCAAGGGTCGCGGGACCGGTGGTGTGCGCTGCCAGCGGCTGCTGAAGGGTGAGGACGGGCTGCTGCTCGGCTTCATCGGTGCGGCGCCGGTGAAGGCCAGCGCGAGCAGTGGCGCTCCGGTGGATCTCCCGCCGATCGACCCGCGCCGGGACGGTTCCGGCGTACCGGTCGCGCAGCCGATCGCTGCGTGCGCTGCTGATCTGGCAGGCTGACCCCGTGAAGAGACTGCTCGCGCTCGGCGCGGTCGTAGTACTTGCGCTGGCCGGATGCAGCGACAAGAAGGACGACGGCGGCGGGGGTGGGCAGTCCGGCGGGGACGCGGTCGCGCTGCTGACCGACGTCAAGAAGACGATCGACGACGCGGCCAGCGTGCACATCGTGCTCACCGGGCGCGATCTGCCGGACAACGCGCAGACGTTGGCCAGCGGTGACGGCGTCGCGACGCACGCGCCTGCATTCAAGGGCAAGCTGACGGTCCGGTCCGCGGGTGCGCCGATCGACGCCCAGGTGGTCGCGGTCGGCAGCAAGGTGTACGCCAAGCTGTCGTTCACGCCGAGCTATATCGAGCTCCCACCGTCGCAGCTGGCCTCGCTCGGTGCGCCTGACCCGGCGATCCTGCTCGACCCGGCGAAGGGCCTGACCGCGGTCCTGCCGACGATGAAGGACCCCAAGATCAAGGGCGAGACCCGCGAGGGCGCGAAGGTGCTGACCGAGGTCACCGGCTCGGTCCAGGGCAAGGACCTGCAGGGCATCTTCCCGAAGGCGCCCGCTGACCAGGACTTCCCGAGCACGTTCAAGATCGACAAGGACGCCAAGCAACTCGTCTCGGCCACGATCACCGGGCCGTTCTACTCCGGCGCCACCAGCAGCTACGACGTCACCCTCGACAAATACGGCGAGAAGGTCGAGATCACCAAGCCGTGAGCGACAGCTCGGCGAGGACGCGACTGACGCTGGCGTCCATCGCGGTCGCGTTCGCTGCGGCGGACACGTACGTCGTGGTGCTCGCGTTGCCGGACATGATGGCCGGCGTCGGGCTGTCCGCGGACGAGCTACAGCGGGCGGCGCCGATCATCTCGGGCTTCCTGCTCGGGTACATCGCCGTGCTGCCGTTGATCGGCCGGATCGCGGATGTCGTCGGTCGGACGCCTGTGCTGGTTGGTGCGCTGCTGCTCTTTGCGGTCGGGTCGCTGATCACTGCCGGTGCGTACGACCTGCCGCTAGTGGTAACCGGCCGGTTTCTTCAGGGGGTCGGTGGTGGTGGGCTCGTTCCAGCGACGCTCGCGCTGGTTGCTGATCTCTGGCCGGCCGACCGGCGTGGGCTGCCGCTCGGCGTGGTCGGCGCGGTGCAGGAGCTGGGGTCGGTCCTTGGTCCGCTGCTCGGCGCCGCCGTACTCGCCGTGGCCGACTGGCGCTACATCTTCTGGCTCAACCTGACAGTCGCGGTGGTCCTCGCGCTGCTGCTGCGCGGTGTTCGCCGGCCACCGCTGTCTGCGGTTGTCGGCTTACTAGCCTGTGTCGCGCTCGGGCTTACGCTCACGGCGCCCGACCGGCTCGCGTCCGGTGTCACGCTCGGCCTGCCCTTCGTACCCTTCACCGGAACCTCCCGGCTGCTGACGCCCATCGGTGTCGCGACTCTCGTGCTGGCAGTCATCTGGCTCGGGTTGGTGTTGTGGCAGGCTCGCGGCCGCCTCGGCGGCGTGCTGTCGCAGGTCGATCTGCTTGGCGCACTGCTGCTCGCGCTCGCGCTCGCAGGTGTCGTGCTGGCCTTCGCAACGGCGGACCCCGAACGTCAGTTGATGTCCCCCGCCGGTCCGTGGCTGCTTGTCGCGGCTGCTGTCTTCGCAGTGGCGTTCGCGCTATGGCAGCGTCGTACGGCGGCGGCCATCGTGCCTCGTGGTCTGCTGGGCGCCCGTCCTGCCTGGGGCTCGTTGGTAGTCAGCTTCCTCATCGGGTGTGCACTGATCGCGGCGCTGGTCGACATACCGGTCTTTGCGCGCACGACCCAAGGCGGTGGGCAGCTGGCGGCCGCACTGGTGCTCGTGCGGTTCCTGATCGCGCTGCCGGTCGGCGCGGTTGCCGGTGGGTGGCTGACGCGCCGCTACGGGCTCGGACTGATCGCAGGGGCCGGGCTGGGGTTGTCCGGCGCGATGTTCGTGGTGATGGCGTTCTGGAGCCGTACGGCGCTCGACCACTGGCCGGCGACCGTCGTACTGCTGGTGTGCGGTTTCGGGTTCGGACTTGCGCTCTCGCCGCTGAACACGGCCATGCTCGGCGCAACACCTGCCGACGCCCACGGCCTGGTCAGCGCGCTGGTGGTCGTCGCGCGGATGGTCGGCATGCTCGTCGGCGTGTCGGCGCTGACCGCGATCGGGCTCCGGCGGTACTACGCCATTGCCGACGGCATCAAATCGCCGAACGAGCTGTGCCCGTCCTCCCCCGGCAACTGCCGCCCGTTCGTCGACGCGCTCCGCGACGCGGCCGTTTCACAAGTTCACGCGATCTTCGCCGGCGCTGCCGTGTGCGCGTTCCTGGCCGCCGTCCTCGCCGCACTCCTGCTCGGTCGACGTGGTCTAACGCACACATGATGATCATCATGAGGGACAGCCGTCTCACCTCGCGTACCGTGAGGGTGTGACCCCCGCGCCCGAAACCACCGGCCCGCCCGGCCTGTGTTCGACGTACTGCCGGGTACTGCGTGAGCCGCTGGCCGGCACCGCGGTCGTGGCCAGGGGCTGGGTCGTCGTCGAGCAGCCCGGGCCGTGGGGCGCGAAGGCGCCGACGCAGAGTCATCTCGACGCGTCGTTCGGCGGAGCGTTCGACGACGAGTGCAAGAAGGCTGATGTCCGGTTCGGGCTGGTCCGGTCGACGGGCCGGCACGCGGACGCGGTCGAGCGATCGCACCAGGTGTTCGTCGCCTCGACCACGCCGGGCCGGAGCTGGCTGCTTGGTGGGCGGGTCGCGGACCCGTCCGAGCTCGGCGACCTCGATCTCGATGCGGTCGCGCGTGGTGATCGCGCTGCGGTGATCGCCTCACTGCCCGGGCTGCTGCCGGTCGTCGACCCCGTCGTACTGGTGTGTACGAACGGCAAGCGCGACGAGTGTTGCGCGATTCTCGGCCGGCCGCTGGTGTCAGGGCTCGCCGAACGGGCACCGGGGCGCGTGTGGGAAGCCAACCATCTCGGCGGACACCGCTTCGCGCCGACCGCGACGTACCTGCCGGCCGGCACGATGCACGGGCATCTCACCGTCGAGACAGCGGTCGAGGCGCTGGCCGCGGCCGATCGTGGCGAGACCATCCTGACCGGGCTGCGCGGCCGGTCCACCTGGAGCAAGCGCGGTCAGGCGGCCGAGGTCGCCGTACGAGAGCTCACCGGCGAGCTCTCCCTGGATGCGTTGCACGTCGTGGCCGAGGGGCCAGACACTGTCACCGTCCAGCACCTCGACGGACGGTCGTGGATCGTCCCGGTTACCAGCGCGCTCGCTGACCCTCCCCGTCCGGACTCGTGTGGAAAGGAACCGTTTGCAATGTCGATCCTGCAAACCGGAACTCCAGTGTCAGGTGCAATCCGATGAGCGGCGGCTTCGACGATCTGCTCGCGGCGAACGCGGAGTACGCGGCCGACTTCCACTACGGCGGGTTCGACGGGATCGCGCACGCCGGGATCGGCCTGGTCACCTGCATGGACTCCCGGATCCCGCCGCTGGAGATGCTCGGCCTCAAGCCGGGCGACGCGAAGGTACTGCGCTCCGCCGGCGGGCGGGTCACCGAGATCACGCTGACCGGACTGGTGCTCGGCGTACAACTGCTCGGCGTACGCCGGATCATGATCATCCCGCACACCCGCTGCGCGATGGCCGCGATGTCCGAGGACGACCTACGCGCAAAGGTCGAGCAGGCCGCAGGCAAGCCGGCCGGCTACCTACCGATCTCGGTCATCCCCGACCAGCTCGAGGCCCTCCGCCGCGACGTCGCCGCCGTCCGCGAACACCCCCTCATCGGCGACGACATCCTCGTCGGCGGCTTCATGTACGACGTCGACAACGGCCGCCTCACCCAGATCGACTGAGCAGCACCTCGAACCCGTCGAGGTGACGGGCAAGGCTGTACTCGAACAGTTCGTTGAGGTCGGAGACGGCGTTCTCCGGAACGGCTGCGAGCAGTGGGAAGCGGCCGGTGCTGAGGAGTTCTTCGGCGCGGCGGCGTTTGTCGATCCACCAGCGGTCAAGGGTCAGGCCGGTCTCCTGCTCGGCCTCGACCTCGTCCGCCATCGCGCGGGCCGCGGTAATGACGAGGCCGTGGAGGGTGAGCGCTTCGCGGATGCAGATCTCTGTCGGGAGGCCTAGGCCGTCGAGGGCTCGCAGGGTCCATTCGGTTTGGGCCGTGAGGTTCGGGACGAGCAGTGGGCGGGTGAAGGACACCGCTGCCGGCAGCCAGAGGTGGCGGTGGCACAGCTCCCATTGCCGGCGGGCGATCAGTTCCAGCTTGGCCCGCCAGCCGTCGGGTCCGGGATCCGGAAGTTCGTACTCCCCGAAGACGGCGTCCACCATCTCGGTCACCAACTCGTCCTTGTTGGCCACGTGGCGATACAGAGACATCGTCCCGACGCCCAGCTCCACTGCCACGCGTCGCATGGAGACGGCCTCGATGCCCTCGCCGTCCCCCACCAGCACTGCCGCCCGCATGACCTGCCCTCGAGTCAACACCGGGCGCCCGCCGCTGCGCTGCTCGCCATCCCTGGCCCGGCGAGGTTGTGGAGCAACTACCGTGCCGGAGCCGACCTTGGTCTCGACCAGGCCGGCGTCACGGAGCGCGGCCATCACCTTCGTCGCTGTCGCGATCGCGATCCCCCAGCGACGCGCGATCTCCCGGACCGACGGCACCCGCTCCCCCGGCGCCAGCTCGCCGGTCAGGATCAGGGTGCGCAACTCCGCCACCACCTGTTGATACATGACCTCAGTGTACTAGTTCACTCATGACACTTTTTTCCTTGTCTATAAGGGTTCTCAGCGTCCTTTGAGTACGGTGTACGCATGATCCATCGCGCCACCCCCGCCGACTATGAGGCTCTGATAGCGATCCTCACAGAGGCATTCACCGACGACCCGATCGTCACCTGGCTCTTCCCCGACCCGGCATCCCGGGCCGAACTCCAGGCGACGCTCTACTACCGTCCGCTCCTCACCCACCCGGCCGCCGAGGCCGATCTCATCTCGCCCGACGCCGGTGCAGCCATCTGGCTCCCGCTCGCCACCGGGCAACCGCCGTACGGCGACCAGCCCGCTCCGACGCCTCGGTTGCAGGAGCTAGGCGAGGCGCTCGCTCAGCGGCATCCGCACGACCAGCCGTACCTGTATCTGCTCTCCATGGGAGTCGCAGCGGCCCACCGCGGTTCTGGGCTCGGGTCGGCGATGCTGCGGCACCGACGGCAGTACGCGGACTTGCTCGGCCTCGGCACGTACTTGGAGGCCAGCTCACCCCGCAGCCGTGCCCTGTACCTCCGCCACGGCTTCCAGGACCACGGCACACCAGTCCAACTCGCCGACGGCCCACCGCTCTGGCCGATGTGGCGACCCAGCACACCAACGACAGGAGACCATCAATGAGCCGTCCGATCTTCGTTTTCGTCCACGGCACGCACTCGTCTGCTGCAGCCTGGACCGACCTTGTCAACGAGCTGACCCTGCGCGGCCACCGCTGCGTCACGGTCGACCTGCCCGGCCACGGCACCAACGGGTTCTTCCCGCATTCCTACCAGGCACCTCAGGACCTCCGCGGCCTCGCTACCGAGCCGTCTCCGCTCGCAAGCCTCACCCTCGACGACTATGTCGACCACACGATCAGCGTCGTACGCCGGGCGCGTGAACTCGGCCCCGTGATCCTCGTCGGCGCGAGCCAGGGCGGGGTGACGCTGAGCCGCGTCGGCAACGCCGTACCGGAGCTGCTCGAGCGCGTCGTCTATGTGTCGGCGTATTGCTGTGTCGACCTGCCGAGCATGGCGGACTACTTCGCCACGCCCGAGAACAGCGAGAGCCTGGTCGATCAGGTCACCAAGGCCGTCGCCGGCGACCCCGCGGCACTAGGCGTTGCGCGGGTGAACTGGCGGACCGCCGACCCGGACCTGATCGCCGGTATCAAGGAGTGCCTCGCCGCCGACTTCACCGACGAGGCGATGCACAACCTGCTGAACCACTTCCAGCCCGACGAGCCGGTCGCCATCCCCGCCTCCGACGCCCGAGGCCACGCAGACACCTGGGGACGGATCCCCCGCACGTACGTCCGCTTCACCGAGGACCGCCTGATCCCACTCGCTCTCCAGGACCGCTTCATCGCCGAGGCCGACCGCCTCACACCCGAGAACCCCACCGACGTCCACGACATCCCTGCACCCCATGTAGGCCCGATGTCTCGCCCTGACCTCATCGACGTCCTGGCAACGCTCGCTCAGTGAAGGATGACCTTGCCGGTGTCGAGTTCGTAGTACGCGCCGGCGAGCTTGAGCTTGCCTGACTTCTCCAGCGGGCCGATGACGGGTGACTGGCGGAGCTTGGTGAGGACGAGGGCGACGTTGGCTTGTACGGCGTTGGTGAGGCGGTCGCCGGGTTTGCCGGTGACCTGGCGGACGGCTGGGGCGAGGGTGTCGACGAGGTAGTCGAGGCCGCTTGTGTGGGAGGTGCGCTGGGTGGCGTCCAGGGCCTTGATGGTGGCGTCCAGGGCACCGCAGCGTTGGTGGCCGAGGACCAACAGGAGTGGGGTGTGGAGCTCGGCGATGCCGAACTCGATGCTGCCGGTCACCGACTGGTCGAGCGCGCCACCGGCACTTCGTACGACGACCAGATCACCGAGCCCCTGGTCGAAGACGAGCTCGACCGGCACGCGGGAGTCGACGCAGCCGAGGATCGTGGCGAAGGGATGCTGGCCTTTGCTCACCGCCACTCGTCGCGCGATGCCCTCGTCCAGCTCCTCCTCCTGAGCTGCGACGAATCGCACGTTCCCCGCCATCAGCCGCTCCAGCGCCTGGTTGCCGTTAGCAACCACAGGTGAGGTGGCCGGCGGCGGGGCGCTCGGAACCCGCGTGCTGCCGGCGGACTCGACCCGGTCGTGTGTGCAGCCGGCCAGGGCTGCCGTGGCGACGGCGCCTTGTGCGGCCGCAGCCAGCGCGCCGGTGAGAACGCGGCGGCGTGAGGGCATCGGAACAGCGGGCGGCTTACTCAACGACGTCCTCCTCACACACAGACGGCCGGGGCGGTGCCGTCAGATCGACCGTAGCAGATTGCATACAGTCTGCAGTACTCTCAGGGTCTTCGAATCTCTCGGCCCACGGCGGAAGATCTGATAGACATCCCGTATGAGACTCCGCCCCAGCTCATTCCACCGATCCCTGTTCGTCGGCGCTCTGGCGCTGACAGCTGTCCTGTCCGGTGCTCCGATCGCCCACGCCATACCCGACGCCGCGCCGACACTCCGCGGCGACCAGGCGACCGGCTGCCTCGATCACTCGATCGTCGGCACGGTCGAGGAACAGCGCCTGGACAGAGGCGTGGCCGATGGCCCGTCCGTCCCGGCGGAGATCCTCCGGCGGTCCGGCTTCGACCGGCAGGTCCAGCTGTTCGCCAGCCTCCTGTGCCGGGTCCCCAACCGCCAGGCCGCAGCAGCACTCGTCCGCACCCAGGGCGAGACCCTCTGGCGTACGGCGACGCACCGGGCTCAGCACCCCGTACGCGGAGCCGACGCCCTCCCCGCCACCGACGACCGCGGCCTGTACTGGGCGCGGATCTCGATGGCGTTCGCCCTGCGCCAATGGCAACCACGCTTCGGCCTCGGTACGACGGAACGCGCCGGGCTGATCAAGTCGTTCGAGTACGCCTCCCGCGGCATCACCAGCACCCGCTTCACACCCGGCGTACGGAAGATCCTCGTCACCGGGTTCGACCCGTTCACGCTGGACGCGGACATCCGCATCGGCAACCCGTCCGGCGCGAACGCGCTCACGCTCGACGGTCAGCGCTGGACCGTGAACGGCAAGACGTACGAGATCCAGACCGTCGTCTTCCCCGTCCGCTACACCGATTTCGACGAGAGCATGGTCGAGAACGCTCTCGCACCGCATTACCGCCCAGGTCCGCAGCACGCCGATCTCGTCATGACCGCGAGCCAGGGCCGCGTCGGCATCTTCGACCTCGAGGTCTTCAACGGCCGACGTCGCTCGGTCAGCTCGATCGGCGACAACAACAATCTCTGGGGCGGCGGCACGATCAACGCCCCGGTCGTCTCCCCCAGCATGCCGCCCGGCCCCGAGTTCATCACCTCGAGCCTTCCGCTGGCCCGCATGTCGCACGCCGACGTCACACCGTTCCGGACCCGCGTCAACACGTCAGTCCTGGAGATCCCGGCCGGCCAGACCGAGCCGGTACGCCGACCCGACGGCCCTACGCCCGGCTCGATCGCATCGGAGGGCACCGGCGGCGGCTACCTCTCCAACGAGGTCGCCTACCGCAACACCCTCCAACGCGACCTCCTCGACCCGTCGATGCCGGCCGGCCACCTGCACGTCCCGGTCCTCTCCTTCGACCCGGCCAACAAGACCGCGATCACCGACCCCACGTACGAAGCCAACCGCGAGTCCATCGTCACCGGCGCCCACGCAATCCTCCGCGCAGCGCTCGGCTAGTACAGAAAACTGATCATCGCCACGCTCGGCTTGATCACTATTCTGTCCATCAGATGGCCAGTACGTCGGCGGTCTGGACGGGCAGCCCTGTTTCGAAGGAGCGGTTGGCTGCTAGTCCGGTGACCAGGGCCAGGGCGGCTTGGCGGGCGTCGGCTATGTCGGCTCCCTCGGTTGGTTCGTCGTCGAGGAGGGCCGCCAGGACGCGGGCGTCGGCGCCGCCGTGGCCGGCGTGGTCGTGGGCGACGGTCTGGTCGATGGGTGGCTCCCACAGCGGCCGGAGTGTGATCGACGTACGTCCCGCGGTTGGTGCGGCGAGGTCGCCGTGGACCCAGCCCTTCGCTGATTCGACCCGCAGATTTGGGGCGGTAAATGTCGACTCTTCGACATTGAGCTCCAGTCGGCCGCGCGATCCGTTGAACATCACGCGGTAGCCCTCGGAGGGTGAGTACGCCGTCAGGTGGTACGTCATCGTCGCGCCGGTGTTGTAGGAGACGAGCAGGGCCATGTCGTCCTCGATCGTCACGCCGGGGGCGAAGACGTTGCGGTCGCGGTAGTAGCCGTCTTCGGCCTCAGCCTCCAGATAGAGCTCGCTCAGCGTCGCGTTGTCGGCGAGGTGCAAGGCGAACGGGTCGTCGAGCGCCTCCGGGGAACCGTGCACGCGGATATACGGACGCGCGTAGCCGTGTCGCTGGCCGGGGCCGTAGAACGCCAATTGTCCTTGTGCATAGACGATCTGGGGCTCCGCGCCCAACCACCAGTTGACGAGATCGAAGTGGTGGCTGGCTTTGTGGACCATCAAGCCGCCGGAGTTCGCCTTGTCGCGATGCCAACGGCGAAAGTAGTCCGCGCCATGGGACACGTCGAGCAGCCACTCGAAGTGGACCGAGTGGATGTCCCCGATCGCACCCTCGGCCAGCAGCGAACGCACTCGTCGATGCACGGGGTTGAAGCGATAGTTGTAGGCCACCGACAACGAGCCGCCCGTCTCCCGAACCGCGGCGAGGATGCTCGTCGCCTTCGCGGCATCGGTCGTCATCGGCTTCTCGCTGATCACGCGTACGCCGGCCCGCAGCGCCGCCTCGATGTAGAGGTTGTGCGTCGCGTCGACGCTCGTCACGATCAGCAGCTCGATCCGCTCGACCCGCAACATCTCCTCGAACCGCCCCGGCGGCCATTGATGCGCAGTACGACGACCGGCCGCGAGCAGCATCCGGTTGTGGAAGGCCATTCGGACCGAGTTCGGGTCGCACAATGCGACGACGTCGTACCCGTCCCGCTTGGCCAGGCCTTCGGTGAAGAGTTGTGCGCGGTTCCCGGTTCCGACGATTGCCGTCCGCACAGGCATGGACTACCTCCTATTGCTTGACCGCACCGGCCAGGCCGTTGACGAAGAAGCGCTGCAGGAGCACGAAGAGCAGGATGATCGGGGCGAGCGTGATGACCGTGCCGGCGCAGAGCAGCGTCCACTCGGTCGAGTTCTCGCCGATGAACGCGTACATGCCGATTGCGAGCGTGCGCAGCTCGGGGCGGCCGAGCGTGAACACCAGTGGGATGAAGAAGCTGTTCCACGCCGTGATCGCGGTGAACAGACCGACCGTGGCGAGCATCGGCCCGGACAGCGGCAGCATGATCCGCGCGAACGTCTGGTGGAAGTTCGCGCCGTCCACCATCGCGGCGTCCTCGAGCTCCTTGTCGATCGCCATGAAATACCCCATGAACAGGAACGTCCCGAACACCACTCCCCCGGACGCCTGCACGATGATCACCGACCACAGGCTGTTCAGCAGATGCACCCGTTGCATCAGGTCGAAGACCGGGATGATCGTGTACCCGTGCGGCAGGAACAGCGTCGCCGACACCAGCCCGAGGCAGAACCCGCGGCCCGGGAACCGTGTACGGGCAAGTACATATCCCGCGCAGGAAGTGACTACTAAAGTGATCACCACCGTGCCTACGGTGATCAGAATTGTGTTCATGAAGTACCGGCCGAACGATGCCTCCTGCCAGGCGTTCAGGTAGTTCGCCCAGAGGAAGTGTGAGGGCATCGGGTTCAGCCCGTCGGTGAAGAAGTCGTCATCGCTCTTCAGCGAAGACCCGAGCGCCCAGAACAGCGGATACAGCCAGGCCAACCCGCTGACCAGCAACGCCACATGCGTCATCACGGTCACCATGCGCCGCCGGGTCATGATGAGACACCTCTCCGACGAGCGAGTGAACGCAGTACAACGACTTGGACCACGGAGAAGCCGATCAGGAGCAGGCCGTAGATGAACGACGCCGCCGAGGCCAGGCCGATGTCCGGCTGGACCGCGTTGGCGTTACTGCCGCCGAACGCCAGGTGGTAGATGTACGTGTTCACGACCTCGGTGGCGAAGAACGGACCGCCGCTGGTCAGCACCTGCACCAGGTCGAAGATCTGGAAGGTCCCGATCACCGCCAGGATCACGATCACCACGCCGACCGCGCGCAGCATCGGGATCGTGATGTAGCGGAACATCGCGATCCGGCCGGCGCCGTCGAGCCGTGCGGCCTCGTAGAGCTCGTCCGGGATCGTCTGCAGGCCGGCCAGGAAGTACACCAGGTTGTAGCCGAACGTGTGCCAGATCCCGACCAGGATGATGATCGCCATCGCGAAGTGCGGATCCCCCAGCCAGTCGATGTGCTGGTGGATCAGATGCAGGTTCAGCAGCAGGGTGTTGATCGAGTCACCGAAGTTCGACACCAGCAACTGGATCACGACACCGATCACCGCCGCGGACGTGACCACGGGCAGGAAGAACAGCGTCCGGTAGAACGACGCGAAGCGCAGCCGTTTGTTGTTCAGCACCAGCGCGAGCGCCAACGCCAGCACGAGCTGGATGGGTACGACGAAGGCGGCGTACACGAAGGTGTGACCGAGGGATCGCCAGAAGATGCTGTCGTGCACGATCTGCCGGAAGTTGGCCAGGCCAACGAACTCCGACGGGTCACCGATCCCGTCCCACTTGTAGAACGTGTAGCCGAGCGACGCGATGATCGGATACACCACGAACGCGAGCAGCAGCACCATCATCGGCGCCAGATACACGTACGACCACAGATAGGTACGACGGCGCGCCCGCCGCCGGGCCGCCGCTGGTGGCGGCCCGGTAGCGGTCACGTCCTGCCGTACGGCGGTCATCACCATCAGGCGCCCGGCTTCGTCGTGTAGGCCTTGGTGAGATCCCAGTCCGGGAACGCGAAGTCCTTCGCGGCGACCCCTGGCGCCTTCTTGATCGCGTCACCGAGCGCCTGGTTCATCTTGCCCTCGAGCTCGGTCAGCGCACCCTGCGGATCCTTGAGCTGACCTGTGTAGATCCCGGCGAGTACGTCGTTGATGTCCGGCTTCACTGCAGACAGCTGGACCGCCGACACCTTCGGGTTGCGGATCGCCGGCTGCGGACCGACCACGGCCGTGCCCGACATGCCGACGTACTGCGCGAACGGTGCGAAGGTGACGCTCTTCGGGTCGTTGTTCTTCGCGTACACCGATAGCCCCTGGCCCTGCTCGACCCACCGCTTCCCCGCGTCCGCGCTGTACAGCCAGTCGAACCAAGCCCACGCCTCGTCGGCATGCGGCGTCTTCGACGAGACCGCCACGAACCGCCCGCCAGGAGGCCCGTAGAACAAGGCCTTGGGAGCCTCGCTCGGACTGGGCAACGTGACGAGGCTGTAGTCGGTGAACTTGTGCTGCGTCCACTCCGGCTGGTTCCACACTCCCCCGACCGTCATCCCGAACCGGCCGCGCTCGAAGAACGCCCGCGCCTGCTCGTCGGAGATGCTCATCGAGTTCGGGTAGAACCAGTTCTTGTTCTTCCACTCCATCAGCAGGTTGATCACGTCGAGGTAGTTGCGATCGCTGCCGAAGGTCCAGTGCCCGACCCGGTAGTCCATCCCGTCGATGCCGCCGACCGCGGCACCACCCGGCGAGCCGGCGCCGCGGACGAACAGATCCAGCCACCAGGCCAGGGTCGTGTTCGTCGAGTTGCCGAAGCCGAACGGTGCGACCTTTCCACCGCTCTTCGACGCGATGGCGTCGGCTGCGTGCGTCACGTCGTCCCAGGTCTTCGGCAGCTTCACACTGCCGTCGTCGTTGGTCAGACCGGCGTCCTTGAAGACACCGTGGTGGATGTAGAGCTGCAGCGACGGCGCCGGGGCAGCGAACGGCGCGGTGTAGACCTTGCCGCCGAAGACGTCCACTCCCTCGACGAAACTGTCGGACGGGAAGCGGGACTGCCACGAGGTCGTTGCCCACTTGTCGACCGGCATCAGCCAGTCCTGTGACACCTGCTGGCTGAGCTGCGGGCTCTTCGGCACCATCAGGATGTCCGGCGGGTTGTTGCTCCGGTACGCCAGCGACACGAGGTCGGCGTACTTGTCACTGACCTGCGTGGTCTTCTTGACCGCAATCTCCGGATGGGCCTGCTGGAACAGCTTGATCTCGTTGTCGACCCAGCCGGCCTGGCTGGCGTACCAGTCCCAGTAGGTGATGGTGGTCTTGGCCTTCGATCCCGAGGCGTCGTTGCCCGAGGAGCAGCCGGCGAGTGCGCCCGCGCCGGCCAGCGCGGCCGCACCACGCAGCAGCGACCGCCGTGAGATGGGTGATGACATAGGAATTCCTCCAGTAAGAGTGACCTAGCAGGCCGGCGACGCCGACGACGCGGTCTGGGACAGGGAGCCGAGCCGCCAGGTGAGCGGACTACCGTCCCAGGTCACCGCGACGCGACGCGGGCGCTGGAAGGGCAGGAACGAGACGGTCTGGCCGCGATCCGACGGTCCCGGGCTGAACGCGTTGTCGCTGCCCACCGGGACCGGGATGTAGTAGTTGTTGGCGTTCGAGTAGCCGAAGTACGCCGTGTAGGAGTCAGCGTTGTGTACGACGCACGCCGCGGTCGGCTGCACCGGGTTGAACGCGGTCTCCGCCGGGCCGGTCCCCCGCGCAGCCGTCTTCGCCATCGGAGCGAACGAAGCGTCGTCCACCAGCAGGTCGCCGGCGCCCGTCGTGGTGCTGATCCACCACTCGGCCTTCGTCAGCGTCCCGGTCCAGGAGACCGGAGTGTTCAGTGCTGTGATCTGCGTCCACCCGGTTGAGGTGACCGGCGCCGAGCCGAGCCTGACTGTCGTCGATCCGGTTGACGTGGTCAACTTCAGACTGACCATCGCCGTGTCCGAGCCGGACGCCAGCCGCACCCAGGCGGACGAGTCGTAGAGCCCGCCGTTCACCACCGACACACCCTGAGCCGGACCGGCCCACGCAGCCTCTCGCCCAGCCGCCGACAGGCCACCGGCGCCGTTGTGCGGAGTGGTTGACGCGTTCTTCAGCGTGCAGGTCCCGAGGCAGTACCAGCCGGTCGTGTTCGACTGGTTCTCGAGCGAACCGTTCGCCAGTACAGACGGCGTGGGCAGAGACGGCGTGACTGCCGGCGCGCCCTGAGCGGGTGGCGGCGTGCCATCGGTCGGAGTGATGGCTAGGTCGTCCAGTGTGCATTCGGGCGAGCTCGCGCTGGGGTTCGACCACGCGAAGGCTTGGACCCACTTCGTCCCGGTCGGTGGAGTGAAGGCGGCCAGCTTTTGCGTGTACGCGCGTTCGTCGGCGTACGAAAGCTCGTACTGGAAGGTCGGCGTACCAGCAGTGGCACCACCGCGCACTCCGACGTAGCACTGGGTGCCGCCGCCGTTGAGACGTCCCCAGCCGGACAGGAGGTAGCTCGTGCCTGGGGTGAGGCCGGTGATGTTCTGCGTGACGCCAGAGCCGGGGCTCAGTGAGAGCGCGGTGTGGCCGCTGTGGGCGTTCGCAGCGGTTGCCGGGCCAGTGCCGAGCGTCGTCCAGCCGCGGGTGCCGCTCTCGAACCCGCCGTCGCCGATCGGGTTCGGCTCGTCGGTGCGGACCGTGGTGGCGATGCCGTCGGTGATGACCTTGACCGAGGCGCCGGCCGTGGTCGGCATCGCGACCTTCACCTGCTTCGAGATGCCGTTCACGGTGACCGTCACCAGGTAGTCGCCGAGGAAACCGCGTGTACCGAACGTCCCGGCGGCGCTCGACTGACCCGAGACGCTGGTGTGCCACTGATGCTGGATCAGGTCCTGCCAGACCAAGGCGTTCGGCTTGGGTGACCAGTCGTCGTTGTAGAGCGCGACGCGCGGGTTGTAGATGTTCTTCGACCAGATGCCGAAGTTGCTGATCTGGTTGACGTTCGGGTTCGAGAACATCGCGGTCATGAAGTCGCGGGTGTAGTCGGCCTGCAGTTGCTGGTCGTCGGTGTCGACGTCGAACTCGGTGACTGCGACCTTCACGCCGAGCCCGGCGAACTGGTCGACGATCGTCATCAGGTCGTCCGGCGAGGTGAGCTGCATCCCGTTGAAGTGGCTCTCGAACCCGACCGTGTCGATCGGCGCACCCGACGACTTCAACGACTGCACGAGGTCGTACACGTGATCGCGGTGCCGCGTCTCCCAGCCGTTGTTCTCCACCAGGCCGTAGTCGTTCAGGGCGAGCTTGGCGTCCGGATCGGCGGCGTGCGCGAGCCGGAACCAGTTCGCGATCTCGTCCTGACCGAGGATGTCCTGGACGTTGTGTTCGGAGTACGGCTCGTTGACCACGTCCCACTCGTCGATGAGACCGGCCAGCGTCGACGCCTCGTCGGTGATGTGGGTGTTGATCCGGGCGCGCAACGCGGCCGGGTCGTTCTGCAGGTTCACGACGTCGGGCTGCATCAGACCCCACGAGGGCCAGATCAGGTTGTGCCCGCGGATCCGCAGCCCGTGCTCGCGCATCCATTGCAGTGCGGGCAGCGTGACGGTCTCGCGCTCGGTCGGGTTCTCCCAGTGGTTCCACTTCAGGTTATTGCCCAGGGCCCCTTGGTTGAACAGCGTCGAGTACTTCGACTGGTACTGCGCCAGGTCGGTCCCGCTGATCCCGCCGGACGGATCCCCGACCAGCCGCGCGCCGTCCGACGCAGCGCCGAACTTGAACGCACTCGTCTGCTGTACGGCGGAGACAGTCGCGCCGCTGACGGGATTGCCGGCGGTGTCGACGACGGACACGGCCAGATTCCCCTTGCGGTACTGGTCGATGCGGGCGTTGGCCGCCGTACGCCAGGCTGCGTTCGGGTCGCGGCCGTCGTACGTCGCCTGCGGGTAGCCGGCCGGGTTGCCCGGACCGAGGTCCTGCACGGAGGCGCCGGCGATCTGGAACTGCTGCGCGCCGTATCCGAGCCAGAGGTTCAGGTGCGCGGCGGTCGTGGTCCCGGCGGTGTACGTCGTCGCGGCGCGGAACGGGAACTCGAACTTCTTCCACTCGGTGCCGTACTGCAGAGCGGCGTTGAGCGACTTCTTGAACGGTGAGCCGTCCGTCTCGAAGACCAGGTGGGCGTTGCCGCTGGTCGGTGTGATGGCGCGAGCCCAAATGGTCGCCACCAGCGCGTCGCCTTCGGTGACGGTCGCGGCCGCGGGTACGCCGAGGGTGATCTCGTACTCGCCGTCGAGACCGGGACTCTGCGGTCCGTTCGGGACGGTGATCTCGAGCGCCTTGCTGAAGTTGGGGTTGCCGGTGATCGCGACCTGCTGGGTCGCGTCGGTCGGGAGGCTCTTGAACTCGGTGAAGTTGGCGACTGCATCGGCCGGCAGGACCTCGTACGGCGTCGCGTCGGCATGGGCTGGGGACTGGATCGCTACCGCGGCGATGAGCGCGAGACTCGCACCGGTGGCCAGTTTTCTGAACACTCCGGATTCCTTCCAGAGGGCGCACGCCAGCGTCGCCCGGCGGCGTCGAGCGTGCGGCGCCTGGGCTGCTGCCGTGGGTGGTGTCAGTGGTCGGGCGGGACCTCGATCCGGGGATCAGGCCTTTGTGGTGTGCGGGGTGGTCTGCGAGCGTCCGCGCGGGGATCGGGTCACGGGCACCGGCCCGCAACTCGCCCGGACGATCAAGCTGGTGGGCATGACGAGACGAGGCAGGTCGGCGGCCGGCGGTTCGAGCTCCGCCAAAGCCAGCTCCTCGTCGTTCGGATCAGAGTCGCCAGGGCCGATCGCGGACAGCAGCATCTCCGCCGCGCGCTTGCCCATGTCGATGAACGGTTGCTGGATGGTGGTCAACGGCGGCCGGATCTGCGCCGCCGATTCGATGTCGTCGAAGCCGATCACCGACACGTCCTCCGGCACCCGCAGCCCGGCTTCGGCGGCCGCGGTCATCACGGCGTACGCCGTCACGTCGGAGTGCGCGAACACCGCGGTCGGACGCTCGTCGGCCGGCCGCGCGAACAACTCGTGCGACCGGGCGCGGATCTGCTCGGGCAGGAAGTCGCCGGGCTTGGTCAGCTCCGGATCCGGCTGGATGCCGGCCGTCCGGAGCGCGTCCAGGTAGCCGCGGTAACGGTCCTGGCAGCAGCGGTACGTCATCCGCCCTTGTACACAGGCGATCCGCTCGTGCCCGAGCTGAAGCAGATGATCCATCGCCGTCAACGCGCCGTCGTAGTTGTCGGCCGTGACCGACGGCAGTGCGACGTCGGCGTCGATGGTGTTCACGAGAACGACCGGCAGGCCTTCCTCGTGCAGCTGCACCAGCGGATCGAGCGGCTGTTCATGACTGACCACGAGCAGGCCGGACGCCATGCTCGAGGTCAGGATCCGGTCGATCAGCGAACCGTAGTCGCGGTCGTTGGTCGCCGTGTAGAGGATGATGTCGAACCCGCTCCGCTCGGTCACCGCGGCCACCCCGATGTTGATCGAGGCAACCATATGCCAGGACAGGCCGGGCACGACCATGCCGATCAGCCGGGTGCTCCCCTTGGCCAGCGCGGTCGCGGCGAAACTCGGCACGTACCGGTGCCGGCGCATCACCGCGAGGACGTGCCGCCTGGTCGCCGGGTCCACCTTCGGGCTGTTGTTGAGCACCAGCGAGACGGTGGACTTCGACAGCCCGGACAGCGCGGCGATGTCGCGGATCGTCAGCTTCGCCATCCGGCCATCCTTCGGGTTTCGGTCCGTTGGACTGGTCCAACGGCTGGTTGCACCGGAACGTAACAGTGCGCCGGTACGTCGTCAACACCCAGCCTGCAATCGGTTTCAGTACGAAGCATTGCGCCCGGCGCCGTCTTCGTGCCACGATCGTCGCACCGTGTTGGACCGGTCCTACGCAGGCCGGGATCACCTGCCGGGACCGGTCCGGCACGCCCCCGGTCCGGCACGCCTCAGCCCCGGTACGCCCTGAGCCCGGACGGGCCAATTCCAGGAAGGCCGCCCATGCCGCCGTACGCCCTCGACGACTTCGCCTTCGACCTGCGCCGCGCCGTACCTCCCGCCGAGATCTGGGTCGGCAGCGGTACCGGGACCGTCAGCCAACTGGCCGGGACCGTGTGCGGGGTCGGCGGCTGGTTCGCTCCCCCGCTGGCTGCACCTGACAGCCGGCTGACGATCTCGCTGGAGGTCGACGGGCAGCGGGTCGTCGACCTGGCCCGCCCGGGCGCCGGCAATCGCGGTCTTCTCCCGGCCGGCGGCACCTGGCGGCCGGACCGGATCGTCCGCCGCGGCACCTACCACCAATACGCCGACAGCCTGACCTCGCTGGCCGTCGAGTCCACTCTCACGCCGTACCACGGCTCCCCCGGCTACGCGCTCGCGCTGCAGATCCGGAATCGCTCTGGCAATGCCCACCAGATCACCGTCTGCCCGGAGCTGGCCGCGACCGAAGCCCACCAGGTCGCCCTCTCCGAGTGGGGGTGGGTCCCACCTGCCGCCGCTCGAGGCGAGCAGATCACGCTGACGCACAGCGGTCTCACGGCAACTCTTGGAGCTCAGGGCGAGGTGGTCTTCACCATCGGCGTTCACGTCGGCACCGCGTCGACAGCCGACGACGCCGGTCGCGCGTGGGAATCCCGTATCGCCCAGGCGCTCGGTCGGCTCCCGACGCTCACGTCCGACATTCCAGGGCTCGAGCAGTACTACCGCCGTTCGCTCGCCAGCGGGCTCGTCTGCTGGTGGGATCACCCTGACTTCGTCACGCAGCCGTTCATCGCAACGTCCGGCCTCGACGGCGGCGCCCTCTGCTCCTACGCGTGGGACACCGGCGGCTACGCCCCGACCGTGCTGAGCCTCATGCTCGGAGACAGCGTTCTCGACATCATCCAGTCGTTCCTCGACGCAGACCTCACCGACCGGTACGCCATCGCCCCCGACGGCACCGGCCTCGGCGTCGCGTACGCCTACAGCGGTTCAGCCCTCGTCGCCCTCACCCAAGCGGCCGCAGCCGAACGTCAGCTGGATCCAGCCCTGATCGCCCGCCTGTACGACGTACTCACAGCCCTCGACAAGCGATTCCAGCCGGACGACCGCACCGGCGTACTTCGGGACTACGGCGACCAAAGCAACCTACTGGAGATGCGGAGCGCCGGCTGGGAGCACGTCGTTGCCAGCCCGAACGCCGAACAGGCCTGGGCGCTCGATGCCCTCGCCGACCTCTCCGACCTGACAGGCGCCGCCCTACCCACGACCGAACTGCGGGAGTCCGCAGAACAGATCCGGGCCGAGATCATCGATCAGCTCTGGGACGACGACGCCGGCTGGTTCCGCAGCCGCTACCCCGACGGCCACACCGAGCTGGCCTACTCGATCCAGGCGTTCGACGTACTGCGCACCGGCGCCTGCCCGCCGCCGGCCGCGGCGAAGCTCCTCGGTCACCTCGGATCGTTCCTCGGCGAGTACGGCGTCAGCAGCGTCAGCGCCGAGGACGACCTGCACTACGAGACCGCCGACATCGACTGGTCGGGTGCCGGTGCGTACACCGGTGAGGCACCCCAACTCGCGCTCACGCTGTGGCAGCAAGGCCATCCCGAGCTCGCCTGGGATGTGCTGCGCCGGCTGTTTTGGATGGGCGAGCACTATCCGTACTTCCCGCAGGACCACTACTCCGACAAGCCCGGTGCGCCTGCCTCCGGCCGCCGGATCAACATCATCGCCGGCCTCACCGGAGCCGAGGCCATCCTCACCGGCCTGGCCGGCATCCACCCCAACCCGGACGGCTCGCTCCACATCCGTCCACAACCTGTTGCCGCAGGCAACCTCACGCTCCGTGGTCTCAGCTATTCGGGCCACACGATCGACATCATGATCAGCCCCGACGGCTTCGAGGTGTTGGTGGACGGCCACGCGCAGGTGCCCGAGCCGGACGGCACGGTCGTCGCAGTACGCCGCGCAGCCAGCGGTTGCGGTCCGGCCAGCAGCGCCGGATGATTCAGAGGTTCGATCCGCCCGTCGAATGCTGGGAGGGGCCCACGCATGAGGATTCGACTTCTGGTGAGCGCTGCGGCAGCGACCGCACTCGTCGCCGCTGCAGTTGCCGCTCCCGCACAAGCGTCGCAGCAGGCGACCTCCGCAGTACCGACGTTCGTCGACGGTCTCGCCCAGGCGGTCTTCTCGACCAATCCCGCCGATTGGTACAGCGGTGAGGTGTGGGTGCAGGCGCCGTTCGACAGCGATCATGACGGCAAGCCGGACCGGATCCACGCCGACTTCACCGCGCCGTCAGAGGTCCTGACGCAGGGGCTGAAGGTGCCGGTCATCTTCGAGGACAGCCCCTACTACGCGGGTACGGCGGACGAGTACAGCAACTGGGGTGTCGACCACGAGCTGGGTGCGCCGCCGGCGTCGCGCCCGCGTGCGCCGTTCTGGGCGGCGTTCGACACCAGCCCGGTGATCAGCACCGTCTACGAGTCGACCTGGGTGCCGCGCGGGTTCGCCGTCGTACACGCGGAGTCGCCAGGCACCGGACACTCGGACGGTTGCCCGACGTCGGGCGGCACGAATGAGACGTTGGCCGCGAAGGCGGTGATCGACTGGCTGAACGGTCGAGCTCGCGCGTACACGACCAAGGACGGCTCGACCCGGGCGGTGGCCGGCTGGACGACCGGAAACGTTGGCATGATCGGTACGTCGTACAACGGCACTCTGCCGGAGGCTGTCGCGACGACCGGGGTGGCCGGTCTGAAGGCGATCGTGCCGATCTCGGCGATCTCCGACTGGTACGACTACTACCGCGCGAACGGCATGGTCCGGGCGCCGCACTCGTCGTCGAACCCGTCCGGCAACAACAACGCCTTCCAGGGCGAGGACCTCGACGTACTGGCGGATGTGGTCTACTCGCGGCTCGACGAGACCGGCGCGCGGACCATCTGCCAGCCGGTGATCGACGACATCGAGCGGCACATCGATCGCGCCACCGGGAACCGCAACAGTTTCTGGCAGGAGCGCGACTACATGAAGGACGTGCGCAACGTCCGCGCCGCGACCTTGCTTGCCCATGGCAATAACGACTTCAACGTGATGACGAAGAACGCGGCCCAGTTCTACGCCGCGCTGAAGAAGCAGCACGTGCCGCACATGTTCTACTTCCACCAGGGCGGCCACGGCGGCGCGCCACCCGACGTACTCGTCAACTACTGGTTCACCCGGTACCTGTACGGCGTGCAGAACGGGGTGGAGCGGTTGCCGCGATCGTGGGTCGTTCGCGAGGCCGCCTCGTGTCCGCCGCGTCAGACCACGGTGGCCGGAGAGCAGTCGAACACGGCGACGCTCGGGGTGGCGGATACGCGACCGTTCCGGATCGGGTTCTCGCTGACCGTGCCGCAGACGAACGCCGACGGCACGATCAGCAACACGAACCGGCTGATCACGAAGATCCCCGACTCAACTCACCTGGTCCTCGCTTCACCCGTCGCCACCGCGGCCGGTCAGAGGGTGGCCGATGGCGCGACCGTCAGCCTGCAGTGCAGTAACGCCAACCCAACGCCGTACGCCGAGTGGCCGGACCCGGCTGCTGGTCAGGCAGGACTCCACCTCACGCCCGGAGCCCCGACACGCGGCGAGCTGACGTTCAAGCCGACCAAGTCCGCCACCGAGACCCTTACCGACGACGCATCAATCCCTGCCATCACGTCGGCGAACGCGCCGTCGTCGGGCGTTCGGCTGATCTACCAAACGCCGCCGCTCACCAAGCCGATCCGCATCAGCGGTACGCCGTCAGCCTCGCTGCAGCTCGCCTTCAGCGCGTCAAAGGCGAACGTGACCGCGGCCCTGGTCAGCTACCCGCCGACCGGCAACGGCACAATCCTCACGCGCGGCTGGACCGACCCGGCCAACCGGTTGTCCGACTGGAACGATGCACCAGTCAAGCCCGGCAAGATGTACAACCTGAACGTCGACCTCCAGCCCAAGGACACCGTCGTACCGGCCGGCAACCGCCTGGCCCTGATGGTCCTGTCGAGCGACCGCGACTTCACCATCCGCCCCACCCCCGGCACCCAGCTGACCCTCGACCTCTCCCACAGCTCGATAGACATCCCGGTGGTCGGCGGCCGCAAAGCGCTTGCCGACGCCCTCAACTAGCCAACACCGCGAAGGCCTCGAGCACAGAATCGAAGTGATGATCCGCAGTCGGCGAATCCACCGCATGGTGGTTGCCGATGCGGATCGTCTTCAGGCCGGCGTTGATCCCCCCGGCGATGTCGTACGCCGGATGATCGCCAACCATCCACCCGCCCTCGAGCCCCGCCCCGGCCCCCTCCGCCGCGATCGCGAAGATCCGCGCATCGGGCTTCCGCACGCCGACGGCCTCCGAGATGCAGCAGTAGTCCACCGCGCGGTCGATCCCGGTGTGCGCGAGCTTCCGGCTCTGCTGCACGACGCCACCGTTCGTGACCACGGCCAGGCGCCACCCCGCCGTACGCAACGACTGCAGGCCGTCGAGCACGGCCGACTCGACCCGGGTGAACGACGGATGCTCGCGGTCGTAGTCGTCGACCGAGATCGCCGGCCCGAACTCCTGCTCGAAGGCGGCGAACAGTCCAGCCCGAGGTGTGAAGCCGCCGTTGTCATGAGCAACGAGCCAGTCGACCGCGGCCGGATCGAGGCCGGCGCGGTCGACCCACCAGCGTGCCCACGCCAGGAACGCTCCGTCCCGATCGATCAACGTGTTGTCGAGGTCGAAACAGACCAGCCGTGGCGTCATGAGTCAACCCTCACACAGCGGTCCACCTCCAAGTGACCCGGTCGTACAGGTGCGTGAAGCCGGCTCGGAGCATGTTGTGGAGGGACGTGTTGTGTTCGCCCGGACCTTCTGCGCCGGTCTCGGCGACCACCCAGCGGCACCCGGCATCCCGGGCGCCGCTTAGGCGGGCTGCGAGAAGGGCCGACTGCGCGCCGCGGCCGCGGGCGGCTGGGGTGGTTGCGCCGCCGAACATGTCGGCGCAGGCGCCGTTGACGAAGATGCTGCCGACGGCAACGAGTTCGTCGTTGTCCCAGGCGGCGTACTGCTGCCAGTTCTCGCGTCCCACACAGGAGGCAGTCAGGTCGATCATCGCCGGCGTGGTGAACCCGAAGGTGTTCATCATCACCGTCGCGAACTGCTCCGCCTGCTCGGCCTCGACCCGCGCGATCCGCAGGTCGGAGTCGACAGAAGCAGGAGCTGTGTCGAGCGTGCAGGCGAGCTTCGCGAAGCGGGTGCTCTCGGTGAGGTTCAGCTGCGCAGCAGTCGTCGCCCAATCCGCAGGCAGCAGCGACGGCGCGATCGCGAACGCACCCGCGGACAGCCCTCCCGCGCGGAAGAAGTCGCACACCTCGGTCAGCGTCCCCACGCTCACCGACTCGAATCCGCCGGCCCGGTTGAAGAAGCCGCTCGGGTCCTCGCGGAGTACCAGCGCCTGTACGTCGCCGACGCGCCGCGAGCTGATCCCCAGCTTCTTCCGCAACGGCTCCGGCGCACCGGCCACGAAGTCGACGTACGCCGCGATCTCGGTCTGCTCGGCCAGACCGACCGGAACCGTCATGCTGTCTCCTTCACGAAGTCGAGCACCGCGGCGGCGAACTCGTCCGTCTGCTCGAGGTGCCCGAAATGCCCGCTGTCGTGCAGCTCGCAGAGCCGCACGTCGGGCATCCCGGCGTCGATCCCGTACGCGAACCGCGGCGCGCAGATGAAGTCGTAGCTGCCGACGATCACCAGCGCAGGCACGTCGATCGTGCCGAGCTGGTCGCGGACGTCCCACTCGATCGGCAGCCGGTTCGGGTCGTGCCTCGTCTGCAGCGTCAACTCGCCGACCCGTGCGATCGTCGCCCGGTAGTCGGCGAAGTACGCGGGCAGGATCCCGGACAGGTACTGCCGGTGCGACTCGTCGTCGGTGATCTCGAGCGTCTGCGTCACGGTGGCCGCATCCCACAACCGCCCCGCCTCGACGGCCTCCGGACGATCCGGCCAGCGCTTCACGAACGCCGCCATCTCCTGGGTCGCCACCTGGAACAATTCCGGCCCGTAGACGGCCGCGGTGTCGTACAGGATCAGTCCGCGGAGCCGGTCCGCGTGATCGATGCCGAATTGGAGCCCGACGAACCCGCCGTGCGAGTGCCCGAGGAAGTAGCCGCTTCCCGCGCCGAGATCATCGAGCACGGCCACCGCGAAGTCCGCGTAACGGGACAGCGAGTAGTCCCCGCCCGGAAGCAGATCGCTCTCGCCGGAACCGACCGGGTGCAGGTAGACCATCGTCAGCGAGCTCTCCAGCTCCCGGATCCGGAGGTAGCCCGGATGTACGCCGGGGCCGCCAGAGTGCACGAGGCACACCGGTCCGGCGCCTGCCACCTCATAGACCTGCCGGATGCCGTCGACGACGACAGTGTGTTTTCCGTTCATACCCGCAGGATGCGGTGAGGTTCCGGGAAAGTTCGATCGCGACGCGAACTTCTTCTCAGCGTTCACGCGGGTGGTACAGACGCACCTTGCTGACCCGGTCCTGATCGAGGTGCTGCACCCACACGACGCTCGGCGGACAGTGCGACGGGTCCTCGAGTGGGCTGATCAGTGCCGCCTCCCAGATCACGACCTCGCGGCTGGCCACGACGTTCACCACCTCCTGGCGTACGCCGGCCGAGACGTCCCGGTCGAACGCACCCGGCAGGTACGCGCTGTCCGTCCGCTTGCCGGTCGGCCACAGCACCTGCGCCTCCGACGACCATCGGTCGGCGATCGTGGACGCGAGCTGCCCGCGTCGGCCGGACTCCATGAACTCGTCGGCCAGCCCGCGGTGCAGCGCGTTCATGGCAGCGACGTCGTCGTACACCCCGTCCGCGGCGGCCAGCAGCGCGTCGGTCAGCTTGGTTCGCGCTTGATGGAGCCGGCTGCGCACCGTCCCGACGGGCAGGTCGCAGAGCGCCGCGATCTCGTCGTACGACGACACGTCGGTGAAGTACCGCAGCAACGTCACCAACCGCAGGCCCGGAGTCAGATCCTCGAGCGCGGTCCAGACCCAGTCCCGCAGCGCATGCCGGTCGAGCACCTCAGCGGGATCAGGCACGACATCCAGGGGCGCGGGCTCCGCCACCGGAACCGCGGACATCTTCCGCAAGCGGGCGCGACAAACGTTCCGCACCACCATCTTCAGCCACGGACCGACAGCATCCGGATCCCGGACATCGCCGACCCGCCGCAACGCGATCATCGCCGCCTCTTGTACGGCGTCCTCCGCGTCGTGGCTGTGGCCGAGGACGGACACGGCGACCGCCTGCATGCCGGCGCGGTGTCTGGCGAGCAGCAGACCGAGAGCACCCGCGTCGCCAGAGTTCGCGGCGCGCAGCAGCTCCGAGTCCTGCGGCGCTCCGCTCACCAGACCAATCACGCCGGAAACCCTACGTGAGCCCGCCAAGCCTCAGACGTCGATGCGGTTCTCGTCCAGCTCGTACGCCCCCTGGACCAGGAACTCCTTGCGGGGTGCGACGTCGTTGCCCATCAGCAGGTCGAAGACCTTGGCCGCCTCCTCCGCGTGGTCGACCGTGATCCGGCGGAGCGTGCGGTGCCGCGGGTCCATGGTGGTCTCCGCCAACTGGTCGGCGTCCATCTCACCGAGACCCTTGTAGCGCTGCGGGGGCTCCTTCCAGCGGACGCCCTTCTTCATCAGCTCGGCCGTCTTCCGCTGGTACTCCGCGTCGCTGTAGGTGTACAGGTACTTCTCCTGGCCCTTCTTCGGGTTCGTCAGCTCGAACCGGTGCAGCGGCGGCACGGCCGTATAGACCCGCCCCGCCTCCACCAGCGGCCGCATGTACCGGAAGAACAGCGTCGCGAGCAGGCAGCGGATGTGGGCGCCATCGGAGTCGGCGTCCGCCATGAAGATGATCTTCCCGTAGCGCGCCTGCTCGAGGTCGAACGTCCGGCCCGAGCCGGCGCCGACGACCTGGATGATCGACGCGCACTCGACGTTCTTCAGCATGTCGCCGACGGACGCCTTCTGCACGTTGAGGATCTTGCCCCGGATCGGCAGCAGCGCCTGGAACTCCGAGCTGCGCGCGAGCTTCGCCGTACCGAGGGCCGAATCACCCTCGACGATGAACAGCTCGGACCGGTCGACGTCGTTGCTGCGGCAGTCGGCCAGCTTGGCCGGCAGCGCCGACGACTCCAGCGCGGTCTTGCGCCGCTGCAACTCCCGGTGCTGACGAGCGGCCACCCGCGTCCGTGACGCGGCAACGACCTTCTCCAGTACGGCGCGCGCCTGTGCCTTGTGCTCACGCTTCGTCGACGTCAGGAACGCCTCGAGCTCCGACTGCACGACCTTGGCGACGATCCGTGACGCCGCCGGCGTGCCGAGAACTTCCTTGGTCTGGCCGTCGAACTGCGGCTCGGCCAGCCGGACGGTCACGACCGCGGTCATGCCTTCGAGCACGTCGTCCTTGATGATCTCCTCGCCGCTCTTCAGCAGTCGGGTGCCATCAAGTGCGTTCGTGAAACTCTTCGACAGCGCGCGCTCGAAACCGTTGACGTGGGTGCCGCCCTTCGGCGTGGCCACGATGTTCACGAACGACCGCAGCTCGGTCTCGTACCCGTCGCCCCAGCGGACCGCGATGTCCACCTCGAGATCGCGCTCGACGTCGGACGGCGTCATGTGGCCGGCGTCGTCGAGCATCGGGACGGTCTCGGTGAAGTGGCCGGTCCCGGTCAGGCGGACGACGTCGGTCACCTTCTGGTCGGTCGCGAGGAACTCGGTGAACTCGCTGATCCCGCCGTCGTGCTTGAAGTGCTCCTCGGTGACCTCGTCGCCACGCTCGTCGCGGATCACCAGCAGCAGCCCCGGCACCAGGAACGACGTCTGCCGCGCCCGGGTCACCAGCTCGTCGTAGTTGAACGCCGCGTCCTTGGTGAAGATCTGCCGGTCCGCCCAGTACCGGATCCGGGTGCCGGTGACACCCTTCTTCGCCCGGCCGGCCTTCCGCAGCCCCTTCGCCGGGGTGAACGAGGCATTCGCACCCTCGCCCTCGAACTCGCCTGCGACGCCACGCCGGAACGACGTCGTCCAGATCGTGCCGCCGCGGTCCACCTCGACGTCCAGCCGCGCGGACAGCGCGTTCACCACCGAGGCGCCGACACCGTGCAGACCACCGGACGCGTTGTACGAACCGCCGCCGAACTTGCCGCCGGCGTGCAGCTTGGTGAAGACCACCTCGACACCGCTGAGCTTGGTCTTCGGCTCGATGTCGACCGGGATGCCGCGGGCGCGGTCCTTCACCTCGACCGAGCCGTCCTTGTGCAGCACGACGTCGATCTGGTCGCCGAAGCCGGCCAGGGCCTCGTCGACGGCGTTGTCGATGATCTCCCACAGGCAGTGCATCAGACCGCGGCTGTCGGTCGACCCGATGTACATACCGGGCCGCTTCCGGACGGCCTCGAGACCCTCGAGGACGAGCAGATGGCGGGCGTTGTACGCCGGGTCGATCTCGGTACTGCGAGGCGTCGGGGCGGCCACAGGGCTCCTTCACTGGTTCACACACTGACACAGACAGCCTATGCGGCCGCACCCCCAAAACGCGGCAGGCGGGGCCCGTGCAAGCATGCAGCTGGGCACAGGAGATGGGTGATGCGACAGGTATCGATCCGGACTCGATTCGAAGTGGCGTACGACACTCCGATTCTCAGCACACGGTGACGACATCATGGCGCACAGTGAGAGAAGAAGCACCCAGCCTCCGTGGCTCACCACAAAATCCGCCGTTCACGAAACGATTCCCCGTCAACAAGCGTCATACGAGGACAGGTGGTTCGTCTCACATACGGACACGTTGTCCCCACCGGGAAGCGATCCGCGTGTCAGGATGTTGCTATCTGGTGAGTACGGAACTAGATGAGATGAGGCCTCAATGACTACAGCACTCGCCCCGAGTTCGGCCCTGTCGGCCGCGGATCGTTGTGACCGCTGCGGTGCGCAGGCCTACGTCCGAGTCACCCTGACCAGCGGTGGGGAGCTACTTTTCTGCGCCCACCACGGCCGCGAGCACTCGGAGAAGCTGCGCGACATCGCGATCACGATCCACGACGAGACCGGTCGGCTCGAAGCCACCCAGACGGTCGCCGCGGAAGAAGAGCGGTAACCCCCAAGGCTGTTCCAAACGCGCCAACGGCGGCGCCAAAGTCATACAGGCTTCGATGGCGGTTCACCCCGACGGGTGACCGCCATCCTTCCGTTTACACGACAGGTACTCCGGGACCCGGGCCGTGCCGCCGCAGTTCCTGCCAGGCCCGCGCGAGCCGGGTCACCGCATCATCAAGCACTTGTTCGGAGTAGGCGAACGGCACCCGTAGGTAGTCGTCGTGCGAGCCGGACGGATCCATCGCCTGGCCCGCCACCACCTCGACACCGTGCCGCAACGCGACCTGGGCGAAGACTCGCGCGTCCGTATCCGGCAGCCGGATCCACAGCGCGGACCCGCCGACCGGTGTAGACCATTCCCATTCGGGCAGACGTGCGGTCAGCAACTCCCCCATCAGCTTCTTCCGCGCCGTCGCCAACCGCGCCCGCGTCGCGGTGAGGTCCGCCAGCCGCGGCAGCAATCGCGCGGTCAATGCCTGATCGATCAACGGACTGCCGAGATCGGCCAACGCCTTGTGCCGGGCCAGCCGCTCCGCCAACGGTCGCGACGCGCGGATCCAGCCGATCCGCAGACCGCCCCACACGGCCTTCGACACCGACCCGATCGTCAGCACCTCCGCATCGTCCGGCGCGTACGCCGCCAGCGGTGGAGGGATCGCCGGCCCGGACGGGTCCCACGCCGAGTACGCGTTGTCCTCGACGACGACGACGCCGAACCGCGCGGCCAGCAGGGCGACCTGCCGGCGCCGGTTCGCCGACATCAACCGGCCGGTCGGATTGTGGAACGTCGGCATCACGAACAACATCGCAGGCTGATGCTCAGCGAACGCCGCCTCCAGGAGGTCGGGCCGGATCCCGGCATCATCCAGTGGTACGCCGACCACTCGCCCGCCGACCGCCCCGAACAGGTCGAAGCAGCCGGGCCAACTGGGCTGCTCGATCGCGACCGCGGCTCCGTTGCGGAGGTACATCTGCGTCACCAGCGCGATCGCCTGATGTGCGCCGGTCGTCACTACGATCTCGTCGGGCGACGTGGGCAGTCCACCGTCGGTGAAGTGGTCGGCGATGCGGTCGCGCAGTACCGGGAGGCCGCGTGGGTGGTAGCCGACGTCCCCGAGCAGTGCGGGTAGCTCGGTGGATGCGAGGTCGATCAGCTCCGACGAGAGTTCGGGCAGGCCGGGATCGACGGCGTACGTCAGCGAGATGACCTCGCCGGGGCCGACCGTGATCCGGTGGAACAGCGACTCGCCGTACCCGGTGGGCATGTGCTTGTCCGCTCGTGAACGGCCACGCCCGGCCGCACGTGCCACCGTCGTACCGCTGCCACGCCGGCTCTCAACCAGGCCGCGGGCGCGGAGTTCGTCGTACGCCGCGACGACCGTCGAGCGGCTGATCACGAGCGACTCGGCCAACCGGCGTTCTGCCGGGAGGCGTGCGCCGACCGGGAGCTCACTCGAGCCGATCAGGGCAGCGATCTCGTCGGCGAGCCGGCGGTACAGGCCACCGGAGCGGCCTGTCAGCCGGTGGCCGATCAGGTGAGCCAGGGCCAAGGGGTCTCCAGAACGGTCCACTTCTCCCCCAATTGGCTCGGGTGGACTGCTTCTCGCGCCGCCAGGCTAGTCCGCATGGGAATCGGTCAGGTGCTGGGGTTCGCCGGCGCGACGGTGGTGCTGGTCGGGATGCCGGGGCCGAACAACCTGTACATCTCGCTGCGAAGCCTCACCCAGGGACGCCGTGCCGGCGTAGTCTCCGCGCTCGCGGTCGAGACCGGGACGCTCGTGTACATCGTCGTTACTGCACTCGGTCTCGCCGCACTGGTGAAGGCCTCGCCCGCGTTGTTCACCGCGATCACGGTCACCGGCGCGCTCTATCTCGCCTACCTCGGCATCAAGACACTCAGGGCATCGAGCGCCGAGCTCAACGGCATTGCACCGGCACCGCTGGGGCGAGTGTTCCGCGACGGCGTCGTGGTCAATCTGCTCAACCCGAAGGCCGCGCTGTTCTTCCTCGCGTTTCTCCCGCAGTTCACCACCCGCGGCGCCGGACCCGACCAGCTTCGCACCGAGATGCTGCTGCTCGGCGTCGGCGCGATGCTCATCGGCCTCGTCCTCGATCTCTCGTACGCCGTCGGTGCCGATGCGATCGGCCGACGCTTCCGATCGGTCCGCACGACCGGACGGGCACGGAACCTCGTCGTCGCGGCGATCTACCTCGGCCTGTCGGCGTTCGCCCTGATCACCGCGCTCTGAGGCGCCTCGAGCACGGTCAGCTCGTCGCCGTCGAGGCGCACGGACAACGTCTCGCCGCCGACACGCAAACCCCTTATTTCAAGAGTGTTCCAGGGCATCGACTCCGCCGGGTTGATCACCAGGGTGCCGCCTGGGACGTCCGGCTCGATGCCGAGCGCAGCGACGACTACGGCAACAGCGGACGCGGCTGCCCAGGCCTGCGGACGGCACGAGAGCGGGTACGGCGTCGGCGTGTTCTCCTCGGCCGTACCGCGCCCGCCGTACAGCTCGGGCAGTCGGTAGCCGAACGCTTCGGCCGCGCGGATCAGGCCCTCGACGTACGACGACGCCACGTCGGACTGGCCGGTCGCGAACAGGCCCTGGACCGTCATCGCGGTGTCGTGCGGCCACACGCTGCCGGTGTGGTAGCCGAGTGGGTTGAAGCGGGTCATTGCCGTCGACAACGTTCGCAGGCCGAACCCACTGTTCAGGTCGGCGCCGGCGAGGACGTCGGCGACCACTTGCTCCTCGTCGGCATCGAGCAGGCCGGTGCCGACGAGGTGGCCCATGTTTGACGCCCGGCCGGCGACCGGGTTCTTCGCGCCGTCGAGTGCGATCGCCGGGTAGCCGTCGACCCAGAACGTCTTGCGGAACCGTTCCTGCAGCGCCACCGCCCATTCGCGCCACTCGTCACCGGACTCGCCGTGGGCCTCGAGCAGTTCCGCGCCCTTCACCGCGGCGGCGTACGCGTAGCCCTGGACTTCGCACAGCGCGATCGGTGCTGTGGCGAGCGTGCCGTCGGGCCATTGGACTGCGTCCGCGGAGTCCTTCCAGCCCTGGTTGGCCAGGCCGTGGCCGGACTCGTCGACGTACTCGAGGAAGCCGTCGCCGTCCGGATCGGCGTACTCCTTCATCCAGATGAGGGCGCGCTGCAGGTTCGGCAGCAGGTCGCGGACCTCGTCGGCCGGCATGCCCCAGCGCCAGGCCTTGTGCAGCGTCGTGATCCACAGCTGGGTCGCGTCGTGCGTGCCGTAGTACGCCGCGGGAAGGACCAGGCCACCGCCGTGGTCCGCGACCTCGGCACGCAGTTCGTGCGGGATCTTGCCGGGCTGCTCGGCCGACTCGGCGTCGACCTTCGTACCCTGCCAGGCAGCCAGCGCGCGGAGGGTGCCGGCGGCAAGGGCCGGATCGACCGGGATCAGCATGCCGGACGAGATCAACGAGTCGCGGCCGAAGAGCGTGAGGTACCAGGGCGGGCCGGCGCCGAGGTACCGGTCGTCGGCGGCGGCCAGTTGGAGTGCGCTGATGTCTTCGAGCGAGCGGTCGATCCAGCGGTCCACCCGTTTGTCGTCGCAGTGGACAGTGACGTCGTACGGCGTGCGCTCGGCGGGCGGCTCGATCGAGAAACCGGTGGTCGACTTCGGGAAGTCTGCGGTGACGCGCAGGGTGAGGGTGAACTCCTCCCCCGGCTCCAGCCGCGGCGTCGCCGAGAGCCCGGGATCGGCGGTGACGACGACGCTCGTGTCGTCGCTCTCCCAGCGCGTACGGCCGGGACCGTCCGGGAGCGCCGCGAGTTGCGGCAGGCTCGCGGCCGCGCCGCTGCGGACCGCCGCCGTACCGGCCAGATCGGTGCCTAGGGCAACATCCAGCCGGCCCTCGATCGTGGAGCAGGAACGGTTCACCAGCGTGATCTGCTCGGTCATGCCGTCGCTGTCGACCGTGCGGGTGCGGTACAGCATCACGGTCGGGTCGTGCCGGGTGTCGCCGAGTCCCTCGACCATCGCGACGTACTGATGGGTGGCCGCGTCGCGTTCGTCGACGTGCACCGGGATCGGTTCCCGGCCGTCGACTGTGACGCTCAGTCGGGACAGGATTCGCCGGTCCCGCGCGTACACCCCCTCGGCGCCGGTGCCGGTGAGCTGACCGGATCGAGGCGAGAGAACCACCCACGGGGCGGCCAGAGCGGTGACAAGTTCGTGGAGCGGGGACATGTCTCCACCCTAAAGGCCTCGGTTTACGGCAGAGTGTGGGTGTGGAGACTGGTGTGACCGTTCTGGTCGGGATCGCGATCTTCGTCGGGATCGTGGGCATCGTCGTGCCGATCCTGCCCGGGGCGATCCTGAGCCTGGCGGCGATCCTGGTCTGGGCGATCTTCGAGCACAGTGCGACCGGGTGGATCGTGTTCGCGATCACCGTGGTCCTGATCGGTGCCAGTCAGGTGGTCAAGTACGTCGTACCGGAGCGGCGGCTCCGCGAGGCCGGCGTACCGCGCCGCTCGATGATCGTCGGGGTTCTGCTCGGCATCGTCGGGTTCTTCGTGATCCCGGTGGTCGGGATGTTCATCGGCTTCCCGGTCGGCGTCTACATCTCCGAGCTGCAGCGGCTGCGCACACACGCCGCCGCGTGGACCTCCACCAAGCACGCGCTGAAGGAAACCGGCGTGTCGATGCTGATCGAGCTCATCGGTACGTCGCTGGCCGCGGCGCTCTGGCTGGTCGCTGTGCTGTTCGTCGTCTGATCGTCGTCTGATTCATGTCTGAACTGCCAGCTGATTCTTAGGCGCACCGGAGCTTCGTCACAGCTGCCTGGTGCAGTGTTGAAAGACCCAGTGCCAGGTGACGGCCCGGCACGCAGTACGGAAGGCGCAGCAGGATGAAGCTTTCGCAGAAGCGATGGCGGCTCATCGGCACCGTGGCCGCGGTTGCCGCAACGACTACCGCCGGCGGGGTTGCCTGGGCGGCGACCAACGCGGATCCGACGCCGTCGCCCTCGGCGTCACCGTCCACGCCCGGTCAGCAGCAGAAGCCGGATCGGCCCGGGAAGGGCTTCGGCGCGCGTGGTGAGTTCGGATTCGGCGGCGCGTTGCACGGCGAGTTCGTCGTACCGAAGGACGGCGGTGGATACCAGACCGTCGCGACGCAGCGTGGATCGGTGACCGCGGTCAGCAAGGACTCGATCACGGTGAAGAGCGACGACGGCTACAGCCGGACGTACAAGGTCGCCGCCGAGACCCTGGTGAACTCGGCCCGGGACGGCATCTCGTCGATCAAGACCGGCAGCACGGTCAGTGTGAGTGCCGTGGTGGCGGACAACACCGCGACCGCGACCACCATCAACGACGGTACGGCGCGCGACGCGGCCGGCCAGAAATGGGGTTTCAAGCACGGCCCGCGGTGAGTGGGTGCGGACGACTCACAGGTGATTGCCAGGAATCTTCCAGGGTTCACATGGGAACCGGCTGCACACTGTGAGCATGAGTCCGCATCTGCTGGTGGTCGACGACGAGCCGAACATCGTTGAGCTCCTGTCCGCAAGTCTGCGTTTCGCCGGGTACGACGTGACCACGGCGACCCACGGCGCCGAGGCGCTGCGCAAGGCGCGGGACGTGGAGCCCGACCTGGTCGTGCTCGACGTGATGATGCCCGGCCTGGACGGGTTCGAGGTGGTCCGCCGGCTCCGTGGTGAGGACCGGCATGTGCCGGTGCTGTTCCTCACCGCGCGTGATGCCGTCGAGGACAAGGTGCTCGGCCTCCAGACCGGCGGCGACGACTACGTGACCAAGCCGTTCAGCCTGGACGAGCTGGTCGCGCGGGTACGTGCGCTGCTGCGTCGGTCCGGTCACCGCGAGCAGACGACGACCGAGGCCGCCGTACTGCGGTATGCGGACCTGGAGCTGAACGAGGACAGTTACGAGGTGTTCAAGAGCGGCCAGGCGGTCCAGCTGTCGCTGACCGAGTTCAAGCTGCTGCGGTGCCTGCTGGAGAACGCCGAGCGGGTGATGTCGAAGGGACAGATCCTGTCCGCGGTGTGGAACTATGACTTCGCCGGTGACGCGGGCGTGGTCGAGTCGTACATGTCGTATCTGCGCCGCAAGGTCGACACCGGCGACCAGAAGCTGCTCCACACCGTCCGCGGGGTCGGCTACGTCCTGCGCACCCCGCGAGGCCCCAACTGATGCAACAGACCCACCGGCGGTTCGCCGACCGGTACCCGTTGCGCGTCACCATCGTCGTCGTTCTGCTGGCGCTGGTGGTCGTCGCGCTGGGCGCGTCCGGCGTACTGGCGACGACGATCATGCGCGGATACCTGATCGACCGCGTCGACGAGCAGCTGCAGCAGACCGCCATGCCGCTGTCACATGTCCAGCCCGATCGGCGCCCGCTGCCGCCTGGTGGCGGGCCGGCGCGGCGGCAGCTGCCGAGTCAGTTCGTGGTGCAGTTCAACGACTCGGAGGGTGCCAGCGACAACGGCCCGGTCGGGGCGCGGCTGGCCGAGACGGAGCCGTTGCCGAAGCTGCCGACGCTCAACCTGAACCAGGTCCGGGCGCTGAACGGGAAGTCGTTCGACGTGGACGCCGCTTCGGGTGGCGCCAAGTGGCGAGTGTTGGCTGTGCCGACCGATGACGGTCAGGGGTCGGTCATGGTGGCGCAGAGCCTCAAGGAGATGGACCACACGATCCAGCGGCTCGTCGGGATCCAGGTCGCTGCGGGGGTCATCCTGCTGGTGTTGCTGGCCGGCGTCGGGACTTACGTCGTACGGCGAAGTCTGCGCGGGCTGGAGGATGTCGAGCACACCGCGGTGGCGATCGCGGGCGGGGATCTGAGTCGGCGCGTACCGCAACGGGATCCGCGGACCGAGGTCGGGCGGTTGTCTTTGGCGCTGAACCAGATGCTCGGTCAGATCGAGACTGCATTTGCGCAGCGGACGGCGTCGGAGTTCGCGGCACGGCGGTCCGAGGACACGGCCCGACGTTCGGAGGAGGCTGCGCGGCAGTCGGAGGACCGGATGCGGCGGTTCGTGGCGGACGCGTCGCATGAGTTGCGTACGCCGTTGACGTCGATCCGCGGATTTGCGGAGTTGTCGCGGCAGCGTGGCGACACGACGGACTCGGACACCATGCGCCGGATCGAGGACGAGGCGAAGCGGATGGGCCTGCTCGTCGACGACCTGCTGTTGCTCGCGCGCCTGGATCAGCAGCGGCCGCTTCGGATGGAGTCCGTCGACCTGCTTCCCATCGCCGCGGACGCACTCCACAACGCCCAGGCCATCCAGCCCGACCGGCGTTTGTCACTCACGATCCTGCCCGACTCGGAAGCTCCCGTAGTCGAAGGCGACGAAGCCCGTCTCCGCCAGGTCCTGGGCAACCTGGTCAGCAACGCCCTCAACTACACCCCCGTCGACGCACCGATCACGGTGTCGGTAGGCACCCGCGGCAACGAAGCCGTCCTAGAGGTCACCGACACCGGCCCCGGCCTCTCCGACGAACAAAAAGCCCGAGTCTTCGAACGCTTCTACCGAGCCGACACCGCCCGAACCCGCACCACCGGCGGCTCCGGCCTGGGCCTCTCCATAGTCGCCGCCCTGGTAGCCGCCCACAACGGCCGAGTAACCACCACCAACACGGTCCCTCACGGCGCCACCTTCACCATCTACCTACCCCTGAACCAGTAGCTCCCGCGCCCGGGCAGTCCCCCGCATGCCACGCAGTTGTCTCGTCCCTACGCTCCTCGGCACGACTACTCCGCGCGCACCCCACCCACCCCCGGCATCGCGGTATGTCCCGTCCGGATATTCACCACGCTGACCGCAGTCTCGCCGGCGTACTCCTCGCGGACGATCCGATCGACCGTCGCCGACGCTCTGCGCACTATGTTGCTGAAGGCAACATCCACAGGATCAGCGAGTGTGGATAGCTGAAATCCCTTGGATTAAAGGGGTTATGGGTTTGAGAACTGTCGGTGGTCGTGTCTAGAGTTTGCTGCATGGAGTTGGTTGGGCGACCGGTCTGGTCGATGAGTGGCAGCGAGATGCTGTCGACTCTCGACCAGCTCGACGCGCTGCTCGCTCGCCTGCAAACGCAGCGCCTCGAGGTGATTGCCGGTCTGGACACGGTCGGGTACGCCGAAGAGATCGGTGCCCACGACACCGTTCAACTGCTGGCGTTTCGCTACCGACTGGATCGTTCCGAGGCTCGCCGCGATGTCCGGCTGGCGAAGGCGCTCCCGAAGTACCGAGCCGTGTCCGCAGGACTGCCTGACGTCGATCAAGACGAGGCGACGGAGTACCTGCGTCCGGCACAGGCCGACGCGATCGTGTCCGCGCTCGAGCGGGTGCCGGACACCGTGCCGATCGAGGACATCGACGTCGCCGAACGCGAGCTCGTCGGCCTGGCTCGCCACCTGTCTCCGGCCGAGCTCCGCAAGGCCGGACAACGCGTCCGCGATCTCCTCGACACCGACGGGCCCGAGCCCGACGAACACAAGGCGTACGCGCGCGAGGCGCTCACCCTCTCCACCGCGCCCAACGGCGTGACGTTCCGCGGCTACCTCGCCAACGAGAACGCCGAACTCCTCCGAAGCCTGATCCACGCCGGCGCCCGCCCACACAAAACAACCGACGGCGACCTCGACCCCCGCCCCCGCGACAAGCGCCAGGCCGACGCCCTCACCACCGCCCTGACCATCGCAGCCACCACGATGGACACCACCACCCCCAGCCCTTCCACCCCGACGCCCGATCCGACCCAGCCGGGCACGCCACCAGCTCACCAGACCGAAGGCGACGTCACCCACTGCCCCGCGCGACCGACCAATGCGCCGACACCGGGGGCGGTGGCCACCGATGCGACGCAGCAGGGCATGCCTCCATCTCGCCAGAGCGGAGGTAACGTCACCGACTGCGCCACGCGACCGACCAATGCACCGGCAATGGGAGCGGTGCCCACCGATGCGACGCAGCCTGGGACGATTCCATCTCGCCAGACCGGAGGTGACGCCACCCACTGCGCCGTGCGACCGACCGATGGGCCGGGCGGTCTGGTTCCAGGGTTCGGAGCGAAGGCGAACATCACCGTCACCATCGATCTCGAAGATCTGAAGTCTGCTGCGGCGCACGCGATCGGCGACACCGTGTACGGCGACGGCCTGTCCGCTGCCACGATCCGGCGCCTCGCCTGCGACGCGAGGATTCTCCCGCTTGTCCTCGGATCGAACTCCGAACCACTGGACGTCGGCCGCTCCGAACGCCTCGTAACCCGCGCCATGCGCCGCGCCCTCAACGCGCGCGACAAAGGCTGCGTCGTCTGCGGTGCCCCGCCGATCATGTGCGACGCGCACCACCTCGTGTCCTGGATCGACGGCGGCGAGACCAAGATCTCCAACCTCGCGCTCCTCTGCCGCCGCCACCACATCGACCTCCACGCCGGCGACTGGACCATCACCATCACCCACGGCAAGGTCTCCGTCTCCCGCCCCACCTGGGCAGACCGCCCCAACCACGCCACACCGCTCGACGCGAAAACACCACCAGACCTGACCTCATCCCTCCACGAAACAACCACCTTCGCCATCTGGGGCAACCCGCAGCCCACCACCCCCACACCACCCACAGCCCCCCAGAACCACCCACCCCACCCCAACCCCTGGCCCGATCCCCCACCCCCTCCACCCACCGATCCCTGGTCCGATCCGCAGACCAATCCCGCGGCTGGCCCCTGGGCCGATCCCGGAGCCGATTCCCGGACCGATGCCCCGGTCCGCGCCCGCACCGACTCCTGAGCCGATTCCTGGGCCGACGCTCCGGTCCGCGCCGACTCCCGAGCCGAATCCTGGGCAGATGCCCCGGTCCACGCCCGCACCGACTCCCGAGCCGACTCCCGGGCCGACGCTCCGGTCCACGCCCGCACCGACTCCCGAGCCGACTCCCGGGCCGATGCCCCGGCACGCGCCCACACCGACTCCCAAGCCGACTCCCGGGCCGATGCCCCGGCACGCGCCCACATCGACTCCCGAGTTGAATCCTGGGCAGATGCCCCGGTCCGCGCCCGCACCGACTCCTGGGCAGATGCCCCGGTCCGCGCCCGCACCGACTCCTGAGCCGATTCCCGGGCCGACGCTCCGGTCCGCGCCCGCACCGACTCCTGAGCCGATTCCCGGGCCGACGCTCCGGTCCACGCCCGCACCGACTCCCGAGCCGACTCCCGGGCCGACGCTCCGGTCCACGCCCGCACCGACTCCCGAGCCGACTCCCGGGCCGACTCCCGGGCCGATGCGCCGGTCCGCGCCCGCAGCGACTCCCGAGTTGAATCCTGGGCAGATGCTCCGGATTGATGGCCCGATAGATAACCGACCCGAGCGGCTGGCCGAGCCCTCAGCCGGCCCGGCGCCGAGCCGTGCGACCAGCGAGGTGCGGCTAGCGGATCGCTGCATCGGTGGCGGCAGGTTCAGCGCATTGAGCTTGTCCGTCAGCCGATGGGTGAGCCGTTCGACCGTGGTGGACGGGGGTGATGTAGCTTTCTGATGACTGTGACGAGGCTTGAGGAGGTGGGATCCATGAATGCTGTATCGATGTGGGTGCTCCCCCTTGCCGTCACGGTTGGGCGATTGGTGTAGGTGTCGCCGGGAGCGCCACCAGGCACTCCGGAAAGGCAACACCTATGGACACCTTCGACGTCATCATCTCCGGCTGCGGTCCGACCGGCGCGATGCTGGCCGCTGAGCTGCGGCTGCACGACGTTCGCGTACTGGTTCTGGACAAGGAAACCGAGCCCACGTCCTTCGTCCGAATCGTCGGTCTGCACATTCGCAGCCTCGAGCTGATGGCAATGCGCGGCCTCCTTGACCGCATGCTCGAACGTGGCAGGAAACGTCCGGCCGGTGGTTTCTTCGGCGCCATCAACAAGCCCGCGCCGGCGGGTCTGGATTCCGCCCACGCGTATTTGCTGGGCATCCCGCAGCCGGTCGTCGTGCAGCTGCTTGAGGACCACGCGATCCACCTGGGCGCGGAAGTACGGCGGGGTTCTGCGGTAGTCGGTTTCGAGCAGGGCGACGACGACGTGACGGTGCAGCTGGACGACGGGCAGCAGCTGCGGTCGCGGTATCTCGTCGGCTGCGACGGGTCCCGCAGTACCGTCCGCAAGTTGCTCGGAGTCGGCTTCCCCGGCGAGCCCTCGCGGAACGAGACGCTGATGGGCGAGCTCGAGCTGGACGTGCCGCAGGAGGAGCTCGCTGCCAAGGTGACCGAGGTTCGCGAGACATACAAGACCTTCAGCGTCACGCCGTTCGCTGACGGGATCTATCGCGTCGTCATCCCCGTCGCGGGAGTCAGCGCCGAGCCGCCCACTCTCGACGACTTCAAGCAACAGCTGAACGCCATCGCAGGCACCGACTTCGGCGTGCATTCCCCACGATGGATGTCCCGCTTCGGAGACGCCACTCGGTTGGCCGAGCGTTATCGGGTCGGGCGGGTGCTGCTGGCGGGTGATGCAGCACATATCCACCCACCGACTGGCGGACAGGGCCTGAATCTGGGCATTCAGGACGCATTCAACCTCAGCTGGAAACTGGCCGCACACGTCCGCGGCTGGGCACCAGAGACACTCCTGGACACCTACGAGTCCGAACGTCACCCGGTCGCCGAGGACGTGCTAGACAACACCCGCGCCCAGCTGGAACTCCTCTCCACCGAGCCCGGCCCACAGGCCGTACGCCGACTGCTCACCGAGCTCATGAACTTCGACCAGGTGAACCGCCACCTGATCGAGAAGATCACCGCGATCGACATCCGGTACAACTTCGGCGAAGGCCCCGACCTGCTCGGCCGCCACCAACGCGACATCGAAACGAAGCAAGGCGACCTCTACGGCCTACTGCACCACGGCCGCGGCATGCTCCTCGACCGCACCGAACACCTCACCATCGACGGCTGGTCAGACCGGGTCGACTACCTGGCCGATCCCTCCGCACCAATAGATGCCCCCGGCATCCTCCTACGCCCCGACGGCCACATCGCCTGGCTCGGCGACAACCAGCACGACCTGAACACCCACCTCACCCGCTGGTTCGGCAGCCCCGCCAGCTGAGCTACAGCTTCGGGAAGGTTCGGTTGGCGGTTTCGCCGTGTTCCAGGACCTGGGCGGCGGGGCCGAGGATCTTGGGGTCGGGCTGGCCCACTAGTTCTACATCCTTGTCGGTGTAGTCGTAGAGGCTGAGGACGTGGCGCATCGCCTCCAGGCGGGCGCGCTTCTTGTCGTTGCTCTTCACGACCGTCCAGGGGGCGTGTTCGGTGTCGGTGTAGTGGAACATCGCCTCCTTCGCCTCGGTGTACGCCGCCCACTTGTCCAGTGACGCGAGGTCGGTCGGGGACAGCTTCCACTGGCGGACCGGGTCGATCTGGCGGATCGTGAAGCGGGTCTGCTGTTCCGCCTGCGACACCGAGAACCACAGCTTGACGAGCAGGATGCCCGACCGGACCAGCATCCGCTCGAACTCCGGCGCCTGCCGCATGAACTCCTCGTACTGCTCCTGGTCGCAATACCCCATCACGTGCTCGACGCAGGCGCGGTTGTACCAGGACCGGTCGAACATCGTCATCTCACCGGCGGCCGGCAGGTGCGCGACGTACCGCTGGAAGTACCACTGGGTCTGCTCGCGGTCGGTCGGCTTCTCGAGGGCGACGATGCTCGCGCCGCGCGGGTTCAGGTGCTCCATGAACCGCTTGATCGTCCCGCCCTTGCCGGCCGCGTCGCGACCCTCGAACACGATCACCAGCCGCTGCTTCGAGCGCTTCACCCAGTACTGCAGCTTCAGCAGCTCGATCTGGAGCAGTCGCTTGTCCCGGTCGTAGATCTCCCGCGGCAGCCGTTCGCCGTACGGATAACCCTCGCGCCAGGTGTCCACCGGCGTACCGTCGGCACGCAGCAGCACCGGGTCGTCGTCCTCCTCGTCGAGGACGCGGAAGCCAAGCTCTTGGACCAGGTCAGGGGTGTTCATGCTCCCAGCGTCAGCTCCCTTGGTGACCGCCAGGTGAACAGCTCACCGGCGGCCGAGTTTGACCGTGCAGTCGCGCCGATTGATGAGCTCGCCGTCACGCATCACCTGCGCCCGGTCGTGTACCCGGCTGACCAGAGTCTCCCACTCGCCCTCAACCAGGTCGAGGCCCGAGATCACCTCGTCCGGAGTCGGGAAATGGATGTCGGGGTGCGGGTTGTGCTCCCCCGGCGGGAACCCCATGTGCCCCTCGATCAGCAGTACGCCGCCGGCCGCGACCACGCCCGCCGCCCTGCGCAGGATCGCATCCCGCGGCAGCTCGGTCTTCGAATGCAGGAACTGCACCGACACCAGATCGAACGAGCCCGACGGAAACGACTGCCCGAGCTCGTGCTGCTCCCAGTCGATTTGATCGGAGACCCCCGCGTCTTGAGCATGCTGTGCCGCCCGGCCCAATGCGACCGACGAGATGTCGACCCCGGTTACCGTCCAGCCCTGCTGCGCGAACCAGATCGCGTCCGCGCCCTCGCCGCAGCCGAGGTCGAGCGCGTGCCCCGGCGTCAGGTCGGACACCTCGTCCACCAGGACCACGTTCGGCTCGCCGCTCCAGACCTGGTCGCGCTCGGCGTAGAACGAATTCCAATAATCCTCGGACAGTTCCTCGGTCGTCATGTGAAGATGCTGCGTTGACCCCAACCCAGCAAGCAAACATCTTTGCCAGATCAGCAACAGGAGGCAGTAGTGATCGAGGACGGCGAAGAGATCCCGCTGGTCGGTGGCGACGTGACCGAGGGACTGGTCCGAGTCGGCGACACGGTACGGCGGCCGCCGGGCGAGCGGGACGAACTGGTCCGCGACGTCCTGCTGCACCTCGAGAAGGTCGGCTTCGACGGAGCACCGCGGTACCTCGGCGTCGACTCCGCCGGCCGCGAAGTACTCACGTACATCGACGGCGAGGTCGCCGGTCGTCCGCGCCCGCCGTGGATCGCCGACGAGGAGCGGGCGCTGTCGCTCGCGCGGCTGCTGCGCGCGTACCACGACGCCGTCGAAGGATTCGGCATCCCGCAGAACCTGCCGGCGCCGATCGAACCACCCGGCCTGCCTGAGCTCGACGACCCGCCAGAGCTGATCGGCCATCAGGACGTCACCCCCGAGAACGTTGTCTTCCGCAACGGACGGGCGTACGCGTTGATCGACTTCGACATGCTCCGGCCGGTGAGCCGCGCCGGCGAGGTCGTGAACCTGATGCTGTGGTGGGCGCCCTTCGGCGAGGACGCCGATCTCGATCCGCAGTTCCGAGGTCTCGACCAACCGCGGCGCTGCCGCCTCCTCGCCGACGCCTACGGCCTCGAGGATCCGGACCGCAGCCGGTTGATCGACCTCGCGATCCGTCGCGATGAGCGCTCCTGGCACACGATGAAGTACCGCGCGGAGATCCTCGGCGGCGGCTGGCAGCGGATGTGGAGCGAAGGGGTCGGCGACAAGATCAGGCACCGCCAGACCTGGCTCGAGAAGAACGCCGAAACGATCACGACGGCGCTCCTCGCTTGAACCGCACCGGAAGGCTGACCGCGGCTGAACCTGACCGCCCCTGACCAGGCTCAGCCGCGGCGCCTGCTCAGCGAGTGATCGTCACCTCGGCGCCGACCCTGGCGGACTCGTAGATTCCGCTCAGCATGCGGGCCATCTCCAGGCCCTGTTCGGCGGTTGCGTCGGCCGGGATCTCGCCGCGGCAGATCTGCAGGAAGTGGTCGATCTGGTTCGCGAATCCGACCTGGAAGTCGAAGCCGAGCGAGTCGATCTGCGGCTGGATGTGCAGCAGGGTGTCGTGCCGCTCGGTGATCATCAGCAGCTCGGGCTCGATCTCCGCGCCGCCCTTGTCGCCGTGGATCTTCACGCTCGTCGAGTTCCGCGCGTGCAGCGAGTACGACGTGTCCACGTCGAGGACCGCCCCGCCCTCGAACCGGATCTGCGCGGTCGCGTAGTCCTCGACGTTGTTCACCTTGGTCTCGGACGCGGCGCGGTACCGGGTCAGGTGCTGGATGTTGTCGCGGGCCCCGAGCGGCGAGAACGTCGCGCCCGACACCGAGACCGGGGTCGGCATACCCATCAAGTACCAGCACAGGTCGATGATGTGTACGCCGAGGTCGATCAGCGGCCCGCCACCGGAGACGTTGACGTCACCGAACCAGCCACCCGGGTTGCCGGCGGCACGGATGATCGTCGCCCGCGCCGCGTAGATGTTGCCGAACTCGCCCTCGTCCAGGAACCGCTTCGTGACCAGCGCGTTCGGGGCGAAGCGCCGTACATAGCCGATCTGCAGAGCCTTGCCGGTCTCCTTGGTCGCCTTCACCAGCGCCTCGGCCTCGGCAACCGTGACCGACATCGGCTTCTCGACCAGCACGTGCTTGCCGGCCCGCAGCGCGGCCTCGGCGATCTTGGCGTGCAGCAGGTTCGGCACGCAGATGCTGACCGCGTCGACGCCGGGATCGTTGAGGATCTCGTCGACGACATCCGTGGCCCGCGGTACGCCGAACTCGTCGGCGCGCGCCTTGGCCCGCGCCTGGTCGATGTCGCACACGGCCACGAGCTCGGCCTGCGGGTTCTTCTGGTACGAGATCAGGTGCTGGGTCGCGATCGCGCCAACCCCGATCACTGCGATACGGGTCGTCATGTCAGGCGGCTCCTGCCAGGCTGAGGATGTTGTTGAGGGAGCGTTCGATGGCGTCCGGCGTGCGCTCCAAGCCCTCGAACTCGAGGCTCACCGGCACGTCGGGCTTGGTGTTGACCAGTGCGAGCAGGCCGGCCAGGTCCACATCACCGTGTCCCGAGATCGTGCCGAGCAGGTAGTCGCCGGCCAGCGTCTTCAGCCAGCCGTCGCCCGCCGACCGGCGGATGTGGAAGTCCTTCACGCCGATGGACGCAGCGAGGTCGATCAGGCCGGCAGCGGTCTTGCCGGGGACCTCGCCGACGCACAGGCCGTTGCCGAGGTCGAGCGTGACGCGGAAGTTCGGGCGATCGACGGCGTGGACGAGCCGCGCCAGCCGGTCGCTCCCGTTCATGAAGAAGCCGTGGTTCTCGATCGTCGACGTGATGCCCAGCTCGGCGGCGTGGTCAGCGACCGCCCGGCATCCCTCCACGACCTTGGCGAACGTTGTCTCGAACTCCCCCGGGTCCTGCTCGCGCCACGACCACGGCGCGACGTCGTGCCGGAAGATCCGGGCACCGAACCGGTGCGCGACGTCGAGCTGCCGACGGAGCCGATCGATCTCCTTGTCGTCCGCGGTCCGCAGGTCGCCGCTCACGAGGTAGTTCACGATCGGTACGCCGACCTCCTCGGTGTGCTTGGCCGTGTCGTTCACGACATCCGGGTTCTCCAGGTAGTACTCGCCGTCCATCGCGGCGACCTCGATGTGGCCGGCCGGCGAGGCCGCCACCCAGTCCAGGACGCCGATCAGGTCCATCTCGCCGCTCGTCATGAGCGAGCGGAAGCAGTACGAGCTGACTCCGAGCTTCACGTGGTGGTCCTCTCAGTGATCAGGGGAATGCGATGCCAGGGACTCGGGTAGTCCTTGACGCCGTAGATGTCCGAGCCGAACCGGTCGAACGCGTTGCCGACCGCCCCGAGCACCACCGCCTCGCGCCCCAGCGCAGAGGCGACGAACGGCGGACGCTCGGGGAAAACCAGTTCGTTCTCGACCGCCGCCACCAGCGGTCGAAGCAGTACGCCGCTGTCCCGCGCGAGCCCGCCCCGTACGACGACAACCTCGGGGTCCACGGTCAGCAGCACGGTCGCGATGCGCGCCGCGATCTGCGCGCAGAAGTCCTCGATCTCTGCCTGCGCGCCGGCATCGCCCTCAGCGGCAGCCGTCAGCACTTCCTCGCCGGTCGGGTGCGATGCCCACATCAGCTGTCCCCGTTGGGCGTTCCGGGTCCAGCGCATGCCGCGCTGCGCACCGAGTTCACCGGCGAGGCGGTGCCGTCCTTGCCGGATCACCCCGTTCAGGACGATCGAGACGGACAGGCGTTGACCGATCTGCAGGTAGACGACATCGGAGTACCCGCGGCCGGCGCCGACGCGCTGTTCGGCGAGCGCTGCGAGCTTGATGTCGTTGTCTACAGCAACGGGTTTGCCGAGGTCCTGCCCGACCACGTCCGCGATCTGCAGGCCGACGAGTTCGGGCAGCGCGAGGCTGGCGCGCAGATAGCCGTTGGGCTCGATCACACCGGGCAGCGCGACGCCGACCGCGCGAATGCTCCCGACGTCCACGCCAGTCTCGTCGGCCGCAAACCGGACAGCGTGCTGGATCAGGTCCGGCGTCGGCTCCTGCTTGAGCTCGGTATAGGCCACGCGGCGACCGGACAGGTCGCAGATGATCGCCCGTACGCCGCGCGGGCCGAGGTCGACGCCGGCCACCAGACCGGCCTCCCGGGCGAACCGGAAGGCTCGCGCCGGGCGGCCTGGTCCCGCAGTCGACGGTTCGGTCGGCTCGACCAGTCCGGCCTCGAGGAGATCGTCGAGTACGGCGTGCACCGTGGGGCGGGAGAGCCCGGTCCCGGCGCTGATGACGCCGACCGTCTGTGCATCGTCGGCGTCGGCCAGGAAACGCAGACAGGCGGCCTGGTTCGCGCCTCGCACAGTGTCCATCGGCCCCAAACCTGTTATGCAACCGGCTTTAATAAAGACGGTAGCAGAATTGGCCGAAGGGTGGCAACGAAAGTCAGCGGTTCAGAATCATCCGTTCGACCACCGTCCATGCGGTCGTCGTCAGTAGGTAGAGACCGGCCGCGAGCGGCACGAAGGCGACGGTCAGGATCGTGCCGTACGGCAGCAGTTGCGCAACCCGCCGCGACAACGTCGTCGCCGAGGCGTCGAGCTGGCGCACCTGGTAGCGCGCCGAGAACCACGCGACGACCGCGAGCAGAACAGCAACCACGACGAACGCCGGAGTACCGGCGAAGATCGGCCAGTGCACGCCGAGCGGCGCACCGAGCAGGCTCCCGCTGATCAACTGGTTCGACTCCCCCGCCACCACCGAGCGGGAGAACAGCGTGTACATCAACCAGAAGAACGGCAGCTGCGCGAGCGTCGGCAGAAACCCGGCGAACAGCGTCGTACCGGACTCCGACTGGAGTTTCGCCACCTCACGTTGCAGGCGTTCGGGGTTGCCCCGATGGCGTTCGGTCAACTGCTTCAACTGCGGCATCATCGCCGCCCGCGCCTTGAGCCCGCGCTGGGCGCGCACGCTCAACGGGACAAGACACAGACGTACGACGAGGGTGCACAACACGATCGCGATCACCGCGGCGTACGCGCCGGTGAGCGGCTGGAGGGTCGAGACGAGGGACGTGAGCAAGTGATAGGCACCGGCGACCGGTGCCTCCAGGAAAGAAGGCACAGCAAGACTCCACGAGTGTGTAGGAACAGGTAGCGAGGTGGAGCGCTACTGCCCTGGTGCTCGTGGTCGGGGCCGGCCGGCGAGGTCGGGATCCCGGAGGGCGAGGTAAGCGGTACGCCGGGCGTTGGCCCGGGTGGCGCTGACGCGCGCCGGGATCGGCGAGGCAGGCGGGCGTCGCGCAGAGGCGACGACGACTGCCAGCAACACGACGGCCGCCGCCGTGAACACGGCGGCGGCCAGCGAGGGCGTGCTGAGCACAGGGATCACCAGCGCGAGCACGCCGGCGATCCACTGCGTCATGACATCAATCCAGGTAGTCCCGGAGGACCTGCGAGCGCGACGGGTGCCGCAGCTTCGACATGGTCTTCGACTCGATCTGGCGGATCCGCTCGCGGGTCACGCCGTACACCTTGCCGATCTCGTCGAGCGTCTTCGGCTGGCCGTCGGTGAGGCCGAACCGCATCGAGACCACACCGGCCTCGCGCTCGGACAGCGTGTCGAGGACGGCGTGCAGCTGCTCCTGGAGCAGCGTGAACGAGACCGCCTCGGCCGGCACGATCGCCTCGGAGTCCTCGATCAGGTCGCCGAACTCGGAGTCGCCGTCCTCACCGAGCGGAGTGTGCAGGGAGATCGGCTCGCGACCGTACTTCTGCACCTCGATGACCTTCTCCGGGGTCATGTCGAGCTCCTTGGCGAGCTCCTCCGGAGTGGGCTCCCGGCCGAGGTCCTGCAGCATCTGCCGCTGGACGCGGGCCAGCTTGTTGATGACCTCGACCATGTGCACCGGGATACGGATCGTCCGGGCCTGGTCGGCCATCGCGCGGGTGATCGCCTGCCGGATCCACCAGGTGGCGTACGTCGAGAACTTGTAGCCCTTGGTGTAGTCGAACTTCTCCACCGCGCGGATCAGACCGAGGTTGCCCTCCTGGATCAGGTCCAGGAACAGCATGCCGCGGCCGGTGTAGCGCTTGGCCAACGACACCACCAGGCGGAGGTTGGCCTCGAGCAGGTGGTTCTTGGCGCGGCGGCCGTCCTCGGAGATCCACTCGTACTCGTCGCGGACCTTCTCCTTGAGCTTGGCGGCCTCGTCGGCGGTCTGCTCCTCGGCGAACAGGCCGGCCTCGATCCGCTTCGCGAGCTCGACCTCCTGCTCGGCGTTCAGCAGCGGGACCTTGCCGATCTGCTTCAGGTAGTCCTTGACCGGGTCCGCGGTGGCACCGGCGACCATCACCTGCTGCTCGGGCTCGTCGGTCTCGTCGGCCTCGGAGACGATGAAGCCCTGGTCCTCGGTGAGCTCCTTCTCCAGCCCCTTCACCGCTTCGGGCTGGAAGTCGGACTCGTCCACCTCATCGAGCGCGCGCGGCTTGCCGGTCTTCGGGTCGATCGCCAGACCCGCCTCGGACACTGCCTTCTTCGCCGGAGCCTTCTTGGCAGCGGCCTTCTTCGCGGGGATACCGTCCTCCTTGGTGCCGGCGGGCTTCACCGCCGCCTTCTTCACGGCCGCCTTCTTGGCAGCGGGATCGGTCACTCGGGCGCTGGTCCTCGGAGCCGTGCTGCGGGCGGTGGCGGCCACGGCCCGGGCCGGCTCGGCGGGAAGATTCTCGGACGAGCTGGACGACACGAATTACCTCTCGTCTGACGCAGGGTTTGTACGGCGGTACGACTGTTGAAGCTACGGGTGTTGCTGAGTCTGTGAGTACTACGTTGTGCGGCTGCTCGCTGGTCAGGCGGCGGCAACAGTCCATTGTAATCCGCGAACCAAGGCCACGCGTCGCACGACCCCCCGGAACGGTGCACTCAGGCCCCTGCCGGGCGGGCGTTCCCGCGCCGGCAAGGGCCTGATCTGCTCGGTACTCGAAGGGTACGTCGTCGGTCGTCCTTCTGCTGAACCGTTATACGTCTGTGTTCACCCGTTGCGTGTCTGCCGCAGCGGCCGCGCCACCACCCGCTGGCGGACCACCTGCTGCTCCTGCTTGAACTGTCGCACCCGCACCAGCGATGCAACGTCGATCACATCCGCGACGGACTTGAACGCGCCGTCCTCGCCGTACGGCTCGGACGCCTCGCGCCACCCGCGCGGGCGGACCTTGAGTTGCTTCCCGAGCAGCGCGACGAAGATCTTCGCCTTCTGCGCGCCGAAGCCCGGCAGGGCCGACAGCCTGGCCAGCAGGTCGTCCCCTGACTTGACATCGGACCAGAGGGCCGAGGCGTTACCGCCGTACTGCTCGTCCAGGTGTTTGGCCAGGGTCTGGATCCGGGCCGCCATCGCGGTCGGGAACCGGTGCACGGCCGGCGGACCGGCCACCACCTCGACGAAGGCGTCGGGGTCGTAGTGCGCGACCGTGGCGGGATCGAACGGTCCCATCATCCGCTTCGAGATCGCGACCGGGCCCGCGAACGCGCGCTCCATCGGGATCTGCTGGTCCAGCAACATGCCGACCAGTAAGGCGAACGGATCTCTGCTCAACATCTCGTCGGCGTCGGGCTGCTGTGCGAGGCACAATTTCCTGCTGCGTGTCGAAGTCACCTCAGTCCTCCCCTCCCTCGGTCAACTCAGCCTCGGCCTTGACGGCGAGCACCGGACACGGAGCATCGAGCAGCACCCGCTGCGCGTTGCTGCCGAGGATGAGCTTGCCGACCGGTGAGCGGCGCCGGAGCCCGATCACGATGAACTCCGCATGCACCTGCTCGGCGACGGCCACCAGGTCCTCCGCCGGGTCCAGGCCACGCACCAGTTGCCGCACCTCGTAGGGCACGCCGGTCGAGTCGAGCTGCTCCCGTACTTCCGTCAAAGCGGCATCACTCGCCGCAGCCTCGTCGCTGTCGAAGCTGCGTCCGCCCCGGTGCGAGTTCACCACTACCAACTTCGCGTCGCGCAGCGTCGCTTCCTCCGCTGCTCGCCGAAGAGCCGCACGGCCTTCCGCCTTCGGCACATAACCCACGACGATGGTCGTCATCGCCCTGCCTCACCTCCGGGTGTGTGTCGACCCGTCTCGAACGATACTGCTCCCGACCGCGGTCGGCATCCGCTGCATTTGCACCTGTTGTGTCGCGGCGGTGACGGAGGGCTGCCGGTGCCCGAGTACTACCCGCGGCGGGCCCGCCTAACCTTCCGGTGGCCACACCTTTGCAGGGCTGTCACCCAACGCGCCACCCCTGTAGTCCGGGTCGTTATCGAACTCGCCCAAGAACCTGCCCAGCCCGTTGCCCTGGGCAAGATCGGAAGGGTTCCGCCAGAAGGACCAAGGTTCCGTCCGTCCTTGTCCTACGTTGTCCTGCGTGGATCGCGGGGGCTAACCGGTTCAGTCGACCGGCCATTCGTGCACCGGGGTGTTCTCGTGCATGTGATCGCGGTACCGGCGGAGCATCCCGCGCAACGCGTCCTTGCGACCGTGCGACCCCTTTGTATACAGGCGGTGGAACTCATCGGCCTGCCATGACGCTCCGTTGCGGCCGGTGAGGCAGCGCTGCTCGATGATGCCGAGCAATCGATCCCGCACCGCCACGTCGACACCCCACGCGTCCAGACCGCGAACCGCCAACGGCAGAAGGCGTCTGAGCACGAGCTCGGTCGCACGCGCCGTACCGACGCCCGGCCAGAAGACCTCGGCCTCGATCCCGTTCCGGGCGGCGTTGTGGAAGTTCTCCTCGGCCGCGCTGAACGACATCTGCGACCAGATCGGCCGCTCGTCGTCGGCGAGCGCGCGGACCAGGCCGAAGTAGAACGCGCCGTTGGCGATCGTGTCGACGACGGTGGGGCCGGCCGGCAGGACACGATTCTCGACGCGCAGATGCGGCTTCTCCCGGACAACGTCGTACACCGGGCGGTTCCAGCGATAGATCGTCCCGTTGTGCAGCCGCAACTCCGAAAGCGCCGGAGTGTCGCCGCGGTCGAGGACTTCGATCGGATCCTCGTCGGAGGTGACCGGCAGCAGGGCCGGGTAGTAGCGCGAGTTCTCCTCGAACAGGTCGAAGATCGAGGTGATCCATCGTTCGCCGAACCAGACCCGCGGCCGGACGCCCTGGGTCTTCAGTTCGTGCGTGCGCGTGTCGGCGGCCTGCTCGAACAACGCGATCCGCGTCTCGCGCATCAGCTCCTTGCCGAACAGGAACGGCGAGTTCGCACCGACGGCGAGCTGTACGCCGGAGATCGCCTGCGCGGCGTTCCAGTACCGCGGGAACGCCTCCGGCGTCACCTGGAGGTGGAACTGCGTCGACGTGCACGCCGCCTCCGGGACGATGCTGTCGGCGGTGACCTGCAGGCGCTCGACGCCGTCGATCGAGATGTGCACGTCCTCGCCGCGGGCGGCGAAGATCTGGTCGTTGAGCAACGCGTACCGCGGGTTGGTGCTGAGCGCGTCGCGGCGGATGTGCTCGGTCAGCAGGGTCGGCAGGATGCCGATCACGACCATCGACGAGCCGGTCCGGGCAGCCTTGTCCTCGGCGGCGTTCAGGCTGTCCCGGATGCTCGCTTCCATCGTGTCCAGGCCGAGTCCGTCGATCTGCCCGGGCGGCACGTTGATCTCGATGTTGAACTGGCCGAGCTCGGTCTGGAACGCGTCGTCCTCGATCGCGCTCAGCACCTCGGTGTTCTTGAACGCCGGGTCGCACTTCTCGTCGACCAGGTTCAGCTCGATCTCGATCCCGGTCATCGGCCGGTCGGGCGCGAACCGGGCTTCGCGCAGCATCCGCGCGAAGGCGTCCAGATTGCGATGGACCTGACCCCGGAACGCGGTCCGGTCCGCCCGGGTGAACTCGACCCGGTCGACTTCCTCACCCATCAGCGCCTCCCCTGGTGGCTCCCCGGTTACAGCATGGCCTCAGTGTGCCCGAAGGTGCCCATCTACGGCGCGCCGAATCACACCGGATAGACGATGAAGTCCTTCCGCTCGATCCGGACCGGCTCCTCCCCGGCCTCGGCCAGCACCTCGGCCAGCTCCGTCAGTACGTCGGGACGCAGCTGCAGCTCGTGCTCGCCGGGGTGCTGGTCGGACCCCATCTCGAAGTCCTTGCCCGGCTGGTCCGTCAGCTCGATGTGCGCGCCGAGGATCCATTCGACCGGATTGCCGTCAGCAACAAACTCCGCGAGCCGCGCGACGCTCGCCCGGAACGAGGGCCAGTCGAAGACGTACAGCCGGCCCGGGTACAGCGAGTCGCCGCTGAACAGCAGCCGCGTGTTCCGGTCGTACGTCGCGATGTGCGAGGCGTGGTGCCCCGGGATCGGGACGATGTCGAGCACCCGTCCGCCCAGGTCGAACTGCACCACGCCGTTCGGCCAGTCGGCGAACCCGAAGTACTGCGCGACGTCGTCGGCCGTCTTGCCCACGACCTGATCGAACTCGCCGTCGCCGCCCACGTGGTCACCGTGGCTGTGGGTGTGCGCGACGACCAACTCCCGATCCCCCGCCAGCTCGTCGATCAACGGACGGAGCGGGGCGTGACCGGTGCCGGTGTCGAGCAGGAGGGCTCGTTCGTCGCCGAGCAACAGGTAGAGGAACGGGCCTTCGAAGTTCGTATGGAGTGCTTGCCGGATGATCGCCGTACGGTCGTCGTACCAATGGATCTGGTGGGCGGGAGTGGACGGATCGGTGCCGTCGTCCCACTGCTCGGGAAACGTCATGACCGGAATTGTTGGTCACACCAGGGACACTGGGAAGGTGCGTGGGGATCCGTCGGTGCTGCATGTCGATCTGGACGCGTTCTTCGCGGCCGTCGAGCAGCGGGACAAGCCGTCACTGCGGGGCAAGCCCGTGGTCGTCGGCGGCGTCGGCGTCCGCGGAGTCGTGTCGACCGCGTCGTACGAGGCCCGCAAGTACGGCGTGCGGTCCGCGATGTCGACCGCGGAAGCGAGATCGCGCTGCCCGCACGCGGCGTACCTGGGTCCGCGGTTCGAGGTGTACCGGCAGAGCAGTCGCGCGGTGATGGCCGAGATGCGGGCGCTGTCGCCGCTGGTCGAGCCGTTGTCGCTGGACGAGGCGTTCATCGATCTGACGGCGAGCGGCCTCAGCGGGCTGACCGTCGACGACGTCGAGGCGATCGCGCAGGACCTGAAGGACGCGATCCGGAAGGTGAGCGGCGGCCTGACCGCGTCCGTCGGCGCCGGTACGTCGAAGTTGATCGCGAAGATCGCCAGCGACCTCGACAAGCCCGACGGCGTGGTCGTCGTGCCGGCCGGGACCGAGGCGGAGTTCCTCGCGCCGATGCAGGTGACCGTGATCCCCGGTGTCGGTCCGGCGACCGCGCAGCGGCTCAGCATGGCCGGCGTGCGGACGGTCGCGGATCTGCAGCAGCTCGACGAGGACGAGCTGATCCGGCAGGTCGGATCAGCTCACGGCAGCAGCCTGCACCGGCTCGCCGTCGCGGCCGACGACCGGCCGGTGGTGAGCGACCGCGAGACCAAGTCGGTCAGCGTCGAGGACACCTTCGAGACCGACATCATCGACCGGTCGCTACTCGTCGCGATCGCCGACCGGATGTCCCTCCGCGTCGCGGAGCGGCTGCAGAAGGCGCAGCTGTCCGGCCGCACTGTCACCGTGAAGACGCGTATGCACGACTTCACCACCCACACCCGCTCGTCGACGCTGGCCGGGCCGACCGACGACTCCCGGGTGATCGCGCGGGTCGCGCGGCGCCTGCTCGAGGAGAGCGAGGTCGGCGGCGGCATCCGGTTGCTCGGCGTAGGCGTGTCGTCACTGGCCGACTGGATCCAGGACGACCTGTTCACCGAGGACGAGCACGCCGAGGCCCCGGTCGAGATCGTCGAGTTGCCCGCCCGGCCGCGCGACCAGCTCGGCTTCCACCCCGGCCAGGACATCGCACACCCCGATTACGGCCAGGGCTGGGTCTGGGGATCGGGCCGCGGCCGCGTCACGGTCCGCTTCGAGACCGCCGACACGCCACCGGGCCCGGTCCGAACCTTCGCGATCGACGATCCGGCGCTGACAAAAGTGCGGATCATCGGTGCGGATGCAGACGACGAACCCGAAACCGACCAGAATGTGTCGAATGAATGAGGAACGGCGGGGGGTCTACCCGTTCTGTGCACCGTGTACGGCGTCCTCGGAGGCCTGGGCCGCCGAGACTGCAGGGCCGATGGGGAGCCGGTTCTACGGCCACCGCGACGTGTGCGAGAACTGCGGGTCGTCGGTGCGGACGCTCTACAACACCGTGCTGTGGCTGCCGGTCTCGAAGGTCGGCCAGTTCCGGATCATCCCGACCGGCGGGCGCACGTACGTCGGCCGGAAGGTGGTCACGCTGCCGGTGCAAACCGTCGTACGGCGGGAGCCGGTGTCGGCGATCGCCCGTCATCCGGAGCTCGACGCGGACCCGGGGTACCAGCAGGCCGAGGTGTACTGGGACGACCACGAGCCGGGCCGGGCGCTGCCGTTCTACCAATCGGCTCTGACCGAGCGGGAGAAGGTGCTGGCGGCCGACGACCCGGCAACGTTGCGGGTCCGGCTGCGCGTGGCGCAAGGGTTGCTGGCTACCCGGAACTATGGGCGCGCGATCGCGTGGTTCGAGTTGCTGACGCCGCAGCTGACACAGGTGTTCGGGCCGCATCACGAGCTGACCCGGGCAGCGACCGAGGCGACGACCGGTGCGCGGCTGATGGTCGGCGGGCCGCGGTCGGAGGCTCAACTGCTCGCGGACATCGTCGCCGCCGACGAGGACAGCCTCCTGGCCCGTGATCCGCAGGTGGTGCGCGACCGGGCCGCGTTGGGGCGGGCGTTGCTTGCGTGCGGCGACATCTCGGAGGCGCTCGAAGCGCTGACGCAGGTGGTTCGCGACGCGACGCCCGGGCATCCGGACACGGCCGTCTATCGCGCGGCGCTGGCGGAGGCGTGCGAGATCGCCGAAGGGCGCGGGAAGAAGCGTGAGGTGCAACTCGCCGAGGCGGCGCGCCGGGTGCTCACCGGCGAAGGCGCACCGACAAGCATGTGACGCATCCTTCGAGCTTCTCGAACTCACTGATGTCCACGACAACCGGCGTGTAGCCGAGCTCCGCGAACAACTCCGCGGACTTGGGCGCCGATGCGGCCATCAGCAGTCGGTCCTCCCCCAGCAGTACGACGTGCGCGCCGGACTCCTCGGGCACGGGCCGGAAGCTGTCGAACGCCGACGGGTCGTCGACGAGCGGCTCGTACCCGATCACCGTCCCGTCGGGCAGCGCCGTGACAGCCGACTTCAGATGCAGCACCTTCTGCACCGGCACCGCGCGTACGTCGGCGCCGAGTGGAGCAAACGCGTCGCGCAGTTGCTCGATGCCCTTGGCGTTCGTCCGTCCGCCGTGTCCGACATAGATCGTCGAGCCGATCTTGAGTACGTCGCCACCGTCAAGCGTGCCGGGATCGGCGATGTGAGCGATCCGGTAGCCCTGTTTCGCAACGGTCTCCTCGGCGGCCGCGGCCTCGGGGCGTCGTTCGTCGGCGCCGGCGCGGGCGATCACCGCGAGGTCGCCGTACACCACCATCGTGTCCTCGATGAAGACGCTGTCGGGGCACTCGTCGATCGGCGGCACTTCGACCGTTTCCCAGCCGGTGCGGTGCAGGGCGTCGACGTACGTCTGCCACTGCGTTGCGGCCAGATCGAGGTCGACCGGGGTGCGTTCGATGTGGGTGACGAGGCCTTCGGCCAGACGCGGGCTGGGGCGGCGGATGAGCGCTGTCGGCATATCGGGAGGTTATCCGGGTACCAGGAGGCATCCGAGCGAAGGAGACAACGGGATGCCGAAGATTCTTCCGGCGGCGGGTGGCGACGTGGTCGAGATCATCCTCGCCGATCACCGCTGGTTCGAAGAGGCGCTTCGCGAACTGCGCGACGTCACGAGCGACCGCGAGGCAGTGCTCGCCGATCTGGCCACGGTCCTGATCGCCCATGCCGAGGCGGAGGAGTCGAAGGTCTACCCCACGCTGCGGCGCAAGGACGCGATCGACGCCGAAGAGGTCGAACACTCCGAGCACGAGCACGACGAGGGCAACGAGGCGCTGCTCGACCTGATGGAGGTCGACGACACCGGCAGCGAGGAGTTCAGTTCCAAGCTGCACGAGCTGTCCGAGGCTCTCACCCATCACCTCGACGAAGAAGAGCGCGACGTGCTGAACCCGGCCCGCACCGACGTCTCCGAGAAGGTACGCCGCGACCTCGGCGACACGTTCGCCGAAGAGCGAGCCCGGCTGATCGACTCCGGCTGCGGCGACATCGCGAACGTCCGCAAGATCGTCGAGGCCGCGAAGAAGTAGCCGGCGTCACAGGCCGAGGACGAGACCTTCCTCGGCGGCGATGACCTCGCCGTCGAACTCAGCCTGAGCCTCCCGCACCGAGATCGAGCGGTCGGAGCCCGGCCAGAAGTGCGTCAGCACGAGCCGCCGGGCTCCGCGCGCACCCCTCGCGGCCTCGGCGGCTGTCATCAGATAGCTGTCGTTCGACTGACCTTGGTAGGTCGCGTCCGAGATGAACACGTCGGTCCCCTCGGCGAGCTTTGTCAGCTCAGCTGAAGGGCCGCTGTCACCGGTGTACGCGACCGACATTTCTGGCGTGCTCAGCCGGACCCCGAAATTCGTCTTGTAATGCGGCAGTTCCACGGTCAGCACCTCGAACGGCCCGATCTGCTTCGTCGACGCGAGATCGCGCACCGCGAAGACCTCGGCCGGGTCGGGGTTGGGCTCGAGCGCCCGCAGTACGTCCAGAGTCCCCGGCGTGCAGTACAGCGGAATCGGCGGAGCGTCCGGAGCCTCGTAGTACCTCACTCGAGCCAGACCGCTGACATCCACGCAGTGATCCGGGTGCTGGTGAGTCACCACCACCGCATCCACCTCACCGTGAGGACAATGCTCGAGCAGGCGCGGCAACGCGGCGTACCCGAGGTCGAGCACAACCCGGAAGCCGTCGTACTCGACCAGGAACCCGGCACACGCCCGCCCTGCTTCCGGCCAGGCGCCGCAGGAGCCGAGAACGGTCAGCGACCTCACCGGGTGGCGAAGGGCTGATTGCTCGGCACGATCTCCTTGCCCAGCGGCAGCAGCGAGACCGGGATCAGCTTGAAGTTTGCGATGCCGAGCGGGATGCCGATGACCGTCAGGCAGAGCGCGATCCCGGTGGTGAGGTGGCCGAGCGCGAGCCACCAGCCGGCGAAGATGATCCAGATGATGTTGCCGAGCAGCGCGCCCGCGCCGGCGCTCGGCTTGTCGACCACGGTCCGGCCGAACGGCCACAGGGTGTAGCCGGCGATCCGGAACGACGCGATGCCGAACGGGATCGTCACGATCAGCACGCAGCAGATGATGCCGGCGACCGCGTACCCGACAGCCAGCCAGAATCCGGCCAGCACCAGCCAGATCAGGTTGAGAAGCGTCTTCATGCTTCCAAGCCTGCCACCTCACGGGTGTGTTGCCGCACCAACTCGGCAACAAGTCCGGGATCGTTCCGGGGCATCCAGTGGCCGCCCCTGACCACCTTCACCGTCAGATTGGGCGCCCACCGCGCGATCTCGGTCTGCAGCGGGGTCGTGACGAACGGGTCGGCGTCGGGAGACACAGCCAGCACAGGTACGTCGGTACTCCGCTGTGCCGGGCGGATCAGCCGTGGCAGGACGTTGGCGCGGTACAGCTTCATGCCGTGCACGTAGTCGCCGATCGAGCGGTTCTCCTCGGCGTCCTGCTGCTCGAGCCGGTTGAAGGCCCGATGCGCCCAGCCCTTGCGCCAGGCGAGCTCCGGTAACCATGGGAGGTGGAAGTAGAAGATGTACCAGGAGTGCAGGAGCTGGCGGAGGGCGGCGCGGTTCCGGCGGCGGAGGAAGTAGCCGGCGTGATCCAGTGACGGCCCTGAGATGGACGTGAAGGACGCGCTCTTTGCCTGGAGCTCGGGGTCTGTGATGAAGTGCCAGGCCTGGATCGAGCCCCAGTCGTGGGCCAGGACGTGCACAGGTTGGTTGGGTGCGGTGTGCTCGAGGACTGCTTCGAAGTCCTCCTGCAGACGGTCAAGCGTGTAAGCGGACGTGGCAGACGGTTGATCGGAGGTGCCGGCGCCGCGGACGTCGTACGTGACGACGTGGAAGTCGGCGGTGAGGCGTTCGGCGACCGGCTCCCACAGCGAGGCGTTGTCCGGGTAGCCGTGGACGCAGATCAGCGTCGGAGCATCCGGGTTGCCGTAGTCGTAGACGGCGATGCGGGTGCCGTCGCGGCTAGTAGTGGTCGACTTCGAGGGTGGCAAAGGTCATCCCCGCTTTCACCAGTCGCTCGCGGAGAGCGGGTCCCATCGCGGCGGCCGTCGTGGTCTGGCCGGCTGTCTCCGGCAGGTCGTCGAGTGCGAGGCACAGTGCGCTCTCGCCGAGCATCTTCGCGGTCTCGTCGTACCCGGGATCGCGGCCGGCGACCTCGGTGATCACCTGCTTGCCACCGCCACGGCCGACGAACCGCACGTTGAACCACGACCGCGCCCGGCGTTCCGGGCTCGGCCCGTCGCCGGGCTGCAGCCGGTTCAGCATCGCCTTCCGCACCGGCGGGATCTGCGCGCCGGCGATCAGCAAGCCGACCCCACCGATGCCCGCGGCAACCTTCGGGAGACGGTCCATCGCCGCGTAGTGCGAGTAGCGGAAGTCGGGGCCGTAGCGGTCCAGCAGCCGCGCGGAGTAGGCGACGATCTGCGGATCGATGGTCGGCAGCGGCACCGCCCAGAACCCCTGCTGGCGGTGGATCCGCCCGGAGACGGCCCGCGCCTGGCGCCCTTCCGGTCGCGGCTCAGCCTGCCTGCGGGCCCGGTGCGCCTCGAGGTTCTGCTTCGGACGGGAGAACGCGGTGATCGCGGTGTGGAACGTCCCGCCGGACGGTCGACCGCCGGCCCGCAACAGACCGTCGACCTGGATCGGCACGCCCTCGGGCAGTTGCTCGACGGTGTACTGAACTCCGAGGTCGTACGGGATCGAGTCGAAGCCGCAGGCGTGGATGATCCGGGCGCCGGTCTGCTTCGCGCGCTCGTGGTAGAGCACGTACATGCGGTCGGTGAACTCGGGCTCGCCGGTGAGGTCGAGGTAGTCCGTGCCCGCCTCGGCGCACGCGGCCACGAGCGGTTCGCCGTACTGTATGTAAGGCCCGACCGTCGTCGCGACGACCTTGGTCGACTCGGCCAAGGCACGCAGGGACTCAGGATCGGTCACGTCCGCGTGCAGGATGTCCTTGCCGAACCGTTCCAGCTTCGCTTTGTTGCGTCCGGCAACGGCCCAGCGGAGCCCGTCCGGTGCGTTCTTCTCCAGGTACTCCGCAGTGAGCGCGCCGGTGAATCCGCTCGCGCCGAGCAGGACGACGTCGTACTCGCGGCTCATTTGTGCGCAGCCTTCTCCGAGTCGGCCAGGCCGCCGGCGCCAGTCGGCCTTGATGACGCCTCGGCCCCGCGCGCCTGGATATCAGCCAGCGCGGCCGCGTCCGCCTTCGGCACGCTGAACCGCGATCCCAACTCGATCAGGTGCGGGATCGCCCAGCGGACAACCTTCAGCGCGCCGATCCAGCCCGGTACGTGCACGGTCCGTGAACGCTTCTTGATGCCGTCGGCGAACTTGCCGACCGCGAACTCCAGCGGATACGTCTTACTCGCCAGCGGCATCCCGGTCCGCACCCGGCCGAACACCGGATGCGCGTCCGCTCCGCGCACCATGTCGGTGTCGACGAAGGTCATGTGCGCGACACCGACCCGTACGCCGAGATGCCTGAGCTCCGGCCGCAGCGTGTCCCCCAGCGCCTCGACGCCGGCCTTGGAGACGTTGTACGACGCGAGTCCGGGAATGTGCACGATCGCGGCGAGGGACGAGACCAGCAGCAGGTAGCCCTTGCTCTCGAGCAGGTACGGGAGCGTGAGGTGCACCGTGCGCCAGACGCCGTACAGATCGACGTCGACGACCCGCTCCCACGCATTCGGGTCCATGCTGCGGCTGAAGCCCGGCGCGGCGATACCGGCGTTCGCCATCACGACGTCGATGCGGCCGTAGCGCTCGACGACACCCTCGACCGCGGTCCGCAGCGAGTCGGTGTCGGTGACGTCGGCCTCCCACCAGCCTGCGTCCGGGCCGCAGTCCTCGGCGACCTTCTTCAGTTCGTCCGGCTCCAGACCGACCAGTGCGAGCTTCGCACCCTCGCTCGCCAACTTCCGGGCCACCGCGGCTCCGATCCCCCGCGAGGCGCCGGTGATGAGGACGACTTGACCGGCTAACGGACGCATCTGAACCTCCAGCTTGTTGAGCAGATACTCAACAGTAAGTGCTTGTTGACCGATTACTCAATAGACTGCGGGTATGACCCAGACCTCGCGACTGCGCCCAGACGAGCGGCGGGCGCAGATCCTCGCGGCGGCGCGGCGGGTGCTGCTCGCCGATCCGCATCGCGAGCTGACGGTCGAACTGGTCGCTGCGGAGGCCGGCGTCTCCCCCGCTCTGCTGTTCCACTACTTCGGCTCGAAGAAGAAGTTCCAGTACGCCGTGATCGAGGAGGCCGCCGCGGAGGTCATGCTGCGGACCGCCCCGGACCCGTCGCTGCCACCTGACGAGCAGCTCCGGTCAGGCATCCGCGCGTTCGTCCGCGCCGTACTCGAAGCACCGCAGCTCTATCGCGCCACGCTGCTGATGTCGGCCGCCGGCGACCCCGAGATCCGCGCGCTGCACTCCGACCTCCGCCGCGTGTTCAGCCAGTGGGTGATCAGCGCGGTTGCGGAGCGTGGCATCGAAGTCACCCCCGTCGTCGAGCTCGCCTGCCACGGCTGGCAGGGTTACGTCGAACAGACCCTCCTGGTGTGGATCGACTCCCCGACCGTTTCGCCGGACGCTCTTGAACACCTGTGCGAGCAGTCCCTGGACGCGATCCTCACGACGACTTCCGAGTGAGCGTGATGAACAAGTTCTTCCTGACGGTCCACATCCTCGCCGCGATCCTCTGCGTCGGCCCGGTCACCGTCGCGACCAGCATGTTCCCGTCGACCGCCAAGCGCACGCTGACGGCCGAGACCCCGGAGGTGGGCGGACTGCAGGTGCTGCACCGGATCACCAACGTCTACGCCTGGGCCAGTCTCGCTGTGCCGGTCTTCGGGTTCGCGCTCGCGGGCAGCATGGACGTCATGGGCGAGGCCTGGCTGATCATCTCGATCGTGCTGACACTCGTCGCGGCGCTGGTGCTCGCCTACCTCGTCGCGCCCGCGCAGTCGAAGGTGCTGGCGGCCGCAGGCGGGACGGCCGAGGAGCGCAGTGCCGTGCTGTCGAAGGCGAAGCTGCTGTCGATGACGTCCGGGATCTTCGCGCTGCTCTGGCTGGTCGTGCTGGCTCATGGTCGTCAAGCCGGGGCACCACAGAGGGTAAGGTTCCCGCGTGCTGACGGTTGCCACGGTGAATGTGAACGGGATCAGGGCCGCCTTCCGGCGCGGGATGCAGCCGTGGCTGGACGACACGGATCCGGACTTGTTGCTGATGCAGGAAGTGCGGGCGACGGACGACGTACTTCGGGAGCTGCTCGGCGGCGACTGGAACATCGCGCATGCCGAGCCTGCGATCGATGGGCACAAGGGACGCGCCGGTGTCGCGGTCGCGAGCCGGCGGCCGATCAAGGACGAGCGCGGCGAGATCGGTCCGGAGCGGTTCGCCGGATGCGGGCGGTGGGTCGAGGCGGACGTCGTACTGGATGACGGTTCGACGCTGACCGCGGTGAGCACGTACGTGTTCACCGGCGAGTTCGAGACGCCGCCGCGGCAGGAGGAGAAGTACGCGTTCCTCGACGCGATCACCGCCCGGCTGACCGAACTGCGCGCCGACGGCCGGCACGTGCTGATGTGCGGCGACCTGAACATCGCCCATCGCGAGGAGGACCTGAAGGCCTGGAAGGCCAACCGCAAGAAGAGCGGCTTCCTGCCAGAGGAACGCGCCTGGATGGACCGCCTGTTCGAGGCCGGCTGGGTCGACCTCGGCCGCCGCTTCGGCGGCGAAGGACCCGGCCCGTACTCGTGGTGGTCCTGGCGCGGCAAGGCCTTCGACAACGACGCCGGCTGGCGCATCGACTACCAGATCACCTCCCCCGAGCTGGCCTCGGCGGCCAACAGCTGCGTCATCGACCGCGCCCCGACGTACGCCGAACGCTGGAGCGACCACGCGCCAGTCGTCGCGACGTACTCGATCTGAATCTCGCCGGGTAGTCTCGCGGCATGTCCGAGACTTCTTCTGTTACGCCGCCGGTTGCTGCCCGCAAGCCGGTCGAGCGGGTGCATCACGGCGATGTGTTCGTCGACGAGTACGAGTGGTTGCGGGACAAGACCGATGACGAGGTGCTGGGGTACCTGCGTGCCGAGAACGCGTACACCGAGGCGCGGACGGCGCATCTGGAATCGTTGCGTGAGGCAATCTTCAAGGAGATCTCGGACCGGACGCTGCAGACCGACCTGAGCGTTCCGGCGCGGCGCGGCGGGTACTGGTACTACTCGCGCACGATCGAGGGCCAGCAGTACTCCCTGCACTGCCGGGTCAAGGTGGACGGCGACGAGCCGCCCGCGACCGACGGCGAGATCGCCGGCGAAGAGGTGATGCTGGACGGGAACGAGGTGGCCGGCGACTCCGAGTTCTTCTCGCTCGGCACTGTCGACGTCTCCCCCGACGGCCGCCTGCTCGCGTACTCCGTCGACCTCAAGGGCGACGAGCGGTTCACGCTGCGGATCAAGGACCTGAGCACCGGCGAGCTGCTGCCAGACGAGCTGCCCGAGGTGCACTACGGCTCGGCCTGGTCCGCGGACGGCTCGACGATCTTCTACACGAAGGTCGACGACGCCTGGCGCCCGTACCAGGTCTGGCGGCACGCACTCGGCGCCACGGACGACGTACTGGTGATGGAGGAGCCGGACGAGCGGTTCTGGGTCGGCGTCGACCTCACCCGCAACGAGCAGGCGATCATGATCGCGCTCGGCAGCAAGCTCACCAGCGAGGTCTGGCTGCTCGACGCAAGCGACCCGACGGGCGAGGCGGTCGTCGTACGGCCGCGCCGCGAGGGTGTCGAGTACGACGTCGAGCACGCGGGCGACCAGCTCCTGATCACGCACAACGCGGACGCCGCCAACTTCTCGTTGGCCTCCGCGCCGCTCGACTCCCCCGGCGACTGGACCACGCTGATCGAGGGCGACGAGACGAGCCGGCTGCTCGGCACCGACGCGTTCGCCGACCACGTGATCCTGTACCGGCGCCGCAACGCGCTGACCGAGCTCGCGATCATGCGCCGGTCGGACGGCAGCTTCGGCGATCCCGAAGTACTGGAGTTCGACGAGCCGATCTACACGGTCTCCCCCGGGCGCAACGACGAGTGGCACGACACCCGGTACCGCTTCGGGTACACGTCGCTGGTCACGCCGGGTTCGACGTACGACGTGGATGTCGCGACCGGCGAGCGGCGACTGCTGAAGCAGCAGCCCGTGCTCGGCGGCGTGGACCTGACCGCGTACACGCAGTACCGCGAGTGGGCGACGGCGCCGGACGGGACGAAGGTGCCGATCTCGATGGTCGCGCGCAAGGACGTCGCGAAGGACGGGAACGCGCCGGTCGTGCTGTACGGCTACGGGTCGTACGAGTCGTCGATGGATCCGTGGTTCTCGATCCCGCGGCTGTCGCTGCTCGACCGCGGCGTGGTGTTCGCGATCGCACACGTGCGCGGCGGCGGCGAGCTCGGCCGGCACTGGTACGACGACGGCAAGATGCTCACCAAGCGGAACACGTTCACCGACTTCATCGCGGCCGCGGAACACCTGGTGCAGGCCGGCTGGACGAGGCCGGCACGGATCGTCGCGCAGGGCGGCAGCGCCGGCGGTCTGCTGATGGGCGCGATCGCGAACCTGGCTCCGGAAGCATTCGGCGGAGTCGTCGCGGAGGTCCCGTTCGTGGACGCACTGACCACGATCCTCGACCCGTCGCTGCCGCTGACCGTGATCGAGTGGGAGGAATGGGGTAATCCGCTCGAGGACAAAGCCGTCTACGAGTACATGAAGTCCTACTCGCCGTACGAAAACGTCACCGCGCAGCACTATCCGCGCATCCTGGCGATCACCAGCCTCAACGACACCCGGGTGTTCTTCGTCGAGCCGGCGAAGTGGGTGGCGAAACTCCGCGCCACCGCGACCGGCGACACCGACGTACTGCTGAAGACCGAAATGGATGCCGGTCACGGCGGCCGCAGCGGGCGGTACGACGCCTGGCGTGAGGTCGCGTTCTCGCTGGCCTGGGAGCTGGACACGCTCGGCCTCAGCTGAGAACCGACCCGAAAAGAGGGAATTTCCGCCTCCGGACGTGTGTTGTGCAACACATCCGGAGGCGGTTTTCTGCACGGATTCTCAGGTTAGGCACGGGGTGTCGGGCTGAATATCGCAGCGGGGCTGCGGGACACCGGTTTCCACGGCGGAATCACTGCCGGGAACTCTCAGGGAACCTTCAGGGTGTTTACACACTGGTACCGGAATCTTGAACCCTACTCGAGCGTTGCTCTCCATGTAACGACGAAGGGAGTTTCGGTGGCTCGCATGGCTCGTGTCCGGTCGACGGACGACGGTATCGACGGCAAGGACAGTGTAGGTCTCTATCTCGAAGAGATCGCGCGTACGCCTTTGCTGACGGCTGAGGAAGAGGTCGAGCTCGCTGAGACGGTCGAAGCAGGACTCCTTGCGGAGCAACTGCTGGCCGAGGGGCGGGTTGGACGTAAGAAGGGCGGAGCGCCCAAATATGCCACGGAGGAGGAGCTGGAGTGGCTGGCCGAAGCAGGCCGGCGCGCGCAGCAACGGTTCGTGACCGCGAACCTCCGGCTCGTGGTGTCGATCGCCCGCCGCTACGGGCGGTCCCAGATGCCGCTGCTGGACCTGGTCCAGGAGGGCAACACGGGACTGATCCGCGCGGTGGAGAAGTTCGACTACCGGAAGGGTTTCAAGTTCTCGACGTACGCGACCTGGTGGGTGCGGCAGGCCATCACCCGCGGTATCGCGCAGCAGGCCCGAGTGGTCCGGCTGCCGGTGCACGTGGTGGAGCAGCTGAACCAGATCGGGTCGGCGCGGCGCACGCTGGAGCGCAAGCTCGGGCGCGAGCCGGAGATCGACGAGATCGCGGCGGAGCTGGGACTGGACGAGGAGCGGGTCACTGAACTGATCCGCATCGGCCGGGACCACATCAGCCTGAACAGCCCGGTCGACGACGAGGGCGAGACCTCGCTGGGTGACCTGATCGCGGCCGAGACCGCGCCGGGTCCGGACCAGCTGGTCGCGGACGCGTCCGACCGTTCGGGTCTGTTCAGCCTGGTCGACCAGCTCGACCCGCGGTCGGCGGACGTGATCCGGCGTCGGTACGGCCTGCACGACGGCCGCCAGGCCAAGCTGGCCGACATCGGCGCAGTGCACGGCATCTCGGCGGAGCGAGTCCGCCAGATCGAGCGTGAGGCGCTGGGGCGCCTGCGCCTGATGGCAGACCCGACGCTGGCCGCGTAACACCCACTCCGAAACCCCTCAGGACCCCCGAGCCGCGATCCGGCTCGGGGGTCCTTCGGTATGTCTGGGGTCAGTTCCAGCTATCGATCAGCGCGGGGAGCTCCGAGAGGCGCTGGATGGTGGCGTCCGGCGTACCTTCGGTGTGGCCGATCTGCTCGGTCGGGATCGCGCTGTGTGGCAGGTGAGCGGCCCGCATGCCGACGTTCTGCGCGCCCCAGACGTCGTCGAATAGCCTGTCGCCGACGAACAGGCACCGGGACGGCTCCGACACCCCGACCGCGCGCATCGCCGCCAGGAACGTCTCCGGGTGCGGCTTCGTGTACGGGATCTCGCTCGTGTACACCGCGCCGTCGAGCAGCTCGTGCACGCCGTCGCGGGCGAAGATCTCCTCGTGCCGCAGGCGTGGCCAGATCGTGTTGGACAGTACGCCGATCTTCAGCCCACGCGCCCTCAGCTCCCGCAGGGTGTCGATCGCATCCGGATCTAGCTCCGTGTGCGGGTCCCACTGCCGGTCGTACTCCGCCTGGGCGGCCGGGCTCATCACCACGTCGGCCAGCTTGCACACCTCTTCGAGCGTGCTGCTCAGATGCTCGTCCCGCGAGCGCCGCCAGATCGACCCTTCGGCCGCCACCAGCCGGGCCGCCAGCTCGTCGGCTTGCGCCTCGTCGAGCACCGTGGCGACGGCTCGCCAGGTCTCGTGCAGGTCGATGTCGTGCCAGGTTGCCAGTGTGCCGCCCCAGTCGAACAGGACGGCCTCGATCTTCGCGTTCGTCACCCGGCAAAGCCTGCCAGAGCCGACCGACAGTTCTCGCGTGGTTTTCAGCTCACCCGAGCGACCTGCTGCCGGCGAGCGAGCCAGGTGATCGCGAACGCGTAGAACGCGAGGCACGGGATGTCCGAGACCAGCAACGTCCACGGTGCGCCGCCCTGCTCGTCCCAGCCGGACAGCTGACCAGTTGCTGCAGGCAACATAAACGCGAGCAGGTTGTTCAGCGCGTGCAGCGCGATCCCCGCCTCCAGTCCCCCGGTCCGGACCGTCAGCCAACCGACGGTGATCGCGAACAGGAACACGTCGGCCATCGCCCACCCGGTGTAGCCGTGCGCCGACACGAACGCCGCACCCCCGATCACGATGCCCGGCCACGGCGACCGGAACACCGTCCGCAGCCAGCGGGCCCTACCGTTCGGGTTGTCCGGGCCGTACGCGCCGACCGCCTGGATCAGCCAGCCGCGGAAGATGAACTCTTCGGCCGCCGACTGGAACGGCACCAGGAACAGGATCACCAGCGCCGGTACGACGAACGCCCCGAACCCGATCCACGACCCGCCGTCGTTCCCGATCGCGTCATCGGGCGGGAAGATCGCATCGACCAGCAGCCCCATCGCGTACGACAGCGCGAGGTACCCGAGGGCAGGAACGCAGCACAACAGCAGCCAGCGCCAGCGGATCTTGTTCAGGACCGAGGCGACGCTCCAGAACGGCCGGCGTTGGACGACCCACGCGGCCAGCCCGACGCACGGGGTCAGGATGCCGAGCATCACCAGCGTGACCGCGAGGTTCTCGGTGTCGCTCGGGAAGATGTCCGAGCCGCTCGGAGTCGGGAACGGGCCGGCGACGACGCGGTGCACGATCGTCCAGGCGACGACGACGCCGGTCGTCAGGAACAGGACGAAGGCGCCGAGCAGCAGCGTCCCGACGATCGGGCGCCACCACGCGTGTTTCGGAGTACGAGCGAGCCGGTGGAACGGCGTACCCGGCGGGGCGGGGATGATTCGGGGCTCGCGGTAGGCATATTGGACCGGGTACGGCGCCGGCGCACCCCACTGCTGAGGGTGGGGCGGCGGTGCGCCCCACTGCTCCGGGTACGGGGCGGCGTGGGGCGGGGGCGGTGGGTACTGCCCCGGCTGGGAGTATGGGCCCGGTTGCTGTTGCTGTTGAGGTGGCGGTCCGGGCTGTTGCGGGTCCATGACTGGACTCTAGAAGATCGGGCCAAGCAGACGGAGGGAAAAACACGGTGGTTACTGATCCGGAAACATCCAGGTCGACGGATGCGCTGCCGCAGTCCGTGCTGATGCCGCTCAGCGGCTCGGCCATCTTCCTTGTCGTCCAGGTCGACGAAGGTGGCGAGGACCGGACCCGCGATCTCCTGGAGCGGCTGAGCGGTCTCGTGCGCTCGGTCGGCTTCCGCGTGCCGAACGGCAACCTGTCCTGTGTCACCAGCATCGGCTCCGAGGTCTGGGACCGTCTCTTCAGCGGTCCTCGGCCCGCCGAGCTGCACCCGTTCATCGAGCTCAAGGGCGCGACCCATCACGCTCCAGCCACACCCGGCGACCTGCTCTTCCACATCCGGGCCGCCCACCAGGACCAGTGCTTCGAGCTGGCCGGCCAGATCATGAACCTGCTCGACGGCGCCGCCACGGTCGTCGACGAAGTACACGGCTTCAAGTACTTCGAGATGCGCGACCTGCTCGGCTTCGTCGACGGGACCGAGAACCCGACCGGCTCCGACGCACAGGCCGCCGTACTCATCGGTGACGAGGACCCCGACTTCCAGGGCGGCAGTTATGTGATCGTGCAGAAGTACCTGCACAACCTGAAGGCGTGGAACGCGTTGACCGTCGAGCAGCAGGAGGCCGCGGTCGGCCGGACCAAGCTCGACGATATCGAGTTCCCCGACGCGAAGAAGCCGGCCAACGCACACATCGTGCTGAACGTGATCGAGGACGAGGACGGCAACCAGTTGCAGATCCTGCGCGACAACATGCCGTTCGGCACGATCGGCGCGCAGGAGTTCGGCACCTACTTCATCGGCTACGCGAGGACCCCGGCGGTGACGGAGTTGATGCTCCGCCGGATGTTCATCGGCGTACCCGAGGGCACCCATGACCGGCTGCTCGATTTCTCGACCGCGGTCACGGGTGGCCTCTTCTTCACGCCGACGTCGGACTTCCTCGACGACCTGCCGCCGGCGCCCTGAGGGTCACTCGCCGTTCAGCGGCGGGTCGACGAAGCTCGCCCAGCTGTAGTTCACCGGGTCGTCGAACGTCCCGGGCACCTTGCCGAGGCTGTTGATGACGGTCGCGGTTCCGTTGGCGTGACCAACGGCGTACAGGTACGCCGAACCGGTGTCCTTGTCGATGCCGAGCAGCAGCGTGCCGTACTGACCGCAGCGGGTTGTCAGCAGCGACTCGAAGCCCTGCCAGGTGCTGGTCCGCAGCGCCTTCACGACCGGCTTCATCGGCGAGGTCAGCGGAATGCGGATCGTGTAGAGGGCACCACCACGAGTCGTCGCCAGCAGCGTGTCGTACGTCGACGTCCGGCTGATCAGCGCGACCGCCTTCACCGACGCGAACCCGGCGTACGAACCCGCGGAGCGCCAGACGGGCTTGCCGTTGACCTCGCTGACGAACCACCGGTAGAGCACGCCATCGTTGCGCAGTGCGTACGTCCTCGAGTTGCTGCCGCCGTCCGCCGACCAGGACTTGGTCAGGGTGCGGAAGTCGTTCCAGCCGCCGCCGATGCGGGTCATCTGGTTGCTGACGACCTTGCCGTCGGTCCCCTTCTGGGTGAGCAGGCCGCCGTCGTACAGCACGCCGCCGGTGACGACGTCGCCGGTCAGCGCGGTGTTGTCGTCGAAGTCGTCGTCCCAGACCCACTCGCTGCTCAGGGCGACGGCTCCTGAGAACGGCTGCTTCGCCATCGTGTCGACCGGCTTGACCGAGATCGGCGAGGTCGCGTTGACGTACTTGTCCACGAGGTCCTTGCCCGCGGTCACCGAGCCGGCCTGGATAGAGCAAGCGGTGGCCGTAGGCGCCGCCACCGCCGTCGTGGCAGTTGTGAGGACGGGCGCGGCCAGGAGCAGGCCTGCCGCTGCCGCAATCATCTTTCGCATAGTCGTTCCCCCTTAGGCATTGAGTTTCACTCAATCTCCTCGATGCCGGGGTCGCTTCGAAAGTTGTGAAAGCCAACCTGTCGGTGCCATAGGCCAGACTGGATTCATGTTGCTCTCCGAGGTGGTCACGACGTCGGCCGCGCTGGCCGGGACCAGATCGCGGCTGAAGAAGGCGGAGTTCATCGCCGGATTGTTGTCCAAGGCCACAGAACCCGCCGAGATCGAGATCGTCGTGACGTACCTGTCCGGCGAGCTGCGGCAGCGCCGGACGGGCGTCGGCTGGCGGACGCTCGCGGATGCGCCCGAGCCGGCCGCCGACCCGTCACTGACGGTCGAGGAGGTCGACCAGGCGTTCGCGGAGCTGGCCGAGATGTCGGGCACCGGCGTGCAGGCCCGGCGGCGGGAGGCCGTGGACGGGCTGTTCGCGCGGGCGACGGCGGATGAGCAGTGGTTCCTCCGCCAGCTTGTGGGCGGCGAGCTGCGGCAGGGTGCCCTCGACGGCGTGATGGCGGACGCGGTCGCACGGGCGACCGGGATTCCGCTGGACAAGATCCGGGCCGCGGCGATGCTGCGCGGAGCAGCTGCTCCGGTCGCTGTCGCCGTACTGACCGAGGGCGAGGCGGGGCTGGCGCAGTTCGGGCTCGAGGTCGGGCGTGGGGTGCAGCCGATGCTCGCGCAGTCGGCCACGACGGTGGCGGAGGCGTTGACGAAGACCGGTACGCCGGCTGCGCTCGAGTGGAAGCTGGACGGGATCCGGATCCAGGTGCATCGGAAGGCCTCGGACGTCGTGGTTTATACGCGGACGCTGGACGACATCACGGCGCGGGTGCCGGAGGTGGTTCGGGCCGTGCTCGAGCTGGAGGCCGAGCAGGTCGTGCTCGATGGTGAGCTGATCGCGCTGCGGCCGGACGGGCGGCCGGAGCCGTTCCAGGTGACCGGGTCGCGGACGGCGACGCGTGCGGCGACGGGGCCGGAGTCCGTGCCGCTCACGCCGTACTTCTTCGACATCCTGCATCAGGACGGCCAGGATCTGCTCGGGCTCGACGGAGCCGCGCGGCAGGAGTGGCTGTCGAAGCTGGTGCCGGAGGAGCGGCGGGTCCCGCGGCTCGTGACCGATGACGCTGAGGCGGGGCAGGCGTTCTTCGCGGATGCGGTGCGGCGCGGGCACGAGGGTGTGATGGTGAAGTCGTTGACCGTGCCTTATGAGGCGGGGCGGCGCGGGTCCGGGTGGGTGAAGGTCAAGCAGACGCATACGCTGGATCTGCTCGTGCTCGCGGCGGAGTGGGGCCACGGGCGGCGGACGGGCTGGTTGTCGAACCTGCACCTCGGTGCGCGCGATGAGGAGACCGGCGAGTTCGTGATGCTCGGGAAGACGTTCAAGGGGCTGACCGACGAGTTGCTCCGCTGGCAGACCGAGCGCTTCCAGGAACTCGCCGTACGGCGGGACGACTGGGCCGTCTACCTTCGCCCGGAGGTGGTGGTGGAGATCGCGTTCGACGGGGTGCAGACGTCGCCGCGGTATCCGGCGGGGATGGCGTTGCGGTTCGCGCGGGTGATTCGTTATCGGGAGGACAAGCGGCCTGCGGACGTTGATACGGTGCAGACCGTGCGTGCGATCCATGTCGGGCTCACTGAAGAGGGTGCGAGTGATGAGTGAGGATCCTGACGTCGCCTCTCGGCGGATCGCGCGGGAGTCGCTCGACCGCGACGACGCGACGGGCTGGTTCGAGCACCTGTACGCCGCGGCGGCGGAAGGGTCTGCTGTGGTGCCGTGGGACCGCGGGACGGCGCACCAGCAGCTGATCGACTGGGTCGACGAGTCGCAGCCGGATGGTGCTGGGAAGACCGCGGTGGTGATCGGCGCCGGGACAGGGTGGGACGCCGAGCTGATCGCGGACCGCGGGTACGACACGACCGCGTTCGACATCTCCCCCACCGCGATCCAGACGGCCCACCGCAACCACCCGGACTCCAAGGCCCACTACATCGTCGCCGACCTCCTGTCCCCGCCGGCGGACTGGCACCGCGCCTTCGACCTGGTCCTGGAGATCTACACCGTCCAAGCGCTGCCGATCCACGTGCAACCCACCGCCATCAAGCAAGTCACGGAACTGGTAGCCCCCGGCGGCACCCTCCTGGTCATAGCCGCCGCCCGCCCGGACACCCAACCGGACGAGGAGGTCCAGGGTCCGCCTTGGCCCCTCACTCGCGCGGCCATCCAGTCCTTCACCGCCCCAGATCTTCACCTGATCCAACTGGACCAGGCGCCCAGCCCGAGCGACCCGACAATCCTCCGCTGGCGAGCCGAATACCTACGCGACTAGCCGACGCCCACCCACGCGCGCTCCCGCATCCCGCACCTGCCCACCAGGACGCCGTACTGCGATCACCTCACCGGCGAGCTGTCACCACACGCCGACGCCGTACAGCGCTCCCGGGTGGGTTGAGATTGCATGGGAACACCTGTTCGAAAATGATGTAGGCTTGGGTGTATGGCGGGGCGAGGCGTAGTGGGGCCGACGGCTCTGCGGATGATGCTGGGCGGTCATCTGCGGGAGCTGCGTGAGCGCGCCGGTGTCTCCCGGACGGATGCCGGCTGGGCGATCCGGTCGTCGGAGTCCAAGATCAGCCGGCTCGAGCTCGGTCGGGTCGGGTTCAAGGAGCGCGACGTCGCCGACCTCCTCACGCTGTACGGCGTCAACGAGGCGCGCGAGCGGGACCGGCTGCTGGAGCTCGCCCGCGAGGCCAACGACCCGGGCTGGTGGCATCGGTACGGCGATGTCACGCCTGACTGGTTCGACGCGTATCTCGGGCTCGAGGCGGCCGCCGACCTGATCCGCACCTACGAGATCCAATTCATCCCGGGCCTGCTGCAGACCGCGGAGTACGCACGTGCCGTCGCCCGGCTGACGCCCTCCGGGGTGCCGACCGAGGCCGAGATCGAGAGGATCGTGGCACTGCGCACCCGCCGGCAACGGGTGCTGGACCGCGAGCCGCCGCTCAAGCTCTGGGCGGTGATCGAGGAGTCCGTGCTGCATCGTCCGATCGGTGGCGCCGAGGTCCTGCGCAACCAGCTGGACTCGCTCCGCGAAGCGATCACCCGGCCCAACGTGACGCTTCAGATCATCCCGCTCGCCAGCAGCGGTCATGCCGCGACCGGTGGGGCGTTCTCGCTGCTCCGGTTCCCGCAGCGGGATCTGCCCGACATCGTTTACCTGGAGCATCTGACCAGCGCGCTGTACCTCGACAAGCGCGACGACGTCGAGGCATACACCCAAGCCCTCGACTTGCTGGCATCCAGCAGTCCGTCACCACAGCAGACCGACGAGCAGCTGACCCGCCTGCTCGAGCGCATGCGCTAGTCGTCGGGGTCGGTCGACTTGAGGTGTCCGATCCGCCCCTGGTCCTCGCCCGCGTCGAGCAGACCGTCGGAGTCGGTCCGGTTCGTGTCGTACTCCGAGAGCGCGATGTCCGGGTGGTGCATGTCGAAGGCCGGCGAGTCCGAACGGATCCGCGGCAGCTGGTCGAAGTTGTGCCGCGGCGGCGGGCAACTCGTCGCCCACTCCAGCGACCGGCCCCAGCCCCACGGATCGTCCACCTCGACGAGCGGGTGCCGGCGCGACTTGTACACGTTCCAGAAGAACGGCAGCGTCGAGATGCCGAGGATGAACGCACCGACACTCGACACCTGGTGCAACGTCGTGAAGCCCTCGAATGACTTGTAATCGGCGTACCGGCGCGGCATGCCCTCGACACCCAACCAGTGCTGCACCAGGAAGGTCGTGTGGAAGCCGATGAACAGCAGCCAGAAGTGCAGCTTCCCCCAGCGCTCGTCGAGCATCCGCCCCGTCATCTTCGGCCACCAGTAGTAGAACCCGGCGAACATCGCGAACACCACGGTCCCGAAGACCACGTAGTGGAAGTGCGCAACGACGAAGTACGTGTCGGACAGCTGGTAGTCCAACGCCGGCGAAGCCAGGATGACCCCGGTCAGACCACCGAAGAGGAACGTCGTGAGGAAGCCGACGGCCCACAGCATCGGGGTGTCGAAGGACAGCGAGCCGCCCCACATCGTCCCGATCCAGTTGAAGAACTTCACCCCGGTCGGTACGGCGATCAGGAACGTCATGAACGAGAAGAACGGCAGATTCACCGCGCCGGTCACGAACATGTGGTGCGCCCACACCGCGATCGACAGCGCACCGATGCCCATCGTCGCCGCGACCAGGCCGATGTACCCGAAGACCGGCTTCCGGCTGAACACCGGCAGGATCTCGGTGATGATGCCGAAGAACGGCAGCGCGATGATGTAGACCTCGGGATGCCCGAAGAACCAGAACAGGTGCTGCCAGAGGATCGCGCCACCGTTCGACGCATCGAACACGTGCGCCCCGAGCGATCTGTCCGCCTCCAGCACCAGCAGCGCCGCCGCGAGAATCGGGAACGCGATCAGCACCAGGATCGACGTGACCAGGATGTTCCAGCAGAAGATCGGCATCCGGAACATCGTCATCCCCGGCGCCCGCATGGTGATGATCGTGGTGACGAAGTTGACGCCGCCGAGGATCGTGCCGAGACCGGCCATCCACAGGCCCATGATCCACAGGTCGCCGCCGATACCCGGCGAGCGGACCTCGTTCGACAACGGCGAGTACGCCGTCCAGCCGAAGTCGGCCGCACCGCCCGGGGTGACAAACGCCCCGACCGTGATCAGCCCGCCGAACAGGAACAGCCAGTAGCTGAACATGTTCAGTCGCGGGAACGCCACGTCCGGCGCGCCGATCTGCACCGGCATGATCACGTTGGCGAACCCGACGAACAGCGGCGTCGCGAACAGCAGCAGCATGATCGTGCCGTGCATCGTGAAGAGCTGGTTGTACGTCTCCTCGTTCACGATCTGCAGGCCCGGCTCCGCGAGCTCGGCGCGCATGATCAGCGCCATCACGCCGCCGATCAGGAAGAAGATGAACGACGTGATCAGGTACAACTGGCCGATCACCTTGTGATCGGTCGTCGACAAGAGTTTGCCGATCACCTGGCCCAGGGGCCGCCGTCGTAGTCCGACAGCAGTCGCTCCGGTGCGCTCGGTGATCCCAGCCTGTCCGCTGACGCTGGCCACGGTTCGATTAGACACCTATGGCCCCGGGAGGAACACCCCTTACCGCGGCGGACCGGCCGCGATCACCGTGCGTACGTCGGCCAGGCGCAGCGTCGTGGGGTCGACGTCCACCAGGCACCAGGTCGCCCCGGCGTCGGCGTACGGGCGCGGATCGACGTCGGGTTCCAGCGCCACCGCGATGTCGTAATTGTCCAGATTGCCGCGCAAATCCCGGAGTACGGCGGCCGGCTCGGCGAGCTGGTCCGGCGACGTGAGGTTGACCGGGAAGAAGCCGTCGTACCGCGCTGCTCGCCGGATCGGCTTCGCGTTACCGGGGAAGCCGGCGATCCACACCGGCACCCGACCGGCGACCGGACGCGGCAGGAACTGCACGTCGTCGACCAAATAGTGCTTGCCCCGATACGCCACCGGCTCTCCCGTCCAACCCGCCGTGAGGATGTCGAGCGTCTCGTCCATCCGCTCAGCCCGAACCCGGTCGTTCACCTCCTCGCCGGTCTTCGAGTACTCCTGCGCGAACCGGTCGCTGCCCAGTCCGACCCCGAGCGTCAACCGGCCACCTGAGAGCCGGTCCAGGGTCGTTGTCTCGCGCAACAACTTGGTCGGCCGCCGGCGCGCGATCGGTGAGACCATCGGGCCGATCCGCAGCCGCTCGGTGGTCATCGCCATCGCGCTCATCGCGATCCACGGATCCGACACCAGCCGGACCGGCTCCCGCCACCACAGCTGGTCCCACAGGAAGAACCCGTCCCAGCCAGCCTCCTCGGCCGCCGCTGCCAGCCCAGCGATCTCCCGCGGATCGGACAACTCGTCGAACAACGGCAGCCAGATCGCAAACTTCATGACGCCACCTCGTCCACGAAGGACTTCCAGTACGGCGCCGACAACCCGTGCCCCATCCCGTCGAGCACCACGAGCCGAGCGCCCGGCACCGCGTCACGCACCGCCTCACCGTGCGGCAACGGCAGCAACGGATCGGCATCCCCGTGCATGACGAGCACCGGCATGGTCAGATCGCCGAAGCCGCCGTTGCGCGGGCCGTCGAAGGTCATCGCGAAATGGTTCGTCAGCGACGCCTCGTAGTTGCGAGCCCGGGCCATGTCCCGGCGCACCAAATCACGGGCGGCAGCCTCGTCGAAATGTCCCGCTGCCTCGGCCTCGATCGACCGTACGACGTACTCCTCGACCGCAGCCGGGTCGCCGAGGTCAGGCGTATCCGCATATGACACCGACGGTGGCGGCAGACCCTCGTCGCCGGTGCTGGTCGAAACGAAGGTCAGCGAAGCGACGCGCGACGGGTAGTCGACGCCGAGGATCAACGCGATGCCGCCGGACATCGACTGCGCAACCACGTGCGCACGCTCGATGCCAAGGACATCAAGCAGGCCGACTGCGTCACCGGCCAAAGAGCTCATCGCATAGCCCGGCTTCCCGACCGGGAACGAGGTCGACCGGCCGGTGTCGCGCTGGTCGTAGCGGATCACGAACCGCCCGCGGGCTGCGAGTTCGGTGCACAACCGGCTGTCCCACCACAGCATCGAGGCGGTGGCGCCGTGGATCAGCAGGACGGCGGGGTCGGCCGGATCGCCGTACGTCTCCGCGCAGATTTCGATGCCGTTGACCGAGTAGAAGTTCTCCATACGGACGACCGTAGAAGGCAGCAAGTGATCGTGAAAAGCGATTGATTCTTATCAAGGCGATCGCCGTTGGCGATAGAGTGCCGCCATGTACGAGTTGCGTCATCTGGCGACACTGGCTGCCGTCGCCGACGAGGGATCGTTCGGCCGCGCCGCGAGCAGGCTCGGGTACACCCAGTCGAGCGTCAGCCAGCAGATCGCAGTCCTCGAGAAGGCCGCCCGCGGTCCGCTGTTCGATCGACCCGGCGGGCCGAAGCCGGTGCGGATCACGCCGCTCGGCGCCGTCCTGCTGCAGCATGCCCGCGACCTGCTGCGCCGCGCGGACGAGCTGAGCGACGGGATAGAACGTTTCCGCGCCGGCGACAGCCGGATCGACATCGGCACGTTCCAGACCGTGTCGAACACGCTGCTGCCGCAGGTGATCCGCGGTCTGCGCGATGCGCATCCGGGCTGCGATATCCGGCTGTTCGAGGAGGAGACCGACGATCCCGATCTCACCGGGCTCGATCTGATGTTCTTCGACGGCAGCACCGACGACACGATCGAGGATCTCAAGCTGCTGGACGACCCGTACGTCCTGGTCGCGCGCCCTGGCGACTTCCCGGCCGGCCCGGTCCCGCTCGAGAAGCTCGACGGACTGCCGCTGGTCGCCCATCCGGCGATCTGCCATCAAGCGGTGGTCGAGGCCTTCCTGCGTGCTCGCGACATCCGCCCGCAGTTCGTATTCCGTACCGAGGGCAACGAGGCGTTGCTCGCGATGGTCCGCGCCGGTCTCGGCGCAGCGCTCGCGCCGCGTCTCGCCGTACTGCGTGACGACCCGAGCCTGACGCTGCACGAACTCACGCCGGAGCTCCCGGCGCGGGAGATCTTCTTGCTGTGGCAGGCCGGCCGCACGCACTCACCTCTTGCGGCACACGCGATCGAGCTCGCGCGGAGTGCGGCGGCCGACCTCCCCTTCAGCTGACGGTCAGCACCTTCGACGCGGTCTGCGTGCCCTGGTGGTCGGCGTCGGCCAGCCACACCACGCGGTACGTGTAGGTTCCGCGTGCGGTCGGCTTGATGCTGAACGCGTACTTCCCGTTCGACGTCAGCTTTCCGGTCGTTACCGCGACCCACGTCGTACCGGAACGCTTCTGCAGGTACGCCGTCGTGCCGGCGTGCGGCGGGTTCAGGTACCCGTACAGCAGCGTCGACGCGCCGAGCTTGATCGCGCCCGGAGTGAGGTACGCCGACAGCGCCGGGTGTACCTGGACCAGCGGAGCAGTACTCCGCGTCCCGAGCACAGCGCCACCGCCGTTGTAGCCCCACATGTAGTACGTCGACACGGCCGGCTTCTGCGACGTCGAGGCGATGCCATTGGAGTCGGTGGTGAATGTGCCGACTGTCGTCCACTTGCTGGCGTTCTTCGCCTTCGCGTACAGCACCGCCGGTACGCCGGCCAGCTTCACGCCGTCCAGCCGACTCACCGCCGTCGACAGCGTCACCGCCTGCGTGTACATGATCGAGGCCGCACTCGCCCCGATCGTGGCCTTGGACCCGATGAGCTTCACGTCCACGCCGGGACCGATCTTGCCCTTGCTGTCCTTCACCCAGACGCGGTAAGCGTAGCTGGCCGAGTTCGACAGCCCGATCTGGGTGAACAGGCTGGCCGCGCCGTTGTAAACCGCCGTACCGGAGGTCGGCAACGGCGGCGGGGTCGAGCCGACCGCACTACGAACCATGATCTGGCCAAGCGTCACACCCGCCGGCTTCGTCCAGCGCAGGGTGGCCGCCGCAACCCCACCGGTGACGGTGAAGCTGGTGACCGGTGGCGGCGGGGCGGTCAGGTTCAGGTAGTTCTTGTCGATCGACATCGTCACGCCACCGTTGGTCTCACTCACGTCGCCCGCGAACTGGTGGACGCGCTGGTGGTTGTTCCAGTACGCCGCGTTGATGAACCGGCTGGTCCCGACCGGCGATCCCCAGTGGGCGAACCAGATGTTGTCCGGCCGGGTGTACGCCGTGCTCGTGTAGGCGCTGTTCAGGTCAGCGCCACCAGACGCCGCACCGACATACGCACCGCCGACATACCCGCGTGAGTTCAGCTCCTGCGTCCACCCACTCAGGTACGACAGCACGGCCGCCTTGCACGCCGCCGTCGACGTGTACGCCTCGATGTCGCTGTAGATCGCGCTCCGCTGGGCGAATCCCAGCGCCTGCGCAGCCGCGACCGCGTTGATCGCGGCGTTGCGACCTTGGGTCAGAGCGGTCGACGCGACCGACGACATCCGGCTCTTGTAGGTCGTGCACGGCGCCTGATAGCCGACGTCGATCAGGAGGAACTGCCAGCCCTTGCTCGCGTTCGTGGCGACCCAGTCGGCGGTCAGGTTCGGCTGCGCACACGCACGCAGTCCGCCACTGATGTAGATGCCGACCCCTTGGTAGACCGAGCGCCATGCATCCATCGACGACTGCGCCGGCGCGGCGCAGGTGTCGAACCCGTTGCCCGCGAAGTTGCCGGTAGCAACCACCGATGGGGTGACCGCGGCAGGCGCCGCGACCCGGGCAGACGGTGTCTTCGTCACGACGCGACCGGTGGCGAGTACGTCGCTCGCCGCGCTCTCCGCGCCCGGTGCGTAGTACGCGGTCGCGAGCACGCCGGCATCGGTGACCGTACGCCGGAGCAGACCGTCGCTGGACGGCGTGTTCGTCGTCAGCGGCTCCAGGATCAGGCCGGAACTGCGGCCGACGAGATGCGCCGGGCAGTTGGCCTGCGACGTACTGCGGCCGAGATACACGGCCGGCTGGTCGAGCCGGACGCAGGCGGTCGGGTCGGCGGTCAGGTCGACCACCGGCCAGTTGGCCGGGACTGTTACTTGGTAGCCGCGGTACGAGACGGTCTTGGTCCCGTCCGCGACAGCTGAAGTGGTAGCGGTGAGACCCGCCACCAGGGCGAGGGCGAGTGCCAGCCCCCCAGGTCTGAACAACCTCACAGTGCTCCCCAGATGATCGACGATCAGAGCCCCCAAGTGAAAGCGAGCACCTGCGCTCTTGTCGAAGAGCATCCGGCACTCGCCTCGATGCCCGGATGCTATCGGCGCAGGTGGTTCACCCGTTGGCCACCCCATTTTGGATCGATCGGTCCATAACGTGCTATGGTGGCTGACATGCCGAGACCGAGGACATTCGACGAGGATCGCGCCGTCGACGCCGCGATGCGGGTGTTCTGGACGGCCGGCTACGAAGCGACCTCGACGCAGGACCTGTGCGAGGCGACCGGCCTCGGCCGGAGCAGCATCTACAACACGTTCAGCAGCAAGCGCGATCTGTTCGACCGCGCCCTCCGCAGGTACGTCGACCAGTTCACCGCGGCCCAGCTCGAGGTGATCGAGGACGCCGCCGTACCGATCCGGGAACGGGTCCGGCGGATCCTGTGGACCGCCGTCGAGCCGGAGCCCGACGACCCGACCGGCTGCTTCGTCATCAACACGATCGTGGAGCTCGGCCCGAAGGACGCCGAGATCGTCGACCTGCTGGACCGGGACCACGAGGCCAAGCTGGCCGCCCTGACGAACGCGATTCGCGCGGCGCAGACCAATGGTGAGGTCGACCCGGAGCAGGACCCGAACGGGCTCGCGACATACGTCTTCACTGTTCTCGGCGGCCTGCGGGTCGCCGCTCGGCGTGGCGCCGACCGCGCCGAGCAGCAGGCGGTCGTCGAAGCGACCCTGCGCAGCTTCTGAGCATCATTTCTGCCCACTTTTGCACTGAACGATCCACTACGAGAGGGACCTCATGCCTCGCGCTGTCTATCTGCTCGGCCTGGCGATCTTCGCCCAGGGCACGTCCGAGCTGATGCTGGCCGGCCTGCTTCCCGAGATCTCGACCGACCTGGGCGTGTCGATCCCGGCCGCCGGCCTGCTGATCTCGGCGTTCGCCGTCGGCATGCTCGTCGGCGCGCCGATCCTGGCCGTCACCACCCTGCGCTGGTCCCGCCGCGCGGCGATGCTCGCGTTCCTGGCGATCTTCGCGCTCACCCACGTCGCCGGCGCACTGACCTCGTCGTACGGCGTACTCCTCGCGACCCGCGTCGCCGGCGCGTTCGTGTACGCCGGGTTCTGGGCGGTCGCATCGGTGACCGCGATCGAACTCGCCGGCCCGGAGGCGCGGGCCAAGGCGATGAGCATCCTGGCCGGCGGACTCACCGTCGCCACGATCGTCGGCCTGCCCGCGGGAACGTTGCTCGGCCAGCACCTCGGCTGGCGGTCCGCGTTCTGGGCGGTCGCCGTACTGTCGGCGCTCTCCATCATCGGCATCGTCGCGACGATCCCGCGCGGCCGGGCGGAGCGCACTCCCGAGCTGCGGCACGAGGTACGCAGCATGGCGAATCCGCAGCTGTGGCTCGCGTACGGCACCACGGCATTGTCGACCGGCGCGATCCTGGTGATCTTCAGCTACCTCGCTCCCCTGCTCACCGAGACCACAGGACTGTCGGACGGCTGGGTCCCCGCGATCCTGGCGCTGTACGGCGTCGGCGCGCTGATCGGCATCACGGTCAGCGGACGGACGGCGGACCGGCGTCCGTTCAGCACGCTGGTCCTCAGCCTGACCGGGGTGATCGTCGCGGCGGTCGTGCTCGCACTCGCGACGGGTACGCCGTGGCTCGCCGTACCGGCGATTATCGCGGTCGGCACGTTCGGGTTCGCAACGAACCCAGCGGTGAACTCGCGGGTGTTCAGCGTCGCCGGCTCCGCGCCGACACTGGCCGCGGCGTTCAACATCTCCGCGTTCAACGTCGGGATCACGGTCGGTCCGTGGCTCGGCGGGCTCGCGCTGGACGCGGGCGCCGGGTATTCGTCGGTCGGGTGGATCGGCGCCGGACTCGGAGTACTTGCCTTCGGCACCATTCCGCTCGCGGTCTGCGCGGCCGGGCGCGCGCGGCGGTCGGCTGTTGATCAGCCGGCGTACGAGAGCGCGAGCTCGATCACCGGCGCGTAACCCGAGCGCCGGGCCTCGGTCCAGGTCGCGGCGCCGCCGGCCAGGTCGTCGGTCGCCATCCGATAGATGAGCGCGCGGATCAGCATCTGCCCCCACTCCGGCAGATGCGACCACCGTTCCGCGAGGGCCGGTTCGGCGTCGTACCAGCACAGCGCGTCGGCTACGGCGACCGCCGACGCCCACGAAGGCGGTCGCCAGTACACCGGCCAGTCGATGATCGCTGGCGGGAGCCCGTCGGCGAACATCACGTTCCCCGGCAGATCCCCGTGCACCACCTGGTCCACCAGCTCGACCGGTCGCCAGGCATCGACCAGCGGCCCGGCCAATTCGACGTACGCCGGACTCCCGTCGTACGACTGCTCGCCCCACGCGACCCGATCGCCGTCGGACCATGGATCGCTCCGCCCGTCGAGGAAGTCGGGCCGCGGCAGGTCGGCGACAGCCGCATGGAAAGCCTCGGCCGCCCGCAACACCTCATCTTGTCGCCGGACATCGGTCGCCCCAGCCAGCAGCTCGGAGCCCTCCCACCCGAACGCGACCCATTCGCCACTCCGACTCTGCACCGGCCGAGGTACGCGAAACAGCGAGGACTCCGGCAGCTTGGCCAACACCTCAGCCCGCCACACGCTCTCCGACTCTGCGCGCTTCAGCACGACGGATCCGGAGCGCCACGTCTCCCCCTGCCCACCCGGCAGCAGGACCGCGGGCTCGGTGAGCGCGAACGCATCGAGGACTTCAGCCGAAGGACCAACCATGCCCGCACCCTGCCACGAACTGCGCGCGGGGCTCACCAGGTTTTAGGTCGGGGAGCTATAGGGTTCTGCGGTGACTGATCTCGACCTGTTCGGCGACCTCGACACCGCGGCTCTTCCGGAGCGGCAGCAACGGATCCTGGTGGTGATCCGCGACTGGGTGACGCGGCACGGGTACCCGCCGAGCAGCCGGCAGCTCGGTGACGCGGTCGGGCTGCGCTCGTCGTCCTCGGTGTCGAAGCACCTGGCCAGCCTCGAGGAGAAGGGCTTCCTCCGCCGGAGTCCGTCGGTGTCGCGGCCGATCGACGTCCGGATGTTCCTGCAGGAGTCGGGCACGCAGGCCACGAGTGACGACAACGTCCCGGTGCCGGTGGTCGGCGACATCGCGGCCGGTACGCCGATCTCCGCAATCGAGCACGTCGACGACGTCATGCAACTCCCCCGCGGGCTGACCGGACGCGGCACGGTGTTCGGGCTGCGCGTCCGTGGTGAGTCGATGATCGACGCTGCGATCTGCGACGGCGATATCGTCGTCGTCCGCCAGCAGACCGAGGCGCACTCGGGCCAGATCGTCGCCGCGATGATCGACGAAGAGGCGACGGTCAAGGTCTACCGTCGCCGCAACGGCCACGTGTACCTCGAGCCGCGCAACCCGGCGTACGAGGTCATCGACGGCGACAACGCATCGATCCTCGGCATCGTCGTGTCGGTACTGCGCAGCGTCTAGCGCTCCAGGTTGGTCTTCAACCGGGCCATGTTCTGCACCATCTCCTTGCGCGACTGCGGAATCACCATCAGCGGCACGATCAGCTTGCCGATGCCGTGACCCTGGAAGTCGAGGTCGATCGTCACCGTGCTGGCGTCGCGGCCGGCGATCGGCTCGACCGACACCCTGACCGTGGAACGGATCGGTCCCTCGTCACCGTGCACCGCCCACGCCCGCGGCGGGTCGAACTCGGTCAGCCGCGACGTCACGTCCCGCTCCCGGCCGCCGATCTTGCGCCGCGTCAGGCACTTCGCGCCGACGACCGGTTCCCCGCCTTCGAGGTGTCCGCCGGTGACGTTGGCCTGCCACTCGGTGAAGTGGTTCGGATCGGTGACGTAGGCGAACACCTCGTCCGGTTTCCGCTCGACCTCGATCTTCGTGACGATCGTTCCCATTGCCCCAGTCTCCTAGTCAGTCGGATGCTTCCGACCTGTTGACGATCGGCGCGGCCGTGGATTCGACACGCTTGACGCCGAACAGGACCGGGACTCCGGGCAGGGACGAGACGAGCAGGGCCAGTGCGGCGGAGACGACGAAGGCGGACGGTAGGAGTACGGCGTACTTCGTCCAGATCGCGGCGTCCCACTGCACGACGAAGAACGCGATCGCGAGGATGACCGGCTGGTGGACGATGAAGTACGGCATCGCGGCGCGGGCGAGCGGGGTCGGGACTGCGCGCTGGAAGGCGGCCGCGCGCATGCCGAAACCGAGGACGGCGACCAGCCAGCCCCAGACGGCGAACGTGATCAGTGGTGAGTACCACAGGTACTGCCACGAGTACCCGGGGTCCGGCCACCACCCGTCGAGGAAGTCGATGATCCCGGTGAAGACGCCGATCAGGAAGGCGCCCAGGCCGAGGATCAGCCCGGGTGCGGCGTCCCGTCGTACCGCTGCCATCAGCCGCTCGTCCGACATCACCAGATACCCGACGACGAAGAAGTCGAAGAAGAACACGAACTCGCCCCACCCGTGCTCCGGCCCCGGCGCGGCGAGCAGCAGCAGATGCACCGGCACCAGCGGTACGGCGAGGAGCAGGATCGAACCGCGCCGCTGACATCGACGCGCGATCCAGTCCGTCCGGCCGCGCAGCAGGACGAACAACGGCAGCCCGAGGACGGCGAACTGGATGAGATAGACGAGGAACCAGAGGTGGTAGGTGTCGCGCAACCATAGCGGTGCATCTCCGGCGAGATCACTGAAGAATGTCCAGAACGACTGCGTCGATCGGCCCTTGTGGCGCTCCTCGATGAAGTACTGCAACGGTGAGAGCAGCACGTACGCGACCACGAACGGTACGAGCAAGCGGAGCGACCGCTCCTTCAGGAACTGCACCGCGGTCCGCCACCGTAACGCCAGCCAGGCAGCCGATCCGGAGATCATGAAGAAGAACGCCAGCCCCCACAGACCGAGGAAGGCGATCGCGATCGAGATCCCCTCGCTGGTCTCCGCGTTCTTCACGTGCCAGTCGCCGTCGTCGAACGGCCGCAGGGTGTGAAACACGAACACCCCGAGAACCGCCAGCACCCGCAACCAGTCGAGAAACCACAACCGTTCGCCCCGCCCCTGAGCTCCCATGGAGCAAGGATGCTGGTTCAGCGGGCCAGGCGCTCGCGCAACAGGTCGAGTTGCGCCGGATTGGCGGTCAGCTCCGCGGCACGCTCGTCGGCGACGTGTGCTTCGGCGTCGCGGCCGAGGTCGCGGAGGAACTGCGCGCGGGTCGCGTGGAACAACGGATACGTGTCGAGTGCGAGCCGGTCGACTTCCGCGAGAGCGACCGCCGGACCCTCTACGAAGGAGAGCGCGACCGAGCGGTGCAGGCAGGTCACGGGACTCGGCTGCAGAGTGAGCAGCATGTCGTACAGGACGAGGATCTGCCGCCAGTCGGTCTCGGCCCAGGTCGGCGCCTCGCTGTGGCAGGCGGCGATGGCGGCCTGCAACTGATACGGGCCGGGCGCGTGGTGACGGTGGGCCGTCCTTGTGAGGAGGGCTGTCGCCTCGGCGATGGCGGTTTGGTCCCAGAGCGTACGGTCCTGGTCCTCGAGCAGGACGAGTTCGCCGGCGGGTGTGAAGCGGGCCGCCGTACGGGCTCGGTGCAGGCGGATCAGAGCGAGCAGACCGGCGGCCTCGGGTTCGTTGGGCAGGAGCCCGTGGAGTAGCGCGGTCAGCCATTCGGCGTCGTCGACCAGGTCGCGGGAGTGCGCGCGCTCCGCCGTACTCGAGAGGTAGCCCTCGTTGAAGAGCAGGTAGATGACGGTCAGTACTTCGGTGAGGCGCTCGGGCAGCTCGTCGTCGCGCGGGATCCGGTACGGGATGCCGGCGTCGGTGATCTTGCGCTTCGCCCGCGTAATGCGTTGCGCGACGGCGGTCTCCTTGGCCAGCAACGCCGCCGCGATCTGTGCGGTCGTCAGGCCGCACACGACCCGCAGCGTGAGGGCAACCTGCGCCTCGCGCGCGAGGGCCGGGTGGCAGCAGGTGAAGATCAGCCGCAGTCGATCATCCGACGCAGCTGGTTGCTCGTCCTGGTGCTGGAGCTCGGCCAGCTTGGCGCGGTAGTTCTGCTGACGACGCAGTACGTCGAGACCGCGCCGCTTGGCGACCGTGAACAGCCAGGCGTCCGGCCGATCCGGGATGCCCTCGACCGGCCAGCGCCGGAGCGCGATCTCGACCGCGTCCTGGACCAGGTCCTCGGCCGCGGAGAAGTCCCCGAGCAGCGACACCAACGATCCGGCCAGCCGGCCCGCGTGGTCACGCACCACGCGGGCCAGCTCGTCCTCGGTACTCACATCTGCGTTCACATTTCGGCGACCGGACGGATCTCGACGACGGGGCAGGCCGGCCACGTCCTGACCATCCGCAGCGCCTCGTCCAGGTCCGCGACGTCGATCTCGGTGAACCCCGACACGACCTCTTTGCCCTCGATGAACGGCCCATCGGTGGTCATCGCCACCCCGCCGTCCAGACGGACCGTGGTCGCGGTCTCTGCCCCCTGCAGCTTATTTCCGCGGTCGCTGATCTTGTCGCGGTGGTCGTCGAACCACTGGTACACCCGCTGGTACGCCTGCTCGCGCTCGCCCGGCGTCATCGCGTCGAGCTCCTTGAGGTAGTCCTCGGTCTCGATGAACATCAGCACGTACTTCACCCGTACACCTCCAGTAGATAGCTTCAGCCTGATGACGATCCGGGTCATGCTCAATCCGACACTCTGACATCGTGTGCCCATGAAGCGGCCGATCTTTGCCCGGATGTACGCGCGAGTCCGCCCTGCGATGGACCGCGAAGGCGCGGCCGAGCACCGGCGGCGGCTGCTGGCCGGGGCGGCCGGCCGGGTGATCGAGATCGGCGCGGGCGATGGCGGCAACTTCGCGCATTATCCGGCTGAGGTCGTGAGCGTTCTCGCGGTTGAGCCGGAGCCTTATCTGCGCGCTCAGGCTTCTAGGTCAGCTGCGACAGCCTCTGTGCCGGTTGAGGTTGTCGAGGGTACGGCGGATCGGTTGCCGGCTGCTGATGCGTCAGCTGACGTGCTTGTGGTGTCGCTCGTGCTGTGTTCGGTGCCGGATCAGCAGGTGGCGCTCGCTGAGGCGGCGCGGGTGCTGAAGCCGGGTGGGGAGCTCAGGTTCTACGAGCATGTCGCCGCGGACGGCGGGCGGTTGGAGACGGTGCAGAAGATCGCGGATGCGACTGTCTGGTCGCTGTTCGCTGGTGGGTGTCATGTGCATCGCGATACCGCGGCTGCGATCGAGGCCGCGGGGTTCGTGATCGAGGAGCTCGAGCGGTTCGACTTCCCGGCCGATCAGCCGAATCCGGCGCGACCACACATCCTCGGTCGAGCCCGGTCAGTTGTGGTTGAGCCCGTCGTCTGAACCCGACTTCCCGGAGCCACCCGAGCCCTGCTTGCCGGAGGACGGCTTCACGGTGCTCGACTTCCCCGAGGTGGTCCTCCCGGTCGTGGTCTTCCCGGTCGTGGTGTTCCCGGTGGTCCTGCGAGTCCCGCCCTTGTCGTCCCCGGGCTCGGTCGTGCTGCTCGATGTCGGCGTACGAGTGCGGTCGCCCCCGTGGTCGTCCACAGTCGGCGTCGGCGTGATCCGCTCGCTCTGCGGCGTGATCGTCTCCGGCGGCGGAAACCACAACGGAGCCGGCGACCGCCCCGGCGTCCCCGGGTCGAAAGCCGACCACACCGCAGTACCGCCAGCTACCAACCCTGCGGCAGCCACCAGCCCGAGCACCCCGCTACCCGCCCACGCGAGATACCGAGCAGACCGCCGCGGCGCCGCGTCGTCAGCACGTCCCGTGTGCAGCACAACAGGCCGCCGCCGTACGTCGCCCACGTGATCGGCGCTAGCCCCACCCGTGGTCTGCGCGTCGCGCGCCTGGTCGTCCATGGCTCTATCGTGTCGCCGCAGGCGGGCCGGGGGTATCGGACGTTGGTACTAGTACCTAGTTGTCGCGCTGTTGGCGCTGGGCCCAGAGGGCCGCTTGGGTGCGGTCGGTGACGCCCAGACGCTGGTAGACGTTGGTGAGGTGCGCCTTGACCGTGCGCTCGCTGATCCCCAGGCGTCGGGCGATCGTCTTGTTCGGGAGGCCGGCGCCGACCATGTCGAGCACCTCCTGCTCGCGGTCGGTCAGCTTGGTCTCAGGACCCGGCGACCGCCGGTTCGTCAGCAATACCCGCGCCGCCTTCGGATCCAGCGGCGAACCACCCGACACGATCTCCCGGATACCCGCCAGGATCACCTCAGGCTCGCTGTGCTTCAGCAGATACCCCTCAGCGCCGGCCTGCAGCGCGTCCAGAATGCGCGCCTGATCGCTGAACGACGTCAGCACCAGCACATGCACCTCCGGCGACGCCGCCACGATCCGCTCCGTCGCCGAGATCCCGTCGGTGCCCGGCATCGACAGATCCATCAGTACGACGTCCGGCCGCAACTCCGCCGCCATCGTCGCCGCCTCGGCCCCGTCGCCCGCAGCGCCGACGAGCTCGATGTCATCCGCAGTACCGAGCAGCTGGGACAGCCCGGTGCGGACGATCGCATGATCGTCCGCAATCAACACCCGGATCACATCGGTACCTCGGCTTCCACCCGTGTCCCCTGACCGGGCGCGGCCCGGACCGTCAGCGTGCCACCCGACTCCGCGAGCAGGTCGCCGATCGAGCGTAGCCCGAGGTGCCCGTTGCTGCTGCGCTCCCCGAGCCGCGACTCGTCGAATCCACGCCCGTCATCGTCCACGATCAGCACGCCATGCCCGTCACTACGGCCGGCCTTGATGAGTACCTCGCTGGCTCCGCTGTGCGCGGCGACGTTCCGCACGACCTCCTGCGCCGTACGGAACAACAACGCCGCGACCGCCGGCGGCAACTCCTCCGCACCATCGGTCTCCAGCCGTACTTCGATCCCCGCGCGCTCCAGCCCGGCCGCCAACTCGGCCAATGCCGACGTCAGGCCCTCTTCGGCAAGGTTCGGCGGGTAGATGTCGACCAGCAACGACCGCAGCGACCCGATACTCCCCCGCAGCCTGCTCGCGCTGTCCGCGATCAACTCCGCCCGCTGGCCTTCCGTCGGATGCCCGAGCCGCATCGCGTCCAGCGCGTAGTTCAACCCGGTCAACTCCTGTACGACCCCGTCGTGCAACTCCCCCGCGATCCGCCGACGCTCGGCGTCCGACGCGTCCACCGCATGCTGCAGCAACCGCTCGCGATCCCGCTGCTGCCGTTGCACCCGTCGAGCCAGCGACCAGGCGAACGGGATCTGCACCAGCTCCAGCACGAGCAACGCGCCGAGCGACGGTGGCGCGAATCGGCGCCAGGCGGCCTGTCCCGCTTCGGTGACGGCCTGGTACTCGAAGTACGCCTCGAACAGCATCGGTTCGCCGTTCGTGCCGCGGACGCCGACGTACACCTCGAGCAGCTTCTTGTACGGGATCTCGAACTTGTTCTCGGGGCGGCTCAGGTCGCTGACCTCGGAGGCGCTGCTGCCTTGGCGCTGGAGTGCTTCCTGCTCCTCGGGTCCGAGCGGGAACTGCTGACCGATCAGGCGCGGCTCGTCGGAGTACACGATGCGGCCGTCGGCGTTCCACAGCTTCACGCGGACGAGCGAGCCTTGCAGGACGTATTTGCGCATCGCTTGGTCGAATGCTGTGAGCGCTGCGGGCTGGCCGGCGATGACGGCTGCGTCCAGGCGCGGCTCGACCACGCCGCGGGCGGTTACGTAGGTCACCTGCCGCGCGGATTCGGTCGCCTGCTCGATGCCGGCCTGCCGCGCGACGAACGCGATCAGCGCAGCCAGCGAAAGCAGCACGATCAACCCGGCTGCTGTGAAGCGCACCAGCAGGCCAACCGTTGAGATTGGCCCGCGGTCCGCGCGTCGGAGTCTGCCCATGCCTGGGATCGTATGGTGCGCCAACCGCCGGAAGGCAGCCCGACAACGGTCCTAGTACCAAGGTGCACTACCGAAGCCGACCAGCCGACGGCGAGCGTTGTCGTCATGAAACTTCCGCTGTCGCTCGCAGTCGCCGGGCCCGCCGCACGACCGGAGCTACCCGCTCTCGCCGCCGCGTCCGGCCTGGTCGTCCTGCGAGTCGGCGCGGTTCTCCTCCGCCCGTGGCCTCTCGCCCTGGCCGTGGACCACGCCCTCCGGCCCACCGCATCGGGCTCCGGCGTGGGCTCGGGCATCTGGGCGAGCCCGGTTGCGGTGCTTGTGCTTGCCGCTGTCGCCAGCGTCTTGCTGTCGGCCGTCGTCGGGCTGCTCGACATGGCTAGCCTGCGGACGGTCGAAGGTGCGGCGGAGCGCATCGGAGCCTCGCTTCGAGCGGACATGTTCCAGCGCACGATGACGCGCTCGCTCCGCTGGCACGACCGCATGCGGAGCGGTGAGCTTGTATCGCGCCTAACCACCGACGTCGGCCGCCTGCTCGACGCAGTCGTCGCGGTGACGACCTCCTTCCTCCCCGATGCGGTGATGCTGGCCGGCGTACTCGCCCTCCTCGTTGCCTTCGACCCGCAGCTCGCGCTCATCGGCCTCACCGTCGCCCCGGTCCTCGCCGTACTCGCGGTCCGCCAACGCCGGAGGATCCGCGCCGCGCAGCACGCCGCCCGGACCGAGTCCGGACGGTTGGCCGGAGCAACGACCGACCTGCTCCGCAACGTCCGCGCTGTGCAGGCGTTCGGCCGGATCGACCGCGCCGCCGCGATCTTCGGCACCCGCAACCGCGCCGTCCTCGACGTCGAGCTCCGTGCCATCGACGTCGACGCCCGCTGGACCCCGATGGCCGATATCGTCCTCGCGATCGGTACCGCCCTCGTCCTGGTCGTCGGCGGCCGCCACGTCCTGACCGGTTCCCTGTCCGTCGGCGAGCTCCTCGTCGTACTGGCGTACCTCCGCGACCTCTACTCCCCCGTCCGCGGCCTGACCCGGCTGTCCGTCGTACTCGCCAAGGCCGGCGCCAGCGCGGTCCGGGTCCGCGAGGTCCTCGACTGCGACGAGGCTGTCGAGGATCGGTACGACGCCCGCCCGGCTCCGCGGCTGCGCTCCGGCGTCCGCTTCGAGCAGGTGTCGTTCGGCTACGAACCCGGGCGACCCGTCCTCGACCACTTCGACCTCGACATCACCGCCGGCGAGACCGCGTGCCTGCTCGGTCCGAGCGGAATCGGCAAGAGCACCACGCTCCACCTGCTCCTCCGCCTGTACGACGTCGACGCCGGGCGGATCCTGATCGACGGCGTGGATCTCCGCGACTGCGACCAGCGCAGCCTGCGCGACCGGTTCGCGTTCGTCCCGCAGGACCCGTGGTTGCTGGACGCAACGGTCGCCGAAAACATTGCCTTTGGCAACCAGAACGCGACCCGGGCCGGCGTCGTCGCGGCCGGCCGGACCGCGCTGGTGGACGAGTTCGCCGACCGGCTGCCGTTCGGCTACGACACTCCGCTCGGCGAAGGCGGCGTACGGCTCTCCGGCGGTCAGCGCCGCCGGGTCGCGCTCGCCCGGGCCGCGGTCTCGCCCGCGCCGATGGTGCTGCTCGACGAGCCCACCGCCTCGCTCGACCCGGTCTCGGCCGGCACCGTGATCCAGGCCATCCGGGCCATGACCACCGGACCGTCGCGCCGCACGGTGCTGATGGTCACCCACGATCGCGACCTGGCGGCGATCGCCGACCGGGTCGTCACTCTCGACCACGACCTCGCCGGAAGGAGGTGAATCCCATGCGTATCAAGCCCGTCATGCACCACGGACGGTCCCGTAGCCGGTCCCGTTCGCGCAGCCGTAGCCGTTCCCGCAGCCGCTCGCGCGGCTGACCCACCAGCCTGCCGCCGGGGCGCATCCCGGCGGCAGGCTTCACCTCTTTTATAGGAGACCGACCATGCTTGTCGATACCGCGACTGACGATGTGGACGGGCTGGCCGTCTGGGACTGGGCCGAAGGCTGCGAGCTGCCCGGCGGGACCTTCGCCATCGAGCGCCTCGGCGTCGGCCACCGGTGCGAGACCTGGCTGGTCTGGTCGGTCCGGCTCTGGGCGCCCGCCGTACTCAAGGCCGCACGCCCACACCAGATCCATCACCCCCGCGCGGTCAAGTCCCTCCGCCGCGAGACCGCCGCGCTCGCCGGCAACCTGCACCCGGCCCTCCCACGCCTGCTCGCCGACGGCACCGACGGCACCGACGGCACCGACGGCACCGACGACCCGATCCCCCACATCCTCGTCGAGTACGTCGACGGCCCATCGCTCGCCGACGAACTCGAGGACAACGGGCTCCTCACCGTCCCCGAGACGGCGAATCTCGGCGCCCAACTGCTCCCCGCCCTCATGGCCCTGCACTCCCGCGAGCTGGCCCACCTGGATGTGAAGCCCGAGAACGTCGTACTGCGGGACAGTCGGCCGGTACTGATCGACTTCGGCAGCACCCGTCGGATCGGGAGCGAGCAGCCGGCTGGTCATCCGGTGGGGACCGAGGGGTACGCGTCCCCCGCACAGGAGGCGTGCGAGCCGGTGTCCGCCGAGATGGACCTCTACAGCCTCGGCCGGACCCTCGCCGAGGCCTGTGGCGAGCTGCCCGACGGCCTCCGCTTCCTCCTGGACCCGCATCCGACGGCCCAGCGTGCACTCACTGCGCTGGCCGATGCCGCCGGTGAGCTCCGGCCGTGGCCGGCCTGGCTCAGGGCATGAGGTCCATCGCCGGACGACCCTCCGGGAAGTAGATCGGCACCGATACCTGGTCGTGCACGATCTTCCACTCGCCGTCGAGCTTCTGCCACGCCGAGGTCCAGCGCAGCCAGTAGTCGATCTTGCCGCCGTTGCCCATGCTCGCGTTCATGTGGTTGAGGCTGTAGACGACCGCGAGGCTGCCATCGACGAGCACGGTCAGGTCGCGGGTCTCGTACTCGAGCGGCAGCTGGAACACGGTGAAGACCTGCGCCCAGTTCGCCATCTTCTTCTCCGCGCCGAGGTGCCGCAGCGGCGCCTCGATGTCGAACGAGACGATGTTCGGGGCGAAGATCGTCCTCAGCGTCTCCACGTCACCGGTCCGGACGGCGTTCAGCAGGCTCTCGATACGCTCACGGATATCTACTTCGGCTACAGCGTTGTTTGTGTTGTTTGTGGTCATGATCGGTACGACGAGACAGCAGCGCGGACTGTCAGACCTCACAGTTCGCCGGGCAGTTCCGTCGTACGGGTATGAACGAGGAGAGGACTGACATGAGCGAGCCCGGCCTGAGCGCGATCATGAGCGAGCGGCGGCAGCTGATCAACCTCGCCTACCGGCTGCTCGGGTCGCTGGCGGACGCGGAGGACGTGGTCCAGGAGACGTACGCGCGCTGGTACGCGATGACGCCGGCCGAGCAGCAGGCGATCGACAACCCGGCCGCGTGGCTGACCAAGGTCGCCAGCCGGATCTGCCTCGATCTGCTGCGCTCCGCCCGGTCCAGGCGCGAGCGGTACGTCGGTGAGTGGATCCCGGAGCCGCTCCCGGAGAGCACCGAGTGGCACACCGGTCAGCCCGGCGGTACCGCTGATCCAGCGGACCGGGTGACGCTGGACGAGTCGGTCAACATGGCGTTCCTCGTCGTACTCGACGCGATGACGCCGGCCGAGCGGGTCGCGTTCATCCTGCACGACGTCTTCCGGTACCCGTTCCCTGAGGTGGCCGAGATCGTCGGGCGTACTCCGGCGGCCTGCCGGCAGCTCGCCTCCTCGGCGCGTCGGCGGATCCGCGACGCACAGCTCCCGGCCGCGCCGTCGGCACATCGGGCCGAGCTCATCCGGGAGTTCAAGCAGGCCTGGGAGGCGACCGACATCGCCAAGCTCGTCAGCCTGCTCGACCCCGACGTCACCGCGGTCGCGGACGGCGGTGGCATCGTGACGGCGGCCCTCGAGCCGGTGCACGGTGGCACCGACGTCGCGGAGTACTTCGCCAACCTTCCGGTGTTCATGCTCGGACGTGAGCTCATCGAGCGCACGGTCAACGGCCAGCCGGGTCTGGTGATCCAGTTCGAGGGTGTGATCGAGACCGTGATCGCCTTCGACGTGGACGACGATCACATCACGAACATCTGGGCGATCAGGAACCCGGAGAAACTAGGGCCCTGGACGAACTGACCAGCGTCATCACGGTCTCCTGCGCACAGGCCTTGTTCACGCCGATGCCGCCGCGCGCGCCGCGTTTGATCCAGCCCGCCACGTAGTGCCCGGGCCGGCCGACGACGGCGCCGCGGACGTTCGGCACGATCCCCCGCTCCGGGTCGAACGGCAGCCCATCGACCGGCGTCCCCTCGAACCCGATCGCGGTAAACAGGTTGCCCGCAGCAATCGTCGTACCGTCGTCCAGCGTCAGCCCCTCGGACGTCCACGCCGTCGGCCGCGCATGATGCCGCAGCTCGACCCGATCACCAGCCGCGGCCATCAACTCCCGCAAAGCCGACTCCGTGTACGCCGCCTCCTCCGGCCCACGCCGCCCGAGCAGCACAACCTCCTTCACCCCGCTCGCCGCGAGCGTCCGCCTGACCTCCGCGGGCACGTCCAGCCGGTCCGCATCACTCAGCAGAATCCGCGTCACATCCAGCGCGACGTTCCCGTTGCCCACGATGACCGCCCGCGGCCCGACCAGCTCGACCAGCAACTGCGCATCCGGCCGACCGTTGTACCAGGCAACAAAATCCTCGGCAGTGCAGGCAGCGTCCTCGCCGTCGATCCCCAACCGCCGACTCCGGCGAGCGCCGACAGCATGAATCACCGCGTCGAACTGATCCGGCAGCTCAGCTGCATCGGTCCCCGGCAGCCAGCGCACTCGCTCATGCCGGACAATCCGTTCGAAGCTGCTGATGATCTGCTTCGTGCTCGGGTGATCCGGCGCAACGCCGTACCGCACCAAGCCGCCGACCTGCTCCAGCCGATCGACCAGCGTCACCTCGGCCGTTGTCCGCAGCAACAACTCCCGCGTCGCGTACATCCCGGCCGGCCCCGCTCCGACGACCAGCACTCGTCGCGGTCCACCGCCCCAGACCTGGTACGACGGCTCGCCCCAACTGTCGAGGTCCATCGCGTCCAGCGGCTCCTGCTCGGCGAAGTACGCCGCGTTCCGCTCGATATCCTCAGCCGCAGCCTGATCGGCCGGTTGAGCAGCGTCGACCGGACAGATGTCGGCACACGCCCCGCAGTCGATACACGTCCGCGGATCGATGAACAGACTTGCCCCGGTCCCGAACCCCGGCTCACCCGGCGACGGATGAATGCTGTTCATCGGACACACCGCGACACAACTCGCGTCCGAGCAGCACTCCCCCGAGATCGCGTAGCTCACAGCAGCCCGGTCCGCCGATACACCCGGGACGCGGCCGGCGTCAGCAGCCCGAGCGACCCGAGGAAGTCCATCAAGTTCGCACAGCTTGTCCGCAGCAACGACCGGTGATGCTCGTTCCGCCGCGCCTCACGGACGGCCCGATCCACGTCCAGACCGACGTTCGCATAGACCGCCGGACCGACCATGCTCGACACGATCATGTCCGCCGCGATCGCGATCACCAGCGCACTCACCCAGCGCCGTCCACGACCCGCCCCGGCCAGCCGCTCCCGGGTCTCCTCGCGGGCGAACACCATGTGCCGCGACTCCTCCACCACATGGATGTGGTTGACCGTGCGCACCAACGGCTCGACCCGCCGGTCCCGCATCCAGTCGCGTTGCATCACGTCCAGGACCTCTTCAGCCACGAGGATCGCGGCGTACGCCGACTCGCCCGTGGCGACCGTCTTGAACATCCGCCCGAGCTCGCGCGCCAGCAACCGCGGCTGGTACGACGGCTCGACCATCCGCTCCGTCGCCCGGGCGAACATGATCGAGTGCCGGCACTCGTCGGCGATCTCCGTCAGCGCCCACTGGAACTCGGCGCTCCGGGCCGGCTTGTCGTACACGTCCCGCAGGACCAACTGCTGCAGGATCAGCTCGAACCAGATCCCGGTGGTCGCGACCGACGCGGACTCGTGCCGGGTCAGCTCCCGCTGCTGTGCCTCGGTGAGCTCATCCCAGTACGGCGCGCCGTAGAGCGTGCTCCACTCCGGCGACATCCCGTACCCGTCCCCGATCGGCGCGTCCCAGTCGATCTCGGTCTCCGGATCCCGGGACAACCGGTCCGCCGACCCGAGCAACCGTTGAGCGGTCTCGTTCATCCGACACCTCCCGCGCGATATGACATCGTCTATGTAACATAGTCTCTGTCTAAACCGCACGCAAGAGGCGTCAGACGAAGCTGAACAGACTCTCGCCGGTGATCAACGGCTCGGGCACGCCGGCGAAGCGGTGCACGCCGACACCGAAGCCGGCGTCGCGATCGGACAGCCAGATGCGTTCGAAGCCACGGGCCTCGAACCAGTCGCAGATCGACGGCGCCAGGTCCGGGTCTTCCCGATGACGGGTCCAGATCACCGTTCCGCCGGTACGGCACAACTGCGGACTCGCGTCGACCGTCCGCCGGATGTCCTCGTCGGAGATGTTGCCGAAGATCCCGCACAACAGGACGAGCTCCGCCGGGACCAGGCCGACATACTGATCGGTCAGGGACGCGTCGCCGGTGACGACCTCGACCTGACCGAACTCCGCGGCGCGCTCGCGTGCGGATGCGGACAGCACCGGATCGAGCTCGACGAGTCTCGCCTGCACGTCCGCCCGACGCGGATGATCCGCCAGCACCTCGAGCAGATCCCTCCCTTGGCCGGCACACAGGCTCACCACCGGCACCGGACCGGCCGGCGCGCGATCGAGCGCGGCGCGGACATGTTCCTGCACTGTCTCCAGCCGGCGGGACAGCTCGGATTTGGGGTCGTCGTACCGTTGATGCCATCGCTGCCAATCCATGGCGGGAACCTTAAACGGCACCACCGACAGCCAGGATTTCAGCGATCTGTAATCTCGCGGTGACAGAAGGACAGGAACTTCCGGGACCGATGGATAGTTGTCTTTCCGGAGCCCGTGCACGATCAGAGGAGAGTCATGGCAAGGCGTGTCGAACAGAAGGCTGCGGCCCGGGAGCGGATCGCAGCGCAGCTCGCCGCGCAGCAGGCGGCGGAGCGACGGCGGCGCCTTCTGCTCGCGGTCGGTGCGGTCGTCCTGGTCATCGTGATCGTCGGCGGGCTGGTGACGATCCGGCTGGTGGGCGGCGGCAAGAAGACGGCGACCGGTCCGACCGGCGCTGCCGACGCGGCCCTGATCACCGCCCTCTCCTCGATCCCGGAGTCGACGTTCTCCACGGTCGGGACCGAGGGTGTGAAGGCGGCGCCGTCCGCGATCGACGCGCCGGCGCTGACCGCGAACGGCAAGCCGAAGGTGCTCTACATCGGCGCCGAGTTCTGCCCGTTCTGCGCCGCCGAGCGCTGGCCCGTGACGGTCGCCCTGTCCCGGTTCGGGACCTTCAGCAACCTCGGTACGACGCACTCCGCGTCCGCGGACGAGTTCCCGAACACGCCGACGCTCTCGTTCCACGGCGCGACGTTCACGAGTCAGTACCTCGCCTTCACCGGCGTCGAGACGACGACGAACGAGCAGCAGGGCAACGGGTACAAGCCGCTCGACACCCCAGCTGCGGACGACGAGAAGACGTTCGAGACGTACAACAAGCCGCCGTACGTCTCGAGTGAAGGGTCGATCCCGTTCATCGACATCGGCGGGAAGTTCGTGTCGTCCGGTGCGACGTACAGCCCGCAACTGCTGGCCGGTAAGACCCAGGCGCAGGTCGCGGACGCGCTGAAGGACCCGTCGAACGACATCTCCAAGGCGGTCATCGCCTCGGCCAACGTCTACACGGCCGCGATCTGCAAGATCACCAACAACCAGCCCGCCAACGTGTGCACCAGCTCCGCCGTCACCGCGGCGGCCTCAAAGCTCGGCGGCGGGAACAGCTGAGCGTGAGCGACACAGCACAGCGGTCCTCCCAGACATCACTGGGCTGGATCCCATGGGCCACCTTGGTGGTGTCGATCGCCGGCCTGGCAGTGGCCGGGTACCTGACCTATGAGCACTTCACGGCGGGTACGACGCTGGCATGCCCGGACACCGGCGTGGTCAACTGCGCGAAGGTCACCAGCAGTCAGTACTCGAAGGTCTTCGGCATCCCGGTCGCACTGCTCGGACTCGGCTTCTTCGTCGGCATGACGGCGCTGTCGGTGCCTCCGCTGTGGCGTACGTCGTCACCGTGGCCGGGCCGGCTGCGACTGGCCGCCGTACTCATCGGCGTCGTGTTCATCTGCTACCTGATCTGGGCGGAGCTGTTCCAGATCAACGCGATCTGCCTGTGGTGCACGGTCGTCCACGGCCTCACGCTGATCCTGTTCGCGCTCGTGATCATCCGACAGGCGCTCATCCCGCCGGCATCATGAATTAGCGCCACGAGGGGTACCGGGGCGCCATGAGCAAGGAACCCGGGGCCGAGAAATGGGTGCCGCACGACGGTGGTATGCGCAAGGTGCGTGCCACCCTCGGGGACTGCCGCGGGTGTGAGCTGTGGGAGGACGCCGAGCAGGCCGTCGCGGGTGAAGGGCCGGTTCGGTCGCGGATGATGTTGGTCGGCGAGACGCCCGGCGACCACGAGGACAAGGAAGGCCATGTCTTCGTCGGTCCCGCCGGGCGGCTGCTCGACCGGGCGCTGGACGAGGCGGGCATCAAGCGGTCGGACATCTACCTGACCAACGCGGTCAAGCACTTCCGATTCGAGCGCGAGGGCAAGCGGCGGATCCACAAGACGCCGTCCGCCGGTCAGATCACCGCCTGCCACCCGTGGCTGGCGCGTGAACTCGACATCGTGAAGCCCGCGCTGGTCGTGATCATGGGAGCCGTCGCCGCACGGACCCTGATGGGCCCGAGTTTCAAGGTGACGCAGCACCGAGGCGAGAAGGTCGAACTCCCCGACGGCGGCACCGCGATCGCGACCGTCCATCCCTCTGCCGTGGTCCGCTCGCAGGACTTCACTCGCGATCTCGGTCTGTTCGTCGACGACCTCCGCGCCGCCGTCGCGCTACTCGACTAGCGCGGCGTCCATCGCCAGTCCCGGACCTCCGGCAGATCCTCGCCGTACGTCGTGACGTACGCGTGGTGACGAGCGCGCTGGTCGGCGAAGTACTGCCGCGTCGACACCGCCCGGCTGCCGAGCGACGGGACGCGATCGATCACGTCCATCGCCAGGTGGTACCGGTCGAGGTTGTTGCGGACGACCATGTCGAACGGCGTGGTCGTCGTACCCTCCTCGAGGTAGCCGCGGACGTGCAGGTTGTCGTGCCCGTGCCGGCGGTAGGTGAGGCGATGGATCAGCCACGGATAGCCGTGGTACGCGAAGATCACCGGCTTGTCCGTGGTGAACAGCGCGTCGAACTCGGCGTCCGGCAGCCCGTGCGGATGCTCGCCCTCGGACTGCAGCCGCATCAGGTCGACGATGTTGACGACCCGGATCCGCAGGTCGGGAAGGTGTTCGCGGAGCAGGTCGACCGCGGCCAGCGTCTCCATCGTCGGTACGTCGCCGGCGCACGCCATCACCACATCCGGCTCACCCTCGTCGTTGCTGGCGAACTCCCAGGCGCCGACACCCCGCGCGCAGTGCAGCGCGGCCGCCTCCCAGTCCAGCCAGTTGGGTTGCGGTTGCTTGCCTGCGACAACGACGTTGATGTAGTTCCGGGTCCGCAGGCAGTGGTCCATCGTGGACAGCAGCGTGTTGGTGTCCGGCGGCAGGTAGACGCGGACGACCTCGGCCTTCTTGTTCACCACGTGGTCGATGAAGCCCGGGTCCTGGTGCGAGAAGCCGTTGTGGTCCTGGCGCCAGACATGCGACGTGAGCAGGTAGTTCAGCGAGGGGATCGGCCGGCGCCACTCCAGCCGGTTGATCGTCTTCAGCCATTTCGCGTGCTGGTTGACCATCGAGTCCACGATGTGGACGAACGCCTCGTACGACGAGAACAGTCCGTGCCGCCCGGTCAGCAGGTACCCCTCGAGCCAGCCCTGGCAGGTGTGCTCGCTGAGGATCTCCAGCACCCGGCCGTCGCGGGCGAGGTGGTTGTCGGTGTCGAGCAGGTCGGCCTGCCACTGCTTGCCGGTCGTCTCGTAGACCGCGGTCAACCGGTTGGACTCGGTCTCGTCCGGGCCGAACAGTCGCAGATTGTCCGCGTTCAGCCGGAAGGCATCCCGCAGGAACTCGCCGAAGACCCGGGTCGGCTCCCCGTCCTCGGCGCCGGGAATCTTCACCGGTACGGCGTACTCGTCGACCGCCGGGAGCTCGAGATCACGGCTCAGCGCGCCACCGTTGGCATGCGGGTTCGACCCCATCCGCAGGTCCGGACCCGGCGCGAGCTCGACCAGCGCCGCGATCGGACGGCCGTAGTCGTCGAACAATTCCTCGGGTCGGTAGCTGCGCATCCATGATTCCAGCTGGCGCAGATGGTCCTCGTTCGTCCGTACGCCGGACAGCGGGACCTGGTGGGCCCGCCACGTGTTCTCGACCGGCTCACCGTCGACAACCTGCGGACCCGTCCAGCCCTTCGGCGTACGCAGCACGATCATCGGCCACGCCGGTCGTGGCGGCGGTTCCGGCGCGGATCGTGCCTCGATCTGGATCTCCTCGATCCGGTCCATGCAGCGGTCGAGCGTCGCGGCCAGCGCCTGGTGTACCTCGGCCGGCTCCGATCCCTCGACGAGATACGGCTCGTATCCGTACCCCTGCAGCAGTGCGGACAGCTCCTCGTCGCCGATCCGCGCCAGCACCGCCGGGTTCGCGATCTTGTACCCGTTCAGATGCAGGATCGGCAGTACGGCGCCGTCCCGCACCGGATCGAGGAACTTGTTCGAGTGCCAGGACGCCGCGAGCGGACCGGTCTCCGCCTCACCGTCGCCGACGACACACGCCACGACGAGCCCCGGGTTGTCCGCGGCTGCGCCGTACGCATGACTGAGCGAGTAGCCGAGCTCGCCGCCCTCGTTGATCGACCCCGGCACGTCGGCCGCCACGTGACTCGGTACGCCGCCGGGGAACGAGAACTGCTTGAACAGCCGGCCCATGCCGACCTCGTCCTGCGTGGTGTTCGGGTACGCCGCCGTCCAGCTGCCCTCGAGCCAGGTGTTCGCAACGAGCGCCGGGCCGCCGTGGCCGGGGCCGGTGACGAACAGGACCTCACGGTCGCGCTGCCTGACCACGCGGTTGAAGTGCGCGTAGATCAGGTTGAGGCCGGGCGTCGTACCCCAGTGGCCGAGCAGCCGGGGCTTGATGTGCTCCGGCCGCAGCGGCTCACGGAGAAGCGGATTGGCGAGGAGATAGATCTGCCCGACGGACAGGTAGTTCGCTGCCCGCCAGTAGGCGTCGATGCCCTGCAGCTCGTCGTCGGTCAGTGGTCTGGTGTCGGTCTGCTGCACGGCTGGCTCCCCCAGCTAGCGGCCGACCGCCTTCGCGAGCTCGGCCTTCGTCATCTTCGAGCGACCCTTGACGTTCTTCTGCTTCGCCTCATTGTAGAGCTGCTCCTTGGTGCGGCCCTTGGAGCCACTGTGCGAACGGAGCCCGCCGCGCCGGCCCGACGAGATGTCGTGCGTCGACGTACGGCTCTTCTCCTTCGCCTCACCCGACCGCGCGCGTTCCTTGTTCACCGTCCGCGCCGCGATCTCCTCGGCGACGTCCTCGCTGCGGCCGCGCTTCTTCAGCCCGGACTTGATGTGCTCGTACTGCCGCTCCCGCTTCGGACTCGATCCTGCCGGCATGTCGTTGCTCCTTTCACCCTTCCGCCCGGTACCCGACCCCACTGCCCGCATTCACCCGCGTTTGGGGGTCCCGCGCGAGGACACCGGAAGCACATGCCAGCTGAGCTGTCGACAGCCTCGCTGGTCCGCAAGTTCCGCCGCAGCTACGGCGACGGTCCCCGGCGTGAGCTGAACGAGCACGCGCTCGGCAGTCATCAGCCAGTACACCAGCACGGTCACCGCATCCTCGAGGTCGTTCGCGACGAACTGGACGCGCTGAGTGCCCGGGCCGCAACGTCGTACTGCTGGCCACCAGCACCGCGGTCAGTCACATCGCGGACCGCTACGACCTCGACGTCGACCCGACGACCCGCGCGAAACTCACCGGACCGATGCCCGCCACCTTCAACCACGCCACGATCCGTCTGGGCTTCTGGCGACACTGAACGGGTTTCGGCCGCGCCGCAGCGGTCACCGGGAAGGTGAGCCGAAGGAGGAACAGGTGGCACAGGTCGTAGTGGTAACCGGAGCCAGTGGCGGGATCGGGCGGGCGACTGCGGTGGCGTTCGCGCGACGTGGGGCGCGGGTGGCGTTGCTCGCGCGGGGGGAGTCCGGTCTTGCGGCCGCCGTCCGCGACGTCGAGGAAGCGGGCGGTACGGCGCTGCCGATCGAGGTCGACGTCGCCGACTACGAGCAGGTCGAGGCCGCGGCGGGGACGGCCGAGAAGGAGCTCGGGCCGATCGACGTGTGGGTGAACGTCGCCTTCAGCTCGGTTTTCGCGCCGTTCCTGGAGATCGAGCCGAGCGAGTTCCGGCGGACGACGGACGTGACCTACCTCGGGTACGTGTACGGCACGCGCGCCGCGCTCGACCGGATGAAGCCGCGCGATCACGGGACGATCGTCCAGGTCGGATCGGCGCTGGCCTATCGCGGCATCCCGCTGCAATCGGCGTACTGCGGGGCGAAGCACGCGATCCAGGGGTTCCACGACTCGCTGCGCTGCGAACTGCTCCACGACAAGTCCAACGTGCACGCCACGATGGTGCAGATGCCCGCGGTCAACACCCCGCAGTTCTCGTGGGTGCTGTCCCGGCTGCCGAAGCATCCGCAACCGGTGCCGCCGATCTTCCAGCCGGAGGTCGCCGCGGACGCCGTCGTGTACGCCGCCGATCACCCACACCGCCGCGAGTACTGGGTCGGTATGCCGACCGTCGCCACCATCGTCGCGAACAAGTTCGCCGCCGGTCTGCTGGACCGCTACCTCGCCCGCACCGGATACAAATCACAGCAGGCCGACGAACCCGCCGAGAAGGCGGCCAATCTCTGGGAGCCGGCCGATGAGAACCGTGACTACGGCTCCCACGGCGCCTTCGACGACCGCTCCACCGGCCGCAGCTACCAGGTCTGGGCCTCACGCCACCGCGGCCTGGTCACCGGACTCGCCACCGGCGCAGCCGCGGCCGCGACCGTCCTCCTGACCCGCGGCCGGCGCTAGGAGGTCTGCGTGAAGATCGGATACTTCCTCTCCAGCGAGGAGTACACGCCCGCCGAGCTGATCGAGCACGCACAGATGGCCGAGGAGGCCGGGTTCGACGGGTTGTGGATCAGCGACCATTTCCATCCATGGAACGACGAGCAGGGCCAGAGCGCGTTCGTCTGGTCCACGATCGGCGCGATCTCCCAGGTGTGTGAGCTGCCAGTGACCACGGCGGTGACCTGCCCGACCGTGCGGATCCATCCGGCCGTGATCGCGCAGGCGGCCGCGACCAGCGCCGTACTGCTGAACGGCCGGTTCCGGCTCGGCGTCGGGACCGGTGAGGCGCTGAACGAACACGTCCTCGGCTCGGTCTGGCCGACCGTCGACGTACGGCTGGAGATGCTCGAGGAAGCGGTCGAGATCATGCGCCGGCTGTGGACCGAGGACGACTTCGTCAGCCACCACGGCAAGCACTACACCGTCGACACGGCCCGGATCTACACCCGGCCGCAGGAGCCGCTGCCGATCTACATGTCCGGGTTCGGACCCGAGGCGACCGACGTCGCGGCGCGGATCGCGGACGGGTATCTGACCACCTCGCCGGACCGGGAGCTGCTCCAGCGGTTCCGCGACCACGGCGGCAGCGACAAGCCCGCCCAGTCCGGCTTCAAGGTCAGCTACGCGCCGACCGAGGCCGAGGGCGTCGAGCAGGCCCACCGGATCTGGGCCAACTCCGGCCTCCCCGGCGAGCTCGCCCAGGTGCTGCCCTCACCCCGGCACTTCGAGCAGGCCAGCCAGCTGGTGACCAAGGAGGCCACGGCGCAGTCCGTCGCCTGCGGCCCGGAGGCCGACGTCCACGTCGACGCGTTCACGCCGTACCTGAAGGCGGGATTCGACGAGGTGTACGTCGCCAACATGGGGCCGCACACCGTCGACATGATGAACCTCTACCGCACCGAGATCCTCCCCGAACTCCGCCTCCGCAAGAACCATTCCGCTGAGTAACGAGACCGGGGTGGGTCCCGGTAGCGGTCGTTGGTGCTGACAGAGGGTAGGATGGGTTCTCGATCGCGCAATCAGGAGCGGTGAATTCTGAGCCGTGTTCCTGGGGGACCCTCTGGACGGCCCACTGCATGTCACAGCGTGGCGTCTCGTCGGCGGTTCGGTCCTTGTGCGGTCTGGCGTTCCGCCACGGCTCCGTCGTGGCATGACACAGGAGGAACAGTTGGCCCGACGAGGTCAGCGCCAGCCCGGCGCTACCCGTTCCGCTCCCCGTCGACGGCGTCGTGTCCGCGACGGTGAGTCAGACGGTCTGATCCAGGTCCTCGCACAGGCCGTGCGCGAGGTCGAGGGTGCCGTCACCCGCGGCGCGAGCAAACCGTCGACCCGGACGAAGTTCCAGGTCGTCGCGCTGCTGGTCCGCGAGGAGCGGGCCCGGGTGAACGGCGCGGAGTCGGCCACCGAGGCGTACCGCACCGAGCAGCTCCGGCGGCTCGACGGCATCGCCACGATCCTGGCGAAGACCGCCGCGCTGGACCCGACCCTGCTCGGCCTGCTCGCCGAGGACGCGGTCATCTCCGAGGCCGCGGCCGCCCTCAAGCGGCAGATGCTCGAGGACGCCGGGATGGAGCTGCCCGAGGAGCCAGAGCCGGTCCAGCCGGTCGCTCCCCCGGATACCCAGACCCGGCGCGTGGTGCCGCAGGCCGTCGTGTCCCGGCAGCTCGCCAACCCGTTCCTCGCTCCGGACTTCTCCAGCGCCCCGCCCCGCCCGGTCCATGCCAGCCGCCTGGCGGGCTGGGAGCTGATCGGGCCGCTGCTGAGGTCGTTCGAGCACGCCGGCGCCTCCGCGAGCATGAAGCTGCCCGACCCGACCTCCCTCCAGCTGGCCGGCGGGATCGACTCGCTGCGCCTGCGCGGCCTCGAGCTGATGCCGCACCAGGCCGGTGTGATCGCGGCCGCGGCCGCCGGGCACCGGACCTTCCTCCTCGCCGACGAGCCCGGCCTCGGCAAGACCGCCCAGGCCCTGCTCGCCGCCCAGGCCGCCGAGGCCTACCCGCTGCTCGCCGTCGTACCGAACGTCGTCAAGACGAACTGGGCCCGCGAGGCCAACCTGTGGACCCCGCGCCGTACGCCGACCGTCATCCACGGTGACGGCGACACGATCGACGGCTTCGCCGATATCGTCGTCGTCAACTACGAGGTGCTCGACCGGCACGTCGGCTGGCTCGGCGACCTCGGCTTCCGCGGCATGGTGGTCGACGAGGCGCACTTCATCAAGAACAAGAAGTCCCAGCGGTCACGCAACGTGCTCGAGCTGTCGAACCGGATCCGCAACCGCACGGTCCGTCCGCTGCTGATGGCGCTGACCGGGACGCCGCTGATCAACTCGATCGAGGACTTCACCGCGATCTGGGAGTACCTCGGCTGGGTCGACGAGAAGGCGCCCCGCGCCGAGCTGATGGAGAAGCTCGACGACACCGACCTGACGCCGGCCGACCCGGGCTTCTCCGCCGCCGCGCGGGCGAGCGTGATCGACATGGGTATCGTCCGCCGCCGCAAGGTGGACGTGGCCGCGGACATCCCGGCCCGCCGGATCGCCGACCTGCCGGTCGAGCTGGACGGCGCCGTCGGCCGCTCGATCCGGGCCGCCGAGCGCGAGCTCGCCGACCGCCTCGTCGCGCGGTACAACACCGCGCTCGAGACCCGCCGCTCCGGCATCGTCGTGGACGGTATCGACCACGACCTGGTCCGCCAGGTGGCCGGCTGGGAGCGGGCCGAGATGGCGACGAAGAAGACCGGCGAGAACGTGTTCAGCCTGTTCCGCCGGATCGGTCAGGCCAAGGCCGGCCTGGCTGCGGACTACGCGGCCCAGCTGGCGCAGAACGTCGGCAAGGTGGTGTTCTTCGCCCGGCACATCGAGGTGATGGACGCCGCCGAGGAGCTGTTCGCCGAGCGCGGCATCCAGTTCTCGTCGATCCGCGGCGACCAGACCGCGCGGACCCGGCAGAAGAACATCGATGCCTTCGTCAACGATCCCGACGTCTCGATCGCGGTCTGCTCGCTGCTGACCGCAGGTGTCGGCCTGAACCTGCAGGTCGCCTCGAACGTCGTGCTCGCCGAGCTGTCGTGGACGAACGCCGAGCAGACGCAGGCGATCGACCGCGTCCACCGGATCGGTCAGGACGAGCCGGTCACCGCGTGGCGGATCATCGCCGCGCAGACGATCGACACCCGCATCGCCGACCTCATCGACGCCAAGGCCGGCCTCGCGGCCAAGGCCCTGGACGGCTCCGACGAGGAGGTAGGCGCCTCGGCCGACTTCCAGCTCGAGGCCCTCGCCGCCCTCCTCACGCAGGCCTTGGAAGCTGCTGCCTGATCTAGCCTGACAGCTCGCCCACCGGCAACTCGACATCCACCTTGTTGGTTGCCGGTGCGAGCGGGCAGGTCCATTCCGGGCTGTAGGCGCACGACGGGTTGTACGCGAAGTTCAGATCGACGACGAGCCTGCCCGCCTGCAGGTCGCTGCCGAGGTCGGCACCCTTGACGGTGTCGATCAGGTAGCGGCCGCCGCCGTACGTCGATCTGCCGGCCAGCGCGTCCTTGAGCGGGACGAAGATGCCACCGCCGTACGACTCGAGCCACCACACGTCGAGGTCCCCGACGGCCGGCAGGTGCAGTACGCCGATCAGCGAGAACGGGATCACGCCGTCGGTCGCCGACTCGAACTCCCACCGGTCCGGTTTCACGTCGGTGTCGATCACCGCGTCGAAGCGCAACTCCGGCCGGTACTCCCCTATCCGAGCACCGCCGTACGCCGCCCGCTCGTCGACCGGCACCGGCGAGGCGGGATGGTGCCTGAGCAGGTCGTCGCGCCCGGCCTTCCACAGCGCGTGGCCCGCCGCCGGATCGGATTCGGCGCGGACGGATTGGTAGAGCGCGAACACGCGCCGGCGCCAGTCGGCGACAGCCAGTGCTGGCGATGCGAATTCCACGATGTCTCCCGTTAGCTCTTGAGGGCTTCGGCGGACTTGGCCCAGTTGGTGTGCAGGCGGTCCAGGTACGACTGGGCCTGCGAGCCGGCCTTGCGACCGCGGGCGAAGATCCGCATGTTGCCGCCGCCGGCGTTGTAGCCGAGGGCAAGCAATTCGTCCTTGGTGTACAGTTCCGCGCGCTTGCTGGGCAGCCGTTTCGCGAGGTCGTGCAGGTGCCAGGCGGCGGCCTCGATCGCCAGCGCGGGGTTGTCCGGCAGCTCCTCCCACTTCCGCTTGGCGAAGTCGCGGCCGCGTTTGGTCTCGTCGAACGCCGGGCGGTGCATGTTCGCGATCCCGAACGCCGGGTCGGAGTCGACCTCGGCCCACTGCCGTTCGAACTTCGGGTCGTGCGGTTTGTAGTCCTCGTTGTACAAGATTGCCATCAGCAACTGTGGGTTGATCCCCGCTTGCTTGGCGTAGCGGCGTACCTCGGGAGCGAACCGGGCCGGGTCGTAGTCGTCGTACCACGGCTTGGTGCTCGTCGGGGTGGGCGCGGGCTTCGGCTTGGTGACTGTCGGTTGGGTCTTCGGCGCCGACGTGGGCTTGGCGTCCTTGTCCGAGCAGGCGGCCCACACCCCGACCAGGAGGACCCCGACCGCCACCCATGACCAGCGCTTCGCCACCTGCACCTGACCAACTTATCCGTACGACGAAACCGGTCCGTCCGCGCAACGCAACTTTTGCAACAACTGCGCTGGGAGACGCGCCGAATCCCGCCTTCGCGCCGCATCATGTGAGCACGGCTGCCGGGTGGTCCGGAGGGGGACCACCCGGAACCCCGTGCCCGTTGCACCAGGGAGTCACCAGAATGACGATGCTCGATCCGAGCAAAGACAGTGCTGCCACGGCGTTCGCTCGTCTCGCCGTCGAGTTGCACGACGCTCCGGGGGTCGAGGAGACCGTCGACGCGGTCGTCCAGTTCGCCCTGCAGGCTCTCAACTGCACGTACGCCGGCATCGCACTGTCGGTACGCGGTTCACGCCCGGAGATCGCGGCGGTGACCGACCCGGTCGTCGCCGAGGTCTACGAGCTCCAGATCGGCAATCAGAGCGGACCACTGGTGACAGCCATGCGGGAGCGTCAACCGGTGCTGATCCGCGACACGACCACCGACCAGCGCTGGCCGGAGTGGGCGGCGAAGGTCGCGACGCTCGGGGTCCGCAGCGTTCTCGACGTACCGCTGGCCACCGGCCACGTACGGAGTCCCAGCGTCGGTGTGATGGGCCTGTACAGCCCGGATCCGGACGCATTCGCGGCTGATGACGAGGCGGTCGCACACATTCTGGCCCGGCACGCGTCCGTGGCGCTCGCGTCCGCCCGCCACGAGGCCTCGATGGCGCAGGCGATCGATGCGCGGAAGCTCGTCGGGCAGGCGATGGGCATCCTGATGGAACGCTTCGACATCGACGCCGACCGTGCGTTCGCCGTACTGAAGCGCTACTCGCAGGACACCAACACCAAGCTGCGGGACGTCGCCGAACAGCTCATCAACACCCGCAAACTCCCCTAGCGCGCCAGCGTGGTGCTCGGCAGCTCGCCGTACAGCTCGAGGTACGCCGCTGCCATCCGGCCGTGATGGTGAAATCCCCACCGCGCGGCGATCTCGGCGACGGTGTGCCTGGTCGGATCGGCGGCCTGCAGCTCCGAATGCACCTCGGCCAGCCGCAGGAGTCGCAGCTGGGCGAGCGGCGTCGTGCCGAGGTGGCGCTGGAAGGCCGTCTGCACCGCCCGGACGGTCACCCCGGCCGCGGTTGCGATGTCGGCGATCGTGATGGGCTGGTCGAGATTCGACTCCATGAACGCCATCGCCCGCCGGACCGTCGGCGGACGGGCGTCGGGACCGTCACCGTCGGTCGTCGCGCTGTTCGGGAACGCGGCGAGGACGCTCGAGGCGAGCAGCTGCGAGAGGGACGCGAGCACCAGCGGCGAAGTCCGTACGGCGGGGTTCGGCAGCACGTGGTCGACGTACGCGATCGTCTTGGACAGCTGATACGCCGCAGCGCGCGAATGCGGCCGGTGCGAGAGCAACCGGACCGTCGCGTCGTCCTTCCGGCCGGCTCCGGTGACCTGGGCCAGCAGCACCGGATCGAACATCGTGATCGTGTACGTCGACCGGCGGATCGTCCCGGCGAACGGGCGATCGGCCGGCGCGAACGAGACCAGGTCGCCCGGCCGGAACTCGTCCTCCCAGCCGTCCGTGGCGTGGTCGGTGATACTGCCCGAGGTCACCTCGCACAGACAGATCTTCCCGAGCGGATCGGCGTCGTAGCTCATCTCGAAGCCGATCTCGATCCGGTCGATGCTGATCGAGTCCGCGGCCGCCCGCGAGATCCGGGTCCGGACGTCCGTCGCCCGGCCGCCGATCTGCATCTTGGTGTAGGCGCGGTTGAGGAACTCCTCCGTCCTGGCGAGGTCCCGGCTCTCGAACAGCATCGATTCCATCGGCCCATAGTGCATGCCGTCCTGGCACTTCACCACACGCCCGGGGACGCACATCAGCGGAAAGCGCTTGCTAGGGTGTTCGGGTGATCTACGAGCTGAACCACGTCGGCGGCCGGGTACGGGATCTCGATGCGAGCCTGTCGTTCTACGACGGCCTCGGTGCGGAGGTGGTCGATCGGTTGTTCATGACCAGTTCGCGTGTTCATCGCGTGCATCTCCAGGTCGCCACGGGTCTGGTCGAGCTGCTCCACCACGAGGCGTCCGACCCGCAGGCGGCGTACGGGCTGAATCATGTCGGCTTCATGACTGACGACCTCGACGGCGACTACGCCCGGCTGATGGCGCTCGGGTACGGCGAGATCTCGTCGCCGCGGGTCGCCGGCAGCGGTCAGGGTCGCCTGGCGTTCCTGTCCGATCCGAACGGCGTGCGGGTCGAGCTGTTGCAGCGGTCGGAGGAGCTCCGCGTCCCGCCGATCACGGCCGGTCCGGTGCACGGGCTGTCGTACGTCGCCCTGGCCGCGCCGGATGTCGACGCGGCGATCGAGTTCTACGGCACGCATCTGGGCATGGAACGCGTCGCCGACGACACGTTCCGGATCGGCGCGGACGCCGTCAAGCTCGTACCGCAGGCCGCGTCCTCGATCGACCACCTCGGCCTCACCGCCGCGGAGCCCGGCGCCGACGCGCAGGACCCGGACGGCAACCGCGTGGTCTTCCTGCCCGCCGCCTAACCGCGCGCGACCCGCTCGAGGACCGGCCGCCACGACTCGAGCGGTCCGACCTCGAGTCCGACAACCTTCCCCGCGTCGTCCGCCCGTCGTAATGCGACCGCCGCGGCGAACTCGGGATCGCCGCGGAACACCTGCACCTCATCGTCCGACATCGCCCCGCCCTGGGCGACGAGGGTGCGGCGACTCGACGCCGACAGCTGCCCCGCATGCACCGCGTCCGTCGCCACCAGATAACGCTTGGCGACCACGTGCAGCTCGACGAGCCGAGCGACCCGCTCCCCCAGCAGATCTCGTACTGCGTCCGCGCCGTGCCGGCCATGACCCGCATCGTCACCCGGCCGGAGCAGGTGCCCGATGTCGTGCACGAGCCCGGCGACCTGGAGCTCCTCGTCGTCGGGGAAGTCGCGGCGCAACAACTCGGCGCACTGGCGGTCGTGGTCGAGGATGTCGACCGGATCGCCGCTGCGGTCGGGCATGTCCCACGCGTCCTCGCAGTCCGCGAGCAGGTTCATCAGGTCATCGACGGTTCTGATCGACATGCCGTGCAGACTAGGCAGGCCAGGTGAACGTCCGCCCTTAGCCTTGGGCAATGTTCGACTACGACGCGGAGATGCGGTTCTATCGCCCGCGGTTCCGCGAGGCGTGCGGCGTCCGCGACGGGGATCGGGTGCTCGACGTCGGGTGCGGCGGCGGGCAGACGACGCGCGATGCGGCGGCTGATGCTGCGCACGTGCTCGGTGTCGATGTTTCCGAGCGGATGCTCGAGCACGCTCGCCGGCAGCCGCTTCCGAATGTCGACTACCTGCTGGCCGACGCCGCGACGTACGCCTTCGAGCCGTCGTTCGACCTGTGCATCAGCCGGTTCGGGGTGATGTTCTTCGACGATCTGGTCGGCGCGTTCACCAATCTGCGGCGGGCGCTGCGACCGGGTGGCCGGCTGGTGGTGCTGGTCTGGCAGCCGCGGGCAGAGAACGAGTGGGCGCGGGTGATTCCGGAAGTGATCGGCGGGACGTACCGCGACGAGTCGGCGTTCGCGCTCGGCTCGGAGGACGTGACGCGGGACATCCTCACGTCTGCGGGGTTCGTTGACCCGACGTTCACGGCCGTGCATGAGTTGCTCTACTACGGTCCCGACGCGGAGACGGCGTACGCCAACGTCCTCAGGCTTCGCGAGCCTCAAGCGCTGCTTGCGGAGCTTGACGCAGCCGCCGCTGAGAGGGCCCAGACCGCCCTTCGCGAGATGCTCGCCGCACATCAGACCGGCTCGGGTGTGCACTTCGAGTCCTCCGCCTGGATTGTGACGGGGGTCACATAATGAGGTGTCGCATCGCGGCGGCCCGGCTCGACGCAGAGGCATAACCAACCGATCAAGGAGCATCAGATGCGTACCCTCATCACCACCGCGTTCGTCTCTCTCGATGGTGTCATCGAGGGTCCGGGCGGCGAGCCGGGCTACCGGAACTCGGGCTGGACCTTCAAGGGCATCCCGTTCGACGAGGCGGCCTACGAGCTGAAGGGCACCGAGCAGACCGAGGCGACCGCGCTGATGGTCGGCCGGGTCAGCTACCAGGCGTTCTCGCCGGTCTGGCCGGGGATGGTCGAGGAATTCGCCGGCTACAACGCGATGCCGAAGTACGTCGTGTCGTCCACGCTGCAGGACAGCGACCTGGTGACGAACTGGGGCGAGACCACGATCCTGCGGTCACTCGACGACGTCGCCGCGCTGAAGGAGACCGAGGGCGGCCCGATCATCGTCCACGGCAGCGCCACCCTCAACCGCAACCTCTCCGACGCCGGCCTCATCGACCGCTACAACCTGCTCGTCTTCCCGGTCCTGCTCGGCGCCGGCAAGCGCCTGTTCAGCGACACCGACCGCGACAAGCTGGCCCTGACCCTCAAGGACAGCGCCTCCTACCCCAACGGCATCCAGAAACTCGTCTACGACGTCAACAACTGACCGCTGTACTACGGTTCCGTCATGGGGACGCCTGAGGACTACCTGCGGCGGGCTGATTCGGTGCTCGGCGGCGTGATCGACGATGTGGTTCGGGCTGTTGGCGTGCCGTTGTCGGAGAGCCGGGACACCGGGGTGCCCGATCTGCCCTCGGAGCATTATGGCGTGCTGGTGCGGGCCATCGTCGGGCAGAACATCTCGAACATCTCCGCTCGGGCCATCTACGGACGGATCGTCGAGCGGTACGGCGGACACGCGCCGGCGCCGGAGGAGCTGCTCGCGGACGAACCTGACGCGCTGAGGACCGCGGTGGGGTTGTCGCACGCGAAGACCGCTTCGCTGCGGTCGCTGGCGGAGCACGTGATCTCGGGCGAACTCGAGCTGGAGCGGCTGCCGGATCTGCCGGACGACGAGGTGGTCGCCCAGCTCACGGCGATCAAAGGGATCGGGCGGTGGACGGCGGAGATCTTCCTGATCTTCCACCTGCTCCGGCCGGACGTGCTCGCGGTCGGGGATCTCGAGATCCGGCGGACCGTCGAATCGGCGTACGGGCTGCCCGAGATCCCGAAGCCGGCCGAAGTCGAGAAGCTGGGCGAGGTGTGGCGGCCGCAGCGGACGCTGGCGGGGCTGTACCTCTGGCGCTGGCGGGCGGTCCAGCGGGGCGAGGCATGATGTGACCGTGAGGGACATCGTCGCGCTCGCTCGCGAGTGGCTGGGGTACGAGTCGCTGCGGCCGGGGCAGGAGGATGCCGTCCGGGCGGTGCTGGACGGGCGGGACACGTTGGCCGTGCTCGCAACCGGGACCGGGAAGACGGCGATCTATCAGCTCGCGGGCCTCGCTCTCGGTGGGGTGACCGTGGTGGTCAGTCCGCTGGTGGCATTGCAGCGGGATCAGCTGCGGGCGTTGGCGAAGCATCCTGCCGGCGTGGAGGTTGCCGAGCTGAACGCGTCCGATCGGGCCGGCGGGCGGGTGGCTCGTGAGCTGCTCACGGACGGGCGGCCCGGGTTCGTGCTGATGTCGCCCGAGCAGCTGACGCATGCCGACGTACTCGAGCTGTTGGCGAAGTCCCGGCCGCGGTTGCTTGCGGTGGACGAGGCGCATCTGGTCAGTGAGTGGGGTGAGGACTTCCGGCCGGACTACCTCCGTCTGGCCGCGGCGATCCAGGCGATGGGACGTCCGCCGGTGCTCGCGCTGACCGCGACGGCTGCTCCGCCGGTGCGCAAGCAGATCGTGCACCGGCTCGAGATGGACGACCCCGCTGTTGTCGTCGGCGGTTTCGACCGACCGAATCTCAACCTCGCTGTGTTTCCCTTCGCCGACGACGACACCAAGAACCGTCGGCTGCTCAGCCACGTCCGATCGTCCCGCGGCCCGGGCATCGTGTACGTCGCCACGCACCGGCACGCCGAGGATCTCGCCTCCGACCTCAACACCGCCGGCGTATCCGCGCAGGCCTACCACGCCGGCCTGTCGGCCAAGCAGCGTCGCGAGGTCCAGGACACGTTCCTGGCCGGAGACTGCCGGGTGGTCGTGGCGACGATCGCGTTCGGGATGGGGATCGACAAGCCCGACATCCGCTGGGTCAGTCATGCCGAGGTGCCGGGCTCGATCGACGCGTACTACCAGGAGATCGGCCGCGCGGGTCGCGACGGCGAACCGGCCGACATCGAGCTGTTCTTCCGGCATGCCGACCTCGGCCTGAACCGCTTCTTCGCCTCCGGCGGTGTCACCGACGAGGATCTCCTCGCCGTCGCGAGTGCCATCGCCGAGCACCGGCCGGCCAACATCGCCGACCTGACCACTGCGACCAACCTGAGCGCGGCCCGCGTCGAACGTGCGCTCGGCCGGCTGACCGACGCGCGGGTCGTTGCCATCGGCCACCAGTTCCACCTGGCCCGGCGGGTCGACGTCGACAAGGCTGTCGCCGCTGCGTCGGCGGTCGAGCACGATCGGCGTGAGGTCGCTCGGTCGCGGGTCGAGATGATGTCAACGTACGCGGAGTACGGCGGTTGCCGACGCGAGTGGTTGCTGAGCTACTTCGGCGAGCACTACGAAGGGCCGTGCGGCAACTGCGACAACGACCTCGCCGGCCGCACGGCGGCGCCGCCGGAGGAGGAGCCGTTCCCGATCGGCAGCCGGGTCAAGCACCGCACGTTCGGCGGCGGACTGGTCGAGCACTACGACGGTACGACGATGACCGTCCTGTTCGATCGCGTTGGCTACAAGGAACTCCGTACAGCGTTCATGATCCACAACCAGCTGCTGGAGGCCGAGTGATCGACGTACGTCCGGCCACTGTCTTCGAGGACGTCCGCGCGGTCATCGGGCCCAAGAAACCCACCTCCACGGTCTGCTTCTGCTTGAGCTACCGCATCCCGTCCAAGCTGAACAACACGCTCCGCGGCCCGGAGCGTAGCGAGTACGTCGAGAAGCTCTGCAAGGAGAAGCCCGCGCCTGGAGTCCTCGCGTACGACGGGGACACGCCCGTCGGCTGGGCCGCGATCGCCCCGCGCGCAGCGACGACGTTCGCCCGCAACCGGAAGATCCCGCACGTCGACGACCTCCCGGTGTGGTCCCTGTGGTGCATCCGAGTTCGCCCCGGGCATCGCGGTCAGGGCATCTCCCACGCGCTCATCGCCGCCGCCGTCGACTTCGCCCGTACGAACAACGCCCCGGTCGTCGAGGCCTATCCCCTCGACAACGGTGACACCAAGGTCGACCTCACGATGGCGTACGCCGGCCTCCGCAAGAACTTCGAACAGGCCGGCTTCACCAAGTCCGCCGACACCACCTCGACCTTGGCAGGCCATCCCCGCATCCTGATGCGCCTCGACCTCCGCTGAGCCCTATGCCGAGCTGAAGCGCTGCTCGACGGTGTCGAGGAAGCCTTCGACCTCGCGGTAGGTGTCGGAGCTGTAGACGCCGATGCTGCGTTCGGTCCCGAGAGCATCGCGCATCGCGTCCAGGTAGCGGTTCTGGATGATCGTCATCTGGTCGCGGTGGTCCGGCTTGGTTTCCAGGAGTTGCCGGCTGCCGGAGACCAGGCGGGGCACGATCCGGTCCTTCAGCGTGCTGACCACGACCGGATCGAGTGCCTCGCCGTCGACGGTCTGCTGATCGAGCGGGCCGACGGCGTCGATCGCCGCCTCGCCGATCTGCCGCATCAGCGCCTGGACCGAGTCGCGCTTGTCCTCGGCGCTCTCCGAACTGAACCGCATCCGCGCGATCACCGCGGGCAGCGAGAGTCCGAACAGCACGAGCGTGATCAGCGCGACGACGAACGCGGCGAGTACGACGGTCGCGCGGTGCGGCGTACCGGCCGGGATGGTCTGGGCGGCCGCAACCGTGACGACACCACGCATCCCGGCCCAGGCCAGCACCACCAGACCGCGGCCGGTGATCGGCTCCCGCTCCTCGAAGTCCACGTCCGCCTGGCTGCGCGCGAGCCGCTTCCGAGCCCAGGCGAGACGGGTCTCCTCGCGCTCCCCCGACGGCTCCATCGAGTCGAGATGTTCCTCCATCTGGCTCAGCCTGGCCCGGAGCTGGTCACTCCGCTCGCCGGAGCCGATCCGGCCGATCAGCGCCGGCCAGGCGAGCCCGATGAACCGCAGTACGACCAGCAGGCCGACCACGAGCAAGACGAGCCCCGCGATCTCGCCGGCGGTGGTCTCGGCGCGGGCGTCGTCGACGAGCTGCGGCAGCTCGTAGCCCATCGCGAGGAAGACGCCGCTCTCCAGGATGAAGCTGATCGTGGTCCAGGTGGTGGCCTGGGTCTGTCGGTCGCGGGCACTGAACTTCCGGCTGCCGAGTGCGCCGGTGAGCAGGCCGGCGATGACGACCGCGAGTACGCCGGACGCGTGCAGCTCCTCGGCCGGGAAGTAGGCGAGGAACGGTACGGCGAACGAGATCGTCGTGTTCAGCACCGGATCGTCGAGGCGGTGCCGGAGCCGCGCCGTGAGTACGCCGACGACCAGCCCGATCAAGATCGCGCCGACGACGGCCCAGGCGAAGTCGAGGACGGTGTCGCCGAGGCTGAAGTGGGTGGTGACGGCGAGCGCGGCGACCGCCGTACGGAGCACGACGAGGGCCGACGCATCGTTGACGAGGCTCTCACCCTCCAGCACGGTCATCAGCCGTGGCGGCAGCCCGACCCGGTGCCCGATCGCGGTTGCCGCGACCGCGTCTGTCGGGCTGACCACAGCGCCGAGCGCGGTTGCCAGCGCGAACGAGATGCTCGGGAACAGCGCGTGTACGAGCGCCCCGATCACCAGCGCCGACACGATCACCATGACGACCGACAACCACGAGATCAGCCCGAAGTTCCGCCGTACGTCGAGAACCGGCAACTGGACCGCGGACGCGTACAGCAGCGGCGGCAGCACGCCCGCGAGAATGATCTCGGGCTCGATGTGGATCACCGGCGTACCCGGCAGGTAGCTCGCCCCGATCCCCAACGCAACCAGCAACAACGGCGCCGCGACACCCGTCCGCCGCGCGAACACCGACGCGGCAATCATGATCGCAAGCCCAACACCGGCAATCAGAACGAACTGATGATCCACCCGACGACCTTAAAGCGTTTTCATCGCGCCCAGTGGGAGGACCAGGGACTCCCACTGGTGTCATTGCCGCCTCCAGGCGGCAGATTGGTCATCGACAGAACGAATTGATCCCTGGAGGAAGTTATGAGCACCGACCTGAAGTTCGAAGCGGTCGTCATTCCGGTGGCAGACGCCGACCGGGCGAAGGAGTTCTACAACGGGCTCGGCTGGCGACTGGATGCGGACTTCGCGTTCGACAACGGGTTCCGCGTCGTCCAGTTCACGCCGCCGGGTTCCCTTGCCTCGGTCCAGTTCGGCACGAACATCACGTCGGCCACGCCTGGCAGCGCGCAGGGGCTGTACCTGGTCGTCACCGATGTCGAGGCGGCACGGTCCGAGCTGCTCGCGCACGGCGCGAAGGTGACCGAGGTCTTCCACCCGACTGCGCCCGGCGCGCAGTTCGAGGCCGGCGACACCAGCGGGCGCGTGGACGGTACGGCGGACGACCGGTCCAGCTACAGCTCGTTCGCGACGTTCAGCGACCCCGACGGCAACACCTGGCTGCTGCAGGAGGTCACGACGCGGCTACCCGGGCGGGTCACCGACTCGACGTACAAGTCGGTCGAGGACCTCGAGGAGGCGCTGAAGCGCGCCGCCGCGGCCCACGGTGAGCACGAGGCGCGCACCGGCGAGGCGGACGCGAACTGGCCTGCCTGGTACGCCGCCTACATGGTCGCCGAGCGCACCGGGACCGAGCTTCCGCAGTAGTCGCAGAAACTGTCGATGGAGACACCTAGCCTGCCCGTATGAACCGGATCGATCGGCTGTACGCCCTCGCCGAGGAACTACGGGCAGCTGGGCCGAGGGGACGTACGGCGCGACAGTTGGCGGCCCGTTTCGAGGTCAGTGTCCGGACGATCGAGCGCGATCTGAGCGCGCTCGGTCAGGCTGGGGTGCCACTGGCAACGAAACAGGGCCGCACGGGCGGCTACAGCGTGGACCGGTCGATGAGTCTGCCGCCGCTGAACTTCACCGCCCGGGAGGCGATGGCAGTTGCGGTCGCCCTCAGCGGCAGCGAGCACGTGCTGTTCTCCCGCGACTCTCGTACGGCGCTGCAGAAGATCGTCGCCGCGATGCCGAAACAGGCCCTCGACGAGGCACGGACGGCGGCCGCGAAGGTCCGGTTGCTGGTCCGGCCGACGCCTGATCCGGACGGCGAAGTCGCCGAGCAGATCTGGCGCGCCGTACGCGACAACCACGTACTGCGGATCTTCTACACCAATGGCGACGGCGTCGAAAGCGTCCGGGAGGTCGAGCCGCAACACGTCGTCGTCGGGCCGAACGGCTCGTACCTGACAGCCTGGTGCCAGCTGCGTCAGGAGGAGCGGGTCTTCCGGATGGACCGCATCACGAAGGCCGAGCGCACCCCGACAGCGCCGCACCGGCCGGCCGCGACCGGCGACGTACACGTCGACGGCTTCGAGACCAAGCTGCCGGCTGCCGCACTGCGTCCCGAGGAACTTTTTCCAACACCGACATAGGGCTGTCGCCAACCGCTGAAACCGTGGGTTCTACCGATTCATTCGATGAAGGAGAGATCCCATGACGATTCCCGCCGCCGGCACACTGGCCTGGTTCGAGGTCGCGAGCGACGACCCGGAGGCTGCACAGAAGTTCTACGGCAGCCTGTTCGACTGGACGTTCGAGTCGTCCGGCAGCCTCACCTCGGGCGGCCTGGACTACCGCAACATCACCGCCTCCGGCGGGCAGCGGCCGATGGGCGGCATCTTCGGCACGAACGGGGAACTGCCCAACCACGCCGTCTTCTACATCCTCGTCAACGACCTCGAGGCGACCTGTGCCGAGGCCGAGAAACTGGGCGGCACGGTCATCAACAAGAACGTCGACCCCGGCCCCGGCACCCCACCTTTCGCCTACCTCCGCGACCCGTCCGGCAACCAGTTCGGCGTCTTCACCCCGCCGGCCGCTGCTTAACTCGAAAGGAGCCAGGTCCGGCGGTCGTGGGCGGTCAAGGGCTGTTACCCGTACGGCGTAACTCCCGCGGGAACGATCGTGACGCGCGTCAGACGGCCAGGCGGCCGCCGTCGATCGGGAGGGTGGCGCCGTGGATCAGGGAGGCCTCGTCGGAGGCGAGGAAGACGATGCCGGCGGCAACCTCTTCCGGGCGGCCGACCCGTTGCAGCGGCGTCGTCCCGGCCAGGCCGTCCAGTCCTTCGCCCATCACCGCCGTACCCTCGGTCCGCGTCGGCCCCGGGCTGACCGCGTTCACCCGCACGCCGGCCGGCCCGAACTCCGCCGCCCAGGACCTGGTCAGCAGCTCCACCGCCGCCTTGCTCGACCCGTACGCCGCCATGCCGCTCATCCCGAAGTACGCGACCATCGTCGTCACGTTGACGATCGCGCCCGATCCGCGAGCCGCCATCAGCGGAGCCAGCTCGGCGACCAGGTAGAACGGCGCCCGCACGTTCACGGCGAACACCGCGTCGAAGTCGCTGCCGGCCACCTCGGCCGTCGGCCCGAACGGGAAGATCCCCGCGTTGTTGACGAGTACGTCGACGTGCCCGCCGCCGAGCTCGATCGCCTGCTTGGCCAGCGCACGGACTTCGTCCAGATCAGCCAGCTCGGCCTGGACGAAGTCCGCCGTACCGCCGTCGGCCCGGATCTCCTCGACCGCCTTGTTCCCGCGCGCAGCGTCCCGGCCGCTGATCACGACGTGCGCGCCACGCCGCGCGAGCTGCTCGGCCACGGCCCGCCCGATCCCGCTGTTGCCGCCGGTCACGAGCGCGGTCCGGCCGGCGAAGTCCTGCGTCATATCGATTCCCCATCCACTTGTTGGAGTGATTGCTCCAATAGTTCGCCGGAGAAATTGGAGTATCAACTCCAAAATCGCTACCGTGGAGGTGTGACCACTCAGCGACTGACCAGGAAGGGCGAGGCGACCCGGGACCGGATCGTCGCGGCGGCGGCACGGTTGATGATCGAGCAGGGCGTCGCCCGCACCACGATCGAGGACATCCAGGCGGCCGCCGGCGTGAGCCCGTCGCAGCTTTACCACTACTTCCCGGGCAAGGACGCGCTGGTGTCGGCGGTCATCGATCAGCAGACCGCCCAGGTGCTCGAGATCCAGCACATCGGTCTGGGCAGCCTCGACACCATCGACTCGCTGACGAAATGGCGGGATCTGATGGTCGGCATCCTGACCGAGATGCAGTGCGCCGGCGGCTGCCCGCTCGGCTCGCTGGCCAGCGACCTGTCCGAGAGCGACCCGGTCGCGCGGGTTCAGCTCGCCGGCGCCTTCGAGCAGTGGGAGGGGCTGATCCGCGACGGCCTGGTCCAGATGCAGGAGCGCGGGGAACTGGCCGCAGCCGCGGACCCGGCCGACCTCGCCGTCGCGATGCTCGCCGCCGTACAGGGTGGTCTGCTCCTCAGCCAGGTACGCCGTGATCCCGCGCCGCTGCGGATCGCCGTCGACACGATGATCGAGCACCTGCACGCATTGACCCGTTAGTAGGGTTCACCCCATGGGTAGCAGCGTGTACGTCGCCTCGGTTGAGGGGACTACTGGGAAGTCGACAGTCGCTCTCGGGGTTCTTCATCAGTTGTCGCGGCGGGTCGGACGGGTGGCGGTGTTCCGGCCGATCGTTCGTGCGGACACCGCGACCCACGGCGGTCGGGACTACGTGCTCGATCTGCTGATCTCGCAGGATGCGGTCACGCACTCGTACGACGAAGGCGTCGGCGTCAGGTACGACGAGGTGCACAACGACCCGGACGCAGCGCTCGACACGATCGTGCAGCGCTACCACGCGGTCGCCGAGCACGCCGATGCGGTCGTTGTCGTCGGCAGCGACTACACGGACGTCGGCACGCCGACCGAGTTCTCGTTCAACGCCAAGATCGCCGCCAACCTCGGCGCACCGGTCCTGCTGGTACTGAACGGCTTCGCCCGTACGCCGCACGACGTACGAGCGATCGCCGACATGGCCGCCGCCGAACTCGCCGCCAACCACGGCTCGCTGTTCGCAGTGATCGTCAACCGGGTCAGCGACGGCGCGCCGCTCGTCGCCGCGCTGGATGGCATCGGCGCGCCGGCGTTCGCGATCCCCGAGGAGCCGCTGCTCAACCAGCCGCTGGTCGCCGACCTGCTGGCCCCGATCGACGGCCGGCTGGTGAGCGGTGATCCGCAACTGCTGAACCGCGAGGTCACCGGATTGATGATCGCCGGCATGACCATGCCGAACGTGCTGGACCGGCTGTTCGAAGGCGCCGCGGTCGTGACGGCGGGCGACCGGCCGGAGGTGGTTCTCGGCGTACTGAATGCGCACGCGTCCCGCAACTTCCCGCAGATCTCGACGATCGTGCTCAACGGCGGATTCGAGCTGCCGCCGCAGGTGCAACGACTGATCGAGGGACTCGGCGTCACGCTGCCCATCATCGAGACCGACCTCGGTACACAGGCTGTCTCGACCAAGCTCACCGCGGTCCGCGGCCGCCTCACCAAGGACGCGCCGCGCAAGATCGACACGGCACTCGCTCTCTTCGATCAGTACGTCGACGGGCCGGCGCTGCTCGACCAGCTCGCCCTCGCGCGGAGCAATGCGGTGACGCCGCTGATGTTCGAGCACCAACTGGTCGACCGGGCAGTCTCCGACCGTCGGCACATCGTGCTGCCGGAGGGCGAGGAGGAGCGGATCCTCCGGGCCGCCGACGTACTCCTCCGGCGCGGTGTCGCCGACCTGACCCTGCTCGGCGATCCGACCACGATCAGCGCGAAGGCCGCGTCCCTCGGCGTGGACGTGTCCGCGGCGACCGTCGTACATCCGGAGCACAGCGAGCTGACCGAGCGGTTCGCGGCGGAGTACCACCGGCTGCGGCAGCATCGCGGCGTCGACCTCGACCGGGCCCGCGAACTGGTCCGGGACGTTTCGTACTTCGGCACGATGATGGTCCAGCTCGGCCTCGCGGACGGGATGGTGTCGGGCGCCGTCCACACCACCGCGCACACGATCCGGCCGGCACTCGAGGTGGTCAAGACCGTGCCGGACATGTCCGTCGTCTCGTCGGTGTTCTTCATGTGTCTGCAGGACCGCGTCCTCGTGTACGGCGACTGCGCGGTGAACCCGGATCCGAACGCCGAGCAGCTCGCGGACATCGCGATCTCGTCCGCCGAGACCGCGGTCGCGTTCGGGGTCGACGCGCGGGTCGCGATGCTGTCGTACTCCACCGGCAGCTCCGGCACCGGGACCGACGTCGAAAAGGTGTCAAAGGCAACCAATCTCGTCCGCGAACGGATGCCGCAACTGCCGGTCGAGGGACCGATCCAGTACGACGCCGCGATCGACAGCGCCGTGGCCCGGACCAAGCTGCCGGACTCCCCCGTCGCCGGCCGCGCGACGGTCTTCATCTTCCCGGACCTCAACACCGGCAACAACACGTACAAAGCGGTGCAGCGCTCGGCCAACGCGGTCGCGGTCGGCCCGGTCCTGCAGGGCTTGCGCAAACCGGTCAACGACCTGTCGCGAGGGGCAACGGTGCGGGACATCATCAACACGGTCGCGATCACCGCGATCCAGGCTCAGCAGGGCGGCGCGCGATGACAGAGCATGTGTTGGTCATCAACGCGGGATCGTCGTCCCTCAAGTACAGCCTCGTCGACGCCGCGTCGGGTGAGGCCACGGCGACGGGACTCGTCGAGCAGATCGGCGAGGACACCAGCCATCACGTGCACCACGGGCCGAAGGGCGATTGGAACGAGGATCAACCGATCGCCAACCACGAGGCCGCGCTCGAGGCCGCCGTACACGCATTCGAAACGCAAGGGCCTGCGCTTGCCGACGTGGACATCGTGGCGGTCGGGCATCGGGTCGTGCACGGTGGCGATCGGTTCGCGGCACCGGCGCTGGTTGACGATGAGCTGATCGCGGCCGTGACGGATCTGGTGCCGCTTGCTCCGCTGCACAATCCGGCCAACCTGGAGGGCATCGAGGTTGCGCGGCGGCTGCTGCCGGATCTGCCGCACGTCGCCGTGTTCGACACCGCGTTCCACCAGACGCTGCCGCCGTACGCCTATACCTACGCGGTGCCTTACGAATGGCAGGAGAAGTACGGCGTCCGCCGGTACGGGTTTCACGGTACGTCGCACTCGTTCGTCTCGGCCGAGGCCGCCCGGCTGCTCGGTCGTTCGCCGAGCGAGGTGAACATGATCGTGCTGCACCTGGGCAACGGCTGCTCGGCGGCGGCGATCCGCGGCGGGGAGTCGGTCGACACGTCGATGGGCCTCACGCCACTGGAAGGTCTCGTGATGGGCACCCGCTCGGGCGACCTCGATCCGGCGATCCACGGGCTCCTCGCCCGGGTCGCGGGACGAACCGCCGAGGAGACCGACCGCACGTTGAACTCGGAGTCGGGCCTGAAGGGCCTCACCGGCGCCAACGACTTCCGCGAGGTTTCGCGACGGCGCGCGGCCGGTGACGAGCGGGCGCAGCTGGCGTTCGACATCTACTGCCAGCGGATCAAGAAGTACATCGGCGCGTACTACGCCGTCCTCGGAACCGTCGACGCGATCGTCTTCACCGCCGGCGTCGGCCAGCACTCCGCCGAAGTACGCGCTGCCGCCCTCCACGGCCTGGACTCCCTCGGCATCCACCTCGACCCCGACCGCAACGCCGGCTCCGAAACCTTCGCCTCCACCGACGACAGCCCGGTCGCCGTCCTCGTCATCCCCACCAACGAGGAATGGCAGATCGCCCGGGAAGCGCTGGAAGTAGTCCGCAGCTAGACGGAGCCTGAGGCTGTGGACGCCGCGAACATGACAGGACTGTCATCTGATCAGCGCTCTGGGACGGTTCGGCGGAGAGCGCTCACCTCTTCCGCCGGACACCCGGTCGTCCGACAATGTCGTTGGGGTGCGCGCCGGTGGGGTCCCGGTCCGGAGGCTGTGGGGTGCAGCAGCCGGACACCCGTGCCCCGGGGGTAGGCCGTCAAGGCCTGAAGGGGGTTCGATGACCAGGATTCTCGTTGTCGACGACGAACCCGACCTGCTCGGCTTCGTCCGCAGCGCGCTGGAGGCGGAAGGCTTCCACGTGATCACGGCCACGGACGGGACCGAGGGACTCCGGCTCGCCCTGACCACCAAGCCCGATCTGGTGATCCTGGACCTGTTGATGCCCGGTCTGGACGGCCAGGCGGTGCTGACCGCACTGCTGACGCACGACCGGTCGACCCGGATCCTGGTGCTGTCCGCGACCGAGGACCGGCAGGTGCGGGTCGCCTGCCTGGAGCAGGGCGCGGTCGACTTCCTGGCGAAACCGTTCGTGGTCCGGGAGCTGCTGGCCCGGGTGCGTTCGCGGCTGCTGGCGCCCGCGCCGGCGGGCGCAGCCTGGCTGCCCGAGGTACTGCGGGTCGGCGAGATCGTCCTCGACACCCGGACGCGCCGGCTCCAGGTGGGTGAACGGACCGCGGAGCTGCCGCAGCGCGAGTTCCTGTTGCTGCAGCACCTGATGCGCAATCCGGACACCGTCTGTTCCCGGCAGGAGCTGCTGTCCGAGGTGTGGGGTTACGACTTCGATCCGAGCACCAACCTCGTCGACGTGTGTATCGGCCGACTCCGGTCCAAGCTCCGCAACGACGTCATCCGGACGGTGCGCAATGTCGGTTATCAGCTACAAACCGCGTGAGAGCGCGACCGGCGTCCGGACCGAGCCGGCTGTCCGCCGCCTGGGCCTGAACCGGGGCCTGGTCATCGACAGCCTGCTCGCCGCATTCATGCTGGCGATGCTCGGGCTGATGATCCGGTTGCCGGGCGAGGAGACGATTCCGTACCACTTCCTGTTCCTGAGCCTCACGATCGTCTACGGCTTCCGGGTCTGGCCGCTGCTGCCGACCCTGCTCGTGGCCCTGGCCGTAACCGGTGCGACCGGTGCGGTCCTGCTCGGCCGCGTCGTCGACGGCGTCATCGACAACGCGGAGCTCGCCGAGGTGCCGTTGATGCCCGCGCTGTTCGTCGCGATGATGTGGCACGCCCGCCGCCGGGCCGCCGCGCAGCAGCAGGTCGAACGGATGGCCGATGAGCGCCGCGCCAGCCTGGAGCGGGAGCGCGGGTTCTTCCGGGACACCTCACACGCGATCCGCACACCGATCACGATCGCGCGTGGCCATCTCGAGTTGGCAGGTGACGCGACGGCGCTGCACGCCGTACACCCGCACGTCGAGGTTGCGTTGCGGCAGCTCGATCGGATGTCCGCGTTGTCCGACCGGTTGCTCGCGCTGGCCCGGCTGGATGCGGGTGAGGCGCTGGACCGGCGGCCGACCGACGTTGCCGCGCTGGTCGCCGAGATCGGCCGCAACTGGACCGCGAACACCGATCGGGTCTGGCTTATCGGTTGCGGGCCGGCCGGCCGCGCGCGGATCGACCACGACTGGATGGAGCTCGCGCTCGACGCCCTGGTCGAGAACGCGGTGCACTTCACCTCGTCTGGCGACACGATAAGGATCGGCTGTACGGCGTCGCCCGGCCGGATCGCGATCATCGTCGACGACTCGGGGCCGGGGATCGAGCCCGACGACCTGCCGTTCGTGTTCGACCGGTTCTGGCACCGGCGGCCGGAGCACGGACCGATGGGCAGCGGTCTCGGGCTGTCGATGGCGCGTGCCGTTGCCGAGGCGCATGGCGGCACGCTGGTCGCGGCCCACAGCGACGAGGGCGGCGCTCGGTTCGTGCTGACGATTCCGCGGAGCGGCTGATCGTCAGCGAACGACGACGTGCTCGACCTGTGCCTGTCCCAGAAGCACGGTCACGTTCGACCCGCGCCGGATCCAGTTGCCGGGATTCTCGAAGACCAGGTAGTACGTCTCGCCGGTGGTGAACTTGCCGGTGTGCGCGTGGCTCATCAGCAGGTCGCGGACGACGAGTCCACTGGTCTCGTCGATCACGGCCGGCGGCGTCGAGGCGTCGTGCAGGCTGTTCGCGCGGTTGGGATCGAGCACCTGGAACCGCAGGTCGAGCAGGCCTCCTCCCCCGGTGACTGCGACCTGGGTGAGGCGTACGCCGCTGCGCGCCGCGAGGCCGTCGGCGTCGACCGTCGTACGCCCCCAGGCGATCTGCGCGACCGGCGCCGGCGCCGCCGCGGTCGGGTCCTGACGAATCAGAACCCAGGCCGTCAATGCGGCGGCGACCAGAGCAATCCCGGTGAGGATGCCCAGAATCCTGAGCTTCATGGCTGGATGAAGACCAGCATGCCGTTGCCGATCGGCGACGTGCCGGTCTGCGGCCCACTGGTCAGGTGGAGCTGACGGTTGAACAGCGGGAAGCCGTGCGTGCTCGGCGGTGCGCCCGCGGGTACGACGACGATCGTGTCCTCGGTGCCGCCGGCCGGAATCGTCTCCGTGCTCGCGCTGAACGGATTGGTCAGCAGCCGGGCATCACGAGCGACGACCTGCTGGTGCGTGCCGAGCAACGTCAGCGAGGTGTTGTCGTAGCCGGCATTGAGGTACCGCAGCAGCACCCGCTGCCCTGCGGCCGTAGTAATCGCCGGCACGTCCGGGTACGACTTCCCGTTGATCAGCCAGTACGTCGCCTTGTAGCTGTGCACGTCGTACGTCTCCGGCGCGGCGTTGAACGCCGGGTCCACCGCTGTCAGCACCAGCACCGATTCGATGTCGTACGCCGTGGTCGCGGACGCGTAGGCCTGGTTCGGGGGGAGTGAGCGCACCAGCAAGGCTCCGGACAGTCCCATCGCCTCCTGGCGCCCGGCGTCGCCGCCACTCTGGTACAGGTAGGTGCCGGCCTGTGCCGTGAACGACCGGGACACGGCCGCACCCGGTGCGGCGTCGGTCGGCCCGGGGTCGAACGCCACTCCGGGAATCTCGAACGACACCACATGCCCGGCAGGCAAGGCGTTCCGTACGGTGATCGTGACCAGGTCCCCCTGCACCGCCTCGAGCTGCGGACCCGGCAGACCCGCGCTCGCCGTGGCGCAATCGCCGGGCGTCGTCGGCTTGCCGAACCCCCAGATCGGCACCAGGCCGCCGCCCGGCAGCGGTGCGGTCCCCGGTACGGCGCACAGCTCGATCGATACCGTGGCCGCGGTGGCGGAGCTGACCACACAGGTCAGGCCGAACACGGCCAGCGCGAGCACCAGCAGGACCCGCGTCCCGCGGTGAACGGATGTACGCATCACAGGTCTCCTCTGCGACTCGATCGACTCGGTCATGGCGCGTCGTACACGATCTTCATCAGGTCGCCCCAGGTCGAGAACGCCACCGGCGCGGAGGCTGTCCACCGTTGGGTGTGGACGAGTACCCGGACCTGTCCGGCGTACGAGCCGGTGCCGACGTACGCGCTCGACGGACCGGGCAATGTCCAGGTCGAGCTGATGTCGGTGGAGCCGACGCTCTGCGGCTGGGCCGGTGGGGCCGGCAAGGTGGTCCAGCCGGCGGATGTCGCCGTACTGCAGCCGGCGGGCACCGTCCAGTTGCAGATCTTGACGGTCTGCTGTGGCAGGTTCGTGGTCAGTGCCGCACAGGCGGTCCCGGTCGTGCCGGTGCAGTTGCGGCCCTGGTAGACGACCTTGAGGTTCGAGCTGCCGGCCGGAACGCCGCCGAACGAGCCGTACCAGTCCGTCGCCAGTCCCGTGACCACCGAACCACTGACGTGGCTGGCGGCCGCTGTCCCGAGCTGGCCGCGGGAGACCGTCCAGGTGGTGGTGCCCTGGCCGCCGGTCACCTGCAGGACCTCGTTGTCGATGCGAACGAAGTACGAACCGGTGATGGGGAATCCGGCGGCCGAGGCGACTGTGATGGACGTCTGTGCGGCGGTGGTCGCGGTCGGGCGCGTGGTGGTCTTCGGGTTGACCTGGTAGTAGGTGCCGTCGGCCTGGCCGAGCGCGGCGACCGAGCCGGACTTCAGCGTGCCGCCGAGGATCGAGGTCGAGGTGGCCGAGCCGAAGCAACCACCCGCCGGGTCGACGCGGAGCAGAGTGCCCATGCCGCCGAAGCCTTGGTCGTAGTTGGTGAACTCGTTCAACGCGTGGCTGTGCAGCGGGAAGTACCACTCGCCGCAGGCGTTCTGCGAGGTGGTACCGACCGGCAGCGTGCCCTTGTAACCGAGGTACGGCGACCCGCTGTACCAGGTGTTGCCGTCCTTGAAGAACAGGTTGCGGTAGTTCGGCTGCGCCACCGGCAGCGGGTTCGTGGTGGGGTTCCAGTTGTCCGTGTCGTCCCAGCGAAGCAGGAAGTCCTCGGTCTGCCCGGAGCCGATCGTCTCGCCGAAGTGCTCGGTGGACGCGATCAGCCGGCCGTCCTGCGCGATCTCCGTGGTGTGGTTGCCGTGCGGGTGGAACGGGTGGTTCACCGCGCCGACGTTGATCATCCGGATCAGCGCCGGCCTGTTGTCGGTCGGCGAATTCGGTTGCAGGCGGACCAGGGCGCCGTACGGCTGGTTCGGCAGCAGGGCCGAGCCGTTGTCCTGGATCGTGTCCGGGAACTCCCGTCCGTTGATGGAGAAGTACCGGTTCCGCAGCGCGTTCAGGTCGTACGGCGCACCGGTCTCGACCGCGTGGTGGAGGTCGGAGTCGATGTCGCTGAGCAGCAGCAGGTACTCCCGGGCAGGTGCGAACCGGGTACTTGCGTCGGCGTACGCGAAGTCCGCGCCGAGCGTCGGCCGGACCACCAGGGCACCGGCGAGGCCCATCTCGATCTGCTTGGCGATGTCCGTCCCGCTCTCGTACAGGTAGGTGCCGGGCTGACCGGCAGTGAACGAGTACGTGACGCTGCCCCCGGCGGCCGCCTCGGTGGTCAGCAGGCCGGGTGCGCCACCGGTCGCGGCGACCGTCGCGTCCTGACCGGGGAAGACGATAGATGTTGCCTCAGGCAAATTGTTCTGCAGGTGCACGACCACGGACTCGCCCTGGTTCGCACACAGCACCGGGCCGGGACTCTGGAAGTGCCCGCCGGCCGGCGAGTAGCTCCACATGAAGACGCTGTTGCCGTCCGGGGTGTCGATCGTGCCCGCGGACGCCACCAGGTCGAACGTCCGGATCGAGCCGGCCAACGTGCCCGCCGTACAGATCATGCCTACCGGTGGGACGGCCTCGGACTGCGCGTCGGCGCTGGGCGAGGCGACCGGGACGAGGAGACCGGCGGCCAGCACCAGGCCGGCCAGCGACCGGCGGATCCGCGAGCTGTTGCTTGTCATCGTCGCCTCCTGCTCAGACATAGGTCTGGCTCACGACGGACTGCGCGGGCAGCGGGTTCTGGTACACCCGTACCTCGGTCATCATTCCGCTCGGGCCGGGTGCGCCGAGGCTGGACAACCGCCGCCAGTCCCGGTTCTTGAAGTAGTAGACGTTGTAGCTGCCCCGGCCGTCGCTCCCCGACGGCTTGAGTGCCGAGTACGCCGGTGCGTCGAACAGCACGTCCCGGGCCTCGCCGGGACCGATGTACAGCGTGTTCGTCCAGTACGACGTGGTGCGCAGCAGCGACGCATCCTGCCCGATCACATGCATCGGGATCCCGGGCAGTTGCATCGCGTGCTGCTGGTAGCCCAGGTTCGCCAGCCGCAGCAGAACCCGTTCGCCGGGGTTCACCTGGACGAGTGCAGAGTTGGGCAGGCTGTAGTCGGGTGCGTCGTCGTAGTTCGGGTTCGGTGTGGCGATCCGCAGCGGGGCCGCCAGCGACGGGTCGTCGTTCGGCAGCGTCGTCTGCGGGTAGCAACGCCCGTTCAGCACGAACCACTCCGGGTCGTAGTCGGTCGCGATCGACTCCTGGATGTCCCGGTCGCCGTCGTGGAACTCGCGCCAGTACTCGTTCAGCAGGATCGCGAAGTGCCGGTGGTAGCCGGTCGAGCCGTCCCCGTCGTTGTAGGCGAACCTCGAGAAGCCGGCGATCGTCGTACCGTCCTGGGTGGGGCGGACGAAGACGATCCCGGTCATCCCCATCTGGACGTGCTCCACGTCCTCGAAGTGGCAGTGGTACATGTACGTGCCCTCACGGTGCGGGCGGTAGAAGTACGTCAGCTGCTTCCCGATCGGCACTGCCACCGACACTTCGGGTACGCCGTCGTTGAGCGGCGACGGGATGTCGAAACCGTGCCAGTGGACGGTGTGCGAATCGGTCAGGTCGGGACGCTGGACGAGACCGAGGTTGGTCAACGTGATCCGGACGTCGTCGCCCTGCTTCACGTCCAGCGTCGGCGCACTCGTCCGGGCATGGCCCTTGTACTGCGTGACCAGTTGGTCGACCGTCGCGGTCGTGCTGACCGGGATGAACCCGAAGATGTACAACGGGTCGTCCTCCCGCCCCGGCACGGTGATGTATCCGTCGGTCGCGGCCAGGGCGAGCGTGGTCGTGGCCGCCGCGGCGGCGCCGGTCCCGCGGACGAGGCCCGCGCCGAGACCGCCGAGGGCGAGGGTGCCCAGGGCACCCAGGCCGGTGGCCTTCAGGAAGTCCCGGCGTCCGACGCCGGTCGGCTGCGAGCTCATCGCGTCCCCCTGACTGGACTGGTAGATGTTCATGGCAACGGAACCGGGATGCCGGGCAGCTCGTCCGCACCCAGGTCCCACGGCGTGAGGACCCGGAGCGTCCGCAGCTGTGGGCGGAACTGGCTGTCGTAATCGCCGAGACCGCCGTTCACCGCCGGGCTTCCGGTCGGGGCCGGGACCGCGGCCGCGGAGCATGCGGCAAGGTTCGGGATCGGCGCCGGCGTGTTCGAACAGCGGACCCCACGGTCCACGACCGGACTCGTCGTCTGCAGGTGATAGTTCCCGGTCAGCCCCACCGGCGGATCGGCGCCGGTGATCGTCACGGCCGCGGTCTGCGGATCCAGCCGCGACCCGGACACCGTCAGCTCCAGCGTGAACGGCGTGACGAACGTGGGATTCGAGCCGATGATGTTGCCCTGGCCCGCCGGTACCGCGTGCTGGACGCCGTTCGGACCGAGGATCTGCCCGTTGCTCAGATCGGAGTACCGCGGGATGAACGTGTCGGCGTTGTTCGTCGTACCGTGCACCTCGAAGTCGATCACGCCCTGGTTCACCAGCGCCGCACCCGGGCCGAAGCTGTCCAGCGTGAACGCCGTGTTGTTCCAGAAGATGTCGTTGAACTGCGCCACCGGACGGGCGAAGTCCGGCCGGGTCGCCGCGTTCGGGTACTGGGCGACGTACCGCGGATCGCTCTGCCACAGCGGATCGTTGCCCTCGGCAGCGAGTCCGGCCGAGTGCGGTACGCCGATCGCCGAGTTCTCCGACGACGCGGTGGACACGTTGTTGGCCACGGTGTTGTTGACGATCCGCACATTGGACGAGTCGTCGAGCATCATCGCGCCGCCGATGTCGGCCGAGCCGTTGTCGACGATCTGGTTGTCGCGGATGTTCACCACCGCGTTCAGCGCGTCGAGCACGAACAGGCCGCCGCCGTCGTCACCGGAGTAGTTGCTCTGGATCAGGTTCTTGTCCAGCGAGACCGCACCAGTGCCGTCACCGAGTGTCCCGCCGCCGACCGGCAGCTCGGACTCGATCGCGACGCCCGCGCCGGAGTCGACCGAGTCGTTGTAGTAGATCTGGTTGTCGTGGATGTTCCCGCCCGGGCTGAGCCCGATGTGGGAGATGCCGGCGCCGTAGTTGACGCTGAAGTTCGAGCAGGCGATGTTGCCGGTGACCTCGTAGTCGTTCGAGCCGTAGAAGATCCCGAGGCCGCCCGCCTGCGTGAGGCCGCCGTTGCCGAGCAGCCGGTTGTTCGCGACCTTGACGGTGTAGTTGTGGCTGGCGTGGTCGTAGGGCTGACCGATGCCGATCCCGCCGGCGACGACGCCGGCGTTGTTCTCGAGCACGTTGTTGGTGAGTTGCTCGTTGTTGATCGAGGCCTGGAGCTGGATGCCGCCCGCGCCCTCACCGGAGCCGCCGGTCATCAGTGCGACACCGTCGACCCGGGAGCGGTTGAACTGCGTCTGGTTGACCGCGGTCGTCGTACCGGTCAGGTCATACGCCGCCGCCGTCTGCGCGACCACGGTGACGTCGGCGCCACGCAGTACCGGATGTGCGGAGTCGACGTACGGGCCGTGAGCGGCGATCGTGGCGTCGTACGCGGTTGCGTTCTGCTGGAAGTAGCGGCCGTCGATGACCGAGCCGAGGACGTGGAAGCGCGGGTCCTCCGGGTCACGGGCCTGGGCCTCATGGGCGCCGATGATGCCGCCCGGGCCGACACCCTGGATCTTCAGCGGCTTCCAGACCACCACGTTCTCGTTGTACGTACCGGGCTTCAGCACCAGCAGGCTGCGTGCCGGAGCGGCGTCGATGGCGGCCTGCAACTGGTGGCCGGTCAGCGTCGGAGCGGCGACGTTCACGACGTTCGGGTTGTAGTTGATGCCGCCGGACGATCCGGTGACCTGAACGGTGATGCCGTTCACGGTCGGCACTCCCCCACTGGCGTCGGACGTGATCAGCGTCAGCTGCTTCGGTCCGGGGCGGAACGTCGTACCGAAGGCAGGGATCCGGATCTGCACCCGGTCGGGTACGCCGGTGGTCCCGGACGTGCCGGGCGTCCAGCTCACGATCCCGCCGTTGGCCCGGGTGAGCGTGACGCTCGTTCCGGTGCGGTCGTCGGTCAGGGTTGCCCGTACGCCGGCCGCGCCGGTGGCGGTTCCCTGTGCGCCGATGAAGTCTGCCTGGATCGTCATCACCTGGCCGGCGGTCCGGACCGGGGTGTCGACCTGCAGCAGTTCGGGCCGCGCCGGTACGGCGGGATCCTCGCAGCCGGTCCCCGAGATCGGGTCCAGCGGCAGGTCGAGCTGAGTGGTCAGGCCCGGCCACGCTTCGGCCGGAGTCGTTGCTGTCAGCAAATTCGGGTTGTAGGTGGGGTTCGGCGCCGTCTTGGAGCCGGGGTCATCGACCTTCACCAGGTACATGCCGGGGCACGGGCCTTGCGGGATGGGACAGTTCAGCGTCTCGGTCGACGGGACCAGGGCCTCGAACGAACCGTCCGGGCTGGTCGTCACGGTCGTCAGCAGGCGCCAGTTGTTCGCGTCGTACGGCAGGTTCACGTTGCCGCCAGGCCCGGCCGTGTCGACGCGGGCGTAGATGCCGACCGGAACGTTGCCGATCGGGCGCGGTTCGCCGTACCAGGGCGAGTTCGGGTCGCGCTCGAAGTAGATGTCGTTGAACACCTGGCCGACGAGGCGGCCTGGCTCGGCGACGTCACCGGTGCGCGTGTCGGCCGGGTCCTCGCCGTTCGGGTCGGTACGGAAGTTCGTCATCAGGTTGAAGTCCGCGTTGGCGTTCTGGCTGTTCTGCAGAACCACCAGCCGCTTGTCGCACAGCGGCGCGTGGGCGCCCGCGACGTTGAAGTAGTTGCTCCGCGGGGTCAGCGACGACTTGTCGATCAGGTGGTCGTCACCGGTGCACGGCGGCGGCGGGATGGCCGGCGTGAACTTGTTGCCTAGGTCAACGTTCACGTCCTCCTCGCGGACCGGGCGGTAGAGACAGCCGGTGCCGTCACCCGGGATCGTGGTCCCCTTCGGGTGGCTGACCCGCTGGGAAGCATCTGCCGGGTTGCACAGGCGGCTGTCGGTGCTGTCGGTCGGCATCACGACGTGGGTGATGTAGGTGCCGGCGGTGAGTGCGACCGGCTGCGTGTTGCCGCTGCAGGTGCCGTTGTCTGTCGTCAGGTCGTACCCGCTCGGGCAGTAGTCGGCGAACGCGTAGCCACCGTCGAAGGCGCCGTCCTTGGTCTGCTGACCGGTGATCGGAACCTCGAGACAGTTCGGCCCGATGCCCGGGTTGAGCTGCGAGCTGATGTCCGCGCCGGTCGCGTCGCGGACGGCACAGCCCGGAGCGTACGTCGCCGGGTCCGCGGGCGGGGTTCCACTGGGCTGGACCCAGTGATCGGTCACGTACTTGTTCACGATCACGTCGTCGGCCGTGTTCGGCTGCCCGTCGGGACCGAGAGTCTCCAGGTACACCGTCACGTCCGGGATGGCCGGCTCGTAGTCCTCGTGCGCCTGCATGCGCGCGTCGAACTCGTTGCGGGTGGTCGAGAAGTACGTGATGCCGACGATCTGTCCCGGCGTACCGGCCGGGTAGTCGGTCTTGCCCCAGTCGACCGTGGCCCGGTGGCCTTCGGTCAGCAACTGGTTGGTGAGCAGCGCGCCGCCCTGATCGGTCGGGATCGGCGTCACGACGCCCGGGTCGAACTCGTCGTGCTGGGACGCACCGCTGACGCCGAAGCGCGCGAAGCCTTGCTCGTTGACGATCCAGCGACCGAGCGGGCCGCCCTCGGCGGTCGGGTACTGGTAGTACCCGGTCGGGTCGGTGGTGGTCGCTTCCTTGATCGAGCCGTCGCGCCAGCGCTGGTCCATGTCGGTGTTCCCGATACCGGGCTCACCGGGATCGCGGAGCTGGTTGCCGTTCAGGTCCTTGTAGACGTGACCGTCCAGCCAGCCGAACCAGCGCGACACCCCCACACCATGCTCGTCGGGATGGACCGGATCAGGGTCCTCGACCGTGACCGTGCCGCCTGCGGCGACATCAACCGGCAGGATTCGCATGATGTAGCTGAGTTGCTCGTCCCAGATCGACAGGTTGTAGCTGCCCGCCGGGACGTTCTGGATGTCGAAGTTGCCGCTGGCATCGCCCTGGCCGATGTACACGGTCCGGTCGGTGCTGCTGTCGCTCAATGCGACGAACGGGTTCTCGACCGGCTCGCCCAGTGTCAACTGGTCGAACGGCGGCCAGCCCTGCCAGTTGCGCGCCGTACCGGTGACCTCGCCGGTGCCGGCGGCCGCGAACGGCTGCGGGGCGCAGACGAAGCCGAACCAGTACGCGGTCCGGGCCGTCGGCGGCTCCCACAACTGCTCGCCGGGCGCACCGGTGCCGTCGGCACCTTCTTCGGTCGGCGCCAGCAGCTGCAGTCCGCCGTCGATCGTGGTCGTCTGGTACCAGCGGCTGTTGGGGTCGCTGTTGCAGGGCCGGTCCGGCGGGTGGACGTCGATGAGGTACGTCGCCGGGCCGAGGTTGTCGATCTGGTTGAAGCCGTCTCCATTGGTCAGGCACAGACCGCCGCACAGCGGGTGGTTGTTGTAGTCGACCGTCACGGCACTGTGCGTCTGTTCCTCGAGCCCGACCTGGAAACCGGACAAGCCGGCCTCCTCGGTGTCGGGCGCACCGTTCGCCCAGGCGTTGTCCTCGAACACGAACACGCGGATCTTCCCGAGTGGCAGCGGATGCTCGGCGCTTTGCACGGTCAGGTCGACGCGCGCGGTCAGAGAACCGTCCGCGGCGGCGTCGGCGGGCAGGTTGATGTACTTGCCCCACATCTTGTGATCGAGCGAGCGGACCGAGATCAGGTACCGCCCGGCCGGCAGGGTCACGGTCTTCCGGGTCTGGTCGCCTTCGCGGACGATCGGGCTGTTGCTCTCGGTGCTGAGCGCCTTCGGATCGTTCGGCAGCTTGGTGTTGTCCTGGTTGACGATGTACGTGAAGTCGGCCAGCGGGTTCCCGGTCGGGAAGTCACGCGCGTCGACGGTGACCGAGCAGCCTGCCGCCGGACAGGCTGTAGCCGCCTGCGCCTCGGGCGCGGATCTGGTCATCGCCACCCCGGCCAGGCTCGCCGCGATCAGTCCGAGTACGGCGACCCGGGCCACCGCCGCTCGGGTACGGCGGACGAGCCGGAACGAACTCGTTGCAGCAGACATCGGTCCCACCCTCCCCGGCGGCACGACCTGAACAGGCCGCCGCCTGGTGCCTGGACATCTGTGAGTGATCATCCGGCGACTCACGTGTCCCGGCGCGGTGCATGACGGCTCTGTCATCCCCACGTCATCCGGCGGTCATCCGCCGTGGTGTGACAGATGACGGTCGGGTCATCTGATGACGGTCGTGTCATGAAGCGAGCAGTACGCCGCGGCGGTTCCTATCGTCGAGCTGTCGGCGCGGTGTCCCGGCGTCGACGGGAGGGGGAGCCCGTGCGGCACCGCTGTCTGCTCCTGCTGGCCGGCGTGCTCCTGCTGTGCGCGCTGCCGTCGGTCGCGGTTGCCCACACCGAGCTGGTCCGGGCGGACCCGGCCGACGGCGCAGTCCTCGCGGAGTCCCCCGGCCTCGCCCGGCTGTGGTTCAGCGGTGACATCACCGCCTCGCGCAGTACGGCGCGACTGGTCGACGAGCACGGTGTCATGGTTCTGGGGGCCGGCGTGGTGGCCGGGTCGGGCGATCCGCGGGTGATCGCAGTACAGCTTCCGCGGCTGGCTGACGGGACGTACGGATTGTTGTGGGAAGCAGTCGCCGCTCGGGACAGCCACACGACGAGCGGGACGGTCACCTTCTCGGTCGGGCACTCCGGGGCCTTGTCTGTCCATCGACCGAGTACTTCGGGTGGCGTGCTGGTGCGGTGGGTCTGGTTGCTCGCACTGGCGGGCATTGTCGGTCCCCTCGCGCTCGTCGTCTTCGTTCTACGCGTGCCGTCCGACCCGATCGCCTTGGCTGCACGGCAGCGATTGCTGATCGCCGCGGCGTGCTCCGCGGTCGTTGCCATCGGCATACATCGCACCGGCCTTCGACTGGTGTGTCTGGTGGTCTTGTGCGCGCTGGTGGGGCTTGTGCTGACCGAGCGCGTGGCGTCTGTCGTACTGCTGGTGCCGATCGGCGGATTGATGTGGCTGGAGGCAACCGGAAGTCATGCTGCCGCGCTGTCATCGGGACACTTCGCCGCGCTCCTGGCCGATGCGGTCCATGCGTTCGCCGGTCTGCTGTGGCTCGGTGCGGTGCCGGCGCTGTTGTTGGTGTTCTGGCACGGCCCGCGGACCGAACTGGCACGTAGTCTGCGACGGCCGTTCTCGGTCGTGGCTGCCGGCAGCGTGCTACTTGTCCTCGTGTCCGGACTCTACAGCGCGGGTCTCCAGGTCGCCACCCCGCGCTGGCTCATTGCCTCCACTTATGGACGCCTGCTGCTGCTCAAGACTGCCTTGCTTGGCGTGATCGGCCTCCTGGGCCTGCTCAACGCATGGCGGCTGCGCCGGCGGTCCGTACCTCGTCACACCATCGCGGCCGAAGCCACGGTCGGTGCACTGTTGCTGGTCGCGGTTGCTGCGCTTGTCGGACAGTCTCCTCCGGCGGGTGCCAGGGCCGACGTCCCTCCCGCCCTGGCACGCAGCGGGTTCGTGGCGGACCTGGTGGTCACTGTGTCGGCGACACCCAACCAGCCCGGGGTGAACTGGTTGACAGTGATCGCCGACAGCAGCCGGCGACCGGCGCCGGCGCCACTCGGCGGCGTGGACCTGCGGATCGGCGATCAGGCCGTCCCGCTGCAGCGTCTGACCGACACCCGGTACTTCGCGACGTACCGGGCCGCGTCGGCGGGCGCGGTGCGGATGGTCGCCGTACTGCATCGCGGCGGGCGCGAGTACGCCGTACCGCTTGATTGGAATGTCTCATCGCCTGCTGTCTCACTCGCGCCGGGGCTGAGGCTCGCGCCGTACGTCGATGGGGCGGCGCTGTTGCTGTTGGAGCTGGGTGTCGGGGTGGGTGCGTGGTGGTTGATTCGCGGTCCGGGAGGTCGACGATGAGGTCCTTTGCGTTCAGCGTGGTTCTTGCGCTCGTGGTGCCCGGATCGGCAGTCGCCGCGCCACCGGCCGATCCCTTCGTCGACGTCATCGTCGTGCTGAAGTCGCAGGTGACGCCTGCGGCCGCCGCACCCGGCCGGCTCGAGAGGGCGTTGCGGGACCACGCCGATGCCACACAGCGCGGTGCCCGGGATCTGCTCGCCGTACGGCGGAAGCAGGGCCTCGTGACGTCTGTGGTGCCGCTGTGGATCACCAACGCGATCGGTGCCCGGGTCCGCTCGAGTGTCGCCGCGGAACTGGCGCGGCGGCCCGAGGTGCGCGAGGTGCGGCCGAGTACGACGATCCAGGCTCCGACTGCAGAGGTTGCAAGCGCCGTCGAGCCGAACGTGGCCCAGGTGAACGCACCGGCGATGTGGGATCTCGGGTATCGCGGCCAGGGCATGGTCGTCGCATCGATGGACACCGGCGTGGATATCAGCCACCCCGAGTTGGCTTCCCGGTGGCGTGGTGGGACCAACAGTTGGTACGACCCGAACGGTCAGCACCCGTCGGCACCGGTCGATCTGACCGGTCACGGAACGCAGACGATGGGGGTGATGGTCGGCGGTGACGGCGGCGGCTCGTCGATCGGCATCGCGCCGGACGCGCGGTGGATCGCCGTCAAGATGTTCAACGATCGCGGACAGGCGTCGTCGACCGCGATCCATCTCGGGTACCAGTGGCTGCTCGACCCGGACGGGAACCCGGCGACAGCGGACGCGCCGAACGTGGTGAACAACTCCTGGACGATGAGCGCCGGAACTTGCAGCCTGGAGTTCCAGCCCGACCTACGCAACCTCCGCGCGGCAGGGATCCTGCCGGTCTTTGCTGCTGGCAACTACGGTCCGGTGGCCGGTAGCTCGGCCAGTCCGGCGAACAACCCGGAGGCATTGGCGGTCGGTTCGGTTGACGACACCGGCCTGATCGATCCGTACTCCAGCCGCGGCCCGTCGGCCTGCACCCAGTCGGCGTACCCGCAACTGGTTGCCCCAGGCACGGACATCCGGACTACTGACCTGTACGGCGGCTACCTCGACGTCTCGGGCACGTCGCTGGCCGCTCCGCACGTCGCCGGTGCGCTCGCGTTGCTGCTGCAGGCGTCGCCGGGTGTGTCCGCCGATAGGCAGCAGTCCGCGCTGCAGGCCGGTGCGGCGGATCTCGGGCCGGCCGGAGCCGACAACGACTACGGCTACGGTCGCCTCGACGTGCTGGCGTCGTACAACTGGCTCCGTAGTACGCCGGACTTCGGGGTGGTCGTGTCGCCTGCCACGGTCAATGTGCTTCCCGGCGGAACGGCGACGTACAACGTGACGGTCAGTGCGAGTGGCGGCTTCAGCGGCGACGTCGCGCTGTCGGTCAGTGGCCTGCCGGGGAGCTTCGATCCGCAGGTGGTGGCAGCTGCGGGGACGTCGACGCTGACCGTGGTCGCTCCCGGGACCGCGGGTTCGACCGCGCTGGTTGTGACAGGTTCGAGCGGCGCGATCAGCCATAGCGCGACCGCGACGCTGACTGTCGTGCCGCCGCCGGACTTCGGTCTCTCCTCGACGCCGCTCACCCGCACTGTTGCGGCAGGCGCGTCGACGGCGTACACGATCGCGGTCAGCCCGGCGAACGGCTTCGCCGGCGATGTGTCGCTGGCCGCCGGCGGTCTTTCGTCCGCCGTCGGCACGGTCGCCGTCACTCCTGCCGTCCTGCACGGCAGCGGCAGCGCGCAGGTCAATGTGGTGACGTCAGGATCAGCTCCCGCCGGCACCTATACCTTCACGGTCTCGGGTTCCAGCGGGTCACTCAGCCATCAGGTCACCCTGACGCTGGTCGTCAACCGGCCGGACTTCGGAATCGCAGTCAGCCCGGCCTCGAGCACGGTGACTCGTGGGCAGACTGCGACGTACACGGTGAACGTCTCGCCCACGGGCGGATTCACGGGATCTGTGACGCTCAAGGTGTCCGGACAGCCATCGAACGCCACACCGACGTGGACGGGTAACCCGGTGACCACCTCTGGCAACGCGGTGCTGAAGATCCGGACCACCTCCGGGACAGCCCGCGGGACCTCCACCCTCAAGATCACCGCCACCAGCGGGACACTGACCCACCAGCTGACGGCAACCTTGGTTGTGCGCTGAGACTCAGCAGGGCGCCCCGAGGGTCTGTGCTGCTTCCGCCAGTTCGGCCAGCCGATGCGCCCGGGCTGACTCGGCCGGTGTGAAGGGTTCGCCCGGCCTGGTGAATGCGAACAGGCCGGTCCACGGCGACGGCACCTTCAGGACGTCGCCTCGGAGCTCTCCCGCCAACGTTGCGCGGTCGGTCACGAGCTGTGCGCCGAGCAGCTCGGCGATCGCGTGCGGGAGCTCCGCCGGATCCGCGACCACCCGCGCGGACAGGCTCAACGCCTTCGTCTGGCCGTCGACCAGGGCCAGTGCGGTCGTCGGCCAGACGTGGGTGTGGCGACCGTCGCCTGCCTTGATCGCCGCCTCCAGGTCGGGTGCGGTGATGTCGTCGGGTGTCGAGACGACCAGTTCGTCGCGTACGCCGTCGTCGATCGGGTGGACATGCAGGCCGAGGATGTTGGCGTCCAGGTCTGCGAGGCGGCGGGTGATGTTCTCCAGCGAGCCCGCGCGATCGTCGAGCGTGACCCGGATCCGCCACAACGTGCCGATCCCCTGCCGGGGCCGGACCTTCGGCGCATGCAACCACGACCGGAGCAGCCGCATCGCGGAGGGCTCGATCACCCAGATCACCAGCGCGGTCGTCACAGTCGCCAGCACCGCAACCGACACGAGGTACGGCGGATGAGCGGCCAGCACCGCCGCGTGCAGAGCCAGCTCGACGGGTGCCACGGCCACGAGCTTCGCCAGGGTCAAGCGCAGCCGCCGGGGATGAGGCAGCCGCCCACATACGTCACAGGCTGTGCCGCCGGTGAGCGTCGTACGCAACGAATCCATGTTCACAGCGTGACCGACGGACATTGCCCCGTCGTTGCCCCGCTGTGACGTTCAGGCTCGGTCGGCGGAGAGCTCCTCGGCGATCCGGTTGCCGATGACTAGGCAGGCGGTCGCTGCGGGTGACGGCGCGTTGAGGATGTGGAGGGCGCGCCCGTCGCGGAGGAACAGGAAGTCGTCGACCAGTTTGCCGTCGCGGGTGACGGCCTGGGCGCGGACGCCGGCGCCGGAGCGGCGTACGTCCTTGACCTCGAGCTCCGGGAGCATGCGGCGGGCCTCGCGGACCAGGGCGCGGCCGGTGAGCGAGCGGACGATCTCCTTCGCACCGGTCCGCGCGTACCGGCGGGCCAGGCGCCACGTTCCTCGGTACGTCGCGGCCTCCCACACGTCCTTCGGGGCGATCTTCGACCACTTGTAGCCCTCGCGGGACAGCGCGGGTACGGCGTTCGGGCCGACGTGGACGCCGCCGTCGATGCCGCGGGTCAGGTGTACGCCGAGGAACGGCAGGTCGGGGTCGGGCACCGGGTAGACCAGGCCCTTCACCAGGAAGTCGCGCTCGGGAACGATCTCGCTGAACTCGCCGCGGAACGGGAGGATCCGAACGCCGGGCTCGAGCCCGGAGGCGCGGGCAAGACGGTCGCTGTGCAGTCCGGCGCAGACCGCGACGCGATCTGCCTCGATCACCTCATCGGTCGTGTGCACCCGGACCACAGAGCCTGCGTTCTCGACCGAGGTCACGGAGATCCCGGTACGGATCTCGCCGCCGGCGGCCTTGATGTCCTCGGCCAGGGCTGCGGCGACCAGCTTGAAGTCCACGCGGCCGGTGGAGTCCACGGCCAGGGCACCCTTCACGCGCAGGTGCGGTTCACGCTCGGCGACCTCTTCGAGGGTCAGCCGCCGGACCGGTACGCCGTTCTCCTGGCCGATGCCGAACAGCCGATCGAGCTGCGGCAGCTCGGCCTCGGTCGTGGCCACGACCAGCTTGCCTGGTACGTCGAGCGGGATGCCTTTCTCCTCGCAGTACTCCTTCAGCGCGGCCCCGCCGGACACGGCGAACCGCGCCTTGAGCGAGCCGGGCCGGTAGTACAGGCCGGAGTGCACGACACCCGAGTTGTTGCCGGTCTGATGCGCGGCGACGGACGGTTCCTTCTCGAGCACGACGACCGGCGTACCCGGGTCCTGCTTCTGCAGGGCACGCGCCACCGCGAGGCCGACAATCCCGCCGCCCACCACCACCGCTGATCTCGTCACGATGTAGAGAGGTCCCTCCAGCCGTCAGAAATACAGTCAGTTCGTGCGGGCGATCTGTTCTTCGATGCGGAATTCGAGGCCGTCGGCCGCCGCGAGGTAGACGTCCTGGTCGACGAGGTTGCCGTCGAGGCGGAGCAGACCACGGGGGCTGTCGTAGAAGTGGCCGGTCGGGAGGGCAGCCGTGGTGGCGATGGATCCGGTGATCTCGCCCAGGCGTGCCAGGAAGCGGATCGCCTCGTAGCACGACTCGCCGACCGCGTTCAGGGCCGGGGCGAAGGGGCCGAAGCGGGCGTAGTACTGCTGGGCGAACTCGTTGCTCTCCACGGTCGACAGGCCGTCGAAGTACGCCGCGGCCGCGTAGACGCCGTGGTTCGCGGCGGGCCCGGCGCCGAGCAGGGTGTTCTCCTCGATCGCCGTGCTGAGGCGGAGGAGGTCTTCGCTGAGTCCGGCGCGGGCGAACTGACGGTTGAAGTGCACCGCGTCCTGGCCCATCAGCAGCATGATCACCCCGTCGGCTTTGGTTGCCTTGAGCCCGTTGATCACCTCGCTGAAGTCGGAGGTGCCGAGGGCAACATAAGCCGACTCGACGATGTCCAGCGCCTCCTCCGCAACGGATCCCGTCACCCGCGGATACACGTAGTCGTTGCCGACGACAACCCAACGGCGAGCCCCGTGATGTTCACGGAGCCAGCGCGCGGCCGGAAGCAGCTGGTTCACCGGACGCTCACCGAGCATGAACACCCCGGGCGTGTCGTCGCCGCCCTCGTGCATCGCGGCGAACGCGTACACGACCCGTCCGCCGATCCGCCGCGTCAGCGCCACGCGTACCGCGGAGATGTGCCACCCCGCCACCGCCTCGACCCGTCCGGCGTCGACCAGCCGCCCGACCTCCTCGGCGACCACCTCGGGTGGACGCCCCGCGTCGACCTGCACAAGCTCGACCGGTCGTCCGGCGATGCCGTTGCGCGCGTTGAGCTGCTCGACGGCCAGCTGACCGCAGGCGAGACAGGACGGCCCGTAGATCCCGGTCGGCCCCTGCAGCGGCACCACGAAAGCGATCGGCAGTACGTCGGAACCCCGCACGATCACCTCCTGGTCGCCACCCAGTGTGGACGAATCGGAGGCGCAACTTCGAGCGAACAGCTATATTTCCCAGCACCTGAACAGCGCCGGATCGGAGGAGGGGTGCGGATGGCGTCGAGCCTGCTCCTGCTGCTGAAGCGGGTCGAGCGGGAGATCGAGCTCGGTCTGCAGCCGTTGCTCGACGAGTTCGGGCTGACGATCGAGCAGTGGCGGATCATGGCCGCGCTGCACGACGAGCCCGGTCAGCCGATGTCGCTGCTCGCGGAGTCCGCCGTACTGCCGGCCGCCAGCCTGACCCGGCACGTGGACAAGCTGGTCGAGCGCGGACTCGTGCTGCGCCGCGTCCACGCGGACGACAAGCGGCGGATCGTCACCGCCCTCTCCCCCGTCGGCGCCACCGTCGCCGACCGCCTCGGCACCGCCCAGCACACGCTCGAGGCCGACCTCGCGGATTACTTCCAGATGGAAATACACGAACGTAGCGGTTCGGCAACACGCAGGTAACACGGCGTTCCTAGGTTCCTTCCATTCGGGTGCATCCCCGCCGGCAGCGTCGCCGGTACGCCGGAGCACCGCTCGCCCGAAGGTGCCGCAGGAGTTCCGCCATGACTGTTGAACCCTCGCTCGATCACCGCAGTACCGCTCCCCCGAGTCAGAACACCGCGACGCGCGAGACGCTGGAGGACTACACCCTCCGGTTCGCGCCGCGCAGCTACCGCAAGTGGTCCACCGGCGTGGTCGCCGTCTCGGCCCTCGGCGGCATCGCGTACCTCGCCGACTTCGCGATCGGCGCGAACATCGGCATCTCGTACGGGACGACCAATGCACTGTGGGGTATCGCGATCTTCGCGGTGGTCATCTTCGCGACCGGGCTGCCGCTGGCGTACTACGCCGCGCGGTACAACATCGACCTCGACCTGATCACCCGCGGCAGCGGCTTCGGGTACTACGGCTCGGTCGTGACCAACGTGATCTTCGCATCGTTCACGTTCATCTTCTTCGCGCTCGAAGGCTCGATCATGGCGCAGGGCCTGCAACTCGGGCTGCACGTGCCGCTCTGGGCCGGGTACGCCGTGTCCACGCTGGTGATCTTCCCGCTGGTGATCTACGGGATGAAGGTGTTGTCGACGCTGCAGGTGTGGACGACACCGTTGTGGCTGATCCTGATGGTGCTGCCGTTCTGCTACCTGCTCATCTCGCACCCGTCGTCGGTGTCGACGTTCTTCGACTACGGTCCCGACGCCGACTTCGGCTCGATGCTGCTCGCCGCCGGCGTCTGCCTGTCGTTGATCGCGCAGATCGCCGAGCAGATCGACTACCTGCGGTTCATGCCGCCGAAGACGCCGGAGAACTCCCGCCGCTGGTGGACCGCGGTGCTGCTGGCCGGACCGGGCTGGGTGATCTTCGGTGCGCTCAAGCAGGTGATCGGTCTGTTCCTGGCGGTGTACATCATCGCTCAGGTCGACAGCGGCACCTCGATCGCGAACCAGCCGGTGCACCAGTTCCTGGAGATCTACCGCGGGTTCCTGCCCGGGTGGCTGGCGATGACGCTGGCCGTCGTACTCGTCGTCATCAGCCAGGTGAAGATCAACGTGACCAACGCGTACTCCGGCTCGCTCGCCTGGACGAACTCGTACACGCGGCTGACCCGGCACTACCCCGGCCGCCTGGTGTTCCTCGGGTTCAACCTGGTGATCGCGCTGGTGCTGATGGAGGCGAACATGTTCGACTTCCTCAACACCATCCTCGGCTTCTACGCGAACTGCGGGATGGCGTGGATCGTGGTCGTTGCCTCCGACATCGTCTTCAACAAGTACCTGCTGAAGTTGTCGCCCAAGGCACCGGAATTCCGCCGCGGCATGTTGTACGCCGTCAACCCGGTCGGCTTCGTCTCGATGGCCGCGGCCGCGGGCGTCTCGATCCTGGTCTTCTTCGGCGGTCTCGGCGGCGCGATCAAGCCGTACTCACCGCTGGTCGCGATCGGCCTCGCGCTGGTGCTGCCGCCGATCCTCGCCATCATCACCCGGGGCAAGTACTACTTGCGCAGGCCGGATGACGGGCTGGATCTTCCGATGTACGACGAGCACGGCAACCCGTCGGGCGCCGTACTCACCTGCCATGTCTGTCGGCAGGATTACGAACGGCCCGACATGACCGCGTGCGCGACCCACGACGCGGCCGTCTGCTCACTCTGCCTGAGCACAGACAAGGTCAGCGACCACGTTCTACCGTTGCCGTCGTGAACTTCACTCCCGCAGACGTTGAGAAGCTGCTGCTCTCCGTCGCCGGCATGGTCGCCCGCGACCGGCTGGCGCGGGGGGTGCTGCTCAATCACCCGGAAGCCGTCGCGCTCCTCAGCACCTGGGTGATCGAACGGGCGCGCGAGGGAGCTCGAGTCGCCGAGCTGATGGAGAGCGGGCGGACCGTGCTCACCCGGGAACAGGTCATGCCTGGCGTCGCCGAGTTGCTGCACGACGTGCAGGTCGAGGCGACCTTCCCGGACGGGCGCAAGCTCGTGACTATCCACAACCCGATCATCTGAAGGCAGACTCCATGGCTGACGCCGATAGACTTAGCACGGAAGGACAGGGGGCGGACGCTGCCCGCCCGGTCGCCCCTGGTGCAGTTCGCGTCGCACCGGGCACGATCCGCCTCAACGCCGATCGGTCGGACGACGAGCGGTTGCGGCTGGTGGTCGTGAACACCGGGGACCGGCCGATCCAGATCGGGTCGCATCTGCATCTGCCGGATGCGAACTCGGCGCTGGCGTTCGACCGTGAGGCGGCGGAGGGTTTCCGGTTGGACATCCCGTCGGGGACCTCGCAGAGGTTCGAGCCGGGAGCCTCCCGCGAGGTGGACCTGGTCGCGTTGAGAGGAAATCGGCGGGTCCCCGGGATCCAGCTGAAGCCAAGGCCGCCGGCCGACGCCGGCCCGTCCTCCGAGGTGGATCGTGGTTGAGATTTCGCGGGCGGCTTATGCCGCGCTCTACGGGCCAACCGTCGGGGATCAGGTGCGGTTGGCTGATACGGACTTGTGGGTGGAGGTGGAGGAGGACCTCACCGTGGGGGGTGAGGAGGTTGTGTTCGGCGGCGGGAAGTCGATTCGGGAGTCGATGGCGCAAGGGACGGCGACGCGCGCGGAAGGTGCCCCGGACACCGTCATCAGCAACGTGCTGGTGGTGGACTGGTGGGGCATCGTGCGGGCCGACGTCGGGATCCGGGACGGGCGGATCGTCGCGCTCGGTCGGGCCGGGAATCCGGACATCGCGGACGGCGTACACCCCGACCTCCGCATCGGACCGTCGACCGACGTCATCGCGGGCGAGGGCCGCATCCTCACCGCCGGCGCGATCGACTCACACGTCCACCTGCTCTCTCCGTCGCAACTGCACGAGGCCCTGGCGACCGGGATCACCACGATCGTCGGCGGCGGGACCGGGCCGAGCGAGGGCTCCAAGGCGACCACGGTCACCCCCGGCGCATGGCACCTGGAGCAGATGCACCGGGCCCTCGACGCCGTACCGCTCAACATTCTCCTGCTCGGCAAGGGAAACACCGTCAGCGCCGAAGCACTCGCCGAGCAGGCGCTCGCGGGTGCGGCCGGCTACAAGGTGCACGAGGACTGGGGCTCGACACCCGCCGCGATCGACGCCGCGTTGCGTGCCGCGGACGAGTGGGGCCTCCAGGTCGCGCTGCACGCGGATAGCCTCAACGAGGCCGGGTACGTCGAGTCGACGCTCGGCGCGATCGCCGGCCGGTCGATCCACGCGTTCCACGTCGAAGGTGCGGGCGGTGGCCATGCCCCGGACATCCTCTCGATCGCGGCGTACCCACACGTGATCCCCGGCTCGACGAACCCGACCCTGCCGCACACCGTGAACACCGTCGCCGAGCACCTCGACATGTTGATGGTCTGCCACCACCTCAGCCCCGAGGTGCCGGAGGATCTCGCGTTCGCGGAGTCGCGGATCCGTGCCACCACGATCGCCGCCGAGGACATCCTGCACGATCTCGGCGCGCTCTCGATCACCTCGTCCGACGCGCAGGCGATGGGCCGGATCGGCGAGGTCATCACCCGGACCTGGCAGGTCGCGCACGTGATGAAGAACCGCCGCGGCCCGCTCACCGGCGGCCTGCCGGCCGACAACGAGCGGGTACGCCGCTACGTCGCGAAGTACACGATCAACCCAGCGGTTGCCCACGGCATCGATCACGAGGTCGGCTCGGTGGAGCCCGGCAAGCTCGCGGACCTGACGCTGTGGGATCCGCGGTACTTCGGTGTCCGCCCGAGCCTGGTGATCAAGGGCGGCGCGATCGCGTGGGCCGCGCTCGGCGACCCGAACGCGTCGATCCCGACGCCGCAGCCGGTGCTGATGCGGCCGGCGTTCGGGGATGCGATCGGGGCGGATCTCTCGTTCACGTTCGTCTCCCCCGCGGCGCTGGAGGACGGGCTAGCCGACCGGCTGCGGTTGCGGCGGCGGCTTCTCGGCGTACGGCCGACGCGTGAGATCGGTAAGGCCGACATGAAGAACAACAATGCGCTGCCGAGCATCGACATCGACCCGGAGACGTTCGCGATCCAGGTCGACGGGGAGCTGGTCGAGCCGTCGCCGGCGGAGGTGCTTCCGCTGGCCCAGTTGTACGCGATGTTCTGATGGGTACGGCGGAGTTGGTCGCGCTGATGCTCGCCGACGGGCGCCTGCCGACCGGCGGCCACACCCAGTCCGCCGGCCTCGAGCCGGCCGTCCGCGCCGGCTTAGGTGCCGATGGCAAGCAACTCCACGAGGTAACCACCTACGCCCGAGATCGCCTACACACCGTCACCCGAGTCGAAGCCGCCGTCGCAGTCGTCACCCGGCACGCCGTCCTCGCCGCCCCGTCGCCCACAGGCGCGCCGAGTCGAGCGGAGTCGTCCAGGGTGGGCTCGCCGCCCGCCGAGGCGGGGCGGCTGGGCCCGGGGCTGCGGCTGGTTGAGCGGAGTTGGGCGGCTCGCAGCAGTAGTCAGGTGTTGCGGGCTGTCTCGCGGCGGCAGGGGCGCGCGTATCTGCGGCTGGCCGGGCGGGTTTGGCCTGAGGTGCTTCAGCATCTGCCGCGCGACGGTGAGATCCCCCGACCGATCGTGCTGGGTGTGGTCGCGGCGGTTACCGGGCTGACTGCGGAGCAGTTGGCGCGGGTTGTTGTATATGACGACGTTCAGACGGTCGTCTCCGCCTCGCTGAAGCTGCTCCCCGTCGACCCGGCCGACGCCGCCACCTGGCTGGCCGCCCTGCACGACGACATCGAGGAGGTCGTCGCCGACGTAGCGCCGCTCACCGACGTCGACAAGATCCCCGCCAACGCCGCACCGCTCATCGACATCCACGCGCAGAATCACGCGACCGAGAGAATGAGGTTGTTCCATGCCTGACACGCCTGAGACCCGCTCCTTCCGGCTGGGTGTCGCCGGCCCGGTCGGCACCGGTAAGAGCTCGCTGATCGCGACCATCTGCCGCGAACTCGCCGGCGAACTCCGCCTCGGCGTGATCACCAATGACATCTACACCGACGAGGACGCCCGCCTGCTGCGCTCGGCCGGCGTACTCGATCCAGCCAGGATCCGCGCCGTCGAGACCGGCGCCTGCCCGCACACCGCGATCCGCGACGACGTCACCCCGAACCTGATCGCCGTCGAGGACCTCGAGCGCGACTTCGCCCCGCTGGACGTCGTACTCGTCGAATCCGGCGGCGACAACCTGACCGCGACCTTCTCCCCCGCCCTCGTCGACGCGCAGATCTTCGTCCTCGACGTCGCCGGCGGCGGGGACGTCGCGCGCAAGGGCGGTCCGGGGATCGCCCGGGCTGATCTGCTCGTCGTCAACAAGACCGACCTCGCGCCGTACGTCGAGGTGGACGTCGACCGGATGGTGAAGGACGCCGAGGCGGCCCGCGACGGCAAGCCGGTACTGGCGCTCTCCCGGAAAGATCCCGCCTCGATCGGTCGCCTCAAAGAGTGGGTCCGGAGTATGACGAACGTCGTCCGCACCGGCGACCACACGCCCATCGACCCCGGCCCGATGGCGCCGCACTCCCATGTCGGTGAGGACGGCACCGTGATCACGCATGTCCACACGCATTGACGTCACCGCCGACCCGGTCCGCGACCGCTGCCTACTGACGACCGACCACCTGTCGCCCCGCCGGCTGCCCAGCTCGCCCGGCGTCGTGCGCGTCGCGCTTGTCGCCGCGGGTGCGCTCCTGCTCGCCGGTGACGAAGTACGCATCGAGGTCGTTGCCGAAGGACCCGTGCGGGTCGAGATCGTCGAGACCGCCGGCACCGTCGCGTACGCGATGCGCGGCGGCGCCGCCCGCTGGGACGTTGACATCCGCCTGACCGACGGCGCCAGCCTCCACTGGTACGCCGAACCGTTCGTCGTCTCCGCCGGCGCCGACGTCACCCGGACCACCACGGCACACCTGGCGCGCGGCTGCACCGCCCAACTGCGCGAGTCCCTCGTCCTCGGACGGTACGGCGAGGTCGGCGGCACGCTCCGTACGGCGACCCGGGCGTGGATCGACGACGACCTCCTCCTCGCCGAGGATCTCGACCTCTCCCCCGAGACCCGCTCCGGCTGGGCGATCCTCGGCGCGGCCCGCTGCCTCGACACCGTCACCACCCTGGGCTTCCGCCTCCCCGACACGCCGCACACGCTCCAACTCGAGGGACCCGGCTCGGTCGCCCGGCAACTTGTCCAGAAACAGCACGAGAGCGATCTCATCCGTACGCCTGTGTGATGGTCAGCGGGGCTGGATCGTCTTAATCTGGATCGGTTCGGCAACTGCGGCGTTCCGGAAGTTCGCCGTGGTCTCACCGCTGGAGGGGGCGGGAGGACGGTGGAGCACGGAGGCGGAGCAGAGGCGGGACGAACACACTCCACGGCGCTGCTCGGGCGCCGGTCCGAACGCGCCGTACTCGACCAGCTACTCGGCGATGTCCGCAACGGCGGCAGCCAGGTGCTCGTCGTACGCGGGGAGGCCGGCGTCGGGAAGACTGCGCTGCTGAACTACGCCACCGAGTCCGCGCATGATCTGCAGCTGCTGCGTGCGGTCGGGGTCGAGTCGGAGATGGAGCTGGTCTTCGCGGCTCTGCATCAGCTGTGTATGCCGCTGCTCGACCGGATGAAGCGAATTCCCGAGCCGCAGCGGCGGGCGCTCGCGACGGTGTTCGGGCTCGCTCCCGGGCCCGCGCCGGATCGGTTCATGGTCGGGCTCGCCGTACTCAGTCTGATCTCGGATCTCGCCGCTGAGCAGCCGGTGCTGGTGGTCGTCGATGACGCGCAGTGGCTGGACACCGCGACCGCGCAGACGCTCGGGTTCGTCGCGCGCCGGATCGGGAACGAGGCGGTTGGTCTGCTGTTCGGTGCGCGCGAGGTCGGTGTCGAGCTGAACGGTCTCGCCGAGCTGGAGGTCGACGGGCTGCCGGATGACGAGGCGCGGGCGTTGCTGGGGTCGGCGGTCGAGTTCCTGTTGGACGCTCCGATCCGGGATCGGATTGTGGCCGAGACCGGTGGGAATCCGCTGGCGTTGCTGCAGTTGCCGCGGGGGCTGACGGCGACGCAGTTGGCGGCTGGGTTCGGGTTGCTGGGCGGGCAGGGGTTGCCGGGGCGGATCGAGCAGAGTTTCCTGCGGGAGGCGGATGCGTTGCCGCCGCCGACGCGGCAGCTCCTGCTGGTCGCTGCGGCCGAGCCGGTGGGCGATCCGGTGCTGGTACGGCGGGCGGCCGATCAGCTCGGGATCGATGCCGCGTTCGCCGAGATCGACGGGCTGCTGAGCCTGGGCGAGCGGGTGACGTTCCGGCATCCGCTGGTGCGGTCGGCTCTGTACGGGTCGGCGTCTGCGACGGAGCGTCGCGCCGTACATCTGGCGTTGGCTGGGGCGACGGACTCGGCGATCGATCCTGATCGGCGGGCTTGGCATCTGGCGGCGGCCGCGACCGGGCCGGATGAGGCTGTTGCTGTGGAGCTGGAGCGGTCTGCGGATCGGGCGCAGGCGCGGGGTGGGTTCGCGGCGGCCGCGGCGTTCCTGCAGCGGGCGGTTGCGCTGACGCGGGAGCCGGTACGCCGTACTGAGCGCGCGCTCGCGGGAGCACAGGCGAGCGTGCAGGCGGGTGCGTTCCGAACCGCGTGGGAGCTGCTGGCGACGGCCGAGGCGGGCCAACTCGACGACCTCGGCCGCGCCCGAATCGACCTGCTCCGAGCCGAAGCAGCCTTCGCCCAGCAACGCGGCCGAGACGCCCCCGGCCTCCTCCTCCGCGCCGCTCAAACCCTCGAGCCCCTGGACCCCCGCCTGGCCCGAGACACCTACCTGGACGCCTGGAGCGCCGCCCTCTTCGCCGGCCAACTAGCAGCAGGCACCGGCCTCCGCGAGGTATCCCAAGCCGCGATAGCAGCACCACGTCCTGACACAGCTGTGCGGAGTTCTGATGTGATGCTGGATGGGTTTGCGTTGTTGTTTGCGGAGGGGCGGGAGCGGGGTGTGCCCTTGCTCAAGCAGGCTGCGACGGCTTTTGGAGATGGCGAGGTTTCGGCTGAGGAGATCCTGCGCTGGGGGTGGCTGGCCACGGCGGCGGCTGCGACCGCGTGGGACTTTGAGGCTTGCCTGGCCGCCTCCATCCGCCAAGTGGAGACAGCGCGACGCGCCGGCGCGCTCGCCGTGCTCGCGGTTGGGGTCAACGTGCTTGGGCAGGTGTTCGCGATGGCAGGTGACTTCGCCGAGGCGACCTCGCTCCGCGCCGAGGCCGACGCCGTACGAGAGGCGACCGGCACCCACATCGGCCCGTACGGCGCGCTCGTGCTGTCCGCGCTCCAAGGACGCCCCGACGACGCGTTCCCACTGATCGACGACACCATCGCGAAGACGACAGCCGAGGGTCAGGGAACGGCGGCGCAGTACGCCCGCTGGGCGAAGTCCGTCGTACTCAACGGACTCGGCCACCACGACGAAGCGTTGCCCTGGGCAACTCTCGCCGCCGAGGACACACCCGAACTGTTCGTCTCCTCCTGGGCACTGAGCGAGCAGATCGAAGCCGCCGCACACAGCGGCCACCTAGACGTAGCAGCCGAAGCACTCACCCGCCTCCAAGAGAAGACACGCGGCACCGACGAACCCTGGGGCCTCGGCCTCGAGGCACGCGCCCGCGGCCTCGTGCACAAGGGCGCCGCCGCAGAGAAGGCGTTCCTCGAAGCGATCGAGCAGCTCAACGGCACCAGACTCCGCCCCGACCTGGCCCGCTCCCACCTCCTGTACGGCGAATGGCTGCGCCGCCAAACCCGCCGCGGCGACGCCCGGACCGAGCTGCGCACCGCCTACGAGATGTTCTCCGAGATCGGCATGACCGCGTTCGCCGACCGGGCACGCCGCGAACTCCAGGCGACCGGCGAAACCGTCCGCCGCCGCGCGACCGCGACAACCGCCGGCGACGAGCTCACCCCGCAGGAACGCCAGATCGCTCTCCTCGTCCGCGACGGCCTCTCCAACCCCGAGGTCGGCACGCGCCTGTTCCTCAGCCCGCGCACCGTCGAGTGGCACCTCCGGAAGATCTTCGACAAGCTCTCGATCAGCTCCCGCCGCCAACTCCGGGACGCACTCCCCGAGGTTGGCTAGCGCACCAACTGCTGCCCTCCATCGACGTCGTACGTCGCCCCGGTCAGCGCCGTGTTCGTCATCAGGTGGACAACCAGCGCCGCCACGTCCTCCGGCCCGACGACCCGCCCGATCGGCAGTGTGGCACGCAGCTCCGCGCGGCGCTCCTCGAGCTGATCCCCGAGCAGCCGTGCGGACAGCGGCGTGTCGACGAAGCCGGCAGCGACCGTGTTGACCCGGATCGGGGCGAGTTCGACGGCCGCGTTCGCGACGATCGCCGACTGAGCGGCCGTTGCGATCGCAGCGACCATCAACCCGACTCCCGGCCGCCGCGCGCCCGTACCGCTGATGAACGTCAGCGAACCGCCCGCACGAACTCGGCCGATGCACAGCCGCGCGATCCGCAGCGAGCCGACCAGATGCTGGTTGATGAACTGTTCCGCCTGCTCCAGATCGAGGTCGGCCAGCGGCGCGTAGAACGGACCGCTCCCGCCCACCAAGATGTGGTCGAGCTCGACGGGTAGTTCGCCGAACATGCGCTCGACGTCCGCAGAATCGTCCAGGTTCACCGTCAACGCGCTCTCGGCGCCGACCTCGACGGCCGCCTTCTCGAGCCGCTCGCGATCCCGCCCGGTGATGACGACCCGCGCGCCGTCCGCGCGTGCCAGTCGCGCGGTCTCCAGCCCGATCCCGGCACTCCCGCCCAGCACGACCACGACCTGCCCGGCGAGACTCGTTGTTGACTCAGTCATCTGCTCCTCCTTCAGCTCGATACCGGTACGGCGCAACCGTGCACGCGAGGTGTCGCCGGAAGCCGAGTGGTCGCCGGGCGACCCGATGCGACGAACACCAGCGTGATCACCGCGGCGACAACACTCAGAGCTGCCATCACGAGCATCGCCGTCTGATACCTGTTCGCCAATGGCCCGGCGAGCTCATTCGAACCGCCGACACCCAGCAACAACGGCACGAGCGCGATCAGCACCACGCCCCCGACCCGCGACGCGGCATCGTTGATCGCCGACGCCTCACCGAGATCCGCATCGTCGACAGCAGCCAGTACGCCGGCCGTCAGCGGCGCGACCGTCAACCCGATGCCGAGACCCCACAAGAGTGCGCCAGGCAGGATCGCCTGTGCATAACTCTGGCCGGGCTCGGCCGCGGACAACCAGGCGAACCCCGCGGCCACGATCAGAATGCCGATCGCCATCGGCCAGCGAGTGCCGACCCGCGCAACCAGACCGCCGACGAACGGCGAGACCAGCAGGAACACAGCCGACTCCGGAATCAGCGCCGCGCCTGCCTCGGTGGCGCTGTAGCCCAGCCGCAGCTGGCACTGCAGTACGACCAGATAGCTGGCTGCCGACAACGCGCCGTAGAACAGGATGGTCGCGGCGTTGATCGCAACGAACTGGCGAATCCGGAACAGCGCCGTACGCAGCATCGGCGCCGGCTGCCGCTGCTCGACCGGGATCAGCGCGGCCAGGCAGACCACGCCGACGAGACCCGACACCAGGACCGGTGCGCTGGCCCAGCCTGACGCGGATCCGGCGGTCAGCGCGTAGATGACGCCGCCCAGCCCGAGTACGGCGAGAATCGCGCCCACGAGGTCGACCGACAGGGGACGCCGTTCACGCTCGACCTCTGGTACGCCGTGCAGGACCCACAACGCGGCCGCGATCAGCGGGACGTTCAAGAGGAACACGTACCGCCACGAACCGTGGTCGATCAACCAGCCGCCGCCGTACGGGCCGAGCGTCGTACCGAGAGTCGAGATGCCGGCCCAGACACCGATCCCCTTGGCCCGATCCGCCGACTGCAGGGTCCCGTTGAGCAACGCAAGACTGCTCGGTACGACGAGTGCGCCGCCGGCGCCTTGTACGACCCGCGCCGCGATCAGCGCGCCGCCGTTCGGCGCCGCCGCGCAGCACAGCGATGCGACCAGCATGACGACGAGACCGGCGACGAGGATGCGGCGCCAGCCGAAGTGGTCCGCCAGCGCACCGGCGAGCAGGAGCATCGACGCGACGGTGACGAGGTACCCGGTCAGCACCCACTGGAGCTCGCTCACACCGATCTCCAGGTCGCGGCCGATCGCCGGGATCGCGACGTTGATCATGTACGCGTCGATGAACCCGACCATCGACGCCAGCACCGTGGCGGTGACCAGCAGAGCGCCGGCCCTCCCCCGCAACGCGACCAGCCCCGCGCCGGTCACTGCAGGCTCACTCATTCGACCTCCCAGGCGTGTCTGCTCCACGATCCGGCCGGCGGACCGGGTTGCGCCACCGTGGTGGTCCCTGGTCGCGCGAGACCAGGGACACTCCCTGGCCCGGGCGACGCATGGTCCGCGCGAGTCTGGATCCGCCGGTTCGAAGGGAGCCCGAAGCTGATGAGTGAGTACGACGTGATCGTCCTCGGAGCCGGTGCTCCGGGGGAACACTGTGCGGCGGCGCTGACCAAGGGCGGCGCGAAGGTCGCCATCGTCGAGCGCGAACTGCTCGGCGGCGAGTGCTCCTACTGGGCCTGCATCCCGTCCAAGACCCTGCTGCGACCCGGCGAGGCGCTGGCCGAGGCTCTCGACGCGCCCGGCGCGCGGGAGGCGGTGACCGGTGCGCTCGACACCCGCGCTGCCCTGGGCTGGCGCGACTTCATGGTGTCGAACTACGACGACGCCGGCGCGGTCTCGTGGGCCAAGAGCGTCGGCCTCGAGGTACTGCGGGGTCACGGCCGTCTCGCGGGTCCGCACACCGTCGCGGTGGACGACCGGACGCATACCGCCGAAAACATCGTGATCGCGTGCGGCGCAGATCCCGTGATTCCACCCGTTCCGGGACTGCGTGAGCTGCCCGGCGTGTGGACGAACCGGGACGTGACCGGGCTGGTCGACGTACCGGACAGGCTGCTCGTTCTCGGCGGCGGGGCGACCGGGGTCGAGATGAGTCAGGCGCTGGCGCGGATGGGGTCGACCGTGACGCTCATCGAGCGCGACGATCACCTGATGCCTCGTGAACCGCGGGCGGTCGGCGAGGCGATCGCGGTGGCGCTGACGGCCGACAAGGTCGACGTACGCACGGGCACGTCCGCGGAGCGGGTTCGCCTCGACGGGTCGACGTACGTGATCGAACTCGGCGACGGGACGCAGGTCGAGGGCGACCGCGTCCTGGTCGCGACCGGTCGCCGGCCGCGGGTGGATAACATCGGGCTGGAGACCGTCGGCATCGTTGCGAATCCGCGAGGCATCGCGGTCGACGACAAGCTGTCGGCCGGGACGAACCTGTGGGCGATCGGCGACGTCACGGGCCTGTGGCAGCTGACCCACGTCGGCGAGTACCAGGGCCGGGTTGCCGCGAGCAACATTCTCGGCAAGCCGCGTACTGCGGACTACCGGGCGGTGCCGCGCGTGGTGTACAGCTACCCGCAGGCCGCGTCGGTGGGTGACGCCGAGGGACCGTACACCGCGACGATCCAGCTGTCCGGCGTACCGCGCACGGCGACGTACCTGCGCTCGTACGACACCCAGCCCGGCTTCCTCACCCTCGTCTCGGACGGAACCGTCATCACCGGCGCCTACGCGGTCGGGCCCGAGGCCGGCGAATGGCTCCAGCAAGCAACCCTCGCCATCCGCGCCCGGATCCCCATCCCCGTCCTGCTCGACGTCATCCAGCCCTTCCCCACCTTCTCGGAAGCCCTCCTCCAAGCCCTCCGCGAGCTGGCCAACGAGTGAGGGAGCTCAGAGCGCCGGGGTCATCAGGGCGAGCATCGTGGCCATGCCGGCGCAGGAGAGGCCGTGGCAGCCGCAGAGGGCTCGGTGGCCGGGAGTGCGGGCCGCGTGGATCAGCCACCAGCCGGCGGTGATGACCAGGAGCCCTACGGCTGACCAGCTGAGCATCGTGGTCCACGCGTCGCCGGACATGAGGCGAGGCATCGCGGCGAGCATCCAGACCATGCCGAGATTCATGCCGGCGTGAGCCATCGCGCCGGCGCGCTCGGCGATGGAGTCCAGGCCGGACAGCTGGTAGAAGAACACGACCGCCAGCCCGCTGAAGACCGCCATCTGCGCCCATTGCCCGGTTGCGGCCATCGGCCACCACAGCATCACCAGCATGGCCGGGCTCATCAGGGCATGGCTGACATCGACGACGGTCTCGATCCCCTGCCAGCGCCGCGTGCTCAGCCGCCAAACGCCGTACAGACCTGTCGCAGCGAAGACCGCGGTCAGGACAATCGTCCAGGCTCCAGTCACCACGCCCCTCTAACTCCAGTCGTCGCAAAGAAGTTCCACTCCTGGGAACTGTTCCCACAACTCGCTCGTATTCACCAGTTGGGGGTCGTGGCAACCAATCGATCAGGAGTGACGTGGGTACGACGCGCCACCGGCGGTGGCTGATCGGGTACGTCGTCCTGCTGGGCGTACTCGTGATCGCAGCAGCGCTGGTCACCACCGCACGCATGGGCTCGGCGAGCTACCTGCCGATCGCGCGGGACTACCCCGGCCAGGCGACCGGGCTCATCACCACCTTCGTCCGCGCGGTGGCCGACCTCTCCTCGCTCGTGACCGTCGGTGCGCTCGCGTCGGCGCTCGTCGCGGGTAAGGCGCGGCCAGTACGGGAGTCGGGTTCGCGGCGGCAATTGGAGATCGCCGAGTGGTTCGAGCCGATCGTCGTACGGCGAGCTGCCGCCGTCTGGGTGATCAGCTCCGGCCTGCTGATCGCGTTCGACTCGGCCGACTCGAACGGCTTGTCGCTCGGCAAGATCGCCAGCCCGAACGCGCTCTGGTTCGCGATGTTCTCCGGTGATTTCGGGCGCGCCTGGATGATCACCTGCCTGGCCGCGATCGTGGTGCTCGTCACGAGCCTGACGACCGTGCGCTGGGTCGCGTACCTGATCGCACTCTGGGCGGCCCTGGCCGGCTCACTCGCCCCGGTTGTCGTCGGCCAGGTCCTGGTCGGTCCGCGCCACGACTTCGCCGGCGACTCGGCGGTCTATCAGACCGTCGCCGCGCAGCTCCTCCTCGGTTTGGCCGTCGTCCAGACCCTAAGGCTCGCGACCGGCCGCCGCAACCGTGTCCTCGACCGCACTCATTGGCGGGGCATTGCCGTCATCGGGGCCGCGGTCCTCATCGTGACCGAGGCGGTTCTGCTCTGGTTCAAGATGGCCGGCTCCTCGCCGTTCGACTCGGCCACCGGATGGCTCACGCTCGCCCGGTTGGTGGCACTGGGACTGGTTGCCATCGGCCTGTACTCCGTTGCCCGCAGCAAACTCCCCCTCGGTGCGGTTCTCCTCACCACCGGGACGGCGGCCTTCGTTGCCTGCGGCATCGCGATGACCCGGATTCCACCGCCGCAGTTCTTCGTGCCGACGTCGATCAGCCAGATCTTCTTCGGCTTCGACCTCAACAAGCCGCCCGCGTTCGCGACGCTGGTGAGCCAGTGGCGTCCCAACCTCCTGTTCGTGACCGCCGCCGTCGCAGCCATCACCGCCTATCTCGCCGGCGTCATCAGGCTCCGTCGCCGCGGCGAACCGTGGCCGCTCGGTCGCACGATCGCCTGGACCATCGGCTGGCTTCTGATCGTCGTGGTGACCAGCTCCGGCCTCGGGAAGTACTCCGGCCCGAGCTTCGCCGTCCACATGGCGATGCACATGGCGCTGAGCATGCTGATTCCGATCCCGCTCGTCCTCGGCGGACCGCTCACGCTCGCGCTCAAGGCCCTGCCCGCCGCCGCAAAGGACGCTCAGCCCGGCCCGCACGAGTGGATCGTCGCCGTACTGCACTCCCGGCCGCTCAAGGCGCTCTATCACCCGTTGCTTGTCTTCGGCATCTACATCGGCTCGTACTACGGCCTGTACCTCACCAACGCCTTCGGCACGCTGATGAGGTTCCATTGGGCGCACCAACTGATGAACGCACATTTCCTGTTGGTGGGCTGTCTGTACTTCGGTCTGGTGATCGGAGTCGACCAGACACCGCGGAGGCTCCCGTCGCTGGCGAAGCTCGGGTTCCTGTTCGCGGCGATGCCGTTCCATGCGTTCTTCGGGGTCATCCTGATGTCCGACGGCGCGATCATCGGCGACTCGTTCTACCAGCACCTCGAGCTGCCGTGGAAGGTCGATCTCGCCGCCACCCAGCACACAGCCGGTGGCATCGCGTGGGCCGGCGGTGAGATCCCGCTGCTGATCGTTGTCGTCGTACTGGCGCTGCAGTGGGCCGTCCAGGACGGAAAGCTTGCCAAGCGCATCGATCGCCACCTCGACAGCGGTCTCGACGACTCGTACGACGCCTACAACGCGATGCTCGAACGCCTCTCCGAACGAACGGCGGACCGCACCAAGGAGACCCGGTGACGCTCACCTCGACCGAGACCAACTCCGTCGAACTGCTGGTCGGCGGGATGACGTGTGCTGCCTGCGCCAACCGGGTCGAGCGGGCTCTGAACAAGCTCGACGGGGTCACGGCGAGCGTCAACTACGCCACCGAACGCGCGATCATCACCGGGACCGGACCTGATCTCGCCGATCGTGCGGCCAGTGCGGTCGACAAGGCCGGTTACGACGCGACCGTGCGCGATCCCGAGTCCGCGGACGAGCTTGCGGAGCAGTTGACGATCAAGCGTGTGACGGCGCTGCGGCGTCGGTTGATCGTGGCCATCCTGCTGGCGATTCCGTTGATGGACGCGACGATCGTGCTGGCGGCGGTGCCGTCGCTTCGGTTTCCTGGGTGGGAGATCGTCTCGCTGCTCGTCGCGCTGCCGGTTGTGACGTGGGCGGCGTACCCGTTCCATCGGGCGACGATCCGGAACCTGCGGCATCGTGCGGTGAGCATGGACACGCTGGTGTCGCTGGGTATTGCGGTGTCGTTCGGGTGGGCGGCGGTGTCGGTGTTGTTGCGTGGGGCCTCGAATACCGGGGCGTTGTATCTCGATGTCGCGGCGGGGATGACTGTGTTCCAGCTCGCCGGGCGGTACTTCGAGACGCGGTCGCGGCGGCGGGCTGCTGATGTGTTCGGGGCGCTGAGTCGGTTGGCTACGCCGACGGCTCGGGTGTTGCGGGAGGGCGCGGAGGTCGACGTACCGACTGGGGAGGTCGTCAAGGGCGAGGTGGTCATCGTCAAGGCCGGTGAGATCGTGCCGGTGGATGGGACTGTGCTGGAGGGGGCGGCGGCTGTCGACACGAGCGTTGTGACTGGTGAGCCGTTGCCGCGGAGCGTTCGGGTCGGTGATTCGGTTGTCGGCGGGACGATCAGTACGGATGGGCGGTTGGTGGTGACCGCGACGGCTGTCGGTGCGCATACGCAGCTTGCGCAGATGGCGGCGGTGGCTGAGCAGGCGCAGGAGCGGAAGGCGCGTATTCAGCACACGGTCGATCGGATCATCGTGTGGTTCGTTCCGGCGGTGATCGCGCTGGCGATCGCTGTCACGGTCGGGTGGATCGTGTCCGGTGCGCCGTTCCAGCAGGCGATCGGGACGGGGATCGCGGTGCTTGTCATCGCCTGCCCGTGCGCCCTCGGGCTGGCCACGCCGACGGCGCTCATGGTCGGCATCGGCCGCGGCGCCACCCTAGGCATCCTGATCAAAGGCCAGGACGCCCTCGAGGCCAGCGGCGTCATCGACACGATCGTCCTGGACAAAACCGGAACCCTCACCACCGGCGAGCTCGTGGTCGAGGACATCGACCCCGACCTACTCCGCTACGTCGTCTCCGTCGAACAAAACTCCGAACACCCCATAGCCCGAGCCGTAGAACGCCGAGCCGAATCCGACGGCATCAAACCCCACCCCGTAAACAACTTCGAGGTCCGCCCCGGGCAAGGCGCAGTCGGCGTAGTAGCCGGCCACCGCATAGTCGTAGGAAACGCGACCCTCCTAGCAGCAGAGGGCATCACCACCCCAGCCGAACCCACCCCAAGCGTCGCGGGTGCGGCGGGGTCGGTTGTTTATGTGGGGATTGATGGGCGGGTGGCGGGGTCGTTCAGGGTGGCGGATCGGTTGCGGTCGACGGCGGGGGCGGCGGTTGAGGCGCTCCGTGGGCAGGGGCTTCGGACTGTTCTTCTCACCGGGGATGGCGAGGTGGTTGCTCGGGCGGTGGCGGGTGAGTTGGGGATTGAGGATGTTCGGGCGGGGGTGTTGCCGGCGGACAAGGCGGCGGTGATTGAGCAGCTGCGGGGTGAGGGGCGGCGGGTGGCGATGGTTGGGGATGGGATCAATGATGCTGCGGCGCTGGCGACGGCCGATCTTGGGCTGGCGGTTGTCAGCGGGACCGATATCGCGCTCAAGTCCGCGGACATCATCCTCGTGCGGGAGGACCTTTCGGTGATCCCGGACGCGATTGCCCTCGCTCGGCGGACCCGGCAGACGATCCACCGCAACCTGATCTGGGCGTTCGGCTACAACGTCGCCGCCGTGCCGATCGCCGCCGCCGGGCTGCTCAACCCGGTGATCGCCGCCGCGGCGATGAGTCTCTCGTCGCTGTTCGTCACCTACAACAGCCTCCGCCTCCGCGACTTCGGCACCGAACCCGACGCCGACTAGGACGTCACCGCGGTACGACGGTGTACCCGCGCCCCCGGATCGCCTCGAAGCTCTGCGCGCGAACCTCCTCCGACGGGAACGCCGCGACGACCTCCTTCGTGTCCAGGTCGATCCCCGCGACCCGAACCCCGAGCGCCTCCAGCACCCCGGTGATCGTGTTCGTACAGTGCGAGCACGTCATATCCGGAACCTCGAAAACCTCGTTCACACCGGTCTCCTCAATCTCCACCAACTCGAGCAACTGAACGAACGTCTCCACGAAGATGTCCACCACCCCCGGCAGCAACCGGACCCCGTCCACGGACATGTTGGCCAGGCACCGCGGCTGCTCCCCCGCCGGCAACAATGCGTACTGCCGCGAGATCTCCCCGAGCAGTACGTCGTACTTCCGCAACGCCTCCTCGACCGTCAGCCCCTCCTCGACCGTTGCCCGGCGCAACGTCTCGTGCGCGTCCGCGATCGCGGTCTGCTTCATCTCCCGCAGTACGTCGACCGTCTCTGCCGCGTACCGCACGGTCCCGTCGCCTACCGTCACCAGCCGCACCGGGATCATCCCGCGCCGGAACGTCGAGGACTGCAGCCCCCAGAACCACGTGTTCGCCACCACCGAGAAGAGGCCCGAGTCCCGCAACCCCCGCGCAAACTCCCCCGCGCCCCGGTACGGCGTCTGATCGGCAAGGTAAGCGTGCTGCACGAGCGCCCGCGACGTCGTATCGATCCCGACCCGCAGAATCTCGACCGGATCCTTGTCCGTCGTCGTCGCATCCATCACCGCACGCTCGTCGTCGCTCAACGCCACACCATCTCGAGCCGCGAGCGCCCGCCACATGACCAGCGTCGCCTCCCGGGCCACCACGGGCACAATAGGCCCGAGCGGACCACAGTGAGCCACATTCGCGACCCCGCCACTGTCCCGCCAACTGACCTTCGCGCCAGCACTCACCACGAGCGCAGGCGGACACGGCCGCATCCGACGCTCCACATACTCCAACTGCGGCGCAGTCGGCCGACCGTCAAGCAACTCAACCTCGACCGAAAGCCGCCGCGCCCCACCAAGACTCACCTGTGAGAACGCCGCAGCACCCGCGGCTCCCAGCACCCGAGCCGCGGCCGCGCGGTCATAACGGCCACCCGGCAGTCCCGCCATCCGCGACCTCCCCGGCGACCCGTCACCCACGCGTTCCCAGTTTAGGAACCAACCCCGGCCCACGCGGTTACACCGCGTGTCGGACCGCGGTCGCTGCGGGTCTGGACTTTCGCCGCCCTGGGCAGTTGTCTAGGAAAGGTGGAATCCATCGATCGATGGCTGCACCGACGACACGAAGAGTTCGTCGAAGATGGGGAGAAACAGCCCGTACGCGGGCTCGTCGCGGCCTCTTGGGACCGCTCGGTCGCCGCCGGCCTCCGCGCCGACACAGCGGCACCATTTGCCTTCCAAGCCAACGAACTGGCCAGCTACCGCGCCGAGCACCCGCTCTCCGCGGTCTTCCCGATGCTGTATGACGTCCTGGGCCGAGCAGCCGTCGACAGCGACTGCGTGATGGCGGTCGGCGACAGCGGCGGACGCCTGCTCTGGGTCTGCGGCCGACCCGACGTACTGCGTGCCGCCGACGGCATCCACTTCAGCGAAGGTGCCTGGTGGGCCGAGCAACAGGTCGGCACCAACGCTCTCGGTACGTCGCTCGAGGTGACCGCCCCCGTCCAGATCCGCTCCGCCGAACACTTCACCGTCCTCGTCCAGCCGTGGTCCTGCGCGGCGGCCCCGATCTACGACCCGGACACGCAGCGGGTCCTCGGTGTCGTCGACATCACCGGCGGCGCCGACGCCAGCTCACCCCAATCACTAGCTCTCGTCCGAGCCGCCGCCCGGATGGCCGAGGCGGAGCTCGGCCGCCTCACCATTCTCCGCAAACTGACCGGTGACACCGGCCACCGCGTCCGGATCTCAGCGCTCGGCCGCCCGGACGCCGAGATCCGCGTCGACGACCGCGACCTACGCCTGAGCCGCCGCCACAGCGACATCGTCGTACTGCTGGCCGAGCACCCCGAGGGACTCACCGCCGAAGAGCTGTCCGACGCCCTCTACGGCGAGGCCGACCACCGCTCCTCGCTCCGCGGCGAGATGACCCGCCTCCGCGCCCTCCTCGGCGCAGACGTCCTCGACTCCCGGCCCTACAGGTTCCGACGCGACATCGCCGCCGACTGGCTCGAGACAGCCGACGACCTCGACTCCCACCTGCTCTCAGCGGCACTCCGTCGCTACGCCGGCCCGCTCCTCCCGCAGTCCGACGCGCCGGCAGTCGTCGCCGTACGGAACCGGCTCGAGAACCGCATGCGCGCCGACGTACTGCGGACCCACGACGTCGACCTCGTCGTCGCCTGGACCCGCTCGTACGCCGGTGTGAACGACCTCAGCGCCTGGGAGCACCAGCTGACCCTGCTCTCGCCGACCTCCCCGCTGTGGCCGTCGACCCAGTCCGAAGTACGCCGGTTGCGCGCGGACTACGGGCTCTCAGAACACGCGAATCGCGATCTCCGCGGGCGCTGACAACAGGCCGTCGATCTCGTCGTCGAGCTTGACCAGCGTCACCGACGCCCCGGCCATGTCCAGCGACGTGCAGTACTCGCCGACGTAGTTGCGCCGCACGTTGATGCCCTGGTCGGTGAGCACCTTGTGCGCGCGACCGTAGAGCAGGTACAGCTCGCTGATCGGCGTACCGCCGAGCCCGTTGATCATCAGCGCGACGTTGTCACCGGACTCGTACGGCAGGTCGGAGCGGACCGCCTCGAGCATCTGGTCGATGATCTCGTTCGCCGAGGCGAGCGGCTCGCGGCTGCGGCCCGGCTCGCCGTGGATACCGACGCCCATCTCCATCTCGTCCGGCCCGAGGTCGAACAGCGGGGAGCCCTTGGCCGGCGGCGTACACGCGGTCAGCGCCATCCCCATCGTGCGGGTGACCGAGTTGACCTTCTCGCCGATCCGGACCAGTTCGTCCAGGTCCGCACCCTGTTCGGAGGCCGCACCGACCGCCTTCATCACGAAGAAGTTGCCCGCGACACCACGCCGGCCGACCGTGTACGTCGAGTCCTTCACCGCGACGTCGTCGTCGATGATCAGCGTCTTCACGTTCAGCCCGTCCGCGGCGCTGAGCTCCTGCGACATGTCGAACGCCATCCGGTCGCCGGTGTAGTTGTTCACCAGGAGCAACACACCCTTCTGCGACGCGAGCAGCTTGGTGGTCTCGTACACGTAGTCCATCGGCGGCGCGGCAAAGACGTCACCGGGACAGGCCGCGTCGAGCATGCCCTTGCCCACCGTCATCACGTGCGCCGGCTCGTGCCCGGAGCCGGAGCCCTGGATGATCGAGACCTTGTCGTCCCGCGGCGCGTCCGTGCGCATGATCAGGTTGTACTCCGGGACGTACTTTAAGGTCTCGGGGTTCGCCAGTGCGATGCCCTGCAGCATCTCCGGCACGTAGTTCTTGGGATCGTTGACGAACTTCTTCATCCGGACTCCCTCCCCTTCCAGTTCTGTGCGATCTGCTCCATCAGTACGGCGACCGCCGTGGCCCCGGCGTCGACCGATCCCCGGCTGCGTTCGCCGGTGTAGGCGGCCCGGCCACGCTTGGCGACCAGGTCGACCGTCGCATCCGCGGCCGTCCGGGCCGCGACGGCGGCCCGATCCACGACCTCGTCGCTGCTCACCCCGGCCGCGAGCGCCTCCTCGATGGCATCCGTCATCGGGACCAGCGCATCGAGCAGGGTCTTCTCGCCGAGCGACGCGCCGCCGCGGGCCATGATCCCGGCGATCGCCGCCCGCAGCATCGCGACGACGGCGGCACCGTCGAGGGTCGTGGTCGCGCCGGCCGTCATCCCGGCACGCAGGAATCCCGTGCCCCAGATCGGTCCGGACGTGCCGCCGATCCGGGACGTCACGAGCATCCCGACCTTCTTGAAGAACGTTCCGATGTCGGTGCGGTCCAGCTCGCCGTACTGGGCCTGGAGTTTCTCGAAACCGCGAGCCAGCGAGTACCCGAAGTCGCCGTCGCCGACGACCGAGTCGAGGTCACCGAAGTACTTCTCGTTGGCGAGACAGGTCTCGATGATCGTGGTCATGACCAGGTCGACATCGCTCCAGCTGTCACTCATGTATGCCCTCCTTTGCGACCGGCCAGTTCAGCGAGCTCGGTCAGCGTGAGCGCGCCGACGGGTCCGATGTTCCAGGGGTCCGCCAGTACCTCGAGCTGCTCGCCGCCGGGATCGCCCAGGCTGGAGACGACCAGTGCCGCTCCGGTGAAGTCCTCGTCGCGGGTGTAGCCCGACACGGTCACGACCGTGGACAGCCCGGCACCGGTCGCGGCGAGCAGACCGTTGCTCGAGTCCTCGATGACAAGCGTGTGATCCGGCACCAGGGCGAGCTGGTGGACGGCCAGCTCATACACCGCCGGGTCCGGCTTCTTCCGCGGTACGACGTCCCCCGCGAACACCGGCACCCGCGCCGCGACCTCCGCCCCGACCGCTCCGGTCAGCACGGCACGTACCGAAGGCTCGGCCGAGGTCGACGCGACGGCAACCGTCCAGCCCGCTCGCAGCGCCTCGGTGATGATCCGCCGTACGCCGGGACGCGGCGGAACGACTCCGGCCGCGATGAGGTCCGTGAAGGTCTTGGTCTTGTACTGATGCCAGGCCGCGATGACCTGCGCACGTTCCTCGTCCGTCGACGGCGAACCGGCCGCTTTCACGACGTCGGGATCGTCGAGCAACGTGGCCAGACGTTCCTTGCCGCCGCCGATCTTCAGCAGCTGACCGTAGTCCTCGACCGACCAACGCACCGGCAGGCCGAAGTGCTCGAACGTCGCGTTGAACGCCGGCAGATGACCGTCGCGTTCGGTGTCGCCGAGCACACCGTCACAGTCGAAGATGAGTGCGGTCATGCGTGACCGCCGCTACCGAAGATCTCGATGTACTCGACGGCCATCGCCTTGACCGCGGCATGGATGTTCCGGAACAACGTTGGCGGGTCCCATTTGTCCTTCGCCCGCGCCTCCTCGAGATGCTCGAGCGACGACTTCATGTACGCGACCTTGAGCGCCGTCGAGATGTTCACCTTCGCGCAGCCCCGGCCGATCAGATCCCGGAACTGCTCCGGCGTCAGCCCGGATCCGCCGTGCAGCGCCATCGGGATCCCGGTCGCGGCCACGAGGTCGGTGATCCGCTGCGAATCCAGCTCCGGTGTCGACCGGTAGATGCCGTGGGCGTTGCCGATCGCGGGGGCGAACACGTCGACCCCGGTCGTCTCCACGAAGCGAGTGGCAACCGCCAAGGATTGACGTTCCGACTCGGTGTCGGATCCGACTCCGTCCTCGACCCCCGTGATGCCTTCGATCTCGCCTTCCACGTGCGCGCCGTACTTGCGGGCCTCGGCGACCACCTCGACGGTCTGCCGCTGGTTCTCCTCGACCGGGAGCGCGGAGGCGTCGAACAGCACCGAGTTCCAGCCGGCCGCGAGGCAGGAGCTGATCACCTCGCGGTCCGGGCAATGATCCAGGTGCAACGCGACCGGCACCGGCTCGGGCGCGACGGTCGCGTCGAACATCGCCTTCAGTACGTCGCGCCCGACCGATTTCACGGTCTTCACCGACGTCTGCACGATCAACGGCGAGCGCAGCTCCACGGCCGCGTCGACGACGGCTCGCAGGCTCAACTCGTCGACGACGTTGATCGCGGGAACGGCGTACCCCTTGGCCAAGGCCTCGTCGACGAGTTCCTTCAACGGTGCAACCGGCATGCTCACTCCTCCCGGTGGCTCCGTCCAGCCTGCCTCTCCGAACGCTGCAGAAAGGCTGCAACCGCGCTACGCCGGCGCGTGCTCCTTCAGGATCGCCATGAACGCGCGCATCCAGGTCGGGTGGTCCGGCCACGCGCGACCCGAGACCACGTTGCCGTCGACGACCGCGTCACCGTCGACCCACTCGGCTCCCCCGGCGGTGATGTCCGGTGCGAGCGCCGGGTACGCCGATGTCTTCCGGCCGTTCAGCACGCCGGCGGCGGCCGGGATCAGCGGTCCGTGGCACAGCTGCGCGACGGGCTTCGACTCGCCGTAGAAGTGCTTCACGATCCGCTGGACGTCAGCGTCGTTCCGGATGTACTCCGGGGCGCGGCCGCCCGGGATCACGACCGCGACGTAGTCCGCGGGATCCACGTTCGCGAATGCGACATCCGCCTGCCAGGTGTGGCCGAGCTTCTCGGTGTACGTGTCGAAACCGTCCACGAAGTCGTGCACCACGAACTGCAGTTTCTTCACCTCTGGCGCGGCGATGTCGACGTCGTACCCCTCCTCCAGCAACCGCTGATAGGGGTAGAACACCTCCAGGTCCTCCGCGGCGTCACCGGTCAGAATCAGTACCTTCGCCATCAGGCCACTCCCTCTCGAAGACACACCGTCCATCTGCCAGCCTCTGCCCGCAACCAACGGCGGTCAAGGCCCGTCTGACCGGGTGATCGTGTAGACCGAAGGCATGGTTCTTCCTGCCGAAGTCGTTGCGCCCGAGCGGATCGAGGTACGCCCGGGGCACCGGCTCGCCGTCCGGCGACGTGGTGAGGGCGGCGTACCGCTGCTCCTGGTCCACGGGTTCCCGTGCACGAGCCGGATCTGGTCGCACAACCTGATCCCGCTGGCCGAAGCAGGGTTCGACGTCGTCGCGCCGGATCTGCGCGGGTACGGCGATTCCGATTTCGCGCCGGACGACTTCTACGACTTCAACGCGTTCAACACCGACCTCACCGGGCTGTTCGACGTACTCGGCTGGGAGCGAGCGGTCGTCGCCGGACACGACCTGGGCGCGATGATCTCCATCGATCTGGCGAACCGGCATCCCGAGCGGGTGGACCGGCTGGTGATCCTGGACGACTCGATGCCCGATCTGCCCGAGGCGTTCGCGGCGGCCGGCATCCCGCCTGGTCGGCCCAAGCCCGCCGTCTACGACTACCAGCGCCGGCAGGGGCAGCACGCGGACGAACTGGTTGCCGAGCTCGATACGCCGGAACGACGGCGGCGCTACATCGGCGAGTTCTTCGGGCACCGCCTCTGGTGTCCACCCGACGCCTTCGACGAAGACGACCTGGCGTTCCTGACCGAGCCGTACGGCGACGCCACCCGCCTGCGCGCGTCGTTCGCCGACTACGAAGTACTGATGGGCACCCGCCCGCTGTCAGCTCCGGAGCTGATCGATCGACCCGTGCAGCAGCGCGCTCTGGTGCTGATCGGTGCGGACCAGGTCACCGTCGGAGAGCACGCCGAGGAACGCTGCGCGCTTGCCTTCCCGGCCGGCGTCGGGCCGTTCTGGGTGAAGGGCGCCGGTCATTTCATGCCGTGGGAACGCCCGGTCGTCGTCAACCGCGCCATCGAGGCGTTCTGCGGCGACCTGCTCTAGAGTTCGCCGCCGAGCGCGTTCGCCAGCCCGTCGCGGGTCAGCCCGAGGGACGCCAACAGCTCCGCATCCGCATCGTCATCAGGGTCGATCTGCTCCGGCAACCGGTCCGCGACGGATTCGGCAACGTCCGGACCGTACGCGCGACGAATGATCGCCAGGGCCTCAGCTTTCGTCATGACAGCCATCTCTGCCTCCCAGGTCGGGCGTCCACGGACCAGGCTAGCCGGGTTGTTCTGCACGGAAGGCTTCGACAGCGGTCGGGAGGGTGTAGAACACACGGCCAGGTCCTAAACGATCGAGGAACCCGGCGGACTCGAGGTCGTCCCGGAGCTCCTGCTTGACTCTCGCCAGCGCCAGCACGATGCCGCGTGACGCCAGCTCCTCGCGCAGCGCGTCCAACGCGTCGATCGCGGTGACGTCGATCTGGATGTTCGCCTCGGTGTTGAGCAGGAGCCAGCGCGCCGGCGTCGGTGCGTCGTCGACGGCGGCCAGCGCGCGACGGTGGAAGTCCTCGGCGTTCGCGAAGAACAGCGGCGAGTCGTACCGGTAGACAACGAGCCCTGGGACCGGCCGCGCGTCCGGGTAGTCGTCGATGTCGTGCATGCCGGCGATACCCGGTACGTATCCGAGGATGCCGTCGTGCGGCCGGGCGACGCGTCGCAGTACGTCGAGGACCGACAACGCAACGGCCAGGAGTACGCCGTACAGGACGTCGAGGGCGATCACGCCGACTGTTGTTGCCAAGGCCAACAAAAACTCACTGCGCCGGAAGGCGGCGATGCGGCGGAACTCGCCGAGTTCGATCAGCCGGATGGCGGCGTACACGACCAGTGCGCCGAGCGCCGGGATCGGGAAGGTGGCGAGGAGCGGGCCGGCGAACAGCAGCGTGGCGACGATCGCCACCGCGGCGACCAGCGAGTACACCTGGCTCTTCGCGCCGGACGCCGCCGCCAGGGCGGTCCGGCTGCCGCTGCTGCTGATCGGGAAGCCACGCACCAGACCCGCGGACAGGTTGGCCAGCCCGAGCACCAGCAGCTCCCGGCCCGGCTCGGTCTGCCCACCGCCGCGACCCGCGAAGGCACGGCCGGTCAGAACCGTGTCCGTGTACCCGACCAACGCCACCCCCACCGCAGGCAACGCGAGTAGACCGACATCGTGAAGGGACATCGACGGCAAGTGCGGTGTCGGCAGGCCGCTCGGCACAGCCCCGACGAGCTCCACTCCCCTGTCGCCCAGGTCCGCCGCCCAGGTCACGAACGCCGCGAGCGCCACCACGACCAGCGGCCCCGGAAGACGCGGCGTCCACCGAGCCAGCGCGAACAGCAGCACTAGCGCGACGACCGACAACAGCACCGGTGCGATTTTCCACTGACCGATCAGCCGGATCGCGGACAGCACCTCGGCCGGCGGTGAGTCGCCTTCGACCGGAGCACCCGTTAGCCGACCTAACTGCCCGGTCATCATGATCACCGCGATCCCGGTCAAATAGCCGATCAGCACCGGCTTCGACAGCAGGTCGGCCAGAAATCCCAGCCGCGCCGCCCACCCGACCACGCAGATCACACCGACCAGCAACGCCAGTACTGCGGCCAGCGTCGCGTAGCGGGCCGGATCACCGGCGGCCAACGGACCGATCGCGGTCGCGGTCAGCAGCGCGGTCGTCGACTCCGGGCCGAGCGACATCAACCGCGACGTGCCGAGCAGGAAGTACAGCACGAGCGGACCGAGTGCGACCCACAGCCCGACGACGGCAGGCAGGCCGGCGAGTTCGGCGTACGCCATCACCTGCGGGACGAAGTACGCCGCGACCGTCATGCCCGCGACGACGTCCGGCCGCAGCCAGCTCCGCTGGTACTGCCGCAGCGTCTCAACTCCGGGAATCGGCACCCTGCCCCCTTTCGATCCCCACAGTGTCGCTTGCCAGGCCGGTAGTCAGTGATACTATCTACTGGTACTCAGTGACACTGAATAGCTAGGGAGGTGTCTCGTGACCAAGCAGCTGACCGAGCTGCTCAAGGGCACGCTCGAGGGGATCGTGCTCGCGATCCTGTCCGGACGGTCCGCGTACGGCTACGAGATCACCGCGTGGCTGCGGGAGCAGGGCTTCACCGATATCGCCGAAGGCACCGTCTACGCGCTGCTGGTCCGGATCGAGAAGCGGGGCCTGGTCGACGTGCAGAAGGTCCCGTCCGAGAAGGGACCGCCGCGCAAGGTGTACTCGCTCAACGCTCACGGCCGCGAAGACCTCGACGAATTCTGGGGGACCTGGAGCTTCCTCGCAGAACGCCTCGAACAGCTCCGCGAAGGAGACAAGGGATGACAGTCATACAGGTGCAGGGTCTGCAGAAGTCGTACAAGGACCTGCAGGTTCTGCGGGGCGTGGACTTCGAGGTCGAGCGCGGCAGCATCTTCGCCCTGCTCGGCTCGAACGGCGCGGGCAAGACCACCGTCGTACGCATCCTGTCGACGCTGCTGAAGGCCGACGCGGGGACGGCGAGCGTGCAGGGTTTCGACGTCTTCAAGGACTCCGCGAAGGTCCGCGAATCGATCAGCCTGACCGGCCAGTTCGCGGCGGTCGACGAGATCCTCACCGGCCGCGAGAACCTGGTGCTGATCGCGAAGCTGCGGCACATCGACGACCCGGGCAAGGTCGCGGACGACCTGCTCGCCCGCTTCTCCTTGACGGACGCGGGCGGCCGCCGGGTGGCGACGTACTCCGGAGGGATGCGGCGCCGGCTCGACATCGCGATGAGCCTGATCGGGAGTCCGCCGGTCGTCTTCCTCGACGAGCCGACGACCGGGCTCGACCCGCAGGCGCGGATCGAGGTCTGGAACAGCGTCAAGGAACTCGCCGAGCACGGTACGACGGTGCTGCTCACCACGCAGTACCTGGACGAGGCCGAGAAGCTCGCCGACCGGATCGCGATCCTGCACGAGGGCCGGATCATCGTCAACGGCACGCTCGAGGAGCTCCGGCGGCTGCTCCCGCCCGCCAAGGTCGAGTACGTCGAGAAGCAGCCCACGCTCGAGGACGTCTTCCTGACGCTCGTCACGGACAAGTAGGGGATCGATCATGGCCACACATCTTCTCGGCGACACCGCCACCCTCACCGGGCGCTCGCTGCGGCACATCCTCCGCAGCCCGGACACGATCATCACGACCGCGATCATGCCGATCGCGATGATGCTGCTGTTCGTCTACGTGTTCGGCGGCGCGATCGACACCGGCTCGGTCAAGTACGTGAACTATCTGCTGCCCGGCATCCTGCTGATCACGATCGCGTCCGGCGTCGCGTACACGTCGTTCCGGCTGTTCATGGATCTGAAGAGCGGGATCTTCGAGCGGTTCCAGTCCCTGCCGATCGCGCGCTCCGGCGTGCTGTGGGGCCACGTCCTGACATCGCTGGTCGCGAACCTGATCTCACTGGTGATCGTCGTCGGTGTCGCATTCATCATGGGCTTCCGCACCGGCGCGGGTCTCGGCGCCTGGCTCGCGGTCGCCGGCATGCTGATCCTGTTCACCCTCGCGGTCACCTGGCTCGCCGTGATCGCCGGCCTGAGCGCGAAGTCCGTGGACGGCGCGAGCGCGTTCTCGTACCCGCTGATCTTCCTGCCGTTCCTCAGCTCGGCGTTCGTGCCGACCGAGACCATGCCGACCGTGGTCCGCGCGTTCGCCGAGAACCAGCCGGTGACGTCGATCGTCAACACGATCCGCGACCTGTTCGCCCAGCAGCCGATCGGTAACGACATCTGGGTCGCGCTCGCCTGGTGCGTCGGTCTGCTCGTCCTCGCGTACGCCGGTGCGAACGCCCTCTACCGCCGCAAGATCAGCTAGCCGCGCCGCTGGTGACGGTGCTGGTGACGGTGCCGTGTCAGCCCGGTGTCAGCCCGGTCGGCGACTGTCCAGGCAACGAAAACTTTCTGAAAGGACCTGTCATGTTCGCACGACTGGGGTCGCTGGTCGTACGGCGGCCGTGGTGGACGATCGGCGCCTGGGTGCTGATCATCGCCGCGGTGGCCGCGACGGCCCCGAAACTGACCGCGACCACGGACCAATCCGCGTTCCTGCCGTCGCACTACGAGTCGATCCAGGCAGCACAACTGCAGGAGAAGGCCTTCCCCAACGCCACCGCGCCCGCGGCCATCGTGGTGTTCGAACGCACCGACGGCGCTCCGATCGGCGCCGCCGACGCCGCGACGGTCGAAACGATCGCCGGACAGCTCGACCAGGCCAAGCTCAAGGACGTCACCGGGATCCAGGCGGTCCCGCCGACGGGCAACCGGCTGATCCAGATCGCCCCGGTGGAGCTGACCAAGATCACCAACCCGAGCGACACGCGGCAGAACGACGCCGTCAAGGCACTCCGTACGGCGCTGCAGGACAAGCTGCACGGTACGTCGCTGAAGGCCGGCGTCACCGGTTCGGCAGCGCAGGCGCTCGACGCGCAGGAGTCGTCCTCCAAGGGTCTCGCGATCATCGGAATCGCCACAGTCGGACTGATCCTGCTGCTCCTACTCCTGATCTTCCGCAGCCCGGTGATCGCACTGCTGCCGATCGTGGTGATCGGCGCGGTATCCACCGTGGTCAACGGTTTGATCGCGATCGTCAGCAAGGCGTTCGACCTGAAGATCGACAGTTCGATCACCTCGATCCTGCTGGTGGTGCTCTTCGGCGTCGGCACCGACTACATCCTGTTCCTGATGTTCCGGTACCGGGAGCGGCTGCGGGCCGGCGAGGACGCGAAGACCGCGATGGTCAGCGCCGTCACCCGGGTCGGCGAGGCGATCGCCTCCGCGGCCGGAGCGGTGATCATCGCCTTCATGGCGCTGACGTTGTCGACGCTGGGCATGTTCCGCGCGATGGGGCCCGCGCTCGCGATCTCGGTCGCGGTGGCGCTGTTGGCCGGGCTGACGCTCGTACCGGCGATCGTTTCGCTGCTCGGGACCAAGGTGTTCTGGCCGTCGAAGGCGTGGAAGGTCGAGCCGAAGGGCGCGAAGTTCGCGGCCCTGGGTCGAGGACTCGGACGGCGTCCGGCGGTCTTCGCGGTCGCTGCTGGCGGGCTGCTGATCGTGTTGAGCGCGTTCGCGATCAGCTTCAACCCGACGTTCGATCTGACCTCGGGCTCGACGTCCGACACCTCCGAGTCGACGGTCTACAGCAAGGAACTGCTCAAGAGCCTGCCTGCGGGCGTCACCCAGCCGTCCGACGTCCTGCTGCAGTCCTCGAACCCGCTGAGCAAGGACCAGCTCGACACCTATCGCACCGCGTTGACCAAGGTGGACGGTGTCGGTGACGTCTCGCAGCCCACGCTGTCTCCGGACAGTACGGTCGCCGACTTCAAGGTCACGCTGAAGTCCGCGCCCGAATCCGACCAGGCGATCGCCACGGTCCGGGGACCGCTGCGCGACGCGGCACACTCAGCCGCACCGGCCGGGACGACGGCGGTGGTCGGCGGTCTGACCTCGGTATTCGTCGACTTCCAGGACGCGATGAACCACGACTACCGGATCGTGTTCCCGGTCGCGGCGATCCTGATCATGATCGTGCTCGCGCTGCTGCTACGCAGCCTGGTCGCGCCGTGGTACCTGATGGCTTCGGTGTTCCTGGGCTTCGGGGCCACGCTCGGTGCGTCGGTGCTGGTGTTCCAGCATCTGCAGCACAACTCCGGGCTGATCTTCACGCTGCCGGTGATCATGTACTTGTTCGTGGTTGCTCTCGGCACCGACTACAACATCCTGATGGTGGCCCGATTGCGCGAAGAGGCACGGGAGGGGCACGACCCGAAGCGGGCCGCGGCGCTGGCCCTGCACCACACCGGCCCGACCATTGCCGCCGCCGGTCTGATCCTGGCCGGCACGTTCGCGTCGATGATGCTGGCGGGTAACGCCGTCCTGTCGCAGATGGGCTTCGCGATCTCGGCGGGTATTGCGATCGCGGCGTTCGTGATGGCGATGTTCTTCACCCCGGCGCTCACGGCCCTGATCGGTCACCGCGCCTGGTGGCCGGGCCACGCCGACGCACAGCGCGAGCCGGAGCAGCCCGAGCGGGAGGAGCAGCTCACCTCTGTGTGATCCGTATGAGAGTTGCGTTTGGCTTCTGTGAGAAAAGCTGACTGACTGGTTGCTGCACCGGAAGGTAGTGCGGTGACCACATCTTCGGACGATAGGCATCGGCTCGGCGTCGTGGGAGGTCTGGCGGCATTGTCGCTGGACGCGATGGCCTCCGTTGCCTATGGTCCGGAGGCGATCGTGCTGGTGCTCGCCCTGGGCGGGTCGGCGGCGCTGGGGCTGACGCTCCCGATCACGATCGCGATCGCCGTATTGCTGCTCGTGCTGGTGTTGTCGTACCGGCAGGTGATCGCCGCCTTCCCGGACGGCGGCGGTTCGTACGGCGTCGCCAAGGCGCATCTCGGCCGGCGGGCGAGTCTCGTCGCCGCAGCGTCGCTGGTGATCGACTACATCCTGAACGTGGCCGTCTCGGTCGCGGCCGGCGTCGCAGCGCTGACGTCGGCCGTGCCCGGGTTGTACGGGTATCGCGTCGAGCTCGCACTCGCCGTACTGTTCCTCGTCACCGCGGTGAATCTGCGCGGTGTCGCGACGAGTGCGCGGCTGTTCATCGTCCCGACCGCGATCTTCGTACTGTCGATTCTGACCGTGATCCTGGCCGGTCTGTTCCGCGAAGGACCGGTGGCCGTTGCCACCGGGAACGCGGAGCAGGCCGGTCAGGTTCACGCGATCGGCATCCTGCTGATCCTCAAGGCGTTCGCCAACGGGTGCGCGGCCCTGACCGGGGTCGAGGCGATCGCGAACGCCGTGCCGTCGTTCCGGAAACCTGGCGTCGTACGGGCGCAGCGAGCGGAGCTGGCCCTCGGCGGGCTGCTCGGCGTGATGCTGATCGGCCTCGCGATCCTGATCGAGAAGTTCGACATCCGGCCGGTCGACGGCGTGACCGTGCTGTCACAACTCACCGACGGCGCGCTCGGCCACGGATTCGGGTACTACGTCGTACAGTTCGCAACCGTGGTGCTGCTGGCGCTGGCCGCGAACACGTCCTTCGGCGGACTGCCCGTCCTCAGCCAACTGCTTGCCAAGGACAACTACCTGCCGCACGTGTTCCAACTGCGCGGGCAACGCCAGGTCTACCGGTACGGCATCCTGTTCCTCGCCGGGGTGTCAGCGGTCCTGCTGATCGCGGCCCGCGGTGACATGAACACGCTCGTACCGCTCTTCGCGATCGGCGTCTTCGTCGGCTTCACGCTCTCCCAGGCCGGCATGGTGCGGCACTGGTGGCACCGCCGCCCACCGCACTGGCAAGGCAAGCTCGCGCTGAACGGGTTCGGCGCGCTCCTGACCGGCGTTGCGGCGATCGTGGTGACCGCGTCGAAGTTCACCGACGGCGCGTGGCTGATCGCGATCGCGCTGCCCGTGCTGGTCCTCGCGATGGAGTCGGTGAACCGCAACTACCAGCGGATCGGTCAGCGGCTCGGGCTCGGCCAGGTCCCCGATCGGTTGACGTCCCGGCGATCGCGCGTCGTCGTACCCGTGCATGGCGTGAGCAGGCTGACCGCCGAGGCTTTGTCGGTCGCGCGTGGACTCGGTCATGACGTCGTCGCCGTCCACGCGGTGAACACCGCTGATGCCGAGGACACCAAGGCGTTCGTCCGGCTCCTCGACGACTGGCAGCGTTGGCAGCCTGGTGTTCCGCTGATCGCGCTGTACGACCAACGCCGTACGCTCACCGCTCCGGTCGTGCAGTACGTGAACCGCTGCGAGCTCGACACGGTGTTTGTGCTGATCCCCGAGGTCGAGCCTGATCACCTGTGGCAGCGGCTCCTGCAGAATCAGCGGGGCGCCATCCTCGCGCACGCGCTCCGTCGACGTACCAACGCTGTCGTCTGCCGGATGCGGTTCCGGATCGTTCAGCCGTCGAACACCTACGCGCCGGCCGCCACGCGCCGGCCGGAGCTGGCCCGGCAGACGAGGTAGATGAGGAACGAGATCGTGGTCACGTAGGGACTGATCGGCAGGCTGCCGCCCAAGGCGAGGAGGATGCCGCCGACGAGGGAAACGGTCGCGAAAACCACGCTGAGCACCGGGACGAGCCATGGGGAGGCAGCGACTCGGAGGGCGGCGGCTGCGGGCGTGACCACGATGCTCAGCACGAGCAGCGCGCCGACGATCTGGACCGAGATGGCGACGGCCAGGCCGAGCAGCAGCATGAACACCAACGACAGGACCCGAACCGGCACACCCCGCGCCGCGGCCTGCTCCGGGTCCGAGCTGGCGAACATCAACGGCCGCCAGACGATCACAAGCCCGAGCAGTACGACGACACCGGTGACGATCAGCCAGGACAGCTGCGGGGTGTCCACTGCCACGATCTGCCCGGTCAGCAGACCGAACTTGTTCGCCGCCCGACCCTTGTACAAGGCAAGGAACAGTACGCCGAGCCCGAGCCCGAACGGCATCAGCACCCCGATGATCGAGTTGCGATCACGAGCCCGGCTTCCGAGTACGCCGATCAGCATCGCCGCGATGATCGAACCGGTCAGCGAGCCGGCGACCACGTTCACGCCCAGCAGCAACGCACCCGAAGCGCCCGCGAACGAGAGCTCGCTGATGCCGTGGACGGCGAACGGCAGGTCGCGCATCATCACGAACACCCCGATCAGCCCGCCGACGATACCGAGTGCCACGCCGGCCAGGATCGAGTTGTGGACCAGGGCCAACAGTTCGCCGTAGTTGGTGAAGTTGAAGATGTCGTGCCAGACGGTTGCCGTATGCATCGACCTCACCCGGCCCGCAGGACCGAGGTGTGATGCGTGTCCTCGGGCACCCCCGCCACCAGCACCCGGCCGCCGGAACGGACCACCTCGACCGGCGAGCGGTACAGGTCGCTCAGGGTGGTCGACGTCATCACCTCGTCGACCGTCCCGGTCCGGATGCGTCCGTTGGCCAGGTAGAGCACGCGGTCGACGTACGGCAGCACCGGGTTGATGTCATGGGTGACGAAGACGATCGCGGTGTCGTGCGTGCGGCGTCGTCGATCGACCAGGCCGGAGATCGTGCGCTGGCTGTTCAGGTCCAGCGACAACAGCGGCTCGTCGCAGAGCAGGAGCTTCGGGTCGGAGACCAGTGCCTGCGCGATCCGGACCCGTTGCTGCTCTCCCCCGGACAGCTGCCCGATCGGCCGATCCGCGAAGCTCTCGGCGCCGACCGACTCGAGCATCTCCTCGATCCGCCTGCTCCGCTTCGGGTCGGGGCGGCCGATCCCCCAGCGGTGGCCGTCCAGGCCTTGACCGACCACATCCCGGGCCCGGAGCGGCGTAAGCGTGTCGATGCGCCGATGCTGCGGCACGTAACCGATCTCCGTGCTCCCCCGATGCGGTGGCGCGCCAGCGACCTGGACAGTCCCCGACAGCGGGTGCAGCCCGAGGACGGCCTTCAGCAGGCTGGTCTTCCCGGATCCGTTGGCACCGAGGATCGCCAGGAACTCCCCGGCCTGCAGGCTCATCGTCAGGCCGCCCCACAACCGCCGCCGTCCGTATCCGAACGACGCCTTGTCGAATTGCAGGACGTTCATCAGGCCAGGGCCGAGCGGATCGCGTCCAGGTTGGCGGTCATCCAGCCCAGGTAGTCCTTGCCGGCCGGCAGCGTCTCAGTCACGGGTACGACGGCGACGCCGTTCGCCTTGGCCGCCGCGAGCACCTTCTCGGTCTCCGGGCCCGACGTCTGCTCGTTGTACGCCAGCAACTTGACCTGCTTGGCGCTGAACAGCGTCAGCGTCTGCTGCAGCACCGCCGCGGGAACGTCCGTCCCCTCCTCGATCGCCTCGCTGAACTCGCCCGGCGTCTTGTTCACCAACCCGCAGGCCGCCAGGAGATACACCGGCACCGGTTCGGTAATCGCCGCACCGGCGCCGTTATGAGCCGCCTTGATCGACGCCTCGGTCGCCTCCAACGCCTTCACCTTGCCGGTGAAGGTCGCGGCGTTCGCGGCGTACGTCGAACTGTTGGCGGAATCGACCTCGGACAGCGTGCTCGCCAGCTGGGCGGCCAGCTTCTCGACGGTCGGGAAGTCGTACCAGACGTGCTCGTTGAGCTCGCCGCCGGAGGGCGCCTTGTGACCGGAGATATCGACCACGTTCAGCACCTTTGCCGACGTGTTGCCCGCCGATTTCAGCATCGTGTCCATGAAATCGTCGTAACCGCCGCCGTTCTCGATCACGACCTTTGCCTTCGACAACGACAGTTGGGTCTGCGTGTTCGCCTCGTACGAATGCGGGTCCTGGTCAGGGTCGGAGATGATCGACGTCACCTCGGCCTTGTCCCCCGCGATCTGCTTCACGATGTCGCCGTACACATTGGTCGACGCCACGACCTGGACCCCTGCTTTGGATGTCGACGTGGCAGTTTCGTCGGCCGCCGACGAACTGCACGCGGCCAGCAGCGCCACCGCCGCGGCACCAGCCAGGAACCCGATAGAACTACGCAGCCTCACAGCGCACCCGTCTCTCATCACCAAGTGATAATGAAAACCATTCCGGATACAAGGTAACACTGTCCCCCGGCGGAGCGGCAAGTCAGGAGTGGATCAGCTGGACGCAGGACGGCGTACGGCGGGGAGCTGGACCGTGACGCGGAGGCCGCCGGACGGGCGGGCGGCGAGGATGAGGATTCCGTCGTGGGCCTGGGTGATGCTGTTGACGATCGCGAGGCCGAGCCCGACGCCGGCGTGATCGGTGCGGACGCGTCCGCCGCCGCGCTGGAACGGCTCGATCAGCGTGGAAACCACTGGTGCGGGGAGGTTCTCGCCGGTGTTCTCGACCGTGAGCACGACAGTCCTGGGATGGACGGTGGTGGTGATCCACACGGCGCCGTCGGAGGGGAGGTTGTGGACGATCGCGTTGTGCACGAGGTTCGTGGTCAGCTGCAGCAGGAGGGTGCGCGAGCCGACGGTCGGGGCCACATCACCGGAGATTTCGACCGTCAGACCGCGTTTTTCCGCGAGCGGAAGAAGAGTCTCGACCGCCTCTTCTGCGACGAGCGACAGGTCGACGTCGCCGCGGGTGAAGGTCCGCTGGTTGGCGCGGCTGAGCGTGAGCAGGGCCTCGGTGAGGTCGATCGCCCGGCTGTTGACGAAGTCCAGGCGGTCGACGAGTTCGGCGGGGTCGCGGTTCGGATCCTTGCGGGCCACGTCGAGCAGGGTCTGCGTGATCGCGAGCGGCGTACGCAGTTCGTGAGAGGCGTTGGCGGCGAACCGCTGTTGCTCGGCGTCGTGTGCTTCCAGCCGCTCGAGCATCGTGTCGAACGCGTCGGCGAGCTCGCGGAACTCGTCCTGGCGGCCTTCGAGCTGGATCCGGTGCGACAGCGATCCGCTCGTCGCCAGGCGGGCGGCGTTCGTGATGCGGGTCAGCGGCGCGAGCATGCTGCCGGCCAGGATCCAGCCGCCGACAAGGCTGGTGATCAGCAACAACGCCAGCATGAGGGTGGCCTTCGGGGCGAAGGCGTCCAGCAGGGCGGCGCGGTCCGGTCCGCTCATCGGCGCGCGAGGAGCGAGTCGGGTGGGGACATAGCGCAGCAGGAACACCCAGACGACCGCGAGCAGCCCGCCTCCCGCGAGCATGATGACCGCCGCATAGCTGAGGGTGAGCTTCAGGCGAACGCTCATCCCCGGCTCCCTACCCACGCTCGCCTTCCTCCGGGGCATCGATGCGGTAGCCGACACCCGCGACGGTGGCGATGATCCAAGGTTCGCCGAGGCGTTTGCGTAGCGCGGAGACAGTGATACGCACTGCGTTGGTGAACGGGTCAGCGTTCTCGTCCCACGCCCGCTCCAGGAGTTCCTCGGCGCTGACCACACCACCTTCCGCGCCGACCAGAACCTCGAGTACGGCGAACTGCTTGCGGGTCAGCGCCACGTACCGGCCGTCGCGGTACACCTCGCGGCGGAACGGGTCCACCCGCAGACCCGCGATCTCTCGCACCGGCGGCCGGTTGTGGCCGCGGCGACGGTCCAGCGCGCGCAGCCGCAGTACCAGCTCCTGGAGCGCGAAGGGTTTGGTGAGATAGTCGTCGGCGCCGAGCTCGAACCCGGACGCCTTGTCGTCGAGCCGGTCGGCCGCGGTCAGCATGAGGATCGGCATACCGCTGCCGGAGGCAACGATCCGCTTGGCGATCTCGTCACCCGACGGGCCGGGAATGTCGCGGTCCAGGACCGCGATGTCGTAGGCGTTGATGCTCAGCAGTTCGAGCGCGGTGTCGCCGTCGCCGGCGATATCGGCCGCGATCGCCTCCAGGCGCAGGCCGTCGCGGATCGCGCTCGCCATCTCCGGCTCGTCCTCGACCAGCAACACCCGCATACTCCCGATGCTACGAGGTCCTCCGTATCGTCCGTATATCGAATTCCCCATACGTACCGACAACACCCGGCTGCCTTGACTGTTCGGCATGACTCGAGCAGCAATTGGTGCGCCCAGCAAGGATGACGGCGCCGTCCCGGCCGGGGTGACGGTGTTCGACGACGATTACCCGGCCGTCGCCAATCTCGATCCGGCGCTGGTCACGGCGCTGCGCAAGGCCGCTTCGGATGCGTTGGAGGACGGGGTCACGTTCTACGTGAACAGCGGCTGGCGTTCTCCGGCGTACCAGAGTGAGCTGCTGCGGGACGCGGTGGCGAAGTACGGCTCGGAGGAGGAGGCGGCTCGGTGGGTCGCTACGCCTGAGACATCGCAGCATGTGCGCGGAGCGGCGGTCGACATCGGGCACTCCGAGGCGAAGACCTGGCTGGCCGAGCACGGCGCGGAGTACGGGCTGTGCCAGATCTATCGCAACGAGCCGTGGCACTACGAACTGCGGCCGGACGGGTGGACGGGGATGTACCCGGATCCCACGCACGATCCGAGGATGCAGCGGTGACTCTGACCGTCTCTGCTATCAGCTCTGTGGAGCATCAGGCGTTTGTGGAGGCACAGCGGTCGGTCAGCTTCTTGCAGATCCCCGAGTGGGGCGCCGTGAAGACGGAGTGGCGTAGCGAGTCGCTCGGTTGGTACGACGGGCGGCGGCTCGTCGGGGCGGGACTCGTGCTGCATCGGCCGGTGCCGCGGCTGGAGCGGTACACGCTGGCGTACCTGCCGCAGGGGCCGGTGATCGACTGGACCGGGTCGCTCGAGGAGTGGATCGATCCGCTGGCGGAGTACCTGAAGGCGCAGGGTGCGTTCGCGATCCGGCTCGGGCCGCCGGTGCGTACGGACGTCTGGAGCGCTGCTGAGGTCAAGTCGGGGATTGCGGATCCGGAGGTCGAGCGGCTCATCAGGCGGGGTGAGGATCGGGTGACGCGGTGGCTCGAGGGGGCCGGGTGGCTGCCGCAGAGTCCGGAGGACGGGTTCGGCGACGGGCAACCGCAGTACATCTATGAGCTTCCACTGGCCGGGCTGACCGAGGACGACGTACTGCGTGGGATGAATCAGCAGTGGCGGCGGAACATCAAGAAGGCTTTGAAGGAGGGTGTCGAGGTCTCGGTGGGGTCGGAGGTGAAGGCGTTCCATGACCTCTATGTGCACACCGCTGAGCGCGATCGGTTCACCCCCCGGCCGCTGCAGTACTTCGAGAACCTGTTCGCGTCGATGAGCTCAGCGCGGTTGTATCTCGCGCACCACCAGGGGTCGCTCGTCGCCGCGACGATCCTGGTCCGGGTCGGTGCTCATGCGTGGTACCTGTACGGCGCCTCGTCCACGTCGAAGCGAGAGGTCCGCGGGTCGAACGCGTGCCAGTGGGCGATGATCCGGGATTCGCTGGCGGCCGGGTGCGACGTGTACGACTTGCGCGGCATCACGCCGACGCTTGATGTGGAGGACCCGCACGTCGGCTTGATCCAGTTCAAGGTCGGCACCGGTGGGCAGGCGGTCCGGTACGTCGGCGAGTGGGACCTGCCGCTGCGGCCGATGGTGTACCGCGCCTTCGACCTCTACATGAAACGGCGGCGCCGATGAACATCCGCCCCGCGGTCCGCGCCGATGCTTGTGCCGTCAGCGAGCTGTTGGGGCAGCTGGGCTACCCACAAGCTGACGAGGCAACGACCGCCGCCCGGATCCAGACCTGGGCGGACGATCCCACGCTCGCGGCGTACGTCGCGGAGTCGGACGGCGAGGTACTAGGCGTCGTCGCCGTCCACGTCGCCCCGTTCTTCGAACGCGACGGCTCGTGGGCGCGCATCGTCGCCCTGGTGGTCTCCGATCGCGCCCGACGCCGAGGCATCGCCGGCCGGCTGATATCGGCCGCGGAATCCTTCGCCACCGCGCACGGCTGCGTCCGCATCGACCTGAACAGCGCGAATCACCGGCAGGACGCGCACGCCTTCTATCAACAGCACGGCTACGCCGACCAGACCAGCACCTCCACGCGCTTCCTCCGCTCCCTACTCGGGTGACAACGCGGCGGCGACCTCGTCCAGGTGGGATTCGCGGGAGGCTTTGACCAGGACCACATCGCCGGGTGCCAGTGTGCGGCGGAGCCAGTCGATTGCTGTGGTGTTGTCAGGCAAGGCCTCCGCCCGGGAGCCTGCGCCGTCGGCGATTGCGCGTGCGCCTTCGCCTACTGCGACGACCACATCCGCGCGGGTGGCGGCGTACTCGCCTATCGCGTGGTGTTCGGTCTCGCTTTCCTCGCCCAGTTCGAGCATCTCGCCCAGCACGGCGATGCCGCGGCCCTCGATGACCGCGAGCGCGTCGAGGGCGGCGCGGGCTGAGTCGGGGTTGGCGTTGAAGGAGTCGTTCAGCAGTGTGATGCCGCCGGGGAGCTCGGACAGCTCCATGCGCCACTTGGAGATCGACGCGGTGGTCAACGCAGCGGCCGTCAGCTCGAGGGGTACTCCGATCGCCCAGGCCGCCGCCGCAGCAGCTGCCGCGTTGAACGCCTGGTGTGCACCCACGAGCGGCAGTACGACGGAAGCCGTGGCGTCGGCTGTGCACAGCGTGAACGACGGCCGGCCGAGGCGATCGAGCGTCAGGTCGCGCACCCGCACGTCGGCATGCTCCGCCCGACCAAAGGTCAGCACTCGACCATCCGTGAGCGCACGCATCGCGGCAACCCGCGGATTGTCGGCGTTGAGTACGGCGGTACCACCCGCAGCCAACCCCTGCACCAGCTCACCCTTCGCCTTCGCGATCGCCCCGCGCGACCCGAACTCACCGAGATGCGCCTGCCCCACATTGAGCACCACCGAAACGTCCGGCGGGATCAGCCCGGCGAGATGAGCGATGTCACCCATCCGCCGAGCGCCCATCTCGATGACGAGGAACCGAGTACTTGCATCGGCACGCAGAATCGTCAGCGGTACCCCGAGCTCGTTGTTGAGCGAACCAATCGTCGCGACCGTAGGCCCCACCTTGGACAGCGCACCGGTCAGTAGGTCCTTGGTGCTGGTCTTGCCCTGCGAGCCGGTCAGGCCGACGACGGTCAGCCCGCCGCGTAGGTGCGCGCCGACATGCGCGGCAAGGAGCTGCAAAGCCGCCTGCGCATCCTCCACGACAACCGTCGGAAGCGCTGTAGGCCGTGAGCCGAGCACCGCCACCGCACCGGCTTGCCCAGCCTGGCCGGCGTAGTCGTGACCGTCGGCGTGCTCGCCCGCGAAGGCCACGAACAGGCCCCCGGGCTCAGCCTCCCGACCGTCGAGTACGGCGGGCGCCGTCACCTTCACCGCGCCGTCGCCGGCCACCGTTCCGCCGACGACCACAGCGATCTCATCGAGACTGAGCGCAATCATTCCCCCAGTAAAGGAAGCGCAGTGTTTCGTCCGCGTATCGAAAATCTCATACACGGCGGCAACACCGCACTTCCTTCACTGGACCCATGACCTACAAATCGCTGGCGTCCTGGTTGTCGTCCGCGACCCCTCCCGACGTCGCACTGGCGATTTACGGATGCGGCCCGGACGAGGCCGCCCTGTTCCGCGGGCTGGCTCCGCGCCTCGGCGTCGTACCGACCATCACCGAGGCACCTGTCTCCGAGGCCACCATCGAACTTGCCCTCGGCAAAAGATGTATCAGCGTCGGCCACAAGACCCACATCACCAACCAAACGCTTCTCGCCCTGGCGAGAGCCGGCGTCACGTACATCTCCACGAGGAGCATCGGCTACAACCACCTCGACGTGGACTACGCGGACAGTCTCGGCATCACCGTCGAGAACGTTGCCTACTCCCCCGACAGCGTCGCCGACTACACGCTGATGCTGATGTTGATGGCGCTACGCAACGCGAAATCCATGATCCGCCGTACCGACATCCACGACTACCGGCTGGACGACGTACGCGGGAAGGAACTGCGCGATCTCACCGTCGGCGTCGTCGGTACGGGCCGCATCGGCGCGGCCGTGATCGACCGCCTGCGCGGCTTCGGCTGCCGCACAGTTGCCTATGACAACCGTCCGGCGACCTCGGCCGACTACGTCCCGCTCGATGAACTGCTCCGGCTGAGCGACCTCGTCACACTCCACACGCCGCTCACCGCAGATACCCGCCATCTCCTCGACCGCCGACGGATCGAGCAGTTGAAGCCCGGCGCGTTCGTCGTCAACACCGGTCGCGGCCCGCTCCTCGACACCGAGGCACTCCTCACAGCGTTGGAGGACGGACGCCTCGGCGGCGCCGCCCTCGATGTCATCGAGGGTGAAGAAGGAATCTTCTACGCCGACTGCAGCAACGAACAAATCGAAAGCAAACAACTGCTGCGACTGCAGGAACTGCCGAACGTGATCGTCAGCCCGCACACCGCGTACTACACCGATCACGCGCTCAGCGACACGGTCGAGAACTCGATCATCAACTGCCGGAAATTCGAGAACAGGAAGCAGCAGTGGATATGAAGATCGGCATCATCTTCGGAGGTCGTTCCGAGGAACACCCCATCTCGGTCAAATCCGCACAACAGGTCGCGGAGAACCTCGACACGGCGAAGTACGAACCGTTCTACATCGGCATCACCAAGGACGGCGCCTGGAAACTCTGCGACAACCCCGCCACGGACTGGGAGAACGGCCCCTGCCGCCCGGCCATGTTGTCACCGGACAGCACCGCGCCCGGGTTGCTCGTCCTGGACGACGGGAAGTACGAAACGATCAGCCTGGACGTACTCTTCCCGGTCCTGCACGGTAAACAAGGCGAGGACGGCGCGATCCAGGGGCTGCTCGAACTCTCCGGCCTTCCGTACGTCGGCTGCGACATCCAGAGCTCGGTCCTCTGCATGGACAAGTCGCTCGCCTACACAGTCGCCGCCAGCGCCGGGATCGCGACACCGAACTTCTGGACGTTCACGCTGACTCAGACCATCGATCCCGACCAGTTCACCTACCCGATCTTCGTGAAGCCGGCCCGATCCGGCTCGTCGTTCGGCGTCAGCAAGGTCGCCGGCAAAGAAGAGCTACAGGCCGCGGTCGAAGCCGCGCGGGAGTTCGACTCGAAGGTGCTGATCGAAGAGGCGGTCGTCGGCAGCGAGATCGGGTGCGCGATCCTGGGCAACGATCCCGACCTGTTCGCCGGCGAGGTCGATCAGATCGCCCTGTCGCACGGCTTCTTCAAGATCCACCAGGAGAGTACGCCGGAAACCGGCTCCGACAACTCGACAGTGATCGTGCCCGCAGACATCCCCGCCGAGTCGCGCGCACTCGTTCAGGAGACGGCGAAGGCCATCTACCGCGCGCTGGGATGCCGTGGCCTGTCCCGCGTGGACATGTTCCTCAAGCCGGACGGCACCGTCGTACTCAACGAGGTCAACACACTGCCCGGCATGACGTCGTACAGCCGGTATCCGCGGATGATGGACGCCACCGGCCTGTCACGCACCGAGGTGATCGACCGGATGGTGTCGCTGGCCTTGGCGACCAAGACCCGGTGAACGACGTACGGCCGACGGTGCTCGCCGTGATCCTGGTTGCCAGCTTGGCGTTGATCGGCATCCTCAAGTACCACTCGCCCGCGCCCTCGATGTCGCCGCTCGCGCCGCCGTTGGTCTCCCCGATCGCATCACCGACCCCTTAGGATCTGGGCCATGGCGACGCGGCTTGTGCAGGTGGTGATCAAGGCTCGGGACAACTCTGCGCTCGGGCGATTCTGGGCGGATGCCCTCGGTTGGAACGTCACCGGCGACAAACCCGAGGAGACCAACCTCGAGCCTGAGGGTGTCATGTACCCCGACCCCAGCGCCGTCGTCGTCGACCTCATCCCGGGTGCACAACCGAAGACGGTGAAGAACCGGGTACACATCGACCTCGCCACGACGTCCGCGGCGCATCAGGCCGAGCTGGTCGCTCGCCTCCAAGGCCTCGGGGCAACCCCCGCCGACATCGGCCAGGGCGACGTCCCGTTCACGGTCCTCGCCGACCCGGAGGGCAACGAGTTCTGCGTACTCGAGCCACGCGCGATCTACAGCGACACCGGCCCGATCGCCGCAGTCGCCATCGACTGCGTGGACCCGCGCGCCATGGCCCGGTTCTGGGGCGAGGCTATGGACTGGACTGTGCACGAAGAGACCGATGACTTCGTCTCACTGCGCTCGGCGAAGGGCGTCGGCCCGTACCTCGAGTTCCTCCGCTCAAACGACCCGAAGGTCGGGCTTGACCGCCTCCACCTCGACCTCCGCCCGTACCCAGGTGACGACCACGCGGCCGAGGTTGCCCGGCTCGAGGCCCTGGGTGCCACGCACCTCGACATCGGCCAGGGCGATGTCGACTGGGCGGTCCTGGCCGACCCCGAAGGCAACGAGTTCTGCCTGCTCACCCCGCTCTGACACCGAACCACTGCGTCAACGCATCGGCGACATCCGCGCCGCCTGACCAGCACAGCAGACCGTCCGGGCGGATCAGCAGCGCTTCATGCTCGCCGTCCGGCTTCACCCGAAGTACGTCGACGCGATCGGCCCAGCCATCCGGCCAGGTCCGGTCACCGAAGTCGAGCAGCAGACCGCGGCCGGAGTGCAGAAGCGTCGACAACCAGACCGGCCCGTCACCGGTGACCAGTTCGAAGTCGGGGATCCGGTCTGGCGCGTCGAGCCCCGACATCATGCCGGCGAGGTAGCGGTTGGCGTCGGGCAAGCGCATCAGGTCGGTGAAGATCTCCCGCAGTTCGATGACGTCTTCGCTCGGCCTCGGGAGGGCGAAGACCCGCTGCGCTGCGGTATGACGCAGTACGCGCGCCGCCATCGGATGCCGCTCGGTCTGATACGTGTCGAGGAGGTCCGCCGTACCGCGCACCGCGGCCGCGAGCTTCCAGCCCAGGTTGAACGCGTCCTGTACGCCGAGATTGAGCCCCTGCCCACCGAACGGCGGGTGGATGTGCGCGGCATCCCCCGCGAAGAGGATCCGCCCGTACCGGTACGACTCCAACTGCCGGGTCGCATCACCGAACTCCGACGAGTTCAGCACCTCCGCGAGCCGGGTCTCCTCGCCGTACAAGGCCGTGAGCGCAGCCTCGGTCTCGTCCGCCGTGGTGACTCCCGCCCGGCCGAACGTGAAGCGATACTTGCCGTTGCCGACCGGCACGAGCATGCCCCAGTACTCGCCTGCCTGCTTGGTCATCGTGCTGAAGTGACCAAGCGTCGTCGGCACCTCGTCCGACACCGACGACAGCCGTACGTCGGTCAGCACCGCGCGGAACGTCCCCGCCCGACCGGGGAAAGGTACGTCGAGCAGCTTGCGGACCGTACTGTGCGCGCCGTCGCACGCCACCAGATAGCGCGCTCGCAACACGTCAGAACCGGCCGTCACGGTCACGCCCTCGGAGTCCTGTGAGACCGCGCTGACCTCGACACCACGACGTACGACGGCTCCACGCGCGACAGCGACGTACTCGAGCTCCTCCTCGACGATCCACTGCGGCACCGAGATCGGGTACGGATGCCGGGTGTGCCACGGCGACGCGTCGAGCGGCACCGGGAGCCCGGCGAAGTGGCCGCCGACCGCCTCACGCGGCAGTTCGCGCGCCTGGATCGGCCCGAGCAACCCGCGCAGGTCGAGCACCTCGGCGGTGCGGGCCTGCAACGCGCCGCCCTTCGTCTGTTCGATCCGCGTCTCGAGCCGTTCGAGGACTGTCACGTCGACGCCGGCCAGCGCCAGCTCGTACGCCAGCATCAACCCGGTCGGCCCGCCGCCCGCGATCAGTACGTCCATGGAAACTCTCCTCAGTGCAAAAGTAGACTAAGTGCAGATTAGCACTCAGTGCTACGATCCCGCCATGGCGTTGCGGGAACGGAAGAAGCTGCTGACCCGGGAGGCGATCTCGACGGCAGCCATCGAGCTGTTCATCGAGCACGGGTTCGACCAGGTGTCGATCACCCAGGTCGCGGAGGCCGCGGAGGTGTCCCGGCGTACGCTCTTCGCGTACTTCCCGACCAAGGAAGATCTCGTCGTCCACCGCTTCGCCGACCATGAAGACGAGCCGGCCCGTGTCGTCCGCGCTCGCCCCGCCGACCAGTCACCGCTGGTCGCACTCCACACCCACTTCATCGAGCGACTCCGCGCTCACGACCCGTTCACCGGCCTCACCGACCTTCCGCAGGTCGTCGACCTCTACCGCCTGCTCCGCAGTACGCCGGCGCTGATGGCGCGGATGCTGCAGTTCAACGAGACCTCCGAAAGCGAACTCGCCTCGGCTCTGCACGAGACCGCCGGCACTCCCGAACTCACCGCCCGCCTGGCCGCGGCCCAGATCACCTCGGTCCACTGGACCCTGGCGATGTCGAACTTCGACCGCTGCGCGTCCGGCACCCCCGCCCCGAAAGTTCTTCCCACCGCAGTGAAAGCCGCGAACCTCGGCTTTGCCCTCCTCTCCTCCGGCCTGGCTCCGCTCTGGCCATCCACTTGAGGCACCACAGAAGGGTCACCATGAACGCGATGCAGAAGTTCTCCCTCGAGGGCAAGGTTGCTCTCGTCACCGGTGGCAGCCGGGGTCTCGGACGCGCGATGGCCGAGGCGCTCGGCGATGCCGGTGCCGCGGTCGCGGTCACCGCGCGGACCCTCGCTGCTGCCGAAGCTGCCGCCGCTGAGCTCACCGCGCTCGGCATCCGTGCGTACGGCGTACAGCTCGAGGTGTCCGATGTCGAGGACGTCGAACGCGCGGTCGGGCAGGTGAGCAGCGAGTTCGGCGAGATCGACGTGTTGCTGAACAACGCCGGCATCGGGGTCGCCGGTCGTGCGTTCGAGACGCCTGATACCGCGTGGCACGAGGTGTTCTCGGTGAACGTCGACGGCCTCTGGTACTGCAGTCGTGCGGTGGCCAAGCGGATGGCCGCGCGCGGCGGCGGGACGATCGTGAACGTCGGTTCGATGTCGGCGGAGATCGTGAACCAGCCGCGCTGGCAGGCGTCGTACCTCTCGTCGAAGGCCGCCGTACATCAGCTGACCAAGGCGCTGGCGGCCGAGTGGGCGCCGCACGGGATCCGGGTGAACGCGATGGCGCCGGGGTACTTCCTGACCGAGATGTCGCCGGTCGACCAGCCGGAGTTCAAGGAGTGGTGCGTGGACCCGGCGGCCATGAAGCGGTATGGGCTGCCGCCGGAGTTGGGGCCGGTGGCAATCTTCCTGGCGAGCGAGGCGTCCAGTTTCATGACCGGCTCTATCGTCAAGGTCGACGGCGGCTTCACACTGTTCTGATGGTCACCATAGGCATCGTCGGCGCCGGTCTCCGCGGGAGACTGTTCGCCGAGGCACTCCATACCCAGCCGGACGTCACTGTGGTCGGTCTGGCCGAGCCGGCGGAGACGGTGGCCTCGCAAGCACGCGCGGCCACCGGCCTGCCCGTCGTCTCATCACACGTCGAGTTGCTCGAGAAGCTCGACCCGGACGCCGTCATCGTGGCCACCCCGGACTTCGCCCATCGCGAGGTCGCTGTCGACGTGGCTGGAGCGGGCAAGCATCTGCTGATCGAGAAGCCGGTCGCCACGAACCTCGACGACGCACATGCCATCGCGGAGGCGGTGCATCGCGCGGGGGTGCGATGCCTGGTCGGATTCGAGAACCGGTGGAATCCGCACGTGGTGCAGGCCAAGGCGGCGATGGACTCCGTCGGCGATCCGATCACGGCCTCGGCCACCCTGAGCAACTCGTACTTCGTGCCGACGACGATGCTGTCGTGGGCGGCGAAGTCGTCACCGGCGTGGTTCCTCATGCCGCACACCGTCGACCTCATCCTGTTCCTCACCGGCCGACGGGCGGTGTCGGTCAGCGCAGTCGGCTCTCGTGGTGTGCTCGCCAAGCGCGGCATCGACACGTGGGACGTCGTACACGCGCTGGTCAGCTTCGAGGACGGATCGACCGCGACGCTGTCGTCGGCGTGGACGCTGCCGGATGCCGGTGACGGGATCGTCGACTTCCGGTTCCAGGTGGTCGGGACCGAGGGGTCGGTGACCGCGGACCTGTCGCATCAGGGGCTGACGGTTGTCAGCGACAAGTACCGGTCGACGTGGCCCGTCGCGGGAAGGATCGGGCGGTCACAGGTCGGGCCGGCGGTCTGGATGGTCCAGGACTTCGCGGCCGGGCTCGTCGACGGCGGCGACCTCGGGCCGGGCATCGACCACGGCGTACTGGTCACTGAGCTCATCTGCGCGATCGAGGAGTCGATCGCCTCGGGCCGGACGGTGCAGCTTCCAACGGCGTGAGGCGAGGGCGGCCAGTCCGGCGCCGGCGGTGTTGAGCAGTACGTCGTCCACGGACGACACCCGGTCCAACTGGAAGACGTACTGCGAGACCTCGATCAGGATCGAGCAGCCCGCCGCCAGCGCGAGGACCCGGGGTACGGACGCCAGCCTCGCGAACCGCAGCGGGACGAAGAACCCGAGCGCGGCGAAGATGAGCAGATTGCCGACGATCTGGTCGGCCGACATCGTCAGCAGGTCGTGCAGCGGCACGAGACTCACGCGGGCCGGGACGACGCCGGCACCGCTGCCCGGCAGGAGAGTCATCCACACCCACGGCACGGTCCCGTAGACGATGCCGACCTCGGCCAGCGCCGTACGCCATGAACGGCGGCGGGCCAGAATGCACACCGCCAGCGCGGCCACCGGCAGCGCGAGCACCGTCATGACGGCCACGCCCGTGAACGTGCCGAGCCAGCCGTGCCACCCTCTGATGATCGCGCTACCTCCGTCTGTACCGGCCTTCCAGTGAAGACAGCGTGGTGTTGCCGGAACGTATGCGGTTTTGGATATGCGAACGATATGCCCCGCCGGGTAGCGTCGGATGGATGAGCGTCCGGCTCAAGCTCACCCTCAGCTACGCAGCCTTCCTCATGCTCGCGGGCACCTTGCTGCTCGCGGCCGTGTGGCTGTTCCTGTTGCGGTACGTCCCCGAGCGTGCGGTCCTCGTCGTCCCCAACGGCACGGGCGACAGCAGCGTCTTCCCGGTCCGGTCGCGTCTGCTGGACGTGTTCGCTCCGCGGGCGGCCGGGGTGTTCTTCTTGCTGCTGGTGTTCGGGCTGCTGGGCGGATGGATCCTCGCGGGCCGGATGCTCGCGCCGCTGACCCGCATCACCAACGCCGCTCGCCTGGCCGAGAACGGTTCGCTGTCCCACCGGATCGAGCTCAAAGGTCCGACGGACGAGTTTCGCGAACTCGCCGACGGCTTCGACCGGATGCTCGCGCAGCTCGAAGCTCATGTCGCCGAACAGAAGCGATTCGCCGCCAACGCCTCCCACGAACTGCGTACTCCGCTCGCGATCACGCAAACGCTCCTCGACGTCGCGATCAACGACCCGGACCGTGACAGCGGCGATCTCGACGAGCGCCTGCGCGCGATCAACACCCGGGCGATCAACCTCACCGAGGCGCTGCTACTGCTGAGCCGCGCCGATCAGCGCTCCTTCACCGGGGAGCGGGTCGACCTCTCGCTGATCGTGGAAGAGGCGATGGAGACTCTGCTCCCGTTCGCGGAGAAACGCGGCATCACCATCGAGACCACCGGCGAGCTCACGCCGACCACCGGCTCGCACACGCTCCTGCTCCAACTCGCGACGAACCTCATCCACAATGCGATCGTCCACAACCTCCCCGAGCACGGCACCATCTCCGTCACCACCGCGACGCGCTTCAACACCGTCGTACTGACCGTCGAGAACACCGGCGAGCTCCTCAGCCGGAAGCTGGTCTCCACCCTGACCGAGCCGTTCCAGCGCGGCGCCCGCACCCATCAGCCGGGCGTCGGCCTCGGCCTGGCCATCGTCAAGAGCATCACCGAGGCCCACAACGGCACCCTGACCCTGATGCCCCGCCTCGGCGGCGGCCTCCACGTCACCGTCGTACTACCTCTACAGTGACGATCATGCGAGCTGACATCGTGCCCGGCGCCGTGTTCCCCGACTACGAGCTTCCCGACCACGAAGATGTACCGCGGAAGCTGAGTGACCTTCAGGGTGAGGATCCGATGATCCTCACGCTCGCGCGGGGGCACTACTGCCCCAAGGAGCATCAGCAGCACCTCGAGCTTGCGGCGTTCTACCCGAAGATCGCGGTCAGCTACACCCAGATCGTGACGATCGCGACCGACGAGCACCACACGCTGCAGGAGTTCCGGGCGTCGGTCGGCGCGCAGTGGCCGTTCCTGTCCGATCCGGGACGGATCGTGCAGCGAGACCTCGACATCCAGGAGTACACCGATCCCGACAACGACCCGATGATCCCGTACACGCTCGTGCTCAAGCCCGGCCTGGTCGTGCACAGCATCTACAACGGCTACTGGTTCTGGGGCCGGCCGACGATCTCCGAGCTGTGGCAGGACCTGCGGGCGGCGAGCGCCGAAATACGTCCCGACTGGGATCTCAGCAAGCCGGGCCTGCGTGAGGCGTGGGAGAACGGCGACCACAGCGCCTTCCACGGATGGAACAAGCGCCCTAGCGAGTGATGTCGTCGTACAGGCGGACCGCCGCGAGGTGACCGTCGGTGCCGCGGTCGAAGATCGCGAGTCCGGCCTGAGGTGGCTCACTCCCCCGGCCGATCAGGTTGTACTCCAGCGCGAAGCCGATGCCGTCATCCGTGCCCGCACACGGCTGTACGTCGATCCCGCCGACGCTGAGCAACCTGGCGTAGAAGTCCCGGAGCCCGGTAGCCCCGCGGTGGATGTTGTCGGGGCCGATCGGTTCCTGCACGTAGCCGTCCGGATCGAAGCCCTTCACGACCGACTCGGCATCGCCGCCCGCGAGCCCGTCGAGGTGGCGCGCGACGGCGTACGGCGTCTCGACGGCGCCGGCGTCGAGGATCGGCGGGCGGAGGTGGCGCAGGCCGTCGACCGGCCACTGGCTGCAGTACGTGCGGAACTCGACGGACCGCTCGTCCAGCGACTCGGCGACCACCGCGACCGGCCAGGCCACCTCGTCGCCCTCGTGCAGGACGTGGACCAGCAGCTCCACCGCCGCGCGCCCGCCGACCGTGATCGAACCGACCACCTTCAGCTGGGCGTGGTGCGCGGCCATCCACTCCCGGTTGCTGTGGATGAACGTCCGCAGGTCATGATGCCCGCGGATCTCGCCGGCCCGCGGATCATGCACGACCACATCCCCCGGCCAGGTCTTCTCCAGCGCGCCGGGCGCCCCGTCGTACAGCGCCTTCAGGTACTGCGCGACCGGATCCGCCTGCTCCCGCGCCCGGGCATCACGACGTGCCAACTCGATCGCGGTGGAGAACTCCGGGAACCACGGCATGCTTCACGGTACGGCAACACCAAGCCGATCCCGCAAGTCCTTCAGCAAGCCGACGTCCCGGGCATGCGTCGGCGTCTCCACCAGCATCGGAATGCCGTGAAGCGACGCGAGCACGTCTTCTAGCTCGGCGCGCCCGACCATGCCACGCCCGAGCGACTCGTGGCGATCACGACGTGAGCCGGCAGGATCGCGGCTGTCGTTCACGTGAACCAGCCCAACACGGTCGGCTACTTGCACGATGGCCCTCAGATCCTCGCCGGCCGCGTGCAGGTGACACGTGTCCAGGCACAGGCCGATCTCCGGGTCGTTGAGAGCGTCCAAGTACTCGATGCTGCTCTCGATGGTCGACGCCGCAGCCTCCCCGGCTCCGGCCGTTGGCTCGATCAGCAGTCGTACGTCGGGCCAGCGGTGGGCGATCGGTACGACGAGATCGTGCAGGCCGCGGAGTACTTCGGCGCGCCGACCCTTCGCGACCAACGACCCCGCGTGGACGACGACCGTGGTCGCGCCGAGCGACGTGGCACGCTGCATGGTGAGCTCGAGCGCGGCCGTCGAGCGGGTCAGCACCGCGTCCGAGGGCGAGCAGAGGTTGATCAGGTGCGGCGCGTGGACGACGACGGGCAGGTCCCGCTCGGCGCACGCCGTACGGAACGCCTCGTCTGCAGCCGGATCGACGGCCGCCGGCACCCAACTGCGCGGATTGCCCGCAAACAGTTGGATGATCTCGGCGCCGACCTCCGTCGCCTCTGCCAGCCCGACCTTGACCAGCCCGCCGGCGACGGCGACATGTGACCCGATCCGCACTCTCATCCCCTCCGGGCCGCCTTCCTGCGCGACGACCCGGCCCGAGGTTACGCCTTCGCCTTCCGGGCCCTCGGCTTGCGGGTGGTGCCGTTGCCGATGGGCTCGGTTTCGGGCTCGGCCGCGAACGGGATGAACGGCATGGTCAGCGGCAGGGCTGCCAGCCGCATCAGGAGCAGGACGTTGTCGTCACCGGCGGTCTTGTTGAGGCGGAGGCGGCCGCAGTTGGTGCATCTGTGGATGAGGACCCAGCGGCCCTCGCCGCGGACCGTGACCGCGATCGGCTCCATGCCGCCGGAGCAGTCCGCCTTGCGGTCGCCCGGCACGTTGCGGTCGAGATGACGCGACCACAGGCAACTCGGGCAGTGATTTCGATGGGTGGTGCCAGGGGCGTCGAGGGAGACCTCTACGCCGCAGTGTTCACAACTGAACGAACGTGCGAAAGCCAAACCATTGAACCTTTCAGAGCAAAGCTGCAGGACAGAACAGACATCGGCTCTCCTCCTTCCGGTCCGCACCGGCCGGTCCGGCGCACGAACTCCCAGCAGATCAGGGCGCGCCCGGGACCGTCAATCGATTAACTGAGCCGGTCTTCCACAGTTAGTTGCCCTAAGCAACTTGCAGGACCGGCGGATCGCCTTGTAGATCAAGCGATTGACCCTCTACCTCAGGTCAAGATTTTCGAGACGATCCAGTCCGACACGCCGTTTCAAGCCGCGAACCCGGGGGTAGATCGGGAAGATCACGGAAGTGGACAGGCTCGGGGACGCACAGTAGGAGGACACTCTTGTCAACGCAGTACCCGTCGGCGCGTTATGCCGACGACCGGGAGGACATGTCTGTTTCGTCCGTGGAGCTGCCGTTCCGAGCCGGATAAGACCAGCCCCATGGATGCATACGCCCTACAACGCAGCTGGGACCAGGTGTCGGCGTACGGGGATCAGGTAGCCCTGTACTTCTACTCGCACATCTTCGTATCTCACCCCGAGGTACGGTCGATGTTCCCGCTCTCGATGTCGAACCAGCGGGACAAGTTCGTCAGCGCACTCGGCCGAATCGTCAGTCATGCCGACCAGCTCGAGAACGATGCGAACTTCCTGCAGCACCTCGGCCGTGACCATCGCAAGTACGCCGTCGTCGCGGAGCACTACAACGCGGTCGGCGCCTCGCTCTGCGCGACGCTGAAGCACTTCCTCGGGCCCGTGTGGGACGAGGACCTGGCCGCGCACTGGACAGCGGCGTACCAGGTGGTCGCGCGGATCATGGTCGAGGCTGCCGAGACATCGGAGGAGTCCACTCCGGACTGGTGGGACGCGGACGTGCTCTCGGTCGAACGGCGGACCATGGACCTCACCCTGCTGAAGGTCCAGCCGCGGCAGGGGTTCCGGTTCCGCCCCGGCCAGTCGGTGTCGATGGAGATCCCGCAGCGGCCGCGGCAGTGGCGGTACTTCAGCCCGGCCAACGCCCCGCGCGCGGACGGCTCGATCGATCTGCACGTGCAGCAGATCGACGGCGGCCAGGTGAGCCCGGCCGTGGTCCGGTCGCTCAAGGCCGGCGACACGGTGAAGCTCGGAGCGCCGATCGGTGAGCGGCTGACCCGGCGGGACGGTGACGAGCGCGAGCTGCTGATGGTCGCGGGCGGCACCGGTCTCGCGCCGCTCCTCGCCGTACTCGAGCAGGTCGACAACGAGTGGAAGCGCTCGGGCAACGGACCGCTGGTGCATCTGCTGCACGGCGTCCGCCTGCCCTGGCACCTGTACGACCGCCCGCGGCTGCGGGCGCTGGCCCAGGACCGGGCCTGGTTCGACTACACGGAGGTCGTGTCGGACGACGCGTCCTACCCGGGCACCCGCGGAAAGGTCGGTACGGTCGCGGCCCGCCAGATCCTGTACGGACGGACGGCGATGGTGTGCGGCGGCCCGCAGATGGTCGCGCACACGCTGGAGCAGTTGGCCGGCGCGGGCATGCGGCCCGAGGACATCAAGTACGAGCACTTCTATTACGCGGCCGCGGGCGAGCACACCGCGGCACCAGCGCCGACAGGTCAGGAGACATCACGTGACGCACAACAGCCACCGCCAAGGCTCGCCGCGTTATCAGACACCCCGCTTGATCCGGGAGGAGAGGTTCCGGCGCCGGATGCGGGGTCTCGACGCCGACATGGTCTACGGATACCTCGCTCAGCTGGCTGACCAGGTCCAGAAAACCGAACGCGAACTCGGCGAGACCCGCGCCAAGAACGAACGTCTCCAGATCGAGCTCCAGCGCGGGCAGGCCGAGCTGCAGCGCGTCCAGGCCGAGCTGGACCAGTACGAGCAGGCCGGCGACCGCGTGAATGAGCAGGTCGTCCAGATGTTCAGCCAGGCCCAGCTCGTGGTCGAGGAGATGGTCCAGGACGTCAGCAGGGACGCCCGGGAGAGGATCGGGCAGGCGCGCGCACACGAACGCCGGATCGTCGCGGAGGCCATGGACACGGCCGGCGAGCAGGTCCGTTCGTACGCCAAGACCGCCCAGGCGCACATGCAGTCGATCGTGGACTCGTTCGCGACCGAGGTCGACCAACTGGGGAACAAGTCTGTCCCCGGCGAGCCGGTGGTCCAGCACGATCCTTTCTTCGACAACTCCGGCGACTGGCAGACCCGCCGTCCAGGCACGCCATGAGCGCCGAGAGATCGTGGGGGAAAGCTCCGCGTACCGGCAGAAGGGGATCACCGGGTCCCGGGCGGATCCGGGCGAGGGCCGCGCACGCGATCGGCCGGCCCGATACCGCGCGAAGTCCGCAGGTCACTGACACCGAGCTGGTCCGGGCAGCAGCCCGCGACTTCCTCGAGCTCTTCCACGCCGAGCACCCGAAGGCCGGTTGGATGGGGCCGCGGCTCGCCGCGGTGATGCGCGAGATCGATCTCACCGGGACCTACTGGCACACCCCCGAGGAGCTGGCCTTCGGCGCCCGGGTCGCCTGGCGCAACAACGCCCGCTGCATCGGCCGGTTGTACTGGCGCAGCCTGCAGGTCCGCGACCTGCGGACGGTCTCCGACGCCCGCGGCGTCGCCGGGCACTGCTTCGACCATCTGCGCGCGGCCCACAACGGCGGCAAGATCCGCCCGATGATCAGCGTGTTCGCTCCCGAGGCGCCGTCGCGTCCGGCCCCCAGGATCTGGAACGAACAACTCATCAGGTACGCCGGGTACGAGCAGCCGGACGGACGCGTACTCGGCGATCCTCGCTACCGAGCCTTCACCAGCGAGCTCATCCGGCGCGGCTGGCGGCAGCCCGATCGCACCGGCGCCTTCGACGTACTCCCGCTCGTCGTCGAGACCGTCGACGAGGGACCGCGGATGTTCGAGTTGCCGGTCGACGCCGTACACGAAGTCCCGTTGGCCCATCCCGAGCTGGCGTGGTTCGCCGACCTCGGGATGCGCTGGCACGCCGTACCCGTGATCAGCAACAACCGCCTCGACATCGGTGGCGTCTCGTACCCCGCCGCGCCCTTCAACGGCTGGTACATGGGCACCGAGATCGGCGCCCGCAACTTCGGCGACAACGACCGCTACGCGTTGGTCCCCGAGGTCGCGGAACGGATGGGCCTGGACACGACCGACGAGACGAGTCTCTGGCGGGACCGTGCGTTGGTGGAGATCAACCGCGCCGTACTGCACTCGTACAACCAGAGCGGCGTCACGATCACCGACCACCACACCGAATCGCGCAGGTTCCTCATCCACCTGGAACGGGAAGAGAAAGCCGGCCGCCGCTGCCCGGCCGACTGGACCTGGATCGTCCCGCCGATGTCCGGCTCCCTCACGCCGGTCTTCCACCGCTACTACAACGCCGAGACCCAACTCCCCAACTTCTTCAACGACCCCGAAGCCACCCACCGCTCCCTGTACGGCGCTCCCCCGGCGTTCATCTGACGGTTCTGCCTGGAAATGCCCGGCTCCACGCCTTGACGAGCAGTTCTGCGCAATGGCTAACTAGCTGGAACCGCCCCGCCTGAGGAGACTCGATGCGCCTTCTCCTGTCCGCCGTGCTTGCCCTCACCTCTCCGCTCGTAGCGGCCGCGCCCAGCGCAACCGCTGCACCGCCCGCTCCCCCGACTGTCAGTCCCGCGCCGCAGCAGCTTGTCCCACGTGGCGACGGGTTCCCGATCACGCCGGTGGTCGGGCTGGTTCGTACGTCGCGATCCGACGCGGACGCGGAACGCGTCGTACGGCAGGCGCTGGCCAGCGCCGGGGTGAAGACGGTCCGCACCACGGACGGCAGCGATCCCGGCACACCGACGACGATCTGGCTCGGCCGTTCGTCGTCGGTGCTGTCGGCGCTTAAGGTCCAGGACAGCACCGGACTGCCCGCCGAGGGGTACGTCCTCGCCGCTGGACGCGATCGGAAGCACCACGGTCAGATCGTGGTCGACGGGGTCGACGCCGACGGCACGTTCTACGCCGCGCAGTCCCTCACGCAGTTGCTGCAGCGGAAGTCGATGCCCGGGGTGGCGATCCGGGACTGGCCGACGATGCGGTACCGCGGTTCGATCGAAGGCTTCTACGGAACGCCGTGGTCGCAGACCGAGCGGCTGGATCACCTCGACTACCTCGGCGCACACCGGATGAACACCTATGAGTACGCGCCGAAGGACGACCCGTACCACCGCGAGCAATGGCGCGATGCCTACCCGCCGGACAGGCTCGCGCAACTCGGTGAGCTGGTGACCCGTGCGCGGCAGAACAAGGTCGACTTCACCTTCGCGCTCTCGCCCGGTCTGTCGATCTGCTACACGTCCGAGACCGACTTCCAGGCGTTGATCGCGAAGTTCGAGGCCTTGTACGACCTCGGCGCGCGGTCGTTCAACGTGCCGCTCGACGATATCGACTACAACACCTGGCACTGCGACGCGGACCGCGCGAAGTACGGCACCGGCGGCGAGGCGGCCGGTCGGGCGCAGAGCGACCTGCTCAACCGGGTGCAGCGCGAGTGGGTCGAGTCCAAGCCCGACGTCGCGCCGCTCCAGATGGTGCCGACGGAGTACTACAACGTCAGCGAAACGCCTTACAAGAAGGTACTGCGGGAGCAGCTCGACTCAGCCGTGGTCGTGCACTGGACCGGGGTCGGGGTGGTCCCGCAGACGATCACTGCGGCGCAGGCGGCTCAGGCGAAGGCTGTGTTCGGCCACGACATCCTGATCTGGGACAACTACCCGGTCAACGACTACGCGGCCGGGCGGCTGCTGCTGGCGCCGTACACCGGTCGGGAGCCGGGGATCGCCTCCAGCGTGGTCGGCGTGATCTCGAACCCGATGAACCAGGCGGCGGTGAGCAAGCTCGCGCTGTACTCGTTCGCCGAGTTCGGGTGGAACCCCGCGCGGTACGACGCGACGCCGGTCTGGCTGCGCGCGATCGCGGAGCGGGCCGGCGGCGATCGACGTACGGCGGATGCGTTGCGGGTGTTCGCCGACCTCAACACGTACGACGGGACCCTGCATCCGGAGAGCGCGCCGGTCTTCGGGGCGGCTGTCGACTCGTTCTGGCAGCGGTGGCGGGGTGGGGACCGTGTGCAGGCCCTTGCTTCGCTGCGGCCGCGTGTGTCGGCGGTCGTCGCGGCGCCGGGGACGATCCGGGCGGGTGTGGCCGATCCGGCGTTCACGGCTGAGGCGGAATCGTGGCTCAAGGCAACGGAACTCTGGGGCCAGGCGATGAGCCGCGGACTCGATCTGCTGTCTGCGCTCGAGGCGGGGAACGGTTCGGCGGCCTGGACCGCGCGGCAGCAGATGAGCGCGCTCGTCACGGAGGCGAAGGCCATCCGGGACAGCCGGGCGCCGCATGACGGAACTTATCCGCGGATCGGTGAACGGGTTGTCGACGAGTTCATCGCGGAGGTCGGGCGGGTGCACGACCGCTGGTTGGGTGTGACACCTGGTAAGACGGCGACGACCAATCTGGGCACGTATCAGGACAACGTGCCGGGTCGGATGGTCGACGGTGACGAGAGCACGTTCTTCTGGAGCAACGGTGCGCCGGGTCCGGGTTCGGAGGTACGGGTCGATCTCGGGTCGTCGGTGCAGGTCGGGGATATCGCCTTGCTGATGGGCAAGGCGGGTAGCCCGGACGACTACATCCACTCGGGTGCGTTGGAGTACTCGGTGGACGGGACGCAGTGGACGGAGTTCACGCGAGCGACGACGGCCGAAGTACGGTTCACCGCTCCGGCTGGGACTGTTGCGCGCTACGTCCGGTACCGGTCGTTGACGGCGAGCGACTTCTGGTTGGTGGTGCAGGAGTTCTCGGTCCAGACCATCGGCGGGAACGTGACGACGCTGACTGCGAGTGGTACGCCGGTACCTGCGGCGGGTTCGTCGTACCAGCGTGCGGTGGACGGCTCCGTGGACACCGCTTATGTGCCTGCTACCGCGCCGAGTGCCGGTGATGCGTTGGTCGCCACGTTCTCGGCGCCGCGCTCGCTGTCCCGGCTGACGGTCCTGCAGTCGTCGGTGGGCTCCGCCGATGTCGAGGTCCGGGTCGCCGGCGTGTGGAAGCGGGTCGGGTCCGTGTCCTCCCCGTATGCCGAAGTTCGCGTCGGCGATCTCCTGGCGGATGCTGTGCGGTTGGTGTGGACAGGTGGCAGTCCGGCCGTCGCGGAGCTCGTGCCGCGTTGGACCGACACTCCATTGGTTGCCCTGAGCACCAGTGCTGAGCGCGTCGATGTGGTACGCGGCGTTTCTACGAGCTTCGCCGTCACTCTCGAAGCCGGGCGTGATGTCGCCGGCACGCTGCGCCTCGCGATGCCGCCGGGTTGGAGCGCGCCTTCCATGCCGATCAGGCTCAAGCGTGGGCTCGCGCAGACCGTCAGCATCCGCCTGACGCCACCGGCTAGTGCACCGTTGACCGACGTCGATATCCCCGTGTCCTTCGACACCGCCGCGACGGTCCTGCACGTCGCGGTCCGACCGCCTACCTCGTCGGTCAACGTTGCCCTCCACCGCCCGGTCGTTGCCTCAAGCATCGAACCTGGGACGAGCTTCACCGCTGACCTGGCCGTGGACGGCGATCCCGCCACGCGCTGGGCCTCGGCGTACGACGACGCGTCCTGGCTCCAGCTCGACCTCGGCTCCCCGACTCGTCTCGGCAAGCTCGTGCTCCGCTGGGAAGCGGCGTACGGCTCCGGCTACGAGATCCAGGTCTCCGACGACGCCACCACGTGGACGACAGCCACGGCGGTGACCGATGGCGACGGCGGCACCGACACGCTCTGGCTGGACACGACCGCGCGCTATGTCCGTCTCCAGGGCGTCCATCGAGCGACGCAGTACGGCTATTCCCTCTACGAGGCCGAGGTCTACCCGGCGGTCTGACTGGCAGCGACGCCCAACCGGTCCACGAAGTCGTTCATCTCGTGGCCGGAATGCCCTTTCACCCAACGGAAGGCGACATCCCCGCGGTCCATCACCAAGGCGACCAGCGGCTCCCAGAGATCCTTGTTGGCGACCGGCTTCTTCGCCGAGGTGAGCCACCCGCGCTCGAGCCAGCCTGCGTACCACCGGTCCCGGAAACAGTTCACGACGTACGTCGAGTCCGACACCACCAGCAGCGGCCCGTCATTCGTCCGCACGGCCTCGAGCGCCGCCCGAATCTCCATCCGCTGATTCGTCGAGACAGCCTCGTGCCCAGCGGCGTACTCCGTCGTCGACAACGCCCAGGCCCACCCGCCCGGCCCCGGGTTCCCGGAACAAGCCCCATCGGTGAACACAGACCGAGCCCCAACGGGCACCGCCATATCAGCCGGCCGGGGCCGACGAGCACGAACAACAGGCATCCGAGCACCCTACCCCCAGGGTCTGCGGCGGCGTCGCTAGGCACGGGGCCAGGGGTTTTCACTGGCTCGATGGGTGGGTGGGGGCTGCGAGTCTCGAGGTAGCGGGATCGAGTGATACCGCATCCAGATCGAGAGTAAGGAGTGCATCATGAGTACCACCACAAGCACCGACTCGAAGGTGACGACCAGGATCTCCAACGGTCTGTTGTGGCGTGGTTTGCTGGCGATTGCTGTTGGAGCGGTTGCCGTCATCTGGCCGAACATCACGGTCGGCGCCTTCGTCATCCTCTTCGCCGTCTACGCCTTCGTCGCCGCCGTGGCTGACGCAGCCCGCGCATTCAGCAGTGACGGTGGCTGGTCGGTCGTCGGCCACCTGCTGCTGTCGGTGATCTCACTGGCAGCCGGTGTGGTCGCGCTGATCTACCCAGGCCCGACGGCCCTCGTACTGACGCTGATCATCGGGTGGTGGGCGCTGTTCACCGGCCTGGTCGAAATCGCGATGGCGTTCAGGAGCGGTCAGCGCGCCGGCCAACGCGCCTGGTTCATCCTGGGCGGCCTGGTCTCGGTCGTCTTCGCGGTCGCGCTGTTCATCCGCCCCGACCTCGGCGCCGTCTCGCTGGCCATCGTCTTCGGCCTCTACAGCATCTTCTACGGCATCACGGCACTCGTCGTCCGCAGCGAAGGCCGCAGCGTCGAGAAGAACATCCAGCGCTTCGCCCACGCGGTCTCTTGAGCCGCCGCAGCACCGTCCGACCGCAGAGGCCGTCGTCCCAGACGACGGCCTCTACAACACGTTCGTGACCAACCACCGCGCCATCGGACGCAGCTGCTGAAACGCCGCGAGCACCCGATCCGCAGCCGCCGAGGTATGAATCCACTCCTCACACCCGAGCCCCCGACTCGCGACAACCGACTTGCGCCGCAACAACTCCGCCCGCGGATGATCAACCGGATAACCCCGCAGCGGCCGCTTCAACAGCTCCCCCGAAATCACAAACCCGTCCCGCTCAAGCTTCCGCAGAATCCCAACCAGCCGCTGCCCCGACCCGTCATCCGCCACCGCACCCCGGTACCGCTCGATCTGCTCAGACGGCGCGTACCACCAAGCCAGCCCCACCTCGAGCCCATCGAGATCGAACCGAACCCCCAACTCGACACTCCGCCCCAGCCGCACAATCGCCCGCTGCCGCTGCCACGCATCCAGCAGTACGTCGCCGCACCCCCACACCGCAAAATCCTCGTACGCCGGATCCGCATCCGCCACCGCATTCAACAACCCAACCATCGGCCGCCGAACCAACTCCTCCCGCTCCCGCCGACACTCCCGCCGGACGTCAGCCGAAGGCTCCCCTTCCAGCCGCAACAACACATCGAACGCACCCGTAGGCCACCCGTCGAACCCCGCAGTCACGACAGGCAGCCTAGGCCCTGGAGGACATCTTCAACTGCAGCCGGTGGTCGAGGTCCTATGCCGAAGCAGCCCGGCATGACGGGCACAATTGAGGTTTGCGGCCGCGCACACGCAGGCGCTCGAACTCGCCGTTGCATCGCCCACACACGAGGATCTCGAGATCCGCCGGCGCGGACGCCCGGGCCGCCACGACAACCACCGACGATGCAGACCCGACAGGCACCACAGGTGATTTGGACTTCGCCAGCGGCACAGCCTCCAGCTTCTGACGGGCTCGGTTTCGGCGCTTGAGCAGATCTTCGACAGCGTCTTCTCGCGCTGCAGCGTCGCCGTACAAGGCGAGGCCACGCTCCGCCCACCAGAGGCAGGCATTCCAGTCCTTCTTCTTCTGCTGGCGAATCGCCATCTGACGATAGGTCTCGAGCAATGGCACCTTGCTCCACTTGACCATGAACGCCTCGCAGATCGTCTCCATCTCGGCATCATGTTGCTTGCAGGCACCATCGAACTCGTCGAGCGCTGAGTCATAGAGGTCCCGGCACCGGTAAAGCCGTGCCTCCAGCTCGGCGAACTGGAAGTGCCGGTCGATCGGATCCGGATCGGTCGCCAGTAGTCCGCGCAACATGGCGATCGCGGGCCGATCGGCCTCGGGCAGCTCGTCGAACCAGGACAGATCGTAGGAATCGTCCTCCGCGTCAGTCAGCCATGCCTCGCTGAACCCGGTGCGCATCGCTCCCGTCTCGGGCACGGGCCGGCCACCTGGCATCGGAAACGTCCGCTGCAACCCGAAGTCCCTCGGGTCGTGCTCCAGCCAGATACCGAGACGTCCTGGACCATCCGTCCGGTGGCCGCCTCCGACGACGACACCGTCCAGCGCGATGTAGGCACCGGACGATGCCATCAGCTCATGCAGTCCCTGGATGTAGAGCGATGCTGTCTGCCGATCGAGATATCCGACGATATGCCCTTCCACGAATACTGCGATCGCGTTCGAGTCATAGGGATTCTGAGGCTCAGGGACGAGCACACCGACGATGGGGTGGCGCACCCTTTGGCCCAACTGTCTACCGCAGATCTCCCACAGAGCCGGCTGATAGTTGCTCTCGCCGACCACCTCCAGATCTTCATGGCCGCCGAGCATTTGAATTGTCGGCGCAGCAGCAGCGTGAGCAGGCTTCGGTCTCTGACTTGCAATTCGGCCACGAAGCCGATCAATCAAACGCATCGTGTAATTCCCCCTCATCCCGAGGGGACATCGAGATAGTTGGGTACTCCGTTACCGAATATGCGGCCGGTGTTCAGGACACGACGACAGGCGTCGCTCGTTCATCCCGGTCGGCTTGCCGCGGGGCCGTCGACTCCGAGCGGAGCGAGGGCACCGCGGGCGGCAGCCCGCAACTCGCCGGCGGCAGCCGGCAAGGGAGGTACCGGGCGATAAGCCCGGGGGGGTGGGTGGGTGCACGCGTAGCAGGCGCGTCCGAGGAGCGGAGCGACGAGGTGGAGCGCCTGCATAGCGTGCGGGGGCGGGGTACTTGCTCAGTTATCCAGCCCGTGCGGGGGTATTCAGTTCGACTGGTGGGCTCGGGCGGTTAGGTCGTTGGCGTAGGCTCGGGCGTCGAGGGCGTCGAGGATTGCCAGGCGGGCGTTGTCGGTGGCCCAGGAGGCCAGGTCGATGGCGGCTGCGGCGTCGGATTCGGCCCAGTCGGCGTCGGTGGTGGCTGCTTCGGCGTCGTGTTCGCGGCGGCGTTGGGCCATTTTGGCTTTCAGGTCCGCGACCTTCGCGGACGCATCGGTCTTGACCTGCGTCCATTTGCTGTCGAGCTGGTCGGCGGCCTGGCCCATCCGCTGCTGTCCTTTGTCGACGGCCGACTGCACGTTCTGCTGGTGCTTGTCGATGCGCGCCTCGAGCTGCTCGTGGTCCTCGGTCGCGGCCTGCCGGACCTCCTTGACGGCACCGTCGACGCGCTGCTCCAGTTCTTCCAGTTTCTCGGTGTAGTTCATGATTCTGGTCCTCTCTCAAATGTTCAGGAAACGGCTTCGGCGGGGCGCCCGGTCGAGTGCCGGAGTTCGTGCCCTTCGCGGGCCACGACGAGCGAGCTGATGCCGAAGAAGATGCTGTAGAGGCCGAAGACGGTCGCCAGCGATAGCGCACCGAGATCAGGCCGGATGAACAACGCGACTGCGAACGCGATCGAGATCAGGCCGCTCAGGATCAGCCACGCGCGCTCCCCGGCCCGGCGCCCGCTGGTGAACACCATCGCGAGCTCCACCAGACCGGTGAACAACGCCCACCAGCCGACGATCAGCGTCAGGACCGTTGCCGTGGGCCCCGGCCAGACCAGCGCGACGACGCCGGCCGCCAGGGACAGCAGCGAGAGCAGCAGATTCCCGATGACGGCCCCGGCCCGGCCGCTGGTGAACGCCCGTACGGCGTCCATCCCCGCCGCGATGAAGGCGTACACGGCGAACAGGATCACGAATGCGCCGACGGTGATGTTCGGCCAGACGACCGAGACGACGCCGATCGCGATCGCCAGCAGTCCGCGCCAGACGAGCGTCTTGGAGACTGCCCCGATCAGACTCTCTTTCGTTGTGTTCATGATTGACCTCCTTGCTTCATTTCCGCCAGATCCTGGAGAAGGAAGACCTGGGCGAGTGTCATCGCTTCGATCTCGGATGGGTCGACGCTTTCGTCGGAGGCGTGGATGCGGGCCTGGGCTGTGTCTTCTGCGCCCCAGAGGATGAACTCCGCGTGCGGAGCGGCCTGTTGGAGGGTCTGGAGCAGCGGGATCGAGCCGCCGGATCCCGCCTCCCCCGCCGGCGAACCGTAGGCATCGGCCAACGCCTGACGGGCGGCGGCGTACCCCGGTCCGTCGGTCGCGGCGCGGAACGGCGCTGCCTCCTTGGTGCGTTCCACCGTCACCTTGGCACCCCACGGCGCGTGCGACTCCAGGTGCCGCACCAGCGCGTCGAGCTCCGACTTAGGAGACGAGCCGGGGACGATCCGCATCGACAACTTCGCCCGTACTTCGGGAATCAGCACGTTGGACGAACCGTCGACCGAGGTCATGTCGAGCCCGATCACGTTGATCGACGGCCTCGACCACAAGCGGGACCCGATCGTGCCGGTCCCGATCATGCCCACGCCGTCCACAAGATCGGCGCCAGCCCGGAGGTCCGCCTCCGAGAAGTCGAGCCCGTCCCAGTCGAACCCGGACACACCCTCGACCGCAACGTTGCCGTCGGCATCATGCAACGTCGCCAGCAGCTGAGCCAGCGCCATCATCGCGTCCGGCACCGGACCGCCGAACACCCCCGAATGAAGGGAATGCTCGAGCGTCTGCACCGTCACCACGCAGGCCACGTCGCCACGAAGCGTCGTCGTCAGTGTCGGCTCCCCCACCTTCAGATTCCCCATGTCGGCAACCACGAAGACGTCACACTGGAACAGATCCGGGTGCGCCGCGACGAACGCCTCCAGATTCGAGTTCGTCTCCTCCATGCCCTCCACGATCAGCTTCACGTGACAAGGCGGCGTACCGTCGAACGCCTTCAGCGTGCCGGCGTGGATCACCAACCCACTCTTGTCGTCCGAGATCCCTCGTCCGTACAGCCGACCGTCGTCCTTCCGCGTCGGCGTCCACGGATCCGACGACCAGTTCTGTTCAGGAGGTGCAGGCTGTACGTCGTAATGCGCGTACAGCATCACCGTCGGCGAACCCGCCGGACCGTCGACCGTCGCGTAGACCGGCGGATACCCGTCAGGCACCTCCTGCAGCGCCGCATTGCGGAACCCTGCCGCACGCATGACCTCGACCGTCTTCGCCGCCATTTGATGGACCGGTTCCGCCGGGTAGCCGGGGAACGCGATCGACGCCAGCTTGGTGAATCCCTCCAGGTCGGCGAGCAGTTCCGGCATCATCCCGGCGACCTTGCTCCGCACATCGTCGCGGTTCATAGCTGTTTCTCCTTAGAACGCAAGGCTTGCGATCAATAGTCCGACGAGCACGACCGAGACCCAGGACACCAGCATCGGGATCGTGAACGAGTGCCAGATCGGCACCTTCGACAATCGCGTCGTACCGGTCTTGTCGATGTTCACCGCGGCGATCTGGGATCCGTTCGCGGGGAACAGCCAGACGCCGACCAGCGAAGGCCACATCGCCGTGATCGTTGCCGGCGACAACGACGCCAGCGCGATCGGGATGATCGTGCGGGTTGTGGCCGACTGACTGGTCGTCAGGCCCGCCACCAGGAAGATCGCCACAGCGAGGAACCAGGAGTGGTCCTTGACGATGTCGGCCAGCGGGTTGACCACGGTCTCCTGGTTGTTCACCAGGTACGTATCCGCCATCCACGCGATACCGAACAGCGCGATCGCCGCGACCAGGCCGGACTCCATCAGCGGCTCCTTGACCACATCGCCCGGCGGCACCCGGTTCCACAGCAGGTTCACGAGCGCGGCCGTGAACATCACCACCTCGATCACGATGGTCATGCTGAGCGGCCCGGACACCTTGTCCACGGTCACGGTCGGCCGGAGTTCGTCGAACAGGCCCAGGACCACGATCACCACGACCGCGGCCAGGAAGACATAGGCGCTGCGAGCAGCCGTCTTCGGGAGCGCCGCATGCTGGTCGGCGCCCACCTCGGCCGGTGACGGGACCTGGCCCGCCCGGAGCCGGGCCTGGTACTCCTGGTCATCGGCCAGGTTCTTACCGATCCGGTTCTGCACAAGGGACGTCACGACACACGCCACGATCGAAGCCGGAATCGTGATCGTGAGGATGTCCGCCAGCGTGAAGTCGTCGGGAAGCAGAGTCAGGTACGCCGCCATCGCCGCCGACACCGGACTCGCCGTGATCCCGAGCGCCGAGGTCACCGTCGAGGCCGCCAACGGCCGCTCCGGCCGGACCCCGTTGCGGTACGACGTCTCGTAGATGACCGGGATCAGCGCGAAGAAGATGTTCGACGTACCGGCGCCCAGCGTGAACGCGAACGCCACCAGCGGAGCGACCAGCGTGATCCTGCGCGGATTGCGCCGGATGATCCGCGACGCGATCGACACCAACCAGTCGATCCCGCCGGCGGCCTGCATCACCGCCGAGGCCGTGATCACCGCGATGATGATGAAGAACGCGTCGATCGGCGGCGAGCCGGGGTCGGCGCCGAACACGAAGATCAGGACCGCCGTACCGGTCGCACCCCACAGGCCGAGGCCGATCCCGCCGGTCCGGACCCCGAGGAAGATGGCGAGGAGGACAACCAGCCCCTCCAGCACTGCTTGCCATGTCGGTGACATGAGCTCGACCTCCTGATCAATCCGGCGCGCCGGCTTCGGAGTAGCCGGCTGCCTCGAGCAGCCGACGGATGCCGACGACCGCCTCGAGTTCGGTGTCCTTCTGCGCGGGTATGTCGAAGAACCCGGTCTCCGACCCGACCGTGACCTCGACCTTGTCGTCGTGACGGCGCTCGACCGTTCCGATGGCCTCGAGCAGCGAGAGCACGTCGTGCCACTCGATGTTGTGGCTCACCGGATGCTGGAAGATCTTCCGCAGTACGGCGCGATGGTGGCTCGACAGGTGCTCAGTCATCACGACTCCCCAGGACCTTGTACGCCGTCGCAGTCGTCAGCCCGTACACGAGATGAGCCGTGAGGTCCTTCGCCAGGACCTTGATGCTGTAGTCCCAGATCGGGCTGTACAGACCCGCTGCCGGCAGTACGACGTACCCCGTGCCCCAGACGGTCGCGGCGAACGGGACGCCGTACCAGATGCGGGCCTTCGGCACCGAGCCGACCACCACGCCGTACGCCGCGCCGTTCAGGATCCCGAACGCCCAGTGGGTGAGGTTGTTGACCAGGGCGGCCCGGCTGTTGGGGAGCTCGTGACGGAACATGCCCTCGAACAACCGCCTGCCCACCTGCGCAGGAGCCGGGGCGTCGTCCCAGGTCTTGATGTCTTCGGAGAACTCCCACCGGCGGACGCCGCTCTTGCCGCCACCACGGCGGTATTCGGCGTACAGCAGCGTGTCCATCGCCACGGTTCCGACCGTGCCTGCAATCAGTCCGCGCACAACAGCACCCAGCGGCGTGACCATCATTGGCCTCCTTCAGGAAGACGAACTTGGAGAGTTCCGTCGGCCTCGCGCACCTCGTAGACACGCAGCGGCGCCGCCGACCCTTGCAGTACGGCGCCGGTGCCGAGGGCGAACCGCGAGCCGTGGCACTGGCACATGATGGTGCGACCAACGAGCAGACCGCTGGAGAGCGGGCACCGCTCGTCACTGCAGGTGCAGAGGTCGTCGAACGCGTAGACCTTGCCGTCCACCCGCGCGAGGGCGATGCGAAGCTTGCGGTCGGCAACATAGTGCGGGACGACCATGCCGTCGGCAATCGCGTCCATCTGCACGACGCCGAGGATCGAGAGCTCGGTCATCGGAGCGTCCTTCCTAATAGGGGTAGTCGGGGATGACGTCGGACTTCTTCGCGTCCAGCCGCAACTCCCCCGGAGCGCCGGCCGGAACCATCGGACGATGCGGCATGACCGGAGCCACCCGCTCGTAGCCGGATCCCAATGGCGGCCGGGGATCGGCGTCGCCCTTGTTCGGCCACAGCGACAGCGCGCGTTCGGCGAGCGCGGTGATCGACAGCGACGGGTTCACCCCGGTGTTGGCCGGCATCACACTGCCGTCGATCACGTGCAACCCCGGCTGACCGAAGACCCGCTGGTACGGGTCGACTGCGCCGTTAGCAGCGCTGTCAGCGATCGGGATGCCGCCGGTGAAGTGCGCCGACGCCGTCCGGTTGATGACCTCGAACGGCAACGCGCCTTCGTGCCCGTTCATCCGCGTCGCCATCCGGTCGACGAACTGTTCGACGATCGGGATGTGGACCGACGGCGGCGTACCGGTATGACGACTGCGCAGGACGCCGTCGTCCCAGTACAGCTCGATCGAGGTGTCGGTCGTCTGCGAGCAGAGCATGATGACGGTCCGCTCGGCCCAGTTCCGGGCGTCGTCGAAGCTGAGTACGGCGCCCGGATGCTTGAGCAACTGCTGCAACCAGGCCGCCGTCGGATGCTTCTGCGCGCCGTGCTGGTGGTAGGTGACCAGGAACGCGAACAAATCGTTCCCGACACCCCAGTACACCGGCTCGATGCTGGTCTCGGGATCCGGCCAGACCCCCGACGTGATCGACACCGACCCCGGCGTCAGCCAGATCTCGTCCGGATCCTCCAGCCACTCCTTGTGGGTCCGGGTGATCGCCAGCAACTGCTCCGAATTCGTCCGCGCCCGCCGGCCGAGCTCGGTCGACACACCCCGCAACCGGCCCTCGTGCTGCATGTGCAGCAACAACTTCGCCGACCCATAAGCATGCGCCGAAACAATCACCTGCTCGGCGGTATAGGTCCGATGCGGAACCCGAGCCGCCCGCTGGGCCCACCCAGGATGCCGCGTGCGTACTTCGAACCCGCCGCCGTCGAGCGGCCGCAGGTCGTACACCTCATGCAAGTCATACACATGCACACCGGCCTGCTCGGCCAGATACAAATAGTTCGTCGTCAGCTTGTTCTTCGCATTGTGACCACACCCGATATTGCACTTCCCACACGAGATACACCCCGTACGCCGAGGCCCCACCCCGCCGAAATACGGATCGTCGGCCTCAACGCCAGGACTCCCGAAGTACACCCCGACCGGTGCCTTGTTGAACGTCTCGCCCCGACCCATCTCGGTCGCCACCTGCAGCATCACCCGGTCGACATCGGTCGGCAGGTACGGATATCGCACCGCCCCAAGCATCCGCGTCGCCTGGTCGTAGTACGGCGCCAACTCATCCGCCCAGTCGGTGATGCTCGCCCACTCCCGCGCCTCGAAGAACTGCTTCGGCGGCACGTACAGCGTGTTCGCATACACCTGCGACCCGCCACCCACACCCGCGCCACACAGGACCAGGACGTCGTCCAGATACTCGACCCTCTGAATGCCGTAAAGCTCCGCCGCCGGGAACCAGAGGAACCCCGGCAGATGCCACTGGCTCTTCGGGATGTCCGCGTCGTTCCAGCGCTTGCCGGCCTCCATGACCGCTACCCGGTAGCCCTTCTCCGCGGCCCGCAGCGCCGAGACGCTGCCACCGAACCCCGAACCGACGATCAGTACGTCGTAGTCGAAGCCGCTCATCGGTCGGCGTCCTGCACGGTTGTCATGTCGTTGGTCCTCTCGCTCCGGTCAGCCGAACGTGAAGGCATAGGCCAGTACGCCGGCCTGCTGAAAGACGATCTCGAAGGTCCGGTCGGTGATCCGGCCGGTCTGTCGGACGAGCTGGTAGAGCCGCGGCCGATCGAGCAGACCGTTGCCGTCAGCATCTACATCGGCACCGTGGTCGCCGGCCGGCGGCCGGCCGTCGATCCGTACCTGGAAGGGGACGAGGCCGCCGCCCGGGGCGAGCACGAGGTTCACATCGCGCGCGTGGAAGCGGTAGCTGATCGTCCCGTTCGCGCGGTTGAGCAGGACTGCACCCCGGTCGATGTTCCAGTCCCCCGCCAGCGCCCAGTGGTTGAGGGCCAGCTCCGCGGGCGCGACATAGTCGTGCCCGGTTCCGAGCACGGCGCCGTTGGGCGAGGCGAAGTTCTCGGTTCGCTCGTAGCCGAGGTAGTTCTCGGGTGACCACAGGTCGGCCCATCCGGCCGCCGCCTCGACCCCGATCGCGTCGACCCGCACGGGCTCCCGGTCGAAGCCGGTCGCACCGGCCTCGGTCAGCAGCGCCTGGATCATCGCCTCCGACTGCTCGTACTCACCCTCACCGAAATGGTGGTGCCGGACGATGCCGAGCGCGTCGACGAAGTACAGGGCCGGCCAGTAGTGGTTGTCGAACGACGTCCAGATGGCGTAGTCGTTGTCGATCGCAACCGGATGGTCGATCGCGAGATCGTCGACGGCGCGCTGCACGTTCCCGAGCTCGTGCTCGAAGTCGAACTCGGGTGTGTGAACACCGACGAGCGCCAGGCCGTACCGCCCGTACTTCTCCGCCCACGCCTCGCGGTACGGCAGCGTCCGGAGCCAGTTGACACAGGTGTAGGTCCAGAAATCGACGAGTACGACGCGACCGTGCAGTGCAGCCGCCGTCAGCGGTGGCGAGTTGAGCCAGCTCGTGGCCAGCCCGAGCGCCGCCAGCGGGCCGCTGTCCTGCTCGTCCGGATCGACTGAGCTCGAGCCACTCGCGAACGGACTGAACCGGGACAACACGGTCCGCCAAGGATGTGAATGGTTCATGGCACCCCTCCCTGGGACCCATGAACACACTGCCCGGGTGGCCCACCGGCTCGCATCGGCCAGTGGACAGTCGTCCGGGCGGACCGCTACTGGCCTGGGCCAGGCAGGACCTGGTCGAGCTGCGCACGGGAGGTGATGCCGAGCTTGGTGAACACCTTCGCGAGGTGGTACTTGACCGTCCGCGCGCTGAGGAACAGTCGCGCGCCGATCTCCGGATTGGACAGCCCGTCCCGGGCGAGCTGGGCGATCAGGGCTTCCTGCGCGGTCAGCTCGCCGGAGGTGGTCTCATCGCGCCGGCCGAGACGTTCGCCGGTCGCCGCCAGCTCGCGCCGGGCCCGTTCGGCGAACGCGTCCATCCCGATCGCTTCGAACAGCTCGTGGGCGGAGCGGAGCTGGTCGCGGGCATCGGTACGGCGGCCTGCGCGGCGGAGCCATTCGCCGTACACCAACTGGCTTCGGGCGAGCTCGGGTCGCAGCTCCGTGCGGCTCAAACGCTCGATTGACTCCTGGTACAGCTTGTCGGCCACGGCGCCGTCGCTCAGCAATGCCCGGGATCGTGCCTCGATGCCGAGCGCCCAATCGGTCCCGCTCGGCTGGGTGGTCTCGGTGAGCCGTTCGAATGCGTCCTGCGCGAGGGCGATGTCTCCGGCGCGGACCGCTGCCTCGACCAGGTCCGGCAGCGCCCAGGTCGAGATCCACGGTTCGAACGTGTTGGACGACGCCTGCTGCGCAGCGGCCGCCGCTTCGGCGTACCGCCCGCAACCGTTGTGCAGCAGCGCGGCAGCCCAGTACGCGTTGGCGGCGGTGATGGACTGCTCGCCGGCCTGCTCGATCGTGGCCGCGATCATCGCCGACGCCTCGGCCTCCTTGCCCTGCAGAGCCAGCAACCGCAGGGCGACATGGGGCACGACCATGCTCCCGGTGGCCGCCGCAATGGTGTCGCCCTCGGCAATCGCCGCGGCCGCGCGGGAGAAGTCACCGCTCAGCAATGCGGCCGTCCCAAGAACGGTCAGGATGACCGGAAGCTGCGCGAGTGCGCCGGACTCGCGGACCGTCCGGACCGTCTGCTCGGCGATCGCGAGCCGGCCGTCGTCGTCCCAGACCGCGATGCTCACCGCCGCGGCCAGCCAGCCCCACCGCAGCATCTCCTCGACCGACCGATCCCCGCTCGCGAACATCCTCGCGGCCAGCAGCAGCGCAGGCGTGGACGCCGCCCGGCCTTCGGCAATCAGCGTCGCGAGACCCTCGAGCAGAACGACGAGCGGTTGTGGATCGCCGGTATCGGAGTCGGGCGGCAGGGTTCGCACGGCATGACAGATAGACAGCAGAATGCCGTCCGCGGCCAGGTGCCCGGCTCCGACCGCGGCCGCCCAGGCGTGGAGATACGTCTCGCGTGCGAGTTGTAGGTCGTAGTTCTCCAGTTGTTCGGCCGCTGCCAGCAACAGGCCCGGGGCGTCGCTGAACCGGCCCGCGGCGAACGCGATGTGACCGCGGAGCAGCTCGACCCGGGCTCGCTCGAAGTCGTCGAGCCGGCCGGCCTCGGCCACGGTCAGCAGACCCAGCGCGGCGTCGAACGCGCCCGCCTGGAAGCTCGCTTGTGCCGCGGCCAGCGCCCGCTCCGCGCGCTGGATCGGATCACTCGTCAGCCTGACCGCACGATCGAGGAACGCCGCGGCTGCCGCCATACCTCCACGAGCCCGCGCCCGGTCCGCCGATCGCTCCAGCTCGGCGGCAACGCTCTCGTCCGGGCCGCTCGCCGCGTGCGCAAGGTGCCAGGCCCGACGATCGGGGTCGGCGACCGGATCGGTGACGTCGGCCAGCGCACGATGCGCTTCCTGACGACTCTGGACCGAGGTCGAGCGGTACGCCGCCGATCGCACCAGCGGGTGCCGGAACCAGACGTGCGCACCGACCTCGAGCAGACCGGCTTCAGCCGCCGGCGCTGCGGCGTCAGCGGGAAGCCCCAGACGCTCGGCGGCCCGCCAGACCAGGACCGGGTCCCCGATCGGTTCGGCTGCGGCGACCAGCAGCAGCCGCCGGGTTTCCTCGGGCAGGTCGTCCAGTCGTCTCCGGAAACTCGCCTCGATCCGGCTGGGCAGCGGCATCGCGTTCGGCAGCGCGAACCCGCCTGCCAGCTCCGCCGGTGTCAACCCGCGCGGTAGCTCGAGCAGGGCCAGGGGGTTGCCGGCGGCATCGGCGATCAGGCGATTGGCCACCTGCGCATCAAGCGGCCCGGAGAGCGAGGCCTGGAGAAGGTCGCGGGCGTCGGCATCCTCCAGCCCTTCCATCACGACCTCCGGCAGCCCGGCCAGGTCGTCGGTCGCAGCCCGGGTCGCGAACACCACGCCGACCGGCTCGGCGACTAGTCGTCGGGCGACGAACCCGAGCACCTGGGACGAGGCACGATCCAGCCACTGCTCGTCGTCCACCACGCAGACCAGCGGATGGTCCTCGGCGACCTCGGCCAGCAGGCTCAGCGTCGCCAGCCCGACCAGGAACCGGTCCGGCGCCGGGCCGTCGCTGAGCCCGAATGCGGTCTGTAACGCGTCGCGCTGCGGTCCGGGCAGCCCGTCCAGGCGGTGCACCATCGAGGCCAGCAGCTGGTGCAGACCGGCGTACGCCAGCTCCATCTCGGACTCGACCCCCGCGGCGCGCGCCAACCGGCACCCGGACGCGCTCTCCACCAGATAGTCGAGGAGCGCCGACTTGCCGACCCCCGGCTCGCCACGCACGACAACCGCCCGTCCGTCGCCAGCACGGACCGACCCCAGGAACTCCGCCATCATCTGGCGCTCCGCCTGCCGGTCCCGCATCTCCACCGAGCGATGCGGTCGACTGAAGGAACGCCGCCTACCTGGTCTTTCCATCGGCAGCCCCAAGATCCAAGCGAGGAACTCACTCTAAACCCGCCCGCGGACCTCCCGAAGATCATCCGGTAGAGGTGATGACGCTGCGCTAGCCGGAGGCCAGCGTTGGTCACAGGCGGTTGGCGCTCGAAGAAAGGACGCTGCAATGAGTTTCTGGGACGTTGTGTGGTTCATCATCATCGCGTTCGCGTTCACCGCGTACCTGATGATGCTGTTCTCGATCGTGGCCGACCTGTTCCGTGACCCGGAAACCTCGGGGCTGGCCAAGGCCGTCTGGCTCATCGCGCTGGTGTTCTTCCCCGTGCTCACCGCGCTCGTGTACGTCATCGTCCGCGGCAGGGGTATGGCCGAGCGGAACCTGGCCGGCCGGGCCGCCGTCCAGCGGCAGCAGGACGACTACATCAAACAGGTCGCGGGGTCGTCGGCTACTCCGACCGACCAGATCGCCCAGGCGAGCGCGCTGCTCGAGAAGGGCACCATCTCGCAGTCCGAGTTCGACACTCTGAAGGCCAAGGCGCTGGCGGTCTGAGCGGTAACCGCGACGGGGAGGAACCCGCGATGACCGAGCCCGACGAGGTACGGCGCCTGCGCGAGCGGGTGAGTGAGCTCGAGACGGAACTGGCCGCTCGCCGGCAACAGGTGACCGGCGAGCTGGCGCGCCGACGGTTCAGTTGGCGCGCTGTGGTGTCTGCGCTCCTGATCACGTTCGCCTGCCTGCTCGCGCCTTTGTCTGTCACCGCCGTCTGGGCGAGCAGACAGGTCTCCGACACCGACCGGTACCTCGAGACGGTCGCGCCGCTGGCCGACGATCCAGCGGTTCAGCGGACCATCTCCGACGCGGTCAGCAACGCGATCCTCGACGCGGTCGACTTCCAGTCGATCGCGACCGAGACCCTGGATGCCGTCGCGCAACAGGGCGTGCCGCCGCGGGTCGCCGCCAACCTCCACGCCCTCAGCGGACCGCTCGTCAACGGAATCGAGAACTTCGTCCGCAGCCAGGTCGACAAACTGGTCGCCAGCCCGCAGTTCGCCGCTGTCTGGAGGCAGGCGAACGAGACCGCGCACGCATCATTGGTCAACCTGCTCGACGGCAACCAGGGTGGCGCACTCAGCGCGCAGAACGACACCGTCACGCTCAACCTGGCGCCGATCATCGCGGAGGTCAAACAGCGAATGGTGGCCGGCGGTTTCGGTCTCGCCGACAAGATCCCGGTGGTGAACAAGTCGATCGTGCTCGTGCAGTCCGACGGGGTGACCAAGGCCCAAGGTCTCTACCGGCTGCTCAACACGCTCGGAACCTGGCTACCGGTCATCGCCCTGGTCCTGCTCGTCAGCGGCGTGTTCGTCGCCCGGGACCGTCGCCGTGCGCTCCTGAAGGGCTCGCTCGGGTTCGCCGGCGCGATGCTGGTCCTGGGCGTCGCGCTGACCCTCGCGCGCGTCTTCTACCTGAACGCCCTGCCGTCCGAAGTGCTGTCGAGGGATGCCGGCGGCGTCGTCTTCGACACGATCGTCCGGTTCCTGCGGTACGGCCTGCGCGCGGTCGGCGTCCTCGCGCTCATCGTTGCGCTCGCTGCCTATTTCACCGGTCCGTCCAACGCCGCAGTACAAGCGCGTGCGAAGCTCGCCGGCGGCATCGGGTCGCTGCGCGGCCGCGCCGAGGCCGCCGGGCTGAACACCGGGCGGGTCGGCGGATGGACCTTCGCCCACAAGCGTCTGCTGCTGATCGCCAGCGTGGTCGGCGGCGCGCTCGTGCTGACGCTGTGGTCCCGGCCGACCGTCACCGTCGTGGTCGTCACCGCCGTAGTGGTCCTGTTCGTCGTCGCCCTGATCGAATTCATCGGGCGTCCGCCGGTCACGGCCGGCGGCGACCCGCCCAGCGCACCCGCCTAGACGGCCAGGGTCAAGGAGACGATGTCGTCCCTGGCAGTGAGCTGACGAATACTGAGGATCGTCAGGCCGGCGGCGCCGAGCATTGCGACCAGATCGGCGATTCCGCGGTCGTCGTGGACCCGCATCCGGAAGGTCCCGGAGGTTGTGCACCTGGCCGCCGGACCCGCGCAGAAGGCGAGCACGGCCGACCTCAACTCCCCCTGAACGACGACCTGGTACGACGGGTACCGGTGCTCACCTGCGTTCATCGTCTCCCCTGCCCGGATCGTCGTCGATCCGTTCTGCCGATTCCGCTGCCGATGCCGATTCCGCTACCGAGTCGAGGATCCGGCGTACCTCGACCACTTCGATGCCTAGGGCCCGTAATCTGGCCAGCAGTCCGTACAGCGCGGACTGGTCGGGGATGCTGTAGACGACCGTGTTCACCTGGTCGACCGCCAGCGGCACCGCCCCCATATCAAGGAGATCCTGGTCGGGTACGGCGCCCGCCACGCGGATCTCGTACGTCGCGTCGCCCATCGAACCCACCTCGTTCCCCAACGTCTGCATTCGACGCTTGCAAAGGCCGGACGCCGCGGCTTCATCCCTGCGGGGTGAACTGTCCGGCGCGGTCGCGAATCAACACCGCACCGTTTCGGAAAGTTCGGCAATCGGACGGAAAACGCTGGTTTTAAAGGAAATTCCGTGATTCCGTCGAATGGTGCGACTCGCCGCGCACCGCCCCACCAGCGTTGCGTGATGTCGCACGTCGCGAGGAGGGGACATGCCGAGCGCAGGGGTGAGGAACGAACGCAGCATTTCACCGGACGCACCATTCGAGGGCCCGCTCAGATCGATCGCAAGGACCTCGGGTGTTCCGCCCGGTACGGTCCGTCGGCCGCGTCTTGTCGAGCGGGTGAGCCGAGGGGTTCAGCGGCCGCTGACCTTGGTCAGCGCGCCGGCAGGCTTCGGCAAGACGATGCTGCTGGATTCGTGGGCAGCGCTCTACCCGGGTTCGGCCGCGGTCAGGCACGTCACGCTGGATGCGGACGGCCAGCAACCATCGGCCGTGCTGCGATCCCTGCCCGACAGCGTGTACGGCCGCGACCACGAAGTACTGGTTCTCGTGGTCGACTGCGGTGACGTCACGATCACCCCCGAGTTCGGACAGAGCCTGCATCGCCTCCTCCGCGACAACGCCGGCCGCATCCACATCGTCCTGGTGACGCGGTCCGACCCGCCGCTCCCCCTGCACCTCTACCGGTTGGCCGGGTCCGTGGTCGAGATCCGGGCGGCCGAGCTGGCTTTCACGACGGACGAGGCCGCGGCGCTGATGCGTCGGCACAGCCTCGAGCTTTCGGAGGCGCAGGTCGCCGAACTCCGGGACCGCACCGGCGGGTGGCCAGCCGGGTTGATGTTCGCGGCCATGAACCTGGCCGACAAGACCGACCCCGAGCAGGTCATCCGGGACTTCCGCGGAGATTCCGGCAACGTCGCGGCGTACCTGATGACCGAGGTTCTCGACGCACAGCCGGCACAACTGCGTGAATTCCTGCTCCGGACCTGCATCGTCGACGAGGTCCGGCCCGCACTGGCCGAGGCGCTCACCGGGCGCGTCTGCGACCTTCGATCGCTGCAGTTCCTTTCCCAGGGAAACTCGTTCATCCAGCCCGTTCCAGGGACCGCGGACGGCTACGGCTACCAGCCGCTGTTCCGCGAGTTCCTCCGCGCCCAGCTGTTGTTCGAGCGGCCCACAGTCGCCCCGGCCCTGCACCGTACGGCGGCCGCGTGGTTCGCGCAGAACGGCCTGCCGCTGGAAGCGATCCACCATGCCATCGCGGCCGGTGACTGGTCGCAGGCAGCGCAGTATTTGCTGGGCGATCTCTCTTTCGCCGAACTACTCGTCGGGTGCCGGCGGAGGCAGCTGTCGGCGTTGTTCGCCGGTCTCCCCGACGAGGTGGACAGCCCCGAGGCCGCGGTCGTCAGAGCTGCCCGTGCGCTGGTCGCGTTCGATGTCGGCCGCTGTACGGCGGAACTCGGCGCGGTCCGCGATCAGCTGGTCCGGCAGCTTCCCGGTGGACGGCACGCGGTCGGGTCTGCGGTCGGCGTGCTGCAGGCGATCTGCACGAGCCTCGGCGAGGATGTCGAGGCATCGTTGAGCGCGGTCCTCAGCGCGGAGGCGGAACTGAGAGCGGGATCGCCGGAATCAGCCGCCGAGCACCCGGGTCCGAGACTGCTGGTCGCCGGTTGCAAGGGACGCGTGCTACTCCAGCGCGGGGACTTCGCAGCGGCCCTGGCGACGCTCACCGAAGGCGCAGCCATCGCCGCGGATGCCGGTGACCATGAGGCTCTCGCCGAGTTCCTCGGGATGGCCGCGCTCGTGGAAGCAATCTGGGGGCATCTACGCCGAGCTGTTGAGGTGGCTGCCGAGGCCACCGCGGCGGCCGGCCGGGAGGCGCCGTACCTGCCCCAATCAGCGATCGTCGCCCAGGCCTGGGTGCACACCGACCAGGGCGACCGACCGGGCGCCGAGGACCTCGTGCAGCGCGCCGCGGAGGCCGCACCCACCCACGACTCACGGGTTGTCGTTGCCGCGCTCGCTCTGGTTCGGGCCAGGCTGTTGCGTGCCGATGGCGACATCGACCTCGCCGCCGCAGAACTCCGGGCCGCGAGCAACAGCTACGGCGCACAGGACGACTGGCTCGGGCAGGCCCTCGTCGTCGACGAGGCGAAGCTGCTGCTGGCACAGCACCGGCCGGAGCAGGCCGCGACGGTGATCGAGGAGTCCGAGGGTCGCGACCAGGCCGGATCGCTGCTGGTCCTGCACCGAGCTGCTGCCGAGGCCGGCGAGCGCCCGGTCACCCGCCTGACTCCGGTCACGGATCGCATCGTCCCGCTCGAGACCCAGGTGGACAACTGGCTCGTCCAGGCCGCGGAGTCGATCAGTGCCGGCGACACCGGCCGCAGCGGGCGCTGCCTGGAGCGTGCGCTCCGACTGGCTGCCCCCGAGCGGCTACGACGCCCGTTCGCCGAGGCACCGCCGGCGCTCCGCAAGCTGCTCCAGCCGGCCGGCGATGTGATGCGGCAGCACCCGTGGCTCAGTGCACCAGGGCCGGACGGTCGGACCCGCGCCGCAGGTCGGTGGGGCGTCCCGGCGCCGGACCTGCTGGTCACCGCGTCGTTGACCAGCAAGGAACACGAGGTACTGGAGTACCTCGCCGAGCTGCTCACCACCGAGGAGATCGCCAGCACCATGTACGTCTCCGTCAACACCGTCAGGAGCCACGTACGGAGCATCCTGCGCAAGCTGAGTGCATCCCGCCGGAACGAGGCCGTACGGCGTGCCTGGGAGCTCGGGCTGCTGCCCTCACGCCCGGAGCCCTAGTCACCAGTCGTAGATCACCGACGTACGCAGCACGAGGTCCTGCACAGAGGCGTGCCGACGGCCTCCCGCACACAACAACAGTCCGAGCGGGAACACGACGTAGAACACCGCCCGCAGCAGCGCGACGAGCGGCCGCACCCGTTCACCACGACGGCCGACCACCCGCAGACCCATGACATGACAGCCGTACGTTCGTCCTGTCATCGACCACGCCACGCAGAGGTAGACGACGGCGACCAGCGACGCGGTCGCCACGCCTGGCACAGGCGACGCCTCACTGAACTGGAAGCCGCGCGGATCGAGCAGGAACATCAGCCCGTTGACGCCGACATAGCCGGCCAGCACAACGACCACCACCACGACCGCATCGATGACTCCGGCAACGGACCGGGTGATGAGTCCCGCCCGACGCCCCTGGTACGGCTGCGCCTCCCGCGGGACGATCGACACGGGCTCGTCCGTTGTCACGGCTGCGCGGGAGTCGTCTCAGGCTCCTTCCGGCCCAGCCGGACCCGCAACCGGCCGACGACGCGGCCGACGGCCTCATCGCCGGAGATGCCCTGCATGCGTACGCCGCGGACGGTGTCGGAGGCAACCGATCCGGTGGACTGCCGGATGATCTCGGCCAGATCGACCTCGGCGATGACCCCCTCGGCCATCCCGGCCACATCGAGTCGCTTCACGACCTCCGCCGCCACCGCGGGAACCATCCGGTCCAGCACGACGGACAGTTGACGCTCCAGCTCCGCACGTCCTCGGCCACCGTGCCGGGCGAGGCCTGCCAGCCAGGTGGCTGCCTGGTACCGCTCCGCCAGCATCGGGGGCCGCAAGATCACCACGGCGACCGGGCTGAGAACTCCCCCGACCCGCCGGCTGACCGGACTGAGAACGCCGCCGACCCGGCGCCCGACCGTCTGCGCGGCGAGCGCTGCCAGCACGGAAGCGCCGACGGCCGCATCGAACAGCGGGATCGCTTCCGGATCCGGCGGCGGCGCGTCCGACGGGATATCGGACTGCTCTGAAGTAACCACGCGACCATGCTCCGTCCGGCAGCCTGCGACCACCTCATCCTTGGTGGAGGAAAACTCCTGTCCGGGGCTCAGGATCCGTTCCGAGCCACGAACGGACCCGGCGGGCGAACCAGCCGTCGCTGCGATCGAACTCGGCACCGACCACGGTCGCCACGACCAGGAGAAGTGAGACGGCCAGCAACCAGCCGACCAGGGCGAGCGTGACGCCGAAGAGGCCGTACCGCTCGCTGTTGGTCTCCATCATCCGGGGCATGTAGATGGTGGACACGGCGGTGTACGCGGCGCCGCCGACGCTCGCCAGTACTCCTGACGGCACCAGGCGTCGCCACGGCAGCCGGCCGTCGAGCAACAGCCACGGCACGCAGACCCAGAGCAGGACACCGGTCAGGATCGAGGCGATCACGCTGAACAACCAGTCCATCGGGAGCGCGCTCAGCGCAGACCGGGCCAAGGCGAGCAATGCGATCTGCAGGACCACGGCGGCCAGACCGGCAAACGTCGTCAGCGCACCGCGTACGCCGGCGACAGGCCCGAGCCGCCAGGCGTCCTGATACAGCCGCTGCAGCCGGCGGGCCAGTGACACCCCGGAGAAGACCAGGATCACCAGGCTCAGCACCCCGACACTCGACGCGCCGACCGGCCGCGCGAAGACCTCTCTGACTGCCTCGGCGGCGTTGCCCTTCAGCTCGAACCGCCGGATGAATCCCTGGGCGACGACGTCACGACGGTCCGCCGGAGCGAGCGTGGAGACCACGAGAACCAGCGGCACGAGCGCCGTCAGTGCCTGCGAGGCGATGACCATCGCCCGGTCGATGCCGCGCAGTTCCACGAACGAGGCGGCACACCGGCCCACGAACGTCTCCTCCAACCGCCGGAACCAGGGCCCGGCAGTGTGGTCGGCCATCCTGACACCCCTCGGTCGAGTGTCGCTTTCCGGCACTAGCTACGAAGTGCGCGCGGCCGGGTCAGTGCCCAGATGACCCAGACGTCGAGAGCGATCAGCAGGATCGCCCAGAACGGCTGGTACGGGATGAAGAAGAAGTTGTCGATCGCGCTCAGTACGGCCAGGAAGAGGGCCGTCACGCCCGCCCACACCGCTCTCGAGAACAGGCCGATGCCGGCCACGATGAGCGCGATGCCGAGGACCAGGTGGATCCAGCCCCACGTGGTGATGTCCAGATCGAACGCATAGCCCCTGACGAGCACGAAGTAGTCGTCGTTCAGGATCGCGGCGAAACCGGCGATCACCTGGAAGGCGCCGATCATCAGCAGCATCGTCGCGGCGAAGGCGACTCCGCTCATCGCCCAGCCCGATTCGGCCTGGGGCTCGACACCGCGGTTGTGGGACATCTGCGTCCCCCTCCTGCTGGGTCCTCGACGGTCGTCGACTGTTCGTCGACAGTAGGACCGCTCGAACCGGCGGCGCGTCACCCCTGGCGGACGACGTACGGGGCTCAGTGCGTCAACGCCGCCTTGAGCAGCACGATCAGCAGGCCGAGGACGAGGTTGACGGCGGCGACGATGACCAGGCGTCCCCTCGTCGCTCCCCCGACGGCGGCGACGTACGACGCCCATCCGACCTGGGACCCGACGGCGACGGCGAGCGCCAGCCAGGCCGCGCCCGCGTCCGACATCCCGACGGCCGCACCGATGGCGACCGCCGCTGCGGGGGGTACGGCGGCCTGCACGATCGGCCAGTCCCGCCGGGCCGCGGCGCGGAACGCGTGCGCCGAAACCAGCGCACGTGCCGAGCGCTCCCCGACCAGATGGGCATAGACATGGGACAGCCAGAACACCACTCCGGTCGCGAGCAGCAGAATGGTCAGCTGGGCGGGGTGTGGAGGTTCTTGCCCGGGCCCGGTGCCCGCGACGACCGACGCCGCCAACAGCGATCCGTAGATCGCGCCCGCGTAGTCGGACGACGGCTGCCGCTCCCGGCTCATGCGGACAATCCTGGGTCGCCTCCGGCCGCGAGGCATCCCACAGCCGGGATGATCTGCGCGGTTCATCCCGCGCGGATGGCGACTCGGGTTCGGGGCCGGACGAGGCTGACAGGAACCAACGAGGAGGGGAAGACCATGCCTGTGCCGTTCCGGGGGAAGATCAACGTCGACATCCGCGATTCCGAACCGGACTGGACGCCGTTCGAGCCCGCGAAGGCACCCGAGGGTGCGCCGAACGTCGTCTACATCGTCCTCGACGACGTCGGGTTCTCGGCGATGAGCTGCTACGGCGGCCCGATCCAGACGCCGACCATCGACGCGATCGCCGGACGCGGCGTGCGTTTCACCCAGTGGCACACGACCGCGTTGTGCTCGCCGACCCGCTCGGCGCTGCTGACCGGCCGCAACCACACCCGCAACAGCATGGCGTGCATCACCGAGGCCGCGATCGGATTCCCGAACGCGAGCGGCACGATCCCGCCGGAGAACGGGATGCTGCCGGAGATCCTCGGCGAGCGCGGCTGGAACACGTACATGGTCGGCAAGTGGCACCTGTGCCCGACCGACGAGATGAACCTCGCATCGACCCGGCGTAACTGGCCGACCGGTCGAGGATTCCAGCGCTGGTACGGATTCCTCGGCGCCGAGACGAACCAGTGGTACCCGGACCTCGTCTACGACAACCACCCGGTCGACCAGCCGCGCTCCCCCGCCGAGGGCTACCACCTGACCGACGACATCACCGACAAGGCGATCGAGTTCATCAAGGACGCCAAGGCGATCGCTCCGGACAAGCCGTTCCTGCTGTACTACGCGCCCGGCGCCTGCCATGCGCCGCACCAGGCGCCGAAGGAGTGGATCGACAAGTTCGCCGGCCACTTCGACCAGGGGTACGAAGCGATGCGCGAGGAGACCCTCGCACGACAGAAGAAGCTCGGGCTCGTCCCGGAGGACACCGAGCTGCCCCCTGTGAACCCGATCGGCACGTCCGAGACACGCACCGGCCCGGACCACCTGCCGTTCCCGACGCTGGACTCGACCCGTCCGTGGGACACGCTGAACGCCGACGAGCGGCGGCTGTTCGCCCGGATGGCCGAGGTGTACGCCGGATTCCTCGCGCACGCCGACCACAACATCGGCCGGCTGCTCGCGTACCTGGAGCGGACCGATCAACTCGACAACACCATGGTCGTGGTCGTCTCGGACAACGGCGCCAGCGGCGAGGGCGGCCCGAACGGCTCGGTCAACGAGATGAAGTTCGCCAACGGGATCGAGGACGACCTCGCGGAGAACCTCGCCAAGCTCGACGAGCTGGGCGGTACGAGGACGTACAACCACTACCCCAACGGCTGGGCGATGGCGTTCAACACGCCGTTCAAGATGTGGAAGCGATACGAGTTCAACGGCGGTACGGCGGACCCGTGCATCATCTCGTGGCCGAAAGGGGCTCGCGCTCGGGGCGAGCTCCGGCACCAGTACCACCACGCGATCGATATCGTCCCGACGATCCTCGACGTACTCGGCGTCGAGGCGCCCGAGACGATCAAGGGCCACACGCAGAGCGCGTTCGACGGGATCAGCATGCGCGGCAGCGTCGACGACGCGTCCGCCGACTCCGGTCGCCGTACGCAGTTCTACTCGATGCTCGGATCCCGGTCGATCTACCACGAGGGCTGGAAGGCCGTCACCACCCACCCGACCGTATCGGGCTGGGCGCATTTCAACGCCGACGAGTGGGAGCTGTACCACGTCGACGTCGACCGGTCAGAGGTTCACAACCTCGCGGCCGAGCAGCCGGACAAGCTTCGCGAGCTGGTGAACATCTGGTTCGCGGAGGCCGGCGCGAACGACGCCTTCCCGCTCGACGATCGCTCACCGCTGGAGATCCTCGGCACCCCACGACCCCAGCTGAGCGCTTCGACGGACCGGTACACGTACTACCCGGACACCGCCCCGGTCCCGGAATGGCAGGCGGTCAACACCCGCAACCGCTCCTTCACCATCGGCGCGGCCGTCGACATCCCGGCACCGGGAGCCGAAGGTGTGCTGTTCGCGATGGGTGCCAGGTTCGGCGGCCATGCGCTGTACGTGAAGGACAACCGGCTGCACTACGTGAACAGCTTCGTCGGCGCGGTGGAGCAGCAGGTCGTCGGTTCGAAGGACGTCCCGACGGGCGAGAACCTGATCCTGTCGGCGTCGTTCGAGAAGGAAGGTATGCATCCCGACTGTGCGACCGGGACGCTCTCGCTCTACCACGGCGAGGAGAAGGTCGGCGAGGGCCAGATCAAGACCCAGCTCGGAGCCTTCGCCATCGCCGGTTCGAGCCTGTACGTCGGCCGGCAGAACGGTGAACCGATCACCGACGACTACCCGGGCGAGTCACCACACCATTTCACCGGCGGCACGATCAACCGCGTCGCCGTCGACGTCAGCGGCGAGCCCTACCTGGACCTGGAACGCGAAGCCGCGCTGATGCTGATGCGCGAGTAGGACCTCGCAGGCTGCGGGCCTTCGGCTGGGGTGCGGTTCAGCACTTCACACCAGGGGTGGCATGCGTTGCTCGGCTGCTGCCACCCGGGCCCGCTCGCGGTCGGCGGTGGTGCCTCGATCCCCGCCGATCCGTCCGCGTACGTCGGACCACTTGACCGTGAGCGCGAACAGTACGGCGACGTCGAGCGCGATCATCAGCAGCGACCAGACCGGGTACGCACCGAGCCACGCGATCTGCGAGACGAGGTGCAGGCCGACCACCACGATGCCCACGATCCTGGCCCAGGTCTGCATCAGCAGCAGGCCGGCGCCGACGGCGAACAGGATCAGCCCGGAGATCACCAGCGTCCAGCCCCAGCCGGTCACGTCCACGACGATCAGGTTGTTCCGCGTCAGCACCAACTCCTCGTCGGAGAAGATGGCGAGCAATCCCTCGAAGATGTTGATCAAGGCGATCACCATCAGCATCGTGCCGGCGAACACGACGAAGCCGGCCATCGTCGTCCCGTGAGCCTTCGCAGCCATCGTGACGTCTCCTCTCGCACCGGCCGCCGCCGGAATCCGCGGCGGATCGTGCCTGCATGCTGGCCCGCGTCAGCGCAGCCGCGCCTCACCCCGCAGGGATGAACCCCGCCGGTCGAGCTGGGCGTCCAGGGTCATGGCCGCGTCGATCAGCGCGAGATGGGTGAAGGCCTGCGGGAAGTTGCCGATCTGCTCGCCGCTCAGGGCGATCTCCTCGGAGTACAGGCCCAGGTGGTTGGCGTAGGTGAGCATCTTCTCGAACGTGAGCCGGGCCTCTTCGATTCGGCCGGCCTTGGCGAGCGCGTCGACGTACATGAACGTGCACAGCGAGAAGGTGCCCTCGGACCCGCGGAGGCCGTCCGGTGACGCCTCGGGGTTGTAGCGGTACACCAGGCTGTCGGTGACCAACTCGGAGTCCATCGCCCGCAACGTCGAGAGCCACAGCGGGTCTTCGGGCGCGACGAAGTCGACCGTCGGCATGCGCAACAAGGACGAGTCGAGCACCTTGCTGCCGTACTGCTGCACGAAGGCACCGCGTTCCGGGTCCCATCCGCGCGCCATCACCTGGTCGTAGATCGCGTCGCGGGCCTGGACCCAGCGGTCCAGCGGCGCCGGCCGCGATCGCTTGGTCGCGAGCCGGATCGCCCGGTCGAACGCGGTCCAGCACATCACCCGGCCGTAGGTGAAGTCCTTCCGGCCGCCCCTCGTCTCCCAGATTCCTTCCTCGGGTTGGTCCCAGTTGTCGATGAGCCAGTCGAGCAGGTCCCTGACCGCGACCCAGCCCGGGTGGCCGACGGTGAGGCCGCGCTGGTCGCCGAGGTACAGGCTGTCGAGCGCTTCGCCGTAGATGTCCAGCTGGAGTTGACCGGCGGCGCCGTTGCCGATGTGTACCGGCCGGGAACCGCGGTAGCCCTCCCAGTGGTCCAGTTGCTCTTCGGTGAGATCGGAGGAGCCGTCCACGCGGTACATGATGTTCAGCGGACCACTGGCACCGCCCGCCTTCTCCTGCAGGCGATCCCGCATCCAGCCTGCGAACGCGGTCGCCTCCTCGGTGAATCCCAGCCGAAGCAGCGCATGGATGGAGAACGACGCGTCGCGGATCCAGGTGTAGCGGTAGTCCCAGTTCCGCTCACCGCCGATCTGCTCCGGCAACGCGGCCGTAGGCGCCGCCACCAGGCCGCCGCTCGGCGCGTAGGTCATCAGCTTCAGCGTGATCGCCGAGCGTTCGAGCATCTCGCGCCAGCGACCCGTGTACGTCGACTGAGTCAGCCAGGTCCGCCAGAACTTGGCTGTCTCGTCGAGCATTTGCTGCGCCTCGGCGACCCGGACCTCTCGTGGCGGCCCGTCGGCCGCGGTCTCGAGCATCAGGCCGCGCAGTTGCCCGGCCTCGAGGGTGAACGAGACCTGTACGTCGCCGGCGTCGTCCACGCGCGGCTGCACCAGGTGGACGTCGTTCGGCTCCCGTACGACGTGGAAGGTCAACGTCGAGCCGCCGCTGGTACAGACACCGCCGTGTTCGGTCATGTGCCACTGATGAGCCTTGCGGCCGTAGTCGAACCGCGGCGCGATGTCGAGCTCGAACGTCGCCCGGCCGCGAACGCAGCGAAGCAGCCGCACGATCCGATGATTGTCGGTCGCGGTCGTGCTGCTCGTCGTCGGCATGAAGTCGATCACCTCACCGACGCCCGCCTCGGTCATGAACCTGGTGATGAGGATCGCCGTACCCGGGAAGTAGAGCTGCTTGGTGTCGACCGTGCCGCCCGCCGGGCGAATCCGGAAGTGACCGCCTCGCTCGTGGTCCAGCAACGCCCCGAAGACACTCGGCGAGTCGAACCGCGGCGTACAGAACCAGTCGACCGACCCGTCCGTACTGACGAGCGCCGCCGTCTGCAGGTCCCCGATCAGGCCGTGGTTCGCGATCAACGGATAGTCCTTCATGGCCCCTCCTCCCGGCTACCCGTACCCTCCCTCCGGCCTGGTCGGCAAACCTCACCCCGGGCGGACTAAGTCTCCCGAAGCAGTACCTGCCGCGGTCCGCCGAAGCGTTCCGTCCTGATTCGGGCCGGATCGTGGCCGAGGGCGACGAGCCCGGCCGCGGCGGTCTCGACGAACGCCGTCGGTCCGCAGATGTACGCCAGCGAGCGATCCTCCGGCGGCCACGCGACCTCGGCCAGCAGGTCGCTGTCGATCCGGCGGTGATAGCCACGCCAGGCGCTCGGTTGCTCCCGGGTCAGAGTGATCGAGATGTCGAACGGGTCGCATGCCGCAAGCTCCATCAGCTCGTCGCGATAGAGCAGCGCCTCCAGCGAGTCGGCCGAGCACAACGCCCGGACCGGAACCTCGCTGCGGGTCGCGCGATGATGCCGCATCATCGCCCGCAGCGGAGCCAGCCCGGAGCCGTCGGCCACGAGGAAGAGCGGTCCGCCGAGCGGCTCGTCCCAAACGAAGTACCCGCCGACCGGACCGCGGAGTTCGATCTCATCGTCCACCCGGAGCTCGTGGACCAGGAACGGCGAGACCACGCCGTCGTCGAGTCGCTCGACGCTGAGTACGACGTAGCCGTCCTCGGGAGACGACGCGATCGAGTAGCACCGCTCCGCCTGGTATCCGTCCGGTGCGGTCAGCCGTACGTCGACATGCTGGCCCGCCCGATGTCCGGTCCACCCTGGCACGGTCAAGGCGATGTTCTTCACCTGCGGCGTCTCGAACGTCGTCTCCACCACGGTGGCCGGCCGCCAGGTCAGTCGCCCAGGTATCGCTGTTCTCGCCATGCGTACCCCCGAGGCGGATCGTCAGTTCTGGTACGCCTCGAGCAGGCGGAGCCAGGTCTCGCTGATCGTCGGGAAGGACGGTACGGCGTGCCACAGCCGCTCGATCGGGATCTGACCGACGATCGCGATCGTCGCCGAGTGCAGGAGCTCGGTGACACCAGGGCCGACGAATGTCACCCCGAGCAGGCACCGGGTGTCCTCGTCCACGACCATCCGGGCCCGGCCGCGATAGCCGTCCGCATAGAGATTCGCGCCCGCCACCGTCGCGCCCAGGTCGACATCGACGACCTTGAACCGGAACCCCTCGGCCTCTGCGTCCTCCGCGGTCCTACCGACGGCCGCGGCCTCCGGCGAGGTGAAGACGACCTGCGGAACAGCTGATCGATCCGCGCTCGCCACGTGGGCTCCCCACGGCGTGGCCTCGTCCACCGACTGGCCCGCTGCCTGGTCGAGGATCACCTGTGCGGCGATGCGAGCCTGGTACTTGCCCTGGTGCGTCAGCAACGCCCGGTGATTGACATCGCCGAGCGCGAACAACCAGCCGTCGGCACCCCGCACCCGGCAGGTGTCGTCCACATCCAGCCACGACCCAGCGGGCAGATCCACGGTCTCCAGCCCGATGTCTGCGGTCAACGGCGTACGGCCGATCGCGAACAACACCTCGTCGACCACGTGCTTGCTGCCGTCGTCGAGTGTCACCGTCACCGGACCATCGGCGACCGGACGCCGAAGGGATTCGAGGGTGACCTCCGTCCGCACCGTCACGCCCGCTTCAGTCAGCCCTTCAGCGACCAGTTCACCGGCGAACGGCTCCATCCGCGGCAGCAGTCGCTGCTCGCGATCGAACAGCGTCACCGTCGACCCAAGTCCGTTCCACGCAGTCGCCAGCTCGACCCCGACCGGACCGCCGCCGACAACCGCCAGGCGGGCGGGCACGCTACTGCTGTCGGTCCCCCGACGGTTCGTCCACGGGCGGGCCTCGGCGATGCCCGGCACGTCCGGCATCGCGGCGACGCTTCCGGTGCAGATCGCCACCGCCTGCCGTGCGGTCAGCACCACCACCTCGTCGCCCGGGGTGGTCACTGCGACGCGACGTGGTCCTTCGAGCCGGCCGTGACCGCGGACCAGCGTCGCCCCGATGCTCTTCACCCAGTTGGCCTGGCCGGTGTCGTCGAGGCTCGTCACGTAGCGGTCCCGTCGGGCGAACACGCCCTCCGCGTCGATCGGCCCGGTCACCGCTTCGCGCGCTCCGTCGACGTGTTGCGCTTCGGTGACCGCGACGACCGGCCGGAGCATCGCCTTGCTCGGGATGCAGGCCCAGTAGGAGCATTCGCCGCCGACGAGTTCGCGCTCCACCACCGCCACGGTCAGACCGCCGGCGCGGACCTTGTCCGCGAGCGTCTGCCCGATCGGTCCCGAACCAATCACGATCACATCGAATTCACGCACGTTGCTTGCCATGGCTGCAGTCTGCTGCCGGTCCGGCGTACTCCGGTTCAGTAGGAACCCCCGGTCCAACCCCGGGACACACCCCCGGACCGGTCAGTCAGGCGTCGGCAGCTGCACGGTACGCAGCTGACGGCGCGACGTCAGCTGCAGCTTGGCGAACACCTTGCTCAGATGCCATTCGACCGTCCGCGGGCTGAGGAACAGGCGGGCTGCGATGTCGGCATTGGACAGTCCCTCCGCGACCAGCCGCGCGATCTGCGTCTCCTGGCGGGTCAGCACGCTCGGAGGCTCCGGGTACGCCGTACGCACCAGCTCGCCCGTCGCGCGGAGCTCGGCCGAGGCCCGGCTGGCGAATGCGCGCATTCCCATCGCGACGAACAACTCGTGGGCGGTCCGCAACTGATCGCGTGCGTCGCCGCGACGGCCCTGCCGGCGCAGCCACTCGCCGTACAACAGATGGGCCCGGGCGAGTTCACCGCGGATTCTGGTCGCGGCCAGGCGCTCGATGGCAACGCGATACAGCTCGTCGGCCGCGTCGTCCTTCGACACCAGCGCACGACACCGGGCTTCGACGCCGAGTCCCCACGCCGACCGGGTGGCCTGGGTCGTCTCGGCCAGCCGGGCCAGCGCCGCCTCCGCGGCCTTGTCCTCGTCGATCCGGGTCGCGGCCTCGACGAGTTCGGCCAGGACCGCCCAGGGTTCGACGGCCATCAGCGGAGGTTGCTCAGCGGCCCGGCTCGCCGCCTCGTACGCTTCGGCGTACTGGCCGAGTCCGTTGTTGAGCACGGCAGATGCCATTCCGGCGATGATCAGCAGGAAGCCCTCACCGCGGTACCGCGCCTCCGCCTCGGCATGCTTGATCAGCTCCCGGGCCCGCTGCTCGTCTCCTTGCCAGGCCGCCAGGAGCAGATCGCCGTACGGCGCCGCCGGCAGCCCGGTCGCAGCCAGTACGGTCTGCAGCTCGTCGACCAGATCCGCCGCATCGCCGAGCTCGCCGCTGAGTACCAGCCCGCCGATGCGGACACTCAACGCCAGCGGCAATGTCTCCACTGCGCCGAGTGCCCGAGCGAGTTCCAGGTGCCGGCCGTTGTCGATCGTCTGTTCGTCCCACAGATGTCCGGCGGTGATGCGAGCCAGCCAGAACCAGCGCAACGACTCGGGAGTGAGCTCGGTGTCCCCGTACGCCGCCAGCGCCTGCCGCAGCAATGGCACCGCGGGCACATATCCGTCGGTGAAACGGACCGCCAAGGCATCGAGCAGTACGTCGTTCGGCAGCCCGGGAACGTCGGGCGCGGGCGCGCCCTTCGCCGCCTCGGCCGCGTCTCGCAGGCAGCCGCGGCCGGCGAAGTCTCCGGCGAACATCGCCGCCAGGATCGCGTCCAAGTAGGTCTCCCGCGCCAGCCGGACGTCGGTCGCCGTCAACCGCTGCGCCGCTCGCAGCAGCAGCCGGGGAGCTTCGCCGTCGCGGTGCAGCGTGAACGCGATCTGAGCCCTGAGCAGGTCCAGTTGCGCGCCCTCGGCATCGTCGAGCGGTCCCGTCTCGGCTGCCGACAGCAATCGCATGGCCTGGTCCGGCTCCCCCGCCTGGTGATGGGCACGAGCAGCGGCGATCGCACGCTCGGTGCGCTGATCGGCGTCGGCGGAAAGCTCGACAGCCCGGTCCAGGAACGCAGCCGCAGCAGCGAGACCGCCGCGGGCCTGCGCACGCTCGGCCGATCGCTCGAGCTCAATCGCGACCTTCTCATCGGGTCCCGAGACGGCCTGGGATCGGTGCCAGGCCCGGCGGTCCGGATCGACGGCCGGATCGGTCGCCGCCGCCAGCGCGGCATGGACGACGCGGAGGTCTTCGGCCGGCGCGGACCGGTAGATCGCGGACCGCACCAGCGGATGCCGGAACTGAATCCTGGTTCCGAACTGCACCAGGCCCGAAGCCTCGGCGCTCCTCGCCACCATGACGTCGATACCCAGGGTCGAGGCCGCCCGCCACAGCAGGACCGGGTCACCGATCGGCTCCGCCGCCGCCAGAACGAGCAGCCGCCGGGCGTCCGCCGGCAGCTCGGCGAAGCTGCGGGCGTACGAGTCCTCGATCGTGGCCGGCGCCGTCCCGCCGCCTTGCGGCCCGAACCCCGATGCCAGCTGTGCCGACGTCAGTCCCGACGGCAACTCGAGCAGGGCGAGCGGGATGCCGCCGGCCTCGGCGACGATCCGGTCGACGACGCGCTCGTCCACCGGCCCCGGCAGAACCGACTTCAGCAGGACGCGGGCATCGTGGTCCCCGAGCCCGTCGATCTGCAGGGTCGCGATGCCGTCGAAGTCGCCGGTCAGCTGTCCCTTCCGTACTGCGAACACGACCGCGATCGGCTCGGCAACCATGCGTCGAGCGGCGAAGGTCAGCGCCTGCAACGACGCGTGGTCGAGCCAATGCGCGTCGTCGATCACGCACACCAGCGGCTGGTCACGCGCCACGTCCGCCAGCAGGTTGAGCGTCGCCAGGCCGACCAGGAACCGGTCCGGCGGATCGCCGAACCGCAGGCCGAAGATCGTGCTCAGAGCCTTGCGCTGGGGCTCCGCGAGCGCGTCGAGGTGACCCAGCATCGGGCTGCACAACTGATGCAGACCCGCGAACGCGAGCTCCATCTCGGACTGGATCGCGGTCATCCGCACGACCTGGCAGTCCGTCGCCCGTGCGGCGAGGCGGTCGAGCAGCGCCGTCTTACCCACCCCTGGCTCGCCCGTCAGCACCAGGCTGCGGCCCTGACCTGCCCGGATCGCCTCGATGAGACGACCGAGCAGCTCACTCTCGTCGCGCCGACCCTGCAACACCAGAACGCGCCGCCATCCACTCAGTACCCCGCTCAGTACTCCGCGATCGCCGAAATTGTAGGCACGAGTTGCCCCCGCTGAAGGCACAGACCAGCCAGTTGCAGGTCGGGACCAGCCAGTCCGGCTAGCGTCCCGTGGCGGAACCCGTGGCCACCACGGGTCCGCGTGCCGACCGCTGAGGACATGCTGCGATGGTGAGCCCATCTCTCATCGGACGGTCGGTTGTGCAGCGGCGCCTGGAGGACGAATTCCGCAGCGCCCGGTCCGGACAGGGCCGGGTCGTGGTCGTGCGTGGTGAGCCAGGAATCGGCCGCAGCGCAGTGCTCGACCTCGCGGCCGGCGCTCGGGGAATGGAACTCGTCCGGACCCGCGGTGTGGAGTCCGAGCGAGCCATGCCGTTCGCCGGTCTCCAACAGCTCTGTACGACGTTGCACGCCGACCTGACGTCGCTCGACTCCCCCCAGCGCGCCGCCATCGAGGCCGCCTTCGGAGTCGCCGAAGGACGGTCCGACCCGTATCTCATCGGACTTGCCACACTGGCACTGCTGATCGCGGTCGCCAAGGAGCGTCCGGCGCTGATCCTGATCGACGACGCGCACTGGCTCGACGCCGCAACCTCGCAGGCACTCGCCTTCGCATTCCGACGGATCGACGCCCACCCGATCGCGGTCGTCCTCGCCACCCCTGCCGAGGACGACGACTTCGCACAGTTCCCGACCCTGCGACTGACCGGGCTGAGCGATGCCGACGGACGTGCCCTGCTGCGGACGGCGACGTACGGCGGTGTCGACGAGGCCGTGCTCAGCCGGATCGTCGCCGAAGCTCGCGGCAACCCACGCGACATCCTCGCGGCCGTCGACGGGGTGATGTCGCCGGACTTCGCCGGCGGCTACGGCGTCGTCTGCGCCGGCGCGGACACCGGGGGTCTCGACGAGCGGATGGCGAACCTCACGAGTGCCGAGCGCCTGGCGCTGATCCTGGCGGCAGCTGACCCGACCGGCGACCCGGCACTCCAGTGGAGGGCGGCGGACGTCCTCGGTCTCGGCCATCAGGTGGCAAGGACTCTTCAGGATCAGGGCTGGCTTCGGCATGAGACGAGAGTCCTGTTCGTGGACCCTGCGCTCCGGCCCGCGGTGTATTGCCTCGCCACGAGCTCGGAGCGCGACGAGGTCCACGCTGCTCTGGCGACCGCGACGGACACGATCGTCGCCCCCGACCGCCGCGCATGGCACCTCGCCCTGGCGACGACAGGCCCGGACGACCAGCTGGCGACAGAACTCGAACACTGCGCGGCTCACGCCCGTCGGAGGTGCGGCCGGGCCGGTGAGGCGGCCTTCCTCGAGCGGTCTGCTCTGCTGACGCGCGATGCCGACGTACGCTCGGCGCGACTGCTGGCCGCTGCGGCGGCGAAGTTCGACATCGGCTCGGCCCCGGCCGCCGTACAACTGCTTGCCGCCGCCGGACTTGGTCGGCTGGACGGACGGGTCCGCCGCTGTCTCGACCAGCAGCAAGCTCGGTTGGCGTTCGTCGACAAGCGCAACGGCCCGGCCGTCGAGCAGATGCTGCAGGCCGCCGAAGAGCGGCGCCGGGCGAACGAGCCGCTGGCCTGCGAAGGATTTCTGGAGACCCTGGTCGCATCGACCTACGCGGGACGGCTCGGGCCGGGTACCGGCGCCTTCGCCCGCAGAATCCCCACCGACTGGACGTGCGACGGAACGAACCGGGATCTTCTCGTCGGTCTCACGGCCCGCTTCGCCACCGGGTTCGCGGCGAGCCATCACCTGCTGAGACCGGTGGTAGGCGCCGTTGCCGACCAGCACCCGAGTAAGCGGTGGCTCGGGATCGGCGCCCGGATCGCTGCGGATCTGTGGGACGACGACCTGTGGGACGAGCTGACCTCGCGCGCGGTGGATCTCGCGCGGGAGACCGGCGCGCTGATGAGGCTGCCGTACGCACTGACCGACCGCTGCCTGGCCGAGCTCCACTTCGGCAACTTCGACACCGCGCAGCACCTGGTCGATCGCATCGACGCACTGACCACGTCGAGCCGTGCTCCCAGCTTCCCGTGCGGCGCACTCCTGCTGGCCGGATGGCGTGGCGCCGAGGAGGTCGCACTCCCGCAGATCGAGGCTGCTCGCCAGGATGCGATGGAGCGAGGCGAAGGCATCGTGTTCACGACGGCCGCCCTTTCGGCCGCAGTGCTGGCCAACGGCTTGGGACGGTACGACGTAGCGCTTGCGGCCGCGCGCGACGTGGTGGCGGAGGACGAGCTCGTCCTGTACGGCTGGGGCCTGACCGAGCTCATTGAGGCCGCCGCGCGGAGCGGGCAGTCCAGGGCCGCGGAATCCGCGCTGGAGACGTTGGCCGAACGAGCGCGTGCGGTCGGCACCGACTGGGCGCTCGGTCTCGAAGCACGCTCCCGCGCCTTACTGACCGACGGTCCCGAGGCAGAGCGCCTGTACCAGCAAGCCATCGATCACCTGGCCCGCACCCGTGTCGTCGTCCACCTGGCCCGAACCCGCCTCGTGTACGGCGAATGGCTGCGGCGCGAGGGCCGACGCGTCGACGCAAGAGTCCAGCTCAAGGCGGCACGCGATCGGCTCGCCGCCGCCGGTGCCACTGCCTTCACCGAGCGGGCGCACCGCGAGTACCTCGCCACCGGCGACCGGGCCCGGCGTCGCATCGTGGATCACCGGGCCCAGCTCACCCCGCAGGAGACGAGCATCGCCGCGCTGGCCGGGCAGGGCCTGACGAATCCCGAGATCGGAGAACGTCTGTTCCTCAGTCCGCGTACCGTCGAGTACCACCTGCACAAGGTCTTCGAGAAGTTCGGCATCTCTTCCCGACGCGCCCTGCTCCGCAAACTGGCACCCGACCTGGCCGGTGAGCGCGGCTAGCGGTAGCGCCCTTCGAACCGTGATCGCCCGCTCGGGTCCACGAACGTCAGCCCCACGATCACGTCGTCCGCGACCAGCCAGTGCAAGAGGTAGCACGCCCGGTACGACGGCGGCCAGAACGAGCAGAACCGGCCGCGATCGTCGACGTACCACTCGCCCCGCGTGACCCGCCCGTCCTCGGTGTAGGTGGTGGCCCCGTTGCGTTCGAAGACCTGGGTCGCCCCGTCCGCATACTCCAGGCGACCCGCGGTGACGGCCGCCGCGATGTCCTCGCGAGCGACCGAATCACCGTTGCCGGCTCCAGGCATGTTCATTGTCCTTTGCTGATCGGGCGGACGGTGAATCCCAGTGCGCCGAGCACCTTGACGGCGCCCGACCTGCCGCCCTCGAAATCGGCCGAGGCCAGTCGCTGCCCGGTCGCGAACTCGTAGGCCGTCCCCAGCACCGCCTTCGGCGGATAGGTGCGTTCCTCCCAGACGAGTTCGTACGTCGTCGTCGGCGCGAAGCCGTGCTCGGCGAAGAAAGCCTTGGCCCCGAGCCGGTCGTACTCCGCGAGCGCGCGCTCCACCTCGGCAGCCGTCACCCGGTCCCACGCCGGCGCAGGCATCAGTTGCGACCTGCCATGACGCCGCCGTCCACGTTCAGGATCGCGCCGGTGATCCAGCTCGCCTGACCGGACAGCAGGAACGTGATCGCCGACGCCAGATCCTCGGCCGTCCCGACCCGGCCGAGCGGGTGCAGCCCGGCGAAGCTCTCGAGGGTCTCGGCCACCTTCTCCGGCGGGATGAAGGCTTCGAAGATCGGCGTCGCGACCACCGCCGGAGCAACCGCGTTGACCCGGATCCCGTGCTCGGCCAGCTCGATCGCCAGGTTGTGGGTCAACGCATGCAGACCAGCCTTGGCCATCGAGTACGCGCTCGCCGGAGTGGCCGCCAGCGCTTGATGCGCCCACATGCTGCCGACGTTCACGATCGCGCCGCCCTGGCCGGCGTCGACCATGCCGCGTACGACAGTCTGGGTCAGGAAGAAGATCGCGCGATTGATCTCCTGGTACGAGTCGTAGAAGGCGCCGTCGTGCTGGAGGAACGGGTTCGGGCTGAAGATCCCGGCCGCGTTGACCAGCAACGTCGCGTCGGAGTGCTCGGCCGCCAGTTGTTTCTGCACGTCGGCGACCTGTTCACGGTCGGCCAGATCGGCCGTGATCCCCCAGGCCCGACCATTCGCGGCCAGCTCCATCACTGTCCGGTCGACCTTGCTCTCGTCGCGGCCGATGATCACCGCGCTGCCACCGCCGGCCACGACGTCGGCGGCCGTCTGCCGCCCCATCCCACTGCTTCCCCCGACAACGACCAGCTTCCGCCCGTCGAACGCGTCGCTCATCAAACTCTCCATCCACCCGGCAGTCCGGTCCAGGAGCCGCGTCTCGGCTCACACGGCAACCGTCATGCCACGGGCCAACGGATCGCCTCAGTGATTCACCGAGCCGAACCCCGGGTCGCTCATTGCGCCGAAGGCTTTGCTGCCGTCTGCTTCCTCCGCGCGAATGATGTGCGTGATCGCGTTGATCAGCGCGAGGTGGGTGAACGCTTGCGGGAAGTTGCCGAGATGGCGTCCGCTCACCGGGTCAATCTCCTCGGCGTACAGACCGAGTGGGCTCGCGTAGGACAGGAGCTTCTCGCACAGAGCGGTGGCCTCGGCCAGTTCCCCGATCTCGACGAGCGCGGACACCAGCCAGAACGAGCAGATCGCGAATGTCCCCTCACGGCCGTGCATACCGTCATCGGTCTCCGAGACGCGATAGCGGAGTACCAGGCCGTCCTCTGTCAGCTCGTCGGCGATCGCTCGCACGGTGGCGCGAACCCGCGGATCGTCAGCGGGCAGGAACCGGAGCAGCGGCAGGAGCAACAGCGAGGCGTCGAGCGTGGTCGCGCCGTACCGCTGGACGAACACTCCCCGGTCGTCGACGCCGTTGGCACAGATGTCGTTGCGGATCTCGTCGGCGACCGCCTCCCAGTCCTCGGCGAATCCGGGCTCGTCGTGGAGCCGGGCCAGCCTCGCGCCGCGACTCATCGCCACCCAGCACATCAGCTTGGACGAGGTGAAGTGCTGCGGTTCACCGCGCGATTCCCACATCCCCTGGTCGGGCTCGCGCCAATGCTTCGCCGCCGCCTCGACCTGCCGCTTGAGGAACGGCCAGAGGCTTTCGGTCACCTGGTCACGCGAGGTGGCGTGCAGGTACAGCGAGTCGAGGATCGCTCCCCACACGTCGTGCTGACCTTGAAGGTACGCCGCGTTGCCGACGCGGATCGGTCTCGCCCCTTCGTATCCGCTCAGGTGGTCCAATGTCCGCTCAGGCAGTTCACGTTCGCCGCCGATGCCGTACATGATCTGGATGTCCTGATCGCCGCCGCACAGCTCGGTCAGGAACGAGAAGAAGTCGTTCGCCTCGCGATCGAGCCCGATCGTGTAGAGACCCCAGAGCGCGAACGTGGAGTCGCGGATCCACGAATAGCGGTAGTCCCAGTTCCGCTCACCCCTCGGCGTCTCCGGAAGGGACGTCGTCGCCGCGGCGAGCAATGCTCCGGTGGGAGCGTAGGTGAGTCCTTTCAAGGTCAGAGCGCTGCGCGCCAGGTGGTGACTCCACCGGTGATCCGGGAACACGCCGACGTTGATCCATTGCCGCCAGTACTCCGCCGTACGGCCCGTCGCTTCGAGCGCTTCCGCCCAACTCCGTGGCGCCGGTAGGCGCGACCACGAGAGCGCCACGAACGCCGTATCGCCGTGCGACATGCGCGTCCGGGCCTGGGCCGTCGGACCTTCCAGACCGAGGCGAAGATCGGTGGTGAGCTTCAGGGTGACGTCGCCGTCCAGGTCCGCGCGGGTCGCGACCGCCTCGCCGTAGGCAGGCCCCTCGTACTGCCAGCTCGCTGCCCAGCGGCCGTACTCGAACATCGGCTCGCAGACCATCGAGACGTCCACCGTGCCGCTCACGCATTTCACGGTCCGCAGCAAACAGTGCTCGGCGTCGTAGTCGGTCGGAGTACGGCGGTGCGTCGACGAGCGCTCGGAGATGTTGTGCCACGGGCCCATGACCAGCGAATCACGGACGAGCAGCCAGCCGGTCGGTGTCTTCCACGTCGTCTCGAGCATCAGGCTGCCCGGCAGGTACCGACGGGCGGCCGGCACCTGGACGCCGTACGGACCGAGCCGGAAGCTCCCCGCGGCGCGATCGAGAATCGCCCCGAACACACTCGGCGAGTCATGTCGCGGCAGGCACATCCACTCGACCGCACCGCTCGGCGCGATCAGGCAGTTCGACTCACAGTCCGACAGGAAGGCGTAGTCCGCGATCGGCGGGTGTGCGCTTCGCCCCGGAACCGATTCGGCCATCGCTCATCCCCTCCCCGAGACGCGCTTCTCCCGACAGTACGTCCAGCTAGCTTCTTTGGGCGAGGCGTAGGAGTTGGCCTGCGTGTAGGTCGCTCACCCATTCCCAGCCGGTCTTGGCCGACGGGCCGATCCGCGGGTCGACGACCTCACGGCCGTCCCGCAAGGCCTCCACATAAGCCCGATCCTGGTCGATCCGTGTGCGCAGCTCGTCCGCTCCACCGGCAGAACCATGGCCCGGTACGACGACCTCGACACCGTCCGCCACGTCGTCGAACAGCTGCAGCGCTGTGAAGTACTCCTCGATCGGATCTGCCTCGCCGCCGATGTCGAGCATCGGAATGAACAGGTCCGACAGCATGTCGCCCGCGACGAGAACGCCGCGCTCCTCGATCAGCAGCGCCGCATGACCCGCAGCATGTGCCCGGTGCTCGATGACGCGGACCTGCGGACCGTCCCAATCCAGACGAGTGGCTCCCGCGGGCAGAGCAGTGATGAGGCCGAGCAGGTCCAGCGGTACGTCGTCGACGATCTCGGGCGGCATCCACTCGACAATGCTCGTCTCCCAGCCGGGAGTCGACCGCAGCTCTCGAAGCTCAGCCGCGCACCGCTCCGTTCCATAACGCGGCGCCGATCCGAGGTCGGCGTACCAGAGCGCATGATCCCAGTCAGGGTGCGTCGCGAAGCCTGCCACGACAGGCTCCCCGTCGAGATCCTTCGCGAGACAGGCCATCTCGGCACGGGTCAACCCGGGATCGATGAGCAGTACGCCGGAATCGCCCTGCACCACGACCGTGTTGTTCTGCAGCAACTCGCTCTGATGGACCAGCACGCCGTCCGCAACCTGCCTCAACATCAGTCGGCCTCCTTCCGGATCTCATAGCGGTGCAGCGTCACGCCCGACTTGAACGTTTGCTGGTCGAGCAGTTCGAGGTCGATCGGCAGGTCGTAGTCGTCGAACAACGGCCGGCCGAAGCCGAGGATCGAGGGATGGGTGGTCAGCTGCAGCTCGTCCAGCAGGCCCGCGCGGAGCAGTTGGGTGGCGAGCGCGGCGCCGCCGACCGCGATCGTGCCTTCGGTCTCGGCACGGAGTACGGCGAGCTGCTCGATCGCATCGTCTCCGCCGATGATGCGAGTGTTGTAGTCGGCGCTCTGGCGGGTCCGCGAGACGAGCACCTTGGGCTTCGCGAGCCAGATCTCGCCGTACTCACGCATGAAGCCGGGTAGGGACGCGTCGCCGGGCGCCCGCGGCCAGTACTCCTCCATCACCTCGTACATGACGCGGCCGTGGACGATCATCGCGAGGTCCCGCGTCCGCGCGTTGGCGTCGCGGTGCAGCTCCTCGTCGATGCGCAGCCACTCGCCCGCGCCGTTGTCGCCCGGGACCTGCTCGATCCGCAGGTCGAGGGACACGTTCATCGCGTACACGAACTGACCCATCTTCCCCCTCTTCCGACTAGTGCTTGCAATCTGCAATCACTATTATGGCGACACCGATAGCTGTCAAGGAGGAGTCGTGGAACCACGGTCGGACTGTCCGATCAACGCCGCGGTCGAGGTGCTGGGAGATCGCTGGTCGCTGCTCGTACTGCGCGACGTCATCTTCAGCGACCGCCGCTACTTCCGCGGCCTGCTCACCGCCTCCCCTGAAGGCATCGCCTCGAACATCCTCGCCGACCGCCTCGTCCGCCTGGTCGAAGCCGGCCTCCTCACCCGAGGCACCGCCGCCCGCGGCCAACGCGCCCAGTACAGCCTCACCGAGGCAGGCATCCAGACCCTTCCCATCCTCGCCGCCCTGGGGAACTGGTCCCTCACCTGGCGCCCCGCCACCAACGACCTCCACGCCCGCCAGCAACTCCTGCGCGACGAGGGGCCGGCTTACATCGAGGCCCTGATGGACGACCTCCGGACCCGCCATCTGAACCCGCACCGTGCTTGACGTACTCCGGTTCTGCAGCGTCCCATGAGCCATGGGCGGGCGCACGGGAGCTTCTTGGGCCTCGAGGGCGATCAGGCTGCGCGTACCGGCGGACCTCGGCCGCACCGCCGCAGCGGCTGTGCTGGTCGGCGCGGCCTACTACCTCGGCGCGCGTCTGGGCCTGAGCCTGTCGCTGGTCGAGCGGAACGTGACGCCGCTCTGGCCGCCCAGCGGCATCGCACTGGCAGCCTTCCTGATTCTGGGGAGGAGGATCTGGCCGGGCGTCGCACTTGCGGCTCTGGCCGTGAATCTGCCGATCAGCACCGGTCCGGTGCCCGCGCTGCTGACCGCGATGGGCAACACGCTTGCACCACTGGTCGCGGCGATCGTGCTCGAGCGCGTAGGGTTCCACCGCCAACTGGACCGCTTGCGTGATGCGCTGGCAATCGTCTTCTTGGGTGCACTGGCGAGCATGACGATCAGCGCGACCATCGGCGCCGTCACGCTCACGACCTCGAAGGGCACCGGTGGACTGGCCGGCGCGTGGGCGGTGTGGTGGACCGGTGACGCGATGGGCGTTCTCGCCGTCGCACCGTTCCTCCTGTGTATCCCGCTGTTCCGCGAGCTCGAGCCGTGGACGGCCGCGCGATGGGTCGAAGCCGGGGTCATCCTCGCGCTGACCATCGTCCTCGTGTTCTGGACGACTCACACCGATGTCGGCTTGTTGTTCCTGGTGCTGCCGTTGCTGGGCTGGGCCTCGTGGCGTCTGCAGTTGCGCGGCGCCGCGCCCGCCGCGCTGATCGCGTCCCTGATCGCCACCTGGTCGGCGACCCGCGGACTCGGCCCGTTCGCGGGCAAGTCGCTGCTTGCGCAGATGCTGACCCTTCAGGCCTTCAACGCCACCGTCGCGCTGACCTCGTTCTTCCTCGCCGCGCTCGTGACCGAGCGGATCGGGTTCACGCGCGCGCTGATGGCCGCGGCTGCCGACCTCGAAGTACGCGTCAGGGACCGTACCGCGGAGCTGAAGGCAGCCAACGACCGTCTGCGTCGCGAGATCGACCAGCGGCAGGAGACCCAGCAGCAGCTGACCCGGGAAGAGGCCAGGACCCGGCGCGAGCACCAGATCGCGGAAACGCTCCAACGCAGCCTGCTTCCGGACCAGATGCCCGACATCCCCGGCCTCGTCGTGGCCGCCCGATACGTCCCTGCGACCGCGGACCTGCATGTCGGCGGTGACTGGTACGACGTGATCGAGCTGCGCGACGGCCTGATCGGTCTCGTCATCGGTGATGTTGCCGGCCACGGTCTCCAGGCCGCGGCAGCCATGACGCAGCTGAGGATGGCGGTGCGGGCCTACGCCATCCACGATCCGTCACCGGTAGCGGTGATGACCAGATTGCACGGATTGGCGCGCGAGCTGCCGATGGCCGAGATGGTGACCCTGCTCTACGTCCTGTACGACCCGGACACCGGCACCGTGCGGTTCGCGAACGCCGGACATCCGCCGGCCCTCTTGATCGACGACGAGAGCACGCAGTACCTCGACGGCGGGCTGGCCCCACCACTCGGCGTACTCGCGCACTGGGACTATGCCGAAGCGACGCGTCGACTGCGGCCCGGGGCGACCCTGCTGCTGTACACCGACGGGCTGGTCGAGAAGCGCACGCTGTCGATCCAGGACGGCCTCGATCGGTTGCTCACCGAAGCGGGTGACGCCGAATGGCCCGATCTCGATGCGCTCTGCGACCATCTCCTCTCGAGCCTGCCGGAGCCTGGCAAGGTTGCCGACGACATCGCCCTGGTGGCGCTCCGGCCGTTGGCGCTGGCCGGTATGCCGCTCTCGCTCGACGTCCCTGCCGACGCGCGCATGCTCTACCAGGTCCGGCACGCGTTACGGCGCTGGCTCCGCGAGTCAGGTGTCACTGCGCGGGACGCCGGCGAGATCGCGATCGCCTGCGGAGAGGCGTGCAGCAACGTCGTACGCCACGCGTACGGCGCCTCGCCGGGCGACATGCACATCGAGGCGCGACTTGTGGACGGCTCTGTCGAGCTGACAGTGCGCGACCACGGCCGGTGGCGGCGTCCGGCCGACCGTGGCGGCGGCTTGGGCCTCACGCTGATCCACGGGCTGTCGGACTCGGTCGACATCGACAGCGATCCAGAAGGTACGACGGTCCTCATGCGCCGCAACGTCGTGGGTGAGACATGACGGCGTACGCCGAAGTGGACGCCTGGATGAGCAATAGCGTCCAGGTTGTGCGGGTCTCTGGCGAAGTGGACCTCACCAACGCCGTCGTTGTGCGGGATGCCATCAGCCAGGTCGCCTCAGTCGACGCGGGCGTCATCGTCGTCGACCTGACCGAGACGGCCTATCTCGACAGCTCCGGGATCGCGATGCTCTTCCGCCTCGCTGAACGCCTCGCCCAGAGCCGCCAGGAGCTCCGCGTCGTCGTCCCGCCGGACTCCCCGCTCCGAGCCGCGCTCGAACTGACAGACCTACCGCAGACCATCCCGGTCCTACACACGCTCGAGTGAGCGTTCGGCCGCGTGGTTCGCCAGCAGCGCGGTTGCGGTGCCGGTGGTGGCGAAGACCAGACCGAGGGCGATCCAGCCCGGCGTACCGTGGTCGATCGCGCTGGTGGTGACGACGGCCGGGCTGAACATCTGGGCGACTGCGTAGCCGGTCTGGCTGAGGCCTTGGTAGGCGCCGGCGCGAGCGGGGTCGGCGAGCTCGAAGGCCATGGTCCAGCCGCCGGCCTCGCCCTGCGTCTCGGCCGCGGAGGCTGCGAGCGCGGCCAGCAGCAGCACGACTGTTGCCGCAACGGCACCGAGGTACCCCGCTGTCGCGAAGAGCAGACACGCGATCAGCAAGAAGAGGCCTGCTCGCCGTACCGACTGCCCGGCGGTGCGCAATGTCTGAGCACCTCGGGACGCGCGGACCTGGAACAGAGCAACGTACGCGGTGTTGACGAGCAGGAGCGCTGACACGAGGACCGTCGGGGCATCCGTGTGGTCCGCGACCCAGAGCGGTATCGCGACCGACGTCAGCCCGAACTGGATCGCGAGGATGGCGTTGAGGACCGTCGACGCGACGTACGTCCGATCGCGCAGCGGGGAGCGTCCATCGGCGGAGGTCGCAGCCGTGTTGGCGGCTTCCATCCGCTCGGCCAGACCCTCCACCCGCTTGCGCAGACCGATCAGCGGGGCTGTGCCGAGCATCGTGACTGCCCCGACGAGCACCACCGTCAGCCGGTACGCCGACGTCGTGTCCACCATCAGCGCGAGTCCCGCGAGCAGACTGCCGCCGCCGATGAAGACGTTCATCACCACGCGTAGCCTGGCGCGAACCGTGACCCGCTCGGGGCCGACGTACCAGCGGGCCAGCAAGGTCACCTGGGCCGTGCTCTGCAGACCGCGTGTGGCCGAGACGCAGGCCGCGATCAGGATGAAGCTGACGACGTTGTCCGCCAGGGCGTACGCGAGCAGGGAGGCTCCGTTCGCGGCCAGCGTCCATTGCTGCAGGCGGTCTGCGCCATACCGCTCGCTCAGCCGACCACCGACGTACGACGCCAGCACGCCGACCGCTCCCGCAATGGTGAGCCCGATCCCGACGGTCGCCGCCGACAGGCCGACCCCGCGGGTGAAGTAGAGCGCGCTGACGGCGAAGAACATGCCGCGGGACAGCGACAGGGCGGCCACGGCGGAGGCGAGGGCGCGTTCGACGGGATCACGGAGAAGCACCCGACAGTTGTCGCATCCGGACGGTGTCCGGGACCAACGATGTAGTGTTCTGCTTCATGATTGAGTACGAACTCGCCGGGAACGATCTCGGCGAGGTGCGGTTCGCGATCTCACCGCTGCACGAGCTGGTCCTGTCCCTACGGACCCTGCGCGACCCCGGCCGGTTCCCGCTGCAACTCCCCTGGCTCCGCGCCATCGAGTCGGCGCGTTCCGGCCTCGACCTCGATCTGCTCCGCGCCCTGACCAACGAAGCGTTGTGGACGCCGGACTTCCTCACGCCTAGGCCCTACAGCCCGCTCGGTCGCATCGAGGACGAACTCTCGGCACTGACCAGCACCTCGGCCGCCGTCGTACGCGCGGACCTCGCCGCCGTCCATCCTTTGGGGCTGCCGACGGCTCTTCAGGGTCGCCCAGCCACCGTCCTCCGACGCATATTGGCCGTGCTGCAGGACTATTGGGACGCCTGCTTCGAGCCGTACTGGACCCGGATGCGAACCGTCCTCGAGGCCGACATCGTCTACCGCGGCCGCGTCATGGCAAACGCCGGTCTCGCCGCGATGTTCGCCGACGTCGATCCACACGTCCGCCTCGACGGCACCGTCCTGCGCATCCGCCTCCGCAGCGACCTCTCGTACCGAACCTCAACCGCCGGCCGCGGCCTCACCCTCACTCCGTCCCTCTTCAGCCGCCGCGGCGCTACCCCCATCTCCCCCGATGAGCCGCCCCACCTCATCTACCCAGCTCGCGGTCTCGGCACGCTCTGGCAAACCTCAACAACTACGCCGCCAACCGCCCTCGCGGACCTGATCGGCCGCGTCCGGGCCGGCCTGCTAGCCCTGCTCGAAACACCAACCTCGACGACCGAACTCGCCGTACGCCTGAACGTCACCCCGACCGCCGTCAACCAGCACCTACGCGCCCTCCGCGCCGCCGGCCTCCTGATCTCCGCGCGCCACGGCCGCTCGGTCCTCTACCGCCGCTCCGACCTGGGCGACCGCCTCACCCGAGGGCTTTGACCGCCTCGGCAAAGGCAACCGGCGCCTCCTGCGGTACGTTATGACCAATGTCCGGCAGCGAGCGGATCTCGCAGGGCCCGCTGAAATGCGGCCCGTCGTCGAGCCCGGCCGGCCCGGTCACACCATCAGCCTCACTCACCAGAATCACCGTCGGCACGGCAATCTTCGGCAGCGCGGCCAGCGCCTCCTCCACCGCTTCGTAGCGCGGATCGCCTTCGACCAGGCCGTAACGGTGCCGGTAGGAGTGAATCACCACGTCCACGAAGTCCGGGTTGTGCAGGCTAGGCGCCGTGGCCGGATAAGCAGCCGCGGAGTCGGCCCACTTCGGCGACCAGTCGCGCCACAGCAGCGCGCACAGCTCATCCCGGTTCAGAGTCAGGCCACGCCGGCCACGTTCGGAGTGGAAGTAGTACTGATACCAGTACTTCGCCTCGTCCTCGGCCGCCGCGGGCTCACCGGACCTCGCGATGTCCTGGATCGCGTATCCCCCGCAGGTAACCAACCCCGCGATCCGCTCCGGCCATAGCGCTGCGGCAATACACGCAGCTCGCCCACCCCAGTCGTACCCCGCGACCACGGCCCGTTCGATCCCCAGCGCGTCCATGAAGTCGACCAGATCCTGGCCGATCGCCGCCTGCTGCCCGGACCGCAGCGTCCCCGCGTCGCGAAACCTCGTCGGGCCGTAGCCACGCAGGTAGGGCGCCAGCACATACCGCCCGCTCGCCGCGAGCTCCGCTGCGACTTCGTCGTACGCGCGCACGTCGTACGGGAAACCGTGCAGCAGAATCACCGGGTCACCGCCCGGCTCCCCCGCAGCCTCGTACCCGATCTCGAGCACAGGCGTGGTCGCACTGCCCTGGACGCTGAAACTCATGCCCTCATCGTCGCACCGACCTCCGACACAACCGCCGCGCAGAATCGGCAGTGGTCTCGAGCACCCTGCGCTATCGTCCCCAACCATGTTCACCGTGCGAGGTAAAACAGCCCATCTGGCCTGGTGCCGCACCAACGAGTCGCCCGCCGACGTCACCTTCCTCCACGGCTTCTCCGACTCCGCCCAATGCTGGGAACCCCTCCTCGCCAACCTTCCCGACATCCAAGCCCTAGCCATAGACGCCCGCGGCCACGGCAACTCCGCCCTCCCACCCGGCCCCGTCAACTACCCCCAACTGCGCGACGACGCCGCCCTCGTCCTGTCGGACCAGCCCCGCGAGGGCGGGATCGTCGTCGTCGGCCACTCGATGGGCGCGATGACGGCCGCCTATCTGACCGCCGCGAGACCGGACCTGGTCCGTGCCGTTGTCCTGGAGGACCCGCCGCCCGGAGGGGGACCTGCCGCCGAACCGGACGAACCGGTGTCCATGCCGCCCTGGCTCGCGGACCTCCGCGCGCTCGACCTCCCCTCACGGATCGCACGAGGCCGAGCCGACAACCCCGACTGGCCGGAAGACGAGCTCGAGCCGTGGGCCACCTCGAAGGCGCAGGTCGACCCGCACCTGTTCGACCAACCCTTCCTGAAGGCCAACCCTCTGACCGACCTGCTGACTGCGATCACTTGCCCAGTCCTCCTAATCCACGGCGACACCGAACGCGGCTCACTGATCTCCGACGACTACGCCAAGCGCTGCGCCGAAGCAGCGGCCGGCGAGTTCCGGTCGGTACACCTCCCCGACGCGGGCCACTCAGTCCACCGCGACAACCGCCCGCAGTACCTCGCAGAACTCACGACCTTCCTCAACCACCACCGCTGACCTGACTCCTTGATTCTTGTGCAGTGACCAAGTTATGGTTTCTTGGTCAGTGCACAAGAGAGGGAGTGTTTTGCGATGAAGATCTGGTTCATCACAGGTGCGTCCAAGGGGTTCGGGCGCGAGTGGGCCGAGGCGGCGCTGGAGCGCGGTGACCGCGTCGCGGTGTCGAGCCGGTCGACGGGCGCGTTCGACGAACTCGTGAACAAGTACGGCGACGCCGTACTGCCGTTGACGCTGGATGTCACGGACCGCGCCGCCGTCGCGGACGCCGTACGGGAGGTGGTCGATCGGTTCGGGCGCATCGATGTCGTGGTGAACAACGCCGGGTACGGGTTGTTCGGGATGGTCGAAGAGGTGGACGAGGAGCAGGCGCGGGCGCAGCTCGACGTCAACCTGCTCGGGCCGTTGTGGGTGACCCAGGCGGTCCTGCCGCAGATGCGGGCCCAGGGCAACGGTCATGTGATTCAGGTGTCGTCGATCGCCGGTGTGTTCGCGCTGCCGGGGCTCGGGCTGTACCACGCGTCGAAGTTCGGGCTGGAGGGTTTCACCGACAGTCTGGCCGCGGAGGTCAAGGAGTTCGGGATCTCGGTCACGCTGGTCGAGCCGGCCGGATACGCGACCGACTGGGCCGGGCCGTCCGCCGTCCACGCCGAGCACCTTCCGCAGTACGACGCCTTCCGGTCGGCGATGGCGCGACCGGCCGGGAAGCGCGGCGACCCGGCCGCGACCCGGGCCGCGATCCTGCAGGTTGTCGACGCGGCGGAGCCGCCGCTGCGGATCTTCTTCGGGCCCGGGCCGTTGCCGGTGATCAAGGCGGAGTACGCGCGACGGATCGCCGAGTGGGAAGCGTGGGACGGCGTGTCGCAGGAGGCGTTCGGCGCATGACCCGGATTTGTACGATGGCGTCATGCGGATGACCCAGAGCGACGTGATCGAGGCCGCGTTCGCGGTGCTGGAGGAGGAGGGCCTCGAGCGGCTCTCGCTCCGCGGAGTCGCGCGCCGGCTCGACGCGCACCTCAACTCGGTGAGCTGGCAGGTGAAGACGAAGTTCGCGCTGATCGAGACGATGGCGGACACGATCGTCGGAGAGGTCGCGGTCGACGACCTCGTGGCCGGCGGGACTGATCCGGTCGAACGCGTCGCGGTCGTCGCGCGCCGCTACCGGGCCGCAATGCTCGCCCACCGCGACGGCGGCCGCCTCGTCGCGGGCACGTTCACCGGCACCGGCAAGACGCTGCGGGTTGCCGAAGTCATCGTCGGCAGCCTGCTCGAAGCCGGGTACGCCGAGGCCGACGCGGCCCGGCTGTGCTGGGCAATCGTCTACTTCACGATCGGCCTGACGCAGGAGGAGCAGACGCCGTCCGACAACCTGCACGGGAACGCGGACGACCTGCTCTCCTCGGGCGCCTATCCGGCCCTCACCAAGGTCGGCACCGCCCTCCTCCTCGACGACCCCTTCGACACCCGCTTCGAATACGGCCTCACCAGACTCCTCAGCCGTCCCTGAGGGCAGTTGCCCACTTCTCTTCGATGTGGCCGTACTTCCAGACTGCGAGTGCCACCACCCAGGCCGCGAGGAACAGTCCGGCGATGCCGTAGCCGGCGTAGTCGAGTGGGATGCGGGCGATCGCGGCCAACGGCCCACTGGTGAGGTGGGCCCGGTCGGCGACGACGCCGATCAGTTCGATCGTGCCGATTGCCAGGGCGACCGCGACGGAGATCCCGGTGATGGTGATGTTGTAGAACACCTTCCGGACCGGCTTTGCGAAGGCCCAGCTGTACGCGGCGTTCATGAACACGCCGTCGGCGCTGTCCATCAGACACATGCCTGCGGCGAAGAGGACGGGCAGGACGAGGATCGAGTAGAACGGCAGGTGGAACGCAGCGACGCCCCCGGCAAGGACGAGAAGACCGACTTCGGTCGCGGTGTCGAAGCCGAGACCGAACAGGACGCCGATCGGGTAGATGTGCCGGGCCTTGCGGACAGATGTCGTCAGACTGCCGAGGACGCGATTCATCAAGCCGCGCTTGTTCAGTTGCTCCTCGAGCTGCTGCTCGTCGTACACGCCGGAACGCATCTGCCGGAACACCTTGACGATGCCCACGAGCACACCGAGGTTGAGGATTCCGAGCACCCAGAGAAAGACGCCGGAGACGGACGCACCGATGACTCCGGTGACCGAATGCAGCATCGAGTTGCCGTTCTCGACCGGCCCGGCCAACGCCTTCACGCCGAGCGACAGCACGAGAGCCAGCGCGAAGACGATGGTCGAATGGCCGAGCGAGAACCAGAACCCGACCGAGAGCGGTTTGCGAATCTCCTCCTCCGGTACGCCGGAAGCCCGCCGGTCGGCGTTGTCGGCAAGCAGTTTGCGGGTCGTGTTGTCCACTGCCGCGATGTGGTCGGCGTCGAAGGCGTGCCGGAGTCCGAACGTGTACGCGAGCAGTCCGACGCCGATGGTGAACACCGGTCGGTCGCCGCCGAGGTGGTAGTGCTGCGGCATCACGAACCCGAACAGAACGCCGAACCCGATCACGTGCAGAAGCACGATGAAGACCGTCATCGCGCCGAGCGAGCGCCAGTCGCGCCGGTCGAGGCCGAATCGCGTGGACGTCAAGATCAGCCGGCCGGTGGCGTGGCGAGGTAGGGGAAGTAGTCGAGGATCGGCGCGGGCTTGAGTCCCGAGGAGAAATCCTGGTTCACGATCATCTTGATGACGTTGGACGCAATGTCCTCGACGATGCCCTTGCCGTTCTCGCTGTCGAACCAGGGATCCCAGAGCGCGACGGTGCCAGGAGTGAACGTGATCACGTTCGGGAGCAGCTTGTCTGCCGCCCAGGCACCGTAGGCCAGCGCGGTGGGGAACTTGTGCGGCGGATCGCCGTACGTTCCACCGGCCTCGACGACCGCTGCGATGTTGTCCCGCACCTGACCCCAGATTCCCTTGGCGGGGTCGGTCGCAGGGTGCCGGGGCCGGCCCACGAGGTCGATCGTCGGGGCGGTGCTGTTGTAGTTGGCAACCTTTGCCGAGCCACCGGCGAAGTCGAAGAACGTCGTCATGTTGGGCGCGGCCGCGCGCTGGAGCTGGACCCAGGTCCGGTGCCCCTTGTCGAAGTACGCCGTAGTCCCCCAGAAGTTCACCGGACGGCGGCCCGTGAGTTTGACCGGCACCTCGAGGACGAAAGACCTGACGGTCGAGTTCGCGAACGAGTCGGTGGCCGGCCGCAGCGCGTCGAAGTCCGGAAAGGTGCCGGCGGCAAGCGCTTCCGCCGTCGCGACCGGGAACGGGATGAAGTTGTAGAACGGATCGAGGCGTGTTCCGGCGAAGAGTTTGATACCGCCGCGGCACTCGACGACCTCCCCGACGGGAGCGTGGCGGGGCGTGATGATCGTGCCCCTGGCAGTGCGGTCGGTCGCCGCGCGGCCGGTGAGCTGCTCTACCTGCACGTACTGCAAGCCGTCGGCGCCGATCGGGAACGTCGCCCGGAACGTGATGTCCTCGACGTAGTCATGATTGGTGTCGATCTTCAGCTCGTAGTAGCCGTCCGGGTTCCAGGGCTGGCCCTCGAGCGGCGAGGTGTTCATCCCGAAGACCGTGCGCGGGGCCAGGACATCGTCGATGAGGTCGCCGGCGCCGGCGAAGCAGAAGGCGTCGGTGATGTCGAGTGTTTCGTCTGTCGGGTAATCGAAGTGGTGAGACATGAGGCTCCTAGCCGGCCAAGCTGTTGCGTGGATATGGGATGCGGGAGAACGGCTGCAACGCGACCGTGTAGAACACGTCGTGGTACGGCTCGACCGTGGTGGCACCGAACTCGCCGTAGAACCAGAGGAACGGAAGCTTGCCGGCGTCCCACGTCACCCGGTCTGCCCGTCCGCTCGCATGGACGAGCTCGTACCAGCCCTCCGTGAACCCGCTCAGCATCGCGATCCGGGTGGGAGCGCCGCGCTCGGGCACGACCGACGCGTCGACCGTGGTGCCGTCGGTTGCCGTCATCCGCGGCCAGACAGACACCGCCGAGGCGAGACGCGGACGGCGGTAGTAATCCCGGATCGGCACAGCCTTGACGCCTGCCGGTAGCACCAGCCGGGTTCCCGGGGTGAGCAGCGGGGCGTTGAACCGCCGCTCTGCTCCCCGCTCCAGACCGTCGCCTGCACCCGGCCGCGATGTCGTGGCGACGGCGGTGGCGGCCGAGCCGATGCCGTAAAGGACCGGCGCCGCGGCGAGTCCGCCGAGCACGCCCCTTCTACTGATGTTCACTGACATTCCTTTCCTACCTGTTGAGGAACGGGAGCAGGTGGCCGAGCAGAAGCTCGGGAGCCTCCTCCGCGATCCAGTGGCCGCACGGGACCACAGCGCCGGTCAGATCGTCGGCGTACTTCCGGGCCTGCTCCGGCACAAGTTCGCCGAGCGCGCCTTCGGCGCCTACCGCCAGCACCGGCATCGTCAGCGTCGTACTGCGGTTCCGGATCGTGTCCAGGACGTCCTGAGGGAACGTCTTGAAGTACTCGTACGACGCACGCAGGTAACCAGGCCGCCGCAGCGACTGCGCGTACTCGGCGAGAGCCTGATCGTCCACTCCGCCTTCGACCTGTTCCATCCAGCCGATGAAACCGTCGACCCAGATGTCTTCGCGTCCGGCAACGATCTTCTCCTGCAGACCGTTGTCCAAGGTGAAGAAGCCGAAGTTCCACAAGCCCGGCCCGGCCTTGGTCCACGCGGGTAGCTCGTACGCCGTCTCGTCGACCTGAGGTGCCTCCAGCAGTACCAGGCGTCGTGTCGAGCTGCGATGTGCGGCTGCGTACGCGTAGGCGACCATCGTCCCGATGTCGTGTCCGACGACGTTGACCTGTTCGTCGAGCCCGAGCCCGACCAGCAACTCGTGTACGTCGTCGGCAAGGGCGGCCTTGTCGTATCCGCTCTCGGGAGCGTCCGAGCCGCCGGATCCGCGCAGGTCGGGCGCGATCACGGTGTAGTGCTCCGCGAGCACCGGCATGATCTTCCGCCAGGAGTACCAGGTCTGCGGATACCCGTGGATCAGAAGAACCGTAGGGCCGGTGCCGCCGACGGCATAGTTGACCGCGATTCCATTGACCTGCCTGGTCTTCTCGACGAACCCCGCAGGGATCTTCGACGCGGGGAGCAGCGGCATTACTTCTCCTCTCCTGTGGCGCTGAGGAAGGTGAGGAGGGCTTGGTTGACCTCTTCGGGGAAGGTCCAGGCGATGTTGTGCGGGCCGCCTTCGACGGTGACGAACCGGAGGTCCTTGATCAGACCGGGCAGCCGCGCGGCGGTGGCGGCGTACGGAAGGATGCGGTCGGCGTCGCCGTGGATCAGCAGCGTCGGTACGTCGATCTTCGGCAGGTCGTCGCGGAAGTCGGTGAGCCACGTGTCCACGCAGGCATGCGCGGCGTACGCCGAAGCGCCGATGGCGACCGTGAAGCTGTCCTGCCACGCCTGCTCGCTGATCCGGGTACCGCCGAGCACGTCGACGTTGTAGAAGTTGTCGAGGAAGTCCTTGAAGTACGCCGGCCGGTCCTTCACGATGGCCGCCTTGATCTCGTCGAACACCGCCCCGTCGACGCCTTCGGGGTTGTCGCCGGTCTTCAGCAGGAAGGGCGGGATCGCCCCCATCAGCACCGCCTTGGTGACCCGTCCCGAGCCGTAGGTACCGAGGTAGCGGGTCACCTCGCCGGTGCCCATCGAGAAGCCGACCAGGGCGACCTCGGTCAGGTCGAGGTACTCGAGCAGGGCATTGAGGTCGGCGGCGAACGTGTCGTAGTCGTAGCCGATCGTGGGCTGGCCGGACTTCCCGAACCCGCGCCGGTCGTAGGTGACGACCCGGTATCCGGCCTGCAGCAACACGCGCTCCTGCTTCTCCCACGACGCGCCGCTGAGCGGATACCCGTGGATCAACACCACCGGTTGCCCGGACCCGTGGTCCTCGTAGTGAATCTCGATCGGAGCGCTGTTCTCGGTTCCGACGGTGATGCGTGGCATGAAATCTCCTGTCCGGTACTTGGATGGGGCCGCGAGCGGCTAGCGCTGCTTGAGGCCGTCGACCCGGATGACCGCATCGGCAAATGCCTGCGGCGCTTCCTGGGGGACGTTGTGACCGACTTGCAGGGTCTGGTGTTCATAAGGGCCGGTGAACTTGGCCCGATAGGCAGAGCCGTCACCGGCCGCGGTGAACGGATCGTCGGCCCCGTCAATGGTGATCGTGGGTACGCCGATGACGGGACCCTTCTGGAGCCGCTTCTCGATCCCGGCGTACCGGGGTTCGGCCGGGGCCAGACCGAGCCGCCAGCGGTAGTTGCCGATCACGATCGAGACGTAGTCGGGGTTCTCGAAGGCGGCCGCGGTCCGGTCGTACGTCGCGTCGGAGAAGTTCCAGGTCGGCGAGTTGAACTTCCAGATCAACTCGCCGAGGTCGTGGCGGTACTGGGTCAGGCCGAGTTCACCGCGCTCGGTGGAGAAGTAGTACTGGTACCACCAGGCCCACTCGGACTTCGCCGGCAGCGGCAGTTTGTTCGCCGCCAGGTTCGTGATCAGGTAGCCGCTGGTGGAGACCAGGGCGCGACAGCGGTGCGGCCAGAGAGCGGCAATGATGTCGCCGGTCCGCGAACCCCAGTCGTAGCCGGCCAGGATGGGCTTGTCGATCTTTAGCACATCCATCAGCGCGAGGATGTCCAGCGCGAACGCGGCCTGATCGACATCCCGCCGCGTGGTTCGCGACCGGAACGTCGTCGTCCCGTAGCCGCGGAAGTACGGCACGATCACCCGATAGCCGGCCGCGGCCAGTAACGGCGCCACCTCGACATAGCTGTGGATGTCGTACGGGAATCCGTGCATCAGGATCACCGGCGTACCGTCGGCCGGACCGGCCTCGACGTACCCGACGTTCAGTACGCCGGCATCGATCTGCCGCACCGTGCCGAACGACGTACCGGTGAGCGATGTGGCCGCGGCCTTCGGCGTGGTTCCGAGCTGTGACGCGCCGACGGCCGCCAGGGTCGCGGCCCCGGCGACGCCGAGGAACTGACGCCGATCGGGGGTGAATCCGCCGCTCTGCTCGTTGCGGTCCATGGCACGGATCTCCTTCGCTCACGGTCTCGGGTGACCTCTCCACCCACCGTCGCGGGCCGGGACGCCGTCCCGCACCCGGGGCGAAGCCCGGTCCGGCCCGGGTCACCTACGGGGACCGCTACTCAGGCGCGAAATCAGGTACGGCGGTACGCAGTTCCCGGCGCGAGTTGACGCCGAGCTTGCTGAAGACCTTGCCGAGATGCCATTCGACGGTGCGCGGGCTGAGGAAGAGCCGGGTGCCGATCTCGGCGTTCGACAGGCCGTCGCGGGCGAGCCGCGCGATGTGGAACTCCTGGGTGGTGAGCTCCTCGGTGGTCTCGACACTTCGCCTGGGCGCCTTGACGCCGAGCGGTACGAGCTCTCCCCGGGCTCGTTCGGCGAACACCGCGGCCCCCATCTCGGACAGCATGCCGTGCGCTGCGAGCAGATGCTCCTTGGCCTTGATCCGCAGACCCTCGCGTCGCAGCCACTCGCCGTACAAGAGATGACCGCGGGCCAGCTCCAGCCGAAGCCCCGCGCGATCCAGGTGCTCGATGGACAGTCGGTACGACGCGTCCGCCTGCTCGCCGCCTTGCAGCGCACGCAGCCGGGCTTCGATCCCCAGCGCCCAGTCGGTCGGTGTGACTCGGGCCCGCTCGGACATCCGCTCGAGGGCCACCGCGATCAGCTTCGTGTCGCCCGTGCGTGAGGCCGCCTCGGCCAGCTCGGAGACCGCCATGATCTGATACCCGCCCACGACATCGCGGTCGAAGACGCTGCGCGCAGCCGGGGCCGCGAGGTCGTGGCGCCCGAGCCCGTTGTTCAGCACGGAACTGGCGTAGTCGGAGAAGGTGACGATCCTGCCCTGACCCAGTGCCGCTGCTTCGTCCCGGACCGTCGTGATCAACCGCGGCGCCGCGTCGTCGGGACCGCGCAGCGCAGCCAGAAGCGTCGCCGCGTAGCCAACCGGACGGTTGCCGGTGATGCCGGCGATCATCCGGTCCTCCTCGACCAACTCGGCGGCATGGGTCAACTGCCCGGCGAGCAACTCGTTCGCCGCGAGCACGTTCAGGGCGAACTGCAACTGGACCAGCGCACCGGCGTCCCGGGCTCGCCGGACCTGGAGCTCGGCCACCGCACGTCCGGCCCCGAAATCCCACAGTTCGGTGGCGAGGATGGCCGTGACCCGGTTGCCGCCCAACCACAGCAGCCGGCCGACGTCCTTGGCGCCGCCATCGATGCCCCGCACGGCCGCCAGAGCTCGGGCGAGCGGAGCCACCGCCGCGTCGTGGCCGTCGGTGAATCTGCGGGCCAAGGCGTCGAGGACACGGTCGATGACACGTGGCACCTCGTCGGCCGCGGGCGAGCAACGCGCGGCCGACGCAACGACGTACGTCGTATCGGGCTCGTCTGTCCCACTCGCCCAGATCGCGGCGGCCAGCGCATCCAGATACGTCTCGCGGGCCAACTGGCAGTCGAGCGGCTCGAGGTGCGGGGCGGCATCGAGTAGCAGTCGGGCGGCTTCGGTCGAGCGTCTCTGGTCGAACGCGATCTGCCCGCGCAGGTGTGTGACCTCCGCGGCCCGGAACGCATCGGCCGGGCCCGAGGCGACCTCGGCCAGCAGTGTGAGAGCCGCGTCGAGGGCGCCGCCATCGCGCTTGCGCCAGGCGGCCGCGAGTTGGCGTTGGGCACGCCGGGCCGGGTCCGGCGTGAGGCGCGCCGCCCGTTCCAGCAGAGCAGCGGCAGCAAGCAGGCCGCCACGGGATTGCGCTCGGGTGGCCGAGCGCTCCAGCTCGGCCGCGATCTCTTCGTCCGGCGCCGGCGCTGCCTGCGCCCGGTGCCAGGCCCGTCGGTCGGGATCAACCTCGGCGTCGGTGGCCTCGGCCAACGCACGGTGGATCTCCTGACGCTGTTCGGGGGCCGCGGACCGGTACGCGGCCGCACGCACCAACGGATGCCGGAAGCCGACCCGGGAACCGAACTTGATCAATCCCGCGGTCTCGGCCGCCTGGCCCGCGTTGGCGCTCAGCCCCAGCACACCCGCCGCCCGCCACAGGAGTTCTGCGTCGCCGAGCGGTTCAGCTGCCGCGGTGACGAGCAACTGCCGGGTGTCGTCCGGGAGCGTAGCGATGCGACGAAGAAAGATCTGGTCGATGCGGCTCGACGGCGGGACCAGGTCCGATTCCTCGAACCCGTCGGCGAGCTCCGCCGCTGTCCACGCGCGTGGCAACTCGAGCAACGCGAGCGGGTTCCCCCTGGTCTCGGCGATGATCCGGTCCCGGACACGCGGGTCGATCGGCCCCTTGATCACCGAGTCCAGCAACCGTCCGGCGTCCGTCTCGGCAAGACCGTCGACGGTGAGCTCGGGGAGGCCGGCGAAGTCGAGCCCGTCGCTCGGCTCCCGGATCGCGATGACCAGTACGATGCGCTCGGCCAGGAGCCGACGGGCGACGAATGCGATCGTCTGGGCGGAGACGTGATCGAGCCATTGCGCGTCGTCGACGAGGCAGAGCAGCGGTTGCTGCTCTGCCCGGTCGGCCAGGAGATCCAGGGCCGCGAGTCCGACCAGGAAGCGGTCCGGCGCCGCCCCGACCGTCACGCCGAAGGCTGTCCCGAGGGCGATGCGTTGCGGATCGGGTAGGCGGTCGAGTCGATTCGCGAACGGACCGCAGAGCTGATGGAGTCCGGCGTACGGAAGCTCCATCTCGGCCTCGACGCCGGCCGACCGTGCGACCCGGAATCCGGTGGCATACGTCTCCAGGTAGTCCAGCAACGAGGTCTTGCCGATCCCGGCCGCGCCGCGCAGCACCAGCACCTGACTCCGGCCCGCCCTTGCGCCGGCGACCAGATCTTCGAGGATCACGCACTCGCTGCGCCTGCCGTGCAGTGCAGCGCTGCCCTCACGCTGGCGACGCATCAGACCTCCGGGAAAGCGCCGGGACATTCCAGCGCTCGCCACAACGTACGTCGGTGGTCCGTCGTCACGTCAGGGGCGGAAACGACACGATTGATAGGGTTTCCGACGTGGAGATTGCGGTTCTGGTCAACGAGGACGTGTTCGACTCCGGTCTGACGGCGATCCTCGACGTACTGGACACCGCGAACGCCATGGCGGAACAACTGGCCGAAGCTCCCCGCTGGAACGTCACGACCATCGGGTTCGAGTCCCGGGTGCGTACGTCGGCCGGGCTGAGCGTGGATTGCGAGCCCGTCACCCGGGCCGATCCGGCGGATCTCCTCGTCGTACCGGCCATCAACGAGCGGCAGCCTGATGCCCTGGTCGAACTCGTCGGTGGCGAGAAATCGTTGCCCGCACGGGAGCTGATCGCCAAGACCCATGGACGGGGCGCGGCGATCGCCTCCGCCTGCGCCGGTACCTTCCTGCTCGCCGAGGCCGGCGTCCTGGACGGACTGCGGGCGACGACCACCTGGTGGCTGGCACCGGCCTTCCGCGCTCGCTACCCGCAGATCCATCTCGATCAGAACAGCATGGTGGTCCACGAGGACCAGGTCACCACCGCCGGAGCCGCGTTCGGCCATCTCGACCTGGCGCTCGCACTCGTCCGCGCCGGCAGCCCCACCGTCGCCGACCTCGTCGCTCAGTATCTCGTCGTCGACGAGCGCCCGTCGCAGGCGCCGTACATCATGCCCAGCGCGCTGGCCCAGTTCGACCCCGTCGTCGCCGCGTTCGAACGCTGGGCCCGCGACCACCTCGGCGAGGCGATCAGCATCCCCGAAGCCGCGCGGCGCCTCGGAGTCAGCGAGCGCACCCTCCAGCGAACCGTCCAGCGGACCATGGGCACCTCCCCTGTCCGCTTCATCCAGGACCTGAGAATCGAACGCGCCATCCATCTCCTACGCACCACCGACCAGTCCCTGGAGACGATCGCCCGCAGGGTCGGCTACGAACAGCCCAACACCCTCCGCACGCTGCTACGCCAACGGACCGGCAAGACCACCACATCCCTCCGCAGCGTCTGACACCGTTACCTCGCGGCTTGCGGACTCAGGTGGGTGGAGGCGGCGGTCGATCGTCGGGCGATGATGATGGAGATGAAGGCGCCGGCGGACAGTACGGTGGCGAATCCGATCATCGATGGTCGGAGGGCGACGTGCTGGATGACCAGGCTGAACGCGATCGAGGGCAGGCCCATGCCGACGTAGGCGATGATGAAGAACATGGCGAGTACGCCGGCGCGTGAAGCGGGTACGGCGGCGATCGCGGCCTCGGTCACGCCGCTCTTGATGAGCAGACCCGCGCCGGCGCCGGCCAGGGCCGCGGACGTGAGCGCCAGCCAGAGCGTCGGCTGGTAGAGCGAGACGGCGGTCAGCGCCAGGCCGATCGGGAACAGCAGCCCGCCGATCAGGAGGACCGTCGAGTGGGCGAGCTTGCCGAGCGCGAGCTGCGCGACGGCTGATGCGGCGAAGGCGGCGAACGGTGCAAGGCCGGCAACGAAGTACGACGTGATGCCGAGCTCGCCGCGCACGATGATCGCGCCGAGCGAGGAGAACAGCCCCATCACGGCGAACGCGAAGAACCCGACGGCTGCTGCCGCCCCGAAGGCCGCGCGCTGTCCTGGACGCAGAGCGAACCGCACCGGCCGGTCCTGGTCCGCGGCCGCGGTGTCGATGGTCTCCGGACTGGCCAGCACGAGTACGAGCAGCCCGGCCATGAGCGCTCCGAAGATGATGTACGGCGTACGCAAGGGCGACGGCGCCCATTGGGCCAGGATTCCCGCTGCCAGCGGGCCGAGTGCGAGACCACCCAGATTGACAGCGGTGGCGACCAGTGCGGGGACCGCCGATCCGTCGCGCCCGGGCCGCGCCTGGTGGTACAGATCGCTGAGATAGGCCGTCGCGGTCGATGCCATCAGGCCGATCGCCACCCCGGTCAACACCCGGCCGACGATCAGGCCGGGCAGGTCGGGCCAGAAGGCCAGCACTGCGTCGGCGAGGATCGCGACCAGGAGCCCGGGCACGATCACCCGGCGGCGGCCCAGCCGATCGGACAAGTGGCCCAGCAGCCGGAAACTGGCGCCGGTGCCGATGACCAGCACGGCGAAGGCGATCGTCACCGTCGTCGGACCGAAGTGATCCCGGACCTGGTAGATCGGCCACAGCGGAGTGGGAACGGTGCCGAAGGCCATCAACGTCAGGAACGCGGCGCCCACGAACCAGAAACCGGCCAGATGCCTGCTGGTGCTGGCGACTGCGACGCGGGACGAACGTGTAGCTGTACTCATTTCCAACCTCTCGCGAGCGAATGGTGCTTCCACTCGTGAGAACCTCCTGCCTGCGAAGGCCGATGCCGGACTTCGTGGGCCTGGATGAGATGCCTTCCATCTCTCCTGGAGATGCCGAGGCCGGACCCCCTCAGTCGGCGCCGTGCAGGGCCAACATGCCCGCTGCGAACGCTGCGGCCGCAGGGCTCGTCTCGGCGCGCGGCGGCAGGATCAGGTAGAGGTGGCGATCCATCTGGGCGCCTTCCACTCGAACGTGACGCAGCGGGCTGTCGGGAGCGGTCAGGACCTTGTACTGCAGGCCCACCGGGGTGAACCCGATACCGGCGCCGGCGGCAATCATCTCCAGCAGCACCTCCCAGTCGCCGGCCTCCGCGACGATCCGCCGGGTAAGTCCGGCTCCGGCGAACAGGGCATCGCAGAGCAGCCGCGCGGTCCAGCCCGGCGGTACGTCGACGAAGCGCTCGCCGGCGAGGTCGGCGACCGTCACGCTGTCTCGGCCTGCAAGCTCATGATCGGTGCGGCAGGTCAACGCCAGCGGCTCGCTGGCCAGCGAGGTCAGGCGCAACCGGCCGCGTTGCTCCAGCGCCGGTCCGATCGCGCAGTCGAGTTCGCCGTTCTCCACCATGTCCAGCATGTCCAGTGCGGCGGTGCCACGCATCCGCACGTCGACGCCGGGGTGGTCACGCAGGAACGCGCCGAGGTAGCCCGCGAACGGAACGAGGTACTGCGCGGAGAGGGCGATCCCGAGTCGGAGCCGACCGACGAGCACGTCCCGGGTCTCCTGCACCGCGCGACGAGCGGTCTCCGCGGCACGCAACGCCTCGCGCGCCGGCGCCACCAGGGCCTCCCCTGTGGCGGTGAGCCGCACCGGCCGCGTACCGCGCAGGTACAGCTCGGTGCCCAGCTCGCGCTCCAACGACTGCAGGGAGTTCGACAGTCCCGACTGCACGATCAACTCCCGACGGGCCGCGCCGGTCACACTCCGCTCCTCCGCAAGCGCAATGAAATGACGCAGCTGGCGCAACTCCATACCCCGACCTCCATCTGCCGACCGGACCGAGAGTATCCGCCGATCACCCATTGACTGTCCGAGGTATGGGCGTTTCTCAGTTCGCGCGACCCACCTCGATGAACGCCTTGATGTCGGGCAGTACGCCGGCGTCGATGGTGTGGCCGCCGGCGAACGACAGCAGTCCAACATCGGCGTCTCGGCGTCGGAGTTGCTCGGCCAGCCTGCTGGTCTGCTGCGGCGTCGCCATCGGGTCCCTGTCACCGTTGACGATCAGCACTCGCTTGCCGGCGAGTGCGTGGTCCTCCGGCCCATCCGCCGCGAAGGGCACCATTGCCGCCAGCAGTACGGCGCCGGCGAGCGACTCGGGATGGCGTAGGAGCAGCGCGGAGGCGATGTTGGCGCCGTTGGAGAAGCCAACCGCCATCCACGAACCAGCAGGCACGTCGTACTTCTGCTCGGCGGCGGTCAGAAAGGCGGCGAGTTCGTCGGCGCGCAGCCGAAGGTCGTCCTCGTCGAACACGCCCTCCCTGAGCCTGCGGAAGAACCGTGCCATTCCCTGCTCGGACACGGTCCCCCGCGGCGACAGCACGGCCGCGTCGGGTGCGAGGTGCTCCCGCAGTACGAGGAGATCGTGCTCGTCGCCACCCGTGCCATGCAGCAACAGCAGCGGTGGGTCGGACGAGCCCGGAAGCCAGACGTGCGGCCGCCGGAGCGGGTCCTCGCTCATCAGCCGGCTTCGTGCGGCTGCGGTGGTACACGCAGCTGGGGCAACGAGGCCTGGATCTGCTCGCGGTCCGGCTCGAGCCAGGGCGGAAGCTTCAGGTGCTGGCCGAGTTCCAGCAGCGGCTCGTCCACTGTGAAGCCCGGCTGGTCGGTCGCGATCTCGAGCAGGACTCCGCCCGGTTCACGGAAGTAGATCGACGTGAAGTACTGCCGGTCGAGGATCTCGGTGACCTGTACGCCGGCCTCGATCAGCTCCATCCGCCATTTCGCCTGGGTCTCGCCGTCAGGTGCCCGGAACGCGATGTGGTGGACGGTTCCGGCGGCCTGGACACCGCGAGCGGCCTGGCTCGGTCGGACGTCCACCGCCGTACCCTCCGCTCCCCCGGACATCACGAACCGCGACCCGTCGCTGGTGTCCTGGCCGTGCCGCATCCCCAGCATGCCCGCGAGCATCTCCGCCGTCGGGTCGAGCTGCTGCTCGGTCATCGTCACCGAGAAGAGGCCCCGGATCGCGTTGTCGAACGGTATGGCGGCGACGCCGTCCCAACCGGATCGGCTGTCACCGTCGGACGCGACCAGCTCGATCACCAGCCCGTCGGGATCGCGCAGCCGCAGGACCTCCTGGTCGGAGCCGGCGACCGGCGCGTCCGCGTCGACCCCGAGGTCGTCCAGTCTCTGTTGCCACCACCCGAGGGACTCCGGCGGGACGCTGAACGCGGTGGCCGTCGTGAGACCGGTGCCCTGCTTGCCGTTCGGCGCTCCGGGCCACGGAAAGAACGTCAACAGCGTCGACGGCCGGCCCGAGGCATCTCCGTAGTACAAGTGATAGGTATCCGGAGCGTCGAAGTTGACGGTCCGCTTGACCAGACGCAGCCCCAGCACCGTGGTGTAGAAGTCGACGTTACGCTGCGGATCCTCCGCGATAGCAGTCACATGGTGAAGCCCGTGCGGCGCGACCGAATCAACCATCGTTCTTCCCCTCCCAACGCGCGACGACGTCACCCGCCGCCGCTCCCGACACTACGACCGCCCGCCCTTCCCCACCACGGACCGACGCCGAAAATCTGGCAGGTGTACGACGCCGACGTACTCCACCCCAGCCGGCCCCGGGACGCGAAGGTTCTGGTGCAGCGATGTCGAATCCTGCATGGCCGGTTCGTGGAGAGGACAACAGGACAGAACAAGGCCCCACACCCAAGGAGAACCACGATGCCCGACCAGGCCAAGCCCAGGCCCTTCCGATTTGGCGTCGTTGCGCCGATCACGTCTGACCTGCCGACGTGGCGGGACAGCGTGCGACGCATCGCCGACAGCGGGTACTCAACCTTGCTGATGCCCGACGTCCCCACCTGGCAGCCAGCGCTCGGCCCCACGCTGGCAACCGCGGCCGCGCTCACCGATCTCCGGATCGGCTCGTGGGTGTACGCCGCCGCCCTGCGCGAACCATGGAGCACAGCATGGGAGGCTCATTCACTCTCAGTCCTCACCGACGGCCGCTTCGAAATGGGCATCGGCGCCGGCCGCCCCGGCATCGAAGTCGAGCTGGGCCTGCCCGCCGTCTCCCCAGCCGAGCGCCGTACCAGAATGCGCGACACCGTGGCCGCCCTGCGCAAGTTCGACGGCCCCGACCTGCACACACCGGTCGTCATGGCGGTAAGCGGACCAAAGTCGCAGGCACTGGCACTCGAGGTCGCCGACGCAGCCACGTTCGTACTCGCCACGGACGACGACCGAGCCGAAACCACAAACCGGGTACGCGACTTCACCGGCCACCGGGACATCGAACTGGCCCAACACGTCGCCGCCGTAGGTGACGCCGTCGCCCCGTTCATGGCAGCCCCCAACCTCGACACCGCAGCACTCCGCGCCGCCGACTCACTAGTCATCCTCCCAAGCGACCCCTCCGCAGCCACCGAAGAAATCCACCGCCGCCGCGAAGAAATCGGCTTCACCTACTTCGTAATCGGCGCCAACTCCGCCGCAACCCTCGCCCCAACCGTTGCCACCCTGACCGGCCAATAACCTCCCCACCCAACAAACCCTGCCGCTTCGACAGGCGCGGCTTTCAGTCCGTCAGTTCGCCGCGGGCGAGCTGTGAGAGCGTGCTCCAGCCGATGGTGTGGACCAGTGCGTCCGCATGCCGGTGGACGAGCCGCCATTGTCCACCGTCGCGTCGGAACGCGAGCGTGACGCGCAGGGACCAGTCCTGCTCCGGCAGTTCTCCCACCAAGCCGCGCTGTCGCTCCACCACCGCGAGCACGGCCAGCTCGTCAGTCACGTACGACGCGTCGACCTCAACCTCCACCTCGCCACCACGGAAGGTGGCCCTGGTGGCCTGGCGCGCTTCATCGTCCAACACGAAGCCCGACCTGGTCGGCCCACCGAACGGCGGCATCAGCGTGAAGTCATCCGCGTGATGCAGCACGCCTTCGTACGCGTCAAGATCGCCAGCGAAGTACGCCTCAGCCGACTCCTGCGCCATCCGGGTGAGCTCGGCCAAAGCGGCGTGGACCTGGTCGTCCGTCATGTCCGGATGCTACCGAGGCGTTGACCCCCAGTCGATCAGCAGGACATTCGGTTTCTCGGTTGCCGTCGCGCCCCACACCGCCGCACGGTTCGCGACGCCAATCGTCCCGCAGGGGTGATGCGGTGATCCGGGTTCTGCCGGATCGTCGGTGCAGTACCCAGATCCGGGTGCTCCCGGATCGGAGCCATCGAACAACTCTGACCGCCGGAGGTAGAGCATGAGTGCCACTATCGATGAGTTGGGGCCGGTCGACTGGGTCGTCGTCGAATTCCCGGGTACGAAGCTGACCGGAGAGATCGCGCCGATCCTCGCCGAGTACGTCGACCGGGGCCTGATCCGGATCCTCGACCTGCTGTTCCTCATGAAGGACGCGGACGGCAGCTTCGAGGCGTTCGAGTCGACTGATCTGGAAGACAGCGAGATCGGGCAGCTGCGGGCGTTCGAGACCGGTATCGCAATGCTGCTCAGTGAGCAGGACGTCGAGGACCTCGCCGAGACCATCGAGCCCGGCAGCTCGGCCGCCGTACTCGTCTGGGAGAACCTGTGGGCCGCGCCGTTCGGTGCGGCGGTACGCCACGCCGGCGGCCAGCTGGCCGCAAGCGGACGCATCCCGGTCCAGGCCGTACTCGCCGCGATCGAGGCCGACGCCGCAGAGGCCGACGAGACCAAGAAGAGCTAGGAGGATCAGCCATGCCGCTCGGAGCCCGACGCAGGCGCAGGACCATAGCAGCCGTGGGAGGTGCCGTGGTCGTCGCACATGGCATCCACCGCCGCCGCGACCGCCGCGACGACCGGCGAGACGATCGCGGTGACCGGCGTGAGGACCGGCGAGACCGCCGCGAGGATCGCCGCGACTGACGGTGTTGACCCGATCCTTGACCCGTCGTACCGCGTGACGCGTCGACCGCCGTCGGCAAAACCTGATCGTCAGGCGAAGACCGGACGGCCTGACGCGGAGGGAGGACAGGTATGACATCGGCGGCAACGGACCCGCGGACCGCGGACGTACTGGTCATCTTCGGCATCACCGGCGACCTGGCCAAGGTGATGACGTTCCGCTCGCTCTACCGGCTGGAGGCGCGCGGTCTGCTCAGCTGCCCGATCGTCGGGGTGGCGGCGGACGACTGGACCCTCGACCAGCTGATCGAGCGGGCCAGGACGTCGATCGAGGGCACGGGGATCACCATCGACAAGTCCGTCTTCGACAGCCTCGTGGCCCGGCTGTCGTATGTCAGCGGCGACCTCGCCGACGCTTCCGTCTACGAACGCGTCGGCGACGCGATCAGGGGCGCTGAGACGCCGGTGTTCTACCTCGAGATCCCGCCGTTCCTGTTCGGCCGGGTAGTTCAGGGCCTGGCAGATGCCGGGCTGACCACCCATGCCCGGGTCGTCGTCGAGAAGCCGTTCGGCCACGATCGGCGTTCCGCCCGGGACCTGGCCGATCAGCTGCACCAGTACATCGACGAGTCGCAGCTGTACCGGATCGACCACTACCTGGGGAAGATGGGGCTGGAGGAGATCTTGTACCTGCGGTTCGCGAACGCCGTCCTCGAACCGCTGTGGAGCCGCAACTACCTCGAGTGTGTCCAGATCACGATGGCCGAGGACTTCGGCGTCGAGGACCGCGGCCATTTCTACGATCCGGTCGGCGCGCTGCGCGACGTGGTCGTCAACCATTTGATGCAGGTCGTCGCGGCTGCCGCGATGGAGCCACCGTCGCGCGGCGATCCCACCACCCTCAAGGATGCGACCACCACGCTGTTCCGTGCCGTGGAGGAAGCCGATCCCGCGCACTACATCCGTGGCCAGTACGACGGCTACCTCGGCATTGACGGAGTCGCGAAGAACTCGACCACCGAGACGTACGCCGCGCTCCGCCTCGACATCGAGAACTGGCGGTGGGCCGGTGTGCCGTTCTTCATCCGGACCGGCAAACGACTGCCGGTGACGCAGACCGAACTGCGCCTGGTGTTCAAACGGCCACCACGGCTGGGCTTCGGTCCCAGTGGCCACATCGCCGAGCCGAACCAGTTGGTGATCAGGCTCGACCCGTCCACCGGAGTCAGGATCCAGGTGGACGCGCATCGTGCCGACGCGGCCCGGATCATGCCGATCGAGCTCGACATGGAGTTCGGCGAAGAGGGTGGCGAGGGTCCCACGCCGTACGAGGTTCTGCTGCACGCGGCGATGACCGGCCAGAGCACGCGCTTCACGCGGCAGGACGCAGTCGAGGAGACCTGGCGGGTGATGCAGCCGTTGCTCGACGCACCGACGCCGATCCACACCTACGAACCGGGGACCTGGGGCCCGGCCGCCGCCGATCGGGTGCCGGCCGGGTTGGGCGGCTGGCGGATGCCCTGGATCGGAGACTGAGCAAGTTCATCGACGATGATATGCGGGATGTCGGCGGACTCGTCACCCCAGGCGATCCGCCGCGGTGTGCCCGACCATTCGACCGTCGCGGCGTGGTCGCGGTCGAAGTAGTCCCAGGCCCAGGATACGAAGGCGTCGGTCTTGCTGTGCGCACCGCTCAGCAGCATCGCGTGCACGCCGAGCCAGGCCGCGAACGCGACCGGACCCTCCACCTGGTGCCGGTGCCGGCCGACCTCGGCGACGGCCGCGTTCCGACCGATCATCGCCATGATGCCTTTGTCCTTGTAGTGGAACGGTTTGCGTTTGTCCCCGTGCAGCTCACGCAGGATGTTGTCGGCGGCCCACACGCCGGACTGCTGCGCCACCGATCCCAGCTGCGGCAGGATCGTGCCGTGCCTGCCCGGGATGTTCGCGACATCGCCGATCGCGTAGACGTGCGGACGCCCTTCCACGCCGAGATCCGGCTGTACGTCGATCCGCCCGCCGCGTCCGATGGTCAGCCCGGTCGTGCTGCCCACCACGGACGCGGCCGACTCACCGCCACCCCAGATGACCGTCCGGGTCCTGATCGTCGACCCGTCGTCGAGCTCGACCCGGTCCGCGTGCACCGCGGCGACTCCCGTCCCCAGTCGCGGGTCGGCGCCGTGTTCGGCGAGCCGCTTGCGCGCGTACTTGTGGGACTTCTTGGAGAACGCACCGAGCAACGTCTTGCCGCGCTCGACCACGATGATCGTCCCTGGCTTCGAGATCCGTTCCGTGGCAACCAGCGCGGCCATCAGTTCGGTCAGTGCTCCGGTGATCTCGACGCCGGTCGGGCCGCCACCGACCACCACGACGTCGAGGGCCCCCGCTGTTTCCGAGCCGGTGTGGATCGTCGACTGCAGGTGCCGCCGCAACCGCTCCGCGTCGGCGACCGAGTAGAGCGGGAACGCGTGCTCGGCCGCGCCCGGCACCCCGAAGTACTCGGGCCGGGCGCCGGCCGCGACGACCAGGTGCGTGCCGGTGATCCGATCGCCGTCGGACAGCGTCAGAGTGCGGTTCGCGACGTCGATCTCCGCGACGTCCGCGGTGCGGATCCCGACCGTCGGGTGCTCGCGGAAGATGGTCCGGTGCGGCCGGGCGATGTCCTCGGCCGGCAGTTGCGACGTAGCGACCTGGTAGAGCAACGGCTGGAACTGGTGATAGTCGTTGCGGTCGACCAGCGTGACCCGGACCCCCTCGTCCGCGAGGCGGTGCGCGCACCCCACCCTGGCCAGCCCGCCGCCGAGTACGACGACGTGCGGGCTCTCGTCCGTCTGCGCGGTCACAGTGCTCCTTCACAGTCGCAGAACTCCTCCACGATCCGCTGGAGTGCCCAACGATGAATCATCCGCCAGTGATGATTGGGCGGTCCCGACGTCCTCGGTCCCCTCCTCGGGGAGCGGAGTGCGCTGCGTCAGGTGAAGACGTTGACCGCGCGCGCTACGACGAGGCCGACCACGGCCAGCGAGATCAGCGACTGGAGACCCATGGCCATCTTGGCCCACAGCGCGAGGGGCATCACGTCGGTCGGGCTGAACGCGGTGGACGTTGTCATCGCCAGGTACAGGTAGTCGCCGAATCCGGGCCGCCAACCTGGTCGCGCGACCTCCGGGCTGAGCTGCTGCGTGAACGCCAGGTCGAGGTACCGCGGCATCCGGTGGGCCCGGTTGGCAGCGCCGCCGGCGTCCAGTTCCCAGTACAGCAAGGCGAACACGATCAGGTTCGACAACCACACCACCCCGCCGGCCGCGAGTAGCTTCTCAGGTGAGTTCGTCATCGATCCGCCGCGGATCAGCACCGCGATGAGTCGCACCGTCGCCACCATCGCGTCCAGCACCAGCAAGGCGACGACCACGATCGACACCCCGCGCAGGAGCGACGACCGCTTGTCGATCCGCCCCGGATCCCGTGCGATCAGCACCGCCAGCAGCACGACCTCGACCCCCGGCAGCACCCACACCGGCGCCAGCCGCATCTCCTTCGGCCGCGCGAGTGTCAACAAGATCCCCACCAGTACGGCGGCCACACTCGGCCACCGAGCCTCACCCCGAACCGCCCGCCCCGACTCCCCACCGCTGACAGCACCCGTTGCACCCACCCCGCTTGATACGTAGCCACTCGCCTGCCGGCCGGACATCCACTGACCTCACCGGCAGGCTGGTCAGTCGCTGTCGCCGGTAGGGGTGCCGGTCATCGGCAGGCGCCGCCCTCGGCAGCCTCGAGCTCGTCCATGTCAGGCAGCCCACGCACCGCTCCGACGATCGCCACCGCAATGACGGCCCCAATCACCCGGGCGGGCGACACAGACCCACCAGCCCGTGCAGTCGTCACCGATGATGTCGGGCCCGAGAGTGCGGGCCAGGTTCATGGGCACGCCCCCACACTGATACCGAGAGGTACATCGCGGCATCACCCCTGCAGGGTGACCAGACACCGAACTTGGCGGCACCAAGACACACGGCGGTCACACCGCGTGACAGTCCCGAAGACGGACCTGCGCGGGCGACAGCAGCACGTCTCCGGCCGGGAGAACGCTATGCATGCGGTGCGGCACGAGCACGCGGCGCAGACAACCGAACAGACGGCCAGACCGGGCAACGCGCTCATCCTCCGCTCGCCGGGTCACCTGCTGATCGCGGTCGGCCGACAGCACGCTGCACTCACACGCAAGCGATAACGAGCGCATCGCAAGCGATAGCGAGCGCACCCGCGGGCGATGGCGAGCGCACCGCGGGCGGCAGCCCACAAGTCCAGCGATAGCCGGAAGGTCCCGGCGGCAGCCGCAAAGGATGCACCGGCGACGAGCCGGGGGTGGGTGGGTGCACGCGTAGCAGGTGCGGGAGGAGCGGACCGACGGAGCACCTGCGTAGCGGGCGAGGGGCTACTTACCCCCTCCCCCGGATCTACCTACCTGGTCCGCATACCTGAGATGGCTCGCGCTATCACCAGCCACTGGATCTCCGAGGTGCCTTCGAAGATGGTGTAGATCTCTTCCGGTCACGCTGACATCACGTGACGGAGGACCGAAAGCGAGCTCTGACCTGCAGGTTTACCTCTCATCGATGTTCGACAATGATCGTCGCCTGCTAACGTCTCACGGAGCTGTGACGGAGCAAGAATTTGCCTGCAGCAACACTTCGACGTCAGAATCAGGTACTCAGGAGCAAATCTCTCAGTTGGATCCAGGACTCCGAGCCAGCGCTCCCGGACGACACCATCAGGCCGATCCGTCTCCAGCGTCACCTCGCGTCTGCCGCGTCCTCGGATATCACCTCGATGCTCGTAGAGGACAGCCAGCTTGCCGGCCGGAAAGGGCCGGAGTCACCTCGCTCCACCCTCGGCGCAACGCAGCTTCATCGAACTCCTGCGGAGGCGCAGTCGCCCAGCAGTAACACATCGCCACTGGACAGAGCGCGCAACGGGAGATCCCATGCTCGTCCTACACCGCGGTGATTGGTGAGCCGAGCATACCGCGAGGTATCTCCTGCCGTGCATCAACTGACCGGCAAGCAGCCTCGATGAGCCTCGCGTTGGCGACTTGTTCCTGCGCCCTTGCCGGTCGGGGTGACAAGTACACGACGACGAGCTCCTCGCTTCGAGCGTCCGGCAGACCCCGGGTTGGCCTACCCACCCAGGTGGGCTGGCGGGGAGCAAGCACACCGACATCTGTCAACGCAAGACCTTGCAAGCTTCCAACCAGACCGAGGAGTCAAGCGCTCGCTAGGTCATATAGCGCCCGGCAAGGCGAGGGGTCACAATGGGCCTGTGGACACCGGAGTTCAGACTGCGTTGATCGGCGCGGGCGCCGGCCTACTGTCCGGCGGCATCGCGTCTCTTGTAGCGCCGTGGGTAACTTGGCAACTTGAGCGCCGCCGACAGTTACACAAGGATCGCCTAGCCATGTTAGCTGAATGGCGCGAGGGACTGCGCGAGGCTGAATCCAACTCGCCACAAATGGATCGTCTTCGATCTTTTCTCACGACGCCTTGGTACAAGACACTGCGCCCGCATCTGAATCCGAGCTTACGAGACGATTTGGAACTTACGCCGATACTGGCCGGGTCGATTGGAACACCAGTCATCAAGTATCGACAGGATGTCGCGGTCCTATTGAATGACGAGATTGACCGAATCGCGAAAGAATGGGACATGGCTTGAAGGACCCGAGACGATGGCCCGGCGGCACCTTGCTCCTATACTATCTCTCCGGCACAGGGTGCAGTTGAGTGACGACTTAGCCCTCTTCTGAGTCACATCAGGCCGCCAAACGTTTGTCGCGCACCGCGCTTGAGAAAACCGTTGAGAACCAATGAGCCGACTAACATAGCGGAACTTGGCGAACAATGACCGTGACTCTATCCAGGACGACTGTTTTGTTCGGCAACGCTGACAGAGCCTTCCCGCTGACGAAACTTTCTGTCAGGATACGGTCCGCAACTGACTCCGCCGCCAGAAGAACGAGGTCCGTCCGCTGCGGCGAGAAAGCCTGAAGACACGATTCACGCGCCTGCCACGCATCGTCTCTTGGGATAAGACGAGTGAGCGGATAAGACAGGGAACCATCTGGGCTCACGACCAACCAGAGCGTGACGTTTGAGCAATCATTAGTGGTCACTCCAGAGATTCTGGTCGTCAGATCAACCGTCGACCCGCTGTATGGCACCAAAATCTTGCCGGTGACCCGACAGGAACTCTCGCCGGGCGGAAGGATGAAGCGCCTGACTGCAAATAGGGTGCTCGCAATGAGGACGGTGATCACGGTGACCAATAGCAAAGCAGTCATCAGGCGACGCGCGCGCAACCTAGGTGAATGCACTCCGCTCGCTCGTTCTCGTCGAGTGAGGGTCGCACCAGCAACCGCGAGTACGCTCGCGAGTGTACTCGCGAGGCCGACTAAGAGATCCAGACTCATCGCTCTTCGCCTAACCGGAATTTGGACTTATTGACTGCCCCGCTGCGACGTGTCTCGCGCGTACTGTAAAGCACACACAAGGAAATCAGCACGGAAGAAACGAAGAGCCACTCTGAGTACTCCAGCACGGCGTCCTTCGTGAGATGTCTGGCGGGCAGCGGCGTATGCGACAGTTGAGCGAGATCGTTCATTAGCGACAGCGGGAATAGTATTGCCGAGAAGAGAAACACTACAACGATCGCGCCAATTTCGAGCGTGAGCGGGAGTGCGCCCACTCCCTTGGATAACCAAAGATCGCGCCCGGCGGACCCAACGATAGCTATCGTCAAGATCAGTAGATCTCCACGCCACAACGCCTCGCGCCAATCTTCGAGAACCCAGAAGGACACAAAGAAGGGCAGGAGTCCAGCAATCAACGCGCAGACGAGCCAGACGAAAAGGCGTCCAAGGTAGTCGCCAACCAAACTTTGCCACGACACGACTCGCCGCATCGCTTCACTTCCCCCCATTGCACACCACCCCAAGGTGCACCGCGCATACACGGCGACCCTCCGAAGGGTAGCGAAACCTAGCGCTCCGGCCTAGATTTCAACCGGCAAGAATTCGGCGTACACGCAGAATCGTCAAGCCTGCTCGAGGCCGGCTGCGACTCTGCGCCGCGCGGCACACGGACGACGGCGCGCCAGCGGGTCAGAACAGCAGTTCCCGTGCTTGCACGCCAAGCGGCGGACATAAGGCCGACCGGACTCAAATTGGGTAGCCGCCATGGCCACCGATCGTAGACGCTCCGGTTGTTGCCGACATCGAAGCCGAACTGCGACAGGCGCTGAGCGACATGTGTTCATTGCCCAAGACGCCCGCGTCGATCTCGGGGTGCTCAGCCGCGAACTGCCGGCTCTCAACGTGCTCGTGTCGTCGACAGTCTCAAGCTCGAGCGACGGCTGCTTCCGGGCCGCGAGTCATCTAGATCGGAGCGCCTATCGACGCGTTCGGGCTACCCAGATGCCTTCCGGCCGACCTGGTGCCGCACCGCGCGCCTTACGACCCGCTCGTCTGCGCCAGGCTCCTCGCTCATCTCGCGACACCTCCCGGCCCGCGATCCGCTCATGCTCTCCCAACCGCCCGATGCCAAGGCCGGCAAGGCTCCGCGCTAACGAGAAGAAGAGACCAGCACCTACCCTGCCAGCCAGTCCCAGACCAGCCACAACAACACTCACAGGAGGTGACGTGAGAGCCCGCGTAGCGGTCGCGGGACGCGCTAGCCACAGTTCAGCCACACCCAGGCAAGGAACGGTGTGCTTGGTGCTGGACACGCCCCGCCTCATGCATCGTTACCGCTGTCGCACGGGAACGAGGTCGCTCAAGGCCTCAGTCAACTGACGTTTCGTGACTCCGTTCCGAAGGTAGAAAGTGTCTGGGAGACCGGACGCCAAGTTCTTTGGCGTGATCCCAGTTCTCGAATCGGCTAGACGCTGTGCTGCGGCCAGGGCGGCGTTTGAGGTGTCCGACCACCCGTGGTCGCGGAAGAGGTCCAGCAAGCGGCGCACAGCGCGTTGCTCCGTGCCACCGAGATCGGTGATACGGAGCCTGCTCGGCACGTGGCTGCTCACAACTTCATCGTGACATGCACCTGCCCGGGCCGACCTACTTTGTCCGCAACGCCTCTGTCCGAATCTGCCCGGACTTTGGGTCCATCAGGCCGTACGCAACCCCGAGACGGGCAACCGCGACACCATCCCAGACCGAGCCGACCACCTCGTGACCTTCCGCTCTGCGAGCGACGATGGCGTCCTCGAGATGCGAGTACACGCTGGCGTCGATCCGGTTCACATGTTGGACAACGAACAACTCAGCCGGCTGCCTCACCATCCGCATCACTTGATCACCGTTGGCGCCGAGATCCTTCATCTTCATCACGGACCCGAGACCGCGTCCCTTGAGCATGAACGACGCACGAACTGCTCGTCCGTCGAGTTGGACACTCTGCGTGAAGAGGTCATCCAGTTCACCGCCCCAATCCTTCTGACGGAAGGGTTCGCCGATAACCGTCGCGATCATGCGTTCGACATCGTCTTCGAGTAGGTCCAACGGGCACAAGTCCATTACTGCGCTGGGCGGGACCTCCGAGACACGAGCGAAGGTGTCGATTTGGTCAAGTTGGATCAGCGGCAAACGAGCTCCCTTAAGGTGCTCTATAGCCAACACACTCAATTGCGCCCGAAGGGGCTCGATCTCGACGACCACGTCGAGCCCTGTTAGCCCGTGCGCGACCTGAAAAGCCTCGGGAACCAATGCGCCCAGATCTTGCGGCCGGTCGAGCAGGGAGGCGTCATCCAAGATCGCACCCGCCAACGCCACCGAGCACCCACCTTGGTCTCCTGACCAGCCCCGCTCACGGAACCGATTCAAGATCGCCCGAATCGCCTGGTTCTCCGGTGATGCCATATCAGCCGCCCGCTCTCGGAGACTTCTTCACCGTCACCTTGGCTGCGCTCTTCACCGGTTTTAGCTTCTTTTGGAGCAGTCGCGCAATGCGGAGATCCTTTGCTAGCGAAGTATGAACGTACCGGATGCCATCCTTCCCGCGGCTCGTCGGACGAACGAGATCCCAGTCCTGCACGAGACTTTCAAGCTTCCGGGAGACGCTCGCCTGAGAGACCTTCGGACCCGACTGCGCGGACTCCCTAACTATGTCACCTTGGGTTCTCCGGCCATCAACCAGGAGGAAGATGCGGGCGAGCGTCTGATCTCGATCCATTGCCTCCATGATGTCCTCGCGTACGCCGCTTTTACGGGCGATTGCAGAGACGCTCCGCGCCATGTCGTCGACCTGATCGCGCAGGTTGGCAACCTCGGCGAATAGGTCAGGGGTTTCTGGCATGCTCAACCAGCCTTCGGTGTGGTCTTTCGAGCGGTCGCCTTCTTGGCCGGCACCGACTTCTTAGCTCGAGCGATGACCATACGAACCGCGTCGGGGTTCTTGTTGACAGCGCGAGCGATGACATCGTTGCCTAACCCGGCGTTGCTCAGCAGCAGCTCAGTTCGCGGCTCGGACGACGAATCCTTGATGCGTTGCTCCCGTTCATCAGCCAACAGCGTCAGAATCCCGAGTAGGAGTTCCTCTGTCACGGACGCGTCAGCTGGTTTCCTGTCAGCCATCATCACCAGTCATCTGAGCGGATCTTGCCTTCGCGCGCGCGATCGTCTTTTTGACAGTGTCGGGCTTCTTGCCTAGAAGTGCACCGATTTGCACATATGAGAAACCCGCACTGTACAAGATGACCTCAGTCTTTCGCGATTCCTGAGCCCGATTGTCGTGGCCTGCCAATCGGTCCTCCCTCTCAGCGATAAGCATCGCCAGAACACCTGACATCAGCTTCTCCAGTGAGGTGGGTTCCTGTGCTGCAAGCAAGGGTCAGTCACCTCCCCGGTTCTTCTTGGCACGGACGAGGGCATTCCTCACAGTCGCCGGAGTTGTTCCCAGCAGCTCGGCGATACGGCCCGCGGAGAAGCCAGCGTCGCTGAGTTCGATGATTGTCTCAGCCTGGTTCGCGGTGGTGCGCCGCAGTCGCAGCACCTCGAGTCGCACCAGCTCATCCAAGTGGTTGATGTCGTCGACTGCCATTAGCTGTCGCCACCTCCGGCCGCCTGCGGCTTGCCTGTCCCCTTTTTATCCTTCTGGAGTACCTGTCCCACTGCCTGGGGTGTCTTCCCGAGCAAGCGCGCCACCTCGACCTGGGTCAGACCGACATCGACCAGCATTTTGTCGATGGTTCGGGGGCGAGGTTTGGCCATCTCCGTGTCTCGGAGATGACCATCCACAACTATCGCTAGAAGTGCAGCAAGCTTCGTGTCGATGCGCTTTAGCGCCTCGACTACTGGATCGTCGGCCACTAGCCCTCCCAAAGGTCCGGTCGATGTTACCTTGATCACACCGCCCTTTGGATAGAGGCACGCCGGAATGTAGAGGAAGCCTCAGTTTCAGCGGTTCTATTGCAGCCGAAGGTCACACGACTTCAGCAGAGCGGCACCAACACCAGTCAACTGGGCGTTGGGCAGGCGTCCGCGACTGATCCCGTGGGACGCATGAAGCAGGGCACCGCATGGTTTAGCAAAGGATGACCCCAGGTTCGGGTTTGCCGAGCATGCCCCGGGTAAGGCCGGTCGGCCGATGACTCACTCCCGAGGTCGAGCATGGTCGATCGAACTGGCGGCTTGAGGCCCTGAACGAGGTAACAAAGGGCGAGGCGATCCGGCCACTCGTCGGACTGGACGTCAGCCGTCGAGCAACTCCAAACATCTTTGACCCAGCGCCGAGATGGTGTAGTGCGGTATGAAGTCCCAAGTAGCATGTGCAGCATCGAGTATGAGGCCGTGCCCCGCAAGGACCGCCACTACAGCCGGCAGGATGTCAGCATCCCCGGGCAGCCTTGCGTTGAGCTGGCCGAGGTTCCACCCGCTGCGTGTATTCGACTGAGGCACGTCGGCGCCTGGCGTGGGCTCGGCTCGCAGCAAGGCGAGGATCCGTACATGTGGTGCCTCCACATCGGCTAGGGCTGCAGCAAGCACAGCAGCCCGTGATATGTCTGCGGTGTCGTCTTGGTAGCCGAGTGCAAGCACCTTGCCGAGTCCCCGAAGCTTCTCCTCCATAGGTGTTTTGGCCGCCGCCTCCAGGACCTGCGCGAGCAACTCAAGTCGAGCGTCGTACTCGAGCGCGCGTTCCTCCAGGATATGAAGACCAACATCCAGGATGTCCGCGGCAGCCTCGAGAGCGCATCCCATACGCCGCCGACGCCGCTCCAGCGCCGCCTCGCCTAGTCTGATCGCAGTACTGACTGCAAGTGTCGCGCCAGCACCAACGCCGGGGATACCTGGGGTCAGCAACTCAGCCAGCACACCGGACGTACCCGAGACTATGTCCCTCGTCGCATCTCGGCGATTCTCTGACATGGCCTTTCGCTCCTCTGCAGGTGGCAGGGCCAACGGCGCTCCTCGCCAGCCGCGCCAATCCTACGGCGAGGTAATGGTGTCCGCGGAGGTGACGTGGGAGCTCGTGGCAAAAGTTGCGTCAGCTCCGTCGACTCAGCGGCGCTCACAACTTGCTAACCTGCAACCGCTATCCCACGTGAAGCGAGAGATCAAACGGCCGTTCGGACTCGTGCCCTGCCAGTGCGTGATCGTATGAACCGATCGAGTCCATCGCCCATGTCGACCTCAGCTCCGCTGATGGGTCGGAATGGCCTACGATCCTGAACGGTCCAGTGCTGTCACACATCTTGCACCCGAGGCGTTGCGGCGATCTGCAACGAGTATTCGGTTCGGTCTCGGGAAATGCGTTGAGCATTTATGGATGACCTTCCACCCCCGTTCGGGAGCGATCTGAGTGCGCGCCAGCACGTCTGCGAACACTGCGGCGACACATACACAGCAGCCAGAACCGACCAGCGCTTCTGCTCGGATCGTTGTCGACTCCGGCACTGGCGAAGCCGCCGGCGGGTGCGCTCAGCCGACGTGATCGAAGCCGAGAACGTCGGCGTCCTGCTCGTGGAAGTCGACCGATTGCAGCGCCAAGTCACCCAGCTCCAGCTGGCCAACGCGACGCTCCGCAAGACACTCTCCCATGCGCAGCGACGTTTAGTCGCCGCCGTTGCATGGCCACGCCGGCCGGACAGAATCGACGGGCTTCGAGATGAATCTGTCCATGTCGACTGAACAGCGAGCACCGATTTCGGTCTGACGTGCGCTTGGTGATGCGGCTGAATGCTCACCAAGCGCGATGCATTAACGCCGGCTAGGCCCTGGCGACGCGCTCATGTTCGGATGCAACTGCCGAACCGCTAGCGGCGCACTTAAGGTTGCCCGACACGTCTACGGCGCAGCACGCACACGCGCCGACCGGCGTGACGGCACGAACGTCGGAGGAAGGTAGGCGACGAGCAATGGAGCACCCTCCTGACTCGGGACGACGTTCGACTACACCGTCGTCGATGTCGAGGGCAACGGACAGCGATGCGGGTGGACCAGCCGTGACCCCTTCTAGACCGGCGCGCTCACGACTACTTGTAGCGGTGCCACAGTTCGTTTGCGCCCGATCTGAGAGTGGCCAGCCGATGCGCGTGAATCTTGGCGATGTCGGGGCGGTTGCGGAGGTCGGTTATGACGCTAGTGACGAGGACCAGTTCTCGGATGCGGCTAAGGGTTGGCCAGGCGGTCAGGGTGGTGACGTCTAAGCCGTAGCTGGCGGCTAGGGCTTCGTGGTCTTGGCTCGCGCCGAAGCGTAGAGCGCTGACAGCGGCGACAACCAGGTCGTAGGCGAGAGGGCCGATGCTCGTGCCGTCAAAGTCGCAGAGGACGAAGCGGCCGGTGGGTTCACGTAGAAGGTTGCCGATGTAGGCGTCGCCGTGGAGTAGGCCCATCTGGAGGTCCGGCATGAGGGCCCGGTAGTCGGCTTCGATGTTGGCCCACTGCTCGGTGAGCCAGGCGTGGTCGTCGGCGGTGAGGCCGTCGGCCATGGCGAGACGGCTGCGGGCGCTGCTGAAGGGGTCCCAGGGTTTGAGGCTGGGCATCGGTTCGAGCTTGTGCCAGCCGAGTAGTGGAGCAGCCAGCTCGGCTCCGGTCCATGCTGGGTTGCTGCTTTCGAGGAGCTTCCAGATCGTGGCTGAGTAATTCTCGAACAGGACGGGCTGGGTCAGACCAGGCGCGAGCCTTGAAGCGGGTGCGTCGTGGCGTTCCAGCCAGGTGGCGATTCGGGCGACGTGGTCGGCGCGCTGGCTGGCGAGGTCGCCGGCTCCGAATCTGACGACAACACCTTGGCTGGGAAGGCGGTAGACGGCGTTGTTCGTGTACTTGATGAGTTCGGCTTCGTCCGGGAGTAGGCCGGCTTCTTGGCAAATGCCCTTGAGAGCGTGTTTGAGCCGCTGGTCGAGCTCTGGGGACAGGTTGGTCATGCGGTAAGTGCCTTCGGCGCGGTTGTGCGGACGGATTCGAGCTGGTGTACCAGGTCCACAGCTTCCGAATTGTCGGTGTGCTGTGAGGCTGCGGTGCCGATCTCGGCGAGGCGGCTCATACCGCGGCCGCTGCGGAGATGCTGCGCTTCATTGATCACGTCACGAGCGACGTCGATGCCGGCGTCCAGCTCGTTCGTACGCAGGAGGTTCGTCGACAAGATGATCCGATCGAAGGTCCGGCTTCGGCGCGATCTTTCGGGCCCAGATTCGGTGATTGCTTGCTGTGCGAATGCGACCGCGCGTACGGCGTGCTCACGGGCCCGTGCACCATCTTTCGCGTAGCCCGACAGGGAGTTGTACACCAGTGCCTGATGCCCGGAGTAGTCCCCAGGAGTTAAGTACAGCGTGGTCCATGGGGATACTCGGCGCTTGTCAGCGCGGCCCATCTCGTGTTCTGCACGAGCGAGAGCATCGACTACATGATCGTGCTTGCCGAGCATCGCATAGGCCAGGGCTTCGTTGGCGTGGAGTCTCGCGACCTCGGCTGGATCGCCGGCGTCCTGTGCCGCGAGCTGGCCAAGTTGAAGCATCTTCAAGGCCTCCACAGGCTGGGCTTCCTGCATGCTTACCCGGCCGAGGCGGTACAGGATCGATGCTGCCAGCGAGGGCTCGTCGGCGTCCTTCGCGAGCACGAGTGCATTCATCAAGAAGCGTCGAGCTGCGGCTTGATCGCCAATGTCGTGGAACGACCAGCCCAACATGCTGCTGAAGTCGGCCAGGGAGACCTTGAGGTCCCGGTGTGTGCGCTGATCGGCGGTGGAGTGGATCATCCGCCGCGCGTAGCCGTAGAAACCACGGGCAGCGTCGACCGCTGCTCCGCCGCCGTAGCGTTGATCGAGTTTCCGGAACTCGGCGGTCATCGACACGACTTGTTCCACGTCGGTCTCGGAAATCGCCGACGGCACAGAAGCCACGCTGCTGGGTACGTCGGGCAGCCATTTTCGAGCCTGCTCATTGACCGAACCGAACGCCACGCTCGCCACCGCACCGGCGAAGTTCCTGCGATCGTCACCGGTCAGTTCGCGCGATTCAGCGCTCTCTCCACGACCAGATGAGCTGTATGCGAGCCCCATCCGTCCGCGGGGAATCTCGAATGCGTCGGCGATGCGTTCAAGGACGTCGTAAGCCTTGACGTGGCGGCCGTTGAGGATCTCCGAGACCTCGCCCTGGGACTGACACGTGCGGGCACCGATCTGCGTCTGACTCCAGCCGTGCCGCTGCAGCCAGCGGAAGATGCCTGCGACGTCACGTGACGCCAGGACAGGACGCATCTCCGGCTGATCCCACCAGGAGGACTTGAGCACCGGATGCGTTGCCGTCATCGTCACTCCTTGTCCCTAGGCGGCTCTGTGAAGTTAGCCCGAGCGCATCCGGCGCGTCTATCGGCCCCGCCGATAGGTCGGCTCGATGAGCACTGCCTGTAGTGGTGACCACCCTCGCAGCGCCATGGTGTGGATACAGAGCGTTACAACAACGATAAGGACGCCCACATGACGACGCCACTGTTCATCGTGATCTGCCTGACTGCGGGCCTGACTGTCGCAATGATCACGGACCTGGTGCGAGACCTGTCCGGCCGCAACGAATGACACGGCGGTCAGACAGATGACTAGCACTCGTCCAGGTACGAATCACTACGAGCGGGGCGACGCCATGCGGGCGTACGGCTACATCCGGAAGCACTTCCTTATGGCAGAGATCGAGTTGGCTAACGCTCGGAAGCTGATTGTCGACGCCGCTCAGGCCCACGGTGCGGAGCTTGTGGCGATTCACGTCGAGGAGATCGAGACATCGCCCGAGGCCTTCCACGATCTACTCGCGGTCGTGATGCAGGAAGTGCAGCGAATGATCATCACGCCTCACCTGCAGCACCTCGAGGTGGCCGGCGACCCGTCGTCCGTACGACAGCGACTTGAGTCCAACGGCATCACGATCGTGGTCGCCGACTAGACACCTCGACCCGTAAGGAACGAGTGGTGCACGTGCCGGCTACGCCAGCCCTCGGGTTCGTCTCCATGTCCTTCGTGCGCAATACCGGCGAGCTCCTTGCGATCCGTCGACAGCTGAAGGCCTTCGCGACCGAGCACAGGCTACAGATCACCAAGGTGTACGTCGAAGAGCCCGGGCCGCCCAGCGCGGCCTTCGACCTTCTCGAATCGCTTCTGGAGTCCGACGGGCAGCCGCTCGTCGTTCCAACGCTGCACCACCTCGCCGCAATCGGGCACCCACTGAAGATCAGAGACCACCTCCGCCGCTGCACCCACGAGGTCCTGATCGCCACCATGCCGGCGGAGCGGACGTGCTGAGGGGACATCCGTCGTTCTCCTCAAGTCCCCTGCACCCCGCGTCCGTTCCGCCGCTCCACCGGGAGCGCTGCCCGATCCACCTCACTGAGTCGGGCGGCGTTTCCGCCCCGAAGTTGCGTCCGCTCGGCGCCCCCTGCGCCTGAGCGGACGCAGCGCGGCGCACGGTCGAGCGCAGACCCGCGGCTAACTGTTCGGTTGATCCTGTTCAGCGGAAAGCGCCCGACGGGCATGAGACGCGAGCTGACTTGGTAATCACCGAGCAGACGCGCGACCTGCCGATTCGACGTCGCTAATCGAGGGTCCGCGACGATGGGCGGCCGTACGTAACGTCCAGAATCCCGCGGAACTCGATCGGTACCGCGCATTGGGCCCGTACCGCTGCCAGCGCTGTCTGTGGCGCCTTGGAGCTGAGCGTGATCCCCACACCGGAGAAGTCATGGTTCGGCCCCGTCGAAGTCAAGACGCCCTTGTTGGCATCCATCAGCGATCTGGCGGCGGCCACAAGCTCGGCCCTGCTGTAGATCGCCTTACGGATGCTCACCGGCACTGCTGACTCGCCACGATTTGCTGCAGATCAGTCGGCGGATCTCCTTTCCAATAGACCACGACTGTCTTGTGGTGATCGAGAATGCGAACACTGCCCGCGTTGGTGTCGGGATTCTCGGTGAGCCACTGCATCACTGCTTGAGCCACTTCGTCTTCGGGCGTTGGCTGAACTTCCCCCAGGACCGGGCCTTCAGGGTCCTTCGGAACCTCGGCACCCGCCTCCTCGTGCGAGCTCGCGTCGCTATCACTCATGGACTCGGCTCCTTCCGGTACGACGGTTCGCTGCCTCCCGCTAGTCCCTGTGATCCGCCTGCTGATCCGCGACAAGCTTGGAGCCTGGCGGCCACCCGGGGCGCCGACGTTGCCGTCTCTATCGAGCCCGCCGTCCTTCCTGCCCTTGGTCGACTTCGGCCTGAAGCAACGGGCCACCGAATCTACGTGTCGCGTCGATCCAGTCCGGCCCGAGAGTCCATGGCACTACCCGGATGACGGCCGCATCTACGATATCGGGATCGGGGCTGTCCAGGAGTTTCTTCGAGGAAGCGATAGCACTGCTCGATGCGGGCTACGTCGTTGGACTGGATGGCCGGATGAAACACGGGGTGAAAGAAGCCCACCGATACGGGAAAACATCGCGGGGCCGACGACGTCCTGCCCGTACATCTCGATGACCTCCGCGACGGAGTCCCGCGCATCGGGAAACTCGGACACGATCCGGGCACCAATGTTGTGGCCTGTGATCACCGTTCGATCCTAAAGCGCAGTCCGACGCAGAGCTCCCGAGCCATACGTCCTGGGCTTTGGAGGTCTCCACCAGCACCGTTTGTAGGTCGGTGCTGACACCACCCGGACCAGGAGGGCACCCTAGTGTTGGTGGGAGTTGACACCACCCTGGCGGGCGCGCAAGCGGAGCTCGTAGAGCAGGCCAAGTGGCGGGAGCACCCCAATCGGGACACCCCCGAGCACGTCCGCGATCAGGCCGAACTGTGGGCGTGACAGGCACGCACCGAACTGGAGTGGGCGAAGAGCCTTAACAAGTGACTGTCTGAGGGCGCCTACACCATGGCCGATGATCCGGGTTCGTGGCGAACGGTCCCCGATCACCTCAAGATGCGCGCCTAATCAACCTTGACTAGACGTTTCTTCCTCGTGTACTTTGGCCAAGTAGTCAAACTGGACTAGCCTCAGCCGATCCGTTCGCAACACGGGAGAAGGAATCGAACCCATGGGAAAGCTCGCGATCGAGACGAGAGGGTCGAGCGGAGGTGGGCGCATGTCGGCGACGAAGCTCCTGGTACTCGGTATCGTGCACCTCTCCGGCGGCGCGCATGGCTACCAGGTGCGGTCCGAACTGCAGAGCTGGGGTGCGGAGAGTTGGGCCAAGATCAAGCCCGGCTCGATTTATCACGCGCTGAAGAAGGCGGCGGCTGATGGCCTCCTCACCGAACACGCCGAGCCGGGCAACTCCGGGCCGGAGCGCGTTCTGTACCGCGCGACTGCTCGGGGACGTGACGAGATGGTCGAACTGGTCCGCGACGGTCTGCGGCGCACCCACGACCCGGACATGCTCAACGCGTCCATCGCCATGTTGCCCATGCTGACCAGGACAGATGCCATCGCGCAGGTTAACGAGCGGGTCGCGCGACTGGAAGCGGAGCTCGTAGTGCAGGCCGAGTGGCGGGAGCACCCCAATAGGGACGCCCCCGAGCACGTCCGCGATCAGGCCGAACTGTGGGCGGGACAGGCACGCACCGAACTGGAGTGGGCGAAGAGCCTGAGCAAACGACTGTCTGAGGGCGGCTACACCATGGCCGATGATCCGGGTTCGTGGCGAACGGCCCCCGATCACCTCAAGATGCGCGCCTAATCAACTTGACTAGACGTTTCGTCCTTGTCAGCTCTGGTCAAGTAGTCAAACTTGACTAGCTCACCAATCCGTTCGCAACTCCGAGAGAAGGAATCGAACCCATGGGAAAGCTCGCGATCGAGACGAGAGGGTTGAAGAAGAGCTTCGGCACGACCCACGCGGTCGCCGGTGTGGACCTGGCCGTGAGCGCCGGGGGCGTGTACGGCGTGCTCGGTCCGAACGGGGCGGGCAAGACCACCGCGATCCGCATGCTGGCCACGCTCCTGCGCCCCGACGCCGGAGAGGCGCTAGTGCTCGGCTACGACGTCGTGCGTGACGCCCGGGCGGTGCGGAGCAGGGTGGGCCTTACCGGGCAGTTCGCGTCGGTCGACGAAGACCTCACCGGGGTGGAGAACCTGTTGCTGCTCGCCAGGCTGCTCGGCTACTCACGCCGCCGAGGCAGGGAGCGGGCGGCCGACCTGCTCGACGCGTTCGGTCTTGCCGAGGCGGCCGACCGGCAGGTGAAGAAGTACTCCGGCGGGATGCGCCGGCGCATCGACATCGCGGCGAGCCTGGTCGTCACCCCCGAACTGATCTTCCTCGACGAGCCCACGACCGGGCTCGACCCGCGCAGCAGGAACCAGGTCTGGGAGATCGTCAGGGGCATGGTCGCCGAGGGCACCACCGTGCTGCTGACCACGCAGTACCTCGACGAGGCCGACCAACTGGCCGACCGGATAGCGGTGATCGACCACGGGAAGGTCATCGCCGAGGGCACGAGCGGCCAGCTCAAGGCATCGGTCGGCGCCGGCTCGCTGCACGTACGGCTACGTGCGCCCGAGCAGCGGGCCGAGGCCGAACGGATCCTCGCCGGCGTCCTCGAGGTGCCGGCCGAACCGTCCGCCGACCCGGCCGCGCTGTCCGCGCGGATCTCCGACCCCGAGCGGGTCGCCCGTTCCCTGGCCGAGCTGTCCCGCAGCGGCATCGACGTCACCGAGTTCGCGCTCGGTCAGCCGAGCCTGGACGAGGTGTTCCTCACCCTGACCGGACACGCCGCCGAGGAGACACCCGAGGAGGATGCCGCATGACCGCCACGTCCGCGGAGCAGGGGTCGGCGCCGGTCACTGAGGACGCGCTGCGCAGCGTGCTGTTGGCCGGTGAGCGGCCGTCTCGCCCCGGCCCGGTGCGCACCTCGTTGACATTCGGCTGGCGCGCTCTGCTGAAGATCAAACACGTCCCGGAGCAGCTCGTCGACGTGACCATGTTCCCGATCATGTTCACACTGATGTTCACCTACCTGTTCGGTGGCGCGCTCGCCGGGTCAACTCAGGAGTACCTGCAGTTCCTGCTGCCCGGGATCCTGGTGCAGGCGAACGTCATGATCACCATGAACACCGGCATAACGCTGAACACCGACATCCAGAAGGGCGTGTTCGACAGGTTCAGGTCACTTCCGGTGTGGCGACCGTCGCCGCTGGTCGGCGCCCTGCTCGGCGATGTGATGCGCTACTCGATCGGGTCGGCGATCGTGATCACGCTCGGACTGGTCCTAGGGTTCCGGCCGGAGGGTGGCGCCGTCGGCGTGGTGCTCTCGGTGGTGCTGCTGCTGGTGTTCTCGTTCTGCCTGTCGTGGCTGTGGACGATGCTCAGCCTGATCCTGCGCACGCCGAACTCGGTGGCGGGGGTCAGCATGATGGTGATGTTCCCGCTGACGTTCGTGAGCAACATCTTCGTGGACCCGAAGACGATGCCCGGGTGGATGCAGGCGGTCGTCGAGGTCAACCCGATCACCCACCTGGCGACCGTGGTACGCGGCCTGATGGACGGCTCGGTGCCTGCCGGGGAAATCGGCTGGGTGCTCGTCTCGTCCGTACTTCTCGTCGCGGTCTTCGGTCCCATCACCATGGTCCTCTACCGCAACAAGAAGTAGATGCCGCTACCGCGAGCACTTGGTCGAAATCAACTCCGACAACCCGGCCCACTCGGCCAAAGCCATCACCGCTACCAGACCCGGACACGACAAGGAGAGCCGAATGAGCACCATCCCCAAGAAAAACTCGGAAACCGTTGCGCACACGCCCGGGCGGGCGAGCAGCATCGGGGTCTGGATTCTGCACGTCGTGCTGGCGGCGATAATCGCCGGCGGCGGAATCTCGAAGCTCGCCGGCGACCCGGTCATGGTGGACATGTTCGCCGACATCGGGGCTGGCCAGTCGCTCCGGTACCTGGTCGGAGCGCTGGAGGTCGCGGGAGGGGTTGGACTTCTGATCCCGGCTCTGGCGGGCCTGGCCAGTCTCGGGTTGGCGGCATTGCTGACCGGTGCTGTCATCACCGATCAGTTCGTGCTCGAGCAGAGCCCTTGGCTGCCGCTCGCCTTACTCATGGTGGCGGCCGTGATCGCAAGGACGCGGTGGTCGCGCACCGAGGCCGTCGTCGGCACGCTGCTCAGGCGCTGAGACAAACCTCTCGAACGGAGATGTGAGATGAACGAGATGGCCTTTCGCGTGACATCAAACGATGGCACCACCATCGCCTACGACCGGAAGGGAAGCGGTCCGGCCGTCATTCTGGTGGGCGGAGCACTCGACGAGGGGGTGGAGAACGCTCCCTTGGCGCCGGCTCTCGCCGAGCACTTCACGGTCTACAACTATGCCCGTCGGGGACGCGGCGCAAGCGGCTTCACCGAGCCGTACGCCGTGGAGAGGGAGATCGAGGACCTGGATGCGTTGATCGCGGAGGCGGGCGGCTCGGCACACCTGTTCGGGGCGTCCTCTGGTGGCGCGCTGGCGCTGGAAGCGGCCGCGGCCGGGTCAGCCATCAACACGATCGCCGTGTGGGAGGTGCCCTACGCGGTCGGGGACGACATCCGCCAGCGATTCGAGGAGTACGTCGCGGACACCCGACGCGCCTTCGACGCCGGGCGAGACGAGGAGGTTCTCGAACTGTTCATGCGCTTGAGCGGCGCCTCCGACGACAACATCGCGGCCAGGAAAGCGGCAGGCAAGCAGACGGCGCATTGGGCGCATTCGGTCGCCCTCGCGCCCACGCTGGTCCACGACAGCGTCTTCCTCAACCGCTACCAATTGCCGGCCGATCGACTGGCAACGGTCACCCAACCGGTCCTGGTCACCACCGGAGGACCGATCACGGTCCCCTATATGGCAGGCCTGCCCTCGGACTTCTTCGACCGCGCAGCCGACGAGCTTGCAGACCAATTGCCCCACGCTCAACGGGAGGCCCTCGAGGGGCCGGATCACGTCGTCGACCCACAGACCGTCGGCCCGCTGTTGCTACGGTTCTTCAGCAGCGAACACTGAGGGGCCTGCGAGGTGTTGCGGGAACACCGATTAGGCACCGCGCAAGCAGATCTTCGTCGCGCCAGGGACACGGGGCGGACAGGTGGTGTCGAGGTTGATGTCGTCGGCGGCATCACAGGCCTGATCCTGGGCGTGCTCGTCACCAACGTCTTCGTCACCACGCAAGGCCGGGCCGTCGTACTGACCTGGGCTTCAGTGGGACTCGACCTGGCCTACTCGCTGCTCATCGGCTCCGTCGTCGGTCGTATCGACGGAGGACATCCCCGCTAGTCCCTCACGACTCCGGGATGACGGGGCCGATAGAGCCGACTATGTCGGAGAGGGTCCGGGGGTACGGCTTCCCGCCTGCCGCTTCGCCCAGTCAGGACCTATGAGGAGACAGCAGAGGGAAGACGCAAGGGGGGATCTGTGAGCTGGTCTGCGTAGCAGTCGGCCGGTCGCTCATGCCAGGATCGCGACGTGGATTCACTAACGACCGCCGCACGGCTTGAGTGGTGGGTGAACAGCTCGACCTGTCTGGCTGCATTCCTGGTCGCGGTGACGATTGTGGTCGACGAGCAAGGATGGCAGGCAGCCGGGCAGCTCACGCGGGCTGAGGAAGGTCCGGATCTCGCAGCCTTGTGCGAGCTGGACAAGGCCTTTGAGCTTTGCCTTCCAGATGACAGCACGATGGTCGTCATGGTGACCGCCTTGACACCCACCGGAAGCTTCACGCTGACCGAGGCGTAGCAGGGCGACCTGCTAACGCGCTTGCTAACAGCGGCCTCGGACCGACCTGACGACCCTGGCATTCCTTAGATCGGTAGGCGTGTCCTGGCGCACGGTGGTCAGGGGTGGACGGTCTGAACTCGACTGGCGCTCAAGTCCGCACCCGACTCAGTCCACGCAAACCATCGCCGCACGCCCGGACAACGGTCGATTCTCTCCACACTCCAAACGTTGAGCTGCCGCACATCGACATGATGGAGGAGCGGCGGGATGGCCTACGTGAAGGATCAGTGGACTCGGGCGGTGAAGGAGGCCGACGGGACGACTGTGCGCGTTCGTACGGCTAAGTGGGGGCGGGGGAAGCGGTGGTTGGCGGGGTGGGTGGATCCGGAGGAGAGGTCTAAGGCGTTCGGGACGAAGACCGCTGCGGAGCGGCATGGGGCTGCGATGGAGACGGATCGGGAGCGTGGAGAGTACATCGATCCGGAGGCTGGGAAGGTTCGGTTTGAGGAGGTTGCCGACAGGTGGCTTGCTTCTCGGGTGGTGGATCCGGCGACAGCTATGAAGTACGAGTCGTCTTTGCGGTTGCACGTCGTACCGGTGTTTTGGCGGCGGCAGTTGCGAACGATCAAGCCTTCTGAGATTGCGGCTTGGGTGGCTGGCCTCGATGCGCGGTTCGGGGCGTCTACGGCGCGTACGGCGTACCTCGTGTTGCACGGAACGTTGGAGGTTGCCGTTGACGATGAGGCGATCAAGCGGAATCCGGCGAAGGCTCGAGTGGTCAAGGTGCCGGCGGAGAAGGGCGGGAAGACGACCGCCTGGAGCGACGAGATTGTGCTGCGGATTGTGGAGGGGCATCCGCCGCAGTACAGGCCGATCGCCTCGATTGGTGCTGCGTGTGGGCTGCGGCAAGGTGAGTTGTTCGGGCTCGCCGAGGAGGACATCGACTTCGAGGAGATGATCATCCGAGTTCGGCGGCAGGCGAAGAAGTTGAGCCGGGAGTTTGTGTTCGCGCGGCCCAAGAACGACACCGAGCGGACTGTGCCGATGTCAGAGGGTGTCGCCGTGATGCTCACGGAGTACATCCAGGCCGCGAAGCCGCGGGCGTACACGTTGCCGTGGGAGAAGGTCGACGGGAAGCCGCACACGGTCAACCTGCTGTTCCGCTGGACTGACGACAAGCACATCCGGGCGCGGACGTACGACGAGCTCGTGTGGAAGCCGGCGCTCTTCCACGCGGGCGTCATACCAGAGCCGACGAAGGACGCCCGCGGCCGGCGGCAGTACTTCTCCAGTCGCGAGAACGGCATGCACGCACTCAGGCACTACTACGCGAGTATCACCCTGGCTGACGGCGTCAACATCAAAGAACTGGCGCAGTACCTGGGCCACGGCGACCCGGGGTTCACGCTTCGGCTGTACACCCACATGCTGCCGTCGTCCCACGAGCGGGCGCGGAAGGCTGTCGACTCGCGGCTGGCCCAGCTGTTCGCGATGGGAGCTCACGGAGCTGTGACGGAGCTGGCCGCCGGCCGGTCCCCCACGACGCACTGGGAACCCGACGGCGGCCAGTCTCACGATGACCCTGGAATCAGCCTGTGACCTGCGGAAACGTCTACCTGATGCGCATGCCTGAGATGGCTCGGGCGATGACGAGGCGTTGGATTTCGGAGGTGCCTTCGAAGATGGTGTAGATCTGCTGCAGCGTGACAGTCGCCTGCGCGCGAATCGACGAAAGCCCCTGAATTGCGTGTGTGATTCAGCTGTTGGTCGGGCTCTGGGGACGTTCGTCATGCGGTGAGTGCCTTCGGCGCCGTGTGCGAACGGGTCGAGTAGAGGGAGCGGGTCGACCGCGTCCCAGTTGCCTGAGTGTTTGCATTGTCCGGCACCAATCTCGGCCAGGCGGCTGGGTTCGTAGCCCCTGCGGCACAGCCGCCGGACGATCACGCCAGCAAGTTTGCGCGTCGACAACCTTGGCGGCTGCCCGCGCCCGGGACGTGATTGTTGATTGGTGGCGGTCGGCGGCAGCACGGGGCGGTCGCTCGCGAGCGGTAGCGAGCGCAACGCGGCGGTAGCCGCAGGGCGCCGGCGATAGCCGGCAAGGTCCGGCGATAGCCGGAAGGGATGCTCCGGGCGATAAGCCCGGGGGTGGGCGGGGTGCACGCATAGCAGGCGCGTTTGAGGAGCGGAGCGACGAAAGTAGCGCCTGCGTAGCGTGCGGGGGCTTGCCCTTACCTGATTCGCATGCCGGAGATGGCTCGGGCGATGACGAGGCGCTGGATTTCCGACGTACCTTCGAAAATCGTGTAGATCTTGGCGTCTCGGTGCATGCGTTCTACGGGGTATTCGCGGGTGTAGCCGTTGCCGCCGAGGATTTGGATGGCTTCTTCGGTGACCTTTACGGCGACCTCGCCGGCCTTCAGTTTGGCCATGGAGCCTTCGCCGTGGCGGTAGTCGGGGGTTTCGCCTCGCATGAGGGCGGCGGACATGTTGGCTGCGCGCCAGACCAGCAACCTGGCTGCGTCGATTTCCATGGCCATGTCGGCGAGTTTGAAGGCGATGCCTTGGTTGTCGATGATGGGGCGGCCGAACTGTTCGCGGGTCTTGGCGTAGTCGAGGGCTACCTCGTAGGCGGCGCGGGCGATGCCGATGGCTTGGGCGCCGACGATGTGGCGGGTCATTTCGAAGGTGGCCATCGAGGCGTTCCGGCCGGTGGTGCCAGTAGCTTCGCGGGCTCGGGCCAGCCGTTCGTCCAGTTTTTCCTTGCCGCCCAGGACGTTGGCGGCGGGGATGCGGACGTTGTCGAAGAAGACGTCTGCGGTGTGGGAGGCGCGGAGGCCGTGCTTGCGGAGCTTGGTGCCCTGCTCGAGGCCGCGGACCTCGGAGCGCGGTACGACGAAGGCGGCCTGGCCCTTGGTGCCGAGCGAAGGGTCGACGGTGGCGACGACGACGTGGATGTCGGCGATGCCGCCGTTCGTGGCCCAGGCCTTCTGGCCGTTGATCACCCACTCGTCCGAGGACGAGTCGTAGACAGCCCGCGTGCGGATCGCCGACACGTCCGAACCAGCACCAGGCTCCGACGAGCAGAAAGCAGCCACGCGTACGTCGTCCGGCGTGCCGTAGCAGCGGGGCATCCACTCGCTCCACTGCTCGGGCGTGCCGTTGGAGAAGATCGCGGACGACGCCAGGCCGGTGCCCTTGAGCGACATGCCGATGCCGGCGTCGCCCCAGAACAGTTCCTCGTGCACGAGCGGCATCAGCAAGCCGGACGGATCGATGAAGAGGTTGATGTTCGCGTCGAGGCCGTACAGGCCGATCTTGGCGGCCTCCTGGATCACCGGCCAGGGGGTCTCTTCGCGCTCGTCCCACTCGGCCGCGGCCGGGCGGATCACGTCGGCCGCGAAGGAGTGGGCCCAGTCGCGGATCTCCTTCTGCTCGTCGTTCAGCCCGAGCGAGAACGAGCTCCAGCCCGGTTGGGACCGCTCGGCGCCGAGTTCACCGGCCAACGCCATCACGTCGGCGGAGACAGCGGACTTCGGATCGGTCATGGTCATCAACATCCTCCGGCGAACAGGAAGGGGCAGTACGATGTTACCGACGAGTGTAACCGTCGTTTGCACCGGAGGGTACCGCTGTGGCTAAGATCGATCCATGAGCTCCGCGCTGCTCGCGATCGGACGCCGCCGGACCACGGCGGAGCGTCGGCGCGACCGGGAGCGGGACATCATCCGGGCCACCCGCGAGCTGTTCGACGAGCGCGGCACGATCGACGCCCAGATCGACGATATCGCCAAGCGGGTCGGGATCAACAAGGCGCTGATCTACCGGCACTTCGCCGGCAAGGAAGAGCTGTTCGCGCTGACTCTGGTCGACTACCTCGGCGAGCTCAACGACCAGCTCACCAACAGTGACAATCCGAGAAAAGCCCCGCTCAACCGCCTCAAGGCGCTCAGTGAAACGTTCGTCGACTTCTGCCTGACCTACCCGGCCTTCACGGACTGCGCGATGAGTCTGCTCCGCAGGACCGGGGAGGAACTGTTCGGCGAGATCACCGAGCCCGTGATGATGAAACTCGGTACGGCGATGGCCGCGCCGCTCGACCGGATCGCCGCGATCCTCAAGGCCGGCCAGCGGACCGGCGTGTTCGACGAGGTCGACACCGCCTACCTGGCCAATCACCTGTACACGCAGACCCTCGGGTCGTTGCATATGGCAAGGGTCGGGCTGATCGTGTCGAGCGGCCAGCCCGGGCATCCGGTGGTGCATCACGCGGATGTCGGTACCGTGCGAGAGACTGCCATCACCGCGACCCTCGCGACCGCTGTGGGGCGTAAAGCACTCAAGCGACCTTCCGCCACCGCACGAAAGTCCAAAGGAGAGACATCGTGACCGAGACCCGCAAGGTGGCCGTCGTCGCCGGAAACCGGATTCCGTTCGCCCGGCAGGACAAGACGTACCGGCACGCCTCCAACTCCGACATGCTCACCGCAGCGCTCAACGGTCTGGTCGACCGGGCCGGCCTCGGCGGTCAGGAGGTGGGCGAGGTGGTCGCCGGCGCGGTCCTCAAGCACGCCCGCGACTGGAACATGGTCCGCGAGGTGGTCCTCGGTTCCAAGCTCGCCGCCACCACCCCGGCGTACGACATCCAGCAGGCCTGCGGCACCGGGCTCGAGGCGGCGATCCTGGTCGGCAACAAGATCGCGCTCGGTCAGATCGACGCCGGCATCGCGGGTGGCGTCGACACCGCGTCCGACGCGCCGGTCGCGGTCAACGACCACCTGCGCAACGTGCTGCTCGACCTCAACCGCGCCAAGACGTACCCGGACCGGCTGAAGGTCCTCGCCCGCGTCCGCCCGAAGGACGTCGTACCGGAGATCCCCCGCAACGCCGAGCCGCGGACCGGGAAGTCGATGGGCGACCACGCCGCGCTGACCGCGCTCGAGTGGGGCATCACCCGCGAGGCGCAGGACGAGCTTGCCCTCAAGTCCCACCTCAACCTCGCCGCCTCGTACGACCGCGGCTTCCAGAACGACCTGATCACGCCATACCTCGGTCTCGAGAAGGACCAGAACCTCCGGCCCGACACGAGCCTGGAGAAGCTGGCCAAGCTCAAGACCGTGTACGGCAAGGGCGAGACCGCGACGATGACCGCCGGCAACTCGACCCCGCTGACCGACGGCGCCTCGACCGTCCTGCTGAGCACCGACGAGTGGGCCGCCGAGCACGGCCTGCGCCCGCTCGCGTACCTGACCCACTCGCAGACGGCCGCGGTCGACTACGTGAAGGGCGCCGAGGGCCTGCTGATGGCCCCCGCGTACGCCGTACCCCGGATGCTCCAGCGAGCCGGGCTCACCCTGCAGGACTTCGACTACTACGAGATCCACGAAGCGTTCGCCTCGCAGGTGCTGTCGACGCTGAAGGCGTGGGAGGATCCGATCTTCTGCAAGGAGCGGCTCGGCCTGGACGCGCCGCTCGGCGAGATCGACCGGGACAAGCTGAACGTGAACGGCAGCTCGCTGGCCGCGGGTCACCCGTTCGCGGCGACCGGCGGGCGGATCGTCGCCGCGCTGGCCAAGCAACTGGACGAGAACGGCGGCGGCCGGGGCCTGATCTCGATCTGCGCCGCGGGCGGCCAGGGTGTCGTCGCCATCCTCGAGAAGTAGGAGCTGAGATGACGGACCGCTACCAGACCTTCACCCGGACACCGCTCGGGCAGACCCTGGTCAAGAACCTCGGCCTGCCCGACCCGACGCCGTTGCAGCGTTGGGTCGAGGGGTCGCCGGTGATCGACGGGCCGGTCGTCTTCGGCGCGATCGGGGAGACCGACGCGGGCAAGGCGATCCAGGCCCTGCTGCGCGACATCGGCGCCTCGTTCAGTACGGCGACCGAAGGCGTCGCGTCGATCGGCATCCGCCCGAAGGCACTGGTCTTCGACGCGACCGGCGCCGCCACCACCGCTGACCTGACCAGCCTGCAGCGCTTCTTCTCCCCCGTCATCCGCCAGCTCGCCGCGGCCGGCCGCGTGATCGTCGTCGGCCGTACGCCGGAGCTGGCGACCTCCACCGAGCAGCACGTCGCCCAGCGCGCGCTCGAGGGCTTCTCCCGCTCCCTCGGCAAGGAGGTGAAGCGCGGCGCCACGGTCAACCTCGTGTACGTCGCCCCGGACGCCCACGAGCAGCTCGACTCCACGCTCCGCTTCTTCCTCTCCCCCAAGTCCGCGTACGTCGACGGCCAGGTCGCCCGGATCGGCACCGGCCCGCTCGTCAGCAACGACCCGACCCGGCCGCTGAGCGGGCGGATCGCCCTGGTGACCGGTGCCGCCCGCGGTATCGGCGAAGCGATCGCGAACACGCTGGCCCGCGACGGCGCGACGATCATCGGCGTCGACGTACCGCAGAACGCGGACCCGCTGCGCAAGGTGATGACCCGCCTCGGCGGCACCGAGCTCCTGCTCGACGTCACCGCAGTCGACGCCCCGCAACGGATCGCCGCCCACGCGCAGGAGCAGCACGGCGGGCTCGACATCGTCGTCCACAACGCCGGTATCACCCGGGACAAGCGGCTGGCGAACATGCGGACCGACGCGTGGGACGCCGTACTCGACGTGAACCTGCGCGCCCCGGAGCGCATCACCGAGCACCTGATCGAGTCCGGCGCGCTGAAGGACGGCGGCTCGATCATCGGGGTCTCGTCGATGGCCGGGATCGCCGGCAACAACGGCCAGACGAACTACGCGACCTCGAAGGCAGGCGTGATCGGCCTGGTCCAGGCGCTCGCGCCGAAGCTGGCCGATCGCAACATCCGGATCAACGCGGTCGCGCCCGGGTTCATCGAGACCGAGATGACGGCGAAGGTCCCGTTCACGATCCGCGAGGTCGGCCGCCGGATCAACTCGCTGCAGCAGGGCGGGCTGCCGATCGACGTGGCCGAGACGATCGCGTGGTTCGCGGATCCGGCCTCGGCCGGCGTGACCGGCAACGTGGTCCGGGTCTGCGGCCAGAGCATGCTGGGCGCCTGACATGCCGACCCGACGGTACGACGACTCGCCGAAGTTCGGCCAGCTCTACGCCCGGACGGTCCGCGCAACCCTCAGGAGGGCCGACTACGAGCCGGACGAGGACGGCCTGACGCTCGAGCTGCCCCGGTCGGCGATCGACCAGGACCACCTCACGGCGTACCGCGATGTCACCGGCTTCCAGGCCGGGCCCGCGCTGCCGCCGACGTACCCGCATGTCCTGGCGTTCCCGCTGCACCTGGACCTGATGTCCGACCCCTCGTTCCCGTACAAGCCGATGGGGATCGTGCATCTGTCCAACACGATCACGCAGAAGCAGCCGATCCCGATCCACGCCGAGCCGGCGATCCGCGTGCACAGTACGCCGGAACGCCCGCACCCGAAGGGCACCGTCTTCGACATCATCAGCGAGGTCTTCGTCGACCACGAGCTGGTGTGGAGCGATCTGACCACGCTGCTCAGCCGCACGGCCGGCACGCCGAGCGCACACGCGGACCTGCTGACCGACCCGGTCCTCTCGGCCGACGCCTGGTGGGACCTGCGCGGCAACCTCGGCCGCCGGTACGCCGGCGCGTCCGGCGACCGGAACCCGATCCACCTGTTCAAGCTGACCGCTCAGGCGTTCGGGTTCCCGCGCCAGATCGCCCACGGCATGTGGGCCAAGGCCGCCGCGCTCGCGTCCATCCAGCGCGCCGGCCACCTGCCGGACGCGTTCACGGTCCGCGTCGACTTCCGTAAGCCACTACTGCTGCCCTCCCGGGTCCAGTTCGGCTACCAGCAGACCGGCAAGACCCTCGACTTCGCGCTCTACGACGAGTCGCATGAGGTCACTCACCTGATCGGACAGCTGCAGGAGAACTGAGCTCCGCGATCCGATCGAGCACCTCCCCGATCGGAGCCGGCTCCCACCGACCGCCGTCGCGCTCCCGGACCGCGAGCAAACCAGCGCCGTCCTCACGCGCCCCGATGACAGCCTGGTACGGCGCCAATCGGTTCTCGCGGATCCGCGCGCCGAGACTCCCCTCGTCCGCGTGCGCGACCTCCACCCGCAGCCCGCGATCCACCGCACGACGAGCCACCTCGGCGGCACGCTTCTCCTCGTCGTCCGAGATCGGGAGTACGACGACCTGCACCGGCGCGAGCCACGCCGGGAACGCCCCGCCGTGTACCTCGATCAGCTGTGCCATCGCCCGCTCGATGCTGCCGACGATCGCCCGGTGCACCATCACCGGACGATGCTTGTTGCCATCGGCACCGATGTACTCGAGCCCGAACGCGGCCGGCTGGTGGAAGTCGATCTGGACGGTCGACAGGCTGAACTCGCGGCCGGCCGAATCCTCCAGTTGGATGTCGATCTTCGGCCCGTAGAACGCCGCGTCGCCGGGAGCCTCCTCGTAGTCGATGCCTGCCGCCTCCAAGACATCGCGGAGCAACGAAGCGGCTTGGGCCCAACTGGCGGCGTCACCGACGTACTTGCTGGACGGGTCACCGAACTTCGCGTCCTCCGCGGGCAGCGCAAGCACATAACGCGAGGCGCTGATCCCCATATCGGCGTACGCCTGGTTGATCAGGGACAGCGCGGACGCAGCCTCAGAGGCGACCTGGTCGAGGCGGCAGAAGATGTGCGCGTCGTTGAGTTGCATGGCGCGGACGCGGCTGAGACCGCCGATCGCGCCGGAGAGTTCGGCGCGGTACTGGCCGCCGAGTTCGGAGTACCGGAGTGGGAGTTCGCGGTAGCTGTGCGAGCGGGAGCGGTACATCAGCGCGTGGTGCGGGCAGATGCTCGGCCGGAGGATCAGTTGCTCACCGCCCATATCCATCGGCGGATACATGTCCTCGTGGTACTTCGCCCAGTGGCCCGAGATCTCGTACAGCTCGCGCTTGCCGAGCACGGGCGAATAGACCTGCTGGTAGCCGGCTCTTCGCTCGACCTCGGAGATGTAGCTCTCGAGTGCGCGACGTACGGCGGCGCCTGCGGGCAGCCAATAAGGAAGGCCTGCGCCGATCAGCGGGTCGGAGTCGAACAGGCCGAGTTCGCGGCCGAGCTTGCGGTGGTCGTACATGATTCCTCCAAGAGTTTTGGAGCGAGCGACCACCGGACACAACAAAGCCCCGGGGCACTCGCCCCGGGGCTTCGGTAGACAGTCAGATGTCAGCGCGCCGGGACGAACCTCGGCGTCGTCGTCACTACTGCGCGCTTGATCACGTTTCTACGTTAGCAGATCAGAGTCCAGACCGACCGGCCGGATCAGACCTTCTTGCGCCACCGACGCGATCAACGCGCCGGTCTGGGCATAGAGCCGGCCGGTCGCGAAGCCACGAGCGCCCGACGCTGAAGGCGACGACTGGTCGTACAGCAACCACTCGTCGGCGCGGAACGGCCGGTGGAACCAGAGCGCGTGGTCGAGCGACGCCGGCTGGATCCGGCGGTCACCGATGACGATGCCGTGCGGCAGCAGACTCGCCCCCAACAGCGTCAGGTCACTCGCATAGGCGAGCACGCACGCATGCAGCGCGGGATCATCGGGAAGCTTGCCTGCGGCACGGATCCAGAACTGCCGCCCGGTCACTCCCGCGAGGCGTACGTCGAGCGCCGCCCACTCGCGATCCCAGTCCGCTGCCGCGCGCCCCGACCGCGCTTCCAGAACAGTCGCCAACCGAGGTGCCTCCTCCGGCGGTACGACGTCGTCCGGCATCGGGTCCTGGTGATCGAGGCCGGGCTCCGGGCGCTGGAAGGACGCCGACATGTAGAAGATCGGCTTGCCGTTCTGCGACGCCACCACCCGCCGGCTGCTGAACGAGCCACCGTCACGGGTCGGCTCCGGCCGGTACACGATCGGTACCGACGTGTCACCCGCGCGCAGGAAGTACCCGTGGAGCGAATGCACGATCCGCTCCGGGTCGACGGTGCGGCTCGCGGCGGCCAGCGCCTGACCCAGCACCTGGCCGCCGAACACCCGCTGCATCGAGGTCTGCGGCTGACGACCCCGGAACAGGTCGACGTCGATCATCTCCAGGTCGAGCAGCTCGACCAGATCCTCCAGCGACTCAGGCATGCCTCATCCTGACAGGCCGGTACGCCGAACCCGCAGCGGGCTCCTACTCGTTGTCCTCGCGGTTCAGCTCGGCCAGGAACTGCTCCACCTCGGCGCCGAGCTCGTCGGCGGACGGGGTCGAATCAGCCAGCAGGCTCTTGCGGGACAGCGAGCCCTCAGCAGCGTCGTACTGCGTTTCGAGCGCCTTGACCACTGCGCTTGCGTCGTCGGAGGCTTCGACCTGCTCGTCGACCAGCCGGCCGGTGACGGCGGCCTCGTCGAGCAGGGCCTTGCTAGGGAGGAGCAGGCCCGTCGCGGCGGAGATCGCGTGCACCAGCGCCAGCGCGGCGCCCGGGAAGCGGTTCTCGGCCAGGTAGTGCGGGACGTGGACGGCGAAGCCCATCGCGTCCTTGCCGGCCTCGCCCAGGCGCACCTGGAGCATCGTGCCCGCGCTCGCGGGCAGCACCATCTCGCCGTCCCAGATGTTCGAGCGGGTGACCAGCTCGGGCCGGGTCGCGTGCGCGGTCAGGCCGAGCGGCCGGGTGTGCGGCACGCCCATCGGGATGCCGTGGACGCCGACCGTGAGTGTCACGTTGTAGCGCTCGATCAGCTGACGCACCGCAGCGGCGAACCGGTCCCAGTGGTTGTCCGGCTCGGCGCCCTCGAGCAACAGGAACTCGACGCCGGCATCGTCGGTCAGCAGGTGCAGCGAAAGGTGCGGCGGCGTGTAGTCGGTGAACCGGTCCTCGGCGAACGTCACCTCGGGCCGCCGGGCCCGGTAGTCGTGCAACAGGTCGATGTCGAACCGCGCGAGCAGCCGGTGGTCGAGCACCTCGAGCAGGTGGTCGGCAGTCACCCGGCCGGCCTGACCCGCGTCCATGAACCCGTCCAGCGAGTGCACCATGACCTTCGGCGTCGCCGCCGGGCCGGTCGCCACCGACTCGTCGACGATCTCGTAGAGGTCGTCCGGTCGCAGCATCGTCGTTCTCCTTCGCGGTTGCCATCAGGGCGGGTAGGCACCTCTATCCTGCCCTCTGAAGGAGACAACGCCCAACGCGGCCGGACACATTCCGGCCCGGGCAAAACTTTCAGGATGTTCCAAGACTCGGCGGTCGGAGAGACAGGTTGGGAAAGCGCTTGCTAGGTTGTTCGTCGTGAGCAGCGAACCAGATTCCGCCCTGACCGTCATGCTGGCGATGCACGACGACGCCAGGACCCGCGTCCTCGTGCCGCGGGTCCGGGAGCGGCTCGAGGCGATCGCCACCGTGCTCCCGGTCGGCCCCGGGACCAGCTTCCTGGCCGACCCCGCCGTACGCGCGGCGCTGCCGGACGTCGACGTACTGCTCACCGGCTGGGGCTGCCCGCGGATCGGTCCGGAGGTCCTCGACGCGGCGCCGAAGCTGCAGGCGATCCTGCACGCGGCCGGCTCGGTCAAGGCGATCGTCGACCCGGCCGCGTTCGACCGCGGCATCCAGGTCTCGTCGGCGGCCACCGCCAACGCGCAACCGGTCGCCGAGTTCACGGTCGCTGCGATCGTGCTCGCCGGGAAGAGGGCGTTCCGGCTCGCAGCGCAGTACCGGATCGAACGGCGGAAGGCCGACCCGCACGCGATGCCGGGCAGTTACGGCACGACGGTCGGCCTGCTCGGAGCGTCACGGATCGGGAAGATGGTCGCCGAGCGGCTGCGCGCGTTCGACCTCGAGGTGCTGATCAGCGACCCGTACCTGACCGCGGACCAGGCGGCCGCGCTCGGTGCTGAGCTGGTCGACAACGACGCGTTGTTCACGCGCAGTGACATCCTCAGCGTGCACGCGCCGCTGATTCCCGAGACGGTCGGCCTGGTCGACGGGCGACTGCTCGGTCTGCTGAAGGACGGCGCGGTGCTGATCAACACCGCGCGGGGCAAGATCATCGATGCCGAGGCGCTGCTGGCCGAGTGCGCTTCCGGCCGGATCGACGCCGTACTCGACGTCACCGATCCCGAGCCGCTGCCGCCGGACTCGCCCCTGCTCGACCTGCCGAACGTCTTCGTCACCCCGCACGTCGCCGGTGCCGTCGGCAACGAGATCGCCCGCCTCGGCGAGATGGCCGTGAGCGAACTCGAACACCTCGCTGCCGGCCAACCCCTCGAACACGCCATCACCCCGGATGAACTCGGAAGGCTTGCATGACCCGCCTCGTCCTGCCCGATACCGACCGTGTTCTCTCGCGGCAGACCGGTTGGAGCCGTAAGCATTGGGAGGCGTTGGCGGATCATCTGCTCGACTCGCTGGTGCCGTACTTCTCCCCCGCCGCCTCGCTGATCGAGCTGCCCGGGCGGCCGAGCCGATCGGGTACGGCGTCCGACGCGCTGGAGGGCTTCGCCCGATCGTTCATGCTGGCTGCGTTCCGGATCGCCGGCGTGCAGGGCAAGGGCTGCGAGGACCTGATCGAGCGGTACGCACGCGGCGTCGCGAACGGCGCGAACCCGGACCACCCCGAGTCGTGGCTGCGGCTCACCGAGCGGTCGCAGCAGATGGTCGAGGCCGCGGCGATCGCGGTGTCGCTGCACGAGACCCGCGAGTGGATCTGGGACCGCCTCGATACGCGAGCACAGGAACACGTCGCGGAATGGCTCGGCGGGTTCATCGGCTCCACGACGCACGACAACAACTGGCGGCTGTTCCAGGTCGTCAGCGAGCAGTTCCTCGCCTCGGTCGGAGCGCCGTACTCGCAGGACGACATCGACGGCGGGCTCGACCGGATCGAGGACTGGTACGTCGGCGACGGGTGGTACTCCGACGGCGACGGGCAGAACTTCGACAACTACATCGGCTGGGCGATGCACCTCTACCCCGGACTGTGGGCGCGGATGGCCGCCGCGACGCCGGGTGCGCAGTACGAGGACCGGCTGAAGCTGTATCGCGAGCGGATCAGGCTGTTCCTCGAGGACGCGGTGCACCTCGTCGGCAACGACGGCGCGCCGATCTACCAGGGGCGGTCGCTCACCTATCGCATGGCCGCGGCAGCGCCGTACTGGATGGGCGCGCTGCTCGACTCCACTCCCCTGACGCCGGGGCAGACGCGGCGGCTGTGCTCGGGCATTGCACGGCACTTCGTGCAGCACGGCGTGCCGGACGAGCGTGGCGTGCTGACGCTCGGGTGGTACGACACGTTCCTGCCGACGACACAGCAGTACTTCGGGCCTGGATCGCCGTACTGGGCCTCGAAGGGGTTCGTCGGGCTGATCCTGCCGCCGGAGCACCCGGTGTGGGCTGACCCGGAGGACTCGATCCCGCTCGATGACGCCGATCAACTACGAGCGATGCCGAAGCCGGGATGGATCGTGCACGCGAGCCGGCACGACCAGGTCGTGCAGTTGGTGAACCACGGCGCCGACCATGCGCCGGTCGCCGAGCCGGAGGGTATGGAGCCCGCGGGCGATCCGCACTACAACCGGCTGGCGTACGCGAACCACGCCGGTCCGGACCTGTCCGACCACGAGCCCGGGATCGACAACTTGATCTCGTTGGTGTCGCCGGACGGCGTCGCCAGTGGGCGGGGTCGGATCCGGCGGCTGGGAGTCGACGGGCGTACGGCGTCGTCGTGGCACCGGGCGTGGCTCGGGGACGACGGGCCGTGGGCGATCGAGGTCGCCTCGGTCGTGTGGAACGGCTGGGAGATCCGGTGCGCCCTGGTCGACGGGCCGGAGGGCGCCCAGGTCCGCAGCGCGGGCTTCGCCGTCGCCGGAGATTCCTTGCCCGAGGCAACCAGCAGCGCCGAGGCGGGCCTGGCGGCATCGGCGCGGAACGCGGACGGTCTGGTGTCGGCGGTGGTCGGGCTGCACGGGTACGAGACCGCCGCAGTGCATCGGGCCGTGGGCGTGAACCCGTTCGGTGCGCACTCGGCGACGCCCTACCTGACCGCCCGGCACCATGGTCGGCCGCTCGTGCTGGTGAACGCCGTCGTGCTCACGCGGGACGGGCTGCGGCCGCAGGCGCTTGCCGAGGGCATCGATGTGGTGGTGACGGACACGACGGTCCGGATCGGGCTGCCCGGCGGTGATACCCCGGTGATCGTGTTGGGGCAGAGTAGATTGACGGGATGAGCACGTACGAAAAGCTTCTGCACGAGCAGATCCGGAACGAATTCACCGCGTCACAGCAATATGTGGCAGTCGCTGTCTGGTACGACGACCAGGATCTTCCGCAGCTGGCCGCGCACTTCTACAAGCAGTCACTGGAAGAGCGCAATCACGCGATGATGATGGTCCAGTACCTGCTGGACAAGGACATCCGGCCGCAGATCCCGTCGGTCGGCGAGGTCGAGTCCGACTTCAAGACCGCGCTCGAGCCGCTCGAGCTCGCGCTGGCGCAGGAGATCACCGTCACCAAGCAGATCGAGACGCTGGCCCGGACCGCGCGGGACGAGAGCGACTACATCGGCGAGCAATTCATGCAGTGGTTCCTCAAGGAGCAGGTCGAGGAGGTCGCCGCGATGAAGACCCTCGTGAACGTGGCCAACCGCGCCGGCGACAACCTCTTCCACCTCGAGGACTTCCTCGCCCGCGAGGTCGTCGGTGACGCAGCCGCCGACCCGACGGCTCCCCCGGCCGCCGGCGGAACGGTCTGACCCAGCCCGCGGACCCGCGAGCAGCCCTGCCCAGCAGCCCACCGGCAGCCCCGCCCAGCTGATCTACCAGCTGCCGCCGCCTCCCCCGCCGCCACCGCCGCCGGAGGACCCGCCGCTGAAGCCGGACGAGCTGCCGCCTCCACCGCCCGAGCTGGACGGTGTGGGCGGCGGGTCGAAGGTGCTCGCGACGGTCGCGCCGACCGCACCCGCGGTCCAGCCGGACGTGTAGTACGACGGCCCGTAGTACCAAACCGGATCCGGAGTCAGCCGACCCGCGGCGACCAGCTGCTCGCACACCTTCTGCCAACGGTCGGCGATCCCGAAAGCGATGGCCCAGGGCAAGTACTTCGAGAAGATGTCCTCGCCCTCCTCGAACCGCAGCTGGTCCGCCTCGGCCGTGGCCAGGTACTTCTCGAAACCCACCAGCTGATCCGTCACCGCGCGCCCGGCCGGGTTCCGTTGCCCGCGGCCACGGATCCCGATCCAGATGCCGATGGCAACGATCACGGCGATCACCGGGATCGCGATCACCACCGCCCGGCCCGCGCCGCCGGTCGCCGCCGCGGTGATCGTCCCGGCGAAGCCCGCGCCGAACACCCAGATCGCGATCATCGCCATGCACGCGCAGCCGAAGCCGTTCTTGAACACGGATCCACCACCGGCGCGCGGCATCCGCAGGTACCACCCACGCTGCTTCACCTGCTCCCGCAGCGCGGTGATCATCGACGTGTGCGCGGTCCGCATGGTGTTGTCCCCGACTGCGCCGCGCTTGAGCAGCACCTCGGAACCCGGCTGGAGCGTCGGGAACAGCCCCGACATCAGCGCCTGCTCATGCGGTGCGGTCGCGACCGCCGGGTTCAGCAGGACAGCCTTCTGCGAGTCACCGGTGTTGTCGATCCGTACGCCGCCACGCACCGCCATGTCGATCAGCGTCGCGGCGGTCTCGACCGTGGTGGCCTTGGCGTCGATGAGCAGCCCGCCCTCGGCCACCGGGATGCGAGGCGGCGAGAACGCGACCGGGAGCTGGTCCTTGCTCAGCTCGTCCTTCACCGGCTCGGCCGCGACCCCGTCCGGCGGGAACGTGCCCGGCGGCATCCCGGCGTACCGCTGGTCCTTGTTGCCGAACTTGGCGTAGACGGCGGCGAGGACGATCGAGATCGCGGTGACCACGCCGGCGCCGATCAGCGAGAACCAGGACAGGCCGTTGCGCTCCAGCCAGTTCGGCGGGTCGACCAGGATCGGGGTGTCGTTCTGTACGGCGCCTGCCGTGATGCCGGCGACGATCGTCAACTGCTGGCCACGCTCGAGCTGGGACGCGCCGAACACACCCTGCTGGCCGACGACCGACTTCTGCGGACAGGTCTGCGTCGAACCGGCCTCGCCGGAGAAGCAGTCGACCTGGGTCACACCCTGCGGGACCGTGACATTGACGGTCACCTGATTGATCACCGCGGACCAGGCGCTACCGGTCGCGTCCCAGTACAGCTCGCTGTGGTCGGCGAAGTTCCGCAGCGCACCGCGGACGTCGTACGAGATCACGTACGTCGCCTCGGTGCCGGGGACCGTGCTGTTCGCGGAGCCGATCTTGATCTGGGTGTTCTCGTTGCGGTCGTTGTTCTCCTTGAACGTGTCGGTGGTGAACTCGGCCGAGACGTTCGGGGTGGGCGTGGAGACCTTGATGTTCGAGACCTGGTACTCCTGGTCCTTCGAGTCGTCGTCCTTGTACGGCTCGCGGGTGACCAGGTCCCGGTAGATGCCGTGCCGGCCGGTGCTGCCGAAGACGTAGTCGATCGTCTCCTTGACGTGCAGCACGCCGTCGGCGGAGACGACGTACTCGATCTTGAAGTTCCTGATCTCGTCACCGGCGTCCGCCGACGCCGGAACCGCGAAACCGGCCAGCGCCAGAACGGCGACCAGCATGGTGATGACGACCCCGAGTGCCCTACGCATGCCCGCGACACTACAGAGCGCGAGGGTCCGGGCGTGGGACCTCCGGGACGAATCCGCTACCGGAAGACTCTTGTGCGAAGTGTCCGTTAGGGGAATCGTGGGTGGACCAGGAGGAACGTCATGGCAGACAAGACGAATGCTTCCCAAGGCACCGGAGCCGCGCCCGCTGTGGACAGCCCGGACGCCATCCGCAACGTGGTCCTGGTCGGCCCGTCGGGCTCCGGCAAGACCACCCTCGTCGAGGCCCTGCTGGTGGCCTCCGGAGTCCTGAACAGACCCGGCACCGTCCTGGACGGAACCACCGTGTGCGACTTCGACGACGCCGAGCTCCGGCAGCAGCGCTCGGTGGGCCTGTCGCTCGCCTCGTTGCCGCACGACGGCGTCAAGGTCAACCTGATCGACACCCCGGGGTACGCCGATTTCGTCGGCGAACTGCGCGCCGGCCTCCGCGCCGCGGACTGTGCGCTGTTCGTCATCTCGGCCAGTGAGGGCGTCGACGAGCCGACCAAGGCCGCCTGGCAGGAGTGCGCCCACGTCGGGATGCCGCGAGCCGTCGTGATCACCAAGCTCGATCACGCCCGGGCCAACTACCAGAACGCGCTCGCCACCGCGCAGGACGCGTTCGGCGACAAGGTCCTCCCGCTCTATCTGCCCGCTGGTGACGGGCTGATCGGACTGCTCTCCCAGTCGTTCTTCTCCTACTCCGGGGGCAAACGTTCGACCTCGGCGCCGGACCCGGTCTACGCGGACGAGATCGAGGTACTGCGCGGCACGCTGATCGAGGGGATCATCGAGGAGTCCGAGGACGAGTCGCTGATGGACCGGTACCTCGAAGGCGAGGAGATCGACCAGAAGGTGCTGATCGAGGACCTCGAGCGCGCGGTCGCGCGCGGCTCGTTCTTCCCGGTCATCCCGGTCTGCAGCGCCTCCGGTATCGGCACGTTCGAGTTGCTCGAGGTGATCACCAGCGGGTTCCCATCGCCGCCCGAGCACACCATCCCGGACGTCTTCAACCCGCACGGTGTGGCCCGCAAGGGACTCGCCTGCGACCCCGACGGCGCGCTGCTGGCAGAGGTGGTGAAGACGACGTCGGACCCGTACGTCGGCAGGGTGAGCCTGGTGCGGGTGTTCTCCGGCACCATCAGGCCCGACACGACGGTTCACGTGTCGGGCCATTTCACGTCGTTCTTCGGTGAGCACAACGGCGCGTCCCACGGGCACGAGGACCACGACGAGGACGAGCGGATCGGCTCCCTGTCGTTCCCGCTCGGTAAGACGCAGCGGCCGGCGGGTCAGGTGGTCGCCGGTGACATGTGTGCGATCGGCCGGCTGACCCGGGCGGAGACCGGTGACACGCTCTCCGACAAGACGGATCCGCTGCTGCTGAGGCCGTGGAACATGCCCGAGCCGTTGCTGCCGATCGCGGTCGAAGCACACGCGAAGACCGACGAGGACAAGCTCGGCGTCGGGTTGCAGCGGCTCGCGGCCGAGGATCCGACGCTGCGGATCGAGCAGAACCCGGAGACCCACCAGATCGTGCTGTGGTGCATGGGCGAGGCGCACTCGGACGTCGTCCTGGACGCGTTGTCCAGCCGGTACGGCGTGACTGTGGACACCGTCGAGCTACGGGTGCCGCTGCGGGAGACGTTCCTCGGGTCGGCCAAGGGCCACGGGCGGCACGTGAAGCAGTCCGGTGGCCACGGTCAGTACGCCGTCTGCGACATCGAGGTCGCACCGCTGCCGCAGGGTGGCGGGTTCGAGTTCGTCGACAAGGTCGTCGGCGGGGCGGTACCGCGGCAGTTCATCCCGAGCGTCGAGAAGGGCGTCCGGGCGCAGATGGAGAAGGGCGTCGCGGCCGGGTACCCGATGGTCGATATCCGGGTCACGTTGCTGGACGGGAAGTCACACAGCGTCGACTCGTCCGACATGGCGTTCCAGATGGCCGGCGGGCTGGCGTTGCGCGAGGCCGCGGCGGCTTCGCGGGTCGCGATGCTCGAGCCGGTCGACCTGGTGTCGGTCCTGGTGCCGGACGACCTGGTCGGCGCGGTGATGAGCGACCTGTCCGGGCGGCGCGGGCGGCTGCTCGGTACGGACAAGGTCGGCGACGACAGGACGCTGGTGAAGGCCGAAGTACCGCAGGTGGAGATCACTCGCTACACGATCGATCTGCGGTCCTTGTCGCACGGGGCAGCGACCTTCAGCCGGGAGTTCTCCAGGTACGAGGCGATGCCGGATTCGGTGGCGTCCAAACTCAAGTGAGTCAGGGCTTCAGGCGGCGGCGTACGTCGCGGGATTTGAGGTACGCCGCCACATCGTCGTACCGCTCGCTCTGGTTCGCGAACTCGATGTACGAGCGGACGCGGTGCAACCAGTCGAGCGTGGACGGCTTCACCGCGGCCAGCGCCTCGGTGAGGTGACGCATGTCCAGCGGCGGCTGGCCTCCGGTGGAAAGCGCCTCGTCGATCACCTTGTCCACGCCGCGCTCGATAAGCGCACGCAGATCCGCGCCGCTGAACATCGGCGTCTGCGCGGCAAGCCCCTTCACGTCGAGCCCGTCGGCCGGCACGTCCTTGGTCAGCACGGTCAGGATGTCGGCGCGGGCCGGCTCGTCCGGCGGCGGTACGAAGATCACTCGGTCGAAGCGGCCCGGTCGGAGCATCGCCTCGTCCACGTCCCACGGCGCGTTGGTCGCGGCCAGCACCAGCAGGCCGTCGTTCTCGGAGCCGATCGCGTCCAGCTCCTGCAGCAGTACGTCGACCAGCCGCCGCGCCTCGGATCCACCGTGCTTGTGCCGCGCGAACGCCAGCGCGTCCAACTCGTCGAGGAACAGCACGCACGGACCGTTGGCGCGGGCACGCTCGAAGGCGGCGTGCAGATTGCGCTCGGACACCCCGAGGTACGGGTCCATCACGTCCTCGATCCGGACATTGATGAACGGCAGACCGCACTCCCCCGCGGTCGCTCGGGCCAGCAGCGTCTTGCCGCAGCCGGGTGGGCCGTAGAGCATCACGCCGCCGCCGGACTTGCGCCCGTACTTCTCGTACAGCTCCGGCCGGCTCAGCGGGAGGATCACCATCCGGTGGATCACCCGCTTGATCTCTTCCATCCCGCCGACCTGGTCGAAGGTGGTCGTCTCCTTCGGCGCGTCGGTGCCCAGCGGGTCCGGCTCCGCCTCGGGACCGACCTTGATCCGTACGCCGCTGCGCTCGGCGATCATGCCGTCGACGAGCTGCTGCAGCCGGCCGGTGCCCTCGACCACCCCTTGCTGGCGGGCCGCTTCGAGCAGGTTCCGCAGCAGGGCCAGCCGCCCGTTCGCCGCGGCGAGCTCGCCCACCGGCACGAACTGGTCGTCCGGAAGGCCACGCTGATCGAGCAGTACGACGTACTGGTCGAGCGCCTCCTCGTTCTCGCCGGCAGTGGCGAGCGACTCGGCCAGGAGCAGCCGGAGCATCACGTCGTCCGGGCTGGCGTCGACGGCCTTCCGCAGCGCGTCGATGCGGTCGTTACTCATGAACCCCACTTCCTGTTGATCCAGCGGCGGACCAGCGGTGGGACCACCCACGAGTACACGCAGAACACCAACCAGATCATGGCGAACGCGAAGGACAGCGGCCCTAGCCCGACCGCGCGGAGGCCGTAGATGACCGCGACGACGCAGATCCAGACGACCAGCGGATTGACCCGGGCGAACGGACGCAGCGGAAGCATCAGGGGATGGTTCATCAGCTTCGCCTGACGGGCCGCCGCGCGCAGGTCCGCATCATCGGGTTGGGACGCCGCCGCGGACGCGAGCGATGTGTACCCGGAGCGCGAGTCGCCGGTGAGCATGGACGCCGTACCGTGCAGGGCTCGCGCGTTCGGGTCCTCCGGGTCGTGCGCCAACGCCTCCGTGCTGTGGCGGTGCATGTCGCGGTCCTTGCCGAGCGCAAACGCCACCTGCGCACGAGCCGCCGAAACGGCCGCGCTCTCCGGCGCATGCGACGCGGCACGCTCGACCAGCGCGCCCGCCTTCTCGGCCTGTCCGGCCGCCAGGCAGACGCGCGCGTAGCCGAGCAGGAGATCGGGATCGTTCGGGTCGAGGCTCAAGCCCTGGAGGAACGCGGCCTCGGCCTCGGGCAGGCGGCCCTCCGAGCGCAGGGCCGAACCGAGCACATGCAGCATCGCCGGGAACGGACCATGCTGCGCCAAACCGTCACGCAGTACGTCGACAGCCTCGGCGTTCCGGTCGAGCGAGTGCAGAGCGGCACCGCGGAACAGGTACGCCCGGTAGTCGAGGGCCGTCTCGCCGCTCAGCCCTTGCAACTCGTCCAGAGTGCGCTGCGGGTGGCCGATCCGCAGCCAGTGCGCCGCCATCTGCAGGCGTGCTTCGCTCGGTTCGTTCACCGGATCACCGTCACCAGCAGCAGGATCAGAGCCTCCACTACAGCTCCGCCGATCGTGAGCCCGATGCCCACGACCCAGAGCGATCCATAGTCCGTACCGCGAAGCTGGAACGCGCGATCCATCGGGCGCTGGAGCCGGACCTGGACCAGGAAGCACAGCACGGCCACCACGCGGGAGCTGATTTGCAGGCTGTCACCGTCGAGCAGCACGAACAGAGCGACGACCGCGATCAGGCCGACGAGTCCGGTCAGCAGGATCAGCCGGCGTTTGGCCGCGTCGACACCGAGCCGGCGCGAGTTGAGGAAGGCGACGGCCGTCGAGGCGATCACGCCGCCGAAGAACGCGACGTACGCCTGCGACATCAAGCGCCACGGGCGCACGGACATGTCCACACCCGCGCCGATCGTCGGGCGCAGAAGTTCGTCCGGCATCGGGCTCCTCGGGTGGACAGGCTCCGCAATCTGTGATGCTCGCGCAGTGTATAGCCTGTGCCGATGAGCGAGAACTGCATCTTCTGCGGGATCGTGGCCGGAACCATCCCGTCGACCCAGGTGGCGTCCGACGACCGCGCGATCGCGTTCATGGATATCAACCCGGCGACCCGCGGCCACCTGCTGGTGATCCCCCGGACCCACTCCACCGACCTGCGCGAGGCGTCCGCCGAGGACCTCACGGCCGCGACGCTGCTCGCCCAGTCGCTCGTCGGCCGGGTGATCGAGCGTCTGGACGCCGACGGCGCCAACCTGCTCAGCTGCATCGGGGCCGACGCCTGGCAGTCGGTGTTCCACACCCACCTGCACGTCATCCCCCGCTACAAGGACGACCCTCTCCAGCTCCCCTGGCACCCGACCCCGGGAGACCTGGACGAGATCAACGCCACTGCCGCGACGCTCACCTAGCCACCAGTTCGTACACGGACAGGAGCTCCGGGAGCAGGACCGACCAGTCGTATTGCGGTACGGCGACGAGGCCCGCGGACCGGAGGTGTTCGCGTTCGTGCGGGCGGTCCAGCAGGCGCAGGGCGCGGGCGGCGAGCTCGGCGGAGTTGCCGGGGTCGAACAGCTCGCCCAGGCGGCCACCGTCCAGGACCTGGCGGAACGCGGGCAGGTCGCTCGCCAACACCGGTGCACCGGCGGCCATCGCCTCCAGCAGGACGATGCCGAAGGACTCGCCGCCGAGGTGAGGGGCGACGTACACGTCCGAGCCGGCCAGCATGTCGGCGCGGGCCTCGTCGTCGATCGCACCGAGAAACAGGACGTTCTCCCGGTACCGCGGGGGCAGTGAGCGCCGCGCCTCGTCCGCCTGGCCCGAGCCGGCGACGAGCACCTTCAGGTGCGGGCGCTCGGCAAGCAGCAGCGGTACGGCGTTCAGCAGTACGCCGAGGCCCTTGCGCGGCTCGTCCAACCGGCCCAGGAAGCTGACCGTGCCGTCCGGGCCCATCCACTCCGGGCGCGGACTCCCTTTGAACCGGGCGGTGTAGAGGCCGTTCGGGATCACGACCGCCTCGCCGCCGACGTGCTGGACCATCATCGAGCGGGCGTTCTCGGACACCGCGATCCGGGCGTCGATCTTCTCCAGCGCCGGCCGGAGCAGGCTCGACGCCACGCTCATCGCCCGGGACCGGACCTGCCAGGTGTGGAACGTCGCGACGAACGGTCCCTCGGCCGACCAGAGCGCGATGATCGACGCGCTCGGCGTGGTCGGCTCGTGCACGTGGACCACGTCGAAGTCCCCGTCCGCCAACCAGCCCTTCACGCGCGCCGCCGTACGCGGGCCGAAGGTCACCCGCGCGACGGACCCGTTGTACGGCACGCCGACCGCGCGGCCCGACGAGACGACGTACGGCGGGGCCGTGTCGAAGTCGTCGACCGGTGCCAGGACCGAGATCTCGTGGCCGAGCGACAGCAGCGCCTCGGCGAGATCGCGGACATGGTTCTGCACTCCGCCGGGAGTGCCCAGCGAGTACGGGCAGACCACGCCGATCCTCACAGGACGATTCTCACCCCGTTGTTGCTAGTTCAGGAAAATCCTCTGCAGCATGTGCCAGTCCTGCGGGTGAGCGGCGATGCCGATCGCGAACGCGTCCGCGCAGCGCTGAGTCATCGCGGCTGCGCCGTCGTCGGGCTCGATGGCGTCGTGGAACGTGATGACGAGGTCCGGGCCGTCGTAGTGCAGCGTCGCCGGGATCAGCGGGGCGCCGGTCTTCAGGCTGAGCGCGGCCGGGCCGACGGGCATCCGTGATTGGCGGCCGAAGAAGGTGACCGGGATGCCGCGCTCGGACAGGTCGCGGTCGGCGACCAGGCAGACGAAACCGCCTGCGCGCAGGCGGTCCGCGAGTACGGCGGTCACGTCGTCGTCACCGCCGGTCAGCGGGAGGACCTCCATGCCCAACTTCTTGCGGTACGCGATGAAGCGGTCGAACAACGACTCAGGCTTGAGCCGCTCGGCGACGGTCGAGACCGGCATCCCGGTCAGGCCGGCCCAGGCGCCGGCGTGGTCGTAGTTCGCCAGGTGCGGGAGCGCGCAGATGACGCCGCGGCCGGCCGCGTGTGCATCGCGGAGCAGCTTCTCGTTGACCGTACGGACGGTGTCGACGATCTCCTCGTCCGACCACTCCGACAGGCGGAACGTCTCCTGCCAGTACCGCAGGTACGAACGCATTCCGGCGAGGACGAGCGCGTCCAGCTCGGCCTCGGTTGCCTCCGGGCGTACGACGGCGAGGTTGCCGCGCAGGCGCCGTACGCCGCGGCCGTTACGGCGGACCGTGCGGTCGGCGGCCTGCCGGAACAGCCAGGTGACCGTGCGTTCGGGCAGGCGCCGTACCAGGGTCCAGGCGAGCGCGAAGGCCAGGTCGATCGCCCGCTGCCGCAGACCGTCCATCGTCAGTCGTTCTTGGGCTCCGCCGGGGGCGGCGGGGTGTCCAGGCCGGCGTTCGCCGGGTCGGCCAGGACCTGCTTACGGACCGAGAGCGACCGCTGTACGACGGTGATCGTGCTCGCGGCGGCGACGTACCAGATCACGATCTCCAGCAGGATCGGCAGGTTGAACACGTCCGAGAAGAACGCCAGGATCAGCGTGAACACCAGCCGGTCGGCGCGCTCGGCCAGCCCGCCGCTGGCCTTCAGGCCGAGGCTCTCCGCCTTCGCCCGGGCGTACGACGTGACCGCGCCCATCACCAGCGCCCACAGCGTCACGGCCGCCATCAGCGTCGAGTTGCCGGCCCGCGAGTTCGCGTAGAACATCACCAGGCCGCCGTAGATCGCGCCGTCGGCGATCCGGTCCAGGGTCGAGTCGAGGAACGAGCCCCACTTCGACGACGTACCCGAGGTCCGGGCCATGAAGCCGTCGATCAGGTCGGAGAACACGAAGCAGGTGATCACGACCACGCCCAGCCACAGGTGGCCGCGCGGGAAGAAGATCAGCGCACCGGCCGACACCCCGATGGTGCCCACCAGCGTGACCGCGTCGGCGCTCACGCCGAGCTTGAGCAGGAGGGTGGCGATCGGTGTGATCACCTTGGTCCAGAACTGCCGGAATCTGTTAAGCATGGCAGCGCGATCGTAGTCGAGAAGCATCACCTTCCGGTGACATGCCACCCGATTCCACCTGCAGAAGACCTGGAATCGCGCGATGCTGGAGCCAGGTGAGGAGGTGTGCATGCGTCTGCTCGTGGTCGCGGTTGTGCTGGTGGCGAGCGGCTGTACGGTCGCCCAGCGCGCCGACGACTCACAGCCGGCGCCGACACCCCCGACCGCGGTCGTGCCCACCGTCATCGCTCCCCCGCAACCCGAGGGCCTCGACGGTACGGCGGGAGCGGCCGGACCGCAGGTCTGTACGGCGATCACCCGCACGCTGGCCGCCAAGCTCCGGGTCCCGGTCACCGCGAAGCCGAACTCCTGGAACGACGGCGGCCTGCCCGCGATGGACCTGTGCACGCTGATGCTCGAGGACCGGGCCGTGACGGTCGGCGTGAGCGCGCTGCCCAGCCAGACCGACACGGTCAGCCGGCTGATGGACGGGGCGGGCGCCCTCAAGGCGCTGCCGGAGCTCGGGCCGGACGCGTTCATCGCCGATTCGCGACTGGTGTTCCATACGGGTGACCGCGCGGTGCGGGTCACGCCGGCGGGCGGGATCGACCGCAGCAACGCGGACGGTATCGACCGGGCCAAGGCGGTTGCGATCGCACTGGCCGTGCGGGACGCCGTACCGAAGAACCTCCGGCCGGCCCGGCAGTCGGACTCGACGTGTCAGCTGTCGACTCCGGAGGCGGAGCGGTTCGTCCAGCTGCATGTCCAGTTGCGGCGCGACTACCGGGTGAAGGGTGCGCTGACGTGCATCTGGGGGACGTTCGACGCGACCGTGTCGATCGTCGAGGCGTTCGACCAGGCGACGATCCCGGAGTCCCAACGCGTACCGCCGCCTCGATTCGCCCCGCTCGGCCAGCCCGGATACTACATTCCCGAGGCGGGTGAGCTCGTGTTCCGGCAGGGCCGGCGCGTGGTCCGCGTGTCTGCGCTGACCAACCCGCCGCGCGAGGTGACGCTCGACGCACTGACCAACATCGTCGACCCGATGCTCCCGCTGTTCCTGCGCTGAGAACTTTCCGGTCCAGTCCAGCGTCCCATTCCCAAGGGGGTGGTAGCAATGCACACCCAACTCAGGTACGGCGGGTTGAACTGGGGGAAGTCATGAGGAGATGGTTCAAGTACGGCGGGGTTCTTTCCGCCGGGGCTCTCGTCGCCGGGATGCTGGCGAGCGGGACGGCGGCAGCGCAGCCGAGCAGGGTCGGCAGCACGCCGAGTGAATGTCTGCTGAATCTGGGCTCGGTGACTGCCGGCGGGGATCACCGGATGCAGACCATCCAGGCCGAAGGCGCTGTCGCCGACGACCGGATCGTTGCCAAGGACATCTATCCGGACGGGCAGGTCCGGCTGAGCGCGACGGTCCGGTACGGGCCGGCCGAGGTCGGCGGGATGGCTCATCAGGGTCCGGTGATCATGGGGTCGACGATGTACGACACCAGCTACCTGACGGCGGACGGTACCGGGGCGGTCTCGCAGAAGCGGGTCACGCGGGTCGGGCCGGGCTGGCAGGTGTACCGCAGTCTGGACCGGTCGACGTACGTCACCGCCACCAAGCAGCGGGACACGGAGTACTCGCTGCACACCGACGGCACGCTCTATCGCCGGAACGTCACCTACAAGGACGGGGTGCCGAGCCGGCAGATCACCGGGTGGCAGTCCGGCTACAAGGGCGTGAAGGCGATGACGCTGATCAGCCAGACGGCGACGTACGACACGTTCCTGATGACGCTGACGTCCGGCAAGCTCTACACGGCGCGGCTGCCGCTGGCCGGCGGGCACATCATCCCGGGGGTCGTGAAGCAGGTGCGCGGCTCGACCTGGCAAGGGTTCGAATCGCTGGTAGCGGCGGCGTGCGGGAACGGCGTCCTGCTCCTCGGCATCGACAAGGACACCAGGTCCGCGTACCTGTATTCAATTGGTCACGCCAACGGTGCGGCAACGACGATCAGGATGATCCGCAAGGTGCCCGGGACCTTCGCCGACCCGGTCTACTTCCACTGGCAGTTGTTCAGCGGTGAGCGGCTGGCCGGCGACTAGGGCCAGGATTTGGCGAGTAGGGCTCTGGTGTCGGCCAGGAGTTGTGGGAGGACCTTGGTGCCGGCGATCACGGGCATGAAGTTCATGTCGCCGGACCATCTCGGGACCACGTGCTGGTGCAGGTGCGCGGCGATGCCTGCGCCGGCGCTCTCGCCCTGGTTCATGCCGATGTTGAAGCCTTGGGCGCCCGACACCGTGCGGACCGCCTGCATGGCCTGGCGGGTCAGCTCGGCGACGTCGGTGACCTCGGCGGCGGTCAGCTCGGTGTAGTCGGCAACGTGCCGGTAGGGCACCACCATCAGGTGGCCCGGGTTGTACGGGTACAGATTGAGTACGGCGTACGCCGCGTCGCCGCGGTGCACGATCAGCGCGTCGGCGTCGGGCAGGCTGGGCAGCCGGCAGAACGGGCAGCCCGAGCCGGCCTCCGAACTCGTCGGCTTGTTCTCGCCCTCGATGTAGGCCATCCGATGCGGCGTCCACAGCCGCATGAACTCGTCCGGCTCCCCGACCCCGTCCTGCCGCACCAGCTCCTCCGGCTGGTACGGCGAGTCCGGGAGGTCCGGTGTCATACCTGGACGCGCTTCTTGACGGCCTCGACGATCTCGGCCACGGCGTCGGCGATCGGTACCCCGTTCTTCTGCTCGCCGTCGCGGTAGCGGAAGGAGACCGAGCCGGCCGCCATGTCGTCGTCGCCGGCGATCAGCATGTACGGCACCTTGGACTTCTGCGCGTTGCGGATCTTCTTCTGCATCCGGTCGTCGGACGCGTCGATCTCGACCCGGATGCCCTCCGCCTTCAGCTGCTTGGCGACCTCGAACAGGTAGTCGACATGCCCGTCGGTGATCGGGATGCCGATGACCTGGACCGGGGCGAGCCACGGAGGGAACGCGCCGGCGTAGTGCTCGGTCAGGACCGCGACGAACCGCTCGATCGAGCCGAACAGCGCCCGGTGGATCATCACCGGCCGCTGCCGCGAACCGTCCGGAGCCGTGTACTCCAGCTCGAACCGCTCGGGCAGGTTGAAGTCCAGCTGGATCGTCGACATCTGCCAGGTCCGGCCGATCGCGTCCTTGGCCTGGACCGAGATCTTCGGGCCGTAGAACGCCGCGCCGCCCGGGTCCGGGACCAGCTCGAGACCGGAGCCCTCGGCAACTTCCCGGAGCGTCTCGGTGGCCTCCTCCCAGACCTCGTCGGAGCCGACGAACTTGTCCGGGTTCTTGGTGGAGAGCTCGAGGTAGAAGTCGTCCAGGCCGTAGTCGGCGAGCAGCCCGAGCACGAATGTCAGCAGGTTGCGCAGCTCGTCACGCATCTGCTCACGGGTGCAGTAGATGTGCGCGTCGTCCTGGGTGAACCCGCGGGCGCGGGTCATGCCGTGCACGACGCCGGACTTCTCCAGCCGGTAGACCGTGCCGAACTCGAACAGCCGCAGCGGCAGCTCGCGGTACGACCGGCCGCGGGCCGCGAAGATCAGGTTGTGCATCGGGCAGTTCATCGGCTTCAGGTAGTAGTCCTGGCCCTGCTTGCGGATCTGCCCGTCCGCGCCGCGCTCCTCGTCCAGGTGCATGGGCGGGTACATGCCATCGGCGTACCAGTCGAGGTGGCCGGAGGTCTCGAACAGCTGCGCCTTGGTGATATGCGGCGAGTAGACGAACTCGTAGTCGTCCTCGACGTGCCGCTGGCGGGAGTAGTCCTCCATCACCTTCCGCAGCACGCCGCCCTTGGGGTGGAAGACCGCGAGGCCCGAGCCGATCTCGTCCGGGAAGCTGAACAGGTCGAGCTCCGTGCCGAGCTTGCGGTGGTCGCGCTTGGCGGCCTCCTCCAGCCGGTTCAGGTAGGCCTTCAGCTCGTCGCGGGACTCCCACGCCGTGCCGTAGATGCGCTGGAGCTGCGGGTTCTTCTCGCTCCCCCGCCAGTACGCCGCCGCCGTCCGCATCAGCTTGAAGTTGCCCAGGTATCCGGTCGCGGGGACGTGCGGGCCGCGGCACAGGTCCTTCCAGGCGACGCTGTCGTCGCGCCGGACGTTGTCGTAGATCGTCAGCTCGCCGCCGCCGACCTCGACGCTTGCTCCCTCGGCAGCGTCGGCCGCGGAGCCCTTGATGCCGATCAGCTCGAGCTTGTACGGCTCGCTCGCGAGCTCCTCGCGGGCGTCGTCGTCAGTGACCACCCGGCGGCTGAACCGCTGCCGCTCCTTGATGATCTGCTGCATCTTCTTCTCGAGCTTGGTCAGGTCCTCCGGCGTGAACGGCGTCGGGACGTCGAAGTCGTAGTAGAACCCGTTCTCCACCGGCGGGCCGATGCCGAGCTTGGCGTCCGGGAACAGGTCCTGCACCGCCTGCGCGAGGACATGTGCGGTCGAGTGCCGGATGATCGCGCGGCCGTCCTCGGAGGCTGCCTTGACCGGCTCGATCTGGTCGCCGTCGGCGACGACCCGGGACAGGTCGCGCAGCTCACCGTTGACGCGGGCGGCGATGGCGGAGCGGTCCTGCCCGAAGATCTCGGCGAACAGCTCCCCGATCGTCGTCGTCTCGGTCACACTCCGCTCAGCCTCGCCCTCGACGCCGACCAGATGGACCTTGACTTCCGACACGGTGCACTCCTTAGATGCGGGTTCCCGGCCGATTGCCGGTCACGCCACAGATGGTATCGACATCGCGACACCGACCCGACGGCGTATCCACAGGCCCGCCGTACCTGACGAAAGTCGGGGGTCTGGCCAGCCGTTGGTCCGATGTGCCCAGGGTGCCCGGATTCGTAGTTTCGACAGCGTGATCACCCTTGAAGGACTCACCAAGACCTACGGCGACACCCGTGCCGTGGACTCGCTCGACCTCACCGTCTCCCCCGGCCGGGTGACCGGCTTCCTCGGCCCGAACGGCGCCGGCAAGTCAACCACGATGCGGATGATCCTCGGCCTCGACGCTCCGACCGAGGGCGTCGCGCACGTCGACGGCCGGCCGTACGCCGATTGGCCCGCGCCGCTGACCAAAGTCGGCGCCCTGCTCGACGCCAAGGCGCTGCACCCGCGGCGGACCGCGCGCAACCACCTGATCGCGATGGCGCGCAGCAACGGCATCCCGGTGAGCCGCGTCGACGCCGTACTGTCGACCGTCGGCCTGGACCCGGTCACCCGGAAGCGGGCCGGTCAGTTCTCGCTCGGGATGGGCCAGCGCCTCGGGATCGCCGGCGCGCTGCTCGGGGATCCCGAGGTGCTGATGTTCGACGAGCCGGTGAACGGTCTCGACCCGGATGGCGTCCGCTGGGTCCGCGAGCTGATGCGCTCGCTCGCGGCCGAGGGCCGGACGGTTTTCGTCTCCAGCCACCTGATGAGCGAGATGCAGCTGACTGCCGACCAGCTGGTCGTGATCGGGCGCGGCCGGCTGATCGCCGACGCGCCGGTCGCGGAGGTGATCGCGGGCTCGTCCCGCAGTACGGTCGCCGTCCGCGTCCCCGATCGGCAGCACTACGCGGTACTGCGGGAGCGGCTGACGGCTGAGGCCGAGCGGGTGGAGTCCGTCGACGACCGGCTGATCGTGACCGGCGTACCGGCCGAGCGGATCGGCGATCTCGCGCACGAGCTCGACATACGGCTCCACGAGCTGCACACCGAGCGGGCATCCCTCGAGGAGGCGTACATGGAGCTGACCGCCGACAGTGTCGAGTACGGGGTGGCCTCGTGAGCGACGCCATCCTGCACTTCGCCGGCGAGCTGATGTCATCCTGGTGGATCTACCTGGCGCTGTGGGGCTTTGCGGCGCTGGACGGCTTCTTCCCGGCGATCCCGAGCGAGACGCTGGTCGTTACGGCCGGCGTGTTCGCCGCGTCGAGCGGTGAGCCCAACCTGTACGCCGTGATCGTGGTCGCGGCGGTCGGCGCCTTCATCGGCGACCACGTCTCGTACGCCCTCGGCCGCGGCGCCGGAGGGCGGCTCCTCGACCGGGTGAAGCCGGGGACCAAGCGGCATGCCGCAGTGCTTTGGGCTCGGCGCTCACTGGCCGAGCGAGGCGGACTGGTCCTCGTGGTCGCCCGCTATGTCCCCGGCGGCCGTACTGCGGTCACCCTGACCATGGGCTCGGTCCGCTACCCGCTCCGGAGCTTCACCCCATTCGCGGCTCTCGCTGCGATCAGCTGGGGCGCGTACTGCACGTTGGTCGGCTTCATCGGCGGCAAGGCGTTCGAGGACAACCCGCTCAAGGGCGTCGTACTCGGGATCGGACTGGCACTCCTGGTGACGCTGATCGTCGAGCTGGTCCGGCACCGGCTGCGCAAGCGAAAGCCTCAAGCTCAAGTAGACCCTCAACCAGTGGAAGCAGGCAGGCGATGAACGCGGTCCGGTCGGAGTGGACGAAGCTGTGGACGGTCCGGTCGAGCTGGCTCAATATCGTGGCGGCTGTCCTGCTGACCGCACTGCTCGGGGTGCAGTACGGCTTCAGCCTCGCGTACGACAACTCCCATCGCGCGCAGGCCGAGTCGCAGCCGGTCGGCGAGTTCGGCGCCTCGGTGATCCTGATCGTGCAGGTGGTCGTGGCCGCCTTCGCACTGCTCAGCGTGACGTCCGAGTACGCGACCGGCAGCATCCGCTCGACCCTGCACTGGACCCCGGTACGGCGGAACGTCGTACTCGCGAAGGCGGTCGTGCTGGCGCCTGTCCTGTTCTGCTACGGACTCCTGCTGGCTGCGATCGCCTCAGTGACAGGAGGTCTGGCCGCGGGCTCCTGGGCCGAGTGGGACCCGAGTGGACTCGTTGCCGACCTGCTGTCGGTCGCCTTCTATGCGACCGTGGCCGGTCTGTTCGCCGCCGGCATCGCCTGGGTGGTCCGCAGTACGGCGGGAACGCTGACGGCTGCCTTCCTGCTGCTCCTCGTCGTCCCGCTGATGCTCGGCCAGAGCTCGTTGCGCGCACTGGTCTGGATCGCGGCGCTGCTGCCAGGTGGTGCCGGCCAGAACTACCTGACCGGCACCACTGACCCGCTGTCCCCCACCCTGAGCGCACTCGTCCTGCTCCTGTGGGCTGTGGGCGGCCTAGCCCTGGGCAGCCGCGTACTGACCCGCCGCGACGCATGAGACGGCCTCAGCCAGGGACCGCTCCGCCAGCCCACGCAGGTGCGCGAGGTGCGGGACGAGCCCGGCCAGGCTGAGCTCGGCGGTGATGAACCGGATGTTGTCGTCGCGGACGCCGTAGTTGGTGAAGTACGCGCGCAGGTAAGGCACCTCGTAATCCCAGCCCTCCCGCGGCGTCCCCGGGCCGTAGGCGCCGCCGCGGCTGGTGATCACCACTACCTCTGTGTCGCCCAGGGCCAACGCACCGGGGAAGGTGATGCGGTCGATCCAAGTCTTGAGCGCGGCCGGCAGCGAGAAGTTGTACAGCGGCGCCCCGATCAGGATGGTGCTGCTCGCGATCACCTCGTTGATCAGCGGCTCGGTCAGGGCCCAGGCATCGGCTTCTGCGTCGTTCTCGATCAGAGCACCGACCAGGTCGAGCGGTACGACGCCCTCCCGCTCTGAGCGTCGACCGAGTTGGCAGTACGCCGTGTCGATGGGCGGCACCGGGTCCGCGGCGAGGTCGCGGTACCGATACTCGGTCGAGCCGTGGATGGACCGCCATCGGTCCGCGAAGAGTGCGGTCAGCCTCCGCGTCACCGACTCGTCGGAGCGATTGGCGCTGGAATCCAGATGCAACAGCATGGTCACCTTCGTTGTCTCGTGGTCGTCAGACTGGGTGACGGCGGGTGGCGCGGAAAGGTGACCAGGTGGACGGGCTGACCGAGGCCTTCGAGGCGGAGCGCGGCAAGCTGGAGGCAGTGGCGTACCGGCTGCTGGGCTCGCACAGTGAGGCCGAGGACGCGGTGCAGGAGGCCTGGATCCGGCTCGACCGCACGGACGGCATCGACAATCTGGGCGGCTGGCTCCGCACTGTGGTGACACGGATCTGCTTGGACATGCTGCGCGGCCGCAAGGCCCCGCCGGAGGATCCCGACGAGTTGGAGCAGTTGCCAGCGGTACGCCGTACGCCCGAGGACGAGGCACTGGTCGCGGACTCGGTCAGCCGGGCGCTGCTCGTCGTACTGGACACGTTGGAGCCGGCGGAGCGGATCGCGTTCGTGCTGCACGACATGTTCGCCGTACCGTTCGCGCAGATCGCACCGCTCGTCGAGCGGAACCCGGTCGCGACGAAGAAGCTGGCCAGCCGGGCTCGGCAGAAGGTGCAGGGCACGCCAGCGGTACCGGCTGCTGAGCTGGCCAGGCAGCGCCGCGTGGTGTCGGCATTCCTCGACGCTGCTCGAGCCGGTGACCTACCAGCGATCCTGGACGTGCTGGACCCGGATGTCGTCCGCCGGGTCGACACCGCAGCACTGGCGCCCGGCATGGCCGCCGAACTGCGTGGAGCACGCGCGGTCGCCGAAGGTACTGCGGCCCTGTCAGGCCGGTCTCAGCTGGCCGAACTCGCCCTGGTCAACGGCGAGGTCGGCGTCGTGCTCGCGCCAGGGGGCAAGCTCTTCCTCGCCATCACCTTCACCAGCGAGGCGGACCGGATCACGTCGTACGACGTGGTTGCCGATCCGGACCGCCTCGGCGGGTTGAGTATTGCTGTGCTCAGCGCGGAGCGTTGAGCGCGATCGTCACCTGTTCCGATACCCGGGCCGCGAGCTCGAGCGCAGCGCGGCGGGTGGCCGGCTGCAGGGCGGAGTGGTCCATCGGGCCTTCGGCCGCGATGTGCATGTCGGTCGGGATGTCGATGACTGCAGCTGCGCGCGACTCGAAGTACGGGCGGAGCTGCTTCTCGACCTCCTTGTTGACGTCGCCGGGGCCGTTCGACACCGCGATCACGGCCCGGCGGATCAGCCGCTGCGCCTCGGGACCCTGGTTGTCGAGCTCCTCGAGCATCTGCACGGCAGCGGCGCAGGACAGGCTCTTCCACTTGATCGGGATGACGAGGGCGTCGGCCGCCTTCATCGCCTCACGCCAGTTGCTGGAGCCCTCGTTGTTCCCGGTGTCGATCACGAGCACCTTGTAGAACCGGCTTAGCAACCGGTGGATCAGGTCGAAGTCGTTCGCCTCGATCTGCGCGTACGTCGTGGTCGCCGACGTCAGCACGTCGTACTGACCCGACACCTGGTGCCGCAGGTACGCCGCGACGTCGCCGAGCCGGGCGTCCGGCTGGGTCAGCATCGGCATCGCCTGCAGCATGTCGGTCACGGTGGACCGGGAGTTCGTGTCGTGGGTGCGCAGGTGCATGTTGCCGCGCAGCTCGTTGTTGTCCCACGCGACCACACCGCCGCCACGGGCCTGGCCGAGCGCACCGGACAAAAGGAGCGTGGTCGGCGTCTTGCCGGAGCCGCCCTTCGGGTTGGCCACGACGATCGTCACCGGACGCCGGAACGCCGTCGCGGCGGTCGCACGCGCAATCCGCTCGGAGCGCTCCGAGCTGCCCGGACGCAGCTTCAGCATGCTGCGGACACCACGCTCGGCCGGAGCCTCCCGCGGCAGCGGCAGGGCCTGGATCAGGTCGTCCGTGCGGAACGAGAGGTTCTGCGGCGGCTGCTGGGGCTGCTGGCCGGGGATGCCCTGCGGGAAGAAGTGCTGCGCCGCCGGGGACAGCGGCTGACCACCCTGACCACCCTGACCACCCGGACCACGCTGCGGCGCAGGCTGAGCCGGCTGACCGGGCTGGGGCTGCCCAGGCGCCCCGGAACCCGAACCGTGGAAGGAGGAACCGCCGAAGACCGGGCTGTTCGGGCCTGCCGGGGACTGCTCCGGGCTCTCGGCGGACTGCTCGGTCGCGTCGGTTGCCGGCGACTCGTGGACAGGCTCCTCGTCGAACTCCTCCGGCTGCGTCCACGACGCCGCGGCGGACTCGGCGACCGGCTGCGTCCAGGACGGGGCCGGCGGGGTCGGCTGTGCCGGCTGTGTCGGCTGTGTCCATGGCGCGGGCTGGTCGACGGGCTCGTCGGCGGCCGGTGTGGACCACGTGTCGGCAGGGAACTCCTGGGACAGAGCGTCGGGCTGCTGCTCGTCCTTCTCCTCGGCCGTCTCGGTGTCGTTAGGGTCCGGCTGGGTCCAGGAGGGGGTCGGCTGCCACATTCTCCGGACCTCGGCCGCCGCCGCTTCCCGGTCCTTGTGCTGTCCGGAGTTGTGCGAGTCGGTCACGACCTGGATCCCCGATTCTGTGAGGGGGCGGTGGCCCCTGGAGGCTGCTGGGTGGTCCGGAGGGTGAGGGCTCCGGGAGGCACCACTATCCCATGACCCGGTGTCCTCACAACGTCACCACCCGGAGCGTTCACGTGACCGAGGTCAGGAGGTGACCAGTCCGGCCTCGTGGGCCACGATCGCAGCCTGCACCCGGTTCTTCACACCGAGCCGCAGCAGTACTGCGCTGACATAGGCCTTCACCGTCCCCTCGACCAGGTACAGCCGAGCCGCGATCTCGGCGTTCGACAGCCCCGCACCGACCAGTCCGAGTACGTCGAGCTCCCGCGGACTCAGTACGGCGACCTGCTCCTTGGCAGCCGCCGCCCGCGCCATCGCGCCTCCACCGGACCCGGCGCTCAGCTCGGCGATCACCCGCTGCGCGACCTTGGGAGACAGGTAGGCAGCGCCGTCGGCCACGGCCTTCAGTCCGGCGATGAGCTCGCGGGGGTCCCCCGACTTCAGCAGGAACCCACTCGCTCCGTCGCCGAGTGCACGGGCGATGTAGGCATCTTCCGAGAAGGTCGTGAGGATGACGACGGCAGTCTCCGGCACGGTCTTCCGGATCTCTGCGCCCGCAGCCAGTCCGTCCATCCGTGGCATCCGGATGTCCAGTACGGCGACGTCCGGCCGATGACGGCGTACCGCGTCGACGGCCTCGACGCCGTCGGCTGCCTCGGCAACTACCTCGATCTCGTCGTCGGTCCCGAGGATCGCACGGACTCCGGCCCGCACCATCGCCTCGTCGTCGGCGAGCATCACCCTGATCATCCGTTGGCCTCCGGGGTTGGTGCGACCGAGCCGCTCTGGACGACTGCTTTGGCGACCAGTGCGCCGTCGGCGAAGCACAGGCGGTAGACGTAGTTGCTGGAGAACGGAGCCGCCGGCCGGTAGTACTGGCAGCTCCACCCAGCAGGTGGGTCGTATCCCTCGATCGGCGCGTCGATCATCTGCATCCGCGGCAGGACCTTCGCCACATCAGCCTCGGACTGGCCGATGGAGAGTTCGTCGTACTGCGCGGGTCGCAGGATCGCGCTGTAACCCGCGACGAGGTAGTAGCCAAGGGCAACCGCACCTACTACTGCACCGAGCAGCAGCGGTGCGGCAATGGCGGTGATCAGTCCGCGCTGTGCACTCCGTCGGACCGTGGCTCGCTCGACCGCAGCTGTCGGCGGCTCCGGTCGGCCGCCGGCTCGGGGCATGGTCGCAGTGACTGCAAACCCACCTGCTTGCGGACCGGCCGTCAGCGATCCACCGGCAAGGCGGACTCGCTCCCGCAGACCGTCCAGTCCTCGCCCGCCGGACGGTGCGGCCACCGGTCTGACGGGTCCGGTGTCTACGACCTGCACGCGTACGTCCTGCTCTTGTGTGCTGACGCTTACTGTCACGGATGCGCCGGGTGCGTGCTTGCTCGCGTTCGTCAACGATTCCTGGACCACGCGGTGCACTGCGCGGTCCACCATCGGCGCCAGCTCGCCGTCGACGTCCTCGGTCAGCTGGACCGCCAGTCCGGAAGCTGCAGCGCGCTCCACCAATGCCTGCACGGTTTCGTCGTGCGGCATCGTCGGTGCGTCCTGGTCACGCAGTACGCCGACGATCTCGCCCAGCCGCTCCGTCGCAGTGGCTGCTGACTCCCGCAACTCCCCCGCGGCCCGCCGGTGCTCCTCCGGCAGCGATGGGTCGAGCTCGAGCGCCGCAGCGCGCAGGGCGATCAGGCTGAGCTCGTGGCCGACCGAGTCGTGCATGTCCTCGGCGATCCGCGACCGTTCGCGCAGCCGCTCCTGGTCGATCTCCATCTGCTGCTCGCGCTCGATCCGCTCGGCCCGCTCCCAGCCGGCCGTCGCCAGCAACGCCTGCTGCGCGCGGTACCGCCCGATCAACCAGGGCAGTGCGACGAGCAGCAGAGCCAGCAGGAGCATCAACAGCCAGGTCAGAACCGCTTCGGTGGCCTGCGCACCCCGGCGTACGGTCAGAGCGAGGATGAGCATCCCGAGCAGCGACCAGCTGCACAGCAGGACGAAGTGCTTGAGCTGTGTCTCGCGCCGCCCGGCCAGGTAGCTCAGCAGGCTGATCGCCGGTACGAGCGCGATCTGGATGCCGTTCGTCGTACCGAGCGCCAACGCCAGGATGACGATCTCTGTCCACGCCACCACGGCCAACGCCGCGAGCGGCCACCTGCGCCGGCCGTAGACGGCAAACGCCAGTACGGCGATGCAGGCCGCCCGGAACCAGTACGGATCCTGCCGTGCGCCGCTCTCGGCGAGCACGAGGAAGCTCAGCGCGGCCCACAGACCCACGTCCCCCAGGCGCCGCCACTTCATGCCGTAGACGCTACACAGTCGCGCGAACGACGCCCTACTGCCGAAAGTCAGGTGCTGCCTCGACGATCTCGAACGGGACCAGCGACAGGTTCGGCACCTCTTCGCCGCGGAGCTGGGCGAGCAGGAGGTCGACGGCACGACGTCCCATCTCGGTCTGGTTCTGCCGGATATGCAGGTACGGCGGTCCGCCGATGGAGTCCCCTGGCGAGTCGAAACACGCGACGACCCGGTCGCCCAGGATCCGGTCGACCATGCGGGCCAGGTTGTACTCGCAGGCGAAGTACGCCGTCACCTGAGGCATGCGGTCGCGGAACGCGCGGATCACGTCCAGATCCGCGCGCACGCTTTCAGTCGTCGTCGAACCGGGCAGCGTGCTGCGGAGGTCGGTCAGTTCGTACGCGTGCCCGCGGCCGGTGAACGCCGCGCGAAAGCCGTCCAGACGGTCCTCGATGGAGGAGGTGTTCACGGGCGGTGGTGACACGAAAGCAATGTGTTCATGGCCCTGGTCGAGCAGACGGGTGGTGAGCGCCCTGGCAGCTGCCACATTGTCCGTGTGTACGGCGGCCACCGGGATGCCGGCCAGATGCCGATCCACGAGGACCACGGGGAACCCGTCGAGGACCTGCCGGAGCAGGCTGGCGTTGTAGAAGTCGCCGTGCACCGGGAACACGATCAGGCCGTCTACGGTGGCTACGAGCGAGTCGACCGCCTTCTCCTCGTCGGACTGGCGCCCATGGGTACGCCGTACGACGAGGTGGGCGTTGTACTCCGCGCAGCGCTCCTCGATCGCGTTGAGCAGGTCGAGCCCGTACGCCTCGGACATGTCCGGGACGATGAGCGCGATCGAACGGGCCTCCCGCCGCGGGGTCGGACGCAGCGGGACGGTCAGATCGGTGAGGTCGGGCAGTCGCCGTACGACGAAGGTGCCCTTGCCGCGGATCCGCTCGACCAGACCGGCCTCACGCAGTACCTCCAGGGCGCGCTTGGAGGTGATCCGGCTGACCCCGAACTGGGCCGCGAGCTCCATCTCCGACGGCACCCGGTCCCCCGGCCTCAGAGCGCCGCGCCGGAGCTGCTCCAGGACGTGAGCGCAGATCCGCTCGTACAGCAGTGCCACCTGCGTGTCCCCTCGCCCGTTGTCTGGTTGACATATCCAATCATCCCGGACTGTCGGTGGGCGGTGGCAGCCTTCGGGCATGGACATCACCGGGAAGGTCGCAATAGTTACCGGAGCCGCGGTCGGCATCGGCCGCGCGATCGCCCAACGCCTCGCCGCGGCGGGCGCGTCGGTGGTGGTCGCGGACATCGACGCTTCTGGTGGCGAGCGTACGGCGGAGCTGATCGGGCCGTCGGCGCGGTTCGTGCAGGTGGACATGCGGGACGACGACGCGGTCGCCGAGCTGATGGCATGCCAACCGCAGATCCTCGTCAACAACGCGGGCGGTGGCGCCGTGCTCAGACCGTGCTTCCCGGAGGCGTCGGTCGAGCGGTGGACCGACTCGCTCCTGGTGAATCTCCGGGCACCGATGCTGACGACTCAGCTTGCTCTGCCGGGTATGCGGGCGGCTGGTGGCGGCGTCGTGGTGAACGTGGGATCGACTGCTGGGTTGGGATTCGGGCCGCACGTGTCACCGGAGTACAGCGCGGCCAAGGCAGCTCTGATCCGGCTGACGACGACGCTGGCGCCACTCGAAGGCGTGCGGGTGAACTGCGTCGTACCGGACTGGGTGGCGACCGAACGCGGCGTACGTGAGCGTGATGCGCTGCCGGTGGACGAGCGTGGGCCGGCGTTGGTGCCGCTCGAGGCAGTGACCGATGGCGTGATCCGTTTCGTCGAGGACGAGACCCTCGCCGGACGGGTGCTGCTGCTGAATCGCGGAGTCGATCCTGAATTGGTAGCGGGGACCCCCTCCGACTGACAACATGCCGCCATGAGTCGCCCTCCGGTCCACCCTTTCGCCGCGCGACCGGTGGTTGGCGTGGCGTTGCTCGTTGGTGTTGTGCTGACTGCGCTCTCGGGGCGGTACGGCTACCACCGCGACGAGCTGTACTTCATGGTCGCCGGTCGGCACCTCAGCTGGGGGTACATCGACCAGCCGCCGCTGACGCCTTTGATCGCGCGCATCTCGACGACGATCTTCGGCGACACCGTGATGGGTCTGCGGGTACTGTCGACGCTGAGCAGCGTCGCGACGATCATCGTCATCGCGCTCCTCGCGCGCGAGTTCGGCAGCGCTCGGCGCGGACAGGTGCTGGCCGCGATCTGCGCTGCCGTGTCCGGGTTCGTGCTCGGCGTCGGGCACATGGTGTCGACGGCGACGTACGACCTGCTTGCCTGGATGCTGATCGCGCTGTTCGCGGTGAAGCTGCTGCGCACGCGCGACGGCCGCTGGTGGCTGGCGCTCGGGCTGACGGCCGGGATCGCCTTGGAGAACAAGTACCTCGTGGTGCTTCCGGTCGGCGCGCTGCTCGTCTCCCTCCTGATCGTCGGACCGCGCAGCGTACTGCGTTCGTGGTGGCTGCTCGCGGGCGTCGCCGTGGCCGGGGTGGTCGCGCTGCCGAACGTGCTGTGGCAGTTCCAGCACGGCTGGCCCCAGCTCACCGTGGCCGGCGGGATCAGTGAGGACGACGGCACCGAGAACCGGATCATGTTCATCCCGCTGCAGATCCTGCAGCTGTCACCGTTCCTGGTACCGATCTGGATCGCCGGATTCCTTCGGCTGTGGCGGCACCTTCAATGGGCTCGCTCGATCGTGCTGGCCTATCCCGTCCTCTGTGTGGCAGTCCTGATCGCGGGCGGGAAGTCGTACTACGCGTTGCCGCTCCTGCTCGTCCTCGTCGCCGCCGGGGCCGAGCCGACGCTGCGATGGGTCGACCGGCATCGGATCCAGGCCGTCATCGGTCTGGTGCTCACGGCATTGACCTCGGCCCTCTTCACGTTGCCGCTCCTGCCCGCATCAGCTGCCGACTTCGTCATCCCGGTCAACAAGGAGCAAGGCGAACAGATCGGCTGGCCCGCCTTCACCGCCTCGGTCGCAACCGCGTGGGGACAGATCCCGCCCGCGGAGCGGTCGACGGCAACGATCTTCACCGGCAACTACGGCGAGGCCGGCGCGCTTCGACGGTACGGGCCGTCGCACGGCCTGCCCACGGCGTACTCCGGCCACATGAGCTTCGCCGACTGGGAACGCCCGCCGGACACGAACACCGGCCCCGTCCTCCTCGTCGGCATCGTGCCGACGCCGGAGTTCCGCGACTGCAGGCAGGTCGGAGCAATCGACTCGATCGTCTCGAACGACGAGGACGGCGCCACCCTGTTCATCTGCGAGTCACCCGCACAGCCGTGGTCCACCCTGTGGCCGAAGCTCCGCCGGTTCTACTGATGCTGGTTGAGGTTCCGGCCGGCGTCATCTTCCTTCGGGACGACCGCCTGGGCCGCCGCTGGCACGTCAACCTGCCCGCGTTCCGGCTGGCGCGTTATCCCGTGACAGTGAACGACGTACCGCTCACAGGTATCAGCTGGCACGATGCCGTTGCCCTATGCAACCAAATGTCGGTAGATGCCGGACTGCCCGTCGCCTACGAGATCTCCGGCTCAGCTGTCAGCTGCGATTGGACCTCTCCCGGGTATCGCCTGCCGACCGAGGCCGAGTGGCAATGGGCGTGTACGGCGGGCACACCGGCGTACCGCTATGGAGAGCTGGACGAGATCGCCTGGTACGCCGAGAACTCCGGCGGGCATGCGCATCCCGTCGGCGAGAAGGCGGCCAACGCGTGGGGCCTGCACGACATGCTCGGGAACGTCTGGGAGTGGTGCTGGGATCTGTACGACCCCGACACCTACGGCCCGTACCGCATCTTCCGCGGCGGCGGCTTCGACGACCCCGAACGCTCCGTCGGCTCGACCGTCCGCCGCCGATCGCACCCGACGTTCGCGATCGAGGACCTGGGCTTCCGCGTCGCGCAATCCGTCACGGCCTGAGCGCAAGCTTGCCCACCGTCACGCCGGCCTCAAGCTCGGCAAGCACCTTCGGCCCATCAGCCAGGTCGTAGACGGTCGGTGTGCCAGGCGGATACACACCCGCGTCGATCAGCCTGCCCAGCTCAGCCATCACGTCGGCAAACAGCTCCGGCGCCTGCTGGATGAACGTGGTGAGGTGATGCCCGATCACCTGCACCGGGTGCCTGAAGTTCAACTCCCAGTTACTGATCGAGGCCTCCCCCGCAGCAAGCCCGATCACGATGACCTTCCCCGTCACCCGACAAGCCAACTCCACACTCCGACGGAACGTTTCACCACCCACCGACTCCAGTACAACATCGACACTCCCCGAGGCCACCGCTGCCAGATCCGCGGTCTCGACCACCCGATCCGCACCAAGCCCCCGCACCACGTCGTGCTTGGAAGCAGACGCCGACGCAATAACCGTCGCCCCGTAGTACTTCGCGATCCGCACCGCAGCCTGCCCAACACCACCAGCAGCCGCATTGATCAACACCGTGTCACCAGCCTTCACCCGCCCCAGCGACCGAAGCGCACCAAGCGCCGTCGCCCAGTTCAACACCAACCCCAGCGCCTCCTCATCCCGCCACCCCACCGGCACAGGCACAAAATCCCCCATCACCATGTACTCCGCAAACGCCCCATCCCCCGTCCCCACAACGTGATCCCCCACCCCCACGCCGCTCACCCCACGCCCAACGGCAACAACCTCCCCAGCAGCCTCAAACCCAGCCAAATACGGCGCCACCGGCCCACCGTCATAAGTCCCCCGAGCCCGCATCACATCAGCAAAGTTCACCCCCGCAGCCCCCACCCGCACCAACACTTCCCCATCCCCCACCCCCGGCACCCCAACATCCACCAGCCGCATATCAGCCGCCCCACCCCACGACCCCTGCAACAAAGCCCGCATCACGCCACCCCTCCCATTATGTTCGACCATCACCGTACATCAGTTAGACGCCCATCGAACACAACCACAGACCAACCGCCCGAAACGCAACCCAAGCAGGTGAGCAACCGCCCAACCCAACCCAAGCGGTGAGCGAACTGCCGAACCCAACCCAAAGCCGGCGAGCGACCGGCAACCCACCCCAGGCCGGTGAGCGACCCACCCAACCCAGCCACGGAGCCGAGCGAAGCGAAGGCGCAAGGGGGTGCGGGTGGCGAAGCCCCCGCTCGCGGCAAGCGAAGCGCAGCCGCACAACACGACGAAGGCGAGGCGGTCAGCGCAGGAACTGCGCGACACACCTCGCCCATCGCCTTCGTGGACGATACTGGGATCGAACCAGTGACCTCTTCCGTGTCAGGGAAGCGCGCTACCGCTGCGCCAATCGTCCGAAAAATCCCCAGTTTGACCTGAGGTTCTCGAGGTGGAGACGGGATTCGAACCCGTGTACACGGCTTTGCAGGCCGTTGCCTCGCCTCTCGGCCACTCCACCACTGAGTAAGCTGGCATTGAGAAAGCTGGCACTGAGAAGTAGGCCCGCCGAACCCTCTCCGAGCGGACGACCGGGTTCGAACCGGCGACCTCAACCTTGGCAAGGTTGCGCTCTACCAACTGAGCTACGTCCGCAGTGCGACCGGGTTCGAGTGTCCCCCGGCGCGAAAAGAACATTAGCCCATCCCGGGCCGACTTCAAAAATCGGGGTCCGCCGGCAGGTCGACGTATCGTCATCGGCCGGTCACCTCGCAGTACCGGATCCCCTGCGCACTAAGGTGTTGCGCGGAAGGAGCACCACATGCGTATCTGGCTCAACGGCGCCTTGCTGGACGACGAGGCGACCGTGTCGCCGCTCGACCACGGGCTGACCACCGGTGACGGCGTCTTCGAGACGATCAAGATCGAGAACGGCCGCCCGTTCGCCGTACGACGGCATCTCGAGCGACTCGTTCGGTCCGCGGTCGGGCTCGGCCTGCCGACGCCGGATCTCGCGGCGATCGAGGCCGGTATCGAGGCCGTGGTCGAGCCCGGGATGCCGTTCGGGCGGCTGCGGATCACGTACACGGGTGGTGTCTCACCGTTGTCGTCCGATCGCGGTACGTCCGGGCCGACGATCCTGGTCGCGACGCAGGAGATCAAGCGCCCGTCCGCCACCTCCGCGATCGTCACGGTCCCGTGGATCCGCAACGAGCGCAGCGCGGTCGCCGGCCTGAAGACCACGTCGTACGCCGAGAACGTCCGCGCGCTCGCCTACGCGAAGCAACGCGGCGGCAGCGAAGCGATCTTCGCCAACACGATCGGCAACCTTGCCGAGGGCACCGGTTCGAACATCTTCTGCGTGTACGACGGTGAGCTCGTCACGCCGACACTGGAGTCCGGCGCGCTGGCGGGCGTCACGCGCGGCCTGGTCCTCGAATGGTTCGGCGGCGTCGAGCGCGACGTACCGCTCGAGCAGCTCTTCGAGGCCGAGGAGATCTTCCTCACATCCACGACTCGCGACATCCAGGGCATCCACCGCGTCGACGACCGCGAGCTGACCGCCCCGGGCACGATCACGGCGCAGGTGGCGAAGATCTTCGCCGACCGCTCGGCCGACGAACCCAACCCCTGACGACGTTGGGGAGGATCTTCGCAGATCCTCCCCAACTCAGTTCGTCACTCGCCGGATGCCTTGCGGCGCTCGCGGTAGGCGGCCACATGCAACCGGTTGCCGCAGGTGCGGGCGTCGCAGTACCGCTTGGAACGGTTCCGCGACAGGTCGATGAGGGCGTCGTCGCAATCCGGCGCCTCGCAGCGGCGGAGGCGTTCGCGTTCGCCGGCGGAGATCACCTGGGCAAGCGCGATCCCGCACTCCACCGTGATCCGGCACGCCAGCGACGCGCCGGCGCGGGAGTAGTGGATGTGCCACGGGTGCCCGTCGTGGTTGGTGAGCCGCGGAGTCGACGTACCGCGGGCGATGATCGCGTTGATCATCGTTGCCGCGGACGCGTCGGAATCCGTGGTGAACACCGGCGCGAACAACGGCCGCAGATCGCGAACCTCGGCCAGGTCCTTCTCCGTCAACGTGTCGACCGCGCTGAACTCCCGCTCCTGGACGAACTTCTCCAGTTCCTCGAGTGTCTCCAGCGAGTCGACCTGGCTGTTCGGTCCGGGCATGGTGTTGACGAGCCGGACCAGCGTCCCGAGCGCCTGCTCGGTGTCGTGCGAGAAAGTCACAATCACGTCTCCAACGCGACGGGATCTCCGTCCTGCAGCAAGAGTAGCCCGGCCCGATTAGATCGTCGCTGCAATGATGCGCTAAGGTTTCACCCGCACCACCCCACAAGAAACACCAGCACCATCATCCGGGCGATTGGCGCAGTGGTAGCGCGCTTCGTTCACACCGAAGAGGTCACTGGTTCGAACCCAGTATCGCCCACCCGGAATTAACTCAGGCCGGTCCCCATGGGACCGGCCTTTTGTATGGGCCACCGGCACTGGGTACGGGATGCTGTGGGGATGGAGTACGTGTCGAGAGTGCCGCGGGCGCCGCTGGACGGGCTGATCGACGACCTTTACTACCTGGAGGGTGTGCCGCCGTACGCCCGGCTCACGTTGCCGCCGATGCCGGGGGCGTTGCTCATCGTCAATCTCGGGGCGCCGTTCCGCATCCGTGCCGGCGCGGACATCGAGACGGCCGAGTACGTCGACGGGTGCGTGGTCACCATGCCCACGCGTGCGTTCGAGTTCGGCTACCCGGTTCCGACACGGTCCGTCGGCGTCCACGTAAAGGCGTGGGGACTGGCGCCGTTCCTGCCGATGCCGGCGGCCGAGCTGTGTGACCGGCCGGTGACGATCGAGCAGGTATGGGGCCGGGCAGCCGTTGCCGAGCTGCGAGACCGGCTGGCCGCGGCGGACGGACCGGACGAGATGCTGACGCTGCTCGAGGACGAGCTGATGCGACGGCTGTCCGAGACCGCCGGCCTGGGGCTGGTCAGCCAAACGAGCAGTCTCATCTGGGCGACCGGCGGGGCGGTGGCGATCGGCGACCTGAGCGCGGCAGCCGGTGTCAGCAGCACCCATCTGGCACAGCGGTTCAAGGAGCTCATCGGCGTCACGCCGAAGCGGCTGGCCCGGACCTGCCGCTTCGCCGCCACCGTGTTGTCGATCGATCCCGCCGGTCCGGTCGACTGGGGTGAACTGGCCGGTGGCGCCGGCTACTTCGACCAGGCCCACTTCGGCCACGAGTTCCGTACGTTCACCGGGCTCACGCCGACCCGGTACGTCGAAGTACGGCGGCGGTTCCTGCGCGAACATCCCGGCCACGCGCTGGAGGGGTGGCCGCTGCCGGCCGATTGATTTCTTACAAGAACGACAGCTCACGACACGCTAATTTGAGGGCACCCCGAAGCAAAGGAGAGCCCCGTGGGCAAGGTGGTCATGTACAGCTCGGTGTCGGTGGACGGCTTCGTCGCGGACGAGAACGACCAGCCCGGACCGCTGTTCGACTGGTTGTCCAGCGGTGACGTCGCATTGGACGACAGCGGCATCGTGAAGGTGTCGCAGGTGTCCTACGACTACACCCGGCCGTACTGGGACCAGATCGGGACAACAGTCGTCGGCCGCCACGTCTTCGACATCACCGACGGCTGGGACGGCAAGCCTCCGGCCGGGATCGACCACGTGGTCGTCGTGACGCACCGGCCGGCACCCGAGGGCTGGGACCCCGAGGCGCCGTTCCACTTCGTCGAGGGTGTCGAGGCTGCCGTGGCAAAGGCACAGGAGCTTGCGGGTGACCGCATCGTCGAGGTCGCCGCCGGCGACGTCGGTGGCCAGGTGCTGGCCGCCGGTCTGGTCGACGAGGTGCGCATGGACGTCGTACCTGTCGTGCTCGGGTCCGGCAAGCGCTACTTCGGGTCGGTCGACGCGCAGCACCTCTTGGAGGATCCCGACGAGGTCATTCAGGGCAACCGGGTCCTTCACCTGCGCTATCCGGTGCGTCGCCTCGGGTCTGACGAGCAGAAAGGGTAGGGAAAACCTCTTTCGCGAGCGGCTGACGGGGTGGGTGGTCGGTGCCAGAGTGAGGGCGAGGCGTATACCGTCCGCTCACTCAGGAGGCGCCATGTCTGGCTCCCGTTCGTCTCGATCCTCGTCTTCGGACTCTTCGGACTCCTCGTCGCGCTCCAGCCGCCGGGTGTTCCTGGCCGGCTCGGGGGCTGTGGCTGCCGGCGCTGTTGGCGCCGCGCTGGTTGGAGGCTCGGCCGAAGCGGCCGGTGCAAGTTCAGTTGGGCTGGAGGCAGCGAAGTTCGATGGTGAGTTGCGGAAGTTGTTGCGGAACGTGGATCCGAAGCGGATCGGCGCGACGATTCAGCGGCTGACCGAGTTCGGGACTCGGCATACCTTGTCCAGCCAGACGGATCCGGCGCGCGGTATCGGGGCGGCGACGGTGTGGGTCGGGCAGCAGATGGACGCTATTGCTGCGACTTCGGGCGGGAAGATGACGGTGGCGCGGCAGTCGTTCATCCAGCCGGTCTCCAGCCGGATCCCGGTACCGACCCAGATCACCAACGTCATCGCCACATTGAAGGGGACCGCCTCGCCCGAGCGGTTCTATGTCGTCACTGGTCACCTTGACTCACGGGTGACCGACGTTATGGACTTCACCAGCGACGCGCCGGGTGCCGATGACGACGGGTCCGGGGTCGCGTGTGTACTCGAGCTGGCTCGGGTGTTCGCGACGCATCAGTTCCCCGGGACAATCGTCTTCGCCACGGTCACCGGTGAGGAACAAGGGCTGTACGGCTCCTCCTTCATGGCGCAGCAGATGGCGGGCGCGGGCAACGACGTACAGGGGATGTTCAGCAACGACATCATCGGGGCGAGCAGGTCGTTCGACGGGCACAAGCCTGACCCGTTCACGGTGCGGATGTTCCTGGAGGGCATCCCGACCAACGTGACGGCTGCCCAGATCTCGCTGTTGCAGTCGGCCGGCGGGGAGAACGACGGGAAGGCCCGTCAACTCGGTCGCTTCGTTCACTCGGTCGCGCCGAAGAGCCTGACCGGCATGGACATCCGGCTGGTCTGGCGGCGCGACCGGTTCCTGCGCTCCAGCGACCACGTCTCGTTCCAGAGCCTGGGCTATCCCGCCGCCAGGTTCACCGAGCCGCGGGAGAACTTCAACCACGAGCACCAGAACGTCCAGGTGGTCGACGGCGTGCAGTTCGGCGACCTGATCGACTTCGTGGACTTCGACTACATCGCTCGGGTGACGCGGGTGAACGCGGCGGCCTTGTGGGGGCTTGCCACGTCGCCCGGCACTCCCAAGAACGCCCAGATCCACACGACGCCCCCGGGCACCCTGTCCGGCACCAACCTCACCACGCTTTCCTGGGACGCCAACCCGGAAACGAACCTGACCGGGTACGAGGTGGTGTTGCGGGAGACGACGGATTCCGATTGGACCAGTGCGATTCCGGTCGGGAACGTCACCACGGTGACGCTCGACATCTCCAAGGACAACGTGCAGATGGGCATCCGCGCCGTGGATCGGAACGGGAACCGGAGCCCGGCCGCAGCCCCACAAGCCGTGGCTTAGTGCTTGATCAGCTCCTCGCTGAGGGTCCACAGGCGATCGGCCGACTCGGGGTCCAGCGCGTGCGGTACGACGTACGAGCGGACGTCGTGGTCTGTGAAGTTGATCGGAGTGGGCTCGTCGAGCAGGGAGATCTCGTTGTCCTTCAGGTAGGTGCCGCCGTACGACTCCAACTGCGGGTTGGTCGCGGCGAAGACGGCTGTGCTGGCGCCCTGTGACGGAGTCTTGAGCTCTCGCGCAGGGTCGACGATTTGGTTGCCGGCGGCATCTACCAGGTCCATCGCCTGCAGATCCTCAGTGGTCAGCCAAGGCGTGCGGGTTTCGCCTTCGGCCAGGTGCGGGCCGAGGTTTGTGGTGATGACAATGCCGGGATGTACGGCGTACGCGTGGATGCCGTACTGCGACCACCGGCGTTCGAGCTCCACCGCGAACAGGACGTTGGCAGTCTTCGACTGGCCGTACGCGAGGAGCGGATCGTAGTCGTGGGCGAACTGCGGGTCGTCCCAACGGATGTCGGAGAGGCGGTGACCCCCGGACGTCACGTTGACCACGCGGGCGCCATGAGCCGCTCGGAGGGCCGGAAGTAGGCCGAGGGTCAACTGGAAGTGACCGAGGTGATTGGTCGCGAACTGCGACTCGTAGCCGCGCGCGTCGCGGACGAGCGGGCCGGCCATGATGCCGGCGTTGTTGATCAGGATGTGGAGCGGGCGGCCGGTCGCGAGATAGCGATCGACGAACGCGTCGATGGACTTCGGGTCCAGTAGGTCGAGCTCGCTGGTCTCGACGCGATCGATCCCCGCCAACGCCGCGGCGGCGCTCGAGGGGTTGCGTACGGCAACTGTCACGGAGGCGCCGGCCTTGCTGAGGGCACGGGTGGTCTCGAGGCCGAGGCCGCGATGGCCGCCGGTGACGATCGCGTTCTTGCCGGTCAGGTCGATTCCTGCGAGTACGTCGTCCGCGGTCGAGGCGGCGGTGAAGCCCGTGCCGATGGGGTGCTGTTTCGTCATGCACCCAGCCTGCGGTGCTGGCGGCGTACTCTGAATAAGTATCCGTCCAGATTTTCTTCGCGAGAGTACAGCGCATGGATCAGTTGTCCGAGGTGTTCGAGCTGGTCGAGGTCCGCGGGTTGGTGTCCGGCGGGTTCAACGTGAGCGGACGATGGGTGTCACGCGCTTCGCTGGTCGAGTCGTTCAAGTTCATCGCGGTGGTCAGCGGGCGGGCGGGTCTGATCACGGACGGGATCGACGCGCCGATCGAGCTTCTCCCCGGCGACGTCGCGATCCTCAACAACCGGGCGCGGCTCGAGCTCTCCGGCGGCACGGGCGACGGGCCGGTCCGCGAGGTCGTTCCTGTCGAGACCGGACTGTCGCTCACGGGCTGGAGCACGAACGACGTCATCCTCGGTGGCCGGATCGACCTCAACGAAGCCGGGCGGACGCTGCTGCTCGAGGCATTGCCGCCGGTTGCGCACGTGCGCGCCTCCCCCACCACCGGCGCGAACCTGCGCGGCAGCCTTCACCGGCTGTTCGACGAGGTCGCCGGCCACCGCATCGGCTCGGCGTTCGCGATCCGGCAACATGCCCAGCTGGTGCTCCTCGAAGTACTCCGGACGTACGTCGAACAAGCCGAGCTGCCACCGGGATGGTTGCGCGTCCTGACCGACGAACGCCTCCGCCCCGCCCTCACCCTCATGCACTCGCAGCCCGACAAGCTCTGGGGACTGAACGAGCTGGCGCACGCGGCGGCGATGTCGCGTACGTCGTTCGCCGAGCGGTTCCGCGACGTGGCCGGCATGCCGCCGCGCGCGTACCTCAACCGCTGGCGGATGATGCTCGCCCAACGCGCTCTCCGCGACGCGGACGTCAGCGTCGGGTCACTCGCGACCGAGCTCGGGTACGCGTCGGAGAGTGCGTTCAGTACTGCGTTCAAACGCGAGGTCGGCGAGTCACCCCTGCGCTACCGCTACCGGATCCGCGATCAGGCGTTGTCCAGCTGATCCACCAGGTCGTCGTCGAGCTGGATATCGACCGCGGCCAACGCCTCGTCCAGCTGTTCGAGGGACGATGCACCGATCAGCGGAATGACGTTGTGGTGCAGGAGCCAGGCCAGTACGACCTGGTTCGGGGTGACGCCGAGGTCGTGGGCCGCCCGGCGAAGAGCCTCATAGCGAACGTACGCCGTCGGATGCGCGTAACGGGGCTGGAACGGCCGGTCCGCACGCGCGTACGAGCCACCGAGCAGCGCCTGGTACGCAACGAGCGTCACGTCCGGGTGCTCCGACAGGTAGTCGAAGTGCTCCACACCCGCGTGCTGGTAGTGCGGAGTGCCGTGACGGCGTACACCCTGCAGAGCAGGCGGGTTCGGCCAGAGGAAGCTCGAGTGCTGCTGGATCACGGAGTACTGCGCTACACCCTGGGCAGCCGCGGTCTGCCGAGCACGGTCGAGCCGCCACGTGGCGGTGTTGCTGCAGCCGATCAGGTCAACTACCCCGTCCGCTGCCAGTCGCCCGAACGCGGCGACGGTCTCGTCCAGCGGAGTACTGCGGTCGTCGATATGCGCGTAGTACAAATCGATTTGGTCGACGCCCAGCCGACTGAGACTGCCCTTGACCGCCTCGCCTACGGCAGACGCGCTGAGACCTTCCCAGTGGGCGTCATCGGGATCGCCGGGGACCGTGGTCCGTGCGCCACACTTGGTGGCGATGAACAACTCGTCACGGTTGCCACGGGCCCGCATCCAGCGGCCCAGCAACTCCTCACTGTCACCGCCGTGCCCGTGCCACTGGTTGTAGTTGTTCGACGTGTCGACGAACGTCCCGCCCGCCTCCACGAACCGATCCAGGATCGCGATCGCGGTATCAGCCGGCGTCGACGTACCGAAGTTCATCGCCCCCAGGCAGAGCGCGCTGACATTCCGTCCGTTCCCAAGAGTTCGAGACAACATGCCCTCCACCTTTCCTCCTGGAGCGCACTCGAAGTCAAGTCAGATGAGCCAGACGCCGTCGTTCATGAGGACGCGGTCCTTGAGTTCGTTGGCCTCTCGCCAGGCTTGGATCTTGGTGGGAATGACCCGGAAGAACGGGTAGTTGGCCAGCGGGCGGGGGTCGAAGCCGGCCTTGGTCGCGAAGGACTCGCCTTCCACGTCGGTGACCTCGGTGATTGCAGCCGTGCCGGTGATGTGGATGACGTCGCGGAACTCGCCGATGGTGAGCTGGACCTGCGGGTTCGCCTGCAGGTTGCGGGCGGTCGGGTTGGTGACGGTGGTGGAGAGCAGCAGGGTGTCGGCGGTCCACAGGAACGACAGCGGCATCAGGTACGGCGTACCGTCGAGCGACGCCGTGGATACCCAGGCGTCGACGTCCTCGGCGAACCGGCGCAGCATGTCCTGCTTGCGCTCCGGCAGCGGGCGGGGTGGTGCCGTCATGGCGGGCTCCTGTTCGTTCTGCTGTCACATGCGGTCCGAGTACTTCGTCATCGGGATGACGGCGCTGGGTCGAGTGGTGTGACAGGTGGAATGGTGATGGACATGGATGCGGACGACTGGCTGGCGACACGGTTCGAGCAGAACCGGGACCGGCTGCGGGCTGTCGCTTACCGGATCCTAGGCTCTGAGCCGGAGGCCGAGGACGCGGTCCAGGAGACCTGGATCCGGCTCAGCCGCAGCGACACCGCCACGATCGACAACCTCGGCGGCTGGTTGACCACAGTTGTCGGGCGGATCTGCCTCGATATGTTGCGCACCCGCCGCGGCCGGCCAGAGCTGCCGGTCAGCGACCACTCCCCCGTGCTCGCGGACGACGTCGTACCCGATCCCGAGCTCGAGGCGGTGCAGGCGGACTCGGTCGGTCTCGCGCTGCTCGTCGTACTCGAGACGCTGTCGCCGGCCGAGCGGCTGGCATTCGTGCTGCACGATCTGTTCGCCGTACCGTTCGAGGACATCGCGCCGATCATCGGCAAGTCGCCGGCGGCCGCGCGGCAGATCGCGAGCCGGGCGCGACGGCGAGTTCGCGGTACGCCGGAACCGACCAGTGTGGATGTGGTTCGGCAGCAGGAAGTCGTCAGCGCGTTCCTGGCCGCCGCGCGCAACGCGGACTTCTCGGCGCTGCTCGAAGTACTCGATCCCGAGGTCGTACTGCGTGCGGACGCGACCGCTGCGGAACGCGGGATGGCGGCGAGCGTCACCGGGCACGACCGCGTCGCGCGGGCCTTCACCGGACGGGCACAGGCGGCGAAACTCGTGCTGGTCGACGGCATGCCCGGGTTGGTGTGGATGCAGCGCGGCGAACCGGTCGTTGTGTTCTCTTTCACCGTCGTCGACGGGCGTGTCGCGACGATCGATCTCCGCGGCGATGCCGAGTACCTGCAAACGGTTGATCTGGTGTCTTTGAACGGCTGATCGGACGGCGTGTCGAGTGGACAGGTTCGCTGTGACTCGAGTGACGGATGGGGACCGATTCACGGCGTGGAATCCGGTTTTTGTCCGGGCGGAAAGTGCGCTACTGTTCTGCTCTCGCACCGAGGGAAACTGCTCGGGGTGATGCGGACGTAGCTCAGTTGGTAGAGCGCAACCTTGCCAAGGTTGAGGTCGCCGGTTCGAACCCGGTCGTCCGCTCGGAGAGGGTTCGCCCCAAACTTTGTGGCACGTCTCTTTGGTGGAGTGGCCGAGAGGCGAGGCAACGGCCTGCAAAGCCGTGTACACGGGTTCGAATCCCGTCTCCACCTCGAAACTTCAGTAGTGTTGAGTTTCCTGGACGATTGGCGCAGCGGTAGCGCGCTTCCCTGACACGGAAGAGGTCACTGGTTCGATCCCAGTATCGTCCACGAAGTCGATAGGCGACCCATACCGACGCAAAGCGTCGGCCGGGTCGCCTTCGTCGTGTTGTGCGGCTGCTTCACCTCCTGGCTTGGGTTGTTACGGCCAACAGGAGCAGTACGCCGCCTACCAGGGACATCGTTGACAGGTGTTCTTGGAAGAGGGCTGCACCTATTGCGGTGGCTACTACTGGTTCTAGTAGGGCTACTACGGATGCGGTGGAGGCTCTGAGGGCTCTCAGGCCTGTGTAGAAGAGGGTGTAAGCGAGGGCCGTGGGGATCAGGCCGAAGTAGGCGATCAGGAGCCAGCCGGCGGGGGTGGTCGGTAGGGCGGCGAATGGGAGTAGGAAGGCTGCGCCTGTGACGAAGCCTATGAATGCGGTGGTCAGGGGGTCTGGGGTGTGGCGGTTGAGGATTGTTGTTGCTGAGTAGCCGGTAGCTGAGGCCAGGGCTGCTGCTATGCCTGTGAGGTTGGCTTGGCCGGTGGTGAAGGTCAGGAGGGTGAGGCCGACCAGGGCGACGAGGATGGACTTGGTGAAGCGTTCTCTCGTTGCGAGGGTGATGAGGACGGGGGCGGCGCCGAGCGCTATGACCGTGGCTATGCCTACGCCTACTCGAGGGATGGCGATGAAGTAGCCGAGTTGGCAGAGGGCCAGGCCGGCTCCGCCGACCAGATGGCGCAGTGGGGTTGCGGTGAAGTGCGGTCGGGCGGCTCCTCGGCCTGACAGGCGGCGGGCCAGGGCCAGCCAGAGGGCTGCTGTGGCCAGGCGCCAGAAGGACGTCGCTGTGGGAGTCAGGCCGGCGTGTTGGGTGAGGAGTGCGCCGGTCGGGCCGCCGGTGCCCCAGGCGATGGCGGCGATGACGACGTACATGAGGGCACGTCTGGTGGAGAGACGGGAGTGCATCGGTTGCTCCGGATGTTCGCGGTGAAGGTGGGGCGTCTGCGAACAGGCCGAAGGAGCTCAGGTCAGAGCGACCTGAGCGTTGGGAAGCCGTCCGCTAAGCGGCGGCCGGCGGGCAGATGATGCGATGCACGAGGTGGACAGTAGCTAGTCCACGGAGGCGCGGCGAATGGTTTTACATGCGGAGGTGGGAGGCGCCGTTGAAGTCCAGGACGGTGCCGGTGGCGAACTCGGCTTCCGCGGAAGCGAGATACATGATGGCGGCCGCGACCTCAGAGGGATCGGCTACTCGTTCCAAAGGGCTCTCGAGGCGGCGGCGGTCGTAGCCGTCGCCGGACAGGTTCACGGCGGCCATATCGGTGACCGTCCAGCCAGGGGCAATGGCTGTGACGGCGATGCCTTCGGGGCCCAGGGCTCGAGCAAGCGACTGGGTCAACGACACGATCGCGGCCTTCGAAGCGCCATACGCCGGCTGGTTCGGCTCGCCGCGGAACGCGCCGCGGGACGAGACGTTCACGATCCGCCCGCCGCGGCCCATGTGCCGGACCGCGCACCAGGTGACGTTGGATGGCCCGACGAGGTTCACCGCGAGCGTCTCCGCCCACGCCTGCTGCCACTCGGCGTACGTCGTTTCGCGGATTCGGTGGGGTACGTAGAGGCCGGCGTTGTTGACCAGTACGTCGATGCTGCCCAGGGCTCTTGCGGCGTCGTCGACCATCGACTCGATCGCCGAGGGATCAGCGAGATCGGCCTCGACCATTACGTGGCCTGTGCCGGGGAGCTCCTTCAGTACCTGGGCTGCTGCGTCGGCTGAGGCGCTGTAGTGGACTGCCACTCGGTCGCCTGCGGCGGCGAAGGCGCGGGCCGTCGCCGCTCCGATCCCCCGGGATGCTCCTGTCACCAGCACAGATCGGTTCATGCAGACGATCTTTTCATCAGGGTCGTGGCTTGTGGTCGCGACGGTACGACTTGCTGGCCCGGACCCACTCCTTCTTCATCTCGTTGCGCAGCCGGATGTCCGCCCGACGTGCCATGTACGCCGCCTCGCGCTGCAGCTTCACCCAGCTCTCGTAGCGCCGGTACGGCAACGAGCCGTCGTCCAGAGCTGCTCGCACAGCACAGTCGGGCTCCATCACATGCGAGCAGTCCTTGAACTTGCACCGCTCCGCCAGCGCGGTGATGTCCGGGAACGCCGCTGCCAGCCCCTCCCCTGACTCCTGCAGACCGATCCCCCGCAGCCCAGGCGTGTCGATGACGATCCCTCCGCTGGGCAGCACGATCAGCTCACGCCGCACCGACGTGTGACGGCCCTTGCCGTCCTCACGGATGTCCTGCACGTCCAGGAGTTCCACACCGGCCAGTGCGTTCACCAGTGACGACTTGCCCGCACCACTCGACCCCAGCAATGCCAGAGTGGCATCTCCCGCCACCAGCGCACGTACGTCGTCCATCCCCGGGCCAGTGGTCGCACTGCACACCAGTACGTCGGCGCCGGGCGCGGCCAGCGCGACGTCCTCGGCTACCGAATCGGCGTCACCGACCAGGTCGGATTTCGTCAGTACGACGACCGGCCGTGCGCCGCTCTCCCACGCCAGCGCCATGAAACGCTCGATGCGCACGATGTTCGGCTCCGGGACCAGTCCGACAACGATGGCGATCACATCGACGTTCGAGGCGAGCACCTGCCCGCGCGACGACCCGCCGACCTCCGCCCGGACGATCGCAGTGCGGCGTGGCAGCACCGACTCGACGGTGATGCGGTCGTCGGGCCAGAACCGCAGTACGACCCAGTCCCCCGTACATGGGCCGGCCTGTGCGTCGGCGGCGATCGCGGTGAGCAGTGCGCCGGACCAGCTGGCGCGGACCGGGCCGTCGGTGGTGAAGACTGTCGCCAGGCCCTTGTCGACCCGGGCGACGCGTCCCGGGACCAGCTCTTCCGGGACGGATTGCAAGAAGTCGGCCGTGGAACTGTCGAGTCCCAGGGCCTGGAGTGTGGCTGACATGCGGCGAACCTTTCAGAGGGCCCGGCCGCGAGCTCAGCTCAGCGGACGGACAGTGTCGGAGACAGCAGGCCGTTGGGCCTGGTAGTAGCTCATGGCGGCTGCCTCCCTCCGGTCCGGTCGGTCCCGAGCCAGGGACCGTTCTGATGTGGTCAGACTAGGTCGTCGGTGTCACTCTGCGCACCGGATTTTCCGACCGACGCAGGCTTCCGCTCAGGCTCCTCAGCCGCGGGCTCCTCGTCAACAGGAGCCGCAGGAGCCTCAGGCGCCGCAGCAGCAGCGGGCGCAGGCGGTCGCTCGGCGAGTTCCTCGATCTTGCGCGCCACCTCGGCCTCCGGCCGCTCGTCCGACTCAACCGGCGTCAGCGAGTGGTCGTGGTGCCGCTCCGGCTCAGCCTTCATCACCGGCTCGATCTCGTCCTCGTCGGCGGCGGCAGCCTTCACCTCGGCGACATGCTGCTTGTGCGGCCACAGCCGGTCCACCACGGCATTCAACGCCGCACCTATCAGTACTGCGATAGCTGTCATGTACAGCCACATCAGTACGGCGATCGGCGCGGCCAGCGGACCGTAGATCGACGTACCACCAACGGTGCTCTGCAGGACCCAGCGCAGGACGAAGCTGCCCAGGATCCAGATCGACAACGCCAGGAACGAGCCGGGCAGGTCGGAGACCCACGGCGTCCGGATCGGCACCGACAGGTGGTACAGGGTGTTCAAGAAGCCCGCCGACAGGATCGTGACGACCGGCCAGTACAGCTGGTTCAGGAAGTCGAGCCGATGCGGCAGCAGCGCCTGGACCGCGTCCGGACCGGCCAGCACCAGCGGCAGAACGATCACGCCGATGATCAGCGCCGCGCAGTACAGGCTGAACGACAGCGCGCGGGTCCGGACGATGCCGCGCTTGCCGCCCATCCCGTACATGATCGTGATCGTGTCGACGAACACGTTCAGCGCGCGGCTGCCGGACCACAGCGACAGCACGAAACCGATCGAGATGACGTCCGGCCGGCCGCCGTTCAGCACCTGGTCGAGGGTCGGCGAGATGACGCTCTTGATCGAGTCGTCGGTCAGCGCGCGGGCGGCCAGATCGACGATCTGCTGCTTGATGTCGTTGATCGTCTCGACCTCGAACCATTTGCTCGCGATGTAACCGAGCGATCCGGCGAGCCCGAAGATCAGCGGCGGCAGCGAGAGGATCGCGAAGAACGCCCCCTCGGCCGCGAGCCCCGTGACGCGGTACCGCAAGCACACCCCGACGGTCTGCGTCAGCAGACTCCAGGTCGTCGCGGGGATCCGGCGAACCCATGCCAATGAGAGGGAGCTCCCACCAGTGGGTCCTGCCCCGATACGTGCCATACCGCTTACCGTACTGACATGGCGGACCCATTCGCGGTAACGAATCAGGCTCCCCCACTGCGGGGCGTGAACTTCTTCACCCAGGATGCGGCTCTCGGTGACGCTCTGCGTCCGTACGCCGACCTGGCCGACGACCCCGGTCTACGCCGGATCGGCGAGCTGGCGGGCTCCGAGGAGGCCCGCGCACAGGCCCTCCCGGCGAACCAGAACCCGCCCGTACTGCGCACCCACGACCGGTACGGGAACCGCATCGACGAGGTCGAGTTCCACCCCTCGTGGCACTGGCTGATGGAGCAGGCCGTCGGCTTCGGGTTGCAGGCCGCGCCGTGGACGAGCGATCGGCCGTCGCCGCATCTGACCCGGGCGGCCGGGTTCTACCTGTGGTCCCAGGTCGAGCCGGGGCACGGTTGCCCGATCTCGATGACGTACGCCGCGGTCCCGGCGCTCCGGGCGGACGAGCGCCTCGCGAAGGAGTGGGTCCCGCAGCTGGCGTCGACGGAGTACGACGTACGCCGGTTGCCGGTCGCGGCGAAGAGCGGTGTGCTCGCCGGGATGGGGATGACCGAGAAGCAGGGCGGCTCCGACGTACGGGCGAATCTCACGACCGCGACGCCGGTGGGCGATGACGGTGAGTATCAGCTGAACGGGCACAAGTGGTTCTGCTCGGCGCCGCAGGTCGACGTGTTCCTGGTGCTGGCGCAGGCGCCGGACGGGCTGAGCTGCTTCGTCGTACCGCGGGTGCTTGCCGACGGCAACCGGAACCCGTTCGCACTGCAGCGGCTGAAGGACAAGCTCGGGAACCGGTCGAACGCGTCGTCTGAGGTCGAGTTCCACGGCACGATCGGCTACCGGCTCGGCGATGAAGGTGCGGGCGTGCGGACGATCATCGAGATGGTCGCCGCCACCCGGCTCGACTGTGTCCTGGGCTCGTCGGCGCTGCAACGGAAAGCCCTCGTCGAGGCGATCTGGCACACGCAGCACCGCTCGGCTTTCGGTGGGTTGCTCGCCGACAAGCCGGCGATGCAGAACGTACTGGCCGACCTGGCGATCGAAAGCGAGGCCGCGACCGCCCTGGCCATGCGTCTCGCCGCCGCTGTCGACTCATCGGACCCGAAGGAAGCAGCCTTCCGCCGCATTGCGCTGCCATTGGCGAAGTTCTGGGTATGCAAGCGGACGCCGTTCATGGTCGCCGAGGCGCTGGAGTGTCTCGGCGGGAACGGGTACGTCGAGGAGTCGGGCCTCCCGCTGCTCTACCGCGAGTCGCCGCTCAACTCGATCTGGGAAGGATCGGGCAACGTCAACGCGCTCGACGTACTGCGGGCGCTGCGCCGGCCGGAGTCGCTCGAGGCCTGGCTGGGTGAGATGGCTGCGGTGCAAGGGGCCGACGCACGGCTCGACGCCGCGGTGAACGACGTACTGCAAGCGCTTGCTGACATCGAGAACGCCGAAGCCGGCGCCCGCAGGCTGGCCGCCCAGATGGCCCTTTGCCTGCAGGGTTCGCTACTCGTCAGGCATTCGACCCCGGCCGTCGCAGACGCGTTCGTGGCGTCCCGGTTGGCCAACGACTGGGGTGGCGTGTTCGGCACGCTGCCGCGGACGACACCGTTCGATCAGATCGTCCGGCGCGCGATAGGGTGAGCGCGTCGCGACTGGCGCGCTGAGGTGGATAACCACCGGGGAGCGAAACCCGTCGGCACCGTGCGCCTGGGTGCCTTCGACCGACTGCAACCGCAGGAGAGACAACGATGACTCAACCCTTCGATGCCGCCGCCGCGTCGGCCGCGTACAACAACGCCCTGCAGGTGATCGCCGCGGTCGAACCGACCATCGCCGGCGCGATCAAGGCCGAGCTGGCCGACCAGCGGTCCTCGCTGAAGCTGATCGCGAGCGAGAACTACGCCTCCCCCGCCACGCTGCTGACGATGGGCAACTGGCTCTCGGACAAGTACGCCGAGGGCACGATCGGCCACCGCTTCTACGCCGGCTGCCAGAACGTCGACACCGTCGAGCAGGCCGCGGCCGACCACGCGACCGCGCTGTTCGACGCCCCGCACGCCTACGTCCAGCCGCACTCCGGCATCGACGCGAACCTGGTCGCGTTCTGGGCGATCCTGGCGCAGCGGATCGAGTCCCCGGCGCTGGCCGAGGCGGGCGCCAAGCACGTCAACGACCTGTCCGAGGACGACTGGTCCAAGCTCCGCAAGGCGCTCGGCGACCAGAAGATGCTCGGCATGTCGCTGGACGCCGGCGGTCACCTGACGCACGGCTTCCGGCCGAACATCTCCGGCAAGATGTTCAACCAGCACTCGTACGGCACCGACCCGGAGACCGGGCTGCTCGACTACGACGAGGTCGCCCGCAAGGCCCGCGAGTTCAAGCCGCTGATCCTGATCGCCGGCTACTCGGCGTACCCGCGCAAGGTGAACTTCGCCAAGATGCGCGAGATCGCCGACGAGGTCGGCGCGACGCTGATGGTCGACATGGCGCACTTCGCCGGCCTGGTCGCGGGCAAGGTCTTCACCGGCGACTTCGATCCGGTCCCGCACGCGCACGTCACCACGACGACGACGCACAAGTCGCTGCGTGGTCCGCGCGGCGGCATGGTGCTCTGCCAGCCGGAGTACGCCGAGTCCGTCGACCGCGGTTGCCCGATGGTGCTGGGCGGTCCGCTGAGCCAGACGATGGCCGCGAAGGCGGTCGCGCTGGCCGAGGCGCGGCAGCCGTCGTTCCGTGATTACGCGCAGGCAGTCGCGGACAACGCCGTCGTACTCGCCGAGGGCCTGATGAAGCGTGGCGTGAAGCTCGTGACGGACGGCACCGAGAACCACCTGGTCCTGCTCGACGTCTCGTCGTACGGCATCACCGGCCGGCAAGCCGAGTCCGCGCTGCTCGACGCGGGCATCGTCACCAACCGGAACGCCGTACCGCGCGACCCGAACGGCGCCTGGTACACCTCGGGCGTCCGGATCGGTACGCCGGCGCTGACCACGCGCGGGTTCGGCGCCGACGAGTTCGACCGGGTCGCCGAGCTGATCGTGGACGTACTGTCCGCGACCACCCCGACGACCACGTCCGCGGGCGCGGCGTCGAAGGCGAAGTACGTCCTCGCCGACGGCGTCGCGGACAAGACGCGCGCCGCCTCGGCCGAGATCCTCGACAAGCACCCGCTGTACCCGGGCCTCGTACTCAACTGATCACCGGCTGCCCGCTCCCAGAGTGTTGGGGGCGGGCAGCTTTCTTCGGCATCAGTACCGCGCGAGGATCGCACCCGCAACGGCGATCCCGGCCGACACCCACATGGTGGTGTTGAGGCTGGTCATGAAGGCGTCGCGCACATTGGCGAGCAGCCCCGGCGAGCCGGCCTTGGCGGCGGCCGCGAGTCCACCGCCCAGGCTCTTCTCGACCGCATCGGCGACCTGCGCCGGGAGCCCGTTCGTGTCGACGTTGTGGCGGTAGACCGAGTTCAGCACGGTCCCGAGTACGGCGACGCCGACCGTACCTCCGACCTGACGGAACGCCTGCAGCAGCCCGGATCCGGTCCCGGCCCGCTCCGGATCGAGTACGCCGAGCGCCGCGTTCATTGCCTGCGGCATCGAACACCCGAGGCCGAATCCGACCACCACGAACCAGATCGCCGTGTACCCGTAGCCGGTCCCGAGATCGGTGAAGGCGCCGAGCGCGAACCCGACCGCCATCACGACGAACCCGGTCATCACCACAAGCCGGGTGCCGATCTTCGACTCGACCGGCGACGCCAGCTTCGCACCGACCGTCATCCCGCCGATGAACGGCAGCAGCTTGAGCCCGGTGTGCAACGCGTCCGATCCGTTGATGCCCTGGAAGTACTGCGGCATCGTGAACAGCAACCCGAAGATCGCGAACACCGACACCGTCAGCAGTACGGCGCCACCGGTGAACACCCGCTCGCCGAACAACCGCAGCTCGATCAACGGCTCCCGGTTCCGCCGCTGCCAGACGAGGAAGCCGGCGATCAGTACGACGGCGAGCCCGAGGAAGACGATTGTGACACCGTCGGTCCAGGACGACTCGCCGGCCTTGGTCACGCCGTACACCAGAGCCGCGAGGCCCGTACTCGACAGCACGATGCCGAGCCAGTCGATCGCCGGGCGGTTCGAGCTGCGCGTCTCGGGGACGAGCAAGGAGACCGCGAGGGCGGCGATGAAGGCGATCGGGACGTTCATCAGGAAGATCCACTGCCAGCCGGCGTGGTCGAGGAGCAGACCGCCGACGATCGGGCCGAGCGGCATACCGATGCTGTTGGCAACGACGAAGAACCCGATCGCCTTCTTCCGGTCCTCTTCGGTGCGGAACAGCACGGTGATCAGCGACAGCGCGACCGGGACGATCATCGCCGCCCCGATCCCGAGGAACGCGCGGGCGGCGATCAGCTGGCCGGCCGTGTCGGACAGGGCACACGCCAGCGACGCAAGGCCGAACAGCGTGAGCGCGATCGCGATGATCTTGCGCCGCCCGTACCGGTCGCCGAGCAGACCGGCCGGCAGCAGCAACGCCGCGAGGACGAGGTTGTAGCTGTTCGCCATCCATTGCAGCTGGCTGGTCGACGCGTCCAGGTCCTTGGCGAGCGTCGGCAGCGCGACGTTGAGCACGGTCGTGTCCAGGCCGAGGACGAGTACGGCGAGACAGAGTGCGATGAGTACGCCGAAGCGGCGGCCGCCGGTGAGCGTCGGCGCTGCGGTGTCGGTGGTCGTGGTCATGAATTCAAATTATCAGAAGTTTGTGATACTTGCGATAGATCAGATTACTGTAAGCTTCAATCATGGCGGAGGAACCGAGTCCGGAGGCCGTGAGCCAGTTCGTCGAGCGGTTCGCGGGCGTGCTGGCGAACAGCGGCGTACCGACGATGTCGGCTCGGGTGATGGGCGCGATGCTGGTCAGCCCGACCGGCACGATGACGGCCGCCGAGCTGGCCGAGTCGCTGAAGATCAGTCAGCCTGCGGTGTCCGGCGCCGTACGGCAGTTGTTGCAGGTGTCGTTCATCTCCCGCGAGCGGCTGCCCGGTTCACGCAAGGACCATTACCGCATCCGCGAGGACGTCTTCGCGGCGATCCTCGAGCGCCGCAACCTCGCGCTGAGCGAGTGGGAGTCGACCAGCCGCTCGGGCGCCGCGCTCTTCGCCGCCGACTCACCCGTCGCGCGCCGGCTGACCGAGGCCGCGGACTTCTTCGCGTTCATCCACTCCGACATGGAACAAATGATCAAGAACTGGCGCGCGGACCATCCGGGATGAGCCGGCGTCTCGTTGGTACTGCGTGGTTGGACAGCTACGAGCGAACTCGCTGGGAGACGCGCATCATGCGCCGTCGCGTGCCGCTCTACCGGGTCGGAATCGCTGCGCTGCGTGCTCTGAACGCTGTGACCGGCGGCGGTCCTTCGCTGAAGGTGACCCAGTGGGAGCGGGTCGGACCGCATGGCCGGACTTTCGTGATGGACAAGCTCGAGACAATGACCGGGCGGACGGACCATCCGGTCACCTCGCGGGCCGAGCTGCGGGCGCGGACGTCGTTCGCGTCACGGCTGGCGCGGGCGATCTCGGCGGACGAGTGGCCGCAGATCATCGCGGAGTACGAACGACGCCGGCGCGGCGAGCGTCCGCAGTACCGCTATGTCGGGCACCGACCGCTGAACGCCGAGTCGCACGCGTTGATGGACGAGGCGTGGGTGCGGGGTGAGCTGCCGACGGATCAGTTCCGGGCGTGGAACGTGCTGAAGTTCGAGGACGAGGGTGCCTTCTACAGCGAGTTCTTCACCGACGGCGGAGCCCGCGGCTACCCCGGCGGCGAAACCAACCCCGGCTTCCGACTCGGCCGCATCATGTTCGACATCACCTGGCGCGAGAAAGCGTCGCTCGCCGTTGAACAACACGTCCTCCGCCGCAGCCGAATCCTCCGCGCAAAAGAACTCACCAAGTTCTTCCGCACCGAACTGAAGGAAGCCCTCCACTCACCGGCCCCGTCCACCGCCCCGACTACCGCCGTACGCGACGAGCTCTACACACCACCCGTCGTCGCCGCATTCTCCGACTTCACCAAGCCCGAGCTGCTGCGCTCCCCGACTGCCCGCGGCGAAACCACGCCGGACCGCAAGCAGGCCTCGGCTGTCGATCTCGCCAACACCGTGGCGAAGGCCCTTCCACCGCCAGTTGCCGACATCGCGGCGAGGGCTCACCCGCCAGTCAGCGGACCGGCGGCAGCGGAAGCTCGACCAGCAGCAGGCGAGCCACCGCGAGCGCAACCTCGTCCGCCCCATGCGGCGCAACAACCTGCAAGCCCACCGGCAGTCCCTGCGACCTTCCGGCCGGAACACTCACCGCGGGATGGCCGGTCACGTTGAACACCCAGCACGGATCGCCGGTCACGATCGTCTCCTCGTGCTGATCGTAGCCGTGGGCAACAGTCAGCGTGGTCGGCGTGACGAGCACATCCACCTCGGCGAACAGATCCGCGAGCGCCGTGTTGTTGAAGTCCCGCACCTCCCGCGCCCGCTTCGCGGCCGACTCCTCGACCCCACGCCCGTTGTCCAGGTCCGACAGCGCCTGCCACGCCTCGTCCGTGGGCGCAAGCTCCAGCGGTACGTCGACCACCTCCACTCCAGCCGCCAGCAGGCGTTCCCGCACAACCCGATCCACACCCGGATCAGCAGCACACGCCCCGAGCGTCGACCGATAGGCAATCCGCCGAGTTCGACCCCCGCTCGACCGAGCCGGGACCGGCCAGGGTGGGAGGGCGTTGGGGTCGAGGCGGTGAGGGCCGGAGGCGATGCTCGTTGCCAGGATCACGTCGTCGAGGTCGGCGCCGATCACACCGGCTGTCGTCAGCCCGCCGAGCGGACGCCCGCCCGGTCGCGGGATCCGTCCGTACGTCCCTTTGAAGCCGACGACACCCGAGAACGACGCTGGGATCCGAAGCGAGCCGCCACTGTCGCCACCGGTTGCCAGGGGTACGACGCCGGCCGCGACGGCCGCTGCACCACCGGCCGTCGAACCGCCGGGTGAGCGGGACAGGTCCCACGGGTTCCGGGTGTATTCGGTCCCGTTCCAGCCGAAGGTCAGCGACGTGGCGCCCGGCCGGGCCCGGGTCGACCACCCGATCGGGATCGCCCCGGCCGCAAGCAATCGAGCGATGATCGGCGCGTCCGGCGGCGTCCGCGACTTGATCAGGAACGGTACGCCGGCCAGCAGCCCATCCGGCTTGACCCGCTGCGCCGCCGCCCGCGCGCCCGCAGCATCCAACTCATCCAGGAAATGCAGCACCGGGTCCAGCCGCTCGGCCGCCGCAATCGCCTCCTCGACCACGTCCGACGCGCCGACAGCTCCGGACCGAACAGCAGCTGCGATCTCGATCGCGGTACGCCGGATCATTTGGCCAGGAGCGTGTAGGCGAAGGGGAGGCGGCGGTCCAGCCAGTCGGCCGTGATGGTGATTGTGGTTGAGGAGATCATCACGAGCTCGGAGGGTGTGCGCCATTCGAGAGTGCGGGACTTGGTGGGTTGGTCGCCGCCCTCGTCGCCGATGCCTGTCAGCCCGTCCAGGACGCTGACGATTAGGCGGGAACCAGCCTTAGCCGCCAGGCGGGCTGGGCTGCCGGTCAGCCATTCGGTGCGGCCAAGGATTTCGGGGTGGCCGGGTTGGGTGATTTGCCAGTTGGGGCGGAGGTAGCGGCGGTGTGACGGGAGGCGGGTGATGGTGCCGATCTCGGTGGTGTCGGCGTCCTGGACTGACCAGGTGTGGTCGCCGGTGGGGACGACGCGGCACAGGAGTTGGGTCAGTTCGGCGTCGAGGTAGAGCGAGCGGTTCGCGCCGACGTACGCATAGGGTTCCAGCACCCGGTCGTCGTTCGAGCCTTGGACAGCGCGAATGGCGTTCGGGCCGAACTCGATGCGGGTGGCTCGGCGGGACACGTTGCCGAGGGTGAAATCCCGGACGTCCTCCCAGCCAGCCACCCGCGTGAGTTTACGTCAGCGCGTAGACCGCGATCGCCGCGAAGTCGTCCGCCGGTTCGGCCGTCTGCCAGGACCGTACGTCGTCCACGTACCGCGAATCGTGCCCGGTGTACTGCGCGTACGGATCGGACGCATCCGCCGGACAGTGAGTCATCCCGTCGAGGTAGTCGTCGAGCCCGTCCGTGAAGAGGTCGGCCGAGTTCGGCCCGTTGACCACAGCGCCGGTCAGCTGGCGGCCGGTGATGTTCGCGATCTGGTGGTGAGGGCAGCGTTCGAACGTCTGGCCTACGCCGATGACGAACGAGACACCCCAGGCATTCGCTCCGAAGGCCCAGTCGAGTTGGTGTTGACCGAAGGCGTCGTACCGATGGTCGCCCGTCGCCCGCGCATACAGGCGAGCAGTCGTCGCCAGCCCGAAGGTGTGCGGTACGGCGTCGAACTCGGCGTACTGCGCCCCGGCCCGGAACGGATCCGCCGCCGACCGCGACGCCCCGATCTCCAACTGCGCCCGCAGATCACTGGCCAACTCCCGAACCAGCGGCCGGTCGGTCCGCGCCGCCCGGATCAGATCCGCATGCGCCAACGCGCTCACGTCGTACAGGTTCAACGTGTCCCCGCCCGCCTCATGAGCGATGTACTGCGAAGCCCAGTACGCAGCCTGCTTCAGCCACGCCCCGGCCCGCGGATCACCCAACCGCTTGGCAGCCAGCGCCAACTCCGTCGCGCCCAGCTCGAGGTCATCCCGCCACGCCGTCTCCGGATAGAACGCGAACGGCAGCGACGTCACCAACTGCCCGACGTTCTTGGTCTGAGCCTGCGCGAAGATCTGGGCGGCCGTGTCGAGATGCCGGCGCGCGTCCGCACGGTTCGGCTCGACCTGCGCGGCCAGCGCGAACGCCGCCGCCGTACGTCCGGCCAGGTTGGGGCTGATCGGCTTGCCCGGCGCCGCGGCCCGGAACACCGGCCGGTTGCGCAGGAACCGCTCGGACGGATCCGTCAGGTGATCGTCGACGCCCGGCAGCCGCCAGATGTCGTGGTCGCCGATGTAGGTCTCGGTGTCGTTGCCCGCGCCGACGCCGACCTGGATGTACAGCGTGCGCGTCCGCTGGTCCCACATCTTGTCCAGCCAGTCCAGCCCGTGCCGCGCCTCCGCCAGCACCTTGCCGTCCGGCCTGTCCCGAACCGATGCCCACAGCAACGATTCCGAGTACGCCGCGATATGCGTGAACTTCAGGTAGTCCCCGGCGTCGTACCACCCACCGGTAACGTCTACCGGACCACCGATGCGCTTCAGTTCGCCGACCGTCTGATCGCTGTCCGGATCCACGAACTCCGGGATCTCGTAGACGAGCGCCTTCGAATCATTGCGATGCACGGTGTCTCGTTGGGCCGTGAAGAAACCGACGGCTTTGTCCTTGGCGGAGGAACGGAGGCGGTCCGCCGACGCGCGCACGTCGAACCCCGCCGACGCCACCCCCGGCACCTCGACCCGGTAATGCCCCGGCACCTTCAGCGCGGACAGATCCAGCTGATAGACGTGCGGGTACGCCGCATTCCACTCCCCCACGTCCTTGCCGACCGAGCCACTCAACACCCGCCGCCCGAACCGGTCGACAACGGAGAACCGAGTCGCCACCGAACGACTCAGCACGTACGCCGCCTTGCCGTCGAAGGCGCCGTACCCGAGCTGATTGACCCTGATCGCTCCACCCGGTGCAGCCTGCGCCGTACTCACCGGTCCCACCACCAAACCCGCTGCCACCACGAGGGCTCCGAACCGACGCCAGGACCTCACGATTGTCTCCCTCCGCCCAATCGTTAGGAAAGTTTCCTATTGTGATCGGGACGGTAGCGCACCGGCCTCCCGGAGTACAGAGTTCAGCGGTTCACCCGGACCGCGGCCCAGAGCACCAGCGTGGCGAACAGGACCCCGACGAGGACACAGGCGACCGGGATGCTCGACACACTGATCAGCGCACCGAAGCCGGTCATCGCGAGCGGCATGATCGCCTCGTCGGACAGGTTCACGATGCTGAAGCTGCGACCGAGGTACGCCGGGTCGACGGACTGCTGGAACGCCGCCGACAATTGCGCCGACGCGATCCCGGCCGTGCAGCCGATCATCGCCATCGCGACGAAGACCCCGTACTTCGGAACCACGCCGATCATCGCGCACCCAGCCGCCTGCACGACCAGCACGAGCAGACCCGAGCGAGCCAGATCCGTCGGCTTCCAGCGCATCGCCACCACCGCGCCGGCCGCCGCCGCGATCCCCGAGCACGCCTCGAACCAGCCGAACCAGGCCGAACCCCACCCGGCGACGTGCGTCCGCTGCACCAGCCCGACAGCCAGGACCGGACCGACAAACAGATTCAGCCCGGAGAACGCGATCACCAGCGTCCGCGCCCGCCCGTCCCGCTTCAGATAGGCGAAGCCGTCGCGCAGGTCCGCACGGATCGACCGGCCGGTCGAGACCGGCTGCGGGAGGCGCGGCTTCACCAGGAACGCCAGCGCCACCGCGATGACGGCGAACGACGCGGCGTCCGCGATCATCACCGTGACCAGCCCACCGTGCGCGACCAGCAGACCGCCGAGCGGCGCGCCCGCGAAGATCGCCAGCCGCTGCGCCAGCTGCGAACCGGCCGACAGCTTCACCAGATCCTCGGACCGGACCATCCGCCGCGGCAATGTGCCCGAGGCGGGGGTGTACAGCGCGTCGACGGCACCGAAGACGACCGCCACCGTCAGCAGTACGGCGAGGGACAGTCCCCACACCGCGACCACGATCGAGGCGACCACGAGGACGACGATCCGGGCCAGGTTCGCGAGGATCATCGTGCGCCGGCCGTCGAACCGGTCCGCGAGCGCACCGCCGTACAGCAGGACGAGGGCCTTCGGCAGCGCTCCGATGCCCATCACCAGACCGGCGCCGGCCGGAGTCGTGACCTGGGCCGCGCTCCACGCGAGACCGACGAACCAGGCCATGTCGCCGGCCTGCGACACCGCGGCCGACATGATCCATCCGTGCACCCGACGGTCTCTCCGGAGCGGCGGGAAGACCGTGGTGCTCATGGCCTGGCGGGTACGGCGTGGGCGAAGAAGAAGACCCGGTGAGCGTCCTCACCTTCGGCCGGATTGTCGTGGTACTCGCGGACCAGGTCCTCGATCCGCTCACTCAGCTCGACGAGCTGCTCGGGCGTCAATGTGAGCCATCTCTCGGTCGCGTACGCCGCCCGCACCCAGGGCTCCTCGAACTCGTACCGGATGTCGAACCACTGCCGCACCTTGCCGACGTGATGAGCCAGGTTCTGGTCCTCGGCGGTGGCTGCGACCAGCTCATCGGCCGGATCGCCCTGGGCGTCCGCGATCGACCACGAGTACTCCGAGGTGTCGCCGAGCTTCCACCAGCGCTCGCGGCGGTTCTTGGCCAGCTCGGGAGCCTCGACGATCACCCCCGCCGCGCTCAGAACCTTGAGGTGATGACTGATGTTGCCGACCAGTTCGCCGGTGGCCTCGGCCAGCCGGGAGGCGGTCGCGGGGCCGTCCAGGTGGATCAGGTCGAGCAGCCGGCGGCGGAGCGGATGGTGGATCGCGGCGAGCACGGACGGCGTCACGGTCCGGCGGTTGGCGGGTGTCATGGACAGCACCGTAGCTTCCACAAGAACTCTTGTGCAAGAGTTCTTGTACGATGTGTTCGACGCCTGGATCAATCTCCAGCAGACTGGTGGACATAGCCACATCGTGAGATCGAGTCTCAAACTTCAGGATTGACAGTTGCAAAGTCGGGCGCTGGCGCTGACGCTTGTGGACATGCTCGCTGCCCGATCCACCCACCTCGTAGGTCGCATTCATGTCGACCTCGGGCGGATGCGCAGCGCCATCTGTTGTCCTTCGATGTTCTGACAGCGACCCATGCCCGGGCCAACGACGGCCCCCTGATCCCTCCCGATCACCGCTGGGTGCGCACCGCGCGGAACGCATCGAACCGACGACGCTTCGATCCCGCCGCACCTCGGTGAGCACCTGTCACTAGGACAAGGACACGTCCCCGATGACTGCTGGCGTCACCTCTCCGGCTGCCCGTAAACCCGCCCGCCCGCGTAAGGGCAAAGGCGAAGGGCAGTGGGCGCTCGGCTACCGCGAGCCGCTGAACAAGAACGAGGAGAACAAGAAGAACGACGACGGCCTGAATGTCCGGGCCCGGATCGAGAACGTCTACGCGCACCGCGGCTTCGACTCGATCGACCCCGCCGACCTGCGCGGCCGGTTCCGCTGGTGGGGGCTGTACACCCAGCGCAAGCCCGGGATCGACGGCGGCAAGACCGCGACGCTGGAGCCCGAGGAGCTGGACGACCGCTACTTTATGATGCGGATCCGGATCGAGGGCGGACAGCTGACCGCCGAGCAGCTGCGGGTGATCGCGGAGATCTCCACGACGTACGCGCGCGACACCGCCGACATCACCGACCGGCAGAACATCCAGCTGCACTGGATCCGGATCGAGGACGTGCCGGCGATCTGGCAGAAGCTGGAGGCTGTCGGGCTCTACACCACCGAGGCCTGCGGTGACGTCCCGCGCGTGGTGATCGCCAGCCCGGTGGCCGGGATCGCGGCGGACGAGATCATCGACCCGACGCCGGCCATCGACGAGATCGTCACGAAATACATCGGCTCGGACGAGTTCTCGAACCTGCCGCGGAAGTTCAAGACCGCGCTGACCGGTCACCCGTCGCACGACGTCGTACCGGAGGTGAACGACATCGCGTTCGTCGGCGTCGTGCACCCGGAGCACGGCCCGGGCTTCGACCTGTGGGTCGGCGGCGGCCTGTCGACGAACCCGATGCTCGCGCAGCGGCTCGGCACCTGGATCCCGCTGGACGAGGTCGCCGAGGCGTGGTGGGGCGTGACCAGCATCTTCCGCGACTACGGCTACCGCCGGCTGCGGACGCGGGCGCGGCTGAAGTTCCTGCTCGCGGACTGGGGTGTGGAGAAGTTCCGCGAGGTGCTCGAGGACAAGTACCTCAAGCGCAAGCTGATCGACGGACCCGCGCCCGAGGTTCCCGCCGTACAGGGTGACCACATCGGCGTGCACAAGCAGAAGGACGGCAAGTTCTTCGTCGGTGTCGCTCCGGTCGTCGGCCGGGTGTCGGGCGCCAAGCTCGCGCAGGTCGCGGACGTGGTCGCGGCCCACGGGTCGGACCGGATCCGGACCACCGCGCAACAGAAGCTGCTCGTGCTGGACGTCGAGGAGGCGCAGGTCGAGTCGCTGGTGACGGAACTCGACGCGCTCGGCTTCCAGGCTCGACCCTCGGCGTGGCGGCGGAACACGATGGCCTGCACCGGGATCGAGTTCTGCAAGCTGGCGATCGTCGAGACCAAGGCGAAGGCGGCCCAGCTGATCGACGAGCTCGAGGAGCGGATCCCGGAGCTCGACGTACCGATCACCGTGAACGTGAACGGCTGCCCGAACTCCTGCGCCCGGATCCAGGTCGCCGACATCGGGCTCAAGGGCCAGCTGGTGATGGATGCCAATGGCAACCAGGTGCCCGGCTACCAGGTGCACCTCGGCGGCGGGCTCGGCCTGGACGCCGGCTTCGGCCGCAAGCTGCGTGGCCACAAGGTCACCGCTGACGACCTGACGGACTACGTCGAGCGCGTCACCCAGAACTACCTGAAGGAGCGCAACGAGGGCGAGCGGTTCGCCCAGTGGGTCACCCGTGCGGATCAGGAGGCTTTGCAATGAGCGAGCGTGCGGCACCTCTGTACTGCCCGTACTGCGGGGACGAGGACCTCAGGCCCTCCGAAGAAGGCCATGGCGCGTGGGAGTGCCGGCCGTGTGCACGGGTGTTCCAGCTCAAGATGATCGGGTTGCGGGTGACGGTGGAATGAGTGACTTGAAGACGATCGCCGAGGAGGCGAACGAACGGCTCGCCGACGCGTCGGCGGTCGAGGTGCTCGCGTGGGCGCGGGAGACCTTCGGTGACGAGCTGGTCGTGACCGCCTCGATGGCCGACGGCGCACTCCCCCACCTCGCGGCCGAGGCGGCGCCCGGGGTCGACGTACTGTTCATCGACACCGGCTACCACTTCGCCGAGACGATCGGGACCCGGGACGCGGTCGCCGCGACGCTGCCGATCCACCTGATCAACGCCACCCCGCAGCAGACGGTCGCGGAGCAGGACGCGGAGTACGGCGAGAAGCTGCACGACCGCGACCCGAACAAATGCTGCGCGCTGCGCAAGGTCGAGCCGCTGAACCGGTACCTGTCCGGCTACAAGGCCTGGGTCACCGGTATCCGCCGCGAGGAGGCGCCGACCCGCGCCAACACCCCGGTCGTCGAGTACGACGCCAAGCGCGACATGGTCAAGCTCAACCCGATCGCACCGTGGACGCAGGAAGACCTGGACGCGTACATCCAGGACAACGGCGTACTCGTCAATCTCCTGCAGTACGACGGCTACCCGTCGATCGGCTGCGAGCCCTGCACGCAGCGCGTCGCGCCCGGCGAGGACCCGCGCAGCGGCCGTTGGGCCGGCACGGGCAAGGTCGAATGCGGGTTGCACACATGAGCATCACAGTCACCGAGCTCGATGCTCTCGAGAGCGAATCGATCTTCGTGTTCCGGGAGGTGGCAGCCGAGTTCGAGCGGCCGGTGATCCTGTTCTCCGGCGGCAAGGACTCGATCGTGATGCTGCACCTGGCGCGGAAGGCGTTCTCGCCGGCCGGAGTGCCGTTCACGTTGCTGCACGTCGACACCGGGCACAACTTCCCCGAGGTCCTGGCGTACCGCGATGCGACGGTCGAGCAGTTGGGCCTGCGGCTCGAGGTGGCCAAGGTCGAGGACTACATCGCCGACGGCCGGCTGCGCGAGCGCACCGACGGGACCCGGAACCAGCTGCAGACCATTCCGTTGCTCGACGCAATCAACGGGCACCGGTTCGACGCGGTGTTCGGCGGCGGCCGGCGGGACGAGGAGCGGGCCCGGGCGAAGGAGCGGATCTTCAGCCTGCGCGACGAGTTCGGCCAGTGGGACCCGCGGAACCAGCGGCCGGAGCTGTGGTCGCTGTACAACGGCAAGCACCGGCCGGGTGAGCACGTGCGGGTGTTCCCGCTGTCGAACTGGACCGAGCTCGACATCTGGAACTACATCGAGCGCGAGCAGATCCCGCTGCCGAGCATCTACTACGCCCACGAGCGGGATGTCTTCGAGCGCGACGGCATGTTGCTTGCCGTCGGCCCGTACTCGCAACCGCGCGACGGCGAGACCGTTGCCCAGCGCACCGTTCGGTACCGGACCGTCGGCGACATGTCCTGCACCGGGGCCGTGGCTTCCGAAGCCAGGAGTGCCGCCGAGGTCGTCGTCGAGGTCGCGGCCAGCGAGATCACCGAGCGCGGCGCCACCCGCGCCGACGACCGCGCCAGCGAGGCCGCGATGGAAGACCGCAAGCGAGAGGGGTACTTCTGATGAGCACGCTTCTCCGCCTCGCCACTGCCGGATCGGTCGACGACGGCAAGTCCACGCTGGTGGGCCGGCTGCTTCACGATTGCAAGGCGATCCTCGCTGACCAGATCGCGCACGTGAAGACGGTCTCCGAAGCCCGCGGCGGCGACTTCGACTTCGCGCTGCTCACCGACGGCCTGCGGGCCGAACGCGAGCAGGGCATCACGATCGACGTCGCCTACCGGTACTTCGCCACCGACAAGCGCTCGTTCATCCTCGCCGACTGCCCCGGGCACGTGCAGTACACCCGCAACACCGTGACCGGCGCCTCGACGGCGGACGTGGTGATCATCCTGGTCGACGCGCGGCACGGCGTACTCGAGCAGACCCGGCGGCACCTGGCCGTGGCCGGTCTGCTCCGGGTGCCGCACGTCGTACTCGCGGTGAACAAGGTCGACCTGGTCGGCTACGACGAGGCCGTGTTCACCAAGATCGCCAAGGACGTCAACGAGGTCGCCGACCAGCTCGGCATCGCGGACATCCAGGCCATCCCGGTCTCCGCGCTCGTCGGTGACAACGTGGTGGACCACTCGAGCCGGACGGACTGGTACGACGGCCCGACGCTGCTCGAGTACCTCGAGAACGCCACCGGGCGGATCGACAACTCCCAGCAGCCGCTGCGGTTCCCGGTGCAGTACGTGATCCGGCCGCAGACCGACGACCAGTACCGCGACTACCGCGGCTACACCGGCACCGTTGCCTCCGGCACCGTTTCGGTCGGCGACCAGGTGATCGTGCTGCCCGCCGGCCGCCGTACGTCGGTGGCCGGGATCGACCGCGCCGTCGTCACCGCCACGTCCACCGCCGTGGTCGAGCGGCCGTCCGCGGTCGCCGGCGAAGCGGTCACGGTCCGGCTCGCCGACGACCTCGACGTGGCCCGCGGCTCGGTCATCGTGGCCGCCGAGGCCTCCCCCGGCACCCGCCGGGAGCTGGCCGCCACCGTGAGCTGGTTGTCCGACCGGCCACTGACCGTCGGGGCCAGGGTGCTGATCAAGCACACCACCACCACCGCACAGGCGATCGTCACCAAGATCACCGGCGCGCTGGACCTCGACACGCTCGGAGTCATCGACGCCACCGAGCTCGCACTGAACGACATCGGCAAGGTGCAACTGAAGATCGCCGCACCGTTGGCCGCCGACCCGTACTCCAGCAACACCATCACCGGATCGTTCCTGCTGATCGACGCCCACGACGGGTGGACGCTGGCAGCCGGAATGATCGACGACGAAGAAGGGGAACTGCTATGACTGCGCCAGCTCTCGTAGTCCTCGCCCACGGCAGCCGCGATCCGCGTTCGGCCGCCACCGTCCACGCCCTGATCAAGTGCCTGCGTGAGATGCGTGCCGACCTGCGGATCGAAGCCTCCTTCCTCGACCACTGCCCGCCGACGCCGTACCAGGTGATCGGCAAGCTCGCCGCCGAAGGTGTGGAAGAGGTCGTCGTCCTGCCGCTGCTGCTGTCGTCGGCGTACCACGCGAAGATCGACGTACCGGCCGTCGTCGACGAGGCGCGCTCGCGCTTCCCGAGCCTGCGGATCATCGCGTCCGACGTGCTCGGGTACGACGACACGCTGCTCGACGTACTCGACCGCCGGATGCGGGCCGAGCTCAAGGACGGGCGGGTCCGCGAACTGGACGCGCTGGTGCTGGCGTGCGCCGGGTCGAGCGACTCGCACGCCAACGCGAGCGTTACGCGGCTCGCGCGCCTGTGGGGTCAGCGGCACAAGCTGCCGGTCACGGCCGCGTTCGTCTGCGCCGCGTCGCCGTCGCCCGCCGAGGCCGTGCTCAAGTGGCGTCTCGAGGGCCGTCGGCACGTCGCGGTGGGATCGCTCTTCCTCGCTCCCGGCGTACTCCCGGACCGCGCCGAGTCGACGGCCCGCCGTGCGGGTGCCGTCGCGGTGTCGGCGCCGCTGGGTGTGAGCGCTGAGGTCGCACGCCTGGTCCTGCTCCGGTACGGCGTGGCCGGCCTCGACCTGCTCACGCTCGAGCCTGCTCCGCGTCCGGTCATCGCTCGCCCGGAGCTGGTCCGTACCGCCTAGAACCGCAGCGGATCGATGAAGGAGACGTCGGCGTACGGCGTCTCCTTCGTCGTGACCTGAGCCAGGAGCTCGCCAACTCCGGCGCAGTGCTTGAAGCCGTGGCCGCTGTCACCGCCGGCGATCACCACGCGCTCGTCGTACCGCCCGACCAGGAACTGCCCGTCGGGCGAGTCCGTCACCATGCACGGCATCAGCTTGACCGGCTCCGGGTCGAGCTCCGGGAAGGACTTCGCGATCGTCGCGGACAGCTCGGCGATGTCCTTGCGCGGATGGATGTAGCGGTCCAGCTCGTCCGGGTCGACGTCCCGGTCGCGTTCGGCGCCGTCGAGGCCGACCTTGACCAGGAAGTCCTCGTCGGAGCCGTGTCCCCACAGTCCCTTGCCGTCGGCAAACTCCCAGATGAACGCCGGGAAGTTCGTCAGCTGGAACGCGTCCGACGCCGGGTCCTTCGGCTGGAACCAGAACAACGGCGTACGGCGGGGTGACAGCGGCGCCGACGGGACGAGCTTGCTCAGCCAGGCGCCCGTGCTGATCACGACCTGGTCCGCGGTGATGGTCGTCGTCGGGGTCCGGACCGTCACCTCGTCGCGACCGACCTCGATCGCCGTCACCATCGTGTGCGGATACACCGTCGCACCCAACCGCTGCGCCTCCGCGACATGCGCCCGAACGGTCGGCTCGGCGTAACAGATCCCCGCGCCCGGATCCCAGACCGCGACGTCCTCGGACGCCAGCGCGTATTGCGGGAAACGCTTGGCCAGCTCGTCGTGGCTGAGGTCTGTCGTCGGCGCGCCCGCATCCATCGCAGCCTGCCGCGCACCCTTCACCGGCCGGCTGTCCGGACCACCGACGTTCAACGAGCCGGTCTGACGGACGTATGTCTCGCCGGTCCGCTCCCCCAGCTCGGTCCACAGCGCGAGCGACTTCCGCGCGATCTCGGTCAGCCCCGGATGCTCCATACACGCCACCCGGAACAACCGCGTCGTCCCGTGCGACGACCCGAACGGATGCCCGATCGCCTGCCGCTCGATCCCGACGACGTTCACCCCACGCGCCGCCAGCCGCCACAACGCCGCCGACCCGAACGCGCCCAGCCCCACCACCACGACGTCTGTCCGCATGGCTCCAACCCTTTCACAGCGACGCGGTCAGATAGCGTGATATCTTGATATCTATGGCGAAGGACGCGACCAAGAACATCCTGCTGCGGCTCGACCCGGAGTTGGCCGAGCGGCTGCAGACCGTGGCCTCGGTGGAGGGGCGGTCGGTGTCCGATGTGGCGCGGGAGGCGATTGCGGCTCTGGTCGATCAGCGGCGGCAGGACAGCCAGTTCAGCGAGCTGCTCGAAGCGAACCTCGCCCGGCACGAGGAGTCCCTGCGCCGGCTCAAGGGCGACGACTGATGCGATACCTCGGCCCGTACGACGTGCTGGCGATCGCGGCGCGGGTGCTGCGCTGCAGCTCGGCGGACGCGGTCCAGCGGACCGATCTGAACGCGGTCGAGCGTGTGCTGGACAGCGTCCGGTTGACCAGCGGGCTGGCCGAGTCTGCGGGCGTGCGAGGCGGGTCATCGTCCTCGCCCAGGAGGAGGCTCGCGGTTTCGACCACGCGTACGTCGGCACCGAACACCTGCTGCTGGGGCTGATCACCGAGGGGCAGAGCATCGCCGCCCGGGTCCTGAACGGGGTCGGGATCACCGCGCCGGCCGTCAAGGACCTGGTGGTGGAGATCATCGGCCGCGGGAACTCCGGTACGGCGGGAGCGTCGATCCCGTTCACGCCGCGGGCCAAGAGCACGTTCGAGTACGCGTGGGGCGAATCGCGGGCGCGCGGGGCGGAGCAGGTCCGGCCGGAGCACCTGCTGCTCGGCGTACTGAACGACCGGGACGGCGTCGGCGGCCAGATCATCACGAAGCTTGCCGCCGACATCGATCAGGTACGCCGCAAGCTCGAGGAGCGGATGAACTGGCGCGAGCGCTCCGAGTCACTCGTCGCCGGCATGCTCACCGAGAGCGCCACCGCGAACTGGACGACGTACGGCCGCCGGCACCACCTGATCCACGAGCTCAACGCGCTGCTGGACGAGAACGAGCGGCTGCACGAGCAGGTCGCCAAACTCCGCGACCTACTCCGCCAGCACGACATCGACCCGGACAGCTAGGCGGCCTCTACCAGCAGGCAGATGCCTACGGTCAGGAACCAGAGGTTGGTGCTCACCAGAAAGCCGCGCTCGAACAGACCGAACACGACCCGCAGCCGCGGCACGAGCGCGATCACCAGCAGCACGAGCGACACCAGCGCGACGATGCGCAGCACCGACAGCAGGCCGCCCACCGATTCCCAGGCGCCGACGGATCCGAGCTCAGGCGTCATCCCGGCGATCGCGGAGTACGTCAATGCAAACGCGGCAACCGCGAACAGGTAGTGCAGCCGACCCGAGCGGGTCAGCCGCTGCCCCTCCAGGTCGGTCGGGAACTTCAGCATCCCGACCCGCATCACCGGGATCAGGAACAGAAAGACCAGCTGCAGCACGGTCACGGTCGGCGTGCCGGGCTCGAGTGCGAGTCCGGCGGCCAACGCAAGGATGCCGACCGAGGACGCCACGAGCGCCCAACGGAACAGCCATGCGTAGCGGCCGACACCGTAATCGCTGACGGCATGGCGAACCGGGTGGTACCCGGTCGGCAGCAGATGGAACGCAACGAAGACGCAGAAGTAGCCGCCCATCCCCAGGACGGCGAGAACCGCCAGCAGCAACGCCATGGGCGTAACCGTAGGTGGCCCGGGGGCCGGGCCACCCCTGGCGTCAGGTTGCTGCCAGGCGCTTCTTTTCCTTCTCGACGTCGAAGTCCGCGACCGGCCACTCCGGGTTCAGCTCGCGCAGCGTCTCCAGGAGGAGCGTGGTGACGGCCCAGTTGCGGTACCACTTGCGGTCGCTCGGGATGACGTACCACGGCGCCTCGGGCGTGTTACAGCGCTCGATCGCCGCGTGGTAGGCGTCCATGTAGTCCGGCCAGAGCTGCCGCTCGTCGACGTCGGACGGGTTGTACTTCCAGTGCTTGGTCGGATCGTCGAGCCGCGCGTCGAGCCGGGCGCGCTGCTCCTCCGGCGAGATGTGCAGGTAGCACTTGAGGACCGTCGTACCGTGCGCGGCCAGCTCGGCCTCGAAGTCGTTGATCTGGTCGTAGCGCCGGTCCCACACGTTCGGCGTGACCAGGTTCCGCACCCGCGCGATCAGCACGTCCTCGTAGTGCGACCGGTCGAAGATCCCGACCATCCCCTCCGCCGGCAGCGCCTGCTTGATCCGCCACAGGAACCCGCGCCGCTTCTCGGCCGGCGTCGGCGCCTTGAACGAGGTGATCTTCAGGCCCTGCGGGTCCATCAGCCCCGCACCGTGCCGGATCACCCCGCCCTTGCCCGAGGTGTCCATGCCCTGCAGCACCAGCAGCACACTGCGCTCGCCGCCCTTGCGCCCCTCGGCGAACAGCCGCTCCTGCCAGTCCGAGACCTCGGCACCGAGGTCCTCCAGCGCGACCTTGCCGTCGTCCTTGGAGCCGTCGAAGCCCGGCGTCGCACGCGTGTCGTACGTCGTCAGGTCAACCGGCCCGGCCGGCACCCGCAGCTGTTCGCGGATCCCCGCGGCAGCCTTCTCGCCCTTCTTCTGCTTCGCCATCTCCACATCCTGCCTCATCCACCCCCGACTTCAGCGGTATTGCGCCGCCGACGCCGCCACAACACGATCTCGATCACCAGCACGGCGAGGCCGCAGACCGGGACGGCGAGCGCACCCCAGACGAAGCCGGCGATCGGCGCCAGGCAGTCTCCCTCCTCAGGGCACTCGGTCCGCGCGTAGTAGTCGGCCCCGGCCTTGATCACCACCAGCACGACGAAGATCGTCCCGCACAGGTACGCCGCCGTACGGACCAACCACCGCCCCGGCCCAGGCTGCTGGGTAACACCCGGCTCCATCGCTGTCGCATCAGCCGGCGCGGGCTGGACGCCGTTAGCGATCAGTACGAAAGCGACCAGGCCGGTCGCGAACTCCAGCAGGGCGAGCTCGCCCTCACTCCGATTCCAGATGAACCGGAACCCGTCGTCGGAGATGCTCCCCCAGATCAGGAGCCCGGTCAGGCCGGCCAGGACGTTGCCCAGCCAGAGGCGTGCCTTCGGATCCGGCCACGCGGTCACGACCGACGCCAGGGCCGGGACGAACGCCAGCCCTCCGAGCGGCAGGATCCATTGCTCGGCGCCGAAGCCGGAGGTGTCGTCGAACTGGACGAACCCGCCGGCGACCAGCAGCCCGAGGGCGACTGCCAGCAGCAACAGTGAGATCGAACGCCGACTCATCCGTCCAGGGAAGCACGCCCGGGGATCACGCCGCGCGGGCGAGAGCGATCAGGCGGGACAGGGCGCGGAGGTACTTCTTGCGGTAGCCGCCCTTGAGCATGTCGGGTGAGAACAGTTGGTCAAGCGGTACGCCGCCGGCCAGCAGCGGGAGGTTGCGGTCGTACATCCGGTCCGCGAGCACAACCAGCCGGAGCGCGACGTTCTCGTCGGTCAGCGGGCGTACGTCGGTGATCGCCACTGTCTCGATCCCGTCGAGGAGCGCGCCGTACCTGCTCGGGTGTAGCTCGGCAAGGTGGCGGTGGAGGTCGACGAAGTGGTCGCAGGAGGCGTTGGGGCGTTGCGCGGCTTCCCGCTCGACCTTTTCATCGGGCCAGGGGTCGGGGGCGACGGGGAGGCCGCGGTGGCGGTAGTCGGGGCCGTCGATCCGGCGTACGTCGAAGTGCGCCGCGAGGGCCTGGATCTCGCGGAGGAAGTCGACTGCCTGGAAGCGGCCCTCGCCGAGCTTGTCGGGCAGCGTGTTGGACGTCGCGGCGAACTCGACGCCGGCCTCGACCAACTGACCGATCAGGCGGGAGATCAGCATCGTGTCACCGGGGTCGTCGAGCTCGAACTCGTCGATGCAGATCAGGCGGTACTCCGAGAGCTTGTCGACTGCTGTCCGGAGGCCCAGCGCGCCGACGAGGTTGGTCAGCTCGACGAACGTGCAGTACATCTTCGGTCCCGCCGACTCGTGCCACAGCGAGGCGAGGAGGTGGGTCTTGCCGACGCCGAATCCGCCGTCGAGGTAGATGCCCTGTTTGCCCTCGACCTGGGAGCGACCGCGGAGCCTGGCCCAGAGCGATCGGGTTTGCCGAGGCTTGGCGAGATTGGCGGCGCGAGCTGTCAGGGCCTCGAGCGCCTCGGACTGCGAGGGCTCGTCGGGGTTCGGGCGGTAGGTGGTGAAGCGGGCGTCGGCGAAGCGCGGCGGAGGGACGCACTCCGACAACAGGCGGTCGGGGCTCACCTCCGGCCATTGCTCGCTCAACCGGATCACCATGGACCAACCCTAAGCGAGGGAAATCTCTGGAAACTCAGCTGTGACCTTGACCGCTTTCTTACTTTCAGTTAGGAAGTTGAGTAGACGAACGACGAGGAGTCTCCGATGGGCGAACAGCACGTGCGGCGGCGGACAGTTCTCAAAGGGGCGGTGGGTGCGCTCGGCCTCGGGTCCGCGCTCGGATCCACACTGGCCGCCTGCGGTGGCAGTGACAGCGGCGGCGGGACGACCAGCGGCGGCAAGGCCGTGGTCCGGATGTGGTCCTGGTACAACGACCAGGAGGACCAGTTCCCCAAGCTGATCAGCGCGTTCGAGGCCGCGCACAGCAACATCAAGATCGAGAACCGGATCTTCGGCACCCCGGACCAGTACCTGCCGGCGTTGCAGGCCGCGGTCGCGGGTGGCGACGTACCGGAGATCTTCGCGCCGCACACGCGCGCGCTGACGTACGGCACCGGCGGGATCTCCGCGGACCTGAAGCAGGAGCTCGGCGACGACTTCCTGAAGGACTTCTTCGACTCGGCCAACCAGGAGTACACCCTGGACGGCAAGCAGTACGCGGTCGGCTGGATGGCGCAGACGTTCGGGATCTTCTACAACCCGGACATGCTGAAGAAGGCCGGCGTCGAGGAAGACGGTATCGAGACCTGGGACGACCTGATCGCGGCGGCGCAGAAGATCAAGGCCACCGGCAAGTTCCCGGTGGCGCTGAGCTGCAACCCGACGACGAGTTCGCTCGACTTCTTCCTGCCGCTGATCACGCAGGTCGCCGACGACCCGACGTACTACCTGAAGCTCGACCAGCTCAAGGACGGTGCGACGTACGAGGATCCGAAGGTGATCCAGGCGATCGAGCTGCAGCAGAAGATCGTCAAGGGCGGCGTCTTCCAGCCCGGTACGACCGGCACCAGCGGCGACCAGGCTCCGCAGATCTTCTACACCGGCAAGTCCGCGATGCTGTTCAACGGCAGCTGGACCCCGCAGGGCCTGACCAAGGACGCGACACCCGCGTTCAACAAGCTCTACAAGGTGATGAAGACGCCTGCGATCGCGCCGGGCAAGCGGCACTGGACCGCGAACCAGGCCGGCGCCGGCTGGGCGGTCGCGGCGAACAGCAAGAACAAGGACGCCGCGCTGGAGTTCCTGAAGTTCATGTACTCCGCCGAGCAGTACTCCCCCACGATGAACGACTCGAACTCGATGCCGGCCACCAAGAGCGCCGCGGCCCGGATCGAGCTGCCGATCATGAAGCAGATGACGTCCTGGCTGCTCGACGGCGACGGGTGCCCGCACATCCCGTTCGGGCCCGGCTCGGTCGCGGCCGGCGATCCGCTGGCGAAGATCTTCGACGGCACCGGCGAGCCGGCCGCGGTCGCGAAGGCGATGCAGCAGGCGGTCCAGAACGCCAAGGGCGGCTGATCGGATGGCGACAACGCTCTCCCGGCAAGACGTCGTACGACGATCCGCCGGGCGAACGTCGTACCGGTTCGGGTCGCCGCTGCGGAAGTCGCAACGGCTTGCGGGTTACCTGTTCGTACTGCCGACGTTCGCCTTGTTCCTGGCGTTCGTGCTCTGGCCGATCCTCTACACGGCGTACCTGAGCCTGACCTCGTGGGGCGGGTTCGGGTCGCCGCGGTTCGTGCACTTCGACAACTACAGCCGGATGCTGCACGACCCGGTGGCGCGCCGGGCGCTGATCGTCACGCTGGTGCTGACCGGCGTGACGACCGCGATCCTGACGTTCCTCGGAATGGTCACCGCCGTGCTGGTGAACGTGATCTGGTCGAAGGTCGGCGTCGTCGTCCGGACCATCCTGTTCATCCCGGGCATCGTGTCGTTCGTCGTGTCGGCGGTGCTGTGGAAGCTGATCTACGACCCGAACATCGGCACGCTGAACCGGTTGCTCGGGGCAATCGGTCTGGACAGCCTGCAGCATCCCTGGCTGGCCGACCACAAGACCGTCCTGCCGGCGATCGTCGTGGTGACGGTCTGGGGCGGGCTCGGGTTCAACATGCTGATCTACTTCGCGGGCCTGCAGAGCATCGACCCGAACCTGTACGAAGCCGCGGCGATGGACGGCGCCAACACGGTCCAGCAGTTCCGTCACATCACCGTGCCGAGTCTGCGGATCGTCACCGGGCTGATCGTCAGCCTCGGCCTGCTGAACGGGTTCAAGGCCTTCGACATCATCTTCGTGATGACGGGCGGCGGACCCAACCACGCCAGCGAAGTACTTGGCACGTACCTGTACTCGCTGGCGTTCGGGTCGACGTCCGGCTCGATCCCGCAGCTCGGGTACGCGAGCGCGTTCAGCGTGGTGACGATGGTGCTCTGCACGCTCGCGGTCATCGCACAACTCTGGCTGACGCGGAGGGCGGACCGATGAATCGCTGGCTCGGAAAGTCCTTCGCGACCTTCGTGCTCCTGCCGTTCTGCCTGCTGATGGCGTTCCCGTTCGTGTGGATGCTGCTGACGTCGCTGCGGGAGCAGAACACGATCTTCAACGGGCCGATCATCCCGCGGAAGTTCACCGGCGTCGCCTACAAGGACGCGTGGACGTCGATCGACTTCCCGTTGCATTTCTGGAACAGCGTCTGGATCACCTCGGTCACCGTGATCGGGGTGCTGATCTTCGCGACGCTGAGCGGTTACGCCTTCGCGAAGCTGGACTTCCCGTTCCGGAACACGTTGTTCGTCCTGCTGCTGACCACGCTGATGATGCCGTCAACGGCGTTGATCATCCCGCTGTATCTGGAGCTCAAGTCGCTCGGGCTGCTCGACAGTCAGGCCGGGCTGCTCGTGCTGTACATCTCCGGATCGGCGCCGTTCGCGATGTTCCTGATGCGGGCGTTCTTCCAGACCCTGCCCGACGAGCTGATCGAGGCGGCTCGGGTGGACGGCGGGAGCGAGTTGACGATCTTCCGGCGGGTGATCCTGCCACTGACCCGGCCCGGGATCGCGACCGTGGTGATCTTCCAGTTCCTCTCCACCTGGAACGAGTTCCTGATCGCCAACACGGTCCTGCGCAACACCGACGCACTCCCCCTGCAGCCGGTGCTGTTCACGCTGATGGGCCAGTACTCCACGAACTGGCCGGCCCTCACCGCCGGCCTCACGCTGTCCGTCGTACCGGTCGTGATCGTCTACGTCCGGATGCAGCGGCAGTTCGTCGCCGGGATGATGCTCGGCGCGGTCAAGAACTGACTCCTTCGAAAGAGGTCGTATGCCGATCAAGAACGTCGTGGTCAACTGCACCGATGTCGCCCGCTCGGTCGAGTTCTACACCAGGTTCCTCGAGCTGGAGGTGGTCGGCGAGCCGACCGCACAACGCGCCGTGCTGGACGCCGTCACCGCGACGATCGAGTTACGGGCCGTGGGCAACGGCCGAGAGCAGAGCACGTGGTCGCCGGACGATCTGCAGAAGGGGTTCCGGCACATCGGGTTCAAGGTCGACCGGATCGACGAGCGCGCCGCCGTACTGAAGGACGCCGGGGTCGAGTTCAAGCTCGACCCGCTCGATGCCGAGGGCAACGTCCGGATCTCCTTCTTCTACGACCCGGACGGCACGCTGCTCGAGATGATCCAGGGCGACCTGCAGTACGCCGAGATCCTCGACGCGGACGGGGTCGCGCGCGAGCGGGCGCTCGGCGTACCGGCGCGGCCGCGGTTCGACCATGTCGCGGTGACGATCGAGGACCGGGACGCCACCAGCGCGTACTACGACCGGAACTACGGCTTCTCGTTCATCGGCACGATCGAGCAGCCGCACGACAAGCGCGGCTTCCACATCGGCTACCTGAAAGGCGGCGACACCGTCCTCGAGGTGTTCACGTACGAGGTCGACAAGAGCTCCCGCGCCCCGCAGCTCGACGTCGCCGGTTTCGCGTACGCCGAACTCGTCGGCGACCGGGCGGATCTACCCGCCGAGACCGCCCCGGACGGAACGAAGGTCTACGTCGACAGCGACGGGTTCGCGTTCGCCGTAGGCTCCGAGGCATGACAGAGAACTGGCTGCGGCCCCTGGGTTCCACCGGTCTGACCGTGTCCGCCGTCTGCGCCGGCGGCAGCGGCCTCGGAAGCATGCCCGCGGTGTTCGGGTACGACGTGACCCGACGAGAAGCGATCGACCTGGTACTGCGCGTGTTCGACAGCCCGCTGACCTGGATCGACACCTCGAACGGGTACAGCGACGGCGAGAGCGAACTGCGCATCGGTCTGGCGATCAAGGAGCACGGCGGCCTGCCGGACGGGTTCCTGGTCGCGACCAAGGTCGACGCCCGCGACGGCGACTACTCGGGTGCGCGGGTCCGGGCGAGCGTTGCTGAGAGCAAGGAGCGGCTGGGGCTGGACGAGCTGCCGCTGGTGTACCTGCACGATCCCGAGTTCCACGACTTCGACTCGATGCGGGACGCGGTCGACACCTTGATGCAACTGCGCGCGGACGGAGAGATCGGGCACGTCGGGCTGGCGGGCGGGAACACGCGCGAGCTCTCCCGCTATCTGGATCTCGGTGGGTTCGAGGTGCTGCTTGTGCACAACCGGTGGAGCCTCGTGGATCACTCGGCGCTCGGCATCTTCGAGCGGGCTCGTTCCGAAGACATCGCGGTGGTGAACGCGGCGATCTACGGCGGCGGGATCCTCGCCAATCCCGCGGCCACGACGAAGTACGGGTACCGGGAGGCGCCTGCGGCCGTCCTGGACGCGGTGGCCGAGATGGAGAAGGCCTGCCAGGAGTACGGCCTCGATCTCGCGACCGCGGCGTTGCGGCACTCGGTGGACGAGCCGGGGATCGCGGGCACGGTCGTCGGCATCACCAAGCCGGCCCGGGTCGACGCCTTGCAGGAAGCGCTGGCGGCGGACCTGCCCGACGAGCTACTTAACCGGTTAGGTAGCCTACTTCCGGACAGGCAGTACTGGGTTGAGAAGGAGACGACGTGACGAGCGGATTCACGTGGGGCGCGGCGACCGCGTCGTACCAGGTCGAGGGCGCGGTCTCCACCGACGGGCGCGGCCCGAGTGTCTGGGACACGTTCGCGCACACCCCGGGCAAGATCGCGGACGGCACCAACGGCGACGTGGCCGACGACCATTACCACCGGTTCGGCGAGGACATCCGGATGTTGGCGGACCTCGGGCTGAACGCGTACCGGTTCTCGATCGCGTGGCCGCGGATCGTGCCGGGCGGCTCGGGTGCTGCCAACGCGGCCGGGCTGGACTTCTACCGGCGGCTGGCCGAGGCGTGTCTGGAGAACGGCGTCACGCCGTACGCGACGCTCTATCACTGGGATCTGCCGCAGCCGCTGGAGGACGCCGGCGGGTGGCTGAACCGCGACACGGCCGAGCGCTTCCGTGACTACGCGGTGATCGCGCATGACGGGCTGTCCGACGTCATCAAGAACTGGATGACGCTGAACGAGCCGTGGTGCTCCGCGTTCCTCGGGTACGGGAACGGTGAGCACGCGCCGGGTCGGACGGAGGGCGCTGACGCGCTGAAGGCCGTACACCACCTGCTGCTCGGGCACGGTCTGACGCTCGACGCGATCCGGTCGGAGGGTTCGTCGTACGGGATCGCGCTGAACCCGGCGCCGATCCACGCCGCGACCGACTCCCCCGCCGACCGCGACGCCGCGCGCCGGGTCGACGGACTGCGGAACCGCATGTTCCTCGAGCCGCTGCTGTCGGGGCGCTATCCCTCGGACGTGCTCGAAGACACCGGGATGACTGGGTGGTTCGCTGAGCAGGAGGCGGATCTTCCGGTGATCGCGGCGCCGCTCGACTTCATCGGCGTCAACTACTACTGCCCGACCACGGTCGCCGCGCCGGACGGACCGATCTCGTCGCCGGTCGCGTCGACGCAGCCGGGTAGCGAGAATGTCGTTGCCGTCGACACCGGTCTGCCCCGGACGCAGATGGGCTGGCCGATCCAGGCCACCGGGCTGCGCGACATCCTGGTCACGATCAACAAGCTCGCGCCCGAGCTGCCGTTGTACGTGACGGAGAACGGCGCGGCGTACCCGGACTCGGTCACTGCCGACGGCGCGATCGAGGACGACGAACGCCTCGACTACATCAAGCAGCACATCGCCGTCTGCGAGGACCTGGTCGCCGAGGGCTTCCCGCTCAAGGGGTACTTCGTCTGGTCGCTGATGGACAACTACGAATGGGCGTGGGGCTACAGCCGCCGCTTCGGCATCGTGTACGTCGACTACGCGACCCAGGCTCGCACCGTGAAGAAGAGCGGGCGCTGGCTCAAGGAGCACCTGACCGCTTAGGAGCGGGTGTTCTGGTGCGGCGTTAGTTGTGTGTGGAGAACGAGCGAGGCGGCTCCCAGGGCCGCCGCGCTCGGGCCCAGTTTGGAGAGCTCGACGCGGGTCGGATGCATCGCGCGGACGAAGGACAGGCGGTTGAGTTCCTGGGCCGCCACGCGGACGTAGATGTCGCCGGCCTCGCTGAATCCGGGGCCGGCCAGGATGATCTGGTTGAGGTCGAGCAGGTTGGTGATCGAGAGCAAGGCCTTGGCCAGATAGGTCGCGGACTCCTCGATCAGCTCGACACAGCGCGGGTCTCCGGCGGCGGCCAGGCGGGCGATCTTGGCAAAGTCGGAGCGGGTCGACAGCCGACGGCCGCGGAGGCCGAGCTTGTCCGCCAGCTGCTCATCTTGACCGGCACGTGCAACCACTGCTGCCGGTGCGGCGAGGCTCTCCAGGCAGCCCTGACCGCCGCACCAGCACAGCGGGCCGTTGACGTCGAGCACCATGTGGCCGATCTCGCCGACGTTCGACGACGAGCCGCGGTACACATCGCCGTTGGTCACGAGGCCGAGGCCGAACCCGGCCGCCATGTAGACGGTGGCGAAGTCGTTCACCGACGGGATCTTGCCCGCCCAGAACTCGCCGATCGCCGCGCAGGTCGAGTCGTTCTCCACCACGATCGGGTGGTCGATCGCGTCCTTGAGCGTGTCCCGTACGGCGAAGGGCTCCCACGCGTACTTCTCCGAGTCCGTCCGCAGCAGCCGCGTCCCGCCCCGCCCCTGCCGTCCGGCCAGTGCGACACCGACGCCGACCAGCGTGGACGGCTCGATCTCGGCCTTCACGATCAGGTCCTCGAGCTCGGCCGTGATCCGTCGTACCGCGGTCGCCGGAGCATCCTTGCCGATCCCGCGCGACGACACCTGCTCGATCACCCGGCCGCTCATGTCGGTGACGACGTACGTCGTGCTCGGGGTGTCGACCGCGATCCCGATCGCGTGCCGGGCGCGGGGGTTGAACTGCAGGAGCGTGGCGCGTTTGCCGCCGGTGGGGTCGCCGTACCCGGTCTCGATGATCAGGCCGTCGGCCAGCAGTCGTTTGACCACGCGCGAGATCGACGCACCGGTCAGCCCGGACCGGTCGGCGAGGTCGACGCGGGTGACCGTGCCGCTGGAGCGGATCAGGTCCAGGATCGCGCTGTGGGTCTCCTGCGCGGTCGCACCTCTCAGAATCTTCGCCACGTCACCCTCCCTCGGATCGCACTTTAGTACACAACGTAAGGAAGTGGCAGAGGTTGACCTCAATCATTGTTGAGGTTCTAGCGTTGCTGGGCATGAAGGCGATCAGATTGCATGCGTTCGGTCCGGCGGAGAACCTGGTGTACGAGGACGTGCCGGATCCGGTGCTGTCGGCGGGGATGGTGCTGGTCGAGGTGGAGGCGGCCGGGGTCCATCTCGTCGACACGATGATCCGGGCGGGGTCGACCGGCGGGAGCCCGATCCCGGTGCCGGAGCTGCCGACGATCCCGGGGCGGGAGGTGGCCGGCCGGGTGAGTGCGGTGGCGGCGGACGTTTCGTCGTCGTGGGTCGGCAAGCGGGTCGTGGTGCATCTCGGCATGGTGCCAGGCGGGTATGCCGAACGAGCGGTGGCGAAGGTCGAGTCGCTGTACGAACTTCCCGCGCATGTCGACGCTGCGCAGGCCGTGGCGGCGATCGGTACTGGGCGGACGACGGCCGGGATCCTGTCGCAGGCCCGGCTGACCGCCGACGACGTCGTCCTGGTGACTGCGGCTGCGGGTGGGATCGGCAGCTATCTGGTCCAGGCCGGGAGGAACGTCGGGGCGACCGTTGTCGGGCTAACGGGCGGACCGGCGAAGGTGGAGCTGGTGCGGTCGCTGGGTGCGCAGTACGCGGTCGACTACACCGATCCGGACTGGGCCGCCGGCTTGAAGGCCGAACTGGGCCACCGCGAGGCGAGCGTCCTGCTCGACGGGGTTGGTGGTCCCAACGGCCAGCAGGCGTTCGAGTTGCTCGGGGTCGGCGGCCGCCTGTTCATGTTCGGCTGGTCAGGCGGCGGCCCCATCGAGTTCACCCACACCGACCTCATGTCCCGAGGCCTAACCGCCGGCTGGGCCATCGGCGCCAAACTGTCAACCCAACTCCGCAAACTGGAGTCCACAGCCCTCGAGGAGACAACCTCAGGCCGCTGGAAGGCCCTCACCACAGCCTTCCCTCTGTCCGAGGCATCAGCCGCCCACCAAGCCCTCGAGGACCGCGCGACCACGGGGAAAGTCGTCCTGATCCCTTGAGAGTCAGGAGGAGCGCGGGTCGTGGGTCGGGCGCCCGTCGTCTGTAGCTGCGGGGTTGTACTCCAGGTCGGGGAAGGGGCTGGTTATGTCTACTACTCGGCCTTCGGTGGAGGATTGTTTAGCGGCGAGCATTACCTCTAGGGCGTGGTAGGCGTGTTCCGGGCGGGTGATGGTTGGGGTGCCGGAATCGATGGAGTCGACGAGGTGGCGGAGGCCGTCGGTCCAGGGCCAGTGGGGGGCGCGTTCGGGGATGAGTTCCCAGGAGCCTCGGGGGTTGGACCATTGTTCGAAGCCGTTCGGGGCCCAGTCGTCGCCCAGGAGTTGGAGTACGCCGGTGGCGCCGTACAGCTCGATCGCGGGTGAGCGGTACTGCTGCATGGTGAAACCGGTGGCGATCGAGGCAAACCTCGCCTGGCCGAAGTCGAGGACGATGTGGGCGTTGTCGTCGGCGCGGGCGGGGACTAGTTCGCCGTTGACCTCGCGCTTGGGTACGGCGGTGCCGACCATCGCGGTGACGCGCCGTACCGGGCCGAAGAACCCGCACAAGCTCGTCAGGTTGTAGACGCCGAGGTCGAACAGCGCTCCTCCCCCGGACTCGTAGAACCAACGCCCCCACCACGGCCCGGACCAGCCGTACCGGGCGCGGGCCAGGTGGAGGTCGCCGATCTCGCCGGCGCGGACCCGCCGGTGCATCTCCTGGTACGTCGGGGACAGGACGATGTGCGGCGCACACACGAGCAGCCCCGGCGCCTCCGCGGCCGCGTCGAGCAGCGCACGAGCTTCCTCCAACGAGGTCGACATCGGCTTCTCGACGAGTACGTGCTTGCCGGCTTCGAGAGCCGCCCGGGCGAGCGAGCCGTGCTGGTTCATGCTCGTCAGGACCAGCACGATGTCGAGGTCGTCCACAGCGAGCAGTTCCTCGGGGGCGCCGTACGACGTGTTGATGCCGAACCGCTCCGCCGCAGTCGACCGTTTCGCGGGATCCGGGTCGTAGCCGGCGGTGAGGCGGACGCGACCTTCCTGCTCGAGTTTGGTGATCAGGCTCGCGTACGGACCGGAGAAGACGCTGCCGAGACCTAGTACGCCGATGGTCAGTGTCATGAGAGCCTCACAGTCAAACGGTCGGTGGTCGCGCCGGCGGGCCAGGAGATGAGCCAGCCCTGCTCGTCGCGAGCGGCGGTCACGTCGCCATCCACGGCGACTTCCCGGGTGGTTTCGATCCGCGCGCTGCCGCCGGCTGACGAGCGGCGCAGGAGCACGGTCGAGCCGTCACCGCGGCCGTCCAGCTCGGCGGTCGACCAGCGCAGGATCGCGTCGTCGAGGCGTACGTCGAACGGCAGCACAAGCCCCTCGCGGGCGCCGAGGCCGAGCTCCAGCACCACGTCGCCCACTGTCAGCGTGAACGTCTGCGCAACCGGCGCCACGTTGATCAGATGCACCAACCGCTGCCCGTCCGCATCAGCCGTGCTGGTGACGACCAACCCAGGCGTGTTGCCCTCAGCAACAATCTGCCGCTGCACGCCAACCCGCTCGAACACCTGCCGCCAGAAGCCGAGATGACACGGGTAGTCGCACGCCATCACAACTACCCGCCCACCCGCGCTGCGCTCCGGCGCGCCGGCTGCGGCAGCGTCCGCGGCGCCGGTCGCGACAGCGACCGGCGCACCGGTGGCGACATCGACCGCCAGGATCTCGGCGTCCGGTGCCACCAGGTGCTCCAGCATTCCGACGCGGACCTCGGGCTGAGGCCCGGCCCAGGCGGTGGCTCGTACCGACGGGAAGTAGTGCGGCGTCCCCTGGACCGTGTCGTCGACCTTCACGCCGAGTTCGTCGGCCAGCACCGTGCACGGCGTACCGTCATCGTCCGCAACCGGCACCCGGCCGTGCAACAGCAGCCGCCCACCACCCCGGACAAAGGCGGCCAGCCGCTCCTGGATCGCTCGGCCAAGCACCGGCGGCGTCGCCAGCGCGACCACCGGACCAGCCGGGTCCAACGCAGCACCGGCCGAGGTCGGCGCACCGGACATATCGACCGCCCGGAAGGAATACCCGCCCAGCAGCAGAGCACGAGCGAGGATGTCGCGCGGTCCCATCCCCCGATACCGCTCCAGCTCGCCGACCTGATCCCGGCGTACCGACGCCGACGGATGGCAGTACTCCGTCAGGTAGTGATCAGGCACGTAGCCCAGAACGACGTCGTCGTACTCCTCGTCCATCCCCGCCAGCAAATGCTCCGCGCCCCGCACAGCACGCACAGCCGAGGCGGTCCCGGCGTACGTCGTACTCAGCCGCCCCTCCGGATCAACCGGCGCCGCGAACCCGTGCCGCTCACCGGTGAACGCGATCCGATCGTTGCCGTCGCCAACAGGCGTATCGAGCGGCGGATTGTGGCCACCGGCAAACAAGTAGTAGTTGACCAACCGATTGCCCTGAGCAACGCACAACCGAGTCTTCAACTCGGCAGTCTCCGGCGAAGTCAGCGAGCTCAGATCCTCGCCGTAGTCCCCCGTCCCCGCCTCGAACTCCAGCGACGTGATCGGCTGGTCGGCATCGTGGACGGCGGCCATGAACGCGTTCATCACATACAGATCAGGCACCTTCTCGACCGTGAGCTCGCCGATGTAGTGATCGGATCCCGAGGTCATCTGCGGCACCCCGGCATACGACTTGGACAACTGACTGATCCCGATCGGGAAATGCCGCCCGCGCCCGGCATACGTCCCATGCAGGTTGACCAGGAACGGTACGTCGTCAACCCCGTGCGCGATCGCGACATCCCGCAACCGCAGCAGGTACCGCGCATACCGGTCCCGGTGATGCGCCCCGAGATCATGGTGCAACGCAAGCTGCTGCGCCACCGTCCCATCGAGGGTCCCGCCTGCGCGCCACTGCGACGCCCAGCCCGCCGGATCATCCGGGTCAGCGCCGTACCGCGAGATGCTGCCCTCACGGCCCCAGGTCTGGAACGCCCACACAGCCAGGTCAGCGAGCGTGCGATCGGTCAGCTCCGGGGTGTTCGTGACCCACGAGAGCATCCCGACCTCGTTGTCCAGCTGCACCGCAGCAATCGGTCCGCCGTTGGAAACAAGGCGTTCCGCCAGCACCGGCATGATCGCGCCGTACCAACGCTCAGCCTCACCCAAATATCCGGGCGACAAGTAGTCCAGGGTCGCCGACGAGGCCGGCTTCCCGTCCCACCCCAGCGGCACCGCGTCCGGATGCTCGCGATAGATCCGGAACGGCAGCCCTTCGTTCTTCAACTCAGCCATCACGAACGGCCCCGGCCGCGCGATCACCAATAGATCCCGCTCCGCGGCGAGCTCCAGAAAGCCGACCAGATCGCGATACTCACTCGACTCGCCGGTGAGATCGAACCCGTCAGCCGTCTCATGCACAAGCCATGGCATATAACTCGCCACCGCGTCACACCCAGCGGCCACGAGCTTGTCGAGCCGGTCGGCCCAGTCCTCGCGGTGCAGCCGGAAGTAGTGCACTTCGCCGGCCATCAGGATCCTCGGTACGCCGTCCACCAGGAGCCGGCGTCGTTCCAGCCGTATCGATCGGGCCGTCATCACAAGCACATCCTCACAGGCACGTCCTCACCAGGGGTCGGTCGCCGCGCCGCGAGCTGTTGCCTCTGCGGCACGGTCGTGGTTATGGTCGTGAAACCGGTCTCATGAAACCGGTTTCAACCGTAACGGGAGTTCAGCCGATGGGCAACAGCCGTGTCACCCTCCGCCGGGTCGCCGAGATGGCCGGCGTCTCGCCCGCGACCGTGTCGCGGGTGTCGCGGGGCACGGTGCCGGTCTCCCCCGAGCTCCGCGAGCGCGTGCTACGGGTGATCGAGGAGCACGGCTACAAGCCCAGCCACTTCGGCCGCGCCCTCGCCGAGCGCCGCCACGGCGCACTGGGCCTGGTATTTCCCGGCTTGTCCGGTCCGTACTTCTCCGAGCTGATCCAGGGTTTCGAAGCCGAAGCACTCGAGACCGGCGACAGCGTGCTCGTACTCGCGTCCCACTCGCGTGCCGACACCGACGCGACAGTGCTCGACCTGGCCGACCGCGTCGACGGTATGGCGATCCACGGCGGCACAGTCTCGGCCGAGACGATCGCCAAGGTCGCGGCCCAGATCCCGGTGGTGGTGATGGCCAGCGAGGCCGGGCCGGCGCAGGCGTCGGTCAGTGTTGCCAATGACAACATGAAGGCGCTGACTCGGCACCTCCTGATCGACCACGGCTACCGCCGCCTCGCCTTCGTCGGTACGCCGGACGGCTCGCCCGACGTGACCGCGCGCTGGCAGGCGTTCCTCGCGGCACACAAGTCCGCGCGCCGCAAACCGCCGTCCGAACCGATCCGCGTCGGCCTGCAGCAGTCCGACGGCGCGATCGCGGCGGAACAGTTGCTTGATGCAACAGATCGGCCGGACGCCGTGGTCTGCGCGAACGACGAGACCGCGCTCGGCCTGCTGCTGAGCGCCCTCGGCCGCGGGCTGCGGGTCCCGCAGGACATCGCGATCACCGGCTTCGACGACATGCCGATGGCTGCCCTCGCCAGGCCCGCGCTGACGACTGTCCGGCAGCCGATCCGCGAACTGGCCGCAACCACTGCCCGGCTGCTGGCCGATCCACTCGCCGAGCCGGCCGGCGACATCATCCTGCCGACCGAACTGGTACTGCGCGCGTCGTGCGGCTGCGGGGGTGAACGCTGACCCTGCCGCACCGAGGGGATACGGGGATCGAAAGGGGGGACCGCCACACACCCTTTATGGAGGATCCCGGATGACCGTACGACCATGGGGCAAGACACTCGTCGTATTGGCGGCGAGCACGGCACTACTGCTGACCGGATGTACCGGCACCGAAGGACAGCAGAAGTCATCCACCGACACCGGCATGATCGACTTCCTGAACTACGGCGACTTCGGCGGCGGCACCACACCGAAGGCCAACTACAACCCCTACCTCGACGCCACCAAGCTCAGCGCGGCCGACTACATCTACGAGAGCCTGATGTACGTCGAGACCTACAGCTGCAAGGCGATCCCCTGGCTCGCAACGTCGTACCAGTGGTCCGATCCGAAGACGCTGGTCTACACGATCCGCAGCGGGGTGAAGTGGAACGACGGGCAGCCGTTCACGGCGAAGGACGTCGAGTTCACGTTCAACATGCTGAAGAAGTTCGACGTACTCGATACGCAGGGTGTGTGGACGTTCCTCTCGTCGGTCAAGGCGACCGGCGACGACAAGGTGACGTTCACGTTCAAGCAGCCAGGTGCGTCGGCGTTCACGCAGGTGAGCGGCGTGAAGATCGTGCCGGAGCATGTCTGGTCGAAGGTTGCCGACCCGACCACGTTCGTGAACGCGACCGCCCCGGTGGGCACGGGTCCGATGAAGCTGAAGTCGTTCAACCCGCGCCAGCTCGTGGTCGAGCGCAACCCGGACTACTGGCAGGCCGACAAGATCAAGGTCAACGAGCTCCGGTTCAACAAGGCCGACGCCGGCGGGCAGGTCGAGCAGCTGAAGCTGAGCCGCGGCGAGTACGACACCAACGCGATGTTCGTGCAGGACATCAAGAAGGCGTACGTCGACCGCGACCCGAAGCACCACCACTACTGGTACGCGCCTGGTGGCGTCATCAGTGTGTACATGAACCTGACCAAGGCCCCGTTCAACGACGTCGCGTTCCGCAAGGCGCTGACGACGGCGTTCGACGACAAGCAGGTCATCGACAAGGCACAGCTCGGGTACGTGACGCAGGCCAGCCAGAGCGGCCTCGTCGTACCAGGTCAGAAGGATTGGCTGCCGCAGGGTCTCGCGGACGACGGGCGGATCGGGTACGACGCCGCCGCGGCCGACAAGGCGCTGACCGACGCCGGCTACACCAAGGACAGCAAGGGCCGCCGGCTCGGCAAGGACGGCAAGCCGATCGCGTTCAGCTTCAAGGTGCCTGGCTCGTACGTCGACTGGGTCGCCGCCGCGGACATCCTGATCAAGAACCTCGAGGCGCTCGGCATCGACGTACGGAAGGACACGCCGACGCCGGACGCGAACAACCAGGACCGGGCGACCGGCAACTACGACATGACGTTCGGCGTCTTCGGTGGCGGGTGCAACATGTACGCGAACTTCGCCGATCCGCTCAACAGCGCGCGGACCGCACCGATCGGCAAGAAGGCGGCCAGCAACGAGATCCGCTGGCAGGACCCGAAGACCGACGAACTGCTGCAGACGCTGCAGGTCTCGCCGGACGAGAAGGCCCAGAAGGAGGCCGTCGCCGGACTCGTCGACATCATGATGAACCAGGTGCCGACGATCCCGATCTGGTACGGCGCGAAGTGGTTCCAGTACGATACGACCAAGGCGGAGGGCTGGCCGAACGCGGACGACCCGTATGCCGACGGCGGTAACGGGCAGGTCGTGCTGACCCACCTGGTCCCGGCCGGGAGCTGACGATGCTGTACTTCCTCCGGCGGACCGGCTTCTTCGTGGCCACGTTGTGGGCTGCGGTGACGCTGAACTTCCTGATCCCCCGGCTGCAGCCGGGGGATCCCGCCCAGGCGTTGCTGTCGCGGCTCCAGGGCAACACCCAGGCGGTCAACCCGGTGCAGCTCGCCGCGATCCGCAAGATGCTCGGCACCCAGGACGGGAACCTGCTGTCGCAGTACTGGGACTATCTCGGTGCCGTGGTTCACGGGCAGTTCGGCGTCTCGTACTCGTACTACCCGTACTCCGTGACCGCGATGATCGCGACCGCGTTGCCGTGGACGTTGATCCTGGTCGGCGTCACCCAGATCGCGTCGTTCGCGATCGGCACGCTGCTCGGTGCGTGGGCGGCGTACCGGCGTAATTCGCGGGTCGACTCGGTGATCACGCTCGGCTCGACGTTCGTCGGCACGCTGCCGTTCTTCTGGATCGCGCTGGTGCTGATCTTCGTCTTCGCGATCACGCTGAACTGGTTCCCGGACGGCGGCGGGTACGGCGGGGGCAGCAGCCCGAGCTGGACCTGGTTGTTCTTCTCGGACGCATTCCAGCACAGCGTGCTGCCGGCGTTGGCGTTGCTGATCACCGGGCCGGTCGGCTGGATCATCGGCATGCGCAACAACATGGTGCAGACGCTGGGCGAGGACTACGCCCGGCTGGCCCGGGCGAAGGGTCTGCCGCGGCGGCGGATCGCGCTGACGTACGGCGCCCGGATCGCGATCCTGCCCAACGTCACCGGGTTCGCGATCGCGCTCGGCGGGCTGCTGGGCGGGACCGTGCTGGTCGAGACGATCTTCAACTATCCCGGGCTCGGCCGCTTGCTGCTGGAAGCCGTGTCGAACAAGGACTATCCGCTGATGCAGGCGCTGTTCCTGTTCACCACGATCGGCGTACTGATCGCGAACTTCCTCGCCGACGTGACATACGGGTTCCTCGATCCGCGGGTCCGACGGGCGGAGGCGCCATGACGATCCTCTGGCGGAACAGCAAGTGTCGCGCGGGCATGATCATGCTCGCCGCGTTCATCCTGATCGCGGTGTTCGCTCCGGTGATCGCGCCGTACGGTCCGCGGGTCTCGGACTTCGCGGCATCGGCAGGTCCGTCAGGCGCGCACTGGTTGGGTACCACGGCGCGTGGCGAGGACGTGTTCTCGCAGCTCGTGTACGGCGCTCGTACGTCGCTCATCGTCGGGCTGGTGGCCGGCGTACTGAGCACGTTGATCGCGATGGCCGTCGGACTCACCGCCGGCTACTTGCGGGGTGTGGTGGATGAGGTGCTGTCGTTCTTCATCAACCTCGGGCTCGTGGTGCCGGTGCTGCCGTTGATGGTCGTGCTGGCCGGGTACGCGCCGGTGAAGGGCCTCGGCCTGATCATCGTCGTGATCACCGTGACCGGCTGGGCGTACGGCGCCCGGATCAAGCGCGCGCAGATCATCACGCTGCGGACCCGGGACTACATCACGGCGGCCAAGTTCGCCGGCGACAGTACGGCGCGCATCATCGCGTTCGAGATCGTGCCGAACATGATCTCGCTGATCGTGGTCGGATTCATGGGCGCGGCGCTCGGCGCGATCGGCGCAGAGGCCGGGCTGGCGTTCCTCGGGCTCGGTGATCCGCAGACGGTCAGCTGGGGAACGATGCTCAACCAGGCCAGCCTCGGCGGCGCGTTGACCACCGGGCAGTGGGCCTGGCTGGTGGCGCCCGGGTTGGTGCTGGCGCTGCTGATCACGTCGTTCACGTTGATGAACTTCGGGATCGATGCCTTGAGCAACCCACATCTGAGGGAGGACTGACATGGCGTTGCTCGAGGTTCGGGACCTGAGCGTCACCTACAGCCCGCGCGACTCGGCCGCCGTCCGGGCCGTCGACGGGGTCAGCTTCGAGGTGCACGACGGCGAGTTCGTCGGGCTGCTCGGCGAGTCCGGGTGCGGCAAGTCGACGCTCGGCAACGCAGTACTGCGGTTGCTGGACAAGCCGGCCGCGATCACCGGCGGGACGATCACGTTCGACGGGCGGGACATCACGTCGACGAGCGAGGACGACCTGCGGTCGATGCGCTGGGTCGATCTGTCCACGGTGTTCCAGTCGAGCATGAACTCGCTGAACCCGGTGATCACCATCCGGCGGCAGTTCGCCGACACGTTCGACGCCCATGGCAACGGCGTGGACGTGGATGCGCGCGCGGGCGAGCTGCTCGAGATGGTGTCGTTGGATCGATCCGTGCTGGGCCGATTCCCGCACGAGCTGTCGGGCGGGATGAAGCAGCGGGTGGCGCTCGCGTTGGCGTTGGCGCTCGAGCCGAGGTTCGTGCTGCTGGACGAGCCGACGACGGGGCTGGATGTCGTCGTACAGCGGGACATCCTCGACCGGTTGCGGGTGCTGCAGGCTCGGCTCGGGTTCGCCGTACTGTTCATCAGCCACGACCTCGGCACGGTGATGGAGCTGGCCGACCGGGTGATGGTGATGTACGCCGGGGAGATCGTCGAGGACCAGCCGGCCGCGGAGATGGTGTCGCGCCACCTGCATCCGTACAGCGCCGGCCTGCTCGGGTCGTACGCCGATCCGCGCGACGAGATCGTCGAGGTCGAGTTCATCCCGGGCCGGCCGCCGGACCTGTCGCAGTCGCACGCCGGCTGCCTCTTCCAGCCGCGTTGCCCGGTCGCCGTGGACAAGTGCCGGACCGTGCATCCCGATCTGCTGCCCGCGGGGCGTGGTCAGGTCCGGTGCATCCTCGTCGAGGAGTCCTCAGGCGGCCGGGCAGCGCTCGACAACCTGGCCGCGCTACGGGACCAGGTGTTCGCGGCCGGCCCGTCCGAGCTGGCCGATGTCGAGCCGGTGCTCGTCGTGGACGGCGTCAGCAAGGTCTACCGGACCAGGCGCGGGTTGAACACCACCGTGACCACGGCCGTCGATGATGTGTCGTTCGGGCTGCGGCCGGGACAGGTCACGGCGCTGGTCGGGCAGAGTGGTTCGGGTAAGACGACGATCGCGCGGATGCTGACCGGGGTGGAGCGTCCTTCCGGTGGCTCGATCTGGTTCGGGGATACGCCGGTGGATCGGTTGCGACGGCGGGCGCTACGGAAGTACCGGCGACATGTGCAGCTGGTGTTCCAGGATCCGTTCTCGGCGCTCAATCCGACGCGGACGGTGGCGTATGCGTTGTCCCGGCCATTGCGGAATCATCTCGGGTTGAGTGGGGCTGAGGCGCGGGTGCGGGCGGGCGAGCTGCTCGAGACGGTCGGGCTGTCGCCGGCAGCGCAGTACCTGGACAAGTTGCCGCATCAGCTGTCCGGCGGGCAGCGTCAGCGGGTGGTGATCGCGCGGGCGCTGGCTCCGGAGCCTGAGGTGGTGATCGCGGACGAGCCGATCTCGATGCTGGACGTGTCGATCCGTGCGGAGATCATCGCGTTGCTCGACCAGTTGGTCCGCGACCGCGGGATCGCCATGTTGTACATCACCCACGACCTGCTCAGTGCGCGGTTGCTGGCCGACGAGGTGATGGTGCTCAACGAGGGCGTGATGGTGGAACGCGGTCCGACGCTGCAGGTCATTGGTGAGGCCAAGGATCCGTACACCCGCAAGCTGCTGGCAGCGATCCCCCGCCCCGGTGCCTCAGGTACGCCGGTAGTCGCGCGGGGAGACACCGAAATGCGAGCGGAATCGGCGTGACAGGTGGAACTCGTCGGCGAATCCGAGTGTTCGGGCGATCTCGCGGTGGGTGAGGTCGGTCAGACGTAGCAGCGTGGCCGCCGCCTGCAACCGGCGTACGTTCCGGAAGGCGGCGGGCGTCAGACCGACCTGCTTGGCGAATCTGCGGCGGAAGGTGTCGTAGCTGAGGCCCGACTCGGCGGCGATCGCGGCGAGGGCCGTGCTCGCGGTGAGGTCGTCGGCGAGGCGGGTCATGGCGTCCACAATCTCCATGCTGACGTCCTCCGGTGTGGTGTCCTCGACGTCGACGAGCCAGTCGGCCAGGGCCAGCAGTTGGTGTTCGGCGGCGCGGCGGGTTTTCGGTGGAGCCCGGAGTACGGTGCGGAGCGCTTCGATCGAGGGTTGCGGGACCGGGTAGCGCGGGCCGGCGCCGGTCAGGTGCGGGAGCGCGTCGAAGAGCGGGCCGGCGAAGACGACGAACACCTCGGTCCAGCGCTCCCCCGGGTCGGTGTGATACGTGTGCGGGAAGCCTGGTGGGACCAGCGTGTGCGCGCCGCCGGTGATCCGTTCGGCGCGACCGTCGGCGTCGCGATAGTTGCCCTCGCCATCGATCAGCACCGACAGCACGTAGCCGTCCATCACCCGGAGCTCGGCCGACATGATCGGTTCGGAGTCGACCACCTCGCCGGCCAGCACCAGCTGACCGAGTCTCGTCACCGGGCCTTCGGCGATCGTGACGATCGTGCGCTCGGTCATGTCAGGTACGGTAGCGCGCCAAAATGTTCATGTCCGGGTCGCGGGGAGACATTCTTTGACCTTCGTTGTCGTCCTAGCGTTTCTGGTAAGCCGATCGAGAGGACTTCCATGAACGACCTGGTCACCCCGGAGCATCTTGCCCAGTTCCGCGACGAGGGGTACTTCGTGCTGGACCGCGTGCTCACCGACGAACAGCTCGAGCTGCTGCGCGGCGGGGCGCAGTACTCGATCGACAAACTCGACGCCGCGATGGACGAGGCGGGCACCGACTCGCTCGGGATCAACCACCGGGGGAAGCGGTACTTCAGCAGCATGATCTACCAGGACCGGCCGGAGCTGCGGCAGTTCCTGTTCAGCGACACGATGGCGGAGATCTGCCAGAAGACGCTCGGCGATGACGCATGGCTGTTCTGGGAGCAGTACGTGATCAAGGCCGGCGACCCGAACACGGCCTTCGCGTGGCACCAGGATTCCGGCTATGTGCACGAGGACCACGCGCCGTACCTCACCTGCTGGATCCCACTCGACGACGTCACCGAGGAGAACGGCTCCGTCTACCTACTCCCCTACTCACGGTCCGGCATCAGGTCCTACATCAAGCACATCCAAGACCCCGAACTCAACGACATGGTCTGCTACTTCGGCACCGACCCCGGCATCCCGATGACCGCGGCCGCCGGCTCCATCGTCGTCTTCTCCAGCGTCGTCATCCACCGCAGCGGCCCCAACCAAACCGACAAACACCGCCGCGTCTACCTGGCCCAATACTCCAAAGAAATAATCCCCTCCAGAGACGGCACCACCACCCACGGCTCCTTCGACCCCTTCCTCAAATCCGGCCAAAACATCGCCGACCGCTGAGATCACCCGAGGTACTCCGAGACCCACCCCCACTCCCCCTCCGCCTTGTCAGCCAGTCGGGTGAGGCCGACCTCCAAGCACCTCCTGAGCGAGGCCTCCTCCGCGCGAACAAACCCATCACCAAGCGGAGGCCCCGACAACAGCAAGGTCCACGGCCGCCCACCCTCCGCAAACCGCTCGTGATCGATCTTCACCATCGCGGAAACCCCACCCGCCGCCAACCGCGTCCACAACTCCTCGATGTCACTCATCGAAGAAGATCGCCTCGCGGACGTACTTCTCGGCGTCTTCCGGAGTCTGATCCAGCTGGTAGTCCGCCGTCGGTGATGCCTTCGCAGACCTTGTCGTAGATCTGCTCGGGATCTCCCGGGATTGCCTTCCAGAAGGCGAAGTCAGAGCTCATGGGTCCTCCGTTGGAGTGCGTGGCCGAGGGTGGTTGAGGCTGTTGTTAGGGCGGAGCGGTTGGCTGCGGGGAAGGGTTTCCAGAAGGGAAAGAAGGTGCCGTGGGGCCAGGGGGTTGGGTGGGATTGGGGGCAGGCTGCTTGGAAGGCGCGGAGGACTGCGGGTGGGAGATTGGTGGAGAGGAAGGGCTGGGTGCTGAGCGGGGTGCCTGTGCTGAGGGCGGTGGGGGTTGGGAGGGTCTCCTCCACGGCGATAGAGCCGTAGAGGGCGCCGGTGCGGGCGGTGAGGTCCCGCAGTACGTCGGTTGCCCAGACGGCCAGCCTGTACGCCGCCTTGCGGTCCTTCGCGGTCGACAGTTCCTCGGGCCAACCCAATGCGCCGGCGGAGAGCGAGATGGCTACCGGATGAGGTTCTGTTGCCGTGCCCAACAGATGCTCGACGATCACCGTGCCGATTCCTTTGCGCCGAAACCCGGCCTTCAGCGGACGCGACATCGGGTGCGCGCCATGCACCATCGAGTCGAACTCGGCGCCGCTGAGGTGCTCAGTCGAGCGGTCCTCCAGATCCTGCAGCATCGCGAACGCGCGGCCCCGCGGGGCGATCTCGACCACGCCGGACGATGTGCAGCCGAACTCGATCGCGGTGTCACACGCCTGCCCAAAGGCCAGCTCGTCATCCGAAGCCACCCACACCGCGATCGTCAGATGCGGCGGCGACGGGTAGAGGTCAGTCACCTTGGAGATGGAGTTCGGTGGGTGGGTCTGTGGCGCAGCGTTCGGCGAGGTGGTGTACGGCGGTCAGGAGGGTGCGTTCCTCATCGGTGGTGGCGAGGGTGCGCTCCGTCTGCAGCTCCGCCAGGAGCTGAGGCATCTCGGCTGCGGTCAGGATCAGGTCGCGGTACGGGTCGACGCGCCGCAGCATCGGGAGGTTGCTTCGTTGGCAGATGCCTGGGAACACGTCAGCCGGGTCCGGTACGACGTCCAGTTGGGTCAGTTGGCGGCGTTTGCCGCTTGTGCCGGGCTGGATCACCTGGGTGAGTGCTACGTCTACTCCCATTATGAGCTTCGCGGGGCGTACATGATGACGGCTACTCCTAGGAGGCAGATTGCTGCGCCTAGCAGGTCGTAGCGGTCGGGTTTGAAGTGGTCGAGGAGGATGGCCCAGGTTAGGGAGCCGGCTACGAAGATGCCGCCGTAGGCTGCGAGGATTCGGCCGAAGTTGGGGTCGGGTTGGAAGGTGGCTACGAAGCCGTAGGCGCCTAGGGCAACTATTCCGCCGGCGATCCAGAGGAGGCCGCGGTGTTCGCGCCAGCCTTGCCAGATGAGCCAGGCGCCGCCGATCTCCGCCACGGCGGCCAGGAGGAACAGCAGAACCGACTTGAGGGTCGTCACGCGAGGTCGGTCCTGGTGTCGCGGGTGGCGCCGAGCTCCTCGAACGGGAGGGGGCAGGCTGGGTTGCCGGCGCAGGTTGCCAGGTCGTCGCAGCCGGCGGTGAGGGCGGCGTGGAGGGTTTCGGCGATGACCGTCAGGTCGGCGATCTTGGCTTCCACATCGTTGAGTTTCTCGCGGGCGCGGGTCTGGAGGCCGGCTCCGTCGCCGCGGGCGTGTCGGTGGCGGGCGGTGTCGAGTAGCTCGGAGACCTCGGTGAGGGTGAATCCGAGGCGCTGGGCTGCCTTGATCACGCGCAACGTCGTGACGGCTTCCGAGGGATAGATGCGATGGCCGCCGAGGCTTCGCGCGGGTTCGGCGAGGAGGCCGCGGCGTTCGTAGTACCGGAGGGTTTGGGGGTTGACGCCGGCTGCGGCGGCTAGCTCGCTGGATCTCATTGGAGTCCGTCTAGTACGGCGGTTTGCGTTGGTGGGACTGTGATCCGCAGCCGTAGGTGGTCGGCGGCCGGGGTCAGGGTGAAGGTGAAGAACGAGCAGCACTCGAGCTCGCGGGCGGTGAGGTCTTCGACCGTCGCGCGGGATTCGGGGGCGAGGGTGAGGTCGAGGGTTTGAGGGTCGACGCGGTTCGAGTCGCGGAGGTGGTCGGCAAAGAGTTGGTCGAACTCGGCGACGCGGAACGGGCGTTCCGCGGTCGGCAAGGTGCAGGCATCCGGGGCTTCCATGAGATCGACGGTAAACCTGTACCGGAGTACCGGATGCAAGTTCTCAGTCGGTCCAGGTCAGGACGTACGCGACCGCGCCGAAGCTGACCCGGTCCCCCGGGCGTACGCGGACGGTGGTGGTGATGCGGAGGTCGTTGACGGTGGTGCCGTTCATCGAGCCGAGGTCGCGGAGCATCCAGCCGTCGTCGACGTGCCGGAGCTCGGCGTGGTACCGCGAGACGGAGACGTCGGCCATCCGCAGCGTCGCACCCGGCCCACGCCCGATCCGCACGGTCGGCGAGCCGGGAGCGGGGAGGGCCAGCCCAGGAAGCGGTACGGCGGGTTGCTGCCGCACCCAGGTGAACCGTGGAAGGGCGTCGAGCCACGACGCAACCACACCAACCGGGTCGAACCGCGGCGAACGGGTGGGCCGAGCGGCGCGCTCGGGGTAGGCGGTGGGGCCATGCGCCAGATCGTGTGGTGTCGCGGGCCGGTACGCCGAGTCGTGCGGGCCGGCGGAGCCGTACGCGGCGCCCGCGCCGTACGCGGGATCGTGGGCGGACGCGGGATCGCGGGCGGACGCGGCACGGCCCGCGGAGTCCTGCGGGTGGGCCGCCGTCCGCGCGTTCGGCGAAACCTGCCTGTCCACCTTCAACCGTGGCAATCGGGCCCAGACGGCTCGGGTCCAGGTGCGGGAGCGGGGTTCGGTGGGTGGCAGGTCGCGGATGGCGTCGGCCAGTTCGGCGCGGCTTTGGGCGCGGAGGACGAAGTTCATCCGGCGGATGAAGGTGTCGTGGGACAGACGGCCCGAGCCGGCGCCGTCCCGCAGTACGGCGAGCGCGCGGTCCCGTTCGGCGTCCGACGGACGCTTCTGCTCGAGCGGAACCGAGGTCATGAAACGCATTGTCCGTGGCGCGCCGGTTCACTGTCCACCGCAGGCGTTGCTGGTGAGTGTCGGTGCGGTGGGACAGAATGCAGGAATGCGACTGCCTGTCATGCCGCCGGTCAAACCGATGCTTGCCAAACCGGTGAAGGAGATTCCGCGCGGTGAGTTGAGCTACGAGCCCAAGTGGGACGGGTTCCGGTCGATCATTTTCCGCGACGGCGACGAGGTGGAGATCGGCAGCCGGAACGAGAAGCCGATGACGCGGTACTTCCCCGAGCTGGTCGAGGCGGTGAAGGCGAATCTCCCGGAGCGCTGCGCGATCGACGGCGAGATCATCGTGATCGGCGAGTCCGGCGACCGGCTCGATTTCGAGGTGCTGCAGCAGCGCATCCACCCGGCCGCGAGCCGCGTGAACATGCTCTCGGAGAAGACCCCGGCCCGCTTCGTCGCGTTCGACCTGCTAGCGCTCGGTGACGACGACTACACGGAGCGCCCGTTCAGCGAACGCCGTACGGCGCTGATCGACGCCCTGGCGAACGTCAAGGCCCCGATCCACGTCACCCCAGCGACCGCCGACCACGACACCGCCGCGCAGTGGTTCGAGCAGTTCGAGGGCGCCGGCCTGGACGGCCTGATCGCGAAGCCGCTGGACGGTCTCTACGTCCCGGACAAGCGCACGATGTTCAAGATCAAGCCGGAGCGTACGGCGGACTGCGTCGTCGCCGGCTACCGCGTCCACAAGAGCGGCGAGGACCGGATCGGCTCGCTCCTCCTCGGGCTGTACAACGAGGACGGCACGCTGGCCAGCGTCGGCGTGATCGGCGCGTTCCCGCTCGAGCGCCGCAAGGAGCTGTTCCAGGAGATGCAGCCGCTCGTCACGACCTTCGACGAGCACCCGTGGGCGTGGGCGAAGCAGGAGGAAGGCGTCCGCACGCCGCGCAACGCCGAAGGCAGCCGCTGGCAGGCGGGCAAGGACCTGTCCTTCGTCCCGCTGCGGCCCGAGCTCGTCGTCGAGGTCCGGTACGACCACATGGAAGGCATCCGCTTCCGCCACACCGCCCAGTTCGTCCGCTGGCGCCCGGACCGTACGCCGGAGTCCTGCACGTACGAGCAGTTGGAGGAGCCGATCAAGTTCGACCTGGCCGACGTACTCTCCAGCGCGCAACGATGAAACCCCACTACCGCCTCTATACAAGCCTGCTCCGGCGCCAACTCAAGGGCATGCCGATGCCGCAGCACGTCGCGATCGTCATGGACGGCAACCGCCGGTGGGCTCGCGGTGTCGGGTACGACGACGTGCGTATCGGTCACCGCTTCGGCGCCAAGCATCTCGAGCAGTTCCTGCAGTGGAGTGCGGACGCAGGGGTCCGGTGCGTGACCGCCTGGGTCGCGTCGGCCGACAACCTGCGTAAGCGGGAGTCGGGCGAGGTCGACTACCTGATGGAGCTGACCGAGACCGTTCTGGCAGATCATGTCCGTCGCGACCACCGCTGGCGGCTGCACGTCGCGGGCCAGCTGGATTTGTTGCCCGATTCAACGGCTCGCGCACTGAAGGAAGCGGTCACGCTCAGCCGGGATCGTGAGGCGGGAGACCTGACGATCGCGATTGGCTACAGCGGCCGGCTCGAGCTGGTCGACGCCGTCCGGTCGATGCTCGACGAAGCCGCGGCGGCCGGCCGATCACTCGACGACGTCGCGGACGCGCTGAGCGAGGACGAGATCAGTCGGCATCTCTACGTGCCTGGCCTGCCCGACCCGGACCTGGTGATCCGGACCAGTGGTGAGTTGCGGATGTCGGACTTCCTGCTGTGGCAGGCAACTCGGTCCGAGATCGAGTTCTGCGACCTGTACTGGCCCGCGTTCCGCGAGGTGGATCTGCTCCGCGCGCTGCGCACGTACGGACGCAGAAAACTGCAACGATCCAGTTGAATACTTCGGCACCGGTTGGGGGCACTATGGGGTTTATACCGACTGGTAAGCATCGGAGGTTACGCGATGTACGACGTCGTACTGCTCGTCGAACAGGAACTGTCCGAGCCCGACGCGAAACGCGTCGTCGAACTACATAACGACATGCCGGAGCCGGTGACGTACCACGTGCTCGTGCCCTGCCACAACGCCGAGGCGGGCGTCGAGGCCTCGATCAGCGCGCTCGGCACCGCGGACCTGTACGGGCCTGGGCTCGCCGGTCAGCGCGAGGACCTCGCCGAGGCACAGAAGGCGATCGACACGGAGGCGAAGGGCTGCAGCGGACGCAGCGTGCAGCGGCTACGCGACCTCGGGCAGCACGCCGAGGGCGGTATCTCGCACGACCGGCCGATCGACGCGCTCGTCGCGACCGTGCAGGCAACGCAGGGGCAGGAGGTCATCATCCTGACCCGCCCGCACATCGTGGCGGAGTTCTTCCACCTCGATTGGACCACCTCGGCGCGCCGGCATCTCGGCGTACCCGTTCTGCATCTGCTCGAGCACGACGCCCAGAAGGCCGGCTCAGTGCGACAGCAGGGCCGCGTAAGCGACGCCGCCGGCGAGACTCGCGATCAGTAGCGACAGCGTCGTCCTGACCGCACGCTCACCGGTGCGGCCGTAGTGGCGGCCGTCCTCGGAGTGGTACGCGAGCTTGAAGCCCGCGTACCCCGCTGCGAGGACGATCGCCAGCTTGATCATCAAACACCTGCCGCCGAACCTGATTCCGTGAACTGCGTGTGGTACAGATCAGCGTACTCGCCACCCGCCGCGAGCAACTGCTCGTGCGTGCCGCGCTCGACGATGTTGCCGTGGTCAACGACAAGGATCAGGTCCGCGTTCCGCACGGTCGACAGCCGGTGCGCGATGACCAGCGACGTACGCCCCTCGAGCGCGGTGTCCAGCGCGCGCTGAACGGCGACCTCGGACTCGGAGTCCAGGTGCGCGGTCGCTTCGTCGAGTACGACGATCTTCGGGGCCTTCAGCAACAACCGGGCGATCGCGAGTCGTTGCCGCTCGCCACCGGACAGCCGGTGACCGCGATCGCCGACGACCGTGTCGAGCCCGTCCGGCAGGCCGGAGACGAGATCCCAGATCTGGGCCGCCCGCAACGCGCCGACCATCTCGTCCTCGGTCGCGTCCGGCTTGGCGTACACCAGGTTGGCGCGGATCGTGTCGTGGAACATGTGCGCGTCCTGCGTGACGTACCCGATCGTGTCGTGCAGGGACTGCAGGGTCACGTCGCGAACATCCTTGCCACCGACCCGCACCGCTCCCCCAGTCACGTCGTACAAGCGGGCGACCAGGTTGGTGATGGTCGTCTTGCCCGCGCCCGACGGACCAACCAGTGCGACCATCTGGCCGGGCCGGATCGCGAAGCTGACGTCCTCCAGGACCTGCGCCGAGACGCGCTTGTCCAACACGGCGACGGCTTCGAGGCTGGCCAACGAGACCTGCTCGGCGGTCGGGTAGGAAAACGCGACATGCTCGAACTCCACGCTGGCCGCATCATCCGGCAGGTCGACGGCGTCCGCCGAATCCTTGATCATCGGCTCGAGATCCAGCACTTCGAAGACCCGCTCGAACGAAATCAACGCGGTCATCACATCGACGCGGATGTTGGAGAGCGCAGTCAGCGGCCCGTACAGCCGGCCGAGCAGCGCGACGAGTGCGAGCAGCGTCCCGATGGTCAATGTCTGCCGTACGGCGAGGTTGCCGCCCACGCCGTACACCAGGGCCGTCGCCAACGCGGCGACCAACGTCAGCGCCGTGAAGAACACACGACCGAGCATCGCGATCCGGATGCCCAGGTCGCGGACGCGGCCGGCGCGCTCGCCGAAGTCCGCGGTCTCCAGCTGCGGCTTGCCGAACAGCGTGACGAGCAGCGCGCCGCCGACGCTGAACCGCTCGGTCATCGCGGTCGACATCTCGGCGTTCAGGTTCATCTGTTCCCGCGTCATCGCGGCCAACCGACGCCCGAGCACTCGCGCCGGGATCAGGAAGATCGGCAGCATCAGGATCGCGACGACGGTCAGCTGCCAGCTCAGCGCCAGCATCGCACCGACGACCAGGATCAGGCTGATCACGTTGGAGACCACACCGGACAGCGTCGAGGTGAAGGCCTGCTGGGCGCCGATCACGTCGTTGTTGAGGCGGGACACGAGCGCACCGGTCTGGGTCCGGGTGAAGAACGCGATCGGCATCCGCTGGACATGTGAGAACACCCGGGTCCGCAGGTCGAAGATCAGCCCCTCCCCGATCCGCGCCGAGAACCAGCGCTGGATCAGGCCGAGCAGCGCCTCGAAGACCGCGAGTACGGCGACCACCAGGGCCAGCGCAGTCACCAGGCCGGCGTTGCCCTTCGAGATCCCGTCGTCGACGATCTTCTTGAACAGCAGCGGCGACGCGATCACGAGCACCGCGGACACGATCACCAGCAGCAGGAACGCCGCGATGTGCCAGCGGAACGGCCTCGCGAACCGCGCGATCCGCGGTAGCGTGCCCTTCGCCAGCTTCTGCCCGGCCACCGACGCGTCCTGTCGGCGCCAGCCCATCGCGCCCATGCCGGGCCGCATCATCGGTGACGACATTCAGTCCCCTCCCATTGGATAGATCTTCTCAACGTTTCGCGCCGCTCGGCGCTTCCCGCAACTCTTGGTTGCGCATTCGTAGATCCACCGCTAGAGTCATGTGCAACAAAAGGTTGCGAAAGGGAGCGGTGAGATGGCCAGGAGCATCGAGCGGGAGATTCGGGTGGAGGCTACCCCGGAGGTGGTCTACGAGGTGGTCAGCTCGCCGGAGCACCTGCGCGAGTGGTGGCCGGACGAGGTCGACCTCAAGCCGGTCGCCGGAGCCACCGGGACGGTCGGCTTCCGGCAGGCCGAAGGCACGAAGGTCGTGCCGGTCACGGTGGTCGAGGCAGAGCCTCCGCACCGGTTCGTCTTCCGCTGGGACTACGACGACGAGACCGCCACCCCGGAGAACTCGCTGCTCGTGACCTTCGAGCTCGTTCCCGTCGACGGCGGCACGCTGCTGCGGTTCGCCGAGACAGGGTGGGACGAGGCCGCCAAGTCCGACGCCCAGCTCGAGGACCACACCAACGGCTGGAACTACTTCCTGCCCCGTCTCACGCCGTACGCCGAAGGGCTGGCGAACCGGCCGTGATCGACGACGAGCTCTGGTCGGCGATCGGTGATCCCACCCGGCGACGGATGCTCGACCTGCTGCTCGCCGACGGCGGCGGTACGTCGACCAGCCTGAGCGACCAGCTGCCCGTCACCCGCCAGGCGGTCGCCAAGCACCTCGCCGTACTCGACCGGGCCGGACTCGTGCACTCCGCACCGTCCGGACGCGAACGTCGCTACACCGTGGACGAGTCGCAGCTCGCCCGCGCGATCAACCAGCTGACCGACGTCACCGAGGCCTGGGACCGCCGGCTGCAGCGCATCAAGCGGATCGCCGAGGCGATCCAGAAGACCCGAGACAACTGAAAGGCACAACCATGTCCGACATCCTGCACCGCGTAGGCATCATCGCGTCCCCGAAGGACGTTTTCACCGCACTCACCACCATCGACGGTCTGGCCGGCTGGTGGACCGAGGACACCAAGGGCGACGTCGACGGCGTCATCGAGTTCCGCTTCGCCACCGCCGGCGGGGACGGCTTCGACATGAAGGTCGTGGAGACCAAGCCCGGCGAGCTGGTCCACTGGGAGGTCGTTGGTGGACCCGACGAATGGATCGGCACCCACGTCACCTTCGAGCTCTCGCAGACCGACGAGTACACGATCATCCTCTTCAAGCAGGCGGGCTGGCGCGAGCCGGTCGAGTTCATGTACCACTGCAGCACCAAGTGGGCCACGTTCCTGATGAGCCTCAAGCAGTACGTCGAGACCGGCAAGGGCGAGCCCGCGCCGCACGACGTACTCGTCAGCAACTGGCACTAACCCAGCGCGGCGATCAGTTCCTTGAGCCGCCGGGACTGAGCCTCGCGCTCGGCCTTCAGCTGATCCTCATAGGTGCGGTCCGCGGCGCCGAGCAGCAATGCCTTCGTCTCGCGGATCGCACCCGGCAGCGGGCCGAGCACGGCGTCGGTCAGGTCCTTCACTGTCGCCGCCAGCTCCTCGGCCGGTACGACGATGTTGGCGAGGCCGATGTCCCGCGCCTCGGCCGCCTCCACCCAGCGGGTCGTCGTACACAGCTCGAGCGCCCGCGAGTAGCCGACCAACTGGACCAGCGGCTGGGTGCCGCCGAGGTCGGGCACCAGGCCGAGGGCCGGTTCGCGCATGCTGAACCGCGCGTCCGGGGTCACGACCCGCAGGTCGCAGGCCAGCGCGAGCTGGAACCCCGCGCCGACAGCGTGTCCCTGGACCGCGGCGATGCTGATGATCTCCGGACTCCGCAGCCAGGAGAACCCGGACTGAAACGCGGCGATCAGCTCCAGCAGCTCAGGCTCCGGCTTCGCGCCCAGCGTCAGCAACGGCTCCTGACCGTCGACGGGAGCGCCGACCATCAGCCGACGGTCGAGACCGGCCGAGAACGACGGCCCCTCCCCCGACACGACGACCACGCGGACCTCGGGCGGCAACGACGTACCGAAGTCGGCCAGGGCGCTCCACATCGCCGGGATCTGCGCATTGCGCACCTCCGGCCGATCCAGCACCACGCGCGCAACCGGGCCGTCCACCGAGAACCGCAGTCCGAGATCCGTCATGGCCCGGATATTACTCGGAAGTAATCAGGCGAGCGAGACCAGGTCGGCGTAGTCGTTCGACCAGAGGTCCTCGACGCCGTCCGGGAGCAGTACGACGCGCTCCGGCTCGAGCGCCTCGACCGCGCCCTCGTCGTGGGTGACCAGGACGATCGCGCCGGTGTACGAGCGGATCGCGTTCAGCACTTCGGCCCGGGAGGCCGGGTCCAGGTTGTTGGTCGGCTCGTCGAGGAGCAGGACGTTCGCCGCGGAGACGACCAGGGTCGCGAGGGCGAGTCGCGTCTTCTCACCGCCGGACAGCACGCTGGCGGGCTTGTCGGAGTCGTCGCCGGTGAACAGGAACGAGCCGAGGACGCTGCGGGCCTGTGTCTCGTTCAGCTCCGGGGCGGCGGACTTCATGTTCTCCAGCACGGTCCGGTTGACATCGAGGGTCTCGTGCTCCTGCGCGTAGTACCCGAGCTTGAGGCCGTGGCCGTCGATGACCTCACCGGTGTCGGCCTTCTCGATCCCGCCGAGGATCCGCAGCAGGGTCGTCTTGCCGGCGCCGTTCAGCCCGAGTACGACGACGCGCGAGCCCTTGTCGATCGCGAGGTCGACGTCGGTGAAGATCTCCAGCGAGCCGTACGACTTCGACAGCTCGCGGGCCATCAGCGGCGTCTTGCCACACGGGGCCGGCGTCGGGAACGAGATCTTCGCGACGCGGTCGGCCTGGCGCTCGTCCTCGAGTGACGACATCAACCGCTCGGCGCGGCGGAGCATCTGCTGCGCGGCGGCGGCCTTGGTCGCCTTGGCGCGCATCTTGTTCGCCTGGTCGACGAGCTGGGTGGCCTTCTTCTCCGCGTTCGCCCGCTCGCGTTTGCGGCGGCGCTCGTCGGTCTCGCGCTGGCTCAGGTACGCCTTCCAGCCGACGTTGTAGATGTCGATCTCGGCCCGGTTCGCGTCCAGGTGGAAGACCCGGGTGACGGTCTCCTCGAGCAGGTTCACGTCGTGGCTGATCATGATCACGCCACCGGGGTACGTCTTCAGGAAGTCGCGCAACCAGATGATCGAGTCGGCGTCGAGGTGGTTGGTCGGCTCGTCGAGGAGCAGCGTCTCGGCCTGGGCGAACAGAATCCGGGCCAGCTCGACGCGGCGGCGCTGACCACCGGACAGGGTCGCCAGCGGCTGGCCGAGGACGCGGTCCGGGAGGCCGAGGTTGGCCGCGATCCGGGCGGCTTCGGACTCCGCGGCGTACCCGCCGGCGGCGTGCAGGTCGGCCTCGGCGCGCTCGTACCGGCGCATGCCCTTGGCGCGAGTCTTCTCGTCGGCGCTGGCCATCGACTTCTCGGCGCTGCGCAGACGTCGTACGACGTCGTCGAGGCCGCGCGCGGACAGGATCCGGTCCCGGGCGAGTACTTCGAGGTCGCCGGTGCGCGGGTCCTGCGGAAGGTAGCCGATCTCGCCCGATTTCGTCACCGAACCGCTGGCGGGCAGTCCTTCACCGGCCAGGATCTTGGTCAGGGTCGTTTTGCCGGCGCCGTTGCGGCCGACCAGCCCGACCTTGTCGCCGGGGCCGACCCGGAACGACGCGGGCGCGAGCAGCTGCCGGGCACCGACGCGAACCTCGAGATTGGAAACAGTGATCATCGGGGTTCGGGGGCGTCCTTACGCTAGAGCTTCAGCCGAGTTTGCTGATCTAGTGTATGTGGCATGAAATTCAATCCGGACGCGGATCTCGACACCAGCGGTGTCGAGGACACCCGTGGGAGTGGCGGCGGGCGCGGCGGTGGGCTGCCGGGCGGGATGATCCCGGTCGGCGGCGGCATCGGCGGCATCATCCTGCTCGTGGTGATCCTGCTGCTGACCGGCGGCCTGCCAGGCGGAGGTGGCAGCGCCGACCAACCGGTCACGCAGAACACGGCACCCGGCAATCTGAGTTCCTGCAAGAAGGGCACCGACCTGCAGGCGAACTCGAACTGCCGGTTCGTCTTCTACCAGAACTCGATCGAGAGCTTCTGGGCCGCGGAGCTCCCCCGGCGGGGGAAGAAGTACACCCGGGCGCCGATGCGGGTCTTCGACGGCTCGGTGAACACCGGCTGCGGCCCGGCCACCAGCGCGGTCGGCCCGTTCTACTGCCCGCCGGACATGCGGGTGTACCTCGACCTCGGGTTCTTCGAGACGCTGCAGTCGGACCTGGGCGCCCGCGGCGGCGAGTTCGCCGAGGCGTACGTCGTGGCGCACGAGTACGGGCACCACATCCAGAACCTGTACGGCATCCTCGACCGGATCAAGACCCGCAACGGCCCGACGTCGGACTCGGTCCGCTCCGAGCTGCAGGCCGACTGCCTGGCCGGCATCTGGACCAACCACGCCACCACGGTCCCGAACAAGAGCGGCCAGCCCCTCATCACCGAGCTCTCCGAGGACGACATCGCCCGCGGCCTCGACGCCGCCGCCTCCGTCGGCGACGACCGCATCCAGCAGAAGACCCAGGGCCAGGTAACCCCGGAGTCCTTCAGCCACGGCACCGCCGCCCAACGCATGAAGTGGTTCCAGAAAGGCATGGACACCGGCGACATGACCGCCTGCGACACCTGGTCCGCCAACCCGCTCTGACACGCCAACGAAGAACCGCCCGGCAAGCGCGCCGGGCGGTTCTTGTTGTGCAGGTGTCAGGCGACCTGGGCGGGGCGGTGGTAGCCGGGGAGGAGTTCGTCGACGAGGGCGTCGGTTTCGGCTTCCGGGCCGCGGGGGGCGCCGTGTTTGGTGAGGGCGGCGTACAGCTGGCCGGCGACGTTGGTGACATCGGCCGTCGTACCGAAGTGGGATGCCAGGCGGAGCGTGGCTCGCCACAGTTCCTCGGAGGCCGGCGAGAAGCTGAGGCCGGTCTGGAGGGCGGTGCGGGCCAGGTTGCCGTCGTTGTGGCTGAGGGACGCCTCGGCGAGCCGCAGGGATGCGTCGACGACGGCCTCGGCCATCCGGCGTTCGATGCCGGACGCGGCGAGCCACGAGTAGCGGCCGCCGGGCAGGTTCGCCCAGGCGGGGCCGTGGACGAGGCTGAGCGCCGTCGACAGCGGACCACGCGGGTCGTCCACCATCGTCGCCTGCTTGGCCAGGGTCCGGAACACGTCCCAGTCGACGCGGACGACGCTGCGGTTCAGCATCCAGCGGCCGGACTCGTCGGCGTACATCGCGTCCACACCGACCCAGCGGCGGGTGTGCTCCAGCGCGGCGTCGCGCAGTTCCTCGCTGATGCCGCGCGGCCAGATCGCACCGGCGAGCACGTTCGGGTGTACGCCGTAGTCCTGGCTGGCGAGGAACGCGATGATCTCCGTCGACAGCGAGACCCGGCCCTCGTCGATGACACCGCGAGCGTCCACCTCGACCGGGCCGAGCAGGTCGACCTCGACCGGAGCCGGCTGGCTGAGGTCGGTGGTCGAGAACTCGTACGCCGGCATGTCCTGCTCCGCACGGCGCTTGTCCAGCGCGTCGAACTCGGCCGCGTCGAACAGCGCGACCAGGTCGGCGAACTGCTCCGGGTTGACGCTGTGCGCGTCGACCTCGAGGCCGAGCAGCCGGCAGACGGCCTGGTTCTTCTCGTCCACGACGAACCGCCACGGCGAGTCGAGTACGTCGCCGACCACGACGACCGCGATGCTGCGCTTGGCGTCCGCGGCCAGCCGGTTCAGTTGGTCCTGCTCCTCCGGCGACGGCGGCGCGGACACGAAGATGATCTCCGAGCCCCACAGCGCCGCGTCCGGATGCGTCATCCGGGCATCCGCGACCGAGTCGACGTTCCGCCGCTGGCACGCCTGAACCTGCGCCTCGGTACGCCGGGCAACCTCGCCCATCGCGTCGTCGAGCCGGATCCAGTAGCTCAGCCGGGTCGGCGCCAGCGACGACAGGTCGTCGCCGAATCCGACCATGCTGATGTGCGCGCCCTCGGACCACAGGTTCGTCGCCAGTTCGACGGCCAGCGAGCCGACGACGTCGCGGGACGCGTTGGTCACGCCGCCGAACGAGACGATCCCGTTCGCGGTGTCGAGATCGATCAGCACCGTCGCGCCGTCGGCGTTCTGGCCGACCGTGACGAGCGTCGGGTACGGCGCGGGCGCGCTGACCTCGCTGGTCGGTCCGTACGCGCGGCGCAGCGTCCAACGGGTGCCTTCGGCAATCGCCTGCCACGGACCCGGCGGCTCCGGCTGAGCCTCGTACGGGTCGAGCACCAGCGTCAGCGCCCGGTCGGTCACCAGCGCGGCGACCACCTTCGGCATCGACCGCTGCAGCTGCGTCATGTCGGCACCGAGCTTGCGCAGCGCGTTGTCGACGAACTGCGCGGTCGGGACGTCCGACGCGAGTCGCAGGCCGACCTCGGTCTGCCGGTGACCGGCAGCCTTCGGACCCGGACCCTGCGCCCAGCCACGGCGACGCTTGAGTGCAAGCGCCAGACCGGCCGCGAGCAGCGCCGCACCGAAGCCGTAGATACCGGCCTGCTGCAGGTTGATGCCACCGTCGTCCGTCGCCACCGGAGTCGCCTCGGGAACCTGGATACCGCCACCGGCCGGCTCGCCGTGCTCGGACTGGCCGGTGCCCGGAACGTGCGGCTCGACGGAGACACCCGGCTCCCCCGGCTTGACGTTCTTCGCGCCCGGGTCGCTCTGGGTGGTGCCGATGACGATCGACGAGCCCGGCTCGATGCCCTGCTCGGAGTACCGCGTCGGGTTGCTGGTCTCGGTCTTGCCGCCGGCCTTGGTCTCGGTCTTCGTCGTCGCCTTCGTGGTGGGCTTGACGGCGGTCCGGGTCTCGGTGGTGGTCTTCGTGCTGACCGTGGTCTTGCCGGTGCGGTCGTCGATGCTGACGCGCACGGTGTGCACACCCGGGCCCTTGGCGTCGCCCGGCAGCCGCACCTGCCAGCCCGGCAGGATCAGATCCGGGTTGGTCAGCCGGCGTCCGTCGGGCTGGAGCTTGTTCTTGTTGAGGTCGTAGATCTCCTTGTACCGGCGACCTTCGCCCAGGTACCGCTCGGCGATGTCCCACAGGCAGTCGTAGTTGCGCCCCTGGGGCGGCCGGACCTCGGTGTACTTGATGACCTGACCTTGGTGGTCGTGGTTCGTCCGTACGCCGGTGGTCGTCTTCTGATTGCCCGCGAGGATCTTGCTGGCTGCCTCGGTCTGACGGAACTGCGAGGTCGAGCTCTCATGCCGCGCGGAGACCGAGGTCGGGGCGGCCGGACCGGCGGTGGTGACTGCGCTTGCGACCGGCAGGCTGACGCCCGCACCGGCGGCGATCAGTACGACGGTGCCGATCAGCCGGCGGGCGATCGTCTGCGAACCGCCGCCGAACGGGATCCGTGGCGACAAACCGTGCCCGCGGATCTCGGCGACCGCCTCCGCGATCAGGCAGATGACGAAGTGCAGCCAAGCGATCCAGATGACGAACGCGATGATGCCGAGGACGGTCCGGATGCTCAGCTCGTCGAACAACATGCTGCTGGTCGGCATCTTGTCCGGCCACGGGGTCCCGAAGAACCGCAGCAAGACGTAGGGCACGCCGCCGACGATCGCGAGGATCGCGAGCAGCGCGACGAACCCCTTCAACCGGTCCGCGCCCGGACTCCCCGCCCGCCGCTGCGGCAACCGCGCCGCACGCACCGGCTCATTCGTCCTTACCATCGCTCCTCCATACCCCCACCATCAGCCACCAATGGCCTGAACTTCCTGCACAGGAAGCCGCTGTACAGCTGTGACGTTCGCCTGCCCGATCGGGTGCCATTCACCGGCATCCCTGCCGATCCAGTACGAGACCTCCCACGTGATGGTCAGCTTCACGGTGTACATGCCGTCCGGCTGACTCGCGCTCGACTTCTTGTAGACGTGCTTGCATGTGTTGATCTGGTGGTCCGGATCCTGGGTCTGGTCGTACCCGTCCGGGTCGGCGAGCGGCGTCACACCGACCTTGCAGGTCAAGGTCCCGGTGTTGTCACCCGGATCGATCACCATCTGGACCACCATGCCGCGCATGGTGAGGTTGTGCTTGTCGTCGAACATCCCGCTGGTCATCTCGTCGGGCGTGTAGACCTTCGTGTCGCTCTTGACCAGCATCGAACTGTCAGGCGTCAACGTGAAGAAGGCCGGCACGTTCACCCGCGGCGTGTACGTCGGCATGATCTGCAACGCAGGCGGCGGATACGTGCCTTCGAACCGCCACCAGAACTGCTGCATGTAGTCCGGGAAGGGGCACTGCGCACGATCCTGTGCGTCGACAGGCACGTACGCCCGCTCGAGGTGAGCCCTCGGACCGCCGTTGTAGCTGTCCAAGGTGTAGTCCGTGATCGTGACTCGGAGGACCCACTCCTTGCCGTCCGGCGCCTTCGGCAGCCTGATCCCCTTCGGGATCTCGAAGTCGCGGCACGGCACGAAGGGCCTGCCGTCCAGCCGCTCACGCCAGGTTGGCGGCGTTCCGCCGCCGACGTAAGCCTGCCCGGAGCTGCAATACGCGCCGAAACCGATCGCGTTCACGTACATGCTGCAGACCCTGTTACCGGTCTGGATGGTGTCAGCGGAGGCCGTTGAGACTGGGCCGGCTGTGAGTAGTGCGAGTACCGCGCTCAGGATGAGCAGTGTGCGGGCTACTCGGTTGTGCATCCTCACTCCCCAGACTTGACGGCTCTTCGGCAGATTATCTTCGACCAGGGGCATCATGCCCGTTGCCCAGTGCCCCGTCACCTATTCGGAATGTGAATTCCGGGGTTCTGATCTAGGCCGGATAGTGGACTCCGCTGCACTTCACCCCGGTCGACGTCGCCAGGCGGTACGGCAGCCAGCCGATGCCGGTCTTGATCATCTCGATCACCTCCGGCGAGCCGTTCGGCGTCACCACGGTCCACTTCTTCGTCTTCGGGTCCCAGTACTGCGTGGTCTGCGAGCGGCACGTCTGCACCGCCACCGTGCCGTCGGGCGTGCTCTTCGCGCCGACGATGACCACGCTGCCGGGCGGCTTCATGATCCAGCCGTTGCGCTGGGCGTCGAAGATGCCTTCGGACACGTCGGAGTAGAAGAACGACGGGAACTTCTTCTTCAGGACCGTGTCGTCCTTCGACACCAGCGCCTGGAAGTAGAGCGGGTAGCTGGTCACGAGGCCTTGGACGGCGGGGTTCGAGGCGAAGTTCCCGGCTTTGATGATGATTTGCGCTTTCGCCGTCGTGGTCGGCTTCGTGGTGGCCGCGGGTTGCGTCGGCGCGCTCGAAGGCTCGGTCGGCTCGGCGGACGGAGTGTCCGAGGACGTCGTCGCGTCCGAGCCGCCGGCGGGGACCGGCAGCGTGCCGTCGTTCGAGTTCTTGCCACAGGCACTCAACAACAGGACGCCGGTCACAACGACAGGCAGGAGGGCAGACCTACGCATGGGAGGCAATCCTTTGATCTCTAGCCGCCGGGCGGCTTCGTCGTCGACGGCGGCTCCGAGCTGGACGGCGGGCCGGACGGATCGCCGGACGGCGGCGGCGAGGAGTTGGTGTCCGGCGGCGGCGTCACGTTCGGGGAACAGGTCGCGGGGAACGGGAACGGCGACAGGGTCCAGGTCGGGGTCGGCGAGCCGACGGTCCAGGTCGGGCAGGGCAAGTCGATCGTCGGCGGGTGGGCGACCGACGTCGGCGCACCCGGGCCGTCAGTGGTCGGGTTGACCACGATCGGCGGGATCGTCGGGCTGTCGTCGGCCTTCTCTATGCCTTGCTCGGCGTGCGCCTGGCCGGTGCCGCTGGCCTTCAGCGAGGTCTTGCCGATCAGGCCGAGGAACGTGGTCTTGTTGGCGATGTCGACCTGGATGTCAACCTCTTTGTCGGTCAGCGTGGTCGGACCGCAGGAGGTGACGGCCGGGTCGTTGTTACGCACCTGCGCGCAGAACCCGGAGATTGCCGTGGCCGCCTTGGTGGTGTCGATCTTGGCCTCGGCGACGTTCAGCTGGATCGCGGCCGCCCCGACGCGGGCGGCCTCCTGGGCGTACCCGACCGCACGCGACCGCGCACCCAACTGCCGGCCGCCGTCGATGACCAGGCCGGCCAGGGTGAAGATCATCACCGCGAGGATCGCCACCGCGGGACTCAACGCGCCGCGGGAGAACCGCCGATGGTTGCCGGGGGCATCGATACGGAAGAACTCGACGAGCCGGGACCGGTGCCGCTCAGGAGCCGTCACCGCGCACCCCCCGGTACGGGTCGAGGGACGAGGTGAAGCGCTTGGTGATCGTGGTGTCGCCGCCGAGCCCGAGCAGCCCGAGGTCGCGGTAGTTGATCGTGCAGGTGACCTCGACCGACAACGGCGACCCGGCAACGAACCCGGTGGTGATCGAGCCCGACGCGGTCGTCTTGCAGGACTTGATCGCCTGGCTCATCGTCGTACTGACCGCCGTGTCGACGCGGCTCTGGGCATCGGGCAACGACCGCGCCTGACTCGCGCTGCGGGCGCCGTCCCGGGCTGCGCTCTCCAGCAGCGACGACGTCTGGAAGTACCGCCCGCAGGCGAGCAGGAACATGAACAGCAGGAGCAGCACCGGCGCAAGGATCACCATCTCCAGCGCCATCGTCCCGCGCTCGCGACGGATCCCCAGTCTCCGCTTCATCCTCACACTCACTTGTCGGCTTCGAACTGTTCGATCTGGCCGGTGGCGGTCCGGCTCACCTTCAGCGTCAGGCCGGGCACCAGCGAGACGGTGTCACCGGTGACGGTGAACGAGACCGTGCCCTCCGGGCTGTTGTACGCCGGGAACGGCACGTCGGCGTGCTGCAACGTCGTACCGCCGAGCTGTGTCGCGTACGACTGGATGTCCGACCGGACCTTCTCCCCCACCGCGGTGGTGTAGACGGTCGGCTGCACCAGCCGGAGCCGGGACACACCTTCCTCCGCAGCGTTCAGCGCGACGGAACGCCCGTACAGCCACAACGCCGTCTGGATGGACAGGAAGATCAGCGTCAGGATCGCCGGCGCCAGGATGGCCAGCTCGAGCGTGCTGACCCCTCGCTCCGACCGTCTGCGTCGCTTCATCCACCCCAACCGCATAGGGCGACCGTCAGCTGCCCGTGTCGATATCGGCGGTGTGCTTGCTGATCACGCGCTTCACCACCACGCCGATCGCCAACGCGGCGACGACCAGGATCCCCGAGATGATCGCCCACTCGAGTGCGGAGGCGCCCAACTCGGTGTGCCCCTGCCGCGCCCGGGCCCGCTGGGCCTGCGCCCGTGCGAGCGCGTAGCGGGCCATGGTCCGCCAGAACATCAACTCCGAGGTCATCCGATTGCCTTCCAGATCGTGAGGCCGAAGGAGGCCTCAGTATGCCCTGTACGACGGGCGAAGCCGCGCCGTGGATCCCGTGCCCTGGTCACTGTTTTCCCTAACTTCCGAGGATGGCCACACCGGCCGGGAACGCCAGGAAAAGGAAGAATGCCGAGATCATGACCAGCTGCGCAACCAGCATCGACTGAGAGCGCTCACCCGCCTTGCCTTCCACGTCTGCCAGCTCCTTGCGCCGCAGCGATGCCGCCCGCGCGAGCAGCGACGAGCGGATCTTCGCGCCCTCGTCGCCGGCCAGTGCGAGCGCCGACGCGAGGTCGCGCAGTTCCTCGACGCCGAGGTCCTCGCCGAGCAGCGCCATCGCGTCCCACGGCGTGATCCCGATCAGTCGCGCGTTCGCGAGCGCCTGCCGGATCCGGGCCATCGCCCAGTGCTCGCCGATCGTGGACGCGGTCATCAGCGCCTCGGGCAGACCGCGGCCGCCGGCCAGGTTCATCGCGACCAGGTCGAGGAAGCTGCCGACCACGTGCCGGAAGTCGCGCCGCCGCTTCTCCGCCTCCTGCCGCAACGCCAGGTCCGGCAGGAAGAACGCCAGCACCATGAACGCCAGCGTCACGATCGCCGGCGCCGCGCCCGGTGCGGCGAACCCGATCGCGGAGAACAGGAACAGCACGATCGGGATCAGGATCAACGCGCCGAGCGCGAAGAACACCTTGGTGGCAAGCATCGCGGCGAACGGCTGGTTCATCACCGCGAGGTCGCGGCGGAGCTTGCCGAACGCCCAGCCGCGCGCGTTCGCCTCGGCCTCGAGCCGCCGGCCCAGCGTCTCCCGGGCCCGGTCGACGCCGCCGAGCACCCGCTCGCCGGCCGCGCTGGTCGTCGCGCCGCTCGTGTACCCGCCGCGCCCGGCGTCGATCCGCGCGATCGTCGACAGCACGTTGGTCCGCGGCTTGATGAAGATCCGGATCGCGACGTACACACCCAAGCCCGCCAGGGCGCCGGTGATGAAGGCCCAGGTCATCCGCTCACCGTTTCCATCCGGTCGTCACCCGGCCGGCTCAGCCGCCCGTCGGTGTTCATGCCGATCAGGAACCGCTCCGGCACCTCGATCTTCGCCAGTCGCCGCAGCCACAGCAGACCGAGCGCGTACAGCCCGATCACCAGCGTCAGCACGACCTGCCCGATGAAGCTCCGGTACGGCGCCATGTAGGTCGGGTTGAACAGGATCAGCCCGGCCGCCATGATCAGCGTGATCGCGACGACCACCTGCACGCTGCGCCGGGTGGACCGCCGTTCCGCCGCGACCTTCCGGCGTACGTCGAGCTCCTCGCGCGCGGAGTCCGCCAGCGCGCTCAGTACCTCGCGCAGACCGGGTCCACGGAGCCGGGCGTTCAGTACCAGGGCCGCGACGATGAGGTCGGCCGACGGGTCGTTCAGGTCGTCGGCGAACCGCATGAGTGCCGAAGGCAACGGTTCGCGGATGCGCAGCCGGTCGACGAGCAGGTTCAGGCTCGGCTTGATCGCCGGCGCGGCGTTGACCGCGGTCGCGGGAATCGCCTGCTCCAGACCGACCGCGCCGGCGATCGTGTCGCGCAGTGCCTCGGTCCAGGTGGCCAGTGCGTCCAGCCGGTCGATCGCGCGGCGTTCCTCACCGGTGCCGCCGAAGAAGCGGTCCGCCATACCGGCCAGCAGACCGAGCGCGATCGCGAGCACCAGCCAGCGGGTCACCACCAGCACCACCAGGCCGACGGCGATGCCGGCGCCCAGGCGGATCAGGTTCCGGCGGTGGTCGGCGCCGCGGTTGCGGAACAGCGACGGCGTCTCGTCCTTCGGCTCGGTGCCGCGGATCGCAACGATCAGCAGCAGTACGGCGCCGCCGACCACCGCCCCGCACAGCAGCGCGCCCAGAGTCCGGTCGTTCATCGCGTCACGCCCACGTTCCGTGGACGAGGGGCTGGTACCCGAAGTGTTCGAGCTCGTCCATGCAGGCGATCGGCGCGTGCGCTGCCGCGCGGCCGTCCGGTCCCGGGGCGAACACTTCGCCGGACAGCACCCGGCCGTCCCAGCCGGTGACCTCGCGGATGCTCTCGATGTACCGGCTCAGGCCGCCGCCGCGGGTGTAGTCGTTGTGCTTGCGGACGAACACGACGAAGTCCAGCGCACCGGCGATCAGCATCTGGGTGGCGTCCATCGGCAGCCGCTCCATCGCCTGGATCGCGTAGGTGCTGATCCGGTTGAACACCTCCATCGAGCTGTTCGAGTGGATCGTCGACAGTGAGCCGTCGTTACCCTGGCTCATCGCGTTCAGCATCGTCACGATCTCGTCGCCCAGCACCTCACCCACGATGACCCTCGAAGGGTTCATCCGGAGCGAGCGGCGGACCAGATCCGCCATCGTGACCTCGCCGACGCCCTCGGAGTTCGGCAGCCGTTCCTCGAACGCGACCACGTTCGGGTGCAGGTCCTTGAACTCCCCCAGGCCGAGCTCGAGCGAGCGCTCGACCGTGATCAGGCGCTCGTGCGGCTGGATCTCGTTGGCCAGCGCGCGCAGCAGCGTGGTCTTACCGGAGTTCGTCGCGCCCGCGATCATGATGTTCTTCCGCGCGGCGACCGCGGCCCGCAGGAACGAGCCGATGTCGTCGGTCATCGTGCCGTTCTGCACCAGGTCACGCAGGAACACCTTGCCCAGCCGGGCCCGCCGGATCGACACCGCCGGCCGCGACGTCACGCCCATCACCGCGGACAACCGGGAGCCGTCCGGCAGCCGCAGGTCCAGCTGCGGGTTGGCCGAGTCGAACGGGCGGCTGGTCAGACCCGCGTGCGCGGCCAGCACCTGGATCAGCTCGACCAGTTCGTCGTCGCTCTCGGCCACCGGGCCGGGCGTCTCCTCGCGGCCGTCGCCGTACTGCACGAAGACCTGGTCGCAGCCGTTGATGTCGATGTTCTCGACCTCGGGGTCGTCGATCAGCGGCTGCAGCCGGCCGACACCGAACAGCGCGGAGTGGATCGCGCCGGCGATCTGCGCGTCGTCGTCCGGGGTCGGCGGCGTCCGGCCCTCGGCCAGCTCGTACCGCGCGTGGTCCTCGAGCACCTGCACGATCAGCGACCGTGCGTACTCCCGCTCGTCCTCCGCACTCATCGGAGGTACGCCGTTCACCTGGTCGCGGCGACGCTGCTCGTTCAGCCGCTCCGCAACCTGCACGCGGAGCTTGCGAACCAACTCCTGATCAGCGCTCATCGATATTCACCCGGCGGGAACGCCGCGTTGGCCATGTCGAAGTCCTGCGGCGGCGGTGCGGAGACCAGCGACGCCATCTCTGCGGTGATGTCGGTCGCCGACCGGATCAGCGGGGTCTTGTCGAGCCGCCCGTGGCCACGCCCGTCGAAGAACGCCGCACCGGCTGGGTCGTACGCCAGGTGCCAGCGGTGCCGGACAGGTACGGACATCGCGTCCAGCACGGTCCAGACCTGCTTCACGCCGTCACGCCGCTTCGGGTCGGCAACGACGACCACGCCGAGCTGTGCGTCGACGTGGTGCACCAGAGTGGACAGCCGCTCGCGCAGGTGCGCGACCGACGAGCCGGTCGCCGTACACACCAGCACGACCAGACGTGCGGACTGGATGACCGGCAGCTGTGGCGACGACGCACCGATGCGCCCACAGTCCGCCAGTACGTCGCTGCTCTGCATCTGGTTGAACGAGATGCCCAGCGGATGCCACAGACCGCCCATGCCACCGACCTGCTCCGGCGAACGCACCCCGAGCAGTACGTCGAGACCGCCGTCGAGCTGCTGGCTGTGCGCGAGGATCACCTCGTCGCCCAGGCCCTTCCGGCTCGCGGCGGCCAGGCTGACCAGGCCGCGGTCGGAGTTGAGCGCCGAACCGCCCGGTCCGGTCATCCGGATCGCCACGTCGCTGCCGGCCGGGTCGCACTCGGCCAGCAGCACCTGCCGCGGCCAGAGCGCACCGATGACCAGACTCGCGGTGGTGACGCCGGGTGAACCCTTCGCGCTCGCGAATGCCACCAATGCCATCAGTTCGCCCCGCCGTTGCGCTCCACGTCCGTCTTGGTCCCGGGCGCCAGCTTCGCCAGCATCAGCGACTTGGAGGCCGCGGCCGCGCCGACCGTGGTGATCTGGTCGGCCGGGACCAGCACGGTCACGTTCAGCGAGCTGTTCGCGTTGGTCTTCGAGTCGGTGATCGCGCCCGCGCTGGAGGTCACCGTGGCCGCCTTGACCAGCGTGATCGGCGTGGCGCCGTCCTGGTTGGCCGTGGGGACCCGGGTGATCGAGACGATGTCACCGACGCTGAGCCCGTCGGACGGCGCACGGCCGGCTTCCAGGCTGATACCGACCAGGGCGGCGCCGGCCGGGATCGGCTGCTCGCCGTCCTTGGTGAAGTTCTCGGGCGTGACGAACTGGTCCTTGTACAGCCAGGTGGTGGTGTAGCGGCCGAGGTACTTGCTCGCCTGGGACCACGGGATCAGACCACCGGTCGCGCCGGCCAGGTCGCCGCGGGACAGGTCCTTGGCCTCGAGCTTGTGCCCGGGCGGGAGGCTGTCGGCGGAGATCGCCACGAAGTCGGACCGGTTGCCGCTGTTCAGGGCGATCAGTGCGGACCCGGCAGCACCGAGCAGAATCAGGATGACGGCGAGGGCGGCCAGGGCCGGTCGTCGCTCGCGGCTGCTCGGGAGGCGGTTCGGACCACCACCCGAGGGTCGGCCCGCGGCCCGGGCGCCTTGGGAAGGGGTTCGCGTGGAGGACGAGAGACTCACGGGCCTACCGTAATGGCAGCGAGGTACCACTCACGCCGGCAGGCCGGTGCCGTTACCGCGCTGCGACCCGCCTGCGTTCGAACGTGGTCAGCAGCTCGTTGAAGGCGCCAGGTCCGCCGTACAATTGGTCTAGATAGGTGTACAGCGCACGCAGCGCTCTGCCGAGGTCCTGCTGCCACCCGCTCTGCCCCTCCAGCCAGGTCACCAGCTCGCGTCCCTCGACGAGCGTGACCGCCGCGTTCACCGGCTGGACCAGCCGGTCGCTCTCCGGATCTCCTACGCCGCTGGGTCCGCGGACCTCCCGGACCGCGTCGGCCAGCGCCTGCCGCCGCGCCCCGGTGTAGACGTAGTCGAATCCGGCCTTCCCGTGCAACTGGTCGAGGTACGCGCACAGCGAGGTGAACAGCTCGATCCCGTCGTACTCCGGGCCGTCGCCGGCCACGTGCCGCAGCTGGGCGACCATGCTCCGCGCCTCGGAGACACTCCATTGCGATGTACCGAGCCGCTCGACCATGAAGGTGATCCTAGGATGGTCACTCGGCGTAAATCGTTAACAGTTCGGGTGAATCGAGTTGCTGGCGAGTAACCGATTGTTTGCTAGATTCCGGAACTAGGACGTCCTAGTGACAACTGGTGAGCACTTGGACACCCAACGGGAGGGGGTGAGTCGGCTGACCACACCCATTTCGTCCGCCGCCGATCCGACGACTCGCGCCCGGTGGGCAGTACGAACCGCGCTCGGGATCCTGCACCCGTCCGCCGTTCCGCTGCGTAACGGCAGGGTCTGGCTGACCGGTCGCGACGACATGGTGCCGGCGTACGTGATGCGGGCCCTGGAGGCGCAACTCGCGCGCCGGGCCGCGGACCGTGCCGCCGACGACCGTCTGCTGGCCGAGGCCGTCTGCGTGCTCGGGGCCGAGGTGGCCCGGGCTCGCGGTCAGCTGCCGGCGCGCGGCGCGGTCGGGGCGCTCGACCAGTACTTGCGCAGCCCGGGGCTGGACCAGTCCCGCCGTACCGAGGCTGAGGCGTTGCTCAGATACGCGCTCAGCAGTGCTGCTCCGGATGACGCGGAGGCTGCCGCCCGGCTGGACCGCCTGCCCGGGTCGAACCGGCCCGTCCCGGTGTCGACGATCGTGTCGGCCTCGGCGACGATCAGCCGGGACGCCCTCGTCGTCGGTGTGAACGGACCGGTGAACGGGCCGCCGCCCGGCTCGGCCGGCCGGCGACATCGCGCTCCGGTCGGCAGCAACCACAGACGTGCCGAAGGTCGGCGGGTCTGGACCTCGCAAGTTCACGGCACGGGCCTGGTGACCGGTGCCGGCGGACGACCGAGCAGCCAGACCGACCTGACCGGGTCCGGTGCGCTGACGGCGCTTGCCGCGATGAACCAGGTGGATCTGGCCGCCTCGGTGACCGACCGGCCGGCCATCGACCTGCAGACGCAGCAGGCGATCCTGCAGACGACGGTCACCGACGTACCGCAGCACGTCCGGGTCGAGATCGGGAAGACCACGCTCGGCGCGATGGCCAAGGGCATCATCCGGTCCGGTACGGCGGAAGACCCGCACGTCCTGCAGATCTCGCCGCGGCTCGCCGACGAGCAGCTGCGGCACGTGTGGACCCACCAGCTCTCCTTGATGACACAGGAGATCGCGGCCGCACAGGCGGCCCGGCCGCGCGGTGTGCTCGGCCGGCTGAAGTCGGTCTTCAGCCACGAGCGGCGCGATCGGCGGCTGCAGGCTGACCATGCGGCGTACCAGGTCATGGCGCGGGACTGGCAGCAGGCACGCGCCGAGACGCTGGCCAACGGGGCCCCGAGCGGGCCGCGCAGTCTGTCGGAGCTGGAGCGCGACCTCAACGGTCTGGCCCGGACCATCCGCCGCCACGGCGGCGCCGAGCCCGTTCTCCCCTGGTCCGCCGAGGCGAACGCCGGACCCGATGCAGCCGCCTTCGGCAGGCCCGACCCGCGGCCCGCGCCGAACTCGGTCGCGCACCTCCGCGAAGAGGTCCTCACCCAGATCCAGTCGCTCGAGTCCGCGGTCACCGACCTCGAGTCGCGGTCGGCCACCAAGGCCGAGACCGCACATACCGCGGCGGAGCTGGCGGAGGAGACCAAGCGTCAGGCGGATGTGGAGGCGCAGGGCCTCGACCTTGGCGCCGCCGAACGCGCCCGGATGCTGCGGATCACTGCCACAGCCGCCGAGAACAAGGCCGCCCGGCACACCGAGATCAGCGGCGCGTACGGCGTCGCCGCGACCGAGGCGCAGCGCGCGCTGACGGCGTACCGGACGTTGCTCGACGGGATCGACTCAGGTGGCTCGCAAGGCCAACTGAAGACGTTGGCCGACGCTGCGCGCAGTCAGGTCAGCAAGTACGAGCAGAGCTGCAGCGCCGCGATGCCGGTCGCCGATGTGCTGATGACCGGTACGCCGGAGGGCGAGCCCGTCGTACTGCCGGTCGACGTGATCAACGAGGAGCTGGAGGCGAACGGCGCCTCTCGTCAGCTGCCGCAGACCGGGCCGCTGCCGCTGGAGAGTGCGGAGTACCGGCTGCTGCTCTCGCAGGACGGCATGGTGTTCCCCGTCCCCGGCGACGGGGACGGCAGCATCTCGGAGATGCCCGAGGTCCGGGTCCGGATGCTGGCCACCAACATCCGGGAGATCACCCGCCGCGACTTCGAGATGGCCGAGCAGATGTCCGGCACGCTCGGTGAAGGCGGCATCAGCGCCGGTACGACGAACGCGCACTCCGGCAGCACCACCGTCGGACTGAACCTGCAGCCGATCATCGCGCTGGCCGCTCCGGGTACGCCGCTGCACGCAGCCGCCCAGCTCACCACGCCGAAGCTCGAGGCGACCCATGGCCACACCCTCGCCGAGAACGCCGGCGAGAGCGGGTACCACATGCTCGGCTGGGTCGGCCTCCACCGTGGTGAGTCGCTCCTGGTCGAGTGGGACGGCGTCCTCGAGGTGGAGGTACGCAACTCCCCCACTCAGCCCTGGTCGCCGGTCCGGAGCATCGACGTCGGCCCGCAGCAGACCTGGGTGGCCAGTCCGTACACCGTGAAGGCGGCGTCCGAGACGGTCACTCTGGCGGAGCTCGGCCACGCCCAGGACGTCACGGGCGAGTTCCCGCGCTTCACCATGGACAGCGTCGACGGCCTGCGTGGGGTCGCGACGGACGTCATCAGGCAGGCGCAGGACCGGTACGGCGACCTGGACGAGGTCACCGCGAGCCACATCACCGGCCTGATCGTGACGGACACGCCACGGCTGATCCACGACATGAGCCGGCCGGGTGGTGTCACCCGGAGCTTCCGGACCGCCGACAACAACGAGTACGAGCTCACCTGGGAGACCACGCCGGACTGGAGCGCGGCCGAACTGGTCGGCGAGTTCAGCTCCGAGATCGGGATGGAGAAGGTTCCGGTCGGCTTCCTCGGCGGCAACGCGAGCCAGACGTACGGCGCGTCGCTCACCGGCACCGGTTCGCTGTCGTTCCCCGGCGTACGGGACGCTGCCCACCCGCTGGGCGCGGCGACGGCACTCAACAACGTCGCCGGCTCCGGGGTGAACCTCTCTCCGAGCGTGTCGGCCGGGCGGAACGTGTCCCGGCAGGGCGGCCAGAACATCAGCAACACCACGATCTCGCCCGTCGTCCACCGGTTCATGGGGACCCAGGGCGTCAAGGTCCCGCTGAAGACGACGGCGACACTGCGCCGGATCGGCGACCGGAAGCCGCCGATCGTCGTGGACAGCCCGTGTACGGCGCACATGCGGGTCGCCGAGAACGACCTGCTCCGGGCCGGTGGCCGGGCGGACGCGAAGGCGATCCAGCGGGACGAGCACGGTGCGATCCGGACGGACCAGGACGGCCGGGTGTTGCTGCGCGACGACCCGGAGCCGCCGACCGGTCCGCAGACGGCGCCGCCGTGGATGGGTCGCGGGCCGGGCCAGATCCGCGGTGTCGGCCAGGGGCTGGTCCAGAACATCGTCGGCGCGGACGCGGCCCGTCACGACGCGTTGATGGGGCTGAAGGCCCAGGGGCTGGTGCCCGACCTCGACAAGTACGACCGTCCGGTCGGTGACGCGACCAGGGCTCAGCTCGCCAACTACGAGCGCGTCGTCCAGGCGATCAGCGCGGCGCGGCTCGCGGCCGGGATGAACGAGGCCTGCCAGGGCGGCCTGATCGTCGTACTGGAGGATCACGGCTTCGCCGGTACGCCGCGCTGGCGTCCGTACCGGTTGACCGTCGACCAGGAGTACGACGAGAACACCGGCACCTTCGTGTCCGAAGGTCGTGGCACGAGCACCAACGAGAACCAGGTGCCGCTCGGCATCAGCTCGGTGGCCTCCAGCCGGACGATCGGGCGGAGCAGTTCGGTGCCGGTGTCCGCCGGGATCGAAGGCTCCGTCAAGCCGGCGACGGGCGTCCGCGGCTGGGCCGCCAAGCTCGGTGTGAAGGCCAGCCGGTCCGCGTTCATGCGGAACATGAGCTGGACGGCGGGACTCCGGATCAACCGGGTGACGCTGAGCGAGAGCACCGAGCCACTCGACCGGGTCAAGCAGAAGATCCGGATCAAGTTCGCGGAGATCACCGACAACGGGGATGCCACGCCGCTGGCCGATGTGGGCGGCAGCATGGAGATCGCCTACGACAGTCCGTTGGCCCGCGCCGAGACCCCGGTGCTCGCGCAGACTGTGCAGGCACCGACCGCGGAGGCAGTCCAGCAGGCCATGCCGGTCGCCGTCGACGCGGGCAACGTGGCCGACGCGGTCGCGGACGTGATCCCGGCGATCCGGGCCGACTCCACCGCGCTGCCGACGCTGCACGCGGCGCTGGCGCCGACCAGTCTGGTCGCGAACCGCGAGTGGATGAACGGGACGTACAAGCCGACGTTCATGGTGGTGCAGGCGCCCGGCAACCCGGTCCACGCGTTCCGGGACGGGACGATCCTGCCGCAGCAGTACCAGGTGCAGATCCGCGGCGAGGCGGTCAGCCTCACCCATGTCGCGATGACCCAGCAGAACAGCGTCGACATCAACTTCACGATGAGCGACGTCGGCTACACCTCGGGAACGTCCACGTCAGGCGGCGTCACCGGCACGGCCGGCGGCGGCCCGGTCGAGGCGGACGGCTCGGCGTACTCCGGAGGCGGATCGCTCGGGTATACCGGCGGTCGGGCGCAGTCGACCACGGTCAGCGAGACCTCGGGCGAAGAGCGGCTGCTGATCAACGCCGGTACACACCACCAGTTCCTCGAGCAGTACCGGATGTTCGCGGACATCGTGCACAACGGACAGGTCGTCAAGACGATCCCGCTGCCGGATGCGACCGTGCAGAAGCTGATGGCCGAGCGGCGGGCGCTGGAGCTCTACTCGTCCGGCAAGCTCGACCTACCGCTGAGCGTGGTCAGCGATGCAGCCGAGCGGTACCTGAACGACAAGCTCCCGCTCAGTCCGCGCGTCCGCGGTGGCTTCGTCCGCCGCTACAAGCTCGAGAAGCAGGGCGTCACCACTGGTCTTGCGGCGACGCACACGACCGAACGGCTCGCCGCCAAGCTCCGCGCGGATGGCCTCAACGCGGCAGACCAGTACCAGACCGAGGACGAGAAGCTCACCGCGAGCATCGATCAGTCCGACGAGCTGGCGAACACCGGCCGGACCATGCACGCCACCGGTCCGTACAAGGACAGCCTGGGCGGGGCCGAGACGGAAAAGCTGGTGGTGGTCGCCGGCAAGGTGACCCAGCCGGTGGACCTCGAGCCACAGGTCGCGGCCCAGGTCGACGAGATCGCACCCGGCCTGCGGAACGCGAGTCCGGTGCTGCAGGCCGGGCTGGAGATCGCGCTCCAACCGGAGAACCTCAGCGGCCAGCTGGACGACATGCTCGGCCCGGACGGGGTCGAGATCCCGCTCGAGGCGCCGCTGGACGGCCGGGAGCATCCCGACCTGTTCGTGGTGCTGGTGCGGGCGCACTTCGAGGGTGACGTGACCGTGCGCGCCGTACAGACCGACAAGGACGGGAAGCTCCTCACCGATGAGCACGGCCGGCCGAAGCTCGCACCGGAGCAGGCCGGCGGAGCCGAGCAGGCGTACGACTACCAGCAGCGCGACCGGTCCGTGAGCCGGACCCAGTCGATCTCTGTGGGCGTCGACGGCGGCGTACCGGGGGCGGCGGGGGTCAATCCCACCGGCGGTGTCTCGACCGACCTGACCACGACCGACACCCTCGGCGACGGGCACCAGAACACGAACCTGCGCCGGCACGGCAACTTCGTCCGCAACCTGGCCGAGCGGAAGCTGGTCTTCACCACCGAGGTGATCCGTCGGCACAACGCGGGCGCGGCTGCCATGACCAGCACCGGCGCGAAGCTGCGCCGGCTCGACCCGGACGTCGTCACCAGGTCCGGGACGCGCGAGCTGACCGCGACGCTGTACACGATGATGCCGGAAGGCGAGCTCCAGGACGGCCCGGAGCCCCAGACCGCCGAGGTGGCCGAGCAGCGACCCGACCACCGCAGGGTCCGGCTCCCCGAAGGCGCGATGCCACTCCGGTCGGTGCCGTTCGGGCGGGGCGAGAAGAAGCAGGACCAACTGTTCGACAACCTGAACGCCGTACTCCGGCAGCCCCAGTTCCTCGGTCGGCGTGGTGTGGCCGAGTTCCGGCACCTGATCCGGGCGACGGTCAAGCCGAGTGCGCTGAAGGCGAAGATCGGGCGGCTGCTCGACGGCGGGATCGACCTGGTGCCGATGGCGAAGCCGGGAAATGGGAAGTCGATGATCAACGTCACGGTCAACGCCACCGCGGTCGGCTGGGAGCTCGACGGTGACTCCTCGCCGGGCCAGGAGGGCCACGTCTGGCGTAGTCAGCGGGTGGCACGCTCCAGCAGGGTCCGGAACCGGCGTACGCCGCTGACCGCGACCGGCGGGCTGAACGGCGGAGTGGTGTCGGTCAGCGGCTCGATGGGTGAGCAGGTCAAGGAGCAGACCGGAGAGGGGACCGGCAGCCGGTTCGAGCTCAGCCGCTTCCTCGAAGGGCAGATGGTCACGGTCCGGATCCCGGTCGTGTACGACGCCACGATCCGCACCAGCACCGACAACGGGCGCGGCGAGCAGGTCACGAGGAGCACGACCCACGTACCGGACCTCGCGCACGGCCAGATGTTCGTGCGGATGCTCGCCCACCGGTACCTCGAGGGCCTCCGGCAGTTGGAGCAGGGCGCGGCGCTGGACTCCGTGCTCGCGAACTCCCGGCTGCAGGCCGTGCCGGAGAAACTGGGGCGTCCGGACATCGTCGCGACCGAGCACGGCGAGGGCAAGGACGGATCGGTGCACCAGCCGTACCGGCCGTTGCTGGCGGCGATCGACCGGGCGCAGGCGACGCGGAAGCCCGTTGTGCTGCTGGTCAAGGAGGCCGACGGCACGGAGCGGAAGTACCAGGCCCTGCCCGGCGATCCGACCCGCAACCGGCCGCCGACCCTGCTCGGGGTGAACGACGGTGGTTTCGCCTCCGCGTTCGCCACGCTGAATCCCCAGTTGGTGCGGATGGCCGAGGGCCGGGTCGACCTGCGCGAGCTCTACAACACGTCGTCGCCGGACGGCAGCTTCAACGGCAAGGTCGCCGCCGAGCTGGAGAAGGCCGGCGTACCGCGGGATGTGCTGAAGGCGCTCGACTACACCACCGCGGCGCGCACGATGACGCCGGCGGCCGCCCCGACCGCGCGCCATCCGTCGAGTGGACGAACCATTGCACCAACCGGTCACGGACAGACGATGAGCGGGCCTTGAAGGCGATGAAGACCGGAGATCGAGAGGGGCGGTATGGCATTCGCGGTGGCGCGGACCCGGGACGAGGCGCAGCTGTACCTGGAGCTGCACCCCTGCCCGGACTGCGGGTCGATCGACGCGCCGTGGGAACAGGCGCTGATCGAGGTCGACGGTGAGCTGACGTCCAGCTACGCCGCGATCTGTCCGGGCTGCAACGCGCACCGCGAGTACCTGTTCGGTTTACCGGTCCGGGAGACGCCGGTGCGCGGCTGGCCCGCGTTCGGCGGACCGGAGCCGTCGGAGGTGCTGGATGCGGGCCAGTGGCTGGCCGTCGCCGATTCGGCCGCGTCGGAAGTCCCCGCGGACGCGGCCGGGGCCGGTAAGGTGCTGGCCGTCGCGCGGGCAGCCGTGGACGAGGTGATCAAGTTCGTGCCGGCCGGTGCGGACGCCGTACCGCAGGATTGTTTTTGGACGCGCGACGGTCGTGAGGTCCGGGACGCGGAGCCGGGACGGTTCCGGCTGGAGCGGTTGCTGATCGCGCGGGACACGTACGACGAGCTTGGCCGAGAGCTAGGAGCGAGATAACCGATGCTGACCGCGAGGACCCTGATCGAGGCCCAGACCTACGTGAGCCTGGTGACCGCGGCCGACCCGGAGGCCCCCGCGGTCGTGCCGGCGCGGCCCGAGCCGGGAGTCAACGTGACCGACGGCCCGGACGCGTGGGTGTTCGCGTCGCCGGCCGGCGAGATCACGATCCCGTACGCCTCCGAGCGCGCCGCCACGACGATCGGCGCGCGGTTCGGGCTGGGCAAGTCGCAGCTGATCGACGCGGCGCAGTGGGCGATCGTCTCCGCGTCGTTCGCCCGCCGGGCGCTGGACGCGGACATGGCGTACACCGGTGCACCGGACCAGGACCGCAATGTTGTCGAGCTGAACTGGGAGTTCGCCGCCGACGCGGTCAGCGAGGCGATCAAGTTCCTGGCCGACGACGCGGACGAGGTCCCCGACGCGGAGATCTGGTCGGAGTACGGCCGTGCGGCGAAGGCCCGGCACCCGCATCTGGTCAGTCGCGCCAAGCTGACCGACGACCTGGAGTACTACCGCGGCACGCTGGAGGACTTTCGCGCGCTGTACAAGCGATCCTGATGTGACGAAGGCCACCGGCAGAAAGTTACTCTACTGGTGAGAAACATGGCGAAAACCTGAACATCAGGTTGCTAATGTCCCCGCTCACAGCTGGTGAAAGTACCGGCACGTTGAACGGGGAGTGCAGGGTTGACGTCTGCCGCGATCACCGAGGACGACCCGCAGGGTCGTGCGCGCCAAGCGCTCGGTGTGGCGTTCGGTATCGCGGCCCCGGAGGCGATCGCCCTTCGGGACGGCACCTTCCGGTTGCGGCACTCGCGTGAACGGTTCGCCCGGAAGCTGCTGCGGCGGCTCGAACGCAGGCTGGCCCGCCGCGCCGGCGACATCACCGACGACCGGCTCGTCGCCGAGGCGGTGGCGCTCGTCGGCGCCGAGGTCGACCGCGTGCGCGGCGGCTCCCGCGCGGACGGCGCGACGCGGGCGCTGGACGCGCTGCTCGACCTGCCCGGTCTGCCCGCGTCCCAGCGGGCCGAGACGCAGGCACTGCTCCAGGACGTCCTCGACGGCAACCAACTCGCCACCGACGCCGACCTGCGCCGCCTGACCAACGTCCGCGCCCGGCGCCACTCCCCCGGCCGCCCCCTCGCCGCCGATCTGATCGCCGAGTCCCAAGCCCTGACCCGCGCCGCCGACCGCCTCCTACAAGCCAGAACACCATCCACCACCCCGCACGCCACCCCGCACGCCACCCCGGCCGTCACCCCGGCCGACACCCAGGTCGCCACACCGGCCGCCACACCGGCCGCCACACCGGCCGTCAGCCCGGGCGCCACCCCGGGCGCCACCCCGGGCGCCACTCCGGGCGTCAGCCCGGCCGTCAGCAGTGCGGGAGGGCGTTTCGGGTGGCTTCGGCGGATTGGGCGGGAGAGTCGTGTTGCAGCCGACGGCTACCGCGAGGCGCGTGATCGGCGGGCAGAGGCGCAGTACGAGGAGTTCCGGCGGCTCAGCCGCGAGTGGGAGGAGCGGTCGGGCACCCGGCCGCTGGAGGACATCGAGCGCGACCTGGCGAGCCTCTCGCAGGCGATCCGGCGTGAGGGACACCCGGCCCCGCAGCCACCGTGGGCCGGGGTGCACGTGGTCGTCCCGGACGCCGAGCAGGCTCCGGACGACGGCTTCCGGGAGCACGTACGACAGCAGATCGCCGACCTCGAGTCCGCGGCGACGGACCAGGCCCACCGCGCCGACGTACGCACCCGCAGTGCCGCGAGCGCCGGCGAACTGGCCACGGCGTTGTTCGCGGAGGCCGACCGGCAAGCCGCCGGCCAGGACGCGTCTGCCCACGAGCGCGCCCGCAGGATCCGCGCCCAGGGTCTACGCCGGCTACGCATCGCCGAGCGCCACGCCCAGATCGCGCAGTACTGCGCCACCGCCGCCGACCAGGCGAGAGCAGCTGCCGACGCGTACCGGGCTGTGCTGGAGACCGACGATCTGCAGACCGCTACGCAGGCGGCTGCTGAGCAGGTGGAGGCCTACCGGAAGGCGACGGCCGCGACCCTCCCCGCCGAGGACGTGCAGCACAACGGGCTTCCGTCCGGTCGCCTGCCGCATCTGACCAGGCTCTGCCGCGAGCTCAATCAGGCCCTGGAGGACCGCGAGTCGCCGTACCGCTTCACACCGGACCTTCTTCATCGGACACTGCGTGGCGAGAGCCGCCGGATCCTCTCGCCGGACGGCTTCGTGCTGTCGATCGGCAACGAGCCCCGCGCCGACGTCGACAGTCTCATCCAGTTCCACCTGAAGCTCGATCTCGGTGAGCTGCAGGAGGTCCTGGACAGCCCGCTGACCATCGACGAGGCCCAGGTCGGGCAGGTGGTCCAAGGCGGCTACAACGTCGCCACCTCGGCGTTGCAGACTTCCGGTGCCACGGCAGGCGTCGACCTACGCGCCCTGACCGAGGCGCTCCCGGACACCAGCAAGGTGAAGGCCGTCGCGAAGGTCGTCTCGCCGGGCGTCGAGGTCGCCACCGGGCACGGCCTCCTCGTCAGCGGCGGAGCAACCGAATACGCGCAGAACGGTGCGGTCGAGGCGCTCCGCGGCGAGATCCTGCGCTACCGCTCGGCGCAGCCGCGCTGGAGCTGGCGGATCCGCGAGTCCGCGGCCGCCGACTGGTCCCCCGCCCACGTCGTCGACTCCGGCGCCGAGCACGACACCGCCACGCTCGACCTCGGCTACATCCACACCTACACCGTGCCGCCGCCGGCCGAGCAGACCGATCTCGAAACGCTCGGCCTGTCGGCGGAACGCAGTACGACGATGCCCGAGCACATGGCGACCCGGGTCGACGGGCTGAACGACCTGTGCGACCGGACAGCGGCAGAGCTGCGGCAACGCCTCGGCTCGCTCGACCGCGTCGGCCACGACCGGATCCGCAGTCTGGTCGCCGAGGATGCGATGACGCGGCTGGACGAGACGACGCGGCCCGGCGGCGTCTGGCGACTAATCACGAACGGCGGCCGACCAGTCGCCTGGGCGCAACTGGAGACCGTCGCCGAACTGGAGACCGCAGAGCTGGTCAGCGACAGCTCCCCCGATCACAAGCTCGAGATCTGGCGCGTCGGCAACTCCGGCACGTCCGGCGCCCAGGGATTCAGCGACTCGCGAACGATCAGCGCGACGGCGACCACCGCGCTGACCAACATCGGCTCCTCCACGGTCGACCTCGCCCCGGGTGTCCGCGCCGGACGGAACACCGGCCAGGAGGACACCGCCTCCACCGCCGACCTCGGCAGTCGTTGGAGCACCCAACGAGTAGCGCCGACGGTCGGCGTGAAGCTGCGGCTGCGGCACAAGGTCACCGTGCATCGCCTCGATCGTGAGGAGTCGTTCAGCACCGAAGGCGAGGGTGATGCGTACCTGCGGATGGCGGAGCGCGACGCCTTCCGGTACGGCCTGCCGGTGCCCGCCGCGGCCCTCGTCCGCGAAGACGGTCAGCTGCGTCGCGGCGCCGACGGGCGGCTGTTGCTGCGCGGAGACCCACATCCGACCGACACCCCGCTCCGCCTGCCGGTGTGGCTCGGCAACGGACCGGGCCAGCTGCGCGGCGCCGGTCCGGCGATGATCCGCGAGCTGACCGGGTCCGACGAGGCCCTGAAGGGCTTCCTGGAGCACCTCTCCCGGCAGTCGATGGTTCCACCGCTGGTCGACGGCCATCCGCTGCCGACAGGCCTCGCAGGTGAGGATCCGGCCGTCCTGCTCAGCCGGACGGAGAACTGGGAGCGTGCCTGCCAGCAGCTCGCCAGACATCGCCTGGAGACCGGGTACGACCACGCGGCGCAGGACCGGCTCACCTTCCAGCTCACCGAGCACCGCACCGGCCATCCGCCTCGGGTCCGGTCCTATCGCATCGCCATCGAGCAGCACTTCGACCGCGCGACGCCGATCGGTGTCGCGGACGACGACATGGTCGTCAACGTGGACATCGGCGTGAGTACGTCGGGTCGCTCCAGCACCCAGTCGCGCAGCCTGCCGTGGTCGGCGTCCCTCGGGATCAGCAACGCCCCGGCGCCAGGACAGTCCGGGAGTACGCCGCAAGCGCGGGCGTCGGTCGGCCGGTCGTCGATGGGCCGCTCCCTGACGTCGTCGACGAGCCGGGGCGCGTACCGGATGACGGTGTCGGAGTCGAGCGCGCAGGTCGCGGTGTTCGACGTACCGCACACGATCACGATCAGCGAGATCACCGACGACGGCCACGAGGTGCCGATCGTCGCGTCGGAGGGCAGCGCCCGGGTCTGTCTCGACAGCGAGTTCTGCGCCGGGCCCGAGCAGCCGGCAACCGCCGTACGCGAGCAGGTCGATCCGGGCCTGCTGCAGACCGCTACGGTCCAGCACGTCGACGCGCGGGACCCGATCGCCCAGCTGATCAAGGCCGCGCCGGAGCTAGGGCGGGGTGACAGCTCCGCGCTGCACCACCTCAGTGCCTTCCTCGCGCCGCGGAACCTCATCTCCCGACCGGAGCTGCTCACCACCGAGTACCGCACCGGTCTGGCCGTCAGCCCGGCGCCGTCCGACGCGCTCGAGGCAGTACGACGCCGGGGCCTCAGCCCACGCCGTACCGCGCTCAGCGTCACCACCCGCGTGGAGAACCTCAGGTACGTCGGCAGCGGGCACCCGATCCTCGCCGAGCTGAACGTGACGCTGGCGAGCACCGGCAATACGACGGGTGTCTCCTCTGGCGCAACGGCCGGCGTGAGTGCAGGCACCGGCTCGGTGTCGGCCGACGGGGACGCACACAGCGGGTCCGTCGGGCTGAACCGGTCTACCACTCGCTCGTCGGCCAGCTCGGAGACGTCCACCAGCGGCGTCGAGCGGACGCTGATGCGGGACGGGCAGCACTACCAGTTCTGGGGAGACCTCGTCCTGGAAGCGAAGCTCCGGTCCGGCAGCACCGCGGTTCGTACGATCCCGCTCGACACGGGCGCCGTCGTACTCACGCTCCCCGAGGGCGATGCGCTCCGGGCGTACGGGCGGAACGAGCTGGACCTCCCGCTGCACCAGGTCTCGGATGCCGTCGAGCGGCTGCTGGACGACAACCTCGATCTCCCCCGCCGTACGACGACGGCGCTGCTGCGGCGCTACCGGATCGAGAAGGCCGGCGCAGACGGGCTGGCGGCGACGCACACCGACGAGCGGCTGGCGAAGAAGTTGCGCGAGGCAACGGGACTCGCGACGCCGGGCGAGACCGGTCTGGATGCCACCCTCGTCGAAGCCGAGGTGCTGGCGCGGTTGCGGGTCGAGGTGCCGATGCCTCGGAACTACGACCAGATGCTGGGTGGCGCCCAGGTAGACCGGTCGTCGCTACAGGACCTGGACGGCAACGAGACCGACATGTTCCGCGAGGTGTGCGCCGCCGTCGCGGAGCATTCGCCGCAGGCGCTGGACGACGCCGTACTGACCAGTGCGCTGCGCGGTGACCTGAGCGGCACGCGATGGCGCAACCAGCTGGACGAGATGCTCGACCCGCGCGGGTTCGTCCGTGAGCTGCCGGTCCGCGACGGCACTGGCACTCGCAACCTCCGGGTCCGGGTGAAGGTGCGGTTCGTCGGTCCGGTGACCAGCGAGGCGGGCGGGACGGAAGGGCAGAGCGGCAACGGCTACGGCCTGCAGCAGCTGTGGAGCCTGCAGGATCGGACCAGGAGCGTGACGGAAGGTACGTCGCACAGCGGTCAGGTCGGCGTCTCGGCGACGGAGGGGGCGTCCGCGACCATCGGGGCCGGCGCCGAGCTCGCTACGTCCACCACCTCGTCGAGCAGCGAGCTCAACACCCGCATCAGTACCGGGCTCTCGCTGTCGACGGCTCGGGTCGAGCGGGACTACCAGGTCGTCATCGAGGTCGAGGACTCTGCGGAGCCCGGCGGCCAAGCGACGGCGGTGACTCGGCGGGAGGCCTCCGGGCGGATCAGCCTCTCGGTGCCGGCGTCCGCACTCCACTCGGCCCCGCCCCAGGACGGCCCGGAGGTCGCCGACCACCGGGCCGTCAGGCTGCCGGACAACTACCTCGTCGACGGCACACTCCCTCACCTGCCAGGCGCTCCCTCGGAGAACGCCCTGTTCGACGCGGTCGTCGCCCGCCTCGGCCGACCAGATATGTTGCGCAGCGCCGGTGTCCGGATGCACCAGACGACGCTGGAGTCCTTGCTGGGCGCAGCGAACCGAGCAGTCGCCTTCCAGGAGATGGCCGGCCCGTCGGGGCACGAACTCGTGCCCTTGGCGATCCCCGGCCAGACCTCGCGGGTCGTGGCGGTCCGGGTCCGCGCCGAGGTGTCGGGGCTGGAGCTGATCTCGGATCCCGACGAGGACTCGACCACCCAGCTCGGCGAGAACTCCCGCGAGCTGCGGATCAGCCAGTTGACCGCACGCAGCAACCGCCTGCTGCCCGGGTCCCGGTCCATGGGAGGTACGACGCCCGGCGGCGCGATCACGGTCGGCCTGAACTCCGGCCGCCGCGTCGGCGAGCAGGACACCGGTACGGTCGGCGCACGCCACGAGACCGGCGTCTACGAATCCGGCCAGGTGGTCACCGTCAAGGTGAGCGTCGACTACCACCTCGACTTCGAGCGCCGCCGGATCGACCGCAACCACCGTCCGAAGGTCGAGCGTGCCGACACGGTGCACCGCGCCGCGTCCGGCGAGGCGTATCTGACGATGTTCCGCCACGAGTACGACGCGATGCGCGCGCGGATGGAGGCCGGCGAACCCGCCCTCGCCGGCTGGGATCCGGCGGAGCAGCCCAAGCCCGCACGGGTCCGGACCGTCGCGATGCGGGTCGACGCCGACGAGCAGCACCCGTACCAGCCGCTGGTCGACGCACTCGGCCGAGCCCGCCGCGACGGCGTGAACGTCCGGCTCACGATCCGCGAGTCGAGCGGCAAGCGACAGGTGTACGTCGCCGGGGCCGACGGCACGTTGACGAGCCGGACCGACGGCGAGTTCGCCCAGGCGTTCGCCACGCTGCACCCCCGACTCGCACTGCTTGCAGAGGGGCTGGTCGATCTCCGCGAGCTCCACGCGTCGACATCTGGCCGGTTCACCGGAGCGGTCGTTGACGCCTTGCAGCAGCACGGCATCCCCGCGTCGGCGCTGGTCGAGACGGACTCGCGCATGCGCCGTACGCCGGCAACTCACGACAGCCCGTCCGCACGCCGGATGCACGCATCCAATCCCGGGACGGGTATGACGATCGAATGACCGACGGCTACGCCGGTTGATCCAGCTCGATCCGGATCGCCCGCGCGTCGACGCCGGCCTGCTCCAAGACCTTCTGCTTCGGATCCGGTACGCCGAGGAACGGCGGCCGCACCAGCCCGGGAAGCTCCTTCAAGCGGGGATCCTCGAGCACCGTGTCGACCGCCCGCCGGTCTCCCCCGCACACCAGTACGTCGAGCTTCGCCGGCGCGAGGATCCGTACGGCGACCTCCGTCGCCGCCGCGAACGCCTCGCGGGCCTGGTTGTCCCGGCGGCGCGCGTACCGCTGCTGCGACCAGCCGCCCGCCTTCGTCGTCCCCTGCACGTGCCGGGACCCGACCTTCGAGTCGAGAAGCTTGCCATCGGCAAACACCCCGGCGCCGTACCCGCCGCGACGGACGAGCAGGATCCCGAGCCGCCGTGGGGCCAGTACATGTGCAACGAGCCCCTCGCGGGACAAGTCCGCGAGAGGCTCGAACGGCACGGTGACGACGGCCGAGGAACCGTCCTCGGCGGACAACGTGACGCGCGTCGGCGTCACGTCGTACTCGACGTCACCGTGCCGTTCGCCGAAGCCGGTCAGCCACCTGTCCAACCGCTCCGGCGCTACGTGAACAATCTTGCTCACACGTTGAAGCCGAGCGCCCGCAGCTGGTCGCGGCCGTCGTCGGTGATCTTCTCCGGGCCCCACGGCGGCATCCAGACCCAGTTGATCCGGAAGTCGTTGACGAGACCGTCCAGCGCCATCCGGGTCTGGTCCTCGATCACATCGGTCAGCGGGCAGGCCGCGGACGTCAGCGTCATGTCGATGATCGCCGTACTCGTGTCGTCGACGGTGATGCCGTAGATCAGGCCCAGGTCGACCACGTTGATGCCGAGCTCCGGGTCGACGACATCCTTGAGTGCCTCGGTGACGTCCTCGACCTTGGCCGGGGTCGTGCCGACCGGCGCGGCGGCCGCGTCGAGGTCGACCTCGGGCAGTTCGATCTTCTCGTCGGTCTGGTCAGGCATTCTTGACTCCTTCGTTGGCTGCGAGGGCCTGGGCGGTGGCATCGCGCCACGCCGACCAGCCCAGCAGTGCACACTTCACCCGGGCCGGGAACTGCGCGACGCCCGCGAACGCCACACCGTCCTCGAGAACCTCTTCGTCCGGCTCGACATTTCCCCGGCCCTGCATCAGCTCGAGGAACTTCTCGTACGTCGCCATACCCTCGGACACCGGCTTGCCGATCACCAGGTCCGACATCACCGACGTCGCCGCCTGGCTGATCGAGCAGCCGACGCTGTTGTGCGTGACGCCCTTGACGGTGTCGCCGTCGAGCTCGACCCGGAGTGTGACCTCGTCCCCGCAGGACGGGTTCACGTGGTGCACCTCCACGTCGTACGGGTCCGACAGCCCCGCGTGGTGCGGGCTGCGGTAGTGATCCAGGATGATCTCCTGGTAGAGGCTGTCGAGCTGCATATCAATCCACCTTGAAGTACTTGCGCACGAATCCCAGGCCGTCCACGAGCGCCTCGATCTCCTCCGGCGTCGTGTACAGATAGAAAGACGCTCTGGTCGACGATTGCATTCCGAACCGCTCGTGCACCGGACGCGCGCAGTGGTGCCCGGCCCGGACGGCGATGCCGCGGGTGTCCAGCACGGTCGACACGTCGTGCGGGTGGACGCCGTCCAGCGCGAAGCTGATCGCACCGCCGTGATCGGCCGCGTCCTGCGGCCCGAGGATCTTCAGACCGGGAACGGTCTTCAGCCCCTCGAGCGCGTACTCGACGATCGCGTGCTCGTGCGCGGCGATCTTGTCCATCCCGATCCCGGACAGGTAGTCGACGGCCGCACCGAGCCCGACCGCCTGCGCGATCGGCGGCGTACCCGCCTCGAACCGGGCCGGCGGAGCGGCGTACGTCGAACCGGTCATCCGCACGATCTCGATCATCTCGCCGCCGCCGAGGAACGGCGGGAGCGAGGCGAGCAGGTCGTACCGTCCCCAGAGCACGCCGACACCGGTCGGGCCGACCACCTTGTGACCGGTGAAGGCCAGCAGGTCGGCGCCCAGCGTCGAGACGTCGACCGGGAACTGCGGGACGGCCTGCGACGCGTCGACGACCACGGTCGCGCCGACCGCGTGCGCCTTCGCGGCGATCTCGGTGATCGGGTTGATCGTGCCGAGCGCGTTCGAGACCCAGGTCAGCGCGACGACCTTGGTCTGCTCGGTGAGCAGGTCGTCGATGTTCGACAGGTCGAGCCGACCGTCCTCGGTCACGCCGAACCACTTCAGCGTCGCGCCGGTCCGCTCGCACGCGAGCTGCCACGGGACGATGTTGCTGTGGTGCTCCATCTCGGAGACCACCACGACATCGCCCGGCTTCAGCGACGCGCCGAGCGTGTGCGCGGCGAGGTTGAGCGCCTCAGAGGCGTTCTTGGTGAAGACGATCTCGTCCCGCGACGGCGCGCCGATGAAGGCCGCGACCTTGTCCCGGCCGCCTTCGTACGCCGCGGTGGCCTCGGCACCGAGCTGGTGCATGGCGCGGGCCACGTTCGCGTTGTGCTTGAGGTAGTGGTCCTCGATCGCCTGCACGACCTGGAGCGGCTTCTGCGAGGAGTTCGCCGAATCCAGGTAGACCAGCGGGAAACCGCCCGCGAGCTCGCGGGACAGGATCGGGAAGTCCGCCCGGACCGACTGCAGGTCCAGGGGACTGCTGAACGTCCGGGCGTCGGTCACTTCGCGCCTGCCTTGAGGAACCGCTCGTAGCCGTTCGCCTCGAGCTCTTCGGCCAGCTCCGGGCCACCCTCTTCGGCGACGCGACCGTCGACGAACACGTGCACGAAGTCCGGCTTGATGTAGCGCAGGATCCGCGTGTAGTGGGTGATCAGCAGCACGCCCTTGTCGCCCTGGGCGGCGAACCGGTTGACGCCCTCGGAGACGATCCGCAGCGCGTCGATGTCGAGGCCGGAGTCGGTCTCGTCGAGGATCGCGACCTTCGGGTTCAGCAGCTCGAGCTGGACGATCTCGTGCCGCTTCTTCTCACCGCCGGAGAAGCCCTCGTTGACGTTCCGGGTGCCGAAGTCGGAGTCCATGTCCAGATCGGCGAGCGCCTTGTTGACGTCCTTGATCCAGGTCCGCAGCTTCGGCGCCTCGCCGTCGATCGCGGTCTTCGCGGTCCGGAGGAAGTTCGCCACCGAGACCCCGGGTACCTCGACCGGGTACTGCATGGCCAGGAACAGGCCGGCCCGGGCGCGCTCGTCGACGGACATGTCCAGCACGTCCTCGCCGTCCAGCGTCACGGTGCCGCTGGTGACGTTGTACTTCGGGTGCCCGGCGATCGAGTACGCCAGCGTCGACTTGCCGGAGCCGTTCGGGCCCATGATCGCGTGCGTCTGACCGCCGGCGATGGTCAGGTCGACGCCGCGCAGGATCTGCTTCGGGCCGTTCTCGGTGTCGACCGACACGTGCAGGTCGCGGATCTCGAGTGTCGCCATGAGGTTTCTTCTATCTCCGTCGTTTACAGGGCTGCTTGGTTCAGGGGGTTCTTCACGTCGACGAGTACGTCGTCGCCGTCGAGGCGCACGGGGTAGATCGGCACCGGGTCGTACGCCGGCAGGCTGGTCGGCTCGCCGGTGCGCAGGTCGAAGCGGGACCCGTGCAACCAGCACTCGATCTCGCACTCGCCGACGTCACCCTCGGACAGCTGGATCTGCGCGTGCGAGCACTCGTCCCGCACCGCGAAGTACTGTCCCTCGCTCTTCACCACCGCGACCTCCACGCCGCCGACCTCGACCGGGATCACTCCCTCGTCGGGTACGTCGGCGGCGGCGCAGGCGCGCTCGAAGCTGTCGCTCACTGGCCGACAACCGCCTTGGCGGACTCGCTCAGCTCGGCGGTGCGGGCCAGCTTCTCTTCGATCACCTCGTGCAGGTGCTCGGTGACCTCGGGGACACCGATCTTGCCGATGATGTCGTTGAAGAAGCCGGACACGACCAGCCGCCGCGCCGCGTCCTCGGGGATGCCGCGGGCCTGCAGGTAGAACAGCTGCTCGTCGTCGAACCGGCCGGTCGCCGACGCGTGGCCGGCGCCCTCGATCTCGCCGGTCTCGATCTCCAGGTTCGGCACCGAGTCGGCGCGGGCGCCGTCGGTCAGGACCAGGTTCCGGTTCAGCTCGAAGGTGTCGGTGCCCTCGGCCGCGGCCCGGATCAACACGTCGCCGATCCACACCGAGCGGGCCTTGTCACCGGCCAGCGCGCCCTTGTAGAGCACGTTGCTCTTGCAGTTGGTCGCCTCGTGGTCGACGAAGAGCCGGTTCTCGTGGTGCTGACCGGACTCGGCGAAGTACACCCCGAGCAGTTCGGCGTCGCCACCGGGACCGGCGTACCGGACGTTGGTGCCGATCCGGACGATCTTGCCGCCGAGGGTGACCGCGACGTGGTGGAGCTTCGCGTCCCGGCCGACGACCGCGTCGTGCTGGCCGAGGTGGATCGACTCGTGGTCGCCCTGCTGGATCGAGACGACCCGCAGGTCGGCGCCGTCGCCGACGACGATCTCGACGTTGCTACCGAGTTCACCGGAGCCACTGTGATCGATGATCACGATCGCCTTGCTGTGCCGGCCGGACTCGATGATCAGGTGGCTGAAGCCGCGGGCGCCGAGGCTCGCGACGTTCACGTGCACCGCCTCGGTCAGCTCGGCCTCGACCGGGATCCGGACCGCGAACGCGTCGCCCGCGTGGTTCCAGGCGACGGCCGCGGAGCGGTCCTGCGGCTTGCCGACCTTGAGCGAGTCCGCGGCGACGGTCTCGAAGACCACGCCCTCCGGACCGGACGCGTCGACCTTCGGGGTCTCGGTGCCGGCCGCGTCCTCGAACAGTGCCTTCAGCTGCTTGACCGGCGTGAAGCGCCACTCCTCCTCGCGCCCGGTCGGCACCGCGAAGTCGGCCACGTCGTACGACGTGGGCCGCTCGCTGCGCGCCTGGAGCGGGACCGGGGAACCCGGCCCGTGGGAGTGCGCCTTGTTGCCGGTAGCAACAAGGGTGTCAGACGACGACATCAGCCGACGGCCCCTTCCATCTGCAGCTCGATGAGCCGGTTGAGTTCCAGCGCGTACTCCATCGGGAGCTCGCGGGCGATCGGCTCGATGAAGCCGCGGACGATCATCGCCATCGCCTCGTCCTCCGCCATGCCCCGGCTCATCAGGTAGAAGAGTTGGTCGTCGCTGACCTTGGACACGGTCGCCTCGTGCCCCATCGCCACGTCGTCCTCGCGGACGTCGACGTACGGGTAGGTGTCCGAGCGGCTGATGGTGTCGACCAGCAGCGCGTCACAGCGCACCGTGGACTTGCTGTGGTGCGAGCCCGGCGCCACCTCGACCAGACCGCGGTACGACGTCCGGCCGCCGCCGCGGGCCACCGACTTCGACACGATCGAGCTCGACGTGTACGGCGCGTTGTGCACCATCTTCGAGCCGGCGTCCTGGTGCTGGCCCTCGCCCGCGAACGCGACCGACAGCGTCTCGCCCTTGGCGTGCTCACCCATCAGGTAGACGGCCGGGTACTTCATCGTCACCTTGGAGCCGATGTTGCCGTCGATCCACTCCATCGTCGCGCCCTCTTCGCAGGTGGCGCGCTTGGTGACCAGGTTGTAGACGTTGTTCGACCAGTTCTGGATCGTCGTGTAGCGGCAGCGGGCGCCCTTCTTCACGATGATCTCGACCACCGCGGAGTGCAGCGAGTCCGACTTGTAGATCGGCGCCGTGCAGCCCTCGACGTAGTGCACGTAGGCGTCCTCGTCGACGATGATCAGGGTCCGCTCGAACTGGCCCATGTTCTCGGTGTTGATCCGGAAGTAGGCCTGCAGCGGGATGTCCACCTTGACGCCCTTGGGCACGTAGATGAACGAGCCGCCGGACCAGACCGCGGTGTTCAGCGAGGCGAACTTGTTGTCGCCGACCGGGATGACCGAGCCGAAGTACTCCTTGAAGATCTCCGGGTGCTCCTTGAGACCGGTGTCGGTGTCCAGGAAGATGACGCCCTGGGCCTCCAGGTCCTCACGGATCTGGTGGTAGACGACCTCGGACTCGTACTGCGCGGCGACACCGGCGACCAGGCGCTGCTTCTCCGCCTCCGGGATGCCGAGCTTGTCGTAGGTGTTCTTGATGTCCTCGGGCAGCTCTTCCCAGCTGGTCGCCTGCTTCTCGGTCGAGCGGACGAAGTACTTGATGTTGTCGAAGTCGATCCCGGACAGGTCCGCACCCCACGACGGCATCGGCTTGCGGTCGAAGAGCTTCAGGCCCTTCAGCCGCAGGTCGAGCATCCACTCCGGCTCGTTCTTGAGGGCGGAGATGCCCCGCACCACGTCGGTGCTGAGGCCACGCTGGGCGACCGCACCGGCGGCGTCGGAGTCGGCCCAGCCGTACTGGTAGTTGCCGAGGCCTTCCAGTTCGGGGTGAGCGGTTTGCGTCATCGTGCAGTCCTCGCAGATTCGCCGTCGGATACAGGGGCAACGGGCTCGGTCACGACCGGACCCGGGATGTGCGTCGTACAGACACCGTCGCCGTGGGCGATGGTGGCCAGGCGCTGCACGTGCTTGCCGAGGAGTCTCGAGAACACCTCGGTCTCGGCCTCGCACAGCTGGGGGAACTGCTCGGCCACGTGCGCGACCGGGCAGTGGTGCTGGCAGAGCTGGGCGCCGTGGCCCGCCTCCGCCGTCGAGGCTGCGTACCCGTCCGCCGTCAGGGCCTGGGCGAGCGCTTGCGCCTTCTTGCTCTCGGGAGCCAGCGCGAGCTGCTCCCGGTACCGCTCCTCCACCTCGGCGACACGGCGCCGGGCGAACTCCGCCACGGCGTCGTCACCGCCGGCCTCGGCGATGAACCGCATCGCCGTCGCCGCCAGGTCGTCGTACGCCTGGTGGAAGGCGTGCCGGCCGGTGTCGGTCAGCACGAAGACCTTCGCGGGGCGGCCGCGGCCGCGCGGGCCGTAGACGCGCTCCTCGCGGGACTCGACCAGGCCCTCCTCGAGCAGGTGGTCGAGATGCCGCCGGACCGCCGCCGGGGTCAGCTCGAGCCGCTCCGCCAGCACCGCGGCGCTGGACGGACCGTTGGTCAGGATCGAGCGGGCTACCCGGTCCCGGGTGGACTCGTCCCGCGCGGCAGCGCCGGTGGGCGCCGATCCGTTCGTCGCAGGAGTTTTCACAACATCAGTGTCGCGTAATTCCCGGGGCCCTTCAAATAAGGCTCCCCTAACCGGTTCACGCCGTCACGCGGGGCTTCGACCGGGACCGTGAGCGAGGTCACTCCGGGACGTTCTCTATGCTGCCGTTTGTGCCAGTCGCGGTAGAGATCGACAACCTCGTCGTGCGGTACGGCGAGAAGACCGCGGTCGACGGTCTCAGTCTCACCGTAGCCGCCGGCACGGTGACGGCCGTGCTCGGCCCGAACGGCGCCGGCAAGACCACGACCGTGGAGAGCTGTGAGGGATTCCGCCGGCCTGACTCCGGCCAGGTCCGCGTGCTCGGGCTGGACCCGATCGCGGACCACGACGAGCTGATGCCGCGGATCGGCGTGATGCTCCAGGAGGGCGGCGCCTGGTCCGGCGTACGGGCGGTCGAGATGCTCAAGTACGTCGCGACGCTGCACACCCACCCGCTCGACATCCCGGCCCTGGTGGAGCGTCTCGACCTGGGCAGCTGCGGGCGTACGCCGTACCGCCGCCTGTCGGGTGGTCAGAAGCAGCGGCTGTCGTTCGCGCTGGCGATCGTGGGGCGGCCGGAGATCGCGTTCCTCGACGAGCCGACGACCGGGCTGGACCCGCACGGCCGGCGCGAGATCTGGCAGGTGATCCGCGACCTGCGCAAAGACGGCGTCACCGTCGTACTCACCACGCACGCGATGGACGAGGCCGAGCAGCTGTCCGACCAGGTCCACGTGGTGTCGGCCGGCAAGGTGATCGCCTCCGGCACCCCCGACGACCTGACCGAGCACCACAAGAAGTCCCTCGAGGACGTCTTCCTCGAGCTGACCGCCAAGCCGGAGCGCTCATGAGCACCTACGCACCGCAGCCGGGAAGTGCGCCGTGGCCGCGGAAGGTGCTCGCGCACTCGCGGATGGAGTTCAAGCTGCTCGTCCGCAACGGCGAGCAACTGCTGCTGGCGCTCGTGATCCCGCTCGGCATCCTGCTGCTGCTCGGCGCGACCGGCCTGGGCGACCGCCTGCCGCTCGGCGACGGCCGGCCGATCGACCAGGCCGTCCCTCGCGTCCTCGCCCTGGCCATCCTCTCGTCGTCGTTCACCTCGCTCGCCATCGCAACCGGCTTCGAACGCAGGTACGGCGTGATCAAGCGCCTCGGCGCCTCCCCGCTCTCCCGTACCGGACTGCTCGCCGGCAAGATCGGTGCCGTCCTGATCGTCCAGCTGATCCAGCTCGCTGTCCTGATCGGCACCGGCTTCGCGCTCGGCTGGAAACCAGTAGGCGGAGCCGAAGCGGTCATCGGCGTCATCCTCACCGTCCTGTGCGGCACCGCAGCCTTCGCATCACTCGGTCTGCTGATGGCCGGAGTACTGCGGGCAGAGGCGACGCTGGCCGCCGCGAACCTGCTGTACCTCTTGCTGCTCGTCGGCGGGGCGATCATGACACCCGTCAACGAGTACCCGTCCGGCATGCAGAGCGTCGTACGCCTGCTGCCCAGTGCCGCCCTGGCCAACGGGCTGGCGAACTCGACCGTCGAAGGGGTGATCCCTTGGGCGGCCGCTTTGTCGCTGGCGCTGTGGGCCGGCGTGCTCGGATACCTGGTCTCCCGGACCTTCCGCTGGGACTGAGCTTTAGAGTGTCCCGGTGATGACGACGGAGCCCCCGCCTCGAGAAGCCGAACCAGTCAGCCGTTTCTGGCGCCTCGTGCCCGAACCGAGCCTGGACGTGGTTCGCCGCTGGGGCTGGGCTTCGGTTGCGGTGAACATCGGCATCGTGGTGACCGGCGGTCTGGTCCGTCTGACCGGCTCCGGCCTCGGCTGCCCGACGTGGCCGTCGTGTACGGACGATTCGTACGTGCCCCATGCCGCGCTCGGCTATCACGGCGCGATCGAGTTCACGAACCGGATGCTCGGGTTCGTGGTCGGTGTGGTCGCGATCTGCACCTGGCTGGTCGTGATGCGCTACCGCCCGGTCCGCCACGACCTCCGCCGGCTGGCGACGGCCGCGGCCCTCGGCGTACCGCTGCAGGCAGTCATCGGCGGTATCAGCGTGCTGACCGGGCTGAACCCGTGGATCGTCTCGGCGCACTTCCTCGTCTCGCCGATCATCATCACGCTGACGGTGTCGATGATGCGCCGGTCGCGGACCAGCCCGTACCCGCACACTCCCCCGGTGGTCCGCGCGCTCGCGACCGCTTGTGTGGTGGCGGTCTGGCTAACTGTTGCCCTAGGCACCGTTGTCACCGGCGCCGGTCCGCACTCGGGTGATCCGGAGACCGGGCGCAACGGCTTCGACCCCGAACTGGTCAGTCAGCTCCATGCGGACGTCGTGTTCGGGCTGCTCGGCATCACGATCGCGCTGGTGATCGCGACCCGGGTCACCGCGACCTCACGCACGTTGCGCAAGCTGGCGGCCTGGCTGCTGGCCATCGAGCTGCTGCAGGGCGTTGTCGGCTTCACGCAGTACTTCACCGGGCTGCCGTGGGGTGTCGTGCTCGTGCACATGTTCCTGGCCGGACTGCTGATCGCGCTGGTCACGGCCGTGTACGGCGAGCGCGGGACGCCCGCAACCTGAAACGGGCGTCCCGCCGTACTCGTCCTACTTCAGTAGCGCACCTTGTAGACGGCGCCTGGGCCGAAGACCGGTGCGGAGACGTACAAGCCGCCCCATCGGTCGAAGGCTGTGCCGCCGGGGAGGTTCAGCTGGCCGCGGACCAGTTCCCTCTTGTAGCCGGCCTTGTGGTTCTTGCCGGGGTACTGCAGGTAGAGCGAGCCGATGGTCGAGCCACCGGACTCGAACGCGAGCCAACTGTCCCGCGCCAACTGGACGACCGCGAGCGTGCCGTGCGGACCGCCGGCCAGGTCGACGATCGACGTGTAACCGTCGGCGTACCGCTGGCAGTTGCCCTTGTTCGGCTTGACCGGGTCACACACCGCGCCCACCGAGCCCGGCCTGATCCGCCAGATCTCCGACGTACCGGGTGTTGCCGGGAAGCCGCGGAGCTCGCCGACGTAGTAGTAACCGTCAGAACCCACGGTGACCGACGTGGCCACTGCTTCGGCGACGAACGGCGTACCTGCCGGCGGAGCCTCGTTACCGAGACCGGCCGGGACCTTGACCGTGCGTGGCTTCAGCCGCGCGACCGTCTTGACGTGACCGTTCGGCCACACCCTCAGCAGATCGTTGTTGGCGGCATCGGACACCAGGACCGTGCCGTCGCTCAGGGCCGCGACGCCGAACGGGTTGGACTCCGTCGGTGAGTCGGCCTGGTTGTACGGGTCCGGGTCGTGCGCCTGGTACGCCGCGATGTCCGCGACCTTGACCGGCGTCTTCCCGTACCGCATCCGGTACAGCGTCGAACTGCCCGGCACCGGTGGCTGGCCCGGTTCGCCGCCCGCACCGGTCAGTGCGTACGTCGTACCCCACTTGTTCGTGTCGATCGCGGGCGGGAACCCGCCCGTGCCCGGCACCTTGCCGAGCTTCACGGACTTGCGGCCGTTCGTCACGTACACCGACCCGTCGGTCACGCTGTAGATGACCAGGTTCTTGTACGTCGATACGCCGCGCGGACCGTTCAACCCGGTCGCGATCGGCTTCAGACTGGAATGGTTGCCGCCGGCGTCGGCCTGGCCGGCGACCAGGACGGATCCGGCCAACGCAACTGCCGCGAGTGCGGCAACACGTGTTCGTACCCCCATGCGATTCCCCCTGCTGCAGCGCCTCCCCAGGTGTGGAACCCCCTCCACAGACCACCCCATCGCAACATGAGGTCACGAAATGGTCAACGGGAGAACTCCGAGCGCCCGGCGGGCGACGCTCAGTGCAGGAGCGGATCGATGGCCGCGGCGATGAACAGCAGCGCGAGGTAGATATTCGAGAAGTGGAAGAGCCGCATCGGCCGCAGGGCCGCGCCTTCCGCACCGGTGTGGGCCCGGAGCAACAACCGGCGGGCCTCACGCAGGAACACGAATCCGAGCACGATCGAGGCCAGCGGATACACGTACCCGGTGTCGGCGATCGGCCAGAGCGCGAGTGAGGTGATCACCATGACAACGGAGTACGCCATGATCTGCCGCGCGGTCGCGACCGGGGTGGCGACCACCGGCAGCATCGGCACGTCCACCGACGCGTAGTCCTCGCGGTAGCGCATCGCCAGCGACCAGGTGTGCGGCGGCGTCCAGAAGAACACCACCAGGAACAGCACGACCGGGGTCCAGGCCAGCTTGCCGGTGACCGCGGTCCAGCCGATCAGGGTCGGGAAGCAGCCCGCGATACCGCCCCAGACGATGTTCTGCACGGTCCGGCGCTTCAGCACCATCGTGTAGCCGAAGACGTAGAACAGGTTCGCCGCGAGCGCGAGGCCGGACGACAGCCAGTTCACGAAGAACCCGAGCTCCAGCGTGGCCAGCCCACCGAGCACGACACCGAAGATCGTCGCCGAGCGCGGGCTGACCGCGTGCCGCGGCAGCGGGCGGCGCCGGGTCCGGCGCATCTGCTCGTCGATGTCGCGGTCGAGCACGCAGTTGATCGTGTTCGCGCTGCCGGAGGCGAGGATGCCGCCGATCAGGGTGGCCACGACGACCTCGAGCCCGGGCACTCCCCCGGCGGCCAGGAACATCACCGGCACGGTGGTGATCAGCAGCAGCTCGATGATGCGCGGCTTGGTCAGACCGACGTACGCCTTCACCACGTCGCGCACCGACGGACTCACCACAGCGGTAGCGTCCACCAGCGGCGTCGGGTACGACGTCGTCGCGGCTGGACGCGGGTCGACGGCCGTCACGAACACCTCGAAAACAGTGGGTTGACGCCGAGCCTCCGGCGCTGACGATTCAGCAGTCTACGACGCCCCGTAGGAGGGTTCTCGCACCCCCCTCCGATCCGGGGAGTCCGCCCGGGAACAGGGGGAGTCACCAGATGGTTGACAAGCAGTTGAGCAATGTGCAGCGGACAGCCTTCATCACAGTAGGCTCTGCGTGAGATACCTAGAAGATGACCATCGAGAGGAGCGCCGTCGGCGTGACGGAGAAGACCAGCCCCAAGCTTGAATGGACCGAGCTCGACCAGCGCGCGGTCGACACCGTCAGGGTGCTCGCGATGGACGCGGTGGAGAAGGTCGGCAACGGCCACCCCGGTACGGCGATGAGCCTCGCGCCGGCGGCGTACCTGCTGTTCCAGAAGGTGATGCGGCACAACCCGGCCGACCCGCACTGGGCCGGCCGCGACCGGTTCGTGCTGTCCGCGGGGCACTCCAGCCTGACGCTGTACATCCAGCTCTACCTGGCCGGCTTCGGCCTCGAGCTGGACGACCTGAAGGCGCTGCGGACGTGGGGCAGCAAGACGCCGGGCCACCCGGAGTACTCGCACACCCCCGGTGTCGAGACCACCACCGGTCCGCTCGGCCAGGGCGTCGGCAACGCGGTCGGGATGGCGATGGCGGCCCGCCGCGAGCGCGGCCTGCTCGACCCGGACGCGCCGAAGGGCGAGGGTCTGTTCGACCACCAGATCTACGTGATCGCATCGGACGGCGACCTGGAGGAAGGCGTCTCGGCCGAGGCCTCGTCGCTGGCCGGGCACCAGCAGCTCGGCAACCTCACGGTCATCTACGACGCGAACAAGATCTCGATCGAGGACGACACCAACATCGCCTTCTCCGAGGACGTCGCGGCCCGCTACGCGGCGTACGGCTGGCACGTCCAGGACGTCGACTGGACCAACGGCGGCAAGGGCTACGAAGAGGACGTCCAGGCGCTGTACGACGCCATCGAGGCGGCGAGGGCGGTCACCGACAAGCCGAGCTTCATCCGGCTGCACACGATCATCGGCTGGCCGGCCCCGAACAAGCAGAACACCGGCAAGATCCACGGCTCGGCGCTCGGCGCCGACGAGGTGGCCGCGACCAAGAAGGTCCTCGGCTGGGACCCGGAGCAGTCGTTCCAGGTCGCCCACGACGTCCTCGCGCACACCCGCGAGGCGCAGGACCGCGGCAAGGCCCTCGAGGCCGAGTGGAGCGGCAGGTTCGACGAGTGGAAGGCCGCGAACCCGGAGCGCGCCGCGCTGCTGGACCGGCTCTCCAAGCGCGAGCTGCCGCCCGGCTGGAAGGACGCGCTGCCGAGCTGGGACGCCGACGCCAAGGGTGTCGCCACCCGCGCCGCCTCCGGTGACGTGCTGACCAAGCTGTCGCCGGAGCTGCCCGAGCTGTGGGGCGGCTCGGCCGACCTGGCCGGTTCGAACAACACCACCCCGAAGGGCCAGCCGTCGTTCATCCCGGCGGAGCACGCCACCAAGGAGTTCCAGGGCAACGAGTACGGCCGGGTGCTGCACTTCGGCATCCGCGAGCACGCCATGGGCTCGGTGCTGAACGGCATCGCCCTGCACGGCCTGACCCGCCCGTACGGCGGAACGTTCCTGGTCTTCTCCGACTACATGCGCCCGGCGGTCCGGCTGGCCGCGCTGATGAAGCTGCCGGTGACGTACGTCTGGACGCACGACTCGATCGGCCTCGGCGAGGACGGCCCGACGCACCAGCCGATCGAGCACCTGTCGGCGCTGCGGGCGATCCCGGGCCTGGACGTCGTCCGCCCCGGTGACGCGAACGAGACGGCGGCCGCGTGGGCCACGATCCTCGAGCACACCGACCGACCGGCCGGCCTCGTGCTGACCCGGCAGAACGTGCCGACGTTCCCGCGTGGCACGGACGGATACGCCACCACGGAGAACGTGCACAAGGGCGCCTACGTGCTGCTCGACACGGACGGTACGCCGGACGTCGTGCTGATCGGCACCGGCTCGGAGGTCCAGCTCGCCGTCGAGGCGCGGGCCAAGCTGGCCGAGGAGGGCGTCAACGCCCGCGTGGTCTCGATGGTCTCGCGCGAGTGGTTCGACGAGCAGGACGACGCGTACCGCGAGTCGGTCATCCCGGCCGACGTCCGGGCCCGGGTCTCGGTCGAGGCCGGGATCGCGCTGAGCTGGCACGACATCGTCGGCGACGCCGGCCGCAGCGTGAGCCTGGAGCACTACGGCGCCTCCGCGGCGTACCAGACGCTGTACGACGAGTTCGGCATCACCGCCGACGCGGTCGTGCAGGCGGCCAAGGACAGCATCGCTGCCGCCGCACAGATCAGCGGACCGGGCGTGCCGCCCGGCCGCGCCGCCGCCGGACCGGTCGGACCGGCCGACGCCAGCTGAAGAAACCCACAACAGAACACTTCGGAAGAAGGCATCGGACACATGAACGATCGCTTGAAAGCACTCGCCGACGCGGGTGTCTCCATCTGGCTCGACGACCTGTCCCGCGAGCGGCTGACCAGCGGCAGCCTGCAGGCCCTGATCGAGGACAAGCACGTGGTCGGTGTGACCACGAACCCGACCATCTTCGCCAAGGCCATCTCGGACGCCGACGCGTACGCCGAGAAGGTCGCCCACCTGGCCTCCCAGGGCGTCTCCACCGACGAGGCGATCCGGGTCATCACCACCGACGACGTCCGCGACGCCGCCGACGTGTTCAAGCCGGCGTACGACGACTCCGAGGGCCAGGACGGCCGGGTGTCGATCGAGGTCGAGCCGACGCTCGCGCACGACACCGCGAAGACCGTCGAGCAGGCCAAGCTGCTGTGGGACATCGTCGGCCGGGACAACGTCTTCGTGAAGATCCCCGCCACCAAGGAAGGCCTGCCGGCGATCACCGAGACGCTGGCCGCCGGGATCAGCGTGAACGTGACGCTGATCTTCTCCCTCGAGCGCTACAAGGCGGTCGTGGCCGCGTTCCTGTCCGGCCTCGAGCAGGCCGTCGAGAACGGCCACGACGTGACCAAGATGGCCAGCGTCGCGTCGTTCTTCGTCAGCCGGGTGGACACCGAGGTGGACAAGCGGCTGGACGCGATCGGCACCGACGAGGCGAAGGCGCTGAAGGGCAAGGCCGCGATCGCCAACGCCCGGCTCGCCTTCGAGGCGTACGAGGAGATCTTCGACACCGACCGCTGGCGCGAGCTCGAGACCGCCGGCGCCAAGCCGCAGCGGCCGCTGTGGGCCTCCACCGGCACCAAGGACCCGTCGTACTCCCCCACCCTGTACGTCGACAACCTGGTCACCAAGGGTGTCGTCAACACGATGCCTGAGGCAACCATCAAGGCGGTCGAGGAGCACAGCGAATTCTCCGGCGACACCGTCCGCGGCGACTACGACGCCGACCGCAAGGTGATCGCCGACCTGGAGAAGCTCGGCATCTCGTACGACGAGGTCGTACAGGTGCTCGAGGACGAGGGCGTGGCGAAGTTCGACGCCTCCTGGTCCGAGCTGCAGGACACCGTCACCGCGGCCCTGAAGGGCGCGGCCAAGTGAGCGCTCCGAAGGTCAGCACACAGAACGGCGACTGGGCCGAGGTCGTCGACAAGCTGGTCGCCGAGAAGATCGCGTCCCGGATCGCCGCGAAGGACGCGACGATCTGGGGCCCGGACGCCGAGCACGAGGCGTCGATCCGGCTCGGCTGGGTCGACCTGCACGACACCTCCCGGCCGCTGCTGGCCGAGATCGAGGCCCTGCAGGCGGACCTGCGGTCCGAGGGCCTGGACCGGATCGTCCTGTCCGGCATGGGCGGCTCGTCGCTCGCGCCCGAGGTCATCACGCGGACGGCGGGCGTCGAGCTCGTCGTACTGGACTCGACCGACCCGAGCGTGGTCGCGCGGGCGCTGGCCGGTGACCTCTCGAAGACCGTGATCGTCGTGTCCAGCAAGTCCGGCGGGACGGTCGAGACCGACAGCCACCGGCGTACGTTCGTCAAGGCGTTCGAGGACGCGGGGATCGACGCCGCGTCGCGGGTCGTGGTGGTGACCGACCCGGGTTCGCCGTTCGAGAAGCTGTCGGCGGACGAGGGCTACCGGAAGACGTTCCTCGCCGACCCGAACGTGGGCGGCCGGTACAGCGCGTTGACGGCGTTCGGCCTGGTGCCGTCCGGTCTGGCCGGCGCGGACATCGCCGAGTTGCTCGACCAGGCGGCCGAGGCGGCGCCTGAGTTGCAGGCGGACTCGACCGACAACCCGGCTCTGTGGCTGGGCGCTGTGCTCGCGGCGAGCGCGGGCCGGGACAAGGCGATCATCACGGCCGACGGGTCCGACATCGTCGGCTTCCCGGACTGGGCCGAGCAGCTGATCGCGGAGAGCACCGGCAAGCTCGGCACCGGCGTACTGCCGGTCGCCGTCGAGGTCGGTGCGCCGGAACTGCACAGCGAGGCTGCTGACCTGACCAACGCCTTGCTCGCCGAGAAGGCGACCAGCGGTGTGCCGACTGCGCTGACCTCGGGCTCGCTCGGCGGTCAGATGCTGCTCTGGGAGACGGCGACGGCGGTGGCCGGCTACCTGCTCGGCATCAACCCGTTCGACCAGCCGGACGTGGAGAGCGCCAAGGCCGCCGCGCGTGGTCTGCTCGACGCGCAGCCGAAGCCGGAGGCGGCCGCCTTCACCGAGGGCGCTGTCGAGGTTCGTGGCTCCGAAGGACTGCTGGACGGTGTGGTCTCGCTGCAGGGTGCGGTCGACGCGCTGCTGGGCAAGCTCGACGCGAAGGGCTACGTCGCAGTCATGGCGTACCTGGACTCCGAGCGGGACGCGGACCTGTTCGGCGTACGGCCGGCGCTGGCGACCAAGACCGGTCGTCCGGTGACCTTCGGCTGGGGACCGCGGTTCCTGCACTCGACCGGTCAGTACCACAAGGGCGGCCACCCGGAGGGCGTGTACCTGCAGATCACCGGCGCACACGCGACCGACGTGGAGATCCCGGATCGGCCGTTCAGTTTCGGTACGTTGATCACGGCGCAGGCCGCCGGCGACGCCGGAGTACTCGCGGAGCGCGGGCGCCCGGTACTGCGTCTGCACCTGACCGACGTGTCGAACGGCGTACAGCAGCTCCTGGCTCTGTTCGCGAACTAGTACGGGGAGGAAGCGGGCCATGACCGCTGAGCTCGACGAAGGGCCGGGCGACGTCACGCCGTACCGGAACCCGCTGCGGGATCCGCAGGACCGGCGGCTGCCGCGGATCGCGGGGCCGTGCAGCCTGGTGATCTTCGGCGTCACCGGCGACCTGGCCCGCAAGAAGCTGATGCCGGCGGTCTACGACCTGGCGAACCGGGGGCTGCTGCCCCCCGGTTTCGCCCTGGTCGGGTTCGCCCGGCGTGACTACACCAACCAGGACTTCGCCCAGATCGTGCACGACTCGGTGAAGGAGCACGCCCGGACGCCGTTCCGCGAGGAGGTCTGGCAGCAGCTCTCCGAGGGCTTCCGGTTCGTGCCGGGTGACCTGACCGACGACGTGGCGTTCGAGCGGCTGCGCGAGACGGTCGACGAGCTGGACGTCACCCGCGGTACGGGCGGCAACCACGCGTTCTACCTGTCGATCCCGCCGGGGCTGTTCCCGGAGGTCGTGCGGCAGCTGTCCGAGCACGGGCTGACCGACGAGAAGCCCGGCTCGTGGCGGCGGGTCGTGATCGAGAAGCCGTTCGGCCACGACCTGAAGAGCGCCCGCGAGCTGAACCGCGTGGTCGAGTCGGTGTTCCCGCCCGAGGCGGTGTTCCGGATCGACCACTACCTGGGCAAGGAGACGGTCCAGAACATCCTGGCGCTGCGGTTCGCGAACGAGATGTTCGAGCCGATCTGGAACAGCAACTACGTCGACCACGTGCAGATCACCATGGCCGAGGACATCGGCATCGGCGGCCGCGCCGGGTACTACGACGGCATCGGCGCCGCCCGCGACGTGATCCAGAACCACCTGCTCCAGCTGCTCGCGCTGGTCGCGATGGAGGAGCCGGTCAGCTTCGACGCCTGGTCGCTGCGCCAGGAGAAGAAGAAGGTGCTGAACGCCGTACAGCTGCCGGAGCGGCTTGACCTACACAGTGCCCGCGGTCAGTACGCGGCCGGCTGGGCCGGTGGCGTGAAGGTCAAGGGATACCTGCAGGAGGACGGCATTCCTTCGACGTCGGCGACGGAGACGTTCGCGGCGTTGCGGGTGGATGTCGACACGCGCCGGTGGGCGGGCGTCCCGTTCTACCTGCGCACCGGTAAGCGGCTCGGTCGGCGGGTGACCGAGGTCGCGGTGATGTTCAAGCGCGCGCCGCACCTGCCGTTCACCAAGACCGAGACCGAAGAGCTCGGCCAGAACGCGCTGGTCCTGCGGATCCAGCCGGACGAAGGCATCACCATCCGCTTCGGCGCCAAGGTGCCCGGGACGACGATGGAGATCCGCGACGTGAACATGGACTTCCAGTACGGCGGTTCGTTCACCGAGTCGTCCCCGGAGGCGTACGAGCGGCTGATCCTCGACGTACTGCTCGGCGATCCGCCGCTGTTCCCACAGCACACCGAGGTCGAGCTGGGCTGGAAGATCCTCGACCCGGTGCTCGACTACTGGGCCCGCCACGGCAAGCCGGAGCAGTACCCGTCCGGTGACTGGGGTCCGGACTCGGCGCACGAGATGCTCGCCCGCGACGGACGTGCCTGGAGGCGGCCATGATCATCGACCTGACCGACACCACGTCGAGCGAGATCGCCTCGGCGCTGCTGAAGGCCCGTCGGCACGCGGGATCGCCGGCCATGGGCATGGTCGGCACGATCGTGGTCGTCGTCGACGAGGCGTCGCACCACGACGCGATGAAGGCCGCGAACGAGGCCGGCCGCGAACACCCGTCCCGGGTCCTGGTCGCGATCCTGCGGCCCGGCCGGGGCGCGAGCGGGCTGGACGCCGAAGTACGCGTCGGCGAGGGCATCCCCGGTGAGGCCGTGCTGCTGCGGCTGCACGGTGAGCTGGCGAAGGTGCCGGAGTCCGTGATCACGCCGCTGCTGCTGCCCGACTCCCCCGTCATCGTGTGGTGGCCGGGTGGCGGCCCGAAGGTCCCGGCCGACGATCCGCTCGGGCGGCTCGGTCGGCGTCGCGTGACGGATGCTGCTGCGACGCGGAGGGCCTCGGTGGACTTCAGTGCGCGGGCCGAGGGGTACAAGCCGGGTGACACCGACTTCGCGTGGACGCGGTTGACGCCGTGGCGTGCGCTGATGGCGGCTGCGCTGGATCAGTACCCGACGAAGGTGACCGGGGCCGAGGTCGCGGCCGCCAAGGGGAACCCGAGCGCCGACCTGATGGCTGCGTGGTTGCAGTCGCGGCTCAAGGTGCCGGTGGAGCAGCGGAATTCGCGCGGGCCGGGCGTGACCGCCGTACGGCTGTTCACGCCGTCGGGGGCGATCGCGTTGACGCGGCCGGATGGTGCGGTGGCGACGTTCAGCGTGCCGGGGCAGCCGGATCGGCCGGTGGCGTTGAAGCGGCGTACGACGTCGGAGTTGCTGAGCGAGGAACTGCGGCGGCTCGATCCGGATGACGTGTACGCGAAGACGCTGGCCTGCAAGGTCGAGCGGGACCAGCTGCCGGCGGCCGAGAAGAAGGTCGACGCGACGGCCCGGAAGTCGACGGCGGCGAGTGTGACCGCGGCCGGCAAGAAGGTCGTGGCTGCGCAGAAGAAGGCCGCCGAGAAGCCGGCAGCGGCGAAGAAGGCGGCTGCTCAGAAGGTTACGGCCAAGAAGACCGCGGCCAAGAAGACTGCGCCGGGGAAGAAGGCGGCGGCGAAGAGGACGGCGGCTAAGCGATGACTGTGGATCCGGAACTGCTGATTCATTCCGATGCCGAGGACCTGGCGTTCTCGGTGGCCGGCAGGTTCATCACGGCGCTCGCCGACGCCCAGAGCACCGGCGGGATCGCGCACGTCGTCCTCACCGGCGGCAGGGTGGCGTCGGTTGTGTACCAGGCGGTCGCAGAGTCGCCAGCACGCGTGGAGGTCGACTGGCAGCGGGTCGAGTTCTGGTGGGGTGACGAACGGTTCCTGCCCGAAGGCGACCCCGAGCGCAACGAGACGCAGGCTCGGGACGCGTTGCTGTCCGCCCTGGACGTCGACCCGGCGCGCGTGCATCCGATGCCCACGGACACCGGGCAAGGCGCCGAAGCGGCGGCAGCGGCGTACGCGTCCGAGCTGGAGGCCGCGGGCTCGCCGACGTTCGACGTACTGATGCTCGGCGTCGGTCCCGACGGGCATGTGGCGTCGCTGTTCCCGGGGTTTCCGCAGCTCGAGGTCATCGACGTCGCAGCGGTCGCCGTGCACGACTCGCCGAAGCCGCCGCCGACCCGGGTGTCGCTGACCTTCCCGCTCCTCGACCGGACCCGTGAGGTCTGGTTCGTGGTCTCCGGTGAGGACAAGGCCGATGCGGTCGCGACGGCTCTCGCCGAGGGCGACGTACCCGCCGCCCACCCGAAGGGCCAGAACCGCACGCTGTGGTTGCTGGACGAGGCGGCTGCCTCCAAGCTGTCGTAGTTCGGCGGGTGCCGAAGCGTCGGGGTGACAGACTCGGGGCATGACTTTCCGCGAGTTGCATGCCGATCGTTTCGTGATGCCGAATGCCTGGGATGCCGGGAGTGCGGTGATCCTTGCGGCTGCTGGCTTTCCGGCGATCGCGACGACCAGTGCGGGGATCGCGTTCTCGATGGCGAAGGGCGATCACACGTTGCCCGACGGCGCGCCGGCGGTGTCGCGGGAGGCGATGTTCGAGCGGGTCCGGGAGATCGCGGCGGCGAGCGCCGTACCGGTGAACGGGGATCTCGAGGACGGGTACGGCGCTGAGCCGGCGCGGGTCGCGGACACGATCACGCTGGCCCGCGAGGCCGGGCTGGCGGGCGGGAACATCGAGGACTACGACGGGCGGGAGCTGTACGACGTCGAGCTCGCAGTCGAGCGGATCGTCGCGGCGCGGGAGGCCGCGGGGTCCGAGTTCGTGCTGACGGCGCGGACGGACGGGCAGTTGCTGCGTACGCCGACGTCGCTGGCGGACTCGATCGATCGCGCCAACCGTTTCCGTGCGGCGGGCGCCGACTGTCTGTACGTTCCGGGCGTGAACGATCTGGACGCGATCCGCCTGCTGGTGCAGGAGATCGACGGGCCGCTGAACGTGGTGATCGGCCTCGGTACGTCGACGCTGACCGTCGCCGATCTGCAGGGCGTCGGGGTGACGCGGATCAGCCTGGGCGGCAGCATCGCCCGGGCCGCGCTCGGGTTCGTCCGCCGGAGCGCGGAGGAGCTGGCGACGAAGGGCACGATCACGTTCGCCGCCGACCAGATCCCACAGGCTGACCTGAACCTGCTTTTCGCGCGATCATCCAAGGGTGAGCACTAGAGCGGTGGCGACGGCCCACAGCATCGTGGGCTTCACCACCTGCGCCTGCCTGCTCATCTTCTACGCCACTGGCGAGCCCTTCGGCAGCATCAACGACGTCGGCAACGCGGCGCTCGGCATCCTCAGCCTCGTCTTGGCCTGGCTTGTCCATCCATCCAGGGTGTTGGTGGGGGTTGCCGCGGTCGGGACCGTGCTGACGATCGTGGGCACGGTGCTGGTAATGAGCGGCATCACCGGGTACTACCTCGCCGGTTTGTGGTCGAGCGCGGGGTTCGCGCTCATCGGGGTCTGGCTGGTTGGAAGCGCCCGTCAGGTGGGTCGGACGGGGCTGGTTGCGGGGGTGGTGATGTTGCTCGGGCTCATCGGCGTACCGGGCATCTTCCTGGGGATCGACGACCTGGACACCGCGCCGGTGTGGACCTTCGTGGCCGGCGCCAGCTGGGCCGGGACGTACCTGCTGTTCCCGGCCTGGAGCCTACGACTCGCCCGGCAGGACCGCGCCGAAAGCGTCGCCTAGCGACGGGAACATCCCGCGCACATCTCCCCCGCCGACCCAGATCCCGATCGCCAGCGCAGCCGTTGCCTCCAGCAACTTTGCGCGCACCAGCCCGCCCGCCGCGACCGGCACGCCCCCGATGTCCCGCACCAACCCGGCGACCACGTCCACCGCTTCGTCACCACAGATCGGCACCCCGAGCCCGCTCGGCGGATTGCGCCAGACCGCGTCCGCCGCGAGGTTGAACGCCTTCACGACATTCACCCCCGGAACAGCCCGCGCGATCGCCTCGGCCGTCGCCGGCTGCGCGAGCGTGAAATCCCTGTGATCCAAGGCATTCGTGCAATCAATCACCGTCCGTCCCGCCGCCACCAAGCCCGCCACCTCCACCGCAACCTCAGCCGGCACCGCAAGCAACACCACCTCCCCGTACTCCGCCGCCTCCACCAACGACCCCGCCTCCACCCGCGACCCACCCGCGGCGGCGATCCGCTTGGCCGCCTCCACGGCGCGGTCGCGATCGCGGCCGCCGATCATGACCTCGTGGCCGGCCTTGACCCACTGGCCGGCGAGCGCCTCGGCCATGAGTCCGTTGCCCAGTGTTCCTATTCGCATGGGTACGAACGTAGACAGTCCGATGCGCACCTTCCGGTGTCTATGCTGGGCGGATGTCGTCCGTGAAGCAGTTCCAGGTCACCTTCGATTGCGCCGATCCGGAGCGCGTCGCTCGCTTCTGGTGCGAGGTGCTCGGGTACGTCGTACCGCCGCCGCCGAAGGGTTTCGAGAGCTGGACCGAGTTCGACCAATCGCTCCCGGCTGAGAATCAGGGTGCGGCATTCGCCTGTGTCGATCCGACCGGTGTCGGCCCGCGGTTGTTCTTCCAGCGCGTCCCCGAGGGCAAGGTCGTGAAGAACCGGGTGCATCTCGACGTACGGGTCGGCACCGGCCTCGTGCGTGAGGAACGGCTGGCAGTCCTCGAGGCCGAATGCGTCCGGCTGGAAGCCCTCGGCGCGGTACGCGGGCAGCTGCTGCGCTACGACGGCGTCAACGAGTCGTGCCAGAACATGCAAGACATCGAGGGCAACGAGTTCTGTCTCGACTAGGGCGTGTCTGCTCGTTCGTTGCGGACTGGAATGCTTGATCGTGGGCTGCCGGTGGGCGCGGTCGGGGTCTCGGCCCATGGATCAAACCGCTGGTCGCAGGAGGACGTGATCCGACCCGAGGTCGGCGGCTCGGTCTGGGGCGTGGGGTCCTCACCCCAGATGGCGCGGTACGTCGCCTCCCGGACCGACGCAGTCGTCGTCGGCTCAGGCGGTGTCGTCGTTGCATTGCGCTCCGGCCGCTCCGGCCAACTGCTTGTCGAGTGGGGCAGTGCAGGCGCGAGTGGGTCGGATGGCGCGTGCGCTGGACCGGACCGGGAACCAGGCCGTATTGCATCCGATGGGAAACCAGGTCGTGCGGCGTTGGGCGGTGCGTCGGCCCAGGCGGGGCGGCTCACGTCGACTACACCTGCTGTGATGGTGATGGTCCAGTGGCCGTTGTGGAGGTCGGTGTGGTGTCGGCGACAGAGCAGAGCGAGGTTCTCGATGTTGGTCTCGCCGCCCTCGATCCAGGACTTCACATGGTGGGCGTCGCACATGATCGGCGGAGCGCCGCAGACCACACAGCCCTTGTCGCGGGCGTTCAAGGCGCGGCGCATCGCCCGGGTGACCAGTCGCTCCGACCGGCCGACGTCGAGCGGCTCGGAGTTCGAGCCGAGCACGAGCGGGAGGATCCTTGCGTCACAGGCCAGCCGACGGATGGTCGCCGCGGACAGTCCATCGCCGTACACGAGTTGGCCGGTGGCGTTGGCGGTCGCGGCCCTGAGGTCGTGGAAGTCGATGGTGACGGTGATGTTCGCCTTCGCCCCGAAACCAGGTGTCCATCCATCCTTGCCGGCGTCGGCGGCCGGGGCACCGGCATCCCGCGTTGACGGAGGGTCGTTTGCCGGGCGGGTTTGGCAGCCCGCGTCGGTGGCAGCTGCGGCGATGGTCAAAGCGCTGCTGAGGGCGTCGGCCTGGCGCTTGTCGCGTGGACGGGGGTCGAGCTCGCCGTCGATTGTCTTGTGGGGGCGGGCGCCGGCGTGGATCAGGCTTCGGAGGAGTTCGGCGTTCTCGTTGGCGAGGTAGCCGCGAAACTTCACTCTGTTCTCCGCAGGAGCCAGTGTCAAGGACTCTCGGGCGTAGGCCTTGTGTTCATCCGGCTCGGGGCCGTCAGAGTCCAGTAGGTCACAGATCTGCTTGGCGGTCGCGCGGAGCTCGTCTGGCGAAAGGTGCGCGGCCAGGCCCACCAACTGCTTCTCCGCGACATCGAGGTCTTCGACCGGCACCCTCGAGCGCACCCGCTCCAGGGCGGACACGATCGCCGCGGCCTGCGCCGGACGCAACAACCACCCGCGGTCGGCAGGTCCCGCGTCGGCAAGGCCCGGAGCTGGAGTGCCCTCAACCAGCGCGGCGGAGACATCACGGTACTTCGGCAGGGCCCGCGCGAGCTTGACGTCACGGTAGGCGCCGCGACGGTTCTGGCGGTGCCGGAGGGTCAGCAGCTCGACGGCGTCCCGGGCTCCGAGCTCCTCGGCATAGCCGGTCTCGTCGATGCGTGCGACAAGTTGCAGCCGATAGATCTCCTTCCGGGCGATATCGGCATCCACGGCGTCGAGAGCGGCCAGCAGTTCGCCGCCACTCATCGACCACGCCGGCCGCTCGTCCAGAAGGTCCATGCCACTGACGATATACACCCCCACCGACAGTTCTCAAACCCACAAGCCCTTGTATTCAAGGGATTCCAGTTATCCACAGCCGCTTGGCCTGTAGATGTTGCTTGAGGCAACTTCTAGCCGAGTGGGTGCCGACGAAGGCAATACCGGTGGTCGTGGCTCGGGGTTCCGCAACCTCCTCGCCGGCGGGTTGTGTGAGCGCTGACGTGTTCCAGTGCCTCATCAAGAACGTTGTGGCCACAACTGGCACATCCCCGCCACCACCAGCGGATGCCCTCGCGCGTTGGGGGTTATTCGCTCCCGTACCAACCCAGAACCCCAACACCAGCGGACAACCCCACCTCCACACGCCCTCACTATGGCGCAGGCGTCGTCATGGCCAGCATCGTCTTGTTCTGGCTGCGGTGATGCCCTCAGACACAGCCCAGCCGATACGCACCATCCGGTGTGCATCGACCGACGCACAATGGTCGGGTGGAGCCGAGATTCTTCTCCGACTGTCAGGCGCGGGTCGCCGCCGAGCTGATCAGCGGGCGGTGGCCGATGGTCGTGCTGTATTCGCTCTCGTACGGCGCCGCCCGTCCCGGTGATCTGCGTCGGCAGATCGGCGGCATCAGCCAGAAGGTCCTCACCGGGACCCTCCGCCGCCTCGAACACAACGGCCTGGTCGAACGCCAGCGGTACGCCGAGGCGCCGCCGCGGGTCGAGTACTCGCTGACGACCGCGGGCAAGGACCTGCTGGTGCCGATCCGCGCGCTGGGCGACTGGGCCGAGGTTTACGCCGACCGGCTGCCGACCGAAAGCAAACCGTAAACGCCTCCAGGCACAGTGATCGAGTCATCCAAACCTGGAGGTTCTGATCATGTTCACGTTGCAGCAGGTCGTCGACGCCCCGCCCGCCGAGGTCGTCCGCGCGTTCACCGAGGCTGAGCCGTTCGCAGCCTGGTTCCTCGCCGAAGGCTTCACCACGCCGTCCGACCGGGTCACGCTCGACGTCCGTCCGGGCGGACTGATCTCGGCCGTCTTCGTCGGCGAGGGTGATGTCGAGGTCCCGTTCACGCTCCGGTACGGCGAGCTGGACCTGCCGAACCACCTGGTCCTGTACTTCGACGAGCCCGCCGAGGAGATCACCGTCGACCTGTCAGGGCTGCCTGACGGGAAGACCCAGCTCGACTACCGCAGCGTCGGCCTCACGGACGAGCAGGAAGGTCCGATCAAGCCCGGCGTCGCCACCATGCTCAACCACCTCGCGACCTACTTCACCCGATAAGCCCCTTGTACACCCCAGGCATCGGCCCCGGCTGAGCCACGAACCCAGCGCCTGCTCCGGGCGGAGCCACCCCCGGCTCGGCGCCCGAGCCGGCGAGCCCAGGCACCGGTCCCGCTGCGGATCCCGCTGCCGCCCCCGATCCTGCCCCCGTGCCGGGCGCCGTGCCGGGCGCCGTGCCGGGCGCCGCGCCGGGCCCGGTGTGGTTGTCGTGCGGCTTGCCGCCCGTTGCGCCGAGTAGGCGGCGGGTGAGGGTGTCGCGGGACGACAGCAGCTCCGCGACCGCGGCCCGGAGGTGATCCGCCGACGGCGTCTCCCCCGCCTCCGCCGCAAGCAGCACCGTCCGTCGTACCAGCTCCTTCATGAAGGACGCGGTCGTGCCCTCCGTCTGCTGCACCACCTCGTCGACCACCTCGGGCGAGAGATTGAGCCCAGGCCCGTAGAGCCTCAGCAACCGCCCGCGCCCGTCGGCATCCGGCAGCGGCACCTCGACAGCCATATCCACCCGCCCAGGCCGCTGCATCAGTGCCGGCTCCAGCAGATCCGCCCGGTTCGTGGTCAGCAGGAACGCCACATCCGCGTCTTGCGCCAACCCGTCCATCTCGTTCAGCACCTGGAACAGCAGCGGATTCTCGGAGCCGTGCGAGTAGTCCCGCGCCTCCGCCACCAGATCGCAGTCCTCGAGTACGACGAGCGCCGGCTGCAGCATCCGAGCCAGCGCACACGCCTGCGAGATGAAATGAATGCTCGTCCCCGCCAGCAGCACGACCGTGAACTCCGGCAACTGCGACAGGACATACCGTATGGTATGGGTCTTCCCGGTCCCGGGCGGCCCGTACAGCAGCACACCCCGCCGCAGGTGCTGATCCGCCGCCAGCAGCGTCTCCCGATGCGCCGCGATCCCGACGACCTCCCGCTCGATCCGCTCGAGCACGCCCTCCGGCAGTACGACGTCCGCCCGCGTGATCCCCGGCCGCGGATGCAACCGGAACGGCCCGACGCCCTGCCCGAACTCGTGCCCCTCGAACGACACCACCTTGCCCCGGAACACGTTGTGCTCCCGGATCAACCCCGGCAACGCCCCCAGAAACCGATCGCCGGCAGCCTTCTCCACCGCAAGGATCTCGAGATCCACGCTCGAACGCCCGTACTGCGGATTCGCCGCCCGCAACAGCGCCACGAACCGGTCCTCGCCCTGCACCCCGAGGTAGAACCCGAACGCGACGCAGTCCATCTCCTCGTCGACGTCGATCTGCAGCCGCTGGTAGTCCACCGCCCCGATCCCGAACCGGTCGTACTCCGACAGCTCCAGCAGCTCCCCCAGCGAGTGATGGCCCCGGTTCGACCCCGCCAGCCCGAGCACCTCGAACGAGTCGAACCACGCCTCGATCGCCCGCTGCACGTTCGGCAGGTCGTACGGCGGGAAGCTCGACGACACCACCGGCACCTGCTCGGGGTCCACGCCGAGATGCTCCCGGAGCCGGTCCCGCAGGCTCTCGCGAGTGGTCCGCTGCCCGCCGGCCTGCATCCGCTCCAGGAACCGCGTGAACAGCCGCGCGAACTCGTCGACGTCACTCTCGTCCGGCATCCGTCGTACCTCCTCGTTCTGGACCTATCCGGAGGGTCCTCCGTAACGGCGGATAGGATCTTCACCATGACAGCTTCCGAGTCCACCGACCGTCCGTACGGCGCCTTCCCGGTACGGATCGGTCTGCAGGTCCAGCCCCAGCACGCCCAGTACGCCGACATCCGGCGTACCGTCGCCGCGGCCGAGGAGATCGGCGTCGACGTGGTGTTCAACTGGGACCACTTCTACCCGCTCAGCGGTGAGCCCGAGGGTCTGCACTTCGAGTGCTGGACCATGCTGGCTGCCTGGGCCGAGGCGACCGAGCGGGTCGAGATCGGCGCCCTGGTCACCTGCAACTCCTACCGCAACCCCGACCTGCTCGCCGACATGGCGCGCACGGTCGATCACATCAGCGACGGCCGGCTGATCTTCGGCATCGGCTCCGGCTGGTTCGAGAAGGACTACGACGAGTACGGCTACGAATTCGGTACGGCGGGCGGCCGGCTGGACGCCCTCGGCGAGGCGCTGCCGCGGATCGAGCAGCGCTGGACCAAGCTCAACCCGAAGCCGACCCGCGACATCCCGGTGCTGATCGGTGGCGGCGGCGAGAAGAAGACGCTCAAGCTGGTGGCGCAGCACGCGAACATCTGGCACGGCTTCGGCGACGCCGAGACGATCGCGCACAAGCACGCCGTCCTCGACGAGCACTGCAAGACGATCGGGCGCGACCCGGGCGAGATCGAGCGTTCGGTCGCCGTCGGCGACAAGCGTCCGGAGGAGACCGGCAAGCAGCTGCTCGACGTCGGCACCCGGCTGTTCACCGTGCACGCCGGCGGTCCCGACTACGACCTCGGCCTGCTCCGCGAGTGGGTCACCTGGCGCGACGAGGTCAACGCCAAGTAACGCCTGTTGCCGGGTGGTCGCCGAGCGCGGCCACCCGGCAGTCCGCGCGGCAGCGATGGCCTAAGATTTCCGGCATGTCTACGTTGCCTGGGAACGGTTCGGTGCGGCCTATCACCCGCTGGGGTGAGGATGTCATGCACCGGGTCAACAAGCCCGTCACCGACTTCGGGGACGAGCTGCAGACGCTGATCGCCGACATGGTCGCGACGATGAACGCGGCCGAGGGTGTCGGCCTGGCCGCGAACCAGGTCGGTGTCGACCTGCAGGTCTTCGTGTTCGACTGCCCCGACAAGGACGGCAACCGGGTGCAGGGCGTCGTGTGCAACCCGACGGTCGAGGTTCCGGAGGGCAAGGACCGCAATCTGGACGAGGGCGACGAAGGCTGCCTGTCGCTGCCCGGAGCGTTCACCAAGTGCGCCCGCCCGGACTTCGCGAAGGTCACCGGCGTCGACGAGCACGGCGAGCCGGTCAGCTTCGAGGGCAATGGTCTGCTGGCCCGCTGCCTGCAGCACGAGACCGACCACACCCAGGGCATGGTGTTCGGCGACCGGCTGTCGCGCAAGTACAAGAAGCGTCTGTTCGCGGAGGCCGAGGAGTTCGCCCCGGACTACCCGTCCGACTGGCCGGTCTCCCCGATGATCGAGCACGAGGACGACCACGAGGACACCCCCGCCACCTGATCTACCAGCGGGCCTTCTCCAGATCGATCTCGTCGACGGTCTGGGCCGGGGTCTGCCCGGTGGTGTCGAGCCACAGACCCCGGCGCGGAGTCTCGTCGAGGCTCGCCATCAGCGCGCGTACGCCGTCCTCCAACGAGGACCCCCAGTCCCGGTACGAATTGTTGCCGCCACGCCCGATCTCCCGCTCGACGATCGACTCGACCGACGGCACGAGTACGACCAGGTACGGGTCGACACCCCGCAGCCGCGAGAACCATCGCTCGACGTGCTCCCCCAGGACGATGTCGCTGCAGACGAAGTCGAATCCGGCATCGGCGTAGTGCTGCGCTACGAGAGCGCTCGCGTCGTACCGCAGCTCCAACTGACGGACCGCCTCAGCTGACGGCTCCGGGGTCATGATCTCCGCGCCGGCGACGACGCCGCGGTAGAACACGTCGCCGTCGAGGGTCGCCGCGGGCGGACCCATCCTTGCCGCGAGCAACGGTGCGATCGTGGACTTCCCGGCCGCCTGCATCCCGGCGACGAGCACTACCTTCTGCTTGTTCGCCATGCCTCCGCCGTCAGCGCGTAGATGGTGGCGTCGAACGGTACGCCGTCCTCCGTCAGCACCGCCTCGTGGTCGAAGCTCATCCCGAGCCGGCGCATGACCGCGATGCTACGGACGTTCGGGGTGTCGGTCACGGCAATAATGCGCGGCAGGTCGAGCACCGTGAACCCGTGCTCGATCCAGGAGGCCGCGGCCTCACTCGCGTAGCCGTGGCCCCAGTACTCGCGGGCCAGCCGCCAGCCGATCTCGAGATCGTCCGGGTACCACTGCTCCTTCGACAGACCGCAGGCGCCGAGAAAGACACCGTCCGTACGACGCTCGACGGCGAGGAACCCGTACCCCTGGGCCGCGTACAGCTCGTTGATCCCGGCCGCGTCCCGGTCGCACTCGGCCCGGCTCAGCGGGCCTCCGAGGTACTGCGTGACCTGCGGGTCCGCGTTGAGGGCGGCCCACGGGTCCAGGTCCGTGTCGCGGAACGGGCGCAGTACCAGGCGTTCCGTCGTACGCATGGCTCCCCCTCAACGAGTGGCGTAGAACGCTACTGCAGCTGAGGATGCCACGTTGAGGGAGTCGACGCCGCCTGCCATCGGGATGCGTACGGTCAGGTCTGCCTGTTCGAGCACGTGCGGCTTGAGGCCGTGGCCCTCGGTGCCGAAGATCAGCGCGAGCTTGTCGTCCTTGCGGTCGGCCAGCTCGTCGAGCGTGATCGAGTCGTCGGCGAGCGCCATCGCGGCGGCGACGTACCCGTTCTGCTGGAGGAGTCGCAGGTCGCCGGGCCAGTTCTGCAGGCGCGTCCAGGGGACCTGGAAGACGGTTCCCATCGAGACCTTGATCGAGCGGCGGTAGAGCGGGTCGGCGCAGGTCGGCGTCACCAGGACGAGACCGACGCCGAGCGCGGCCGCGGCCCGGAAGCCGGCGCCTACGTTGGTGTGGTCAACGATATCGTCGAAGATTGCGATCCGGCGTACGTCGTCGGTCAGCAGATCTGTTAGCTGGACAGCCGCGCGACGCTTGTACGACGCGAGCGCGCCGCGGTGGACGTGGAACCCGGTGACCTGCTCGGCCAGCTCCTCCGACACGACGTACACAGGTGTGTCCGGCCATTTGTCGAGCACGTCCTGCAATGAGTCCAGCCAACGTGGGGCGAGCAGGAAGGACCGTGGTTCGTACCCGGTCTCCGCGGCCCGCCGGATGACTTTGGCGCCCTCGGCAATGAACAAGCCATGCTCTTCTTCGAGCAACCGCCGCAGATTGACCTCACGCAACTGCACATAGTCAGCCAGCCGCGGATCCGCCGCGTCCTGGATCTCGACCAATTGACTCATCGTGCTTGCGCAGCCACATCAACCACGTTGCCGATGACAACAATCGCCGGAGCGCCGACGCCCTCGTCCTTCATCGCCTGAGCGATCCCCGCCAGATCGGATGTCACCATCCGCTGACCCGGGAGCGTCCCGTCCGCGATCGCCGCCGCCGGCGTCTCCGCAGGCTTGCCCCCGGCAACCAACCGCTCGGCGATCGCCGGCAGGTTCTCCACCGCCATCAGCAACACCAGCGTCCCGTGCAGCTGCGCCAGCGCATCCCAGTTGACCAACGAGTCGGGGTGTGACGGCGGAATATGCCCCGAAACCACCGTGAACTCGTGCGTCACCCCGCGATGCGTCACCGGGATCCCCGACACCGCCGGCACCGAGATCGAGCTGGTGATCCCCGGCACTACCGTCCACGGCACCCCGGCCTCAGCACACGCCAGCGCTTCCTCAAAACCCCGGCCGAACACGTACGGATCCCCACCCTTGAGCCGTACGACGACCTTCCCGGCGCGCCCGCGCTCAACCAGGATCCGGTTGATCTCCTCCTGCTGCGCCGCCCGCCCGCGCGGCAACTTCGCCGCGTCGAACAGCTCGACATCGGGATGCAACTCGTCCAGCAACGGCTGCGGCGCCAAGCGATCCGCCACCACCACATCAGCCTCGGCCAGCAACCGCCGCCCGCGCACCGTGATCAGATCCGGATCCCCCGGTCCGCCACCGACCAGGTACACCCCTGGTCGCCGATCCACGTCCCGCGCAGCCAACTCACCTGTCCGCAGCCCCTCGAGAATCGCGTCCCGTACGGCGGCCGACTTCCGGTGATCGCCCCCGCCCAGTACGCCGATCGTCACGTTGTCGTGCTGCCCCGACGCCGGCGTCCACGCGGTCGCCCGGGAACGGTCGTCGGAACGCACACAGAAGATCCGCCGCTCCTCAGCCTCGGCCGACACCCGATCGTTGACCGAGGCATCATCCGTAGCCACCACGACGTACCAGGCGCCGTCGAGATCACCGTCCTCGAACCCGCGCTCGATCCACGTCAGCGACGGGTTACCGAGCAGGCCCTCGATGGTCGGTGTGATCGACGGCGAGATCAGGTCGATCCGAGCACCGGACTCGAGCAACCGCGGGAGCCGGCGCTGCGCGACCCCGCCTCCGCCGACGACGACCACGCGCCGCCCGTCGAGGACGAGACCGGACAGGTACTGATGCGTCACTGACCGATCCCCGCGTCCTCGAAGGTTGCCATCTCGGCGAGCGCGCGCACGGCGCAGGTCAGGATCGGGTACGCGAGCACCGCGCCGGTCCCCTCACCGAGCCGGAGATCGAGGTCCACGAGCGGCTGCAGGCCGAGCTTCTTCAGCGCGACCGCGTGACCGGGCTCGGCGGACCGATGGCCGGCGACGCAGTAGTCGATGACGGCCGGGTGGAACGCCTGCGCCACGAGCGCGGCCGCACCGGCGATCACGCCGTCGAGGATCACGGGCGTGCGGTTGGCCGCGGCCCCGAGGATGTATCCGGTCAGCGCGGCGTGCTCGAGACCGCCGTACGCCTGGAGCGCCTTGAGCGGGTCGGACGCCGCTACGTCGTGGAGCGCGAGGGCCGCCCGTACGACGGAGGTCTTGTGGGCGAGCGCCGCGTCGTCGATGCCGGTCCCGCGGCCGGTGACGGCGTCCGCGGTCGCGCCGGTGAAGGTCGCGATCAGGGCGGCGGAGGCGGTCGTGTTGGCGATGCCCATGTCGCCGGTCAGCAGGCAGCGGTACCCGTCCTGGATCAGCTTGTCCGCGAGCTCGAACCCGACGGCGATCGCCGCGCGGGCCTCGTCCTCGGTGAGCGCGTCGGTCTGGGACAGGTCGCGGGTGCCCGGGCGGACCTTCGCGTGGACGATGTCCAACTGCTCCACCGGCGTCGCCACGCCGACGTCCACGACCCGTACGTCGACCCGGTTGTTCGCCGCGAACGCGTTCACGGCGGCACCGCCGGCGGCGAAGTTCGCCAGCATCGCGGCGGTCACCTCCTGCGGCCACGGCGAGACATTCTGAGCGTGTACGCCGTGATCCGCCGCAAACACCGTCACCACGGCGGGCTGCGGCACCTGCGGCGGGCAGGTCCCGGTCATCCCGGCCACCCGCACGGACAGCTCCTCGAGTACGCCGAGCGACCCGGCCGGCTTCGTCAGCTGCGCGTGCCGCTCCTCGGCCGCCCGCATCGCCGCCGCGTCCGCGGGAGCGATCCGCTCCAGATACTCGTCCACCACGCCGTCCACTGAATCCTCCATCAGTTCCTGGGCCACGCCGTACCGGCTCGATCTTCGCATCTCCGATCGGGTGCCCTGGGGTGGGTCGGCGGGATGTGGACAGTAATGTCGGAATCACCACACGTCGCACCTCTCGGAGGATCACAGATGTCGCTCGATCGTCCCGTCGCCCCGGACCCGTACGAACTGCTCCCCAAGACGGGCTCGTTCACCGTCACCAGCACCGATGTCGCCGACGGTCAGCCGCTGTCCGACGACCACGCGTTCGCGGGTGGGAACAAGTCGCCGCAGCTCAGCTGGTCCGGGTTCCCGGCGGAGACCAAGGCCTTCGTCGTCACCTGCTACGACCCGGACGCGCCGGTCGTCTCCGGTTTCTGGCACTGGGTCCTGGTCAACCTCCCCGCGACCGTCACCGAGCTCCCGGCCGGCGCGGGCGCCCCGGAGCGCCTCGACAACGGCGCCTTCCACGTCCGCAACGACTTCGGCGCGAAGAACTTCGGCGGCGCGGCCCCGCCCGCGGGCGACCAGATCCACCGCTACTACTTCGTCGTACACGCCATCGACGTGGAGGCACTCGACGTGGACTCCGACGCGTCCCCGGCCGTAGTCGGGTTCAACCTGGCCTTCCACACGCTGGCGCGGGCCATCGTCACCCCGACGTACCAGGTCGCGGAGTGAACTGACGGGAGCCGTCTCGTTCGGGACGGCTCCCACGGTCAACTGAGCGGCGGCCTGCGTCGCTCGGCGGCGGTGAGATCGGCCGCCTCCTGGCCGCTCCATTGGGTTCCGCCCGAATCGCCAAGCGCGTCGCGTACTCCGCTCCACCGGGCGGTGAGCGCGAACAGCACGAGCACGTCCAGCGCGATCATCAACAACCCCCAGACCGGATAGGCGCCGAGCCAGGCGACCTGCGTGACAGCGTGCAGACAGACGAGCACGATCGCGGCGATCCTTGCCCACGTCTGTGCCATCAGCAGACAGGCGCCGACCCCGATCAGGAGAAGGCCGAAGATCAGGATCAGCCATCCCCAGGCGGTCACGTCGACGATGATCAGGTTCTCCCGGGTGATCACCAGGCGCTCGTCCGAGAACAGCGCGATGAACCCCTCGAAGACGTTCACCAGACCGGTCATCATGAGCAGCGCGCCGGCGAACACGACGACGCCGGTCATCGCCGCCCAGCCCTTTTCGCAGCCATCCTGCCGTCTCCTCTCGTGCGGTGGGCCGCCACCGAGCCGGCGACAGATCACCCCTGGATGGTGTCCCGGCGGCCGCTCGGGCACCTCACCCCATCCGGATGAGTGCCCCCGCCCAGCGCGCCCCGCACCTAGGACGCCCGAGCGCCGACTCAACCGGATGGGGTGATGAATTCGCCGCGATCTCCGGTCAGGCTCGGGGAATGACGCCTCAACCCCCGCAAGGCGGTGCGCCACCGATCGCGGCCGCCCGACTCTGGTCGGCCGGCGCCGCAACCGCCGTGGTGACGGCCCTGATAGCGGTCGTCGGCATCCTGCTCGCCCGCGGCGTGTTCGACATCCCGGTCCTCGCCCCCGAGGGCGAGGGCACCTGGGGCGACGCCGACACGATGACGTACGCCCTGTTCTGCGCCTTGGCAGCCCTCGTCGCCACAGGCCTGCTCCACCTGCTCCTGGCGTCCACCCCACGCCCGTTCGAGTTCTTCGGCTGGATCATCGCCCTGGCCACCGTCGCAGCCGCAGCCGCCCCCTTCGTCGCCGGCGGCGAAACCTCCTCAAAGATCGCCACCGCCGTCATCAACCTCGCCGTAGGAGTAGCAATAGGCACCCTACTGACCAGCGCCGGCCGCACCGCAACCCGAGCCATCCGGTAGCTCAGTCCGGTCTACCGGATCCTCTCGGCCTCGACGCGATCAAAGGCACCGGCCGGGTAGACGAAGACTCGTTTGACAGTCGTGATCGGCTGCTCGGCACCGAGAAACGCAGTTCCCTTCGCACCTGGAAGCAAATAGAAGTTGCTCGAGTTCGACAACTCGATCCCTTGGTTGTACTTCATGGCATCGCCTGCGAACGAATCTCGCCAGGTGTCAACGTAGTTGCTGATCGACGTTGCCTCGATCTGTTTCCCGTCGTTGGTGACGACCACGACCTCGTACATGTTGATCGTGTCGTCCGACTGATTGTCCACCTGCGCGATCAGGTACGTGATGGGTCGCGCGTTGGCGGCCCGCCGGTAGTCGCCGTACGGCTCCAGCCGGGGGTCCTTGATGTTCGCGGGTACCTGGATCGTGCCCACCGCACCGTGGTACGAGAACGTGTACGTCCCAGGGCCCGTCAGAGCACGACGTGCCGGTGCCGGGCTGGTTGGACTGTCTCTCGGCGGCGGCGATGTCACCAGCACTCTGGGTGTCGGCGCCTGAGAAGTGCTCTGTGGCGCCTCAACCTTGCTCGGTGACGCCGATGGCGCGTTGATGACACACCCCGCGCAACCAACGAGCAATCCGGCTGCGACCAACAGCTTCGATCCCAACCAGCGATGACTGATCCCCATGATGTTCCCCCCTCGCGGCACCGCCCCCAGCGCCGACCCGGGCAATTATCGACCCGTCATGCCCCGACGTACACCCGTCACCCTGCCTTGAGGGTCAGCTCCGCGGGGCTGTAGGTGGCTGGGAGGCTTTGGCCCAGTGGGTGATTTGGTATGCGGCGCTGTCGGGGGTTGGGGGGCCGCCAGAGAGCTCAGTTGCGGTCATTTCGGTGGTTTGTAGTCGAACTTTGCGAAGGCGATGTCCGCTCGAGGTATTCGGGTGCTTCCGATCAGATGTAGGTAGATCAGTTCGTCGTCGGTCAGGCGGAGGACGGTCAGCGTCGGGCGATGGGTACCCCATCTGCGGGTCTGGCGGCTCGGTCAGTTCAGAGAGCTGCGACGTAGACCCAGTGGCCGGCTTCGCGGGTGAAGGTGCTGTTTTCTTGTTGTATGCCGGGGGTGCCGGCGGCGGTGTAGTGGGCGCGGAACTCGACGGTGCCGTCGGAGTGGAAGGGGCTGCCGCCGGTGGTTCCGATGATCTGCAGGCCGGTCCACTCCCGGGTGGTGTCGAAGTCGATGTGGGCCGGGCGGGTGGTCAGCGACCACGTCTGCTGCAGGTACGGCGCGTTGTGCATCACGAAGGCGGTGTAGCGGGAGCGCATCAGCTGCTCTGCGGTGGACGCGGTTGTCTCGCCGCGGTGGAGCGGGCCGCAGCAGGCGGCGTACGGCGCGTCTTGACCGCAGGGGCAGGTCGAGAGGGCTGGCATGGAGTGATTGTCGCCGATCGGTCGGCCGACTGCGTGATCTACTGCCGTGATGAACCGACCAAGCGGCGGTGGCTCTGGGGCGACGGAGGCGGCTCGGTGGCGGCGTGAAGCTGTGGGCCCCGTGGTGGAGGCGTTTGCGGCAGCCGATGGAGTTGACGCAGTGATGGTGAGTGGGTCGACCGCACGCGGCGATGCGGATCGGTGGTCGGACGTCGAGGTCGGGGTGTTCTGGGAGCGGCGACCCACGCTGGCTGAGCGGGTGGCGGTGGCTGATGCTGCGCGAGCAGCGGATATCCGGACGGTGAATGAGGGCTCGCCGCCTTGGTACGACCACATCTACCTCGGCGCCGCGCGACCCGACGGTCTGATGGTCGAGGTCGTGCACACGTTGACCTCTGCCGCCGAAGACATGCTGGACGACGTACTCACCGACCACCGCCCCGACGGACCCAGCCTGGACGCGATCAAGGGCGTCGTGGACGGTCGCGACGTCCGCGGCCGGCGTGCCGACGTTGTCGCCCGCTGGCAGGAGCGCGCGCGGACCTATCCCCGGGAGCTCGCGATCGCCGTCGTACGGCGGGACGGGAACATCGAGCAGTTCTGGCGCTGGCAGATGCTCGTCGACCGCGACAACCCGCTTCTGCTCGCCCGCGAGTTCATGCGTATCGCGAGCCAGCTGCTGACCGTCCTGCACGCCCTCAACGGCATGTACTGCGGCCATCCGTCCGCGTTCAAACGCCTCGACAACCTCGACCTGTCGTTGGCGCCACCATCATTGGCCGCCCGTATCCGAGCCGTCTTCAACCGCCCCGCGCCCGAAGGCGCCCAACTACTGCAAGACCTCGTCGAAGAAACCTACGACCTGATCGAACTCCACCTTCCCGAGGTGAACGTCGGCCTCCTCCGCGCCAACTTCCGCAGCAACCGCAAGCCCCTCGACGCGCTCCCCTCAGCTGATTGACAGCTGCGGATCACGCACCGGCATACTCGCGACCTCCGCCTCCACAGCCTCGTACTGCGCCGCCCCCAGCTTCTCGGCCAGCACCACGCTGACCCGCCCGCCCTTCCGCCCCCACGCGCCGACGATCCGTCCGTCGACCAGCAATCCGTTCGGATGAAAGGAATCCGCGACCGGCGTCAGCTCCCGCAGACCGGGGCCCACGAACCGGCCGCCGTGATCCCGCCCGAACAACCGTAGATCCGATGCCACCAGCAACCGAACCCCACGCGGCGACGTTGCCGATCGCAACGACTCCTCGTCCGCCCGAAGAATCCACCCGGCAACGCCGTCGAAGTCGACCTCGACCAACTCGTCAGCCAGCAAGTCCCAGACGGTGCGGGCGTCGGCCGGCGACAACCCGGACCACCACGAGAACGCCTTCGGCGTTGTGGGCCCGAAGCAACGAACATGCCGCCGACACAGCTCCACCCGAGCCGCGGCGACGTCGATCGCCGGCCGCGGCACCTCTCGCGCCCACAACGAGCTCGTGTCCCACCGCACCGCGATCCGCCCGCTCGCACACGCCTCACGTAGCTCATGCCCCATTCCGCCGCGCCGCTCACCCCCGTCCAGCCTCGCGCACAGCCGGTCCGCGAGTAGGTCGATCCGCCGTACTGCGTCCGCGTCGAGCGGCAACCGCCCCAGCGTGAACACCCCGAAATCACGCACCGGCAGCACATACACCGCCGCCCGCGGACTGTACGTCTGGATCAACGTCGGATGCTCCCAGTCCGACGGCACGCACCCCGCCATCCGCGCATGCAGCCCGAGCAGCGCGTCCCGGGGCGCGGTGTCCTGTAGACCGACGTACGCCGCCTGCTCGTGCGATCCCGTCGGCAACCGATCGACCAGGTGGTTGACGTGCAACCGATAGGCGACGGCCTGCTCCCGCCTGATCATGCTCAGTTTCGCCTGACTGTCGCGGGCCAGCCCGGAGCCCCGTTCTCGTGCATCCGCGTCCCGATCCTGCGCGGCTCGACGCTGACCAGCGTCCCACGGCGCCGGGCCGTCCTGGTACGACGCATCCCACGGCCGGCCCGACATCCGCTCGTGGCTGGTCGGTTGCCGCGTGCGGTCGGACATCGTCGTACCCTTCGTTGCCTGGAGGTGTCCTCCCATCCTTACCCCAAGCGAAGGGTCCACCCAGATGCTCGAGACATCTCGGCTCGATCTCGTGAAGTTCGAGCTGGAGCGCGATCTGCCGGCGTTGCACGCGATGTTCTCGGATCCGGAGTGGGCCCGGGGTGGATACATGACTCCGACGACGACCGAGAGCGAGTCGCGGGAGCGGTTGGAGCGCGAGTTCGGCGACAACGGCGGCTGGACGTGGGTACTGCGGGTTCGGCCCGAGACGACCGCAGTCGGCGTGATCGCGGTGTTCTCGGATCAAGGCAGCTCTATCCGCGGGCTGAGCTGGTACCTGCAGCGCGATCGATGGGGCGCCGGGCTGATGAGCGAGGCGGCTCGCACCGTCGTCGACCACTTGCTCGAGCAACCGTCGATCACCGGCGTCGAGGCGTGGATCGACTCACGCAACGTACGGTCGCTCGCCGTCGCCCGGTACGCCGGCCTCGACCTCGTCGGCCGACTGCCGCGGACCTTGCCCGGCGAGATCGCACAGTCCGTCGTGATGGGCCGCGCCGCGAAGCCGACCGATCCGACCACGTTCGGGATCATGCCGGTGCTCGAGGTCCGCGACCTCGCCGCCACCGCGCGGTTGCTGTGTGAGCTGCTCGGGCTCCAGATCCGGTTCGAGCTCGACGGCCTCGTGCATCTCGGCTTCACCGAGTGGAACGGTCAGAGCGGCTTGGAGGTACGGCGCGCAGCCGGTGCCATCTCGCCCGCGACGATCACGTTCGACGTCGGCGTACTCGTCGATCCTCTGTACGACGCCGCGCTAGCCGCCGGCCTGGTCGAGTCGACGGCGCCGGAGGACACGTCGTGGTACCGGCGTACGTTCACGTTGGCGCTGCCGGAAGGACACCGGCTGACGATCTCAGGCCCGGTCAGAGGTAGCTGACCAGCATGATCGCGCCGACGCCGAGCGCCAGCCCACACAGGACCGCGCCGACCACGGCCAGCGGCTTCCCGCGCCGGGGGCCGATCAGTCCCGCGATCGCGAGCCCGACACCCGGCAGCGCGAACGGGAAAGCGGCGTACTGGCGGAATCCCGTCATGTCGATGGGCAGGAACGGCGCCACCAGGGCGGCGAGCCCGAGGACGAAGGCGAGGACGCCCAGCAACGCCGTACTCTTCCGCTGTGCCGGGATCGGCCGAGGCTGCCAAGCAGGGTCGGTCGGATCCTGCGAGTAGTCGGGCCAGAGGTGCTGCGGATACCCGGCGCCTCCTTGCTGCTGGTTGGCGTTGCGGTCCGGCTGGCCGTAGGTCATGGGAACTCCGTAGTCGACTGGGTGCCGTCTCCTGCGCTGACGCGGTGAGTTCCCGGGCGGTTCCCTCGATCTACTGCTCTTCACGAAGCGGGAAGGCGCGGATGATCACCGCGGTCGGTGTCGCAGCGTCCGATCTCGGCTCGGAGCCGACGAAGTCGCGGAGTACCCGATGCAGGCGGGCGCGCAGTTCGGCGAGCTCCCCGTCGGCCAGCGTCACCACCTCGCTGAACGCGAAGTCCTCGTCGTCGGACGTCTTCGCGGTCAGCCAGCTCGCGTACGCCGTGTCCTCGAGCTCGCGGTTGAGCGTCGCCTGCTCGACCCGCATCCGCCGCCACGGCTTCACCCGCCCCGCCGCGCCCGGCACCGCCTCGATCACCCCGAGCGCCTCCAGCCGTCGCAGGTGGAACGAGCACGACCCCGTGCTCTCCCCCAGTTCCCGCGCCGCGATCGTGGAGGTCGTCGTACCGTCCCGGTCGATCAGGTCCAGCAGCGCTTCCCGCAGCGGATGCGCGCGGACGACGTCGCGGCGGTTCGGCGTACTGCGTTGCTCGGCCATGCCGCATCCTAACTCGGAGCTTTGCAAAGCTCAGACTTTGCAGACTACGATCTTTGTATGCCGACGTACATCCAGGGGCGCCTGAGCCGCCGCCTGCCCGAGCTGACCGACGAGGTACGGCGCGGCACGCCCCGGCGGATCACGGAGTACGGCGAGGAGATCCTGCACCGACCGTGCCGGCCGGTGACCGAGTTCGGCGCGGCGCGCTGGGGTGCGCTGATCGACGACATGTTCACCACGATGTGGATCGCCGAGGGCTGCGGCCTCGCCGCGAACCAGGTCGACGTCGACGCACAGCTGTTCGTCTACGACCTCACCGACGAACACGGCGACCGCCACGTCGGCCACGCGTTCAACCCTCGCATCGAAACCATGACCGCCCTCTTCGGCACCCAACCCGGCACCGAAGGCTGCCTCTCCCTCCCCGGCGCCAACGCCCACCTCCCCCGCCCCACCCGAGCCACCCTCCACGCCCAAGACCTGGAAGGCCACCCCTTCACCCTCGACTCCACCGGCTACCTGGCCCGCTGCCTGCTCCACGAAACCCAACACCTAGCCGGCACGCTGTACGTCGACCACCTGACCCCGCGCGCCCACACGACAGCCGTGAACGAGTCCGCGCACAACCGCGCCGAGATCCTCACCCATCGCGCCAACCGGGAGCGCGCGCTCAGCCTGCTCAGCTAGCCGCGGTCGGGATGCTGACGTCCTGGCGGAGGGCTTGGAGGACCTCTAGTTCTCGGTCTATTTCGCGGCGTTTGGCTTCGAGGCGCTCGACTCCTTCGGCGAGGAGGACCTCGAGTACGCCGGTGCGCTCGGCCGGGGGTGCCTCCAGGCATGGGAGCAACTCGCCGATGGTCGCGCTGCCCAGACCGGCTGCGAGTAGGTGCTGGATCATCACGACCCGCTCGACCATCGGCTCGTCGAACTCGCGCCAGCCGCCGGCGGTGCGGTCCGAGCGGATCAGGCCCTGCTCCTCGTAGTACCGCAGGGAGCGCGTGCTGACGCCGGTGGCGTCCGCGAGTTCTCCGATGCGCATGGACCCAGTCTTGCACTTCACACCGGTGTGAAGTCTGACCCTGATGAGGCACCCCTTGAAAGGAACCTCATGCACTGGCTCTACCTGTCCATCGCCGTGGTCTTCGAGATCGCCGTAGCGATCTCCGCCGGCAAGGCCCAAGGCTTCACCCACCGCGCCTGGACCGCGTCAACTCTCATCACCGGCGCCCTAGGCACCTACTTCCTCAGCCGAGCCCTCCTCACCTTCGACGTAGGCGTCGGCTACGCCCTGTGGACCTCACTAGCCGGCGTCGGCATCACACTGCTCGGCGCCCTGCTCTTCGGCCAGCAACTCACCTGGCGCAAGGCAATCGGCATCACCCTCGTCATCGGCGGCGTCGTCGGCCTCCAACTCACCGTCTGAGGAGCCTCCCCATGTCTCCGCGCACCGCCTGGCTCACCTTGCTCATGGCCGGCGTCTTCGAGATCGGATACGCCCTCTCCGTCGCCGGCAGCCACGGCTTCACGGTCCGGACCTGGTCCGCCGTCGCCGTCGTGTTCTTCCTGCTCACGCTCTGGGCGCTCAGCCGAGCCCTCCGCACGATCGAAGTCAGCATCGGGTACGCCGTCTGGGCCGGCATCGGCGCCGTCGGCGCCGCCGCCCTCGGCCCGGTCTTCTTCGACGAGACCCTGTCCGCAACGAAAGCCCTGTGGCTGGCCGTCATCATCACCGGCGTCATCTGGCTGAAACTCGCCGACCGCCCAACCCCAGGTACTGCAAGCTGAGCGGATTCTGCACTGCTACGAGTCCAGGGTGATCTCGATCGTGTGGTGTCCGTGCAGGGAGGCCGGTACGCCGTACTTCGTGGACGCGATGCCATCGAGGTGGAAAGAGCGGATGACATTGCCCGTACCGCGAAGGGTCACTGTCAGGACTGCGTCGCGGTAGCGTACGCCGCTGAGCGTGACATTGCCCCAGCCGGACGGAAGTGACGGTGCGAAGGTGAGGCCGCGGCCGTCGAACGTCATTCCGAACAGGCCGGTGTGCATCATGTCGATGAATGCCGTCGCCGACCAGGTCTGGTCGGGCTGCGACTCCCAGCGGCGTTTCAGGACGCCGGTCGCGCCCTGGTAGCCGCCCTCGACGGCACCTGTGTTCCCGTCGTAGATCTCCCAGAAACCGCCACTGTCCCTGACCAACTCCGCGAGCAGCCTGGTCTCGGTTGCGAACCCCTCCACATCGCCGTGCCCAGCCAGGCCCTTTGCCCAGAGTCCTTGCACGAGCGGCCAGACGATCGCGTTGTGCCGTCCGGGTTCGACGCTGGAGTACCTGGCCCAGTGCGGATAGGTGTCGGGCATGCCCCAGGTCATCCGCTGCGCACTTGAGATCAGGGAACTGGCCTGCGCGGCGTCGGCGATCCCGAAGAGCAGGCTGAACGCCAGTCCTGTGCCTTCCTGGTACGGGCCTGGCCTCCCGTCAGCGGTGAGCTCATAGTTGTAGCTTCCGGTTCGCGGGTTCCAGAAGTGTTGGTTGATCGCCTGCCTGATCGCTGCCGCCTTGGCTCGATGGCCATCAGCCGGCCGGCCGAGCGCCTCCGCCATCTCGGCCGCACGCACGTAGGCCGCGTAGTACAGGGCGTTGGTGCTCAGGTACATGGCGGAGACGACATCCGGGTACGACGTACTCTCGCTGCCCCGCGACTCGTCCCCGCCCGCCGTCGGCGCCGGGAATCCGGAGACGCCGTCGTTGAAGAACGACGGACCGGTGAAGAGGCCGTACCGGGCGTCGCGGCCGAAGACGGCGGCCTGCTCGCGGAGGGCGAGCGTGTGCGTGACAACGTCGTACGCACGCTGCAGGAAGTCCCGGTCGCCGGTCACCAGATAGTGGTGCCAGGCACCCACAGTCCAGATCACCTGATCCCACTGCTGGCTGTCCTGCTGCACCATGAGCTTGCCCGCGGCATCCTTCTCGACCACCGCCCACAGCGTGTTCGCCGCGAGCGCAGGCGCCAGCAAGCTCGTCGCGTTCCAGCTGTTGATCGTCGCATCCCGCGTCCACGGCTGCGCGTAGCCACCTCCGGCCCGGACCATCCCGACCCCCGGATCCATCAGCCCACTCCTGGCATGCACCTCGCCGAACGGAACGGTATTGATCCCCAGCAAGTTCTCGAGCGCCGCCCCATAGGTCGCCCTGTACAGTCCCTCGCTGGCCGCATCCTCAAACCGCAACACCGGCCGACAGTCTGTCGTCGTCATACCCCCATTCCATCAGTCACACAGACCAGCCCATGCAGCACAGGCCAGCGTGCCCGGCGTAGGCGGCGTGGGCGGCAACAAACAGCCGCCGCGCAGCGGTGACCGATCTGCGCGTGGCGGTGGATAGCGCGAGCGGTGGCCGGGTTGTTCGCCCAGCCACCGCAGCTGCCGCCGAGTTCCTTCACCCCACCGACACAGTTGCCACGCCGACAACTCCCACCACGCGATCACACGCGCCCACCCGCCGAAGGCGGCAAAAGAACTGTCGCCGCGCAGCGGTGTCCTTTCGCGGGTGTCCCTTTCAGTCTTTGATGCCGGATTGGGTTACGCCTTGGATCAGGTAGCGCTGGAGGAAGGCGAAGATGAGGACCAGTGGGAGGATCGAGACTGCGACCGCCATGAAGAGTTCGTGGATGTTGATGGTTTGGGCGGTGATGAAGGTCGACATCGCGACCTGGATGGTCCAGGAGGACGAGTCCTGGCCGATCACCAGTGGCCACAGGAACGAGTTCCAGTTGCCGATGAAGGTGATGGCCGCCAGCGCCGCGAAGAACGGCAAGGAGTTCGGTACGACGATCCGCCAGAACACCCCGAAATACCCGGCGCCGTCGACCCGCGCCGCCTCCTCCAGCTCCCGTGGGAACCCGAGGAAGTACTGCCGGAACAGGAACGCCGCAAACCCGCTGAACAACGTCGGGATGATCAGACCCCGCAGCGACGACACCCACCCGAGCGACGACACCACGATGAACGACGGGATGAACGTCACCGCACCCGGGATCATCAACGTCGCCACGATCGCGTAGAAGATCTTGTCCGCGTGCCGATAAGGGATCCGCGCCAACCCGTACCCGGCCATCGATGCCAGCAGCAACTGCCCGGCCGTGCCCAGGATGCCCACGACCGCGGAGTTGTACAGCGCCCGCGCCATCGGCACCTGGGTGTCGTCGAACAGCTCCTTGATATTGCTCCACTGCAGATGCGTCGGGAACAACGTCCACGTCGGCGCGGTGATGTCCGCCTCGGTCGACAGCGCGTTGCGCAGGATCAGGTAGAACGGCAGCAGGAACAGCACGACCGCGATGAACAGCGCGATCCACCGCAGCACCATCCCGACCCGGCCCCACGCGCTGCGGCTGAAGCCGATCGGTTGCGGCGTTCCCGTCGTACGCTCCGAGACTGCCATCAGTCGCCCGCCTTTCCGAAGCCGAAGATCCGGCTCTGCAGCAGCGTCACGATCATGATGATGACCGCGAGGATCAGCGCGCCGGCCGAGCCGTGCCCGAGGTCCTGGATCGAGCCGAGCGAGATGCCGTACAGGTACACCAGCGGCGGCCGCGCGTAGTTCACGTTGCCGATCAGGTTGTAGAACTCGTCGAACGCCTGGTACGCCGCGATCAGGTTCAGGATCAGTACGGCGACCGACGTCGCCCGCAGCTGCGGCAGCGTGATGTAGCGGAACACCTGCCACCCGGGCTTCGCCCCGTCGACGTACGCCGCCTCGTAGAGCGTCGGCGAGATCCGCTGCAAGCCGGCGATGAACAGGATCATGTAGAACCCGAGCTGCAGCCACAACCGCACCGTGACCAGCGGGAGCCAGTACCACGGCGGCGAGACCGTCGACAGCCACGCGATGTTCTCGACCCCGAACCAGCCGAGCACGGTGTTCGCGAGACCGAACCGGACGCCGTTGAAGATCGACAACCGCCAGATCAGCGACGCGACGACGTACGAGCACGCGGTCGGCAGGAAGAACACCGACCGGAAGAACGCCCGCGCGATCTTGACCTGGTTGACCAGCAACGCCAGCACGAGCGAGAGCACGAACGTCAGCGGCACGATGAACACCGCGAAGATCGTGAACGTACCCAGGCTCGACAGGAAGTTGTGGTCGGTGAGCATGTCGATGTAGTTGCGCAGACCGACGAACTTCGAGGGCGTCGCGGTGTTGTACGCCTCGAAGAAGCTGAGGACGAGACTCCAGATGATCGGCAGGTAGGAGAAGATCAGCAGGCCGAGGACGAACGGCCCGACGAACACCCAGAACCACAGGGTGTTGCCGGCGATGCCCTTCCGCCGGCGTCGTCCACCCCGCTGCTCACCAGAAGCAGCGGGGTCCGTGCGCGCCTTGACGGTAGCGCTCATCCGAACAACCGGGAAAGCTCGGCGTTGACGGTCTTCTCGGCCTTCGCGATCTCGGCGGCTGGGTCGGCTCCCTTCTTGATGACGTTGGTCAGGACATCGGTGAGCGCCGTGTTCATCTTCGGCGTCCAGGCCGGGTTGTCGGTGAACCCGTGGTCCTGCGTCAGCTTCACCGTCTCCGCGGCGACACCGCTCTGCAGCTTGGCGGCCTTGGCGGCGAGGCTCTTGCGCGGCGGGATGTGGAAGCCGTAGTTCAGCGACCAGTCCTCCTGGTCGGCCTCCTGGTCGATCCACAGCCACTTCACGAACTTCTTCGCCGCGTCGACGTTCGGGCTCTTTGCCGAGACGAACTGCGTCCACCCGCCGGAGTACACGGCCGCCTTGTGCTGCGCGTCGAGCGCCGGGAACGCGATCACGCCGAGGTCGTCACCGAGCGCCTTCTGCATCCCGGGCACGGCCCACATGCCGATCCACTGCATCGCCACCAGGCCCTGGTTGATCGCGCTCGGGTCGGTCCAGTCCGTCGGCGAACCCAGCAGCACCGCCTTGCTCGCGTACAGCTCGTGCAGCTTGCCCAGCGCCTTGGCCTGGTCCGCACCGGTGAAGCCGATCTTGTTGTCGTCGGTCAGCAACGTGCCGCCGCCGGCGTGGATCGCCGGCCCGCCGAGCGCGTTGCCGCCGTCGTTGCCGACGAAGATCCCCTTCATCTTGTTGGTGGTGAGCTCCTTGGCCGCGGAGATCAGGTCGTCGATCGTCTCCGGCGGTTTGATCCCGGCCTTGTCCAGCAGGGACTTGCGGTAGTAGATGACCTGCGGGTCGACGATCATCCGGATGCCGTAGATCTTGCCGTCCACGGTGTTCGTGGCCAGGTCGCCCGGCTGGAAGTCGTCCTTGACATCGGCCATGATGTCGTCGAGCGCCACGACCTGGTTGCTCTTCACCATGCCGATGTTGAGCTGGCTCTCGAAGACGTCCGGGCCCTTGTTGGACAACAGACCCGAGGAGAGCTTGCTGCCGTAGTCACCCGGAGTCCATTGCACGGTGACGTTCGCGTCGGTGTAGGCCTTGGCGTACTTCGTCGCCGCCTGCTGCGTGCCGGTTTCGCCGTACTGGTGGTACCACTGCGACAGGTTGACCTTCGACCCGCCGTCTCCGCCCCCTGAGGACGGTCGGCCGGTATTGCCGCCGCAGGCCGCGGTGAACGCGGCGAGTGCGGCCAGTCCACCGGTCCGCTTGAGTAGATCCCGCCGGGTCAGACCGGCGTTCGGAACATGAGCAGGCATGAATTCCACCTTCCCGAGAGGGAACGTCGCAGGGGTACGACGCACGGTTCCGAGTTACTTAACGTCGTTAAGCATCTCCGAGTTTTCGCACAACCTACTACAGGTCAATCGTTGTAGAAGTGCCAGCACAATGTCTCAAAAGCGCGCCCGGCGCAAGACCGGACGCGCTCTTCTTTGTTCGAATGTGTGGAGTTTGCTTGAGTTGGTATCGGCTCGTGATCAGCCGAAGATCTCGCCGGTCGCCGCCTTACGGACGAGCAGTGCCGGCGGCTCGAAGCGTGCACCGTATACAGCGGCCAATTCGCGGGCCCGGGCTGCGAAAGCGCTTAGCCCGTAGGCGTTGACGTACTGCAGCGCACCACCGTGCAGCGGCGGGAACCCGATCCCGAAGATCGATCCGATGTTGGCATCGGGCACCGATCGGAGCACACCCTCGTCGAGACACTTCACCGTTTCGAGCGCCATCGCGAACAGCATCCGCTCCTGCAGATCGATCAGCGGTACGGCGTTGTCATGCGCGAAGTGTTCCCACAGTCCTGGCCACAAATGCTTCGGACCCTCCGACGGATAGTCGTAGAAGCCCGCACCCGCAGCCTTGCCGCGCCGGTCGAACTCGTTGACGAGTCGATCCGCAACCGCCATCCCGGGATGCTCGTCGAACGCACCGGCGCTGTCGCCGGCCGCGCGGGCGGCATCGCGGATCTTCTGCGGCAGCGTTAGCGTGACCTCGTCCAGCATCGCCAGCGGCGGCGCCGGGAAGCCGGCCAGGGTCGCGGCCCGCTCGATCATCACCGGGTCGATACCCTCGGCAACCATCGCGGCGCCTTCCATCACCAGCGTCCCGAACACCCGCGACGTGAAGAACCCGCGGCTGTCGTTGACCACGATCGGCGTCTTCTTGATCTGCCGTACGACGTCGTACGCCGCCGCGATCGCCCGGTCCGAGGTCTTCTCGCCGACGATCAGCTCGACCAGCGGCATCCGGTCGACCGGCGAGAAGAAGTGCATGCCGATGAAGTCGTCGGGCCGGTCGATCCCGTCGGCGAGCGAGGTGATCGGCAGCGTCGAGGTGTTCGAGCAGAGCAACGCATCCGGCTCGACCACGCCCGCGATCTCGGCGAACACCTTCTGCTTGAGACCCGCGTCCTCGAAGACGGCCTCGATCACCAGGTCGCACCCGGCGAGATCGTTCGGGTCGCCGGTCGGCGTGATCCGGCTGAGAAACTCCTCGACGTCCGAGGCCGACAGACGCCCCTTCGACACCTGCTTGGCGAGCAGCTTCTCGGAGTACTCCTTGCCGCGCGCGGCCGCATCGAGCGAGACGTCCTTGAGCACCACCTCGATGCCCACCTTGGCGCACACATAGGCGATCCCGGCACCCATCATCCCGGCGCCCAGGACGCCGACCTTTCGCGCGGAGTAGCGAGGTACGTCGGCCGGCCGCGACCCGCCGGCGTTGATCGACTGCAGATCGAAGAAGAACGCCTGGATCATGTTCTTCGCGATCTGCCCGGTGGCGAGCGAGACGAAGTAACGCGACTCGATCCGCGAGGCGGTCTCGAAGTCGACCTGGCTGCCCTCGACCGCGGCGCTCATGATCGCCCGCGGCGCCGGGTACGGCGCGCCCTTGAGCTGCTTGCGCAGGTTCGCCGGGAAGGCCGGCAGGAACGCGGCCAGCTTCGGCGACGACGGCGTACCGCCCGGGATCTTGTAGCCGTCCTGGTCCCACGGCTGCTTGGCGTCCCCGTCGTACGCCGTGATCCACCGGCGCGCGGCATCGAGCAGGTCTTCAGCGGGGACGACCTCGTCGACGATCCCGACGCTCAACGCGTGCGCGGGCTTCATCCGCTGGCCCTGGAGCAGCACCTTCATCAGCGCATCCTGCAGACCGAGCATCCGGACCGTGCGCGTCACTCCCCCGCCGCCCGGCAGCAGACCGAGCGTCACCTCGGGTACGCCGAGTTCGATCCGGTTGTCGTCCGCAACGATCCGGTGATGGCAGGCGAGCGCGATCTCCAGCCCGCCGCCGAGCGCCGATCCGTTGATCGCAGCAACGACCGGGACGCCCAATGTTTCAAGGGTCCTGAACTGCCGCTTGACCTCCTCGATCGTGTCGAAGACCTGGGCGGCGTCGGACGGCTGGATCTGCGACAGCATCTGCAGGTTGCCGCCGGCAAAGAACGTGGATTTCGCCGAGGTCACGATCACGCCCTTGAGCAGGGCCTTCTCGGCGACCAGTCGCTCGACGGTCCGGCCCATCGCCTCGACGTACGCGTCGTTCATCGTGTTGGCGGACGCATCCGGGTCGTTCAGCGTCAGCGTGACGACACCGGCGTCGTTCTTCCACTCGATCATGCTGGTCATGCGGAGAGCCTTTCGACGATCGTCGCGACGCCCATACCGCCGCCGACGCACAGGGTGGCCAGTCCGTAGCGGAGCTCGCGCCGCTCCAGCTCGTCCAGCAGGGTTCCGATCAGCATCGCGCCGGTGGCGCCCAGCGGGTGCCCGAGTGCGATCGCCCCGCCGTTCACGTTCACCTTCTCGTGCGGTGCGCCGAGATCCTTCATGAAATGCATGACCGCCGCCGCGAACGCCTCGTTCATCTCGAACAGGTCGATGTCGCTCGCCTCCAGACCGGCGCGAGCAAGTGCCTTCCGGGCGGCCGGTGCCGGCCCGGTCAGCATGATGGTCGGATCTGCACCGCTGACACCGACCGATACCACCCGCCCGCGCGGCGCCTGACCGAGCGCCTCGCCCGCCTTCTCGTTGCCGATGGCAACCAGCGCGGCACCGTCGACGATCCCGGACGAGTTGCCCGCGTGATGCACGTGGTTGATCCGCTCGACCGCCAGATACTTCTCCAGCGCGACCGAATCGAACCCGCCGTGTTCCCCGATCGCGGCAAACGACAGCGGCAACCCGGCGAGTGTCTCGACCGACGTACCCGGCCGGACCAGCTGGTCGTGGTCGAGGATCTGCAGACCGTTGCGATCCGTCACCGGTACGACCGAGCGTGCGAAGTACCCGTTGGCCCAGGCCTTCGCGGCACGGGCGTGCGACTCGGCGGCGTACGTGTCGACGTCGGTGCGCGAGAAGCCGTCGATGGTCGCGATCAGGTCCGCGCTGATGCCCTGCGGGATGAAGCCGGTCTCGAGCGCGGTCTCCGGGTCCATCGCCCAGGCACCGCCGTCGGAGCCCATCTTCACCCGCGACATCGACTCGACGCCGCCGGCGAGGATGAAGTCCTCCCAGCCGGACCGCACCCGCTGCGCCGCCTGGTTCACGGCCTCGAGCCCGGACGCGCAGAAGCGGTTGAGCTGCACGCCGCCGGTCGTCTCCGGATAGCCGGCCATCAGTACGGCGGTCCGCGCGATGTCCATGCCCTGGTCGCCGATCGGCGTGACGACCCCGAGTACGACGTCGTCGATCGCGGCCGCGTCCAGGTCGGGATGCCGTGTCCGCAACTCCTGCAGCAAGCCGGTGATCAACTGGATCGGCTTGACCTCGTGCAGCGCGCCGGTCGGTTTGCCTTTGCCGCGCGGCGTCCGGATCGCGTCGTACAGAAACGCTTCGCTGGTCATGGTCCCGATTGTGACAGTTGAACTGTCATGATGGTCAAGTGCGGGTCGTTATGATCTCCGCCATGTCGGATGTCTCGGGGGACGACGCCACCCTGACAGTGGATGAACTGTCGGCGCGCGTCGGAATGACTGTGCGCACTTTGCGTTTCTATGCGGGTCGAGGCCTGATCCCGCCACCGATCAGACGGGGTCGCGTCGGGTACTACGGTCCCGAACACATCGCGCGCCTCGACCTGGTCCGCGAGCTCCAGGCCCACGGGTTCACGCTGCAGGCGATCGAGGGGTACCTGGATCGCATCCCGGTCGACGCGACCCCGCAGGACATCGCGCTGCACCGCACGCTGCTGACGCCGTGGATGCGCGACCTCCCGGAAACGCTCGATCGCGCCGCGCTGGTACGGCGTACCGGCCGGGAGCTCACCGACGACGACATCGAGATGCTGGTCGCGCTCGGTGTGGTCGAGCCGACGCCGGACGAGGACGTGTTCCAGGTCGCGACCGCACACCTCAGCCTCGGCGTCGAACTGCTCGACCTGGACCTCCCGGTCGAGGCGGTCCTGGACGCCGGCCGGATCTTCACCGAGCACGGCCGCGCACTCGCCGAGGAACTCACCGAGGTCTTCCGCACCAAGGTCTGGCCGCACTACCGCGACTCCGGCGGCCCGCCCGAGCACATCCAGCACCTGGTCGAGCGGTTCAAGCCGGTCACCATCCAGGGCCTGGTGCTCGCCTACGAACGAGCCGTCGGTGAGACCCAGCGCGACACGATCCGGCGTACCCAGAACAAGCCCCGTTAGGAGTTCGGGACCCGCAGGTAGGTCAGGCCCCGGAGGTCGAGGTAGGTGTCGTTCGGGGTTGTGACGACGCGGAGCAGCACGGACTCGCAGCCGGGGCAGCGGGCGATCATCCCGGGCGCGTCGACGTACAAGCGGGCCTCCGCGAAGACGCTGGTGTGGCCGCAGCCGTTGCACTGTGCGATGGCCGCGGTCAGGTCGACGGCGAACAGTTCGCTCAGGGATCCGGCCGCCGCGTTGCCGTCCAAATAGGTCTCACTCATCGCGGGCCTCCAGTCGGTCCGAAACGTTCAGTTCTCACGCGAGCCGGGTCATGTCCGGCCGCGACCAGCAGATTCGCCACCGTCTCCACGAACGGCGTCGGCCCGCACACGTACGTCGTCCCGCCGTCCTCCGGCTTGAGCGCGTACTTCGAGATCACGTCGGCATCGATCCGCCCGACGCGGGGCTCCCCCGCCGGCGCGTCCCGCGTGTACACCAGGTGCACGTCGACATCGTCCGACGCGGCCAGGTCCTTCAGATCGCTCACATAGATCACGGACTCCGGACGCCGTACGGAGTACAGCAACCGGACCGGCGTCGTACTCCCTGCCTCGGCATGCGCGCGCAGCATCGCCCGCAACGGCACGACACCCGATCCGCCGCCGATCAGCTGGACCGGCCCGTCCTGCTCCGGCTTCCAGACGAACCAGCCGCCGACCGGTCCGCGGATCTCCAGCGGATCGCCGACCTTCAGTACGTCGACCAGGTACGGCGACACCTCGCCGTCCGGTACCTGCTCGACGGTCAGCTCGATCGTCGAGGGCTGCGACTCGGACCAGGCCGACGCGATCGAGTACGAGCGCGACGCCCGGTACCCGTCGTCCGCTGTCAGCCGTACGTCGAGATGCTGGCCGGCCACATGCCCCGGCCAGTCCGGTACCTCGAGCACGATCGTCCGCGCCGTCTCGGTCTCACGCCGTACGTCGGTGACGGTGCCGACCTGCCAGGTCAGTCGCCGGCGTATCGCTGTTCTTTCCATGGGTCTCCGTACTCGTGGTAGCCGGCCGTCTCCCAGAAGCCGAGGTCCTCGGTGTCGGACAGCACCAGGCCGCGGACCCACTTGGCGCTCTTCCAGAAGTACAGGTGTGGGACGAGCAGCCGCGCCGGTCCGCCGTGCTCGGGGTCCAGCGGCTCGCCGTCGAACTCGTAGGCGATCCAGGACTGCCCGTCGAGCAGGTCGTCCATCGGCAGGTTCGTCGTGTAGCCGCCGTAGCTGTGCGCCATCGCGTAGTCCGCGCCGGTCTCGACGTCCGCGAGCAGTGTGTCGAGCGAGACGCCCTTCCAGGTCGTCTGCAGCTTCGACCACCGGGTCACGCAGTGGATGTCCTTGGTGATCTCCTCGGCCGGTAACGCCATCAGCGCGGCCCAGTCCCACTTGTACTTCTCGCCCGTCTCGCTGGTGACGGTGAACTCCCAGTGCTCCGTCAGCACGTGCGGTGTCGGCCCGGCTGACAGGACCGGGAAATCCCGGGTCAGGTACTGCCCGGGCGGGAGCTCCGTCCCGCCCCGCCGCCGACCGGTGAACCCCGGAGAAACGATGCCCATGGCGACCTCCCTCGATGCCTGAGGGCAGTCAATCACGCCCGCACGACCCGCGCGAGGGACGGTACCGGGCCTGCCGCCGAACGAGCAGCCGGCAGCCGAGGTGTAGGAATCGCGGGACTGGGTAACAGACGGACTCCGTCGGCCGCGAGGTTCGCGGTGACGGCCGTTGGTGGCACGCGTCGCGATGAACAGCATTTCGGGGATCCGGCCGCTAGGGTGGAGCATCCGCCCGGAGGCGGTTGAAATCTGGACGGAATGGGTGGATCACGACCGCGGTGCCAGGGTGTGGGGGGCGATCAAAGCCGTTGCCGACGGCGATGGCACCGCCCCTTCGTTGTTGCACGCGGTGACGGCTTGCGCCCGGGCGTTGTCGGCCTCCGGAGCAGGGCTCGCGTTGACACGGAACGGCGGCGTGTTGGAGCCGTTATTGGCCACGGATCCCGAGATCGGTGAGCTGGACGAGTTGCAGTTCGCGTTGGGCGAAGGGCCGAGCGCGGAGGCGATGGCCACCGGCATGCCGGTGCTGGAGGCCGATCTGGGCGGGCCGGAAGCCGGCCGCCGGTGGCCGGCCTTCACGGCAGCCGTCGCGGGCCGGGGCGTTCACGGCGCGTTCGCCTTCCCGGTCGCTGCAGGCGCCGCCAGGATGGGCGTCCTGAGCGTGTACCGGCGGCAGGCCGGACCGCTGCGACCCGAGCAGCTGCAGGACGCACTGGTGTACGCCGATACGGTGTTCGTGCTCGCGCTGGATCATCGGCGCGGCCTCAGCACAGACCTGGACAGCGTGATCGAGGCCGCCTTCGTGGCCCGGCGCGCCGAAGTACACCAGGCTGCGGGGCGACTCGCGGCGCAGCAACGCATCAACGTCGTCGACGCCCTGGCGCTCCTGCGGGCACACAGCTACAGCAGTGGTCTGTCGCTCCGCGAGGTCGCCATAGAGGTCATGGCCGGTCGTCTCCACCTCGAGAACGACCACGACGCCTCTCCACCGACAGGACCGCACGATCCGAAGGAGATTGGCCCCGACCATGTCGAGAAGGAACAGGAGGAGGACTGATGACCGCAATTGACCGCAGAGTGCGGGAAGTGTTCATCGAGCTGTCGGACACTCTCGTCGACGACTTCGACATCATCGAGTTCCTGGACCGGCTCGCGATGCGCTGCAGCGAGCTACTGGGAGTTTCGGCCTGTGGCATCGTGCTCGCCGACCACCACGGCGTACTGAATCTCGTCGCGGCCTCGAGCGAAGAGGCGCGGCTGGTCGAGCTGACCCAGTTGCAGACGCTCGAAGGTCCCTGCCTGGACGCGTTCACCAGCGGACGCCCGGTCCAGTACGCCGATCTGTGGGACGACACCGCTCGCTCCCGCTGGCCGCGGTTCACGGCGGCGACCATCGACGCCGGTTATCGGTCGGTCCAGGCGCTTCCGATGCGGTTGCGGGACAACGTGCTGGGTGCGGTCAACCTGCTCAGCACGAGCACCGGGACGCTGAGCACGGACACCATCACGCTCGGGCAGGCGCTGGCCGACGCAGCCACGATCGGCATCGTGCACCAACGCGCCCTGGCCCGCCAGGAGCTCGTGACCGAGCAGTTGCAAATGGCCCTCAACAGCCGCGTCCTGATCGAGCAGGCCAAGGGATTCCTCACCCACAGCCTCTCCGTCGACGTCGACGAGGCGTTCGCGGTCCTACGACGCTACGCCCGCGCCAACAACCGCCGCCTGACCGAGGTAGCCGACGACATCGTCCAGAGCCGGATCACTGTGCCCGCACCAGGACCGGACGAGCTCGGGTAGGTCTGGATCTCCGCCCGTTTGATCGCTACTCTGAGTCAGCCTGTCAAGGCGTTCCAGACCCCGACGCCAGGCGTGCCGCGCCGCTCGGGAGGGGTTGGTACGGCAGCTCGCACCCGACGCCCTGCCGGCACCTCACCGGCAGGCCGCCGGCAGCTACACCCCAGCGTGCGAGACGCCCCCAGGTCACTTCGAACGCACCTCGCTCGCAGCACGCGATCGCCTTCGCTTCACGCGCCACCGAGCAAACGCCTTACGGGAGGCGCGCACACGATGCCGCACACCCTCCAGAAGCGACCCTTTCGGGACACCAAGATCGTCCCGCATGGCCGAAAGCACAGCACGCTCCGCAGCATGCCATTTGAACGTCGCCTGGATCACTCGATCCTGATCGCCAGCCTTCCGCTCAAGGTCCAGGACGCTCAGATAGAACCATGCATCGTCCCAGGCGGCCGAAACCGCTGGACTGGCATAGAGCTGGACTCTTGACCTACTGACCGATGGCACCTCCGGTCCGGGGGGACCGGCACCAAATACCTCGATGCCGGCTGCGTCGAGCGCCTTTCGTGACTGGCAGGCGAGGTCCTCAAGCATGTCTTGGTACAACGCCTCCACCCGTGCGTGATGCCGGGACTCACGGCCAGTGTTACGTCCTCCGAAATAGCCGGCCGCCATACCTGCGAGTGCAACGACGTACGGTCCCGTTTCTTCGATGACCTGGACCACTGTCATAGTCGGACGGCCTTCAGCCGCTCGAACTCGGCTCGATGGTTCCGGTTCCACATAGGCCGGATCGTAGGTGGCCCGCTCGACACGTGTCGAGCTCGTGCCGGCCGTGACTACGACCCTGTGCGCGTCCGCTATCTGACCGGCGGCAACAAGGCGAGCTCAACCACGCACCCAACTAAATATATCTTCTCTTCTTTCTTTTTCTTTCCTTTCTTTTATATTTGTCTTCTTTCTTCTTCTTTTCTTTTTCTTTAAATGCCCAGTGTGCGGCCGATTATTTCTTTCATTATTTCGGTGGTGCCGCCGTAGATGGTTTGGATTCGGGTGTCTAGGTAGGCCTTGGCGATGGGGTACTCGGTCATGAAGCCGTAGCCGCCGTGGAGTTGGAGGCAGCGGTCTACTACCTTCTTCTGGAGTTCGGTGGTCCACCATTTGGCCATGGCGGCTTCGGCGACGGTGAGGGTGCCGGCGGTGAGTTCCTGGATGCAGCGATCTACGAAGACACGCGCGATCTGGGTCTCGGTGGCGAGTTCGGCGAGGACGAAGCGGCTGTTCTGGAAGGAGCCGATCGGGCGGCCGAATGCCTTGCGGTCCTTCACGTAGCGCAGGGTGTCCTCGAGCATGTTCTCGCAGGCGGCGGCCGCGACCACGGCGATCGTCAGGCGCTCCTGCGGCAGCTTCTCCATCAGGTAGATGAAGCCCTTGCCCTCCTCGCCGAGCAAATTCTCCACCGGCACCCGTACGTCGTCGAAGAACAGTTCCGCGGTGTCCTGCGCCTTGAGCCCGATCTTGTCCAGATTCCGCCCGCGCTCGAACCCCGGCATACCGCGCTCGACCACGATCAGCGAGATCCCCTGCGCACCCGCCGCCGGATCGGTTTTCGCGACCACAATCACCAGATCGGCGAGAATCCCGTTCGAAATGAACGTCTTCTGCCCGTTGAGCACATAATGATCGCCGTCGCGGCGCGCAGTCGTCTGAATTCCTTGCAGATCACTCCCCGCGCCGGGCTCGGTCATCGCGATCGCGCTGATCGTCTCCCCCGCACAGAACGCGGGCAGCCACCGCGCCTTCTGCTCCGGCGTCGCATAGTCCAGCAGGTACGCCGAATTGATGTCGGTGTGGATCGTGAATCCGACCCCACTCGCGCGGACCCGGGTCAGCTCCTCGATCAGCACGGCGTTGAACCGGAAGTCCCGCGCCCCACCCCCGCCGTACTCCTCCGGCATCATGAAGCCGAGCAGCCCCGCGCCACCAGCCGCGGTCCACAGCTCGCGCGGCACGATCCCGGCGTCCTCCCAGCTGTCGTGGTGCGGGACGATCTCCTTCTCGCAGAACGCGCGAACGCTCTCCCGGAAGGCATCGTGATCGGCGTCGAAGAGCTGACGTTCCACGGGCGGTTTCCTCTCAGTTCTGAACGGCGGCACCGGAGCCGAGCAGCTCGTCGATGTCGGTAATGCCCCAGTCGGCCAGGGCTTCACCGGTGTGCTCCCCCGGCCGCGCCGGCGGTCGGCCCAGGCTGGTCGGCGTACGGTCGAACCGCGGCGCAGGAGCAGGCTGCCGGACGCCGTGGTGGTCGACAAAGGTGCCTCGGGCAACGAGATGCGGATGGTCCGCGCCGAGCGGCAGGACAGGTGCGACGCAGGCATCGGAGCCGACGAACACCGCAGTCCAATCCGCCTGCGTCCGTTGCCGGAAGGTCTCGGCGAAGAGTTTGCGAAGGGCCGGCCAGTTCGACGGATCGTTGCGGTCGGGCGCGTCGATCCCCAGCTTCTCGATCAGCTCCGCATAGAACTGCGGCTCGATCGCGCCGACGGAGACGTGCTTCCCGTCAGCCGTCTCGTACACGTCGTAGAACGGCGCACCGGTGTCGAGCAGGTTCGACCCGCGCTCCTGCCGCCACGACCCGGCCGCGAGCGCACCGAGCAGCATCGTGGTCAGATGCGCCGACCCGTCGACAATCGCGGCGTCGACGACCTGTCCTTGGCCGCTGTGCAGGGCCGCGAGTACGCCGATCACGAGGTACAGCGATCCGCCCGCGAAGTCGCCGAGCAGGTTGGCAGGCACCTGCGGCGGTCCGCCGGCCCGGCCGATCAGATGCAGGGCGCCCGATAACCCGAGGTAGTCGATGTCGTGCCCGGCCGTCTGTGCGAGCGGACCGTCCTGACCCCAGCCGGTCATCCGCCCGTACACCAGCCGCGGGTTGATCGCGTGGCAGGCCTCCGGCCCGAGCCCGAGCCGCTCGGCAACACCGGGCCGAAAGCCTTCGACGAGTACGTCGGCCCGCGCGACCAGCCGCCGTACGACGTCCACCGCGGCCGGCTGCTTCAGATCGAGCGCCGCGCTCCGCCGACCGCGGTTCAGCAGGTCGAGCTCCGGCGGCCCGAGCGACAGGCTGCCACCCGGGCGATCGATGCGCAGTACGTCGGCGCCGAGCTCCGCCAGCATCATGCACGCGAACGGCGCCGGCCCGATCCCGGCCAGCTCGACCACCTTCACGCCCTCGAGTGGACCCATGCCCGCCATTGTGACAGTCCTACTGTCACAGTCGTCAAGTCAACTTGCGCGTCCCCGCCAAAGCGGTGATCGGCAGGACGACCATGAGCGTGAGGATCACCGCCAGCCCGATCGACAATGCGTGCTCGTCACCCTCCAGGTGGCCGAGGTGGAAGACCAGGTGCGGCCCGGCGTACGCGAGGTAGGCGACCAAGGCGATCACGGTCCAGAACCGATCGAGCCGGACCGCGGCCGCGGTCAGCACGATGCCGAGTCCGAGACTCGCGCCACCGAAGTCGTGGAAGAGGTGATCGCTGTACGGCGGCGTCCAGTTCACCGTCGGCACGTGGTCGTAGAACGTCTTCGGCACGATCGTCAGCCAGAGCCCGAGGACCAGTTCCATGACGGCAAGAATCCACAGGACCGTGCGCACATAGGTTCTCATCGCAGGTACTCCGCAAACGTGATGTGACCGTACGCCGGGCCGTCGACCATCGCCGCGCCGGCCGCGAAGGCACGGAACGCCTTGCCCGCCAGCCGCAACGGCACAACCGGACGATGCACCGCACGAGCCTGCTTCCACCGCCGGGCCAGCTCGACCACCGGCAGCCGTTCGGGCCCGCCGATATCTGCAGCCCGTGCGTTGACCGGCGGCCCGGCAACCAATTCCGCGAGGCGTACGGCGACGTCCTCGACGGCAATCGGCTGCAACGAGATCGCCGGGGCAAGCACCGCAGGTAGGAATCGTTGAGCGCTCAGGACGCGGTCGATCAGGTTGTGGAACTGGGTCGCGCGCAGGATCGTGTACGGCACGCCGGACTCGGCCACCAGGCGCTCGGCCTCCAGTTTGTAGCGGTAGTACGGCATCGGGATGCGATCGATCCCCGCGATCGACATCACCACCAGATGCTTCACGCCGGGTGCCGCGGCGAGCAGATTGCGGGTCTGCTGGACGTCGTCGCGCCCCTCGCTGGTGGCCAGGTGCACGATCACGTCCGATCCCTCGACCGCGGCAAGACCTTCACCCGACGTCAGATCGGCGACAACGTGGTCCGGGCCGGGGTCGCGGCTGAGCACGCGGACCTGGTCGTCGAGGGCGCGGAGCCGGGTCACGGTGGGCCGGCCGAGTGTGCCGGTCCCGCCGGTGACGAGGATTGAGCTCATGTGGTGTCCTTTCAGTTCACCAGCTCAGATCTGACAGCCCTCCGATGTGTGACACCTGGGCAGCGGCGAAGGCGAGCTTGTCCGGATTCAGCACGAAGCGGAGGTTGGTCACGCCCTGCGGGCCGGCCTCGAGGAAGCACACGGCCATCAGCCCGTCGGGGCCTTCGGCGACCAGCGCCGGCTCGCCGTTCGCTTCGGCGAAGCGGAGGACGAAACCCGCGCCGAACTTCTGCAGCGTCCCGATCAGGTACCGCGCAACCATGGTCCGGCCGACCACTGAGTTCCGGGCCGCGATCACCTTGCCGCCGCCGTCCGCGGTGGAGACGACGTCCTCGGCCAGCAGGCGCTCGAGCTGTTCGATCTCGCCTGACTGCGCCGCAGCCAGGAAGCGGTCGACGAGCTCCCGCCAGCGTGCCCGGTCGACCGGGTGCCGACGCTCGGTCGCCACTCGCTTGCGAGCGCGGGACAGCAGCTGCCGGGCGTTCGCATCCGTCGTACCGATCAGCTCGGCCACCTCGCGATGGCTGTACCCGAACGCCTCGTGCAGGACGTATGCCGCGCGCTCCGCCGGCGTCAGCCGTTCCAGCAACAGCAGCAATGCGAACGACACCGAGTCGCGCTCGGCCAACACCTCGAGTGCGTCGAACCGCCCGGTCAGGACCGGCTCCGGCAACCACTCCCCGACGTACAGCTCGCGGCGGGCTCGGGCGGACGTGAGCTGCTTGATCGACAAGTTGGTGACCGTCTTCGCGAGATACGCGTCCGGATCCCGCACCGACGTACGGTCAGCGTCCTGCCAGCGCAGCCAGGCGTCCTGCAGGATCTCCTCGGCGTCGGTCGCCGTACCGGTCATCCGATACGCAATCCCGAACAGCCGCCCGCGCAGACGCTCGAAGTCATCCATCCAGGAACGTCTCCGCGGCTCGCTGGATGCTCGTGTAGTACTCCGTCCAGCCGGTCTCGTCGAGCAGGTTGGCGTCTTTGCCGCCTTGGCCGTCGATGAGTTCGCGGATGATGTCGGCGTGGCCGGCGTGGTGGGCGGTTTCGTCGACGACGCGGACGAGTAGCGCGCCGAACGTCGTACTGCGGTTGCCCTCGGGCCAGTGCGGGACCTCGGCCGGGTGGTCCAGGTCGAGGTCGGCGATCGAGCGGTCGCTGTGGGCGCAGGCCTCGCGGTAGAGGCCGGTGAGGTACTCCGTCGACTCGTCCGGCTTGGCCCACATGTCGGCGCCTTCCCAGACCGAGCCGTCCGCTTCCCAGGGCAGCTGTTCGGCCGGCGGCCGGCCCACGCTGGTCCCGAGGTAGACGTACTCGATACCGACCAGGTGCTTCACCAGCCCGAGCAGGTTGGTCCCGGACGGGACCAGCGGGCGGCGGCGGTCGTACTCGCTGAGCCCTTCGAGCTTGGCGAGCATCAACGCACGGGTGCCCTGGAGGTAGTCCTGCAGGTCGGTCTTCACGGGGCTCCTGGGGGGACGAAGGGTGCGGGCGGGGCGCCGTTCTCGATCAACCGCATCAGCGCGGCGGTGTCGGCGTACTCCTCGATCATGTCGGCGAGCCGGTCCAGCCGCTCCGCGCGGAGGCCGGCGAACGAGACCGAGCCGTCGGGCGCGGGCTTGCCGGTCAGCTCGGCGATCTCGGTGAGGAACGCATGCCGCGCGGCGTCGTCGTCGAGCAGCCCGTGCCAGATCGTGCCCCAGGTGTTGCCGCTCCGACAGCCACCCGGGAACTCCTCCGCGTCGCCCGTCACCTCGACGACCCCATGGTGGATCTCGTACGCCGTGGCCGTCGGCCGCGCCAACGTCTTCTCGCGCGAAAACCCCGTTGCGACCGGCAACAAACTCAGCCCGGGGTGATCACCGCCCGACTCGACTCCGTGCGGATCGGAGACGGACGATCCGAGCATCTGGTACCCACCGCAGATCCCCAGAACCGGACGGCCCTCACCGACGCGCGCAGTGATCGCGTCGGCCAGGCCCTGGCTACGAAGCCAAGCCATGTCGGCGACGGTCGCGCGGGAGCCGGGAAGCACGACCAGATCGGCGTCGCGGACCTCGGCCGGGCTGGTCGTGAAGAAGACGCTGTTGGTCGGCTCGACCGCGAGCGCGTCGAGGTCGGTGAAGTTGCTGATCCGCGGGAAACGCACCACCGCGATCGTCAGCAGGTCGCTCGGCGACGTACGTCGTACCGGGATGTCGAGCGCGTCCTCGGAGTCCAGCCACAGCTCAGACAGCCACGGCAGGACCCCGTACGTCGGGCGGCCGGTGACCGAGGCAAGCATGTCGATCCCCGGCTGCAGCAGCGACACATCGCCGCGGAACTTGTTCACCAGGAACCCGCTGATCAGCGCCTGGTCGGCCGCGTCGAGCAACGCCACCGTGCCGAACATCGACGCGAACACTCCCCCGCGGTCGATGTCCCCGACCACGACGACCGGCGCCCGCGTGTGCTGCGCGAGCCCCATGTTCACGTAATCGGACTGCCGCAGGTTGATCTCGGTCGGACTACCCGCACCCTCGCTGATCACCACGTCGTACCTCGACGCGAGATCGTCGTACGCCGCGAACGCCGCCTTGGCGAGCTCGGCCCGCTCGGTCAGGAACCCCCGCGCGCTCAGCTCGCCCCACGGCTGTCCCATCAGTACGACGTGGCTGCGCCGGTCGCTGCCGGGTTTGAGCAGCACCGGGTTCATCGCCGCCTCGGGTTCGGCGCCTGCGGCAACGGCCTGGATCCACTGCGCCCGGCCGATCTCGGTGCCGTCGGCGCAGACCATCGAGTTGTTCGACATGTTCTGCGCCTTGTACGGCGCGACCCGCACGCCCTGCCGCGCCAGCCAACGGCAGATGCCGGTGACCACGGTCGTCTTGCCGGCATCCGACGTCGTACCAGCGATCAGCAGCGAACCCACTCGGTCATCTTAGGGTTCGCGGTCGCGGCGCTCGGTACGCGGCATCCGCGGCGTCGCGCCCTGGAACCGGGTGGCGCCGCCGGTCGCCGACAGCGGCTTGGCGATGTTCTCCAGCGACTTGCCTTCCGCGTCGACGCCGAACACCCAGGCGATGATCCCGCCCGCGAGCATCACACCCGCGCCGACGATGTAACCGACCGTCAGCGGCCCGCGCGCCGGGTTGTCGCCCGAACCGATCAGCGACGCGAACAGGAACGGCGCGATCACACCACCGGTCAGCTGCGAGATCGCGAAGAAGAACGAGATCGCCTGCCCGCGGAGCTCGATCGGGAAGATCTCGCTCACGGTCAGGTACGCCGATGACGCGCCGGCCGAGGCGAAGAAGAACACCACGCACCACAACCCGGTCAGCGAGGCGGCGTTCAACACGCCGGAGTTGAACAGCAGCGCGGTGATGAACAGCACGATCGCGGCAAGCGTGTACGTGCCGAAGATCATCTTCCGCCGGCCGATCGTGTCGAAGAGCCGGCCGAGCAGCAGCGGTCCGGCCAGGTTGCCGATCGCGAACGGGAAGAAGTACAGCGCGACGCTCGAGTCGTTCAGACCGAAGTACGACTTCAGCACCAGCGCGTAGGTGAAGAAGATCGCGTTGTAGAGGAACGCCTGCGTCACCATCATCGAGAACCCGAGGAACGAGCGGCTGCGGTAGTCGCGCAGCATCACCCGGGCGATCTCGCGGTACGTCACCGGCGGGTAGTCGACCAGCTCGATCGCCTCGTCGTCGCTGACCGTACGCAGTTCGCCGCCCTGGCGCCGTACCGTTTCCTCGATGTCGTCGACGGTGCGCTCGGCCTCCTCGACCCGCCCGTGCGTCATCAGCCAGCGCGGGCTCTCCGGGATGTGCCGGCGCAGATAGATGATGAACAGGCCCATCACCGGGCCGATCAGGAAGCACAGCCGCCAGCCCCACTCGATCGGGACGATGTCCTTGTTCAGGAACACCAGACCGACCGCGGAGCCGATCAGCGCGCCGGCCCAGTAGGTGCCGTTCACGCCGATGTCGACCCGGCCGCGGAACCGCGACGGGATCAGCTCGTCGATCGCGGAGTTGATCGCGGCGTACTCACCGCCGATACCCATCCCGGCGATGAACCGGAAGATCAGCAGCGAGGTCAGGTCCCAGGACAGGCCGGCCAGACCGGACGCGATCAGGTACACGAGCAGCGTGACGATGAACAGGCTGCGTCGGCCGAGCCGGTCGGTCAACCGGCCGAAGACCAGTGCTCCGACCACCTCACCGCCCAAATAGACCGACGCCATCAGGCCGACCTGCGACGTACTCAGGTGCAGGGTCTCGGGCTCTTTCAATACGTTCCCGACCAGGGACACCAGCTGGATCTCGAGGCCGTCGAGGATCCAGGAGACTCCCAGACCGACGACGATCATCCAGTGGAACCGGGTCCACGGCAGCCGGTCCATCCTGGCCGGTACGAGACTCGGTATCGCCTTTCCGTGCTCCAACGCGTGCTCGCTCATCCACTGCTCCTTTCGACCATCCGGGCCGGTACCCCAGGAGTGACCGAGTCAAAACCGTCGGTCACGGTGACTAGAGTTGCGGCATGGAGACAGACATCAACGTCGTGGACGCCAAGGACAACAGCCGGTACGAGGCACACGACGCCGACGGCACCCTGATGGGCTTCGTCGACTACAAGCTGCACCCGGGCGTGATCGCCTTCGTGCACGCCGAGACGCTGCCCGAGTTCCGCGGCCGCGGCGTGGCCGGGCGGATCGCGACGAAGTCCCTCGACGACGCGCGGGCCCTCGGACTCCGGGTCAAGCCGGCCTGCCCGTTCTACCAGGAGTTCCTCCAGGAGCACACGGAGTACGCCGACCTCGTGAAACTGCCGGAGGCCCACCAGTGACGGCACCGGTGATGGGCAAGCTCGACTGGCAGCCCGCGCTGGAGGTTCCGGAGCTGCTGGCGGCGCCGGTTCGGGACGGGCTCGCGGACGTGACGGCGTACGCGGCCGCGATCGACGCGGAGCTGGCCGACACGGCGGCGTTCTGCGCGGAGTACGACGTACCGATGGCCGCCTCGGCGAACTGCGTGATCGTGCTCGGCAAGCGGGCCGGCGAGGAGTCGTACGCCGCGGTGCTCGTGCTGGCCACGGACCGCGCCGACGTGAACGGGGTGATCCGCAAGCACCTCGGCGTCCGGAAGATCTCGTTCGCCGCCCAGCACGACGCGGTCAGCACGACCAGCATGGAGTACGGCGGGATCACGCCGATCGGACTGCCCGCCGACTGGCCGGTGCTGGTCGACGAGGCGGTCGTGAAGGCCGGAATGGTGGTCATCGGCAGCGGGATCCGCGGCTCGAAGCTGTTGCTCGACGGCACCGAGCTCGCGAAGTTGCCGACAGCAACAGTGCTGGACCTGGCGCAGCACTAGAGGCCGACGATGGAGCAGCACGACTGGCCCGCGGAGTACGCCGAACTGACGGCCGCGGACCAGGGCGCTCCCCTGCCGCCGGCCGAGCTCGAACGGCTCGCGGTCGCCGCCTTCGTCCTCGGTCACGACGACGAGGTCGCGGCGTACCGCGAGCGGGCGGTCGAGGCGTACCTCGCGAACGGCGACCTCGACGGGGCGATCCGGAGCGGGTTCTGGCTCGGGTTCCATCTGCAGCAGCGCGGTGACCTCTCCCGCGCGGCCGGCTGGCAGGCGCGGATCATGCGCCTCGTGCCGGAAGGAAACGTCGAGCTCGCCGGGCGGCTCGCGATGGCCGAAGCCGCGTTGACGATGAACTCCGGCGACGCAGCCACCGCGCTCCCCTTGTTCGAGCAGAGCCAGCGGTGGGCCGGCGAGCCTGACACGATCGTCCTGGCCGCACTCGGCCGCGGGAACTGCCTCGCCATGCTGGGCCGCGGCGCCGAGGCCCTCCTTGCCCTCGACGAGGCGATGGTCCACGTCACCGGCGGCCGGATCGGCCCCGAGGTCACCGGCATGGCGTACTGCTCGGTGATCGCGCTCTGCCTCGACATGTACGACATCCGCCGCGCCCAGGAGTGGACGCGCGCTCTCACCGGCTGGTGCGACTCGCAGCCGGGCCTGGTCCCGTACCGCGGGGCGTGCCTGGTGCATCGTGCCCAGATCCTCCAGTTCCGCGGTGCCTGGACCGAGGCCGCCGACGCAGCGGAGGACGCGTGCCGGCGCCTGTCGGCGGGCACGGTCGGATCGGCCTGGTACCGCCTGGCCGAGGTCGAGCGCCAGCGCGGCAACCTCGACGCGGCCGAACGCGCGTATCAGCTCGCGGCCGGTGACGGCATGGACGTGCAGCCTGGTCTGGCCCGGCTGCGTGCCGCGCAGGGCAGGTTCGACGTTGCGATCGCCGGTCTGAACCGCGCGCTGGCCGAAGACTCGTTCTCACCGAATCGCCCGCTGCTGCTCGCGGCGCGGGTCGAGCTGGCGATCGAGTGCGGCGACCGCGAGACCGCACGGAAAGCGGCCGCGGAGTTGAACGAGTTCGCGCGGGCGGAATCGCCGTACCTGCAAGCGCTCGCGGCGTACGCCGAGGGCGCGGTCCGGATCGCGTGCGGCGATCCCCAGGGCGCGATCCCGCTGTTGCGGCGGGCCGGGACGCTGTGGCAGCGGCTGGAGATGCCGTACGAAGGTGCCCGCACGCGGCTGCTGGTCGCAGACGCTTGCCGGCAGCTCGGGGACACCGACGCCGAGCAGATGGAGCTGCAGGGCGCGCGAGCCGTCTTCGAACGCCTCGGCGCCGACGGTGACCTGACGATGCCCGACCAATCGGAGGCCGGCAGCAGACTCAGCGCACGGGAACTGGAAGTCCTGCGGTTGCTGGCGACGGGTGCAACGAATCGGACAGTCGCCGATCAGCTGTTCCTGAGCGAGCGAACGGTGGCTCGGCATGTCAGCAACATCTTCGGGAAGCTCGGCGTCTCCAGCAGAGCCGCGGCGACGGCCTACGCGTACGAACACGGCCTGACTGGGCAGAAATGACCAGTCGCCGCTCGCCCGAGTTGGCGTGATCGGACGATGTGCAGCAGCACAATCCGGACCTACTTTGAATTATGGACAGGGTCGGGACTGTGGTGGTCGGGGCGGGGCAGGCGGGATTGGCGATGGCCTACTACCTGCGGCGGCGGGGTGAGGACTTCGTCGTGCTGGACGGGAATGACCGGGTGGGTGACTGCTGGCGGGAGCGGTACGACTCGTTGCGGCTCTTCAGTCTGCCGCGGTACGCGAGTCTGCCCGGGCTGCGCATCGGCACCAAGGACTGTCCGAACCGGGACGAGATGGCCGACTACCTCGAGCAGTACGCCGTCCATCACGAGCTGCCGGTGCGGACCGGAGTACGCGTGACGCGACTGTCGCAGGACGGCGACGGCTTCGTCGTAGAGACGAACGCCGGTGACTGGCGCGCGGACCAGGTCGTCGTCGCAGCCGGTATGCACAGCACGCCACGGTGGCCGTCGTTTGCCGATGAGCTCGATCCGTCGATCCGGCAACTGCACTCGCTGGAGTACCGGAACCCCAAGCAGCTTGCGGGCGGCCCCGTTCTGATCGTTGGTGCGGCCAACTCTGGCACCGATGTCGCCCGCGACGCGGTCAAGACCCATCGCACGCTGCTCGCCGGACGGCACCCGGGGCAGGTGCCGGTCGACATCGACTCGACCGTCGGCCACGTGTTCACGCCGGTCGTCATGTTCCTGTTCAAGTACGTCCTCACCCGACGTACGCCGATGGGACGCAAGGCGATCGCGAATGCGCTGAAGAACGGTCTGCCACTGACCCGCAACAAGCTCGACCACCTCGATGCGGCCGGCATCGAACGGCTGAGCCGGATCGAGGGCGTCCGCGACGGCAAGCCGGTGACGGCCGACGGCGACGTACTCGACGATGTCACGAACGTGGTGTGGTGCACCGGTTCCGATCCGGACCACAGCTGGATCGATCTGCCGGTCTTCGGGGACGACGGGCAGCTGCGGCACGAGCGGGGCGTGGCGTCCGACGTACCCGGGCTGTACTTCCTCGGGCTCGATTTCCAGTACGCGATCGCCTCGGCCAGCGTCCAGGGCGTCGACCGCGACGCTCGCTTCCTCGTCAAGCACTTGACCCGACACGCCGCGCATCTCGATCGGCGGAGCGCCGATCGGACGATACCCGTGGACAGGCGGTAGCATCACGGGCTGAAATGGGTGCGTGGCTGGGCGTGGGTCAGGGTGAGTGATCAAGTGTCGGTGAGCGGCGGCGAAGGTGGGCCGACCGCTCTGCGGATCATGTTGGGTGGGCAGCTGCGGCGGATGCGTGAAGCCGCCGGGATCAGTCGCGCCGACGCGGGCTGGCAGATCCGGGCCTCGGAGTCAAAGGTCAGCCGGATGGAGCTCGGCCGGGTCGGGTTCAAGGAACGCGATGTCAGCGACCTGCTCGAGCTGTACGGGATGGCCGACACCGACGAGCGGTTCCGGCTGATGGAGCTGGCCCGGGCCGCGAACAACCCCGGCTGGTGGTCGCGGTACGGCGATGTGATGCCCAGCTGGTTCACCAACTACGTCGGGCTCGAGGTCGCCGCGGCGCTGATCCGGACGTACGAGGTGATGTTCGTCCCCGGTCTGCTGCAGACCGAGGAGTACGCGCGGGCCATGGTCCAGCTCGGCAAGTCGTCGTTCCTGCCGCACCAGGAGGTCGACCAGCGGGTCGAGCTCCGGGTGACCCGGCAGCAGATCCTCACCCGCGCGAACCCGGCCCGCCTCTGGGTGGTCATCGACGAGTCGGTGCTGCACCGGCCGGTCGGCGGCGAGAAGGTACTGCGGGCGCAGATCGAGCACCTGATCATGTGGTCGCAGCAGCCGAACATCACTCTGCAGGTGATGCCGTTCAGCAGCGTCGGGTACGCCGGCGCCGGTGGCGCGTTCAGCCTGCTGCGGTTCCCGGAGGGCGATCTGCCCGACATCGTCTACATCGAGCACGCGGCCAGCGCGCTGTACCTGGACAAGCTCGACGAGGTCGACGAGGTCGACGAGTACGTCGCGATCATGGAAGGGCTGACGATCTCGGCGGCCCCGGTGTCCGCGACCGAGGGCCTCCTCAAAGAGGCCCTGGCCCGGATCTAGGTTTTCAGGCGACCTTGAGGTCGACCTTGATGTTGCCGCGGGTGGCGTTGGAGTACGGGCAGACCTCGTGCGCCTTGGCGACGAGCTCCTCGGCGACCGCGCGCTCGACACCCGGCAGGCTGACCACGAGCTCGACCTGCAGGCCGTAGCCGGCGCCGCCGTTGATCGGGCCGATGCCCACCTCGGCGGTGACGGTCGAGCCGTCGGAGTCCTGACGGGCCTTGCGCGCGACCAGCTTCAGCGCGCTGTGGAAGCAGGCCGCGTAGCCGGCCGCGAACAGCTGCTCCGGGTTGGTGCCGTTGCCGTTGCCACCCATCTCGACCGGCGGCGCGACCGTGACGGCGAGCTTGCCGTCGTCGGTCGATACCTTGCCGTCGCGGCCGCCGTCCGCGGTGGCGCGGGCCGTGTACAGAACCTTCTCAACTGCAATTGTCATATCTGATCTCCTAGCGAGTGGGGTCGAGCAGGAGCTTGCCCACAGTCCTGCGGGCACGCATGTCTTCGTGAGCGGTGGCGACGTCGGACAGCGCGTACTCGCCGCCGACGATCGGGCGGAGCTTGCCGTCCGCGGTCAGGTCGAACAGCTCGGTCAGCGCCGCACCGAACTGCTTCGGGTCGCGCAGGCTGTCGACCAGCCAGAAACCGGCGATCGTCTTCGAACCCTTCATCAGCCGGGCCGGCTCGATCGGCTTGGCGGCCTGCCGGGACGCCGCGCCGAACGTGATCAGCCGGCCGAACGGCGCCAGCGCCGCGAACGACTCGTCGAACGTCGGGCCGCCGACCATCTCGAGCACGATGTCGACGGGCTTGCCGCCGTTCGCCTCGATGATGCGGTCCTTGAGGCCTTCCGGCTCCCCGTCGATGGCCACGTCGGCGCCGAGCTCGAGGGTCTGCTGCCGTTTCTCCTCCGACGACGCGGTGGCAATGACCCGGCCGGCGCCCCGCAGCTTCGCGAGCTGGATGGACAGGTGGCCGACGCCGCCGGCGCCTGCGTGAACCAGGACGGACTCACCGGCTTGCAGGTGCGCGGAGTGCTTCAGCATGTACCACGCCGTGGTGCCCTGGACGATCAGCGCAAGCGCCTGCCCGTCGGTGACACCGTCCGGCACGTCCCATGCGCGCGCCGGGTGGATCAGCGCCTTCTCGGCATACCCACCCGAGCCGACCAGCGCGACCACCCGGCGACCGTCCGGGGTGCGGCCGACCACCTCGCCGCCCGGGATCAGCGGAAGCTCCGCCCGGGACAGGTAGCTGTTCTCCACCTGGTGGGTGTCTGCGTAGTTGATGCCCGCGCGGTCGACCGTGATCAGGACCTGCCCGTCGCCGGCAGCCGGCTCCGGGATCTCGCTGATCTTCAGGACCTCGGGTCCACCGAACTCGGTGATCTGAATGGCTCGCATACACCGTACTATACACTGTACGTTATGAACGTCGAAGGGAGCTGTGTCACATGGCCAGGACACCGCGGAACACGCTCAGCTCCGAGCTGATCGTGCGGACCGCGCTCGAGCTGATGGAGTCCCGCGGCACGGACGCCTTCAGTCTGCGCGGCGTGGCCGCCGAGCTGGGTGTCGGCCCGATGGCGCTCTACACCTATTTCCGTAACAAGGACGAGCTGTACGACGCGGTCCGCGATCACCTGATGGGCCTGCTGCCCGCCGTACCTGATGGTGTGCCGTGGCCGGATCAGGTGCGGGCGGTGTGCCGGTCGTTGCGGCTGCTGATGCTCCAACATCCTTGCCTTGCGCAACTACTCGCCGGGCGGCCGCTGAGCGGGCACGAGACGGCGCGGGTCGCCGAGGGACTGCTCGGCGTACTGCGGGCGGCCGGGTTCGACGCGGAGACGGCGGCCCGGACGCATACTACCTTGTTCACGTACGTGCTCGGCTCGACGTCGTGGGAGATCCAGATGGCGGCCGAGCGCCGCGATCCCGAGGCGTGGCGGCGACTGCGGGCGACGATGGAGTCGCTGTCGGCGCGCGAGTTCCCTTCGGTCGTCGAGCTGGCACCGGAGTTGGCCCGGACGACAGGCGGCGACGAACAGTTCGACTACGGGCTGGACCTGCTGCTGGCCGGACTACAGCTCAGAACACCATCGTGACGATCGCGAGGATGCCGATGCAGACGATCAGGGCGCGGAGTGCGATCGGCGGGAGCTTGCGGCCGTAGCGAGCACCGAGGAAGCCGCCGATGGTCGAGCCGACCGCGATCAGACCGGCGGCGAGCCAGTCGATGTCATGGACGAGGATGAACAGAATCGCGGAGGCGGTGTTCACGACCGTGGCGAGTACGTTCTTCAGGCCGTTCATCCGCTGGAGGTTCGAGTCCAGTCCGAGGCCGAGGATCGCCATCAGCAGTACGCCTTGTGCGGCACCGAAGTACCCGCCGTACACACCGGTGGCGAAGACGGCCGGGATCACCCACCAGGCACCGCGGTGCAGATGCGACGGAGCACTGATCCACTTCGACAGCCACGGCTGGAACGCGACGAGTAGACAGCCGAGCAGGATCAGCACCGGTACGACGGCGTGGAACGCGGAGTCGGGCAGCGTCAGCAGCAGCACTCCCCCGACGATGCCGCCGGCCAGTGATGCCGGGATCAACCGCAGCATGCGGCCGCGTTGGCCCTCGAGCTCGCGCCGGTAACCGATCGCTCCGGCCGCGGTCCCCGGCGCCAGACCGACGGTATTGCTGACGTTCGCCAGCACCGGCGGGATGCCGACGGCAAGTAACGCGGGGAAGGTGAGCAGTGTGCCCGACCCCACGACGGCGTTGATCGTTCCCGCGCCCATCCCCGCCAGCAGGACGAACACCGCTTCGTACCATGTCATCGCTGCCTGACTTTACGCACCCGATCGCGCCTCGCGCTCACCAGTCCGCACATTGAGCAGACAGTATGCGATCGACTGGTAGTCAATCGACAACACCAAGGCCTCCCCGGCTGACCGGGGAGGCCTTGGTGGTACGACGTACAGCCGTCAGCGCTGCGGCGGCTCCGCGGCCGGCGGCTCCTGCGACGGAGCAGGCGGCGGGATCGACGGCGTGGCCGGTGCAGCAGCCTGGCTGCGGGTGCTCACGGCGGCGGACTCGGCAGCCGCGATCGCCTCGCGGACCGCGTTGTCGGCCTCGGCCACTGCCGCCGGCGCGGCGGACGAGTCGAGCTCGGCCACCTCGCCGTTGGACAGCTCCGGCGCGTGCCACTCGCCCTCGGCCTTCTGGGTGATGCCGGCCACCTGGCCGACCGCACTGCCCAGACCCTTGAGCGCGTCGCCGATCTCGCTCGGCACGATCCACAGCTTGTTCGCGTCGCCCTGGGCGATCGACGGCAGCATCTGCAGGTACTGGTACGCGAGCAGACCCTGGTCCGGCTTGCCGGCGTGGATCGCGTTGAAGACCGTGGTGATGGCCTGCGCCTCACCCTGTGCCTTCAGGATCCGCGCCTGCCGCTCGGCCTCGGCGCGGAGGATCCGGGACTGCTTGTCACCTTCGGCGGTGAGGATCGCGGACTGCTTCTGACCCTCGGCGGACAGTACCGCGGACTGCCGCATACCTTCCGCGGTGAGGATCGCGGCGCGCTTGTCCCGGTCCGCGCGCATCTGCTTCTCCATCGAGTCCTGGATCGAGGGCGGCGGGTCGATCGAGCGGAGCTCGACCCGGTTGACCCGGATGCCCCACTTGCCGGTCGCCTCGTCCAGCACGTACCGCAGCTTCTCGTTGATCTCCTCGCGAGACGTCAGCGTCTGCTCGAGGTCCATACCACCGATGATGTTTCGCAGCGTGGTCATGGTCAGCTGCTCGATGGCCTGGATGTAGTTCGAGATCTCGTACGTCGCCCGGACCGGGTCGTTCACCTGGAAGTAGATGACGGAGTCGATCGACACCATCAGGTTGTCCTCGGTGATGACGCCCTGCGGCGGGAACGCGACCACCTGCTCGCGCATGTCGATGGTGTAGCGGACCTTGTCGACGAACGGCGTCAACAGGTTCAGGCCGGGCTGCAGACCGGTCTTGAACTTGCCGAACCGCTCGACGATCCCGACGGTCTGCTGCTGCACCACCCGGACGGACTTGACCAAGGTCACGATCACCAATAAGGCGACCAGTGCCAGGACTATGAGGAACGCGGTCACTTTGACCCTCCACTCGAACGGACCCTCAGGACGGACAGTCTTCCGTATCGACGGGGCAGGCGCCGTACCGGTTCCCGGCGCGTCGGATGCCTGATCGAGCAGCTACATCAACCGCCCTGCACCTTCGACACTACTGCGCGCAGGGGACCACTCAACCGACCGCCTACGTTCGGTTCTGCGTTCGGTTCTGCGTTCAGGTCTGCGTTCAGCTCTGCGTTCAGCTCTGGGGCGGGTCGGTCGGCTTCGGGTCCTGGCTCGGCTCGGGCAGGTCCAGCTGGTGGTGCAGCGGCTCGCCGACCGGGTAGACGACCGCGGTCGCGCCGTCGATGTGCATCACCTCGACCCGGGTGCCCGGGGCGATCGTGGAGATCTCGTCGTACGGCCGGGCGGTCCAGAGCTCGCCGCCGAGGCGGATCGAGCCGCCGCCGTCGGGATGGATCTCCTTCACCACCGTCCCGGTCCGGCCGATGACATGGGCGGAGCCGGTCTTCAGCTCCTGACCGTGATGGATCTTGCGGACGATCATCGGCCGGATCGCTCCCAGCATCGCGGCCGCGGTGATCAGGCCGACGACGATCTGCAGCCAGAGCAGTCCCGGGAAGAACGCCGCGACCCCCGCGGCGGTGAGCGCACCGGCGGCCAGCATCAGCAGGGTGAAGTCGAGCGAGGCCAGCTCAGCCAGGCCGAGGACGGCGGCGATCGTCAGCCACGCCGCCCACACATTGTCCCGCAGCCAATCCATCATTTCCCAAGCCTATCCACGTCGGGGCCTGCAAGCAGGTGTTTGGACGCGTCTGGTCGGCCACAGGATCCCGGGGTCAGAGGGCGCGGGCGGTGTAGCGACCGTCTTCCTGCTTGAGGGTGAGGGCGAGGTCGAAGGTGTCGCTGAGGGTTTCGGCGGTGAGGGCCTCGTCCATCGGGCCGGCGGCCACGACGCGGCCCTGCTTCAGGAGCAGGGCGTGCGTGAAACCGGGTGGGATCTCCTCGACGTGGTGGGTGACGAGGACCATCGCGGGGGCGCCGACCGCGGTCGCGATCGCGCTGAGCGAACGGACAAGCTGTTCGCGACCCGTAAGGTCGAGGCCGGCCGCGGGCTCGTCCATCAGCATCAGTTCGGGGTCGGTCATCAGCGCGCGGGCGATCTGGACCCGCTTCCGCTCCCCCTCGGACAACGTCCCGAACGTCCGGTCCGCGAGGTGCCCGATCCCGAGCTCGGCCAGCAGTGCATTGGCACGTTGGTGATCGAGGTCGTCGTACTGCTCGATCCATCGGCCGAGGACGGCGTACGACGCGGAGACGACGACATCGGAGACCCGCTCACTCTTCGGCAACCGGTCGGCCAATGCGGCACTGGTGAGTCCGATCCGCGGCCGCAGCTCGAACACGTCGACGGCGCCGAGCACTTCACCGAGCAGGCCGGCCACACCGGTCGTCGGATGAAGTTGTGCGGCGAGGATCTGCAGCAGGGTCGTCTTGCCCGCGCCGTTCGGCCCGATCACCACCCAGCGGTCGGCCTCGTCGATCGTCCAGTCGATCCCGTCCAGCAGCCGTGCGCCACCACGGACGATCGTCACCCCGGCCAGCTCCACCACTGCAGTCATGCTCAAAACCTAAGGGGTCGCCGTCGACGACGTGTGGTCGGGTGGTGAGAGACTTGCGGGCGTGCTGACGACCTCCGCCTCGGTACGGTTCACCGTTTGGACGAACGCGATGCTGACCGGCGCCTGCGACCCCGACACCGCCGCGTCGAAGATCCTCGGTGACGACGTCGGTCACCACGTCTCCGGGCTGGCCGGCCATCCCGAGCCGGCCACGTTGCCGGTCGCGCTCAACCTGCTGCGCGCCGCCGGTACGACGCAGGCGCACCTCGCGCTGCCCGTCCCGGGTGACCCGATCGGCCTGGCCGGACCGCCGTCGTTCAACGAGGCCGCGTTGGAGACCGGCGAAGCCGTCGTACTCACGGGGCCTGAGCTCGGACTCGTTCCGGCGTACGTCGGGCCGGCCGTGCAGTGGTCCGTGCTACCCGCGTCGAGTCCGCTGCCGGCCGACCTCGGCGAGGCGGACCGCGGTCTGCGGCTGGCGTTGATCGACGCGGCCGATTCACTGGCCGCGCTCGAGGTCGCGCGGTGGAAGCCCGAAGTCGCGGACGCGCTGATCGACATCCGCAAGATCGGACGCGGCGACGGAGACGTCCTTGCTCCGGGCTACGAACCACGCGCAGTGAAGACCGCAGCGACTGCCCGGAGGTGTCTGGCGATCGCGGACGCGGCGCTGGAGGACGACGGTGCGGCCGTGACCGGGGCCGAGGCCGACGCTCGCCGGCGGGCGCTTCTCGATCTCGCGGCCGCGGCCCGCCGGGCGCTGGTCGCGGCCTGCGCGCCACCCGTTCATGCTTGAGATCTGGACCGGCCATTGGACGGTCATCTCATATAGGTAGCGTTCGGGGTGCGATGACTGATCCCACGGAGCTTGAACTCGAGACTGCGGCGGCCGAGCGGCCGACGCTGCTGGTGACGTTGACGGGGACCGACCGGCCGGGCCTGACCTCCGCCGTTCTCTCCACGCTCGCGACGCGTGGGCTCGAGGTCATCGACGCCGAGCAGGTCGTACTGCGGGGGCGCCTGGTGCTCGGCGTACTGCTGTCGGCGCCGCGTGACCACAAGGACCTGAAGGAAGAGCTGAAGGCCCTCGCCAGCATGCTCGACGTCGACATCTCGGTGAAGAAGGGTGTCGGCGACAACGAGCCGCGGCGCAAGGGCCGCAGCCAGGTGACTGTGATCGGGCATCCGCTGTCCGCCGCCGGGCTCGCCGCGGTCGCCGGCCGGATCGCCGACACCGGCGCGAACATCGACCGGATCAGCCGGATGGCGCGGTACCCGGTCACCGCGATGGAGATCGCGGTCTCGGGCGCCGATCCGGAGACGCTGCGGACGGTCCTCGCCCTGGAGGGTGTGCGGCAAGGGCTGGACGTCGCGGTGCAGGACGGCGGGTTGTACCGGCGGGCCAAGCGGCTGATCGTGATGGACGTCGACTCGACGCTCATCCAGGGCGAGGTCATCGAGATGCTCGCCGAGCACGCCGGCCGGCTGGACGAGGTCGCCGCCGTCACCGAGAAGGCGATGCGCGGCGAACTGGACTTCGAGGAATCGCTGCGGCATCGGGTCGCGGCGCTCGAGGGCCTCCCGGCGACCGCCCTCGACGAGGTGTACGCCGCGATCGAGCTGGCGCCCGGCGCTCGTACGCTGGTCCGCACGCTGAAGCGACTCGGCTACCAGTTCGCGATCGTCAGCGGCGGGTTCAGCCAGATCACCGACAAGCTCGCGGCCGAGCTGGGCATCGACTACGCGAAGGCGAACGAGCTCGAGATCGTCGACGGCGTACTCACCGGCCGGGTCGTCGGCGAGATCGTGGACCGCGCCGGCAAGGCGGCCGCGCTGCGCGAGTTCGCCGTACGCTCAGGCACGCCGCTCACGCAGACCGTGGCCATCGGCGACGGCGCGAACGACCTCGACATGCTCGCCGTGGCCGGCCTCGGCGTCGCGTTCAACGCCAAGCCGGTGGTTCGTGCTGCCGCCGACACCCATCTCAGCGTCCCTTACCTCGACACGATCCTCTACCTGCTCGGCATCACCCGCGAAGAGGTAGAAGTCGCCGACGCCGAGACCCCGGCCTGATCGCAACAAGCTGCAATTCGGCCGGTTGGTCCAAAGCGATGCGGCAAGATCGGCCCATGGACTTCACCGACCGGCCGGCGACGCTCGACGATGCGGACGCGATCTACCGATTGATCGCCGCGAACGAGCGCGAATGGCACGGCCAGGCCGAGGTGATTCCTGACCAGGTCGCCGCGAACCTGAGCCGGCCGATGATCCAGCTCGAGCGCGACACCCTGGTGGTTATCGCCCCGAACGGCGACCTCGCGGCGTGGGCGTGGTTGCACGACGGCAAGCACGCGCAGATCGACGTGCATCCGTCGTACCGCGGGCTCGGGATCGGGACGCGACTGCTCGACTGGGCCGAGGCGGGTTCGCGGGCGCGTGGCAGCGAGTGGTTCGCGCAGATCGTCGACGACGCGGACCTCGCCGGGACGGAGCTGCTCCGGTCCCGCGGCTGCGACGTGCTGGCGACCAACTGGTTGTTGGAGCGACCAATCAGTTCGGAGCAGGCCGCCGCCCCGGAAGGGATCCGGCTCGAGGGGTACGACGAGGCTCGGGCGCATGAGGTGTACGAGCTGATCGAGGCGGCGTTCGCGGCGTTCCAGCCGCGGCGGAAGTCCTTCGAGGAGTGGAGCGAGTTGACGGTCGGGCGGGCGACGTTCCTCCCGGAGGTGTCGACGCTCGCGTACGCCGGTGACGAGGTGGTCGGCGCGGTGATCGCGCTGGACGGCGAGGAGGGGTACGTCGAGCAGCTCGCGGTCCGCGACGATCAGCGCAACAAGGGCATCGCCCGCGCGATGCTCGACCGTACGTGTGCGGAGTTCGGCGCCCGCGGCCGCAGTACCTGCATCCTCTGGACGCATTCCGGCACCGGCGCGTTGGCGATGTACGAACGCCTCGGCATGCGGGTGCGACGTAGTACGACGGTGTTTCGCACGCACCTGTGACGAGCTGTTGACACTGCGCGATGAGAGCGCTCCCATAGGTTCATGCGTACCCGCCCATTAGTACTTGCGCTGCTGGCGCCTCTGCTGGCCGTCGTACCGCTCGCGCACGCGAGTGTGCCGCCGCCTACCGACGGCTGGTCGACGGTGTGGAGTGACGATTTCAACGGGTCGAGCGGCAGTCTGCCGTCCGGCTCCAACTGGATCATCGACACCGGGCACGGTTACCCGGGCGGCCCCGGGAACTGGGGTACCGGCGAGATCCAGAACTACACGAACAGTCCGGACAACGTCTCGCTCGACGGCACCGGGAACCTGCGGATCACGCCGCGCCGGGACGGCGCCGGGAACTGGACGTCGGCGCGGATCGAGAGTCAGCGGAGCGATTTCAAGCCGCCGTCGGGTGGTGTGCTGGCGATCGAGAGCCGGATCCAGATGCCGAACGTGACCGGTGACGCGGCGCTCGGGTACTGGCCCGCGTTCTGGGCGCTCGGCGCGCCGTACCGCGGGAACTACTGGAACTGGCCGGGGATCGGCGAGTTCGACATCATGGAGAACGTCAACGGGATCAACTCGGTCTGGGGCGTGCTGCACTGCGGCGTCAGCCCGGGCGGCCCGTGCAACGAGACCACCGGGATCGGCGCGAACCGCGCATGCCCGGGCTCGAGCTGCCAGTCCGCGTTCCACACGTACCGGTTCGAGTGGGACACGTCGGTATCGCCGAACCAGCTGCGATGGTACGTCGACGGGCAGCAGTTCCACTCGGTCAGCCAGGGGCAGCTGCCGGCCGACACGTGGTCGAACATGACGTCGCACGCCGGGTACTTCGTGCTGCTGAACCTGGCGATCGGCGGCGCGTTCCCGGACGCGCTCAACGGCCCCACGCCGCGCGCGTCGACCGTGCCGGATCGTCCGATGATGGTCGACTACGTGGCGGTCTCGACGAAGGGCGGCGGCAGCACTCCGCCCCCGACGACTCCCCCGCCGGGCGGTGGCTCTTCGGCGTACGGCACGTTGCAGGCGGAGTCGTTCGCGCAGCAGTCCGGTATGGGCGTGGAGACCACAACGGACACCGGCGGCGGCCAGAACCTGATGCAGATCGGCAACGGCGACTGGGCGCAGTACAACGGCATCGACTTCGGCAGCACGGCGGCCACCCAGTTCGTCGCGCGTGTCGCGTCCGGCGCCGCAGGAGGCGTCAGCGGCCTCGTCGAAGTACGCCTGGACAGCCGCTCGAACGCCCCGATCGGCAGCTTCGCCGTCGGCAACACCGGCGGCTGGCAGTCCTGGCGGACCATCCCCGCCAACATCTCGTCCGTGACCGGCACCCACACCGTCTACATAACCTTCACCAGCAGCCAACCCGCCGACTACGTCAACCTGAACTGGTTCACGTTCGGTCGCTGAGGGGGTCAGCACCTATTCTTCGCCTATGTCTGAACTGCAGGGTGGGCCTGGTGCCCTGTTTGCGATCGGTGGGGCCGAGGACAAGCTGAAGAAGCGGACGGTGCTGCAGGAGTTCGTGGAAGCGGCGGGTGGGGCCAAGGCGCGGATCGTGGTGGTGCCTACCGCGTCCGCGCTCGGGCCCGATGTCATCGACGTCTACCGGGCCCTGTTCGCCGCGCTCGGGGCCGAGAGTGTGGTCGGCGTTCGCCCGGAGAACCGGGAGGACGCCGACGACCCGGCCTTCATCTCCCCGCTGAACGACGCGACCGGCGTGTTCATGACCGGCGGCAACCAGCTCAAGCTCGCCGGTGTCGTCACCGGTACGGCGTTCGGCCGCGCCGTCACCGCCGCCCATGCGCGCGGTGCCGCGGTCGGTGGTACGTCGGCCGGCGCGAGCATCCTGGCCGAGCACATGATCGCGTTCGGGCGCTCCGGCGCCACCCCGCGGCAGCGGATGAGCCAGCTGTCCGGCGGACTCGGGCTGGTCCAGGGCGCGATCGTCGACCAGCACTTCGCCCAGCGGAACCGGTACGGCCGGCTGCTGTCGCTCGTCGCCCAGTCCCCCGGCCTGCTCGGGATCGGCGTCGACGAGGACACCGCGGCCGTGTTCCGCGGCTCACACCTGGAGGTCGTCGGCCGCGGCGCGGTGACGATCTTCGACGGCAGCCGGATCACCTCCAACGGGCACTACGCCGGCCGCTCCGAGCCGCTGCTCGCCTCCGGCGTCGTACTGCATGTGCTGCCGGCCACCGCGACGTTCGACCTGCAGGACCGGGTGCTGTTGTCGTTCGGCAAGCAGCCGCCCGCGACGGAGCTCGCCGAGATGGAGGCCGCCGAGGCGGACCTGCGCAAACTGGCCAAGGAGATCGCGGCCGAGGGGGTCTCACCGAAGTACTACGCGGACCGGAAGAAGCGCGCGGGACGCCGGACGACGAAGAAGTCCGCCAAAGCGGTAGGGGCCGGGGAGTCCAGACCGGAGGCGACCGAGCCGATCACGGCCGGCGCCGAATCCGAGCTCCCCGACCGCACGCAAGCAGACAACGGAAACACATGACCGAAACGCACGGCACCCCAGCTCCTGACCTCAAGATCATCGAGACCCGCGTCTACCGCGGCCCGAACGTCTGGAGCTACGACCCCGCGATCCATCTCGTCGTCGACCTCGGCTCGCTCGAGAACTTCCCGTCGAACACCATCCCCGGCTTCAAGGAGCGGCTGCTGGCCGACCTCCCCCGGCTCGACCAGCACCACTGCTCGCGCGGCCGCCGGGGCGGGTTCATCGAGCGCCTGGACGAAGGCACCTGGCTCGGGCACATCGCCGAGCACGTCGCGCTCCAGCTCCAGCAGGAGGCCGGCCACGACATGCGCCGCGGCAAGACCCGGCAGGTGAAGGGCTCCCCCGGCATCTACAACATCACCTACGCGTACGCCGACGAAGCGGTCGGTCTCGCGGCGGGTGAGCTCGCCGTCCGGTTCGTGAACAACCTGGTTCAGCCGGATCCGGCGTTCGACTTCACGACCGAGCTGGAGAGGTTCATCAAGCAGGCCGAGCGGACCGCGTTCGGCCCGTCGACGCAGGCGATCGTGGACGAGGCCGTGTCCCGGGACATCCCGTGGATCCGGTTGAACAAAGCCAGCCTGGTGCAGCTCGGCCAGGGTGTGCACGCGAAGCGGATCCGGGCCACGATGACGTCCGAAACCGGTTCGATCGCGGTCGACGTTGCCAGCGACAAGGACCTCACCACCCGTCTGCTCGCGTCGGCCGGTCTGCCGGTGCCGCGGTCGGAATCGATCCGCACTGTCGACGAGGCGGTCACGGTTGCGAACAAGATCGGGTACCCGGTCGTGTGCAAGCCGCTCGACGGCAACCACGGCCGCGGTGTCTGCCTCAACCTGCCGGACGCCGACGCGGTCCGGGAGGCGTTCCCGATCGCGGCCGAGCAGTCCCGGCGCGGCTCGGTGATCGTGGAGAACTTCGTCACCGGCAAGGACTACCGCTGCCTGATCATCAATGGCCGGATGGAAGCGATCGCCGAACGCGTACCCGCGCACGTGGTCGGCGACGGCATCCACACGGTCGCCGAGCTGGTCGACATCACCAACGCCGACCCGCGCCGCGGTGTCGGTCACGAGAAGATCCTGACCCGGATCACGATCAACGCCGCCGCCCGGCAGCTCGTCCGCGACCAGGGCTTCGAGCTGGACGACGTACCGCCCGAGGACGTGATGGTGAAGCTGACGCTCACCGGCAACATGTCCACCGGCGGGATCTCGATCGACCGGACCTGGGAGGCACACCCGGAGAACGTCGAGATCGCCGAGGAGGCGGCCCGGATGATCGGGCTCGACATCGCCGGTATCGACTTCATCTGCCCCGACATCACCCAGCCGGTGCGTGAGACCGGCGGCGCGATCTGCGAGGTGAACGCGGCACCCGGCTTCCGGATGCACACGAACCCGACGATCGGCGAACCGCAGTACATCGCGAAGCCGGTGGTGGACATGCTGTTCCCGCCGGGTGCGACCAGCCGGATCCCGATCGTCGCGGTGACCGGTACGAACGGCAAGACCACGACCGCGCGGATGATCAGCCACGTCTTCAAGGGCCTCGGCCGCAAGGTCGGGATGACCTCGACCGACGGCATCGTGATCGACGAGCGGCTGGTGATCCGCCAGGACGCGTCCGGGCCGAAGTCGGCGCGGATGGTGCTGCAGAACCCGCGGGTCGACTTCGCGGTGTTCGAGGTGGCGCGCGGCGGGATCCTGCGCGAGGGCCTCGGGTACGAGCGCAACGACGTCGCCGTGGTGCTGAACATCCAGCCCGATCACCTCGGGATGCGGGGTATCGACACGCTCGAGCAGCTCGCGGACGTGAAGGCGGTCCTGGTCGAGGCGGTGCCGCGGACGGGGTACGCCGTACTCAATGCCGACGATCCGCTGGTCCGGAAGATGCGCCGGAAGTGCTCGGGGCAGGTCGTGTGGTTCAGCATGGCCGAGCCGGGCAGCGAGGTCCGCGACTACATCGAGGGGCACTGCCGGCGCGGTGGTCGCGCGGTCGTGCTGGAGCGGTCCGACCTGGGCGACATGATCGTGGTGAAGCACGGCCGGCGGTCGATGCAGCTGGCCTGGACTCACTTGCTGCCGGCAACGTTCGGCGGGCGGGCGATGATGAACGTGCAGAACGCGATGGCGGCCGCGGCGGCGGCGTTCGCGGCGGGTGCGTCGCTGCACGACATCCGGCAGGGCCTGCGGACGTTCAGTACGTCGTACTACCTGTCCCCCGGCCGGTTGAACGAGATCGACGTGGACGGCCGGACCGTGATCGTCGACTACTGCCACAACGCGCCGGCGATGCGGATGCTCGGCGACTTCGTCGACCGTCTCGGCGAGAGCCTGACCGCGTCGTCAGAGCTCGGGCGGCCGTCCCGGATCGGCGTGATCGCGACCGCGGGCGACCGGCGCGACGACGACATCCGTGAACTGGGTGAGGTCGCGGCGCAGCACTTCGACGTGGTCGTCGTACGTGAGGATGCTCGGCTGCGCGGACGGAAACGTGGTGAGTCGGCCTCGCTGATCGAGACCGGCGTACGGGCCGCGATGGCGCAGGGTGCGCGCTGCCGTCAGGTCGACACGGTGCTGGAGGAGCTGGACGCCGTACGCCACGCGCTCAGCCGATCCAACCGGGGCGACCTCGTCGTGCTCTGCGTGGACCAGCATCAGTCGGTGCTGGCCGAGCTGGAGTCGGTCTCGCACCTCGCCCAGGCCGGAGCCCGCTCCGGTGACGAGGGCGGCGACCCCGACTTCGTACCACCGGACGAGGAGCCGGCCGAGCCTGTCGCCTAGTTCACCGGTTGGCGGCGGGGCAGGAGGCGGCGTGGGGCCTCCTGCTGGTCGATCCAGTCGAGGTCGTCGGAGAGTACGGCGTCGTTGGTGCGCTCGGCGTACGGGTCCGGGGGCGGCGGTGGTGGCGGGAGGGCGCGGAGCTTGAGCGCCACCATCGGGATCGCCAGCAGCACACTGACCACCATCCACGGCCAGTATTCGCGCAGCAGCGGCTGGAAGGACTGGAAGAAGGCCTCGGTCGACGCGTCGCCGACAGCGTCCATCGGCTTGCCGTTGGAACGCGCGACGACCTGGACGGCCTCGACGAAGCCGTTGCAGACCAGGTAGAACCCCGCGAGCGGGATCCACGAGCCCACCGAGCGCCAGCCGCGCTTCCAGCAGGCGAAGTACAGCAGCAGGGCGAGCCCGGCGCCGACCAACAGACCGTTCAACTGCCACAGCCACTGCCAGTCGGCCAGCTGTCCGGCCGGCCGCTGCGCGTACCACGCGACCGGCAGCGCGAGCGCGAACGCCGCGACCACCGAGCTTCTGGTGCCCAGGGCACCGAAAAACGCGCCGACGGCGCTTGCCGCCAGCAACGTGATCAGCATGTCCCGGTCGGAGAACGAGTTCCCGGTCAGCCACCACATGCCCGCGGCAACGACCAGCACCACCGGTACGGCGGCGCGCACGCGACCGATCAGCAGCCCGGCCAGCACACCGCCCGCGAACCCGCCCAGCAGCACGAGATCGATCCGCGGCGGCACGAAGTACGTCGCACCGTCCGGCAGCCCTTTCAGGTACGTCGCGGAGAAGCCGCCCACGAACCAGGCGACCACCGCGGCCGGAATCGACCACAGGTAGCGCATAACAACCCCGTTCCCACCCCAACCGGCGGGCGGACGGGGCTCAGTGCTGGGCTCTCTCGACCTTGCTCTTCAAGGTCTCCGGTGTGTCGACAGTAGCTCCCTCGGACCGCAACCAGGCGTCAAGACTCGCCCGATCCTGCAGAGACATCACTGCGACCACATCCCCGGCCCGCGCCTCCGCGACCAGCGCCTGCGCCGCCTCGAGCTCGGTCGGGTACGCCGGTACGTCGTCGACGCCCACCGATGCGGCGCCCTCCCGGAACACCGCCTCGAGCTCCGCCGGCGGCCGTCCGCGCAGGTAATCGGTCTTGTGACCGATCGCCACCCGGTCGGTCGCCCGCGCACCCATCGCACCGAGCGTCGCGACCATGTCGTCGGCCCGGTCCCCAGGCGATCCGAGGGCCAGCATCAGCCGCCCGCCCTCCGGCCGGACGCCGTTCATGATCTCGATCAGGGCCTCGAGCCCGGCCTCGTTGTGGGCCAGGTCGATGACGACGGTGAAGTCGCGCAGCGAGTACATGTTCATCCGGCCGGGGTTGTTCTCGTTCGGCGCGAACGTGCTCAGCCCCTCGACCACCGCAGCGCGCGGCAGCCCGAGCCCGAGCGCCGCCGACGCCGCGGCCAGCGTGTTCTCGACGTTGTAGTGCGACAGCCCCGACAGCGTCATCGGTACGTCGACGATCTTCAGCAACGGCTCCGGGTCACGAGACTGATCGAGCACCGTCACGAATCCGTCGAGCACCGTCGTCGCGCGTCCGCCCTCGTCCAGGACCGTCCGGATCGACGGCGAGTCCGGGTCACGCGAGAACACCCAGCATTTGGCGGGCGAGCCGAGCCGCATTGCGAACGTCCGCGGGTCGTCGCCGTTCACCACGCACCAGCCGCGCGGCCGGGTGATCTGCGTGATGACCGCCTTCACCTCGGCGAGCTGGTCGACGGTGTCGATCCCGCCCAGGCCGAGATGGTCGGCAGTGACGTTGGTGACCACGGACACGTCGTTGTACGCGACCCCGATGCCGCGCCGCAGGATCCCGCCGCGGGCGGTCTCGGTCACCGCGAGCTGGATGCCAGGCTGGGACAGCACCTGCCCGGCGCCGCTCGGGCCGGAGAAGTCGCCGTACTTCACGAGTTCGCCGTCGAAGTACACGCCGTCGGTGCTCGACCAGCCGACGTGCAGCCCGGCCGCGCGACCGATGTGCGCGATCATCCGCGAGGTCGTGGTCTTGCCGTTCGTCCCGGTCACCGCGACCACCGGGACCTTGGGCCGCAGGGTCGGCGGCGGGTTGCCCGGCGGCTCGTCCCGCACCCGCTCCCCCACGGCCGCGATCAACTCGCTCAGATCCTCGGCCCCGAAGGCGTCCAGTACTTCGACGATCGCCGCGCCGAGCGCCCGCGCCCGGGCCTCGTGCGCCCACGGGAACGCGACGACCAACCGCCGTACGTCGTTCTCCGGACGGACCCGTACGCCGATCCGCCCGATCCCGGCCTCGCGGGCGATCCGGCGTACGACGTGACCTGTCACGCGGATCGCGAACCGCTGCCGGAAGCCCGACCCGATCCGGCCGGGCCGGGTGGTCCCGAGACCGATCGCCTGCGCGTACGCCTTGGCCGCCGGTGCGGGTGCATCCACGATCGACGACACGTCGAGTGTCAGCTTGACCGCGGCACGACTGAAGTAGAGGTTGGCGCCGTCCAGGACGCGGAGCTCAACCAGCGAGGTGGCCACCTATCACGCACCCATCGCGTGGTAGCCGCCGTCGACGTGGACGATCTCGCCCGTGGTCGCCGGGAAGAAGTCGCTCAACAGCGCGACGATCGTGCGGCCGGTCGGCTCCAGGTCGGACGGATCCCACCCGAGCGGGGCGCGATCCAGCCACGGCTCCTCGAACTTCTCGAAGCCCGGGATCGCCTTCGCGGCCAAGGTCTTCAGCGGTCCGGCCGAGACCAGGTTGCACCGGATGCCCTGGGCACCCAGATCCCGGGCCAGGTAGCGGCTCGTCGACTCGAGGGCGGCCTTCGCGACACCCATCCAGTCGTACCCGGGCCAGGCCACGGTCGCGTCGAACGTCAGCCCGACAACGCTGCCACCACGACTCATCAACGGCGCGCACGTCACGGCCAGCGCCTTCAAGCTGTACGCCGAGACGTGCACCGCCTGGGACACGTCGTCCCACGGACCGTCCAGGAACTTCCCGCCGAGGATCGTCTCCGGGTTGCCGTACGCGATCGAGTGCACGACGCCGTCCAGGCTGTCGACGTGCTCGCGGACCGCATCCGGCAGCGCGGCCAGGTGCTCGGGGTTCGTGACGTCGAGCTCGAGCACCGGCGGCTCGGCCGGCAGGCGTTTCGCGATCCGCTTGGTGATGCTGAGCGCGCGGCCGAAGTTCGAGATCAGCACGGTGGCGCCCTGTTCCTGCGCCACCTTGGCCGTGGCGAAGCCGATCGACGAGTCGAGGGTGACTCCGGCGACCAGGATCCGCTTGCCGTCGAGGATGCCCACCGGCATGCCCTTTCTGAAGTGGTAAGAGTTAGTTGCCCATGCCGATGCCGCCGTCGACCGGGATCACCGCGCCGGTGATGTAGCCGGCCTCCTCGGAGGCGAGCCAGCGGACCGCGTTCGCGATCTCCTCGGTCAGGCCGAAGCGGCCGAGCGGGATCTGGCTCAGGTACTGCTTCTGGGTCTCCTCCGGCAGGACCGCGGTCATGTCGGTCTCGACGAACCCCGGGGCGACCACGTTCGCGGTGATGCCGCGGCTGCCGAGCTCGCGGGCGATCGACCGGGCCATCCCGATCAGGCCGGACTTGCTGGCCGCATAGTTCACCTGGCCGGGCGAGCCGAGCAGGCCGACGACCGAGGAGATGAAGACGATCCGGCCCTTGCGCAGCCGCAGCATGCCCTTCGCGGCCCGGCGCGCGACCCGGAACGAGCCGGTCAGGTTGGTCTCGATGACCGAGTCCCAGTCGTCGTCGGACATCCGCAGCAGCAGCGTGTCGCGGGTGATGCCGGCGTTGGCCACCAGCACCTCGACCGGACCGTGCTGTTCCGCGATCGTGTCGAAGGCGGCGTCGACCTGCTCCTGGTCGGTGATGTCGCACTTCACGCCGAGGAAGCCCTCCGGCGGCGGGCTGGTGTTGTACGTGACCGCGACCTGGTCGCCGGCCTCCTTGAACGCGGCGGCGATCGCCAGCCCGATCCCCCGGCTACCGCCGGTCACCAACACAGACCTACCCACAAGCCCTCCTCACCCGTCAGCACACAAGTCAGCGGCACGAACGCTACAACGCCGCGGCCCGTCCCCGCTCGACCGGGGACGGGCCGCGGGAGATCAGGAGTCTTCGAGCCGGAAGCCGACCTTCATACCGACCTGGTAGTGGTCGATCTGGTTGTCGACGACATGGCCGCGAATCTCGGTCACCTCGAACCAGTCGAGGTGCCGCAGGGTCTCGCCGGCCCGGGCGATGCCGTTGGTGATCGCCTGGTTGATCCCCTCCTTGGAGGTGCCAACGATCTCGGTGACGCGGTACGTCCGATCGGTCATGCGACATTCCTCTCATCCCTGGCTGCGCGCGGGGCGACGGCGCGGCGTACCGTTGTTCTTGCTGAGGAGGATAGATGTCGCGACACCGTGAGCGGAGCGGCGAACCCGTCATTTCGGTGACGAGCGCACAGCCGGGACGCTCCGAGGATCTGGACAGCCGGATCGTGCGCTACGCCTGGATGATGTCGATCCGGATCGTCTGCTTCGTGCTGGCCGTCCTGACCCCGTCGCCGTGGCGCTGGCTGTTCGTCGTCGGAGCGATCGCGCTGCCGTACTTCGCGGTGGTGCTGGCGAACGCTCAACGGTCCGCGACAGAGCCCGCCGCGGACCCGTACATCGCACCGTCGAGGCTCGCGATCGGGGAGCGTCCGACGGTCGTCGTACCGCAGGACGAGGACCCGGTTCAGGGCCCTCATGACGACCCCCGGACCGACACCGAAAAGTGATCTTGGCCGGGACTGGAAAACTTGCAGTGATCCGTGTCAGAATCTCCCGCGTGCTCTGAAGTTCATGAGTGAAATTCAGGGACTTGATGCGGCGTCGGACGGCTCCCCCCGTGGCTGTCCGACGTCGCTTCATTTTGTCCAGGCTATTGATTATTGAGTCATCAGGAATGCAGAGGAATGGCGCCAGCGCATGAGTGAAGAAGCCGCACCGGCGGTCTGCTCCGCCAAGGGCTGCGGCAAGCCTGCGACCTGGGCAGTGCTGTGGAACAACCCGAAGATCCACACGCCCGACCGGCGCAAGACCTGGCTGGCCTGCGACGAACACAAGGAGAGCTTGTCCGACTTCCTGGCCCGGCGGTCATTCCTGCGCGACGTCCAGCCATTCACCGAGTGAATGGTTCGCTAGCGAAAAACTGTATTTCCGGATTGGGCCGGTATGACGGTCATCCGCCGATCGCGGACATCGGCCGCGACGGTTGCAGGAAGCTCGGGTCGTTGATGCCGTGGCCGGGGAGTTTGTTCCGCATCGCGCGCCGCCACCGGTCGGCCAGTTCGGCATCGTCGGCGCCGTTCCGCAACGCCGACCGGAGGTCGGACTCGGTGCGGGCGAAAAGACAGTCGCGGACCTGACCGTCGGCGGTCAGCCGGACCCGGTCGCAGTCCCCGCAGAACGGCCGGGTGACCGAGGCGATGATGCCGACGGTCTGCGGCCCGCCCTCGACCAGGAACGACTCGGCCGGCGCACTCCCCCGCTTCGACGCGTCGTCGGGGGTCAGCGCGAACCGGCTCGAAAGGGTTTCGAGAATCTCGTCTGCGGTGATCATCGTCGCGCGGTCCCAGCCGTGCTGCGCGTCCAGCGGCATCTGCTCGATGAACCGCAGTTCGTACCCGCGGTCGAGACAGAACTCCAGCAATTCCGGCGCTTCGGAGTCGTTCACGCCGCGCATGAGGACCGCGTTCACCTTCACCGGGGCGAGACCGGCCTGCTGGGCCGCCTCGAGCCCGGCGATGACATCGGTCGCTCGGTCCCTACGGGTGAGCTGCTTGAAGGTCTCCGGCCTGATGGTGTCGAGGCTCACATTCACCCGGTCCAGACCGGCGTCCTTCAACGCCTGCGCCTGCCGGGCAAGCCCGATCCCGTTGGTGGTCAGCGATACCTCGGGCCGGGGCGTGAGTTGCGTCGTACGGGCAACGATGCCGACCAGGCCGCGGCGGAGCAGCGGTTCGCCGCCGGTGAAGCGGATCTCGTTCACGCCGAGGTGCATCACGGCGACCGAAACCAGCCGGACGATCTCGTCGTCGGTGAGCAGCTCGGGCTTGCCGAGCCAGTCCAGGCCTTCTTCCGGCATGCAGTACGTACAGCGCAGATTGCAGCGGTCGGTGAGCGAGACCCGGAGGTCCGTGGCGACCCGGCCGTACCGGTCCGCCAGACCTGTCTGAGTCGCCTCCTGGATCGCTGTCACCGCACCAGCCTACGTGCCGCGCGTCAGCCGTTTCAGGGCATGGCTTAAGTTCGAGACGTGGGTCGCTTGATGAACGTCCGCTGGATCATCGCCGCACTGGGTGTGCTCATGCTCGCCTTCGTGTGCGTGCAGCTGGGTCGTTGGCAGTTCCATCGCCTCGACGAACGCAAGGCACGGAACGAGGTGACCCGGACGAATCTGGCGGCGGCTCCCGCGCCGATCGACCAGATCCTCGGCCCGCCGGGTGTCGTCGGCGACCAGCACGCCTGGCGTACGGCGGAGGTCACCGGACGGTACGACGCGTCGAAGCAGATCGTGCTCAAGTACCGCAACATCGACGACCGGCCGGGGTTCGAGATCGTCACGCCCCTGGTCCTGGCCGACGGGAAGGCGGTCCTGATCGACCGTGGCTTCCTGCCCCGGCAGAGCTCGGAACTGATGCCGCTGAAGATCCCGGCCGTGCCGACCGGTGAAGTGACGGTCACCGGGCGCCTGCAGCGCAGCGAGCGCGGCGGTCACACCAACGGCGGTGTCCCGGACGGCGGTACCGCGCGGCTGATCAACGGACCGGACTTCGCCAAGGTTCTCGGCCTGAACCTGTACGACGGCTACATGATGGTGACCAAGCAGGAGCCGGCCAACGATCCGGCCTTCCTCGGGTTCCCGGGCCCGGAGATCGACGACGGGCCGCATTTCTTCTACGGCCTGCAATGGTGGTTCTTCGCCCTGCTGGCGGTCGGCGGGCTCGTGTACTTCTCCCGACAGGAGGTCCGCGGTGCCAAGAAGCCCGCAGACAAGCAGCCCGAAGTCGTCGAGCGGCCCGAGGCCCGGGCCGGGGCGAAGGATTGAGGACTACGCACTGATCGGTGACCTGCAGACGGCCGCATTGGTGTCGAAGCAGGGATCGATCGACTGGCTGTGCTTCCCGCGGTTCGACTCACCGGCCTGCTTCGCCGCGCTGCTCGGTACCGACGACAACGGCCACTGGCGGATGGCGCCGCGCGACGCGGAGGCCGTCAGCAGCCGGCACTACCGCGGTGACACGCTCGTGCTGGAGACCGAGTGGTCGACGTCGACCGGCACGGTGCGGGTGATCGACTTCATGCCGCCACGTGATGCCGCGCCGGACGTCGTACGCATCGTCGAAGGCGTCAGCGGGTCCGTCGAGATGCGGTCGGAGCTGAAGCTGCGGTTCGACTACGGTCACGTCGTTCCGTGGGTACGGCGGTCCGACGGCCAGATCGACGCGATCGCCGGACCGGATGCGGTCTCGTTGCGGTCCGACGTCCACCAGTACGGGCGCGACCTCGCGACGTACGCCGATTTCCGGGTCTCGGAGAACGACCGGGCCTGGTTCGTGCTGACCTGGCATCCGTCGCACCATCCAGTACCGGAGCCGACCGATGCGCTGCACTCGTTGGAGCCGACCGAGACGTTCTGGCAGGAGTGGATCGGCCGGAGCCACAGCTCGACCGATTTCGGCGAAGAGGTCACGCGATCGGTGCTGACGCTGAAGGCGCTGACGTATGCGCCGTCCGGCGGGATCGTCGCGGCGCCGACCACGTCGTTGCCCGAGACGCTCGGCGGCCAGCGGAACTGGGACTACCGGTACTGCTGGTTGCGCGACGCAACGATGACGCTGTCCGCGATGCTCCGCGCCGGCTACACCGACGAAGCCGAGGCCTGGCGGAACTGGCTGCTGCGCGCGATCGCAGGATCTCCGGCGGACCTGCAGATCATGTACGGCGTAACCGGTGAACGCCGGCTGACAGAGTTCGAGGCCGTCTGGCTACCGGGGTACGCCGAATCGGCGCCGGTGCGGATCGGCAACGCGGCCGCCGAGCAACTGCAGATCGACGTGTTCGGCGAGGTGATGGACGTGCTGGCCCTGGCCCGCGAGCACCAGATCGGCCCGACCGACGAGGCGTGGCAGGTGCAGCGCGCTCTGATGGCGCACCTCGACGACGTGTGGGACCAGCCGGACGAAGGGATCTGGGAGGTCCGCGGCGGTCGGCAGCACTTCACGCACTCGAAGGTGATGGCGTGGGTCGCGTTCGACCGGGCCGCGCGGGCGGTGCAGCGGTTCGGCCTGAACGGGCCGGCGAAGGAGTGGCGGGCGAGGGCGGACGAGATCCATCGGGCCGTCTGCGAGCAGGCGTACGACGCGGACCGGAACACGTTCACGCAGGCGTACGGCAGCAAGGCGCTGGATGCCGCCGTACTGCTGATCCCGCAGGTCGGGTTCCTGCCGGCGGACGATCCGCGGGTGGTCGGGACCGTGGAGGCGGTGCAGCGGGAGCTGACGGCGGACGGGTTCGTCCGGCGGTACCTGACCGAGCACACCGACGACGGGATCAACGACAGCGAGGGCACGTTCCTGATCTGCTCGTTCTGGATGGCGGACGCGCTGGCGATGATCGGCCGGGTCGGCGAGGCCCGCGATCTCTACGAACGACTCGTTGCCCTGCGCAACGACGTCGGCCTGCTGGCGGAGGAGTACGACGTGGCGTCCGGCCGGATGCTCGGCAACTTCCCGCAGGCGTTCTCGCACCTCGGCCTGGTCAACACCGCCTGGCACCTGACCACAGCTGAGTCGCCGTTGCGCAAGTCCGCGTACTAGTTCTTGCCCGGGGCTACGAACTGTCGAGGTGCGCTACCCGGTGTCGTGGGGCAGGATGGGGACGTGGACCTCGGACTGCGCGATCGCACCTACATCGTCACCGGCGCCAGCGCCGGACTCGGCTTCGCCACCGCGAAAGCCCTTGCTGCCGAAGGCGCACGGCTGGTGATCTCCAGCCGGAACGAGGAGTCGATCTCGCGCGCCGCGGCCGAACTCGGCGAGAACGTCGTCGGCATCCCGGTCGACAACGCCGATCCGGAGAGCGCCGAGCGGCTGGCGGCGACCGCGATCGCCAAGTGGGGTGCGCTGCACGGCGCGCTGATCAGCGTCGGCGGGCCCCGGCCCGGGACGGCGCTGGACAGCGAGGAGGACGACTGGCGGGCGGCGTTCGACAGCGTCTTCCTCGGTGGCCTGCGGATCGCCCGCGCGGTCGCCCGAGCCGGGTCGGAGGGTACGTCGATCGCCTTCGTGCTCTCGTCGTCGGTGAAGTCCCCGATCAACGGACTCGCGATCTCGAACGGTCTCCGCCCCGGCCTGGCCATGGTCGCCAAGACACTGGCCGACGAACTCGGCCCGAACGGCACCCGGGTCAACGGCCTGATGCCCGGCCGGATCTCCACCGACCGCCTGAAGGAGCTCGACGCGAAGAGCGGCGACCCGGAAGCGACCCGCCGGGCCCTGGAGAAGACCATCCCCCTCCGCCGCTACGGCAACCCGGACGAGTTCGGCCGGGTCGCCGCGTTCGTCCTCTCCCCTGCCGCCTCCTACCTGACCGGCACGATCATCCCGATCGACGGCGGGGCACTCCGCACTATCTGATCAGCCCCACTGGCCCGGGACGTAGTCGCCGGCCGGCTGCGCGGTCATGACGTTCAGACGGTTCCAGGTGTTGATGCCGGCGATGGCGCCGACCAGCGCGGCCAACTGGTTCTCGTCGTAGTACTTGGTCGCGTTCAGCCAGACGTCGTCGGGGACTCCGCCGGCGGCGTCGGCGATCCGGGTGCCGGCCTCGGTCAGCGCCAGCGCGGCGCGCTCCGCCTCGGTGTAGACGGTCGCCTCGCGCCAGGTCGCCACCAAGTTGATCCGGACCGCGGTCTCGCCGTGGTGTGCGGCGTCCTTCGAGTGCATGTCGACGCAGACGGCGCAGCCGTTGATCTGGCTGGCCCGCAACTCGACCAGCTCGAGAGTCGTGAGCGGAACACCGGCGTCCAGGGCGACCCGGGCGGCCGAGTTGAGGTGCTTGATGAACTTGCCCAGCACCGGATTGGTGAACAGATTCAGACGAGCGTCCATAACAGCTATCTCCTAGCGAATGAGCGTGTTGATACCCATCCGACGAGACGGCCCGCCGAAGTGTCAGTCCGGCGCGATCCGGTTGCCCTGCTCGTCCCAGTGCTCGGCGACCTTCTTGCTCGGCTGGACCCGCGGCGGCTCCCCCGGCATCTTCGGGTAGTCAGGCGGGAAGTTCAGCTCGCCACCAGGCAGCTCCTCCCACAGGCGCAGCAGCGCGTCGAGCGAGTACGCCGTCTCGTCCATGTCCGCCCACGGGTCACCGTCGACGAGGTACTCCGGGACCGTGTGCAGGTTGAACGCCCGCGGATCGTCCACCTCGGCGAGCCGTTCCCACGTCATCGGCGTACTGACCGGCGCACCCGGTCGGGGCCGCAGCGACCACGCGCCGGCGACTGTGCGGTCGCGGAGGTTCTGGTTGAAGTCGAGGAAGATCGACGCCTCGCCGCGTTGCTCCTTCCACCACGCCGTGGTCACACCGTCGTCGCGGCGCTCGAGCTCGCGGCCGAGGCCGATCGCGGCATGCCGGACCTCGTCGAACGACCACTCCGGCCGGATCCGCACGTAGATGTGGATGCCCCGGTTGCCGCTGGTCTTCGGATAGCCCCGAAGTCCCAGCTCCTCGAGGAGTTCGCGGGCGACCCCGGCCACTCGCCGGGCATCCGCGAACGTCGCGCCGGGCTGGGGATCGAGGTCGATGCGCAGCTCGTCGGGGCGGTCGAGATCGGTCTTGCGGACAGCCCACGGGTGGAAGACGAGCGTGCCCATCTGAGCGGCCCAGACGGCGGCGGCCGGCTCGGTCAGGCACAGCTCGTCGATCGGGCGATCGTTCGGCGTCAGCACGCGGCAGGTCTCGAGCCAGTCGGGGGCGCCCTTCGGGAGTCGCTTGGAGTAGAACCCGTCGCCGGTCTGCCGACCGACCGCGTCCACCGACAGCGTCATGCCCTCGCGCCACCCACCTGGCCAGCGCTCGAGCGCGACCGGGCGGTCACCGGAGGCCTGCATGAACGCCGGAGCCACACCGATGAAGTACTCGCAGACCTGAAGCTTGGTGACCTCGGGAGCCCAGTCGGTCGCCTCGTAGACAACGCGCTCGGGGCTGGAAACCCGGACCTCACGGTCTCCCACAGTGAGCATCACCGCTGTGCTCTTCGCCATGCGGTGACGCTATCGCCCTGCGCCGACCAAAACCCGGAATTCCCCACCAGGTTGCGGGAAAGGCAAGTTTTCCCGACCTCTGGCCACGGTAGGTGACCGGGCGGTAACGTTCCAGCACCTCGTTCCTGGGGCGTGAGGCCCCCGGGACACCTGACAAGGAGCGCGAGGATGAACAGATCCGCCCTGTTCGCCGCTGCCACCGCAGTGGTGACCACCACCGCCCTCGGACTGACCAGCGCCACCACAGCAACCGGCGCGCCGACGGCGGCACCTGTCCCCACCCCCGCCGCGGCCGTCGCCAAGGCCGAGCAAGCCATCACCAGCAACCTGACCGCGTTGCGGGCCACCACGGCCGACGCGTTCGTGGTCAAGGACGTCATCGTCGACGCCGACGGCTCCAGCCACGTGCGGATGGACCGCACGATCGGCGGGCTCCCGGTGCTCGGCGGCGATGTCGTCGTACATCAGGCCAAGGACGGCGCGTTCAGGGGCGCCAGCCTGACGCTGAGCAAGACCGCGAACGTCGCCCGTACGCCGAAGGTCAGCGTCGCGACCGCAACCGCGAAGGCACTCACCAAGGGCCTCAAGGCCGAGGGCAAGCCCAGCCTGGTGATCGAGGCCCGCATGGGCGCGCCCCGGCTGGCCTACCTCGTCACCACCGGCGGCACCCAGGCCGACGGTACGCCGAGCCGCATCACCACGACGATCGATGCCCTGACCGGCGCCAAGCTGGTCAGCGAACAGCACATCGAGACGGCGACCGGTGACGGCAAGAGCCTGTACTCCGGGACCGTCCCGCTGCAGACGTCGACCGCCACCGGCGGGTTCACGCTCACGGACGCGACCCGCGGCAACGGCTTCACCGCCGACGCGAACAACAAGACCGACTCGATCCTCTGCCAGCTCCTGCAGATCGGCTGCCCGACGCCGACGAAGTTCGTCGACGCGGACAATCATTGGGGCACCGGCACCACCGCCGACCGGGCGTCGGCGGCCGTCGACGCGCACTACGGAGCCGCGACCACGTTCGACTACTACAAGAACGTGCACGGCCGGAACGGCATCTTCGGCGACGGCAAGGGCGTCCCGAGCCGTGTGCATTACGGCACCAACTACGTGAACGCGTTCTGGGACGGCAAGCAGATGACGTACGGCGACGGCGACAACGTCGCGGCTGGTCCGCTGGTCTCGATCGACGTGGCCGGCCACGAGATGTCCCACGGCGTCACCGAGCACACCGCCAACCTCACGTACTCCGGTGAGTCCGGCGGTCTGAACGAGGCGACCAGCGACATCTTCGGCACCCTGGTCGAGTTCTACTCCAACAGCGCGGCCGACCCGGGCGACTACTACATCGGCGAGAAGATCATGAAGGACCGCCCGGCGCTGCGGTACATGGACAAGCCGAGCAAGGACGGCCAGTCCCCCGACTGCTACAGCTCCGGGGTCGGCAACCTCGACGTGCACTACTCGTCGGCGATCGCGAACCACTTCGCGTACCTGCTCGCCGAGGGCACCGGCGCGAAGACGATCGGCGGCCTGCCGCACAACTCGCCGACGTGCAACGGCTCGTCGGTCACCGGCATCGGCCACGACAAGCTCGGCAAGATCTGGTACCGCGCGCTGACGACGTACATGACCAGCGGTACGACGTACGCCCAGGCCCGGACCGCGACGCTGAACGCGGCCACCGACCTGTACGGCGCCACCAGCATCGAACGCGCGACCGTCGCCGCCGCCTGGTCCGCAGTCGCCGTGAACTAAAGGGTTTTGCCGGATCCCTGTCCCACTGGGGCGGACAGGGATCCGGTGAACAAACGCTTTACGCATTGCCACACGGTTTGTGCGGACCTACCGTCACACCATGGGTGGGGAGCCCCGGGGGCATCGTGAACCGAAACGGCCGCGCTTGAAGGCGGCCAGACCGCTACTGCTCGTCGTCGACGCTGACCCGGAGCGTCTGGAGCGTTGCGAAACGGAGTTGGACCGCGGCTTCGGCGCCGACTTCCGCGTGCGGGGCGAGGCGACGACCGCGGCTGCGTTGGACGTTCTACGCCGAGCACACGAGTCGGAACAGCGGGTCGCCGTCGTCATGGTCGACAACGCACTGCCCGACAACGAACGCGCCGATCTCTTCGCGGCCGCACGAACCCTGCATCCGGACGCGCGCCGTGCGCTGCTGATCGAGTGGGGCGCGTGGGCCGACCGTACGACGGCATCCGCGATCCTGACCGCGATGTCGGTCGGCGATATCAACTACTACGTACTCAAACCGTGGATCGGGCACGACGAGCTGTTCCACCGGACCGTCGCCGAGTTCATCCAGGAGTGGTCGCGGTTCGAGGTTGCGAACCTGCGCGAGGTCGTCGTGATCGCGGCCGAGCTCTCGGTCCGGGGCCAGGAGATCCGCAGCCTGCTCGCCCGCAACGGGATTCCGAGCGCGTTCCGAGCCAGCGGTACGCAGCTCGCGAACGACGCCCTGGAGTTCATCGGGGAGCCGGATCCCGGCGACGGGGTGCTGGTCTGGATGCCGGCGATCGGCGGCACCGTGCTGCACGATCCGACCGACGTGGAGATCGCCGAAGCGTGGGGCGTGCCAACGACCTTGGCGTCGGACGACACCTCGTTCGACGTACTGGTGATCGGTGCCGGTCCGGGTGGATTGGCTGCCGCGGTGTATGCATCGTCGGAGGGTTTGCGGACGCTCGTCGTAGAACGGGAGTCGATCGGCGGGCAGGCCGGGACGAGCTCGCTGATCCGGAACTATCTCGGCTTCTCGCGCGGCATCCGCGGGTCGGACCTGGCGCAGCGCGGGTACCAGCAGGCGTGGGTGTTCGGCGCGCATTTCGTACTGATGCGGACGGTCGAGCAAATCGAGAAGCGCGACGGCGAGTTCCGCGCGGTGATCGGTGACGTCGGCGAGGTGACCGCGCGGGCGGTGGTCCTCGCGACGGGCGTCACGTATCGGCGGCTCAACGTTCCCTCGCTGGAGAAGCTGATGGGGAACGGCGTGTACTACGGAGCGAGCGTGTCCGAGGCGCACGGGCTGATGAATCGCGACGCCTGCGTGGTCGGCGGCGGGAACTCAGCAGGGCAAGCGGTTCTGCACCTCGCGCGCTACTGCCGGCGGGTGCTGCTGGTGATCCGCGGCGAGGACCTGACGGCGAGTATGTCGAAGTACCTGATCGACGCGATCGATGCCGCTGACAACGTCACGGTCCGGTCGTCGAGCGAGGTGGTCGACGGTGGCGGCGACGGGCGCCTGCAGCGGATGACGTTGCGGGATCGCAAGACCGGCGACGAGGAGACCGTCCCGATCGACGGATTGTTCGTGATGATCGGCGCGGTGCCGGGGACCGATTGGCTGCCGGAGGGTGTGGCACGGGATCCGCGCGGGTTCGTGCTGACCGGGTCGGATGCGGCCGCGGATCCGAGGTGGCAGGAGGACCGGCCGCCGCAGCCTTACGAGACGACGGTTCCCGGACTGTTCGCGATCGGCGATGTGCGGTCGGAGTCGGTGAAACGGGTGGCCTCGGCGGTGGGCGAAGGATCCGTGGTCGTTTCACAGATCCACACCCATCTCAGGGTCTCCTCGGATGCCTGAACGGCGGTTCGTCTACACGCCGGCGATGGTGGCGCTCACCGCGCTGGTGCTGCTGATACCGATCGCGGGACTGGTGTTGCTGCTGCGCAATCCGCGGCTGGATCTGCACTGGGAGCATCACCCGACGCACTTCTGGCTGGTGCTGCTGACGGCGGGGCTGAGCGCCGTACTGGCGTATCTGACCGGTGCCGCGGCGCTGCGGCGAGGTGATGCACGGGTGCTGTTCGTCTCGCTGGCGTTCCTGTCGGCGGCCGGTTTTCTCGGACTGCACGCGCTCGCGACGCCGAAGGTCCTGCTGGACACACAGAACGCCGGCTTCACGCTCGCGACCCCGGTGGGCGTCGCGCTGGGGTCGGTGTTCGCCTTCCTGTCGAGTTTGACCATCTCCGGCGTCACCTGGGGCCGTCGTCTCCGCGTCGCCCTGCTGCTCCTGATGGCGTTGTGGGCGGTAGCCTCGGTACTGCGGTTGCCACCGCTGCACCAGACGTCTGTGCCGGAAGTTGCCGACGGCATCCTGACGGCGCTCGCCATCCCCGCGATCATCCTCTATGCCGTTGCCGCGGGGCGGTATCTGCAGACGTGGTGGGCGCGGCCGTCGTTGATGCTGCTGTCGATGGTCTCCGCGTTCGTGCTGCTGGCCGAGGCGATGGTCGCGCTGGTGTTCGCGCGGAACTGGCACCTGTCCTGGTGGGAGTGGCACGCACTGATGCTGGCCGCGTTCATCCTGGTCGTGGCCGGTGTGCGGATCCAGTGGTACGAGGAGCGGTTCGCCGACCTGTACCAGGCCGACACCGTGTCCGGCGAGCGCGAGCTGAGCGTGCTGTTCGCGGACCTGCAGGGGTTCACGACGTTCTCCGAAAAGCACGAGCCGGCCGAGGTCACGGCGATGCTCAACACGTACTTCGAGGTCGTCGTACCTCCCGTCGTGCGGCGGCACGGCGGGGACGTCGACCGGATCATCGGGGACGCGCTGATGGTCACGTTCAACAAGCGGGGCGACCAGCCGGACCACGCGTACCTGGCCGCCGCCGCGGGACTCGCGCTGCAGGCGGCCGCGGCCGCGGTCCGGGCCTCGCACCCGAACTGGCCGGAGTTCCGGGTCGGGATCAACAGCGGGAACGCGTCGGTGAGCCTGCTGGGCACCGAGGGCGGGCGGACGCACACGGTGATCGGGGACACGGTCAACGTCGCGTCGCGGATCGAGGGCAAGGCTCCTGGCGGGGCGGTCGCGATCGGGCCGGCGACCAAGGCGCTGCTGCCGCAGGCACGCACCGAGTCGCTCGGGCTGCTGAGTCTGAAAGGCAAGGCGGAGCCGATGGAGGTCTACCAGCTCCTCGCGCTGGGCGAATGATCACCCGTGTGTTCGGGGTGCGCACCGGCTGTTCACGTGTTGGACCTTGGAAGGCACACGTGCCGGTGTGAGAATCCGGGCCATGTCTGCCCTGAACCGACCACGGCGCCGCCTGGGCGCCCTTGTGGTCACGACCAGTCTTCTCGCCGCCGGGTCGGCGGTGGCCATCCTCGCCACGCCCGCACAGGCCGCTTCGACCGATGTGGTCGTCACCGAGGTGTACGGCGGTGGCGGCAACAGCGGCGCGCCGTACACGAACGACTTCGTCGAGCTGACCAACAACGGCTCGGCCGCGATCGACGTCAGCGGCTGGTCGGTCCAGTACGCCTCGGCCGCCGGTACCACCTGGCAGGTGACGAAGCTGACCGGCAGCATCGACCCGGGAGCGACGTACCTGGTCCAGGAGGGCGGCGGCGCGAACGGCCAGCCGATGCCGACCCCGAACGTCACCGGCACGATCCTGATGTCCGCGACGGCCGGCAAGGTCGCCCTGGTCACCACGCAGACCGCGCTGACCTGCGGTGCGATCTGCCACGCGGACCCGAGCGTGAAGGACTACGTCGGCTACGGCACGGCGAACGACTCCGAGACCGCGCCCGCGGCGGGCCTGTCGAACACCACCTCGGCCGCGCGCAACGACCCGAAGCAGGACACCGACAACAACAACGCCGACTTCACCGCGGGCAACCCGTCGCCGGGCACGCTGACCGGTGGTCCGGCCGAGCCGCCGGTGGACGCCAAGATCCACGACATCCAGGGCGCCGCGCACCGCTCGCCGCTCGAGGGCAAGCGGGTCTCCAACGTCACCGGTGTCGTCACCGCGGTGAGCAGCAACGGGTTCTGGTTCCAGGACCCGCAGCCCGACGACAACCCGGCCACCAGCGAGGGCGTGTTCGTCTTCACCAGCTCCGCGCCGACGGTCGCCGTCGGTGACGCCCTGAACGTCGAGGGCTCGGTCGCCGAGTTCCGCCCGGGCGGCTCCGGCGGTACGACGAACCTGACCACCACCGAGCTGACCAACGCGAAGATCACCGTCACCGGCACGGCCGCCGTACCGGCTCCGACGATCGTCGGCAAGGGCGGACGCGTACCGCCGTCGACCGTGATCGACGACGACTCGAACGGCGATGTCGAGACGACGAGCACGGCGTTCGACCCGGCCAACGACGGGCTGGACTTCTGGGAGTCGCTCGAGGGCATGTGGCTGGGCATCAACAAGCCGGAGGTCACCGGCCCGACCAGCTCGTTCCGCGAGCTGTCCGTCGTACCGGCCGGTGCCGGCGTGCGCACGGTCCGCGGCGGGATCCTGCTGCAGAAGACCGACAGCAACCCGGAGCGGGTGCTGCTCGACGACGTACTGGTGCCGATCCCGGACGCCAAAACCGGTGACAAGCTGGCCGGTGTCGTGACCGGTGTTCTGGACTACTCGTTCGGCAACTTCAAGTTCCTGCCGACCGTGACGCCGACGGTGATCGACGGTGGCGTGAAGCGCGAGGTCACCAAGAAGTCCTCGATCGCGCAGGTGTCGGTGGCGACGTTCAACGTCGAGAACCTGGACCCGGCCGACGGCCCGGCCAAGTTCGACGGGCTGGCGCAGGCGGTTGTGAAGAACCTCGCCTCGCCGGACATCCTCGGCCTCGAAGAGGTGCAGGACAACGACGGCGCGGTCAACTCCGGCACGGTCGCTGCGGACGTCACGCTGAACACGCTGGCTGCCGCGATCGTGAAGGCCGGCGGACCGAAGTACGCGTGGCGTGAGATCGACCCGGTCGACGGCAAGGAAGGCGGCGAGCCGGGCGGCAACATCCGGGTCGCGTTCATGTTCCGGACCGACAAGCCGGTCAAGTTCATCGACCGCGCGGGCGGCGGCTCGACGGTCGCGACGACGATCACCACCGACCGGTTCGGCAAGCCGCACCTGAGCGCGTCGCCTGGCCGCGTCGACCCGGCCAACCCGGCCTGGGCCGACACCCGGGTGCCGCTGGCCGGCGAGTTCACCTGGCTCGGGCAGTCGCTGTTCGTGGTGGTCAACCACTTCAGCTCCAAGGGCGGTGACGACCCGCTCTGGGGCCGGTTCCAGCCGCCGGTGCAGTCCAGCGCGCCGAAGCGTCACCAGCAGGCCGAGGCGGTCCGCGGGTTCGTGGACCAGATCCTGGCCAAGGACAAGGGCGCGAACGTGGTCGTACTGGGTGACCTGAACGACTTCGACTGGTCCGGCACCGCCGACATTCTGGTCGGCTCCGGCAAGACCGCGCTGATCGACCTGCCGCGGACGCTGCCGCTGAAGGAGCGCTACAGCTACGTGTTCGAGGGCAACAGCCAGATCCTGGACCAGATCCTGATCTCGCAGAACCTCCGCCCGGCCTCGTCGTACGACGTGGTGCACATGAACGCGGAGTTCCCGGACCAGATCTCCGACCACGACCCGCAGGTGGTCAAGCTGATCCCGCTGCCGTCCTGGATCCGCTGACCCGCGGGATTTCGGCAGTCTTACATCGGTCGCCCGGGTGGGGTTTTCCTGCCCGGGCGACCGATACTGGTGTTGTGACAGATTCAACCAAGCAGTACTCCGTCCAGAAGTCCGACGCGGAGTGGAAGGCGCAGCTCTCCCCCGCCGAGTTCCACGTGCTGCGCAAGGCCGGCACCGAGCGGCCGTTCGTCGGTGAGTACACCGACACCAAGACCGTCGGTGTGTACAAGTGCCGGGCGTGTGACGCGGAGCTGTTCCGCAGCGAGACCAAGTTCGACTCGCACTGCGGCTGGCCGTCGTTCTACGCACCGCTGGCCGAGGACCGCGTCGAATACATCGAGGACAGCACCCTGGGCATGAAGCGTGTCGAGGTCCGCTGCGCCAACTGCGGCTCGCACCTCGGGCACGTGTTCGAGGGCGAGGGCTACGGCACCCCGACCGACCAGCGGTACTGCATCAACAGCATCAGCCTGACCCTGGCCCCGGCCTGATCGTCGGGCCGAGTCTGCCCCACCGGTCGCCCGGTCTAGCTCTAGACTGGGCCGGCTGGTGGCTCCTCCTGGGGAAGGAATTTGGTGGCAGACGACGTCCGCAGACCGCGAGTTCTGGATGTGCTGGCGGCAGAGGAGCCGTGGGAGGTGCCGACCGAGTGGATCACTCGCGTCCGCACTCAACTGCAGGCCTGGGCCGACGATCCGGACGCGCTGCGACCGCTGCGGCCGGAGGCGTTTCCGGACTTCATCAAGGGCACTCCCGCGGCCGTCTGGTTCACCCACGAGATAGCGCCCCTGCTGACCGGGTGGATCCCGGTCCTGCACGGTGAGTACGCCGATCTCGGCACCGAGCTCACGCACGACTTCTACCGCCCGTCCTCCCGGCTCGGCGGCGCCGGCCACGTGGTGTACGTCGCGCCGACCGACTGGCACCTGCAGGCGATCGCCGGCGCCCGCGGCTTCCGCGAGCAGGGCCGCCAGCACGCGCTGCAGCTGTCCCGGAACGTCGTCAGCCTGTTCCTCGACGCTCCCCCGATGGCGGCCCGCGCCCAGGCGCTGACGGCCGCCTTCGACCGCGTCCTCGCCGACCGTGAAGCGACCCACCTGCACATCACGGGCGAGTACGACGACATCGCGCAGTACTGGCGGAACGACGCGCTCAGGGACAGCGAGCGCGCCGTACTGCCCGAGCTCGGCGGCCCGACCGCGGCCCTGCGCTACTCGCTCAACTCGATCCGCGACACCCATGCCCGGCTGCTGATGACGAGCCCGGACGAGTACGCCGGTGACTACGCGCAACTGATGGCCGAGCTGATCCTCGCCACCGGCCTTCGCGGCATCCCGCAGGCCGTCGCCAGGAGCCTCGGCAACACCACCCAGGACCTGGAGAAGGCGCTCAGCTCGATCCACCAGACGTTCAACCGGCAGGTCTGGCTGGCGCACGTCAACCAATGGCTGGCCCGCGCGATCCGCAGCGGCCAGGCACCCCTCGCCCGGGCCTGGGCCGCCGCGGCCACCCGCGCCGCGATCCACCTGTCCGGCGTACTGTCCAAGGCGCCGTGGCCGGAGCCCGAGATCCCGGATCTGACCTCGCTGTTCCAGATCCTCGACCGGGAACGCTGGAGTGCGCTCGAGGCCACCGCCGCCGCGGAGAACGAGGCCAACTCGCTGTCGTCGATCTGGAACACGGTCCAGGAGGAGGCCGGGCGTCCCGCCTCGTCCGACGACGGCACCCTCGACGAACCGCTCCCGAAGCCGCTCGACTTCAGCGACGACCCGCTGGCCGAGCTCGACGCGCTGATCGGCCTGGAGTCGGTCAAGGACGCGGTCCGCAAGATGGTCGCCGAGGTGAAGACCAACCTGCGCCGGACCGAGCTCGGCCTGCCCAGCCACGAGCGGGCCCGGCACATGGTGTTCGTCGGCAAGCCCGGTACGGCGAAGACGACGATCGCCCGGCTGCTCAGCCGGATCTACCACCAGCTCGGCGTGCTCGAGAAGGGCCACGTGGTCGAGGTCGACCGCTCCGACCTGGTCGGCCCGAGCGTCGGCTCGACCGCGCCGATGACCGCGGGCAAGTTCCGGGAGGCGCTCGGCGGCGTGCTGTTCATCGACGAGGCGTACAGCCTGACGCCGGAGAACACGCCGGGCGACTACGGCCTCGAAGCGGTCGCCACCATCCTGAAGTTGATGGAGGACCACCGCAACGACTGCATCGTGATCGTCGCCGGCTACCACCGCGAGATGCAGCGGTTCATGGAGTCGAACACCGGTCTGGCGTCACGCTTCCCGAAGCTGCTGTCGTTCAGCGAGTACGACACCGACCAACTGGTCGCGATCTTCGAGCTGCAGGCGCGGCAGAAGGGGATGATCTACGGCGAGGACGTGCTGGACAAGGTCCGCACGGTCATCCCGCCCGCGCCGCGTGGCCACAGCTTCGGCAACGGCCGTTTCATCCGGAACGTGCTGGAGGAAGCCGTCTCCAACCAGGCCACCCGGCTGTCCGCCCGCGACCCCGACAGCCTGACCGAGCGCGACCTGCGCGAACTCATCCCGGCCGACGTCCGGCCGCCCACGTCGATGCGCGCCGAGGACTACCTGCTGCAGAAGCCTGGTACTTAGATCGGCGTCGCCAGCGCGACCGGGTTGCCCTCGGGGTCGGCGAGGTAGGCCTGCCGTTCACCCCAGGGCATGGTCGCGGGCTCCTGCAGGACGGGATGGCCCGCGGCCCGGAAGACTTCCACCTCGGCCTCGACGTCGTCGACGTACACGAACAGCTCGAAGCGCGGCGCCGCACCGACGGTGATGCCCAGTTGGGCCTCGGGCCAGTTCGCGTCGGACAGGCCGAGGGACGAGTCGCCGCGCTCGAGGCCGACGTAGTGCGGGGTGCCTTCCAGCGGGAATTGGTACGTCGACTCGTAGCCGAGGAGCTTGTAGAACTCGACGGACCGGCGTACGTCCTGGACGTACAACACCGGGAAAGCCTTACGAGTCATCACACCAGGTTAGCGACCAGCTCGCCGAGCTCGGTGCGTTTGCCGGTGTAGAACGGGACCTCTTCGCGCACGTGCCGCCGGGCCGTCGACGCGCGCAGGTCACGCATCAGGTCGACCATCCGGTGCAGCTCGTCGGCCTCGAAGGCGAGGATCCACTCGTAGTCACCGAGCGCGAACGACGCGACCGTGTTCGCCCGTACGTCGGGGTAGGTGCGGGCCATCTTGCCGTGCTCGGCGAGCATGAACCGGCGCTCCTCGTCCGGCAGCAGGTACCACTCGTAGGACCGGACGAACGGGTACACGCAGATGTACGGGCGCGCCTCCTCGTCGGCCAGGAACGCCGGGATGTGGCTCTTGTTGAACTCGGCCGGCCGATGCAGCGCGAACTGCGACCAGACCGGGACCAGGTGCCGGCCGAGCCGCGACCGGCGCAGCGCGTGGTACGCCTGCTGCAACGCGTCCGAGGTCGGCGCGTGCCACCAGATCATGAAGTCGGCGTCGGCCCGGAATCCCTCGACGTCGTAGATACCGCGGATCACCACGTCGTCGGCGGCGAGCTTGCCGACCAGGTCGTTGAGCTCGGCGGTCAGCTCGTCCCGGTCCGCATCACCGAGCGGCGTCTCGACCTTGAAGACCGACCACAAGGTGTAGCGGATGACGTCGTTGAGCTCACGGGCTTTCGGCTTACCTGTCACTTCGCCATTGTCTCCAATGCCTCGAGATGCTCCAGCACCCGGGTGGCCGCCTTGCCACCGGACGCGACACACGCCGCGATCCCGACACCGCGGTACGCCGCTCCGCAGACAGCCAGCCCCGGTACGTCGGCCACCGCCGCCTCGACCCGATCGACCCGACCCAGGTGCCCCACGGCGTACTGCGGGAGGCCGCCGCCCCACCGGGTCACCAGCGACCCGACGACCTCCGCCTGCAGCCCGATCGCCTTGCCCAGATCCGCGACCGCCAGCGCCACGAGCTCCTCGTCGGAGCGCTGCAGCACGTACTCCTCACCGAGCCGGCCGACCGAGGCACGCAGTACGGCGAGCTCTCCCCCGGCCTCGGCGGACCATGCCCACTTGGCGTGTGAGTACGTCGACGCCTTGATCGTGCGCTCCTCCACGGACGGCACGAGGAACCCGGAGCCGGTCGCGGTCTCGGGCCAGTCGCTCTTGCGGACGGCGAGCGTGACGATCGCCATGCTCGCGTACTCGACCGCCGCGAGCTCGGTCGAGGCCGTCGGCACCAGGTCGGTCAGCATCCGCGCGGCCGGGGCTGCGGGTACGGCGACGACCACCGCATCCGCGGTCAGGTACGTCGGCGCGGGCACGGGTCCGGCCTCGAGGACGAATCCGTCCGGCGTGCGCGAGATCCGTCGTACGGTCAGTCTGCGACGGATCTCGACGCCGCGCGCGGTCAGGTCCTGCTCCAGTGCCGTGATGATCCGGTTGATACCCCCCACCACGCCGGCAAACACCGGCTGGCCGGCACGCTTCTGGCCCAGCTCCCGCAGCTCGGCCGTGGCGGCGAGCAGGCTCGGGGCGGTGCGCAGCTTCGCATACAGATCGGGTACGGCGGCGGCGAGCGAGATCTCCTCGGCCTTTCCGGCGTAGACCCCGCCGAGCAGCGGGTCGATCAGCTTGTCGGTGACCGCGGATCCCATCCGGTCGGCAACGAACCGGCCGATCGCGACATCTTCGGTGAGCGCGGGCGCGGGCAGGTCGGCCTCGTGCGCGACCTGCTCGGCGGCCTCCGGCCCGAGTACGTCGGCCGTCGCGGCGGGATCGACCGGGACGCCCATCACGGTCGGCGGGATCGCGCGGATCCGGTCACCGACCCACAAACCGGCGGAGGTCGTCGCCGGGTGGACGATGTCGAGTCCCACCGCCCTGATCAGGTCAACAGCCTCCGGCCGACGGGCCAGCACCGACTCGGCACCCAGGTCGACCGGCACGCCCTCGATCTCAGCCCCGGCCAACTTCCCGCCGAGCCGCGGCGAGCCCTCGAGGACGGTGATCTGCGGCGGATTCGGCCCGGTCGCGAGCGCATGCGCTGCCGCCAGCCCACTGATCCCGCCACCGACGACAACGACCCGGCTCACACGCCCTCCAGGATCAGTTCGTACCGCTTCCCCGGCCCGAGATCGGTGCTCGAGATCCCGATCTGCTGGAAGCCGGTCCGGGTCAGCACCGCCTGCGACGCCGGGTTCCGGTCCGAGGCCCCGGCCCGCAGCGTGGTCAGCGCGTACTCTGTCGCCGCGAGGCCGATGATCGCCCGCACCGCGGCCGTCGCGAGGCCCTGGCCCGCCCACTTCTCCGCGATCCGGTAGCCGAGCTCGGCCGACCCGTTCTCGAGGTCGACCAGGTTCACCCGACCGGCGACCGCGCCGGAGTCGTCCATCAGCACGTGGAACCGGCAGATCCCGGCCGCCTGCTCGGCGAGCAACGCCGCGTGCTTGGCGGCGAAGTTCGCGAAGTAGTCGTCGCCGCGGTCCCAGATCCAGCTCGCGAAGTACCCGCGGTTCTCCAACTCGAAGGCGAGCACGGCATCCGCGTGGTCGGCGGTCAGCGGCTCCAGCCTCACCGGGTGGTCCGGCAGACGGATCACTACGCGCTCCGGGTCTGCACGTACTTCGCGATCCGCTGCAGTACGTCGGGATCGGCGTCCGGCGGGACCCCGTGGCCGAGGTTGAAGATGTGGCCGGGGGCGGACTTGCCTTCCTCGAGGATGCGGTCGATCTCGGGCTCGATCGCCTCCCAGCCGGCGAACAGCAGCGCCGGGTCCAGGTTGCCCTGCAGCGGCTTCGGGCCGACGCGTCGTGCCGCTTCGTCCAGCGGGACGCGCCAGTCGACTCCGACCACGTCGGCGCCGGCCGCGCTCATCAGGCCGAGCAGCTCGCCGGTGTTCACGCCGAAGTGCACCCGCGGAACGCCGTACGGCTTGAGCGCCTCGAAGACCTTCGCGGAGTGTGGCAGGACGAAGCGCTCGTAGTCCCGCGGCGAGAGGCCGCCGGCCCAGGAGTCGAAGAGCTGGATCGCGGAAGCGCCGGCCTCGACCTGGACCGTCAGGTAGGCGATCGCGACGTCGGCGAGCCGGTCCGCCAGCGCGTGCCAGAGGTCCGGGTTGCCGTGCATCATCGCCTTGGTCTTCGCGAAGTCCTTGCTCGGCCCGCCCTCGACCAGGTACGACGCGACCGTGAACGGGGCGCCGGCGAAGCCGATCAGCGGCGTACCGCCGAGCTCGGAGACGAGCTGCTGGATGGCCTCGGTGGTGTACGGCACGTCGGCCGCGGTGACCGGGCGTACCGCCGCGATTCCGGCGGCGTCCCGGATCGGGTCCGCCGCCACCGGGCCGATGCCGGGCTTGATCTCGATGTCGTAACCCGCGAACTGGAGCGGGGCGACGATGTCGGAGAAGAAGATCGCCGCGTCGACGCCGTAACGGCGGACCGGCTGCAGCGTTATCTCGACGACGAGGTCGGGCCGCATACAGGACTCGAGCATCGTGATGCCCTCACGCACCTTGCGGTACTCGGGCAACGCGCGCCCCGCCTGCCGCATGAACCACACCGGAGTGTGCGACGGCCGCTCCCCCCGAGCAGCGAGCAGGTACGGCGAACGGTCCAGCGGAGCGGGCGTCAGAGGCACAGACAGATGATCCCACGCGGGTCCTGAGGGCCGTGCGCCGGTCAGACACCGCCTGTTACCGGCGCGTCTAAACAAGCGTCGGTGAGTAATCGGTCGTAGGCTGCGAAGCATGGGTGCCCGCAAGCAGGTCGACGCGCCACCCGCGGAGTTCGCCGAGGCAGTCTCGCAGTTACGAGGTGCCCGGTTCCGGCCCGAGGTTTTCGTCGAGGAGATGCCCGCGCCGCAGCGGATCGCACCGCACGCGGCCGCGGTCAGCGCCGACGTGACGGTTGACGGCGACGATGTCGCCACCGGCCGGCTCGTCATCCTCTACGACCCGGCCGGGAACGACGCCTGGCAGTCGACCTTCCGCTGTGTTGCGTACGTGCGAGCCGCCGTCGAACCGGAGATGGTGACCGACGCGCTGCTCGGCGGCGTGGGCTGGACCTGGCTGATGGAGGCGCTGGCCGACCGCGGCGCGGACTTCCTGGCCCCGAGCGGTACCGTCACCAGAGTGGTATCGGAGAGCTTCGGCGGGATGGCCGACGACGAGGCGACGGCGGAGATCGAGATCCGCGCGTCCTGGAGCCCGGTGCCGGGACCTGGTGGACTGGTGGACGTGACCAAGCATGCCGAGGCGTGGGGCGAGGTGCTCTGCACCGCGGCCGGTCTGCCGCCGGTTCCGCCGGGGGTGGTCGCGATGCCGACCCGGCGCGGACAGCGGGGCCGATGACCTCAGCCAACACACCTCAGCCGTCCACGTCGGACGACGCCACCGCGAGCCTGCCCCTGCTGGAACTGCGGGACGGGCTGTCCGACGTGGTCGACGAGGAGTCCGCGCTGACCGAGACGGTCGAGGCGTTCCGCGCCGGCACCGGTCCGGTGGCCGTCGACGCCGAGCGCGCCTCCGGCTACCGCTACTCACACCGCGCGTACCTGGTCCAGCTGCGCCGTGAAGGCTCGGGCTCCGCGCTGGTCGACCCGATCCCGTTCGGCGATCTGTCCGCGCTCGGCGACGCGATCGTCGACACCGAATGGATCATCCATGCCGCCAACCAGGACCTGGCCTGCCTGGCCGAGGTCGGGATGGTGCCGCGGGAGGTGTTCGACACCGAGTTGGCCGGCCGCCTCCTCGGCTACCCGAAGGTTGGGCTCGCCTCGCTGGTGAGCGAAGTACTCGGCTATCGGATGCGCAAGGAGCACTCTGCGGCCGATTGGTCCACCCGGCCGCTTCCCGCGCCCTGGCTCGTGTACGCCGCCCTCGACGTCGAGATGCTGATCGAACTGCGGAACTCGATCGAGCAGGAGCTGCGCCGCGAGGGCAAGTGGGAGTGGGCCGAGCAGGAGTTCGCCGCGATCCTGGACGCTCCCCCGCGCGAGCCGAAGCCGGACCCCTGGCGCCGTACGTCGGGGATGCACCGGGTCCGCAACCGCCGCAGCCTCGCCGTCGTCCGCTCGCTGTGGGAAGCGCGGGACCAGATCGCTGAGTCCGCCGACATCTCCCCCGGCCGGATCCTGCCGGACGCCGCGATCGTCGAGGCCGCGTCCGCGATGCCGACCGATCGGGACACGCTGCAGAAACTCACGGCCTTCAAGGGCCGCGGCGCCCACCGGCACATGCGGACCTGGTGGGAGGCGGTCGACCACGCCCGCCGTCTCCCCGACTCCGAACTCCCCAAGCAAGGACCGCGGTACGACGGCCCGCCGCCCGCCCGCGCCTGGGCCGACCGCGACCCGGACGCCGCCGCACGCCTCTCCGCAGCCCGCACCGCGGTCGCCGAGATCGCCGAGGCCCACCGCCTGCCGACCGAGAACCTGCTGGCCCCGGACACAATCCGCCGCCTGGCCTGGTCCCCGCCGACCGATGTGAACCTCGAAGTCGTCACGACGTTCCTGCGCGACCACCACGCCCGCCCGTGGCAGATCGGCCTCACCGCCGAGGTACTCACCGACGCGATGACGTCGGAAGCACCGGCCAAACCGCTGGACTGAGTGGGTCTAGAGCAGATCGGCCCCGGGTGCCGGCTCCGCCGGGAGCTGCGGATCGCCGGCCGCCAACGGCTCCGGCCGGAGCTGATCCCGCAGGGTCAGGACGATCTGCAGGGCTCCGAGCAGGATCACGGTCGCGATGATCGCGAAGATCTGCCGGTAGCTCAGCAGACTCACGAGCAGGCTGCCGAGGGCTAGCGAGATCGCCTGCGGCGTGGACAGCAGCACCTCGACCGCGGTCGAGACCCGGCCGATCAGATGACCTGGTGAACGGCGCTGCATCAACGTCGTGAACGCGACGAACGTCCAGGGCAGCCCGAGACCGCAGATGGCCGCGCCGACCAGCACCACGGCGATGGTGGGCGCGACGATGCAGACGACGGTGGAGATCGCCAGCGTGATCAGGCCGACCGTGCAGGTGGAGACCTCACCCAACCTGCGGACGGCGCGGGCGGCTGTGAGCCCGCCGATGATCGCGCCGACGCCCTGGCACGTCACGAAAGCGCCGGCGAACGTCGCCTGCTTCCCGAAGGCATCCAGCAGCGCGTAGATCGACGACTCGAAGAAGCCGATGACGAGGATCGAGATGCCGAGTCCTGCGAGGACATGGCGGAGTACGCGATCGCCGAGCAGGAACCGCACTCCGCCCAGCACGTCCTCACGGAAGGTCTGCTTGACCGGGGCCGGCGTCTCGCTGACCTTGATCGTCGCGATCAGGAGCCCGGCGGCCACAAAGGTGGTTGCGTCGACGACCGCCACCAGCCACCCGCCGACGGTTGCGAAGATCGCCGCCCCGACCAGCGGTCCGAAGAGCCGGAAGCCTTCCTTGATCGTGGCCAGGCTCGAGTTCGCGTCGACGAGCAACTCGTCCGGCAGCAGCTCCTTGAGCAGGCCGTTCAGCGCAGCGGGCAGGACGACGAACGAGATGCCGTACAGGAAGGCGACGACCCAGATCAGCCAGACGTCGTTCGCGTCCCGGACGAGGACCAGCGGGAGGACCGCGGCCCCGCTGGCGAAGTTGCCCCAGACGAGGATCGCCTTGCGGGGCAGGCGATCCACCCAGACGCCGAGCAGCGGGGCGCCGAGGGCCGGCAGGACCATGAAGAAGAACGTCAGGCCGGCCATCGCGTTCGAGCCGGTGAGCGTCTTCACCCACATGCTCAGCACCAGCAGCATCACCGAGTCGCCGAGCATCGACGTACTCAGGCCACCGAACAGACGTGGGAACCCAGGCTGGGCGAACAGCTTCCTCATGCCGGCTCAACTCCTGGGAAGTACGTCGGAACGCCCCACGCCACGAACTCGCACAGCCGCGAACCCGCCGGACGCTTGCTCGGATCAGTCAACCGTTCGACATGACGGTCGAGCACGGCACTGATCGCCTGGTTCATCTCCTTGAGCTCGGCCGCCGTCAGCCAGGCGACCATCTCGGTGTTGCTGTGCGCCGCGCGCCATTCCTCGGGCTCGTCGGGCACGCGCTGCTGTGCCTCGTGCAACCGCTCCAGCGCGCGGCCCATCGCCACCTCGGACAACGCCTGCGCAGCCCGCCGCTCGTCGACCGAGCCCGACGAATGCTCGTCGTCCCAGCGGAACCCGAGCCCCGGCACCTGCCACGGCCGCTGCCGACCCTTCCCACCCTCGGCCTCCTCGACGAACCCGTGCTGGGCGAGCTTGCGGAGGTGCCACGAGCAGTTGGCGGGAGTCTCGTCGAGCCGGTCGGCCAGCTCGGTCGCGGTCAGCGGACCGCTGACCGACAGCAGTTCGATGATCGCCATCCGCACGGGATGGGCGAGCGCGTTGAGCTCACGAGGATCGCTGAGGCGACGATGCGGGTCGGGCATGCGTCGAAAGTACTCTTTCGAAAGAGTAGTTGCAATCCTCTAGAAACAAATCGCCCGTCGCGGCGGCGACGGGCGATCCGGGGTTACTTCGGGAGCTGGGTCTCGATCGCGGCGACGACCTCGTCGGACTCCGGCTCGGTGCGCGGGCGGAAGCGGGCCGCGACGGTGCCCTCGGGGCTGACCAGGAACTTCTCGAAGTTCCACTGGATGTCGCCGGCCTCGCCCTCGGCGTCCGGCGTCAGCGTCAGCTCGGCGTACAGCGGGTGGCGGCCCTCGCCGTTCACCTCGAGCTTGTCGAGCATCGGGAACGTGACGCCGTACGTCGTCGAGCAGAACGTCTCGATCTCCTCGGCCGACCCCGGCTCCTGGCCGCCGAACTGGTTGCAGGGCGCGCCGAGCACCGTAAACCCACGGGACTCGTACTTCTTCTGCAGGTTCTCCAGACCTTCGTACTGCGGCGTCAGGCCGCACTTCGACGCCACGTTGACGACCAGGACAGCCTTGCCCTTGTAGTCGCCGAGCGACGTCGATGCGCCGGAGAGGGTGGTCAGCGGAATGTCATACAGGCTCATGCTCATCCTTGGGAGGTTGGGAGGTGACGGGCAAGAAAGTCTTCGGTACGCCGCCACGCGAGCGCGGACGCGTCGGCGTTGTGGAACATTGGCAGCGGATTGTCGAACGCGTGCCCGGCGTCGTCGTACCGGTGCACCTCGGCGGCGCCCAGGTTCGGGACGATCTCGTCGACGTCCAGGTACACGTCGGTGTTGCCGAAGTGGTGCAGGCTGGTCGCGGTCACCTGCAGCTCGAGAAGGTTCTTCAGCGCGGATCCGTAGTAGCTCACCAGCACGTCCGGGGACGAGACCGCCGCCACGTTGTAGCCGAGCCCGCCGCCGAAGCAGAAGCCGACAACGCCAGTGCCTTTACCGCGCGCCTTCAGGTACTGGAGCGCGGCGACGGCGTCCTTGACCGCGAGGTCCCAGTCCAGCCGTGAGACGATGCCCATGGCCTGTTGCAGCAGCTCCGGCGAGGACTCGTCCAGCTCGGTGTCGTCAAGGCGCCAGTAGATCTCCGGCGCGATCACGTAGTACCCGAGGGCGTGCAGATCCGCCCCACGTTGCTGGATGTAGTCGGAGACCCCGAAGATCTCCTGCAGGAGCAGGATTCCCGGCAGGTCGGCGTCGGCCGATCCCCACTCGTGAACTGGTAATCCGCCGTCGAGCTCCGAAGTCACACTGTGAAGCGTACGACCTCGGTGGGTACCGGCCTCGGCGCAGGTGCGGGCATCCACGACTTCGTCTCGGCGATCGCGTCGACGAGCAGCCGGTAGAGCCGGTCATCCGGATCCGGCACACACGCCTGCGAGATGCCTTCGACCGCGCAGGACACCGCGCGTGGCGCCGTACGGCGGGCGAAGTCCGGCGCACCGCGGCGGGAGCGCGCGGTGAACGCCCGCGCCCACTTGGTCGCCGACGGGACCGACTGCAGTACGGCGAGCGAGTCCGGCTCGATGTCGTCGAGCGGGCGCCCGTCGAGCTCGGCCAGCTGCTTCTCCCCCACCAGTAGCGCGACGGCCAGGATGTACTGCCGCTCCTGCGAGACGACCGGCAGCGCGTGCTGGATGCAGCGCGCCGTGACCCGCGGTACGACGTGCGGGTCGTCCGGGGTCATGCCGATCACCGACGGGATCATCGGTGCCAGCCGGGACCGCCCGGAGTCGGTCGTGCAGTCGTTGACGTCCCGCGCGACGCCGGCGAGCAGTGGATGCGTGCAGGCCGGGTGGTCGGACCACGGTTCGCCGGCCAAATAGGAGGCGAACTCCATGAAGCAGGCGCCCTTGCGTGGATTGCGGTGCTTGCCCCGGCTCAGGACCGGTACGGCGAGATCAAGGTTGTTCATTGAACGGCTCCCCATAGCTACCTGCCCCCAGCATGCGCCGATTCCCCGCAGTACGCCACGGGTTGCTGTGAGCAGCTCCACAGCCACAGGGTGTTTGGCACTTCTGTTACTCACGGGTAGCCTTTGGGTAGCTTTCCCGACTCCCCAGAGGAGGGCACTCGTGCCCCGTGAGATCCGCGATGTCGTCTTCGTCGACGGCGTTCGCACCCCGTTCGGCAAGGCCAAGGGCCAGTACGCCGAAACCCGCGCCGACGACCTGGTGATCAAGTGCATCCGGGAGCTGCTGCGGCGGAACCCGGGTCTCCCCCCGGAACGCGTGGACGAGGTCGCGATCGCGGCCACCACCCAGATCGGCGATCAGGGCCTGACCATCGGCCGGACCGCGGCCCTGCTGGCCGGTCTGCCGAACACCACGCCCGGCTACGCCATCGACCGGATGTGCGCGGGCGCGATGACCGCGGTCACCACCACCGCGGCCGGAGTCGCGTTCGGTGCGTACGACGTGGTGATCGCCGGCGGCGTCGAGCACATGGGCCGGCACCCGATGGGCGAGGGCGTGGACCCGAACCCCCGGATCATCTCCGAGAAGCTGGTCGACACCTCTGCCCTGGTGATGGGGTCGACCGCGGAGAACCTGCACGACCGGTTCCCCGGCATCACCAAGGATCGCGCCGACGCGTACGCCGCGGCGTCCCAGGAGAAGGCCGCGAAGGCCTACGCCAACGACCTGATCCAGCCGGACCTGGTGCCGGTCGCGACCCGGTCGGCCGAGCAGGGCTGGGGCCTTGCGAGCACCGACGAGCCGATGCGGCCCGGGACGACGGTCGAGGACCTGGCTTCGCTGAAGACGCCGTTCCGTCCGCACGGGCGGGTCACCGCGGGCAACTCGGCGGGTATCAACGACGGCGCGACCGCGTGCGTGCTGACGTCGGCGGAGGCCGCTGAGGAGCTCGGGCTGACGCCGAAGATGAAGCTGGTCTCGTACGCCTTCGCCGGCGTCGAGCCCGAGGTGATGGGCGTCGGCCCGATCCCGGCGACCGAGAAGGCGCTGAAGCTGGCCGGCCTGACCATCGACGACATCCAGGCCTTCGAGGTGAACGAGGCGTTCGCCGTGCAGGTGCTGGCGTTCCTGGAGCACTACGGCATCGCCGACGACGACCCGCGGGTCAACCCGTACGGCGGTGCGATCGCCTACGGCCACCCGCTGGCGTCGTCCGGGGTCCGGCTGATGAACCAGCTGGCCAAGCAGTTCGAGCAGCGCCCCGAGGTCCGCTACGGCCTCACCACCATGTGCGTCGGCCTCGGCATGGGCGGAACCGTCATCTGGGAGAACCCCAACTGGGAAGGTGCGGCCAAGTGAGCTTGCAGGAACTGATCGACAGCGCTTCTGCCCTGTCGACCGACGAGGTTGTCACGCTGGCGCACTCGCGGGATGTCGTACTGCCTAACAAGGCCGGGACGATGGCGCTCATCACGCTGGACAACGGGCACGACCACACCAAGCCGAACACCTTCGGGCCCAAGGGTCTGGGGTCGCTGAACGCTGCTCTGGGCGCGGCGCTGGCGCGGGACGAGATCGTCGCGATCGGTGTGACCGGCAAGCCGTTCATCCTCGCCGCGGGTGCGGACCTGACCGGCGTACCGAAGCTGGCCGATCGGGAGCAGGCGCTGGCGCTCGGGAAGATCGGGCACGGCGTGATGCGGAAGCTGGTCGACGGGGGCAAGCCGTCGTTCGCGTTCGTGAACGGTGTGGCGCTGGGCGGTGGGCTCGAGGTCGCGCTGCACGCGTCGTACCGCACCGTGTCGGTCGCGGCTGGGATGCTGTCGACGCCGGAGGTCTTCCTCGGCCTGATCCCGGGCTGGGGTGGCAACTTCCTGCTGCCGAACCTGATCGGCGCGGACAACGCGGTCAAGGTCGTCGTCGAGAACGCGCTGAACCAGAACAAGATGCTCAGCGGGCCGGAGGCGGTGAAGCTCGGCATCGGCGACGTACTGCTGGAGTCGGCGGATTTCCTCGAGCAGTCGTTGCTGTGGGCCTCGAAGGTGCTGACGGGGTCTGTCGTTGTCGAGCGGGCTCCGATCGACCGCGGAGACGGGTGGGACGCGGCGGTTGCCCGGGGCAAGGCTTTTGCCGATCTGAAGGTGAGCGGGGCGGCCCCGGCGCCGTACCGGGCGCTGGAGTTGATCGCGGCGGCTCGCGACAACGACCGGGATCGTGGGTTCGCGGCCGAGGACGAGGCGCTCGCGGATCTGATCATGAGCGAGGAGCTGCGGAGCGGGCTGTACGCGTTCGACCTGGTGAACAAGCGGGCCAAGCGGCCGGCTGGTGCGCCGGACAAGTCGCTGGCGCGGCCGGTGACGAAGGTCGGTGTGGTCGGCGCGGGTCTGATGGCGGGTCAGTTGGCGTTGCTGTTCGCGCGGCGGCTGGAGGTTCCCGTCGTACTCACGGATCTCGACCAGGAGCGGGTGGATCGTGGCGTCGGGTACGTGCACGGTGAGATCGACAAGCTGCTCGCGAAGGGCCGGGTGCGCGCGGACAAGGCGAACCAGCTGAAGGCGCTCGTCACCGGGTCGGTGGACAAGAGCGTGTTCGCGGACGCGGACTTCGTGATCGAGGCCGTGTTCGAGGAGCTGCAGCTGAAGAAGACGATCTTCGCCGACCTGGAGAAGATCATCCGGCCGGACGCTGTGCTGGCGACCAACACCTCGTCGTTGTCGGTGACCGAGATGGCGGCGGACCTGGAGCACCCGGAGCGGGTCGTCGGGTTCCACTTCTTCAACCCGGTCGCGGTGCTGCCGCTGCTGGAGATCATCCGGGCGGACCGGACGGACGACGCTTCGCTGGCGACGGCTTTTGCGGTTGGCAAGACGTTGAAGAAGTCGTGCGTGCTGGTGAAGGACGCGCCGGCGTTCGTGGTGAACCGGCTGCTGACGCGCTTCCTCGGCGAGGTCAGCGCGGCGGTGGACGAAGGTACGCCGATCCCGGATGCCGACCGTGCACTGTCCGCACTCGGCCTGCCGATGCCGCCGTTCGTCCTGCTGCAACTGGTCGGGCTGCCGGTCGCGCTGCACGTCGCGGAGACGATGAACCGCGCGTACCCGGAGCGGTTCGCGGTGTCCTCGAACCTCGCCAAGGTCGTTGCCGCAGGCAAGAGTTCGTTCTACGTCTGGCCGGAAGGCAAGCCGGTAGTCGACCCGGAGGTCGAGGCCCTGGTATCGGTCGGCGACAAGCCCTCCACCGCCGACGAACTCCGCAACCGCGTCCTCACCGCCCTGGCCGAAGAAATCAAGATCATGCTCGACGAAGGCGTAGTAGCCGAGGCCCAAGACATCGACCTCTGCCTCCTCCTTGGCGCCGGCTGGCCCTTCCACCTAGGCGGCATCACCCCCTACCTAGACCGCACCGGCATCGCCGAAAAGACCAACGGCACCCGCTTCCTCCCCCGAGGCACAGCCAGCCTCATCTAAACCGCTGGGGGTCGGTGCGGCGCCGGAAGCCCGCTCCGGCCCCCAGCAGCTTTAGCCTTTGAACTTCTTGGCGCCGGCGACTATTTGGGCTGGGGTTAGGCCGGTGTCTTTCTTGAGGGCTGGGGCGCCGTGTTGGGACATGTCGGTGTAGAGGGTGGCTAGTTTTTTCTCGCCTAGTTTGTTGGCCAGGTATTCGACGATCCACCAGCTGCTGCCGTAGGCGCGGTCTGCGTCGGTGTCGAAGAGGGTGGTGTCGGGTAGTGCGGTGAGCCTCGGGAGGTACGCCGACTTCACGCGCTTGCGGTACGGGTCGACCGACCAGTGCGGGTCGTCCTCGATCGAGCGGCAGCGGACGTACTCCGCCATGCCCTCCACCATCCAGATCGGTGTGTAGATGCCGAGCGTCGACGTCGCGACGTGCGTCATCTCGTGCACCAGCAGATCCTTGTCGAGGCGCTTGCGAAGTGCAGGATTGATGACGATCCGGCTGCCGATGGGTGGCCCGATCGGCTTGCCCAGTTGCTCGCCCTCGTAGAGGGTGACCGCCTTCGCCGCGATCGTCCAACCGTCGCCGGTCCCGGCGGTCCAGATCGTCGACATGACGCGGTCCTGCGGCATCGCCACCACCAGTACGGCGCCGTTCCACGGCCGGGCCCAGTGCTTGCGGACCGACTTGACCGCCTTCTCCGCCACCTGCGCGACCTTCGTACCCAGGCTCGCTTCCCGTTTGTCCACGACAACGACCACCGTGCCCCGCCGTACCACCTGGACCTCGTCGAAGTCCCACGGCTGACGATGGCCGTCGCGGCTGAGGTTCTCGTCCGTCCCGGTGTCGTCGACAAGCACCCACGCGCCGGCCCGCTGGACGAACGTGTATCCGAGATCCGTCTGCACCGGCTGCGGATCCAGCCCCACCAACTGGTACCGCATCATCACCCGCGTCGAGAACGTCGTCGGCCCGAACTTCGAAACCAACCCAGGCACCGGCCGGAACGCATCCGCGGTGAAGTACTTCAGCGACCTGAACCCGAACTTCCGCAGGTTCACGAACAGCAGCCGCTCACGCGCAACCAACTCGGCCTGCTTCGGATCGACCGAAGCCAGGAACCCCTTCAAATCACCCTTGAGTACGGCGGTGGATCGCCGCGCCAGCACCGCGTCGATCGCCTGCTTGCGCGCCAACTCTTCAGCCGGACCGAGCTCCCCCGGCGTCGGCGAAGTCGCCCCCATCGCGACCGCCGCGACGGCACTACCACCAGCTGGTGCCTCGCCGTTCCGGGCCCGTACGGCGACAACCGCACCGGACGCAGCAAGCGCCAGCACGGCAACGCCTGCGAACAGGCGTTTCGGGTGATTCATTGGTGTTCCCCTCGGATGGTCGGCTGATCCTAGCCGACCATCCGAGGGGTCTGAATCACGCCTTCTGCGCCTCGCCGGTCTTCTCCTCGAGGCCGACCCGGCTACGCCGGTAGCCGTACAACGCGTAGACCGCGAACCCGAGCACCATCCAGATCGCGAACCGCAGCCAGGTCTCCAGCGACAGGTTCAGCATCAGGTACACGCAGATGACCGCGGCCAGGATCGGCACGACCGGGTTGCCCGGCACCGTGAACGACCGCTTGATGTCCGGCCGGCTCTTCCGCAGCAGCGGTACGGCGATCGACACCAGCGTGAACGCGGCCAGCGTGCCGATGTTCACCATCTCTTCCAGCTTGCCGATCGGGGTGACGCCGGCGATGATCGCGACGACGATGCCGATCCCGATCGTCAGGCGGTACGGCGTACCCCACTTCGGGTGCGTCTTGCCGAGCTGACGGGGCATCAGGTGGTCGCGGCTCATCGCGAACACGACGCGCGCCGCACCGATCATCAGCGTCAGTACGACGGTGGTCAGACCGGCGACCGCACCCGCGGAGATCAGCGTCGCGAAACCACCCCGGCCGACCGAGCGGAACGCCTCGGCCAGCGCGGCTTCGCCGTTGATGTCGGTGTACTTCACCATGCCGGTGATGACGATGCAGACCAGCACGTACAGCACGGTGCAGATCGCCAGCGAGCCGATGATGCCGCGCGGCAGGTCGCGCTGCGGGTTCTTCGCCTCTTCAGCGGTCGTCGCGACCACGTCGAATCCGATGAACGCGAAGAACACCAGCGACGCACCCGACACCAGACCCATCACGCCGAACGTCGACGGCGTGAACCCGAACAGCGCCTGGAACAGCGGCGTGGTGATCGTGACGTCGCCGTTGGGGGCGGGCACGCTCGGCGGGATGAACGGCGACAGGTTCGAGCCCTTGATGTAGAACAGCCCGGCGATGATCACGAACAGGACCACGAACAGCTTGATGCCGACCAGCACCAGGTTGACCCGCAGCGACTCCTTGATCCCGATCGTCGCCAGTGTCGCCAGCACCAGCACGAGCAGCATCGCCAGGACGTTCACATGGCTGTCGGGCCCGATCGACGACGGCCAGCCCAACCCGATCTGATCGAGGAACAAGGCGGCGTACGTCGACCAGCCCTGCGCCACGACGCTTGCCCCGAGCATCAACTCGAGCAGCAGGTCCCAGCCGATGATCCAGGCGAAGATCTCGCCGAGGGCGAAGTACGAGAACGTGTACGCCGAACCCGACACCGGCACGGTGGACGAGAACTCGGCGTAGCACAACGCGGCCAGCGCACAGCAGACCGCGGCCAGTACGAACGACAGTGCGATCCCCGGACCGGCGTACAGCTTGGCCGCGCGGCCGGTCAGGGTGAAGATGCCGGCGCCGATGATCACGCCGATGCCGAAGACGGTCAGGTCGATTGCTGTGAGGCGTTTCTTGAGCTGGTACTCCGGCTCGTCCGTGTCGGCGATCGACTGCTCGATCGTCTTCTTCCGCACAAGACTCATCTGCGCCTCCTCAAAGGTGGACGGAACCCTTCGAGGTTGCCTCTCTGACAGCGCGAGGTCAAACCGCCACTCAGCGTTGCGGCGTATACGTCGCCAGCGACGTCCACAGCGTCGCCTCGGTGAGACCGGTGCGTTCCATCAGGATCCGGTCCCGCGCGGCCTGGTCGGTACCGTTCATCGCCATGTCCTCGTACAGGTCCTCGACCTTGTCGAGTCCGATCCGCTGGACGAGGTACCGGACGGCGAGCCAGCTCACGCCGTACACGTCGGCGGAGTTCTGGTAGAAGCCGGCATCGCTCGGCAGCGCGGACAGTTGCGGCAGCGCCTCGTCGATGACCTCCTGCTCCCATTTGCTGACCTCACCAGGTCCGCTGATCGCCTCGATGCCCTTCCAGGACACGTACTCCGCGGCGCCTTCGGCCAGCCATAGCGGTTCGTATCCGCCGAGGTCCGCGGTGGCGACATGGGTGATCTCGTGCGACAGCAGGATCTCGTCGACGCGATCACGCTCGTTCGGGTTGACGACGATGTACCCGCCGGCGACCGTACCGTCTGCGGTGTCCTGACCGGGCAGCGAGGAGAACGTCGAACCGGTGCTGGCCGCGGACTCGATGTCCTCGTCGGCGAACCGCGCATCGCGTACGTCGGTCTCGTCGAGCGCGACCACGAGTACCGAGCCGTTCCACCTGCGCGGCCAGTACGCCGTCACCTCGTTCAGGCCCTCGGTCGCGGCGGCCACGATCGCCCGCCCGCGCCTCGTGTCGCCCTTCTCGACCACCACGAGCACCCGCGGGCCGCGCTGCACCTCGATCCGGCCCAGGTCCCACGCCTCGCGGTGCGCGCCCGGACCGAGATCGCTGTCCAGATCGTCGTCGTCGGTGAGCAGCCAACGGCCGGCCTTGGAGATGAACGTGTAGCCGAGCTCGGTCGTCACCGGCGTGAAGTCGACCTTCGGGATCTGGTACCGCATCAGCACCCGCACGAGGTACGTCGTACCGCCGTGAGCGCGCACCACGGCCGGGTTGAAACGCTCCTCGGCCTGGCTGTACCCGACCTCGCTGAAGCCGATCTCGACCAGGTTCGCGAACAGGATCTTCTGGTCGGCCCGCAGCTTCTTGTTGGCCGGATCCACATCGGCCAGGAACAACGCCTCGTTGCCCGTCTGCACGGCCTGCGCGCGGCGGAGCAGGATCGAGTCGACGGCGACCCGGCGCGCGGCGATCTGCGCGGCGATCCGCGAGGGCTTCGTCGCCTTCGGAGCAGTCGGTGTGGCGGTCTGGATCGCAGTCGGCCGATCGCGTGCGTCGCGCTCGCGCTCTTCAACGGTGTACACCACGCCGCCCGAGACAAGGGCCACCGCCAGAACGAGCCCCAGCCAGCGGCGGGGGCCGGTGGGCGGCCCTGAAACAGGCGTCGTTGCACTCACTTCGGGTCGTTCCCCTCCGAGTACCCGATGGTCGCAGCCGGGCTACCCTACTCGACCCACCGCGCTTTATGCTGCCGCGGCAGCCTTCAGGGCAGTGAAAAGTCCCGACTCGGTCATCCCGATATGTTCGAGCATGATCCGGTCGCGTTCCTTCTGGGTAGAGCCCATCGCCGCGAGTTCGCGGTACAGCGTGGCGACCTCGGTCCCGCCGAACCGCGTGAACAGGTAGTCGAGCGCCAGCCAGGACATCGGGTACGAGCTGTCGGCCTGGTCGAAGAACGTCGCGTCCGCCGGCAGACCCTTCGCCTTCGCGAGGTACTTCGTCCGGACGTCCTGCCGGTACTGCGGGATCGCCAGGTTGGTCTGCCCGGTCATCGGCAGGAACTCGATGTACGTCGCGGCGCCCTCGACCAGCCAGCGTGGCGCGTACGGACCGTACGGCGCGGTCGCGACGTGGGTGAACTCGTGGGCGAGCGTGCGGGCGTCGACCTTGTTGCGGTTGAACGGGTTGATCACGACGTACGAGTCGGCCCGCTCCCCCGCGGCGGTGACCTCGCCGGGCAGCGTGCGGTACACCCAGGTCGCCATCGCGATCGCGTCCTCGGCGTTCTTCGGCTGGGTGTAGTCCGCGCCGCGAACGGTCTTGTCGTCGAGCGCGATCACGACACCGGAGCCCTTCCACCCGCCGGGCCAGTTCTTGCTGACCGCCTGCACGGCGCTGACGGACATCGTGATCAGCTTCGCCGCCAGCGCGTCCTGGCCCTTCTCGACGACCACGAGCACGCGCGGCGCCCGCTTGACCAGGACCGGGCCGGTGTCCCACGCCTCCTGGTGCGAGCCGCGCGGGAGACGCTTGTCGATGTCGGAATCCGAGACCAGCATCCAGGTCCCGTTCGGACGCTGGGTGAAGGTGTACCCGAGCATCGCGCGGACCGGGACCAGGTCGATCCCGCGGATCTGGTACGTCATCGCGACGGCGACCAGGTACGTCGTCGGGCCGTCCCTCTGCACGACGCTGTCGTCGTACTGCTGGGCCAGCTGCTGGTAGGTCAGCTTGGCGAAGCCGAACTGGCGAAGGTTCGTGAACAGGGTCCGCTGGCTCGCGAGCAGTCGCGTGTTGGCGGGGTCGACGTCGGCCAGGAACTCCGTCTCGGTGCCGGCCAGCACGGCGTGCGCGCGCCGCTTCAGTACGACGTCGACGGCTGCGGTCCGAGCAGCCAGGTCGACGTTCGCCGTACTGGCCTCGCCGGCCGCGGCGTCGTCGGCGTGCTGGCTCGAGCGATGCAGCGCGAGCCCACCGGCGACCGCGGCCCCGACCAGAACCAGCGACAACAGGATCGGCCAGACCCGGCCCGACCGGCGTCGGGCAGCACCGTGGCGACTGTGCCGCCCTGCCTCAGCCACGGTCCTGGGTCCTGGTCAGTGACGCTGTCTAGGCGTTGCCCGGGCGGTCGCCCGCCGGGTCGGGCGCATTGAGGGCGTCGCCGTGGTGCTCCGACAGCAGCTCGGTGATCTCGCGGGCCAGCTCCTGCCCGGTCAGCCCGATCTCCTGCAGTACGGCGGCACGCTTCGCGTGCTGGAGGAACTCCTGCGGGATGCCGAAATCGCGGATCGGGGTCTCAATGCCCGCGTCGCGAACCGCCTGCGCGATCATCGAGCCGCAGCCACCGGCCCGGCCGTTGTCCTCGATCGTGGCGACCAGCTTGAAGTCCTCCGCCAGCTCGACGAGCTCGGGCGCGACGGGCTTCACCCAGCGCGGGTCGACGACGGTGACACCGAAGCCGTGCGCCTCGAGACGATCCGCGACGTCCATCGCGGTCGCCGCCATCGCGCCGATACCGACGAGCAGTACGTCGTCGCCGGTCCGCTTGAGCACGTCCAGCTGGCCGATGCGGTCGATCGCCTCGATGTCCGGGCCGACCTCGCCCTTCGAGTACCGCAGTACGGTCGGGGCGTCGTCCACCTCGACTGCCTCGTTGAGCAACTCCTGCACGCGCTTGCCGTCGCGCGGCGCCGCCAGCCGGAGGCCGGGGACGACCTGGAGGATCGACATGTCCCACATGCCGTTGTGGCTCGGGCCGTCGTCACCGGTCACACCGGCGCGGTCCAGCGCGAACGTGACGCCGCACTTGTGCAGAGCGACGTCCATGAGGACCTGGTCGAAGGCGCGGTTGAGGAACGTCGCGTAGATGGCGACGACCGGGTGCAGACCGCCCATCGCGAGACCGGCCGCACTCGTCACCGCATGCTGCTCCGCGATGCCGACGTCGAACGTCCGGTCCGGGAACTCGTCCGCGAACGCAGCCAGGCCGGTCGGGTGCAGCATCGCCGCCGTGACCGCGACGACGTCCGGGCGGCGGTGGCCGATCTTGATCAGCTCGTCGGAGAACACGTCCGTCCAGCCGCGCGGCTTGTTGGCCGGGCGGACCTGGTGGAAGTTGTCCTCCTCGTCCTGCTCGGCGGCGGCGTACCCGAAGCCCTTCTTGGTCACCGCGTGCACGATCACCGGTCCGCCGAACGCCTTCGCGCTGCGCAGCGCGTCCTCCATCGCCTCACGGTCGTGGCCGGCGACGGGTCCGACGTACTTCAGGCCGAGGTCCTCGAACATGCCCTGCGGGGCGAGCATGTCCTTCAGGCCCTTCTTGATCCCGTGCAGCACCTCGTACATCGGCGGGCCGACGTACGGAGTACGGCCGAGGTTCTTCTTGATCAGGTCGAGGACCTTCTCGTACCGCGGGTTGGTGCGCAGGGTGGTCAGGTGCGTCGCCAGGCCGCCGACGGTGTCGCTGTACGAGCGGCCGTTGTCGTTGACGATGATGACCAGCTTGAGGTCCTTGGCGGCGGCGATGTTGTTCAGCGCCTCCCAGGCCATACCGCCGGTCAGGCCGCCGTCGCCGATCAGGGCGACGACGTGGCGGTCCTCTTTGTTCAGCCGGTACGCCTTGGCCAGGCCGTCGGCGTACGAGAGAGCCGTCGAGGCGTGGCTGTTCTCGATGATGTCGTGCTCGGACTCGGCGTGGCTGGGGTATCCGGACAGGCCGCCCTGCTGACGGAGCGTGTCGAACTTCGGCGCACGGCCGGTGACCAGCTTGTGCACGTAGGCCTGGTGACCGACGTCGAAGACGAGACGGTCGCGGGGCGAGTCGAAGACGCGGTGCATCGCCAGGGTGATCTCGACCATCCCCAGGTTCGGGCCGAGGTGACCCCCGGTCCGGGACACGGTCTCGACCAGCACGTCCCGGATCTCCGCCGCGAGATCGGTGAGCTGTTGATTAGTCAGCTTCTTGAGGTCCGCCGGACCTCCTACCGTCTCCAGCACGCCCATCGAGCTCCTCCCGCAGGTCTTTCTCGAATGCTTGAGTCTATGCTCGCCTCGCCCGGAATCCGAACTCGGAAACGGGCCGTTGAGCCGGTCTTGGGCAATCTCACACTCCAAGACGCTTCCCGGGAGTCGCTGGTTCGGCGTGGTGTGCGTCTCACTTAGAGTCATCGGTATGGACCTGGTGAGGACCCTGTTCCAGAAGTACGACGGGCAGCCGCATCGGCTCGTGGAGGCAATCCGCCTCGGCGAGGACGAGCACGGGCTGTGGGTCGGCTCCGTCCCCGGGACCCAGGGTCAGCGGGCTGACGGGAGCTGGAAAACCATCGACCACCACCGGGTCCGGCTGTTTCCGCGCGGTCAGTGGTGGAGCGCGCTCTTCAACGACGAGCCGCACCAGACGGCGATCTACTGCGACATCACGATGCCGGCGGAGTTCGGCGTCGACTCGGTGACGCTGGTCGATCTGGACCTGGACATCCGGTTGTTGCGCGACGGCACCGTCCACGTCATGGACGAAGACGAATTCCATGCCCACCAGGTCCGCTACAACTACCCACCCCAGGTGGTCGCCACAGCCCAGGCAACCTGCGACCACCTAGCCGCCACCATCACCACCACAGAACCCTTCACGACCGCCTACAAGCCGTACCTCGAACTCATCCGAAGCATGTAATCCAGCCCGCGCGGGTGGTGGTGATCGGCCCTCGCGGGGCTACGGGCGGCTCCTTCGTCGCCGTCCTACGCGCCGCCCCACCCACCCCCGGGGCTATCGCCCGGAGCATCCCTTCCGGCGATCGCCGGGATCTTCCGGCTGCCGCCGGACCTGCGGGCTGCCGCCCGCACCCGTGCGCGCTACCGCGCGATCGACCGCCCAGTGGTTGCGCAGACCGTGGCGCGGAGGCGCAACGCCCCTGGCGGGGTGCAAACCGCCGCGCGCGTAGGCGCCGACCGTGGCGGGTGCATCGCCCCAGCGGCCTAGCCGCGAGCCGCCGGCGACTGATCCAGCCTCAGACGGCTATCGCTGCCCTCCGTGAACGCCTGGAAAGACAGCAACCGGCCCCCGTCGGCTAGGAGCCCCCCTGAGCCGACAAGGGCCGATCACGCGTGTCGGGGTTTCCGGCACCACACCATGCTCGGTCGCATTACGCGACCGGTCCACTCCCCAGCGCAAACTTGCATGAACCTGCAGAAATCCCGGACCAGCCCGAAGACGACCAACTCCGTCGTACTCAGGAGTCACATGGACATCGGCCGACGGGTGGCTGCTGCTCCATGGGCGCACCTTTCGGCCGATAGGTTTGGGGTTATGCGTGATGTCCGGGTCGTTTACCGCAAGTACGACGAGAAGCTGCACTGGCATCAGTGGATGCGGTTTCTCGGGGAGGATGAGTACGGGGTGTGGTTGGGGGCGGCGGCGGGGTCTGTGTCGCAGCGGGGTGATGAGCCGGTGGTGACGCAGGAGCAGGCTCATGTGCAACTGTTTCCGCGGGGTAAGTGGTTCACGGCGCTGTTCAACGACGAGCCGCGGTACACCGAGATCTATGCCGATATCACCACGCCGGTCGAGTTCTCCGACGATGTGGTGACGATGATCGATCTGGATCTCGATGTGATCAAGCGGCGGGACGGGAACGTGTTCATCGACGATGAGGACGAGTTCGCCGAGCATCAGGTGCAGTACGGGTATCCGGCCGAGGTGATCGCGACCGCGCGCGAGACGTGTGACTGGTTGGTGGAAGCGGTGTCTACCGAGGAGCCGTTCCTCACCGTCTACAAGACGTATCTCGACAAGGTTCGTTAGGCGAAGGCCCAGGCTGCCATCAGTGGGAGTTCCTGGCGCCAGAAGTCGTCGCCGTGGTCGCCTTGCCGCTCGGTGATGACGACGTCAGCGCCGGCGTCGCGGAGTGCGTCGGCCCAGCGGGTCGCGTTCTCGAGGAACCACGGCTCCTCGGTGCCGCCGACGAAGTACGCGCGCGGCAGCGAACTCCCCATGTCGCCGGGTGGCTGGTATCCCCCGCCGGGTGACGCGCAGAAGATCGTGCCGTAGAGGTCGGGATGCCGGAGCCCGATCGCGAGCGCCAGTTCGCCGCTCGCCGAGACGCCGAAGACCGCCGTACGCTTAGCCGGCAGCGCCAAATCAAAACGCGTTCGCACCCAAGAGCGGACATCCTCGACGAAGAACTCTTCGTGCGCCGCGAACCGCTCCGGCTCGAATCCGGGCGAGTACTCGTGCAGCCGCTCCATCTCGTCGTCCAGCCGGTGCGTCGCGACAAGCAGCGTCGGCGGTACGTCGTCCGCCGCGTTGAGGAACTCGCCCCACTGCGAGATCAGCTGACCATCCCCCGCGAACACGACCGCTTCAGGCGTCTCGGCCGGCACATACGCGGTGACGTCCCGACCCCCGTCGTACTCGAACGTTTCCGTGACCAGCATCGTCCTACCTCACCGAATGGATGCGCAGCGTGCCGTTCTTCAGCATCATCACACCCGGGAGGGGTCCACGCTGCCCGGCGTACATATCGGCGACCGGGGCGACGGTGAGGTACAGATTCTGGCCGACCGGTACGTCGACCGCGATCGCCGGCAGCTCGATCGTGCGTGAGACTCCCCGCGCCGGATGCTTCTCGCGCAGCGGCATCGTGTTGTTCTGCACGATCTTCGCGGTCAACGGGCTCTTGCCGACACTCAGTGCGAAGTACGCCGCGGATTGCGGGATCACCGTGTAGACGCGCGCGGTCAGCGTCGGCGTACCGGCGATCGTCAGCGGACCCTTGGCGATCGGCAGGTTCACGGGCAGACCGACGCCGGTCGGGGCAACGATCTTGCCTAGCCGGAAGCTCTTGTTCGGCGTCAGGTTCTGTTGCGTTAGGCAACGACCATCAGCGGTCGACAGATGGTAGGTGCCGAAGCCGGTGAGACCGGTCGACTTGTGCAGGAGCTGGAGTTGCATGAAGCGGATCGAGAGACTCGCGAAGTTCGGCGATCCGAGCGCGATCGAGCACGGATCGCCGGCCGTCGCGAATCCGGGCGGTACGACGCTGGGCAGCGTGTGACCGCCGTTGTACCCGACGAAGATCGACCGCCCCCTTGCTCGTGACGTCAACGCGTGGTCGAAGTTCGCAAGGCCCTGATTGAGATTGAAGAGGTTGTCCGAGATCCCCTGACCGAACAGGACCGGCAGGTCCAACTTGCGGCCTTGCGCGACGTGCCAGGCCGGGCCGTTGTGCACGAAGAACGCGTCGAGATCGCGACCCGCCTTCCCCGCCGGCCACGCGCCGGTCGCGATCAGCGCCACGAACGCCGCCGATACCGCCGGCGGGAGATGCGTACCGCCACCCGCGAACAGGATCGAGAGCCACATGGTCCGCGCAGCCTCCTGCGGCGCCAGGCTCTGCTTGAGGTCCCACCAGGTGACCTCCGGCGCGAGCGCGTCGAACCGGGTGCGCCCGCTGTCGCGCAGCTCGGTGAACGCCCCGGCGAACTGGTACCCGCCGCCGTACGAACCGCCGATCGCGCCGATCAACGGATCACCCGGCCGCTGCTTCGTCACCCAGTCGAGGCCGGCCACCAGGTCGATGAGCTTGACGACATCGCGACCCTCGTAGTCCGGGTTCATCACGTGCGCGATGCCCGTACTCTCGCCGAAGCTGCGCTGGTCGAAGCTCAGTACTCCGAACCCCGCGTCGAGCCAGTCCTTGAACGCGGCAGGGTCGCTCGTGCGACTGCCGCCCCACCCGTGGCTGTGGAAGATCAGCGGCACGGTGTGCTGCGCGGAGGCCGTCGCCGGTTTGAAGAGCGAGTAGCAGATCCGTACGGGCGTCGTCGTACCGGGCTCGGGCACCGAGGCGACGCATCCGTTGACCACCGTGGTGTCGGCGGCCGCTGGAACCACGGGCGACAACAGGAGAGCAACGACACCTGCAAGAGCAAGCACACGACGACGCATCAGTCACTCCTGGTGATCGGCTGCTCACACGCTAGAGGACTACCTCCAGCCTGACCAGCCCCGGACTCAGCCGTGGGCGAACCAGGCAGTGCAAATCCGCTGTGCACTGCGACACTGTGCGCGTGCATATCGCGATCGAGGTCGTGGCCCTCGTCGCCGTCGTCGCGGCCGGTGCCGCGCTGGCGCGGCGGATAGGGATCTCGGCTCCCCTGCTGCTGGTGGTCATCGGGATCGCCGTGTCGTACCTGCCGTTCATCCCCCGGATCGAGCTCGCGCCCGAGGTCGTCCTGGTCGGGTTCCTGCCGCCGCTGCTGTACTCGGCCGCGATCAAGACCAGCCTGGTCGACTTCACCAAGCACCGTCGGTCGATCGGTCTGCTGTCCGTCGGCCTGGTCGCCTTCACCGCGCTGGGTGTCGGCCTCGTCGCCTGGTGGTTGCTCGGCGCGGTCGCGGAGTCGATCGGCCAGGAGCCGCTGCCGTTCTGGGCCGCGTTCGCGATCGGCGCCGTCGTCGCGCCGCCCGACGCCGTGGCCGCGACTGCGATCGCCAAGCGCGTCGGCCTCCCCCGCCGGATCGTCACGATCCTCGAGGGCGAGAGCCTGATGAACGACGCGACCGCGCTCGTCTGTCTACGTACGGCGCTCGCCGCAGCCATCGTCGCGCCCACCGTCCTGCACGTCACCCTGGACTTCCTGCGCGCGGCCGGCGGCGGTGTGCTCATCGGTGTGGTGGTGGCGTTCGTCCTGGCGAAGATCCGCCGCCGGTTCACCGATCCGGTCCTGGACACCACGCTGAGCCTGACCGCGCCGTTCGTCGCGTACATCGCGGCCGAGAACCATTACGTGCACGCGTCCGGCGTACTGTCCGTCGTCGTCACCGGTCTGCTGCTCGGGCACAAGGCGCCGATCATCCAGTCGGCCAAGTCGCGGATGTCCGAGCGGACCAACTGGCGGACGATCCAGTTCCTGCTCGAAAACATGGTCTTCCTGCTGATCGGCCTGCAGACGCGCTGGATCCTCGACGCCCTCGGCAACAGCCCGCTGCCGGCCTGGCTGATCGCGGCGGCCACGATCGCGGTGTTCCTCGCGGTGGTTCTGCTGCGGCCGATCTGGATCATTCCGACCACGTTGCTCTCGCGGCGGGTCCTCGGTCCGTCCCGCCCCGGACCGGTCTCGCGGCGGGCGCTGATCGTGGTGTGTTGGGCCGGTATGCGCGGTGTGGTCACGCTGGCCGCGGTGTTCACGCTGCCCGAGAGCACGCCGCATCGCGAAGTACTCGTGTTCATCGCCCTGACCGTGACTGCTGGCACGCTGCTCGTCCAGGGGTCGACGCTGCCCTGGCTGGTACGGCGGTTGGGTCTGCCCGGGCCGGATCCGGCCGAGGACGCGCTGCAGGAGGCCGCCGTACTGCAGGGAGCTCATCGGGCCGCGATCGAGAAACTCGACGAGATCTCGTCGCCGTCGGACCCGCCTGCCGTGCTCGACGTACTGCGGCAGCGGGGCGAGGCGCGGGCGCAGGCCGCGTGGGAGCGGCTCGGGCGGCCGGAGAGCGAGTACGAGACGCCGAGCGAGGCGTACCGGCGGTTGCGGATCGCGATGCTCGAAGCGGAACGTACGCACATCCTGAAGGTTCGCGACGCCGGGCTGGTCGCCGACGAGGTGCTGCAGCGGGCGCAGAACGCGCTCGACATCGAGGAGTCGATCCTGGACCGCGACGAGGACGACGACGTCGGCGGGCGCTCGGAGGACCTGAAGCCGAAACTGCTGCCGGGCGGGGCGTGCGAGCATCTCGACCAGGCGCCGGTGGTGGTCGCGCCGAACACTCCGGACGGCTGCGAGGAATGCCTGGCCGACGGCACGTCCTGGGTGCACCTGCGGCTGTGCCTGGGCTGCGGTCACGTCGGATGCTGCGACTCGTCGGAGATGAAGCACGCGAGCAAGCATTACGACTCAGAGAAGCACCCGGTGATGCGCAGCTTCGAGCCGGGCGAGACGTGGCGCTGGTGCTTCGTCGACGAGAAGCTGGGTTAGGTTGGCGGCGTGGCTGACTGTCTCTTCTGTTCGATCATCGCGGGTACGACGCCGGCGCAGATCGTGCTGGACACGCCGGAGGTCGTCGGCTTCCTGGATGTCCGGCCGGTGTTCAAAGGGCACACGCTTCTGGTGCCGCGCACGCATGTCGCGACGCTGGTGGAGTTGCCCGACGAGCTGATGGTGCCGCTCTTCGGCGCGGCCCGGTCGGTCGCCGACGCGGTGCGTACGGCGTTCGACGCGCAGGGCTCGTTCGTTGCCGTCAACAACGTTGTGTCCCAGTCCGTGCCGCACCTGCACGTCCACGTCGTACCCCGCACCAAGGGCGACGGTCTGCGCGGCTTCTTCTGGCCGCGCACGAAGTACGCCGACGAGACCGAGGCCGCGGAGTACGCCGGGAAGCTACGCGCCGCCCTGGCCGGCTAGCTCGTACTCGACTTGCGGGAGTGGGTTGCCGTCGCCGAAGTCGCGGGTCTGGGTGGCGCCGGTCTCGGTGAAGCCGACCTTCGTGTAGAAGCGGCGCGACTGCGGGGTGTCGCGCAACGTCCACAGGTGAACGCGGTCGAAGCCGTCGGCGCGTAGCTGCTGGAGCGTGCTGGTCATCAGCGCGGCCGACACGCCGCTCCCCCAGCCGTCGGGGTGCGTGTAGAAGCTGTAGATCTCGGCAAACTCAGGCCGAGTCTCGGACGGCACCGACCACGACATCGCGAGCGGTCGGTCGCCGACGAATCCGATCATCACCAGCCCTTCACCACTGGCCAGCCGCTTGTGCCAGCGGGTCTTACGGCTCTCGATCCCCTCCCGAGCGACGTCCTCGGGGAACATCGGCGCATACGCCGCACCCCAGGACGCAGCATGAATCTCCCCGACGGCCGCGCCGTCCGCAGCCGTCGCGAGCCGGGCCGAGATCGGTCCGCTCAGCCCGCTCCCGGGCCGGTCATCAGTCGGCTTGGGGTGGTCGTCAGACGGCTCGGTCAAGGCGTTCCTCCAGTTTGGCCAGTGCGCGCTCGACGGCGGCGCGAACTGTGTGATCGGGGTCGTCGGCCAGCGGCCGGATCGCCTCCGCGTGTTCGAACTCCCCCGCCGCCCCGACCGCCCGCACGGCCGCCGCACGAACCCGCGGCAGTTCATGCTCGAGCATCGGGAGCAGCGCGTCGACGAGCTGACCGAGCTCGCGCTGCGCCGTGATCCGCGCGACGTGCTCACGAACCCGCCACGCCGGATCGCCCGCCGCGACCAGCAACGTGTCGACCACGTCGTCGCGCCACACATACAGGAACACGCGGGCCGCCCAGACCCGGATCCAGTAGTAGTTGACCGGATCAACCGGCGCCTTCCACCCACCAGGATTGTCCGACCCCGTGATCGCGACCAGCTTCGGCAGCTCAACGCCGTACGCCGCCTCCCCCGAGATCTCCCCGCTCAGGAACGCAACGCACCAGTCGATCACCACGTCCTCGCCGTACTCCGCGCACGCGGCACGCACGACGTCGCGCGGTGACTCCCTGTCGCTCATGAAGTCAGTAAACCGCGCGCCACCGACAGTTCTAGGCCTGCTTGGCCCACTCGGCGCGGTAGTCGTAGCCGTCCTGGCCCGGCGACTCCCAGCGGACGCGGACCGAGCCGCCCGGCGGCAGGGACCGGTATCCCTCGGCCTCGATCACCGAGAAATGGGTCCAGCAGCCGCCGGGGGTGCTGGGGCAGTCGACGACGCCCCAGCCCTCCTCGTCGAGCCAGAACCGGACGACGCCGTCGTCCTCTCCAGTACGACGCTCCATCTCCTCGGCCGCCGTCAGCTCGCGATCAACGAACGCAGTACGTACTGCAGGATGCCGCCGTTGCGGTAGTAGTCGGCCTCACCAGGAGTGTCGATCCGGACGACCGCGTCGAACTCCTTCTTCGACCCGTCCGTGCCGGTCACGGTCACGTGCACCGTACGCGGGATGTCGCCGTCGTTCAGCGCGGTCACGCCGCTGATGTCGAAGGTCTCCTCGCCGGTCAGGCCGAGCGACTCCGCGGACTCACCCTCCGGGTACTGCAGCGGGAGGACGCCCATGCCGATCAGGTTCGACCGGTGGATGCGCTCGAAGGACTCCGTGATGACGGCCTTCGCACCGAGCAGCGCCGTACCCTTGGCGGCCCAGTCACGCGACGAGCCCGAGCCGTACTCCTTGCCGGCCAGGATCACCAGCGGCGTCCCGGCTTCGGCGTACGCCTGGGCGGCCTCGTAGATGCTGGTCACGGGGGCGTCGGACTTGGTGAAGTCGCGGGTGAAGCCGCCCTCGGTCCCCGGCGCGATCTGGTTGCGCAGGCGGATGTTCGCGAACGTGCCGCGGATCATCACCTCGTGGTTGCCGCGGCGCGAACCGTACGAGTTGAAGTCCTTGCGCTCGACGCCGTGGTCGGCCAGGTAGTTGCCCGCCGGGCTGTCGGCCTTGATCGAGCCGGCCGGGGAGATGTGGTCGGTGGTGACCGAGTCGCCCAGCTTGGCCAGCACGCGCGCACCGGCGATATCGGTGACCGGCGACGGGTCCTTCGCCATACCCTCGAAGTACGGAGGCTTCCGCACGTATGTCGAGTCGGCGTCCCACGCGAACGTCTTGCCCTCCGGCGTCGGCAGCGACTGCCAGCGCTCGTCACCGGCGAAGACATCCGCGTAGTCCTTGGTGAACATCTCCTTGCTGATCGAGCTCGCGATCACCCGCTCGACGTCCTCGGCAGCCGGCCAGATGTCGCGCAGGAACACGTCGTTGCCGTCGGTGTCCTTGCCCAGGGCATCGGTCTCGAAGTCGAAGTCCATCGTGCCGGCGAGCGCGTAGGCGATCACCAGCGGCGGGCTGGCCAGGTAGTTCATCTTCACGTCCGGGTTGATCCGGCCCTCGAAGTTCCGGTTGCCGGACAGCACACTCACGACGGCGAGGTCGGCTTCCTGCACACCGGCCGAGACCTCCTCGGGCAGCGGGCCCGAGTTGCCGATGCACGTCGTACATCCGTAACCGACCAGCTGGAATCCCAGCTTGTCCAGGTACGGCGTGACGCCGGCCTTCTCGTAGTAGTCCGTGACGACCTTCGAACCCGGCGCCAGCGACGTCTTCACCCACGGCTTGCTCGACAGGCCCTTGTCGACCGCGTTCTTCGCGAGCAGCGCGGCCGCCATCATCACCGACGGGTTCGACGTGTTGGTGCAGGAGGTGATGCTCGCGATCACGACGTGGCCGTGGTCGAGCTCGACCTCCTGGCCGTTCAGGGAGATCGCGGTCTTCTTCGACGGACGCCCCGGGCCGCCGTGCGGCACGTGCGGCTCGTCGTTCACGTCACCGTGCCCGTTCGGCGCGTCGCTGGCCGGGAAGCTCCCGGTCTCCGACGGGTCGACGTCCAGCTCCTCGGTCGCGTAGTCGGTCAGCGCACCGCGGAAGGCCTCCTTGGCCTCGGTCAGCGCGACCCGGTCCTGCGGACGCTTCGGGCCGGCGATCGACGGCACGACGGTTGACAGGTCCAGCTCGAGGTACTCCGAGAACCGCGGCTCGACCGACTGGTCGTGCCACAGGCCCTGCTCCTTGGCGTACGCCTCGACCAGCGCGACGTCCTGGTCGCTGCGGCCGGTCAGCCGCAGGTACTCCAGGGTGACGTCGTCGATCGGGAAGATCGCACAGGTGGAGCCGAACTCCGGGCTCATGTTGCCGATCGTGGCGCGGTTCGCCAGCGGCACGGCCGCGACACCCTCGCCGTAGAACTCGACGAACTTGCCGACCACGCCGTGCTTGCGCAGCTGCTGGGTGATCGTGAGCACGACGTCGGTGGCGGTGGCGCCGGCCGGGACCGAGCCGGTCAGCTTGAAGCCGACGACCTTCGGGATCAGCATCGAGACGGGCTGGCCGAGCATGGCCGCCTCGGCCTCGATACCGCCGACGCCCCAGCCGAGCACGCCGAGGCCGTTCACCATCGTGGTGTGGCTGTCGGTGCCGACACAGGTGTCGGGGTACGCGACGCCGTCACGCACCATGACCGTGCGGGCGAGGTGCTCGATGTTGACCTGGTGCACGATGCCGGTGCCCGGCGGGACGACCTTGAAGTCGTCGAACGCGGTCTGGCCCCAGCGGAGGAACTGGTAGCGCTCGCCGTTGCGCTGGTACTCGAACTCGACGTTGCGCTCGAACGCGTCCGCGCGGCCGAAGACGTCGGTGATGACCGAGTGGTCGATGACCAGCTCGGCCGGCGCCAGCGGGTTGATCTTGGTCGGGTCGCCGCCGAGCTCGCCGACCGCCTCGCGCATCGTGGCCAGGTCGACCACGCACGGGACGCCGGTGAAGTCCTGCATGATCACCCGGGCCGGGGTGAACTGGATCTCGGTGTCGGGCTCCGCGTTCGCGTCCCAGCTGCCGAGCTTGGTGATGTGCTCGGCGGTGATGTTCGCGCCGTCCTCGGTGCGCAGCAGGTTCTCCAGCAGGACCTTCAACGAGTACGGCAGCGTGTCCGCACCCTCGATACCCGCCAACCTGAAGATCTCGTACGACTGCCCGTTGACCTCGAGTGCCCCCTTGGCACCGAAGCTGTCGACGCTCGCCATCAACCCGCTCCTCTGTCAGTCCCTATGTCCGCTGCGCCCATCCTGCCCAGCGCGTTGACCGGCCGCGAGGTCAGGTTCCCCTAACCTCAGGCCGGAAACTCTCTCGACATCAAGATACACGACATCGAGCCAACTCCGTTAGGAAACCTGGGGCAGAACCTCGGCCGCGATCAGGTCCAGGTGGTCGAGGTCCTGCAGGTCCATGATCTGGACGTACTGGCGTTGCGAGCCGGCGGCGGCGAACTGGTTGAGGCGGTCCACGACCTCGGCCGGCGTACCGGCGATGGCGTTCGCCTTCGGGTCGTCGACGTCACGGCCGATCGCGTCGGCACGCTGCTTCACCTGGGCGTCGTCCTTGCCGACGACGACGGTGTGGGCCGTCGAGAGGGTGAGCGTCTTGGGGTCGCGGCCGATCGCCTCGCAGGCAGCCTGGACGCGCTTGTAGAGCTCTTCGGCGGCGTCGACCGAGCAGAAGTTCGCGTTGAACTCGGCGGCGTACTTCGCGGCCAGCGCCGGCGTCTTCTTCTTGCCGCTGCCGCCGATGATGATCGGCGGGTGCGGCTGCTGCACGGGCTTCGGCAGCGCCGGGGAGTTTTCCAGCTGGTAGTGCTCGCCGGCGAACTCGTACTTGTCGCCCACGGCCGTGTCCCAGAGACCGGTGATCAGCTCCAACTGCTCGGCGAGCAGCTCGAAACGGGTCCGGGTGTCGGGGAAGGTCAGGCCGTACGCCTTGTGCTCGGCCTCGAACCAGCCGGCGCCGAGGCCCAGCTCGGCGCGGCCGCCGCTCATCTGGTCGACCTGCGCGACCGAAATCGCGAGTACGCCGGGGTTGCGGAACGTGGCGGAGCTGACCAGCGTGCCGAGCTTGATCCGGCTGGTCTCGCGGGCCAGCCCGGCGAGCGTGATCCAGGAGTCGGTCGGGCCCGGCACGCCGTCGCGGTCGCCCATGGCGAGGTAGTGGTCCGAGCGGAAGAACGCGTCGAACCCGTTCTCTTCGGTCTTGCGGGCAACCGCCAGGAGGTCGTCGTACGAGGCGCCTTGCTGCGGTTCGGTGAAGATCCTGAGAAGCATGGCGCCAACGCTATCTTGCGCTGGTGTACAGCTTCTCCAGGTACGACGGCTGCCATTCCGGGCCGCGGCTGTACAGACGGCGTACCAGCCCGTTGACGTCGAGACGCGGCTCGATCGGGTTGTCCCACCAGTCGGGCACCTGGTCGTACCACCGGTCGATCCGGAGCGTACGGCCGGCGGCGTCGATCCGCGCGAACAGCCAACCGCCCTGCTCACTCCGCTGCTCGGTCAGCCACAGGTCGCCGAGCAGGCCGCTGAGCTTGTCGGCGGCGTACTCCGGGTCGTCCACCTCGGGCGGCTCGAGATCGAACCGGTACGACGGCGCGGCCGGGTCGAGCACCTGCACCTGAATCGTGAACCCCGAAGGCACGATCGCCGTCCGAGCCCGACACCAGGCCCGCAACGCCAACACCGCCTCCGACTCCTCCGGCCGAGGCCGAGGCCGCTCCGCCTCCGCCCGCATAGCCTCCTCAATAGACCCCGCCGCCACCGCAACCCGAGGCCCGTCACCCCCCACCAACCCCAACCCAGGAATAGACATCCGAGCCACAACCGCGGCAGCATCCGCGTCTTGCTGGCCCTCTACCTCATCCAGGTCAACCCGCCCGGCACCGTTCCCGCCTCCGGAGCCGTTCAGTCCACCGGCACCGTTCGCTCCACCGGCGCCGTTCAGTTCACCTGACCAAGCAGCCGCCGCCGCGTCGTGCTCCCCGTGGAGCGTCTCTTCCCAATCCCCACCATCGGCCCACGCCGGGTCGCCTTGTTCCGCACCCGACCGAGCCACGCCGTTCGCCCGGTCGGCACCGTTCGCGCCGTGTACGCGGTCCGCGCCGTTCGCGCCGTACGGGCGATCCGCACCACCGTCGCCGTGCGCGCGGTGCGCGCCGTTCGCGCCGTACGCCCGATCTGCACCGCCGTCGCCGTGTGCGCGGTCCGCGCCGTGCACGTGGTCTGCGCCGTTCGCGCCGTATGGGTGGTCCGCACCGCCGTCGCCGTGCGTGCGGTCCGCGCCGTTCGAGTGCTCGTCTGCCTGACCCCACTCGGCACGCCCACCCGACCAAGCGGCCGCACCAGCCTCGTTCGCCGCAGGCAGCTCGTCGAACCCGACGGCCTGCATCTCCCCCGTCGGCGCGTCATCATCAACAACCGGCACAACCCCGGTCGGCCAGTCATCCTCCGGGTCCGCGTACTCCGCGGCCCACGGCTGCGGGCCTTCCGGCGCCGGACGATTTTCCGGCTCCGGACGCGGCTCGTGTTCCGGCCGGTCCTCCGGGTACGGCTCGTGTTCCGGCCGGTCCTCCGGGTTCGGGTACGGCTCGGGTTCAGGCTCCGGTTGCGGCTGAGGTTCTGGTTCCGGCAACGGCTCAGGCTCCGGCTCCGGCTCCGGCTCGGGGAAGGGTTCTGGCTGCGGCTCCGGGTCAGGCTGCGGCTCCGGATCGGGGAACGGCTCCGGCAGCGGCTCCGGCCCAGGGAACGGATCCGGATTAGGCGTCGGCTCCGGCCCAGGGAACGGATCCGGATTAGGCGTCGGCTCCGGACCCGGGAATGGCTCGGGACGTGGCCCCGGGCCGGGGTACGGCTCGGGATGCGGTGTGGGACCTGGAGTCGGCGTGGGGCTCGGCCCCGGATAGGGCTCAGGACCGGGTCCTGGGTACGGCGCCGGCTCCGGGTGCGGCGGATTCGGCTCGGGCCACGGCGCGGGCCGCGGTTCCGGCTGCGGCCAGGGCTCCGGTCGAGGCTGCGGCTGCGGCCACGGCTGAGGATCAACCTGACCTTTAGCCTGAGCCCACCGAGCATCAGCAGCCTCATCCACCCGCGACTCGGCCCGTCCACCATCCGCTGGGGACTCGGTGCCCGCCTCCGCCGGGCTGGAATGATCGCCGGCTTCGGCGGCTCGGCTCCGGACGTCGCGGGGTGCCCCGGGCCGCCCGTAGATCTCGTCCTCGTCGTCATCCACCCGCACCGTGTCGTATCCCGCACTCGGCCGATCAAGCGCAGATCCACCTCGCGCCCGCTCGTCCTGGGTTTGTGCGGGGTCATCGTGGGCTTGTGCCCGCTCGCGTGAGTCTGCGGATGCGGGAAGTACGTCGGGCGCCTGTGCAGCCGACGCCTCCTCGACGACCGCAGGGATCTCGGCCGTCTGGTCCTCGGCGTCGAGATCGGCGGACAACTCCTCGGGAGCAGACCCACCAGCAGCACGCCCACCAGCAGCACGCCCGGCACCAGCGCGGTCGGTAGCAGCGCGCTCGGCGGCAGCACGGTCAGCCGCGGCAGGACCAGCCGGACTGCGGCCCGCGGAGTGGGCCTGCGATGCCCGGGGCGCGCTCGCGTCGACCGGGCTGCCGGCTGTTGCGTCGTACGTCGGGGCCGCGGTCGCCGTCTCCTCGTACGGGCCCGGGGTCGGGGTCTCGTCGTACGTCGGGGCCGGGGTCGGGGTCTCGTCGTACGTCGGCGCCTGGGTGGGTGTCTCGTACCTCGGTGCCGGGGCGGGGGTCTCGTCGTACGGCGTGGGGTGGTTGGTGTGCTGAGTGGTCGACCGCTCGTCAGTTGAGTAGCTGCCTGCCGGGTGCTGCTCCGCGTGCTGCGGCTGCTGGGGCTCGGTGGGTGTTACCGGGGCGAACGGCGATGGGCCCGTGAAGGAGGCGAGGTCTTCCTCGTCCTCTTGCTCGGCTGCGGGAGGTGCGTCGAGGACGGCGGCGATCTCGGCCGTGGGTGCGTCGTCGTCCTCCAGATCCGCAGATGACGGCCCGCTAGTCGCAGGCGTAGGTGCGAAGGGCGAGTCGGCTGGGGCGGTGTCTGGGTGTGGGGCCGGGAAGAACGGGGAGTTCGCGGGAGCGTCCGCGGCCGGGGGCGCGGGCGTCTGTTGGGCGGCGGACTGGCCGGCGGCACCGGGTTGCGAGAGCCGGAGCGGCTGCGCGGGCGCTCCGAAGTGGGCGGTCCCGCCGGACTGGGCGGTCGCGCCGGGCTGGGTGGGTTGATCTGCGTGGGTGCGTGGATGAGCAGACTGCGCGGGGTACGCGGCACCACCGGAGTCGGCGTCGGGGCGGGTGGTTCCCTCGAGGTGCGGGCCAGAGTGGGCAGTCCCGCCCAGCTCACCAGGCTGGCCGGGGTGGGCAGGTTGGCCGGCGTACTCGCGGGACCGGGCTGTTGTGCCCGGCGCACCGGGTTGACCTGGCTGGGCGGACGCGCCTAGGCGCGGGGTCTGCTGCTCGGGGTGCGCGCTGGGTTGGCCTGGCTGACCTGCTGCGGGGTGGCTTGGCTGGCCTGGCTGCGGAATGGCGGGGGCGGGGTGGCCTGGGGCGGGGTGGCCTGGGGCGGGGTGGCCTGCGGTGGGGTGGGGGGCGGTTCGGTGGGTGGGTGGGTTTTCTACCCATTCGCCGTTGATCCAGGCGGGGCCGGTCCAGGCGGGGTTGTTTTCGGCGGTGTCGTCGGCGAAGGGGTTGTATTCGCTGGTGGGTTCCTGGTTGGACCAGGAGGGTTGTTCGGCGGTTTCCCAGTCCTGCTCGTCGGCGGACGGGGCTGCGGCGGCGGGGGCGTCGGCGAAGAGGCTGTTGTAGAAGTCGTCGCCTTCGTACTGGCCGCCGCCTACGCGTGGGGGCTCGGCCGACGGGAGGATCGGGTTGTACGTCGGGGTCGGCAGGCCCGAGCTCTGTGCGTCGTGGGGCAGGTACGTGCCGGGGCCGGGACCCGCGGGAGGCTGGTGCGGCTCGGGCTCGACGGCGGGCGTGGAGCCGGTGTCGTGTTTGCGGCGACGGAGCCAGCCCTGCTTCTTCCCCGTCACCCCGTAGTCCTCGCGCCCGCCAGCCTCGTGAGCCGCAGCTCCGCGCGCCGGAGCCTCGTGCTCGCGGGGCTCGTGGGCGGCGGCTCCGTACGCCGAGGCCCCACGCCCGCCAGCCTCGTACCCGCCAGCCTCGTACCCGCCGGGCTCATGCGCGACAGCTCCGTACGCCGAAGACCCACGCCCGCCGGGCTCGTGCCCGCCGGGCTCATGCGCGTCAGCTCTGTAGGCCGAAGCCCCACGCCCGCCGGGCTCGTGGGCGACAGCTCCGTACGCCGAAGACCCAGGCCCGCCGGCCTCGTGCTCGCCGGGCTCGTGGCCGGCTCCGTATTGAGCGACGGCCGGCCGGCCGGCCGGGGAGTTGGCGGCGGAAGGGTCGTAGGGCGGGTCGTCGATGGGTTGGCCGGTGAAGGGGCTGATGCCGGGTGGGACGACGTACGACTCCTCGTCCTCGGGTGGGGACGAGGACGGCCGGCTTTCAGGGCTTCCGATCACGATGTCTTCAACGACCGACACCTCGGCTGTGTCAGGGTCGTCGGGGAAACTTGCCGGTACTGCAAAGTTTCGGGTGAAGTCCTCCGCCGCCGCGACGCCCGCCGCGATCTCCGGCTGCAGCGGCGATCGCGGGTCGATCCTGAAGTGCGAGAAGAACGCCGCCAGCGCCTCGCTAGTGATCCCGGAGCCCAGCGCAGTCCGGATCAGCTCCACGCCGTACGGGCGCAGTTCGTCCAGCCCGTCGAGGTAGTCGGCCCACTCCGCGACCCACTCGATCATCTCGTCGGCGGCGTCCTCGTCCGACGTGATCCAGCCGCCGATCGGCTGGAACCCGTCGTCGACCGGCTGCCACGGATCACCCGGGTACGACGCGCGCGCCCACGTCCCGTTGAAGGCGCCGTACACGAACCCAAGCTCGCCAGCCGCCTGCCGCTGCCGTACCTCGGGCTGACCGATCCAGTCCGGCGACCCGGCCAGCAGATCGGCGCCCGCAGTCGCGCTGTGCTGCGTGTGGAAGCCCCAGAGCACCACGCGCCCGTCGCCGATCCGGGCCAGCCGCAGGACGGACGCAGTCTCGTCCTGGTGGTGGTATCCGTCGGCGTCCGCGTACCACCGACGGTCGAAGCCCGTGGCATGGGCGACCGCCGCGAGTGCGGTCCAGCGGGCCCGCAACTCCTCAGGGTCGTCCAGGTCAACGAGCGGCATCAGGTCTCCAGCGCATTGGAATCCAGGCCCAGACGCTACCCGAGGGTTCCCCCGGTCACCAGTTCACTGTCCACAGGCTCGAGGATCGCGACGCACTCGATGTGGTGCGTCATGCCGAACAGATCGAAGGCCCGCAGCGACGCGATCCCGTACCCGAGCCGCCCGAACGTCTTCAGGTCCCGCGCCAGCGCCGCCGGGTCGCACGCGACGTACGCCACCCGTCGCGGCCCGAGCGCAGCAACCCGCCGTACGACGTCCTTGCCGGCGCCCGTGCGCGGTGGATCGAGTACGACGAGGTCCACGTGCTCCAGCCCCTGGCCGGCCGCTGCGTTCAGCACCCGGTCGACGTCGCCGTTCTCCACGGTCACGTCCTTCAGGTCGTGCAGGTTGCGCCTGGCGTTCCGGACCGCGTCCTTGTCTCCCTCGATCGCCAGCACCCCGCACCCGGCCTCCGCCAGGAACGCAGCGAACAGCCCGACACCGGAGTACAGGTCCAGCGCGGTCTCCCCCGCAACTGGCTCCAGTCCGCTCAGTACGGCGTCCAGCAGCATCTCCGGCGCGGCAGGGTGCACCTGCCAGAACCCACCGGCCTCCACCAGGAACCGCCGCTCCCGGACCACCTCGACCAGGCGCTCACCAGGGTCCTGGTCGGTCTGTACGGCGGTCTTGCCCTCCGACGACACCACGGCCTGCACAGACGACACGCCGGGCCACCGCGAGGACAGCACGTCCGGAGTCCCCGGGTGAGCGATCAGGCACCGGTCGATCGGCACCAGGTCGTGCGAGCGGTGCGCGTACATGCCGGGACGCTCGTCCACGACGGCGTACCGCATCCGCGTCCGCCAGCCGAGGCCGTCGTCGCCGGGCGACTCCATGACGATGGTCCGCTCGATCCCGCCGATCCGCCGGAGCGTGTCCGACACCACGGTCGCCTTCAGCCGCCGCTGTTCGACAATATTGGCGTGCTGGAAGTCACAGCCGCCGCAGAGCCCCGGACCGGCGTACGGGCACGGCGGCTCGATCCGCTGCGGGGACGGCGTCAGTACGGAGACCGCGTCCGCCCGCAGGTACTTCGCGGTCTGCTCCGTGATCCGGGCGTGCACCAGCTCCCCCGGCAGCGCGTGCCGGACGAACACCACCTGTCCCTCGTGCCGGGCGACACAGTGTCCCCCGTGGGCGACTGGTCCTACCTCCAGCTCGACTACTGCCCCAACCAGACTGTTGTTCTCGTCTGTCACCGATCTCCTGACGCCTTGCGGGCACCGCGCCGTACCTGGCCGGCTACCCGTTCCACCCGGTCCTGCCGCTCCTCGGCCCCCTGCGACGAGAGCAACTGATAAGGAACCGACGTAACCATGACACCAGGTGTGAACAAGAGCCGCCCCTTGAGCCGCAGTGCGCTCTGGTTGTGGAGGATGTGTTCCCACCAGTGCCCGACGACGTACTCCGGGATGTAGACCATCACCACGTCCCGCGGCGACTGCCGCCGGATGTCCCGGACGTACTGCAGGATCGGCCGGGTGATCTCGCGGTACGGCGAGGCGAGCCGCTTCAGCGGGATCGGGATCCCGCGCGCCTCCCACTCGGCCTGCAGCTCGTCCGCCTCGTCCCGGTCGACGTCGACGGTGATCGCCTCGAGCGTCGACGGCCGGGCCGCCTTCGCGAACGCCAGCGCCCGCAGCGTCGGCCGGTGCAGCTTCGAGACCAGCACGATCGAATGCACCCGCGACGGCAGCATCAGCGGCTCGTCGCCTTCGGCCGTCATCTGCTTGCGGACCGTCTCGTAGTGCCGGTGGATGCCCTTCATCAACAGGAACAGCCCGGCCATCGCGAGGATCGCGATGTACGCGCCGTGGGTGAACTTGGTCAGCAGCACGATGATCAGCACGACCCCGGTCATCGTCAGGCCGATCGCGTTGATCACCCGGGACCGCATCATCTGTCGCCGTTTGCCCGCGTCGGTCTCGGTCTTCAGGTGCCGGGTCCAGTGCCGGATCATGCCGAACTGGCTGAGCGTGAAGCTGACGAACACACCGACGATGTACAGCTGGATCAGCTTGGTGACCTGGGCGTCGAACGCGATGATCAGCCCCGCCGCGCAGAGCGCGAGCAGGATGATTCCGTTGCTGTAGGCAAGCCGGTCGCCGCGGGTGTGCAGCTGACGGGGCAGGTACCCGTCCCGGGCCAGGATCGAGCCAAGCACCGGGAACCCGTTGAACGCGGTGTTCGCGGCCAGCACCAGGATCAGCATCGTCGCGCCGATCACCACGTAGAAGGCCGGCTGGAAGTTCGAGAACACCGAGTCGCCGATCTGGCCGATCACGGTCTTCTGGGTGTAGCCGTCGCCGACCGGCTGCCCGTTCTGGTACAGCTGCGTCGCGGGATCCTCGGCGTACCGGAGTTTGATCTTGCTGGCCAGGAACAGGATGCTCATCAGCATCGTCACCGCGATCGTGCCGAGCAGCAGCAGCGTGGTCGCCGCGTTCTTGCTCTTCGGCTTGCGGAACGCGGGTACGCCGTTGCTGATCGCCTCGACACCGGTCAGCGCCGCACACCCGGACGAGAACGCCCGCGCCAGCAGGAAAACCGCGGCCAGTCCGGTGAACACCTCGTGGCCGGATTCGGCGTGTACTTCGAAGTTCGCGCTCTCCGCCAGCGGCAGGTTGCCGGCGCTGAGCCGGATCAGACCCCAGATCGCCATCCCGATGATCGAGAACATGAAGATGTACGTCGGGACCGCGAACACCGCGCCGGACTCCCGGACGCCGCGCAGGTTCATCGCCGTCAGCAGCAGGACCAATCCGACCGCCAGTGGTACCTCGTGGCCTTCCAGGAACGGCAGCGCCGACTTCGCGTTCTGCACGCCGGACGAGATCGACACGGCCACGGTCAGCACGTAGTCGACCATCAGCGCGCTGGCCACAGTCAGCCCTGCCGTCGGGCCGATGTTTACCGTCGCGACCTCGTAGTCACCGCCACCCGACGGGTACGCGTGCACGTTCTGCCGGTACGACGCGACCACGACGAGCATCACGAACGCGACCAGCAGGCCGATCTTCCAGGAGTAGCTGTACGCCGCCAGTCCGGCGATCGACAGCGTCAGGAAGACCTCGTCGGGGGCGTACGCGACCGACGACAGCGCGTCGCTCGCAAACACCGGGAGGGCGATGCGCTTCGGCAGCAGGGTCTCACCCAGTTGCGTGCTGCGCAGTTTGCGACCGAGCAGCAGCCGTTTGCCGAGGTCACCTAGAGCGGGAGTCACACCGGTGATGTTAGAGGGCCCCCAGTTCCGGTGTAGCGTCTATCCCTGCCGAACCGAGCCAGCGGGCCCCAGGTGGGGGCAAGGAGTGATCACTCAGTGCACGTCGTCATCATGGGCTGCGGCCGCGTCGGGTCGATGCTCGCGCGTGGCCTGGAGAGACGCGGCCACACGGTCGCGATCATCGATCAGACCGCCGACGCCTTCCGGCGGCTCAGCCCGAACTTCACCGGCCGGACCATCGTCGGGATGGGCTTCGACCGGGAGGTGCTGATCGAGGCCGGGATCGAGGACGCCGAGGCGTTCGCCGCGGTCTCGAACGGCGACAACTCGAACATCCTGGCCGCCCGGGTGGCGCGCGAGACGTTCGGCATCTCCAACGTAGTGGCCCGGATCTACGACCCCGGACGCGCCGAGGTGTACCAGCGGCTCGGTATTCCCACGGTCGGTACGGTCCGCTGGACGGTCGACCAGATGATGCGCCGGCTGCTGCCCGAGGGTTCCGAGCCGGAGTGGCGGGACCCGTCCGGCACGATCCGGCTGGCCGAAGTACACGTGCACTCGGGGTGGATCGGCCGGCTCGCGTTCGACATCGAGACGGCCACCGGTGCGAGGGTCGCGTTCCTGACCCGGCTCGGCGAGGGGATGCTGCCCCGGCCCGACACGGTCATCCAGGAGGGTGACCTGGTCCACGTCGTGATGCCGGAGCGGGACGCCGCAGCGATCGAGTCCCAGCTCGGCGCGAAGCCTGAGGAGCTGTGATGCGGGTAGCCATCGCCGGTGCCGGGAACGTCGGTCGTTCGATCGCCGCCGAGCTGCTGGAGAACGGCCACGAGGTACTGCTGATCGACAAGGACCCGCGGGCGATCAAGGCGGAGTCGGTACCGCGTGCCGAGTGGCTGCTGGCGGACGCGTGCGAGCTGTCCTCGCTGGAGGAGGCGGCGTTGCAGCGCTGCCAGGTGGCGATCGCCAGCACCGGTGACGACAAGGTCAACCTGGTGGTCTCGCTGCTCGCGAAGACGGAGTTCGGCGTACCGCGAACCGTTGCCCGGGTCAACCATCCCCGCAACGAGTGGATGTTCAACGAGGCCTGGGGCGTGGACGTCTCGGTGTCGACGCCGCGGATCATGTCCGCACTGGTCGAGGAGGCGGTGTCGGTCGGCGACCTCGTCCGCCTGTTCACCTTCCGCCAGGGCGACGCCAACCTGGTCGAACTGACCCTCCCCGAAGACTCCCCCATGATCGGCCAACGCGTCGGCGACATCGACTGGCCGCTGGACACCGCCCTGGTAGTCATCCTCCGCGAGGGCCGAGTACTACGCCCCGACCCGGAAGGCACGCTCGAACTGAACGACGAACTCCTCTTCGTAGCAGCCGACGAAACCGAAGAACAGCTGGAGGACATGCTCTCCCCCCACCACCGCAAGTCGGAGTAGCACGCGAAGCACAGAAAAGGCCCAGCCGGTCTACAGCTCACCGGCTGGGCCTTCTACTTTCCCGCCAGGACCTGGGGACCCGCGGGGCACGGCGAGGGCTTGCTGACTACTTCTTGTTGCCCTTGAGGAGGTGGGTTATGTGGTCGCGGGCTTCGTCCCATTTTTCGGCGGGGAGGGAGCCGCGGAGTACGGCGTAGGCGAGCCAGATTGCCAGTGCGTAGAACGGCAACCCGAGCCCGATCTTTGCGATGCCGAGGGCGTTCAGGGAGCCGGTGAAGTACAGCGGGACCTGGACGATCAGCCGGATCGCGAACAGGCCGACGAAGACCAGCGTTGCCCGGGAGAAGCCCTTCAGCATCGCGGGGTCGCGGCGCCAGGCGGTGCCGGTCTGGGTGATCACGCCGTACAGGACGCCGAACAGCGGCCAGCGGACCAGCACGGTGATCAAGTACAGCGCGCCGTACCCGAGGTTCGTCAGCAGACCAGGGACGTAGAAGTCCTTCGCATTACCAGTCCGGTTAGCGACCCACGCCGAGATCAATACCCCGATGAAGCCACCGACGATGTTGCGCAACTGCTGCCGACGCACCAGCCGCACGACCGCGATCACCGCAGCAATACCCACCGCGATGATCAGCGACAGCTGCAGCTTGTGATCAGTGACCGCATACGCGACCAGGAACGCGATCCAAGGCAACCCGATGTCGAGCAGCGCGCCCCAACCACCGAGTGCCTGGAAGAAGTCCTTGTCCGTGGACCGGGCCGGCTTCGCGGGCTCGTCGGACGCAGGCTCAGTGGCGGCGGCTTCGAGCTCGGGCTTCAGGATCTCCACCAGCTTCTCGTTGAGGTCCTCGTCGAGCTGGTCGCGGCGCGACGTCGGCTCAGCCATGAGCTGCCGAGGGCCGCAGCTCGTAGCGCGGGTTGAACATCACCCGGTCGCCGTCGACGACGCCGATCCGGCCGGACGCGATCAGTTCCGATCCGGCGTGGATACCACCGATCTTGCGTCGGCCGAGCCAGATCAGCTTGACCGTGCCGGTGCCGTCGTACAACTCACCCTCCAGTGCTGGTACGCCGCCGCGCGGGCTGAACGTGATCGTGCGCAACGTGCCGTACAGCGTGACGAGTTCCCGGTCGTGACAGCCGGTGATGGAACGCGCGCCACAGTCCTGCGCGAAGTCCTGGAGGACTTCCGCGTCCTGCTGATCGCGGTCACCGGCCAGGCCGCGGAAGGCACGCTTCCACAACCCCGCGGGTTTGCTGCTACCCATGACGTCGAGTGTAGTCCGCTCAGGCTTGTTCGGTCGGCGTCGGCTGGGCGCCCGGCGGAAGCCGCAACGGCAGCGACTCGCGCACGGCCATCGGCTCGTCACCGCGGACCACGACCGTGTTGCGCAGCGTCTCCTCCATCGGCAGCGCGGCGTCCGGCTCGACCGCCGCGCGGCCGAGCACAGTCGCGCGGAGGAGCCAGCGCGGACCGTCCACGCCGATCACGCGGGAGGTCTGGCTGAAGATCTGTCCCTCGGGGTCCTCGACCGGTACGACGAGCACCAGCTCGGTGCCGAACTGGCCGTCGTGCTCGGTCGCCGTACCGCCCATCCGGGTGGCCTCGGCGGCGATCTCCTGCCGGACCTCGTCCCAGATGCCGCTCGACCGCGGCGCCGCGAAGGCACGCAGCTCGAGCGCCGAGTCCTCGAGCATCAGCAGAACCGCCTGGACCACGCCGCTCTGCTCGTCGACCTGAAGGCCCAGCTCCATCCCGGGCAGGCCGTTGACCACCAGCGCGCCCAGGTCGATCCGGTCCTCCGCTTCCAGCACGTCGGCGTCGACCTCGGTCGAGTCGAACGGACCCTCGGAGCGGACGTCCACCGGACCGGAGTCTTCGGCCCCTGCGTCGGTGTCGTTCGTCTCGGGATCGTTCTTGCCCTTGCGGCGGAAGATCACAGCTCTTTGCCTACTTCCTCGGTATTAAGTCCAAAGCCCTACTACAGCGCCGTAGTCTCGCGCATCCGTCAGGTCAACGGATGCACCTGCTCAGCGTGTCACATCGCCGAAGCCGCCGGTCGACCCGTGCCCCTGGTCGCCGCGCGCGGAACCGGGCAGCGAGGTCACCTCGACGAACCGGGCCTTCTCCACCTGCTGGATGACGAGCTGGGCGATCCGGTCGCCCCGGCGCACGGTCACCTCGGCGTGCGGGTCGAGGTTGATCAGGCAGACCTTGATCTCGCCGCGGTAGCCGGCGTCGACGGTGCCGGGCGCGTTGACGATCGAGACGCCGTGCTTGGCCGCGAGCCCGGAGCGCGGATGGACGAACGCGGCGTACCCGTCCTGCAGGGCGATCGCGATGCCGGTGCCGACCAGGCCGCGCTCCCCCGGCTTCAGGGTCAGGTCGGCCGCTGCCACCAGGTCCGCGCCGGCGTCGCCGGGATGCGCGTACGTCGGGAGCGGGAGTTCGGGGTCGATGCGCTGGATGAGTACCTCGGTCACGAGAGGCGACCCTATCGAGCGCGCCGGGACGGGTTCGTGCCAGGCTGGGTCCGTGGGTAGCTATCGCGAGAGTCTGCGCGTGCCGGTGTCGTGGTGGATCATCGCCGTCGCCGCCGTGATCACGCTGTTCGTCATCACCGCGGTGCCGGCCGGGCTGATCGCCGGTTCGATCGTCGGCGGGCTCGCGGCGGTACTGCTGGTGGCGTTGTTCGTCCGGTACGGCGGGGCGCGGGTCGAGGTCGACGACGTACGGTTCCGGGCCGGGCGGGCCGAGATCGACCGGTCGTACCTGGGCACGGTCGAGGCGCTGACCGGCGAGGACGCACGGCAGGCGTTCGGGCGCGACTGCGACCCGAAGGCCTATCTGGTACTGCGTAGTTACCTGCCGGGCGCCGTACGGGTGCAGATCACCGACCCGGGCGACCCCGCGCCGTACTGGCTGGTCGCCACGCGGCACCCGGATCGGTTGGCTGCGGCGCTGAGCGGGCACAGCGTGGGAAGATCCTGACTGTCAGCAGTCGCGTTAGGAGTGTGTGCAGTGGTCGGAGCGAAGATCGGCTGGAAGCTGGTGCAGGCCGCCTTCACGATCGTGGTCGGACTGGCCGCGAGCAAAGCGGTCACCACGGCCTGGAAGCTCGGGTCCGGCGGGAAGCCGCCGAAGGACGGCCAGGGCGAGTACGTCGAGGTCATGACCTGGGCCGCCGCCAGCGCTGCTGCGGCCGCGGCGGCGAAGCTGTTCGCCGAGCGGCGGGCGGCCGCCTACTACCTGCGGTCGACGGGGCACGCCCCGCCCGGGTATGTGCAGGACGCCCGGGCCCGGCTGGTGCGCGGCACGGACACCGGTCTGGTGAAGAAGAAAGACTGAAAGAACGCCTCGCTGCGCTCGGCGGGGTAGGGGTAGGAGCCCCGCGCCGTGCGCTCGGGGCGGGTGGACAGCAACAGCGGGACCGTTCCCAGGGGTCTGGGAGCGGTCCCGCTGTAGTTGTTACGAAGAAGGGCGCTGGTGTCAGGCTGCGCAGTCGCGGCAGATCAGCTGCCCGTTCTTCGTCTCGGCGAGCTGGCTGCGGTGGTGAACCAGGAAGCAGCTCGAACAGGTGAACTCGTCGGCCTGGCGCGGGAGGACCCGGACCGCCAACTCCTCGTGGCTCAGGTCGGCGCCGGGCAGCTCGAAGCTCTCCGCGGCCTCGGCCTCGTCCTCGTCGACCTTGCCGGAGTTCTTGTCGTGACGGCGAGTCTTGAGCTCCTCGATCGACTCTTCGGAAGCGTCCTCGTCCGTCTTGCGCGGGGCGTCGTAATCAGTCGCCATGGTGTTTCCCTGCCCTCTTCGTACCCGTGGTGTTGCCTGCTGAGCCCTTGAACGGGTAGAGCGGCCGAGAAATTCCGCGTCGGCGCACCGCGCTGAATCTTCGTCCCCCGAAACCCTTGACAGCCAGGCCGGGATCGGCAATCACCTCTCCCGAGGACGGGATTGTGCCCTATAAAGCGCCGCAATGCACGACTGGGTCCATGCTGTGGCCCGCGTGTCGCCACAAATGTCAGGACCGAACATCAAAATGCTCATTAGTGCGCGATACTGCGCAGAAACGAGCACTCTCTGACGTCTACGCGCGCAACGGGTCCGCGGCGGCCAGCAGGTCGTGGATCGGCGCGAACAGCGCCGGACTCGCCGCGATCGACATCTCCGGCGACACCGGCGCACCGTTCAGCCCGCCGACCGTCGCCCCGGCCTCGGCCGCGATCAGTGCACCTGCACCGTAGTCCCACGGATTCAGACCGCGTTCGAACACCGCGTCCAGCCGGCCGCAGGCGACGTAGCAGAGGTCGATCGCGCCGACCCCGATCCGGCGGATGTCGCGGACCTTGGTGATCACGTGCTGGATCACCTCGGCCTGCACCTGCCGCCGCGCCGGGTCGTACCCGAAGCCGGTCCCGACCAGCGCCTGGCTCAGCTCGGTCGCGCCCGACACCCGGATCGCCTTGCCGTCCGCGAACGCGCCGCCGCCCTTGGTCGCGGTGAACACCTCACCCTTCGGCGCGTCCACCACCACGCCGGCGACCGTCTCCCCGTCGCACTCGACCGCGATCGAGACGGCGTACGTCGGGATGTCGTACAGATAGTTGACCGTGCCGTCGATCGGGTCGACCACCCAGCGCACCCCGCTGGTGCCGACCACGTCGTCGCCCTCCTCGCCGAGGAACGAGTCGTCCGGCCGGGCCTGCAGGACCCGGGCCCGGATCAGCTCCTCGGACTCGCGGTCGACCGCGGTGACCACGTCGGTGACGGTGCTCTTGGTGTCGGCGACCGTGATCGTGCCACGGCGGCGTTCGACGATCAGCCCGGCCGCCTCCTCCGCCACCTCCACGGCGAGCTTGAGCAGATCCTGCGGGCTTACCGAGGAGGTCATACAGCTTCCTTCTGAGGAGTAGGTCGGCGAAGCGGTGGGCAGCAGTCGTGGCGGCAGTCGTCCCAGGCCGGGCCGAGTTTGCCGACGCAGGGCCGGGCCGGCTGCTCGCCGCGCTCGGCCGCGGCCCGTTCGACGACCAGGTCGCGGAGCATCGTGACGAACTTCGGGTCGGTCCCCGGGGTCGCGGCCCGGGCCATCGGCAGGCCGAGCTTCTCGGCCGTCTTCGCGGCCTCGGTGTCGAGGTCGTAGATGACCTCCATGTGGTCACTCACGAACCCGATCGGCACCACGGCGACCCCGGGCACGCCCTCGGCGGCCAGCAGCTCCAGGTGGTCGTTGACGTCCGGCTCGAGCCACGGCACCTGCGGCGGCCCGGAGCGGGAGCAGTAGACGAGGTCGGTACGCCGTACCTGGCCGGTCCGTCGCTCCAGCTCGGCCGTGATCTCGGCGGCGACGTCCAGGTGCCAGTCGACGTACCCGTTGCCGTCGGGTCCGCTGGTCGCGTTCATCGCGGTCGGGATCGAATGCGTCACGTACGCGATCGCACTGCCCTCGGGCAGCTGGCTCAGCGCGTCGGCGGTCGACTCGACGAACGAGCCGACGAAGCCGGGGTGGTTCGCGTAGTGCCGGAGCTTGTCGATCCGCGGCGCGTCCGGGACCTCGCGGGCGGCGTCCTCGAGGTTCTCGCGGTACTGACGGCAGCCGGAGTACGACGGGTAGGCGGACGTGACGATCACCACGGCACGGCGTACGCCGTCGGCGGCCATCTCGCGCATCGTGTCGGTCAGGTACGGCGCCCAGTTGCGGTTGCCCCAGTAGATCGGGAGGTCCAGGCCGATCTCGTCGAACGACTCGCGCAGTGCCTTCAGCAGCTCGCGGTTCTGGTCGTTGATCGGGCTCTTGCCGCCGAACGCGTAGTAGTGCTCCCCGACCTCCTTGAGCCGCTCGTCCGGGATCCCCCGGCCGCGGGTCACGTTCTGGAGGAACGGCAGGACATCTTCAGGCTTCTCGGGGCCTCCGAAGGACAGCAGCAGGACAGCGTCGTACGGGGGTGCAGCTGGCGACATATTCCAAGCTTCTCAGACGGCCGGAGGTTAAGGTGTTGCCGGTCTCTCATGCTCAAGCCTTACGTTCATCTCATGCGCCGTCCCGGTGCCGGCGCCTTCTTCGCCGCCGGGATCCTCGGGCGTATGCCGATCTCGATGATCGGGCTCGGCATCGTGATCCTGATCGCGCGCGAGAGCGGCTCGTACGGTCTGGCCGGCGCGGTCTCCGGCGTGGCGGTCATCGCCGGTGCATTGACCGGACCGGTGCAGGGCCGGCTGGTCGACCGGTTCGGCCAGCGGAGGCTGCTCCTGATCGGGTCGGTGCTCTGCACGATCGCACTGGGCGGTCTGCTCGTCGCAGTACGTGCCGGCTCGGCGACCTGGGTGCTGTACGCGTTGTCGTTCGTTGCCGGTGGCACCCGTCCGCAGGTCGGCTCGTTCGTCCGGGCGCGCTGGACTCATCTGCTCGGACGGGGACGAGCACTGCAGACCGCATTCGCTCTCGAGGCGGTCGGCGACGAGGTGGTGTTCATCGTCGGCCCGGTCCTGGTCACCACGCTGGCGACGCAGTGGAGTCCGTACGCCGCTCTGACGGCCGCCGGCGTACTGGGCCTGGCCGGTGGCATCTGGTTGGCGCTGCTGCGCGCCTCCGACCCACCGGGACGTGGCAAGTCGAACGGGGCCGAGCAGGCACCCATGCCTTGGCTGTCGATAACTCTGCTGAGCCTGATTGGTCTCGGCCTCGGAGCGACGCTCGGTGGCGCTGAGGTCATCACAGTGGCGTTCACGACCGAGAAGGGGCAGGCCGGCTTGTCTGGCGTCGTACTGGCCGTCTGGGCGTTCGGAAGCCTGCTGGCCGGGCTCTGGTACGGCTCGGTGCACTGGCGTGCTCCGGTCGAGCGCCGGCTGCTCATCGGCACGATCGCGCTCGCTGTCACGCTGGCGCCCCTCCCCTGGGTCAACAGCGTGCTGATGCTCGGTGTGGTGCTCTTCTGCTGCGGTATGACGATCGCACCGACGATGGTCGCGGTCACAGCCTGCGTCGAGGAGTGGGTGCCGCCGGAGCGGCTGACCGAGGCGATCACCTGGACCGTCACCGGGATACTGCTCGGCGTGGCACCGGGCAACGCGGCCGCCGGGCACGCTGTCGACGTGTGGGGTCCATCGAACGCCTATTGGGTCCCGTTCGGCGTGGGTATCGCGTGCGCGATCGTCGCCGCCGTCTCGATCACCTTTGCGCGGCCGAAAGAGCGGTTCGCTCACAACTAGCCTTGTATCTCCGGTTACGGGAGATGTGAGGGTGTTGGGCATGGACCACTCGATCGGTGCGGTGGCGCGGCTTGCCGGCGTGTCGGTGAAGACCGTGCGGTACTACTCCGACCTCGGGCTGCTGACATCACGTCGTACGACGGCCGGTCATCGGCGGTACGAGGCGACCGCGGTCGCGCGGCTGGAGCTCATCCGCACGCTGCGTGCCCTGGGACTCGATCTGGAGACCGTGCGGGCTGTGCTGGAGCGGGAGCGGACGCTGGCCGATGTACTCGCGGCGCATGCCGACGCCCTCGCCGTACAGATCCGGACGCTGCAGGCGCAGCACGCCGTCGTATCGGTGGTCGCTCATCGTCACTCGACTCCCGAGGAGCTCACCGACATGACTGCCCAGTTCGAACAAGCACGCCAGACGCTGATCGCCGACTTCCTCACCAGCACGCTCGGCGACGACCCCGCTCTCGCCGCGGCTCGTCAGAACCTCACGCCCGTGCTCGCTCCGGATGCCCAGCCCGAGCAGGTCGAGGCGTGGCTGGAGCTGGCCGCGCTCGCCTCGTCAGAAGACTTCCGTGCCGCGGTACGGCGCCTCACGGCAGGCTACCAGGTCCTTGCCGGGGACAACCCGCTGCGAGCGGATCCGGAACTGCGCGCGCGGCTGATCGACCTGCGTCGTACGGCTGATCCGCGGTGGCATCGGTACGTCGAACTGGTTGCCGTGGTCAACGGATGGGCGCCGCCGTCACGGGTTGCGGGGTAGCGGGGCGTTCCAGCCGCGACGGATCGCGATCAGGCGGATCGTGAAGCAGGTCGCCGCGGCGGCGATCGGGACCCAGAGCGCGTGGTACTCCAGCGCCGACGCGATGACCACGATGCCGGCGCCGAGAAGGGCCGGGGTGGCGTAGATCTCGGAGCGGAGTACGACGGGGACGCGGCCGCTGAGGACATCCCGGAGTACGCCGCCGCCGATGCCGGAGAGCGTGCCCAGCAGCGCGGCCGAGATCGGCGACAGGCCGAACTCGATTGCCTTCAACGCACCGGTCACGCAGAACAGCGCGAGGCCGGCGGCGTCGAAGATGTTCACCAGCCGTTCGACGCGGCCGATGCCGGGGTGCAGGAAGAACGTCAGCAGGCCGGCCGCGATCGGGACGACCAGGTAGCGCCAGTCCCGGAGCGCGGCCGGCGGAGTCTGGCCGATCAGCACGTCCCGGATGAACCCGCCGCCGAGCCCGGTCACGAGCGCCAGCACCTGGATCCCGAACACGTCCAGCTTCTTCCGTACGCCGACCAACGCCCCGGTGATCCCGAAAACGAAGATCCCGACCAGGTCGAGCACTTGCAGCACCATGGTTCCGAACGCTAAACCACGAGCGCTGTGCCTCCGTCGCATCTATCGTTCGTGGACATGAGCCGCGCCCCGGACGTCGACTACTCCGCCACGTCGCTGCGCCCCGCCTGGGACTCGTTGCCGGCAGATCTCCACGAGTCCCTGGCCGTTGCCCTAGGCACCGAGATCGCCGAGGTCGCAGCCCCGGTCAGCTCCGGCTTCACCGGCGGGTTCGCCGCACGAGCTCAGCTAGCCGACGGCCGCCGGGTCTTCATCAAGGCCGCCCCCGACAGCACGCACGCCTACGGCGCCTACCAACGCGAAGCCGAGGTCGTCCCCCAACTCCCGAAAACCGTCCGAGCCCCCGCCATCCTCACCACCGCCCACGCCACCACCCAGGCCGGTGACTGGTTCGCGGTCGTCTCCGAATGGATCGACGGACGGATGCCCGGGACGCCCTGGACCGCCGACGACTTCCAGCTGGTGACTGCCGCTTGCGAGGCGATGGCAGAGGCGTTGCGGCCCAGTCCGTTGGATGGCTTGACTTCCTTCGGGGAGCTGGTCGGAACGGACGTCGCCGTGCCTGCGCAGATTCTGGCGGGTGAGCTGGCGATGCCGATCGGGTTCCAGCCGTGGTTGCCGCGGGTGCTGCCGGAGCTGGCCGAGTTGGCGGCGGCCGGACCTGAGATCCTCGTCGGCGACACCGCGATGCACTCCGATCTGCGGCCCGACAACCTGCTGATCGACCCGCACGGCACCTGCTGGACAGTCGACTGGAACTGGCTGACCCTCGGCCCGCGGTGGGTGGACTGGGCGGGTCTGCTGCCGATCGCGCAACACCAAGGCATCGACACCTTCGCCGCGATCAAGCGCAGCCCCCTGACCACCGACGTACCAGACGAGCACCTAGACGCCTTCATGGCGGTCATCGCCGCCTACATGCTGAAGAACACCGACGCCCCACCCCCACCTGGATGTACGCCGGCATTGCGCGAGCACCAGCGTTTCTACGCCTGGACCTACCTCGACTGGCTCGCCGTACGCCGGGGCTGGTGAACGCCTACTGTTGTTGTATGACCAAGGGACCGGCCACGAGGTTCAAAGTCGAGGTGCTCGATGGTGAGCGGACGTCGCGGCGTGAGGACGTCGTCACCACCGAGGAGCCGCTGGAGCTGCGGCTCGAGTGGCCGGGCCGACCGCCCGAACCACTGGTCGTCACGATGCGCACGCCCGGCTCCGACTTCGAGCTCGCCGCCGGCTTCTGCCTCGGCGAGGGTTTCGCGGTCCGGCCGGACGCGATCCGGACGGTTGCCTACTGCACCGATGTCGCGCTGACCCGTGAGCAGCAGTTCAACACCGTCACCGTCACCTTCGACGGTCCCCCGGACCGCGAACCACCCCAGCGGTACGGCGTCACGTCGGCCGCCTGCGGCGTCTGCGGCCAGCAGAGCCTCGACGAGCTCGCGGACCGCGAGTACGACCCGGTGGACCCGGTCGAGGTCCCGGTCGACGTCGTACGGCGTCTGCCCGATCTGCTCCGCGAGGGCCAGACCACGTTCAACCGCACCGGCGGACTGCATGCGGCCGGCCTGTTCACCGCCGACGGCCGCAAGATCGTGGTGAAGGAGGACGTCGGCCGCCACAACGCCGTCGACAAGGTCGTCGGCTGGACCGTCCTCAACCACCACAGCCGCAAGGGCCTGGTCCTCGCCGTCAGCGGCCGCGCCGGCTACGAGATCGTCCAGAAGGCCGTCGCCGCCGGCATCGGCATGATCGTCGCCGTCAGCGCCCCCTCCAGCCTCGCCGTCGACCTGGCCCGCCAGTCCAACATCACCCTCGCCGGCTTCACCCGAGGCGAACGCTGCGTCGTCTACTCGGCCCCGGAACGGATCACGCGTCCAGCTTGATGAAGGTTGCTTTGGGGACGTATTCGTAGCGGTCGGGCATGCAGGTGAGGATGATGATCTGGCCGTGGTCGCCGGCTCGGCCGAGGAGGGCGCCCATGTCGCGGAGGCGGGCCTTGTCGGACCAGCCGAGGGCGTCGTCGAAGATGACGGGAACGCTGCCCTCGCCGGTGCTGACCAGGTGGCTGATCGCGAGGCGGGTGATGATCGCCAGCTGCTCCTGAGCGCCGGTCGACAGCGCCTCGACGCGCAGCCGTACGCCGTCCAGCTCACGCTCCGCCACTGCGAGATCGTCGTCCAACCAGACCCGGAACGACGGCCCGTAGACGCTGCGGCCCAAGGACTCGATCCGGGACTGCAGCGGCTCGGAGTACTTCGTCTGTGCCTCGGCCCGATGCCGGCTGAGCGTCTCGTACACGCGCCGCGCCGCCTCCGCCCGCCGCTCCAGGCTGTCGTGCTCCGCGCGTACGGCGGCCAGCTCCAGGTCGGCCACGTCCCGCCGGGTCGCAAGCCCGTCCCGGCCGGACTGCTCCAGCCGGCCCTCCGTCGTACGCAACGCATCGCGCAGCGTGTCCCGCTCGCCCTGCAGCCTCTTCGCCACCGCCAACGCGTGCGTCAGCTCGCCCGCGACCTGATCAGCCCCGGCCGCGTCCGCCTGCTCCTGTACGACGGTCAGCTCCTCGAGCACCGCCTCGACGTCAGCCGTCGCCTCGGACTCAGCCGCCGACACACCGTCGTCGTCGAGCACGGCCCGCGCAGCGTCGAGCGCCTCGACCGCGGACTCCAACCGCTCCCCCGCCAGCTCAGACCGGGCACGTGCGTTCTGCGCCTCGGACCGATCCTCGTCAGCCGCCTTCCGCGCCTGCGCAGCCGCAAACTCCGCGTCCGCCAGCAACCGCTCGACCTCGGCCAGACCGCTCCGCGCCTCTTCAAGCACTCGCTGCGCACCCGCAAGGTCGTCGGGGGCCGGTGCGGGCTCGTCGATGTCGTCGAACAACGTGTCGTGCGGCGACGCGAACTCCGCGAACTCGGCAAACAGCGACATCTGCCCCGGAACGCCTTCAACCGCAGGCTTCCCAGACTCCTCCGCCTCGTCCTCAGGACCCAGCCGCGCGGACAGTACGGCGATCCGCTCCCCCGGATCGCCTCCGGCCGTCAACGACTTCTCCGTACGCCGAGCCTCGTTCAGCTCAGCCGTCGCGGTGTCGGCCTTCCGCAGCAGCTCGCGCGCCGCCGCGACGTCCTTCACGCCGGCCTTCTTCAGCAGGTCCTTCTCCCGCCGTACGGCGTCGTCGACCCGCGACCGCAGCGTCGCCGCCTCGCCACCGGCCCGCACGGTCACCTCGAGCTGACCCGGTACGCCGATCACGAGCTCGCCCGAGACGAGCACCTGCGCCGCCTCGTCGAACCCGAGCTCCGACGGCACAGCCCCGTCCAGACCGGTCCCCGACAACTCCACGGGCTCCGCGCCAAGCCGCCGTACAGAGACTTCAGGTACGCCGGCCGCGAGCGCCGCGCGGGCCTCGACCACTGCCGCCCGAGCATCCTCGAGCGCCGCAACGATCGCGTCGTCGACCTTGATCCGGTCCAGGATCGTCCCGGCGGCCGCGATCCGCGCACGTACGTCGACCAGCTCGGTCTGCTGCCCGAGCAGCCGATCAAGCTCGGCGCGATCCATCAGGTCCGAGACCCGCCGCTCGGCCGCCTGCACGTCCGTACGCCGGAGGTCCTTCAGCTCGACGACCTCGGCCAGCGCCGCCTCCGCGGCCTGCACCATCTCGGCGCCTGTCTTCGCGACGAGATCCGCGTCGGCCCGACGAGTGGCCAGCTCGGCCTCGAACTTCGTGAACCGCTCGACCTCGTCCAGCAGCCGCTCGCGATCCAGCCGGGTCCGGGTGTGGTTCTCCAGCCGGGCCCGTGCGGTCTCCGCCCGCGAGCGCACCGAGTCGCGGCGCAGCAGGATCTCGTCGGTCGCCTTCTTGCGTTCGCGCAGCTCCTCGACCGACTTCAGGTGGTCGGACAGCCGGGTGTCGACATCGGAGAGGTCGAGGTTGAGCCGCTCGGCCCGCCGGATGTCGGACTGCACCTCCTCCATCGCCTGCAATGCCTGCGCCGCACCCAGCTCGGCCGCGGACACGGTCTTCGCGGACCGCGCGTAGTCGCCGGTCGGTTTCCCGCGCGGCGTCCAGTACCGCAGGTACTCGTGCTCGACTGCCGTCACCAGCGGCATCGAAGCGCCGTCGACCGGTGTCCCCGACTCGGCGGTGACCGCGGTGATCAGCGGCTCCGCATCGGCCGGCGTTGGCAACACCAACGACTGGCCCTGGCTCACCATCAGCGTCTGCCACAGCACCGGATCGACGTTCTCGTGGAACAGCCGCTCGGCCTCGTTGTGCGCCTCGCGACCGGTCCACGACTGCCGCCGGCCGTCCGGCTCGACGATGGTCAGCTCGGTGGAACGGTTCTTCAGCCAGCGCTTGGAGTACGTGAGCTCGCGGCCGCCGAGGCTCAGCTCGGCGGTGACCTCCGGGCCGACGTCCTGGCCGACCGGCTGGATGTCGCGGATCCGGGTCGACTTCGAGTCGTCGGGCAGCTCGAAGACCAGCCCGAACGCCTCGACCAGGCTGGACTTGCCGACCTCGTTGTCGCCGACCACGACGGTGGTGCCGAGCGCGCGGAACCGGACAATGCGTTCTTTGACGCCACGGAAGTCCCGTAGCGCCAAGCTGTGCAATCTCATCCCGCGTCCCGCGCCAATCGGTGCATCAACGACAACGCCGCACCTGCGCCCTCGTCGCCGCCGGCCAGCGCCTGCCGTAGCTCCTCCATCGCGGCGCGGGCCGGACCGCTCAGCTGCAACGACTCCAGGTCAGCCGCATCCGGCGCGGGCCGGACGGTCCAGAACTTGGCCCACCGCTCCACGCTGGCGAACACCTCGCCCTGCGCGTCGATCATCGCGTCCAGCCGACTCAGCAACGGCAGCGGCAACGAGCCGTCTCCGGCCAGCCGCACGTACGTCCGCTCCTTGTCCGGGAGCTCGGCGAACCAGTCCTCGAGCGCCTGGATCGACTCCTCGTCGAACAACTCGACCCGGTGGTCGACCATGTGCCACGCTCCGACCCGCACCGGCTCGACCTCGATCTCGTCACCGCCGATGGTCACCTTCAGCACGTTGCCGGGCGCGTCCTCCTCCGGCGACGTGACCTCCTGCGTCCCGGAGAACCAGATCCGGTCGGTCACCTTCGTCGTCGAGTGCCGGTCACCGAGCCCGACGTACTGCAGCCGGCCGTCCGCGACCGCGGCCTCCAGCGCCGTCTGGTCGATCGTCGGTACGTCGGACATGCCGCCGGACAGGCTGGTCAGCTGACCGTGGGCGAGCAGGATCCGGATGATCCCGGGCTCCGGCGTGAGGTCGGCGTACCCAGGCGCGGCCGGATCCGAGAGCGGGCGGCGCGAACGCCACGGCGCGCCGACGAGCTCGACTCCCGGCACGATCTGGAAAGGCGTCGTTTCGGTCAGGACCGTCACGTGCTCCGGAGCGTGCGCCTGCCACTGGCTCGACGTCCACAACGAGCCGGGCTCGAGTGCGTCGTGGTTGCCGGGCAGCAGTACGACGGGGACCGGGATCCGCTTGAGCGCCTCGCACGCCCGCAGGATCGTCTGCCGCTCGACCTGGTTGTGCTCGAACACGTCGCCGGTGACAACAACGAACGCCGCCCCGGTCTGCTCCGCGACCTCGCCGATCCGCGCGACAGCATCCAGCCGCGCCTGGCCCCACCGGGCCTGACCGTCCGGCCCCAGGAACCGGCGCATCATCCCCAGCTGCCAGTCCGAGCTGTGCAGAAACGTGATCGACTCGTCCATTGCGGGATGAACGCTAACCCGAGCCACCGACAGTCGCACACTCAACACTCAGAAGCGCCGCACACCGCCCACACTCCGGACGGTCGTTATCCGGGGAAGTCGGCGCTCCGCGAGAGGTTCTCCCAGGCCGCGACCTCGCTCTGGGCACCGGCGTACACGCCCTGGAGCGCCTCCACGGCGTCCGAGCCGAGCGGCAGGCGCAGCGGTGGTTCCGGGCTCGCGACGGCCGTGAGGATGGCTTGTGCGGCGCGGACCGGGTCACCGGGCTGGGTGCCGTTGCCGTTGGAGAGGGCGTCGCGGACGGCGCCGACGGGTCCCTCGTACGTGTCGCTGATCTCGGTCACGTACAGCGCGCTCGGCTCGTTGAACGACGTACGGAACGCGCCGGGCTCGACGATGATCACGCGGATGCCGAACTGCTTCGTCTCGGCCGCGAGCGCCTCCGACCAGCCCTCGATCGCGAACTTCGACCCGCTGTACGCGCTGATCCCGGCGAACGCGAACCGGCCACCCTGACTGCTCAACTGCACGATCGTGCCGCTCTTCTGCGCCCGCATCCCCGGCAGCACGGCCTTGGTCAACGCGACCGGCCCGAAGAAGTGCAGCTCCATCAACCCGCGGAGCTCCTCGTCGGTCGTCTCCTCGGCCGCCCCGACCATCCCGCGGCCGGCGTTGTTCACGAGTACGTCGATCCGCCCGTGCCGCGCGAGCACGTCCGCGACAACCGCCGGAATCGCCTCGCCGTCCGTCACATCCAGCTTCACCACCGACAACCGCTCGTGCTCCAGCCCCATCGCCTCGGGCCGCCGTACCGCCGCGACCACGGTGTGACCGGCCGCCAGCGCCTCCTCCGTCAACGCCCGTCCGAACCCCGCGTTGGCACCTGTAATCAACCAGACCTCAGCCATGCGAACAGCCTACGATCCTGAGGTGGCGACCTACCTCGTGACCGATCGGCTGACGCTCCGCCGGTTCACGCCGGCCGATGTCGAACTGCTGGTGAGGTTGGACTCCGACCCCGAGGTGATGCGGTTCCTGACCGGTCAGCCGACCCCGCGCGACGAGATCGAGAACGTCGTACTGCCGGAGATCCTCAAGGTGTACGCCGAACACCCGCAGCTCGGGACGTTCGCCGCCGAGGCCGACGGCGTCTTCATCGGATGGTTCGGGATGCAGCCGACGACCGACGCCAGGACTGTCGGCGTCGGCTATCGGTTGCTTCGGGCCGCGTGGGGCAAGGGCTATGCGACCGAAGGCACGCGGTCGCTGATCGCTCACGCCTTCAGCCTCGGGATGGAGCGGGTCGAGGCCGACACGATGGCGGTCAACCATCGCTCGCGGGCCGTCATGCGGCGGTCCGGCCTGCGATTCCTGAAGATCTACCACGAGCATTTCGACGATCCGCTCCCCGGGACCGAGTTCGGCGAGGTCCTGTACGGCGTCGATCGCGCGACCTGGGAAGCTGAGCAGCATGGATGACGAGCGACCGTACGCCGTACTCGATATCGACGCGACGCTGTCCGACACCAGCCGGCGGATCCACTTCATCGAGCGGAAGCCGAAGGACTGGGACTCGTTCTTCGCGCATGCCAAGGAGGACGCCGTACTCGACGAGGGGCTCGCGGTCGCGACGACGCTGGCGGCCGAGCACGAGATCGTCTACCTGACCGGGCGGCCGGAGCGGCTGCGGCGGGACACGCTGAAGTGGCTGAAGGACAACGGGTTCCCGGACGGGAAGCTGTACATGCGCGGCAACACCGACCGGCGCCCGTCGACGATGATGAAGCTCGGCCGGCTGCAACGCCTCGCCGAGCAGCGCCCGGTCGCCGTACTCGTCGACGACGACGTCAAGGTGATCGCGGCCGCGCAGAAGGCCGGCTACACGGTGATGAGGGCCGACTGGGGGCTCGATGCCGAGACCCAGCCGACCCTCTTCGAGGCCCAGGAATCCGAGGGCCGGACGTAACTGCTTGCTGGATTACTTGCTGAGCCCGAGGATCAACGTGTTCGGGTACGGCGGGTACTGCGGCAGGTAGAAGTTCTGCACCTTCGATCCGTGCAGGAACGCGTTCCGCGCGTAGATCAGCGGCACGACCGGTGCGTCGGCCATGATCTGCTTATCCAGCGCACCCCACATCCCGGCCGCCTTGGTCCGGTCCGACTCGGCCGTCGCCGCGGCGATCGCGGAGTCCACCGCCGGGTTCGAGTAGCGGGAGATGTTGTACCCGCCGTTGCCGATCTCCGAGGACGCGAACAGCGGCTGGATGTTGCCGATCGCGGACGGGAAGTCCGGCAGCCAGCTCGACACGGTCAGGTCGAAGTCCGGCTTGTTCCCGGTGATCAGGTCGGTCAGCGGCTCGCTGTCCAGCGGCTTGATCGTGACCGTGATCCCGGCCCGCTTCAGGCCCTGCTGGATCGCCTGCGCCACGCCGAGACCGGTCGTGTTGTCGGCGGCCAGCACCAGGTTGAGGTTGGCGGCGCCGGCGGCCGCGAGCATCTGCTTGGCCTTGTCCGGGTCACCCGCCGGCGGCGCCGGGAACAGGTCGAACTTGCTGAAGCCGTCGATACCCGGCGTGATCAGGGTCGTGGCGAGCTCACCGCCGAACTCCGGACCGCCCTCGGCGACCTGGACCGCCTGCTTGTCGACGGCGTACTGGATCGCCTTGCGGACCTCGGGCTTGGCGAGCGCGGGGCGTTGCGTGTTCATCGCCAGGTACATCAGAGCGCCGGACGTCGACGTCGCCACCCGGGCCTTCACCGCGGGGTTGCCGGTGACGGTCGGGATCAGCGCGGCCGGGACCGAGGTGCCGGTGGTGGCAGCGGACTTGTCATCGCCGGCGTCCGCGATCAGGCGCTGGTTGACGACGTCGGGCTGCAGGCCCATGTCGGTCACGATCGAGTCCGGCAGGCCGGTCCGGGCCGGGTCGGTCGACTTGTCCCAGTTCGGGTTGCGGGTCAGCACGAGCTTCGAGCCCGGCGTGTACGACTGCACCTGGTACGGGCCGCTGGCCATCGGCTTCTCGCCGTAGTGCGCCGGGTCTGTGTCGGCCTTCTTCGGCACCGGCGAGAACGCCGGCATGCTGACGATCCACGGCCAGTCGCCGTACGGCTTGTTCAGCTTGAAGACGATCGTGGTGTCGTCCGGCGTCTGGACCGAGGCCAGGTCGCCGCCCTTGTACGGGCCGGTGTACTTGTCGCCGCCGACCAGCAGCGACTTGTGGTAGCCGAGACCGCCGGACAGCTCCGGCGCGAACGACCGCTCGACGCCGTACTTGATGTCACCGGCAACGATCGGCGACCCGTCGGCGTACTTGAGACCCGGCTTGAGCTTGTAGGTCCAGGTCTTGCCGCCGTCGCTGACCTGACCGGTGTCGGTGGCCAGGTCCGGGACCAGCTCGGTCGGCTTGCTCGGGTCGGTCTTCCATGACGTGAGGCCGCGCAGCACCAGGTGGATGCCGCTGATGCCCAGGTTCTGGCTCTTGGCCGGGTCGTAGCTGACCTCCTTGGCGGTGCTGAGGAAGTGCAGCGTGCCGCCCTGCTCCGCGGCGGCGGTGCTGCCGCTACTTGAGGCGGACTTGTCATTGGCGTTGCAAGCGGCGGCCGCCAGCGCCAGCGCGGCCGCTACCGCGACCGCTCGGGTTATGCGTTTCATGCTTTCCTCTCAAGGGGTGGGGGGCTCAGGGAAGTAGCAGGCGGCCCGGTGTTCGGTCGAACCTTGGACGGGCTCGAGCACCGGTCGTTCGGTCGCACAGACGTCCTGCGCCTTGTAGCAGCGGGTCCGGAACGGACAGCCGGACGGCGGGTCGATGGGCGTCGGAACATCGCCGGTCAGGACGATCCGGTCCCGCTCCACGCCCGGCTCAGGCACCGGGACGGCGGACAGCAGCGCCTTCGTGTACGGGTGCGCCGGCGCCTCGTAGACCTGCGCGGCGGGACCCTCCTCGACGATCGTGCCGAGGTACATGACCGCGATCCGGTCGGCCACCTGCCGGACGACGGCGAGGTCGTGCGCGACCAGCACGTACGACAGGCCGAGCTCGTCGCGGAGGTCGGCGAGCAGGTTCAGTACCTGCGCCTGGACGGACACGTCGAGCGCGGACACGGGCTCGTCACAGACCAGCAGCTCAGGCTTGACCGACAGCGCCCGGGCGATCCCGATCCGCTGGCGTTGACCGCCGGAGAACTCGTGCGGGTACCGCTCGAGGTACTGCTCGGCCAGGCCGACCTGCTCCAGCAGCTCGACCAGCTGGGCCCGGCTCGGACGGATCCCCTGCGCGCGGAACGGCGTACTCAGGATCGTGCCGACCGACTGCCGTGGGTTCAGCGACGCCTGGGGGTCCTGGAAGACCATCTGGATCTTCCGGCGGACCGGCCGCAGCCGGCGGCCACGCACCTTGGTGACGTCGGTGCCGCCGATCTCGACGCGCCCCTGGGTCGGGTCGAGCAGGCGCGTCGCCACGCGGGCCAGGGTCGACTTGCCCGATCCGGACTCGCCGACGAGGCCGACCGTTTCGCCCTTGCGGACAACGAGGTTCACGCCGTCGACCGCGCGGACAGCCTGCGCCTTGCGCCACGGGGCGCCGCGCAGACCGAAGTACTTCTTCACGTCCTTGAGGTTCAGCAGCTCTTCGCTCACAAGAGCACCTCCGGCCGTCGGCCGAGGTGGCAGGCCGCCTCGTGATCGCCCTGTCCGGGGCGCGGGGTCAGCTCGGGACGCTCGGTGATGCAGCGCTCGCCGACCAGGTGCGTGTAGGCGCACCGCGGCTGGAACGGGCAACCGGTCGTGATCGAGCCCGGCGTGGGCGGGCTGCCGGGGATCGTGGTCAGTCGCGGCTTCGGCGGTACGTCGACCCGCGGCATCGCCCCGAGCAGACCGAGCGCGTACGGGTGGGCGGCCCGGAAGAAGATGTCGCGGACCGTACCGCGCTCGGCGGCGCGTCCGGCGTACATGACCAGAACGTCGTCCGCGACCTCGGCGACGACGCCGAGATCGTGCGAGATCAGGACCAGCGCCGTACCGAACTCGGCCTGCACGTCGTCGAGCAGGCGCATGATCTGTGCCTGCACGGTGACATCGAGTGCGGTCGTCGGCTCGTCCGCGATCAGCACTCTCGGGTCGTTCACCAGAGCCATAGCAATCACGACCCGCTGCCGCATTCCCCCGGAGAACTCGTGCGGGTAGCTGTCGGCCCGGCGGGCCGCGTCCGGGATGCCGACCTTGTCGAGCATCTCGATCGCCCGCTGTCGCGCCTTGCTCTTCGAGACGTCGTGGTGCAGCCGGTACGCCTCGGCGACCTGCCAGCCGACGCTGTAGTACGGGTTCAGCGCGGACAGGGCGTCCTGGAAGACCATCGCGATGTCGTTGCCGCGGATCTTGCGGAGCTCGTCGTTCGGCAAGCCGATCAGCTCGCGGCCGTCCAGCAGCACCTCGCCGGTCACGTCGGCGTTCGACGGCAGCAGCCCCATCACGGCGGCCGAGCTGACGCTCTTGCCGGAGCCGGACTCGCCGACGATCGCGAGCGTCTGCCCGGGCGCGACGGCGAAGTCGATGCCGTCGACGGCGGGGACCAGACCGCCCTCGGTGTTGAACGTGACGTGCAGGTCGTGCACTTCGAGAACTGGCTCAGCCATGGCTCACCCTCGGGTCGAGCACACCGTGCACTATGTCCACCACCAGGTTCGCGAGGATGATCAGGAAGGCCGAGAACAGCGTCACGCCGACGACCACGGCCACGTCGAGAGCACCGACCGCGCTGATCAGCAGATCGCCGAGGCCCTGCATGCTGAAGACCTTCTCGGTCAGGATCGCACCGCCGAGCAGACCGCCGAGATCCAGGCCGAACAACGTGACGACCGGCACGAGTACGCCGCGGAGACCGTGCGTCACGACCACCCGCAGCTCGCCGGCGCCCTTCGCCCGGGCCGTGGTGATGTAGTCGAGGTTCAGCTCCTCGAGCATCTGCGACCGGGTCAGCCGGATGTACGACGCCGCTTGCAGGACCGCGAGCACGATCCACGGCGTGATCAGGTGCCAGGCCCAGTCGACCGGGCTCTCGGTGAGCGGGACGTAGCCGTTGACCGGGACCATGTTGAGCCAGAAGCCGAACACCAGGATCGCCAGCAGACCGAGCAGGAACGACGGCGTCGACACGCCGATCAGCGCGACCCCGATCGCGAGCCGGTCGAGGATGCGGCCGCGGTTCAGCGCGGCGATGACGCCGAGCGAGACGCCCAGCAGCAGCCACAGTACGGCGGCGCCGATCGCGATCGAGGCGGTGACCGGCAGCCGGTCCAGGATCAGCGTGGTGACCGGGCGGGCCAGCGGGAACGAGTACCCGAAGCAGGGCGCGTTGCAGTGCACGGCCGCCGTACCTTCACCGAACGTGCGGCCGGCGAAGATGCCCTTCAGGAAGCTCAGGTACTGCTGCAGGGTGCTCTGGTCGAGCTGCATGAAGTGGCGCGCCTGCTCCAGGCGGTCCGGCGTACAGGGCTTGCCACAGGCCAGGTGGGCCGGGTCGGCGGGGATCGCGTAGAAGACCAGGTAGACGGCGAGGCTCAGCGCGAGCATCACGAGCACGGCCGCGAACAGCCGTCGGAAGACGAACCAGGCGAGGTCGGGCATCAGTTCGTCCTCCGCAACCGGACGTCGAACGCGTCCCGGACGCCGTCACCGAGCAGCGTGAAGCCCAGGACGGCGACGAACAGCATCGTGCCCGGGAACAGCAGGAACCACGGGTCCGCGCCGGTGTACACCCAGGCGATCGAGTCCGAGATCGACCGCCCGAGGCTCGGTGTCGGCGGTGGTACGCCGACGCCGAGGAACGACAGCGCCGCCTCGGCGCCGATGTAGCCGGGGATGGCCAGCGTGGCGATCACCAGGACCGGGCCGAGCAGGTTCGGCAGCAGCTCGCGGGTGATGACCATCCAGCCGGTCGAGCCGACGCTGCGGGCCGCCTCGACGAACTCGCGGGTGACCAGCGACCGGGCCTGATTGCGGATCAGCCGGGCCAGGCCGGCCCAGCCGAAGAAGCTCAGCACCAGGATCAGCAGCAGCCAGCGCGGGAACCTGGCCGGGATGATGATGCCGAGGGCAATCATGAAGACCAGCTGCGGGAAGCCGAACAGGAAGTCGAGCAGCCGCGACATGACCGCGTCGTACCAGCCGCCGAAGTACGCCGCGCTGATGCCGGCCAGCGTGCCGACGATCGTGGTGATCGCGGTGACGACGACCGCGATGAACAACGACGTACGCAGGCCGAGGACGACGATCGAGAACAGGTCCCGGCCGGTCAACGGCTCGACGCCGAACCAGTGCGTGCCGCTGATCCCGCCGAGCGGACCGGCCGGCGCGTTCCCGCGGTTCGGATCGAGCAGGTCGATGTGGTACGTCGTCGCGTCCTGGCCGGAGAGCCGCACCAGCAACGGCGCGGCCGCCGCGATCACGATCAGCACGACGACCAGTACGACGCCGACCCGCGCGCTACGGTCACGCCGCAGCCGGCGCAACGCTTGCCGGGTGGGCGAAACGGTCCCGGCGACCGAGGAACTCACAAGCACTCCCGACTGGTTGATTTCTTACAGCCGACAAAACCTAGGCCGCATCCTTCCACCACCGCCGTTGCATCTCGAATTCCGAGAATCTCGGGTTGGTAACTGTGGATTCGGTTAGCTGTTCAGGGATGGTTACGCTCCGCTCGTGGACAGCATGGTGCGGATCGGTGAGCGGATGGTTCTCTACAGCCTCGACGGCGCCGAGGACGGGCTGCCGGCGCTCTCGTTCAGCGGTACCCCGTCGACCCGTTGGAAGCGGCCGGACGCGCTGGCGGCGATCGAGTCGTCCGGTGTGCGACTGGCTACCCCGGACCGACCCGGCTACGGCGGGTCAACCCGCCAACCAGGCCGGACTGTCGCGTCTGTGGCCGAGGACGCTGCTGCGGTGGCCGATGCGCTGGGATGGGACCGCTTCGCCGTCACAGGTGGCTCCGGTGGCGGGCCGCACGCCCTGGCGTGTGCTGCGCTGTTGCCCGACCGGGTGACGAGGTGCGCGGTGATCGGCAGCAACGCGCCGCCGATCGTGGACGGCCCGGAGCCGACCGAGGAGGAAGAGCTCGCGGACCCGCGCCGCAACCGCACCTCGTGGCAGGCGGTGCACGGCGACCTCCGGCCCGGGTTCGAGGAGACGGCCCGCTCGATCATGGCTGCGGTCGAGGCAGGTGGCCCGGAGATCCCACCTCAACCAGGAGCTGATCCCGGTCCCCCGGCCCGGGAGGACCCGTCGGCGATGGCTCGGCTGACCGCCACCTTCGTCACCAGCCACGACGGCTGGCTGGACGACCACGTGGCCTTCGCCACGCCGTGGGGCTTCGAGCTGGGCGACATCCGGGTCCCGGTCAGCCTCTGGCACGGCTCGGCCGACGAACGCGCCGGCAAGTACATCGACATCCTGTCCGCCGCGATACCGCACGCCGAGCGCAAGTACTACGTGGGCGGCCACATCCCGCCGGCAAATGCGTTCCGAGAACTGCTGCGTTGGCTGACACTGACCTGATGGACGTCGCACGCCAACTCGTACTGGAGCCGTATCCCGATGCCCGGGCCGCCTGGCTCGGCGGCAGCGTGGCACGCGGTGACGCGAGTACTACGTCCGACCTGGACATCACTGTGCTGCTGGACGGTCCCCCGGCGCCGATGCGGAAGTCGCTGGAGTACGGCGGGTGGCCGGTCGAGCTGTTCGTGCACACCGAGAAGTCGCTGCGTCACTTCGCCGACAAGGACCAGGCGCGACGCCAGCCGACGATGATGCGGCTCGTCGGGGAGTCCGTCGTACTGCTGGACACGGATGGGTCTGGGGTGCGGTTGAAGGAGGAGTACCTGGCCGAGGTGGCTGCTGGGCCTCGACCGCTGTCCGGTGACGAGCTGGACCTCCTGCGCTACACGATCACCAATCTGCTGGACGACCTGTCGGATGCATCCGGTGACGTGCGGCTGGCGATCGCGTCGGTGCTGTGGCAGGACGCGGCGAGGCTGTTGCTGACCGGTGCGGGGCGTTGGTCCGGCACCGGCAAGGGGCTGCTGCGGGAGGTGTCGGCGTACGACGCTGCGCTTGCTGCTGCGTTGATGGACGGCGTACGGGCGGAGGACGACCGGCTGGTGGTTGCCGTGGACCACATCCTCGCTGAGTACGGTGGACGGCTGTTTGCGGGCTTCGAGCTCGGAGCGACGATTTAGTCGATCAGCTCCCAGCGGCGCTTCGGGAACAGGCGGACGGCGAGGACTGCGGCCGCTGCGCCGATCAGGACGCCGGGGATGATCCAGCGCCAGCCGGTGAAGACGTTGGTGGTCGCCACCTGGGACTGTGCCGGTGCGGGTGTCGGTGCGGGTGTCGTGACGGGCGCGTCGGCGACCGAGTAGCCGTCGTCGAGGGTGGGGCCGCCGTCGAACTTGCCGTCCAGGATCCGGAACGAGCGGAGCACCTCGAGCAGCCGCTCCGGATCGGCCGCGCGGTGCCAGGTCGGCTTGGCGGGCTTGGTGCCGTCCATGAACTCCTCGGTCGAGATCCACGGACCGCCGGGCGCGTCCGGGTAGACGATGTCGATCCGCCACACGCTCATGTCATGGATCAGCCAGGTCGCGCGGACGAACTTGCCGATGCTGTGGATCTCGCTGCCTGGATCGGCGGTGGACGGGGTTTGGATCAGGTTCTGGAGTTCGTAGTACCGCGTGTCGTCGTAACCGACGGCAGTGACGTTGGGCGGTGCGCTGAGCAGGACGCTGGTGGGACCTCCTGCGTGAGCCGGGAGTGCGGTGAAGGCGAACAGTGCTACGACCAAAGCGAGAGTACGACGGATCATGGCGGCGCTCCTTCCACTGGTGGTTACACCGCCGGTGATCAGGAGGTTCCGCTCGCCAGTTCTATTGCCCGTGCCTTGTCGACGCCTTCGAGGCGGAAGGTCACGCCGTCGCGCTCCCAGACCAGCGTGGGGCCGGCGATCCGTACGACGTGTTTGTTCACCAGCACCAGGTCGTGCGGGGTCTTGAACCAGAACGCGTTGATCTCCTCGACGTACTCGAGGCTGCCGTAGTACCGCTTCATGTACAGCGGATCGATGCCGGTCTGGAACTGCTCCAACCGCACACCGGTCCAGCTGGTCGCGACGAACCCCTTCGACGCTTCTACGCCGGTGGGTGCACCCAGCTGCTTCGGAAGCTTCGGGGTGAAGCCGGCTGTTTGCGCGGCTTGCTCCAGCGACAGGTGGCTTCCGACGGTCGGCACTGGAGGCGCAGTACTCGGGCCGGTGCCGACAGGCTGCGCTTGGACTCCGCCGATCCGCAGCCACTCGGCGACGGTCGCCCGTACTGGTGGGGTTAGTGCGAGGCCGGCGAGGATGACAAGGAAGCCGGCCAGGAAGGTACGCCACCTGTCGCGGAGGCGCTTCCGGACTGGGATGTCGGCGACGCGGGTGAGCACTGTGGCTGTCAGGGTGTCGTCAACCGGAGGTACGACGGCAGACCGTCCGACGGCCCGCAGTTCGTCTTCGAGGCTCATCGCTGCACCTCCTTGTCCGGTAGGGCGTCGCGGAGTCTTCCCAGCGCGCGATGCAAGCGTGACTTGACCGTCCCGCGCGGCCAGCCGAGTACTGCGGCGGTCTCCTGCTCATCCAGATCCAGCAGGTACCGGCACGTCACCACGAGCCGCATCGGCTCCGGGAGCGTGCGCACGGCGTTCAGCAACTCAGTCCGACGCTCCAGCGACACTGCGGCATCAGCCGGATCCAGCACGACGTCCAACGGCGCCGCCAGCTCCTCACGCCGCAGCCGCCGCCCACGAGCCCGCACCGCGTTCCGGGTCTCATTAGCAACAATCCGCAACAACCAGGGCCGGAACGCGGCCCCGTCCCGAAACCCACCCAACCCTCGATAAGCCTTGACGAACGCCTCCTGCACCACATCATCAGCGTCCGCCCCAGCCCCCAAGAACACCGCCGTCCGCTTCGCGATCAGGGCATGCCGATCCACCAACTCGCCGTACGCGGCCCCATCTCCCCCACGCACCCGAGCCAAAACCTCAGCCTCATCGCCCTGCCCGATCACGCCTCCCATCCACCAACCCAGCCGCGGAGCCCCGCCGAACGAGCCCCCACCCCACTCGGGAGCCGGGCCCCTCAACCCAGCCCGCCGAGCGGAGCGAGGCGGTTTCTTGTCATTGTCACTACACCGCCCAGCTTTGTCGGGTTCCCTGTATAAGGTCGACATCGTGCCTGAAGTTGACGCGAGCTTCCTCGCCCTCCCCCGTCATGAACTCGCCCAAGCGGCGCTCCAGCGCGCCCGCGACCTCGGCGCGACGTACGCCGAGTTCCGGCTCGAGCGGATCCGGTCCGAGTCGATCTCGCTGCGCGACAGCGTCCTGGAGAGCGCGAAGGACGACGAGGATCTCGGCCTCGCCGTCCGCGTGATCCACGACGGCACCTGGGGATTCGCCGCCGGCGTCGCGCTCACCGAGGACGAGGCGGTCCGCGTCGCCGAGCAGGCGGTGAACATGGCGCAGGTCTCCCGCCCGATCAACGCCGAGACGATCGAGCTCGCCGACGAGCCGGCGTACGACGACGTCACCTGGATCTCGTCGTACGAGATCGACCCGTTCACCGTCCCGCGCGCCGACAAGGTCGCCCTGCTCACCGACTACAGCGACCGCCTGCTCAAGGCCGACGGCGTCGCCCACGTCAGCGTCCACGTCGCGACCATCCACGAGTGCAAGTACTTCGCGAACACCGCCGGCACGTCGTACACCCAGCAACGCGTCCGCATCGGCCCGAACCTCACCGCCCACGCCGTCGCCGAGGACCGCTTCGACTCGATGTCGACCTGCGCCCCACCGGCCGGCCGCGGCTGGGAGTACATGACCGGCACCGGGTGGAACTGGGACGACGAGCTCGCCCAGATCCCCGGCTGGCTCGCCGAGAAACTCGCCGCCCCGACCGTCGAGGCCGGCGAGTACGACCTCGTCATCGACCCGACGAACCTCTGGCTGACCATCCACGAGTCGATCGGCCACGCCACCGAGCTCGACCGCGCCCTCGGCTACGAGGCCAACTACGCCGGCACCAGCTTCGCCACCACCGACAAGCTCGGCACGCTGAAGTACGGCTCGCCGGTCATGCACGTCACCGGCGACCGCACCGTCGAGCACGGCCTGTCCACCGTCGGGTACGACGACGAGGGCGTCGCCGGCCAGCAGTGGGACCTGGTCAAGGACGGCATCCTGGTCGGGTACCAGGTCGACCGCCGGATGGCGAAGAAGAACGAAGACCTGCTCGGCACCCCGCGCTCCAACGGTTGTGCGTACGCCGACTCCTCCGGCCACATCCCGATCCAGCGAATGGCCAACGTCTCGCTCCAGCCCGCGCCGAACGGCCCGTCCACCGAGGAGCTGATCAGCCGGGTAAAGAACGGGATCTACATCGTCGGCGACAAGTCCTGGTCGATCGACATGCAGCGGTACAACTTCCAGTTCACCGGTCAGCGGTTCTACCAGATCGTCGACGGCAAGATCGTCGGCCAGCTCCGCGACGTGGCGTACCAGGCCACCACGACCGACTTCTGGGGCTCGATGGAGGCAGTCGGCGGCCCACAGACGTACCTGCTCGGCGGCGCGCTCAACTGCGGCAAGGCCGAGCCCTCGCAGTCCGGCGCGGTCACCCACGGCTGCCCGTCAGCGCTGTTCCGCAGCGTCCGCATTCTCAACACCACGCAGGAGGCCGGCCGGTGACGATTCAGCTCACGCCCCAGGACACCATCGAGCGCGGTCTGGCCCTGGCCGCGGCCGAGGGCGCCGACGGCTGCGTCGTACTCGTCGCCGAGACCTCCAGCACGAACCTGCGCTGGGCCAACAACACCCTGACCACGAACGGCGCGATGCGCGGCTCGAGCGTGACCGTGATCGCCACGGTCGGATCCGGCGAGGGTACGGCGGCCGGCGTCATCGGCCGCTCGTCCGTCACCGAAGACTCGTTGCGCGAGATCGTGTCCGCCGCGATCGCGACCGCCCGGACCGCCGGACCGGCCGAGGACGCCCGCCCCCTCGTCGACGGCACAGTCGGCGCCGACTGGGACCTCGAGCCCGAGGAGACCACGGTCGGCGTCTACGAGAAGTTCGCGCCCTCGCTCGGCGAGTCGCTCAAGCGCGCGGACCTCGAGCGGCGCCGGTTGTACGGGTTCGCCAACCACGAGGTCGTCACGCTGTACGTCGGTTCGTCGACCGGACTGCGGCTGCGTCAGGCGCTCCCCCGCGGCTACGTCTCCTCGACCGGCAAGAACGCCGACCTCAGCCACTCGGCGTGGGTCGGTACGGCGACCCGTGACTTCACCGATGTCGACGCCGGCGCGCTCGACACCGAGCTCACTCGTCGACTCGGCTGGGCGTCCCGGACGGTCTCGGTCGACGCCGGCCGGCACCCGACGATCCTGCCGCCGGCCGCGGTCGCGGACCTGATGACGTACCTGTACTGGCAGCTCGACGGGCGCGACGCCTTCGACGGCCAGACGGTGTTCTCGAAGTCCGGCGGCGGCACCCGTCTCGGCGACACCCTGTCATCGCAGCCCGTGAGCATGCACTCGGATCCGGCGCTGGCCGGTCTCGAGGCGTTCGCGTTCGCGGTGGCGCGGTCGTCGGGCGGGTCGTCGAGCGTGTTCGACAACGGGTTGACGCTGCAGGCAACGGACTGGATCCGGGGCGGGAAGCTCGAGCACCTGATGACCAGCCGGCACACGGCGGAGCTGATCGGCGTACCGGCGGCTACGCCCGACATCGCAAACTATGTCGTGTCCGTCGACGGCGGCACCGGCTCGACCGACGATCTCGTTGCCGGGCTCGACAACGGTCTGCTGGTGACGTGTCTGTGGTACATCCGGATGGTCGACCCGCAGACGCTGCTGCTCACCGGTCTGACGCGTGACGGTGTCTACCTGGTCGAGGGCGGCGAGGTGACGGGCGCTGTGAACAACTTCCGGTTCAACGAGAGCCCGGTCGACCTGCTCGCGCGGTTCACCAGCGCGGGCGCCACGGTTCCGTCGTACTCGAGGGAGTGGGGCGACTACTTCTCGCGGACGGCGACGCCGCCGCTGCTCGTGCCCGACTTCAACATGTCGAGCGTCAGCCAGGCCAGCTGAGTCATGGAGAAGGCCCCCGCGACATGCTGTCGCGGGGGCCTTCTGCTGTGTCTGGACTCAGACGGTCGGGTAACCCGGCTCCGCCGGACCGGTCTGCCCCGGGCCGCCGAACCGCTCGGCCGCCTTCGGGTCCGGACCGTACTGGTTGTCACCGGCGTTGCCCTCCTGGGCAGCCAGGACGATGAACCAGATCCAGCCGATACACGGGATCAGGTTGATCAGGATCCACCAGCCGGAACGTCCGGTGTCGTGCATACGCCGGATCGCCACACCGATCGTGGGCAGCAGCACCGCCAGGCTGTAGATCGTCGACAACCAGCCGGACGAGCTGGTCGAGCCCGAGCCGAAGTCGAGCCCGAGGATCTTGTCCAGGATGGACAGGATGATCGAGGCGATCACGTTGAAGAGCACGAACATCCAGTACTCTTTGCGGCGGGCCCGGCCGTCGAACACGGCGTACTTCTTCAGAACGTCGATGTACCACTGCATTGCTGTATCTCCGATGGTCGAAGGTGAGACGCGGACCGAGCCTGTCGGAACCGGTCGGGTTCGTCAATGCAACTTTTCGCTTTGGTGACCACACCGCAATCTGGCACGCCGATGCGGCAGGCAACTTCACCTGTTCGGAACCAGAACACCTAGAGCCGGCTTCAGCTTTCCGGGCCGGGTTTGGTCATCGTGACGCGCCACATCCGCCGCTGACCTTCGTCGTACGGCGTGGTCTCGTCGAGCTGCCACTGCTCGGACAGCTCGCCCACCAGTGACTCGTCGAAGAACCGCCCGACGAACCCGTCGTGCATCGACAATCCGTCGTCGAGCCGGTTCCAGTGCCGCGAACACGGGTCGGCCGTCGACCACACGGCGTACACGAAAACCCCGCCAGGACAGAGAACCCGATGGATCTCGGCAACGAGCGCCCGCAACTCGGCCGGCGAGAACGCCATGTTCAGCAGCACATTCGCGAAGACCGCGTTGACCGTCGCATCAGCCACCGGCAACGGATCCCGCACGTCATGCAACGCCGCCGTCACCCGATCATCGAGCCCCTCCCGCTGCGCCTCATGCCGCAACTGATCAAGCGCCGCCTCGCTGAAGTCGGTGGCATGCACGCTGAACCCCTGCCGAGCCAGGAAAAGCGCATCCCGACCGTGCCCCGCCCCCAACTCCAACACATCATCGATGCCCGCGGCCCCAAACACCCCCACAGCCCACTCCGCCGCCACCGAAGGCCCCACACCATGCAGCCGAGGCCGCCGCGCGTACGCCGCCTCCCACCGCTCCTGCTGAGCCCTACCCAACTCCACATGCCCGCTATTCATCCTGCTCCCCGTGTTCGTCCCACCGACCTGGCCGATCGACAGACCGCAGCAGCCTACGTCAGAACCTCCGGTAGACGCACCCAACACCCAAACCGTTCCAGCTCGTGACTGTGAAGGAACCTCCCCGGGGAATGGCCATGCAGACTGGCCCCAAGCATCCGCCGCAACTGTCGCGCAGCCTGTACGTCACCGCCGCCCTGACACCCACGTACGACCTTATCCACAGCCTTACCCACAGCCCACAGCCTGTCGGGAATCATCTTCCGCACCGACCACACCCACGCTGCGGAATGCCCACAACCAGACCGCTCTCGCTCACCGCCTCCCGCTCTACCGCTCCCCGATCAACCAACCAATGCAGCAACCCTCCGTCTCGCCCCCGGCCACCCACCTCAACCGCGGCGTGCTCCCCTTGCTGGGGCCGACCTCACCGTCGCCAACTCCATTCCCGTCAGCCGCAAGTTGGCCGACACTGTTGGAGCCCTGACAACCTTCGGCAGTCTGTCCTTGACCACCCTTCGCCAAGGTGCCAGCACCGCCACCCCTCGCATGATGCACGGTCTGCCGGTTAACGTCCGCCTAGTCACCGGAATCCTTGCCTGGCGCAACCAACCCACTGGATCTGCGTAGCTGGGCTTCACCAATAGTCGCCTCTCACCCAGTTCGTACGAGTGGCGCGCCATGTCCCCGCTGGGTCTCCACCAGCGGGAAATCAAATGCTCGTTCCAGCGCACGACACTCGGTGCCCGGTCGTCATCTGCCAATTGGCGGATACTGAAATCTCAGGCGGCCGTTCCACCCGGGGGCACACATGTCTGGCGACCTCTCCTTATCGCCCGAGGCCAGGGCATTGGCCTACGACTTCACTGTGCTCCGGAAGAACCAGGGCCTGAAGGAAACCAGAATGACCGAGGACCGCGCCGGCAACCTGCTCGCTTCCCGCGCGGTGCGTGACTACATGGACGAGCACGGGGTCGATGATCCGGCCGCCGCAGCCATCCAAGTCGTGATCGACGCGGTACGCCGACTCCCGGCGAGGTCCGACCTGATCGTGCTGGACGCGGTTTTCGGCCTGGGTCTCCTCATCGCCGAATACACGAAGCAAGGCGTCGATCCGCTGGCGATCCAGAAATTGCAGAGCGTCGATCTCGGTGTTCGCCGGGACTCACTACGCAACCACTGGCCGCGGCTGCATCGAGCGGTTGGCGCCGAAGCACCGGAGACTCCCGGAGATCGCTACCTCCGGGACACCGTAGAACCGCGCATCTTCCGTGACCTCGCCATGCTGATCGTCGGCACGTCCGCGTCCGCGGCAACACTGTCCGACGCCCCCCGAACACCGTCCCCAGGCAAGGTCGTCGTTGTTGGCGGTGTCGCGATGGACCACGTCTTCCACAGCGACGCCGTACCGCTGCCCGAGACCTCGGTGAGAGCGACTGATCACGCTCGATCCCCGGGCGGCAAAGGCCTGAGCCAAGCCGTCGCTGCGGCTCGTCTCGGCCTCGAGGTCGTGCTGATCGCCGCGTACGCCGACGACGAGGACGGTCTCCAGATCAAGAAGTTCCTGGAGACCGAGCAAATCGACACTTCGATGATGAAGTGCGTCCACGGCGAGACGACACCGCAGACCGCCGTGATCGAGTTTCCCGATGCCGAGAGCGCCGCCGTGGTGTGGCACAACGAAGGCGCCGTCAGCCTGACCCCTCAAGATGTCCACCAATACCGTGCCGTGCTCGCGGCGTGCGACGCAGTACTGCTGACTTTCGAGGTACCCCAGGACGTACTCTCCAGCACGTTGAACCTCGTGAGCGGTCTCAGGCCGAACCGGCCGGTCACGGTTGTCACTCCAGGACAGCCGTACGACACTGGGCCTCCGTCCGGCCAGGCTTTTGCCCAGATCGACTACCTGGTCGCCCATAGCTGGGAACTCCGCCGGCTCACCTACTATCGGCAATCCTCGAACCATCTCGGCGAGAGCTTCCTCCGTCTGGGTGTGCAATCGGTCTGCGTACTAGGAAACCGCGGCGGCACGATCTACTCGCAAACCGGTCCGCCTCGGTCCATTTCGCCACCACCATCGATGCTCAAGGAATCATCCATCACCCGCGACCTGTTCTGCGCCGCTCTGGTCGCCCGCCTGGTCGAGGACCACTCCTTGACCGACGATGCGGTCCGCTGGGCGACGGCCGCCATGGCCAGCTTCACCGAGAACTACTCCAACGACCGCACATTTCCCGACCGCGACCGCATCGAGCAAATGCTCCAAGCCCTCCCAGGCCAAGCCTGGCAATGACTCAAATCCTTCCTAGGCGGGTCAGATGTCCGACCGATCGACACCACAGACGCCTGAGATCTCCGTGCTGGTTTCCGTCTTCACGGATCTGCGGCGCGGCGAGGGATTGAAGCTCGACCGTCTCGCCGGAAATCGAGCGTTGCCGCTGCTCCACCTGTCCGCCGTAGCGGAGCACGCGGCGCGAACGGAAACGCAACCAACTCAGGCCGCCGTGGAGATCGTTCGCGATCGAGTCGGGCGGATGGACCGCACTGATCGTGTCATCGCCGATGCGGTGCTCGGGCTAGGGTTGTTCGCCACTGAGTACGCGGCAAACGGCGTGCCGTCCCGAATCGTCCACAACTTGGAGTGGGCAGACCTCGGTATCCGGCGCGCAACACTGCTGTCGCACTGGCCCATGCTGCATCAGGCGCTGAACGGCCCCGATCCAGCTGAGGTTCCCGTGGCACCGAGGGACCGGATTCTCCGTGGTCGGACCGAAGAGGAGGTGTTCGAGCGACTCGCCGTTCGCCTGCTCGACGACGTGGGATCTGACACGGCTACCGCTGTGATCGACGTGTTGCCGAGCACGGCCTCGCCGACGCGCAAAGTGATCGTCATCGGTGGTGCCACGATCGACCACATCTGGCACGTCGAGCGTCCACCGGATCTGGAGACGTCAACGATCGCCGCCCGCTACAACCGCTCGCCAGGTGGGAAAGGCCTGAGTCAAGCCGTAGCCGTGGCGCGACTCGGCTACGAGGTCTCGCTGATCGCGACCGTCGGAAGCGACGCAGAGGGGCAGCAGATTCTCGAGCACCTGGAGCTCGAAGGCGTCGACCGGTCCTTGGTCAAATGCGTGCCCAACTCGTCGACACCGGCGACTGGAATCTTCGAACGTCCGTTGGGCGAAAGCGCGGCTGCCGTTTGGCGCGGGGCCCTCGATCTGGACAGCCTGCACATCGACCGGCATGCGAAGGCGCTGGCCGACGCGGCCGCCATACTTCTCACGTTCGAAGTCTCACCGGCGATCCTTCGCCGTGCGCTGGATCTCGCAGTCGGCAGGTCGGATGTTCACCCTCTCATCGTCGTCACCCCCGGACAGCCCTATCCCGACGCCGAACTGCCACGAGACGCGCTCCACCAGATCGACTACCTGGTCGCCCGCCCCTGGGAACTTGAGCGCTTCGCTCGCTCGCGAGAAGCGCGCTACGACCCCGAGCAGATCAGCCAGGATCTCCTGAGGCAGGGGCTGAAGGCACTCTGCCTGCTCGGAGCACGCGGCGGCACGGTCTACCTGCCCTCGGGCGACACGATGGACATCCCCGCCACACCGTCCATGGTCAAGGAATCGTCGATCACCCGCGACGCCTTCTGCGCCTGCCTAGCCACCGCCCTGATCGAACGCCGCCCACTTATCGAAGCCGTCCACTGGTCGGCTGCCGCCATGGCGGCAGTATCCGATGATTATCTCAAGTCCCCCTCCCCACCTCCACGCTCCCGAGTAGACACGATGTACCGGAAACATTTCTCATGAACATCGGGCCGTTTGGCGGGCTTCAGACATCTGCGCCCTTGCGCGGTGCCTCCGGGGTGCCTTTTGGCACACGAGAACGACGGGCGTGCCGCGGCGCGGCACCATCGTCCCTCTATCCGCGCCATTCTGCGCGGCGACGTCACCCTGGCTCGCAAACCGGCTCCAAAGCATCCAGCGAGCTCCAGATATTCTCTGTTGACACCCAAACGGGCTGCGTCAAGCTCATTGGTGAGACGAATTTCAAGCACGGGATCCGGGGGGATTCCCGTCGCAACCTGACCCAGCACCCCTTGGTTGGAAATTCAGATCGGAGCTCACCATGGCCGCCAGTCAAGCCGTTGCGCTGGTCCTGATCGTCGTCCTCGCCTACTACATCGTGAGCTACCGGAGGCAGTTGGCCTTCCTGATAGCCATCGTCGTGATTTCCGTCTTCTTGTTCGGAGCATTCACGATCGCCGAGCTGTTCCACGGCGAACCGTTCGCTGCCAGCAACGAGTTCGTCCAGAAGCAGTCCACCTCCCAGCAACGCTGAGAACCCGGTGACCGCGGTCCGCCGCGGTCACCGACCGACAGGAGCGGAAAGTGCGCGACAACGGTTCACCAGATGATCTGCACCTCGTTCTGCTGCACATCCTGGAGCAACTGCGGTCGACTGGCGCGAATCTCGCCAGCCTGCAAGCCGTCAGTGGTGGCCTTGCCGCACCGCTGCTCGAGCTCGCCGCGGTGCGGCGGTACTCAGCCGTGCACGATGTTGTCCCCGAGTCCGGCGCGCTTGCCGTAATCGCGGAGTGCGCCCAAGAGCTTTCTGCATCCGACAACGTTGTCATCGATGCCGCATTGGGTCTTGGGCTGCTTGGCGAGCAGTATGCGCGGTCCGGTGTCAGCCGGCGCGCGATCCGGCAGCTGTCCGACCGTCAGCTGAGCAAGCGAAGGCGCGCGCTCCTGGAGAACTGGCTCAAGCTGCATGAAGCGCTATCAAACGCCGTGGATGCGTCCTCCGTCGGCGGTGCCCCGACCGAGCGGGACCTTCGAAGCTCGATCGAGCCGGCAGCGCTCAAGATGCTCGCCCGCCAACTGGTACTCCGCGATCGATATTCCGTTGGATCCTCCAACAGCACCTCGCCGGCGACCGACGAGAACGAGCAGCCGGTGCCAGGACGGAAGCGAGGCCGGATTCTGGTCATCGGTGCCGCAGTGATGGATGCGGTGTTCCGGATCAGAGAACTCCCTCGCTGGGAGACATCGAGTGAGGCACACGACTTCGTGTTCAAACCAGGGGGTAAGGGATTGACTCAGGCCGTGGCCGCTGCGCGACTCGGCCATCGGGTGTCGCTGGTAGCTGCAATCGCCGACGACCGGTTCGGCACGGAGATCATCAATTATCTCCGTGCGAACAACGTCGACACCCAACTGCTCAAGATTGTGCCAGGCGCTGACACGCCGTTTACCGGCGTCCTCGAGATGGATCTGGGTGACAGCCTTGCGACGTACTGGCGCAACGACAAAGAGGTTCGGCTCGACCCGTGGGACTGTGATGAGATCGCCGGCGAACTGCTGGCGAGCGACGCCGTGCTGATGACCTTTGAGGTCCCCCGGGAGACGGTCGAGCACGCCCTGACGCTCCTCCGTGACGCCGCCGGGAGGCGACCGGCGACAATCGTTGCTGCCGCCCAGCCGTACCCGGATGCAACGCTCTCGCCAGATGTGCTCAAGCACATCGACTACGTGGTTGTGCATCCTTGGGAGCTCCGGCGCCTCAGCAGCACAGGCGCCCAGCAATTCGATCCAGACCCCGTCGCTCGCGAGCTGATGGAGACTGGTGCCGGCGCGGTGTGCCTCCTGCTCAGGGGCGGTTGCACGATGTACTCGCAATCAGCGCACGACGTCGTCCAATCTCCCGTCTTCGCGACGATCTACAAGGAGTCCGCGGCCGCCCGAGACGCGTTCTGCGCAGGTCTCGCCGATGAACTGATCCAGAGCGGCGAGCGGTTCTCCGCCAACGCGGCCGACTGGGCGTCGGCGGCAATGTCGTGCACGATCGCGGACTACCCGCTCAGCAACCCGTTGCCGACGCCAGAACGGATCGGGGCGATGCTCACGCGCTTCCGCTTGCGGCGGTGATGGAGCCGCGGACCTGCTCACCGACGCATGCGCGACCGGTCTTCTTGCGGAACGGATTCGGTCCGGCCTCGCACCCGAGAGCAGTAGATTGACGAGTCGAGCAGTTCAGCCGTGCTCACCTCGAGCCGTACGCCGAGCTCGTCGCGCAACTCCTGCCGGTTGGACGTCCCGTAGTGTTGACGCAGCTGCCGAGGGCTGATGTACCGACGCTTGAGGTACATGTAGGGCCGAGGCCTCACCGTCAGCCACTCCTGCCAGTTGGCAGCACGGTAGCTCGCGCCGGTGAAGCCCATGTTGGGATCCACCGTGGTGACGAGAAGGCTCGCATCCGGCCGCGACCGTGCGAACCATCTCCGCACTCGGCCCAGCAGCATCGAGATCGTGTTGTACGGCGCCACCTCGAACGAGTAGACCCTCGAGATGTCCCAGATCTGCTCTGGCGGAACACCATACTGCCGGTGGAGCGTGCTACCCAGCCGCCGCCAGTCCAGCGCCGTCGCACTGCACAGTGCCATCGGCAACCGGCTGGATCGATCCACCAATGCGAAGTTGAACGAATCCGGCCGAGCGCTTCGGAGATAGTGCAGGTGAGTGAACACAGCAAAAGGCGTTGCGTCTTGGGCATACGTGACGAACTCCAACTCACGGGGGCTGTCGACCGCCGTCGTCGGCACCAGCGCACGAATAGCTGCGATATCACCAGACAACTGCCTCGCGCTCCGACTGACCTCTGCCAGAGCCAACCGCCGGCCAACAACTCCGTCCGCACGAGCCACCCTCGGCAGGTGTAGCCGCGTCCGCACGGCAAGCGCTCGTGCCTCAACCCCCCGGCTCTCGGCGACCTTCGAAACCACAGCCATGAATGCTGCATCCGGCAGTCGACACTCAGCCAATGTCAATCCCACAGGCAGCAGCCCAAGCAAAGCCTCACTACCGCTGCTGACTCCCGACAAGCCGTACAGTCCCCTGTCCGCCCCGGAACCTCACCTGGCAACACCCATGATACGCGGCAGGCTCGCTTACAGTGCGGTCAGCTTCCAGGTTTCGCCTTCCGCGACCTCCATAGCTCGTCGGTGGCTGCCCGCAGCAGTTGGTAGCGTCCCCAGACATCATCGTGACGAACCTTCCGAGGGCGAATTCGGTCTTCCGCCTTGTACTCGATCAATTGATTGACGAGGCACTCATGACGTGCGAACACAACCGGCTTGCTCCGTCGATCTCCAAACTGATCGAACGTCAGATCGATCACCCAGCGCTTCGCTGAGTTCGCACTGCCGATCTCAACCCAGCAATGCACTTCGGACCGTTGACGCCCCCGGTCGAAGTCGATGTGGCCGACGCAATACTCAGCCCGCAAGCGACGCAACCAGCTCATCTGCTGAATGAGCCACGCCGACGTGACACCACACTGCCCGTACGACACCGGCCTGTCCGGCTGGGGAGATGGGTCCGACCCTGGATAGATGGTCTCCGGTGACCAAACCTGGGTAAGCGCATTTCGATGCCCGGGCAACTGTCTGCTCAAGGGCCAGAGCAGGACGCGCGCAATTGCCGCCTGCGCGCCCTCTTCGCCACACACCTCGACAAACCTACGCACCGGCCGTGGGGTGATCCCGGCCAACTTGAGCTGAGCTAGTGGCCATGCTTGAACCCGGGCAGCATTGTCCGAGACGCCAGAATCGACGACAGTCAACCGTGCTCCCCGCTCTTCCGACTAGATGCCTGCCGAGTCGGGAGTCTAGGGCCATGATTACCGAGAGCGCCAGTACCGCAACCCCCAGTATCCGGCGCGGCGCTCCTCGCAGTCTCTCTGGCCGCACGGAGCAGGTGCATGAGCCATTCGACCGCTCGCCGTGGTCGCTGGCAAGGAGGCTTGCCGATGCCGCGCGACTCCTTGCCAGAAATTAACCTCCGGTCAAACGCTCATTTTGGCGGGATGAGCGCGGCGTCATGGAGCGGGTTAGGGATTGTTCCTGTGCCCGGGATGGGTGGGCGGATGTCCAGGTCGCGGTAGCCAAGGGTCAGGCGATAACCATTGAGGGGATAGCGGAGGAAGGTGGGGGCGGTTAGGGCGGTGGCTGCTAGCCGGACGGCGTGTTCAGGGTGGGATCGGGCGTAACGGTCAATTTCGGAGCGGGTCAGGGACCAGAAGGTTCGTTCGGGGATTAGGTTTTGGGCAGCCAGCGGGTTCAGAACTCCTAGCAGGAGGGCGTCTACCAGATACTGGCGGAGGATGGGCCACGGTTTTCGGGGGAGGACTCTGGCGTGGGAGTCGGGTTCGTTGCCTCGGGCATCGGTGTGGTCAATGGAGATATTGATGTCGTCTACCAAGTCCTTTATTACAAGGCGATTGGGGAGGCCGGTGGAGGTGCAGATGATGGCGAGGTTTTCGCCGTGGGGGTTGACGGTTATGCCGTAGTGGTGGAGTAGGTGGAGTAGTGGGCGGAGGAGGGTGGAGAGGAGGTGGCTCAGCCAGGTTTGGGGGTCGGTGCCGGAGCGGGTGATGGCGGCTGAGGTGAAGCCGGGATTGAGTACGGCTGCCAGGGGCCAGACGGTTTCGTCGGGTTGGAGGCGGGGGTCTATGGGGTCTCGCCAGATGACGCCGAGGGTCTCGGTCCATTGGTAGGGGATGTTGGGGGTTGTGGAGAGTTGGGGGTGGGGGACGGTGACCGAGGCGATCTCGCCTAGGAGTTCGGTGTCTAGTTGGCGGAAGACTTCGTCTCGGGACCAGAGGCCGCGGAGCCATTGGGTGAGCATGGGGGCGGCTAGGGAGCAGTGGGTGGGGATGCCTCGGTAGACGGAGGTGTTGAGGATTTTTAGGGGGAGTTTTACCTGGTAGCGATCCGGACGGGTGACGTTGACCATGGTGCGGATGGATTGGGTGGGGAGGTACTCGTCGGGGGACTCCCCCAGGATGACGATTTCGTTGGTGGCTAGTTCTCGGGACCATTGGGTGCGGATTACGTGGTCCAGTTGCCAGGGGTGGCATGGGAGCCAGACGTAGGTGTCGGGGTCGTCGAGTTTGGCGCGGAAGGACTCGATGGTCGGTGGGTCTAGTTCGCGGGCTATGACGGCGTGTTCGGAGAGGTCTGGGGTGGCGCGGAACTCGGCTAGGCCTCGGCGTACGGCTAGCCAGGTCAGATGGAGTGGGGTGCGGGCTTCGGGGGCGTAGCGTTCGGTGTCGGCGGCGGAGAAGCCTAGGCGGCCTTTGTTGGCTACTAGGAGAGGGTGGCCGGTTAGGTGGCCTTCTAGGCGGGTGTGGTGGAGATCTAGTAGGTCGGTGGCGGGTATGGCGGTGGCGGCTATGCGTACGTCGGCTGCCAGGGTGTTGGTCAGTTCGGCTACGAAGCCGGCGATGGTCGAGCCGTCCAGTCGCAGTACGTCGGCTGCTTCTACGAAGAACTGGATGGGGTCGGTGGCGGGTTCGCTCTCGTCGTTGCCGAGGATGCCAGCGGTCGTACGGCGGATCGAGTCAGGGTCGACGCGCCAGCTGCCGAAGCCGCCGCGGGTTGCGGTGAAGGTGTAGGAAGCCGCGTTGAGGTCCAGGCGGTAGACGACCGGCGAGCCGGTCGGGTCCGGAGTCGAGGGGTCGAGTAGGCCCTCGGTGGAGAACTGGGAGATCAGCTTTGCCAGTAGTTGCGAAGAGCACTGCGTCCAGAGGTTTGTCATCCGGGGATCGCGAACTTGGTGAAGGTGGTGGATTTGGGGAGGGGGAAGAGTTCTCGGGCGGTGATGGTGTTGAGGATGGTGGCGTTGCGGATGGCGCCGAGGCCTAGGTCGGGGGCGGCTACGCCGTGGGAGTGGAGGTCGGCGTTGGCTACGAAGAGGCGGCCGGCCAGGCCGTTGGTGGCTGAGACGCTGTGGTCGCGGTTGATGACCCAGCGGCCGGAGGCGTCGTGTTCGATCTGGGGCTGGAGCGACTCCAGGAACGGCAGGGGGCGGTTGCGGTAGCCGGTGGCTGCGACGACGGCGTCGGTCGTGTGCTGGAAGGTCTTGCCGCTGTCGGCGTGGAGCAGGGTCAGTTCGAGGCGGTCGGCGCGGGCGACCGCGGAAACGACCCCGACGCCGACCTGCAGCTCAGCGGGGCTGACACTCAGGTCTCTTGCGTACAGGACGTCGTGGATCTCCTCCAGCGTCTCCGACGAGATCCCCTTGTAGTGGCGCCACTGGTCCTTCACCAGTTGATCGCGCACCGGCTCGTCCAGCGCGTGGAAGTAGTCGACGTACGACGGTGTGGTCATCTCGAGCACGAGCTTCGAGTAGTCCAGCGGTGTGAACGCCCCGGTGCGTGTCAGCCACGAAACCGCGGGACCCTCAGCGCGGAGCAGGTCCAAGAAGCACTCGGCGCCGGACTGCCCCGAGCCGACGACAGTCACGTGGCCGGCGCGCAGCAGGTCGTCCCGTCGGTACAGGTAATCCCCAGAGTGCAGGAATCGCTCAGCAGGCAGCCCGGCCAGTGCGGCAGGCACAGCGGGCTCGGTTCCAACGCCAACCACCAGATGCCTGGCCTCGAAGTGCTCAACAGCCTCACCGCGCTCGACCGTCAATAAGAACGCCGACCCGTCCCAGACCACGTCACGCACGTGGTGGCCGAAGTGCAGCGAGTCCAGCTGAGCCGCACACCACCGCAGGTACGTCTCGTACTCGCGCCGCGTCGGATGGAACTTCTCTCGCACGTAGAACTGATAGAGCCGGTCATTCGCACGCAGGAACGACAGAAACGACAGGTGGTGCGCCGGCTCGACCAACGACACCAGGTCCGCCAGGAACGACACCTGCAGCATCGCGTCGGAGAACATCAGCCCCCGGTGCCAGGTGAACTCCGGCCGGCTGTCCAGCACAGCAACGGAGAGATCATCCACCTCCGAGGCCAGCGCGGCCAGACCGAGATTGAACGGCCCACAGCCGACAGCGATCACGTCGTACATGTCAATCCTCCACAGTCCGGGCGCGGACCATCAGCACTGCTGTCTTGTCGGGCAGCTGTAGCTCCCCGACCCGATCGAAGCCCGCCGCGACAAATGCGCGCACGGACGGAATGTTCTGTACGTCGGGCTCCGCCACGACCCGCTCGCACGCCGGGTCGGCCACCAGTAGCGCGTCCGCAAGCGCACGTAACAGCCGCCGCCCCACTCCCCGGCCGACCCGCGTCACCTCGCCGATCGCCACGTGCACGCCCCAGTCGTGCTCGCCGCTGGAGTAGTACTCCGCGAGCCGGTCGTGCCGCACGCGATACAGCTCGACGTACCCGAAGTCCTCCGCGTCGACGGCGACCACGCAGGGCACGGAGTGCTCCCCCGCCGACTGCTGCTCGAGCTCCTGGGCCCAGCGTTCGACCGACCAGTCCTGGTGCCACCACTGCCGGATGTGCGGCTGCGCCATCCACAGCGCGATTCGGGCAGCATCGGAAGAGTCGGCCGGTCGCAGGTCGAAGCCGTTGTCCAGGTGGAGCATCGGCCGGATGTCGCACCTCACCGGAGCCGCAGCGGGTTCGGGATGTCGAGGTACACCGACTGGGCGTCCAATGGCGCCACCACTTCGTCGATACCGCGCAGCCGGGTCAGCATGTTCGCCTTGCAGGGCAGGGTCTCCGCCTCGAGCCAGCGCCGCGCCAGCCGGTCCCCAGAGGGTCCGGCAGCCTTCAGCAACGGCAGTGCGAGCGTCAGCCGCTCCCGCACCACCTCAAGGAGCAATCCCTCGTCAGCAACGCCATCCGCTGCCAGACAGCCCACAACGGCCAGCGCCTGGTTGTGTAGCAGGTAGTAGGTCAATCGGTCGTCGACGATCGGGTCATCGACCACCGCCAGCGTCGAACCATGCAGCCCCGTCACCGCCAAGAGACCACGCAGGTACGACGACGCGAGGTAGTACCCCTGATTGTCGCGATAAGCGCCTCCGCGAATACGCCCGGCACCATCCAGCCGCACCAGCGTGTTCTGCTGATGCGCCTCGAGCCCGATACCGGTCTCGGCGTACAGGTGCAGCATCGGCACCAGCACGTTGTCGATGTACGCCGAAACCCAAGCAGCCGGATCGTCCGCAGCAAAATCACTCAAGCGACTCACCCCGCCCGGACGCGGCGCAACGAGCCCCGCCAGACAGGCGTAGCTGTTGACGTCGGCAGGCACCTCCCGGACAGCAACGTCCAGACCGGTCAGCGTCGGTCCACCCTCGTCGAGAGCGACCCACGCCGGATCCCGCACGATCGTGAACCGCGGATGCGCCGTCGCCGTCCCCGCGTTGTACGCCGCGTCCAGCAGCCGGTTGATCTCCAACCCACGCCGCAGCTCCGTCGGCGTCGACTCGCGCCGCGAGTTCGTGATCCGCAGACCGAGCGACAGCTTCAGCATCACCGACCGGTCCGGGTGAAAGACCGTACGCAGCGAAGAGGTCGGGTACCACTCCGCCCCTTGCGGCCCCAGCGCCGTCACCCGGCCGTCCCTGACCAACGAGGCCACCCGCGGCCGCGAGAGCACCGACGCGGCCTGCCACGGATGCGCCGGGATCAGCACCCGTCCCGACGACGGGGTGATACCGGCCAGCGCGCCCATCAGCTGCACAGCGTCCAGTCCCTGCAGCGAGGGCGCGCCGGCCACCTGGTCCGACGACACCAGCTCGGCGTCGGCTTCGAACCAGTGCACTGCGAAGCGGCCGCCGAGCTCCGGCGAGTACGCCGCCAGCTCGGCCCCGCTCAGTCCGTCCCGGCTCTTCGGCGCGGGATGGTTCAGATGCCCGAACAGCAACGCCTGCTCGAACTCCAGGAAGCGCCCAGGCCCACGCTCCCCATCGACCTCGGAGACGAACAGCGAGACGTTCCGCACCGACTCCGCCGTACGTGCCGCCAAGTCGTCGATCTCTGCCGGATCAGCGTCCTCCGACAGCACCCGCACCAGCTCCTCAGGAACAGCCGGTACGCCGTCCACCAGCACGTCGGCGAACTGGTGCAACCCGGTCCGCGAGGCGTGCGCGACCCGGGCAGTCACCGTCGACGAGCCCACGGAGAACGACAACGGACCGACAGCCACCGGCACGGACGATTCACGGGTGTAACACCGCAGGATTGCGTTCAGATGCGCAGCAACCGCAATACTCACGCCGCTCCTTCACCGGTCAGGACGTCGAGGCCGGTGGCCACGACCTGGTCGAGCAGGTCCTCGATGTCCGTCGCGGTGGCGTTCGGGTTCAGCAGCGTCAACTTCAACGCGACCGCTGCCGGGCGGCCGCCGCGGGCCGGCAGCTTGGTCCGGCCGATCAGCACCCGTCCCGACGTCAGCAACCGGCGCCGGACCTCGCCCTGGAGGGCGTCCGCAGCGGATGCCTCCAGCCCCTGCCCGGCGACCCGGAACAACACCGTGGTCAGAGTCACCGGCGCCAGCAACTCAAGGTTGCTGTCGGCAACGACCCGGGCCGCGGCGGCGTGCGCGAGCTCGTGACAGGTGTCGAGCATTGTGCCCAGTCCGGACCGGCCGTATGCCGTCAGCGTGGTGGCAACCTTGACCGCATCCGGACGGCGGGTGGTCTGCAGGCTGCGCCCGAGCAGGCCGTCCAGCCCGGAGTCGATGTCGTCGGCCGGGTTCAGGTAGTCCACCGACCGGTCGAACGCGGAGAACCGGGTCCGGTCGGCCACCAGCAGCACGCTGGTCGCGGCCGGCTGCCAGCCGATCTTGTGCAGGTCCAGCGTGACCGAGTCCGCCAGCGGCAGCTCGGCGAGCAGCGGCGCGAGGCGCTCGGAGAATAGGGCCCCGAACCCGTACGCCGCATCCACGTGCACCCAAGCCCCACGCGAACGCGCCAGCGCGGCGACCTCGGCGATCGGGTCGATCGAGCCGAAGTCCGTCGTACCGGCCGTCGCGACCACCGCGACCGGCGTACGGCCGGGCTTGGCGAGTTCGTCGGCCAGTACGTCGGTGCGCATCCGGAAGGTCTCGTCGGACGGGATCGTGATCGCGGCCGACTCACCGAGCCCGAGGGCGGCGCAGGCTCGCTGGACGGAGAAGTGCGCCAGCTCGGAGCAGAAGACGACCGGCTGGACCAGTCCGCCGAGACCGTTCCGCCGTACGTCGACTCCCGCGGCGGCGCCCGCACTGTCACGGGCGATCAGGACCGCAAGCAGGTTAGAGATCGAGCCACCGGGCGTCAGTACGCCGTCCGCCTCCGGCCCGAAGCCGGCCAGCCCCGCGAGCGCCTTCACGACCCACTGCTCGATCGCGAGCGTTGCCGGACCGGAGTCGTACGTGTCCATCGAGGCGTTCGAGGCCGACGCGAGCGCGTCCGCGTCGACCGCGACCTGCAGCACCGGCGGCTGCAGGTGCGCCGCTGCGTGCGGGTGGCTCAGGTCGATGCCGTTCTCGTCCAGCAGGCCCGCGATCAGATCGAGCGCGGCCGACTCCCCCACGCCGGTCGACGGGATCCGCGGCTCACCGAGCACCTCGGCGGCCCGGCGCAGTACCGCTCCCGGCGAACCGTGCGGCAACGGTCCACGCTCCCGATCCGCCACCGTCGACGCCAGCGGCCAACGGTCGGTGAACGGATCGCGGACGGGTGTTGGCAGCGCGGTCAGACGCGCGGGCTGCGACATCCAGATCTCCCGGGAAGTTGTCGAGTAAGGCAACCCTTACTAAGGCAGGCCTAACTTTTGCCCGCCTCACCGACCGTGTCAACTCAGCCACCCGAAGCGTGAACATCCTCACGAACCGCAGGCGCCAGCCAGTGCGGCCCGGCACTCCATCCGAGCAGCCGGCGCCCGCCGCCAACCGTCCGTCCCGCCGCGTCGAAACGCTCCCCCGCGACCACCTGCTGCAGCCCGGCAACAGCCGGCGCCAACCGCGGCCCCGCCCGCTCGTCCAGCCGCGCCAGAATCTCACCTTGCGAAGCTTGCGAGCAGAAGCTCAGGTAGAAGATCGCCTGCCGCCACGCGTACGCCGTGTTCTTGATGCCCGTCAATGTCAGCGGCTGAGTCTGCCGCTGCACCGCCCAGGCGAAGGCACGATCGGCCAACTCCTGAGCGACCTCCCGCAGCCAGTCGGTCAGCTCCAGCCCGTCGACCAGCACGGCCAGGTTGTGCGTGGTCAGGATCTGGCTCTGCTCCAGCACGGTCCCGTTCTGAGCGACATGCCCGCCACCGCCGTTCGCTGCCTCGCGCGAGCGCTGGCGGCAGACCTCCGCGAAGTCGTCCGCGGTCGCCTTCCCCCAGCGCTTGTACCGACGCTGCTCCACAGCCGGCCAGGACGCCGGCAGGTCGTAGTACCGCGCGTACAGCGTCCCGAACATCACTCGACTCGCGACGGTCGCCGCGCTCCGCCACTTCTCGGTGAACGTCCCCATGAAGATGTCGGCCGCGACCTCCTCCACCAGCGGCAGTTTCAAGTCCGCCTGCGAGGCCAACGCGCCGAACTCCCGGACCAGCGGATTCGGCAGGATCGTCTGTGGGAAGGCCGTGAGTGCCAGAACCGTCGTCTCGCGCAGCGACTGCGCCGCGGCTCGCGTCGCCTGAACACGCCGATCCCGGTACGGCGCCACCGCCGCGATCCACGGCAGTTCGTCGAACCGCACCTGGTGCTCGAGGTTCAGCAGCAACAGGCTCCGCCGACGGCGAAACGCCGCATAGCTCTGCGCGTACGCCGCGGCGAGCGACGGGTCCTCGATGTTCGCGGCGAGCAACTGCGACGTGACCTGCGGCAGCACCCGCGCGAGCACCTCACCCGAGCTGATCACACCGCGATCCACCAATTCGCCGATCGGAGCCTCGAGCGCCCGCGCCGCCTTCGCCAGCAGATGCGCCGGGATGGCTGAGCCAGCCGCCGCGGGAATCTCGTCAGCAGTCACCTCACCGTCGATCGCGTCGAGCGTCGGCAGCCCACCGTCAGCCGGAAACCGGTCCAGCCGGCAGCTCAGCACGTGCGCCAAGGTCGCGTACGTCGGCCGCGCGGCGACCGCGCTCTGCGTCGTACGCAAGGCCGCACGAGCCTCCGACCCGGGCGCGCCGTGGGCCTGGATCGTGTTGGCCAGCGAGCGACGGATCCAGCCGACCTCACGACCTGTCAGGGCCGAGCTGTCGGACGGACACCGTTCGAGCGCCGCCTGCAGGCGGGCGAAGTTGTCCCTCGGTTGCCGATGAACCTCAGCAGCGGCGCGGAACTCGTCCAGCCATTGAGAACGCCGTTCCGCCCAGTCGTCCGGCCAGACCCGGCACGGCCATCCGCCGACGACCGCACCGTCAGCGGTTAGCTCCGGCAGTTCGTCGTCGACCGTGTCGCACCACAGCGCCACCAGGCGGTCGTACAGCGGGTTCCAGACCCGCAGAGTCTCCAGCATGGCAGCGATCTGCGGCCGTACCGTTGCCTGCCGCAACGTACTGCGCACCTCGGACACCGGCTGCAGCCGCACCACCGCGCCGGACGGCGTCGACGACGACGGGCTGAACGTCGGCGTGAACCGGAGCCGGTGCATCAGCGGACGCAGCTCGAACGTCAGGTCCAGCGCCGCGGCGTACTGCCCCCGCTCGAGCAGCCAGGCTACGATCAGCAGCGCCGACTCCTCCGGCACCTCGATCCGGTAGTTCCCGCTCCGCAGGGCCTGCCCAAGTGAGGCGAGCCCTTCGTCGCTGAGGAACCACAGGTTGAGCCGCTCCCGGTCGTTGTCCCCGGGTGCGTCGGACGGCACCCACGCGAGCTCGTCCTCCCGCAGCGGCGCCTCGGCCAGATACCGCCCGGTCGCGAACCCTCCGTGCGCCACCTCGAGCGTGACCCAGGCGGGCGTGTCCGCGACCGGAGTCCGCGATCCGACCGTGAGCCGGCCGGAGGCCATGCCGTCGAGAACGTTGCGCCAGGCATCGACCCGGGCGGCCGCGCGCCGTCGTACCGCGAGATCGTCGGAGGTCAGAGCGCGCTCGAGAGCCTGTTCCAGCCGGGCCATCGCATACCCCGCCGAGGCCGTCGCCCGCTGCTCCTCCGCCATCGGATCCCCGTTCCCTGCCTAGCCGTGCAGAGACATGGAGGCAGGACTCGAACCTGCGCCCTCCCGGTCTACAGCCGGGCGATCTACCCCTGATCTACTCCATGCAATGCGTCACAGCCTAACTGCCGTACGGCGTTCTCGTCAGGACAAATGTGGCGATGTCGAGGTGCGAGATGGCGTCACCGTCACGAACGACGCGCAGTTTTTCGCCTGCCAGGTAGCCGTCCCGGCCCTGGTAGACGTCCGGTCCCAGCGGGGAAAGACGCGTGGTCAGACCACCGCTGAGCTGCAGAATGCCCGCGGAGACGGAGATCGTGAGCGGTGTGTTGCCCCAGTACCAGTGGCCGAGCAGATCGGTGCCTTGGGCAAGCGTCGGCTCGGGCACCCACTCCTGCGCGATCGGCGGTTCGTACGCCGCCAGGATCCGGACCAGGTCAGGCGCCAGCGAGGCAACCCGCCCGTACGTCGCATTACCCAGCGTCACGGCCCCGATCCGGCGTACCCGGTCGACGAACAGACCCGCGAGGAACCCGGGCATCGAGCCGGTGTGACCGATCAGCAGATGCGGATCGTCCGCGATCAGCCGCAGCCCCAGCCCGTACGACGCCGTCAGCCCCTCCCGCGGATCCGACGCGACCGGAGCCGCCATCTCCTCGACCGACTCCCGGCTCAGCACCTCGGGCACCGGATCGATCCAGAACGACGCGTACCGGGCCAGATCCTCGATCGTGCTCCACAGCTGCCCGGCCGGCGCCATCGCACCCGAGTCGTACGCCGGCTCCGGCACGAGCTGCCCGCTGAACGGGTGCACCGAGAACCCCTCGGCCGCGGGCGCCGATGGAAAGTACGTCGTACGCCGCATCTCCAGCGGATCGAGAATGCGCTCCTGCGCCAACTCGATCCACGACGATCCGCGCAACCGCGCCACGATCTCACCGAGCAGGGCGTACCCGAGGTTCGAGTAGTGATGCCGACGATCCGCCGGACCGGCCGCCTGCGACTCGTCCATCGCCGCCGTCAGCTCGTCGAACGAGACCCCCGGATTCCGTTCCCACCAAGGGCCCTCGGGCTCGGCGTTCATCCCGCCGCTGTGCGCGAGCAGATGCCGGATCGTCCGGTCACCGAACGCGATCCCGGGCAGATGCTTGCCCACGGCATCGTTCAGCGACAGCAGCCCGTCGTCGCGGCACTGCAGCACCAGGACCGCCGTCAGCGTCTTGGTGATCGACCCGATCCGGTACTGCACGTCCGGCCCCGGCGCCGCCTCGCCCGCCGACGCGAACCGCCCGCGCGCGCCGGTCCACACCAGCGCACCGTCGCGGAGCACGCCGCCGTTCACCGACGGCAACCTTCCCTCGCTCTGAGCCGCCGCGATCTCGGCGTACAGAGCAGCGGCGGTGTCAGAACGCAAAGACATTACTCGAAGGCCTCCGGTGCCGGGCAGGAGCAGATCAGGTTGCGGTCGCCGTACGCGCCGTCGATGCGGCGGACCGGCGGCCAGTACTTCGAGGCGCGGTCCACCGAGCGCGGGAACGCGGCCTCCTCGCGAGTGTAGGCGTGCTCCCACTTGTCGTTGATCACCGACTCGGCGGTGTGCGGCGCGTTCACCAGCGGGTTGTCCGCGGCCGGCCACTCCCCCGCCGCGACCCGGTCGATCTCGTGCCGGATCGCGATCATCGCGTCGCAGAAGCGGTCCAGCTCGTCGAGGTCCTCGGACTCGGTCGGCTCGACCATCAGCGTGCCCGCGACCGGGAACGACATCGTCGGCGCGTGGAAGCCGTAGTCGATCAGCCGCTTCGCGACGTCGTCGACGCTGATCCCGGTCTCCTTGGTCATCGGCCGCAGATCCAGGATGCACTCGTGCGCGACCAGCCCGTTCTCACCCGTGTACAGCACCGGGAACGCGCCCTCGAGCCGCTTCGCCACGTAGTTCGCGCTCAGTACGGCGGTCTTGGTCGCGGCGGTAAGCCCCTCGGCGCCCATCATCCGGATGTACGCCCACGAGATCGCCAGCACGCCCGCGGACCCGAACGGCGCCGCGCTGATCGGGCCGACACCGGACTCGGGACCGGCCTGGTCCAGCAGCGGGTGGTTCGGCAGGTACGGCGCGAGGTGCGCGGCGACGCCGACCGGGCCGACACCCGGACCGCCGCCACCGTGCGGGATGCAGAACGTCTTGTGCAGGTTCAGGTGGCTGACGTCGCCGCCGAACTCGCCCGGCTTCGCCAGCCCGAGCAGGGCGTTCAGGTTCGCGCCGTCGACGTACACCTGGCCGCCGTGGTCGTGGACGATCTGGCAGACCTCGCGGACGCTCTCCTCGTACACGCCGTGCGTCGACGGGTACGTGATCATGATCGCCGCAAGCTTCGAAGCGTGCTCGGAAGCCTTCGCCCGCAGGTCGTCCAGGTCGATCGTGCCGTCATCGTTGCCCTTGACAACGACAACCTTCATACCGGCCATCACCGCGGAGGCGGCGTTGGTACCGTGCGCCGACGCCGGGATCAGGCAGACGTTGCGGTCCTCGTTGCCCTGGGCCCGGTGGTATCCGCGGATCGCAAGCAGACCGGCGAGCTCACCCTGCGAGCCGGCGTTCGGCTGGATCGACACCTTCGCGTAACCGGTGACCTCGGCGAGCCAGCGCTCGAGCTGACCGATCAGCTTCACGTACCCGGCCGCGTCCTCGATCGGCGCGAACGGGTGCACGTCGGCGAACTCCGGCCAGGTGACCGGCTCCATCTCCGTCGTCGCGTTCAGCTTCATCGTGCAGGAGCCGAGCGGGATCATCCCGCGGTCCAGCGCGTAGTCCTTGTCGGACAGCTTGCGCAGGTACCGCAGCATCGCCGTCTCGGAGCGGTGCGTGTTGAACACCGGGTGCGTCAGGTACTCCGTCGTCCGCGGTACGGCGATCGCCGCGGCGCCCAACGTGTCGTCGTACTGCACGCCGAAGGACTGGCAGACGCGGGTGAGCGTGGCGACGTCGGTCTTCTCGTCGCAGGAGATGCCGACGTGGTCCGCGTCGACGAGCCGCAGCCAGATCCCGTTCTGCCGGGCGGCGTCGACCACGTCCGCGGCCTGACCCGGTACGCGGGCGAGGACGGTGTCGAAGAAGTCGTCGTGCACGACCTCGACCCCGCCGGCCCGCAGCGAGGCGGCCAGCTTGCCGGCGTAGTTGTGCACACGCTCCGCGATCGCCTTCAGACCGTCCGGCCCGTGGTAGACGGCGTACATCGAAGCGACGACGGCCAGCAGGACCTGCGCCGTACAGATGTTGGAGGTGGCCTTCTCGCGGCGGATGTGCTGCTCACGGGTCTGCAGCGCCAGCCGGTACGCCGGGGCGCCGTCCGCGTCGACCGATACGCCGACGAGGCGACCGGGCAACGACCGCTCGAGGCCGGAGCGCACGGACATGAAGCCGGCGTGCGGGCCGCCGTAGAACAGTGGTACGCCGAAGCGCTGCGAGGAGCCGATGACGATGTCAGCGCCGGCCTCCCCCGGTGCGTCGAGCAACGTCAGCGCGAGCAGGTCGGAGGCCACGGCAACCAACGTGTCGCGCTCGTGGGCCGCCTCGATCAGCGGCTTGAGGTCGCGGACGGCGCCGTTGGAGCCCGGGTACTGCACCAGGAGACCGAAGAAGTCGCCCTCGGGCAGGCCCTCGGCGGTGTCGGCGACGACGACCTCGATGCCGAGCGCCTCGGCCCGGGTCTGCACGACGGCGACGGTCTGGGCGAAGCAGTCGGCGTCGACCAGGAAGCGGTCGGACTTGCTCTTCTTGTTCGAGCGGTGGGCCAGCGTCATCGCCTCGGCGGCCGCCGTGCCCTCGTCGAGCAGCGACGCGTTCGCGGTCGGCAGGCCGGTCAGGTCGGAGACGACGGTCTGGAAGTTCAGCAGCGCCTCGAGCCGGCCCTGGGAGATCTCCGGCTGGTACGGCGTGTAGGCGGTGTACCAGGCCGGGTTCTCGACCAGCCGTCGCACGATCACGGACGGCGTGAAGGTGCCGTAGTACCCCTGGCCGATCATCGAGGTGGCTACGTTGTTGCGGGCCGCGAGCTGCCGGAGCTCGGTCAGCGCGTCGACCTCGGACGCCGGCTCAGGCAGCCGGAGCGGCTCGGCCGAGCGGATCGAGTCCGGTACGGCGGCATCGACGAGCGCGTCGACATCGGCGTACCCGAGCAGTTCCACCATGCGTGCGACCTCGTCGGGGCGTGGCCCGATGTGGCGGTCGGCGAAGATTGCGGAGAGTTCGGTCATCAGAGGCTCCGTTGCTGACAATGCTTCCGGTCGCCTCCCCCTCTGTCACACGAACGTGCTTCAGAGTCGCCTGAGGCACTCGGTCCATGGGCCTGAGAGGTTCCGGGGAGGAATTGCCCCTTCGGCGCCCGATGACACGGGTCTCTCCCGAGTGCTGTTCACGGCTGAGTCGAGGCTACCAGGAATCCTGGAACAGTTCGGGCAGCAGTCGCCGGGCGGCGGGCTTCGCGCCCTCGACCTGTTCCGCGGTCGCCGACTGCATCGGCCAGCGGACCCGGGTGCCGACGTCGGCCCAGTCCCCGACCGCGGCCAGGAACTTGTCCAGCGCCGGGTTCGACAGGCCGATCTTCTGCAGCGGCGCGACGTGGCCTGCGAAGAACTCCGCGATCCGCCGCTCGACGTCCAGATCATGGGCGGTCCGTACGGCGCCGTCGGGCGAGAGCGCGGCGACGTTCGAGTAGCTCCCGTGCGCACCGAGTAACGACATACTCGCCAGAAAGTGCCCGGGCACGAAGATCGCCAGCCCGGACTTGGACGCCTCGTCGAACCAGGCTTTGTCACCGCCCGCGGTCTTCAGCCCGATCAGAGTCGGCACTGCCTCGGCCAGCTCACGCAACTGCTGGGGTCCGACAGCGGTCTTCGCGTGCGGCGGGTTGTAGAAGACCAGCGGCACATCCCCCGCCACCTCGGCCACCCGCCGGAAGAAGCTCAGCAGCTCACCGTCGTTGAGCGGCAGCCAGTCCGGGGCGATCACCTGGATCGCTCCAGGCGCCAGCTTCGCCGCCCGTTCGACGCGGGACAGCTGCACCTGGGCCGACGGATGACTCGCCCCGATCTGGAACGGTTTACCTGCCGCCGCAAGGACAGCGTTGACCTGGTCGAACTCGTCCTCGGTCAGCGTCTGGAACTCGCCCGCCGTGCCGTGGGCATACAGGCCGTCGACCGCGCTCGTGCTCAGTGCTTCTGCTTGAGACTCCAGCCGAGTGAAGTCGATCGAGTCGTCGGCGTTCAGCGGCAGCAACAACGTCGCCCACACACCACGGAGCGAGTCGGCAGTGAGTGGGCGCACGAAGGTAAAGCTATGTCAGCCCGTCATCCGGGCGCGACGGCGGGCTGCCAGCTCATCGCCGGCGTGGCCGTCGGAGTCGCCTTCGTCGTGGCCGTCGGCACGCTCCGTGGGCAGCTCGGACAGCGAACCCTCGACCTCGCGCCAGACGCCGCCGAGCGCGATACCGAACACGCCCTGGCCGCCGGCCAGCAGGTCGATCACCTCGTCGGGCGAGGAGCACATGTACACCGACGCGCCGTCGCTCATCAGCGTGATCTGGGTCAGGTCGTCGAAGCCGCGCTTGCTCAGGTGCGCGATCGCGGTCCGGATCTGCTGCAGCGAGATGCCGGCGTCGAGCAGCCGCTTGATCACCTTCAGCAACAGAACGTCACGGAAGCCGTACAACCGCTGCGTCCCGGAGCCGGTCGCCGGGCGCACCGACGGGGAAACCAGACCCGTGCGCGCCCAGTAGTCGAGCTGACGGTAGGTGATCCCGGCCGCGGCGCAGGCCGTCGGGCCGCGGAATCCGACATCCTCCGGCATCGGTCGCAGGTCGTCGTCGAACAGCAGACCCTGGACGCCGGCGGTGGCCGTAGCAGCTGCCACAGCCTCGGCGTGCGCGTCGGACGTCGACTGCGCCGTCAGATCCGTGTCGCCGGTGCGTGTCACGCCTGAGCCTCCCTGGATACCGACTGGAACGAGCCATCTCCGTGGAGTGACAGCACCCCACGACTCCTTCACGGTAAGCCGCCGCCCCAACCGGGTCAACGACAACCGCACCGAGCCGGGAGCGTGTCGCGACCGCCGTACGAATCGTTACCAAGCCGATCTTGTACCACCCGGGGCCAAACCGACGGGTGGGGCTAACTCTTGTCGAAGTCCTCAGGGGTCACCTGGTCGAGGAACTCCCGGAACCGCTCGACCTCCTCTTCCTCCACCACTTCGTCGTCTTCCGTCTCACTCTCCGGGACCGGGATGCCGGCCTCGGCCAGGATCTCCTCGGCGCAGAACACCGGGGTGCCGGTACGCAGCGCGAGCGCGATCGAGTCCGACGGCCGGGCGGAGATCTCGGTCTTGTCGTCGAAGACCAGGATCGCCTCGAACACGCCGTCGTTCAGGTTCACGATCCGGACCTGGCTGAGCGTGTGCCCGAGCACCCGGATGGTCTCGGCGAACAGATCGTGGGTCAGCGGCCGGGGCGGCTCCATGCCCTGCTGGGCGAACGCGATCGCACTGGCCTCGGCGGCCCCGATCCAGATCGGCAGGTACCGCTCTCCGCCGACCTCTTTCAGCAGCACGATCGGCTGACTCGAGGGCATCTCAACCCGGACTCCGACCACGTCGACTTCGCGCACCCCTTCAGCCTACTCCGCAGGGAAGCCCCTAGGTGCCCGGCCGGTTGTTACGGACGCGGCAGGCGGGACCGCACCAGTGCGGTGTGCAACCGAACCGTGAGCGCGGCCAGCTCCCCGGTCTGTTCGGTACGGCGGGGACCGGTGACCTGCTCGATCAGCCCGACCTCCCGGTCGGCCGCCGTACGGAACGCGCGCAGGTGCCGGGGCTCGAGCCCGTACCCGGCCAGCTGCGCGGCGACCTGGGCGATGACGATCGCGTCGCCCGCGTAGTGGTTGCCGCTGGCCACCACCAGCCCGTGGCTCTCCAGCTCGCCGAGCAACTCGGCGGAGACGCCAGCGGCGGCCTGCAGCTCGGCCCGGGTCAGCCGCAGCTCGGTGCCCGAGGCACCGAAATCCTCCGCGACCGGCTGACCGGGGGTCTGCGGCAACGAGCTCGGCGCGACCGGTGGACCCGCGGCGGCGGGTCGCAGGCCGCGGTCGATCGCGCCGAGGTGCTCCTTGATGACCTTCAGCGGCAGGTACTGGTCGCGTTGCGCGGTCAGCACGTACCGCAGCCGCTCGACGTCGGCGGCACTGAACTTGCGGTACCCCGACGCCGTACGGGCAGGCGTCACCAGTCCCTCGGCCTCGAGGAACCGGATCTTGGAGATCGTGACGTCGGCGAACTCGGCCTGCAGCAGCTGCAGCACCTGGCCGATGCCGCGACCGTCCGCCGGCCCGCCGGCCGTGGAATCAGCGGCGCTCGGATCAGGCCTGGCCACTGGCGTAGTACACCAGCCGGTACTTGCCGATCTGAACCTCGTCACCGTTGTTCAGCTGGACCTCGTCGATCCGGTCGCGGTTGACGTACGTGCCGTTGAGGCTGCCGACGTCGCGGACCTTCACGCCGTACCCGTCGCGGCGGAACTCCGCGTGCCGGCGGGACACGGTCACGTCGTCGAGGAAGATGTCGCTGTCCGGGTGGCGTCCCGCAGTGACGACGTCGACGTCGAGCAGGAACCGGCTGCCCGCGTTCGGGCCGCGCTGGACGATCAGCAGGGCCGACCCGGCCGGCAGCGCGCCGACAGCGGCCTCGTCGTCGGCGGACAGCGGCTCACCGGTCTGCTCCGGCTCCGGCTCCGCGCCGATCGGAGTCAGCATCGCGGTGTCGGTGACGCCCGGCGTCGGCTGAGGGGTCGCCGGTGCTGCCGCCGGGCGGTCCGCGCCAGGCAGCATCGCTCCGCACTGCGAGCAGAACCGGCTGCCCTCGGAGTTCTCGTGCCCGCACTGGTTGCAGAACGGCATGCTGTGATCCTCCCGATCGCCGGGTGTCCGGCGACGTTTTCGATAGACCCCGTATGAACAGTGTGACGTGCTGGAACAAGATGAGAGGGCCTCAACCCTCGACCAGCGGTTGAGGCCCCAAAACCTATCAGCTCTGGTCGAGCTGTCCCTGATAGGCATCGGCGTCCATCAGCGCGGAGACCTCGGCCGCGTCCTCGACCTCGATGTCGAGCAGCCAGCCCTCGCCGTACGGATCGCTGTTCACCAGGTCCGGCTGGTCGGCGAGCGCCTCGTTCACGGCGGTCACGGTGCCGTTCACCGGAGCGAACAGATCGCTCACGCTCTTGGTCGACTCCAGCTCCCCACAGGCGTCGCCGGCCCGCACCGTGCTGCCGACCTCGGGCAGCTGCACGTACACGATGTCGCCGAGCTGGTCCTGCGCGAAGTCGGTGATGCCGACCCGCACCGGTCCGTCGCTACCGGCCTTCAGCCACTCGTGCTCGGCCGTGTACTTCAGGTCTTCGGGGTACACCTTCGTTCCTCTTTCACTCAAGGAGAACAGCTACTTGGTCGGGCTGGGCGCCGGGCGAGCGTAACGAGGCTCCTCCGGCGCGTGCAAGGCGGCGATCGGGACGGTCGTCAGCTCGTTCACCTCCGCCGTTCCACCCACCTGCGGACCGGTCACCTCGCTGACCAGACCGCCGGGGAAGTTGGCCGCCTCGGCCAGGTTGTGCGACTCCCCGATCGCCTCGATCACGTACGGCGAGTTGACCTTCTGACCGTCGATCCGGATCCCCGGCGGGTCGTCCACGAAGTCGGTGCTGGCGACCACCCGGACCGACCCGTTGATCTGGATCGCCTCGGCACCGGCATCGCGCAACTCCTCGATCGCGTCCAGCAGGTTGCTCGAGGTCATCTTGCCCTGCGGGTCGTTCAGCGTGATCCGGACACCGGGACCTGTCGCGGGCAGCGTACCGGCCAGGATGCCGAGGGTGCGGACCTGGGCCTCGGCCTGCTCGCGCGCCGTCTGTGCCTTGTCGGCGCTGGAGGACAGCGAGTTCTTCCGCTCCTCCAGGTCGGCGATCTCGCTCTCCAGCCGGCGGGTGTTCTGGCCGAGGCCGTCCAGGATCGCGATCAGGTCCTCGCGGCGGGCGTTCTGGTAGCCGTCGTCGGCCCGGTTCACCCGGACCTGGACCACGGCCACACAGGCGACCAGCGCCAGTACGACGGCCACGATCGCCTGGCCGCGGGACGGTTTGAACCCGGACTTGAGCCGCCGCAACGCAAGGTTGGGCGTCTTCGGCTTGGGCATCGGGGTCGGTGTCGCCGGCTGCGGCGACTCCACCACCGGCTTGGCCGGCTGCTCGGGCTTGACCGGTGGCTCAGGCTTGGCCGGCTGCTCGGGCTTGTCGGGATTCTCGTTTGCCATGTCAGGCCCGGAAGATGTGGCGCCGGATGGCCGCCATGTTGGTGAAGATCCGGATGCCGAGTACGACGACCACGCCGGTCGACAGCTGCGAGCCGACGCCGAGCTGGTCACCCAGGTACACGATCAGGGCCGCGATCAGCACGTTCGAGACGAACGACACGACGAAGACCTTGTCGTCGAAGATCCCGTCCAGGAACGCCCGGAGCGCGCCGAACACCGCGTCGAGCGCGGCAACGACCGCGATCGGCAGGTAGGGCTGGGCCCAGTCCGGCACGTCGGGCGCGACCAGCAGACCGATCACGACGCCGATCACCAGTCCGAGTACGGCGATCATCTCGATCCCACTTTCGCGTAGCGCAACGCGATGGTCGCATCGGCCGGCACCAGCAAGGAGTCCTCCGTCGTGATCGTCATCCGGACATCGAAGTTGCTGACCAGGTACTGCACCCAGCGGCCGCCCGAGCTCTGCGCGAACCGGGCCGGCATGGTCGCGGTGTCCCCGATCGCGAGCACCGTGTACGGCGGGGTCAGCGAGCTGTAGTCGACCGTGATCGCACTGCCCGCGCCGCGGATCGCGGTCAGCGAGGTGATCCGGTGACCGTTCACCGAGACCGCCTCCGCGCCGGACGTCCACAGGCCGTTGACCAGCTGCTGCAGATCGACGTCGAGCAGCCGGCCCTCTTTGGAGTCGGCGTTCTTCGCATCGTCGATGACCGCCTTCAGCCCGGGCCCGGCGACCGAGATCGCCCCGGTCTGCAGCTCCAGGTCGTCGAGCTTCTGCTGCAGCGCGGCGCCGGTGCTGTCGTTGCTCAGTCCGCTGGCCTGCAACCGGCGTACCTCGTCGGCGAGGTCGGACTGGTGGTTGCGCAGGCCGGTCAGCCGGTCGTCGGCCTGGTTGATCCGGTCGATCAGCTCGTTGCGCTGCTTCTCGGCCTCCGGCGCGCTGCGGTAGTTCTGCGAGGCGGCGACCGCGAGCAGGAAGCCGAGCACGAGCGTCGCCGCCACCAGCATGATCCGGTGCCGGGAGCGGAGCGCCCTGGCGCCGTCCTTGGGGCGGGTCCGGGCGGCGACGGCGTACCCCTCGTCGATCGGGTGCGCCATCAGGTTGTTCAGCAGCGACATCGACGCGTCGACGCGCCGAGGCTTCTGCGCCGGTTGTTGGGGGGCTTGCTGTGTCACGGGTCTACCCGGCCGCGTCCTTGATCGGCTTCACCGTCTGGACGAGGTGCCGCAACTGCGCGAAGTACAGCGCGCCGGCCCAGTAGTACAGACCGGTCCCCCAGATCGCGAACGCCCAGCCGAACACGCGGGCGAGCAGGTTGAGGGTGGAGTCGCCGTCGCCGAGCAGGAGCAGCGGGAACGCGTACAGCAGGCAGAACGTGGCCGACTTGCCGAGGAAGTGCACCGGCAGCGCGTTGAAACCGCGGCGGTGCAGGGCCGGCAGGGTCAGCGTCAGCAGCAGGTCCCGCAGCGGCAGCGCGATCGCCAGCCACCACGGGATGATGTCGCGCAGCGCCAGGCCGACGACGGTCGCGAAGATGTACAGCCGGTCGGCCACCGGGTCGAGCATCTGGCCCAGCCGGCTGGTCTGGTTCATCCGGCGGGCGATCTGGCCGTCGGCCCAGTCGGTGAACCCGGAGATCGCCAGCACCAGCAGCGCCCAGCCGTCCTCCTTGGGGCCGAGCACCAGCCACAGGAACAGCGGCACACCCAGCAACCTGAGGAAGCTGAGCGCGTTCGGGATCGTCCAAACCCGGTCGGACACTTCCAAGTCCGGCACGCGACCCCTCCCTCTCTCACCCTGATACCCGTCGTAACTCTACTGGGGCACCCCGACACGTTTACGTCCGGCCATGCCGGGGCATGCCCCGACTTTCCCCTGATTACCTGAACGCGCCCGTTCGTGGTCCGCTATGGCTGGTGCGAACCGGTGACCCGATCGATACCCGAGAGTGATCCTTGGAACGGGAGGCCGATCATGAAGTTCTTGGTACTGATCTACGGGAACCCGGAATCGCGGGCGGTGTGGGACTCGCTGTCCGACGAGCAGAAGCAGGAAGGTATGGCGGGGTATGCCGGCCTGCACGAGGCACTCGAGGCCCGAGGGGAGCTGGTCGCGTCGGAGTCGCTGGACGATCCGGGGCTGACCAAACAGGTGCTTGTGCGCGACGGGAAGCCGCTGACGACGGACGGGCCGTTCGCCGAGGTGAAGGAGCAGCTGGCCGGGTTCTACCTGCTGGAGTGCGACTCGATGGACCGGGCGGTGGAGATCGTCGCGCAGATCCCGGAGGCGCCGTTCAGCGTCGTGGAGGTCCGTCCGGTCCGTGATCTCGGCGCGTACATGTGATCGAGGAGCTGCTGCGGGAGCAGGCGCCGCAGGTGCTGGCCGCGCTCGTCCGGCGGTACGGCGACTTCGACGCGTGCGAGGACGCCGTACAGGAGGCTCTGCTGGCTGCGTCGCTGCAGTGGCGGGGTGAGGGGGTTCCGGCGAATCCGCGCGGCTGGCTGATCACGGTCGCCTCGCGGCGGCGGATCGAAGTACTGCGGAACGAGGCGGCCCGCTCGCGGCGGGAGGAGGCGGTCGCCGTCGCGCCGGAACCGGAGCCCGCGTCGTCGGTCGACGACTCGCTGACGTTGCTGATGCTGTGCTGTCATCCGGCGCTGACGTCACAATCGCAGGTCGCGCTCACGCTGCGCGCGGTCGGCGGGCTGACCACCGGCGAGATCGCCCGGGCATTTCTGGTGCCGGAGGCAACGATCGGGCAGCGGATCAGCCGGGCGAAGGCGAAGCTCCAGGGCGCGCGGTTCGCGATGCCGCCGGCGTCGGAGCAGTCCGAGCGGCTGGCCGCCGTACTGCATGTGCTGTATCTGATCTTCAACGAGGGTTACACGGCGTCGTCCGGTACGTCGCTGCACCGGGTCGAGCTGAGTGCGGAGGCGATCCGGCTGACCCGGCAGTTGCGGGCGCAGTTGCCGGCGGAAGGTGAGGTGGCCGGGCTGCTGGCGTTGATGCTACTGACGGATGCGCGCCGGCCCGCTCGTACGACGGCGGACGGGGCGCTGGTGCCGTTGCCGGAGCAGGACCGGACGTTGTGGGACGCCAAGGCGGTTGCCGAAGGCACCGAGTTGATCACGTCCACGCTGCAGTCGGCGCCGGTCGGGCTCTATCAGTTGCAGGCTGCGATCGCCGCGGTCCACGACTCGGCGGCACGGGCCGAGGACACGGACTGGCGCGAGATCCTGATGCTGTACGAACTCCTCGAGTCGACCGCGCCGGGGCCGATGGTGACACTGAACCGGATCGTCGCGGTCGCGATGGTGCACGGCCCGGCCGCCGGCTTGGCGTTGCTCGACGATGTGGACACCGCCCTGCAGGGACACCACCGGTTGGCTGCTGTTCGTGCCCATCTACTGGAGCTGTCCGGCTCCGCGGTCGCCGCGCGACAGGCGTACGAGCTCGCCGCGCGGCTCACACAGAGCCTTCCCGAACAGCGCTACCTGCAGTCCCGCGCTGACGCGCTCTAGCGCTGCCTCGTCAGGCCGGGACAACTCCTGGCTTGCCGGCCTCGACGGCCCAACGTGCTGTGGTGGACGACGGCGCATCGGGTACGGCGACCGACGACACCGAACGCTCCTCGGTCAGCCAGCGGGTGCGGTCGACGTCCATCCGCAGCCAGCCGTGGGTGCGGCCGTTGAAGTAGCGAACCCACGGGTTGAAGGCAGCGTTGGACTGCTCGGCGATCGGCACGAACGCCGCCGGGAAGTCCGAGGTGATCGACGTCGAGACGAACTCGCTGGCCACCACCGGCGCGGACGGGTCGTCCACCGTGAGCCGAAGATCGTTGATCCAGGTCGAGTGGATGTCGCCGGCGATCACCACCGGGTTCGCTGCCTTGCTCGCGGCGATCGCAGCGAGCAGCCGACGACGCTGCGGCGTGTAGCCGTCCCACTGGTCGAGGTTGACCACCGAAGCCGGCGGCGGCGCGATGAACCTGGTCGGGGCCATCATCACCTGCTGCCCGAGCACGTTCCACCGGGTGTGCGACGTACGCAGGCCGTCCAGCAGCCACTTCTCCTGAACCGGACCGGTCAGCGTGCCGGTCACGTTCGTGTCGCCGAGCGCCTGCGGCCCGAAGTCGGACGGCAGACCTCCGGTCGGCAGGCCGCCGCCGGGCTGGTCGGTGCGGTACTGCCGGGTGTCGAGCACGTTCAGCCGCAGCAGCGTGCCGAAGTCGAAGCGGCGGTAGATCCGCAGGTCGGACCAGCCGCCGCGGTTCGTCGCCCGCACCGGGGTGTGCTCGTACCAGGCCTGGTACGCCGCGGCCCGCTGAAGCTTGAACTGCTCAGGTGTCTGGTGCCACGGCGGGGCGTCCTGCTCGTCGATCAGACCGGCGTAGTTGTTCTCGGTCTCGTGGTCGTCCCACGTCGAGATGAAGGGCAGTGCTGCATGGGCCGCCTGCAGTGCGGGGTCGGACTTGTAGAGCGCATGCCGGTTGCGATAGTCGGCGAGCGTGATCAGCTGATCGGCACCCGCAGCGGTCCCGGAGGATGCGTTGTGTTGCCGTACTGCGTTCTGCTGCGGGTCGTACTCGTAGATGTAGTCGCCGACGTGCAGGACCAGGTCGAGGTCGGACGCGGCGATGTCGCGGTACGCCCCGAAGTACCCGTTCTGCCAGTCCTGGCAGTTGGCCACGGCGAACCGCAGCCGCGCGGCCGCGCTGTGCGGAGCCGGCGCCGTGCGGGTGTGCCCGACGGGGCTGATGAATCTGCCGGTGCGGAACCGGTAGAAGTAGTCCCGCCCCGGCCGCAACCCGGCGGCGTCCACATGGATCGAGTGAGCCAGATTCGCGCGTGCGGTTGCCGACCCGGCCCTGACCACGTGCCGGAAACGCTCATCGGTGGCGATCTGCCATCCGACCTGTACGGCGCGGTCGGTGAGGCGAGCGCCGTCGGCCGGGTCGCGCAGCAGGCGGGTCCAGAGGATCACCCGGTCCGACAGCGGGTCGCCGCTGGCGACACCGAGGCCGAACGGGTCGCTGCGGATCGGGTTCGCGTGCGCCTGCCGTACGTCGACGACGCCGCCCGCGGCGACTGCTGCGCCTGCGGCACCCAGCAGCGTTCGCCGCCGGATCGACGGCAGTGTCACTCGTTCGCTCATCATTACCCCTCCCACGATGGCTGTCCGGTCACGAACCCTTGCCGGACAGCCCGGCCGGGTCAATGGCCTGCGGGCATCGGGAAGCTGAACAATGACGACGTCAGGCCAGCGGCCGGCCCCAGCTGAGCTCGGCCTCGATCTTCAGCTCCAGTACGCCGTCCTTCGCGTACGGCCGGACCGCCTCCTCGACCATCGCGTCGAAGTCGGCGGCCTCCTCGGGTGTCATCAGGTCGCGCGCGAGGCTCGACGTCGAGTGGAACTGCTCGATGTAGTCGGTGACCTTCTGGTGATAGGTGACGGGCGCGGTTCGCGCCGTACCACCGAGCTCGAGCAGGCCGCGGTCCCGGATCGCCTCGACCACGTTGTACTTCGGGTCGTGGTTCTTCTTGCGGGAGTGCCGCTGGATCGCTTGCATGACGCCGTCCCACCAGGGCATGTCGACGGGGCCGTGTTCGATGACGACGAGTTGGGCGTTCGGGGTGAGGTGCGGGACGATCCGCGCGAACGTCTCCTCCCACGGCATCCAGTGGATACTCGCGCCGGCCGTGACCAGCGCGTACGGGCCGTCGAGCTCGGCGGTCTCGATCGGGTTGACCTGCCAGGTGATGTTCGGCTGGTCGCCGCCGGGGCGCTGCCGGCCGGCTTCGATCATCGGCGCGGAGAAGTCGATCGCGTCGACGTGTTCGACCCGTGGCGCGAGCGGCCGGGCGATCGCGCCTTCACCGGCGCCGATGTCGAGCACGCGTCGTGGTTCGTCGGTGATCAGGGCTTCGAGGCGGTCGAAGACCTCGTCCGGGTACGGCGGCCGATGCTGATAGGCCTCCGCTACCGCCTCCTGCTGGAACGTCGCCGCAAGCTCAGTCATGCCCCGGAGCCTAGTCCGGGTGTTGCCTCTTGGCGGGCCGGTTCTGCTGCCGGCCTAGCGCGGAACTCCGGCGTCTTCAGGGTCGTTGGTCCTAACTTCCGAGTGGTTCCGGAAGGTGGTCGTCCGGAACTCGGGTTAGCGTGCCCGCATGGTGATCGATGAGTCGCAGGTGACCGTCGTACCGGCGAACGAAGCGTCGTGGGAGGACCTGCAGACAGTCTTCGGTACGACGGACGCGGGACAGTGCCAATGTCAGCGGTTCAAGATCCGCGGGTGGATCTGGCGTGACTCGACGCTGGACGAGCGGATGACGCGCCTGCAGGACCAGACGGCGTGCGGTACGCCGGACGCGCCGTCGACGACCGGGCTGATCGCGTACGTCGACGATGAGCCGGCCGGGTGGGTCGCGCTCGAACCGCGCACGGCGTACCCGAAGCTGCGGACGTCCCGCGTGCCGTGGACGGACCGCAACGAGGACAAGGACGACGAGAGCGTCTGGGCCGTCACGTGCATGACCGTCCGCAAAGGCTTCCGCGGCCAAGGCCTCACGTACCACCTGGCCCGCGCGACGATCCCATACGCCCGCACCCGCGGCGCCCGCGCACTGGAGGCTTACCCGATGTTCACCCAGCCCGGCAAAACCATCACCTGGGGCGAACTCCACGTCGGCCCCCACCAAGCCTTCGAAGAAGCCGGCTTCAAGCAAGTAACCCACCCCACCCTCCGCCGCACGGTGATGCGCATCGACTTCACCTAGGTCAGTCGTAGGTGGCTTGGGCCTGCCAGGTTGTTTGGTGGAGGGTGAAGAGCCAGGCGCGGGTGTCGGCGGTCTGGAACTGGAAGCGGGCCTGGCGGGACTCGGTGGTGGGGTCCCACCAGCGTTCGGTGCTGAGCCACGGGCCGGCCCAGGCGGTGATCGGGTGGATTTTGTTGCTGTCGGCAACTTGAACGCCGGGGCCGTTGGTGGGTAGCAGGGAGAACGCGGTCGGTACGCCGGAGAGCTCGCCGCGGGCGCTGACCGACACCTGGGCGCCGTCCGCGGCGAACACCTTCGCGGGGATCGGCTCCGGGAAGATCGTGGTCGGCGCCGGGGTCGGCCAGCGCTCGGCTCCGGCGCTCGTCCCGGCACTCGTCCCGGTGATCGCCCCGGGCCACGGCTGGTCGGGCGGTCGGGGCGGCACCGGTGGATCGCCCCACGGGATCAGTGTCTGCCGGTCCGCGAACCCTCGCCCGCCGCCGATCACCACCGACACCACCGCGCCGTGACCGAGCATGCTCTGCACCCTCGACAACGCCCGGTGGATCCGCTCGTCCGGCCCGCCGCCCCACAGCCCGTCGACATGCGCACCGACCGGGTCTGCCTGCTCCGGGATCAACCGGATCCGCACGACCGGCGACGTCAGCTCGCTGGTCGCCGTGCCGCTGCCCTGTAGCTGCCAACGCACCCGGTCCACCACGTCCGCCGCGGTGAACCAGCGCGGGTGCAGCCACTCCCGCTCATGGATCCGCCCGGACTCGGTGCCGACTTCGACCCGCAGCGTCGTACACACCAGGCCGAGCTCGGTCAGCCGGACGATCAGCTCGTCGGCGATCGCACGGACCGCGAACGCGACCTGGTCGACCCGGTCGACGGACGGCTCGAAGTCGAGCGCCCGGGTCAGCTCCGGCGGGACCTCCCGGCCGGTCACCGGGCGATCGTCGGCCCCGCCGGCCAGCCGATGGGCGAAGGCTCCGCCGGGCCCGAACCGGGTCAGCACCTCCGTCCCGGACAGCTGGGCGAACGCACCCAGCGACCGCAGGCCCAGCCGGCGCAGCAGATCCGTGAGTTCGGGCTGCTCGAGCAGGTCGACCGACAACGGCGCGAGGAACTGCGGTGATCCGCCCGGCGGCACCACCTGCACCCTGGTCCGCGCGGAACTCGTCCGCGCCGCCTGCTCCGCGGCGAACGGACCGTCGGCGATCCCGACCCGGCTGCCCGGCACGTCGAACGTCTCCAGCCGGTCGAGCAGCTTCTCCGCCGCCACCTCCTCGCTGCCGTAGAACCGGGCCGGACCGCGCGCCTTCAACGCACACATGCCCGGCCGGATCGCCTGCACGCCCGGCGTGATCGCCTCCAGGCACGCGATCACCGGGTCGAACGCGCGCGCGTCGATCACCGGGTCGTACTTCAGCACGACCAGCTCCGGGCACCGCGACTGCGCGTCCCGGGCCCGCTGCCCGCGCCGCACCCCTTCGGCCCGCGCGGCGGCGGAGGTGGCGAGCACCTTCCCCTTCTCCAGCACGACGATCGGCTCGTCCGGCGACCGCCCGCCCGCCACCGCAGCCGCCGTCACCGGCCAGTCAGGCACCCAGATCACCATCGTCCGAGTGAGCCCACGCCCACCCATCAGCCCACCGCACCAATCTCTTCAGCCCACTCCTCCTGCCACCCGGTCGCCACCGCGGCCGCTGTCACCGGCCGGTCAGGCATGCTGCGGGTGAGTCCACGGCCGGCCATCAGCCCACCGCGCCGATCTCTTCCACCCACTCCTCCTGCCAGCCGGGAGCCTGCTCGCGAGTCGGATCGGCGGGTCGGCCGAGCCAGCCGGGTGCCTGTTCTTGGGTGGGCTCGGCGGGGCGGACGGTGCCGTCGGGGCCGGGGAGCCAGAGGTCTTGGCGACGGGACCGTACGGCGGATCGTCGACCGGTCACCGCTACCGTCGCGCGGCGGGCGGTGATCAGCCCCTCGCCGTCGCCGAGACCCGTCCAGGTGTTGCTCTCGATCTCGAACCTGGCCTCGCTGCCGGGCCACGACCCGTACGCGATCAGCATCGCGCCGCGGGTCCGGAGCCGGGCGGCGAGCCGGGACGCCTCCCCCGGTGTCACCTCCCCGGGCGGCCGGACGACCACCACCGTCAGCGCGTCCACCAGTGCGGCGACGACGCTGAGCCAGTCCCGGCCGGGATCCGGGACCAGCACGAGCCGCTCCAGGTCGACCCCGAGCCCACGCGCCGCCTCGGCGCCGAACGACGGCACCCCGACGACACCGCACCAGGCGCCCTCCGCGGACGGACCGGCCATCAGCGCCATCACCAGGGCGGCACTGCCACGCACGGAGTACACCGAGCCGCCGCGCAGGCTCGCCCCCGCCAGCAGCTCACTCACCGCCGGATGCGTGGGCAGCTCCCGATCCACCCCCGCCGTGTCCAGCGCCTGCTGCACCCGCGCCACCGAAGGCACCCGAGTAACCCCACCCCCAACCGAAGCAAGCCGCACCCCAGCCTCCTCGCGACCCCCGGAGCCGGCGCCGAGGCCGCCGGGACTCGGGTCGCGGAAGCCGGCGCCGCGGAAGCCCGCCTCGCGGAAGCTGGCGTCGCCGGAGCCCAGGTTGCGTGAACCGATGCCCCGGGAGCCGGCATCAAGGAAGCCCGCGTCGAGGGAGCTCGGGTCGAGGGTGTCGGGGTCGAGGTGGGTGTCGGGGTCGAAGCTGGTGACTGGGGCCAGATGGGTGGGGGTGGGGAGGCTGGGTGGGGGGAGATCGGGCACCTCGAGAAGGTCCTCGGCGGCCGCTTTCTGGGCTTTGGCCTGGGCCAGGAGCAGGCGTGCCTGGTCGAGTGCCGTGACCCGGCTCGTCGCTGCCTTGCTCCCCGTCATGAATCCATGTTCGAACACCTGTTCGAACATGTCAATCCGGTCGTCCCCAGGCCCGGACCTGCCCGATCTGCTGGCCGGAGAGCTGCCCACGACCGCCCAGGCGCAGTACCTCAAGCACCTCGTCAACCAGCGCACCGACGGCGAGCTGGAACACCTCCTCGGCACGCAGGACCTCCGGCCCGGCACATAGGGTGGGAGTCATGCCGAGGACTATTGCTACCAACACCAAGGTCGACCTCGAGGGGCTGCTGGAGTTTGTGCGGCCTCGTCATCACATGCTGCTGATCACGTACCGGGCGGACGGGACGGCACAGGCGTCACCGGTGTCCGGAGGTGTGGACACCGAGGGCCGGATCGTCATCTCGTCGTACCCGGAGCGGGCCAAGAGCACCAACGTGAAGCGGACCGGCAAGGCCGGTGTGCTCGTGCTGTCGGACGAGTGGAACGGCGCGTGGGTGCAGGTGGACGGCAGCGGCGAGGTGATCGAGCTGCCGGACGCGGTGGAGCCGCTGGTCGACTACTACCGTGCGATCTCCGGTGAGCACCCGGACTGGGACGAGTACCGCGAGGCGATGGTGAAGCAGGGCAAGTGCCTGATCCGCATCACCCCGGAGCGCTGGGGCCCACTCGCCACCGGCGGCTTCCCGGCGCGCCTGGCCGACTGATGCGTACGGCGCTGGTGGTCCACGCGCACCCGGACGACGAGGTGTTCGCCACCGGCGCCGCCACCTCCGTACTGCACGATCAGGGCTGGCACGTCGTACTGCGGGTCGCCACCGCCGGCATGCATGGAGCAGCCGACCATCTGACCGCCTCCTGCGCACTACTCGGGATCGACGAATGGGACTGGCTCGGAGCCGACGGCGCTGCAAAGCCCGCCGGCGGTGGAGGCCGCTGGATCGACGACGGCGGACTGAACGGACCGCAGACGCCGGCAGCCGCCGATCCGGCCGAGCTGGCCGCGGAGATCGAGACCGCGGTGCAGGTGATCGAGCCGGAGCTCATCCTCACCGTCGGACGTGACGGACTCACCGGGCACCCGGACCACATCGCGATCTCACAAGCAGTCGAGCGAGCACTCCAGCACGTCCACTGCCGCGCGCTTGGTGCACGCGTCAGAGCGCAGGACGTGCGCGCAGGTGAACAACTGGTCCAGCAGCTCGCACCAGGACAGCGGGTCGGCTCAGGCCACATCAAAGGATGCGAAGCGCCGCTCGAGGAAATCAGCGGAGCGTCCGAGCAGCGCAGGCGACAGGCACTCGACGAGTACTACGACGGTCTGGGCAGCAAACCGCTCGAAGAGCTCATCGGAGTTCACCGGTCGAGCAGCGACGGCCTGCTGCTCCGTGCAGTCTTCGATGCGACCGGCTGGCAGCACGACCGGTTCGAAGAGCTCACGGCTTGGCCGAGCGACGCTCCATTGTCTCGGTGATGCGCTGCATCGCACCTTCCAGGTGTTCGCGCAGCGCGGCCTCGGCGCCCGTCTCGTCGTGGGCAACGCACGCATCGAGGATCGCCTGGTGCTCCCGGCGGGTCTGCTCGATGCGGGCCTTGGTCTGCCGGGAGCCGAACCGGTAGCGCTCGCTGTTCTGCCAGACCGGCTCGATCGCTCGCGGCAGCCACCGCGAACCGCCGGCCCGGTAGATGGCGAAGTGGAACTCGGTGTGCGCCTGCCGGGACGCGATGTTGTCGCCCAGCTTCGACAACCGGACATGCTCGGCCAGTGCGTCCCGTGCGGTCGAGGCGTCCGTGTCGGAGAACCGCGTCGCGGCCGCACGCACCGCCAGGGACTCCAGCGCCAGTCGGGTCGCGTGGGTGTCGCGCAGGTCCTCCATCGACAGCTCACGGACCCAGGCGCCCTTGTGCGGGACGATCTCGACCAGTCCGAGCGCAGCCATCCGCCGCAGCCCTTCGCGGATCGGCATCTGGCTCATGTCCAGCCGTTTGGCGAGCTCCTCGAGCCGCAGCGCCGTACCACTGGGAAGCTCGCCGGACAGGATGAGTTCGTGCAGCTCGGCGGCGGCTTCCTCGGCGAGCGTACGACGGCCGGTCGGCCCCCCAGGCGTGAGCTCGAGTCGTCGGATCATCAGTAGCGGGCTGCCTCTCTCCTATTCAGCTCTGGAGGTACCGTAGCCGCCACTCGGGTATCTGCGGGCCTTCGACGACGGATTGCTCAGCTAGGACCCCAAACCAACGCAAGTGGTCTATGCCAGCCGGAGTGCCGTCAAGTCCAGCAACACCCGCCCTGCTTGCCGATCCAGCGCGTCACCGGCCCGGTCCGCGGGCACCACGTCGTACTCCGCCCGCCAGGACGCCGGTGCGATATCCGCGAGTGCCTGACCGACCGCATCCGGTGTCAGAGCTGTGCGCTGCAGGTTCACCGGCAGCACCCGGAGGTCGCGGCCGATCAACTGGTGCAGGTCGATCGTGGTGAACTCACCGGCCTTGTAACCCAGTACGGCGATCCGCCCGCCCGGAGCGATATGCCCGAGGACCCCACCGGTCACCGGACCGCCCATGGTGTCGATCGCCGCGTCACACCACTGCAGCTCCCGACCAACCTGTCCCAGCCCGTCGACGCGAACGATCTGGTCCACCAGCGCACTCGCGGCATCGACAGACGCCTCCATGGCCACCAGACCAATCACCCGCGCCGCACCGGCGGACCGAGCGATCGCAGCGCACATCCGCCCGAGCAGACCATTCACCCCGGTGACCACAACGGTCTCGCCCTTCAGTACGTCGGCCACCCGTCGTACTGCGGTGTGCGCGGTCAACGCCTGCGTCAGCAACGTCAGCGCCGCTCCCGGCTCGAGCGACGACGGCAGCCGATGTACGGCGGCATCCGGCACCACTGCGTACTGACCCCAAACACCTGGACGAGTCACGCCGACGCCGTCGCCCCGGACGAGCACAGCCGTCCCGGCCTCGACCACGTCCGAGCTGACGACCACACCGGTTCCCTCGGAGCCCGGCACGAACGGCACCGACGGCTGCTTGCCCGCCAGCGTCGACCGGTCCAGTGCGGTCACAGCGGCCAGCCGCATCTCCACCAACGTCTCACCCGGACCGGCAGTCAGCTCGACCTCTTCGGCCTTCAGCTGCTCACCCGGTCCGTGACTGTGCAACACAGTCCCCCGTGTACTCACGCCTCATCCCCGTTCACGATTTGATATCTGATCACAACCTCGACCAGACAGAACACCCGTCTCACCACGCGGCGACCTCCTTCGCCAGCGGCCGGGTCAGCACCTCGGCCGTCGCGGACCGCGCGGCGGACACCCCGTCGCTGCCCATCGGGAACGGCCAGTCACTCCCGGCCAGCACCCGCTCGGGCCCGAACGTCTTGTGCAGCAGTTCCAGTACGGCGTCGTCGTGGACCAGATCGTCGACGTAGAACCGGCGCAGCGCCTCGGCCACCGGCAACGACACCGGCTCGATCCCGGGCCGGTCCGTGTCGATCCCGCGCTGCCACCGGCCGGCAACGGCCGCCGTCACACCACCCCCATGGCACAAGCAGAACCGGATCCCTGGAAACCGCCCCGGCACGTCGGCGAAGACGAGCGAAGCGGCGGCCACTCCGGTCTCGTACGGATTCCCCAACAGGTTCGACAAGTAGAACGAATCAAGCCGCTTGTCGTCACTGTTGCCGGGGTGAATCAGCGTGAACGCCTCCAACACATCCAGCACCCGCCAGACCGGGTCCAGCCCGGCATAGCTCGGCGTACCCAGGGCGAACCCGCTGAAGACACCCTCACCGGCCAGTCCGGCTGCCACTGACGGCGCGGTCGGGTCGAGCAGCGGCAGGTGCGCCAGCACTCGCAGTTGCGGTGTGGCGAGCTCCCGCAGCCCCTGGTTCACCAACTCGGCCCACTCGACGCCGGCGTCGTACCGGAAGAGAGCGGGCGGTACGGAGACCACCGCGCCGTCCAGCGACTGCTCGGTGATCCAGTGCAGCAGTGCGGCCGGGTCGGCCAGCCGACCCAGCGGCAGTCGCTGTCCGTCGACCACCAGCGAACCGCTGTCGACGGACAACCCGAACTCACCCCGGTGCGCCGCCGACAGTACGGTCGGCGGGATCAGGTGGGTGTGGACGTCCCAACCGGCCATGTCAGCGGGCGTCCTCGTCGTTGTCGTAGAACTCCGGCCGCTCCGGATAGTGCGGCCCGTCGTACACCTCCAGCAGGACGGAGGTCTCCTCAGCCCGCGTCGGTCCGTGCGTCACGCCCTTCGGGTTCCAGTAGAAGCTGCCCTTGGTCAGCGTGGTCCCGGTCGGCAGGTACACGTACCGGCCGGACAGGCAGAACATGAACTGGTTCGACGCGTGCTTGTGCTCGGACGGAATGCCGGAGCCCTTCTCGAAACGCACCAGAGCGATCGACGCCTCAGTCTCCGGATCCCGCCACAGCATCTTGTGGGACAAGCCGTCCAACGACTTCTCGACCCACTCCAGGTCATCCGTCTGCAGCAGGATCTCCCGCAACGGTTCGTCGAAACTCACGGGACCTCCCGACCAGTCACATGCGTGTACAGCTGCTCGGCCACGCCGGCGGCCATCGGGGCAACGGCTGCGATGTGGCCGTCCGGCCGGATCAGTACGACGCTCTCCGGCGGTACGCCGTACCTGTTGGTCGTGACGCTGCCCGGATCGAACAGGGCGCGGTCACGCAGACCGGAGTCGTGCGGGGCGTCCCACCGGGAGACGGCGTAGTGCTGCAGCGCCGGCGACTGGTTGACCGGGATCTCCGGCCGACGGCGTACGTCGGTGAAGTAGAGCGCCACGAACGAGTCGCGACACAGGTCATGGATCGTCGTGCGGCCGGTCGGACTCTGCAGCACCAGATCCGGCGCCCGGTCCCCCGCCCGTACGGCAGGCGGGGAGGCGGACGTGGCGACCATCGACCAGTCCCCGACTCCCTCCACGTCGAGCCGCACACTGAGCAGAGTCCTGTTGTACGCCGTGGCCCACGCGCCGGTGCCTTCGGTAACAGCACCACGCTGGAACGACATGTACTTCCGCGCGGCCTCGGCCATCTCGCCCGAGCCCTCGATCGCCACCGGGCGCTGCTCCTGCTCGTACCCGTCCAGCAACGACGGATCGGCCCAGCCACGCAGTACCCAGGCCAGCCGCCACGGCAGGTTCGAAGCGTCCAGCGCACCGGTGTTCAGACCGAGCGCCCACATCGGCGTGATCAGATGGGCCGCATCGCCCATCAGGAACACCCTGCGGTCCTTGGTCCACTGCTCCGCGACCCGGTGATGCACGTTGTAGACGACCGAGCCCAGCAGCTCGATCCGGTCCACCTCGCCGATGAACTGCTTCACCTTCACCAGCAGGTCCTCGTCACCCGGTGCGTCGGCGCCCGGCGCCAGCGGGAACAGGAACCGCCAGTTGTCCGGCTGACGGATCAGCACCATCCACTCGGACTTGTCCGCGAAGTACGCGAGGTATGGGTAGTCCCTGGCGTTGTTGACGTCCAGGTCCACCACGACGTCGATCAGCATGTACCGCTCCGGCAGGGTCTCCCCCACCACCTTCACCCCGAGCGCATCGCGGATCCGTGAACGCCCACCGTCACAGGCCAGTAGGTACGACGCTTCCAGCTCCTGCGGACCGTCCGGCGTCTCCAGCTGCAGCACGACCCGGTCGTCACGTACTTCGAACGACGTCATCAGGTGCTGCGTCCGTACCGGCTCCGGCAGCGCCGCTGCCAGCAGCGGCTCCATCTTCTGCTGCGGCAGGTTGATGACGAACGGGAACTGCGTGTCGTTCGCCAGCTCGGCCAGCTGGACCGAGGCGCGCGGGGTGTTCGTCGCGCGGTCGATGTCACCGATCTCGTCGATGCGCAGTGCGGCACCGAGGATGCGGTCGACGGCGCCGTACCGGTTCCAGATCTCCAGCGTCCGGCTGAGCGTCGTACCGGCCTTGGTGTCGGACGACAGGACGGCGTCCTCCTCCAGCAGCACGTACGGGATGCCGTAGTGCGCGAGACCGAGCGCGGTGGTCAGACCGATCGGTCCGGCACCCACCACGGCGACAGGCAGTTGGTTCACTCGTTCACTCCACAAACGTCGTGAGCTTGGCAAAGGCACGTTCCCGGGCCAGCACCGACCCGGTCATCGCGGCCGCGTCGGACAGCAGGAACAGCAACAGCCCGACCACGTCGTCGGGGTCGCCGATACCTATGGTGTCGTGCCAGTGATCCCGGTCCGCACCGCCGTTCGCACTACGGAACTGCTCGGTGTCGATCACGCCCGGCGCGACTACGTTCACCCGGACCCGGTAGCGCGCCACCTCGACCGCCAGCGACTTCGCGAACGCCACCAGCGCCGCCTTGCTCGCCGCGTACGCCGACGCGCCCGCGTACCCGGTCGACGCCAGCCCCGACGTGAACACCACCACCGAACCGGACTGCCGCTCCACCATCTGCGGTACGACGGCCTGGCATGCCCAGACCACGCCGTCGAGGTTCACCTGCAGCGTGCGGGTCCACTCGGCCGCATCCATCTCCAGCACGGTCGACCGCGGCTGCACGGCCGCACCGGCGACCAGTCCGTCGATCCGCCCGTACCGCTGCAGCACGCCGGCAACCGCGGCCTGTACGGCGAACCGGTCCGCCACGTCGACCTCGACGTACTCGACGCCGTCGTCCGGCGGCTTGATGTCGAAGACGACCGCAGTACCACCAGCGTCGTTGACCGCATGCGCCAGCGCCGCACCGATGCCGCGTGCGCCACCTGTGATCACCACGACCTCACCGGTCGCGTCGAAGCTCACCTTCATGACGTCTCCTTCTGCTTCGACGTCATCGTCTCGGTGATCCGCTGGAACGCGCCGGCCAGGTGGCTGCGCAACGCCAACTCGGCCGCATCCGGGTCCTGCGCGACGCACGCGTCCAGGATCGCCTGATGCTCCTGCCGGCTCTTCTCGATCAGGAACGCCGTCGGCCGGCTCCCGAACCGGTAGCGCTCGCTGTTCTGCCACACCGGCTCGATTGCCCGCGGCAACCACTGGGAACCGCTCGCCCGGTAGATCGCGAAGTGGAAGTCCGCATGGGCCTCACGAGCACCCGCCGAGTCCTCAGCGCGCGACAGCCGCAGGTGCTCGGCCAACGCAGCCGCTGCCTTCGTCAGATCGTCCTCACTGAACCGGGCCGCAGCAGCTCGTACTGCGAGACTCTCCAACGCCAGCCGGGTCTCGTGCGTGTCGCGCAGATCGGACAGCGACAGGTCACGGACCCACGCGCCGCGGTGCGGGATGATCTCGACCAGCCCGAGCGCCTCCAGCCGGCGGAGTCCTTCCCGCACCGGCATCTGGCTCATCTCGAGGCGACTGGCCAGCTCCACGAGGCGCAGCGGCGTACCGCTGGGCAGCTCGCCGGACAGGATCAGCTGGTGCAGCTCGGCGGCCGCGTGTTCGGCGAGGGTACGGCGTCCACCCTTGCCGCCACCCGGCAGCAGTTCCAGCGGCCCGCTCATGCGCGTGCCACTCTGTTGCGCAACTCGCCGAGCTTGTCGGAGCGGGTGACGACGACATCGCCGTCCTGGAGGAACACCTGTGGCTCGCGGGCGTTGCCGATGCCGGCCGGCGTACCGGTCAGCAACAGGTCGCCCGGGCGCAGCGTCATACCGAACGAGAGCTCACTGATCAGCGTGGCCACGTCGAACGCCATCTGCCGCGTGGACGCGTCCTGGCGCACCTCGCCGTTCACCAGGCACTGCAGGTGGATGTCCTGCGGGTCGCCCACCTCGTCGGCGGTCACGATCCACGGTCCGAGCGGCATGGTGTCGTCGATGCTCTTGCCCTTCAACCACTGACCGCCGTGTGCACGCTGCAGGTCCCGCTGCGACACGTCGTTCGCCAGCGTGTAGCCCCAGACGTGGTCCAGTGCGTCGGCGACGGCGATGTTCTTGCCGGTCTTGCCGATCACCAGCGCGACCTCGGCCTCGTAGTCCCACTTGGCGGAGACAGCCGGATCCCAGGCGATGTCGTCGTACGGACCGATCACCACGTCCGGGCCCTTGGTGAAGAACGTCGGGTGCTTCGGCCGCTCCACGTCCTGGCCCTCGCGTTTGCCCCTGCTCTCCTCGAAGTGGTCCCAGTAGTTCCACCCGGTGCACAGGATGTCCCGCCGGAACCGTCGCAGCGGTGCTCGCAGGATCCCTTCGTCATAAGGGATCTTGTCCACCACGTCGGCCGGCCCGGAGATCACCTCGGTCAGATCCGTTGCTGACAGCAACAGGATCGAGTCCCCGTCGAGTACGCCGGGCACCTCGCGCCCGGCGTACTCCACCGTCACGTACTTCATCTCAGGTCCACTCGACACCGCGCACGGAACTCACCCCCGGTCATGCGACCACTGCGATCGCGTTGATCTCGATCAGGTAATCGGGATGTGCGAGCTTGCTGACCTCGACCATCGTCGACGCCGGCAGCGGCTCGGTGAAGTACTGCGCCCGGATCTCGTGGATCTTGGCGAAGTCCTCCATGTTGCGCACGTACACATCCACCCGGCAGACGTCCGCGAGCGTGCCGCCGGCGGCCTCGACCGCCGCCTTCACGTTCTCGCACACCTGCCTGGTCTGTTCCCGGACGTCCCCGACCCCGGCGATACCGCCGTCCGGCTGCCGGGCGGTCATCCCGGAAACGAACACCAACCGCCCGGTCGCTTCGATCGTCGTGGCCTGCGAGAACACCCCGTTCGGGCTGCGCAGCGCCTCCGTCGACACCTGTGTCTTCCCCATCAGCTCAACACCCCTCCCGCCGGTACGACGGCACCGACCGCCCGCGCGGCCTCCAGCAGCCCGTCCAGTCCGGACCGCTCGATCAGCACACCGTGCCGGCGCTGGTACGCCGCACGCTCGGCCTCGATCTCACCCGGCAGATGCAACCGGTTCACGCCCGGAGCCGTCGCGCTCCCCCGGACCCGCGCCGCCAGCCCGGACGAGCGCAGGCGGAAACTCTCCACGCCGCCCATCAACTCCGGGTCGATCGCCAAGAACAGGTGTGCGCAGTCGTTCGGCCGGTCCGGCTCGCGGTACAGCGGGCGGACCTGGTCGCCCCAGCCGCCACCGCTCAGTACGCCGGTGAGTACGTCGATCATCAGCGCCAGCCCGAAGCCCTTGTGACCGGCGGCCGGCAGCAGCATGCCGAGCACGGCCTCCTCCGGGTCGGTGGTCGGTGTGCCCGAGGGATCGGTCGCCCAGGTCTCGGGGATCGGCCGCCCGGCCGAGGCGGCCAGCCGGATCTTGCCCAGGGCAACCGCCGACAACGCCATGTCCAGGACGATCTCCACGCCGGCCTTGGTCGGTACCGCGATCGCCAGCGGGTTGTTGCCGACGATCCGCTCGGCGCCGCCCGGGGCCGGCATCAGCGGGGTGGTGTTCGACATCGCGATACCGATACACCCGGCCTGACCGGCTTGCATGGCCCAGCGGCTGGCCGCGCCGAAATGGTGTGCGTTGCGGATCGAGACGAGGCCGATGCCGTACCGCCCGGCGCGCTCGATCGCGTGTCCCATCGCCTGCGGGCTGGACAGCTGGCCCATCCCGCCGCGGGCGTCGGCGACCATCGCGGCGCCGGCGTCGAACAGGATGTCGAGCTCACGCTCGCGGGTCACCCCGCCGGCGTTCAGGCGCTCGACGTACATCGGCACCAGCATCACGCCATGCGAACTGACGCCACGCAGATCCGCCTCGACCAGCGCAGCAGCGATCTTGTCGGCATCCTCCCGGTCGAACCGGAGCGCCCTGAAAACAGCCGAAACAGTGGCATGCAGCCAGTCCGGCCGGACCAGCACGCGTCTGTCCGCATCCGATGCTTGTGCGGTCATCGGGCCTCCCGGCCTGGACTGAGGAGCGGAGGGAGCGAAGCGACCGGAGCGACGAGGGAAGGGCGGGAGTTACAGCCCGATGACCCGCCGCGCCGGAGGCGTGGCATCAGTAGAGTCACCGCTTCTCCTGGGCCCAGGGCAGCAGCAGGTGCTCGAGTAGCACCAAGCCGTAGAACAGGACGATGCTCATCACGCTCAGGAGCGTGATCGCGGCGAACGCCAGGGTGGTGTCGGCGCTCGCGCCGGACTGCTGGATCACGTAGCCGAGTCCCTTGGTGGCACCAACGAACTCGGAGATCACCGCGCCGATCACCGCCAGCGAGATCGCGACCTTGAACCCGGTGAAGATCTGCGGCATCGCGTACCGCAGCCGGAGCTTGAAGAACTCCTGCGCCCGGCTCGCGTTCAGCGACCGCATCAGCTCGACCAGCTCGGTCGGCGTCGACTTCATCCCCTGCGCGGTCGAGATCACGATCGGGAAGAAGCACATCAGCAGCACCATTACGACCTTCGGCCACTGACCGAAACCCATCCACACCACCAGCAGCGGGGCGATCGCGACCTTCGGGATCGAGTTCACCATCAGCAGCAGCGGGTACACCAGCCGCTCGAGCACGACCGAGCGGACGATCACCAGCGCGATCGGTACGCCGATCACGATCGCCAGCAGGAAGCCCTCGATCGTTTCCAGCAGCGACGTACCGGTTTCCGACAGCAGGACGCCGGGCTGGTCGAAGAACTTGACCACGACCTCCCACGGCGTCGGCAGCAGGTACGACTCGATCGAGAACACGGCCGTCGCGCCCCACCACAGCGCGATCGTCGCCGCCAGCCCGATGATCGGGAGGATGATGGCCGCGGCCGGCGAACTGGTCAGCCAGGAACGCTTCTTCATCGCCGGTCCTCGCTGTCCTTCTCCGACAGCAGCCCGTGCAGCCGCGCGCTGATCGTCGCCACCTCGGTGACGTACGCGTTCTGGGCCAGGCTGCGCGGTCGCGGGATGTCGATGTCGACGACCTCCCGCATCCGGCCCGGCCGCGGCGTCAGGACGACGACCCGGTCGGCGAGTACGACGGCCTCCTCGATCGAGTGCGTGACGAACACGATCGTGGTGGCCAGCTCCATCTTGATCCGCTGCAGCTCCTCGGACAGCTCGGTCCGGGTGAGCGCGTCGAGCGCGGAGAACGGCTCGTCCATCAGCATCACCTGCGGGTCGCGGATCAGCGACCGGCACAGCGACACCCGCTGCTGCATACCGCCCGAGAGCTCGTGCGGCAGCCGCCGTTCGAACCCTTGCAGACCGACCAACTCGAGCAACTGATGAGCCCGGTCGCGGTACGCCGCCTTGCTGCGGTCACCGCCCTTGTCGATCTCGACCGGCAGCATCACGTTCGACAACACCGAACGCCACGGCAGCAACGCCGGCCGCTGGAACATGAACGAGACGTCCCGGCGCGGCCCGGTGACGGGTTCATCCGCCACCTGGACCGAACCGGAGGTCGGCGGCAGCAGTCCCGCGATCAGCCGGAGCAGAGTGGACTTGCCACATCCGGACCGGCCGATCAGCGTGACGAACTCACCGCCACGGACGTGCAGGTCGATCTTCTCGAGGGCGGTCACCTGGCCCTCGCGTCCATCGAAGACCTGACCCACGCCGTCCAGGCGAATCATCAGTGGTCAGACACCCCTAGCTCTTCGGAGCCAGGCTCATCGTGACGACGTCGTCCGGGGTGACGGCACCCTTCTGGATCGCCTCGGACTGCTCCAGCAGCGAGATGATCGTCTTGACCCGGTTGACGTCGACATCACCGAGCGGACCGTCGAAGTTCTTCGGCTTCGTGTAGTCCTTCATGATGTTCAGCTCGGCGGTGGCGACGGCGAGATCGGTGTCCGGCACGTACTTCTTCAGGATCGCCGCGGACCCTTCCGGGTCGGTGACGGTGTCCTGCAGGCCCTTCAGCAGCGCGCCGGTGAACTTCTTCACCTGGTCCGGGTGGTCCTTGGCCAGGTCCGACCGGGTGATGATCGCGTTGCCGTACAGCTCCGGCAGTACGTCGCCGTAGGCCAGCGTGACGGGCTCGCGGTGGGTCGGGTCGGCCTTCTGGATCAGCGGCTTGCCGACCACGAACTGGCCGATGCCCTTGACCTTGCCGGAGGCAAGCAGTTTCGGCAGCGCCGGCGGCGGCGAGGGCAGGAACGTCACCGACTTCGGGTCGATGTGCACCGCCTTGGCGTAGACCGGGAACATCACCGTGTTGGTGGAGCCCGGCTGGTCGGCGATCGTCTGGCCGACCAGGTCCTGCGGCTTCTCGATGCCGTAGCCCTTCAGCGACATGATCGCGGCCAGCGACTTCTGGTGGACCATGCCGACCGTGGTGACCGGCAGCTTCTGCTTGCCGAGGGTGATCACGACCGCGGTGAAGTCGCCGATGCCGTAGTCGGCCTGACCGCCGGCCACCAGCTTCATCACGTCGACGGTGCCGGTGCCGGGGGTGATCTTGACGTCGAAGCCGGCGTCCTTGAAGTACCCCTTGTCCAGCGCGACGTACGCGTACGCCTCGCGTCCGAAGGTGTTGAACGACGTCAGGTAGTTGACCTTCTGCAGACCGGTGTCGGCCTGATTGCCTTTGTCGTCACCATTGCACGCACTGACCAGGGCGAGCCCCAGGACCGCCATCAGTGCGATGACGGAACGCCTCAACCTCATATCGACCTCTCTCGTCCCGATATTTGATCAAACATCAAATATGGAAGGGTGGTCAATCCGCCCGCGGGGTCTTCACGGTGACTTAACGTCCGCCGTGCCGGGTCCTCGCAGAGCATGCTGGCCACCCGTCCTGGAGCCGTTCCCCATACCTGTCCGTAGCCGAACGGGCACCCGCCCCGACCACAGACCGTACCTGCCTGAGCAGCAGATCGCGACGCCCCCGAGGGCACAACCGGGCCGCGCAGCGTCAAATTTGCGTAAACCCTCAACTTCTTGGTGAGGCATCCCACTTCCGGGGTGCGGGAACGCAGGGGTTTCCCCGCACTCACTCCGGGGAGGGAGGTGACACTCCCCCGGCTTTGACACGATGTGACCGTGAAAGCAGTCGCGCGCGCGATCGGGAGCCTGTGGCGTACGTCGACGTACCTGCGCTGGGTCTACCTGCTGCTCGGGTCTGCGCTCGTGCTGGCGTTCATCCTGGTGGACAGCGCGCTCGGCGCCGTGGTCGGCGACCTCGGCATGCCGAAAGTTGCCACCGGCATCATCTGGGTGCTGATGGGGCTGATCCCCCCGGTCGTGCTCGGCCTGCTGCCCGCGGTCCGCGAGGTGGAGGGCATCGCGGTCGAATCGCTGCTCGCGGTGCGGTTCGACGAGCGTCCGCTCGGTCCGGCGCGGACCTGGCCGCAGCGCCGGCGGACGGCGGCCTGGTTCTGCCTCCATCTCGTCGCCGGCGGGGTCGTCGGGATCCTCAGCACGATCGTGTTCGGCGTCGGCGCGATCTGGCTGGCCGCGCCGTTCCGGTCGGCCGGAACGCGCGACATCGTGCCCGGCTGGTCGTACGACATCCACGGCAACTGGACCGATCTCTGGATGCCCGCGGCCGCGATCGGCGGCCTCGCCGGACTGTTCCTGCTGTCGGCCGCGGTCGGCGCATTGCTGGCGTACCTCGCGCCGCGCGTCCTCGGACCCACCGCCGCGGAGCGGATCGAGCTGCTCGAGCAACAGACCGCAACGCTTGCCGAGCGCAACCGTCTGGCCCGCGAACTGCACGACAGCGTCGGGCACGCACTCAGCCTGGTGACCATCCAGGCCGCAGCGGCGCGGCGGGTACTTGCCAGCGACCCGGACTTCGCGGAGAACGCACTGGCCGCGATGGAAACGTCGGCCCGGGCAGCGCTCGCGGATCTCGACCACGTGCTCGGCCTGCTCCGCGACGACCGTCGCCCGGGCTCACGGACCACGCCGCAGGCCACCCTCGGCGGTCTCGACCGTCTGGTCGAGGCCACCCGGGCAGGCGGCATCACGATCGAGGTTGATCGGTCCGGCGACCTGGACCAGCTGCCGGCGGCGGTCTCCCGGGAGGCGTACCGAATTGTCCAGGAAGGTCTGACCAACGCGATCCGGCACGCCGGACGTCCGGCCGGTGAGCTGGCCGTGGACCTGTCGATCCGGCTCGACACGTCCGGCCTGCGGCTGGCGGTCACCAATCCGGTCAGCGGCAAGTCGGATCACTCCGGCGGCGGCCGCGGCCTGGCCGGGATCCGTGAAAGAGTCGCCGTACTGCGTGGCACGGTCGATGCCGGCCCGGTCGCGGAGGGCGAGGCCTGGCGCTTGGCGGTCCGGCTGCCGGTGAGCATGACGAAGGGATGACATGAACCTGTCGGTGGTCGTGGTCGACGACGAGCCGCTGATCCGGAGCGGGCTGCGGGCGATCATCAACGCCGAGCCCGACCTCACGGTGGTCGGTGAGGCCGGAGACGGCGCGGAGGTGCTGCCGGTCGTTCGTCGTACCGGCGCCGACGTTGTACTGATGGATGTCCGGATGCCCGCGGTGGACGGCATCCAGGCGACCCGGTTGCTGCTGGAGAACCTCGACCCGGCGCCGCGCGTGCTGGTCGTCACCACGTTCGAGAACGACGACTACGTGTACGACGCATTGCGGGCCGGCGCGTCCGGGTTCTTGCTGAAGCGGACGCCGCCGGACGACATCATCGCGGCGATCCGGACCGTCGCGCGGAGCGAGTCGCTGCTGTTCCCGGAGGCGATCCGGGCGTTGGCGCTCGCCCACGTCGGCCCGCAGACGCCGAGCGGACTGGACGAGTACCAACTGACCGAGCGGGAGCAGGAGGTGCTCCGGTTGATGGCGCGCGGTCTGTCGAACGCCGAGATCGCCGAAGAGCTGATCCTCGGCCTGCAGACGGTCAAGACGCACGTCGCCAACGTGCTGTCCAAGCTCAACGCACGGGACCGCACCCAGGCGGTCATCCGCGCCTACGAGTCAGGCTTCGTGCCGCTGCACTAGCTAGGTGCTGGCGGGGTCGTCCGCCTCGGCCAGGGAGCACGCGTTGTGCAGCGGGTCGACAGCGTTGGCCTTCATCGCCACGCGCTGCAGGAGCATCCGGAAGCTGGCGCGCTCCGGCTCGTCCAGGATGCCGAGCACCTCTTCCTCGGTGCTGCGCAGGCGGCGCTCCAGGTCACACAGGGCCTCGTGGCCCTCGTCGGTCGGCGCGATGAGCCGGGCCCGACGATCCGCGGGGTCGGGCCGGCGCTGCACGAGGCCTGCCTTCTCGAGGTCGTCGAGCAGGTAGGTCATCACGGTCCGGTCGACGCCGAGCTGGGCGGCCAGGTCGAGCTGCCGCTTCGGGCCTTCGGAGCTCGTCGTCGCGAGCACCTGGTAGCCGCGTGGGCCGCCTGGCAGGCCCTCGAGCGCCGCGGCGGACGCCTTCGCGTACCGCCGGAACACGACACCCAGCGCCCAGCCGAGGTCGGCCTCCACCGGCGCGCCGCTGGCGACCGGCGGCTCGACCCCACGGGCGACCCGGGTCGCGACCTCAGGCGAAGTACTGGACATGCCTCCATCGTACGTGGTGTACGCCACTCGGAATACGATCTGACTTGAATATGTTCTGCTTCACAGATTATCTTCGAGGCAGCTCAACATGAGCACGCCCCCTCAACTCGATGGAGACAGAACCTATGAGCACCCTGCTACGCGTCGACGCCAGCATCCGGCTGGACGGTTCGGTGTCCCGAGCGCTGGCCGACAGCGCCGAGGCCGCCTGGAAGGCCGAGCACCCGGACGGTGTCGTGGTACGGCGGGACCTCGGACAGCACCCGCTGCCGTCGACCGTGTGGCCGACGCTGGCCGCCGCCCAGGTGGGTCAGGAGCCGGTCGCCGATTCCGACCGGATGCCGCTCGCCGAGGCCCAGGCGATCGCCGCCGACCTGGCGGCCGAGGCCCGGAACGCCGACGCGATCCTGCTCGCCGTACCGCTCTACAACTACGGCATCGCGCAGAACGTGAAGACCTGGATCGACCTGCTGCTGATGGACCGGGACCTCGCCTTCGGCTCCCGTCCGCTGGCCGGCCGGCCCGCGATCTTCGCCATCGCCCGCGGCGGCGGCTACGCCCCGGGTACGCCGAAGCACGGCTGGGACCACGCCACGCCGTACCTCGAGCGGGTCTTCGCCGACCTGTTCGGGATGAACATCCGCACCGCCGCCGCTGAGCTCACCCTGGCCCCGGTTACCCCGGGCATGGAGGAGCTGATCGACGCCTCCAAGGTCTCCGAGTCCGAGGCGCACGTCGAGGCCGAGAACCATGGCACCGTCGTCGCCCGCGAACTGATCGGCCACGCGGCCTGATCTGTTGCTGATCCGGTCAGTGGTGCCGAGCTCGAGCCGGCATCACGATGACCGATAGCGTGGCTGCCACACCGACAGCGTGACCGACAAGGTCACCATCACAGGCTCCGGGAGTACTGCGATCCGTTGCAGGAGCTCGCGGTAGTTCACGTGCCGCGCGCTCGGCGTCATCAGCACCAACTGCTCGACGGCCGTCCGGTCGAGCCGCATCGTCTCCTCGACCGCCTCGCTGCCGATCCGGACGAACTCCCCCGACAGTGACTCCTGCAGCCGTCGGTCCTTCTCCTCGTCCACACTGACCAGTCCGAGTACGTCGACCAGCTCGGCGAGATGCTGCTGGTTCGGTGTGACCACGAGCAGGCGGCCGGTGGGCGCGAGGACCCGGGCCATCTCGGCGGCGTTGCGCGGGGCGAACACGTTCAGCATCAGCTGCGCCGATCCGTCGAGCAGCGGCAGCTCCTGCCACGCGTCGCACACGACGGAGGCGATCCGCGGATCTACCTTCGCCACGCGGCGGGCGGCGAACTTCGACACGTCCAGGGCGATTCCGCGTCGTTGCGGAGCCAGGCCGAGGACGCCTGCCAGGTAGTAGCCGGTGCCGGCGCCGACCTCCACGACCAGGTCGTCGGGCCCGAGTTCGGTGGCGATGATCAGCGCGTCCCGGATCGCCGCGTAGTGGCCGCCGCCGAGGAAGACCGTCCGGGCGCCGACCATCTCCACCGAGTCGCCCTCGATCCCATTAGATGCCTTAGGCAACAGATTCAGGTAGCCCTGTTTGGCCAGGTCGTACGCGTGCCCGCGCGGGCACCGCGCCGTACGACCGTCCAGCGCCAGCCCGTCGGCACAGACCGGGCAGCGCAGGGCGGCGACGAGATCGGCTCTCACGCAGCCTAGGTTATGTCGCGGCTCGTAATGCGAGCCCAGGCAGCGGTGTAGAACACGGCGACATACCCGGCCTGCAGGAGCAGGTTGCGGCCGATGTCGTGCCAGTACGGCGGGTCGCGGAGCACGTCGGCGAACGACTGCCAGCGATACATCAGCAACCATGGGTGGATCGCGTGCAGCTGCGGGATCGCGGTCATGATGCCGAGCACGATGAACGTGCCGAACGTCGCGGCCATCGCCGCCAGCGGGGTCGACGTCAGCGACGAGACGAACAGGCCGATGGCGGCCAGCCCGAGCAGCGACAGCGAGATCACCAGCGCGATCGCGAGTGCCCGGAGCAGGCCTTCGCCGAGCGAGACGGTCGAGCCGGAGAGCAGGAGTACGTCGCCGACCGGGAACAGGATGAAGCCGACGATCAGGCCGGAGACCCAGATCGTCATCGTCGCGACCAGGCAGAAGACCGTGAGCGCGACCATCTTGGCCGCGAGCAACCGGGACCGGCCGGCGGGTGCGGTGAGCAGGTTGCGCAGGGTGCCGAGGCTGGCCTCACCGGCCAGCGACTCCCCCGAGATGACGGTCACCGCGGTCGGCAGGAAGAACGGCAGCGACAGGCCGAGGCTGGCCACGATCAGGAACAGTCCGTTGCCGGCGACCTGGCCGATGAACCCTTCGGCGTCACCTCCGGAGCCGCTGAGCTTGATCGCGATCCCGATCAGCAGCGGGACGGCGGCGAGTACGCCGAGGCCGACCTGCGTGCGGGCGCGGCCGAAGACGAGGCGCAGCTCCGAGATGAACAGCGCCAAGGTGTGCCGGCCGGCACTCGGCCTGGTGACCACGACGTCCGCGGTCGCTTCACTCGGCGACATCGAAACCCTCCCCGGTGAGCGCCACGAAAGCGTCTTCGAGGCTCGGGCGCTCGATGCCGAAGCCGTGGATGCGGACGTCAGCCGCGACGAGTGCGGCGGCGAACTTCTCGATGGGTAGCTCGCCGGGATCGCCCTCGACGGTCTCGGGCGTCGTCTTCAGCTCGGTCACACCCAGACTTTGCAGCGTTTCCGCCGCGGCTCCGAGGTCCGGCGTACGGACGACCAGGCGTGGGCGGAGCTCGGCGCGGAGATCCGCCACTGTGGACTGCCTCAGCAGCTTGCCGCGACTCATGATCGCGGCGTGCGTGCAGACCTGCTCGACCTCGGCCAGCAGGTGGGTAGAGGTGAAGACCGTCGTACCGTCGCTGGCCAGGTCGCGGATCAGGTGGCGGACCTCGCGGGTGCCCTGCGGATCGAGGCCGTTGGTCGGCTCGTCCAGCACGAGCAGCTCGCGCCGTTGCATCAGCGCGACGGCGATCGCGAGCCGCTGGCGCATTCCCAGCGAGTACGCGCGGACCTTCTTGCCGGCCGCATTCGAGAGACCGACCCGCTCCAGCGCCTCGCCGGCGCGGGCCTTGCGGGTCTTCGGGTCGGCGGTGCGGTCGGCGGCGTCGAAGCGGAGCAGGTTCGCCTGGCCGGTCCAGAACGGGTAGAACGCCGGTCCTTCGACCAGCGCTCCGACCCGCGGGAGGACCCGCAGGTGTGCCTTCGGCATCGGTTCGCCGAGCAGCTCGACCTCACCGGAGGTGGGCGCGATCAGGCCGAGCAGCATCCGGATCGTCGTGGTCTTCCCCGACCCGTTCGGGCCGAGGAAGCCGTACACGCTCCCGGCCGGTACTTCGAGGTCGACCGCGTCCACCGCCACCTGCCCGCCGTGGAAACGCTTGGTCAGCCCGCGGGTGACGACCGGAGCGCTCGCCACGTCGCTGTTCAGCGGGGGGCCTTCGCTGCGGCGGCCTGCAGGGTGTCCGGGGTGACCAGTCCGACGAAGACCCGGCCGTCGTCGGTGATCAGCGCGCTCACCATCTTGGTGGTCAGCACCTTGCCCTTACCCCACGAGCCCTGCACCGTCGGCGCCTTCGCCAGCAGTTGGCCGAGCGGACCGCTTGCCGGGTTCGCTGCCAGGCCGGCGGCGTTGGCTCCGCGGATCATCGCGACGCTGTCCCAGCCGGTGCCGATCACGGTCGGCTTGTCGGCCTGCGCCGTACCGGGCTTGACCGGCTTGACCGGCTTCGGCTGGACGCTCTTCGGGCGCTCACGGTTGGCCGGCACCTTCTGGTCGGTGACCTTCACGCCCTTCGGCGGGGTGAAGGTGAAGGAACTCGCCGACGGTACGTCGAACGACACCGAGGTGAAGCCCAGCTCGACCGCCGGGTCGTTGCCGGTCCGCGGCATCACGGTCACGTCCAGCGGGACCCAGGTCTTGGAGTCGATCGCCAGGGTCACCGAACCGACGGTCGTCTTGTCGGTCTTCGGGACCAGGCGCAGCTTGTAGGCGTCGCGGCCGGCGACCTTCTCGGTGCCGCTGACCTGGACCTTGGTGGTCGGGTCGATCGCGTCGAGGAACTGCTTGGCGACCGCCTGCGGGTCGTACGACTGTGGCAGGGTCTTTTCGGGCTTGGCCGTCTTGTGCGCCGGCAGCGTCAGCTTCGTGGCCTCACGCTTGGACGAGTCGTAGGCCCACGCCGACGTACCGTCCGTGGTCCAGAGCTGCTCGGCCTGGTTGTCGATCAGGGAGACCTTGGCCTTGTCCGGGCTCGCGAACGCGACTCGCGCGGTGTGCTGCCCGCTCAGCAGGTCGGTGAGCTCGCGGCTGCCGGGCGCCATACCGGGGATCGCCGGCAGGCCGAGGTCCGCGTTCGAGCGCACGGTGCCGCTCAGACCGTCCACCTTCGCGGTCTGCACCTTCGCGAGCAGATCCTGCGCGGAGATGCTCGGCAGCTTCGGCGAGGCATCCGCGACCACCGGCCCGAGTGTCCCCACCCCTGCCACTACCGCGACTGCTGCGATCGGAACCGTCCACCGTCGACTGCGCTGCGCTACGCCCATGGATACAGCCTCGCACCCGGCGGAGGCTGAACCAAGTGTTGTCAGGGTAGGTTCACCCGAAAGAGTGAGACCGGCGTACGACCCTGGTCGTACGCCGGCCCTCAGGCGGGACTCAGACGGGCCCCGATGGCGCTCAGGTGGGGCTCAGCGGGACTGCAGCGCGTCCAGCGCGACCGTCATCGCGGCCGCGACGCGGAAGTCCAGGCGCTGGTCCTGGACGGTGATCCGGTACCGGTCCCGGACCGAGAGCCTGCGCTCCACCGACAGCACCGGCTGACCGGAGCCCGCCTCGGTGAAGTCGAAATGGAAGATGAACGGCAGCGGGATTTCGCCGACGAACGGGACGAACTCCCAGACCCGGCGGACGATCGCGATCGTCGGGTTCCGCTCGGTACCGCTCGCGTCCACGCCCGGCGCGCTCAGCTGCCAGCTGGACCGGAGCAGGCTCTTGCCGAACTCCTTCTTGAACCAGCCGATCGTCTGCCCGTTCGCGTCGAAGACGTCGTACCCCGAACCGAGGTCGATCGTCTTGCGCGCCTTGAACGAGAACACCGGCCGGGTCTTGGTGTCGTCGGTGTAGAACGTCACCTGCTCCTTGAACGCCATCCGCTTCTGCTGCGCGAACGCGAGCAGCGCCCCGTCACTCCCGTCTGGGTTGGTGGCGATCAGCTCGTACTTGTTCGCCATCATCGTGATCCGCTGCTTCATCGAGAACGCGGGAACGTACATGGGCGGTTGGTCTGTCATGCACGGGAGTGTGTCAGACCACAGGCCGACGCACCGACTTCCAGCCCGTGGGCGAGCGCGGTCGCTTCCGCTGACGGGTCTGCGAGCTGTACGACGAGTTGGCCGACACCCTGCAGGGCCAGGTCGCGCGCGATTTCGACACCGAACTCGACGGCCTCGGCCGGCGTCCGCGCGGGTCGCCACAGGACACCGAAGTCGGCTTGCGGTTTGGTCGGCGTGAGATCGATGACGAGCGCATCTGCCTGCTGGAGGTCTGCTTTATCGCCGCCAACGATCAGACGTACGCGCTGGCCGACTGCCTGTACTGCGTTGTGCCCGGCCTGGATCGCGTCCTCGACGATCGAGGCCTCGCGCCGGCCCCACTCCTCGTGGTGGATCGCCCATTCGAGCGGCCTGCGCTTGGCCCAGCCCGACCGCACCAGCTCCGGTGCGGCGGCGAACTCCTCGACGTACCCGACGCAGAGATAACCGACGAGCTCGATGTGTGCGGGCAGGTCGAGGACGTCTGCGACTTCGGCCGGTTCGAAGAACGAGACCCAGCCGACGCCGAGTCCTTCCGCTCGTGCGGCCAGCCAGAGGTTCTGGATCGCGATCGCGGCGGAGAACCAGGTGGTCCGTGGATCCGCGTGCCGGCCGAGTACGTGCCGTCCGCCGCGGCCAGGGTCGCACGTCACCGCAATGTTCACCGGGGTGTCGAGGATCGCCTCGATCTTCAGTCCGTCGAATTTGGCCCGGCGGTCGTCCGGCAGCGATGCGGCGAACGCGTCCCGCTGCGCGGTGGCGAGATCGTGCACCTTCCGCCGGGTCGCGAGGTCGCGGATGACCAGGAAGTCCCATGGCTGGCTCAGCCCGACGCTTGGCGCTCGATGCGCTGATTCCAGGACTCTGGTGAGGAGGTCGTTGTCGATGGGGAGGTTGAGGAAACCTCGTCGTACGTCGCGGCGCTCGGCGATCACGCGATGTACGACCTCGCGATCCGCTGGCTGGTAGCCGGGTGCAGGGAGGCGGCCGATCGCAGCGGTCGCGTTGGCTGAGCGGCGTTTGGGGAGGATGAGTTCGGCGCCGACGGCCAGGACGGCGGCTTCGGCGACGCTCGGCGTACCTGTCAGCTGCTCGACGTGCTCGCTCGGGTTGGGCGGTGTTTGCTCGGCCAGCTCGTTGGGCGGGATCGCTCGGAGCTCGGCATTCAGGTCGTCGGCGAGACGGTGCAGCGCTAGCTCGGCTTCTTTGCTTGTGACGGTGACGATGAGTTGGACGTCGCCCGGGGCTTCCTTCAGCGCGCTGTCCACGAGGGCGCGAAGTTCGGCGTACGGCGTGTTTGCTCGGAGGCCGACTCCTACGACGAGCTTCATCGCTGGTGTGCGCGGGCTGCGGCGACCAGGCGGGCTGGTACGTCGGGGGTGGCGGTCCAGTGCAGGTGCAGGTACGACGCGTGCACGTGCGGGAGCGTGATGCCTTCGACGCCGGCGGGGAGGTGCCAGGCGGGGCGTACGTCGGCGTCGAGGTCGATCGCGGTGCGGTGGAACTCGTGACCGCGCACGCGGCGTCCTTCGTCAAAGAAGTCGGTGCTGGTCGCGGCGACCGCCGTCCGATACCCGAGGGTGAGGCGACTCGTCATCCGCCCGGTCGCGGGCAGAACTCCCGTCATCGGATGCCCGTCGAGCTCACGACACAGATAAAGCAGCCCCGCACACTCAGCAACCACCGGCAACCCGGCCAGCACCTGAGCGGCGACCTGCTCCCTCAACTTGGCGTTCGCTGACAGCGCTTCAGCATGCAACTCCGGGAAGCCGCCACCGAGGTAGAGCGCAGAGGTTGCCTCCGGCAACGTGTCGGCCAGTGGGTCGAAGGTCACGACGTCGGCGCCCGCGGCGTCGAGCAGCTCCGTCGTCTCCGTGTACCGGAACGAGAACACCGGACCGCCCGCAACCGCAACCACCGGGCGACGCCCCGGGACGGTGGTGGATGCCGGGGCGAGGCGGGTGAGTTCCTCAGTGGGATCCCACGGGGTGGTGGTGTGGTGAGGGGCTGCCTCGGCTGCAGCTATGAAGGCTTGGAGGTCTACGCCTTGGTGGACGAGTTCGGCGGCTGCTTCTACTGCGTCTTCCGCCTGTTCGCGTTGTTCTGTGGCGGGGATGAGGCCGAGGTGGCGGCTGGGGACGGTTAGGCGGGGGTCGCGGCGGAGGACGCCAAGGACGGGGACGCCGGTGGGTGCGATGCCGGCGCGTACTTCGGTCTCGTGGCGGTCGGAGCCGACCTTGTTGAGGATCACCCCGACGATCCATACTTCGGTGTCGAAAGCAACGAAACCTTGGACGACAGCGCCGACGCTCCGGCCCGCGGCGGACGCGTCCACCACGAGCACCACGGGTGCCTTCAGCAACTTCGCGACGTGCGCCGTCGACGAGAACCCTTCCGTCCCGAGCGCGCCGTCGTACAGGCCCATCACGCCTTCGACCACCGCGATGTCCGCACCCGCGGACCCATGCGCGAACAGCGGTCCGACGCGCTCCTCCCCCGACAACATCGGGTCGAGGTTGCGCCCCGGCCGCCCGGTCGCGACCGCGTGGAAACCGGGGTCGATGTAGTCCGGCCCGACCTTGAACCCGGCAACCACGTGCCCGGCCCGTCGCAACGCCGCCATCAACCCGACCGCGACCGTCGTCTTCCCCGCGCCGGACGACGGCGCCGCGACCACGACCCGCGGGATCACCACTCGATGCCCTTCTGGCCCTTCTGGCCGGCGTCCATCGGATGCTTCAGCTTGGTAATCTCGGCGGCGAGGTCCGCGGCCTCGAGGAGCTTGGGGTTCGCGTCGCGACCGGTGATCACGACGTACTGATGACCGGGGCGGTTGACGAGCGTGTCGAGCACCTCGTCCACGTCGACCCAGCCCCACTTCATCGGGTAGGTGAACTCGTCCAGGACGTACAGGTCATGCGTCTCGGCGGCGAGCCGGCGCTGGATCTCGCGCCAGCCCTCGAGTGCGTCGGCGGCGTGGTCCTCCTCGGTGCCGGCCTTGCGCGACCAGCTCCAGCCCTCGCCCATCTTGTGCCACTCGACCGGGCCGCCCTGACCAGTTGCCTCGTGCAACTCACCGAGCGCCTTGAACGCGCCCTCCTCGCCGACCTTCCACTTGGCGCTCTTCACGAACTGGAAGACGCCGATGTTCCAGCCCTGGTTCCAGGCGCGCAATGCCATCCCGAACGCGGCGGTCGACTTCCCCTTCATCTCGCCGGTGTGCACCATCAGCAGCGGACGGTTGCGACGCTGGCGCGTGGTCAGGCCGTCCTCGGGTACGGCGACCGGTTGCCCCTTCGGCATGTCAGGCCACCTTCCGCTCGGTCACCGTGCGGACAAGGTTGCCAGCAGCAACGTCTCCGAGATCGAGGTACTCGGCGCCGAGGTCGGCCGCGAGCTCCGCCGCCAGGCCGAGGCGGACGCCGCGGCGAGGTTCGCAGTCCACGACCACGGTGGCGATCCCGCGCTCGGCCAGCCAGCCGGCGGACTGGCGGGCGCGGGCGAATGCGCTGTCGCCGTGGGTGGCGCGGCCGTCGGTGACGAGTACGAGGAGCGGGCGGCGGCGCGGGTCCCGGATCGCGGCGATCCGCAGTACCTCTGCTGCTTGGAGGAGTCCTTCGGCGAGCGGGGTGCGTCCGCCGGTCGGGAGGGATTCGAGCCGACGTACGGCGGTCTCCACGCTGCCCGTCGGCGGGAGCGCGACCGTGGCGGTGGCGCCGGCGAACGTGACGAGGCCGACGGTGTCGCGCCGCTGGTACGCGTCGAGCAGGAGCGAGACGATCGCGGTCTTCACCTCACCCATCCGCTTCTTCGTCCCCATCGAGCCGGACGCGTCCACGCAGAACAGCACGAGGTTCCCCTCGCGCCCTTCCCGTACGGCGAGCCGCACGTCGGCCGGCCGTACGACGAGCCCCGGCCCGCTCCGCCCCCGAACCTGCTGATACGGCGCCGCAGACCGAAGCGTGGCCAGCAGATGCGGCCGCCCCGACTCCCGCCCGACCCGAGCCCGCTCCCCCACCACCCGCCCCACCTCAGTAATAGCCCGAGACCGCCGCCCCGCAACCCCAGCCCCCGCCCCCTGCACACTCAAAAGCCGAGCCTTGTAAGGCGCCGAGCTACCGACAACGTCCCCAACAGGCGCCGACCCGGCGCGCGCCTGGTCCTCCGCGGCCGAGCCGTCCTCCGCCGAGTCGCCGGGCGCGGACCGGTCCCGCCCGAGGTCGGCCTCCGCCGACTCGCCCTGCGCCGAGTCGCTCTGCGGCGAGTCGGCAGGCGTCCGGTCAGCCGGCTGCGCCGGGTCCGGTTCGCCCGCTCGCGACTCATCGGCTCCAGCGTCCTCCCCCGACGACGACCCGCCCGGCCCGCCAGGGCCGGGCGGGTCGTCGTCGGGATCAGTCGGCGGCGTGCTGTTGTTGATTGCTTCTTCTAGTTGCTCGTCGTCGAGGCCCGGTGCGTCGAAGGGGTTGCGGCGTTTGCGGTGTGGGAGGGCTAGTTTGGCGGCGGCGCGGACGTCCTCGACCTCGACGACCGTGCGTCCGGACCAGGCCGCGTGGGCGACCGCCGTACGCGCGGTGACCAGATCGGCGCGCATCCCGTCCACGTCGAACGACGCGCAGATCTCCGCGATCTGCCTCAGCGCGGCATCCGTCAGGATCACCTCGGTGATCAGGTCGCGCGCCTTCACGATCCGCTCCGCGAGCTCGCGCTGGCGACCGTCGTACCGCGCGATGAAACCAGCAGGATCCGCCTCATACCCCAACCGCGCCCGCATCACCTCGACCCGCACCGCAGGATCCCTGCTGGCAACGACATCCACAGTGAGACCGAACCGGTCCAGCAACTGCGGCCGCAGCTCGCCCTCCTCCGGGTTCATCGTCCCGACCAGCACGAAGCGCGCCGGGTGCGTCACCGACACCCCGTCCCGCTCGACCGTCGCGCGCCCCATCGCGGCAGCATCGAGCAGTACGTCGACCAGGTGGTCATGCAGCAGGTTGACCTCATCGACGTACAGCAACCCCCGATGCGCCGCCGCCAGCAGACCAGGCTCGTACGCCGTGACGCCCTCCGCGAGCGCCTTCTCCAGGTGCAGCGACCCGAGCACCCGGTCCTCGGTCGCCCCCACCGGCAACTCCACCAACCGCGCCGCCCGCACGGTCCCCTCGCCGTTGTGCGGACCGTCAGGACAGTCCGCATCCGGCCGATCGGGATCACACGAGAAACGACACCCGGGTACGACGTCCACCGGCGGCAGGAGCTCGGTCAGCGCCCGGACCGCGGTCGACTTCGCCGTACCCTTCTCGCCGCGGATCAGTACGCCGCCGATCGCCGGCGAGATCGCGGCCAGGATCAGCGCGAGCTGGAGGTCCTCCATGCCGACCACTGCGGTGAACGGGAATCCGGTGGAAGCTGAAGCAGGCCGCATCGGCGGTGGGTCCCTTCGTCGAGCGGGTATCCACGCCCGCCACGCCTGGTACACCGGCCCACAACGCGACCCGGCGGACGACCGCAGATGTCCTGGCTCCCGGAAGTTACCTCCCGGTCACAGTGGCGGGACCGCCCCGGACTCCCAGCAAGCTGGTCACCGGTGTTCCTCCACAACCGTCCGCCCGATCATGGCACACCAGGCTGCCCCCGCCAGCGACCAGGCTCACACGCCGCCGATCACCTCGCCCGGTCAGCTTGAACTGAGGCGTTTCGCCAGGGCTGTGGCGGCTGCGTCGTCCTTTACTTCGCGGATGCCGACGATAGGTGTGACGGTAACGAAGCCGGCGGCGAGGAGGGCCTCGTCGGAGTCGGGGACCGGGTTGGCGTGCGGGGGTTCCAGTTCGATCATCGGCTCGCCGGTGGGGGCGGTGGTGCCGACGATGCGGGAGCGCTTGATCGGCGCGAGCGAGGCGTGGCGTACGCCGGACAGCTCGGCCAGCGGGCGGTCGGGGACGTTAATCGTGAGGACCGTGCCGGCCGGTTCGTCGGCGATCCAGCCGAGGGCTTCGGCGGCGATCGTTGCCGCGGTCGGCCAGTGGGCCGGGTTCTCCGAGTCGATGCTCACGGCAACGGCCGACGTACCCTGCCCGGCCGCGGTCAGCGCCGCGGCCACCGTGCCGGAGTGGAAGATCGGTACGCCGATGTTGTGCCCGCGGTTGATCCCGGACAGCACCAGATCCGGTGCCCGCCCGAACGCCCCGACGTTCGCCAGCGTCACCGCGAGTGCCGGCGTCCCCTCGATCCCGGTGAACGTGACGCCGTTCTCCACGTCCGACTCGGTCCGGATCGGCCGGCCGATCATCCCGGCCCGCGCCGAGCCGACACCGCTCTCGTCGAGTAACGGGGCGACCACGAGTACGTCGTACCCGAGTTCGGCGATCGCCGGCGCGAGGGCCCGGATCCCTGGTGCGAGATAGCCGTCGTCGTTGGTGATCAGGACTCGTAGCTGCTCAGCGGGCATGACTCCACCCAATCAGCCGCGATCCTCGATGTCACCCTCCGTCTCAAGGACTGCGTTCCGCAGCGTCTCGAGCGCCTCGGCCGACGGCTCCGCCCACAGCCCGCGCTGAGCCGCCTCCAGCAGGCGCTCCGCGATACCGTGCCGCGCCCACGGGTTCGACTTGCGGAAGAACTCCGCCATCTCCGGATCTTTGACGTATTCCGTTGTCAGCGTCTCGTACATCCAGTCGTCGACCACACCCGCGGTCGCGTCGTACCCGAAGAGGTAGTCGACCGTCGCCGCCATCTCGAAGGCGCCCTTGTACCCGTGCCGCCGCATCGCGGACATCCACCGCGGGTTCACCACCCGGGCACGGAAGACCCGCTTCGCCTCTTCCTCCAGCGTCCGCGTCTTCGCCTGTGCGGGTACGGCGGAGTCGCCGACGTACGCCTTCGGATTGGAACCGGTCAGGTGGCGGACCATCGCGATCATGCCGCCGTGGTACTGGAAGTAGTCGTCGGAGTCCATGATGTCGTGCTCACGCGTGTCCGCGTTCTTCGCCGCGACCTGGATCCGGGCGTACGCGCGTTCCATCGAGCCGCGGGCCTCCGCGCCGTCGAGGTCCTTGCCGTACGCGTACCCGCCCCAGACGGCGTACACCTCGGCCAGCTCGGCGTCGGTGCGCCAGTTGCGCGCGTCGACGAGCGGCAGCAGACCGGCGCCGTACGAGCCGGGCTTGGAGCCGAAGACCCGGGCCGTCGACTGACGCATATCGTTGCCCGCAGCAACATCTGCGTCGACGTGGGCCTTGAGGAAGTTGTCCTCGGCGGACTCATCCAGGGCGGCAACGGTACGCACGGCTTCGTCGAGCAGCGCGACCACGTGCGGGAACGCGTCCCGGAAGAACCCGGAGATCCGGATCGTCACATCGATCCGCGGCCGGCCGAGCTCCTCCAGCCCGACCACCTCGAAGCTCGTCACCCGTCGCGACGCCTCGTCCCAGATCGGTCGGCAGCCGAGCAGCCAGAGCACCTCGGCGAGGTCGTCGCCCTGGGTCCGCATGGCCGACGTACCCCAGATCGTCAGGCCGACCGACCGCGGGTACTCCCCCGTCTCGGTCTGATGCCGCGCGAGGAGCGAGTCGGCAAGCGCGACGCCGACGTCCCAGGCGTTGCGGCTCGGAATCGCCTTCGGGTCGACGGCGTAGAAGTTGCGGCCGGTCGGCAGCACGTTCACGAGCCCGCGCGTCGGCGAGCCAGACGGTCCCGCCTCGACAAACCGTCCATCCAACGCTCGCACCACGTTGACCAACTCGTCCCCGGTCCGGGCTAGCCGCGGAACCACCTCGGTTGCAGCAAACGTCAGCGATGCAGCGACTGCGTCCGAGGACCGACCGAGCACCTCGGTCACGACGACCGGCACCTTCGCGGCGTCCCAGCTGAGCGTCTCCATGCTGACGACAAGCTTGCGCGCGGCGGCTTCCAGGATGTCGACGCCGTCCGCGCCGGTGACCGCGGGTAGGTCCGCGAGGGTCGCAAGCTCGGCAAGGTTCGCGGCCTGACCAGGGTTCGCAAGCAGCGCGGCCTCGTCGACCCCGAAGGTCTCGCCGAGTGCAGTGCGGAGGCCGGGAATCGAGTACGACCCACCCCATAGCTGCCGGGCCCGCAGTACCGCGAGCACCAGGTTCACCCGCGCTTCACCAGCCGGCGCACCACCCAGGATGTGCAACCCGTCGCGGATCTGCACATCCTTGATCTCGCACAGGTATCCGTCCAGGTGCAGGACGAACTCGTCGAACTCCTCGTCGTCCGGCTTCTCCGACGTGTGCAGATCGTGGTGCAATTGCGCCGCCTGGATCAGCGTCCAGATCTGCGCCCGCAACGTCGGCACCTTCTCCGGGTCCAGCGCAGACACCGTCGCGTACTCGTCCAGCAGATACTCGAGCTTGGCCATGTCGCCGTACGTCTCGGCCCGTGCCATCGGTGGCACCAGATGATCCACGACCGTCGCGTGCGCCCGCCGCTTGGCCTGCGTGCCTTCACCCGGGTCGTTGACGATGAACGGGTACACCATCGGCAGGTTCCCGAGTACGGCGTCCGGCGCGCTGTCGGCCGCCATCCCGATCCCCTTGCCCGGCAGCCATTCCAGCGTCCCGTGCTTGCCCAGATGTACGACGGCCTGCGCGCCGAAACCGCCCTCGTCGCGCGACGACTCCAGCCAGCGGTACGCCGCCAGGTAGTGGTGCGACGGCGCCATGTCGGGATCGTGGTAGATCGCGACCGGGTTCTCGCCGAACCCCCGCGGCGGCTGGATCATCAGCACGACGTTCCCGAACTGCAAGGCGGCCAGCGCGATCGCCGGCTCGTCGCCCGACGTGTCGACGTACAACTCTCCGGGCGCCTCGCCCCACGACTCGATCATTGCCGTCTGCAACGATTCCGGCGTACGCCCGAACCAGGTGGCGTAGGTGGACAGCGGGATCTTCGCGACAGCGTTGGCGAGCTGCTCGTCGGTGAGCCAGTCGACGTCGTGCCCGCCGGCCGCGATCAAGCGGTGGATCAGCCCGTCGGCGCCGTCCGCGCCCTGCAGCTCACTGAGGTCGAGCCCGCCGAGGTCGTACCCGGCCGCTTCCAGCTGCCCGAGCAGGACGACGGCCGAAGCCGGTGTGTCCAGACCGACCGCGTTCCCGATCCGCGCGTGCTTCGTCGGGTACGACGACAGCACCAGCGCGATCCGCTTCTCGGCCGCCGGCACGTGCCGCAACCGGGCATGCGCCACCGCGATCCCGGCCAGCCGCGCACACCGCTCGACGTCCGGCGCGTAGCGGGCCAGCCCGTTGGCGTCGTACGACTTGAACGAGAACGGGATCGTGATCAGCCGCCCGTCGAACTCCGGGATCGCCACTTGCGTCGCCGCATCCAGCGGACTGAGCGCGGCGTCGCTCTCCGCCCACTGCTCGCGGGTCGAGGTCAGCGCGAGCCCCTGGATCAACGGGATGTCGAGCGACGCCAGCGCACCGGCGTCCCAGGCATCGTCCGCACCGCCCGCGCTCGCGTTCGCAGCGACGGCTCCACCGGCCGCGAGCAGGGTCGTGACGAGCACGTCGCATTTCCGCAGGAGGTCGAACAGCCCGACGTTCTCGGCCGGGTCGAGCCCGCGCAGCGTTCCGCAGTACACCGGAAGTGGTTGGGCACCAGCCTCTGTGATCGCGTCCGCGAGCGCGTCGACGAAGGCGGTGTTGCCGGAGATCTCGTGCGCGCGGTAGTACACGATCCCGACGACGGGCCGCTCGTCCTCGACGTACGCACCCCGCAGGCCGTACGCCGGGAGCGCGCGCGGCGGCTCGAACTCGTCGCCGGTCAGCAGCAGCGTGTCCCGCAGGAAGCCGGCCAGGTTGCGGAGGTTGTCCGCGCCGCCCTCGCGCAGGTACGCGAGCGCCTCGGTGACCGCACCGGCGGGCACGGTCGACAGGGACATCAGCTCGGCGTCCGGCGCTGCCTCGCCGCTGACCACCACTGCCGGTTTGCCGGATGCCAGAACCGCGTCGAGGCCCTCTTCCCACGCGCGGCGACCGCCGAGGAGCCGGACGACGACGATCTCTGCGGCGTCCAGCAGCGGTCCGAGCTCGGCGAGCTCGAGGCGGGCCGGGTTCGCGACCTTCCAGCCGGCGTCCGCCTCGGCGGCAGCGAGCAGGTCGGTGTCGGCGGTGGAGAGCAAAAGGAGCACGGAGGAGTTCCTTCCCCGGGGTGTCCACGCCCCGAACGGAGGTACGACGGCGGCAGTTCCTGACTCCCCTTGCGGGTCACAGTGGCGGGACCGTCCCGGATTCACACCGGGTTCCTGCTGATGCCGTCGATGACGATCGAGACTCTAGCCGACGGCCGCGGCGTACCGGGTGTGGAAGTCGTCCCACGTTGTCGCGTTGACCCCTGCACCGCATTGGTATAGGGCGGAATCACAGGGTTTGTACTGCGGACGCCCTCCGGCGTCGTACGGCAACGTCTTCTTCAGCGCAGGCCGGTTCTGATCTACCTGAGCCGAAGGAGACAATCATGCGCTTGAAGGCCTGGAGACTCCTGGTCGTCGTGCTGACGATCGGCCTCGTCACACCTGCCCTCGTCGCCGCGCCGAGTCAGGCCGGCGGCGTCCGGGCGGGCCCGGCGGTAATCACCCAGTGGAACACCATCGCCGGCCGGACGATCTACGCGGAGAACGCCACCCCGGTCCCGGTCGGCAGCCTGTACTTCGGCTTCGTGTCGCTGGCCGTGTACGACGCGGTGGTCGCGATCGAGGGCCGCTACGAGCCGTACCTCAAGCAACCGAAGGTCCGCGCCAGGGCGTCCTCCGAGGCGGCGGCCGCGACCGCAGCGTACGAGGTGCTGCGGTACTACTTCCCGGCCTCGGCCACGAACCTCGCCACCGACTACGCCGCCTCGCTCGGCACCATCCCGGACGGTCGCGCGAAGACCCGGGGAACCGAGGTCGGCCGGCACGCGGCGCAGACGCTGATCCAGGCGCGGGCCAACGACGGCCGAGGCGCGAACATCCAGCTGACGGTGACACCCGCGCCGGGAGTTTGGCGCCCGACACCCGACGCCCTCGCACCGATGCTCGCCCCGTGGCTCGGATTCGTCGTACCGCTGGCGCTCCGGTCACCCACCCAGTTCCGGCTTCCCGGCCCCTATCGGATCACGTCCAAGGCCTATGCCCGGGACTTCGCCGAGGTGAAGTCGATGGGTGCGCTGGTCGGATCCGCCCGAACCCCGGCACAGACCGAGACCGCGGTCTTCTGGAACGCGAACGCCGTGCTGCAGTACCAGACGGCACTCCGGGGCCAGGTCACCGCGCGAGGGATGGACATCGTCGACAGTGCCCGCGCGTTCGCCCTGCTCAGCACGAGCGTCGCCGATGCGCTGATCGCCTGCTGGCGAGCCAAGTACGACTACGCCTACTGGCGCCCGATCACGGCCATCCGGCTGGCCGACACGGACGGCAACCCGGCCACCGAAGCCGACGCCAGCTGGATGTCGCTGCTGCAGACGCCGCCGTATCCGGACTACGTCAGCGGGCACGCCTCCATCACCGGCGCGGCAACCGGCACCTTCAGCTACCTGTTCGGCGCGCGGTCGCTCAACCTCGACGTACCCGCCTTGGTGTCCACGGCATCCCGGCACTTCGACAGCGCCGCGGCCCTGGATGCAGAGACCATGAATGCCAGGATCTGGCTCGGCTTCCACTTCCGGAAGGCGATGACCGACGCCAACCAGCTCGGCCATCGCTCCGCCTCGTGGACGATCGGCCACGAGTTCCAGCCACGGCACCACTGAGTGTTCCTCGCCGCGTGCTGCGTCAGCGGTGCATCGCGTAGTGCGCGGCGAGGAGGTCTGTGCCCCAGTCGTTGCGGAGGTCGCGCCAGACCGAGTGGATGTGGTTGGCGTTGTCCTGGGTGTTGTCGTACTCGGCCAGGAAGCTCGGGCCGGCGATCGAGTAGTAGTGCCGGTGCCCGATGCCCGGCTCGGTCTCGCCGGCCCACGCGAAGGTCAGCCGCTCGATACCGCGCTCGGTGATGTCCTGCCAGGTCTGCAGCCCGATCGGCCCGGCGGCGCGTCCGACGTACTGGCCGATGAGGAGGCTGAGGAGCTGGCGCTGGTCCTCGTTCATGTCGCCGTACGCCAGGCCGCGGTGCAGGAGCGACGCGTCGGCGACCGGGTCATGACGGGTCAGGATGTCGTCCGGCGCCTCGTCCGCGACCAGGGCTGTGGCGAGCTGACCTGGCTCGAGCGCGTGCAGGAGCTGGAAGCCGAGGTCCTGTTCGGCGGCCAGGAACCGTCGCCCGGCCTTCGGACCGCTGCGAACCTCGGCCGGGTTCGACCCGAGGAACTGCGGGGTGAACGCGATCGCGCCGTCGACGAGCGTGACGTGCAGCGCGAGGTGGTGCCCGTTCAGCCGCCAGGCCCACGGATCGGTCCCGTTCGGGTCGCCGAGCACCCGGAGGAAGTACCGGTCGGCGACGGTCGCGCCCTCCCACTCCCCCGACGGCGGCAGGTCCGGCAGTTCGCGTACGACGACCTCCGCGTCCAGCACCGCCCAGACATCGGCCGCACCCCGGTCGCTGCAACCGGTCGCGACCAGCCGCTCGACCAGCTTCTGCTGGGTCGGATTCAGCTCGGTCAGTGCCAGCCCGGGTACGGCCCCCGGCAGGTACGTCCACTGCTGGTGGTCCGGAATGTCGAACGGAGCGCGGATCTTCTCGAGCTGGGCCGGCGACAGGCTCGCCAGCAGTTCGAGGACCGTGTCCCGCGTCTGCGCTACAACCATGCCGATCGCTCCCGTTCCGTCGGTTCGTAAGGCGTCCACTGTTCGAACGGCCGGTCCAGCTTGTACCGGAAATCGGGTTGCCGCAGCAGGACGCGTGTTTCGGCGTTACCCGGATTGCGCAGCGACTCGAAGAACCGGACCGACCAGTGGAACCAGCGCGTGCAGAACAACCGCATCGTCAGCCCGTGCGAGACCAGCAGCACGTTCCGCGGTGCGTCCGGCTGCTCGAAGTCGCGGTGCATAGTCTCCAGGAACGTCGACACCCGGTCGTACACGTCCGCACCCGACTCGCCCTGGGTGAACCGGTAGAAGAAGTGCCCGAACGAGTCGCGCAGCTTCTCCTGCCGTTCGATGTCCGCGGTGTCCTGGAGGTTGGCCCAGTCCTGCTCACGCAGCCGCGGCTCCTCGCGCGGGAGCTCGATCAGGTCGTCCAGCCCGAGCGACTCCAGCGTCTGCCGCGCCCGCAGGTACGGCGAGACGTACACGCGCACCGGCTCGTTCTCGAACAGCTCCCGCAGGTCCTTACCCGCCTTCACCGCCTGCTCGTGCCCGTGCGGCGTCAGCGGTACGGCGTGATCCGGGATGCGCTCGTACACCGTCTTGTCCAGATTCGCCTCGGACTCCCCATGCCGAATCAGCACAATCCGCATCGGCCGGTGGCTCAGTCCCATCTACACCCTCTCCTCATGCCGGCCGGCCCGGCGCGGTGGCCGACTCAGGAGGGCGGCGAGGGCGGCGACGCCCGCTGCCGCCATGCCGACCCGGCGCGCCAGCGCGGCCGTCCTCCGGACGTCCGCGACAGCCGGAGTAGGCCCATCACCCAGCGTGCCGCGGTCCTCCTGGTAGCTGCCGTAGTTGTTCGTGCCACCAAGCGTGAGGTCGAGCGCACCGGCGAACGCCGCCTCGACCGGACCGGCGTTCGGACTCGGATGCTTGGCCGCGTCCCGTTTCCAGACAGCTGTTGCCTCACGTGGTCTGCCGGCTGCGACGCCGGTCAGCACCGCGCAGACGCGGGCCGGCACCAGGTTGAGTACGTCGTCCAGGCGTGCCGACGCCCAGCCGAAGTTCTGGTACTTCGGTGACCTGTAACCGAACATCGCGTCCAAGGTGTTCGCCGCTCGGTAGCCGAGGAGGCCGGGAATGCCGAGGACTCCGCCCCACAGGAGTGGTGCGACGCACGCGTCCGAGGTGTTCTCGGCGATCGACTCGACCGTTGCGCGGGCCAGCTCGTCCGCCTCCAGGTCGGTGGCGTCGCGGGCGCACAGGTGGCTGAGGCGGTCGCGGGCGGCCGGGATGTCCTTCTCCTCGAGATGCGCGGCCATCGTCTCGGCTTCGCGTTCGAGGCTGCGGGCGCCGAGCACGGTCCACGTTGCCGCGGCGGTGGCTGCTGTGTGGAGCATCGGATGCTTGCGGGTCCCTCGCTCGATCGCGAGGCCCAGGAGCGTGGCGGAGCCGACGAGGATCGCTGTGTGGGCGGTTCCGGCGGGGCGCGAGTCGGCGTACAGGCGGCGCTCGACCCGGGCCGCGGTCTGGCCGAAGCCGGCAACCGGGTGGAACCGGCGGGGATCGCCGAGCAGACGATCGGCGGCGAACCCCACAAGAATCCCCAGAGCCCGCGATAGACCCGCGTGGGACCTAGCGCTCGCGGCGGGCCGACGGGCCCCCACAGCTCGCGGCGCGCCCGGGCGGGTGTCGAGGGGGTTGGTCAGGCGCACCCTCAGCAGTCTGCCAGGTGGTTGCTTGTGATTGGGTGACGGCATGGGAATCGCGGAGCTGCTCCAGGGGGTCGACGGGAGCGGGGAGTTCGGGGTGTGGCTCGGCCGGCTGGACGGCGTACCGGTGTTCGAGCACGAGGCGGAGCGGCCGCACTACTCGGCCAGCACGATGAAGCTGCCGGTGGCGATGGCGATGATGCGCAAGGTCGAGTCGGGTGAGCTGGCGCTCGACCAGCCGGTGACCGTGCACAACGACTTCGCGTCGGCGGGCAGCGGCCGGTTCGCCGTGAACGCGGACGAGGACGAGGCGCCGGCGACCTGGGAGAAGCTGGGCGCCGAGGTGCCGCTCGGCTGGCTCGCGACCGAGATGATCACCCGCTCCAGCAACCTGGCGACCGACCTCGTGCTCGAACAGGTCGGGATCCCCGCGGCCCACACCGCCCTGAGCGAGGCGACGCTACCCAGCTCGCCCTCGCCCGCCTCCAAGATCCAGCGCGGTATCGACGACGGTCCCGCGCAGCGCGCCGGGATCAGCAACCTGATGAGCCCGGCCGGACTCGCCGGCGTACTCGTTGCGGTCGGCAACCAGAAAGGTGCCTCCGGCGACTACCTGCGCGACCTGCTGGCCGGCAACCAGTGGAACGGGGAGATCCCGGCGCTGCTGCCAAGCGGTACGCGGGTCGAGCACAAGAACGGCTGGGACACGCGGATCCGGCACGACGGTGGCATCATGCGGCCGGACGACGCGGACCCGTTCGTGCTCGTCGTCTGCACCACCTCGGATCTACCGGATGTCGACGCGCAGAAGCTGATCGCCGGCATCGCCCTGGAAGGTTGGAACAACAGACACGACCTCGGAGCGGTGCGGTGAAGATCACGACTCATCGGGTGTCGGCGCCGCTGCACACCCCGTTCATCACAGCGTTGCGTACGGCGACGCATGTCGAGTCGCTCCTCGTCGAGGTGAGTGATGGCGAGCTGAGCGGCTGGGGCGAGGCACCGCAGGTGTGGAAGGTGACCGGCGACTCGCTCGCCGGGTCGGAGGCGTGTATCGAGGGCCCGATCACGACCGCGTTGGACGGGCTCGGTCCGGACGATCTGACCGAGGCGCTGCGCCGGGTACAGGGTGCGGCGGTCGGCAACTTCGGCGCGAAGGATGCGGTCGACGTTGCGCTGCACGACCTGGCTGCGCGGCGGCGGGGTCAGACGCTGCACGGGTTCCTCGGGTCGACGGTTGACGTCGTACGGACCGATGTGACGTTGTCGGTCGGCGATGCGTCGGCGCTGGCGGCTGCGGGGCGGGATCGGGTCGCGGACGGGTTCGACGTACTCAAGATCAAGGTCGGCACGGATGCGGTCGGCGACATCGAGCGGGTCCGGCGGGTGCGTGATGCGATCGGGCCGGAGCCGCGGTTGCGGCTGGATGCCAACCAGGGTTGGACGCGGCGCGATGCGGTCACGGTGATCCGGGCGCTGGAGGACGCCGGGTGCGCGATCGAGCTGGTCGAGCAGCCGGTCGCCGCGGCGGACCTGGACGGGATGGCGTGGGTGACCGACCGGGTCAGTACGCCGATCCTCGCCGACGAGTCCGTGTACGGCGTACGCGATCTGGTTGCTGTGATCCGGCAGGGTGCGGCCGACCTGGTGAACGTGAAGCTGGCGAAGTGTGGCGGGTTGGCGCCGGCGCGGACGCTGCTCGAGCTGGCTCGCGAGCACAGGCTGGGCGCGATCGTCGGCTGCATGATGGAGAGCCACGTGGGCGTCGGCGCGGCGGCCGCGCTGGTGTCGGCGTACCCGACGACAACGGTCAACGACCTGGACGCCGCCTGGTGGCTGCGGGAGGCGCCGGTGACCGGCGGGATCCGGTACGACGGCTCGCTGATCCACCTGCCTTCTGCTCCTGGACTCGGCGTGACAGGCTTGACCGCATGAAGTTAGCCGCTACCAAGGTCCCGATCAGCACGGTCTGGACCGCGCCGGACGCGCCACGTGACATCGACGCACCGGCGACCGCCGAACAACCCGACGTGGCCGCCTGGGCCAAGTCGATGGACACCGAAACTCGACTCGGTCTGCACGGACGGGCGCTGACCCAGCTGCTGTTCGCCGAGCCCGTGCTGGTGCGTACTGAACGCGATGGCTGGTCCGAGATCCTTGCGCCGTGGCAGCCGTCGTCGCAGGACGAGCTGGGGTACCCGGGCTGGATCCCATCGAGCCACCTGGGTGAACTGCCGCAGAGCGCGACCGACCCGGTTGCGATCGCCGTACCGACTGCGGCGCTGCTGGCCGAGCCTGGTGGTCGTCCGCTGGCGGAGCTGTCGTTCGCGACCGTGCTGGCGTCGGTAGAGCAGGCCGACGGGTACACGCGGGTCGCGACACCGGACGGTGGGACCGGCTGGCTCGCGGACGGCGTACTGCGGTCCGCGGTAGAGCCGTCGGGACCTGAGGATCGGCTGCGGCTTGGTGAGCTCTTCCTCGGGCTGGAGTACCTGTGGGGCGGTACGTCGGCGCACGGGCTCGACTGCTCCGGGTTGATCCACACGGTCAGCCGAGTGCTCGGGATGCGTACGCCGCGCGACGCGCACGACCAGGCGGACACGCTCCCGAACATCCCGATCGACGAGGCCCGCCCCGGCGACCTGTACTTCTTCGGCCGCCCCGGCAAACAGATCCACCACGTCGGCTTCGTCTCCGAAGCAGGCATGCTCCACGCCTCCGAAACCGGCAAACGCCTAGAAGACGGCCCCCTAACCGACGACCGCCGAGCAACGCTGGTAACGGCCGCCCGCTTCTGAGGAGACGTACGTCGCCCCGGATCGACTCCGATCCGGGGCGACGTACGTGTTTCAGGACTCTTTGTGGTGCAGCTCCGGCTGCTCGTCCGTCGTCTCGACCTCGGCCGCGACTGTGCGCGACTTGCGCAGGCTCAGGATCGTGGTGATGCCGAGCGTGATGATGATGAAGCCGAGCGAGAACCAGATCGGGATCTCCGGTGCCCAGTCGATGTGGTGACCGCCGTTGATGAACGGCAACTCGTTCACGTGCATCGCGTGCAACACCAGCTTGACGCCGATGAACGCAAGCACCACCGACAGACCAAGCGACAGATACACCAGCCGCTTCAGCAGATCCCCGAGCAGGAAGTACAGCTGCCGCAACCCCATCAGCGCGAACACGTTCGCCGTGAACACCAGGAACGGCTCTTGCGTCAGCCCGTAGATCGCCGGAATCGAGTCCAGCGCGAACAAAAGATCAGTGGTGCCGAGGGCAATGATCACGATCGCCATCGGCGTGACCAGCCGCTTGCCGTTCTTCTTCAGCGTGAGCTTCACGCCGTTGTACTCGTCCGTCGCGTTCAGCCGCTTCTTCGCGAACCGGATGACCGCGTTCTCCTTGAAGTCGTCATCGTCGTTCTCACCCTGCTTGGCCAGGTGGATCGCCGTGTAGACCAGGAACGCGCCGAAGATGTAGAAGATCCACGAGAACTGGTTGATCGCGGCCGCGCCGACCGCGATGAAGATGCCGCGGAACACCAGCGCCAGGATGATGCCGACCAGCAGCGCGGTCTGCTGGTACTTCCTCGGCACCGCGAATCTGCTCATGATGATCAGGAAGATGAACAGGTTGTCGACGCTCAGGCTGTACTCGGTGAGCCAGCCGGCGAAGAACTCCCCGGCGTACTGCCCGCCGGAGAAGAACCAGACGCCGAGGCCGAAGACCACCGCGAGACCGACATAGAACGCGATCGCGGTCGCCGACTCACGGGTGCTCGGCTCGTGCGGGCGACGGCCGATGACGAAAACGTCGAAGGCCAACAGCGCGAGCAGCACGCCGACGGTGATGTACCAAACGTAGTCAGCTACGTGCACAGAATCCTCCGGAGCTCAGATGAAATATCGACTCCGAAGGTCTCTTCCGCTGCACTCAGTCAGTGAGTCCAGCCGAGGGCACCGGGCGCGGGGCACAAGCCCTTGACCGTGATGACGATGCCGCCGCGAAGGAATACTCCCCTTCTCCACCATCATTGTGACGGGTGAACGTCTCAGTCTCCAAATCCCCGGGACCGTGTCGGACCGTCGAAATGATCACATTCGGTTCAGGGAATAGTTGCAGCGAGTGATCAGCCGCCGACTGCAGGACGCTTGCTCTTCGGCAACTTCCCGACGATCGTCTCGTACGACGTGTCGATCAGCTCGAGGATCTCGTCGTCGGGCACCGCTCCCCCGAGCCGCACGGTGTTCCACCCCGAGCGGCCGATGTACGCCATCTTGCTGACGTCGTCCGGGTAGGTGTCCACCAACTCGTCGGCCTCCTCCCGATTGGCGCCGCACTTCAGCCCGACTCCGCCGCTGTCCCCGCTGCCGAGGAACGCGAAGATCTTGTCGCCCACCTTCGCGACCACGTCCCCGTCCCACGGCTCGTCCTGCCACGCACCGGGCTTCCCCAGGCAGTACTCGAGGAGCTCGTCCCCGCCCATCCGCGCCACCGCAGACCTCCGTCAACTGTGAGAAACGACCTCGACGTTGTTGCCATCAGGATCGCGCATGAACACCGCGTAGTACCCCGGGTGATACTGCGGCCACTCCTTCGGCTCATGCAGCACCTCGGCACCTAGCCGTCCGTGCCCGACATCCCGAGCACATCACCGAAATCCATGTTCACGGTGATCCCGAGCGGCGCCAGCACCGTCTCGTAGAACTCCCGAGCGGCACCGAGATCGTCGCACTGCAGCGACACATGATCCAGCATGGTTCACCGTACCGTCGTCGTACGCTGCGGAGCATGGCATCTGTGGTGGTTGCTGCGGTCCAAGCCGGATCCACGCTCTTCGACACGCCCGCGACGCTCGTGAAGGCGGAGCAGTACATCCGGGAGGCTGCTGCGGCCGGCGCTCGGTTGGTCGTGCTGCCGGAGGCGTTCCTCGGTGGCTACCCGAAAGGCGCCGACTTCGGGATCACCGTCGGGTCGCGATCTGCCGAGGGGCGCGAGCTGTTCCGGCGGTACCGCGAGTCCGCCGTACAACTGCACGGGCCGGAGACCGCGCGGCTGGCCCAACTGGCGACCGAGCTCGACGTGCATCTGGTCGCCGGGGTGATCGAACGCGACGGCGGGACGCTCTATTGCACGGCCGTGTTCGTCGACCCGCGAGACGGGTTGGTGGCGCACCACCGGAAGCTGATGCCGACCGCGGCCGAGCGGTACCTGTGGGGGCAGGGCGACGGCTCGACGATGCCTGCCATCGCGACAGACCTCGGCGTTCTCGGGGCGGCGATCTGCTGGGAGAACTACATGCCGCTCTTCCGGCAGTCGATGTACGCCAAGGGTGTGCAGATCTGGTGCGCGCCCACGGTCGACGACCGCGACCAGTGGCAGGCAACCATGCGTCACATCGCGCTCGAAGGCCGATGCTTCGTCATCAGCGCGAACCAATACCTGACCGATGGCGACACCGTTCTCATCAACGGCGGCAGCACGATCATCGCCCCGCTGGGCGCGATCCTGGCCGGCCCACTCCGCGGCGAGGAAGGCGTCCTGCTCGCGGAGCTGGATCTGGCCGAGCTGGACCGGGGGTACTTCGACTTCGATTCGGTCGGGCACTACGCGCGGCCGGACATCTTCACCCTGACCGTGGACGAGGCGCCGCGCCACACCGTCGTACGCCGGGGCTGAGAGGTCCGGCGTACGACGGTCCGGGGCTACTTGGCGCCGGCGTTGGTCATCTGGCGGAGCTCCTTCTTCAGCTCGGAAATCTCGTCGCGGTAGCGGGCGGCGACCTCGAACTGGAGCTCGGCGGCGGCGTTGTGCATCTGGTCGGTGAGCTGCTGGATCAGGTCGGCCAGGTCCGACGACGGGAGACCGCCGGCCAGCTCCTTCGCCTTCTCGCCGGCCTTCGCCTTGCCGCCACCGGGAACCGGTGCCTTGCCGCGGGACTGGTTGCGGCCGGAGCCCAGCAGCTCGGCGGTGTCGGCGTCCTCGCGGGCGAGCATGTCGGTGATGTCGGCGATCTTCTTCCGCAGCGGCTGCGGGTCGACTCCGTGCGATTCGTTGTACGCGATCTGCTTCGCACGCCGCCGGTTGGTCTCGTCGATCGCCTGCTCCATCGACGGGGTGATCTTGTCGGCGTACATGAAGACCTGGCCGGAGACGTTTCGTGCCGCACGGCCGATGGTCTGGATCAGCGACCGGCCCGAGCGGAGGAAGCCTTCCTTGTCCGCGTCGAGGATCGCGACCAGCGACACCTCCGGCAGGTCGAGGCCCTCACGCAGCAGGTTGATACCGACGAGTACGTCGTACTCACCCATGCGCAGCTCGCGGAGCAGCTCGACTCGCCGGAGCGTGTCGACCTCGCTGTGCAGGTACCTCGTCCGGATGCCCATCTCGAGCAGGTAGTCGGTGAGGTCCTCGGACATCTTCTTGGTCAGCGTGGTGACTAGGACCCGCTCGTTCCGCTCGACGCGGATCCGGATCTCGTGGATCAGGTCGTCGATCTGGCCCTTGGTCGGCTTCACGATCACCTCGGGGTCGACCAGACCGGTCGGCCGGATGATCTGCTCGACGAACCCGTCGGACTTGTCCTGCTCGTACTGCCCCGGGGTCGCGGACAGGTACACGGTCTGGCCGATCCGCTCCAGGAACTCCTCCCAGCGCAGCGGCCGGTTGTCCATCGCCGACGGCAGCCGGAACCCGTGCTCGACCAGGGTCCGCTTCCGGGACATGTCGCCCTCGTACATGCCGCCGATCTGGGGGACGGTCACGTGCGACTCGTCGATGACCAGCAGGAAGTCCTCGGGGAAGTAGTCCAGCAGACAGTGCGGCGCCGTCCCGGCCTCACGCCCGTCGGTGTGCCGCGAGTAGTTCTCGATACCCGAGCAGGTCCCGATCTGGCGCATCATCTCGATGTCGTACGTCGTCCGCATCCGCAGCCGCTGTGCTTCCAGCAGTTGCCCGTTGCGCTCGAGCTCGGCCAGCCGCTCCTCCAGCTCGGCCTCGATCGAGGTGATCGCGCGCTCCATCCGCTCCGGCGCGGTCACGTAGTGCGTGGCAGCGCCGATGTAGACCTCGTCCTCCTCGCTGATGACCTCACCGGTCAGCGGGTGCAGCGTCATCACGCGCTCGATCTCGTCACCGAAGAACTCCACCCGGACGGCGAGCTCCTGGTACACCGGGAAGACCTCGAGCGTGTCGCCCCGGACCCGGAACGTGCCGCGGGTGCCGGCCAGGTCGTTGCGCGCGTACTGCACGCCGACCAGCTTGCGGAGCAGGCCGTCGCGGTCCATCTCGGCGCCGACCTTCACGTGGATCATCCGGTTCAGGTACTCATCGGCCGAGCCCAGGCCGTAGATGCAGGACACGGTCGCGACCACGACCACGTCGCGGCGGGTCAGCAGTGACCAGGTCGCGGAGTGGCGGAGGCGCTCGACCTCCTCGTTGATCGAGGAGTCCTTCTCGATATAGGTGTCCGTCTGCGGTACGTACGCCTCGGGCTGGTAGTAGTCGTAGTACGACACGAAGTACTCGACGGCGTTGGCGGGGAAGAACTGGCGCAACTCGTTCGCGAACTGGGCGGCGAGCGTCTTGTTCGGCTGCAGGATCAGCATCGGGCGCTGGATCTTCTCGGCCAGCCAGGCGACGGTCGCGGTCTTACCCGTACCGGTGGCGCCCAGCAGTACGACGTCCTGCTCGCCGGCGTTGATCCGCCGCTCCAGGTCCGCGATCGCAGTGGGCTGGTCACCCGCCGGATCGAAATCCGACACTACCTTCAGCGGGGCGACCATACGCTGAAGATCCGAGACCTGTCTCATGCCCTCCACCGTACGGCCCGTCGCCGACAGTTTCTAAAAACCCCAGGTCAGAAGCTTTTCACGACACTGTTGTTCATGTAGATGAGCTCGTTGACGCGGCGCTGGTAGACCCGGGACTCCAGGGCGGCGTCGGTGGCGGTGACCCGGCCGAACTGGTCCTGGTAGGCGGTGACGAAGCCCTTCATCGCGATCTTCGCGCCGGTCTTGCCGACCCAGACGCCGGTGTACGACAGCGCGTAGCAGGCCTTGATGTTCGGGTTGGCCGGCGTGCACGCCACCCCGCTGCCGATCCGCACACCCTGCATGCTGTTCGACTCGATGTCGACCAGGTGCTCGGCGAAGCCCTTCGCGTTGTACAGCTCGGTCTGGCGGACCCAGTAGTACCCGTCGATCAGCCCGCGTGCGCTGAACTGCTGCAGGATCCAGTTCTGCCCGGCGTAGGTCTTGTCCGGGGACTTCAGCCAGCCCTTGGACGGGATGAACCAGATGCCCCAGCCGACCTCGACACCGGCGTCGTTCGATCCCTTGGAGTCGTTCGGCGTGGGAGTCGGCGACGGCGTGTACAGCGTGCCGACCGGGTCCGGCGTCTGCTGGCTGACCGGCTTGTCCTTCCCGCTGCCGTTCACCAGCAGCACCACACCGGTAGCGACCAGCAGCACCGCGACGATCGCGCCGGCCATGATGATCCACGCCGTACGGTTCGACTTCGGCGGCTGGTGCGGCCGCTGCGGCCCCGGCCCCCAGCCACCGGGCGCCGGACCGCCCGGGCGCGCCTGCGGCGCCGTACCCCAACCACCAGGAGCGGGAGCAGGTGCGGGCGGCGGGCCCGGGGGCGGACCGTACTGCTGACTCATAGTGTTTCCTCGCGGTAGTTCCGGTGGTTCGTCACAGGCTGTCGATCACGGACTTCTTCATGATCGCGGCGTCCGCCTCGGCCTTCTGGGCGAAGTCGACCCGGGTCCGGAAGTCCAGTGCGGTGACCACGTTGTCCTTGCGCCGGTACACCTCGACCGAGCCCTGGACCTTCACGTCCACGCCGTTCTCCTTGGCCGTGGAGGTGTAGTCGATCGCGACGCACTCCACCAAGACGTCCTTCGGGCACGGCAGGTTCCGTACGTTGCCGAGCTGCGCGACCTCTTCCTGCGTCTCGCCCTCGACGATCCCGAGCAGGTACGCGTTCGCGGTGACGTTCTGCTTCTGCCGCACCCACAGGAACGCCCGTGCGTGCACGCTGTCGTTCGGCGGGTACGTCGCCACCTGCTTGCCCTGCGTCTCCTTCGTGAACAGGCTCCAGCCCTGCACCGGGACGATCGAGACACCGAACCCGACCGGGATCGCGTTCGGCGGCGGCTGGTACGACGACTTCGGCGCGGTCGGCGTACCGACCGGCGTACTCGGTGTGGGATCGGCCTTGTCGTCGCCACCACCGGACAGCAGCACCAGCGCGACGGCCACCAGCGCGACCACGATCAGGCCGGCGCCGACCGGGATCAGCAGCGGCGGGATCCGGAAGCCGCGCTTCTTCTCCGGCGGCGGGCGGCGCAACGACTGCGGGCCGACGTTCTCACCCCACGCCGACGACGTCTCCGTGGCCGGACCCGGGCCGGGACCTGGCCCCGGACCGGGTGCACCGCCGTCACCCCAGGGCGACGGCGGTGGTGGCACCTCGAGGTTCCACGGCGACGGCGGGAGCTGTTCCTCCGGCTCGACGTCGTCCGCGTCCGGCCCGGGCTGGTTGACCCAGGGGTTGCTGCTGGAACCCTTGTCGCGCTTTCCGCTCACTGACTCTTGACCACCGACAGCAGCATGGCGTCCGAATCCGTCCGGATCGACGACACCTTGTCCTTACGCCCGTACACCCGCACGATCGTGATCACGCCGTCGTTGCGCTCGATCACGCCGACGAACCCGACCACCGGCAGGCTGCCGTTCTGGCTGCTGGAGATCGCGTCGAAGTTCTGGGTGGTGACGACCTTGACCGTGGTCTTGTCGTCCGGACCCGGCTTCGTCACCTTCGGGTCGCCGGTCTTCACCGAGGACAGGTCCTTGGTCTCGGCGTTCAGCAGCTTGGGCAGCACGGTGTCGGTGTTCTCACCGGGCCCGGCCTTCCAGGCGTTCACCATGAAGTACGCCTCGCCCTGTTTCAGCAGGTACACGCCGTCGAACCCGTCCAGGCTCTTCCGGATGTAGCCCGGCTGAGGCTTCACGTACACGCCCTGGCCGACCTCGATGCCCTCGTCGACATTCGTCGGCTCGGTGCTCTGGCCGGTTGTCGGCTGGGTCGTCGGCGTCGGGCTCGGGTCGGCCTTCTTGTCGTCGCCGCCCTTGAAGACGAGCGCCAGTACGACGCCGATCACCGCGACCACGGCGAACGCACCGCCGGCGATCAGCAGGGTCTTGCTGCCACCGCTCTTGCGCCGCGGCTGCTGGTAGCCGGGGTACTGCTGCTGGCCTGGGTACTGCTGCTGACCCGGGTACTGCTGCTGGCCGGGGTAGCCCTGCTGCTGTTGATACTGCTGCTGGCCCGGGAAGGTCTGCTGCGGCTGACCCTGCTGCGGGTACGGCGACTGACCAGGCTGAGCCGGCTGACCCGGCTGGCCGTAGCCAGGCGGCGGGCCCTGCGGCGGACGCCCGTACCCAGGCGGGGGCTGCTGCCCATAACCAGGCTGACCCTGCGGCGGCTGCCCGTACCCGGGCTGCTGCTGGCCATAACCCGGCTGACCAGGCTGACCCTGCGGCTGACCCGGGGGCCGGCCCGGCTGGCCTCCGTACGGCTGCTGGTTGCCCTGGCCACCGCCGTACGGCGGCTGCTGGTTGCTCATGCCTGCGTCTCCCCAGTCGTCGCGGCGGTCGGTGCTGTCACCCCGCGAGCGGACTTCGGCACGGAACGCACCGAGTTGCCGCAGGCGGAGCAGAAGTCGGACTGCGGAAGCAGCGGCATCTCACAGCGCGAGCAGAACGCCAGGTCGCCCGACGCGTGGTTGGAACCACCCCGCGCGGCCGACTCGAGCGCAGCCTCGAGCAGGCCCTTGTGGAGCACGGTCCGCACCCGGATGATCAGCGCGCCGAGCAGCAGCAGGCCCCAGACCACACCGAGGACCGAACCGATGGTCGAGCCGTGTCCGCCGACGAAACCGAGCAGGTAGACACCGCCCTGGAAGAGCGCGTTCACCGCCATCGCCTGGAGCAGACCGGCCACCCAGCGGGGCGTGAACCCGTCGTACCCCTCGCCGAGGCCGGAGAACTCCGCACCGGCCAGACCGGTCGCCGAGCCGTACACCAGCGGCTTGATGAAGCCGTGCAGAAGCACGATCGAGATCCACGTGCCCGCACTGCTGCCCGGACCGGCGAAGCCGCCGCTGATCCAGCCCCAGTGCAGCACCAGCGTCTCGAAGCAGGCGTACCCGACACCGGCCACCACACCGAACGTGAAGCCGTCCATCAGGTCGTCGTACCGCGGCCGCGAGGCCAGATAGAGCGGGCCGATCTGCCGGATCAGCTCCGACACCACCGGCACCAGCAGGAGCAGGATCAGCAGGTCCCGCCCGGACGGACCGGCGCTGTTACCGCCGATCGTGTCCAGCGAGAGGGCCAGCTTGTCCTTCCACAGCCAGGTGAAGACAGCCGCGAGTACGCCGGTCAGCACGAAGGCCGCAGCGACCACCGGGATCGGCTCGTCCTCCCAGAGGTTCACGTCGTACAAGTAGATGATGTAGACGATCGGGATGGCGAAGGCCGCGATCATGATCGCCACCGGGAGCGCGCCGAGCGCGGCCGTCACCACGGTCAGCAGCAGGGCGATGCCGAGCGCGACCTTGTAGGTGTACGGCTGCTGGCCGGAGCCCTGGGGCATGATCGTCGAGACCAGTTTGAACGACGCCACCGGCTCATCGGGCCTGGCGGCGTACGCCTTCTTGCGCTCGGCATCCCCGGTACGCATGTCGTTGCCACAGTGGTGGCAGAAATGCGAGACCTCGGGGACGTCAGAGCTGCAGCGCGGACACACCACGCCATCCTCCCTACTTCGGACGTCCGGACCGGCGCGGGGCGCGCCGTCGGTGGCCGGCCTGCAGGAGTCACCCCGGGCCGGACCGGGACAGATTCTTGTACAGCCGGTCCCGGATTCATCATTTACCGCGCGAGGGTCACCTTTTCGTATCCGGACCGTGGCCTGTGAGTTGTTCCCACACCTGGTCGATGCGGTGGTCCAGCTCGGCGAGACTGCCGGAGTTGTCCACCACCACGTCCGCTGCCGCGAGCCGGTCCTCCCGGGACGCCTGGCTGGCGATCCGCTGCTTCGCTTCCGCGTCAGTCATCCCGCGCTGTGCGGTCAGCCGCTCGACCTGCACCTCGACCGGTACGTCGACCACGAGTACGACGTCGAACCTGCCGGCCTGGCCGGTCTCCACCAGCAGCGGGATGTCGTGCACCACGATCGCGTCCTCGGGCGACTCGTGCTCGATCTCGGCGGCCCGCGCACGGACCCGTGGGTGGACGATCGCCTCCAGCTTCCGCCGGGCGGTCTCGTCGCCGAACACGATCTTCCCCAGCGCCGGCCGGTCCAGGTCCCCGTCGGCCGTCAGTACGCCGGAACCGAACGCCGCGACCACCTCGTCGAGCCCGTCGGTCCCCCGCGCGACCACCTCCCGAGCCAGTACGTCGGAGTCGATCACGACCGCGCCCCGCTCGGCCAGCCGCGACGAGACGGCACTCTTCCCGGCCCCGATCCCGCCAGTCAGTCCTACTCTCAGCACCCCAGCACCCTATCCACGGGCCTAGCATGGCTTATGGGGTGGTGGCGACGGCGTCAGGATGCGCAGGAGCTGAGACACGTCCGGGTGATGGCCGAGGAGGACGTTGTCCAGTTCGGGGAGGAGCTGGCTCGGCTCGGTGAGCTGCTGGAGGGCAGTGCGCTCGATGCCGAGACTCGGCACGACTACCAGACCGCGCTGGATGCGTACGAGACCGCCGAGCGGCTGGTCGATCGGCTCAGCTCGTTCGAGGCGATCAGTGCGATCGTCGACACGCTGACGGCGGGCAGGTACGCGCTGGCGTGCGTTCGCGCGCGGGTCGCGGGCGATCCGCCGCCGGAACGCCGTACGCCGTGCTTCTTCAACCCCCAGCACGGCCCGGCCGCACGAGACGTCGTCTGGACCCCACGCAGCGGCCCGACCCGCAAGGTCCCGGCGTGCGCGCAAGACGCGGCGCGAATCCAGGCCGGCGAGGACCCGCCTGTCCGCCTCGTCCGCTACGGCGAGCAACAGGTGCCGGCGTGGGAGGCAGGCGCCCCCAACGAGCCCTACCGCATCGGCTTCTTCTCCGCCAGCGGCGCCCGAGCCCACGTAATGGAACTAAAAATGCGCCTAAAAGGCGAAGGCCGAGGCCAATGGGGCACCGACCTAGGCAAACCCCGCATCCGCCGCCCATACGACTAAAAGCAAAGAAGATAATCAAAAACAAGAACAAAGGAAACAAAAGATAGAGAGGCAGTTGGCTGCCTGGCTGAGTCCGCCGGTCCGGTGACGGTCGGCGCAGAAACACTGAAGACCTTCAAGGACAAGAATATTTAAAGAAAAGAGAAAGAGAAGATAGAGAGGGAGTTGGGTGCCTGGCTGGGCTCGGCTTTCCGATCACGGTTGGAGGCGGAACGGGCCTCCGCCGGCCGGCTGTAGCACACGGAGCGGGTCGAGAGTGGCAGCCGATCCGGCGCGGGTGTGAAGCAAGGCCGACCGCTACCGGACCGCCGGACCGGCCACGCACCCAACTCCCACTCCATCTTTTGTATTTCTCTGTCTTTTTCTTGTTCTCTCTCTTCAGAGTGGTGGTTCACCACCGAAGCCGCCACCAATCTATATCTCTTCTTCTTGTTGTTCTTCTTTCCTTGTTTCTGAATAGGCCCCAAAAACGTACGAAGCCCCCGCATCCGGAGAGGATGCGGGGGCTTCGTGGGTGCTAACTAACTGATCAGCCCTGGCCGGTCAGTTTTTCGCGGAGGGCCTGGAGGGCCTCGTCGGAGGCGAGGGCGCCTTCGACGGGGGCGTCGTCCTTCGGGGCAGCAGCGGAGGAGTACGTCGATGCCTCGCCGGCCTCGACGTCTGCCGTCTTGGCGTCCTCGATCTGCTTCTTGTGGGCCTCCCAGCGCGTGTGGGCCTCGGCGTACTGCCGCTCCCACTCCTCACGCTGCGCGTCGAAGCCCTCGAGCCACTCGCCCGTCTCCGGGTCGAAGCCCTCGGGGTAGATGTAGTTGCCCTGGTCGTCGTACGTCGCCGTCATGCCGTAGAGCGTCGGGTCGAAGTCGTCCGAGACCGGGTCCACACCCTCGTTGGCCTGCTTGAGCGACAGCGAGATCCGGCGCCGCTCCAGGTCGATGTCGATGATCTTGACCATGACGTCGTCGTTGACCTGGACGACCTGCTCCGGGATCTCGACGTGCCGCTCGGCCAGCTCGGAGATGTGCACCAGACCCTCGATGCCCTCCTCCACGCGGACGAACGCACCGAACGGAACCAGCTTGGTGACCTTGCCGGGCACGATCTGGCCCATCTGGTGGGTCCGGGCGAACTGCTGCCACGGGTCTTCCTGGGTCGCCTTCAGCGACAGCGAGACGCGCTCGCGGTCCATGTCGACGTCCAGCACCTCGACGGTGACCTCCTGGCCGACCTCGACGACCTCGGTCGGGTGGTCGATGTGCTTCCAGGACAGCTCCGAGACGTGCACCAGACCGTCGACGCCGCCGAGGTCCACGAACGCACCGAAGTTGACGATCGAGGAGACGACACCCTTGCGGATCTGGCCCTTCTGCAGCTGGGTGAGGAAGTTCATCCGCACCTCGGACTGCGTCTGCTCCAGCCACGCCCGGCGGGACAGGACCACGTTGTTGCGGTTCTTGTCCAGCTCGATGATCTTGGCCTCGATCTCCTGGCCGACGTACGGCTGGAGGTCGCGGACCCGGCGCATCTCGACGAGCGAGGCCGGCAGGAAGCCACGGAGGCCGATGTCGAGGATGAGTCCACCCTTGACGACCTCGATGACGGTGCCGGTGACGACGCCGTCCTCTTCCTTGATCTTCTCGATCGTGCCCCAGGCCTTCTCGTACTGGGCGCGCTTCTTCGAGAGGATCAGACGGCCTTCCTTGTCCTCCTTCTGGAGAACCAGGGCCTCGACGTGATCGCCGACGTTGACGACCTCGTTCGGGTCGACGTCGTGCTTGATCGACAGCTCGCGGGAGGGGATCACGCCTTCGGTCTTGTAACCGATGTCGAGCAGGACCTCGTCCCGGTCGACCTTGACGATGGTGCCCTCGACGATGTCGCCGTCGTTGAAGTACTTGATGGTCTGATCGATCGCCGCGAGGAAGTCTTCCTCCGACCCGATGTCATTGACCGCTACCTGCGGGGTGTTGCGCACTGCGGGGTCGAGGGGAGCCTCGATGCTGGCCGTCATGTGGTGGGTTGCTCCGTGGACTGGTGGTGTCGTGCGGTTGCGTCATGAACCTTTGGATCGCACCAAACCGCGGGATTGCCTGAAGACGACAGATTCACCACCGACTGCTGCGAGTCACGAGCCTGCTCGGTCCGAGGTCGCGCGGGCCCATAGCGCATCTGACAGAATACCGGTCTTTACGAAGGCAGCACAACCTGGGGCACCCGGTGCCTACCGAGCGCCTGCCGAGGTCTCTCCACATGCCATTGACCTCAGAGTACGACCTCCAGGTCCGGACGGCCTGCGGAGAGGTGTCCGGTGTCCGCCATTCGGAAGACCAGCCGGTGCGCCGCGGCGGCGACCTCATGCCGCGGCGTCCGCGCGGCGAGGTCCAGCAGCGCCCACAGATCCGCCGCCCGGCCGAGATCGACCAGCCGGTCGGACCCCAGCAGCCCACTCCCCCGCAGTACGTCGAGCACCGGCCGGGCCAGCACCGGGTCCGTGCAGAACCGCAGCAGGTTGCCCAGATCGGCGTACGGCGAGCCGGCGTGGGCGAACTCCCAGTCGATCAGCCCGGTGATCCGGACCGTCTCCGGGTCCACCAGCAGGTTCTTCGGGTTGAAGTCGCTGTGCACGAGGCAGAACCGGTCGACGCCCTCGGCCAGCAGGTCCTCGGCGTCCATGAACACGCTCTCCAGGCCCTCCCGCTGCGCCGGAGTCATCCCGAGGTCCAGGCTGTCGAGGTATTGCTCCAGGTCCCCGCGGAGCGGCTCGATCCCGAGGTCCCCGTCCCGGAACAGCCCAAAGGAGCGGAACGGCATCCCGCTCAACCGCGCGAGCAGCTCGCCCAACTGCTGCCCGACGTACCGCCGCTCGTCCTCCCCGGCCGTCGCCAGGTAGACCTCCAGGTTCACGCCCGGCAACCTCTCGGTCAGCAGGTACGGCGGATCGTCCGGCGCGCCCTCCCGCTTCACGTCGAGCACCCGCGGTACCGGGAGCAGCCCACGCACCAACTGGAGCAGTGCGGCATCCACAGCTGCCCGCGCGGGGTCCTTCACGTACAGCTTCAGTACGGCGTCCTCACCGCCCGCACTGACCGCGTAGGTCTGGCCCTGGTAACCGCCTGGCAACGGAACAGCACTAGCGGCGAAGTCGCTCATGGTTTCGACACTAGAGTGTGCGGGGTGAACAGGCCGGTACGGGTGGAACTGACCGAGGTGGAGACCTCGCGGGCCAGTCGCACCTACTGGGACTCGGCAGCTGACGAGTACCTGGAGGAGCACGGCGACTTCCTCGGCGACGACCGGTTCATCTGGTCTCCCGAGGGTGTGGACGAGGAGTCGGCCCGGCTGCTCGGTCCGGTCAAGGGCAGGCGGATCCTCGAGGTCGGCTGCGGCGCGGCCCAGTGCTCACGCTGGCTCGTCGGCCAGGGAGCGGATGTGGTTGCCTTCGACATCTCTCTCGAGCAGCTCCGGGTCGCCAAGGACCTGGACGCCCAGACCGGTACGTCGGTCCGCACCGTCGCGGCAGACGCGGTAGCCCTGCCGTACGCCGACAGCACCTTCGACATCGCCTGCTCCGCCTTCGGCGCACTGCCTTTCGTCGCCGACGTCGGTACGGCGTTCCGCGAGCTGGCCCGCGTGCTGCGACCCGGCGGCCTGCTGGTGTTCTCGGTGACCCACCCCTTCCGCTGGACGATGCCCGACGACCCGTCGCCGGCCGGACTGCGCATCACCCACTCGTACTTCGACCGGACGCCGTACGTCGAGGTCGACGACTCCGGTACGCCGGTGTATGCCGAGCACCACCGCACCACCGGCGACTGGATCCGCGAGCTGACCGGCGCCGGCTTTGTCGTCGACGACCTGCTCGAGCCGGAGTGGCCGGCCGGGCACGAGCTGATCTGGGGCGGCTGGGGTCCCGAACGCGGACCGCTCGTACCCGGCACTGCCATCTGGACCGCACACAAGGCGCTGGGCGCATGACCCGATTCCCGGCAGTCGACGGGCTGCGAGCGATCGCCGCGATCGCAGTGGTGATCGCACAGGTCGGCCTGCAGACGCATGCGCCACTTGCTGGTGTCGTGTCCCGGCTGGACGTCGGCTGGGCGATCTTCTGCGCGATCTCCGGCTTCCTGCTCTACCGGCCGCACGTCGTCGCCTGGTTCTCGGCCACCGAGCCGCCGCTCACGCTGCCCTACCTGCGTGGCCGTGCGCTGCGGATCCTGCCCGCGCTGCTGATCACCATCGTGCTGTCGATCGCCTTCGTCCCACACCCGGCGACCACGTACCTCCGGTGGGCCGTCCTCACACCACTGCCCTTCTATCTGCTCCTCCCCGGACTTGGCCGACTGCTGACCGGCTACGAGCGACCGACCCGCCGCAGTGTCCGCTGGCGGCTCCTGGTGCTGGTCGCGCTGACCGTGCTCGGCCCGGTGTGGATGGCAGCAGTCACGGCAACCGATCACCCGCAGGCGGGCCTCTGGCTACCCGGGTACCTCGGTTGGTTCGCGGTCGGCATGGGCCTGGCGCTCTGGCAGGTCGCCCGCGCCACAGGTCGCCTGGGCCCGTCTGCACTCGACACGCTGACCAGAGTCCCCGGAACGCTCTGGGGAATCGCCGCCGCGCTGCTACTGATCTCCGCGACCCCGCTCGCGGGACCGTACGACCACTCCGCGCCCACACCGGCGCAGGCACTGCTCAAGGGCCTGCTCTACACCGCAGTCGTCGCATGCGCGCTCTTCCCGATCCTGACGCCCTCGGCGAGGACAGTCCGCGTGCTGGGTGGTCGCCCGGCGCAGATCGGTGCACGGCTGTCGTACGGCGTGGTGGTGTACGGGTTCGTCGTACTGGGAGTGATGCGCGGGCCGTTCGCAGTACAGCTGCTGGTGACGCTGGTGGGTGCGGTCGTGCTGGCCGCCGCGAGTTACCGCCTGATCGAGCGGCCGGTCCTGCGCTTCGGGAAGAACACTGCGGTGGCCAGGACTGCCAGCAGTGTGACCAGTCCGAGCAGCAGCCCGGCGCGATAGCTCCGAGCCGGCATGAAGCTGGCCGTGACGACCTGCTCGGGTCCAGCGGGCAGTACCCATCCCTGCTGCCAGCCGCCGATCCGGATCGGCGTCAGCTTGTGGCCGGTGCTGTCGTACGCCTCCCAGCCCGCGTTGTAGTTCTGCGCGACCGCCAGCACGGACTGCTCGTCGGCGTCCGGCACCTCGACCGTCAGCTCCGCCGGGTTCGGACGCCACACGTCCACACCCTGCACCGGCGTCACGGACACGTCGCCGAACCCGGCCTTGACCAGCGTCGTCTCGATCGGCACGACCCCACCGCCTGCGAGCACCTCGACGCGGTGGCTCCCGGACCGCAGCGACACCGAAGTCGCACCACACAGGCTGAACGGCACAGGCCGCCGCTTCAGCAGGTCCCGCATCGTCGCCGCGACCTGCGTCGTCGCAGCTACACCGTCAATGCGCACCACCGGCCCGTTCCCGCAGTACGACGGGACGCGTCGGTCCGGATCGACTGCCTTGCGCAGCTCGTCCGCGCCCAGCACGGCGACCTCGGTGACCCCGACCGGGCTGCGATGCGCGTCCTGCAACGGCTTCGTCGCGGTGAAGTCGATCTTGATCGTCTGCACGTGCCGCGCCGCGAACCGGACGTATCCGTCGGCGTCGACCGTGGCCCGGATCGACCCGCCACCGTCGAAGTGCAGCGCGACCTCGGCCGGCCGCGAGCCGTCCAGGTAGGTGTCGGACTGGAAGCGCAGCCCCCGCACATCCCTTGCCGCAGGCAACTTCAGCGTCAGGCTCGGCTTCGGGTCATCCGGATCCGCCTGCCAACTCGTCCCGGGGTCGCGGTCGACCGCTGCCCCCGGCCGTCCCTCCGGCGCCGTGACGGCCCGCGAGGACGCGGTAGCGGTGATCGCGCCGGCCACCGGCAACAGCCGCTCCAGCGCCTCACCGTCCTTCGGCAAGGCCATACCCCGCAGCTCGTACGACGCGGCCTGCGGCAACTGCACCGTCCGAGAAAGACCACGTGGTTCATCAGCAGCCTGATCCTGGCTGCACAGCGCCCGTACCCCGAGGTGCAAGCAGCCGGAGCGCCCGATCTGCTGACTCCGCAACACGACCGCACTCGGCTGCTGATCGACTGCCTGGCTCACATCGGTATCGATCAACGGCAGTCCGTCAAGCTTGTTGTCCTCACGCAGTACTGCGCTCCCACTCCCGCCGAGCGCCGTCACGACGGTCGGTACGTCGTCAGCCGTACCGTCGACCGCCACGAGCCGGGACCGCGGGATCAGGCGCCCCGGCGTGGTCGCGCCGACGTCGTAGATCTCCACGCTCGGGTACGCGATCCGGGTCGGCCCGCCGGGACCGAAGTACGCGACTCGTCCGATGCCGGCGTCGGCCAGGCTCTCGTGGATCGCGAGCGTGTCCGCCAGGTCATTGCGTACGACGACGTACCGGACGCCGTCGTGGTTGAGCTCCTGCCGCAGCGTCTGGTCGCCGACACCGGAGTCGACGCGGCGCTGCACGTCAGCCGTCAGCGCGGCCATCGGTCGCTTGACCAATGCCGTGAGGGGCTCGGTCGTGGTGGACAGGAGCAGCACACTGCCCGGGGCAGACTGATCGTCCAGCCACGCTGCCGCCGCGTTCCAGTGCGCTGGGATCGCAGCCGACGCGCCGTCCGGTCGCAGCAGGACCACGGGCGCGGCTGCAGCCACCGCCAGGCACGCGACGACGGCCGGTACGACACGGCGGCTGACGCCTCGGGACACGGACACATTGGCCAGGCGACGCAGGTAGTGCGCTCCGGCGACTGCGAGCGGCACTCCGACGACCACACCGATCACCGGCAGCCAGCGCGGGCCTGGCGGCGCAGCGCCGTACTGGAACAGCAACGCGAGCGGCACCAGCCACCAGACCGACGCGGCCACCACAAAGCCGAGCCAGCCCAGTGCGAGCTTCAGTTTCGCATGGCTGATCAGCCAGACCAGCGGTACGACGAGCGTCGCCGCACCCGCGACCGGGTCCGCGCCGCCGATCAGCGCGAACGCCAGAGCCGACCAGCTGGCGCGCCACCAGCCGGAGCGGGCACGCGGTGAGACGAGTGGCAGCAGGATCCACGGAGCCATGGCCATCGGCCACACCTCGATCGGGAACTCGCCGAACACGCGCGGCACGAGCGCGTAGAGCAGTGCCACCGCGAAACGGGTCCACGGCACGCCGTACTCCAGGACGCTGCAGAGCTTCCAGATACCGAGGAAGGCGACGCAGAGGACCAGCGACCACCAGAGCCGCTGGGTGATCCAGTCCGGAACTGACAACGCGTCCAGCAGCCAGTGGAACGGCCCGATCGGCAGGAGGTAGCCGAAGGCGTCGCTCTGCACCTGACCGAAGGCCGTGTGCGGGTCCCACAAGTGCAGAGCTCGCGAGAGGAACCGTCCGGGTGCCGCGGTCAGCTCGATCCTGCTGTCCGCAAGGATCTTGCCCGGAGCCTGCTGAAAGCACAGCGCCACCAGAGCCAGGCAGCCCAGCACGAGCCGAGCTCGCCAGACCACCTGCTCCGAACTACCTGCTTTCAGCCTCCCCACCGGCGGGACATTAACGGATCCGGCGGCTTCCGGACGGCATCGTTGCCGTACCGTGAGGTCGGCAATATCACCCCACCGATCTGAGGCAGCGCAGTATGACGTCGGGCACCACCCAACCGCAGGCGCCGCGCAGTGCCTTCCTGCGCAGCGCCACCGTGGTCGCCGTCGCGATGGCGATCATGAATGTGGCCGCCTACGGGTTCACGCTGATCGGTTCGCGCCTGCTGATGCCCGAGGAGTTCGGAGCGATCACCGCTCTCCTCGGTCTGCTGCTGATCGGCAACGTCGCCTCACTGGGTCTGCAGGCCGCAGGTGCTCGCCAGCTCGCTACGCACACCGGCGACGGCGCGGCCGCGCTGGCTGACGCGATGCTGCGCGCAGGCCGCCGATCTGCTCTGGGACTCACAGCGCTCTGCCTAGTACTGACGCCGCTGTTCATGTGGCTGCTTCACATCGACTCGGTCGTTGCGATCCTGCTGCTGGCGCCGACGCTGGGCGGCCTCACGCTGATGGGTTCGCAGCTCGGCGTACTGCAGGGCAGCAAGCGTTGGACAGAGCTGGCCGCGGTCTACTTCTCGACCGGCGTCGGTCGACTGGTGCTCGGCGGCGGCGCACTGCTGATCCACCCGTCGCTGGACTGGGCCATGGCCGGTCTCGCGCTCGGCGCCGCCGTACCGGCCCTGCTGGGTCAGTTCTTCCTCCGCGGATCGACGGGCTCGACCGGCCAGCAGGTCAAGGACGTACTGCGAGAGTCCGTGCACGGCACGCACACGCTGCTCGCGTTCTTCGCGCTCGCGAACGCGGACGTGCTCTTCGCCCGCGCCCTGCTCGACGAGAAGGACAGCGGGTACTACGCGGCCGGCTTGATCATCGCGAAGGCCTGTCTGTTCCTGCCGCAGTTCGTCATCGTGCTGGTGTTCCCGTCGCTCGCCAACTCCCCCGGCGACACCGTCCGGCTGCGGCGCGCGATCATGGCCGTCGCGGGCCTCGGTGTCTGCGCGGTCGTCGGTACGTTGATCCTGCCCGGCGTCGTCGTCGAGGTGATCGGCGGCAAGGAGAAGTACGCGCCACTCGGCCCGTACACCTGGCTGTTCGCAGTCTCCGGCTCCGCGTACGCCGTACTCCAACTCGTCGTGTACGCCGCGATCGCGCAGCAGGAGAAGCGCGCCGCGCTGCTGATCTGGATCGGCCTCGTCGTACTCGCGGTGGCGGCCGGGATCGTCCTGGGCACCGGCATCGCCACCGGCCTGAACGGCGTGAAGGTGCTGGTCGCAATGACCAGCACCTGCGCGCTCCTGCTCTCCGCCGCCCTGGCGACCGGACTCCACCGCCAGGCCGGCGACTAGCTCACCACAGGCTGGACTTCGCGAACCGGCGGGCGAAGGTGTTCGCCAGCACCAGCAGGACCAACCCGATCACCGATCTGAACAGCCCGATCGCGGTCGCATAGCTGAACTGCGGTACCGCCGAGGCCAGACCGATCTTGTAGACGTACGTATCGATCACTTCGGCGACATCGAGGTTGAGGCTGTTCTGCATCAGCAGCACCTTCTCGAACCCGACGGACAGGATCCTGCCGATGTCCAGGATCAGCAGGATCACCGCCACCGGCACGATCGCCGGCAGGTCGATGTGCCAGATCCGCCGCAACCGCGACGCCCCGTCCACGATCGCCGCCTCGTGCAGTTCCGGCGGCACACTGGTCAGCGCGGCCAGGTAGATGATCGCGGCGAACCCCATCGTCTGCCACGCCCCGGACCACACGTAGAGGTGCCGGAACATGCCGGAGTCACCCATCACGTTGGCCGGACCGAACCCGAACAGGCCGATGAACTTGTTGGTCACGCCGGTGTTCGGGCTGGTCAGTACGACGAGCAGACCCACCACGACCACGGTCGAGATGAAGTGCGGCGCATAGGTGATCAGCTGCGACGCACGGCTGAACCACTTCTTCCGGACGGTGTTCAGGCAGAGCGCGAGAATGATCGGCAGCGGGAACGTCGCCACGAGTTCATAGACGTGCAGGTACACGGTGTTCTTGATCAGCCGCCAGAACTGGTACGACTCCACGAACCGGTGGAAGTACTTCATCCCGGCCCACGGGCTGCCCCAGATCCCCTGCACCACGTTGTAGTCCTTGAACGCGATGATCACGCCGTACATCGGCCAGTAGGCGAAGATCGCCAGCCAGATCAGCGGCAGCGCGAGCATCGCGTACAGCTGCCAGTTGCGCCGCATCCGCAGCCCCAGGCCGACCGCGTTCTTCGCGCTCCGGGTCCGCTTGTGGGTGGCGGACCGGACGGTCGAGCGAGCTTCTGTCGAGGTCGCCATCGGCTATCCCTTCAAGGAGCCGACCATGGCTCCCTTGACGAAGTGCTTCTGCACGAACGGGTAGACCAGCAGCGGCGGGATCATCCCGATCACGATCAGCGAGTACTTCAGCTGCTGCTGCAACTCCTGCATCTGCAGCAGCTTGCTGGTGTCCTGCATCTGCGACGGGTCGACCTTGGACTGGATCAGGATCTGCCGCAGCACCACCTGCAGCGGGAACAGGTGCTCGTTGGTCAGGTAGATCAGCGCGTTGAAGAACGAGTTCCATTGCCCGACCGCGTAGAACAACAGGTTCACCGCGATGATCGGCTTGCTCAGCGGCAGCACCACCCGCCAGAAGAAGCTGAAGTCGCTGCAGCCGTCCACCTTCCCGGCCTCGACCAGCTCCTCCGGGATCGTCACCATGAAGTAGGTCCGGGTGATGATCACGTTCCAGACCGCCAGCGCGGTCGGCAGGATGATCGCCCAGCGCGTGTTCAGCAGTCCGAGCTGATCCACCACCAGGTACGTCGGGATCAGTCCGCCGTTGAACATCATCGTGAACACGAACGCGCCCATGATGATGCCCTTGCCCGGCAGGCCCTTCCGGGACAACGGGTACGCCGCGAGCAGGGTCAGGACCGTCGCCACCAGCGCGCCGGCGACCGCGTAGTACACCGAGTTGCCGAAGCTGCTGACGATCGCCTTGTAGTCGAAGATCGCCCGGTAGGCATCCAGCGTGAACCCGACCGGCCACAGCCAGACCTCGCCGGCCGACACCTTCCTGGTGTTGCTCACCGAGGCGCTGAGGACGTAGACGAGCGGATACAGGATCGCCAGGCAGAACAGACCCAGCGCGGTGTAGATGCACGCCATCGCGATCTTGTCGCCGCGGGTGTCCTGGATCGAAGAGCCGACCGCCAGCCGCGTCTCGTCAGGCGGCAGTGTCCCGGCGCTCATCCGTTGTACGTCTCGTAGGCGGCCTGCTGCAGCTCGAGATAAGGCTTCACGCCGATCTTGCTGACCCGGTCCTTGTAGTCGTTCCAAGCGCCGTCGTCGTTCGGGTCGAGCTGCCCGGTGAGGAACTTCGCGAACGACTGGTTCACCTCGCCCTTGAGGTTCGTCCGCAGCTCGGCCTCCTGCGCGGCCTGATCCTCGTCCAGCGTCACCGGCGGGAACTGCATCTCCTGCGGCTGCTTGAGCGGGAAGAACCGCTCCTTGGTCTGCTCGTACAACGGCTTCTCGAAGGTGAGGTCACCAGGCACCACCCGCTCGCCCAGCCGGAAGTCCTGCGAGCGGTACATCGGGTTGTCCTGGCCCCAGTTGAGGTTCTTCTGCGAGTTCCAGGTCGCGTCGAAGCCGTAGACCGCCTGCTTGCCGTTGATCCCGAGATCGCCCTTCTTCGCCCACGCGAACTTCGGGCCGCCGTACCCGCGCAGGATCGCCTCCAGCTCGTACTGCGCGTCGGCCCACTGGACCAGCAGATCCGGCTTGGCGCACTTCTTCGTGATCACCAGATGCGCGACCTCGACGCCGACGGTGAGGTAGTCCCAGGCGGCGTACTGGACGCCGTTCGGACCCTTCAGCGGCGGGCAGGCCTCGTACTGACGCCAGCGGGCGTTCGGGTCCTTCTGGTCGATGTCGAGGAAGTTGCCCCAGTAGTTCGACCGGGCGCCGCCGATCAGCGGCTTGCCCGGCGCGTTGCCGTACCGCTTCAACTGGTCGCCATCGGCGGTGAAGACGTCCCGGCTGATCAGCCCTTCCTTGTAGAGGCCGTTCACGTACTTCAGGCCCTCGCGCCACTCGTCCTTGTCGAACGCGACGTCGACCTTGCCGTCCTTGACCACCAGCCACGGCTCGCCCGGATCGTAGAGGAACGCGTTCATGAAGAACGGGTCGATCGGAGCCTCGTTGTAGCCCGCGAACGGGATGGTCTTACCGTTGCCGGCCAGGTCCGCCTTCTTGAACGCACGCAGTACTTCGCGGAACTCGTCGGTGGTCTTCGGCATCGCCAGCCCGACCTGCTTGATCCAGTCGACGTTCAGCCACGCGCGGCCGTCGATGGCCCGGCAGTGGAAGCAGTCGTTGATCCCCGGGAACGAGTAGATCTTCTTGTCCGGCGCCTGGATCAGCTTGCGGGTCTCCGGGTAGTCCTTCATCGCCTGCTGCAGGTTCAGCGCATAGGCGTCGAGGTGCTGCCCGACGTCGGTGAACAGTCCCTGTGCGCCGTACAGGAAGAGCTGGGAGCGGGTGAACCCGATCCCGAGGAACGCGTCCGGGATGTCGCCGGCCGCGATCATCGCGTTGACCTTGGTCATCACGTCGTCGTCGGTGCCGCCGATCTGGCTCCACTCGATGTGCACACCGGTCTTCTGCTCGAGCCACTTCGTGAACGCGTTGGTCTTCCAGTCGCCGATCGTCACGTCCTGCTGGACGACGATCTTGAACGTGACCTTCTCGGTTGTGAGCGGTTTCAGCGTGCGGGCGACCGGCCCGACATACCCCTCCGGGTACTGCACGGTGGTCAGCTTCGGGCCGAGCGTCACGCTCGGAGCGGCCTCGCCGGCACCTGCGGCCGCGGCGCCGGCGTTGCTCTTGCCGCTGCACCCGCTGAGCAGGCCGCCGCCGGCAGTCGCCGCGGTCAGGCCGAGTGCTCCCGCGATCAATGATCGACGGCTGACTCCAGGGCGCGCGTCATCGTTCGGCATGGTTCCTCCTGGCGGCTGGTCGGAACAAAAGACGAAATATCCGAGAGCGATATCCGATAGGATCTCGGATCTTTGCCCCGGAGAATGACATAGAAAGCGCTTGCACGGAAGGCCTCGACGAGCACTGACCGAGATCGGTCCATCACTGTCGGTATCTTGCGCGGCAAGCGCTTACCGCTTGCGCTGGACGATCCAACTTTCTTGCGTCAAGAAACCCGCGCCGGGCCGTTCTATAGGGTGCTGGGCATGCCGACACCGAAGTTCATCCTCGACCTGCGCGAGAAGATCGGCCACGACCTGCTGTGGCTGACCGGCGTCACCGCCGTGGTCCTGGACGAGCATGAACAGGTCCTGCTGGTACGGCGTGCCGACAACGGCCGCTGGAGCCTGGTTTCCGGCATCCTCGAGCCCGGCGAGCAGCCGGCTGTCGGCCTGATCCGCGAGATCCAGGAGGAGACTGCCGTCGAGGCCGAGATCGTGCGCCTGGTCAGTCTCGAGTCGCTCCCGCCGGCCAGCTACCCGAACGGCGACCAGGTCCAGTTCCTCGACCTGTGCTTTCGCTGCCGCCCGCTGCGCGGCGAGCCGCGGGTCAACGACGACGAGTCTCTCGACGTCCGCTGGTGGCCGCTGAACGACCTGCCCGAGCTGACGGACCGGGAGCAGGCGTCCATCCAGAACGCCCTCTCCCCCGATCCGACGCCGGTGTATCTGACCGCGGAGCCGAGCTAGTGGGCGGCTTCGTGCCAGGTGCGGCCGACGCCCACTGAGACGTCCAGCGGGACGTCCATCTCGACCGCGTGGCCCATGTCGTGGCGGACCAGTTCCTCAAGCGCCTCGCGTTCGCCGGGGGCGATCTCGAAGACCAGTTCGTCGTGGACCTGAAGGAGCATCCGCGACTTCAGGTCGGACTCGCGCAGCGACGCATCGACCTTGAGCATGGCCATCTTGATCACGTCGGCGGCCGAGCCCTGGATCGGGGCGTTCAGTGCCATCCGCTCGGCCATCTCGCGGCGCTGGCGGTTGTCGCTGGTCAGGTCCGGCAGGTACCGCCGGCGGCCCAGGATCGTCTCGGTGTACCCGGTCTTGCCTGCGTCGATCACGATCGAGCGCAGGTAGTCCCGCACGCCGCCGAAGCCTTCGAAGTACTCGTCCATCAGGCCCTTGGCCTCGTCGACGCCGATCTTCAGCTGCTGACTCAACCCGTACGCCGACAGTCCGTACGCCAGGCCGTAGTTCATCGCCTTGATCTTCGCGCGCTGCTCCTGCGTCACGTCACCCGGCTCGACCGAGAACACCCGGGACGCGGTCACCGAGTGGAAGTCCATCCCGGAGTTGAACGCGTCGATCAGGCCCTGGTCCTTCGACACGTGCGCCATGATCCGCATCTCGATCTGGCTGTAGTCCGCCGACATCAGCGACTCGTTGCCCTCGCCGACGATGAAGGCCTGCCGGATCCGGCGGCCCTCCTCGGTCCGGATCGGGATGTTCTGCAGGTTCGGGTCGGTCGAGCTGAGCCGCCCGGTCGCCGCGATCGTCTGGTTGAACGTCGTGTGGATCCGGCCGTCGCGCGGGCTGATCGTCTTCAGCAGGCCCTCGACCGTCTGCCGCAGGCGGGTCGCGTCCCGGTGCGCCAGCAGGTACGCGAGGAACGGGTGCTCGGTCTTCTCGAACAGCGCCTGCAGCGAGTCCGCGTCCGTGGTGTACCCGGTCTTGGTCCGCTTCGTCTTCGGCATCTGCAACTCGTCGAACAGCACCACCTGCAGCTGCTTCGGCGACCCGAGGTTGATCTCCTTACCGATCACCTCGTACGCCGAGGTCGCGGCCTCCCGCACCCCGGTCGCGAACCGCTCCTCGAGCTGCTCCAGGTACGGCCGGTCGACCGCGATGCCGTCACGCTCCATCGCCGCGATCACCTGGATCAACGGCAACTCGACGTCCGCGAGCAGCGGAGTACCGGCTTGCTTCTCGAGCTCGGTGTCGAGCGTGTCGGCGAGATCGGCGATCGCGCGGGCACGCAGCATCGTGTGGTCCGCAGCCGGGCCGCCCTCGACGTCGTCGAAGCTGAGCTGGCCGTTGTCGGCCTCCTCGTTGCGCAGCTCGCGCTTGAGGTACCGCACGGTCAGGTCGGCCAGGTCGTACGCACGCTGGTCCGGACGGACCAGGTACGCGCTGAGCTGGGTATCCGAGCTCAGGCCGCCGAGCGTCCAGCCGCGCTCCAGGAAGCCGAGGAGCGGACCGTTCACGTCGTGCAGCGCCTTCGGCTGCTTCTCGTCGGCGAGCCAGGTCTTCCACGCGGCCTCGTCGTCCGGCGTCATCATCGTCGGGTCGAACCAGGCCGCGGCGCCGGACGTGTTCGCCAGCGCGAGCCCGGTGATCTGGCCGGTCCCGCCGCCCCAGCTGCCCTGGACCGCGACGCCGACGCGCTCGCCCGTGCTCACGTGCTCCTTGAGCCAGGCCGCCACCTCGCCCGGCTTCAGCTGCGCGCCCTCCAGCTCGAACCCGTGGTCGACTGTCGCGTCGACCTCTTCGTGTTCGGCGACGAGCCGCTCCCGCAGTACCCGGAACTCCAGGCTGTCGAACAGCGTGTGGACCTTGTCCCGGTCCCACGGTGTCCGGGCCAGGTCGTCCACCACGACGTCCAGGGTCAGGTCGCGGACCAGCTCGTTGATCTGCCGGTTCCGGATCACGTCCGCGAGGTGCTCACGCAGTGACTCGCCCGCCTTGCCTTTGATCTCGTTCACCCGGTCGACCACGTCGTTCAGCGAGCCGAAGTGGTTCAGCCACTTGGCCGCGGTCTTCGGCCCGACCCCGGGCACGCCGGGCAGGTTGTCGCTCTGCTCCCCCACCAGCGCGGCCAGATCCGGATACAGCCGCGGGGGGACGCCGTACTTCTCCTCGATCGCGGCCGGGTCCATCCGGGCGATCTCGGAGACACCGCGCTTCGGGTAGAGCACTGTGACGTCGTCGCTGACCAGCTGGAACGCGTCCCGGTCACCGCTGCTGATCAGCACCTCGAAGCCCTGCTCGGACGCCTGCGTGGCCAGCGTGGCGATGATGTCGTCGGCCTCCCAGCCGTCGATCTCGGTGGTCGGGATCCGGAGCGCCTCCAGCACCTCCTTGACCAGCGAGACCTGCCCCTTGAACTCGTCCGGCGACTTCGACCGGCCCGCCTTGTACTCCGCGTACTGCTCGGAGCGGAAGGTCTTGCGGGACACGTCGAAGGCCACGCAGATATGCGTCGGCTGCTCGTCGCGGAGCATGTTGATCAGCATCGAGGTGAACCCGTACACCGCGTTGGTGTGCTGCCCGGTGGTGGTGGAGAAGTTCTCCACCGGGAGCGCGTAGAACGCCCGGTACGCCAGCGAGTGCCCGTCCAGCAGCAGGATCCGCGGTCGCCCGGTGCCCGGGGTCGCGGTGTCCTTTGTCATCGTCGAGGTGTCGGTATCTGGAGCCACACACCGACTCTAGTGGGTCCCGTGGACAGTTCTGACACACTGCTTCCGTGACAGATGAAACGAACCTCGGACCGGGTATGGGCATGGAGGGCACGCTCCTCCAGCTGATGGGAATCGTTGTCAGCGAAGCGTCACCCGAGCGGGTGGTCGCCACGATGCCCGTCAAGGGCAACACGCAGCCGTACGGTCTGCTCCACGGCGGCGCGTCCTGCGTGCTGGCCGAGAGCCTCGGCTCGATCGGCTCCGCGCTGCACGCGGCGACGTACGGGAAGGTCGCGGTCGGTGTCGACATCAACGCGACCCATCACCGGGCGGTCCGCGAGGGAGTGGTCACCGGGGTCGCGACCCCGATCTACCTCGGCCGGACGACGACGTCGTACGAAGTGATCGTCACCGACGAGCGGGACAAGCGGGTCTGCACCGCGCGGATCACTTGCCAGCTGATTCAGGCTCCGCCGGGGAGCTGACCACGGCGCCGCCTACTGTGCCGCCCACCGAGCCGCCGACTGTGCCGCTGAGCTGGGCGCGGCGGGCGAACGCGGACCGGCGGGACGAGAGCAGGGCCAGCAGGTTCGGCGCGTGCTCGGCGGCGAGCCGGCGACGGACCGTGTGCGTGTTCGCGAACCGCAGTACGCCGGCCTGGCCGAGACCGAGCCGGGCCAGGAACCGGTTCGCCTCGCGGGCGATCGCGGGCGCGACGACGGCGAGGTGGGCGCAGCTCTCGTGCTCGGCCCAGGTGACCGCCTCGGCGATCAGGGCCTTGCCGAGACCGTGCCGGCGGGCGGTGTCGCTGACATGCAGGTACTCGACCGTGACCGTGGTGTCGTCGTGCAGCGGGCTGACGGCGGTCTTGCGCAGGTAGGCCATGCCGTGGATGTCGCCGTCCAGCTCGCCCACCAGCAGCCGGCCGAACGGATCGTCCACATGCTTGCTGACGGCAACCTCGGCGGCGGCGGTCGACGGCGGCGCGGGCAACCGGGACGGTAGCCCGGCGGTGGTCAGCTCACGCCACAACGCGACCAGGGCGCCGGCGTCACCCACGCGTGCGTCCCTCACCTCGATGGCTGCCACCACAGCGACCTCCTGGGTCCGGTCCACCCCCGAGGTGAACGGACGGGCCGATACGCTCGTCCTCGCGCAACAGTAGGCCCTCGGGGGTCACATGCAAAGCTGACCAGAGCTGTCCGGAGGGACCAGTTTGTTCATCGGAATCGGGACCGTCGTGAACGTCGCGACAGTGCTCGTCGGTTCGGTACTCGGCGTACTCGTCGGACACCGGCTCAGTCACCGCACCAGGGACCTGGTCACCGATGCGATCGGCCTGGTCACGCTGCTGATCGCGATCTCCTCGGCACTCACCGTCGGCGACAAGGCGCTCAGCGACGCGGTCGGTGACAGCGCCCCGGTGCTGATCGTGCTGGGCGCGATGCTGATCGGCGGGATCACCGGCTCGCTGCTGCACATCGAGGAACGGCTGGAAGGTTTCGGCGCCTGGATGCAGCGCCGCTTCGACCGCGGCGAGGGACAGAGCACGTTCGTCGAAGGGTTCGTGTCGGCGTCGATGGTGTTCTGCGTCGGGCCGCTGACGTTCCTCGGTTCGCTGTCCGACGGGCTCGGCCGCGGCGCGGATCAGCTGTACCTGAAGGCGGTTCTGGACGGCTTCACCTCGATCGCCTTCGCCGCGTCGTTCGGCTGGGGCGTGGCGGCGTCGGCTCTCGTCGTACTCGTGGTCCAGGGTTCGATGACGGCTGTGGGTGCGGTGCTGGGCGACGTACTGCCCGATGCTCATGTGACCGCACTCGGCGCGACCGGCGGGGTGATGCTGATCGGCGTGGCGCTCAGGCTGCTGAAACTGAAGCAGGTAGCAGTCGCCGACCTGCTACCTGCCTTGATCGTGGCGCCGCTGCTGGTTCAGTTGCTCGTTGTCATCCGCAACTGAACCAGCAGCGACGAACCCTCAGTCCTCGCCGAGATAGGCCTTACGGACCGAGTCGTTCACCAACAGATCGCTGCCGGAGCCCGACAGCACGATCTTCCCGACCTCGAGCACGTAGCCGAAGTCGGCCCGCTTCAACGCGGCCTGGGCGTTCTGCTCGACCAGCAGGATCGTCGTACCCTGCCGCTGCAGCTCGGTCACCGTCGACATGATCCGCTTCATCATGATCGGCGACAGACCCATCGACGGCTCGTCCAGCATCAGCAGCTTCGGCCGGCTCATCATCGCCCGGCCCATCGCCAGCATCTGCTGCTCACCGCCGGAGAACGTACCGGCCGGCTGCTTGCGCCGCTCCCCCAGGATCGGGAACAGCTCGTACGCGGACTCCAGGTCGGTCCGTACGCCGGTCGGGTCCCGGCGCGAGAACGCGCCGAGCATCAGGTTCTCCTCGACCGACAGCCGCGGGAAGATCCGCCGGCCCTCGGGCGAGTGGGCCAGACCCCGGGTGACGATGTCGTGCGCCGCCACGTGGTCGATCCGCTCACCCTGGAACCAGATCTCGCCGCCGGTCGGCCGGAGCAGACCGGAGATCGTCTTCAGCGTGGTGGTCTTGCCGGCGCCGTTGGTGCCGATCAGCGACACCACCTGCCCCTGCTCCACGCTGAAGCTGATCTTCTTCACCGCAAGGATCTTGCCGTAGGCAACTTCCAGGTCCTTGACCTCGAGCATGGCGGTCATGAGGTCTCCTCTCCCGTTGCCTCGTCCTCGTCGTCCTCGCCGGTGCCGATGTAGGCCTCGATCACCCGCGGGTCGGACTGCACCTCGTCCGGGCTGCCCTCGATCAGGGCCTCCCCCTGGACCAGACACAGCACCCGGTCGCACAGGTTGAAGATGAACCGCATGTCGTGCTCGATCACCACGACCGACAGCCCGGAGTCCCGGATCTTGAAGATCAGGTCCATCGCCTGCCGGGTCTCCTGCGGGTTCATACCGGCCGTCGGCTCGTCCAGCAGGATGAGCTTCGGGTCGGTGGCCAGCGCCCGCGCGATCTCGAGCCGGCGCTGGTCGCCGTACGGCATGTTCCGGGCCAGGTGCTCGGTCGAGCGGCCGAGACCGACGAAGTCGAGCAGCTCCTGCGCCCGGGCCCGGGTCGCCTCCTCCTCGCGCCGGAACTTCGGCCCCCGCAGGACCGACGTGAGCGCGCCCGCGCTGGTCCGGCAGTACCGCCCGACCATCACGTTCTCCAGCGCGGTCATGTTCGCGAACAGCCGGATGTTCTGGAACGTCCGCGCCATCCCGGCCCGGACGACCGCCCGCGGCTTGGGTGGCAACGGCGACAGCGCGGCGAGCTCCTGGACCGGCACAGCCTCCAGATCGAGCTCCTCGCCCTTCTTGAGCTTCGGGGCCTTCGGCGCCTTCCGCGGTACGCCGGCGAACCGGACCTGACCGCTGGTCGGCTTGTACAGACCGGTGAGGCAGTTGAAGAACGTCGTCTTACCGGCCCCGTTCGGGCCGATCAGACCGACGATCTCACCCTCGCGGACGGTCAGGTTGACGTTGTTGACCGCCAGCAGACCACCGAACCGCATGGTCACGCCGGAGGCTTCCAGGACCGGCTCGCCGATCGGCCGGGAGGCCGCGGGCCGGGACTCGGTCACTGTCATTTCGCCTCCCCGACGGCCAGGCGTTCCTCTTCGATCTCGACGGCCAGCTCCTCGTCCTCTTCGTGGAACTCGAGCTGTCTCCGTCTGCTCGCGACCAGGCCCTCGGGCCGGAACCGCATCATCAGCACCAGCAGCAGGCCGAACATCAGCAGCCGGTACTCCGAGAAGAACCGCAGCTTCTCCGGCAGCAGCTTCAGGATCGTTGCTCCCAGCAACACACCGGCGATGGTGCCCATACCGCCGAGCACGATCGCGGCGAGCAGGAACGCCGACTCGATGAACTGGTACTGGTCCGGACTGACCGCGGCGTCCTGGTGCGCCTTGATGGTGCCGGCCAGACCGGCCAGGAACGCGCCGACCGCGAACGCGAGCAGCTTCAGCCCGAACACGTTCACGCCCATCGCCTCGGCGGCCTTCTCGTCCTCCCGGATCGCGACCCAGCCGCGGCCGATCCGGCTGTTGTTCAGCCGGGCGAAGACCAGGATGACGAAGCCGATCAGGATCAGCAGCAGGAAGTAGTAGTTCGAGAACCGGCCCAGCTCGATCCCGGCGATCGCGTGCTCGTCACCGAAGTTGAACCCGCCGATCTCCAGGTCCGGGATACCCGGGATACCGTTCGGTCCGTTGGTCAGGTTCGGGCCGTTGTTGCCGTCCAGGTTGCCCATCGAGAACCGGAAGATCTCACCGAAGCCGAGCGTCACGATGGCCAGGTAGTCACCCGAGACCCGCAGCGTCGGCGTACCGATGATGAGACCCAGCGTCGCGGACACCGCCGCACCGACCAGCATCACGACCAGGAACGGCGGCTTCCACCCGACGGTGGCGAACGCCGAGTTCGACAGCACCGCGGCCGTGTAGGAGCCGGCCCCGAGGAACGCGATGTACCCGAGGTCGAGCAGGCCGGCCAGACCGACCACGATGTTCAGGCCCATCGCGGTGGCGCCGAAGATCAGCACCTGGTTCGCGATCGACATGTTCGCGTCCGACCCGTTCTGGGTGAACGGGAACAGGAACGCCACCACGAACGCGGCGAGCGTGAGCACCTTGCGGTGCCGCTGCCCGACGTGACCGACGAACGTCATCGTGCCGGTCCGGAACAACGCCGTCGCGATCACGGCGATGAACACCAGACAGAGCACGAACGACCAGGCGTCCTGCAGACCGAGCGCGTACGCCGCGGCGAACAGCACCGCGGCCATCAGCACCGCGATCGTGAGGATCTCGAACCAGCCCGGCAGCCTCGCCTCGCTCATGTCCCGCAACTGCCGCAACGGCAGCATCCAGCCCGAGACCGCGATCGCCAAGGCACCGACGAGCGTGATGTACGCACCCGGGTTCACGTTGATCAGGCCGTCGGACTCGGTGCCGATCGCAACCAGGATCAGCACCATGTAGAGCGTCAGACCGGCGCCGAGCGTCCGGATCCCGAGCGTGGCGTCCAGCCACGCGCCGAGCCTGGTCAGCGGGCCCTTCTCGGCCAGCAGCAGCACCAGCGCCAGGACGGCGGTGATGATCGCGAGGATCTGCAGCCCGCCCGGATAGAAGTTGATCGAGAGGTCGTTCAGGATCGTCTTGTCGTAGCTCCACGACAGGAACGAGCCGACGATCACGAGCACGACGCCCGCGATCCCCAACGGCCACGCGATCGGGCTGACCGGTTTCGCCGGCGGCGCTTCCGTTGCCTCCGGCACCGGAGTTTTCACATCCGTCATGCCCGGTCCACCACCCTCGCGCCGAGCAGGCCCTGCGGCCTGAAGACCAGAACCAGAATCAGGATGACGAAGGCCCAGACGTCCTTCCAGGTGCTTCCGCCGAACTGACCCGGGATGTACTGCGTGGCCATCGCCTCGACCACACCGAGCACCAGACCGCCGACGACAGCGCCGTACACGTTGCCGATACCACCGAGCACGGCCGCGGTGAACGCCTTCAGACCGGCCAGGAAGCCCATCCGGAAGTCGATGTTGTTGTTCTGCAGACCCTGCGAGACACCCGCGATCGCCGCGAGCACCGCACCGAGTGCGAACGCGACCACGATGATCCGGTCGACGTTGATACCCATCAGCCGGGCGGTGTCCGGGTCCTGCGACACGGCCTGCATACCGCGGCCGAGCCGGGTCCGGTTGATGAAGAACCACAGCAGTACGGCGCAGACCACGAGGGCTGCGACGGTGAAGATCGCGGACCGTTGGATGGTCACGCCGCCGACCTGCAGCGCCGTACCGGTCACCACGTCCAGCTGCGGGAACGGGATGCGCTGCTTCGCGCTCGGCCACTCGACCTTGTTGATCAGTTCCTTGAAGATGACCCAGCCGATCTCCGCGGTCAGTGCGGACGCGACGGCCGTGGCAGCCACGGCCTGCACGTTGATCTCGACCCGCGCGCCCTTCTTCGCGAGCCGGCCGGCCAGCACGCCGACCGCCGTACCGACGATGGCACCGCCGACGACGGCCACCACGATGTACAGCGCGGACACGTCGCCGTTGTACAGCCGGACGACGCCCCACAGCACGACGGCGCCGACCGCGGCGCCGAGCAACGGGGCCCGGTCGTTCCACTTGGACACCGGGTGGTTCAGGTTGACCTTGGCCTGCCGCGCGCCGACGACGTAACCGATGGCGATCGCCAGGCCGGCGAACACCGCGACGGTCCAGCCCGGCTGCTCGTAGAAGAGCCGGATGAACTCCTGCAGGAACACCGAGATACCGATCGCGGTGATCAGCGGTGCCAGCCGTGGCGCGTTCCGCAGGGGACGGTACGCGACACGTTCCATCAGCACCGCGGTGCCGACCGACGCGATCATCGCGCCGATGATCATCACCGGCAGGATCCAGACGCTGGTATGACCGTTGAAGAACAGCAAGTACGTGGTCAGCGCGCCGAACGCGCCGATCATGAAGACCTCGCCGTGGGCGAAGTTGATGAGCTGCACGATGCCGTAGACCACGGTGTAACCCACCGCGATCAGGGCGTAGAGCGAGCCCAAGGTCAGCCCGTTGACGAGCTGCTGGAGGAACTGGTCCACGTCGACCTCCCATCTGCCTCAGTTATGACACGCCACGGGGGTGGGAGGATCGCTCCCACCCCCGAGACATGAGGTCGACTTCGCTTACTTGTCTTCGAACGCCTTGGTCTCGACGGTGGCCCACTTGCCACCGGCAACCTTGTAGACGGTCAGCACCTTCGACGTGGTGTCACCGTACTGGTCGAAGGAGACCTTGCCGGTCACGCCGTCGAACGAAACCTTGCTCATGGCATCGACCGTCGCCTGACGCGCGGACTCGACGTCCTTGGCGTCCTTCAGCGAGGTCTTCAGCGCCGCGATGATCGCGTTGGCCGCGTCGAAGGAGTAACCGCCGTACGCCGCGTACGGCTCCTTGTAGCCCTGCGCGTTGTAGTCGGAGACGAACTTCTTCGCCGACTCCAGCGAGTCCACCGGCGCGCCGACCGAGGTGGCCAGGTCGTTGTCGGAGGTCTTGCCGGCCAGGGTGATGTACTTCGGGTCGAAGATGCCGTCGCCGCCCATCAGCGGGACGTTCAGACCGGCTGCCTTCATCTGCTGCGAGAGCGGACCGGCCTGCGGGTACTCACCACCGTAGTAGACCGCCTGCGGGGCGGACGGCTTGATCGCAGAGATCACGGCCTGGTAGTTCGAGTCGTCCGGGTTGATGGTCTGGGCCGCAACGACCTGACCGCCGAGCTTCTTGAACTCCTCGGTGAAGGTGCCGACCAGACCCTGGCCGTACGCCTTCTTGTCGTGGATCGTGGCGACCTTGGTGATCTTCGCCGTCTCGTACAGGTACCGGGCCGCGAACGGACCCTGGACCGCGTCGGTGGTGCAGGTGCGGAAGTACGTCTTGTACGGCCGCTGCGGCGCGGTCTGCCAGTTGGCACCCTGGGTCAGGCCGGGACCGGTGTTGGCCGGCGAGACCTGGACGATGTTCTTCGGCGCGAGCACCGGCTGGACCTGCTGGCTGACGCTGGTGTTCAGCGTGCCGACCACGCCGATCACGTCCGCGTCGCCGGCCAGGGCGGTGGCGGCGTTCTTACCGGGGTCCGGCTTCGCCTCGTCGTCCTTCGGCACGACCTCGAGCTTCCAGCCCGGGATCGCGTTGGAATCGTTGGCCTGCTTCACGGCCAGCTCGACGGAGTGCTGGATACCCAGACCCAGGGCCGACAAGTCTCCGGACAGCGGCGCGATGACACCGATCTTGGCAGTCTTCGTCGAACCTCCGGAGCTCCCCCCGGAGTCGTTGCCACTGCGTGAGCCGCAGGCAGTCAGAGCCAACGACGCAACGATCAGCGACGCGCCGACCCTTACTACGGAACGCTGGTGCACTGTTCCTCCCATGTCTGGATAGTCCGGCAAATCCCCGGACTCTCGCGTTTGCCGCGAGCATCCGCAGGTTAGACCTCGGGTGGCTCTTCAGGCGATGTGACAGAGCGTGTGTTGTGAGGTCGTTACAGCGGTAAGCAGCATGGGGAGTAGTGGTTACTGTACGCGCGCTCAGCCCGATGAGCGGAGAGTGATTCAGTCGCTACTGCCAGCCTCGTCAACGACCAACTGCGCGACCTGTCGCATCGAAACTCTTTTGTCCATTGCGGTTTTCTGGATCCACCGGAACGAGTCCGGTTCGGACAACCCGAACTTGGTCTGCAGGATCGACTTGGCCCGGTCGACCAGCTTGCGCGTCTCCAGCCGCTCGGCCAGGTCCGCGACCTCCCGCTCGAGCTCGGCGAGCTCGACGTACCGGGACGCGGCGATCTCGATCGCGGGCAGCAGATCGGCCTTGGAGAACGGTTTCACCAGGTACGCCATCGCGCCGGCGTCCCGCGCCCGCTCGACCAGCTCCCGCTGCGAGAACGCGGTCAGCATCAGCACCGGGGCGATCCGCTCCCCCGCGATCTTCTCCGCCGCGCTCAACCCGTCCAGCTTGGGCATCTTCACATCGAGAATCACCAGATCCGGCCGCTGCTCCTCAGCCAGCCGGATCGCCTCTTCCCCGTCCCCCGCCTGCCCGACGACGTCATACCCCTCTTCCGCGAGCATCTCAGCCAGATCCATCCGAATCAGAGCCTCGTCCTCAGCGATCACCACACGCTTAGCAGTCACGCCCACACCTTAGCGACCTCACGCCTTGGCCCCCACGAACCCGTCCAACACAGCCACCCCCTCTTTCCGACTGACCGCGATCACGTTCCGCCTCGGCTGCCGCCAGGCGATCCCGAGCAGATCCAACGCATCAGTGAGAATCTTCCGAATGTCCTCCGACTCGTTCGAGAACATGTACCGCACGTAGTAGTACCGCTTCCCCGTCGCCGGCTTACTGGCCCAGTTCACAAACCGACACCCATCCGAGTGAAACAACCCCCGCAAGAGCTGTTCGGGGTACTTGGCAACAATCTCCCGCTGCCAGTCAGCCAACTCGATCTTCCGCAGATGCTTCAGCCCAGGGCCGTGCTGCGGGAAGAGACACGTCCAATGCTTCCAACGCGCCTCGATCCGGATCGCATTACCGTTCCGCAGACAAGGGCTCGCGGTAGGTTTCACCAGTCGCATCGTCGCGGCGATCTCCTGGTTGAGGATCGGGTACTTCGGATCGTTCGAGATCGACAAGACGTAGACACCTCGCCTGGCCTTCGCGATGTGGCCGTCGCCCAGGTACCAACCGAGCAACAGCGCGTACGCCGACTCGTCCAGCTCGGCTCCGTCACACCTGGGACAAGGCGTCCCCGGATACGGGGTCCCCCGCGGCAGGCCTTGACGCTGATACAGCCGCCGCCAACGCCGGATCGTCTTGACAGCAACACCGTGGATCTCGGCGTTCGTCTTGTCACTAACGCCGTTGTCCGACATCCGCAACGCGGAGTCCACCGTCTCCTGCGACCTGAAGTGAGCCATGCGACATACTCGCGTCGCCCACCGACAGTTTCGGGCCGTCGTGCCGATGCGCGAGCACCGGCGGCGATGCGCTAACATCTTTCAGGCCACGCCCTGGTATTCCAATTGGCAGAGAATGCGGATTCAAAACCCGTACAGTGTGGGTTCGAGTCCCACCCAGGGCACAAGATCTGTCGGTGCTGCCTGCGAATCTCTCGTCATGTACGACGCGCAGGTCCGTGCCGCCGCAGTTGCTGCGATGGCTCGAGGCGAGAGCTTGTCGTCGATCAGCAAGCGCTTCGGCATGAATCGTGCGACGCTCCGTAATTGGCGGGACCGTCCGGCACCCACGAACGACCCCACCGCCTGCCCACGCTGCTCGAACGGGCACCTCTCCCGAGGTCCGTACGCGCATCTACTAGGCCTCTACCTGGGCGATGGCTGCCTGTCGAAGCACCGGCGCGAGGTGTACGCGCTGCGGATCGCCTGCGACGACTCCTACCCCCGACTAATCGACGAGGCGGCGGAGGCCGTTCTCGCCGTACATCCAACCCGCCCGGTGCACCGCATCCAGGCCGTCGGCTACACGTCCGTCGTCGCCTACTGGAAGCACTGGCCGTGCTTGTTCCCTCAGCACGGTCCGGGGCCCAAGCATCATCGGAGGATCGAACTCGAAGGCTGGCAGCAGGAGATCGTTGCCGAGTACCCCGAACTCTTTCTCCGCGGCCTCTTCAACTCCGACGGCTGCCGAGTAGCCAACTGGACAACCCGCACCGTCGCCGGCCACCTCAAACGCTACGAATACCCCCGCTACATGTTCTCCAACGAATCCACCGACATCATGCACCTCTGCCAACGGTCCCTAGACCTACTCAAGATCCCTTGGCGCGTGCCTCGCCCCAACGCCCTCTCCGTAGCCCACCGCGAAGCAGTCACCCAACTAGACGCCTTCATCGGTCCCAAGTCATAGCCCACCACCAGTCCCGTCCTCAGTCCCCTGCTTCCCCTCCTCGAGCCCCGCGACCCGCCGGCTACCCACCCAGCCCAGCCACATCTCAGAACTCTGTTCTTCGCTCTTGGTCTTTCCCTGCACGACCCCTGACCAGCCGCCAGCGCCCCACTCAGGCCAGCCACTCCTCAGAGCTCTGTTCTTCGCACTTGCACTTGCCCTGCACGACCCCCGACCAGCAGCCAGCTCCCCACCCGGCTCAGCCACATCTCAAATCTCTGTTCTTTGTTTGTTCTTGGGGTGGAAGTAGTTGAGGCGGGCAGTCGGTTGACTGGCCGCCTCAGCTGCTTCTTTGAATGCTTGTTCGGTTACGGGTTTTGGCTGCGGTAGGCGGGGGCTATGCCTTCGATGGCGTCGCCCATGCGGTGGACTCGGAGGGCGTTGGTGGAGCCGGGGATGCTGGGTGGGGAGCCGGCGACGATTACTACCAGGTCGCCCTTTTGGAGTTTGCCCAGTTCGAGGAGGCGCTGGTCTACCTGGCGGACCATTTCGTCGGTGTGTTCGACGGTGGGGACGATGTACGTCTCGATGCCCCACACCACGCTCAGCCACGAGCTGACCGACGGGACCGGGGTGAACGCAAGCAGCGGTACTTCGGTGCGATATCGCGCCAGCCGCAGCGCCGTGTCACCTGACTGCGTGAACGCGATCAGGTACTTCGCGTCCAGCCGCTCAGCAACATCCGCGGCGGCCCGGGCGATCACGCCGCCCTTCGTCTTCGGCTCCCACTCGATCGCCTGGACGCGGCTGAGGCCGTGTTCCTCGGTGGACTCCACGATCCGCGCCATCGTCTTGACGGTCTCGATCGGGAACCGGCCGACGCTGGTCTCGCCGGACAGCATGACCGCGTCCGCACCGTCGAGTACGGCGTTCGCGACGTCGGATGCCTCCGCACGCGTCGGCCGCGGTGCGGAGATCATCGACTCGAGCATCTGGGTGGCGACGATGACCGGCTTCGCGTTCAGCCGGGCCTGGTCGATGATCAGCTTCTGGACCAGCGGGACCTCCTCGAGCGGGAGCTCAACACCGAGGTCACCACGCGCGACCATGAACCCGTCGAAGGCCTCGATGATCTCATCCAGGTTGGCGACCGCCTGCGGCTTCTCGATCTTGGCGACGACGGGGAGCCGCAGCCCCTCCTCGTCCATGATCTTGTGCACCAGCTGGATGTCGGCCGCGTCCCGCACGAACGACAGCGCGATCATGTCGGCCGGCAGGTGCAGGGCCCAGCGCAGGTCCTCGACGTCCTTCTCGGACATCGCCGGCACGCTGACCGCGACACCCGGCAGGTTGATGCCCTTGTGGTTCGACACCGGCCCGCCGACGGTGACCCGGCAGACCACGTCGGTCTCGGTGACCTCCTCGGCCACCAGCGCGATCCGGCCGTCGTCGATCAGCAGCTGGTCGCCGGGTCTCACGTCACCCGGCAGGCCTTCGTACGTCGTCCCGCAGATGGTCTGATCGCCCGGCACCTCCCGGGTGGTGATCGTGAAGCGCTCGCCGTAGGTCAGCGTTGCCTTCCCCTCGGCGAACTCGGCCAGCCGGATCTTAGGACCCTGCAGGTCGACCAGGATGCCGACGTTGCTACCGGTCTCCGCGGCTGCGGTGCGGATCCGCTGGTAGATGCGCTCATGCTCGGCATGGGCGCCGTGGCTCAGGTTGAGCCTTGCGACGTCCATACCTGCTTGGACGAGTTCCAGGATGCGCTCCGGGGCGGCCGTAGCCGGGCCGAGCGTACAAACGATCTTTGCGCGACGCACGTCACAAAACCCTACTCCTGCAAACCACTGCCCCCGCTGGTCCACCCCCATTACTGGACAGTTAACAGCTGATGGCAATCAGCCGCATCGCCTGAATCGTCAAGAACTCAAGGGGGTGTAGGACCCGACGGTCACATCGCCACTGGGTTGCGCGGTGACCGTCTGCAGGCCGACCGGCTGCCCCTTCTGGTACGTGATGAGGGTGACCTCACCCGGCTTCCGCAGCGTGTAGCCCAGCGCGAACGCGTACGCCGCTCCCCCGGTCGTCCCGTTCGTGTACGTCGTGACCGCGCGCCCGTCGATCACCCGCGTCGTCGGCCCGACCTGGCGGTGCAGATGCCCGGACAGCAGCAGCGTCGCGCACCCGCGCTCGGCGGTGTCGGCGTACGACGACGGGTCGTGCACCACCATCGTCGAGATCCGCTTGTCCTCCGGCTGGTCGCAGGCGACGTCCGCGAGCCGCTTCGACTGGTGATCGATCGTCTCGTCCCCCGGCATGTCCGCGCTGCCCAGGCCGGTCTTGGTCGGGTCGCTGTCGCCGAGGAACCGGATCCCCTCGACCTCGACCGGCTTGCTGTCGAGTACGGTGAACCCGCTCTTGCGCATGAATTCCTCGACGTGCCCGCCGGCGTCGTGGTTGCCGGCCACCGCAACCACCTTGAAGTCCTTGAAGTGCTGCCGGAGCGAGTTGATGCTGAACGCTTCCCAGCTCTGCCCCGACGAGGTGTCGTCGCCGGCGTCGATCAGCAGCTTGGCGCCGCCGGCCTTCGCCACCTCGGACGCGAACCCGTCGATACCGATGTTGTCGTGCCGGTCCGACACCAGCAGCGCGACCTTCTCCTCCTTGTTCGGCTGGTGGATCTCCGGCGCAACGTCGGCAACCCGGTCCTTGAGCTGCCCGTACAGCTCGGTCGACTTCCGGTACGTCTCGACCAGCGTCCGGATCACCCCGACACCGCCCGTGGTGGAGAACCCGGACGCGACCTCGACCTTCTTCAGCCGGTCGTCGAACGACATCTCCGGCAGCAGCTTGAACAACGGCTGCCACTGCGTCGGCGGTACTTCGGCCGGCCGCATCCGCCCGGGCCCGTAGATCGAGGCGATCGTGATCAGCATCGCGACCAGTACGACGATGGCGCGGTGCTCGAACCGGCGTTCGTGCCGGTGGACCAGGTGCCACAGTTCGCGCCGGCGACGTACGCCGAGGGCCGTCCACAGCGTCGCGACCACGACGACCACGAGCAGGCCCGTACCGGCTCCGGCGACCGCGTTGTCGACGGCCATCTGCTGGATGACCTGCTTGATCTGCCCGATTTCACCGTCGGGCTGGGACGCGATCAGGGTGTCGCGGGTGAGCAGCTCGGTCAGGTTGTCGGCGTCGGTCTCCTGTACGTCGATGTTGACGCCGATGCTGCCCGGGGTATCGGCCGGGATCCGCAACCGCGGGAGTACGGCGCCGAGGTCGAGCGTCGCGTACCCGTCGAAGGTGGGCGACACCGTCGCCGCGTGTGCGCCGATCGTCACCCGCTCGGAGTCGTTCACGAATCCGAGCAGGCCGACCACGGCCGTGGTCAGCACGAAGAGCAGACTGAGCCCGGCCCACGGCGCGATCGCACGGAGCCGGGCCTTCGTCACCAGCCGGGTAGCCACGCTTCCAACCTATCGAGCCGATCCAGTTCGGGCACCCACCTCGCGTTTCGTGTTGGCGGGTGCCCGAAATGCGATCAGACCGCCAGCGGCCGGGCGGTCGGCGGGATCGGGGTGGGAAGCGTGGACGAGCCGGTGAGGTGGGTGTCCACGCCGTTGGCGCAGGACCGCCCCTCGGCGATCGCCCAGACGATCAGCGACTGACCACGACCCGCGTCGCCGCAGGCGAAGACGCCCTCGACCGAGGTCTGGTAGTCCTTGTCCCGCTTGACGTTGCCGCGCTCGTCGAGCTCGACACCGAGCTGCTCGAGGAAACCCTCACGCTCCGGGCCGACGAAGCCCATCGCCAGCAGCACGAGCTGCGCCGGGATGGTCCGCTCGCTGCCCTCGACCGGGTTGAACTTGCCGTCGGCAAACTTCACCTCGACCAGGTTCAGTCCGGAGACGTTGCCGTCGGCATCGGCCTCGAAGTTCACCGTCGAGACGGCGTACACCCGGTCGCCGCCCTCCTCGTGCGCGGAGGCGACCCGGTAGATCATCGGGTACGTCGGCCACGGCTGGTGCCCCGGACGGTCGTCGCCCGGCCGCGGCATGATCTCCAGCTGGGTCACTGTCCGGGCGCCCTGCCGGTGCGCCGTACCGAGGCAGTCGGCACCGGTGTCACCGCCGCCGATGATCACCACGTCCTTGCCGGTCGCAACGATCTGGTCGTCGACGGTCTGCCCGAGCGCGACCCGGTTGGCCTGCGGCAGGTACTCCATCGCCTGGTGGATGCCGCCGTACTCGCGGCCCGGCACGGGCAGGTCGCGGCCCGCCGTGGCCCCGGTGGCGATCACGACAGCGTCGTACCGCTGCTTGAGCTGGGTGCCGGTCACGTCCACGCCGACGTTCACGCCGGAGCGGAAGACCGTGCCCTCCTCTTTCATCTGCTGGATCCGGCGGTCGACCTGCAGCTTCTCCATCTTGAACTCGGGAATGCCGTACCGCAGCAGGCCGCCCGGGGTGTCGGCGCGCTCGTAGACCGCGACCGTGTGCCCCGCGCGGGTCAGCTGCTGCGCGGCGGCCAGGCCGGACGGACCGGACCCGACGACCGCGATCGTCTTGCCGGTCAGCCACTCCGGCGGCTGGGGCCGGACGTCGCCGGTCTCCCAGGCCTTGTCGATGATCGCGACCTCGACGTTCTTGATCGTCACCGGGTCCTGGTTGATACCGAGCACGCACGACGTTTCGCACGGCGCCGGGCACAGCCGCCCGGTGAACTCCGGGAAGTTGTTGGTGGCATGCAACCGCTCGATCGCCGAAGACCAGTCGTCCCGCCAGACCAGGTCGTTCCACTCCGGGATCAGGTTGCCCAGCGGGCAGCCGTTGTGGCAGAACGGGATACCGCAGTCCATACAGCGGCCGGCCTGCTTGGTGATGATCGGCAGCAGCGCCTTGCCCGGTCCACCGGGGTAGACCTCTTTCCAATCCTGCTTGCGTTCCTCCACCGGCCGCCGGTCGGCGACCTCGCGCGGGGTGGTCAGGAATCCCTTGGGATCAGCCATCAGATGGCCTCCATCATCGCTCGTGTGGTGGCATCCTCGTCCAGCCCGTCACGCTCGGCGGCCGCCTTGGCCGCCAGCACCCGGGCATAGTCGCGGGGCATCACCGTGGTGAACCTGGCAGCCGCCGCGGGCCAGTCGGCGAGCAGCTTGGCCGCCCGTTCCGATCCGGTCTCCTCGAAGTGCCTGCGGACCAGGTCGTGCAGCAGTTCGGACTCGTCGGTGGTGACCGGGTGCAGATCCACCAGCTCCGGGTTCACCAACGCGTGGTCCAGGTCGATCACGTGGGCCACGCCGCCCGACATGCCGGCCGCGAAGTTCCGACCGACCGCACCCAGTACGACGACGCGGCCGCCGGTCATGTACTCGCAGGCGTGGTCGCCGACCGACTCGACGATCGCGGTCGCGCCGGAGTTCCGGACGCAGAACCGCTGGCCGACGCCGCCGCTGATGAACAGCTCGCCCGACGTCGCGCCGTACGCGATCACGTTGCCGGCGATGATCTGGTCGGCCGCGTCGAACCGCGCGCGGCGGTCCGGGCGGATGACCACGCGACCGCCGGACAGGCCCTTGCCGACGTAGTCGTTGGCGTCACCCTCGAGTCGCAGGGTGACCCCGCTCGGTACGAAGGCGGCGAACGAGTTGCCGGCCGACCCGGTGAAGGTCAGGTCGATCGTCCCGTCGGCCAGGCCGGCCGCGCGGTACCGCTTGGTGATCTCGTGGCCGAGCATCGTGCCGACGGTGCGGTTGACGTTGCGGATCGCGAGCTGCGCGCGCACCGGTTCGCCGTTCTCCAGCGCCGGCCGGCAGATCTCGATCAGCTCGTTGTCGAGCGCCTTGTCCAGGCCGTGGTTCTGCCCGACGACCTGGTGCCGCGACGCGCCTTCCGGCAGCGACGGCACGTGCAGGATCGGCGCCAGGTCGAGGCCGTCGGCCTTCCAGTGGTCGACCGCGCGCTGGACGTCCAGCACCTCGGCGTGACCGATCGCCTCGTCGAGGGTCCGGAATCCCAGCTCTGCAAGGTATTCCCGGACCTCCTCGGCGATGAACTCGAAGAAGTTCACGACGAACTCGGGCTTGCCGGAGAACCGCTCCCGCAGTACAGGGTTCTGCGTGGCGACGCCGACCGGGCAGGTGTCGAGGTGGCAGACCCGCATCATGATGCAGCCCGACACCACCAGCGGAGCGGTCGCGAAACCGAACTCCTCCGCACCCAGCAGCGCCGCGATGATGACGTCCCGTCCGGTCTTCAGCTGGCCGTCGGTCTGTACGACGATGCGGTCGCGCAAACCGTTCAGCAGCAGGGTTTGCTGCGTCTCGGCGAGACCCAGCTCCCACGGACCACCGGCGTGCTTCAGCGACGTCAGCGGCGCCGCGCCCGTACCGCCGTCGTGACCGGAGATCAGTACGACGTCCGCGTGCGCCTTGGAGACACCCGCGGCGATCGTGCCGACTCCGACCTCGGACACCAGCTTCACGTGGATCCGTGCCGCCGGGTTCGCGTTCTTCAGGTCGTGGATCAGCTGGGCCAGATCCTCGATCGAGTAGATGTCGTGGTGCGGCGGCGGCGAGATCAGGCCGACACCCGGCGTCGAGTGCCGGGTGCTCGCCACCCAGGGGTACACCTTCGGGCCGGGCAGCTGCCCGCCCTCGCCGGGCTTCGCGCCCTGCGCCATCTTGATCTGGATGTCGTCGGAGTTCGTCAGGTACTCCGCGGTGACGCCGAACCGTCCCGAGGCGACCTGCTTGATCGAGCTCCGCCGGGTCGGGTCGTACAGCCGGTCGGCGTCCTCGCCGCCCTCACCGGTGTTCGACTTGCCGCCGAGCCGGTTCATCGCGATCGCCAGTGTCTGGTGCGCCTCGGCGCTGATCGAGCCGTAGCTCATCGCGCCGGTGGAGAACCGCTTGACGATCTCGCTGACCGGCTCGACCTCGTCGATCGAGATCGGTTCGCGGTCGCTGCCGAACCCGAACAGGCCGCGCAGCGTCATCAGCCGCTCGGACTGCTCGTTCACCCGGGACGTGTACTGCTTGAAGATGTCGTAGCGACCGGTCCGGGTGCTGTGCTGCAGCCGGAAGACCGTGTCCGGGTCGAACAGGTGCGGCTCACCTTCACGCCGCCACTGGTACTCGCCGCCGATCTCCAGCTTGCGGTGCGCGGGCAGGATCCCGTCCGCCGGGTAGGCGCGCAGGTGCCGGCGGCGTACCTCCTCGGCGATCGTGTCCAGGCCGACGCCGCCGATCCTCGACGACGTACCGGTGAAGTAGATGTCGACGAGGAACGGGGACAGCCCGTTCGCCTCGAAGATCTGGGCGCCGGTGTACGACGCGACCGTCGAGACACCCATCTTCGACATGACCTTGAGCACGCCCTTGCCGAGCGACTTCACCACGTTCCGCACGGCCTGCTCGGGCTCGATCCCCGGCAGGTAGGTGCCGCGCCGGCACAGGTCCTCGACGGACTCCAGCGCCAGGTACGGGTTGATCGCGGCCGCGCCGTACCCCATCAGGAGCGCGACGTGGTGGACCTCGCGAACGTCACCGGCCTCGACGACGAGACCGACCTGCGTACGGGTCTTCTCCCGCACCAGGTGGTGATGGACCGCGGCGGTGAGCAGCAACGACGGGATCGGCGCGCTGTCGGCGTTCGAGTGCCGGTCGGACAGCACCAGGATGCGGGCGCCGTCCCTGATCGCGGCACTCGCCTCCGCGCACACCTCGTCGAGCCGGGCCTTGAGCGCCGCGCCGCCCTCCTCGACGTCGTACACGCCGCGCAGGACCGTGGTGGCCAAGCCTGGCATGTCGCCGTCGAGGTTGATGTGCCGGAGCTTGGCCAGCTCGTCGTTCGTGATCACCGGGAACGGGATCACCACCTGCCGGCAGGACGCCGGGCTCGGGCTGAGCAGGTTCGCCTCCGGGCCGAGGGACGACGACAACGAGGTGACGAGCTCCTCGCGGATCGCGTCCAGCGGCGGGTTCGTGACCTGGGCGAACAGCTGCGCGAAGTAGTCGAACAGCAGCCGCGGCCGGTCGCTCAGCACCGCGATCGGCGTGTCGGTGCCCATCGAGCCGATCGGCTCGGCGCCGGACTTCGCCATCGGGGTGAGGATGACGCGCAGCTCCTCCTCGGTGTACCCGAAGACCTGCTGGCGCCGGGTCACCGACGCGTGGCTGTGTACGACGTGCTCCCGCTCGTGCAGGTCCTCGAACCGGATCAGGCCGCCGTGCAGCCATTCGTCGTATGGGTGCTCGGTGGCGAGCGCGTTCTTCACCTCGGCGTCGGTGATGATCCGGTGCGCGTCGACGTCGACCAGGAAGATCCGGCCCGGCTCGAGCCGGCCCTTCTCGGTCACGGTCGCCGGGTCGATGTCGAGGACGCCGGCCTCGGACGCGAGGACGACGAGGCCGTCCTCGGTCACCCAGTAGCGCGAGGGGCGCAGGCCGTTGCGGTCGAGGACCGCGCCGACCTTGGTGCCGTCGGAGAAGACCACCGACGCCGGGCCGTCCCACGGCTCCATCAGCGTCGAGTGGAACTCGTAGAACGCGCGCCGCTTCGGATCCATCGTGGTGGCGTTCTCCCACGCCTCCGGGATCATCATCAGCATCGCGTGCGGCAGCGAGCGGCCGCCGAGGTGCAGGAGCTCGAGGACCTCGTCGAAGGAGGCCGAGTCCGAGGCTCCCGGCGTACAGATCGGGTAGAGCTGCTCGAGGTCGCCGGGGATGAGGTCGCTGGCGAGCAGGGCCTCGCGGGCGCGCATCCAGTTGCGGTTGCCCTGGACGGTGTTGATCTCACCGTTGTGGGCGATGTACCGGTACGGGTGGGCCAGCGGCCAGGACGGGAACGTGTTCGTCGAGAACCTGCTGTGGACGATGCCGATCGCCGAGGCGAGGTCCGGATCGGTGAGCTCGGGGAAGAACTTGTCCAGCTGGCCGGTGGTGAGCATCCCCTTGTAGGTGATGGTCCGGCCGGACAGCGACGGGAAGTAGGTCTCCGTCTCCTTCTCGGCCCGCTTCCGCAGCCGGAACGCCATCCGCTCGAGCGCCAGGCCGAGCACGCGGCCGGTCTTCGCGGTGACGAACAGCTGCTTGAAGGTCGGCATCACCGAGCGTGCGGTCGCGCCGAGCAGGTCTGGCGTGGTCGGGATGTCCCGCCAGCCGACGACGCTGAGCTGCTCTTCGGCGGCCAGCTCCTCGATCCGGTTGATCGCCTTGGCGGCGTCGTCGGGATCCGCGGGCAGGAACGCGATACCGGTCGCGTAGCTGTGCGTTGCCGGCAGCTCGAACTCGCACACCTTGCGGTAGAAGGCGTCCGGGACCTGCAGCAGGATGCCGGCGCCGTCGCCGGAATCCGGTTCGGCGCCGGACGCGCCGCGGTGCTCGAGATTGCGCAGGGCGGTCAAGGCCTTGGCCACGATGTCGTGGCTCGGTTCACCGGTCAGGGTCGCGACGAAGGCAACACCACAAGCGTCGTGCTCGTGCTGCCCGTCGTAAAGACCCTCGCTCGGGAATGGGGGGCGACCATACATTCAGGGGCTCCCGTCGTCCTACGGTCAAACAACTGGCCGCGGGACAACATTGGCCCAAGCCGGGTGTCCCGAGACTACCTCATGACGCCCACCAGCTGGACTTCCCGTCCACCGTGAAACGCCTTGATGACCCACAGTAAGCAAGCGCTCACTACTAGCCTCCCATCTTCCCAGCCCACCGCCCCCACAACCACCCAAACCACCCGAAATTCACCTGCTGAGACCACTCGCGGTGGAGTGGGCTGGAGAGGGGCTGGCTGGGGCTCTGGGGCGGTTCGTGGGGAGTTCGGTGGTCGAGCCTGCCTGGGGTGCTCGGGACGTGCTGCGAGACCGTCTGAGGACCGTGGAGCTGCGGGGTGGATGGGATGCGCTGACTCGGGCCGGCCTGAGTTCACCGGCGATCAAGGAGCTGTGGGTACGGCGGGAGGCCGCGCTGGCGGTGCTGGACCGGCTGCCGCGGGTGCCGACGCATGGCGATGCCCTCCGGTGAACCTGCTCGGCCGGGACGGCGAGGACGTCGTCGCCATCGACTGGGAGCAGTTCGGGCTGGGGCCGGCTGGATTCGACCTGGGGTATTTGGCGCTCGCCGTGGACACCCCGCTGGATGCGTTGGTTGCTGCGCACGGTGGCGACGTACGGCCTGGGGCGGTGCTGGTGGCGGCGTATACCGGGGTGTCGCGGGCGGCTTGGGCGCTTGCGCGGCCGGGCGCCGGGGGTCAGGTCGGGCGGCTGGGGAGGTTGGCGGGGGTTGTGGATGAGGCGGTCAGCCAGGCGGTGTGGAAGGACTTGTAGGTGGGGTAGCGGGTGGTGGTGGCTTCGGTGAGTACGGCGTGGAGTGGGGCGGGTGGGTCGGTGAGGAGGAGTTGGGCGGTGCGGGCCATCACGTAGGCGGTGGTTCGGGTGTCGATGGGGGCTCCGAGGGCGTGTTCCTCGGGAGCCATGTAGCGGCTGGAGCCGAACATGCGGCCCATCGTGTTGACGAACGGGCCGCGGTGGTAGCTGTCGAGGTCTATGACCGTCAGGCGCTTCGCCGGGAAGTCGTAGAGCATCGAGGAGTGGTAGAAGTCGCCCTCGACCCAGCCGGCGGCGTCCAGGTCGGCGTGGAGGTCGTAGAGCGTGTTGAGCGCGGTGAGGATCTCCTCGGTGGGGAGCGCCTTGAAGCGTTCGAGGGCGGGGCCTAGGAGGTCGCCGTCGCGCCAGTCGTAGACGAGCACCGGCCCGGCCGGGGATTCGACGACCGCGTGCAGGGTCGGCAGGGCGGGGTGGGCGACGGAGTGCGCGAGTTCGACGGCGTTGCGGAGGAGGGCTACGCGGCCGTCGAAGTCGAGGTACGACTGGGTGTCGGTGGGGTCGCCGGCGGTCTTGACGAAGTACCGGGTGCCGGCGGTCTGGACGCCGTACGAGATGTTGCCGGAGTCCTGGGTGCCGAAGCGGGTGAAGACGGTGCCGAGTTGTTCGAGATAGGCGGGCGGTTGGACGTCGATCTCGTCTGGAAACACCCAGGCACGCTAGTGCAGGCCTAGCTGCGGGCGCGATCGAATTGGCCCGGTCTGTGGGTACTGTGCCGGGCATGGCCGGGGGTGTGGCTGAGGTGGGGATCCGACTGTTCGGGCCGCTCGCGGTCACGGTCGGCTGCGAGCCGGTGGAGCTGAAGGGCGACCGGCTGCGGACGCTGCTCGCCGTACTCGCGATGTCGGCGGGTGAGTGCGTCGCGGTGGACACGCTGGCCGATCGGGTCTGGGGTGAAGAGCTCCCGGATCGGGTCAAGAGCAGTCTGCACACGCTGATCGCACGACTCCGCCAGGCGCTGGGAGCTGACGCCGTACAGACTCGTCACGGTGGGTACGTGTTCGCGGTCTCGGCCGACCAGGTCGACGTACTGCGGTTCAAGCAGGCTGACGGTCCGGCTGCGGCGCTCCAGGAGTGGACGGGCGAGCCGTTCTGCGGCACGAAGTCGGACTGGCTCGCGACGACCGTCCTGCCACAGCTGGTCGAACTGCGGCTGTCGGCCGTCGAACGCCTCGCCGATCTCGAGCCGTCCGACGAGCTGCTCGCACAGCTGCAGGAGCTGACCGCGGCGTACCCACTGCGCGAGTCACTCTGGATCCGGCTGCTCCGAATGCTGGCCGCCGCCGGCCGCTCCGCCGAGGCGCTGGGACGGTACGACGTGATCCGCGCGCGGCTCGCCGACGAACTCGGCGTAGGCCCCGGCGCCGACCTACAACAACTCCACGCCGACCTCCTCGCGGCGGACGCTGAACTACACCGCCACCGCGCCCCGGACACCGACCTGCACCCCGCCCCGGACGCCGACCGGCACCGCGCCCGGGATGCAGACCGCCACCGCGCCTTGGACGCCGACCTGCACCCGCACCACGCCGCCCACGCCGCCCACGGCGACCACCGCGACCACCGCGACCGGTGCGACCACGGCGACCGGTGCGACCGGTGCGACCAGTGCGACCAGCGCGATGACCGGGCCGACCTGCGGCTCCCTCACCCGATCGAGCTGGACGTCCCGAAATCGCTCCCCGCCGATCTGCCTACCTTCACCGGCCGCGCCGCTGAGCTGGCCGTTCTGACCGCGTTGCCGGGCGGTGTGATGGTGGCGGCGGTGGACGGGATGGCGGGGGTCGGGAAGACGGCGTTGGTGGTCCGGGCGGCGCATCAGCTGGCTCCGTCGTACCCGGACGGGCAGGTGTTCGTCGATCTGCACGGGCACACCGACGGAGTCAGGCCGGCAGACGCCGGAGATGTGGTGGCGCGGCTGCTGGAGGTCTTCGGCGTACCGGCGGACCGCGTGCCTCGCGAACTCGACGACCGCGCCGGACTGCTGCGCACGCTCCTCGCCGACCGCCGCGTCCTGCTGGTCCTCGACAACGCCGTCGACGAGGCACAGGTCCGCCCGCTCCTCCCCGGCACGCCAGGTTCGGGCGTGCTGATCACCAGCCGGCACCGCCTCGCCGACCTCGACACCACCGCGGCCGTCTCCCTGCAGACACTGCCACCCGACGACGCCGTCCACCTCTTCACGACCGTCGCAGGCAGGAGCGGTACGCCGCCCGCCGTACTGACCGAGCTCGTCGAGCAGTGCGGGCTCCTCCCCCTCGCGATCCGCATCTCGGCCGCGCGGCTGAGATCCCATCCGTCCTGGACCGCCGAGCAACTCCTGGAGCGACTCCGCAGCCACGAGCACCGCTTGACCGAGCTCACCGCCGGACCGCGCAGCGTCGCGGCCGCGATCGACCTGTCGTACCGCGAGCTCGGCCCCGACCTCCGCCGCGCGTACCGCCGACTCGGACTGCACCCGGGCGCCGACTTCGACACCAGTGCGGCCGCGGCCCTGCTCGATCTCGACAACGCCGCGACCAGCCGCGCTCTGGAGCAGCTGCTGAACGTCCATCTCCTGCAAGAGCCCGCGTTCGGCCGCTACCAATTCCACGATCTCGTCCGCGACCACGCCCGTACCGTCGCCGCCGACGAGTCCCCCGCCGCACTCACCCGCCTGGTCGACTACTACTGCCAGGCCGCCACCGAGGCGACCGCCAGCCGCTACCCGAACCACACCGGCCTCCATCACCACCCCGACGCCCACCCGATCACCAGTACGCCGGACGACTGGCTCCAGACGGAACTCCCGAACCTCCTCCTGATCACCGAACAGGCCGGCAACTGCACCCTGCACTTCTCGGCCAGCTTGTACCCGTACCTCCGCACCGTCGGCCGACTCACCACCCTGGAAGACCTGCACCACCGCGCGCTCGACGTCGCACGCGCCACGAACAACACCACCGGCGAGACAGACCTGCTACTCCGCCTCGGCGAATGCCACCGCGTACAAGGGATCCACGCGCAGGCACTCGAGGAGTACGGCGAAGCGCTGAAGCTCGCCCGCACCAGCGCCTACCGGTCAGGTGAGATGCGCGCGCTGCACGGTCTAGGCCTCGTCCACGGGACCCAGGACCGCAACAGCCTCGCGCTCCGCGAACTGCACGAGTCGCTCGCCGTCGCGGAGTCCATGGACAACCAGTCCGGTCGCCTGGCCGCGCTGAACGGTCTCGGCTGGATGTGCGGCAAGCTCGGCGATCACGCCGCCAGTCTGGAGTTCACCGGCCGCGCACTGATCATCGCCCGCGCCATCGACCACCGCAGCGTCGGGAAACTGCTGACCAGCATCGCCCACGCCCACCTCCTCCAGGCGGACCCGCTGCGAGCGATCGAGTTCTACCAGCAGGGCCTGGAGCACGCACGGGACAACGGCAACCTGCACAACCAGCTCCGCTCGCTGGACGGGCTGGCCGAATCACACCGGCACCTTGGTGCGTACTCCGATGCGTTCGACTGCCGTGAGCAGGCGATGGACCTTGCCCGCGACCTGGGCTCACCCAACTGGGAGTTCGAGGCGCACCAAGGATTCGGCCGGCTGCACCTGACCGTTGGACGGCCCAACGAAGCTCTCGACTCCCACCGCCGCGCGCTGGAGCTGGCGACGCAGCTCTACCAGCCCGTGGACCAGGCGCGGGCCTACGACGGGCTCGCGTACGCGCTCGCAGCACTCGGCCGGTGCGAGGAGGCCCGACAGCACTGGCAGCGCGCGCTGACGATTCTGGAGACGGTCGGCGTCGAGACCAGCGACGACCCCGAGACGAGCGTCGCCGTACTGCGCGGCCAACTGGAGCAATTCGCCGTACCGGCTGATTAGTCTGGGCGGCATGACTCTCGCCGACTTTCCCAGGTATCCGCTTTTGTTCGGGCCGAGCCCGGTGCATCCGCTCGAGCGGTTGTCGGCGTACCTGGGTGGGGCGAAGGTGTGGGCGAAGCGGGAGGACTGCAACTCGGGGCTTGCGTACGGCGGGAACAAGACGCGGAAGCTGGAGTACCTGATCCCGGACGCGCTCGCTCAAGGCGCGGACACGTTGGTGTCGATCGGCGGGTACCAGTCGAACCACACCCGGCAGGTGGCCGCGGTCGCCGCGAAGGTGGGGTTGAAGGCGGTGCTGGTCCAGGAGAACTGGGTGGACTGGCCGGATGCGCTCAACGACCGGGTCGGCAACATTCTGCTCAGCCGAATCATGGGCGCCGAGGTGCGGCTCGATCCGGCCGGGTTCGGGATCGGGTTCAAGGACAGCTGGAAGCAGGCCCTCGAGGACGTGCAGGCACGCGGCGGTACGCCGTACGCGATCCCGGCCGGCGCATCGGATCATCGGCTCGGCGGGCTCGGGTTCGCGCAATGGGCGTACGAGGTGGAGCAGCAGGAGCGGGAGCTCGGCGTCTTCTTCGACACGATCGTGGTCTGCTCGGTGACCGGCTCGACGCATGCCGGGATGATCGCCGGGTTCGCCGGGCAGGACCGGCCGCGGCGGGTGATCGGGATCGACGCGAGCGCGAAGCTACAGGAGACGCGCGACCAGGTCGAGCGGATCGCCCGCGCGACGGCCTCGTTGATCGGGTTGGGGCGCGACCTACGCGACGACGAGATCACGGTGCTGGAGGGCTGGGCCGGGGACGAGTACGGGATCCCGGTGCAGTCGACGCTGGATGCGATCCGGCTGACCGGTCAGCTCGAGGGCATGATCATCGACCCGGTCTACGAGGGGAAGTCGATGGCGGGCCTGATCGACCTGATCCGCAACGGTGACATCCCGAAGGACTCGACCGTGCTCTACGCGCACCTCGGCGGGCAGCCTGCTCTCAACGCTTACAGCGGGCTGTTCACGCTGTCGCAGCCGATCGACTAGCGGCTACCAGCCGCCGGCGAAGAAGGATTCGAGGCCGGGTAGCGGGTGTGCGGCGGTGGTCGCGTTCGCGAACACGATGACGGCCAGTGTGAGCGCCAGCAGCGGGGTGAAGACGCCGTACGCCGCCAGCAGCCGCCGGGGGCGTCGCTCGGACCGGTCCGTCCTGGTGAACCCTCGCCAGAGCAGGACGGAGAGAAGCACGAGCACGAGGACCACGAGCGTGCCCTCGATGGCCATGACCGCGTGGAACTTGACGTAGTCGCTGCGGATCACGTCGAGGGCGGGTGAGTTCTGACCGTCGGCGAGGTGCTGCCTGATCTGGGCGAGGGTGTCGGGCAGCGGGCCGGCTGAGGCGTTGGGCTTGCCGAACAGCATCGGGAGGAGGGAGCCGAACGGCGCTGCCATGCCGTGGATGTTGGCCATGACGGCGGCGAGCGAGACCACGGCCAGGGCGGTAGACAGGACGCCGCTCGCGGCGAGGGCCGCTGCTCGGAGGCCGCTGGTGCGGAGGAAGGCTTGCCAGCTGAGTACGCCGAGGGCGATGAGGACCGCCAGCAATGCAGCGGCGAGGAGGGCTTTGGCTACGTGGTAGCGGAACCAGTAGTCGACGACGGGTCGGAGTTCGGCGCCGAAGTCGGCGTTGCCGGTGTGCCAGTAGCTTACGAAGGCGGTGCGGAAGGTGGCGATGAGGTTCGATTCGCTGCCGAGGGCGGTGGTCGCTCGGGTGCTCGCCAACGCGGCGGGGGCCAGTACGAAGGCGACGAGGAGTGCCGCGGTGGCGGTCGCGGCGGAGGTGAGCGCCTGCCATGGCCGGAGGAAGGTGGTCGACGTCATGGGGTCACGCTAGGCGGGCGTGTCCGGTGCGAACCATCACGCTGGATCGACTCTTGGGGTAGCGCCGGCGATACCTCTTGCGTCAGCCGATTCCGGGGCCGACGAGGGTGCCGACGAAGTACGTCAGGGCGGCTGCGGCGGCGCCGAGCAGGAGCTGGCGGAGACCGGAGTACCACCAGGAGCGGCTGGTGACGCGGGAGACGACGGCGCCGCAGACGAACAGGGCCGTCAGGGACAGGATGAGGGACGGTAGGACGTTGCCTGCGCCGAACAGGTACGGCGCGAGCGGGATAAAGGCGCCGACTGCGAAGCAGATGAATGACGAAGCGGCTGCGATGACCGGGTTCGGGAGGTCGTCGGGGTCGATGCCGAGTTCTTCGCGGACGTGTTCCTCGAGGGCCTGGTCCGGGTTCGCGTGGAACTGCTTGGCGACCTTGCTCGCGAGGTCCGGGTCGAGGCCCTTCGCGCGGTACGTCTCGGCGAGCTCGATCTCCTCGTCGATCGGGTGCTTCTTGATCTCCTTGCGCTCGATCTCGATCTCGGCGTGGGCAAGCTCGCGCTGGGAGGCGACGGAGGTGTACTCCCCCGCCGCCATCGAGAACGCACCCGCTGCCAGACCGGCGAGGCCCGCCAGGATGATGAACTTCGAGCCGGAGCTGGTGCCGCCGTCCATACCGGCGATCAGGGCGAAGTTCGACACCAGGCCGTCCATCGCCCCGAACACCGCGGGCCGCAGCCAGCCGCCGTTTACATCACGGTGCGTGTGGTCCCCGTGATGCTCAGCCGACACATCAGGCGTCTCAGTCACGAGCCCCATCAGACTCGGAACCGTTCTTAACTTCAACCTTCGGCGCTTCTGTCGAGCTTTCTGGTTCGCTCGCCTCCGGCGTTTCCTCGTCCGTTTCCGTCTCAGGAGCCTCGTCAGCAGCGTCCTCGGCGTCGGCTGGCTTCTCGGCGGGGGTCGGCTTGCCGGCGGCGGGGCCGGTGGTGATGTCTTCCTGGCCGGGGTGGCGCTTGGCGCTGATGATGAAGGCGGCTACTGCGAGGACGAACAGGATGAGGGCGGTCCAGACGTTCAGGCGGAGGCCTAGGAAGTGGTTCACGGTGTCGATGCGCATGTTTTCGATCCAGGCGCGGCCGGCGGTGTAGCCGGCGACGTACAGGAAGAAGGCGCGGCCGTGGCCGAGTTTGTAGCGGCGGTCGACCAGGATGACGAGGGCTACGACGCCCAGGTTCCAGACCGCCTCGTAGAGGAACGTCGGGTGGAAGGTGGCGAAGTCGGCGTACCCGGCCGGACGGTGTTCCGGTGAGATCTCCAGGCCCCACGGCTTCGTGGTCGGGCGGCCGAAGAGTTCCTGGTTGAAGTAGTTGCCGAAGCGGCCGAACACCTGCGCCAGCGCGATCCCCGGCGCCATCGCGTCCGCGACCGCGAGGAACGGCACCTTCGCCCGCCGGCAGGCGATCCACGCACCCAGCGCGCCGAATCCGACCGCACCCCAGATGCCGAGCCCGCCGTGCCAGATCTTCAGCGCGTCGATCGGATGCCGGCCCTCGCCGAAGTACAGCTCGGCGTCGGTGATCACGTGGTAGATCCGCGCACCGACCAGCCCGAACGGGATCGCCCAGAACATGATGTCGGCGAGCACCGGCGCGGACCCGCCGCGCGCCACCCAGCGGCGGCGGCCGAGCCAGTAGCCGACGAAGATGCCGGCCAGGATGCACAGCGCGTACGCGCGGATCGGAAGGCCGAAGATGTGCCAGACACCCTGGCTCGGGCTGGGGATGAACGCCGGAACCATCACGGCGGGAATCAGACTAGACATGGCAAGGGGGAACGCTACTCGACCCACCAGACCACTGCCAGAAACGCACGGTCACGATGGGGCCTCAGCTTGCGACCGCGTCGACGGCGTTCTGCAGCCCCTCGGAGCTCAGCTGGTCCGTCGGCAACTGCTTGCCGTTGACGTAGACCGTCGGCGTCCCGGTCACACCGCGGTCGTCGGCCGCCTTGCCCACCGACTCCAGCCAGCCCGCGTACGTGTTGCCCTGCAGCGCCTGCTGGAACTTCTCGTCACCGACGCCGAGCTGCTTGCCGAGCTCGATCAGCTGGTCCGTGGTCCACGACTTCGAGAAATCGCCGTACATCTCGTCGGCGAAGCTCAGCGCCTTGCCGTTCGCGGCCGCGGCGGCGAACGCGTTGGCCAGCCGCGGCGAGGCGTCCGGGTTGACGAACTGCAGCGGCCAGTAGGTCAGCGTCGCCGTACCGTCCTGGACGAGCTTGTCGATGGTCGCGCCGCTCGCCTCCTCGAACTCCGCGCAGTGCGGGCAGCGGAAGTCGAGGTACAGGTCGATGTTGACCTTCGCGCCGGCCTTACCGACCGTGACGCCCTTGCCTGACGTGCCCGGGCCGGTGATGACCGTGGGCTCGGGCCGGCCGTTCGAGGTGACCTCGACCTTGGAGTGACCGCGGTAGTACTGGACCCCGACACCGCCCGCGAGCGCGAGTACCAGGATGACCACCACGATGATCCCTGGCGAGATCCGGCGCTTCGACTGCTGCAGCAGCGGATTGGCGTTGCTCACGACGCGATGACTCCTTGCGGTTCGGATACGACAGCGAACTTACTGACGGGCTGCCACCACAGCCACACGGCCAGCGCCAGCAGGCCGATGTCCCGGAGGATCTCCTGCAGGTACTTCGTCTGGCCCGCCGCGACCTGACCGCCGCCGCCGAAGCAGCCGCAGTCGATCGACAGGCCGCGGGCCCAGGCGGACGACACCGCGACGATGAACACGATCATGAAAACACCCGCGGCCGCGGCCGAGGCGCGGACACCGAAGCCGACGATCAACAGCAACCCGATCGCGATCTCCAGGAACGGCAGCCCCCAGCCGACCGGCTGCACGAGCGACGACGGCAGCAGCTCGTACGCGCGGACCGCCTGAGCAGCCGTCTCAGGATCGGTGACCTTCAACGCGCCGGCGACCAGCATCACGCCACCGAGCACGAGCCGGGCGACGAGCGACACCCACGGGAACCAAGCTTTCACTGGTTGTCCGCCACGAGCTTCCCGAAGTCGTGCGACAGGTCGCCGATGGCCGCGTCGGACAGCCAGAGCACGTTCGCCTTGTCGTTCTTGCCGAAGCCGATCACCTGCGCTCCGTGACCGACCTCGTACCCTCCGGAAGGAAGCTTCTGCATCCCTTCCACCGGTACGCCGACCGCCTTCGCGACGTCCTTGATCGACGCCAGCGACCCGGTCAGCCCGGTGAACGACGGGTCGAACCGGTCCAGGTACTTGCGGATCACCGGACCGGTGTCCCGCGACGGGTCGGTGGTGATGAACAGCATCTGGATCTGGTCGCGCACCGGCTGGTCCAGCTTGGTCAGCGCGGACGCCACGTCAGCCATCACGGTCGGACACACGTCCGGGCAGTTCGTGTAGCCGAAGAACACCAGCGTGACCGGCTTCTTCGTCGACGTGACCAGGTTGAACGGGTTCCCGCCGGTGTCGGTCAGGGTGGTCGCGGGCATCGAGTACGGCTGGTCCAGCGTGGCGCCGCGCAGCCCGTTCGGGTCCTGGCTGCTGCGGATGATCGCCCCGCCCGGATTGTCGGCCTTCTGCTCCTTGCCACTGCAGCCCGCGAGGGCGAGCAGAGCCACCGCGGCCAGCAGAACGACCGCGTTCCTGGTTCGACTCACGGCGGTACTAACGTTCGGCAGGCGTGCGGGGTTCCCGGCGGACGCCCTCAGCGAGGTCTTCGGTCAACGCACGGACGCCGGCCGGGCCGCCGTCCTGGAGCGCCTTGACCAGGGCCGCGCCGACGATCGCCGCGTCCGCGAACGCCACCACGCCGGCCGCCTGATCCCCGTTGGAGATGCCGAGGCCGACGCCGACCGGCAGCCCGGTCACCGCCTTCGTCCGGCCGACCAGCGGCGCCGCGAGCTCCGACGGCTTGTCCCGCGCACCGGTGACACCCATCACAGCGGTCGCGTACACGAACCCGCGGCAGGCGGCAGTGGTCATCCGGATCCGCTCGTCGGTCGACGACGGCGAGACCAGGAACACCTTGTCCAGGTCGTGTTTGTCCGCGGCCGCGATCCACTCCGCACCCTCGTCCGGGATCAGGTCGGGCGTGATCAGCCCCGCTCCCCCGACGCCGGCGAAATCGGCCGCGAACCGGTCCACGCCGTACCGCTCGATCGGGTTCCAGTACGTCATCACGAGCACCGGTACGTCGGAGTACGCCGCGAGCTTCTCGACCGTGCTCAGCACGTCCCGGGTCCGCAGCCCGCCGGCCCGCGCGACCTCGGTGGCCCGCTGGATCGTGACGCCGTCCATCACCGGGTCGCTGTACGGCAGGCCGAGCTCGATCACGTCGGCACCGCCGTCGATCATCGCCTTGACCCCGTCCACGGCGCCGTCGTACGTCGGGAAGCCGGCCGGCAGGTACCCGATCAGCGCGCCGCGGCCGGCGTCGTTCGCCTTCCGGATCGCGACCCCACCCTTGCCCAGAGCAACCACATCACTCACCGGAGGCCTCATCCCCGCCGAGGCCGAACCACTTGGCGGCCGTGTCCATGTCCTTGTCCCCGCGACCGGAGAGGTTCACCAGGATAGTTGCCTCAGGCCCCAGTTCCTTGGCGATGTCGAGCGCGCCGGCGACCGCGTGCGCGGACTCGATGGCCGGGATGATGCCCTCGGTGCGCGACAGCAGCTGGAACGCTTCCATCGCCTCGGCGTCGGTGATCGGCCGGTACGACGCACGCCCGGTCTCGGCCAGCCACGCGTGCTCCGGACCGACACCCGGGTAGTCCAGTCCCGCGGAGATCGAGTGCGACTCGATCGTCTGGCCGTCCTCGTCCTGCAGCAGGAACGACCGCGCACCATGCAGTACGCCGACCTGCCCGGCCGTGATCGTCGCCGCATGCCGACCGGTCTCGAACCCGTCGCCACCCGGCTCGATGCCGTACAGCTTCACGCTCTCGTCCGGGATGAACGCCGTGAACAGGCCGATCGCGTTCGACCCGCCACCGACCGAGGCGACCGCGGCGTCCGGCAGCTTGCCGAGCAGTTCGAGCGACTGCTCCCGCGCCTCGTCTCCGATCCCACGGACGAAATCGCGGACCATCGCGGGGAACGGGTGCGAGCCGGCCGCCGTACCGAGGATGTAGTGCGTCTTGTCCACGCTGGCGACCCAGTCGCGGAGCGCCTCGTTGATCGCGTCCTTCAGCGTCCGGCTGCCGGTCTTGACCGAGATCACCTCGGCGCCGAGCAGCCGCATCCGGGCCACGTTCAGCGCCTGGCGCTCGGTGTCGACCTCGCCCATGTAGACGACGCACTCCAGGCCGAGGTACGCGCACGCGGTCGCCGTGGCGACGCCGTGCTGGCCGGCGCCGGTCTCGGCGATCACCCGCGGCTTGCCCATCCGCTTGGTCAGCAGCGCCTGGCCGATCGCGTTGCGGATCTTGTGCGCACCGGTGTGGTTCAGGTCCTCGCGCTTGAGCAGGATCCGCGCGCCGGCCGCGTCGGACAGCCGGGTCGCGTCGTACAGCAGGCTCGGGGCGCCGATGTAGTCGCGCAGCATCCGCTCGAACTCACCGGTGAACTCCGGGTCGGCCATCGCCTCGCGCCACGCGGTCGTGAGCTCGTCGAGCGGCGCGATCAGCGCCTCCGGCATGAACCTGCCGCCGAAACGGCCGAAGTGCCCGAACTGGTCGGGCAGCACAGTAGACATCCGACAAAACCTTCCAACCCGGCCCAGACGGCTCGGGAGAGTTACTACCCCTACCCGTTTGGACCGGGAGGAGAGGTCAGTGCCGCTGCTGGATTGCGGGGTGCGATCCGGCGGCGACGAGGTCGGCGACCGAGGCGCGAGGATCGCGGCCGGTCACCAGGGTTTCACCGACGAGGACGACATCGGCCCCGGCGCGCGCGAACTCGATTACATCATGCGGCCCGCGGACGCCGGACTCGGCCACCCGGACCAGTTCGGTCGGGATCGTCGGCGCGACCCGCGCGAACGTGTCCCGGTCGACCTCGAGAGTCTTCAGGTTGCGGTTGTTCACGCCGATGAGCTGAGCGCCGGCGTCCACCGCACGCCGGGTCTCCTCCTCGTCGTGCACCTCGACCAGCGGGCACAGGCCGATCGAGTGCGCCCGCTCGATCAGCGAGACCAGAGCCTCCTGCTCCAGCGCGGCCGCGATCAGCAGCACCATGTCGGCGCCGGCTGCCCGGGCCTCCCAGAGCTGGTACGACGAGACGACGAAGTCCTTGCGCAGGACCGGCACGTCGACCCGGCCGCGGACGGCGCGCAGGTCGTCGAGGCTCCCGTTGAACCGGCGCTCTTCGGTGAGGACCGAAATCGCGGCGGCGCCACCCAACTCGTACTCCCCGGCCAGCGCGGCCGGGTCGGTGATCTCGGCCAGCTCGCCCTTCGACGGGCTGGACCGCTTCACCTCGGCGATCACCGCGATCCCGTCACCACGGAACACGGGCATCGGGTCCTTGGCGTCGGGCTTGCGCTGGGCCTCCTGCTTCAGATCGTCCAGGCTGACCCGCGCCTGGCGCTCCGCAAGGTCCTCGCGGACCCCAGCGAGAATGTCGTCAAGCACAGTCATGTCCGTCCGCCCCTCAGTGGTCGCCGTCAGTCGGGACCCCGAAGCCCAGCAACTGCAGCACCTTGCCGGCCAGCGCACCGAGCACCGCGATCGCGACGGAGATCCAGAACAGCACCCAGTTCGGCCCGAGCACCATCGCGATGGCGCCGAGCGTGAACGCGACCAGCACGATCACCACCGCGGTCCACGCCGCGGGGCTGTTGCCGTGCAGATCGTGGGGGGCCTCCTCGTCGATCCGACTAGCTCCTTGATCCGCCACCGTATTGTCCATAGTTGGCGCCACTCCTCCTCGTCGTCACGTCCTATTGTGGCGGTAGCCCGCCGCGATCAGAGAGTCGGGTCCTCCCCGGCGTCGATCGCCTTCCACTGATCGGCCGGTGAGGCAGCCGGATCACGCTCGTATCGTGCCGTAGGTCGCCGCCACCGATGCGCCGTCAGCACGGTGATCAGCCCCGCCGCGACCAGTGCGATCCCACCGGCCAGCGCGAACCAGGGCGCTACGCCGAGAGTCTGCGTGACCTGGTCGGCGAATACGTCGCTCAGCTCGGGCCGCAGCCTGCTCAACTCGGGACCATCGGGTCGCACGAACAGCCCGACGACGACCGCGATCGCGCCCAACAACGCCACAAGTGCGCCCAGCACCCGGCGCAACGCCGTACCTGCGAGCTTGGTGACGACCACGGCGACGACCGACGCAAGGGCCAGGGTGACCGGCGCCTTGGTGATCGTGTAGCCGTTGAACACCACGTCGGCGCGGCCGTTGCCCGGGTTGGCCGAGACCCATGTCAGGTAGCCGGACAGGCCGAGCAGCACCAGCGCCACCAGGGCCAGCAGGTCGACTATCCGTTGAGGTTTCATACGTCGCTGAAGGTTCCCGCGACCGCGATCGCGTTCAGTACGGCGGCCGCCTTGGTCCGGCACTCCGCGTCCTCCGAGGCCGGGTCGGAGTCCGCGACGATCCCGGCGCCGGCCTGCACGTACGCCGTCCCGCCGCGCAGTACCGCGGTCCGGATCGCGATCGCGGTGTCGGCGTCGCCGGCGAAGTCCAGGTAGCCGACCACGCCGCCGTACACGCCGCGCCGGGTGACCTCGAGCTTGTCGATGATCTCCATCGCCCGCGGTTTCGGTGCCCCGGACAACGTTCCGGCCGGGAACGCCGCGGTCAGTGCGTCGAACGCGGTCTTGCCGGCCGCCAACTGCCCGGTAACCGTCGACTCCAGGTGCATGACGTGGCTGTACCGCCGGACGGTCATGAAGTCGACCACCTCGACGGTGCCCGGCGCGCAGACCCGCCCGACGTCGTTGCGGCCGAGGTCGACCAGCATCAGGTGCTCGGCGCGCTCCTTGGCGTCGGCGCGCAGCTCCTCCTCGAGCGCGTGGTCCTCCTCGGGCGTGGTGCCGCGGCGGCGGGTGCCGGCGATCGGGTGCAGGATCACCTTGTTCTCGGTGACCTTGACCAGCGCCTCCGGGCTCGAGCCGACGATGTCGAAGCCGTCGAGGCGGACCAGGTACATGTACGGGCTCGGGTTGGACCTTCGCAGCACCCGGTAGATGTCCAGCGCGCTCGCGGTCGTCTGCAGCTCGAACCGCTGCGAGACCACGATCTGGAACGCCTCGCCGGCCCGGATCTCCTCCTTGGCGTGCTCGACCGCCTCCCGGTACTCCGCGCTCGAGCGCTGCCGGTGCGGGTCGGGCTGCGCCTGCCGGTCGGCGCGGACGACGTACGACGGGGTGGGCTGCGCGAGGTCGCGCTCCATCGCGTCGAGCCGTCGGACGGCGTCGGCGTACGCCTCGTCGACGCGCTCGTCGGAGTCGTCCCAGTTGACCGCGTTCGCGATCAGCCAGATCTCGCCGGTCTCGTGGTCGAGGGCGGCCAGGTCGGTGGCGAACAGGAAGGTCAGCTCGGGCAGCCCGAGGTCGTCGGTCGTTGTGTCGGGCAACCGCTCCAGGCGGCGGACGGCGTCGTACCCGAGGAAGCCGACCATGCCGCCGGTCAGCGGCGGCAGGTCGGGCAGTCGCGGCGTGTGCAGGATCTCGAGCGTCTCGCGGAGCGCCTTCAGCGGGTCACCGGTCTGCGGCAGGCCGACGGGCGGGTTGCCGGTCCAGACGGCCTCGCCGTCGCGCTCGGTCAGCGTCGCGGCGGAGCGGACGCCGATGAACGAATACCGTGACCACACCCCGCCGTTCTCCGCCGACTCGAGCAGGAACGTGCCTTCCCGCTCGGCCGCAAGCTTGCCGTAGACACCGATCGGCGTCTCGGCGTCGGCGAGCAGGCGCCGCGTGACCGGAATGACCCGACGGTCCTTCGCGTACTCACGGAACGTCTCCAGCTCCGGAACCGTCACGCCGCCACCTCGATCTCGCCGTGCTCGAAGCAGCTGCGGGTACCGGTGTGGCAGGCGGGACCTTCCTGGTCGACGAGGACGAGCAGGGTGTCGGCGTCGCAGTCGACGAGAATCTGCTTCACGTGCTGACGGTGGCCGCTGGTCTCGCCCTTGACCCAGTACTCCTGCCGGCTGCGGGACCAGAACGTGCTCCGCCTGGTCTCCGCGGTACGGCGTACCGCCTCGGCGTTCATCCAGCCCACCATCAGGACCTCGCGCGTGTCGTACTGCTGCACCACCGCGGGTATCAACCCCGCCGCGTCGAAGGTCAACTCGTCGATGTTCACCGACCCATTGTCCCCGATCTGATCGGCAGCACTGACCACGGGCTGACCACGGGCTGACAAGATGGCGGGATGACGAGTGAGTACGTGGTGATCGACGGCCACAACGATCTGCCCATCGCGTTCTACGAGTTGTGCAACTACGACCTCGACGCGCACGACCTGGCCGGATCGGTCCCGGAGCTGAACACGGACCTGCCGCGGCTGCGGGCCGGCCGCGTCGGCGCCCAGTTCTGGTCGTTGTGGGTGCCGCAGGACGAGCACGCGGTACGGCGTACTTTCGAGCAGCTCGACTTCGTCCTGCGCTTCGTCGAGCGCTTCCCGCAGGACCTGCAGCTCGCGTCGTCGGCCGATGACGTGGACGCGGCGATCAAGGCCGGCCGGATCGCCTCGCTGATGGGGATGGAGGGCGGCCACTCGATCGGCGAGTCCCTCGGCGTACTGCGGGTGATGCGCGAGCTCGGCGTGCGGTACATGACGCTCACGCACAACAACAACGTGTCCTGGGCGGACTCGGCCACCGACGAGCCGGTGCTCGGCGGACTGAACGACTTCGGCGAGCAGGTCGTCCGCGAGATGAACCGGATCGGCATGCTGGTCGACCTCTCGCACGTCTCCGCGGACACCATGCGGCACGCAATCCGCGTCACCAGCGCGCCGGTGATCTTCAGCCACTCCTCGTCCCGCGCGGTCTGCAACGTACCGCGGAACGTGCCCGACGACGTGCTCGAGACGCTGGCCGCCAACGACGGCGTCTGCATGGTCACCTTCGTCCCGTACTTCGTCTCGCAGGCGTACGTCGACTGGCTCGACGGCATGCGCGCGCTGGCCAAGGAACGCGGGCTGGAGGGCAAGGAGCACCGCGAGGAGGTCGAGAAGCTGTACGGCGTACCGCGACCCGACATCACGCTCGCCGACGTGGTCAAGCACGTCGAACACATCCGCGAGGTGGCGGGGATCGACCACATGGGCGTCGGCGGCGACTACGACGGCTGCCCGGAGTTCCCGGTGGAGCTGCCCGACGTGTCGTCGTACCCGGTGCTGTTCGACGCGCTGGCCGACCGCGGCTGGAGCGACGAGGACCTCCGGAAGCTTGCCGGAGGCAACATCCTGCGCGTGCTCCGGGCCGCGGACGACGTGGCAGCGTCCTAGGCGTCCTGGGCGTTGCGGTTCTGCGCCCGGATCTCGGGCAGCGGTTCGAGACCGGCGGCCTGGTACGTCGCGACCGCGCCGTCGTTGGACGCCGGCGTACAGGTGTAGATGCTCGACGCGCCCAGCTCCTGCAGAGCACGAGCACACGCGAGCACCATCGCCGTGCCGTATCCGCGCCCGCGATGCAGCCGGTGCACGCCCATCGGCTCGATGTAGCCGGGACGTCCTTCCCCGGCTGACCACACGGTCGCGGCAGCAACGGACTCACCGGTCTTGTTACGCGCGATCAGGCACCGCGCATCGGCGTACGGCACGCCGTCGGCCATCGCGAACCAGCGATCGTCGGTGAACGTCGACCCGTCGAACGACGCCCGCTGTACGGCGGTCCGCTCGTGCGCGTCCTCCGCGCCGACGACGTCGACCCGCATCCCCGGATCCGGCACCGGTCCGCTCAGACTCCGCAGCAGCGGGACCCACGGCTTGTCCGCATCCCACCCGTCCTTGAACAACAGGTCCTGCACGAGCGCCCCCATCGGCGTCTCGACCGCGACCTGGCCTTCGATCAGTACGCCGTTCGCCGGCGTCGACACATCCTCGACGATCCGCCGCGCCAACTCGTCGTCCCGCTGCAACTCCGGCGCGATCGACATCCGCAGCCAGTCGGGCTCGTCGAGCATCCCCACCGCAACGACCTCCCCGTCCCGCCGCCAGATCCGGGTAGCAGCCGCCGTCGCGTCCGCCCCGAACCGCCAGAACCACCCCAGATCCCCCGGATGCAACTGCAACGGCAGCCCGTTGCGGCTCCAGTCCCGCAGCACCTCCACAACCTCGCCCAGCTCACCGATCCCCGCCGTACTCAAAGCAATCGCCATACCCCGATCTCACACCATGGTCCGGACAGTTCGCACACAGGTTTGTGATTCTGCGGTGCGGGCACGGGACGGACTCAAGTGTTAACCGACGGATGGAGTGGCTGTGCTGACCCTGACTGAGAACGCGACGCTGGTGATCAAGAGCATCACTGGGGTCGAAGGCGCGCCGGAAGGGGCCGGGGTGCGGATCTCGCAGGAGAACCCGGCGGATCCGGCACTCGCGGTGACCACCACAGAGGCTCCGCAACCGGGTGACCAGGTCGTCGAGGAGGCGGGTGCACGGGTATTCCTCGAGCACAACGCCGCGAACGCACTCGACGACAAGATCCTGGACGCGGCGGTCGACGACAAGGGCGGTGTCGAGTTCCTGCTGGTGCCGCAGCCGGGCGCCGGAACTGCACCGACCCCCTGATCCGACCTGAGCACGCCGGCCGGGATCGACCCCCCTTAGATCCCGGCCGGCGTTCAGGGCTCTACCAGCAGGGGTCAGACCGCGCTCCGCTGGGCGATCCAGCTGTCGTGGAGATGCGTGTACACGCCACCGGCGCCGACCAGCTCGGCGTGCGGTCCGCGTTCGACGATCTCGCCGTCGTCGAACACCAACACCTCGTCGGCGGCTTCGGCCGTCGACAGCCGGTGCGCGATCGTCACCGACGTACGCCCGGCCATCAGCCGCTCGAGCGCCGCGTTGACCCGCACCTCGGTGCCCGGGTCGACCGCGGAGGTCGCCTCGTCGAGCACGAGCAGATCCGGGTCCGCGATGTTCGCGCGGACCAGCGCGACCAGCTGCCGCTCCCCCGCCGACAACGACTCACCGCGCTGCCCCACCGGCGATTGCAGCCCGTCCGGCAGCGACTCCAGCCAGTCCGTCAGCCCGAGCGACTCGAACGCCGTGACCAGCTCCGCGTCGGTCACCTCGGGCCGGCCGAACCGCACGTTCTCGGCCAGTGAGGCGTCGAACAGGTACCCGTCCTGCGGCACCATCACCACCCGCTCGCGCAGCGACTCGAACGAGATGTCCTTCGCGTCCACCCCGTCGAGCCGGACCGCGCCCGAGGTCGGATCCATCAGCCGGGTCAGCAGCTTCGCGAACGTCGTTTTCCCGGATCCGGTCTCGCCCACGACCGCGACCCGCCGATGCGGCTCGATCCGTACGTCGACGTCACGCAGTACCAGTTCGCCTTCTGGATAAGCGAAATCGACGTCGTCGAACTCGACCGTGATCGGCCCGCGCGCCTGCGTCACGCCGTCCGCACCGGGATCTACGACGTCGGCCGGCGTCGCGATCACGCCGAGCACCCGGCGCCAGCCGGCGAAGGCGCTCTGCGCGTCGGTCAGCACTTGCGTCGCGATCTGCACCGGGTCCGAGAACAGCGACACCAGGAACATGAACGCGAGCAGCTCGCCGAGCGTCGCCTTGCCGTCGACCCCGAGCAGCACGCCGACCGTGAGCACGCCCGCGTTCGCGAGACCAGCCGCGAGACCACCGATCGAGAACGTCAGACCGGTGATCGCCTGCGCCTTGGTCGCAGTCTTGCGGTAGTCCTCGATCGACGCGTCGATCCGGTCCTGCGTCCGCTTCTCGATCGCGTACGAGCGGACCACCTGCGCGCCGACGACCGGCTCCGAGATCGCCGACAGCATCTCGCCGACCTTCGCCCGGACCACGCCGTACGCCGCCGACATTGCGCGCTGCAGGTACTTCAGGCTGGCGAACAGCGGGATGAAGCAGAGCAGCACGACCAGCGCCAGCTGCCACGAGTAGAAGAACATCACCACGGTCGCCAGCGCCATCTGCCCGAGGCTGACGATGAAGATGAACCCGCCGAACTGCAGGAACTGCGACACCGTGTCCACGTCCGACGTGACCCGGCTGACCAGCGCGCCGCGCCGCTCGGTGCTCTGCGTCAGCACCGGCAGGTCGTGCACGTGCCGGAACGCCTTGATCCGCATCGTCGCCAGTCCGGACTCCGAGTTGACCGCGAGCCGCACAGTCGTCAGGTACGACGCTCCCGCGGTCAGGATCACGCCCAGCGCGCACACGAGGCACATCCACGCGACGTACGACATGTCCGGACCGCCGGCGCCGGACAGCCCCTTGTCGATCGTCTGCTGCACCGCGATCGGTACGACGATCCGCCCGGCCGTCATCGTCAACGCGAGGATCCCGGTCACCCACCACCCACGGGCGAGCTCGGGCGAAACCTTCAGACCTTCCTTGAGGGTCTGCAGACCACCTGCGTTGTCGCCGTGGTCCAACCGACTCGCTTCAGCGGCGCTCACGCCGACGCCTCCAGTTCTTCCTCGCGACGCTCGGCGTCCTTCTCATAGGCATCGACCAGGTCCCGATAAGCGGGAGTCGACGCCTGCAGCTCGGTGTGCGTGCCGTGGGCCTGGATGCGCCCGTCGTCCATGAACAGCACCTCGTCGGCGAGCGAGATCGTCGCCTTCCGGTATGCGATCACGAGCACGGTCGTCGCCGCCCCGGCGTCGTCCTGTACGGCGGTCCGCAGCCCGGCCAGGATCCGTGCCTCGACCTGCGGGTCGACCGCGCTCGTCGCGTCGTCCAGGATCAGCAGCCGCGGCCGTCGTACCAGGGCCCGTGCCAGCGCGATCCGCTGCCGCTGCCCGCCGGACAGCGTCGTACCGCGCTCGCCGACCTTGGTGTCGAGTCCGTCCGGCAGCGACTTCACGAAGCCGTCGCCCTGCGCGATCCGCAAGGCGTCCCAGACGTCGTCGTCGCTGTACTCGCCGCCGAGCGTGATGTTGCCACGGATCGTGTCGTCGAACAGGAACGCGGTCTGCGCCACCAACGCGACCGAGCCGGCCAGTTCGTCCCGCGCCAGGTCGCGCAGATCGACCCCGTCGACCTTGACGGCACCCTGCTCCGGGTCGACCAATCGGGTCAGCAGCGTGGTCAGCGTCGACTTGCCGGCTCCCGTCGGCCCGACGACCGCGACCGTCCGCCCGGGCTCGATGGTGAAGTCCATCCCGGCGAGTACGTCGCGCTCGGGCAGGTATCCGAACCGGACGCCGGCCACCTGCAACCGGGCCGCCTTCGTCGACCTGAGCCGCGCCTCGCCGTACTCCATCCCGCCCTCGGCGGTGAGCACGCGCTGCACCCGATCCCAACCGACGACAGATCGCGGAAGCTCGCCGAGCACCCAGCCGAGCGCCCGGATCGGGAACCCGATCAGCGTGAACAGAAACGCCACCTGCACCACGTCACCAGCATCCGCACCACCAGATCGCACCCGTCCGACGCCGACCAGTAGTACGGCGAGAACGCCGAGCCGAGGCAGGCCGTCGATCACCGGGTCGAACATGCCGCGGGCCTTGTTCACCGCGATGTTCGCGTCGCGCAGCTCGTTCGTCGGGCCGCGGAAGCGCTCGGTCTCGGCCGCCTCACGGCCCAGCGTCTTCACCACGAGCGCGCCGTCGAACGACTCGTGCGCGACCTCGGAGACGTCGGCGCGGAGCTGCTGTGCGCGGGTCGCGAGCGGCTGCAGGTAGCGCTGGAAGATCACGTTCGCGACGAAGACCAGCGGGAACACCAGGCACCCGACCAGGGCCAGCCACACGTCGGCCGCGAACATCGCGATGGTCGCGAACACCAGCATCGCGATCACGCCGATCGCCATCGGCAGCGGCGCGATCACGAACCAGGTCGACTCCACGTCGGCGTTCGCGTTCGACAGCAACATGCCGGTCGAGTGCTGGTGGTGCCACTCGAGCGGAAGCTTCAGGTACTGCCGGGTGACCCGCCGGCGGTACGTCGCCTGCAGCCGGAACTGCATCACGCCGGCCCCGAGGCGCCGCCCGACCACGCCGATCGCGTTCAGGATCGCGATCCCGATGAACAGCGAGATCAGCGTGGCGAGCGCCCCGCCGGTGGTCTCCCCGCTCTCGAACGCCGGCCGAATCACGTGATCGGTGGACCAGCCGAGCGCCCAGCCGCCGGCCACCGTCATCCCGCCGTACAGCATGCTGGCGAGCACGGACAGCGCGAAGATGCCCGGCTCCTCCCAGATCGCGACCCGCAGCACCCCGAACCCCCGGCGGGTGACGCTGCCCTTGTCTGGGACTTTCGGCACAGGCAAGACACACTCCAGGGCAATCAGGTGCAAACGCGGGACACAGGCATGACAACGATTGACATTCTGCCACTCCCACCCGACAACTACGATCGAGTTGTGACCGACTACAGCCGGGTAGAACGACTTGCGCTCAGTGACCTTCTCGACCAGTTGGGGCCCGATCAGCCCACGCTGTGTGAGGGGTGGGACACCTACGACCTCGCGGTCCATCTGTACGTCCGGGAAGCCGATCCGATGGCCGGTCCGGGGATCATGATCCCGGCGCTGTCGGACACCACCGCGCGCAGAATGACGCGCGCCAAGGAGCGCTACAGCTTCGCCGAGGTGGTCGACAAGGTCCGCAACGGCCCACCGCCGGTGTCGATCTACGCACTGCCCAAGCTCGGCGCCCAGTTCAACACGGCCGAGTACTTCGTCCACCACGAGGACGTCCGCCGCGCCCAACCGACCTGGGACGTCCGCACGCTGCCGGCCGACCAGCAGAACGGGCTCTGGAAGACCGTCCGGCTGTCGTCGAAGACGATGAACCGGAAGTCGCCGAGCGGCCTGGTGCTCAAGCTGCCCGACGGCACGACGTCGGTCGCGAAACGGCCCACCGAGCTCGGCTCGGTCACCGTGACGGGTCAGCCGAGTGAGCTCGTGCTGTTCTGCTTCGGGCGGCAGCAGGTTGCCGACGTCGAGCTCGATGGCGAGGCGGAGGCGATGGAGCAGCTCCGCAACGCGTCATTCGGGGTGTGATTTCCGCCGGGCGCGCTGGATCAGGCCGCTGACAACGGTGGTGAGGATGACCAGCACGATCGCCGCCAGCACGCCCTGCCACGGCTCGTCGAAGAGCGCGTAACCGAGCAGTCCGATCGCCATGTAGACCGCGGCCCACAGCGACGAAGCGGTCAGGTCGACCAGCGCGAACCGCTCCCACGGGTACCCGGCCAGCCCGGCCGCGAGCAGCACAGGCACGCGTCCGCCCGGAATGAGTCGCGAGGTCAGCAGTACGCCGATCTCATGCTCCTTCAGCCGCACCCGGAGCGCGTCGAGCGAAGCGTTGTCGCGCAACCATCCGACCCGCTTCGCCAACCGCTCGCCGCCGAACCGGCATCCGGCGTACACGATCAGGTCGCCGACGTACGCCCCGGCCGCGCCCGCGATCAGCACTCCGACCAGCCCGATCGGATTGCTGTGTGACGCGAGTACGGCGCCCGCCGACACCGCAGCGCCCGTCGGCAGCACGGGAAGCACCGCCCCGATCAGCACGGCACCTGCCAACGCGAACAAGTACCAGACGTCGAACTTGGTGTCCCCACTCATCCAGACACCTCGAGCGATTCACCCGGTACCAAGAGTTTCACCTTCACCGCGGGGTCCACCTCGGCCATCGCGGCCCGGAACCTGTCCCCCGGTGGCAGGAACAACTCCGGCTTGACCCAATCGAAGCCGATCGGCCAGAACGTCCCGAAATGTACCGGCACCGCCGTCGAAGCACCGACGCGCCGCACCGCCTCGGCCGCACGGACCGGATCCAGATGCCCCGGCCCGAGCGACGGCCCCCATCCGCCGACCGGCACCAGCGCGAGGTCCACCTGGCCGGCCTCCGCGGCCAGCCCGTCGTACAGATCCGTGTCGCCCGCGAACCAGACGCTCGGCGAACTGTCGATCCGGTAGCCCACCGCCTGCGCGGAGTACGACGACCACGGCAGCCGCCGCCCGTCGTGATGAGCGGTGACAGCGGTGATCTCGAGCGACCCGATCTTGATTTGATTGCCCGGGGCAACTTCGATGCAACGGTCGGAGTACGCCGGTCCGCTGTCGGCGTGGATCAGCTTCGCCGCGCCGCGCGGCACCACCAGCGCGGCGTCCGGCGCGACCATCGGCAGCGAGGTGAGGTGCAGGTGGTCGGCGTGCAGGTGCGAGACCAGGACCGCATCGCAGCGCCCCGCCTCGGGCGACGGGTTCGGACCGCGCCGGCGGCGCAGGTGCGCGATCCTCGACGTCAGCACCGGGTCGGTCAGCAGCCGCGTACCGTTCGCCTCGATGGTGGTGGTGGCGTGCCCCCACCATGTCACTCGCATGTGATTCGCACGCTCTAAGCCTCGACCTTCGACTCGACCGGATCCTTGAGGTCCTTGCGATGCCCCAGCTGCTCCAGCCAGCCGATCAGCACCTCGTGGACCGCGTCGGAGCCTACGGGAGCATCGTGCAGCTCCCACCGCGACGGGTGCACCAGGACCGCATCGGTCTGCCATCCGCCGATCCCGCCATGGCATCCGACCAGTTCCTCGAACGCCGCTACCTCGTGGGTGTAGTCGTCCAGCCGGCTGACTACGACGAGGTCCCCGTTGTGCGCCATCTCAGCGTGCCGCAGCACCGACGCCGCCGCCAGCTCGCCGTACGGCGTCAGCGGGTCCTCCCCCTCGACCCGGCCGGATCGCAGTACGTGGACGCCGGCCCGGCCGATCGCGACCGGTCCTTCGGCGAGCGAGTCGACCACGACGAACCCGATACCGGGATGTGTCGCGAGGCCCGGGATCAGCTTCGGGTGCAGCAGCTCGATCTCCTCCAACGGCACCCGGCCGGGCGTCGTGGCGAGGTAGATCAGCGCGAGGTTGCCCGACGCTGTGACGACCATCTGCTCGTCGGCGGCGACCGGCGGCTCGCAGTCCTTCGGACCGAGCTCGACCTCGCCACTCTTCACGTGCAGCGCCTTCCGGGTCACCGAGCCGGCCACACTGCGGCGCATCGACAGCTCGGTGAGGAACGCGTTCACCGGCCCCCAGCCCTCGGACTTGCCGACCGCCGAGACCGGCTCCTTCGTGGTGTCGACGAGATCGTCGACCACCTCGGTCAGCGTCCGGCCGTACCGCTGGTGGAACGTCGAGCCCTGGCTCTGACCGTGGTCGGACAGCACGACGATCTCGTACGAATGCGGCAGGATGTCGATGATCCGCTTCAGCGCGCCGAGCACCCGGTCCAGGCCTTCGAGGGTCTGCAGCGACTCGGCCCGGGTCGGTCCGGCGTGGTGCGCGACCTCGTCGTAGTCGACGAAGTCGCAGTAGATCACCGGCGTACCTTTCACCAGCTCGTCGGTGATCAGCGAGACATTCAGGTCGCGGAGCAGGACATTGGTGATCGCGCGCAGGAAGATGTACCCGCCGCCGCGTTTCACCCGCGGCACCAGGTGCCGGACCCGCTGGCGCCGGGCCTGGTGCAGCTCCTTGATCATCTCCGCGACGCACAGGATCAGCCCGCGGGCGGCGCCCTGCGGACTGGAGAAGAACCGGACGTACCCGCGGCTGCGGCTGTTCGGCAGGGCGGCCCGGCTGAACACCAGCTCGCACTTGTCCGCGTCGCCGGACCAGTTGTTGCTGATGCTGACGCCGCCGTCCGCGAGCAGCCCCCGCCCCGTCGACATCCGTTCCTCGAGCTCGGCCGCGTCCCGGCCACGGTTCGTGACCATCACCCGGCCGGTCTCCTTCTCGTACCACCGGAACGCCGGGATGTACTTCGAGCCGCCGTGCAGGATCCCGGCCTGGCTCGCGGGCGTCGTCGCCGGTACGCCGGTGTGCCAGGCGAGCATCGAGTGGTGGCCGTCCCGGATCCAGCCGCCGAGGTTCGGCAGGTTGCCGGCCAGGACCATCCAGTTCAGCAGCGGCGCCGACAGCCCGTCGATCTGGATGATCAGCAGCCCGGTCTTCGGCGCGGGCTCGATCCGCCGGGCCCGGCGGTGCACGACCCGCATCACCTCGGCGACGTACGCGTCGTCACTGCCGGCGTACGCGACCCAGCCGACGAAGGCGCTGATCGAGGACATCCAGATCGCCACCAGCACCGGCGCCTCGACCCCGCCGTGCAGGTTCACCCCGGGGTCGACGGTGATCGCCAGGTAGACGACTCCGAACTGTGACAGCAGCCCGCCGATCAGTACGCCGAGCGAGCCGATCAGGACCGCGATGCCGGCCAGGATCCAGCGCATCAGCACCGAGAACACCGCGAGCAGGACGACCAGCCGGAAGATCGGCAGCCGGCCGTCGCTGCTGATCTGCGGCAGCGTCCAGAACGTGATCACCAGCGAGATCAGCGACGCGAGACCGCCGTACAACATCGCCTGCAGGCCGCGACCGGTACGGCGGAGATCCAGCCATACCGGTCGCCGCCGCCGGTCGTCGTACACCTGTTCTGGTGGTTTCGCCATCGCCCGCTTCCCCGTAGTGCAATCTGCCAGTACGAGACTACGGGGTCAGGCCGACGGGTTTACTGCACCTCGAGGTAGTCGACCTCCGTGTACTGATCGCCCTTCGTCAACCGGATCGTGTTCCAGCCCGCGTTGAGCGTGACGGACACAGAACTCTCGTGCCAGTTGTCCCAGCCGGTGACCGGGTAGCTGACCGAGCCCGCGTTGTTGCCGTTGACAACGAGACCGTGGCTCGCGGTGGAGGCCGATCCGTTGGCATAGCCAACGTGCAGCGTGTAACTGCCGGCGACCGGCGCGAAGACCGTGTTCTCGACCCAGGAGTCGGCGTAGTCGATATACGCGACCACTTTGCCGTCCGACGCACCTGCGGCGTTGGCACGGACGCTGCAGTGGTTGAGCGTGCCGCGCTCAGCTTCGTACCGGACGCGGCTCCCGCGGACTACCGGGTAGTCATTGGCCCAGCCGAGGTCAGCGACGTACAGATGCCGCTGGTTGCCGACCCACCCGTGCAGGAACACCTTGTTGTCGACGAAGTCCGCACCGCCCGGCCCACACACCGCGTTGTCGAACGACGCCGTCGTCATCAGCGGCCGGTACGCCGTTGTCCACGGACCGCTGAGGCTCGTCGAGGTCGCGTAGGACGTGAGGTAGTTGCAGTCGGTGTAGCCGCCGCCGGAGAAGAACAGCACGTACTGGCTGCCGCGCTGGACCAGGTCCGGCGCCTCGATGACGCCGCTTGACGTGAGCATCGCGGTGTTGCCGCCCACCAGGGTCCGGCCGTTGTCCGTCGTACGGGTGAGCCAGAGGGTCGACGGCTGGCCGATCGCGTTGCCGTCGTTCTTCCAGACCAGGTAGCGGGTGCCGTCATTGGCGACGAACGTGTTCGGGTCGATCGCGCCGCCCAGGTCGAGCGGGCAGATCAACGGCGTCGTACCGACCGGCTGGAACGGGCCGAGCGGCGACGTCGCGGTGGCGACACCGATGCACTGGTGACCGGAGGCCTTGTGCCAGGCGGTGTAGGTGAGGGTGTAGGTGCCGTCCGGGTTCGGGTAGACGTCCGGCGCCCAGGTGCGGCCCGGCTGGGCCCAGGCTGCGGACGGACCGCCGGGCATCGCGTCGCCGCGGATCGTCCACGGGCCGTTCGCGCTCGGGGCGGTGGCGACCGGGACGGTGCCGCGGCCGTTGTTGGTCGAGTACGCGTACCAGGTGCCGTTCTGCTGGAACACATCCGGATCGGGGAAGTCCTCGCCGATGATCTGGCTCGGGAAGACGGCGACCGCGTGGGCGGGCACGGACAGCAACGCGGAGAGGGTGAGCGCGGCCACCAAGGCCGCCGGAAGTCGTCGCATGGGTGACTCCTCAGGTGGGGGCGGATACCTGTGTGAGGAACTTTTCCATCGATTCACCTGAAACGCGAGACCCCAATCCCTGGACCTTGGGGGAGGCGGGGTGTTGACTCCGGCTAGTTGTTTTCCGCCTGGTTTGAGGGAGTGTCTCGTGAGTCATTTACCGAGAGTGTCGGGGCGCGGGTTGGTCGCCGCGGTGGCTGCCGTCGCCGCCGTGGCCGGTGGTGTGGTGGGACAGTCGGCCGCGGCGCCGACCGCAGTACAAGAGACGGCTTTACAGCAGCGGCTCGACAGCCTGCTGAACGACAGCCGGTACGACGGTTCGCAGGTCGAGCTCGTGGTCCGCGACGCGACCACCGGCGAGACGCTGTACAACCGCAACGGCGACCAGCGGATGCTGCCCGCCTCGAACACCAAGCTGTTCACCTCGACGGCCGCGATGCACGTGCTCGGCCCGTCGTACCGCTTCCACACCGACGTACTCGCCACCGCAACCGTCCGCGGTGGGAAGTTGCGCGGTGACCTCTACCTGAAGGGGTACGGCGACCCGACCGCGCTGGAGTCCGACTACGTCGGCCTGGCCAAGCAGCTCAAGGCGGCCGGCGTCCGGCGGGTCGACGGCGACCTGATCGCGGACGACTCGTACTTCGACCATGTCCGGCTCGGTGACAGCTGGGCCTGGGACGACGAGCCGTTCTACTACAACGCCCAGATCTCCGCGCTGACGCTCGCCCCGAACACCGACTACGACTCCGGTACGGCGATCGTCGAGAGCCTGCCCGGCGCCAAGGCCGGGGCGCCGCTGAAGCTGAACATGGTCCCGGCGAACGGCGTACTGAAAGTGATCAACACCGCGACGACCGGCGCCGCGGGTACGTCGAACACGCTCAACGTCGAGCGCGACCACGGAACGAATGTCGTCCGGGTGAGTGGCTCGATGCCGCTCGGCGCCTCGGTCGACCAGGAGTGGGTGACGGTCTGGGAGCCCGAGCTGTACGCCACTGACGTGTTCCGGCGGGCGCTGACCGCGCAGGGCATCTCAGTCAGCGGCCACATCAAGAACGCGGCCACGCCGGCGGGTGCTTCGCGCCTGGCGCGGGACGAGTCGATGACGGTCGGCGAGCTGCTCACGCCGTTCCTCAAGCTGTCGAACAACATGCACGCCGAGACGCTGGTGAAGACGATGGGCGCGGTCGTCGAGGCCGACGGCAGCTGGCCCGCCGGGCTGGACGTGGTGACGAACTACGCGCAGAGCGTCGGCGTCGACACCAGCCGGATCCGGCTCTCCGACGGCTCCGGCCTGTCCCGCAAGGTGAACGTGACCGGTGACGCGGTCACCGACATCCTGATCGCCGCGCGCAAGGAGCCTTGGTTCCAGCAGTGGTACGACGCGCTGCCGATCGCGGGCAACCCGGAACGGTTCGTCGGCGGCACGCTTCGCAGCCGGATGCAGAACACGCCGGCCGCGAACAACCTGCACGGCAAGACCGGATCGCTGACCGGCGTGACGGCGCTGTCCGGCTACGTCTCGAACAAGGACGGCCGCAAGCTGGTGTTCTCGATGATCAGCAACAACTACCTGGACAGCCCACGCTCGATCGAGGACGCGGTCGGCGTCACGCTCGCGTCGTGGTCCGACCAGGGCACTCCCCCGGCGGCGGCGGTTCCTTCGTTGAAGACCGCTCAGCCAACCTGCGACCTGGAGTGGGACAAGGCCTGCTAATCGGTTCGACAGTACGGCGGTCGTTCACCACCATGAGTGCATGACCGCCGTACTGCCATCCGCGTACACCGTCCGCCCACCGTCGAACGAGGACGCCCAGGCGCTCCTCGAGCTGGTGTCGGACTACAACACCTCGGTGGTCGGCTTTGCCGACTACACGCTGGAGGACGCCGAGGACCAGCTCACGGAGCCCGGGTTCGATCCTGCGCGGGACGGCTGGCTGGTCTTCGACGGCGAGACGATGGTCGGCTACGGCGCGGTCTTCGGCAAAGGCGACCACAGTCAGCTGGACCTCGACATCGTCACCATGGATCTCGGCGTGGAGACATATCTGCTCGAGAAGATCCTCCGGCGTTCGGCGGAGTTTGCGCGGGAGTACGGGCATTCGTCGGTCCAGCTGGACGCGGTCAACTACCAGGTGGATGCCGCGCGCCGGGATCGCTTTGCTGGTTACGGTTTCCAGCCTGGTACGACGTTCCACCGGATGCGGATCGATCACGACGGACCGGTCGCGGCGCCTGTGGTGCCGGATGGGGTGACGGTACGGCGGGGTGCGCAGGACGAGGCGAGTCAGCGCGCGGGGCACGCCGTACTGAATGAGAGTTTCGAGGGGCAGTTCGGGTTCACGCCGCGGTCGTTCGAGGAGTGGCGGGCGGCGCAGGAGAACTTCTCGGCGTTCGACTGGTCGCAGCTGACGTTGCTCGAGCTGGACGGCGAGGTCGTCGCGATGCGGTCGTGCACGAACCAGTTCGTCGAGGACGAGAACTGCGGGTACATCGGGCGGCTGGGGGTGCTGGAGAAGGCGCGCGGCAAAGGCTTGGCGAAGTTCCTGCTCCGCGACCAGTTCGCCGTGGATGCGGCGGCCGGGCGGGCCGGCACGATCCTGCACGTCGACACCAACAACCCGACGCCGGCGCTCGGCGTCTACCTGTCGGTCGGAATGGAACCCACGCTGGTCATGGAGGTCCTACGACGCGAGGTCACCGCATGACTCTGCCCGTCGGTTACACATCCCGCCCGATGATGCAGGAAGACGCGGAACTGATCGCCAACCAGTCCGCGACCTACACCTCGGCCCTCCTGGGCTTCCCCAAACACAGCCCCGAAGACGTAGCCAACTACCTCCGCGACCCCAGCATCAACCTGTCAACCGACGGCTGGGTAGTCCTCACCCCCAACGACACCTACGCCGGCTCAGCCACCGCCATGCCCCTCGGCAACACCCAACTAAACATCGACATCCTGAGCGACTCCCCACCCATCCTCAACTGGCTCCTACACCAAGCCGAACACCGAGCCCACGACCTGGCCTCCGCCGTGCCGGCCGCTCCGGCAGCTCCGGCCGCGCCGGCAGCTCCCGCCGCTCCGGCAGGTCCGGCAGGTCCGGCAGGTCCGGCAGCTCCCGCCGCTCCGGCAGCTCCGGCAGGCCCGGCCAGCACAGCCGGAGCGGAGCCCCTCGCCGACTCAGACGGCCCAGCCCGTCCCGCTCGCTCGGGAGGCTCCGCCCTCCTCTCCACGCCGCCCGCCGGCGCAGCCGGCGGGCGGCGTGAGGTTGTGCTGAGGGTCGGCGTCATCCGCCAGGATCGGTTGCTACCTCAGGTGCTGGCTGCGCGGGGGTTTGCAGTTGCAACCTCGATCCAGCGGATGCGGATCAGCTTCGACGGGCCCGTAGCAGCGCCTGTTGTGCCTGCGGGGGTTGTTGTGCGGCAGGGTGCGCCGGATGAGGTGACGCGGCGGGCGGTTCACGGCGTACTGATGGAGGCGTTTGCGGAGCAGCCGGATGCGTTGCCTCGGCCGTATGACGAATGGGCGGCTTCGCGGGAGAGTCGGTCGACGTTCGACTGGTCGCAGGTGACGATCGTGGAGATCGACGGGCAGGCGGTCGGTGTGACCGAGTGCAACGACAACTTCGTCAGCACCGATAACTGCGGGTACGTCGGCCGCCTCGCCGTCATACCTTCCGCACGTGGACGCGGCCTCGCCAAGTTCCTCCTGCGGACCGCTTTCGCCACCGACTCTGCGGCCGGACGCGACGGCACGATCCTGCACGTCGACACCGGCAACCCCACCCCGGCCGTCGCCCTCTACACCGGCGTCGGCATGCGCCCGGACCTGATCAGCGACATCTGGCAGAGAACGATGCAGCCGGCCTGAAGCACCCGCGTCCCTTCAGTACGACCCGCTCGCCCATCGTCCCGGCGTACACAGTCCGATTCCCGAGCGGAGTCTTCAGATCGAGCTGCAGCGTCGTCGGAGCCGGTCCCGGATTGTTGCACTGATGGCCCTCGTTCTGGTCCGGCGCGATGCCATAGCGGTACGCCGCGATCCGGACCGAGCCGCCGTCCTGGGACAGGATCCGCACCACCGTGTTCGGCAGGCACGGCTCGATCGCGACCTCGTCCGGTTCAACTCCGACGGTCAGCAGCGACAGATGATCCGGATCCAGCCGCGCCGACGTCACCGCGATCTCGCCGCGGAGAAGGATGACCGTCGTACCGAGCTTGTACTGCAGCGGCGCCGGCCCGTCGACCGCGTACTTCGGCATCTCGAGCCCGAGAGTCGGCTCGGTCTCAGCTCGCGGATAACCCAGTACGCCGGCGATCCCGGCAACGATCACGATCATGACGACCGCGGCCGACACGACATACCGTCGCCGCCGCAGCTCCCGCGCGGCCCGCTCGAGCTCCTCGAACGGCGGCGCCTCCTCCGGCGTCCGCTCGTCGACGTACTCGATCAACTCACGCATGCTCGGCCACCTTCAAGGCCCGCCGCGCCCGCGCCAGCCGCGCGTTCACCCCACCCACCGGCAGCTCCAACTCCTGGGCGATCTGCTCGACCGGCAGCTCCATCACCTCGTGCAGTACGACGACCGCCCGCTGCTCAGGCGTCATCCCAGCGAGCGCGGCCGCCACCTCACCAGCCGGCCCGCGCCTCGGAGCACCACCACCGAGCCTGGCCAGCGCCCGCGCCGCCACCTCCCGACGCCGCAACCGCCCCACGATCGTCCGCACAGCGACCCCGCGCACCCAAGCCTCCGGATCCTCGTACCGGCAGATCGCATCCCATCGCCCGAGCAGCCTCGCGTACGCGTCCTGCGCCACCAGCTCGGCGTCCACGCGCGACGCTCCGATCGACACCAGTACGCCGATCAGCCGCGGCCAGCTCTGGCGATACAGAGCGGCGAGGTCCGCCCTCGGGTCATCCACCCTGCCAGTGTCCCGCCGTACCCGGACCGGCGACAGAGGCTTGCCTCCGGGAGATCTGAGAGATTACTCTCGAAACATGTCTCTCAGAAATCCGTACGGCGATTTCGAGATCACCGACCCGCAGGCGATGCGCGCGTTGGCGCATCCGGTCCGGCTCGCTGCGCTCAGCTATCTGCAGAAGAACGGCCCGGCCACGGCCACCCAGCTGTCCGAGCACGTCGGCGCCTCCCCGTCGGTGACGAGCTGGCACCTGCGGCATCTGGCGAGCTTCGGCCTGGTCGTCGACGGCCCGCCGCCGAGCGGCTCGGACCGGCGGCAGCGCTGGTGGAACGCGGTCGCCCACGGATTCCGGTACGCGATGCCGGACACCCCGGAAGGCGCCGAGGCCGGGCGTCTGCTGCGAGCCGAGCTGCTGAACCAGGCACTCGAAGCGGCCCAGCACTGGCTCGTGGAGACCGAACCGCACCTGTCCCCCGAGTGGAGCCGGCTGGCGGGCTCGGCAAACACGCTGCTGGTGATCACCCCCGAAGAGGCCGAGGAGATCGGGTCCGCGATCGAGCAGCTGTTCGCGCCGTACGTTCAGCGCCGCGACGCCAACGAGTCCCCCGCTGACGCCCATCCGGTCCGCTACCTCCGCATTTCCTTGCCCGAAGCAACGGAATCGCAATGAGCACGCTCTCCGCCACCAGCCTGTGGCGTGACCGCCGGTTCCGCACGTTCTGGTCCGCACAGGCCGTCTCCGAGTTCGGCGACCGGGTCACCGAGCTCGCGCTGCCGCTGATCGCAGTCACGCTGCTGAATGCCTCCCCCAGCCAGGTCGGATTCCTGACCGCGGCGGTCTGGCTGCCGAGTCTGGCCAGCCTGTTCATCGGGTCCTGGGTCGACCAGCGCCGGGACAAGCGGCCGCTGATGATCGCCGCCGATGTGGCCCGGACGATCCTGCTGGTGACGATCCCGGTGGCGTACTGGCTCGATCTGCTCACCCTCGGCCAGCTCTACGCGATCGCGATCCTGGCCGGTACGGCGGGTGTCGTGTTCGGCACCGCCTACGCGTCGTTCTTCGTCCGGCTGGTCGGACGGGACCAGTACCTCGAGGCCAACGGCAAACTGTCGGCGACCCGGTCCATCTCATTCATGGGCGGTCCGGCGGTCGGCGGCGCGCTCGTGCAGTGGCTGACCGCGCCGGTCGCGATCCTCGTGGACGCGTTGTCGTTCGTGTTCTCCGCGATCCGGATCAGCCGGCTGGACGTGACCCCGGGCGAGGCCGACGAGACGCCGGAGCCGTTGCTGTCCCGGGCTCGAGCCGGTATGCGCTACCTGCTCAAGCATCCGTACCTGCGCCGCAGCCTGGGCTGCGCGACCACGGTCAACTTCTTCAACATGATCGGCATGGCACTACTGGTGCTGTTCGCGAGCCGCGATCTCGGGCTCTCGCCGGGCACGATCGGTCTGGCGTTCGGTATCGGCTCGTCGGGCGGATTGCTCGGCGCGGTCGCCGCAGCCCCGTTGAGCAAGATCTTCGGGGCCGGCCGGGTGATCGCAGCCGGGGCCCTGATCTTCCCCGGCTCGATGGCGCTGGCGGTCCTGGCCCAGGGGCCGGAGTGGGTCCGCGCGACGGTCCTGGCCGGCGGCATGTTCATCGCGACGTTCGCGGTGATGTGTTTCGACGTACCGCTGAACTCGTTGCAGGCGGCGGTGATCCACGACCACATGCGGAGCCGGGTCGCGGGCGCGTTCAGCAGTATCAACTACGGCGTCAGGCCGCTCGGCGCGGTCGTCGGAGGGTTCCTGGGCACCTGGATCGGTGTCCGCGAAACCCTCCTCGTCTCCGCAGCCGGCGGCCTGTTCTCGGTGCTGTGGCTGATCGGCTCACCGATCATTCGCACCCGCGAGCTGAGCGGCTTGGAGCCACCTGAGCTCTAGTCGTGTACTGCGCGATCCGCCAGATCCTCGACGTCGTCGACCTTGCTGACGGTCTTGCGCAGCGGGACCTCCTTGATGAAGATCACCGCGATCAGGGCGACCGCCGCACACGCCGCCGCGATCAGGAAGATCCGGCCGGTCGCGTCGCCGTACGACTGCCGCACCAGCTCGGCCAGCTGCGGTGGCAGGTGACCGACGTCGAGCAGGCTCGTGCTGCCGGATCCACCCTCCTGCAGCTTGCGTGCCGCCTCGGCCCCGCCGGGACCGGCGAGCACGCCGGCCACGATCAGGCTCTTCACGTGAGCTGCCAGCACGGCGCCCAGCGCGGACACGCCGACCGCACCACCCAGGCTGCGGAAAAACGCCACGGTCGCACTCGACGCGCCGATCTCCCGGACATCCACGGTGTTCTGTACGGCGAGAACCAGGTTCTGCATGGTCATACCCATACCGAGACCCATTGCCAGCATGCCGAGTCCGACGTACCAGTACGGCGAGGAGTGGTCGATCGTGCCGAGGATCAGCAGACCGACGAGCAGCAGTACGCCGCCCGACACCAGGTACCGCTTCCACTTGCCGTAGCGGGTGATCAGCTGGCCGGAGCCCGCTGAGCCGACGAACGACCCGAGCATCATCGGGATCGTCAGCAGGCCGGCCTCGGTCGGGCTGTAGCCGCGGGCGATCTGGAAGTACTGCCCGAGGAACAGAGCGCTGCCGAACATCGCGACGCCGACCGCGAGGCTGGCGACGATCGCCAGCGCGGTGGTCCGCTCGCGGACGACCTTCAGCGGGACCAGCGGCTCCTTGACCCGGTTCTCGACCATGACGGCGAGGAACCCGACGAGCAGCGTGCCGCCGACGAAGAGCGCCGACTGCCACGACATCCAGGCGAAGTCCGTGCCGGCGAAGGTGACCCACAGCAACGGCAGGCTGGCCGCGATGCTGATCAGGACGGCGCCGACGTAGTCGATCCGGACCTCACGCTTGATCAGCGGCAGGTGCAGGTACTTCTGCAGGATCACCAGGCTGACCACGGCCAGCGGGACGCAGACGTAGAAACACCAGCGCCAGCCGAGCCACGAGGTGTCCACGATGACACCGCCGATGAGTGGGCCGCTGACGGTCGCGACCGCCATCACGGCACCCATGTAGCCGGAGTACCGGCCTCGCGACCGGGGTGGGATCGCGGCGCCGATGATGGCCTGGGCCAGCGCCATCAGACCGCCCATCGCGAGGCCCTGCAGGACGCGGGCGCCGATCAGGAACGGCACGCTGTGGGACAGGCCGGCCAGCGCGGACCCGATCACGAAGACCGAGATCGCGACCTGGACCAGCAGTTTCTTGCTCACCAGGTCAGCGAGCTTGCCCCAGATCGGCGTGGACACCGTGGTGGCCAGCAGGCTCGCGGTGAGGACCCACGTGTACTGCGTCTGGGAACCCTCGAGGTCGGCGATGATCGTCGGCAGGGCATTGCTGACGATCGTCGAGCTCAGCATCGCCGTGAACAGCGCGGCGAGCAGGCCGATCAGGATCTCGAGGATCTCGCGGTGGGTGAGTTCCGGCGCAGCGGGCATCTGCTGCCGGGTCTCGGTGACAGTCATCAGTCTCCAGTCGATTGGGTGCGCCTCACGACCTGGTTGACCTCGGTGATGGCGTGCGCGATCCGCTGCATGGTCTCCGCAGCGGTCAGCAGCGCGTCGTCGTCGAGGTCGGCCAGGGCCGCACGAAGGTGCTGGGTGTAGGACGAATAGAGGGCCTCCAGCTGGGCCCTTCCGGCGGGTGCCAGGCTGACCAGCCCGACCCGGGCATCGGCCGGGTCGGGTCGACGGCTCACCAGTCCGTCGGCCTCCAGCGCGGCGACCTGCCGGCTCACCACCGACGCGTCGACGCCGAGCTTGGCGGCGATCTCGCCGCCGCGCTGCTCGCCGCCCTTGTGCAGGATCTTGAGCACACTCGCGTCGGACCGTCGCAGCCCGCTGTCGGGCATCAGGTGCCGGTGTTCGATACATCGCACCGCGCGGATCAGCGAACTGACCCCTTCGAGGACCTCCTGCGCAGGTACGTCCCGCTCTACCCCCGGGACAAGGGGTTGCTGAGCTAGTTGCATAACCCAACTATATACCCGAATAGTTGGTTTCCACAACCATATGCCCAGGCTGTGGATAACTGGTTACACGGGGTGAGACCTCAGCCGAGGTCGGTGTTCAGGCGGGCCAGTAGGCGGCCCAGGTCGGAGAGGTCCGTCGGGTTCCAGCGGTCGAGGATCGCGCGGAACTCGGTCTGGCGTTGGGTGCGCATGGCTTCGTAGCGCTCGGCGCCGGTGGTGGTGAGGCGGAGGAGACGGGCGCGGCCGTCGTCCGGGTCGCCGACTCGTTCGATCAGGCCGAGGGTCTCGAGCTGGGTGATGCCGCGGCTGACGGTGGACTTGTCGAGGCCGAGGACCTCGGCGATATCCGAGGCCCGGACGCCGGCGCCGTTGCCGGTGCCCATCTCGATCTGGGAGATCAGCGCGTACCCGGCGGCGTCCATCTCGGGGTGGACGCGCCGCGCCAGCCGGAGCGACGCGGAGCGCGAACGGCGGAACAGCGCGGACAGCTCCTGCTCGATGGCGGCGACCATCTCCTCCGAGCGTTCGACGTGCGCCGGCGTGCTCATCGGACCACGATCCCCGCGTCGCGGAGGGCCTTCTTCACATCGGCGATCCGGAAGTCGCCGAAGTGGAACACGCTGGCCGCGAGTACTGCGTCCGCCCCGGCCTGCACCGCGGGCGGGAAATGCTCCGGGGCCCCCGCTCCCCCGCTGGCGATCAGCGGTACGTCGACCACCGCGCGCACGGCCCTGATCAGCTCCAGGTCGAACCCCTGCTTGGTCCCGTCGGCGTCCATCGAGTTCAGCAGAATCTCCCCGGCGCCCAGCTCGCACCCACGCTGCGCCCACTCGATCGCGTCCAGCCCGGCCGACTTCCGCCCGCCGTGGGTCGTCACCTCGAAACCGCTCGGCTGATCCGCCGACCGCCGTACGTCGAGGGACAGCACCAGCACCTGGTTGCCGAACCGGTGCGCGATCTCGCGGATGACGTCGGGCCGGGCGATCGCGCCGGTGTTGATGCCGACCTTGTCCGCCCCGGCCCGGAGCAGCCGATCGACATCGCCGACCTCGCGGACGCCGCCGCCGACCGTGAGCGGGATGAACACCTGCTCGGCGGTCCGGCCGACCACGTCGTACGTCGTCTCGCGGGAACCCGACGACGCGGTGATGTCGAGGAACGTGAGCTCGTCGGCGCCCTCCGCGTCGTACACCTGCGCCATCTCGACCGGGTCGCCGGCGTCTCGCAGGTCGGCGAAGTTCACGCCCTTCACAACACGGCCGGCGTCGACGTCCAGGCACGGGATAACTCGTACGGCAAGGCTCACGCGGAAAGGGTACCGTCAGCCTCCCAGGACCCAGACGTCATCACGCAGCAACACGACCGGCCCGTCGGGTGTCATGGCGGTGATCGTCAGCCCGTCGCCGCCGAGGACGACGTCGGTGTGAACGGTCGCGTTGTTCAGCCCCAGCTCGGCCCGCTCGTCGGGCGACAACTGCATGCCGTCGGCAACGGCGAACGGGAAGCTCTGTCCCCAGGCGATGTGGCTGCCGGCGTTCTCGTCGAACAGGGTGTTGTGGAAGACGACACCCGCCTGCGCCACCCGCGAGTCCTTGTCGACCAGGGCGACCTCGCCGAGGCTGCGGGCGCCGGGGTCGACGTCGAGCTGGGCCCGGACCAGGTCGGCGCCGGTCGTCGCATCCACGTCGGTGATCCGGCCGGCCTTGAAGGTGAGTTGCAGCCCTTCCACGAGTTGGCCCGCGATGACGACCGGCTTGCTCACCCGCGCGACGCCGTCCGCACGCCGACGGTCGGGGCTGGTGAAGACCTCCTCGGTCGGGATGTTCGGCAGGTACGGGACACCCGCCGGGTCGGTCACGGACCCGCCCGTCCAGCGACAGTCAGGCAGCAGACCGACGGTCAGGTCGGTGCCTTCGCCGGTGTAGTGGAGCTCGGTGATCTGCAGCTTGTCGAGCGCCGCACACCGCTCGGCCAGTACGGCGGAACGCTCCCGCCAGGCGGCGACCGGATCCGCCTCGTCGAGCCGCATCGCCCGAGCGACGGCATCCGAGAGCCGGTCGACGTCGGGTTCGCCGTACACCTGGGTAGCCCAGCCGGGGTTCGGCGCGGCGATCACGGTCCAGCGCCACCGTCCGCTCATCACCGCCTGCTGCCTCGCGGCCATCTCCTGCTTCCGGACGGCGGCGACGCGGGCGGGGTCGATCCCGGCGTACAGGCCGGAGTCCGGCGTACCGGTCAGGGCGATCGTTGCGATGCCCTCCGCTTCCCAGCTGCGGATGCGCTCCATCGCCCAGGGCCGGTCGGCCGACAGGGTCTCCAGGTCGGAGTGGATCAGGTCGGACCGGCGTACGAGGCCGTCGGTCCACAGCACCTCAACCCAGCGTGCCCCGGCGACGTACGCGCGCTCGACCACTGCCCTGGCGATCTCGGCCTGGGCTAAATCGGCGTTGAGCACGACGCCCTGGCCCGGCTGTACGTTCACGCCGACGCGGACGACCAGGTCGGCGAAGCGCTCCAGCTGTTCGTTGTTCATCTTCGACTCCTATTCACGTTGGCGTGAACATTGTCAGATGTGAGAATGTTGCGCAAGACGTAAACGAGAGGGAGTCGCCATGCAGGAACCGAGGCCGGTCCGGGCGATCACGGATGTCGAGACCATGCGGGCATTGTCTGATCCGATCCGGGTCGCGATCCTTCGCCTGCTGATGAGCGGCGACCGCTCGGCGCCGCCGGTGATGTCGGCCAAGGAGCTCGCGGCCGCTCTCGGCGAACCGCAGACGAAGCTCTACCGCCACCTCAAGCAACTCGAGGCGGCTGAGCTGATCCGGGTGGCGGAGACCCGGCTGGTTTCGGGCATCCAGGAACAGCGCTACCAGACCGCTCAGCTCGACTTCACCATCAGCCGCGACCTGGTCACCAACGAAGCGGCGTCCGCGGAGTTCGCCGACACGCTGTCCGCGCTGTTCGGCGAGTTCCGCACCGAACTGGTCACCAACCTGACCGCCGGCCGCGTCCCGATCGGCGCCGAGGCGGAAACGCCACTAGGCCTACTGGTCGGCCGCGGCATGGTCGCCAACGTCAGCCGCGACCGCGCCGCCGAGTTCCGCCGCCGACTGCTCGCTCTGCAGGCCGAGTTCGACGCCCTCGAGGACGACGATCCGAACGGCGTCCCGGTCCACCTCCTCGTCGGCTGGTACGCCGTCACCGGTTAACTAGTTGCATTGCCACTAGTGTCACTGCAACTATCGATTCTCCCAACGAGAGGATCGACATGCGCACCACGAAGTTCCTGGCTGCCGGTGTGATCGCTGCGGCGATGTTCACCACGCCGGCGGCAGCTCAGCCCCTGCACACGACCTGGTCGGCCGCCTGGGCGAGCGCGATGCAAAGCCCCACCGCCGCCGACGGCAACTGGAGTCAGGCCGGGTTCGACCACCAGACCATCCGGCAGACAGTCCGCCTCAGCACCGGCGGCCGGAGCCTGCGGATCCGGCTGTCCAACCTGTACGGGACCAAGCCGCTCCAGCTCACGGGCGTCACAGTCGCCCGCACCGACGTCACCTTCCACGGCTCACGCCGTACGACGATCGCCCCCGGCCGGACCGCGACCTCCGACGCGGTCGCAGTCCCGAGCGTTTCCGACGAGCAACTCGTCGTCTCGCTGTACGTCGACGGCGCGACCGGACCGGCGACCTTCCACGAGGACGGGCTCACCACGACGTCCGCGACCGCAGGCAACCACCTGCACGACAACGCACCCGGCACGGCCACCAGCCACGCCTTCTACTACCTCACCGGTGTCGACGTGACCGGAGCCGCGGGCACGATCGTGGCCTACGGCGACTCGATCACCAACGGGCACAACTCCACCGTCGGCGCCGATCACCGGTACTCCGACGACCTGGCGCAACGACTCGGGAAGACGAGGCTCGGTGTAGCCAATGCCGGCATCAGCGGAAACCTGCTGCTGCACCAGCTCCCCTGCTTCGGCGATGTCGGCGTGACGAGGTTCCGGCGCGACGCACTCGGGCAGCCCGGAGTCCGCACGGTGATCGTCGAGGAGGGCGAGAACGACATCTGGGACAGCGAGTTCAACTTCGGCTGCGGCGAGACGCCCAGGATCACGGCGGACCAGCTGATCGCCGGCTACCGCAACATGATCGCCGCCGCACACGCCCGCGGAGTACGGATCATCGGCGGCACCATCACCCCGTTCAAGGCCGACTACATGCAGCCGGCCGACTTCGAGCGGGCCGAAGCGATCCGCACCCAGGCAAACCAGTGGATCCGGACCTCAGGTCAGTACGACGGCGTCGCCGACTTCGCCCTGGCTGTCGGAGATCCGGCGGACGAGCAACGGATCGATCCGGCGCTCGACTCCGGCGATCATCTGCACCCGAACGACGCCGGGTACGCGGCAATGGCCGCCGCAGCCGCCAAGGCGCTCGGCCACTAGAAAGGGGCCGCAGGCAGTAGTTGCCTGCGGCCCCTTCCAGGGACAGCTACTTCCAGGCGCGGCGGCGCCCGTCGGTGGACTTCATGGGCCGCGTGGTCTCCCAGACGCGGCGCCAGCGGGCAGCCTCGGGTCCGGTCTGGGACGGGGAGGCGCCGATGGCGGCGCGGCGACGGGATTCGTACCAGGTGGTCGATTCCTCGTCGAGCAACGCCGAGACCGCGGCGGCGATCCGGGGCGCGAAGTCGCGCGGGCTCTCCCCCTCGGCGGCACGCAGCGGGTCGCCGTACCGGACGTGTACTGCCGGGCGGCCCGGGACCGGCCAGCCGCGGCCGCGGGGCATCGCGGCGAACGAGCCCTTGATACCGACCGGGATCACCGGCACGTCGTGCTCGACGGCGAGGTACGCCGCGCCCATCCGGAACCGCTGGATCCAGCCGTCCGGCGACCGCGTCCCCTCCGGGAACACGACCACGTTCCAGCCGTCGGCGAGCAGGTCGCCCGGCGTCGAGCTCAGGTTGCCGCCGCGGCGCTCGATCGGGAACGTGTTGAACACGATCGCCGACCCGGCCGCCCGCCACCAGGTGTCGAAGAAGTAGTCGGCCGCGGCCGCGAACGCCGTCTTGCGGCGCATCGCGTCCGGCAGCGACAGCAGCAACAACGGGGTGTCGAGGTGCGACGAGTGGTTCGCGACGATGATCGCCGGCCCGTCGAGCTTGAGCAGCGAGTCCAGTCCGCTCACCTGCGGGCTGACCTCGAAGTTCAGGACCGCGTTCAGCGGGCCCTTCTGGATCAGGTCGCGGACCGCGATCGCGGCCGGCGTCCGGGCCCACTTGGTCGGGAAGACCGTGGACTCCTTCGGGATCACGTACGGCTCGGCCGACCGCGGTACCTGCGGCCGCCGGCCCCACCGCCAGCCGCGCGCGACCTGCTTCACGTCACGCGCGGTGTCCCGGCTGAACTTCACCAGGCTGGTACCCATCAGCGCACGTCCGCGAGCAGGTGCGGCGGGTTGTGCAGGTACGTGATCGACGGCGACCGGCCGACCGAGTGGCTGACCATCTCGAGCGCGTCGGACAGCGTCGACGCGGACCGGAAGCCCATCCGCTCGACGGTCTTGCGGTTCGCCCCGACCCAGACGATGTCGCCGCAGTGGTCCAGCGCGTGCGAGATCCAGTACCACATGTAGAACGGGTGCACGCCGTGGTACGCGTACGAGGTCCGGTACAGGTGGATGTACCACGGGTCCTCGGCGTACTGCTTCTCGAACTTCGCCTCGATCGTCGCCGGATCGGTGCTCTCGGCAAGCACTTCCTCGAAGAAGTCGACGTACGACGGGTGGTGCAGCTGGCTGAATTCGTAGTCGACCGGGTGGTACAGGATCACCGCGCCGTCCTTGCGGACGACCGGGTTGCCCCGGTACGAGTTGAAGTAGTAGCCCAGGCCCATGCAGGCGGCCAGGATCGGGTTCATCACCGAGTTCACGTTGTACGGGCCGATGAACGGCACACCCATGATCGCGACATCGGACTGACCCTGTACCTCGACCATGTGCTGGCGGTGGACGTTCTCCAGCGTCTTGTCGTGCACCGGCTCGATCTTGCCGGCGTGCACACCGGTCAGGCCGTAGTTCGAGCGGACGTCGGTGAAGATCTTGTGCCGGAGCTTGCTCGGCGCCGCCGCCAGCGCACGCTTGGTGCCGAGCATCGAGGCCTGGTCCTTGAGCGACCACTCCCACTCACGCTTCTGCAGGAACTCCAGCGGCCCGCCGAAGATGTCGTTGTTCAGCGTGGTCTCGATCTGGAAGACCTTGACGTGCTGGGTGAGGATCTCGCCCATCCGCCAGGCCGACTCGTGCATCTTCGACCGCTTGTGGTCCATGAAGGACCGCGAGTGGATCATCGTGTGGCTGTTGTGGTGGTGCTTCAGCGACTTGTACGACGCCAGGCCGATCGACGTCGACTTGTGGCCGCCGTCCATCGCCACCAGGTTCACGTTCACGTAGACGAGCAGGTCGGACTCGGCCGCCCGCTTGGAGATCTCGACGTCCTCGCCGTGCCGGGTCTGGCCCAGGTGGGTCAGGTTCGCGCTGTCCTCGGCGTCGAAGTTGTAGAGCTTGCCGTCGGGGAAGAACGAGCGGAACACCCGCTCGCCGACGATGTCGCGCAGCTCGTTCGGGGTGAGCCGGCGGTGCAGCGCGTTCGCCGAGATCAGCTCGACGTCGTCGACACCGGCCTGCGCGGCCAGCTCCAGCACGGCCTCGATGATGCGCTGCCGGATGTCCGGCTTCTTCATCGGCGGCAGCGGGATCGAGATGTCGTCGAACGCGATCGTCAGCCGCATCCCGGCGCGCAGCAGCTCGGGCAGCGGCTCGGACTCGATCGGGTTCAGCAGCGCGTTCTGGATCGCTTCGTCGACGTCCCGCACCGGCGGCAGCGCCTCCGGCGGGTACACCACCCGGGTGCCGAGCGGGAACCGCTCCAGCAGGAAGCCCTCACCGTTGTGCACGAGCAGCGGCGGGGTCCGGTCGTCCACCTCAAGCACAAAACCTGGCCGAGACATGTTCAGAACCTCTCTCGTCGTACGTTCAGCGCCCTCATGAGGCCCTCACATCGAAAGCAACCTTGACCGTGCCGAGTCGGCCGGCCGAATGCGCGTGGTCCAGTGCCTCGCGCCACCGGTACAGCGGGTACCGCGCACCGACGATCCCGTCCAGCGGTGCCCGTCCGGCCAGCTCCAGCGCGGTCTCGAACGCCGGGCGGCCGTTCGGCTCCTCCCGCGCGGACGCGTAGGTGCCGGTGACCTCGAGCTCGCGGAACCACACCGGCGACAGGTCGGCGCCGCTGGCCGGCATCCCGGACAGCACAACGCGGCCGCCTGCCTTGGTCACACGCAGGACGGTGTCGATCGAGTCCTTGCTGCCGACCGCGTCGACCGCGACGTCCACGCCGCCGAGCAGGAACTCGCCCGCGCCGAAGTCCGGCTTGAGCCGGAACGCGCCGGTCGATCGCCGTACGCCGCGGAACACCTCGTCGGGGGCGACCACATCGCTGGCACCGAACGCCCGCGCCAGCTCACGCTGCTTCGGGTGCTTGGCGACCACGGTGATCCGGCCGGCCTGCGTCAGCTCGCGCAGCGCGAGCGTGGCGAACAGCCCGACCGCACCGGCGCCGCTGACGAGTACCGACTGACCCGGCTGGACCTTGGCCCGGAGCGCGGCATGCACCGCACCGGACAGCGGCTCGACCAGGACGGCCCGCTCGTCGGACAGTCCGTCCGGTACGGCGTACAGCTGGCTGCGGTGGGCGACGAGCAGGTTGCCCCAGCCGCCGCCGGTGTCCTGGCAGAACCCGGTCTGCAGACCCGGCGCGACATGGCCGACCGTGATCCGGTCGCACCGGTTGGTGTTCCCGGTCACGCAGTTCTCGCACAGCTCGACGCCGCGCGCTTCGCAGGTCAGCACGGAGTCCATCACGACCCGGGTGCCCTTCGGCAGGTCCTCGCAGTCGTCGAGCAGCTCGCCGACGATCTCGTGACCGGGGACGAACGGCATCGAGACGACCGCGGAGAAGTACAGCTTGGTCGAGCCGGTGACCATGCCGAGGTCCGAGCCGCAGATACCGGACAGGATCGGCCGGATCCGCGCCCAGCCGGGCCGCTCGGCCTTCGGCTCGTTGATCGTGACGAGGCGCAGCGGCGCGGCCGGTCCGGTCAGGATGCCGGGGATCCGGCCGCCGACCGCCTTGGCCGCCAGGAACTTGGCCGGCGACCGGTACATCTCGAGGGCAAGCATCATCGGGCGTTCACCCCAGGGAGCTCCAGACGGGACGAGGTGGACGGGGTCTTCCAGTCGACGATCTGCCAGCGCGCGGCCCGGGCGGCCCGGAAGAGCGACACGTCCGGCGAGACCGCGACCGGATTGCCGACGGTCTCCAGCATCGGCAGGTCCGAGTGGCTGTCGGCGTAGGCGTACGACTTGGACAGGTCGATGTTGGTCTGCCGGGCGTGGTGCTTGATCCACGCGGCCCGCGACTCACCGACCAGCGGCGGACCGGACAGGAAGCCGGTGCAGCGACCGCGGTCGTCGACAGCCAGTTCCGCCGCGACGATCTCGTCGAACAGCGGCTCGAGCGGCCGGGTCAGCGGACGGACTGCGCCGGTGATCAGGATCGTCTTGTGCCCGGCGGCGCGGTGCTCGCGGATCCGTCGTACGGCGGCGCCGCTCAGCCGCTCGAGCACGTGCTCGGCGAGGATCTCGTCGACGATCTGGTTCAGCTCCTCGAGATCGGCACCGGCATACCGGCGGTAGATCGTGCGGAGGAACGTGCCGCGGTCCTTGCGCTCGGCCGCGATCAGCTTCGGCAGCTTGCGCAGCATCGCGCCGATCTCGCCGACCCGCTGCGGGCCGTCCAGCTCGGGCAGCCGCATCCACAGATAGGTCTCGATCACGTTCGAGGACAGCAGCGTGCCATCCATGTCGAACGCCGCGATCACCTTCGACTCCGAGGACGGCTCGACCTTCTTCAGTACGCCGGCGGACTCGGCGAGCGCCTTGTTCCGCTTCTTGCGTACGACGTCCAGCCGGCGCATCGACTCCGTGACGCTCGGGCAGTGCAGCTCCTGCAGGTAGTACTGCCAGTCGACGACGGCGGTGTCGCAGGCGAACTTCTCCTTGTCGTCACCCTCGAGCGCGTTGTGCAACGCGAGCACGTTGTCGTCGATGAACTGCAGCTCGGCCTGCGCGTACTCGGAGTACAGATCCATGTAGCGGCGCAGGAAGTCGAGCCGACGCTTCTGTACGTCGAGCTCGCGCGCGTACTTGCGGACCCGCTCGCTCCGCGGCACGGTCGTGATGATCCGGTCCGCGATCTTGTGCGCCTTCTCGCCGTACCGCAGCATCGTCTCGACCGAGTCGCCGCCAGGGAACTTCCACACCGGCAGCCGGACCGCGCCGCGCTCGCCGAGGTCGAACGGGTGCTTGGAGAAGTACGCGCGGACGCCGGCGTACAGCTGCTCGAAGGTCAACGGGTTCCGGGCGCCGGAGCCGATGTGGTAGTACTCCGGCTTGTTCAGCTCGGGCTCTGTCGCCATCACCGCGCAGATCGCGCCGACGACGTGGTCGACCGGGATGATCTCGATGACGGAGTCGGGGCTGGCCGGGAACTCCGGCAGCTCGCCGCGGCCGTACGCCAGGATCAGCGGCTCGGCCATCTTGAAGCCTTCGATCCAGCCCGGGTGCGGGGACTGCAGCGCGGACTCGATGATGGCCGGGCGGACGATCGACGTCGGCAGCTTGCCGGCGAACTCCTCGACCACGCGCTCACCGAGTGCCTTGGTGAACGTGTAGCAGTCGGTCCAGCCGAGGCTGCGGGCGCGCTCGGTGCCGGTCTCGACCAGCTTCTTCGCGACCCACTCGATCCGGCGCCGCTCGGTGTCGGCCGCGGCGGTCAGGTGGCCGGCGCGGCGGTGCAGCTTCTCCGCCTCCTTGCGGAACTTCGCCAGCATCGGCGCGGACCGGGACTGCTCCTCGATCCGGGCCTTCATCGCCATACCGGCCTCGGCCTCGGTCCGCCAGTCGACCAGATGCTCGACCGACGCCTCGGGGATCGCGCCGCGTCGGCGGCCCGCGGTGTAGGCGGTGGAGATGTGGACGTAGTGGATCCGGCGGTCCGTCCCCTGCCGGCTCTCGTCGATCCGCTCGAGCAGGCTCTTGGTGCCGAGCACGTTGGTCGTGAAGGCCTCGTGGATCGGCGGGTCGAAGCTGACGTCGCCGGCGCAGTGCACGACGATGTCGAGATCCTTCGGCAGCTCCGGTACGTCGGACAGGTCGCCGTCGATCACGTGGATCCGGGCCGCGGACAGTGCCTCGGCGTCGGCGTACTCGGTGCCCTCGCCGTAGAACGGCTTGAAGATGTCCTTGCGGAGCAGCTGCGCCATCCGGTCGGCGCCGGTCAGCGAACCCTTCGGCCGGATGATCGCGGCCACGGTGGTGCCGGGCAGGTCGCCGATGATCCGGTGCAGCAGCGCCTCACCGACGAAGCCGGTGACGCCGGTGACAAGGACCTTCTTGTCCTTGAGCTTGTCGGCCAGACTCACTTGTCGCCTCCACGCGTGAGCTCGAGTGCCTCGGTCAGGGTGAACGCGCCGGCGTACAGGGCCTTGCCGACGATCACGCCTTCCACGCCGTCCGGGACCAGCGTGCTCAGAGCCCTGAGATCGTCGAGGCTCGAGACGCCGCCGGACGCGATGATCGGCTTGTCGGTGCGCGCACACAGGTCGCGGTACAGGTCCAGGTTCGGGCCCTGGAGCATGCCGTCCTTGGTGACGTCGGTGACCACGTAGCGCTCGCAGCCGGCCGCTTCCAGCCGGTCGAGCACCTCGTACAGGTCGCCGCCTTCCTTGGTCCAGCCGCGGGCGGCCAGCGTCCGGCCGCGGACGTCGAGGCCGATCGCGATCCGGTCGCCGTACTGCTGGATGATCCGGTCGCACCACTCCGGGTCCTCGAGCGCGGCGGTGCCGATGTTGACGCGCCGCGCGCCGGTCGCCAGCGCGGCTTCCAGGGAGTCGTCGTCGCGGATGCCACCGGACAGCTCGACCTGGACGTCCAGCTTGCCGGTCACCTCGGCCAGCAGTTCCCGGTTGCTGCCACGGCCGAACGCGGCGTCGAGGTCGACCAGGTGGATCCACTCCGCGCCGGCGTCCTGCCAGGCCATCGCGGCAGCCAGCGGATCGCCGTACGACGTCTCGCTCCCGGCCTCACCCTGCACCAGCCGAACCGCCTGCCCGTCCGCCACATCGACGGCAGGTAGGAGCACCAGGTTGTCTGACATGGCCCACACCCTAGAGGGCGATGCTGAAGGATTCGTAACCCGGAGGCCCGCTGAGTCGTTCATATCCGATCTGTCTCAGCAATACCAGTGTAGTAAGTGGTTCTATCCGTACGCTGGTCCCGTGGTGACCGTTGAAGACCTCGAAACCGACCCGCATCCGACGCTAGCTGCGATCCGCCCGATCGGCTGGATCGAGCCGCTGAACACCTGGATGGTCACCTCGCGCGCGCTCGCGCTCACAGTCCTGCGGGACCCAGACACGTTCACCGTCGACGATCCCCGCTTCTCGACCGCCCAGGTCGTCGGCCCGTCGATGCTCTCCCTCGACGGCGCAAACCACAAGTCACACCGAGACCCCTTCGAATCCCCCTTCACCCTCGCCGAAACCCGCCGCCGCTTCACCACCCCGGTCGAACAGACCGTGAACGAACTGATGGCTGCCGCTCGACGCAACGCCGGCCAGACCCCGGGCGCGGCCGGCGCCGCGCGCCCGTCCGCGGACCTTCGGACGACACTCGCGGGGCCGTTGTCGGTTGCCGTGGTTGCCTACTCGCTCGGGCTTCCGCCGGCGTCCGCCGCCACCGTGCTCGACTGGTACACGGCGATCTCCGCGTCCGTGTCCGGTGTCTCGGCCGGCCACCCGGTGACCGCCGAGGGCGCCGCGGCCTTCGGCGAGCTGCACAAGCATGTTGCCGCGGGCATCGACTCTTCGGATTCGCTGATCGCCGCGGCCGCGCATGCCGGGCTCGGTGTGGACGAGGTGGTCGCGAACGCCGCCGTGCTGATGTTCGGCGGTATCGAGACCACCGAGGGCATGATCACCAACGCCCTCTGGCACCTCCTGACCAACCCCGACCAACTCGACCTGGTCCTCGCCGACCCGTCCCTCCTCCCGAACGCCATGGAGGAGTCGCTCCGCCTCGAACCGGCCGCCGCCGTCGTCGACCGCTACGCCACCCGCGACATCGAGCTCGCCGGCACGCAGATCCGCCGCGGCGACATGGTCACCGTCTCCCTCGCCGGCGCCGGCCGCGACCCCGAGGTGTTCGAGTCGCCCGACACGTACGACGTACGCCGACCCAACGCCCGCCGCCACCTCGCCTTCGCCAGCGGCCCGCACATCTGCCTCGGTATGCACCTGACCCGCCTCGAGACGCTCACCGCCCTGGAAGCAGCCCTCCGACTCCCCGGCCTCCGCCTGGCCGACGACTCGCCTCCACCGCGCGGCCTCGTCTTCCGCAAGCCGTCCGCGCTGCGCGTCAGCTGGGACGCGTAAGCACCAGCATCGTCGCGTCGTACACCGGCATAGCCCGGTCCGGATCCAGCTCCGCGTCCGCCGCGAACCGTTCGAACCCCGGCTCGACCTCCTCCTCCGGCAGGTACTCGAACGTCGACAACGCCCGCAGCTTGAGCCGCTCGTAGGTCTCCCGCAACGTCCGCGGCTCCTCGGCGGTGATCCGTACGAGGTCCTCGCCCGGCGTCAGCCCCGCCTCCACCGCGAGCGCCTGCGCCTCAGCGACCGAGACGTACATCGTCGCGTCGACCTCGCGCGCAGACGGAAAGTACCGGTACCAGAACAGGTCCGGCATCACGTCCGAGAACTGAGTCCGCAGCAGACCCACTCCCCCGGGCCGCAACACCCGGCGGACTTCCCGGAGCCCCTGCAAGGGATCGGTCCAGTGGTGGAACGTCAGGAACATCAGCACCGCGTCAACCGATGCCTCAGGCAACGGAATCTCCTCGGCGCTGCCCTTCAGATAGGTCACGCGCGGATGCGGTTCGGCCGCCGCACGCATCCGGTCCGACGGCTCCACGCCGTACACCTGCCCCTGGAACTCCTCAGCCAGCCCCGGGGTGAGCCGACCGGTCCCGCTCCCGAGGTCGAGCACGTCCAGCGGCCGCCGCTCCGGCAGGTACGTCGCGAACGCCGCGCTCCACCGCCGTACCTCGGCCGGCGGGATCCCCCGGCCAGCGACGTACACACTCCCCATCCGACCGTTGTAGTCCACCATCCCCAGACCCTAGAACACGTCCCAGGCCAGGCGCATGATCAGAGCAGAGACGACAACCAGGAAGACGACCCGGACGAACCGGCTGCCGCGAGCGACCGCAGTACGGGCGCCGAGGAGACCGCCGAGCATGTTGGCCGCGCCCATGATCAGGCCGAGTCCCCACAGGGGTGCGCCGTGGAGGGCGAAGACGAGGATCGCGCCGAGGTTGGTGGCGACGTTGGCGATCTTCGCCTTGGCGCTGGCCTGCAGGAAGTTGTACCCGAGCAGCCCGACCAGGGCGAAGATCAGGAACGAGCCCGTCCCCGGCCCGACCGCGCCGTCGTAGAAGCCGATGAGTACGCCGACGCCGCTCGCCGCGAGGTAATGGTCGCGGCCGTCGAAGCGCAACGCGGTCCGCGCGCCGAGGGACGGCTTCATCGCGGTGTAGATCGCGACCACGATCAGCAGCACCAGCACGATCGGCTTGAACCACGACATCGGGATCTTCGTCGCGACCAACGCACCGGTCGCCGCGCCGAGCCCGGCCAGGATCGCCAGCGGCAGGACGGTCTTCTTGTCCGGCCGGACCTTCACGCCGAATGTGACCGCGCTGGTCGTCGTACCGCACAGCGACGAGATCTTGTTCGTCGACAGGATCTGCGCCGGCGACGCGTTCGGCAGGCCGAGCAGCATCGCGGGCAACTGCAGCAGCCCACCACCGCCGACCACGGCATCGATCCAGCCGGCCGCGAAGGCGGCGATCACCAGGAACAGCAACGTCCACAACGAAACATCAGGCACAGAGCCCGATGATCAGGTAAGGGCGTTGTACGACTCAACCCTTACAGCACGCATTGAGAGTTATGACACTCGATCCGGGAGAATGGCGGGGTGAAGTTCCTACTGCTGATCCACAACAACGCCGAGGCCATCAAGCAGTTCACCGAGCAACAGCTGTTCGAGATGTCCGGCGGACCGGCCGGAATCGCGGCCACCGCGCGGGAGCTGCTGACGAGCGGAGAGCTGGTGTCGGTTCTCAGGCTCAACGACCCGGGCGAGGAGAAGGACGTCCAGCTCGTCGCCGGTACGCCGGTGATCTCGGACCGTCCGCTGCTGGAGACGAAGGAGTTCCTGGCCGGAGCGATGATCCTGAACTGCGCGTCGGTGGAGCGGGCGCTGGAGATCGCGGCGTTGATCCCGCTGGCAGAGTTCCGTCGGGTCGAGCTCCGCGAGATCAATCAGGACCACGACGAGTTCGTTGCCCAGCTGGCCTTCATCGAGGGAGCCGGCGAAGCGTGACCGGTCCCGCGGCATCCGAGCTCGAAGCAGCGATTCGGGCGGCGGCGCCGCGGGCGTTGGCGGTGCTGGTCCGGAGGTACGACGCGTTCGACCAGTGCGAGGACGCCGTACAGGAGGCGCTCGTCGACGCGTTCGTGCAGTGGGGCGCGAACGGCGTACCGGAGCAGCCGATCGGCTGGCTGATCAGCGTCGCGTCCCGCCGGATGATGGACGGCTGGCGGCGTGACAACGCGCGACGGCAGCGCGAGCTGAACGACTTCCTGCGGGCGCCGGCCGACCAGTACGACCCCGACGACTACCACGAGGACGCCGACGACACGATCCGGCTGCTGGTGCTGTGTTGTCATCCGGCGCTGACTCCGGCGTCGCAGATCGCGCTGACGTTGCGCTCGGTCGGCGGCCTCACCACCGCCGAGGTAGCCGCCGCCCTGCTCGTCAGCGAGAGCACCGTCGCGCAGCGCATCAGCCGGGCGAAGCGGTTGATCAAGGACGCCCCGTTCGAGCTCCCGACGGCCGAGGAGTACGACGAGCGCCTGGCCGCCGTACTGCAGGTCCTGTATCTGATCTTCAACGAGGGTCACACCGCGAGCGCGGGCGATTCGTTGCAACGCGTGGATCTCGCCGAGGAGGCACTCCGGATCACCCGCCTGCTGTGTCAGGCCACGGGCGAGGCGGGCGAGGTGGCCGGCCTGCTGGCGCTGATGACCCTCACCCACGCCCGCCGCGACGCGCGGACCGGACCCGGCGGCAATCTGATTCCGGCCGATCGGCAGGACCGGTCGCGCTGGTACGCCGACGAGATCGCCCAGGGCACTCGCATCGTCGAGGAGACCCTGCGCACCGGCGCCGTCGGCCCGTACCAACTGGAGGCGGCGATCGCGGCGGTGCACAGCGAGGCCGACTCGGTCGAGACCACCGACTGGGAACAGATCGTCGGCCTGTACCGGCTCCTCGAGAAGGTCGACCCGAGTCCGATGGTGACGCTGGGCGCCGCCGTCGCGATCGCGATGACCGAGGGTCCGGACGCGGGCATCGCGATCGTCGAAGGGCTGGCCGACGACAAATACCTCGGTGAGCACCATCGCCGGCTGTCGGTCCTCGCCCACCTGCACGAGCTCGCCGGTCGCCCGGACCTGGCCCGGTCGAATTACCTCGCCGCGCTGGAGCGCACCCGCAACACGGCCGAACAGAACTACCTCCGCGACCGCATCGCCCACCTCATCAAGTGACGGCGGCCGCCGGTCCACTCCGGGCGCGGCGCGACACTCAACGCGCTGCGGAACACATGTCCCGGATCGACCGCCTGCTTGAGCGCGGCCAACCGGGCGCGGTGGGATTCCGGGTAGCAGTTGTCGAGGTCGGCGTCGGTCGGGTTGGACAGGAAGTTCACGTACGCGCCGTTCGGCCGCAGCGTCTGCCAGAACGCGTCGAAGTCCTGCGCGGCCTGTGCGTCGGGCGTTCCCATCACCACCGAGTTGACCATGAACTGCGCATCGCGGTGGGCGAACGCGGTCGCGTCCGCGGGCATCTCGCCGAACGCACCGCCGAGTGACCGGATCTCCATCGCCATCGCCGGGATCTGCTGACGGGCTTCGAGCAGGCGGTCGGCGAGTTCAACTGACCACGAGTCGAAGAAGCCGTTGCGGATCCGCGGACGCCACTCCGCCGGCATCGACATGTCCGAGAACACCTCGGCGTACGGCACCTCGGCGACCTTGTCGGTGAGCAGCGTGCCGAGGTTGCGCAGCGGTTCGAGGAGCGCAGGGTCGCCGGCAACGCAGACCATGATGGCGACCGGCACCTGACGATCGGCCATCATCGTCGGCGCGAGTTGCAGCGACGACGTGACCTCCGCGGGCGCGTGCGCGGCGTACTCCGCCCAGCCCTTGAGCACCTCTGCAGTTTGGGTCCACGGATACAGCAGCGTGCCGAAGTGCACGGTCGGCTGACGTACGGCGGTGATGTCGTACGACGTGACGACGCCGAGGCTGCCGGCGGCGCCGCGCAGTCCCCAGAACAACTCCGGCTCGTTCGCGGCGTCGACCCGGCGTACCGAACCGTCGGCCGTGACCACCTCGGCCGACACCACGTTGTCGATCGCGAGCCCGTGCTTGCGGACCATCCAGCCGATGCCGCCGCCGGCCATCAACCCGCCGACGCCGACGCTCGCCGTGTCCCCCGACGAGATCGCCAACCCGAGCTTCGCGAGCCCCGCGGCTACGTTGCCCCAGGTCGCGCCGACGCCGACCCGAACGACCTCGTCCGGCAGCACCTTGACCTCGTCCATCGGCCGTACGTCGATCACCACGCCACCGTCGTTCGTACCGAACCCGGCCGCGTTGTGCCCACCGCTGCGTACGGCGACGGGCAGGTCCTGCGCCTCGGCGTACCTCAGCGCAGCCACCACGTCAGCCGCACCGGCACAGCGAACCACCACGCTCGGCCGTCCCTCGGCCATCATCACGCGCCCGGCCTCGGCGTACTCCGCGTCCCCGTCGACGAGGACCTCCCCGCGGACAACCCCGCGAAGCTCGTCGATCGCCCGCCCAACCACCACAGATTCCGTCATCGCCAACTCCCTGGATTCCGAGACGCCCCCTCTGGCGTCTCACCCCGGGATCGGAGCCGACCGGCGTTCCTCGACACGCTCGACCGAAGAAAATGCAGAACCGGCCCCGCTCCGCTTCGGAGTGGGGCCGGTTTACGGTTGGTTCAGCTGCGGACGGCCGCGACCAGGTGGTCGACGACGTCGGCGACCGGTACGTCGGTGCGGTCGCCCGAGCGGCGGTCCTTCACCTCGATCGTGCCGTCGGCGAGGCCCTTGCCGACGACGGCGATCGTGGGAACGCCGATGAGCTCTGCGTCCTTGAACTTCACGCCAGGTGAGACCTTCTCGCGGTCGTCGTAGATCACCGACAGACCACGGGACTCCAGCTCGGCGGCAAGCTCGGCCGCCTTCGAGAAGACCTCGGAATCCTTGCCAGTGGCAACAAGGTGGACGTCGGCCGGCGCGATCTCACGCGGCCAGACCAGACCGAGCTCGTCGTGGTTGCCCTCGGCGATCGCCGCCACCGCGCGGGTGACGCCGACGCCGTACGAACCCATCGTGACCGTGACAAGCTTGCCGTTCTGGTCGAGGACCTTCAGGTCGAGGGCATCGGCGTACTTGCGGCCGAGCTGGAAGATGTGGCCCATCTCGATCCCGCGCGCCGACTCCAGCGCACCCGAACCGTCCGGCGCCTCGTCACCGTCACGCACCTCGGCGGCCTGGATTGTCCCGTCCGCGGTGAAGTCGCGACCGTGCACCAGGTTGATGACGTGGAAACCGGACTTGTCCGCACCCGTCACCCACGCGGAGCCCTCGGCCACCCGCGGATCGAGCAGGTAGCGGATGCCCGACGTGTTCTCCTTGCCGAGCACGCCGGGACCGATGTAGCCCTTCGCCAGCGACGGGTACTTCTCGAAGTCCGCCTCCTCGAAGGCAACGACCTCGGCCGGCTCGACCTGCGCGCCGAGCCGCTTCTCGTCGATCGCCCGGTCTCCCGGGACGCCGATCGCCAGCGGCTCGCGCGACCCGTCCGGGTGCACGAGCATCACGAGCACGTTCTTCAAGGTGTCCGCGGCGGTCCACTCGCGACCGTCGCTGCGCGCGTGCTTCGCGTTCAGCGCGTCCACGAGGGTGTCGATCGTCGGCGTGTCCGGCGTGTCCACGACCTCGGACGCGGGCACGGCCGAGGCGTCGACAGCCGGCGACTGCGGCACGACGACCGCCTCGACGTTGGCGGCGTACCCACCCGGGGAGCGGACGAAGGTGTCCTCGCCGTTCTCCGCGATCGCGAGGAACTCCTCGGACCGCGAGCCGCCCATCGCGCCGGACATCGCCTGGACGATCACGTAGTCGAACCCGAGCCGGTCGAAGATCTTGATGTACGCGTCGCGATGCTTCTCGTACGACGCGGCGAGGCCGTCGTCGTCGATGTCGAAGGAGTACGAGTCCTTCATCACGAACTCACGCCCGCGCAGCACGCCGGCCCGCGGCCGCGCCTCGTCGCGATACTTGTTCTGGATCTGGTAGATCGACAGCGGCAGGTCCTTGTACGACGAGTACAGGTCCTTCACGACGAGCGTGAACATCTCCTCGTGGGTCGGACCGAGCAGCATGTCGGCGCCCTTGCGGTCCTTCAGCCGGAAGATGTTCGGCCCGTACTCCGTCCAGCGGCCGGTGGCCTCGTAGGGCTCGCGGGGCAGCAGCGCCGGGAACACCAGCTCCTGCGCGCCGATCGCGTCCATCTCCTCGCGGACGATCCGCTCGACGTTGCGCAGCACCCGCAGGCCCAGCGGCAGCCAGGTGTAGATACCGGGCGCGGCGCGCCGGATGTACCCGGCGCGGACGAGCAGCTTGTGGCTCGGGACCTCCGCGTCCGCCGGATCCTCGCGAAGGGTGCGGAGGAACAGCGACGACATACGCAAAATCACGGGAGTCTCCAAGCGTGCAAAGTCGAGAACGGGACGTCACAGAGGATATCGGTCTGGTGGTAATGCTCCCACCACGTTATCCACAGGTCACTCGCGGGCTGCCTTGAGCGCCCATCTGATCAACGGGAGCTGCAGCGGCAACCGTGCGTAGGCCACTGCCTGCGCCTTCCGCGATCCCTTGGAGCGCAGGTCGACGGCCATCTGGACATTCGCCGGGAATACCGCGACCAGCAGGCCGGCGCTCATCAATCCGGCCAATCTCCGCGTGCGCGGGTGCAGCAGACCCGCCGCGCAGGCGAGTTCGGCCGCACCTGAGGCGTAAACAAGTTCCTTCTTGCGCGGCAAAGCATGCGGAACGATCTGTTCGAACGGTTCCGGCTTCAGGAAATGCAAGGATCCGAGCACGCCGAACAGAACGGCCAGGCCGGTGGTGCTCTTGCTCCGCGACATGCGCCGGAGCTTACCCGACAGTAATCACGGCAATGGCCCGTACGGCGTCGCGGCCGACTTCGCGGCGTAAACCAACGCTGGTTTCAGCAACGGCCAGAACGTCGAGGCAATACAGGAGTACGGCGGCACGAAACCGGCACACCATCCGGTCCTCGGCCCGATCTCGAAGGTGTACGACGGCACGCCGCGCGTCCCGTACAACCAGTCGCTGGTCGACCCCGGCGTCAGGTACCCGATCCCGCCGTCGCCGGTGAAGACCGGATAGCCCGTGAACGCGCTCATCTTGTTGCCCAAGGCCACCAATGCGGCCTGGTCGGGCGCGGCCGTCCTCGTATAGCCCCAGGGCGCGAGGATGTCGTTGCCGTAGCTGTGGAGGGTGATGAAGACGCCTGTCCTGCCGGCGAAGATCGCAGACAGCAAGCCCTGGATCGCTACGGTCTCCGGCTCGGACGCCGCCTTCGCACCGGGGTACATCTCGTCGCAAGGACCGCCCTGATCGCCGTCCCAGTGGAACGACGAGTTCCGGTTCAGGTCGACTCCGGGGTAGCCCGCGGTGCAGTCACCGGCGCTGTCGTCGACGTTCTTCCGTTGCAGCAGCGGCTGCGCCGGATTCGACGCGACCACGTCCACTCCGTCCGGGTTCGCGATCGGCACCACCCACAGCTCGCGGGTGTCGAGCAGCTCGGTGAGCTCGGGATCTACGCCGTACGACGCGACGAGCAGGTCGATCCACTGGTACGCGATCTCGCCGGTCGCGATCTCCCGCGCGTGGATCTGCGCGTGCAGGACGAACTTGGGCTTCTTCCCGGTGCTGTTCAGCGCGCAATCGCCAGGCGCAAGCTTCGTGATGCACAAAGCCTGGATGTCGTGCCCGCCCTGCCCTTTCGCCTTCAGCCACGAGTCACCGATGTCGTACAGCTTCACCAGATCCGGGTGCGCGGCGGCGACGGCCGCGTTGTGTTGCTCGTGGCCGGCGACGGTGTGGTACCCGCCGTAGTACGTAACACCGGGCGATGAGTAGGCCGTCGAGGATGTGAACGTGACGGCAAGAGTGCAGAGAAGAGCCGCGAGCCTTCGCACGCCGACCAGCCAATCATCGGCGGATCACGGAGAGTACGCGGAATCAGAACAGAATCGTCGCGAACGTCTCGATCGTCCGGAAGCCGACCCGCTCGTACGCCGCTCGCGCCGGCAGGTTGAACGCGTTCACGTAGAGAGTGACGACCGGCGCGATCTGCCGGGCAAGCTCGACCACCGCCGCCATCCCAGGTGCAGCAAGGCCGCGACCGCGGTACTCCGGATCGACCCACACGCCCTGGATCTGACAAACCCCGGACCCGACCGATCCGACCTCGGCCTTGAACACGACCCGCCCGTCCTCGATCCGAGCGAACGCACGCCCGGCCCGGATCAGCTCCGCCACCCGCGACCGGTAGAACGTCCCGTCCGGACCGGTCTGCGGCGGCACGCCGACCTCTTCGGTGTACATCGCAACGCAGGCCGGATACAGGACCGGCAGCTCGACCGGCTCCACCGCGCGGACCAGCGGATCCGGCGCGATCAACGGCGACCCCTCGATCACCATGAACGGCTGGTCGTCGCGGACCTCGCGGGCCGGACCCCAGTGCGGCTCGAGGATGCTCCACAGCTGGTCGACCGCGCGGGCCTGCCCGAGGATCTGGAAGCAGTTCCGCCCCCGGCGCATCGCGTACGCCGCGAATGCCCGCAGCGCCGCATCGTCCGCGCCGACCGGGACCATGTTCCCGCCGGCATGGCAGAGGGCCTCGAGCGCGCCCTTGTCGACGTACCCCCAGACCTCGGCGCCGCGGCGCGGGTCGAGGCCGGACGCCTGGACCAGGCTGTCGACGAACACATTCACGACTGGATCGCGGGCGATGACCGCGCGCGCCGCCGCGAGGTCACGAGGACCGAGAACCCGTACGCCCACGCGCAGAACTTAGCGGATGATCGCCCCGCACGTATAAAACAGGGCCTCGGTCAGACCGCCTCGTTGTCGTGACCGGCCGCGATCCGGCTCAGCGGCGAGGTCCAGGCGAACACGACACCGATGCACCCGAACAGTCCCATCAGCACCATTCCGGTCCGCGGTCCGAAGGCGTTGCCGAGCACTCCGCCGAGTACCGAGCCCAGCGTCCACCCAACACCCCAGGACAGCATCCGGCCGGCCGTGTTGACCCGGCCGAGCAGCTTCTCCGGAGTCACCTGCTGGCGGTACGAGATCGCGTTGACGATCACCAGCACGTACGCGGAACCCCAGACGAGCGTTGCGAGCGCAGCAACGACCCACTGGGGTGACAGTGGTGTGAGCACGCCCAGAAGCGCCGAGACCGGCAGTGCGTACAGAGTGATCGCTGCAGGCGGCATCCGCTTCAGCAACCGCGGCAGACTGAGTGCGGCGATCAGTCCGCCGATCCCCCACGTCCCCCAGACCAGTCCGAACCTGAGTCCCGACGTACCGATGTCGAGGACGCGGTCGCACCAGACCACGATCAGCGCCATGAATCCGCCGCCGGCGAACGACTGGATGCTGCCGACGATCGTCATCGTCCGTACGCCGGCGTGCTGGATCAGGTACCGCAGGCCGTCACCGATGTCGGTCAGTACTACGCGCGGGCGGAGCCGCGGCTGCCCTTCGCGGGACTCGGACATCGCCCGCACGATCCCGCGGACGGCGAACGCCGACGCTGCGAAGCTGAGCGCGTCCAGCGTGAGCAGACTGGCCGGATCGAGTACGGCGAGCGTCAGACCGGTCAGTGGCGGGACGAACAACTCGATCAGGCTCGAGGCCGTCCAGACTGCTGAGTTGGCCTGCGCCACCCGCGCCCGGCCGACCAGGACCGGCAGTGCGCCGAAGTTCGCACCGTCGAAGAACGTGTAGACCGCCTGGACGGTGAACGCGACCACTAGCACGTGGGCGACGGTCAGCACACCGAGCAGGTGTGCGACCGGCACAGACCCGACCAGTACAGCGTTGACGCAGTCGGCCGTCACCATGGTTCGGCGCCTGTTCCAGCGATCCGCGAGCGCACCCGCGAATAGTCCGGCCAGCAGGTACGGCGCCGACTCGAGGGCTGTCACCACAGCGGTCAGGACGGTCGAACCGCTCAGCCGGTAGACAAGCACCGGCAGCGCGATCGCTGTGACCATCGAGCCGGTGATCGACAGCGCACGGGCCGTCCAGTACCGCCGGAAGTCCGGGTCGTCGCGCAGCCGCCCGGGCATCACTGTCGTCATGACGGAATCCTGCAAGCTCAGGTGCGGTCGAGGTCAATGACCATCCACATCAATTCGTCACCGAGATCGCGACTCGGGGTCCGCTGCGCCTCGGTGAATCCTTGACTGCGGTAGAAGCCGATCGCCTGCTCGTTCGCGACCAGCACGTCGAGCAGGAGTTCCGGCGTACCGTCCGGGAGGGCTGCGATCGCGGCGTCGAGCAGCGCTTTGCCGACGCCCTTGCTCTGCTGGTCCGGGAGCACGTACAGCTTCCACATCACCCAGGAGTCTTCTTCGCGGCCGAGCCCGACCATGCCGACGAGCGCGTCGCCGTCTGCCGCTACGAGCGTGATGCCCTTGCTGATACCTCGTTCGACGGCCTCCACGGACCACCACTGAGCCAGTCCGTCGGTGATGAACGCTTCCGGGACCAGTCCGGCGTACGCCACCGGCCAGGTCGTCAGGCCGATCTGCCGGATCGCGTCGACATCGCTGAGCTCGGCCCGGCGTACGGCGATCATCCGTGCACCACCACGAGCTGCCCGTCGGGGTCCACGATCTCGAGCCCGCTCGCGGTTCGCTTGACCTCGTAGTCGTCCAGCCGGCCGTTGACCTCGTCCAGGTCCTCGGTGGTGCTGAGATCCAGCCTCACAGCGAAGCCGCTGCCGGAAGGCCCGACCCGCACAGGGGTGTCCATGCCGACGCCTTCGAAGAAGCGGCGCCAGGCCTGCTCTTCCGCACCGCTCAGGTACGGCGTGACCGACCAGCGCTCGTCCGGACGCGCATCGTGCACCTTGTAGCCGTACATATCCTCGGCCCGCTCGTCGACCCAGATGACGACCCCATCCGGGCCGGTGACCGACAGCACGCGTCCGTACGCCTCGTCGAAGACGGTCGCGTCGACGAACCCCGCCTGCTCCAGCCGGTCCCGCAACTCGTCGATCTTGTCCGCCTCGAACGACAGGTTCGTCTGCCCCGGCTGCCCGCCGGTGCTACTGCTCGCCGCGTCGTGCAGCGCGACCATGCCGCGACCGGTCAGCATGTCGACCCAGCCGCCGTGCTCGGACTCGATCCGCGACCGCAGCCCGAGCGTCTCCAGGAACGCCCGCATCCCTTCCACGTCGGCCGTGAACCGCAACGGCCTGATCGTCACGTTGCTCATCCCCGCGCCTCCCCATGCTTGTCCAGGTACTCCGCCAGCGCCTGCTCGACCAGCGACGACAGACTCGCGCCCTCGTCGATCGCCTTGTGCTTCACCCGCCGCACCAACCCGGGCGGCAGATACACGTTGAACTGCACCTTCTTGCCACCGTCATCCGCCATGGCTATATTGCTAGCATCCTAGACAGCTAAGCGTCAATCGGCAGGGAGCTCCGACGATGAACCTCCGCTTCGACCACCTCGGTCTGCTCACCGACACCCGCGAGAAGAACCAGGAGCTGGCCGACTTCTTCGCCGGCATCCTCGGCCTGGAGATCTCCGGCACCGCCAGTGAGGGGTACGCCGAGGTGAAGGCCGGCGCGATGACCATCGCCCTGCACACCGGCGCGATGATCGACGACTTCGGCCCCCTCGGCGGCACCCTCCTTCAATTCAGCAGCGACGACGTTCGCGCCGACATCGAAGAGATCCGCCGCCGAGGCGGCAACGTCGTCCTCGAGCCGACCGACACCGACTGGGGCACGACGTCGGCGTACGTCGCGGGACCCCACGGAGTACTGGTCGAGCTCTACAAGTTCACCAGCTAGACCGCGGTCAGGAGAGCGTCGTCCAGTTCCTTCTGGAGGCGGGCCTTCGGGCGAGCGCCGACGACGGACCAGATCATCTCGCCGTGGTGGAAGAGGATCAGGGTCGGTAGTGCCATCACGCGGTAGCGGGCGGAGATGGACGGGTTCTCGTCGGAGTTCAGCTTGACCACGGTCATCTGGTCGGCGCGGTCGGCGGCGATCTGGGCGAGGACCGGGGCGATCTGGTGGCAGGGCGGGCACCACTCGGCCCAGAAGTCCACGAGTACCGGCTTTTCCGACCGCAGTACGACCTCGTCGAAGGTGGCCTCGTCGACGGTACGCAGTTCGCTCATAGTTGTTTCGTCCTCCAGCTCTCGGCATCGGTCAGGAGGTCGGTCAGCCGGGCCCGCAGATCGGTGAGTTCCGCGATCCGCCGGTCCACGTCCGCGATCCGGGTCCGGTACGCCGTCAGCGACGCCGGGCAGACGTCCGCGCGTTCGTTGCCGGCGCGCAGGCACTCGATGAACGGGTACGTCTGCTCGGCCGTCAGCCCGAGGCTGAGCAGCGCCTTCACCTCACGCACCACGACCACATCGTCGGCGTCGTACGTGCGGTACCCGTTCGCCTCGCGCCGGGGTTTGAGCAGCCCCTGCGCCTCGTAGTACCGCACTGCCTTGACCGTCACACCGGCCTCGGCCGCCAGATCGCTGATCCGCATTCCGCCTCCTTCACCCCGACGCTAAACCTTGCCCCTGGGGTCAAGGTCAACCCTAGTGACCCCGGAAGGCTTCCTCGAGCCACCAGGACGGCTGGTCCGCGACTTTGGCGTCCACGAGCATCGGGGCCGAGCGCGCTCCGTTGAGCCAGTCCTTCACCGCGGCGAGGTCGCCGACGGTGCGTACGGTCGCTGCCTCGAAGCCGTAGCCGCGCGCGATCGCGCCGATATCCGTCGGCGGGAACGTCACCGTGTCCAGCGCATGCCCGCCGGGAGCGAAGTGGTGCACCTCGGCGCCGTACGCGTCGTCGTTGTAGACGACCACCAGCATCGGCAGGCCGAGCCGTCTGACCGTGTCCAGTTCCGCGGCGCTCATCAGGGCTCCGCCATCGCCCAGCGCGGCGACGGGCAGCCGGTCCGGCTGGGCCAGCGCGGCGCCGATCGCGGTGGCGAGGCCGAGCCCGATGGACTGGAACGCCTGGGTGAAGCACATGCCGTTCTCGTCCGGTACGTCGAGGTATGCGCTCGGGTAGCCCATGAAGTTGCCGGAGTCGACGGCGAGCACACGTTCGGCCGGCAGGAGGTCGTCGAGCGCGATGCTCAATGTCCGCGGGTCGATCCGTTCCGCCGTACTCGTGTCGTCGTACTCGACGTCTCGCCAGCGCACGCTTCCGAGCTCGGCGGTGCGATAGCCCGTGCGCTGTTCGCCGAAGGCGTCGAGCGCGAGCGCGGCGGTGAGCCCGACGTCGCCGGTGATTCCGAGGTGGATCTCGCGATGGGCGCCGAGCGCGGATGCATCGTCGTCGACCTGCACCACGGTGGCGTCGGGTCCGATCAGCTGACCGTGGCGCATCGTCCACATGTTCAGCGCGCAGCCCCAGCCGACGATGAGGTCGGCGGCGCGGATCAGCTCTGCGGTACGGGGTGAGGCGAAGCCGCCGGATATCCCGAGCGACCACGGGTTGCCGTGGAACAGACCGTGCGCAACGGCGGAGGTCGACAGGAGCGCGCCGCATCTTTCCGCCAACGCCTCAAGCACCTGCCGCTGTCCACGTGACCCGCGGCCGGCGACAAAGACGGGCCGCTCCGCACGCCGCAACAGCTCGACCAACGCGCCGGCATCAGCGTCATCCGGCACAACCGCATCCCGCAACAGCCGCTCCGCGGTGCCTGCCGCGGCGGGCGGTGGAAGCTCCAACGGCTGTACCGGAAGCGGGACATTCAGCAGCACCGTTCGTCGTTCTCCTGCGGCGGTCGCCACCGCGGCCTGTGCCTCCTCCACCGCGGTCTCTGCCGAGGTGATCCGCGCCGGCACCGCGCCGACCGCGCGGGCCAGCGCCTCCTGGTCGACGTAGAAGTTCGACCGCGGCTCGAGGACCTCGGCTGCGACCACGACCATCGGCGTACGGCTCTTCGCTGCCTCGGCGATCCCGGTCATGGCGTTCGTGAGGCCGCAGCCCTGATGGACCGTGAGCGCGGCGACCGTCCCGCTCATCCGCGAGTACGCGTCGGCCATCGTGGCGGCGCCGCCCTCGTGCCGCGCGGCGACGAACCGCGCGCCCCCGGCCACCATCGAATTCGTCAGGTGGAAGTTGCCCGACCCGACCACTCCGAACACCTGGCGGACACCTGCGGCCGCCAACGCGCGGCCGACGGCATCCGCGACGTTCATCCGCGTTCGACCAGCGCGAGCACCCGGGCGGGAGCGCCGGAGCCGCCGACGATCGGCAGCGGTCCGGCGATGATGACGGCGCCGGTCGGCGGGAGCTGGGCGAGGTTCTGCAGTTGCGTCAGCCCGTACTTGTCACTGCCCATCAAGTAGGAGTGGCACGGGAACGGCGGATCGAACGAGTGCGCCTTGCCCGCGTCGGTGCCGACCGTCTCGACGCCCATGCCGAGCACAGGCGACTCCTGCGCGACCCACCGCGCGCACTCCGGCGACAGGCCCGGCGTGTGCGGTCCGTTCTCATCGGCGTTGAGGAACGCCTCCTGCGAGTGCGATCGAGCGTCCCACCCCGTGCGTACGAACAGCCAGCCGCCGGCGGGCAGCGGAACGTTCTCCGCCTCCCAGGCCTTGAGGTGGTCGACCTCGACCAGGAAGTCGGGGTTCTTCTCGACCTCTGCGGTGAAGTCGAGTACGACGGCCGGCGCGATCAGCCGGTTCGCCGGGACCGAGGCGATGTCGGCGAGGTCCTTGCCCGTGATCCAGTGGTTCGGCGCGTCGAAGTGCGTGCCGGTGTGCTCGCCGCTGGTGAAGTTGTTCCAGTACCAGGCGGGGCCGCGATCGTCGTACCTGCTGATCTCTTCGAGTGCGAACTGCGCCGTCTGGCCGAACTCCGGCGGCAGCTGGATCACCGGCGTCGACGCGGAGAGCGGCGACGTCAGGTCCACCACCTCGATCGACCCATCGGCAAGTGCTGCGACGAGTGCCGGCAGAAGCGACATACGAACCTCCACGAAGTGACGCGGGTGACCCGAGGCCAGGTCAGCATAGACCGCATGCTGCTCGCGACCTTTCGCTCACCGGAACTCGCGCCTGGTGGACGGTTGGTCGAGCGCATCGCCGTCCGCGGGGTCCTGTTCCGCGGCCCGGAGTTGCTACTGCTTGCGTCCCGGCACGGTGATTACAAGTTCCCCGGCGGCGGTGTCGAGCCGGGTGAATCCTTCGCTGTTGCCCTCCAGCGAGAGTTCCGCGAGGAGTGCGGGTACGACGCGGTGGTCGTCGGAGCCGAGCTGGTGACGACCCGCGAGGAGGTGCCTGCGATCGATGCGGAGTACGACGTCTTCGGGATGACGTCGTACTACTTCGACTGCTCAGGCGGGACGCCGGTCGGCGAGCAGCAGTTGGAGGGCTACGAGGCCGAGCTGGAGCTCACGCCGCAGTGGGTGACTGTCGACGCGGCCCTGGCGGCCAACCGTCGCGTGATGGAGAGCGGCGTCGGTGTGATGCGCTGGCTGGTGCGCGAGACCGCCGTACTGGAGTGGCTCAGCGCACGTACTCGCTGACCCACTCCCCCAACACCTTCGCACTCGCATCCACCAGAGCCGGCCAGTCCAACGCGGCTTCGTCCGCCGAGTCCGACACATGCTTCACGACCCGCACAGGTACGCCGTACTCGCGGCAGGCGTAGACGACGCCGTACGCCTCCATGTCCACCAGATGCGCCCGCTCAGCCAGCCGCTGCCGCACGACGGGATCCGTCACAAACACATCCCCTGACGCGAGCACCGTCCCGTCCCCACCCTCAACCGCCAACTCATCCTGCGGATCCAACCCAATAGCCCGAATCGCATCCGCATTCACATCGTGATTGATCACCGTGCTCGGCAGAAACAACCCCGACAACCCGTCCCGCAAGGCCCCCGTCGTCCCCACGTTGAGCACGACAAGTTCTGCGGTCCCCCGCCCCGCCAAGGCCCGGCTGACCGCCACCGCGGCAGCAGTCTTCCCAACCCCGGTAATCACCACCGGAATCCCGTCGGGAACATACCGAGCCTCCCCGGCGACAGCACTCACCACCAGGTAGTCGGTCATCGCGGGCTCAGCTGACGGTGACGGTGGGTTCGCCGGCGTCGCCGGTGGTCTCCATGGTTTCGGCGATGCGCATGGCTTCTTCGATCAGGGTTTCTACGATGGCGGATTCCGGGACGGTCTTGATGACCTCGCCCTTGACGAAGATCTGGCCCTTGCCGTTGCCGGAGGCGACACCGAGGTCGGCTTCGCGGGCTTCGCCGGGGCCGTTGACGACGCAGCCCATGACCGCGACGCGGAGCGGGACCTCCATACCCTCGAGGCCGGCAGTGACCTGCTCGGCGAGGGTGTAGACGTCCACCTGGGCGCGGCCGCAGGACGGGCAGGAGACGATCTCGAGCTTGCGCTCACGCAGGTTCAGCGACTGCAGGATCTGCAGGCCGACCTTGACCTCCTCGACCGGCGGCGCGGACAGCGACACCCGGATCGTGTCACCGATGCCCTTCGACAGCAGCGCGCCGAAGGCGACCGACGACTTGATCGTGCCCTGGAACGCCGGGCCGGCCTCGGTCACGCCGAGGTGCAGGGGCCAGTCGCCCCGCTCGGCCAACTGCTCGTAGGCCTGCACCATCACGACCGGGTCGTTGTGCTTGACCGAGATCTTGAAGTCGTGGAAGTCGTGCTCCTCGAACAGCGACGCCTCCCAGACGGCCGACTCGACCAGCGCCTCGGGCGTCGCCTTGCCGTACTTCTCCAGCAGCCGCTTGTCCAGCGAACCCGCGTTCACGCCGATGCGCAGCGACGTACCGTGGTCCTTCGCCGCCTGGGCGATCTCCTTGACCTGGTCGTCGAACCTGCGGATGTTCCCCGGGTTCACCCGGACCGCGGCGCACCCGGCCTCGATCGCGGCGAACACGTAGCTCGGCTGGAAGTGGATGTCGGCGATCACCGGGATCTGCGAGTGCTTCGCGATCTCCGCGAGCGCGTCGGCGTCCTCCTGCCGCGGGCAGGCGACCCGGACGATGTCGCAGCCCGCCGCGGTCAGCTCGGCGATCTGCTGCAGCGTCTTGTTGACGTCGTTGGTCGGCGTGGTGGTCATCGACTGCACGGAGATCGGCGCGTCGCCGCCGACCAGCACGCTGCCGACCTTGATCTGACGGGTCTTGCGGCGCGGCGCGAGGGTCGGTGGCGGCAGCGCGGGCATGCCCAGGTTGATGCTCATGAGTCCTTAACCATTGGGGTGAGGGTCAGCCGTTGAAGAGCTTGATCGGGTTCACGATGTCGGCGATGACGAGCAGCACGCCCATCACCACGATCGCACTGGCCGCGACGTACGCGATCGGGAGCAGCTTGGCCACGTCGACGTACCCGGGGTCGGGCCGGCGGAACAGCTTGGCGAAGCCGCGCCGGATACCTTCCCAGATCGCGCCGATCATGTGGCCGCCGTCCAGCGGCAGCAGCGGGATGAAGTTGAACAGGGCAAGGAACAGGTTCAGCGAGGCGAGCAGCAGGATCCCGGTGGCGATCTTCTGGCCGACGCCGAGATCGCTGGAGGCGACCTCACCCGCGACCCGGCTGGCGCCGACGACACTCATCGGGCTGTCCTGGTCGCGCTGACCGCCGACGATCGACTTGGCGACCCCGACCAGCTTCTCCGGGAACTTGCCGAGCGCCTGCACGGTGCTGACGGTCAGCTTGCCCATCTGGTCGACGACGAAGCCGAAGCTCTGCCGCTCCACCTGCTCGGTCGGCGAGATCCCGAGGAAGCCGACCGAGACGAGCTTGTCGGAGGTGGCGCTCTCCTGGACCTGGTTCAGGATCGTGTTGGTCTGCAGGGTCTTCTGCGCACCGTTGCGCTCGACAACGATCACGGCCGGCTTGTCGGTGTTCGCGCGGATCAGCGGGGTGAGCTGGTCCCAGGTCGTGATCTGCGTGCCGTTGAACGACACGATCTTGTCGCCGACCTGGAAGCCGGCGTCCTTGGCCGGCGATACCTTGTCGGTGTCGGTGCACTTCCGGTCCGCAGTCGCCTGCGAGGCCGGGATCACGCAGTCCGTGACGGTGGAGACCGTCGTCTGCGCGACCGGCGTCCCGTAGAGCATGTACAGCCCGCCGAACAGCACGAACGCGATCACCACGTTCACCAGCGGCCCGGACGCCATCACGATCAGCTTCTTCCACCACACCTTCTGGTAGAAGAGCCGGCCGTCGTCCTCGGGCGAGATCGTCTCGTACTCCGCGGAGCGCGCGTTCTCGACCATCGACTGGATCGGGCCGGTGTTGGCCTTGCGGATCTTGGTCGGGTCCTGCCCCTTGCCCGGCGGCAGCATCCCGATGATCCGGACGAACCCGCCGGCCGGGATCGCCTTGATGCCGTACTCCGTCTCGCCGCGTTTGGTCGACCAGACGGTACGGCCGAAGCCGACGAAGAACTGCGTGACCTTCATCCCGAAGGCCTTCGCCGGGAGCATGTGGCCCATCTCATGCAGCGCCACCGAGATCAGCACCCCGACAACGAACAGCACGATGCCGAGAGTGGTGAGAAGCACAGTCATGCCTTCTGGTTCTCCTGTACGCCGCCGGTGATCTCACGAGCCCGCTTTCGGGCCCACGCGTCCGCGGCGAGCACGTCGTCGACGGACAGTTCCACATACGAGGGTACGTCGTGTTCGGTCACCACCCGGGCGACTGTGTCGACGATCCCGGTGAACGGCAGCCGACCGGCCCGGAACGCCTCCACGCACACCTCGTTCGCAGCGTTGAACACGGCCGGCGCCGTACCGCCCCGGGTGCCCGCCTCGCGGGCCAGGCCGACCGACGGGAACTCGGCGTCGTCGACCGGCTGGAACGTCCAGATGCTCGCCTCGGCGAAGTTCCACGGCGGCGATGCGTCCGCTATCCGGTCAGGCCAGCCGAGCGCGAGCCCGATCGGCACGGTCATCGTCGGTACGCCGACCTGCGCGATCGTGGCGCCGTCGAAGAACTCGACCATCGAGTGGATCGCCTGCTGCCGGTGGATCACGACGTCGATCCGGTCCATCGGGATGCCGAAGAGCAGATGCGCCTCGATCAGCTCCAGACCCTTGTTGACCAGCGTGGCCGAGTTGATCGTGACGACCGGGCCCATCGCGAAGTTCGGGTGGTTGAGGGCCTGCTCGACCGTGACGTCCGCGAGCTCGCTGCGGGGACGGCCGAGGAACGGGCCGCCGCTGGCGGTCAGGATGAGCTTGCGGACCTCGTTCGGCGTACCGCCGCGCAGGCACTGGGCGATCGCGCTGTGTTCGGAGTCGACCGCGACGATCTGGCCCGGCTTGGCCCGCCGGGTGACGATCGGCCCGCCGATCACCAGGGACTCCTTATTGGCCAGGGCCAGCGTGTTCCCGGCGTCCAGCGCGGCCAGCGTCGCGTGCAGGCCGACCGATCCGTTGATGCCGTTGAGAACCACGTCACACGGCATCGCGGCCAGCTCGCTGGAGGCATCCGGCCCGGTGATGATCTTCGGGATCCGGAACTCGCCCTGCGCATACCCTTTCCGCTGCGCCTCGGCGTAGAACGCCAGCTGCAGGTCCTGCGCGACCGTGGCCTTCGCGACCGCCACGACCTCGACGTCGAACTCGAGCGCCTGCTGCGCGAGCAACCCGACGTTGTGGCCGCCGCCGGACAGCGCGAGCACGCGGAAGCGCTCCCGGTTCCGGCTGATGAGCTCGAGCGCCGTAGTACCGATCGAGCCGGTCGAGCCGAGGATGACGACGCTGCGTGAGTTCACGACGCCATTCTTCCAGGTGCACTCAGCCGAGGTACAAGCGGAACGGCAGCGCGCCGAGCCGGATCTCGTCTCCGTCGCCGACCATCGAGGTCTCGATCCGTACGCCGTTCACCGAGGTCCCGTTGGTGGAGCCGAGGTCCCGCAGCTCGTAACTGTTCGCGTCGATCCGCAGCAGCTCCGCATGGTGCCGGCTGATCTCCTGCCGGTCGATGATCACATCGCAGTCCGGTGCGCGTCCGATCCGGACCAGGTCGAGCAGTGGTACGACGTCACCCTCCTGCCCCACGAGCACCGGCTGCGGTCCGGTCTCGAGGGCAGTCGCGATCTCGCCGACCCCGGCGGTGCGGATCGACAGCGAGACGATCAGGTCGTCGCCCTTGTCGACGTGCAGGTTGTGCTGAGCGCCGTACCCATGCAGGAGCTCGCCGTACTCGTCGATGACGACAGCGGAGACGTGGTAGTACCCCGGTGGCAGTTGTGCGTACGCCGCTGAGCCGAGCGAAGTCGTCAGTACTACAGCGTCGTACTCGCGGTGGCTGACGTCGGTGATCGTGATGAGGACCGGATTGTTGGCAGTGAGGTGCGCCTCGGCTCCGGTGTCGCCCGGGGTGAACTCGACGGTCACCAGCGGCGCCGGACGGACCTCGTCGAGTCCGACCAGGCGGTCGACAGCGGGCACGGTGCCGGTGGGGATGGCGAGCGGCACGTACTGACCGTGTGACCGCACGAGGAGGTCGAGCTGCGGCCTCGACACTCCGTTGCGGCGGGCCAGCAGGTACGCGTTCACCATGCCCTTGCCGAAGATGAAGGCAACGTCCCCCACCACGGCGCGCACGAATCCACTGATCGGCTCCATCTGCACCCCCAGTGCATCAGTATCCAGGAATCACGACTCCGGTACGGCGGTGTCCGGTGTGCCGCGTACCGTGGCCCGGTGACGACCCTGCTGATGATCGAGAACGACCAGGACAGCGGCCCGGGCAAGTTGCTCGGCTGGCTCGATGACCGTGGAATCACTCCCGTCGTCGTCCGGGCCTGGGACGGTGAGCCGGTTCCCACGAGCGTGGACGGTCATGCGGGGCTGATCATGCTCGGCGGCGGGCTGCTGCCCGACGAGGACGACCGTGCGCCGTGGTTGCCGGCGGAGCGTGAGCTGCTGCGTGATGCGCACGGCAAGGTGCCGGTGCTCGGGATCTGCTTGGGCGGGCAGTTGCTGGCGCACACGTTCGGCGGCGAGGTGCAGGGGAAGTACGGGCTGCCGGAGAAGGGTGTGACGTCGCTGACAGTCCTGCCTGCTGCCGCAGACGATCCGCTGCTCACCGATCTGCCGTCGACGGTGCGGGCGGTCGAGAGTCACCAGGACCAGATCACCCGGCTGCCGGAGGACGCCGTACTGCTGATGTCCAGCGAGCGGTGCCCGAACCAGATGCTGCGCGTCGGCGACCGGAGCTGGGGCGTGCAGTTCCACCCGGAGGTCGCAGCAGACCGGGTACGGCGGTGGAGCCCGGACAAGCTGCGGTCGATGGGGTTCGACCCGGCTGCCGTGCTCATGGATGCCGAGCGGTACGCGGAGGAGCTGGACAAGACGTGGTCGGCGGTTGTCGGGACGTTCTTGTCGTTCTGCTCGGACCGGTAGCGGCGCTACCTTTGGTCGCATGAGTCTGGAGCAGCCGCCGCCCGGTCACCGGGCATCCGACAACGACCGTGAGCGTGCCGCAGCCGTGGTCCAGGAAGCACATACAGACGGACGGCTGGACTTCGAGGAACTGGACGAGCGGCTGACCCAGATCTACACGGCGAAGACCCAGCTCGAACTGCGCAACGCGACCGCCGACCTGATGCCGGTCGCCCACGGCAGCACCCAGGAGCTCACCCTCCGCGCGAGGCACAGCGCACAGAAGCGTGAGGGCGCGTGGGTCGTGCCCGAGCGGCTGACCGCGATTGCGGAACACTCCTCGGTCAAACTCGACTTCACCGACGCGGTGGTCCACTGGGCCGACATCCACGTCGATGCACAGGCCATCCACAGCTCGGTGGTCATGGTCATCCCCGAAGGCTGGAGCGTCGACATCGACCAGGTCGAGGCAAACCACAGCAGCGCAAAGAACAAGGCCGTAGCCCCCCGCCCCGGCGGAGTCCGCCTCCACGTCACCGGCCGAGCCCACCACGCCAGCGTCATAGTCCGCCACCCCCGCAAACGCCACTGGTGGTGGCCCTGGTACCGCAAGTGATCGATTAGCGTTCGGGTATGACCGCTTCTCTGGATCTCGTGGATGTCGACTCTCTTCTGAGTGAGGAGGAGGTTGATGTTCGGGCGGCTGCTCGGCGGTTTGCGGATGAGCGGTTGCGGCCGGCGTTGCCGGAGTGGTTCGAGGCGGCTTCGATTCCGGCGCGGGAGTTGGCGAAGGAACTGGGGGCGCTCGGGTTTCTCGGGATGCACCTGACCGGGTACGGGTGTGCTGGGCTGGGCCCGGTGGCTTATGGCCTCGCCTGCCTGGAGATCGAGGCAGCGGACTCGGGGATGCGGTCATTGGTGTCTGTGCAGGGATCGCTGGCGATGTACGCGATCTGGAAGTACGGCAGCGACGAGCAGAAGGAGGAGTGGCTGCCCCGGATGTCCGCCGGTGAGGCGATCGGGTGCTTCGGGCTGACCGAGCCCGACTTCGGCTCGAACCCGGCCGGCATGCGCACCAACGCCCGCCGCGACGGTTCCAGTGACACGGACGACTGGGTGCTGAACGGCTCGAAGATGTGGATCACCAACGGTTCGGTCGCCGACGTCGCGGTGGTCTGGGCCCGGACCGACGACGGCGTCCGCGGCTTCGTCGTACCGACCTCGACGCCCGGCTTCTCGGCGCCGGAGATCAAGCAGAAGATGTCGCTGCGGGCATCGGTCACCTCCGAGCTGGTGCTCGAGGACGTACGCCTCCCGGCCAGCGCAATGTTGCCCGAGGCACGCGGTTTGTCCGGCCCGCTCGGCTGCCTGAACGAGGCCCGGTTCGGCATCATCTTCGGCGCGATGGGCGCGGCCCGCGACTGCCTCGAGACCGCGATCGCGTACGCCGGTGAGCGGATCGTCTTCGACAAGCCGCTCACGGCGTACCAGCTGACCCAGGCCAAGCTCGCCGACATGGCGGTCGAGCTGAACAAGGGCGTCCTGCTCGCCGTACACCTCGGCCGGCTGAAGGAGAAGGGCACGCTCCGCCCCGAGCAGGTGTCGGTCGGCAAACTGAACAACGTCCGCGAGGCGATCGCGATCGCCCGCGAGTGCCGCACGATCCTGGCGGCGAACGGCATCAGCGGCGAGTACCCGATCATGCGGCACGCCAACAATCTCGAGTCGGTCCTCACCTACGAAGGCACCTCCGAGGTGCACCAGCTCGTCATCGGCCAGGCGCTGACCGGGCAGTCCGCGTTCCGTTAGACCGCATACACCCGGCCTCTTCTGGGCACAGGGAGTGAGAGCAGTTACTCCCTGTTGATGGAAGGAGCAGGTATGCGGATCGGGGCCGGGATCGCACTCGTCGTGATCGGCGCTGTCATCGCGTTCGCCGTACGGGACACGTCCGACACGTTCAACCTGACCGCTCTCGGGATCATCATCATGCTCGGCGGAGCCGCGGGCATCTGGCTGTCGTACCGCCTCGCGAACCAGCGGCGGAGCACCGACCGTCCGGTCATCGACCCGGAGGTCGAGGCTCAGTACCGCACGGCCCCGCCGGAGCGCGTCGCCGACGAGCCGATCGACGTGACCCCGACACATCTCCGCGGGAAGCAGAACCGCTCGCAGATGTAGCCACGATCGTCGGCGCGAGCCGGGTACACCATGAGTTCATGGACCGCAACCGTGAACTGCTCGAACGCCTGTGGACGTCCGACGGCGAGCTCGCGCTCTCGGCGGAGGCCGAGCACGAGTTGCGCACCGAGGACCGGTCGGACTACGGCGGCGACGTGTACTACGTGGCGAACGTCGTCGAGTTCCGCGACGGCCGGATCGCGCACGAGACCCGGATCTATGGGGCTCCGTTCGACCCGCCCGAGTGGCGGGCGAAGTACGTTACTTCGCCACCTCAGTAGCCCTGGACTCGCGTACGACGGTCACGCGGATCTGGCCCGGGTACGTCAGCTCCTCCTCGACCTGCTTCGCGATATCGCGCGCCATCACCTGCGCCGCGATGTCGTCGACCGCGTCCGGTAGCACCATCACCCGGATCTCCCGGCCGGCCTGCATCGCGAACACCTTCTCGACGCCCTCGTGGTGCATCGCGATCTCTTCGAGGCGTTCGAGCCGCTGGACGTACGCCTCCAACGATTCGCGCCGCGCACCGGGCCGCCCGCCACTCACCGCATCCGCGGCCTGCGTCAGCACAGCCTCGACGGTCCGTACCTCGACCTCGTTGTGGTGCGCCTCGATGCAGTGCACGACGTCGTCGTTCTCGCCGTACTTGCGGGCCAGCTCGGCCCCGACGATTGCGTGACTGCCCTCGGACTCGTGCGTGAGCGCCTTGCCGATGTCGTGCAGGAACGCGCCGCGCTTGCACAGCTTGGGATCCAGCCCGAGCTCGGCCGCCATCATCCCCGCGATATGCGCCGACTCGATCAGGTGCTTGAGCACGTTCTGCCCGTACGACGTCCGGTAGCGGAGCAGCCCCATCGTGCGAACGAGCTCCGGGTGGAGGTCCGTGATCCCGACATCGGCCATCGCGTCCTCGGCCGCCCGCTCGCACAGCTCGGCAACCTCGCCCTTGCTGCGCTCGTAGATCTCCTCGATCCGGCTGGGGTGGATCCGGCCGTCGAGCACGAGCGAGTCCAGGGTCAGCCGCGCGGTCTCCCTCCGTACCGGATCGAAGCAGGACAACAGCACCGCTTCAGGGGTGTCGTCGATGATCAGGTTCACGCCGGTGGTCTGCTCGAACGACCGGATGTTGCGGCCCTCGCGCCCGATGATCCGGCCCTTCATGTCGTCACTCGGCAGGTGTACGACGGACACGACCGACTCGCTGGTCTGCTCGGACGCCAACCGCTGCACCGCGCCGGTGATGATCTTGCGGGCCTTGATCTCGCCCTCGTCCTGGGCCTGCCGCTCGATGTCGCGGACGATCGTGTGCGCGTGCCGCTTGGCCTCTTCCTCGATCGACGCGACCAGCTCGGCCTTGGCCTGCTCGGTGGTCAGGTTCGCGACGCCTTCGAGGATCCGGCGGCGCTCGTCCTCGAGGTCCTTGATCTCTTGCTTGCGCTGATCGAGCTCGGCCAGCTGCGCGGTCAGCTCGAGTTGGCGTTGCTCCATCGCGCGGTGCTGCTCGTCGGCCCGCTCCTCGCGTTCGGTCAGCCGGTGGTCGCGGCGCTCCATCTCGAGTCGCTGCTCGCGCAGGTCGTCCCGGATCGACTGCGCCTCCGCCTCGGCTTCCCGCCGTACGTCGGACGCCCGCTGCTCGGCATCCCGCCGTACTTCGGAGGCACGGTCCTCGGCGCTGCGGCGGATCTCCTCGCTGCGCTGCTCGGCCGCCTCGGCCCGCGTCCGCAGGACGGCGGCCTCTTCCTCGGCCTGCCGGCGTACCAGCTCGGCGGCGGACTTCGCGCCGGCGGCCAGCTGCGCGGCCTCGAGTTGGGCGGTCGAGTTGTCGGCGGCTTTCCGGCGGGAGAGGGTCAGGCCGATCCAGGCCAGCAATCCGGCGATCAGCAAACCGATCAGGGTCAGGCCAATGGACGTAGCGGTCATCGGCTTCTCCCCTCTCCTTCGAGTCCACGCGGGACTGTGGCCGTCTGTCGAAGGGACTCGCCACTGGTACGACTGAAGGCGCCACCGGGGTTCCGGCGGCTATCGGGGTACGGCAGTGCCGGTGCCACCTGGGTATGGCGGTACCGGTGTCTGCCGTTGCGACGACTCCGTGGATGCCGCGCGGTGCGGCTTTCCAGCGTTGCTTGCCTCTTGCTCACCGTGAGTCGCCGCCGACAACGCGGAGATCGCGGTGACGCCGCTCGCGCCCTGACCGGATGGTTACCGTCCGGGTTTTGCGTGCGGTGCCGTCTATCGACGGCGCATGGCGCCGTCGTCCTTCCTTCAGCTCAGTCGAGCGTGGTTGCGTCTTTTTGCCGGTCAGTCGGCTGTTTCACCCGACTCGCCGATCGTTATATCCGCCACCGTTGCGGTGGATTCATCCCTTCTTGATCCCGAGGCTAAGCGCGGCCCATCACGCGGTCAAGACGGACACTCCCCCGTCACCCGCGGGATGAGACCACTTCGGGCACTGGACTACTCCACAACGGGCAGAGGTCTACACCCCGAGCCGGCCGGACCTCCAGCACCCGCGGCGCCGAACCGGCCGCGGGGCTGCAGATGCGGAGCTGATCAGTTCGCGGGGCCGTCCACGGGCGAGCTGGTCGAACGGTCGGCGGGCCGGTCCGGCTCCGCCGTACCCGCGGTGGTGGACTCCGAGGTCGTGTCCGCGGGTGTCTGATCTGCCTGGGCTGCCTGGCCCGGCTCTTCGGTGGTCTGCTTGTCGACGAACGTGCCGACCTTCTGCTGGACCGAGTCGACCTTCTCCGCGTACTTCCCGCCGGTCTGCTTGTCGATCAGGTCGCCGGCCTTCTCGACGCCGGCTTTGATCTTGTCCGGGTTCTGCTTGACGACATTCCGGAGCCAGTTCTTCGCCTGTTCCTGGAAATCGTTCATTGCACCCTCCGCGGTGTCTGGGGCGGATCGACGGAAAATCCCAGCCTACGGACCGATCCAAATACCAGTCCTACCTCGGATAACACACCGTCGCACCGCACCCGTCAACGCCCCTCGCCGCTCACCGGACCTGAAACCACTTCACTCTCCGTTACCGGCCGTCCAGGTGCGCCTTCGCCACCTCGGCCGGAGCGTGCACCAGCCACCCGTCGAGCAAGGCCTCTCGCAGCGCCTCTTCCGGCACCTTGTCGAGCTCCACGAGCACGGCGGCGTACCCGTTGAAGTGCGGAATCGTGAAGAACCCGTCGTCTGCGCGCGCGGCCAACACGGCTTCCTTCTCGGCCAGGTCCTCGACCGTGATCGCCAGGATCGGCCCGTCGGGCGGCGTCTCGTCGCCGTACCGCTTGAGGTCTGCCTTGCTGAACGGCCGCTCCCACGCGTACCCCTTGCCGCCGACCGCCCAGGTCCGCCGGCCGTGCCGAGTCGTCTCCTCGGTTTCGGGCAGTTGGCCAACCAACCGCTCCACGTCTTCGAAGGTCGCCATGGCGCTGACGCTACCGCTTGTCGGGGCGTGACGCGGCCGGGCAATCAGATGCGATTGCCCGGCCGTCGTCCTACGTCAGAGGCGGTGGCGGCTGCCACGTTCCTGGTGCGGCACGACCTGCGACGAAGTCGGGAACGTCGGAGCCGGCAACTGCGCGGCCTCGTACGTGGCCAGGTTCAGCCGCGCGCCCGTCTCGGGAAGCGCCGGCGGCTTGCTGACGTGGTCGTGGCGGAACACCGAGGTCAGGTCACCGAACGTCTTGCGACGCCACGGGCTGATGTTCGGCTCCTGTACGCCCGTGAGCTTCTCGAGGAACTGCACGACCGACGTGTGGTCGAACTTCTGGCTGCTGACCCAGCCTCCGGCCGTCCACGGCGAGACCACGATGCACGGCACCCGGAATCCACCACCGATCGGCAGGTTGAGCGCGTACTCGTCCGGCGTCCCGACGGGAGCGGTCGGCGGTACGACGTGGTCGAACAAGCCGTCGTTCTCGTCGTAGTTGAGGATGAAGACGGTCTTCTTCCAGACGTCCGGGTTGGCGGCGATCGCGGCGATCTTCGACGCGACGAAGTCGGCCCCGGCGGCCGGCATCTCCTTGGGGTGCTCCGAGACGCCGCCGGCGGTCATCAGCCAGGAAACGGTCGGGAGCTTGTCGTGCAGAGCGTCGTACTCGAACTGGCCGAGCGACGACACCTTCATGCCCTTGTCGTACAGCGGCGTACCGGGCGTGGCGTCCTGGAACTGCTTGAAGTGCGGGAGCATGTTGTAGCTGCTCAGACCGACCTGGTCCTGGTACACGTTCCAGCTGACCCCGGCGGCCTCGAGGCGTTCGGCGTACGTCGTCCACCGGTACGCACCGTTGGGCAGCGAGTTCGACGTGATCGGGCCGCCGAGCGTGCCGCCCGGGTCGATCGTGCCGGTCTGCCAGTACAGACGGTTCGGCCAGGTCGGGCCCTGGACCGAGCAGTGGTACTGGTCGCAGATCGTGAACGCGTCGGCGAGCGCGTACTGGAACGGGATGTCGTCGCGGGTGTAGTACCCCATCACGTACGGCCCGTTGGCCTTGTCCGCGGCGCGGTGCGCGGGCAGCCAGGCGTCCATCTTGCCGCCGTTCCAGGCCTGGTGCTGGACCGAGTACGCGTGGCTCGTCGACGGGATCGCCTGCGAGTTGGTGGAGTGGGTGTCGAGGTGGAACGGCAGCAGGTAGCCGTCCGGGTTCTCCGTGTCGGGCTGGTAGAAGACGTTGCGCCCGGTGGACAGCTTGATCGCGTGCGGGTCGTCGAACCCGGCCACTCCCGACAGCGTGCCGAAGTAGTGGTCGAAGCTGCGGTTCTCCTGCATGAGCATCACAACGTGCTTGATGTCGCCGAGCCGCGCCGGGCGCGGCGGCGGGGACGCGAGGGCCTTCTGAACGCTCGCGGGCATCAACGCGGCCGCGGCACCCAGGCTCGCGGTCGCAGCAGCGCCGCCGAGAAAACGGCGGCGGGTGAAGTCAGACATTGGGCGGAACCTCTCGAAAGTAGGCGGTGATTCCGTCAAGAACCTTCCGCCCACAAAGTGGCCAGCGCCCGGCTCACTCCCCAACACTGCCGGACCAGTTACCGAGCACGACCTTTAGCAAAGGTAAACACCCTTAGGCCTGACCCGGTTGATTCGCCGCCGCCCAGAGCCATGGGCCGGTGCATCGGGTGAATCCGGCGTGCAGGTAGAAGTCCGCTGCCTCTTCGTCGATCGCCGAGACGAAGACCACCTCGGCGCCCAGCCCTCCTAGCCAGGATCTGCACTGCGCGAGCAGGGCCCTACCTGTCCCGGAGTCACGGCTTGCCGGATCTACTACGAGCTCTTCCAGGACGCCGTACGGCTCGTGTCCGTAGTCGACAAAGGTCGCTACGAGGAGCCCTCGGATCTCGTCGTCACCGGCAACGAAGGTCCGTGCCTGCTGGTGGATCTCGGGCAGGGTCGTGGAGTCTGCACTGTCGCCGTGCAGTTCGCGCAACAGCCGCTGGATGCCTGCTCGATCCGCCGGTGTCGCTTCACGGATGATCGGCGGCTCGGTCGTCATTCAGGTCCTAGGCCGGACGAATCAATGAGCGGAAACTCGTCGTGCGAGGCGTCCAGCTCCTGCTTCACGATGCTCATCGCCATCCCGCCCGAGTACCCCTTCCGCGCAAGCATCCCGAGCAGTCGGCGCATCGCCACCTGCCGCTCCAGCGAACGCATCGACCGCAACTTCCGCCGTACCAGCTGCCTCGCCGTCTCTTCTTCCTGCTCCGGCTCCAACTCCTCGAGCGCGTCCCTGGCCAGCTCTTCGTCGACGCCTCGCCGCCGAAGCTCTTGCGCGAGCGCACGCTTCCCCAACCCACGCCCCCGATGCCGCGACTCGACCCACGCATTCGCGAACGCGGCATCGTCGATCAGCCCGACATCCGTGAACCGATCCAGCACCTCATCGGCCACCTCGTCCGGAATGTCCCGCTCCGCCAACACATCAGCCAACTCGGCCCTCGTCCGCGGCTGCCCCGTCAACTTATCGAGCAAGATCGTCCGAGCCACCGAAGCCGGATCCGCCTCCTGCTCCATCGCCGCATCCCCAACCCCTTCCGGCTCCTCACTCCCCCGCCGCTTCCGCCCCCGCCCAAACCCCCCACCAACAGTCCGCCGCCCCCGACTCCCCCGCCCACCAGCCCGCCCACTCTCCGCAGCCCACCCACCCACCGCAGGCCCGTCCCCACCAGCCCGCCCTGCTGCAGGCCCGTCCCCACCAGCCTGCGCGTCCCTACCAGCCTGCGCGTCCCCACCAGCCTGCGCGTCCCCACCAACCTGCCCCTCAGCCCGCCCAGCAGCCCGCCCGCCTACTGCAGGCCCGTCCCCACCAGCCTGCCCGTCAGCGTGTCCAGCAGCCTGCCCGCCTACTGCGGGCCCATCCCCAGCAGCCTGCCCGTCAGCCTGCGCAGCAGCCCGCCCACCAGCTACCGACCGACCCGACGCACCCGACTCGCCACCCGATGCCCCATCGCCCGCCGCCCCCACCGACGGAGCGTCGCCCTCCGACCCGCTCCGGGCTATCAGCCTGCTCTCGCCTGCCGGCGCGCTCTCGTCCGCCAGCTCGCTCTCGCCCGCCGGCCCGTTCTCGCCTGCCGGCCAGCTCTCGTCCGCGGACGTGTGCTCGTTGGCGGACGTGTTCTCACCCTCGGGCGGCGCTTGCGCTGGGGTCGTGCTCTCCGACTGTGAAGACTCGTCAGCCGGCGTGCGCTGGTCCGCGCCGGGTGTGCGCTCGGCAGTCGGCGTACGGCTCGCCGGCGTTTGAGGACTCGACGAGATGCCAGCGGCGGGCCTAACCGCGGTTGCTGGATCCGCGTCTGCCCACGGATCGAACTGTCCTGAAGGCGTACCCAGATCTGCAGCCCGTGCAGGCGCGTCATCCGCAAAGGCACGCGCCTCAGCCAACCGATCCGCCGCCCGCGCCTCGAACGTACGACCGGAGCGCTCCTCCTGCTCACCCCAAGGATCAAGCGAACCTGCGCCCGAATCCGGCCCCGAACCACCCCGACGCTTCGCCGGCCGAGCCTTCTTCTGCTCGTCCTGCGGTTCGTCCCACGGGTCGACCGTGCCGACCGTTCGCCTGATGGAGCCCGTACGTCGGCGAGAACCGTCCCACCCCGACTCGTCCTCACCCACGAACTCGTCCGCATCGGCCAACGGCTCACCCCGCCGCGCACCCGACGTACGACCAGCACGACGCCCACGCCCCAAGCCCGCATCAGAACCACGAACTGCGTCGGAGCCGCCTTCATCAGCGCGACCCCGCTCAGCACCACCAGCACGATCAGTACTGCGATCGGCGCCGGAACCAGCCTCTTGACTCGAACTGCTGGACAGCGTGGAAGCGTCCGTGCCCGCAGCTAGGAGTTTGCGTGCCAGCGCCAGGCGTTCGTCGTGGGGTAGAGACAGCGCCGCGGGGGCAGCGTCGTCGGCAGCGGTGGGCTGCCGGGGGACGCTGCCGCCCGCGGTGGGGCGATCAGAAGTCGACATCGACCTCGGCCGCAGCGGCCTCGGCGGCCGGCTGGTCAAGCGTCGGGCCGATGCCCATCTTCTCCTTGATCTTCTTCTCCAGCTCGTTGGCCAGATCGGGGTTGTCGCGCAGGAAGTTCCGCGCGTTCTCCCGGCCCTGGCCGAGCTGGTCGCTCTCGTAGGTGAACCAGGCGCCGGCCTTGCGGACGAAGCCCTGATCCACACCGAGGTCGAGCAGGCTGCCCTCGCGGCTGATGCCCTGGCCGTAGATGATGTCGAACTCGGCCTGCTTGAACGGCGGGGCCACCTTGTTCTTCACGACCTTGACCCGGGTCCGGTTGCCGACCACGTCGGTACCGTCCTTCAGCGACTCGATCCGGCGCACGTCCAGCCGCACCGACGCGTAGAACTTCAGCGCCTTACCACCGGTCGTCGTCTCCGGAGAGCCGAACATCACGCCGATCTTCTCGCGCAGCTGGTTGATGAAGATCGCGGTCGTGTTCGTCCCGCTGACCGCACCGGTCATCTTCCGCAGCGCCTGGCTCATCAGCCGGGCCTGCAGACCGACGTGGCTGTCGCCCATCTCGCCCTCGATCTCGGCGCGCGGCACCAGCGCGGCCACCGAGTCGATCACGACGATGTCGATCGCGCCGGAGCGGACCAGCATGTCGGCGATCTCCAGCGCCTGCTCACCGGAGTCGGGCTGCGAGACCAGCAGCGCGTCGGTGTCGACGCCGAGCTTCTTCGCGTACTCCGGGTCGAGCGCATGCTCGGCGTCGATAAAGGCCGCGATCCCGCCGGCCCGCTGCGCATTCGCGACCGCGTGCAGGGCGACCGTCGTCTTACCGGAAGATTCCGGGCCGTAGATCTCCACCACGCGACCGCGTGGCAGACCACCGATCCCGAGCGCGATGTCGAGCGAGATCGACCCGGTCGGGATGACCTCGATCGGCGGCCTGTTCTGCTCCCCCAAACGCATCACCGAACCCTTGCCACACTGCCGCTCGATCTGCGTCAGCGCGGTCGCAAGCGCCTTCTCGCGATCGGCCACCGCGCGCTCCGCACTCGCTGCACCCGCCATCTGAATGCCACCTGACCCATCTCATAATCGGGGCCGCTTCCCAGCCGCCCGGAGGACTTCTCGTGTCGCCAGAGAAGGTATCCATCACGTCGGACAGTTTTCGTCGCCACTTCCGAATCTGTGGACAACTCGGCCGCCCGCCACACCTTCCGCGCACCAAAGTATCCCGAACACGTGTTCGAATCACAACTGACACGCCGAAGCTTGCACGGCAACCGATCTGACCCGCCGGATCCCTACCCTTGCGGGCGTGACCGACCGTCCCGACGTGCCCGATTCCGCCGTGATCCTGGCACTCAGCAGGGTCGAGTTCGGCATCGACACCGTCCTCGACGCGCTCCGTACCCCCGACCCGTTCGGCGTCCGCAGCATCCTGACGGAGTACTCCGCCCAGGAGAAGCCCAACCTGGCCGAAAGAGCACTGATCCTCGCGATCGACCAGCTGCTGAAGATGCAGGTGCCCGGGCACTCGGAGTGGCCGAAGCTGCCGCTCGCCAAGCGCTGCGACTGGTGGGTGGAGCGGCTGGGCGGATTCGCGGCGGTGGTCGCGGCCTTCCCCCGGATCAGCGGTGCGGCCGCCGACCGGCTCCCGATCAAAGACACCCTCGGCGCCGCCGTGCAGGCCATGGTGATCGGCGCCATCTGCCGCGAGTACGGCGTGGAAGCGCACGCCGACCGCACTGCGGTCATCGCACGCGTGCTGACCGACCGCCCGATCACTCCGGACGAAGTACTCAAGTACGACGACCCGACCGCGGCCGGACAGGACGTGGCGAAGCAGCTAGGTCTCGGCGACGACTCCGAGGAGGCCGGACTGCGTCAGGGCATCCGTCTGCTCTGGCGGATCAGCAAACTCTTCGGCGGGCTCGGTGAGGTGTTCGAGGAGCGTCCGCGGGGCGGCCTCGGCGCCCGGTTCGTCGGGAAGCTGCCGGGTATCGGAATGATCGGCGGGTACTTCGACGAGCGCAGGGCCATTCGCAAGGCGGCGTACGAAGCGGCCGACCTCCTCACGAACGGCGCGTTCCGGGTCAAACCTGTCTGAAGGACTGTGACCGGCCGCCGGAGTACTGGGATGATCTCCGCATGACTGGGATCGTCATCGTACGACCGGACGACAGCTGGCCCTCGCAGTACGAGAAGACCGCGCATGTGATCGGCGGACTGCTCGGCGAACTGGCTCAGCGGATCGATCACGTCGGCTCCACCGCGGTGCCCCGCCTGCCGGCCAAGGACATCCTGGACATCCAGGTGACGGTCGGCACGGAGCCAGAGCTGGACGACGTGGCGGAGCGGATGGCCGCTGCGGACTGGGAATTGCGGCCGCCGCGTCGTGACCACCCGGTGCCGGGCCTGCCTACCGATGACACGCAGTGGGTGAAACGCATGCTGGTCGAGCCGATGTACCGGCGCCGGGTGAATCTGCACATCCGCGTGGCCGGACGCGCCAACCAGCGGTACGCGCTGCTGTTCCGCGACTATCTGCGCAGCCATCCGGAGACAGCACGTGCGTACGCCGCCTTCAAGCAGCACGCTGCCGCCCTCCGGCTCGAGATCGGCGACTACTCCGATCTCAAGGACCCGGTCTGCGACCTCATCTACCTGCCTGCCGAGGAATGGGCTACCCGCACCGGGTGGACCGCCTAGACCATTTGTTGCCTAAGGCATCAACGTTCGCTGGCCGGAAGGTTCAGGTGCGCCCACACGGCACGCCAGACGACCTTCGCGGCCTCCCCTTCGGCCAGGGCCTCGACGACCGTGCGGCCGCCGAGTTCCTGTACCACCTGGGTCTCGGCCCAGGTCCGCGCGTACGCCGGACCGAGATGGTGATCCATCCGAGCCCAGAACTCCGTCAGTCTCATTCCTGCCCGTCATCGTTCCTCGGCGGCGGTCCCCAACCGCCCTGCTGCCCCGGCTGGGGTCCCGAAGGACCACCCTGCTGCGGCGGCCGCTGACCGTACTGACCAGGCTGCCCCTGGCCGGGCTGCTGTCCCCAGCCACCAGGGCCCTGCTGCGGCTGTCCCTGCTGAGGCGGCTGCTGCCCCGGTTGCGGACCCCACTGCCCCGGCTGAGGCTGCCCAGGGTACTGCGGCTGACCAGGCTGACCGCCGTACGGCGGCTGACCCTGCGGCGGCTGACCCGGATACTGCCCAGGCGGACCGTACTGACCAGGCTGTCCCGGCGGACCGCCGTACTGCCCAGGCTGCCCGGGGTACTGACCAGGACCAGGCTGCTGCCCGTACCCCGGCTGCCCCGGATACTGCCCCGGGCCGTACTGACCAGGCTGGCCGGGGTACTGACCCGGGAACGGCTGTCCGTAGCCCTGCTGCCCCCTGCGCCTGCGGCTGCGCAGGATGAAGAACACGACCGCGGCGATCGCCAGCAGCACCAGCACGATGATCACGATCAGCGCCCATGTCGGGAATCCGCTGCCGGCCTCGGACGTCAGCGAGATCTTGCCGAGCTTGTCGAGGCTGTCGTACGTCGCTGTGCGGCCGCTGATCTTCGCACCGTCGTCGTGCTCGAGGATCTTGCCCGGCATGGTGATCTTGAAGTTGACCTCGGGCTGAGTGCCGGACGGGACGCTGCCCAGATTGCCGGCCTTCACCGTGACCATGACCTTGTCGCCGTCCTTGCGGAAGCTGACGCCGTCGCCGCTGGAGCTGCCCATCTTGTCGAACGGGACGCTCTCGAAGGTGCAGTTCGAACCGACGTACTTGTCGTCCTCGAACGAGTTGCAGCTGACCCCTTCGGTGGTCGTCTGCTTGATGCCGCTCTCGATCTGTTGGCGGACCTTGTCGAGGGACTGGCCACTGGACTGCAGCAGCTGCTTGTCGACCCCGATCTTCATCGAGCCCGAGACCGTCTCGTTCGACCCGACCTTCAGATCGGCGTCGAGCTTCACACACCCGGTCAGAGCGACCAGGCAGGCAACGACGACGAGCGCTGCGCGTACGCGGTTGATCATGTCGCCGATCATTCCAGACGACGGGGACAACCTCTGCACCGGACGGAAAGCGTCTCCTCACCGTCTGCCACCAACCGCTCGTGAAAACTGTCGGCGGGACCCGGCAAGATGGTCAGCGTGAAGAAAACCAGCGCGTTGAGCCGGTTCTCGCCCGCGACCCGGGCGTGGTTCGGCGACGTCTTCGAGGCGGCCACCCCGGCCCAGCTCGAGGCGTGGGACGCCATCACCGCGGGCCGGGACGCGCTGGTGGTCGCCCCGACGGGATCAGGCAAGACGCTGGCAGCCTTCCTCTGGGCGCTCGACCGGCTGGCCACGACGCCCCCGCCGGACGATCCGAAGCTGCGCTGCCGGGTGCTGTACGTATCACCGCTCAAGGCGCTCGCGGTCGACGTCGAGCGCAACCTTCGTGCGCCGCTGATCGGCATCCGCGAGACTGCGCGCCGACTCGGTGAGGCGCCGATCGACGTCGAGGTCGCGGTGCGTTCGGGCGATACTCCGGCCAGCGAACGCCGACGGTTCGCCACGCGGCCTTCCGACGTACTGATCACCACCCCGGAGTCGCTGTTCCTGTTGCTGACCTCGCAGGGGCGGGAGTCGCTGCGAGGGGTTGAGACCGTCATCGTCGACGAGGTGCACGCGGTCGCCGGGACCAAGCGGGGCGCCCATCTGGCGCTCACACTCGAGCGCCTGGACACGTTGCTGCCGAAGCCTGCGCAGCGGATCGGTCTGTCCGCGACTGTGCGACCGGTGGAGGAAGTTGCTCGGTTCCTTGGTGGCGAGCGGCCGGTGACTGTGGTGCAGCCAAAGTTCACCAAGCAGTGGGACCTGAGCGTTGTCGTTCCGGTCGAGGACATGGCAGAGCTGGCCGCGACCGAGGTCGAGACCTCTGGATCCGCGGCCGGTCCACAGCAGCACGCCTCGATCTGGCCACACGTCGAGGAGCACGTCTTCGATCTGATCGCCCAGCACAAGTCGACGATCGTCTTCTCCAACTCGCGACGATTGGCCGAGCGACTGACCGCCCGGCTCAACGAGATCGCTGCAGAGCGGGCCGAGCTGGAGCTGCCGGAGTTGGGCTCGCCTGCACAGGTGATGGCTCAGTCGGGTGGATCCCTGGCCGCGCCTCCGTTGATCGCGCGAGCCCACCACGGCTCGGTCAGTAAAGAGCAGCGAGCGCTGATCGAGGCGGATCTGAAGTCAGGGCGGCTGCCTTGCGTCGTCGCGACGAGCAGCCTCGAGCTCGGCATCGACATGGGCGCAGTCGATCTCGTCATCCAGGTCGAGGCGCCCCCGTCCGTCGCGAGTGGGTTGCAGCGAGTGGGTCGTGCCGGTCACCAGGTCGGCGCGGTGTCGCGCGGCGTGCTGTTTCCGAAGTTCCGTGGCGATCTGATCGACACAGCCGTCGTCGTTCAGCGGATGCGCGACGGCATGATCGAGAGCTTGCACATCCCGGCGAACCCGCTCGATGTGCTGGCTCAGCAGATCGTGTCGATCGTTGCCCTCGACTCGGTGGACGTCGACGAACTGTTTGCTCTGGTGCGGCGCTGCGCACCGTTCGCCACACTGCCGAGATCGGCGTACGACGGTGTGCTCGACATGCTGTCCGGTCGGTACCCGTCGGACGAGTTCGCGGAGCTGCGGCCGCGGATCGTGTTCGACCGGGTGAGTGGCGAGATCTCCGGTCGACCCAGCGCGCAACGGCTCGCGGTGACGAGCGGCGGGACGATTCCGGATCGTGGGCTGTTCGGTGTGTTCCTGGTCGGCGAGTCGACGAATCATCGCGTCGGCGAGCTCGACGAGGAGATGGTGTACGAGTCACGCGTCGGCGACGTGTTCACACTCGGAGCATCGAGCTGGCGCATCGAAGACATCACCCACGACCGGGTGCTCGTCTCCCCCGCCCCAGGTCAGCCCGGCAGGCTGCCGTTCTGGAAGGGCGATGCGGTCGGGCGGCCGGCGGAGCTTGGTGCGGCGACCGGTGCATTCGTCCGCAAGATGGCGTCATTGCCGGCCAGCAAGGCAATCGATCGTGCGCGGACGGCGGGACTGGACGAGTACGCCGCCAACAACCTCGTGTCGTACCTCGCCGAGCAGCGGGACGCGACGAGCCGGGTGCCGGATGACGTGACGATCGTGGTGGAGCGATTCCGCGACGAGCTGGGCGACTGGCGGGTTTGCGTGCATTCGCCGTACGGCGGTCAGGTGCACGGCCCGTGGGCGCTTGCGATCGCGGCCCGGCTCCGGGATCGGTACGGGATGGACGCGCAGTCAGTCTCGGGTGACGACGGGATTGTGCTGCGGCTGCCGGAGACCGATGAAGCACCCCCTGGTGCGGATCTGGTGCTCTTCGACCCGGCTGACATTGAGGATCTGGTGACCACTGAGGTCGGCGGGTCGGCGTTGTTCGCGGCGCGGTTCCGGGAGTGTGCTGCGCGGGCGTTGTTGCTGCCGCGGCGTAATCCGGGGCGGCGATCACCGCTGTGGCAGCAGCGGCAGCGGGCGTCGCAGCTGTTGAGCGTGGCAAGCAAGTTCGGGTCGTTCCCGATCGTGCTCGAGACGCTCCGCGAGGTGCTGCAGGACGTCTACGATCTGCCGGCGTTGAAGGATCTGCTCACAGGGATCAGCGAGCGCCGGATCTCGGTCGTCGAAGTCGAGACGTCGGAAGCATCGCCGTTCGCGAAGTCCCTGCTCTTCGGCTATGTCGGCGCTTTCATGTACGAAGGCGACAGTCCGCTTGCCGAGAAGCGTGCGGCCGCGCTGTCGCTCGATCAGAGTTTGCTGGCTGAGCTCCTCGGGCGGACCGAGCTGCGGGAGCTGCTCGACGCGGAGGTCGTGCTGCGCACCGAGGCCGAGCTGCAGCGCTTGGCCGAGGATCGCAGAGCGCGCGACGCCGAGGGGCTGTTCGACGTACTGCGGATGATCGGTCCGCTGTCGTTGTCGGAGGCAACGCAACGGTGCGTCGACGGTTCGGATGCTGAATCGTGGCTCACCTCGTTGGCGGCCGCCCGTCGAGTGGTGCGGGTTCGGATCGCGGGTGAGCATCGCTGGGCAGTTGTCGAGGACGTGGCCCGGCTGCGGGACGCCCTCGGCGTGCCGCTGCCGCCTGGGGTCGCGGAGGCGCATGCGGAGCCGGTCGCCGATCCACTCGGCGATCTCGTGTCTCGGTACGCGCGAACGCATGGGCCGTTCCGGGCGATCGATCTCGCGACCAATCTCGGGATCGGGGTTGCCGTTGTCAGCGAAGCGTTGCGGCGACTTGGTGCAGCCGGACGAGTTGTGGAAGGCGAGTTCCTGCCGGGTGGGATCGCGCTTGAGTGGTGTGACAGCGAGGTCCTCCGACTGCTGCGGCGGCGATCCCTCGCTGCCTTGCGCAAGGAGGTCGAGCCGGTTGATCCGTCCGCGCTGGCCCGGTTCCTGCCTGCATGGCAAGGGATCACGAGCAGCCGCGGTCGCGGGTACGACGTACTGCTCGGCGCCGTCGAGCAGCTAGCAGGATGCGCGGTGCCGGCGTCGGCGCTGGAGTCGATCGTGCTGCCGTCACGAGTGCCTGGGTATCAGCCGTCGATGCTGGACGAGCTGACGGCGACGGGCGAAGTGGTGTGGGCAGGATCGGGTTCGCTGCCGGGCACGGATGGGTGGGTGTCGCTCCATCTGGCAGACAACTGCGACCTGACGTTGCCCGATCCGGATCCGGATCTCGAGCTGGGTGAGACGCATCAGGCTGTGCTCGATGCATTGTCGGGCGGTGGCGCGTTCTTCTTCCGCCAACTCAGCGATGCGGTCGGATCCGCAAACGGCGTCGTAGAGGACGAGACGTTGGTCGGCGTCCTCTGGGATCTCGTCTGGGCCGGGTACCTCACCAATGACACTCTCACCCCGGTCCGATCGCTCGTCGGCGGCGGGCGAGGCAGTCATCGAACCCGTCGTACGACGCCTCGCGCACGGCCGGGTCGTCCGATGCGTCCCGGGCGGCCTGCGATGCCCGCGCGGAGTGGTCCGCCGACTGCGGGTGGGCGATGGTCGTTGCTTCCGGCCCGCAGTTCGGATGCGACCCGACGGGCGCATGCGGCAGCGGAGACGCTGCTGGATCGCTACGGGATCGTCACGCGTGGGTCGGTCATCACGGAGCGGACGCCCGGTGGATTCGCCGCCGTTTACAAGGTGCTCAGCGCATTCGAGGAGTCCGGGCGGTGCCGGAGGGGGTACTTCGTCGCAGGGCTCGGGGCTGCTCAGTTCGCTCTGCCTGGAGCTGTGGATCGGTTGCGCGCGCTCGCGGAGCTTTCGACCCCGGCCTCGCCAGGGTCTGACGGTCCGTTTGGTCCTGCCGGACGATTCGGGCCGGGTGGCTCCCGGCCTGGCGGTGGTGGCCGTGGCAGGAAGGACGAGGAGCTGACTGCGCGGGCCGTCGTACTCGCGGCTTCCGATCCCGCGAATCCGTACGGAGCTGCGCTGCCTTGGCCCGAGCGAGAGAGCGCAGGTGGGCACCGTCCAGGCCGGAAGGCTGGTGCGTTGGTCGTGATGGTCGACGGGCAACTGATCGTGTACGTCGAACGCGGCGGGCGGACCGTGCTGAGCTTCACCGAGGATCCCGACCTGCTTCAGCCGGCGGTTGATGCGCTGGCGTTGTCGATCCGGGATGGCCAGCTCGGCAAGCTGAGCGTCGAGACGGCCGATGGTGAGCAGGTTCGGCACACGGCGTTCGGCGATGCGCTGGCAAAGGCCGGTTTCCATGCGACACCGCGTGGTCTGCGCCTGCGGGCTTGACGTCGGGAGCGATCGGTCATGCCCGAAGGAGACACTGTCTGGCGAGCGTGTAAACGGCTCAACCAGGCTCTCGCCGGTCAAGAGCTCGTGCGTACGGATTTCCGTGTGCCTTCGCTCGCGACGACCGACCTGAGCGGTCGGACGATGCTCGAAGTAGTTGCTCGCGGCAAGCACATCCTGATGCGACTCTCCGGTGGGTTGACGCTGCACAGTCATTTCCGGATGGACGGCAGTTGGCATCTGTACCGGCCGGGTGAGCGATGGCACGGCGGGCCCGATCATCAGATCCGTGCAGTCCTCGAAACCGCACCGTGGACGGCTGTCGGTTATCGGCTCCCGGTCCTGGACCTCGTCGCGACCGACGATGAGGACAGCGTGGTCGGTCACCTCGGACCTGATCTGCTGTCCCCGTCATTCGACCGCGCACTCGCGATCGCGAATCTCGAGTCCGACCCCGGTCAGACGGTCAGTGAAGCACTGCTCGACCAGCGGAACCTGGCCGGGATCGGCAACTTCTATCGGACCGAGGTCTGCTTTCTGCTCGGTCTGCACCCGTGGCGCCCGATCTCGGCCGTCGACGTCCCAGCAGCGGTCGACCTCAGCCGAAAGCTCATGAAGGCGAATGTCCGCAACGGCACCCAGGTCAGCACCGGCGTCGACCGGCCAGGACAACGCTCCTGGGTGTTCGAACGCGCCGGCAAGCCCTGCCACCGCTGCGGCACGACGATCCTGACCGCGACGCTTGGCGAACCGACCCGCGAACGGGTCACGTACTGGTGCCCTGCTTGCCAACCCGAGAGCTGACCGGCCAGAACTGGCCTGTGGACAACGCCGCCGGCAGACAACAACACGGATATCTTCTCTGACGCATCGAACAAATGTTCGATCGGAGAGGAGAGGGCGATGTGCGACCGGTGCGGCGGAGTGAGCAACGAGCAGATCTCGCGGCAGATCGAGGACAACATCCGGACCTTTGGCTGGACGATGCAGTACGTCGAGGGCGACGGCGGCCGCAATCCAGCCTTCGGGTACACGCTGGGGCTCAGCCTCTACCGGCATCCGGAGATCATCGTCTTCGATCCGGAGCCGTGCTGGGCCTTTCTCGGGCTCAAACCGCTGGCGTGGGCGGTGATGGGCGGGGCCGTATTCGACGAGGGTGACGACCTGGCCGGCTTCTTTCCGCCTCCGGAGACAGCTCAGCTGCTCCGGTTTCCGGACTCGATCCACCACATGTACACGGCGAACCAGATGTTCCGGCAGCCGGGCGATCCACCGCTGCCCGCGCTGCAGTTGCTCTGGCCGTCGCGCGTGGCATTGATCCGGCCGTCCGACAGCAGCCCGACTCCTGATGGGAGTGGGCGATGACCAGGGGCTCAGGCCGCGGAGGCCACAACCTCCGGCTCGATGGTCGGGTGCGCCAGCACCAGAGCCTCTTCGCGGGCCAGATCCTCGCTCACCTCGGCGAAGACCGTCGACAGCGGCACATCGAGCGCCGTACAGATCGCTGCCAGCAGCTCACTGGAGGCTTCCTTCTGCCCGCGCTCGACCTCGGACAGGTAACCGAGGCTGACGCGTGCGTCAGCGGACACCTCGCGGAGAGTGCGCCCCTGGCGCAGCCGCTTACGCCGCAGCACGTCGCCCAGCAGGCCACGAACCAGCACCATGAGGTTTCTCCCTTCCGCCTGTCCGGCCGCTTCTACTCGCACGGTAGCTCGACCGTAGGAACCAACGGTACCTGTTGCTGGGTCACTACCCCTCGCAACGTCCACCTTCGGTGCGCCGCGCCACTCCGCCTTACCTGTCACCATGCTGGTCCCAACACCTCGTTCAGTCGAGTTCTTCCGCCACAACAGCGGCTCCGAGTTCGAGGACGGCCTGCACACTCCCCCGTCGTACGGCTGACCGGTCACCGGACAACTGCAGTTTGCGCACCTGCACGGACCCCGGTCCAGCCGCCGCGACGTACACCGTGCCGGCCTCGATGGCCGCCTGCGGGTCCGGACCGGCCACACCGGTCGTGGCGAGCCCGTAGTCCGCCTCCAGACGCTCCCGTACGCCGCTGGCCAAGGCGGCAGCCGTGTCCGCATGGACCGGGCCTACAGCAGCCAGCAGGTCCTCAGGCACGCCGGCGAGCTTGGCCTTCAGATCAGTCGCGTAGACGACCACGCCACCCCGATACACAGCCGACACCCCCGGCACATCCGTCAGAACCGCCCCGACCATCCCACCTGTCAACGACTCAGCGGTGGCAACCGTCACGCGACGCTCCATCAATAGCCCCACCAACCGCTCGACCGCCGCCTCAAGCCCGTCCTCAGCCACCCGAAACCTCCCGCGCACTCGATCTGTACACATCGCATTGTTGAACAAGAACCAGCTGGCGCCGCATCTGACGCGGGTGACTGCTCAGGGTGTGCTGAGGACTACGAATCTGCCAGCCACGCCAGCATCTGACCACGCAACCAGCAGCGGCCTACCGATTCGGCCTGCAGGGTCGAATGGCTGAAGACAGCTAGACCGATGATGCTGTGCCCGGACGCAGGACGGTCACCGAAGGTGGGGATCGCCGGCGCGACTCCAACTCCCTCCACCGAAACCCACGCGACTGGCCGGTTGGTCGCCGCTGCATCGAGACGTTGCAGGAAGCGCAGACGGCTCTCCAGCGGCAAGTCCGAGAGCGCCCATGTCGTGGTGACCACGGGCAGGGCATCTGCTGGCACGCGAGCAATTGCATCCGGCAGCAGATCGACAGCGTCGCCCTGCATCAAGAACGGAGGCGCCGACGCCGCCAACTCGAGCTCTCCTTCGAGCCTGGCGGTCTGCTCCGGTTGGTCCGGTGGCAGGCAAGCGCGCAACCACCGAGCCTCATCCACGTCGCTCGTATCAATCGGCTCGGGGTCGATGCCGATTCGGGCAACAACCTCAGGCATCGCGTGCGTCGGAACAGCCTGTTCCTTCACGATTGACGCCGATGCCTGCACAGGAGATGACGGGTCTCCCAGCGTTTGCCCGTTGCCGTAGGTGATGCCGACGCGATCGACGTTCAGGTTGAAGCCAGCCGAGCAACCCACGTCGATCAGCCCAACCGCGCCCGCGCCAACCCTGCGCGCCACCTCGGCAATCGCCGGATACAACACGGCGTGATTGCCACCGACATTCCCCCGCACCTTCCGCCCCGAGACAACACCCACCACAGCCTCGGTCATCTCCACCAACGTCCGAACCGCAGCTTCGACAGCAGAGTCGCTGTCGAAGCCAGCCTCGACGTCCATCCCCTCGGCCGCGCTCGCCTCAAGGCCTACAGCTGACCGCAACCCAGCCTCCGTGCGTACGAGGCCGGCGGGTGCTGGCTTGACAGATGCCGGGTCGGCGGATGCGGGGGCCGCATGTGCCGGCGAGACGGCTGCGTTGTAGGCGGTGGTGAGGGTTGGGGATTGGCCGGTTAGGGCTAGGTGGTGGAGGGCGGCGACGATTAGGGCGGGGTTTCGTTTGCGGGTGGGGGCGGACTCGATTGCGCGGAGGGCGGCGTTGGACTCGCTCAGGGCTCGGGCCAGGCGCTCGTAGAAGGGCGAGATCTTGGGGGCGTCGACTTCCGCGAAGCGGCGGTAGGTCTGCGCGAGCTTGCTGTGGTTGCCCGTGGACCCCGCAATTCGAGCTGTCGACCTCGGCACCTCAGGGAGTCTAGTCATCCGACCGGCCACGCGACCCGATGTACGGAACCGTCGGGCACGCGGTGCAGCGTGCGGAACCATCCGGCACGTCACGCGGCGTACGGAACCATCCGGCACGTCACGCGGCGTACGGAACCATCCGGCACGTCACGCGGCGTACGGAACCATCCGGCGCGTGACGCGGCGTACGGAACCGTCGGGAGCGGGATGCGGCGTACGGAGCGATCGGTGAGGTGGTGGCCGGTTGGTGGTTGGGGGTGGGCTGCGCGGGTGGTGCGTGGGGGTTATGGGAGGGGGCGTTTGGCGGCGGCGCGGAGGCGGAGGGCTCGGCCTACGTAGTCGAGGCCGGTGATGATGGTGACTATTACGGCGGCGGCCATGATGGTGATGGCGGTCCAGTGGAGGATTTTGAGGTCCTGCCACGGGAGCAGGTAGAGGCCCAGGGCGATCGCCTGGAGGACGGTTTTGAGTTTGCCGCCTCGGCTGGCGGGCATGACGCCGTGGCGGATTACCCAGAAGCGGAGGGCGGTGACGCCCCATTCGCGGACCATCACGACGATCGTGACCCACCACGGGAGTTCGCCCAGGTAGGAGAGGCCGAGAAAGGCGGCTCCGGTGAGGGCTTTGTCGGCGATGGGGTCGGCGATCTTGCCGAAGTTCGTGACCAGGTTCCAGCGGCGGGCGATGTCGCCGTCGAAGCGGTCGGTGACGATCGCGACCACGAACGCGGCGGTCGCGAGCAGGCGGTTACTGTCGGTGTGACCGCCTTCGCGGAGCAGGAGCCAGACGAACAGCGGTACCAGGACCAGCCGCAGGACCGTGAGCGCGTTCGGCACGTTCCAGGCGCTGGGCGCGTGGAGATGGCCGCCCGCGGCGCGCGGCGCCGGGTTCGTTGGCGGGTTGGTCACGCGGTCAGATTAGCTGCCGGACGGCTGTCCGGGGTGCTCACGAGCGCGGCAAACTCGGCGATCAGGTCGACACCGTCGCTCGCCACCACCTTCGCAGACACCAGATCGCCGACCCGCACCCCGTCCGGCAGCCCGGTCACCGTCGTCGACCCATCCACCTCAGGCCCCTGATGCGCAGCCCGCCCCTCACCGGTCCGCCCGGCGGCAGCCGGTACAGGAGCGTCCAGCCCAGCCCCGTCCAACGCGACGCCGTCGTCCACTTGCACCCCGTCCACGTCGGCGTCCAGCTCATCGGCGTCCAGCTCATCGGCGTCCAGGTCGTCTGTGGATTCGAGGAGGACTTCGAGGAGTTCGCCGATGCGGGATTCGGCTCGGGCGGAGGTTAGGTCTTCGGCCAGGCGGGTTACTCGGTCGAGGCGGGTGGCGATGGTGTCTTCGTCGAGTTTGCCGTCGTAGGTTTCGGCTTCGGTGCCGTCCTCGTCGGAGTAGCCGAAGACGCCGATCGCGTCGAGGCCGGCGCGGGACAGGAAGTCGCAGAGGATGTCGACGTCTTGCTCGGTCTCGCCCGGGAAGCCGACGATGACGTTGCTGCGGATGCCGGCGGTCGGGGCGGTGGCGCGGACCTGGGCGATCAGTTCGAGGAAGCGCTCGGAGTCGCCGAAGCGGCGCATCCGGCGCAGGAGCGGGCCGGAGGCGTGCTGGAAGGAGAGGTCGAAGTACGGGACGACGCCCGGGGTGGAGGTCATCGCGCTGATCAGCGTCGGGCGCATCTCGGCGGGCTGCAGGTACGACACACGGACGCGGATGATGCCGGGGACCTGGGCGATCTCGCCGACGAGGGTCTCGAGCAGGCGGAGGTCGCCGAGGTCCTTGCCGTACGAGGTGGAGTTCTCGGAGACGAGGAAGAGCTCGCGTACGCCGTTCTCCGCCAGCCATTCGGCCTCGCGGAGTACCTCGGCGGGGCGGCGGGACATGAAGGCGCCGCGGAACATCGGGATCGCGCAGAACGCACAACGGCGGTCGCAGCCGGAGGCGAGCTTCAACGGCGCCATCGGGCCGCCGTCGAGGCGTCGACGCATCACGCGGGGACCGCTGGCCGGTGCGGCCGCGAGGTCGGGGGCGTCGATCTTCAGCTCTTCCGGCGCACCGGTGACGAACCGTCCCTTGAGACCGTCGCCGGGCTCACCGGAACCCGCAAGCGCGGAGGCGTCCTTGGGCCGAAGCTGCTCGGGGATGTGTGAACCGACGACAGCCGCGCGCCCATCAGCAGTCGGCTGGTCGGCGGTCGTGGGCTCGTGCGCGGTGCTCGGCTGGTCGCCGTGGCCCGGGACGGCTACTCCTGGGGTGGAGTGGCGGTCGGCGGGGGCGAGTGGGAGGAGTTTGCGGCGGTCGCGCGGCACGTGGGGCTGGTGTTTGTTGCCGGCGAGGATGGAGCGGAGCCGGTCCGAGATGTCGGTGTAGTCGTCGAAGCTCAGCACCGCGTCGGTCTCCGGGAGAGCCTCGGCGAGCTGGTCGCCGTACCGTTCGGCGAGGCAGCCGACTGCTACGACGGCCTGCGTGCGGCCGGAGTCCTTGTAGTCGGCGGCGGCCAGCAGGGTGTCGACGGAGTCCTTCTTCGCGGCCTCGACGAATCCGCAGGTGTTGACCACCACCGTGTCCGCCTCAGCGGCGTCGTCGACCAATCGGAAGCCGCCGGCCTCGAGCCGGCCGGCCAGTTCCTCGGAGTCGACATCGTTGCGGGCACAGCCCAGCGTGACCAGGGCGACGGTGGTGGGTTGCGTATTCATCACCATGAGTATGACTCGCCGTGCACTCCCCGGCCTAACTCAGCAGCGCATCTCACAGCACGATCAGGAGCTGCCGGCGGTCTTGCTGAGAGTCCCGTTCGGGTGGGCGGTGAACTTGTAGAGCTTCGTCGGGACCCGCTTGCCGTTCAGCGTGACGATGAGGTTGCCGGGATTGCCGACGGTCACGCGGATGTCGCCGGAACTGGTCACCGACTGCGCGATACCGGGACTGAGACGCCCCTGGAACAGGCGGCGGTTCTTCTTGTCGCGGACCGTCAGGTACGTGCCGTCGTTCTTCGCCGTCAGCGTCAGCGCGGTCATCAGCACCGGCGGCTTGGCGGTCGTCGGCTTCTGGGTGGGCCGGACGGTCGGCGTCACCGGCGCCTTGGGGGTCGGCGTCGTGACGGTCGCCGTAGTGACCGCGGTCTTCGACGCGTTCGCCTCGATGTCGCTGGGCAACGTGAACAGCCGGACCATCCCCCAGCCCATCAGGATGACCAGGATCGCGCCGACCACGATCGCCCAGCGCGGGCGGGCCGGGCGGAGCGTCGGGCCCTTGGCCGCGGCGCGTTCCTCGCGACGGGCCTTCTCATCCTCGACCGCGTGCTCGGCGTCGAACGCAGCGATCAGCGGAGCGGGATCGGCCTTGACCACGCGAGCAATGGATCGGATGTGCCCACGGGCGTAGAAGTTCCCGCCGCAGCGGGAGAAATCGTCGGCCTCCATGGCGATCAGCAGCCCGGTTCTGATCCGGGTCGCAGCGCTCAGCTGCTCGATCGTCATGTCGGCCCGCTCGCGGGCCGCCGTGAGATCGCTGCCGATGCTCACTTCCCCACCATCCTCTCGTTCGTCCGACCATCTGTGCGGACCGCCGACGTCACTCGCCGGACCGCAGACATCAAGTCAACGGCCTTGGTACGACGGGGTCACGCACGAGTCAGAGTTGTTCCCTGACCGGACATCTGGCATCCGCGAGCATGTGCAACGCCTGCACCACTGCCCCGTTCGACGGCCGTGCCGTCAACCCGAACGGTATCGCGAGTGAGGATCCCGTCAGTCGACGGTTGGCATCAGTTGTCTTGCGGGACGAACTCGGCATCGCACCGAGGATCGGCCCAGGATCCTGCAGATGTACGGCGATCCGCCCGTCGTCGAGCGGATGCCGGCGCTGCAGCACCGTCACCTCTTCAATGTCTTCCCACCGGGTGCCGATCCATTCGTTGCCGATCCGCAGCCGGATGCCGACGTCGTCGGCGACGAGCATCTCCCCCACCGTCAGCGCGCGGGCGCACACCACAGCAAGTACGGCGAAGCCCGCCGCGGCGATCCAGCGCAGGATCCCGGTCGGACTCGTGGACGCCGACGCGGCGAAGCCGAGCGCGACCAGTGCGGCGCCGACGGCCAGTCCGCCGTGCACCTTCTGGGAGGCGCGGACGGTGAACGGCACGGGCTTGGGGTCGACGTCGAATCGATCCTGCCTGGGCAGTGCGCTCGCGGCGGTCACGCTGTCACTCTCCTCGGAGGGTGGTGATGAAGTCCTCTAGGTCGTCAGGCTTGACCAGGACGTCCCTGGCCTTCGAACCTTCACTGGGACCGACGACGCCGCGGCTCTCCAGGATGTCCATCAGCCGGCCGGCCTTGGCGAAACCGACGCGGAGCTTACGCTGCAACATCGACGTCGAGCCGAACTGGGTGGAAACGATCAGCTCGGCGGCCTGCACCACCAGGTCGAGATCGTCGCCGATCTCGTCGTCGAGGTCCTTGCTCGGACCGGCCGCGACCGTGACGTCCTCGCGGTACGTCGGCTCGAGTTGCGTCTTGCAGTGCTCGACCACGCCGCGGATCTCGGACTCCGTGACCCACGCGCCCTGGATACGCATCGGCTTGCTCGCACCCATCGGCAGGAACAGACCGTCACCCTGACCAACCAGCTTCTCCGCACCCGGCTGGTCCAGGATGACGCGGCTGTCGGCCAGCGACGAGGTCGCGAACGCCAGCCGCGACGGCACGTTCGCCTTGATCAGACCGGTGACGACATCCACCGACGGCCGCTGCGTCGCAAGCACGAGGTGGATACCGGCCGCGCGCGCCAGCTGGGTGATCCGGACGATCGAGTCCTCGACGTCTCGCGGCGCGACCATCATCAGGTCGGCGAGCTCGTCGACGATCACCAGCAGATACGGGTACGGCGTGAGCACCCGCTCGGACCCTGGCGGCGGCTTGACCTTGCCGCCGCGGACGGCCTTGTTGAAGTCGTCGACGTGCCGGAAGCCGAACGCCGCGAGGTCGTCGTACCGCATGTCCATCTCGCGGACGACCCACTGCAGCGCCTCGGCCGCCTTCTTGGCGTTGGTGATGATCGGCGTGATCAGGTGCGGGATGCCCTCGTAGTTGTTCAGCTCGACCCGCTTCGGGTCGACCAGGATCATCCGTACTTCGTCGGGCGTCGCGCGCATCAAGACCGACGTGATCAGCGAGTTGACGAACGACGACTTACCCGAGCCGGTCGCACCCGCGACCAGGAGGTGCGGCATCTTCGCCATGTTCGCGACGACGAAGCCGCCTTCGACGTCCTTGCCGAGGCCGGCCACCATCGGGTGGTGATCGTTGCGGGCGGTCGCCGAGCGGATCACGTCGCCGAGGCTGACGATCTCCTTGTCGACGTTCGGGATCTCGATACCGATCGCGGACTTGCCCGGGATCGGCGACAGGATGCGTACGTCGGCCGATGCCACCGCGTAGGCGATGTTCTTCGACAGCGCGGTGACCTTCTCGACCTTCACCGCCGAACCGAGCTCGACCTCGTACCGCGTGACTGTCGGACCGCGGGTGTAGCCGGTGACCTGGGCGTCGATGCCGAACTGCTCGAACACCTCGGTCAGCCGGTCGACGACCTGGTCGGACGCCTTGGTCCGGGCCTTGTGCACCGAGCCGGGCTTGAGCATCTGCCCGTCCGGCAGCGTGTACGTGATGTCGCCGGACAGGCTCAGCTGCTCGACGCGCTGCGGCAGCGGCGTGTGCGGCGGCGGCTCAGGCGGCGGCGCCGACGGCTTGCTCGGCACAGCGGCCGCCTCGAAGGCCGGCTCGGCGCTGACGTCAGAAGCGTCGACGTCGTACGCGTCCTCCTCCGTCGCAGGGGCCTTCGACTTGCGCCCGCGCTTGGAGATCTCGCGGCCCTCGAGCACCGGCGAGTCGTACGGCTTGACCGTCGGCTCGCCATCCTCTTCGAGCTCTGCCGCCTTCGCCCGGCGCTGCTTGCGCGTCAGCCGGACGGTGTCGTCGGTCGGCGCGGCCACCACGGACGGAGCGTCCTCGGGCAGCGCCGTACGTCCCATCAGTACGTCGAAGGCCGCGCGGAACCGCAGCGGGATCGCGTACACCGGCGTACCGGTGATGACCAGCGCGCCGAAGATCGAGAGCAGGACCAGGAGCGGCGCAGCGACGTACTGCGTGAGCAGGTCCGACAGGAACGACGAGATGAAGTACCCGATCGCGCCGCCGGCGTCACGCAACGGGCCGTCGGCCGGGTTGCTCGGCCGGGGCAGACCGTTGGCGATGTGGATCAGGCCGAGTACGCCGAGGCAGACCGCGGTCCAGCCGATCACCTGACGACCCGCCGGGCCGTTGTGGTCCGGGTGCCGCAGGGTGCGGATGGCGATGAGCAGCAGCATCAAGGGCAGCGCCCAGCCGAGCATGCCGATGCTGCCGCCGACAACCGTGCGTACGCCGTTGCCGACCGCGCCCGGGAGGTCCCACCAGATTGCGGCGGCCACGACGACCGCCAGACCGATCAGGAACAGGCCGGCGCCGTCACGGCGATGCTCCGGCTCGAGGTCGCGGGCGCTGTGGCCGATCCCCCGCACCATGCTGCCGAGCAGATGGGCGATGCCGATCCAGACCTTCACCACCCCGCGACACAGAGCGAGCATGGCGGCCGCGAACGGGCCCGGTCCGCTGTTATTGGGCGTGCTGGTCCGCGCAGCGGATGATCCACCGCGCTTCGTGCTCTGCCCACGCTTCTGGGCGCCGGACGGACGGGAGCGTCCACCAGCAGCCGAACGAGCCGTGCTCGGCCGTTTGGCTGCCGACTTCTGCGCCCGCGCCGGGGAAGACGTGCGGGTCGCCATACTGATCAGGCTACCCCGATAACCCCTTGAGTCCCATGTGTCACACGCCGATCACGCTGCCCCATCCGTAGCGTCACAGCGTGACCACGCGTCTCCGCAAGCGGAGCAGTTGCCAGACGACGACGTAGCAGGTCAGCGCGGCGAGAGCGCCCGACACCAGGCCGGAGAGGGCCAGCCGCACCGCCGTTTCCCCGCTCAGGGCGCCGTCTGCCCGGCCGACTTCGACGACCGCGCCGGCGAACGCGAGCAGCAGTCCGGCGACAAGCACGACGTACCTCGCCCAGGGCGCGACCAGGTCACGGGGAGTGACCGACGGCGGCGTACGGCGGTACCAGCGGTAGAGCCAGATCGCCAGGACCAGGCAGCCGCCGAGCGTGCTGGCGTACTGCAGGATGCGGTTGACGTCCCACGCCGGCGTCACGGCAGCGCGAAAGACGCCTGGGAAGTGGCGGACGAAGTAGCCGTCCCCGTGGGTGAAGGAGTCCCAGACGACGTGAGTGACCGCGCCGAGGATGGCCGAAACCACCGTCCAGGGCAGGCGCGGGGCTTCCGACGAAGGCAGGCGTGCGGCGAGGGGTCCCGGAGCAAGCGCGATGAGGGGTCGCTTGAGGACGAGGTTGAACACCGCGAGCAGCAGGAGCGCCAGAAGCGGGTCGAGCCACAACGCCGACGTGAACTCATGTGTCAGCGTCAGCGTGAAGTTGCCGTTGATGTACTGCGTGGCGAACCGGTAGATCGGGTCGACGTACAGCAGGTCAGGCGCCACCGCGCCGGCGACCAGGGCTGACGCCACGAGAGGTCGCCGGATCAGCGGGAGGACCGCCGCGGGGTGGGCGAGGGTGAACGGCATTTACGCGCCCGTGGTGCCGTCGAGCTGTTCGCGCAAGAGGTCGGCGTGACCGCAGTGCCGGCCGTACTCGCCGATCAGGTGGATGTAGATCATCCGCAGCGTCGACTCGGTCCCGCCGAACGTGAAGCGGTCGTCCAGCGAGTGATCGGCGGCCGCCTCGTCGGAGAGCTTCCACTCCGCGATCAGACCCTCGTACGCCGCCTGCGCGTCGTCTGCATCGATCAGCTCGAAGTCCGCGTCCTTGCCGAGCTCGGGCGCGAACAGCGGCTCGGCCGGCGTCTCCGCGAAGTGGATCCGGAACCAGATCCGCTCGACCTTGGTCAGGTGCCGGATCAGCCCGAGCAGCGAGAGGTTGGACGGCGGCGACGGCCGCTCCGCGAGCTGCGAGGCGGTCAGTCCGGCGCACTTGAACAGCAGCGTGGTGCGGTAGAAGTCCAGATAACCCTGCAGCAGCTCGCGTTCGGGCGCGGTCAGCGATCCGTCCGGTCGCTCGACGGCGGGTGCTCTCCAGGTCATCGTTTTCCTCGTTGTCTCGCGATGTGTTCGTCAATCTCATCAAATGAGATAGCCACTGGCGGTGCCCGTGGCCGGTTCGTTACCGTACTCGGCAGGTCATGAGTGTCAGCGACAAGCCCCGGCTCGCTGGCCGGCAACCCTCCTCCGCGGTGGGGTGCCCCGGGTGAAGACCAGGCCGTGCGGATACCCCGCTCGGCAAGTGCGGACTTCCTGGGAGCAGCAGCATGTCGATTCTCTCCATCCTCGAGCCTGCCAGTACGACGACGCCCCGCCTGACCGTGGCGCACCGAAGCACCGGCAGCATCCCCGCCACCGTCGGCTCCGACCTACTGGTCCCGCTGGCCGACGGCCGGGTCACCGACTACGCGAATTTCGACCACGGCGCGAGCGCCCCGTGTCTGGAGTCCGTCCGGGCCAGCGTGGAGGCGGCGCTGCCGTCGTACGCGTCGGTGCACCGTGGCAACGGGTACGCGTCCCGCATCACCACGCAGTGGTACGAGCGGGCTCGTGAAGAGGTGCATGCGTTCGTCGGCGCGCGTTCCGACGACCAGGTGATCTTCACCCGCCAGACCACCGACGCGCTCAACCTGCTGGCCCGCGCGGTGCCGGCGGACGCGACCGTGATCGTGTTCGAGTCCGAGCACCACGCCGCCCTCCTCCCTTGGCCGGCCGAGCGCACTGTTCGCCTCGCCGCGCCGTCCAGCTCCACAGAAGCCGTCAAGAAGGTTGCCGACGCACTCCGCGAAGCTCCCGAAGGCCCGCGGCTCGTCGTGATCACCGGCGCCTCGAACGTCACCGGCGAGATCTTCCCGATCGCGGAGATCGCCAAGGTGGCCAAGGCCCACGGCGCGCGGGTCTGCCTCGACGCCGCGCAGCTGGCCCCGCACCGTCCGGTCGACATCTCCACCCTCGATGTCGACTGGGTCGCGCTGTCCGGTCACAAGCTCTACGCGCCGTACGGCGCCGGCGCGCTGATCGGCCGCTCCGACTGGCTCGACGCCGCCGACCCCTACCTGTACGGCGGTGGCGCGACGCACGCGGTCACCGAAGACACCGTGGTGTGGGCGACCGGCCCGGCACGGCACGAGGGCGGCTCCCCGAACGTCATCGGAGCCATTGCCCTGGCGAGTGCCTGTGCCGCGATCAGCAAGCACCGCGACGCGATCGAGCAGCACGAGCGCAGTCTGCTGGCCCGCCTGCGTACCGGGCTCGCCCAGATCGACGGCGTCACGACGTACTCGATCTTCGGCGAGGATGCGGACCGCGTCGGCACCGTCTGCTTCACGATCGCCGGCCTGACCTCGACACTCGTCTCTGCGGCACTCAGCGCGGAATACGGCGTCGGCGTACGTGACGGCAAGTTCTGCGCGCACCCGCTGGTCGGCCACCTCCTCGCCGACTCCCCCGAGCACGGTACGGCGGTTCGCGCCAGCCTCGGCCTCGGGACGACGCGCGAGCACGTCGACCGCCTCGTCAACGCAGTACGCACGCTGGCCACCAGTGGTCCGCGGGCGGAGTACGCGGAGACCGCGCACGGCTGTCAGCCGTCCGACGATCCCCGCGACCTCCAGGCTCCGCGCATCTGGTGATGCAGCAGCCCTCCTACTGCTCAGGAGGTACGAGACCTACATGGTGAGCAGCGAACGCCAGTAGGTCCGCCCACTCCGCCGCGACCATCGCGGCAGGCTTGCCGAAGCCATGGCCGGTGTTGACCTCCACCCGAGTCAAGACGGGCTGCGGACCGGTCTGGGCATGCTGCAGCGCCGCCATGAACTTGTGACTGTGCAACGGAACCACCCGGTCGTCATGGTCACCTGTGACCACCAGCGTCGCCGGGTACGAGGTGCCGTCGCTGACGCGATGCAATGGCGAGTAAGCCAACAGGTCCTCGAACTGCTCCGGATCGTCGGGCAGACCGAAGTCGGACGCCCACGCCGCCCCCACTGTGAACTTGTGGAAGCGCAGCATGTCCAGCACGCCGACACCGGGTAGTGCGACCGCGAACAGATCCGGCCGCTGTGTCATGACCGCTCCGACGAGCAGTCCGCCGTTGCTGCGACCGTGCACAGCCAGCTGCGCCGGAGTGGTGACGCCGGTGTCGCGCAGGTGCTCAGCGACCGCGATGAAGTCGTCGAAGACGTTCTGCTTGTTCTTCAATCGGCCGGCGTCGTGCCACTCGGTCCCGTACTCACCACCGCCGCGCAGGTTCGCGATGACCAGCACTCCCCCGGCCGCCAACCACGCCGGCCAGCCGGGCCGGTAGTCGGCCTGGATCGGGATGCGGAACCCGCCGTACCCCCACATCAGCGTCGGACGCGGAGTGGAGAAGTCGAGGTCCGACCGTGTGATCAGGAAGTACGGCACGTCGCGGCCGGCCGCGAGCCGGCGGGTCACCGTGACCTGTGGCGGCGTGAAGCCGCCGGATCCGCGGACCAGCTCCGGCAGCGCGCGTACGGCGCGTGACCCGGTCGAGACGACGTACGACAGCGTGGGGTCCGTTGTCGTCGACAGGCCGATGAACAACTCGTCGTACTCCGGTCCGGCGTGCAGATCGACCACGCCACCACCAGGTACGTCGACCACACGCTGGCCGGAGCCGTCGAGACCGTAAAGGGTCAGCACGGGCTGTGCGTCGACGAGCGTCAGCGTGGCCAGGCCGTCCGCCGTACCGCGGACTGCTTGCAGCGTCGCCTCGCCCTCGGGGATGAGGTCGGTGAACTCACCGTCCAGCGACGACAGCACCACGCGGCCGCGCGAGGCGTCGCGGTCGGTCCGCAGTACGAGCTGATCGCCGGACATCCGTACGAAGGCGATCTCGTCGGCGAACGAGTCCACGACCTTCACCGGGTCGCCCAGCCCGTCCGCCGTGATCGGGTAGACCCAGAGACGGGTGGCCGGATCGGTCCCCTCGGTGATGTGGACGACGAGGTACCGGTCGTCCTCGGACACCTCCGGCGCGAGGAAGATCTGGTCCTCACCGGGGAAGCTCAGCACCAGCTCGTCCTCGGACTGCGGCGTGCCGACCTTGTGCAGCGTCAGCCGCCCACCGGTCAGTGACTTCGTCTCGGTCCCCTCGCTGCGCCCGCTCGACGGGTAGTGCAGATAGAGGTACGCCGAGCTGTCCGGCAACCAGACTGCCTCGCAGAACTTGGCCTCGGACACCACGTCGTCCACCTGCTTACCGGTGGCGATGTCGAGCAGCCGGAACGTCGTCCAGTCGCTGCCGCTCTCGTTGATGCCGTACGCGAAGTACTTGCCGTCCGGGCTGACCGTGAACGTGCCGAGCGAGTCGGTGCCGCCCTCGGACAGCGTGTTCGGGTCGATCAGCACCCGGCCGCCGGAGAGCAGTTCGTCGAGCGACTCGGCGACGTAGATGACGTCCTGGGCCTGGGTGCCGTCGTTGCGGCCGACGAAGTACCAGCCTGCTTTCTTGGACGGCACACCGGCACGCGGGCGAGCCAGGATCGCGGACATCGTGGTCTGGAACCACTCCCGCTCGGGGTAACCGGAAAGCTCGGCCTGGGTGAACTCGTTCTGCCTCTGGACCCAGTCCTGGGTGTCCGGCGAGTCAGGATCTTCCAGCCAGCGATACGGATCGGCGATCTCGCGACCGTGCAGGGTCTCGACCACATCGTCGCGGCGGCTCTCGGGATAAGCGGTCATGACGCCAACCTAACCGAGCAGCGTCGTACTCACCCCGCTCCGGTGGGCGGCATCCCGCACAGGCGCCGGAGCCGGGTGAGTACGACGGGGCCCACTCAGTGGTGGGCCGGGGTGAGGTCCTTCGTCCAGAGCACGTCGCCGAACAGGTTGCGCAGCGAGACCTTGAAGACGCCGGTCCGCGGGTCGATCTCGGTGTGCCCGAAGAACTGGTTGCCACCCGCCGGCGATTGGCTCGGGAAGTCGGCCGCCTTCGAGAACACGACCTCCGGCCCGAACGTGCTGTCCAGCGCGTTCGGCCCGAACGTACCGGCGTTGATCGGGCCGGCCACGATCTCCCAGAACGGGTCGAAGTCCGTGAACGCCGCGCGGGACGGGTCGTAGTGGTGCGCTGCGGCGTAGTGCACGTCGGCGGTCAGCCAGACCGCGTTCCGCACCTTGCGCTTCTTGAACTGGCTCAGCACCCAGGCGATCTCGTGCTCGCGGCCGCCGGGAGCACCCGGCAGACCGTTCGCGACCGCCTCGATCAGGTCGCCGTCCGGCACCAGCAGGCCGAGCGGCATGTCGCTGGCGATCACCTTCCAGGTCGCCCGCGACGCCGCGACCTCGCGGACCAGCCAGGCGGCCTGCTCGGCGCCGAGCATCGCGACCGGCCCGACGGTCGACGGCACCGGGTTCGCGCCGCGGTACGTGCGCATGTCCAGGCAGAACACGTCGAGCAGCGGACCGTAGCTCACCTTGCGGTAGATCCGGTCACGCCCGGACACGTGCTCCATCGGCAGGTACTCGAGGAACGCCTTCTTCGCCCGCGCGGCGAGGACATTGACGCGCTTCTCGGTGTACCGGTCGTCGGTGAGGATCTCGCCCGGGTACCAGTTGTTCAGCGTCTCGTGGTCGTCCCACTGCGCGACCAGCGGTACGTCGGCGTACAGCGAGCGGACGTTGGCGTCCATCAGGTTGTACTTGTACCGGCCGCGGTACTCGGCCAAGGTCTCGGCGACCTTCGAGACCTCCTCGGTCACGACGTTCTTCCAGACGGTGCCGTCGGCAACCTTCAGCTCGGCCTGCAGCGGGCCGTCGGCGTAGATGTTGTCGCCGGAGTGCAGGAAGAAGTCCGGCCGCGTCTCGTGCATCGCCTTGTACGCGATCATCCCGCCGAGCTCCGGGTTGATGCCGTACCCCTGCCCCGCGGTGTCGCCGGTGAACACGAACGAAACTGGCCGGTTGCGGCCCGGCGTGGTGAACGAGCCGTCGAGCGTCTGACCGATCCGGCCGTTCGCGTCCTCGAAGCCGAGGCGGTAGTCGTACCGCTGCCCCGGCCGCAGCCCGCGCAGCGGCAGCCGCGCGGTGAAGTCGTCGTCGGCCGAGGTCTTCGGGCCGCGCAGGTGGATCGCCCGGTCGAACCGGCCGTGACTCGTCAACTGTGCGACCAGACGGCCCGGCCGGTCGGTCTTCGACCAGACGACGGCCGAGGACGGAGTCACGTCGGCACTGGCGATCCCCGACGGCAGGGTGGGCCGGTCGCGGCGGACGAGATTCGGAGCAGCAGAGGCCATACCTGGTACGGCGAAGGTGGCTCCGGCAGCCGTGGATGCGGCCAAGAGCTGGCGGCGACTCAGTTTCATGACCCGAAGGTGCGCCCCGCTGATGACGGTCAGGTGAAAGCCGGGCGAACTGGGTCTCAAATCGCCCGGGGAGCCTGACGCCAACTTGTGCGCGGCTACTCGACGTGGTTCCGTTGGGACCTCAGCACCCTTCTCGTGACGCTGCCCTGGACCTGGTAGCGCATCGACCGATGCACTACAGGAACCGAGGCGTCTCTCATGTCACAGCTGCTTGCCGAAGACCACGATCCGTTACGGGCTCAACACCGACATACGAACCTCTACACCGACCTGCTCCGCACGGTCCGTGAGCTGGGTCTGCTCAAACGACGTCGCGGCTACTACTTCATCCGGATCGGCCTCGTCGTGGCCGCGTTCATCGGGGTCTGGGTCGGTTTCGGTCTGCTCGGCAACTCCTGGCTGCAGCTGCTGATGGCAGGTGCGCTGGCGCTCGTGCTCACCCAGGTCGCGTTCCTGAGCCACGACAGCGCGCACCGCCAGATCTTCGACTCGGCCCACTGGAACGACTGGACCGCACGGCTGCTGGCCGGCGGACTGGTCGGCATGAGCGCGAGCTGGTGGCGGTCGAAGCACAGCCGGCACCACCAGGCGCCGAACCAGCTGCAGAAGGACCCGGACATCGACATCGGCGTCATCGCGTTCACCCCGGAGCACGCCGGCCGGCGTACCGGCTTCCAGGCCTGGCTGACCCGTCGCCAGGGCTGGCTGTTCTTCCCGCTGCTCACCCTCGAGGGCCTCAGCCTGTACGTCGCGAGCGTCCAGCACCTGCTCCGCCGCTCGGCGACCAAGGTCGAGCGGATCGAGGCCGCGATCGTGGTCAGCCGCCTGGCCGCGTACCTGACCGTGCTGTTCCTGCTGCTGCCGATCGGCAAGGCGGGAGCATTCCTCGGCCTGCAGCTCGCGATCTTCGGCATCTGCCTGGGCGGTTCGTTCGCGCCGAACCACAAGGGCATGCCGCTCGTCCCGGCCACGATGAAGCTCGACTTCCTGCGCCGCCAGGTGCTGATGTCGCGCAACATCCGCGGCGGAGTGTTCACCGACTTCGCGATGGGTAGTCTCAATTACCAGATCGAGCATCACCTGTTCCCGAACATGCCCAGCCCGACGCTCCGGCGGGTCCAGCCGATCGTGCGCGAGTACTGCGAGCTGCACGGAGTGAAGTACACCGAGGTCAGCCTGCTGTCGTCGTACCGGATCGTCGTCGATTACCTGAACAACGTCGGCCTCCGGGCCCGCGACCCGTTCGAATGCCCGCTCGTAGCGACCTACCGGGGGTAGCACTTTGCCAAGCCGACCTCGCCGGGCCATCTGGCCGCACGCCCGGCGTCACGCCACGACCTCACCCTGGCCAGCGTGAGCGCGCAACAGCAGTACGTCAGCATGTACACGGACCTCCTGCGGACCGTGCGTGAACTGGGTCTGTTCCGCCGTCGGCAGGGCTACTACTTCACCCGCATCGGCATCGTCGGCGGCGCCCTGCTCGGCGTCGTGGCCGGCATGATCCTGCTCGGCAACACCTGGCACCAGCTCTGGCTCGCGGGCGCACTGGCGCTCGTCCTGGTGCAGGTCGCCTTCCTGAGCCACGACAGCGCGCATCGGCAGATCTTCCACTCGAACGCGCGCAACGACTGGACCGCACGCATCCTGGCCGGCTGCATCCTCGGCATGAGTGCGAGTTGGTGGCGCAGCAAGCACAACAAGCATCACGCCGCTCCGAACCAGACCGACCGTGATCCCGACGTCCAGCTCAAGGTCCTCGCCTTCACCCCCGAGGCGGTCGTCGAGCGCGGACCGATCGGCCGATGGCTCGCCGCCCGGCAGGGCTGGTTCTTCTTCCCGCTGCTCACCCTCGAAGGCGTCGGCCTGCATGCCTCGAGCCTGCGGCACCTGCTCCGCAAGGACGCGAGCCGCGCGGACCGCATCGACGCGATCGTGATCGCGTCACGGATCACGACGTACGTCGCCGCGCTCTACCTGCTGCTGCCGCCCGGGAAGGCCACCGCGTTCCTCGGGATCCAGCTCGCGGTCTTCGGAGTGCTCCTCGGCGCCGCGTTCGCCCCGAACCACAAGGGCATGCCGATCGTCCCGGCCGGATCCAAGCTCGACTTCCTCCGCCGGCAGGTGCTGATGTCGCGGAACATCCGCGGCGGCATCCTCACCGACTTCGCCATGGGCGGGCTGAACTACCAGATCGAGCACCACCTGTTCCCGAGCATGCCGCGCCCGACGCTGCGGCGGGTCCAGCCGATCGTCCGCGAGTACTGCGAGCTCCAAGGCATCGCGTACTCCGAGGTCGGCCTGTTCGCGTCGTACCGGATCGTCGTCGACTACCTGAACAACGTCGGCCTGCGCGCCCGCGACCCGTTCGACTGCCCGCTGGCGGCCGAGCTCCGATCAACGCGGGGGAATCTCGCCTGAGCCCCGGATCGTCAGCTTCACCGGGACCCGGACCGTGCGTCCGGGCCGGTGCGGCTCCGGAAGGCGCTCGGTCATCAGCTGGATAGCGGTCCGCGCCATCACGTCGGCCGACTGTGCGACCGCGGTCAGGCCCGGGCTGAGCAGATCCCCCAGCGCGAGGTCGTCGAACGACACCAGCGCCACCTGATCGCGACGGCCGGCCAAACCACGCAGTACCTCTGCCGTCGTCATGTTGTTTGCCGACAGCAACGCAGTGGCCGGCTCGGCCCGATCCAGTACGGCGGAGAGCGTGATGCCGATGCCCTCGGTCGTCGGCTCGGACAGGTGGACCAGGTCCTCGTCCACCTCGATGCGGTGCCGGGCCATCGCCGCCCGGTACGCGACCACGCGCTCCCGGGCGGTGAAGATCCGCTCGTCGTCGCCGAGGTAGGCGATCCGGCGGTGACCCTGGCGGACCAGGTGGTCGATCGCCTGGTCGATCCCGCCCGCGTTGTCGGCGAGTACGGCGTCGGCCTCGATGCCGTGCGCGGGACGGTCGATCGTGACGACCGCCATCCCGGCGTCGACATGCGGCGCGAGGTACTCCTGGGTCTCGCCGATCGGCGCCATGATCAGCGCGTCCGGCCGGCGGGCGACGAACTCGAGGCAGACGTCCTTCTCCCGCTCCGGGTCCTCGTCGGTCAGCCCGATCATCACGACCGAGCCGGACGAACGCGCCCACAGCTCGACCGCGCGGCCGAGCGAGGCGAAGAACGGGTCGCCGATATCGCGAATGACCACGGCGATCGTCCCGGTCTTGCCGCGGCGCAGCATCCGGGCGGACTCGTTCGGCGTGTAGTTCAGGTCCTTGATCGCGGCCTGGACCTTGGCCGTCAGCTCGGGGCTGACGTTCGGCTCTTCGTTCACCACCCGGGAGACGGTCTTCAGTGCGACCCCCGCCCGGGCGGCGACCTCCTTCATCGTGGGCCGGCGCTGACCCGTCCCGTTCACCCCGCTGACACTCATCGCCGGCCCACCCTTTCCTTAGCTCGCGCCGAGGCTACACCGAGTGATCAGCTCTCCACCACGACCGGGATGATCATCGGACGGCGGCGGTGGGTGTCGCTGACCCACTTGCCGACCACCCGGCGGATCACCTGCTGCAGCTGGTACATGTCGTCGACACCGCTGCCGATCGCCTTCTCGATCTCGGCCTCGATCTTCGGCTTCAGGTCGTCGAAGACGGTGTCGTCCTCGGCGAACCCGCGCGCCTGGATCTCCGGCCCGGCGGTCAGCTTGCCGGTGACCGAGTCCATCACCGCGATGACCGAGATGAACCCTTCGTCACCGAGGATCCGGCGGTCCTTGAGCGAGGTCTCGGTGATGTCGCCGACGGTCGAGCCGTCGACGAACACGTACCCGCAGTCGACCTTGCCCGCCACGACGGCCTTGCGGTCGATCAGGTCGACCACCACGCCGTCCTCGACGACGACCACGTTCTCCCGCGGTACGCCGGTCTGGATCGCGAGGTCGGCGTTCGCGTGCAGGTGCCGGACCTCGCCGTGCACGGGCATCACGTTGCGCGGCTTCACGATGTTGTAGCAGTACAGCAGCTCGCCGGCGCTGGCGTGACCGGACACGTGCACGAGCGCGTTGCCCTTGTGGATCACGTTCGCACCGTGCCGGATCAGGCCGTTGATCACCCGGTACACCGAGTTCTCGTTGCCGGGGATCAGCGACGACGCCAGTACGACGGTGTCGCCCGGCTGCAGCTGTACGACGTTGTGGTCGTTGGCCGCGATCCGGGACAGCGCCGACATCGGCTCGCCCTGCGAACCGGTGGACACCAGCACGACCCGCTCCGGCGGGTAGTCGTCCAGCTCGCGCATGTCGATCAACGTGTCGCCGGGGACGTTCAGGAAGCCCAGATCGCGGGCCACGCCCATGTTGCGGACCATCGAGCGGCCGACGTACGCGACCTTGCGGTTGTGCTTCACAGCCGCGTCCATGACCTGCTGCACGCGGTGCACGTGCGAGGCGAAGCAGGCGACGATGATGCGCTGGTTCTTCGCGTTGGTGAAGACCCGGTCCAGCACCGGCGCGATGTCGCGCTCGTGGGTGGTGAAGCCGGGCACCTCGGAGTTCGTGGAGTCGACCATGAACAGGTCGACACCCTCCTCGCCGAGCCGCGCGAACGCCCGCAGGTCGGTGATCCGGTTGTCCAGCGGCAACTGGTCCATCTTGAAGTCGCCGGTGTGCAGTACGACGCCGGCCGGGGTTTTGATCGCGACCGCGAGCGCGTCCGGGATCGAGTGGTTGACCGCGACGAACTCACAGATGAACGGGCCGATCTGCAGGGTCTCCCCCTCGGCCACGATCTGCTGCGGCACGTTGCGGTGCCGGTGCTCCTTCAGCTTGCCCTCGAGCAGCGCGAGCGTGAGCTGCGATCCCACCACCGGGATGTCGCCCCGCTCACGCAGCAGGTAGGGCAACCCGCCGATGTGGTCCTCGTGGCCGTGTGTCAGGACGACCGCGACGACGTCGTTCAGCCGGTCCCGGATCGGCTCGAAGTCCGGCAGGATCAGGTCCACACCGGGCTGGTTCTCGTCCGGGAAGAGTACGCCGCAGTCGACGATCAGCAGCTTGCCGTCGTACTCGAACACGGTCATGTTCCGGCCGACCTCGCCGAGGCCGCCGAGCGGGATCACCCGCAAAGCGCCCGGAGTCAGAGGTCCGGGCGCGTCGAGATCTGGATGGGGATGGCTCATGCAATCAGTCCTGCCGTCTTGAGGTCGGTGGTGAGCCAGTCCACTTGCTCGGCGGTCGCCTCAACCAGCGGCAACCGGAGTGTCGCGTGCTCGATGACGCCGGCCAGCTTGAGCGCGGCCTTCACCATGATGGCGCCCTGGGTCTTGGTCATGATCGTCTCGACGGCGGGCACCAGCCGTCGATCAATCTCTTGGGCGGTGGCGAGGTCGCCGGCCACCACGGCGTCGATCAGCTGCCGGTACTCCGGACTCGCGACGTGGGCGACCACGCTCGCGATACCGACAGCGCCGATCGCCAGCGAAGCGAGGTTCAGCTCGTCGGCACCGCAGTAGTAGAACAGATCGGTGTTCGCCAGCACCTTGGTGGTCCCGGCGAGGTCGCCCTTGGCGTCCTTCACCGCGACGATCCGCGGGTGCTCGGCGAGCGCGATCAGCGTCTCGGTCTTGATCTCCACCCCGGCCCGGGCAGGGATGTCGTACAGCATGTTCGGCAGGCCGGTGGCGTCGGCGACCGCGGTGAAGTGCGCGCGCAGCCCGTCCTGCGGAGGCTTGTTGTAGTACGGCGTGACGACGAGCAGACCGTCGGCGCCGGCGGCCTCGGCCTGCTGGGCGCACTCGATCGTGTGCGCGGTGTCGTTGGTGCCGACCCCGGCGACGATCTTCGCGCGGCCGCCGAGGGCCTCGCGAACGGCCTCGATCAGCTGGACCTTCTCCTGGTCGGAGGTGGTCGGCGCCTCGCCGGTCGTCCCGTTCAGCACCAGGGCGTCGTTGCCGCCGTCCACGAGGTGCTTGGCGACCTTCTGGGCGGCGTCGAGATCGAGGGACCCGTCGGGCCGGAACGGCGTGATCATCGCGGTCGTCAGACGGCCGAACGGCAGTGCCGCAGAGCCGGCCGCGGACGGGCCCGACGAGGGCGTGGATTCTGGCGAGGACATGGCCCTCAGATTACCGCTCCCAAGCCCCGGAGAAATGGGTAGGCCTGGTGGCTGTCCGCTCGGGGGTCCGGGCAGCCACCAGGCTCACTCGTCCTATCGGGCCCGGCCCAGGAGTCGTTACAGCTTCTTCAAAAAAAGTCCGGAAAAACTTCTGCAAATACTCTACGTGATCGGACGGCTGCATTCCGTCCATCTATTGTGACTTCCAATGCTTTTCCCTCACCCGGCGTGTCGGCACGTTCACGACTGACCGGCTATCCAGATCTGGGTCGCGGCGAAGAGGTTGTGGAGGGCGGACAGGGCGCCGGGGAGAAGGAGCACGCCTGCGACGAGGAGGATCGGGGCGACCACCAGGCGCTCGACCCAACTGTCGGTGCTGAAGCGGAACGGGCGCGGCAGACGCAGTTCGTACCAGGTCTCGCCGCGGATCGGCAGCGGCCAGAGCCACGGGCAGCCGGAGCGGGTCAGGCTGTCGCCCAGGCAGTGGACGAACATGCCGACTGCGACGGCGACGCCGATCCAACTACCGATCTGGGTCAGACCTGCTTGTACTGCGTCAGCAGCCGCCGTGCCGGGCAGCGGCGTGAGTGGATCGGCTGTACCGACGACGGACCAGCCGGCCGCGGCGAGGACGGCGAGGATGATCCAGTCCCCCAGCGCGTCGGCCGCCAGGACGAGGCCTGTTACCGCGATGGCGAGCACGGCCCATTTGCCACGGTCGCCGAGGTTTGCGGCGAGGAAGCCGAGCAGGATCGCCGCGGCGAGCGTGTGGGTCGCGTGGCGGTGCTTGCCGGTGCCCTCCTCGTCGCGCGGGCCCTTCGTCAGGTTGTAGAGCACACCGGAGAACGCCCGTACCGCTCCTGAGACCAAGCGGGTGACCGGACCGAGCAGCCGGGACGCACTCGCGCCCGGGTGATCCAGATCCGGCAGCAAGGCGTACCCGGCGGTGGCCGCCGCGAACGGCACCACCTCCGCCACAGACGTCAGCCCGACCAGCGGAGCCACTGCCAGTCCAGCGCACCACCCCGACAAAGCATGCGACCGCCCCATCATCCGGAGCCTCACTCCCCTCACAGTCCCCCTAATCCTCCCCTGCAAGACCTCACCAGCCCCAGCAGCCACGCTGACAACAACCGTCCAGACCGTTTTGCATAATCATGCAGGAGGGTGCATACTTTTCCTGTGTCCAAGGTGCTTACTTCTTTGCCGGTCGGTGAGCGGGTCGGGATCGCCTTTTCTGGGGGTCTCGACACGTCGGTTGCGGTTGCGTGGATGCGGGACAAGGGTGCGATCCCGTGCACGTACACCGCCGATCTCGGGCAGGCCGACGAGCCTGACATCGAGTCGGTGCCGGGTCGCGCCACGGCGTACGGCGCCGAGATCACCCGACTGGTGGACTGCCGTACGGCGATGGTCGAGGAAGGGCTCGCAGCGCTGGCCTGCGGCGCGTTCCACATCCGGTCGGCCGGGCGGACGTACTTCAACACCACCCCGATCGGCCGGGCCGTCACCGGCACGCTGCTGGTCCGGGCGATGCTCGACGACGACGTGCAGATCTGGGGCGACGGGTCGACGTTCAAGGGCAACGACATCGAGCGGTTCTACCGCTACGGCCTGCTGGCGAACCCGCAGCTGCGGATCTACAAGCCGTGGCTGGACGCGCAGTTCGTGCACGAGCTCGGCGGCCGGAAAGAGATGTCCGAGTGGCTCGTCACCCACGGCCTGCCGTACCGGGACAGCACCGAGAAGGCGTACTCCACCGACGCGAACATCTGGGGCGCCACCCACGAGGCGAAGACGCTCGAGCACCTCGACACCGGGCTCGAGACCGTCGACCCGATCATGGGCGTCAAGCACTGGGACCCGTCGGTCGTGATCGAGGCCGAGGACGTCACGATCGGGTTCGAGCAGGGCCGGCCGGTGACGATCAACGGCAAGGAGTTCGGCTCCGCGGTCGACCTGGTGCTGGAGGCGAACGCGATCGGCGGCCGGCACGGCCTGGGCATGTCCGACCAGATCGAGAACCGCGTCATCGAGGCGAAGAGCCGGGGCATCTACGAGGCGCCGGGGATGGCGCTGCTGCACTCGGCGTACGAGCGGCTGGTGAACGCGATCCACAACGAGGACACGATCGCGAACTACCACAACGAGGGCCGCCGGCTCGGTCGGCTGATGTACGAAGGTCGTTGGCTCGACCCACAATCGCTGATGCTGCGCGAGTCGCTCCAGCGCTGGGTCGGTACGGCGGTCACCGGCCAGGTCACGCTCCGGCTCCGGCGGGGTGAGGACTACTCGATCCTCGACACCACCGGCCCGGCGCTCAGCTACCACCCGGACAAGCTGTCGATGGAGCGGATCGAGGACTCGGCGTTCGGCCCGGTCGACCGGATCGGTCAGCTGACGATGCGGAACCTGGACATCGCCGACTCGCGGTCGAAGCTGGAGCAGTACGCCGGTCTCGGCATGTTCGGCAGCTCGAACCCCGCGCTCGCCTCCTCCACCGACCTCATCGGCGAACTGCCCACCGGCGGCGCCGAAGCGATCGCCTCCCGCGGCGAAGCCACCGAGGAGGACGAACTCCTCGACCGCGCCGCCATGGAGTCCGGCACCGACTGACGCCGGCTGGTCTCACGCGTCGAAGTCGAGAGTTACCGTCGGCGTCGTCGGGTGGGACTGGCAGGTAAGGACGTAGCCGGCCCGGATCTCGTCGGGTTCGAGTGCCCAGTTGGTGTCCATGTTCACGGAGCCTTCCAGGACCTTGGCCCGGCAGGTGCCGCAGACGCCGCCCTTGCAGGCGAAGGGGGCGTCGGAGCGTACGGCGAGGGTCGCGTCCAGCACCGCCTTGGAGTGCTCGCCCAGCGAGAACGTCGAACGGCGACCGTCCAGGATGATCGTGACCTGGGCGGCGTCCTCGTCCGTGGTCGTTTCCTCGACCGGCGCCTTCGGAGCTTCATCGCCGACGTGGAACAGCTCTGCGTGGACGTGTTCGCGCGCCACACCCTCGCCCAGCAAGAGTTCCTGGGCGCCGACGACCATCGCGTACGGCCCGCAGAGGAACCACTCGTCGACGGACTCCAGCGGCAGGATCGTCGCGAACATCCGCTTCAGCCGGTCCGCGTCGATGCGCCCGCTGAAGAGCTCGACCTCGGTCGTCTCGCGGGACAACACATGCACGAGGTGCAGGCGTTCGGCGTACCGGTCCTTCAGGTCGGCCAGCTCGTCGGCGAACATCACCGAACCAGCGGTGCGGTTGCCGTAGAGCAGCGTGACGCGGCTCGTCTGCTCGACCGCGAGGATCGTTGCGACCAGCGAAAGTACCGGGGTGATCCCGCTGCCCGCGGCGACGAAGGCGTAATGCTTGGTCTGGGTGGGATCGAGAGTCGTGCCGAAGCGGCCGAGGGGTGTCATCACCTCGAGTTCGTCGCCGACCTTCAGCTCCTGTGCGGCGTACGCCGAGAACTCGCCGCCGGGGAGCCGCTTCACACCGATCCGCAGTACGCCGGAATCGGCCGGGGAGCAGATCGAGTAGCTCCGGCGGATCTCGTCGCCGTGACGGCGGATCGTCAGGTGCTGCCCGGCGGTGAACTCGTACTCGTCCGCCAGTTCGGGCGGTACGGCGAACGTGATCGCGACCGAGTCGTCGGTGATGGCGTCGATCGCGGCGACCTTCAACGAGTGGAAGGTGGCGCGGCGGCGGGGGGCGACAGTCGTCATTCAGATCGCCTTGAAGTGATCGAAGGGTTCGCGGCAGCTGTTGCAGCGCCAGAGCGATTTGCAGGACGTCGAGCCGAAATGGCTGAGCTCTGATGTGTCCGGCGAACCGCAGAGCGGGCAGCGAACGCTCAACCGCAGCATCACCGGTCCGGTTGAAGAAGGTGGCGCGATGCCGTATTCCGTCAGCTTGGTCTTGCCGGACTCTGACATCCAGTCGGTGGTCCACGCCGGCGACAGGACGGTCTCTACCCGGCCGTCGACGCCCAAGTGGTTGAGGGTCAGCTCGACCTCGTGGCGGATGAGGTCCATGGCGGGGCAGCCGGAGTACGTCGGGGTGATCGTGACGACTACCTCGTCGCCTTCGTGGCGGACGCCGCGCAGTACGCCCAGGTCGGCGATCGTCAGGACCGGGACCTCGGGGTCCGCGACCTCGCCGACGGCCTCGAGGATTGCGGCGTCGGTCACCATGTCGCACCTGGGTGGGATCGCGCCACATGCTGCAGCTCGGCCAGCAGATAGCCCATGTGCTCGGTGTGACGTCCCTCGCGGCCGCCGGTGTGCTGGTACGAGGACGAAGGTCGCTCGCAGGTGGACTCGTCGATGACGGCCAGCACTCGATCAAGCCAAGCGTCCTGGAGCGTTGACGGGTCTACGGCAACCGGCAAGCGCTGCACCAACGCGTCCGACTCGAAGAGTTCTGCGGTGTAGGGCCAGAGGGCGTCCAGGCCGGCCTGCATGCGGCGGTGGCTCTCCTCGGTCCCGTCGCCGAGACGGAGCACCCACTGCGTCGCGTGGTCGACGTGGTATGCGACCTCCTTGACCGCCTTCCCCGCCACGCCGGCCAGCGTCTCGTCCGCGCTCGACCGCAGCTCGTCGTACAACAGCTGCTGGTACGTCGCGAAGTACAGCAACCGCGCCATCGCGACGGCGAAGTCGCCGTTGGGCAGCTCACACAGCTGGAGGTTCAAGAACTCGCGCTCGTCCCGGACGTACGCCAGCTCGTCCTCGGTGCGGCCGTCCATCGAACCGGCGTACTGCAGCAGCGATCGCGCCTGCCCCAGCTGGTCCAGCCCGATGTTGCCGAGGGCAACGTCCTCCTCGAGCTGCGGCGCGGCCGCGATCCACTCGGCGGTGCGCTGCGCCGAGATCAGCGCGTCGTCACCGAGCCGGAGCGTGTAGACGTACAGGTCGTTCACAGGTGCTCGACACCTTCCGGGACCTCGTAGAAGGTCGGGTGCCGGTAGACCTTGTCGCCGGCCGGGTCGAAGAACTCGTCCTTCTCGTCCGGTGAGGACGCGGTGATGTCGGACGCCCGCACCACCCAGATCGACACGCCCTCCTGCCTGCGCGTGTACACGTCGCGCGCGTTCCGCAACGCCATCGTGGCGTCCGGCGCGTGCAAGCTGCCGACATGCGTGTGCGACAACCCGCGACGCGAGCGGACGAAAACCTCCCACAGTGGCTCGATCATGCGGCCCGAGCCTCCTTCTTCGCTGCATAGGCAGCTGCGGCCTCGCGCACCCAGGCGCCGTCCTCGTGCGCCTTCACGCGATGCGCCAACCGCCCCTGGTTGCACGGGCCGTTGCCCTTCACCACGTCGTACAGCTCGGTGTAGTCCGGCTCGGTGAAGCGGTAGTGCCCGTCCTCGTACACCAGTCCGTCATCAGGAACCCGAAGCCCCAGTACGTCGGCCTGCGGAACGGTCATGTCGACGAAACGCTGCCGCAGCTCGTCGTTGCTGTGCCGCTTGATCCCCCACGCCATCGACTGCTCGGAGTGCGTGGACGCGGTGTCCGGCGGGCCGAACATCATCAGCGACGGCCACCACCAGCGGTCGAGCGCGTCCTGCGCCATCGCCTTCTGCTCAGGCGTCCCGTTGCACAGCGTGTAGAGGATCTCGAACCCCTGCCGCTGGTGGAACGACTCCTCCTTGCACACCCGCACCATCGCCCGCGCGTACGGACCGTACGAGCAGCGGCAGAGCGGGACCTGGTTGACGATCGCGGCGCCGTCGACCAGCCAGCCGATCGCGCCGATGTCGGCCCAGGTCAGCGTCGGGTAGTTGAAGATGCTCGAGTACTTCTGCCGGCCGCTGTGCAGCAGGTCGAGCAGGTCCGCCCGGTCCACGCCAAGCGTTTCAGCGGCGGCGTACAGATAAAGACCGTGGCCGGCCTCGTCCTGCACCTTGGCCATCAGGATCGCCTTGCGGCGCAGTGACGGCGCACGACTGATCCAGTTGCCCTCGGGCTGCATGCCGATGATCTCGGAGTGCGCGTGCTGCGCGATCTGCCGGATCAGGGTCTTGCGATACCCGTCCGGCATCGCGTCCCGCGGCTCGATCCGGCCGTCGGCGTCGATGGTCGCCTGGAAGTCCATACCCCCACCATATGTGACAGTTTTTCTCGGAATCAACAACAAGTGTCACAAAGGTGGTGCTGGACCCACTGCGGGAGTGGGTTCAGCGCTCTGGGGCCGGCCGGCCGGTATCGCGAGGATTGAGGCAACAGCTCAGCCCTTACACAGTTTTCCGGAGGACCCCGTGACCACCACAACCACCGTCCCGGCCGCCGATCATCGCGGCCCGGTCACCGGCAAGGAACGTGCGCTGGCTCCCGACCTGATCCGCGGCGCGATGCTGCTGCTGATCGGCCTGGCCAACAGCGCGAACTTCGCCTTCGCCGGCCAGCCCGGCGTGGAGAGCGCGCCGCACGGCTTCGAGCGCATCCTGAACTTCCTCAAACTCACCTTCGTCGACGCCCGCGCCTACCCGGTCTTCGCGGTGATGTTCGGCTACGGCCTGGTCCAGCTGGCCCGCCGGCAGCGAAACTCGGGCGCGACTCCCGGCGCAGCACGGCGGATCCTGCTCAAGCGCAACGGCTGGCTGGTCGCGTTCGGCCTGCTGCACGCGACGCTGCTGTACTTCGGTGACTTCCTCGGCGCGTACGGCGTCGTCGGCATCATCTGCACGCTGTTCCTGCTGAACCGCAGCGACAAGTTCCACCGGATCGTCCTCGTCATCTGGGCGTTCATGGCGGTCGAGGTTCTCGTCTTCGGGGCCAAGGCCGCGCTCGCCGTCGTCAACAGCTCCGGTCCGGCGCACGCGCTGACCAACGAGCCGAACCCGTCGCTGGCCGCAACGTCGTACTTCGGGAGCATGGTCGACCGGCTGCACGAGTACCCGATGCACTTCGCCAGCGTGCTGGGCTTCATCGTCATCGTCTGGCTGGGCATCTGGGCCGCCCGCAAGCAGATCCTCGAGAACCCGGCCGCTCACACGAAGCTGCTGGTCTCGGTCGCCTCGGTCGGTCTCGGCATCACGGTCCTCGGCGGTCTGCCGCTCGCGTTCGTCGGCGCCGGCTGGCTGCATGTGGACGAGTCGGCGGTCGGTTCGCTCAGCTATCTGTCGCATGTGAGCGGGATGTTCGGCGGACCCGGGTACGTCGCTCTGTTCGGTCTGCTCGTCGCCCGGATCAGCAAGCTGTCGTTGCCGGTTCGCGCTATCTCCGCGCTGGGTCAGCGGTCGCTGTCGGGCTACCTGTTCCAGTCGGTGTCGTGGATGGTCCTGCTGGCGCCGTTCACGCTGGACCTCCGGTTCGGGAGTACGGCGTACACCGCGGCGCTGGTCGCGATCGGGGTCTGGATCGTCTCCGTCGTCGGCGCCTACGCGATGAGCAGGCGTTCCTACCGCGGGCCGGCCGAGACCCTGCTGCGGCGGCTCGTGTACTGACTTGCGAGGATGAGAGACATGAGTGACTTCGGCGTACCGGAACCCGCCAACCTCTCCGAGCTCTCCGGACAGTCCGGCGAGACTCCGGTGGCCGAGTCGAGTGTGCGACTCGCGCTGCCGGCGGAGGCGAACGAGATCGGCGAGATCCAGGTCGCGGCCTGGCGGTCGGCGTACGCCGGACTCCTGCCGGCCGATGTCCTCGCGGACCTGAACCCGGCGCAGTTCGCAGCCCAGTGGCGGGCCGCGCTGCTCGCGCCGGGTGAGGCACGGAACCGGGTGATGGTCGCGCTGGCCGGCCGTACGTTGGTCGGCTTCGCGGCCATCACGCCGTCCGACGACCCGGATACCGACCCGCGGCGCGACGCGGTCATCGCCGAGCTCGCGGTCGAGCCAGACGCGACACGCGCCGGCCACGGCTCCCGGCTCCTGAACGCCGTCGTCGACACGATCCGCGCCGACGGCTTCAGCCGGTTGACCGTCTGGGTCAACTCGACCGACGACGTCCTGCGCGCCTTCTACACCGAGGCCGGCTGGGCCCCGGACGGTGCGCACCGCGAGCTCGATCTCTACGGCGACGAGTCGGTCCGGATCAAGCAGATCCGCCTTCATACAGATCCTGGCGACGCGTAGCAGGTCCCCGATCGGCGACGAGCCGGGGGTGGTGCTCGACCGCGTGCTGCGGGCATGACAGATTGTCACGGTCCGATCACGTAACGCCATCCGCTGGAGTTCTGCATGAAGTACCTGACCCTGGCCGTCGGCCTGGGCATTTCCGCTGCAGCCGTTCTCGTCGTACCGGGGTCCGGGGCCACTGCCTCGATGCAGACGGCGACCGTCGTCGACAAACCCCATCAGGTGGCCAACAAGTACCTGAAGCAGAGACCAGACTGGATCCTGTGCGGCGAGCCCGAGTTCCGCACGTACTGCGCGAAGATCACCGTCCCGCGCGACTGGGCCAACCAGTACGCCGGGAACGACCTCCAGATCGCGGTCAGCAAGGTCGCACCGGCCAAGGGCAAACCCAGCCGGGTCGTGTTCGGCAACCCGGGCGGGCCCGGTGGCGCCGGCCTCGGCATGGCGCCGTACCTCGCGAGCCAGGCTCCGCTCGCCAAGGACCATCTCACCATCGGCTTCGACCCGCGCGGCACCGGCGGCAGCACCAATGTCAGCTGCGACGGCAGCCCCGGGTACACGATGGACGCCCGCGACCGCGACCCCGCGAACCAGGCCCTGATCACCGATGCCTCGGCCATGGTCAAGCAGTACTGCGACCGACAGTCCCGCGGCCTGCTCCCCTACATCACCACCGCGCAGACCGTGCAGGACATGGACCTGATCCGGCAGCTGCTCGGCTTCGACAAGATCGACTACGTCGGGTACTCCGGCGGGACCTGGCTCGGCGCGTACTACCAGACTTACTTCCCCGATCACGTCGGCCGGTTCGTGCTCGACTCGAACACGGACTTCACCGGGACGTGGTTCGACACGTTCGTCAGCCAGCCGCAGGCGTTCGAGCGCCGGTTCCGCGAGGACTTCGCGCCCTGGGCCGCGAAGTACGACGACCAGTTGCGCCTCGGTTCGTCACCCGGCGCAGTCATCCGGACGTACGAACACCTCCGCCGGGCGCTGAAGGAGCGGCCGGCGGTCGAGGAGTTCCTGGACGCGGCAGTTCAGGTGACGTACGACCAGAACGCGTTGGACATGATGATCTCCAACGATATGTATACAAAGCTCGACTTCTATTCACTCGCGATAGATATGGCATTTATCCGCGACCTTTCCGCGGCGCAGGCAAAAGGCGGCCCGCAGGCCGCGCAGCGGCAGGTCGACGGCCTCTCGCCGGCTCGCCAGCAGCAGCTCGTGCAGCGCGCCAACCGCGCGCCGGTCGGGCTCCGCACGTTCGGCGCGGTCGACTCGGAGGACGCGACGTTCAACGCGATCACCTGCAACGACACGGCCTGGCCGCAAGGTCCTGAGACCGGCGCGCAACTGGCCGCCCGTCTCGGTCCGCACTTCCCGCTGATCGGCTGGACGATGACCGAGAACCCGTGCTTCTACTGGAACCGCCCGAACCTGACCATGCCGACGCCAACCGGCAAAGGCTTGCCCACAACGCTGATGGTGCAGTCGGTGCACGACCCGGCGACCAACTACGGCCTCGCCGTCTCGGCCCACAGCAGGTACGCCGGCTCGCGGCTGCTGACCGTCACCAATGAAGGCGACCACGGTGTGTACGGCGGTGTGAACCGTTGCGCGGACAGGATCGTCAACACGTTCCTCACCACCGGGAAGGCGCCGGCCAAGGACGCCAGCTGCGCCGGCGAAGGCATCCCGGCGCCGGACAAGCTGATGCCCGGCCTCGACGGCGCCGGTACCGGTTACGGCAAGGAAACTCCTTTACGACGGATCGCCGGATTCACAAAAGCTGTTTCCGGATATCTGCACTGAATTGCCTACACACCGGCAGATTCCGATCACCTTCGGCGAATTCCGGCGGCTGCTTTCGTTGTCAGGACATATTTGTCAGGGCGATGTCAGGGTTGCGTCCCTGTCTGACACAGCGTGATAACGGCAACCTTGAGTCAGCGCGGAGGAACCGGTCGTCGACTGGGAGGGCTCGATGACGGGTGACCATCGCGGACGTGGCTTCGGCCGGCTGTGAGGTGGGGGGACTGCCTGGGGGGTCAGACAGAAAGGCACAGCCGGCCGGGTCACGAACACGCGCTCGCGCCTCCAGATCCCTCGCGGGGCACCGTCGATCCCCCAGGTCGTGGTGCCTCGCGAGGCATGTCCGGGCTAATTCAGAGTCGGTGAATCGGCCGCAGTCCCACCGGGTGGCGGATAGCCGTCGGCCACCGCGGCCAGCGGCGCGGCTCGGCCGGCCGACCAGGCGGTCCGGAAGGCTCGCCGCTCCAGTGCCGCTTCGACGGCGGCTCGCGTGGCCTCGCAGTCGGCCTTCTCGATCACCGGAACTGGCGCACGGATGACCTCTCGTACTCCGTCCGCCGCCCCGAGCAGGAACGCGGCGTACTCGCTCCGATCCCGTTGCTGCGCGACTGCTGCCAGTTCCTCGAGCACGCTGGCCGACCGCCACCGGTCACCCAGATCGCGATGCTCGGCGAGGCTCTCGTCCAGCAGGTGTACGGCGCGCTCGGTGTAGCCGCGGCGCCGCTCGATGATGCCGAGCTGGTTCAGCGACCAGGCCACGCCCTCGCGGTACCCGAGCCGTTGCGACAGCGCGAGGCTCTCCTGCAACAGGTCCTCCGCCTCGACCAGCTCACCGCGGTACTGCGCGATCGTGCCGAGGCTGATCAGCGACCAGGCGAGTCCTTCGCCGTCGCCGACGATCCGGAAGGCGTCGCGAGCGCGCTGGCACCGGCGAGCGCCGATGTCCAGGTCGCCGCGGAGCCAGGCAACGAAGCCGAGGTGGTTGTGCGCCCAGGCCATCCCGGCGCGGTCGCCGAGGCTCTCGTACAGGTCGTAGCTCTCGCAGTGCAGGTCCTCGGCGGCGCCGTAGTCCCCGCGTTCGCGGGCGACTCCACCGAGGCGCTGCAGCACGAGCGCAGTACCACCGGGGTCGCCCAGCTCCTTGTACTGGCGCAGGGCGGTCTGCAGGCGGTCGGTCGCGGCGTCGTACTCGCACTGCAGGAACGCCAGCGTCCCCGCGCCCAGATTGGCCTTCGCACACCACGGAGACAGCTCGGCCATCAGATCGGCCGGCAGTGAGTCCCCCAGCGCCAACGCCCGCTCCAGCCACTGGCTGCCCTCGGCGTAGTGACCGTGCATCGAGCAGAACAGCCAGAGGCCGGCGGACAACCGCAGTGCAGCCGCAGGCGAGCTGGTCCGCAAGGCCCATGCCATCGCGGCCCGCAGGTTGTACATCTCGTTCTCCAGCCGGTCCAGCCATTCCTCCTGCGCCGGACCGCGCAGATGCCCCTCGGCCTCTTCGGCCAGGCTGATGTAGAACTGCGCGTGCCGCTCGGCCGCCTCGTCCGTCCGGCCGACGGCTACCAGCCGGTCGGCGGCGAACTCCCGGATGACCGCAAGCATGTAGTACCGCGTGACGCCGCGTCGCCGGGTCACCCGGATCAGGGACTTGTCGACCAGCCGACCGGTGAGGTCGAGCGCTTCGGCCCGCTCCAGCGGACCGGGATGCGCCTGACCGGACATGACCGTCGCGGCCGCGTTCAGCGTCCACCCGCCGACGAACACCGACAGCTGGGCGAACACGTCCCGCTCGGCCGGCGTGAGCAGGGCATGACTCCACTCGATCGCGCCGTACATCGACTGCTGGCGAGGTGACGCGGTCCGCGAGCCGCCCGCCAGGATGCCGAACGACGTCTCGAGCTCGGAGGCCAACTCCTCGATCGTCATCACGTTCGTCCGTGCGGCAGCGAGCTCGATCGCGAGCGGCATGCCTTCGAGCCGGCGGACGACTCGGGCGACCTGGTCGAGCTGTCCGGTCGTGTCGTACCCGCGGGCCGTCGCGCGCTCGACGAAGAGCCGGACCGCTTCGGACGACTCCAGCTGGTCCGCGTCGTGCGGCAGCGAGAGAGCCGGTACGACGTACACGCTCTCGCCGGGGAGTCGGAGGAGCTCACGGCTCGACGCGAGGATCGACAGGTTCGGGCAGTACTCGAGCAATGCGGCACTGATCTGGCCGACCGTCGCCACCACGTGCGAGCAGTTGTCGAAGACCAGCAGCATCGTGCTCCGGCCGATCTGCTCGGCGATCTCCTCGACCAGCCGGGTGCTCTCGAGCGGGTGCAGGCCGACAGACGCCGCGACCGCAGGTACGACGGCGGCCGGGTCGGTCAGCGACGCGAGCGGCACCCAGCAGATGCCGTCCTGGAAGCTGTCCGCCACCTCGTTCGCGACCGCGAGCGTGAGTCTCGTCTTGCCGACACCGCCCGGGCCGGTCAACGTAAGCAAACGCGTGATTCGCTGCCCCAGCAGGCGACTCGTCGCGGTCAGCTCGGTCGTGCGGCCGATCAGCTCGTTCGTGTGCGCGGGTGGTTGGCGCATCGGCGTCCGCGTGGTGTCCGCCTCTTTGCGCGCGGCCGCGGTCAGCCGGGAGCGGTCGGGATCGCCGAGTCGCAGCGCGTCAGCCAGCAGGCGCAGCGTGTGCGCCCGTGGCGCACGCCGGCGCCCGCGCTCCAACGCCGCGATCGCGTCGACGCTCAGACCGGCCCGCTCGGCCAATGCCTCCTGCGACAGCCCGGCTTCACGCCGGTGCCGACGCAACAGGCCACCGAATCCGGCCCCCTGCACGTCGTCCGAGCCGCGGCGAGACCCTTCTGATGGCACAGGACGGCCCCACCCAGTCTCCGACCTTTACGTGGCGGCTGCCACGTACCTTCTTGAAGGTATCCCGTTCAGCACCGCGTTGTCAGTGTTCTCGGGGCCTTCACAGCTAACTCCCAAGTAACTCACGAGGTCTTGTCGTGCTGGGAAATCGCCGCTCGCATGGTCGCGCGGGCGCGTCTGCGGTCTCCCGCTGCGTCGTACGCGGTCGACAACCGGAACCATACGCGCCAGTCGTCAGGAGCCGCCTCCGCCTCAGCCTGGTACTTCCCGAACGCCTCGTCCGCGGCCGCTCGATCGATCCGCCCGGACGGCCGCCGCGGCAGATCGTCGACCGGCAGACCACCCGACGCCTCCAGCTCACGCGCCAGTACTTCGGTCTGCCGGCCGAACTGCAGCTCCCGCCACACCAGATACGCGCCGAGCACCGGGATGACGAGAACGGCGATCCCCAGCACGATCGCGACCGGATCACCGGTCCCGATCAGCAACACCCCGCGCCAGCCAAGCAGAACGGCGTACGCGACGAAGACGACCGCGAGCAGGATCGCCGTCCGCTTGGCATTCATCTAGGCGAGGTCCATGAAGTGTTCGAGGCCGACCGTGAGGCCGGGGGTGCTGCCGATGCGGCGTACGCCGAGGAGGACGCCGGCCATGAACGACGTACGGGCCATCGAGTCGTGGCGGATCGTGAGGGTCTCCCCCTCGTCGCCGAGCAGGACCTCCTGGTGCGCGATCAGGCCGCGGAGCCGGACCCCGTGCACCCGGATCCCGTCGACATCCGCGCCGCGGGCGCCGTCGAGGGCGGTGGTGGTCGCGTCCGGGATCGGCTTGGATCCGGCCTCACGGCGCGCGTCCGCGATCAGCTCCGCCGTACGGCGTGCGGTCCCGGACGGGGCGTCGACCTTGTCGGGGTGGTGCAGCTCGACGATCTCGACCGACTCGTAGTACGGCGCGGCCTTCGCGGCGAACTGCATCATCAGGACGGCGCCGATCGAGAAGTTCGGCGCGATCAGTACGCCGGTGGACGGGCTGCTCGCGAGCTGCGACCGCAGCGTGGCCAGCCGCTCCTCGTCGAACCCGGTCGTGCCGACCACGGCGTTGATGCCGTGCTCGATGCACCAGGCCAGGTTGTCCATCACGACCTCGGGCCGAGTGAAGTCGACGACGACCTCGGCGCCGGCCTTGGTCAGCTCGTCGAGCTCGTCGCCCTGGTCGAGCCGCGCGACCAGCTCACAGTCGGCGGCCTCCTCGACCGCGAGACACGTCTGAGCGCCCATCTTGCCCTTGGCCCCCAGCACACCGACCTTGATCATGCGCACCCTTCCTGTCCGGATTTGTGGAACAGGATCTCATCCACGCGACCGGGCGCCCCGCTCGGCCTTGGGCACCCAGACCTGCAGCCCGATCGTCTGCCGGGGCGGGGCGAGCTGTTCGTAGTCGGCCTGGAAGTTCAGGCCGCACGACTGCAGTGCGGTGATCTCTGAATCCGAGATCTGCCGGTTGAGGATGATCAGCGGCGCCCGCTCCGGACGTCCCTTTCGGCAGACCTCCTCGATACCGGCCGCCGTCCGAGCACGCTCCGCCGGCGCGATCCACGCCTCGCCGAGCGGCCTGCCGCCGAGGATCAGCACCAGGCCGGCCATCTTGTCGAACGCCAGCATCGGGCGACCGCCCGGCTCCGTGTACGGCCGGAGGTCGGCGGCCAGCTGGCTGTAGTTCTCCTCGGCCGCCGGCGACAGGTACAGCCCTTTCAACGCGGGCAGCTTCGACGCCGCCGTCAGCTGCGAGTGCCCGACCGAGCGGTACGGATACCGGAACAATCCGGTGTAGGCGATCGAGGCGGTCGCGACCAGCGATCCCACCAGGACGAGTCCGAGCGTCACCCGCGCCACGATCGGCGTCGCCCAGATCCCGGTCAGCACCGCGATCATCACCGCGGCCCAGGCGGCGAACGCGTTGAACCCGATCGTGTAGAGCGCAGTGTTCGTCCCGAAAGCCTGCACGAGCGGCAGCAGCACGAGCAGGCCGAGGATCACCCAGGTCCGCATGTTCTCCCGGCTCAGCCGCGAGCACTCGGTCACGCCGAACCGGTGCGCGATCACCGCGCCGGCAGCAGCGACCACGGCGACAAGCACGGCGGCCAGGAGCGTCACGGCGTACGTCGCGGTGTGCTGCGATCCGCCGATTGCGCCGCCGTCGACGACAACTCGTCGTACGGACAGCACCAGCGCGACGAGCGCCAGGACAGCGGCGGCGAGGCGGAGCCAGCGCCAGCGGGCGATCACGGTGAGCGCGGTCGCGAGCAGCAGGAGGCCGTGGGCGCGGAGGGTTTGACCGAGCAGTTCGATCCCGCTCGACCAGTAGAACTGCAGCAGTTCGGTCGGCGAGTACGACGTACCCGCGATGAACTTGTTGACGGTCAGGATGCCCGGCACCGCGACGCTCAGGCGGACCACGAACAGCTGCACGACGAGCGCCACCACGGCGACCCCGCCCAGCGCGAAAAGGATGCCTCGGGCAACGGCCCGCCAGCCCTGACCGGCCAGGACGACGACCGCGGCCACAACGATCAGCCCGATCACCACGACCGAGGTCCACTTCGCCAGCACCATCATGCCGATCACCAGGCCGGCGACGACCGGCACCCAGAACGGCACCGGATCGCCGCGATCGACCGCCGTAGCCATCCACAGCACGCAGGACACCAACGTCAGCGCGCCGAGCAGGACCACATCGTTGTACCCGGGCGACTGAGGCAGCCAGGCGTAACACATCCCGCCCGCGGCCAGGATGATCGCCATCCCGGCCACTTCCCACAGCTTCGTCGCGGGCATCCCCGGCCGGCGCCCGCGCAACCAGCGCATGAAGCTGTAGCCGAAGAGCAGATGGACGACGATCACCGTGAACAGCCGGAACAGCCGCAGCCGGTCGATGTTGTACCCGAACCACTCGAAGATCGGCCCGTACAGGTACTGCACACCGGTCAGCGCCAGCGGATTGCTGTCCCACCAGCGATAAGACAGCAGGTAATAGCCCTCGTCGGTGATGTCGAAGCCCTCGTTGGCGGCCCGGCCGGCGGTCAGGATCCACCACGCCGACAGCCCGCCGGCGACCACGATCACCCCTACGAGCAGCACCATTCGCCTGCTCGCCGAGGAAACACCCACGGCCGCCACCCTAGGCCATCACTCAACAGCTATTACTCACGCCGGGGAGTAGGCGGTCTGCGCATCCTCGGCGAAATGGCACGAAACGGTCTGTCCGGAGCGGATCTGCCGCAGCTCGGGTACGTCGGTGCTGCACCTGGCCTCGGCCCGCAGGCAGCGGGTGTGGAACCGGCATCCGGACGGCGGCATCACCGGCGACGGCGGGTCACCGGCGAGCACGATCCGCTCGCGGCCCTTCCGGGCCAGACCGGGCTCCGCGGACAGCAGCGCCTGCGTGTACGGGTGCGCGGGTACGTCGTACACCTGCTGGTGCTGGCCGAGCTCGGCGACCTTGCCGAGGTACATCACCGCGACCCGGTCGGAGACGTGCCGGACCACGGACAGGTCGTGGGCGACGAAGATGATGCTGAGACCAAGCTCACGCTGCAGCCTCATCAACAGGTTCACCACCTGGGCCTGGACCGACAGGTCGAGCGCCGACACCGGCTCGTCACACAGCAGTACGTCGGGGTTGAGCGCGATCGCCCGCGCGATCCCGATCCGCTGCCGCTGGCCGCCGGAGAACTGGTGCGGGAACTTCGTCTCGTCCTCGGGCCGCAGGCCGACCAGCTCGAGCAGCTCGCGGACCCGGGTCCGGATGTCGAGTCCCCTGCCGACGTCGGGGTGGACCAGGAACGGCTCGCCGACGATCTCGCCGACCCGCATCCGCGGGTTCAGGCTCGAGTACGGGTCCTGGAAGACGACCTGGACGTTGCGCCGCCAGCGCCGCAGCTCGCGGCCCCTCAGCTTGCTGACGTCGACACCGTTGTACTCGATCTGCCCGGCGGTCGGCTTCTCCAGGGCGGCGAGCAGCCGGACCAGCGTGGACTTCCCGCAGCCGGACTCGCCGACGATGCCGAGCGACTCACCCTTGCGGAGTGTGAGGTCGACGCCGTCGACGGCGCGGACCAGAGTCTTGGCACCGAAGTTCAGCGCCGGGCTGATGTCGTAGTGCTTCACGACATCCGTTGCCACCAGCAACTCGTCGGCCATCAGACCGCCTCCTTCTCGGCGAGCGTCGTACGGCGGATGCAGGCGGCGTCACGTCCGGGTGCGACCGTGAGCAACGGCGGAATGTCGCGCGCGCAGTCGTCGATCGCGATCGGGCACCGGGTCCGGAACGCGCAGCCGGACGGGATCGCGCGCAGCGACGGCGGCGTACCGGGGATCGTCGGCAGCTCCTGGCCCTTCAGATCCGCCGACGGCATCGAGCCCAGAAGCCCTTCGGTATAAGGGTGAACGGGATGCTCGAGCGCCTCCGCGGTGGCGGCGCGCTCGACGACGTGCCCGGCGTACATCACCACGACGTTGTCGGCGACGTCCGAGACCACGCCGAGGTCGTGGGTGATCAGCACGACGCCCATCTGCCGCTCGGCCTGCAGCTCCGCGATCAGCTCGAGGATCTGCGCCTGCACGGTCACGTCGAGCGCCGTGGTCGGCTCGTCGGCGATCAGTACGTCGGGATCCAGCGCGAGCGCCATCGCGAGCATCACGCGCTGCCGCATCCCGCCGGAGAACTCGTGCGGGTAGTCGTTCACCCGCTTCGCCGCGGCCGGGATCCGCACCTGGTCGAGCATCTCCGCGGCCTTCTTCATCGCGTCCTTCTTGGACAGGCCACGGTGCACGCGATAGCACTCGGCGATCTGCGTGCCGACCGACTGGACCGGGTTCAGCGCGGACAGCGAGTCCTGGAACACCATCGTGATCCGGTCCCCGACGATCCGCCGGCGTTCCTTGGTCGTCATCTGGATCAGGTCGGCGCCGCGGTACTCCGCCGTACCCGTCAGGATCCGGCCGGGCGGCATCTCGAGGATCCCGGTCAGCGCCTGGGTCGACACGCTCTTGCCCGACCCCGACTCCCCCAGAATCGCCAATGTCTCGCCGGCCCGCACCTGCCACGACACGCCATCCACAGCGCGCACCGGCCCGCGGGGCGTGTCGAACTCGACGGTCAGGTTGTCGACCTTGAGCAGTACTTCGCCAATAGTCATCGGCCTGGTCGCAGCGGGACCGCGCCATTCAGGGCAAGGGGAAACCGCCGCTCCCTCCCTTCTGGCATCGGTGCAAAATGTCGGCGCATGCTGATTGGGTACTTGGCGTGTCCCGGTTCCGGATGTACCCGACCCCGGCGCAGGCCGGTGGTTTGCTCGAGCAATGCGCGCATGCCCGGTACGTGTGGAACCTGGCCTTGGAACAATGGTCGATGTGGACGCGCGACAAGCCGCCGACGCCTGGGTACCTCGATCAGGCGCGGCAACTGACCGAAGCACGAGCTGCGTTCGGCTGGCTGCGGGCGGGGTCGCAGACCGTGCAACAGCAAGCGCTGCGCGACTTCGACCAAGCCACAAAGAACTTCTACTCCGGTACCCACCGGCGACCCACCTGGCGCAACGCAAGCCTGTGCAAAGGATTCCGCATCGTCGGCCATCAAGCGTCCCGCGTTGTCAAACTCAACGGGAAGTGGGCCGCCGTCAACGTCCCGAAGGTCGGATGGGTGCGATTCAGGCTGTCTCGGGCCGTACCCGACGCGAAGTCCTACCGCATCACATGCGATCGGAGAGGTCGCTGGCACATCGCGTTCGCCGTCATCCCGCAGCCTGTCCCCGCACCAGGCACCGGCAAGGTGATCGGCGTCGACCGAGGCGTTGCCGTCTCGGCCGCCCTGTCCAGCGGTGAGCTCCTGACCTGTCCTGGACTGTCTGAACGCGAACTCGAACGGCTGAAGCAACTGCAACGCCGCCTTGCCCGGTGCCGCGACGGATCCCAGCGGTGTCGGCAGGTGAGAGCCTCGATCGCCAGACTGCATGCTCGGGCTCACGACCGTCGCAGGGACTGGGTGGAGAAGACCACGACCGACCTGGCTCGACGCTTCGATCTCATCCGCGTCGAAGACCTGCGGATTACCCAGATGACCAAGCGACCGCAACCCAGACATGACCCCGAACGACCGGGCACGTTCGTGCCGAACGGTCGCCGCGCCAAAGCCGGGCTCAACCGAGGAATCCTCTCCAACGGCTGGGGGCTTCTGGTACGTCGTTTGCAACACAAGGCCGCCGGCCGCATCGAGAAAGTCAACCCTGCGTACACATCGCAGACCTGCAGTGTCTGTAGGCATTGCGCGCCGGAGAACCGTGAGAGTCAAGCGGTCTTCCGATGCGTAGCCTGCGGGCATCGGGCCAACGCGGACGTGAACGCAGCCGTTAACATCGCGGCCGGACGGGCCGTCAGCGCACGCCGAGAGACGCCAGTACGGGTCTCGCCGAAACGTGAACCTCAACGCGCTACCTCCGCGTAGTAGTTGGAATCCCTGACTTCGAGCCGGGGAGGACGTCAACGCAGCAACTTCGGGTCGAGGGCGTCCCGGATCGAGTCGCCGATGATCATGAACGAGATCGTCATCGTGGAGATGAACAACGCCGGCCAGATGAACAGGTGCGGGGTGTCGCGGTACGACGCGGCCACGCCGAACTGCGAACCCCACGAGATCGACGGCGGCTGCAGACCGACGCCGAGGAAGGTCAGCGCGGCCTCCAGCCCGACCATCCCGCCGATGCCGAGCGTGGTCATCGCCAGCAGCGGCGCCATCGCGTTCGGGAACACGTGTTTGCGCAGGATCCGCAGCGGCGGCGCCCCGATCGACCGGGCCGCGAGCACGTACTCGCGGTTGCGGACCGAGAACACCGTCGCCCGCATCAGCCGCATGCCGCCGGGCCAGCCGATCAGGAAGATGACGCCGACGATGATCCAGATGCTCCGGTTCTGGACGGAGTTCAGGATCACGATCAGCACCACGATGCCCGGGATCGAGAACAGTACGTCGGCCGTCCGCGAGATCAGGCCGTCGACGAACCCCGGGAAGTACCCCGCCAGCAGGCCGAGCGAGCCGGCCAGGATGAACACGCCGAAGCTCGCACAGATGCTGACCAGCACCGACGGGCGGGCGCCGTAGATGACGTTGGCGAAGTAGTCGCAGCCCTGGATGTCGAAGCCGAACGGATGCCCGGGACCGCGGCCCTGCCGGCTCTTGGCGAGCTCGCAGAACCGCGGATCGGCGGACGTGAACAGCTTCGGCACCGCTGCCATCGTGAAGAACGTCAGCAGCAGCAGGCTGCACAGTACGAACTGCGGCTTGCGCAGCAACGCCCGCAGCAGCTCGCGGTTGGACAGGGTGCGGCCGTCGCCGAGCTCCTGCGCCTCGGCGCCGACGGCCGCGGTGATCTGTTGGACGTCAGACATTGCGCACCCTCGGATCCACGACGCCGTACAGCACGTCGACCAGCAGGTTGATCACGATGAACGAGATGAAGGCCAGCGTCGACAGCAGCACCACGACGCCACCCTCCTTCAGCTTGATCGCCTGGAACATGAACTGGCCGAGCCCGGGCAGGTTGAAGATGCTCTCGGTGATGATCGCGCCGCCGAACATGCCGGCCAGGTCGAGACCGATGAACGTGATCACCGGAAGCAGCGCGTTCGGCAGGATGTGCCGCCACAACACCCGCTGCTCCCCCAGGCCCTTGGCCCGCGCGGTCTTCACGAAGTCCGCGTTGACCGTCTCCACGATCGACGTCCGCAGCAGCCGGGCCAGCCCGGCGAACCCGAGGACGCCGATCACCAACGCAGGCAGCAGATACGACCTCGGGAACCCTTCGAGCACACCCGACACCGGGAACCATTTCAGCTCGACCCCGAACAGGTACTGCGCGGCGAAGTACGCCACCAGTCCCGGCACCGCCAGCAGCACCAAGGTTGTCAGCAGCAACGACCGGTCGACCCAGCCGTTGCGCTTGAACCCGGCGTAGATGCCGAAGAACAGCCCGAGCGTCCACTGGAACGCGTTCGCCAGCAACGTCAGCTTCAGCGTGACCGGGATCCGCAGCCGCAGCTGGTCGGCGATGTCCGCGCCGGCGAACGTCGTACCGAAGTGGCCGGTGAGGATGTCCTTCATGCTCAGCAGGTACTGGACGATGAAGGGGTCGTCGAGGTGGAACTGGGCCCGTTTGGCCGCCAGCACGGCCGCCGGGATCGGCTTGTCACCGGCCAGTTCACGCAGGGGGTCTCCGGGCATCGCGAAGACGAGCGCGTAGACCCCCAGCGTGACGACCAGTCCGATCGGGATCGCCGCGAGGACGCGGCGAGCGACGAATCGAATCACTTGAACGTGGCCCAGAGCGCCGAGACACCGACGTACTTCGACACCCGCGGCTCGATCTTGGCCGAGTGCAGGTACGCGTTCGACTTGGTGTACAGCGGGATCAGCGGCATGTCCTCGAGCGCGATGTCCTCGGCCTGCTGGTACAGCTTGATCGCCTTGTCCTGGTCCGGCTCGGCGTCGCCCTTGGCCAGGACGGCGTCCAGCGCCGGGTTGCTGTAGCCGGCGAAGTTCGCGTCACCGTTGGACTTGAACATCGGCGTCAGGTAGTCCTCGATCGACGGGTAGTCGTGACCCCAGCCGCCGAACCGCAGACCGTCCAGCTTGCGGCTGTCGGCGAGCTCGGTGATCTCCGAACCCTGCTTGCCGGTGTACTTCACCTGCAGGCCGAGGTTCTGCCGGAGCATGTTCCCGATCGCCTCGGCGAAGATCTGCCCGGTCGCGGACGTGGTGCTGTAGCTGATGTTGACGACGCCGGAGAAGCCGCCGGCCGCCTGCAGATCGGCCTTCGCCTTGCCGGCGTCGAAGTCGCAGTACTTGCAGGCGTCGGCGCGGTAGCCGTTGATGTCCGGCGCGATCAGGCCCTTGGCCGGGTCGGACAGGCCGACCAGGTCGGCGAAGGCCTTGCGGTCGATCGCCTCCGAGAACGCGTGCCGCAGCTTCGGGTTCTTGTACCGCGCGTCCCAGGCCGGGAACACGAGGTAGTTCGCACCGGAGCTCACGCTGGTCACCCACTGGTCCGGCGCGTCGGTCTTGAAGCTCTTGACCTTGGTCGACGGCACGTCGGTGAAGTCCACGTTGCCGGCCAGGAACTCGTTGTAGGCCGTGTCCGCGTTCGGGATGAACCGGTACGTGATCGAGTCGGCCTCGGGCGCGGCCGAAGCCTTGTAGCCGTCCCACTTGGCCAGCTTGATGTCGTCACCGGCGTTCCAGTCGGCGGCCAGCTTGTACGGGCCGTTGCCGATCGGCTTGCGCTTGTAGGCGTCCGGGTTCTTCCGGACCTCCTCCGGCAGCGGGGCGAGGCCGAGGTACTGCAGGGTCAGGCCGAACTGCGAGAACGGCACCTTCAGCTTCACGGTGAAGGTCAGGTTGTCGACCTGCTTCAGGCCGCTCAGCGTCTTCACCGCGGTGGGCTTCGGCGTGGCGCCGTCCGCGGTCGGCGGGTTCAGCGCTTCGTACCCGTCGACCTTGGAGAAGAACCCGTTGTTCTTCCAGGCGTTCGAGCCCTCGGCGGTCATGTTCCAGCTGTCGACGTAGTCCTTCGCGGTGACGGCCTGGCCGTTCTGGAACGTGTTGCCGGGCTTCAGCTTGATGGTCCAGGTCTGGCTGGTCTTGTCCGGCGTGACCGAGTCGGCCATCACGTTCTGCAGCTTGCCCGTGTTCGGGTCCGTGGTCACCAGCGGCGCGAACATCGCCATCGCGATCTGGATGCCCGGACTGCCGTTCTCGTTCAGCGGGTTGATGTACTCCAGCGGGTCGGCGGCGATCGCGATGACTTCGCTCTTCGCGCCACCACCGGAGCCGCTGTCGCTGCTCTTGCCGTCCCCACACGAGGCGAGCACCAGCGCTAAGCCGAGTGCCGCCCCCACTACCCCAGTCAGACGTCGCACGGTCAAACCAACTTCCTCGGCGGGAGGGCCGCTAGGCGGGCGGATCAAGCGTCATGGTTGCTGGTCGAAACTGCGCATGTCAACGTTGTCAGGCACAAAGCGGCGGCGCGTAACGTAGGCGTTACTTTGCCAAGACCTCAGATGACCAGCCGTTCCTCACGGCGCGAGCACACACTTAATCAGATCAGTCCGTCGGAGTCATCAGATGACAAGCCAGATCACAGCAATTTGGTCATGTGCTCACAAATGCTCAGTCTGGCCCTCCAACGAGTATTCGAACGCTTGCACGCAGTTATTCGTGCTGCGCGGCGAACAGCCGGGCGAACCGGCCGGTTTGCCGCGCCATCAGTTCGGGGTAGGTTCCTTGCTGCACCACCGCGCCGCCGTCGATGACGTAGATGCGATCCATCTCACGCAACGTCCAGGCGCGGTGCGATACGACGATCGTGATGCGTGCTTGCTTGGTACGGCGGAGGTCGGCGAAGATCTCGCGCTCGGCTTCCGCGTCGATCGCCGACGTGGGTTCGTCGAGGATCCAGACGCCGGCGTCCCGCAGCCGGATCCGCGCCAGCGCAAGTCGTTGCCATTGGCCACCAGATATGCCGGTGCCGCCCCACTGCTGACCCAGCTGCGTGTCCAGGGACAGGCCGACCGCGAAGGTATCCGCGAGGGCGGCGTGCACGGCGTGGTCGCTCACCGGGTCCGGCGATCCGAGCGCGACGGCATCGCGGAGGGTGAACTCGAAGCGGCCGAATTCCTGTACCAGCAGGCCGAAGTACCCGAGACGCTCGGCCTCGGTCAGGTCCGCTGCGTCCTTGCCGTCGATCAGCACCCGTCCGCAGTCCGGACTCAGGCTGCCGACGAGCAGGTTGATCGCGGTGGACTTCCCCGCACCGTTCACGCCGACCAGCGCGACGAGTTCGCCGCGGCGCGCCTCGATGCAGACGTCCTGCAGCACAGGTGCTTCGCCGTACCGGAAGCTGACGTGCTCGAGGGCGATTGATTCAACCTGCGGTACGACGGTCTGGCGCGCGGCGGGCGGCACGCCGTCGACGAAACGCCTGTAGATCATGGCCTGCGGAGCCGCGGTCACGATGCTGCCGAATGCGTACCCACATTGACGGATCGCGTTGAGACCGGTGATCGTGCCGGCAACCGCAGCGGCGGCCGCTCCCCCGTCGGCGCCACCGCCCACGAGAGCAATGAGCGCTCCACCGAAGAGCAGGACGGTGACGACTGCCGCGCCCAGCTCGAAGTTCATCGCCGTCCTGATCATCCGGTCGAGGACGTGAGTCGCCTGCGTCCGGCTGTCGGCGATCAGGTCGGCAACCTTCCACCCGGATCCGAGAACGGCGAGCTCGGTGCCTGAGCGCTGCTGGATCAGTTGTTCGGTCGCGTACGCCGCCGCGCGCTCGTGCTCGCCGACCCGCGGCCACCCCTTCGCCTCCATCCGCGAGATCAGCGTGAACGCGAGCACGGTCGGCACCAGCGCGGCGAGCACCAACAGGCCGGACAACAGGTTGATCGACGCGATCGCGATGCACAACAGCACCGACGTGACCGCCGCGCTCAACACCTGCACCGGCTTGCCGGCGACATCACTCATGGGATCCGTGGCGGACTGACTCGCCTCCAGATCCCTGACCACGTCCGGCTCGGCCAACCGACTCGGACTCAACCGCGCCGCCACGTGCGCAAGCTCAACGCGATAGTCGAGCCTCAGCCGCAACATCATCCGCTGACCGGCGATGTTCGACACCTGGGTGATCGGGTACATCGCGCCGACCACGACGGTCAGCCCCAGCAGCGGTCCCCAGGTCCCACCGCCGTCGACCAGCGAACGGATCAGCACAACCTGCGCACCCGGCAGGAACGCCAGGACCAGTTGCAACATCGAGTACGCCGCCAGCCACCCCGGAGCAACCCGGACGGCATCGACCAACGACGTGCGGGCAGTACGAAACGCATCCAGCACAAGGATCCTCTTCCACGCAGAGCAGGCCGGAGCCGCGCCTTTCAGCGCAGCTCATCTCAGCCGTCAAATGCGTGTCATCCCTGAATCGGGCCCCGCCCGTCCAGATGGGATCCAGTGGCAGATCACGTTGTGACGCAGGACTTTACCGGGGTGGAAGGAGCTGTGTCACGAGCGCGTCCGCGGTCCACTTCTCCCAGCGCGCCGGCGACCAGCCCCGGCGCGTGGTGAAGAACTGGTACATCTCCGGGCTCTGCAGAGCGAGTGCGATATCGGTCGCCATCGCGACATCGAGCCCGTCGCGTAGCGCGGTCTTGCCGGCGAGCGCGGTGATGAACCGCTCCATCGCGACGGCCCGCTGGGCGTTGTTGGTCATCCACAGCTCGTGGATCTCAGGATCACCCGGCGCTGCATGCGCGACCACCTGGAGGACCGGCGCGACCCGCTCGTAGATCTCCCGGGCGATCCCCGCCAGCTCATGCAGCTGCGCTACCGGATCCGGATTGTCGATAGCGGCCACCACCCGCGGCCGTTCCAGTGTCGGCACCGGTTCGTCGTCCCCAGCGACCGCGACGTCGAGCAACTCACTGAGCAGCGCGCGCTTGGTCCGGAAGGTGAAGTACAGCGTCTGCACCGCCATCCCGGCCTCGTCGGCGATCGCCTGCATCGACGTCGCGGAGTACCCCCGGCTGATGAACAGGGTCTGCGCCGCGGTCCGCATCCGTTGCCGGTTGGCCTGCGCCTTCTCCGCTCGCGTGCTCATGACCGGCAGACTACCAGTTGACTAGAGCGAGTCACTAGTGATTCGCTAGTGTGACACTCTAGTGAATCGGAGCTGCGATGACCGAGACCCTGCCCGCGCCGACCGGCCTGCGCCGGCAACTGCGCACCACCGCACGACTGACCGCGTTCATCGGCGGGCCGGTGTTCTGGCTCGGGACCCTGCTGCATCCCGCCCGCGACGGCTGGAGCATCGCGGACGTCGGCGAGCGCTACGGGCTCACGCATGACATCCAGGCAGCCGGCCTGGCACTCCAGATCGTCTGCCTGGCCAGCATGATTGCGCTGGGCAACCAAGTCTCCCGGCGCCGCGACCTCGCCGCCTGGTACGCCGCGCTGGTCGGCACCTTGCTCTGGTTCGCGTTGATCATCTTCGACGGCTCGCACAACCCGGTGCGGGCTGAGTACGCGCCAAGCATGGTGCACGAACCCGCGGACCTCGACACACCCGCCGCTCTGATCGTGTTCCCGGCGTTGCTCGTCTTCCCGCTGAGCTATCTCTGGCTGGGATGGACGCTTCGGCAACGGCTGACCGGCGTACTGCTCGGTGTCGGCGCCCTTGCCTACACGATCGGCGGCCTGTTCATCTTCACGTCAGGCCCGAAGTTCGGCCTGATCCAGATCTTCGAGGTCGCCGGCGCGACCCTGTACGCCGTCGGCTACCTCCTCCTCGGGCGGCGGGTATGAACCTCATCGAGTCGCTGCTCTCCCCCGCGGGCCGGACCGATCCGTTCCCGCTGTACGCCGAGGCGCATCGTCTCGGGCCGGTCCTGCCGATCACCGACACCGTCTTCGTGATCGTCGGCTACGCGGCGGTCAACGAAGTACTGCGGAATCCGGGCTTCGGATCCGGACCGATCCGTCGAGCCAACCGGCGCTGGAGTTGATGCAGCGATCGATCCTCCGGGCCAACCCGCCGGAGCACGGGCGGATGCGGTCGCTGATCTCACAGGTCTTCACGCCACGCCGCGTCGCCGCTCTGCAGCCGGCCATCGAGAAAGCGGTCGACGACCTGCTCGACGGTCTTCCGGCTGAGGTGGATTTCATGGACCGGTTCGCCTTCCAGCTGCCGGTCACGGTCATCTGCGAACTGCTCGGCGTACCAGCATCGGAGCGAGATCGCTTCCGGCCGCTCGCCTCCGATCTGACCGCAGCGCTCGAACTCACCGATACGTCCGACGAATCCGCGGACGCGGCGGCGCGTGAGCTGGGCGAGTACTTCGTCCGACTGATCCGCGATCCGGCGCCCGGCAGCCTCGTCAGTGCGCTGGTCGCCGCGCGGGACGCGGGCGACGGACGGCTGTCCGACGAGGAGCTGCTCGCGAACCTGATCCTGCTCCTCGTCGCCGGGTTCGAGACCACGACGGATCTGCTCGGCAACGGCCTCGCGATCCTGCTCGGCCAATCACACCTCGCCTCAGATCCGGCGGCCTTCGTCGAGGAGGTCCTGCGCTACGACTCCCCCGTGCAGGTCACGACCCGCGTCGCTCGTACAGACGGGCTGTCGGCGGCCGGCGTCTCGATGCCTGCAGGCAGCGATCTCATCCTGCTGCTCGGCGCCGCGAACCGTGATCCGGCACGGTTTCCGGAGCCCGATCGCTTCGATCCGGCGCGCGCCGACAACAAACCGCTGAGCTTCGGCGCCGGCGCGCACATCTGCCTGGGCAACAGCCTGGCTCGCTTGGAGGCGAAGGTGGCGTTCGCTCGCCTGGTCGACCGCTTCCCGACGATCACGCCGGCCGGCCAGGCCACCCGCCGCGACCGCCTCGTCCTCCGTGGCTACCGGACACTGCCCGTCCGGCTCAGCTCGGCGGGATGTTCTGATTCAGGTGGAAGAGGTTCCCGGGGTCGTACTTCTGCTTGAGTGCCTGCAGTCGGTCGTACGTCGTCGCGCCGTACGCCGAGCGGATCCGGTCGCTGCCCTCGTCGGTGAGGAAGTTGATGTAGACGCCGGCCTGGTGGGGTTCGAGGGCCTTCGAGGACTCGCGGACCCACTCGCGCTGCGCGTCGAACCCGTCCGGACCGAGGGTGGCGCCAACGAAGTTGAACGCGTGCCCGTGCGAGCGGCCGCCGTACGCCGTGCTGTCCGGGTCCACGCGTGAGATCGCGCCGCCGAGCTGGAAGATCGGGAACAGCGAGAACGGTGAATCGATCGCCTGACCACGTTCGACGGCGATGTCGATCACCTCGTCGGTCAGCTCGTCGACGTCGCACGCTCGGGTGTAGTACCAGCGCCCGTGCGGGAAGGTCGGGTCGAGCATCGACTGCAGGCTCAGGAACGGCCGCGCGGTGCAGAGGTCCAGCATCGGTGGCGCGAAGGCCTTCAACGGCGCGACCACTCGCTCGCCGTCCTCGACGGCACCGGAGTAGCTCACCACCACGACCACCGCCGGCCGGGCGTGCAGCTCGGACGGGATCGTCGGCAGCGAAGGAAGACACCGGTGGACGATCGCCGTGGTCAGCTCATCCGGGACGTCCTTGATCCAGTCACGGTAGAAGCGCATCACCTCAGGAGATTGCTCCATCGGCCACGCGATGATTCCGGCGTACACGGTCGGGCCGACCGGATGCAGCTGGAACTCGAACTCCGTGACGACGCCGAAGTTCCCGCCACCGCCGCGGATCCCCCAGAAAAGCTCCGCGTTGTGTTCCTCGTCTGCCGTCAGCAGCTCGCCCTCGGCCGTGACGACATCGACCGAGAGCAGGTTGTCGATCGTCAGCCCGTGCTTGCGCATCAGCCAGCCGATCCCGCCACCGAGCGTCAGCCCGGCAAGCCCTGTGTGCGTGACGATTCCGGCCGGTGTCGCCAGGCCGAACTCCTGTGTCTCGCGGTCGAGCTCCCCCAGCAGTACGCCGGCCTGCGCGCGAGCGGTACGCCGTACCGGATCGACCCGGATCCCCTTCAACGGACTCAGGTCCAGCACGATCCCGCCGTCACACGTCGAGTGGCCCGGGAAGCTGTGCCCGCCACCCCGCACCGCGACCGGCCCGCCGGTACGACGCGCATACGCGAGCGCACTTCGCACATCGGCGACGCCGGTACATCGTGCGATCACCCCGGGCCGACGATCGATCGACCCGTTCCACACCTGGCGATACTCGTCGTACGACGGATCGCCCGGATGAATCAGCTCACCCCGGAAGTCCTCGAGTGTGCCCACGACCTGCCCCCAAGCCTCCCCCAGGCCATACTTCAGTCTGCCACCCGGGAGCTACACGGTGAAGGCGGTGGTGTCCTCGTCGAACGGGCCCATGACGGTCAGGGCCGGGGTGCCGGCGTAGAGGTCGGCGGCCAGGGCGGTGACCTCGTCCAGGGTGACGGAGTCGATCCGGTGCAGGATCTCGTCGACCGTGGGGAGCTCGCCGTAGACCAGCTCCGCCTTGGCGATGCGGGTCATCTTGGCGCCGGTGTCCTCCAGGCCCATCACGACCGAGCCGCGCATCTGGCCCTTGCCACGCAGCAGTTCGTCCGGCGTGATGTTGCCATTGGCAATCGCCTCGAGCTCGCCGCGAATCACGTCGAGTACCTCGGGGGCCTTCTTCGGCAGGCATCCGGCGTACACGCCGACCATGCCGGAGTCGGCGTACGCCGAACCGAACGTGAACACGGAGTACGCCAGGCCGCGCTTCTCCCGCACCTCCTGGAAGAGCCGCGACGACATCCCGCCGCCGACGATCCCGTGCAGTACGCCGGCGATGTACCGCCGTTCGTCGCTCCGGACCAGGCCGGGCATCCCGAGCACCAGATGCGCCTGCTCGACGTCGCGGTGATGCACCTGCACCCCGCCGTACGTCGGGATACGCTTGCCCGGGTCACGTCGTACCGCGACCGGCTCGGCCTCGGCGGTGACCCAGTGGCGCTCGAACGCCTTGCGTACCAGGCGAACGACCTCGGCGTGGTCGACGTTGCCGGCCACCGAGACGACGATGTTCGACGGCTTGTAGCGCCGCCGGTACCAGCCGACGACCTGCTGGCGGGACAGTCCGGCGACTGATTCCGGCGTACCGGTGATCGAACGGCCGAGCGGGGACTTGCCCCACAGCTGCTCGGCGAACAGGTCGTGGATGTGGTCCGACGTCTCGTCGGCGTGCATCGCGATCTCTTCGTCGATGACGTCGCGCTCACTCTCGACATCCGCGTCGGTCAGCGTCGCGGAGGTGATCATGTCGCAGATGACGTCGACCGCGAGCGGCAGGTCGGAGTCGAGCACCCGCGCGTAGTAGCAGGTGTACTCCTTGCCGGTGAACGCGTTCATCTCACCGCCGACCGCATCGATCGCGGCGGAGATCTCCAGCGCGTCGCGACGCTCGGTGCCCTTGAACAGCAGGTGTTCGAGGAAGTGTGTGGCGCCGGCCAGCTGCTCCGGTTCGTCCCGGGAGCCGACGCCGACCCAGAGTCCGAACGTGACCGAGCGGAAGCCTGGGACGGATTGGGAGAGCACACGAAGCCCGGAGGGCAGGACGGTCCGTTTCACCGGACCGCCCGCCTCCGGGCTCAGCAGTGTGCTGGTGATTGCACGAGTCACTCGGCGGAAGACTCAGCCTTCTCTTCGGACTTCTCTTCGCCCTCGATCACCGGGATCAGCGACAGCTTGCCCCGGTCGTCGATCTCGGCGATCTCGACCTGCAGCTTCTGGCCGACCGAGAGCACGTCCTCGACGGCCTCGACCCGCTTGCCACCGGCCAGCGGACGCAGCTTGCTGATGTGCAGCAGGCCGTCCTTGCCCGGCAGCAGGCTGATGAACGCACCGAAGTTGGTCGTCTTCACGACCGTGCCCAGGTAGCGCTCACCCTTCTCCGGCATGGTCGGGTTCGCGATCGCGTTGATCGCGGCCCGGGCCGCCTCGGCCGACGGGCCGTCGGTCGCGCCGATGTACACGGTGCCGTCGTCCTCGATCGAGATGTCGGCGCCGGTGTCCTCGGTGATCTGGTTGATCATCTTGCCCTTCGGGCCGATGACCTCGCCGATCTTGTCGACCGGGACCTTCACCGAGATGACCCGCGGGGCGAACTCGCTCATCTCACCCGGCGCGTCGATGGCCTTGGCCATCACGTCAAGGATCGTCAGGCGGGCGTCCTTGGCCTGGGTCAGCGCACCGGCCAGCACGCTGGCCGGGATGCCGTCCAGCTTGGTGTCCAGCTGCAGGGCGGTGACGAAGTCCTTCGTACCGGCGACCTTGAAGTCCATGTCGCCGAACGCGTCCTCCGCGCCCAGGATGTCGGTCAGCGCGACGTACTGCGTCTCGCCGTCGATCTCGCCCGAGATCAGGCCCATCGCGATACCGGCGACCGGCGCCTTCAGCGGCACACCGGCCGACAGCAGCGACAGCGTCGAGGCGCAGACCGAACCCATCGAGGTCGAGCCGTTCGAGCCGAGCGCCTCGGACACCTGACGCAGCGCGTACGGGAAGTCTTCGCGCGACGGCAGCACCGGCACCAGGGCCCGCTCCGCCAGCGCGCCGTGACCGATCTCGCGACGCTTCGGCGAACCCACCCGGCCGGTCTCACCGGTCGAGTACGGCGGGAAGTTGTAGTTGTGCATGTAGCGCTTGCGGGTCTCCGGGGACAGCGTGTCCAGCTGCTGCTCCATCCGGAGCATGTTCAGCGTGGTGACACCCAGGATCTGGGTCTCGCCGCGCTCGAACAGCGCCGAACCGTGAACCCGCGGCAGCACCCGCACCTGTGCCTTGAGCGGACGGATGTCGGTCAGACCGCGACCGTCGATGCGGACCTTCTCCTTGAGCACCCGCTGCCGGACCAGCTTCTTGGTCAGCGAGCGGAAGGCTGCGGACAGCTCCTTCTCGCGGCCCTCGAAGTCGGCGGCCAGCTTGTCCACGGTGGCGGCCTTGACCGCGTCGGTGGCGTCGTCACGCTCGTGCTTGCCGGCGATCGTCAGCGCCTGGGCGAGCTCCTCGCTCGCCGAGGCCTCGACCGCGGCGAACGCGTCGTCCTGGTAGTCCGGGAAGACCGGGAACTCACCGGTCGGCTTCGCGGCCCGGCGGGCCAGATCGGCCTGCGCCTCGACCAGCGTCTTGATGAACGCCTTGGATGCCTCGAGGCCCTCGGCCACGATCTCCTCGGTCGGCGCCTGGACACCGGCGGCGACCTTCTCGAAGGTGCCCGGGGTCGACTCGGCCTCGACCATCATGATCGCGACGTCACCGGTCTCGGTGACCCGGCCCGCGACCACCATGTCGAAGACCGCGTCCTCCAGCTCGGTGTGGGTCGGGAACGCCACCCACTGGCCCTCGATCAGCGCGACGCGGACGCCGCCGATCGGGCCGGAGAACGGCAGGCCGGCCAGCTGCGTCGACATCGAGGCCGCGTTGATCGCGAGCACGTCGTACAGCTTGTCCGGGTTCAGCGCCAGGACCGTGATGACGACCTGGATCTCGTTCCGCAGGCCGGACACGAACGACGGCCGCAGCGGGCGGTCGATCAGCCGGCAGGTCAGGATCGCCTCTTCGGACGGGCGACCCTCGCGGCGGAAGAACGAGCCCGGGATGCGGCCCGCGGCGTACATCCGCTCCTCGACGTCGACCGTCAAGGGGAAGAAGTCGAACTGGTCCTTGGGCTTCTTGCTGGCCGTGGTGGCCGACAGCACCATCGTGTCGCCGTCGAGGTAGGCAGCCGCGGAGCCCGCGGCCTGCTGGGCCAGACGGCCCGTCTCGAAGCGGATGGTGCGGGTGCCGAAGCTGCCGTTGTCGATGACGGCCTCAGCGAATTCGGCGCCCTCCATGGGCGCACTTGTGGATCCCGACACGGGATACCCCTCTCTCACAGTGTGACGACTGCGAGGCGCGAGCTGCCGGGGTGCCGGTCTTCGATCGAGGCCCGCGGAAACTGTTGTTCCGAAAGCCACTACCGAGGACCGGTCGTCCTCCCGCCACGCGCTTCGCGTCGCCTCGTACGTCTTGCGTCTGTATTCAGTTGTGCCGCGACCGGGAGGTCACCCGGGCGCGGATACGCCAGGAGCGGCCACCCAGGTTTCGGGGGCCGCTCCTCGCGACGTCATCGGCGAAGGCCGAGCCGCTCGATCAAGGACCGGTAGCGGTTGATGTCCTTCTTCGCCAGGTAGTTCAGCAGCCGGCGGCGCTGGCCGACGAGCAGCAGCAGGCCACGACGGCTGTGGTGGTCGTGCTTGTGCTCTTTGAGGTGCTCGGTGAGGTGTGCGATGCGGTGCGTCAGCAGCGCGACCTGGACCTCGGGGGACCCGGTGTCACCCTCGGTCAGGGCGTACTCACCCATGATCGTCTTCTTCGTTGCGGCATCAATCGATGACACAGGTTTCCTCTCGATTTCCGTTGCGCGGCGCACCGGGGCATTCTTCACCCGAGCACTCTCTGTCCGCGGCCGTTCAGACGGCAGCAGCCAGCGTATCAGTCCGTGGACGCGTCACCCTAATCCCCCGCCAGCAGGCCACGGGCGCCGTCGACGTCGGCCTTCATCTGCACGAGCAGGTCGTCGATGGTGTCGAAACGGATCTGCGTACCGCGCAGCCGGGCCACGAAGTCGATCGCGACCTTCGCGCCGTACAGCTCGAGATCGTCGCGGTCCAGCACGTACGACTCGACCCGGCGGTCGACGCCGTCGAAGGTCGGGTTGCTGCCGACGCTGATCGCCGCGGGCAGCGGGTCCGGGTACGCCGGGGCGCCGGGAGCCGGGGTCAGTACGGTCAGCCAACCGGCGTACACACCGTCCTGCGGTACGGCGGCGCCGGGGTCGGCGGGGATGTTGGCGGTCGGGTAGCCGAGCTCACGGCCGCGCTTGTCGCCCTCGACGACCACGCCGGTGACCCGGAACGGCCGGCCGAGCGCCTCCGCGGCCGCCTCGACGTCACCGTCAGCGAGCTGTTGACGAACGTACGTCGACGACCAGGGCTGCTGCTCCCCCGCCAGGCTCAGCCCTTCGACCTGGAAGCCGTACTGCGTACCCGCCTGGACGAGCGTGTCGACGTGCCCGGCCGCCTTGTGGCCGAAGCGGAAGTTCTCGCCGACCACGACAGCCTTCGCGTGCAGCGCGGTGACCAGCACCCGGTCGATGAACTCCTCCGGCGGCCAGCCCGACACCTCCTTGGTGAACGGGAGGATCAGCACCGCGTCGGCGCCGTGCCGACCGAGCAGCTCGGCCCGCTGTTCGGGTTCGCTCAGCATCAGCGGCGCGTGGTCGGGCCGCAGTACCCGCATCGGGTGCGGGTCGAAGGTGAGCGCGACCACCGGCAGCCCGCCCAGCTCGGCCGCCCGCGCCTTGGCGTGCGCGAGCACCTCCTGATGACCGCGGTGCACACCGTCGAAGTTGCCGATCGTGACGACCGTCGGCCCGAAATCCGGGCTCACCTGGTCCAATCCGTGCCAGACACGCATGACAGCAGGATTCCATGCCGTCCGCAGATTCTGTGCAGCAGGTCCACGATCACCCCTTGTAATCGTGCCGTGACTCAACTTAGGGTGGGCCGCGCACTGGGTGAGCCCTGGGGAGGTCTCGTGAAGCTACGTCGTCTGCTTGCTGCCTGCACGGCACTCGTTCTGCTCGGCAGCATTCCGGTTGCCAACGCCTCGGCCGCTCCGCGGTTCTTCCATTACGTCGCGCTCGGCGACTCGTACACGTCGGCGCCGTTCGTCCCGCTGCCGGATCTACTGTCGCTCGGCTGCGTCCGGTCGTACAACAACTATCCGAAGCTGCTGGCGGCCGCGCTGCACGTGCGTCTGACCGACGTGAGCTGCGGCGGCGCCGATACGACCAACATGACCCAGCCGCAGAGCACAGTGCTCGGTACGGCGGCGCCGCAGTTCAACGCGCTGACGCCGGACACGGATCTCGTGACGCTGGGGATCGGCGGGAACGACTTCGGCGTGTTCGGCAGCATCATCGACACCTGCCCCGGGCTGCGGGCCTCCGACCCGACCGGCGCACCGTGCAAGGCCCACTTCACGGTCGACGGGGTGGACACGCTGCGGGCCAAGATCGCGCAGACCCAGACCCGGATCGCAGTTGTTGTCCAGGGCATCAAAGCCCGGTCACCGAAGGCGAAGATCCTGCTGATCGGGTACCCGAAGATCGCGCCGGAGCACGGCACCTGCCCATCGGTGCTGCCGTTCGCCGACGGCGACTACACCTACCTGTACTCGATCGAGCAGGCGCTGAACGCGGCCGTGTCGAACGCGGCCGCGGCGGGCGGAGCGACGTACGTCGACACGTTCGGGCCGTCGACCGGGCACGACGCCTGTGCGCCGGACGGGCAGGCGTGGATCCAGGGCAAGGACATCAACCTGCTCCGGGCCTTCAACTACCACCCGCGCTACGAGGGTGAGGCCGGGATGGCCGCCCTCACCTACAAGACGCTGACCGGTGCGCCGGCCACGGTGACCGCGGCGGAGCAGTCCGCCTGGGCTGCCAGGGCGCGGACGCTCGCGAAGCAGGCTGCTGCATCACCCCAGGCCGTGCAGGCCTCCCTGAACCGCGTACGGACCAGCGCGCAACGCTGACCCTTTCCAATCCGTACTGCGGACCCCGGGCCGAGCCACCTCACGCAGGGCTCGGCCCGGTGGTTTCTGCGAGCAGTTCCGTCAGGGCCTGGCCCAGCGGGAGGTTGATCCGCTGGGTCGCGTACGGGTCGCCGCGGGTCAGGCCCTGGTTGATGATCAGGACCGGGGTCCCGGACTTCGCCGCGTGCCGGACGAAGCGGAAGCCGGACATCACCGTGAGGGACGAGCCGAGGACGAGTACGGCGTTCGCGTCGTCGATGAGCTTGTAGCAGCGCTCGACGCGGGTCCGCGGCACGTTCTCGCCGAAGAAGACGACGTCGGGTTTGAGGATGCCGCCGCAGTTGGTGCAGTCGACCAGGCGAAACGTGCCGACGGCCTCGGCCGGGAGTTCGGCGTCGCCGTCGGGATTGATCCGGGTGACCTCGGCCTCGAAGTCCTGGTTCGCGGCCTTCAGGCGGCGGTCGAGGGCCTCGCGGGCGGACGTCGTACCGCAACTGAGGCAGATGACGCGGTCGAGGTTGCCGTGCAATTCGATCACGTCGCGCGCGCCGGCGGCCTGGTGGAGGCCGTCGACGTTCTGGGTGATCACGCCGCTGAGGTAGCCGCGGGCCTGGAGCGCTGCGACGGCACGGTGACCGTCGTTCGGGGCGGCGCGGGCGATCGTGCGCCAGCCGAGGTGGCTGCGCGCCCAGTACCGCTGGCGGCCCGCTTCGCTGGCCACGAAGTCGCCGTACGTCATCGGGGTGTGCGTCCGCAGGCTGCCGGACTCACCGCGGTAGTCGGGGATGCCGGACTCGGTGGAGATGCCGGCGCCGCTCAGTACGACGACTCCGCCGGCGGCCACGGTCTGCGCGACCGGGCCGATGTCGGTCGACCCGGGCTCCAACGCCAGCACCTCAGGCCCGGGGGCCCATGCCAAGGTCGGACGAGAACGCACCACTCCAGCGTACGTGCTCAGTCGATACGGGGTGGTCCGGCTTTGAGGCGGCGTTCCGCGGCTTGGCGGACGACGTCGCGATCCATCGAGGACCAGTCGGCATCGATCCACCAGGTGGCGCCCGCCTCGGCCCACGGACGGACCGTGTCGGCGGCGTTCGGGTCGTCGGCGCGGGTGTTGCCCTCGGCGACGATGTCGTACCCGTCCATGCTCAGGTCGTGGGCGGCACGCTCCCGGCGGATCCAGTCGATGCCGTCGGCGAGGAGCTCCGGCGTCAGCTCACCCGGCTCACCGCCGGCCGGGGCGACGTAGTTCGGCAGCCAGCCGTCCTGCAGCGCCGCCCGGCGCATCGACTTCGGCCGTGGCCAGCCGCCGACCACCCAGGTCGGCACCCGCGGCTGCTGCACCGGAGGCGGTGGCGCCGGCGGGTTCAGCTCGGCGATCTTCCTGGACCGGTAATGCTTCCCGGAGTACTCGAACGGCTCGTCGCGCCACAGGTGCTGCAGCATCTCCAACGACTCGTCCATCAGCTCCGCACGGGTCTTCCGCCCCGGATCGTCCTCGAACAGCCAGAACCGGTCATCGCCGGTCACTCCCAGACCGACCGACAGGATCACCCGTCCGCCGCTCAGGTTGTCCACGGTCGAGACCTGACCCGCGACATCCCACGGTTTCCGCCGCGGCAGCGGTGTCAGCATCGTCCCCAGCCGGATCCGCTGCGTGGTCATCGCAGCCGCCCCGAGCATCACCCAGGCGTCGATCCCCCAGATCGACTCCCACACGAAGAACCCGTCCCACCCGTGCTCCTCGGCGATCGGCGCGAGCTCAGCCGCGTCCCGCGCGCCGCCGTACGCCATCACGAACCCGTATTTCATGGGTCGAACGCTACGAGACGGCACCGACAGATTTCACCGCGTGCACCAGCCGGCGAGTCACCTGGCGCGTCGACAGCAGGTGCGACATCTTCTTCGCCTGCTCCTGAGCCGCCAGCCACCGCTCGTCGCTCCCGTGCAACTTCTCCAGCAACTCGTCGACATGCTCGGCCTGCTGCGTCCACTCGGTCGGCACGTTGTCGATCGGCGCCTCGACCAACTCGCGAAGCACGAAGCCCGCGTCGTCGATCAGCCCGACCAGCTCGTCCTCACGCGGGAACTCGTTCCCATGCGGTACGTCGCTGTGCAGCGACGGCTCGGCCACCAGCACCATCATCCCGAGCGATCCACCCGGTCTCAGCACTCGCCGCAGCTCCCGAAGCAGCACCGACTTCTCGTGCACCGTGCACAGCACGCCGACGCACCAGACAACGTCGAACTGGTCATCCACGAAGGGCAGCCGCTCACCCGCCGCGCACACCGCGGACAGCTCGAACATCCGCCGCACCGACCGACAGGCCTCGTTCATCGGATCGACCAGCACCGGGCGTACGCCGTACGTCTGCGCCGCCCAGGCGGACGCTCCGCCAACACCCGCGCCTACGTCGACCAACGACGTCCCGGGGCCGATGCCACACGCCTTGGCCAGCCAATCGAGTAACGCCGGGTCGCCGCTCCCCCGGCAGCCGGCGACGATCGCGTACTCGGGACCCAGCTCGTCGACGGCATCAGCCGTCCACTCGGCGACGGTCCCGAACTCGACTGCCAGCTCCTCCTCGCCCATGGGTTCCAGTACCCACGGGCATCAGCTGACGAAGACCGCCGTGGGTTTGGCGACCGGGCCGTGGGGTTCGTAGAGCGCCAGGAACGTGCCGGTCGGGTCGAACATCGCGGTCTGCCCCGGCTCGAGGTTGAGGCCGGGCAGAGGGCGGCCGGTCCGGATCGCGGCGGCCTGGACGTCGTCCGCGTCGTACCGCGGGAAGGTGCCGGCGGCAACGTCCGCGATCGGGAGCCAGTCGAAAGACTCGGCCAGCGACTCCAGGCTGTGGGCCGCTTTGAGATCGAACGCACCCACCCGGGTCCGACGCAGTGCGGTCAGATGACCGCCGACGCCGAGCTCGGCACCCAGGTCGCGAGCCAGCGCCCGGATGTACGTGCCGCTGGAGCAGTCGACCGACACGTCCACGTCGATCGCGTCGGCGCCGACCCGGACGTCGAGGATGTCGTACCGCGAGACCGTGACAGCACGCGCCTTGAGCGCGACCTCCTCGCCGGCCCGGACGCGTTCGTACGCGCGCTTGCCGTCGACCTTGATCGCGGACACCTTCGACGGCACCTGCGAGATCTCGCCCTTGAAGCCGTCCACAGCCGCGGAGATCGCCTCCGCCGTCACGCCGTCGACCGGGTACGTCGACACGATCTCGCCCTCGGCGTCGTCGGTCGTCGTAGTCGCGCCGAGCCGCATCGTCGCGTCGTACGACTTGTCCGCCAACTGCAGATGGCCGAGCAGCCGGGTCGCGCGGTTGAGGCCGACGACGAGTACGCCGGTCGCCATCGGGTCCAGGGTGCCGGCATGGCCGACCTTCCTGGTCCCGGCGATCCGGCGGACCCGGGAGACGACAGTGTGCGAGGTCATCCCACCCGGCTTGTCGACGACGACGATCCCGTCGGATGCCGGGGTGAAGTCAGCCACTCAGTCCTCGTCGTCCTCGTCGTCGTCATCGTCCTTGCGCTTGTACGGATCCGCCTCGCCGGCCGGCTTGGCGCCGGCGGCGGCCTTGGCCACCTCGGCGTCGGCCATCCGCGCCTTCTCCAGCAGCTCCTCGATCTGACCGGCGTTCTCCGGTACGGCGTCCAGGAAGAACGCGACGCTCGGAGCATGACGCAGACCGAGCGCCTTGCCGACCTCGCTGCGGATCAGGCCGCGGGCAGACTCCAGCGCGGCCGCGGTGGACGCGCGGGCCTGCTCGTCGCCGTACACCGTGTAGAAGACGCTGGCCTCGCGCAGGTCGCCGGTCAGCCGGGCGTCCGTCACCGTGACGAAGCCCAGCCGGGGGTCCTTGACCCGGCGCTCGAGCAGTTCCGCGACGAGCACCTGGATCCGGTCGGCCAGCTGCTTCGCCCTTGCTTCACCCATCAGGGCTCACTCCCTCATTCATGAGTACGTCCGGGGAGAACACCGTCTCCCCGGACGTTACTCCGACGACCCGGACCTTCCGGCGCGGGCCGTCACCGAACCTCAGCTGCGCGGCTTCTCGCGGAGCTCGAACGCCTCGACGACGTCACCGATCTTGATGTCGTTGAAGTTGTTGATGGTCAGACCGCACTCGAAGCCCTCGCGGACCTCGGACGCGTCGTCCTTGAACCTCTTCAGCGACGACAACTCGGTGTTGTCGACGACCACCGCGCCGTCCCGGATCAACCGGACCTTGGCGTTGCGGCGGATCAGGCCGCTGGTCACCCAGCAACCGGCGATGTTGCCCACCTTCGAGGAGCGGAAGATCTCCCGGATCTCGGCCTGGCCGAGGGTGACCTCCTCGTAGATCGGCTTGAGCATGCCCTTCAGGGCGGCCTCGATGTCGTCGATCGCCGAGTAGATGACCGAGTAGTACCGGACATCCACGCCCTCGCGCTCGGCCAGGTCCCCGGCCTTGCCCGCCGGCCGCACGTTGAAGCCGATGATGACGGCGTTCGACGCGATGGCCAGGTTGACGTCGTTCTCGTTGATCGCACCGACACCGCGGTCGATGATCCGCAGGCTGACCTCGTCGCCGACCTCGATCCGGACCAGCGCGTCTTCCAGCGCCTCGACCGAACCGGACACGTCGCCCTTGAGGATCAGCAGCAGCTCCTGGGCCTCGCCCTTCTCCATCGAGGCCATGAAGTCCTCGAGGGTACGACGGGCGCGACGCTTGGCGTTGGCGGCCGCACGAGCACGGGCTTCCCGCTTCTCGGCGATCTGCCGGGCCCTGCGGTCGTCGTCGACGACCAGGAACTTGTCGCCCGCACCCGGTACCGCGGTCAGACCGAGCACCAGGACCGGACGCGACGGGGTCGCCTCCTCGACGTTGTTGCCGTGCTCGTCGAGCATGGCCCGGACCCGGCCGTACGCCGGACCGACCACCATCGAGTCGCCGACCCGGAGCGTGCCACGCTGCACCAGCACGGTCGCCACCGGACCACGGCCCTTGTCGAGGTTCGCCTCGATCGCGATGCCCTCGGCGTGCATCTTCGGGTTGGCCCGCAGGTCGAGCGCCGCGTCCGCGGTCAGCACGACACCTTCGAGCAGCCCGTCGATGTTGATCCGGGACTTCGCCGAGACGTCGACGAACATCGTGTCGCCGCCGTACTCCTCGGGCACCAGGCCGTACTCGGTCAGCTGACCGCGCACCTTGGCCGGGTCGGCACTCGGGACGTCGATCTTGTTCACCGCGACCACGATCGGGACGTTCGCCGCCCGGGCGTGGTTCAGTGCCTCGATCGTCTGCGGCATCACGCCGTCGTCGGCCGCGACCACCAGGATGACGATGTCGGTGGCCTGCGCACCACGGGCACGCATGGCGGTGAACGCCTCGTGACCCGGGGTGTCGACGAAGGTGATGGCCCGCTGCTCGCCGTCGACCTCGGTCGTCACCTGGTACGCACCGATGTGCTGGGTGATACCGCCGGCTTCCTTGGCAACGACGTTCGCCATCCGGATCGCGTCCAGCAGCTTGGTCTTACCGTGGTCGACGTGACCCATCACGGTCACCACCGGCGGCCGCGGTGCCAGGTCGCCCTCATCGCCTTCGTCGGAACCGAAGTCGATGTCGAACGACTGCAGCAGCTCGCGGTCCTCGTCCTCGGGCGAGACCAGCTGGACGTCGTAGTTCAGCTCGGTGCCGAGCAGTTCCAGCGTCTCCTCGTTGACCGACTGGGTCGCGGTCACCATCTCACCGAGGTGGAACAGCACCTGGACGAGCGACGCCGGGTCGACTCCGACCTTCTCGGCGAAGTCCGTCAGCGACGCGCCACGGGGAAGCCTCACGACCTCGCCGTCACCGTGCTTGACGCGGACGCCGCCGACCGCCGGGGCCTGCATGTTGTCGAATTCCTGGCGCTTCGCGCGCTTCGACTTGCGGCCACGACGCGCCGGACCACCCGGACGACCGAAGGCGCCCTGTGTCCCGCCACGACCCCGGTTGCCCGGACCCGGACGGCCACCGCCGCCACCTGGCGGGCCGCTGGGGCCGCCGCCACCCGGACGGAAGCCACCGCCGGCGCCACCGCCGCCACCGCGCGGACCTGCACCGGGACCGCCGCCGGGACGACCGCCGCCGCCTCCACCGCGGCCACCGCCACCGCCGCCGCCACCAGGACCGCTCGGGCGGCCGGTGAACGTGCCGGCAGAGGACTTCGGCATCATCGCCGGGTTGGGGCGCGGAGCACCGGGCACACCACTCGGGCGCGGCCGGTCGTTGTTACCACCGCGGTCGCGGTCGTTACCGCCACGACCCTGCGGCGGACGCGGCGCCATACCGGCCGGGCTCGGAGCCCCTTGCCGGTCGCCACCGCCACCGCCCTGCCCCGGACGCGCGCCACCGCGCTGCATGCCCTGGGTCGAGCTGAACGGGTTGTTACCCGGACGCGGAGCACCCGGACGCGGACCGCCACCCTGGCCGCCCTGACGGGGCGCACCGGGACGCGGGGCACCCGGACGGGGCGCACCCGGACGTGGAGCCGAACCCTGACCACCCGGACGCGGGCTGCCGCCCTGGCCACCCGGGCCGGACGGACGCGGGCCGGAGCCACCCGGTCGCGGGGAGCCCGGCGTGGCCGGACGCGGAGCGGGACGGCCCGCGGTGTCGCCGTCCGAACGCCGAGCGGCGGGAGCCGTCGACGGGGTCGATGCCTCCGCTGCCGGCGCGGCGGCCGGTGCCTCGAACGACGGAGCTGCCGGAGCCTCGGCCCTGGCAGCCGGAGCGGCCTCGGCCGCCGGCGCTTGAGCCGGTGCGGTCTCAGCCGGCGCGGACTGGCGCGGACCCGGCTTCGGGCCCGGACGCGGACCCGGGCGGGCGCCCGGAGCCGGGGCGGACTTCGCCGGGGCAGACTCGACTGCCGGCGCGGACTCGGCCACCGGGGCGGACTCGGTCCTGCTCACCGGAGCCGCCGGAGCTTCGGCGGCAGGAGCAGGAGCCGACTCGGCGACGGGCGCGGGGCGCTCGGCCGGAGCCTTCGGGGTGGCCGGCTGGGCCGGCTTCTGTGCCGGAGCGGCAGGTGCGACCGGTGCGGTCGCCTGCGGCGCGGCAGACGTGCTTGCGGCGGCCTTCTTGGCCGCGCGCTTCTTCGGCGGGTTCTTCTCGAACTCCTCCGCCAACCGTCGTACGACGGGTGCCTCGATCGTCGAGGACGCCGATCGGACGAACTCTCCCATGTCGTTCAGCCTGGTCAGAACGACCTTGCTGGTAACTCCGAGCTCTTTCGCGAGCTCGTAGACCCGGACCTTTGCCACTACTCTCCCTCTGGTCCGAGCCTGGGGCGCGGACCGTTAGTTGACGTACATGCTCATCGCATTGCACTCATCGTTCGACACTCATCGAGTGGTCATGAGTCGATGACCCGCCTTCATGTCGGTCACACGGTCCGGTCAGACCGCGTGTACATCTTGTTGATTATCACGCTGTGCGAGGTAGTCGCGCAGCCCGGTGACGTCGAGCGGCCCCGGGACCTTGAAGGCCCGTGGGAACGCCTTGCGCCGGACAGCCAGCTCGAAGCACTCCGTCGTGGGGTGCAGGTGCGCTCCACGGCCGGGTGCCCGACGATCGGCATCCGGGAGGACAAGTCCTCCAGAAACCGTCATCCGCAGCAGATCAGCCGGACTGGACCGCTTCCGGCACCCGATACAGGTGCGCTCCCGGGACCTGCCAGGGCGCGCGTCCGTCACTTCTTCCTCAGGGTGTGGTTGCGACTCAGTCGACCGACCGAGAGATCAGTCTACCTTCTCCGGCTCAGGCGTCACATCGGTATCCGGCCGGATGTCGATCCGCCAGCCGGTGAGCCGGGCGGCGAGACGGGCGTTCTGCCCCTCCTTGCCGATCGCCAGCGACAGCTGATAGTCGGGTACGACGACGCGGGCAGCACGGGCTGCGGCGTCTACAACCTCTACAGACGTAACCTGCGCCGGGGACAGCGCATTCCCGACGAAGGTCGCCGGGTCGTCGCTGTGGTCGATGATGTCGATCTTCTCGCCGTGCAGCTCGTGCATGATGTTGCGCACCCGCTGACCCATCGGCCCGATGCAGGCGCCCTTCCCGTTCACCGACGGGTTCAGGGTCCGGACGGCGATCTTGGTCCGGTGACCTGCCTCACGCGCGATCGCGGTGATCTCGACCGTTCCGTCGGCGATCTCCGGGACCTCGAGCGCGAACAGCTTCTTGACCAGGTTCGGGTGGGTCCGGCTGACCGTGATCTGCGGGCCCTTGAAGCCCTTGCGGACGCCGACGACGTACACCCGCAGGCGGGAGCCGTGCTCGTACTTCTCCCCCGGGACCTGCTCCGGCGCGGGCAGCACGGCCTCGATCTTGCCGAGGTCGACCATCACCGAGCGCGGGTCGCGGCCCTGCTGGACGACACCGGAGACGATGTCGCCCTCCTTGCCGGAGAACTCGCCGTACCGGACCTCGTCCTCGGCGTCGCGCAGCCGCTGCAGGATGATCTGCTTGGCCGTGGTGGCCGCGATCCGGCCGAAGTCGGCCGGGGTGTCGTCGTACTCGCGGGCCAGTGTGCCGTCCTCGGCCAGCTCCCGTGCGTACACGGTCACGTGCCCGGTCTTGCGGTCCAGCTCGACCCGGGCGTGCTGCTGGGCGCCCTCGGTGCGGTGGTACGCGACCAGCAGCGCCGCCTCGATCGCCTCGACGACGACCTCGAGGGCGATGTCCTTCTCCCGTTCGAGCGACCGCAGGACGGCCATGTCGATGTCCATGTCAGTTCTCCTCCACCGTGCCGTCGGCAGGTGTTTCTCCACCAGAAATAGATGGCTCAGTGTCGTTGCCGGCAGCCCGGTTGAATTCGATCTGGACCTTGGCCTTGGCCACGTCGGCGTACGCGATCGTCCGCGCCTTGCCGTTCACGTCCAGTTCGGCCGCCTCCTCGGAGGCGGACTTGATCCGGCCGGTCACCTTGCCGCCGGAGTTCAGCGTGACGGCGACCAGGCGCTTGACGTTGCGGCGCCAGTGCCGGGGCAGGGTCAGCGGCCGGTCCACGCCGGGGCTGGATACCTCCAGCGTGTACGCGCCGTCGCCCATGATGTCGTCGGCGTCGAGCGCCTTGGAGATGGCCCGGGTGACGTCGGCGACGTCGTCAAGGCTGATCCCGCCGTCGCGGTCGACGAGGACGCGCAGCAGCCGGCGGCGGCCGGCCGGTGTCACATCGGCGGCCTCCAGGTCGCAGCCGAACTGCTCGACGATCGGCCGCAGGAAGTTCTCGAGGCTCGTGGTGTCCGTGTGGTCTGGCTTTCGGCTCACAGGTTGACCTGCCTCTCTCTCCAGTTGTGCACCCGTTCCACCCCTGGCGGTCGCGCCAAGGGCAGTAGCCCACCTTAGCCGGACGGTCCCGCGATCCGGGTCACCGGCTCGTCCCAGGCAGGTGTCGGCGCGTCACCGGGTATCGTTCCGGCGTGCTCGAACGCCGCCTGACCCGACGCGCTGCTGTCGTGACCGCCGCCCTTGTTCCCGGCGCGCTCGCGCTGACCGGCTGCAAGGACGACGCCGCCGCCGGGTCCGGTACGCCGGGTGCCGTGAACGGTGGACCGTCGTCCTCGCAGAGCCCGGGCGGGGAGACTCCGACCGTGGACCCGGCGATCGTCGCGGCGCTCAGTGTGGCAGCGACCCAGGTGACCCAATTGTCCCAGCTCTACGCAAACGTGAGCCGCAAGTTCCCCGCGCTGCGGGCCCAGCTCGCCGCCGGGGCGAAGTACCACGCCAGTCACCTCGTGAAGCTCAAGGAGACCGACGGCGTGGCCGCCAAGGCCGCGAAGGCCGTCGCAGTGCCTGCCTCGTCCGTGGCCGCGCTGACGACGGTCGCGAAGCAGGAGGCGATCGCAGCAGCCACGAACGCTGCCGCCGCGTCCAAGCTGTCCGGCGCGCCCGCCCGCCTGCTCGCCGAGATCGCCGCAGCCCAGACCCAGCTGAGCTCCACGCTGACCCCGCCGAAGAAGAAGGACAAGTCGTGAATCAGGTCGAGGCCCTGCAGGCAGCTCTCGCGGGTGAGCATGCCGCGATGTACGGCGTGGGCGTGGCCGGCGGCAAGCTCAACGGCGCGCGGTTCCAGGAGGCGACCGAGACGTTCGCGCGGCACCGCGACAACCGCGATCACCTGAGCGCGCTGCTGGTCGCCGCCGGCGAGACCCCGGTCGCAGCCGAACCGGCGTACGACCTCCCCCAGGCGGTCACGAACGCCGCCACGGCGACCGCGCTGGTCCTGGTGATCGAGCGCCGGATCGCGGCGGTGTACGGCGACCTGGTCGAGGCCGCCGAACAACCTGCCGTGCGGGCGTGGGCGATCGAGAGCCTGCTCGGCACGGCGACCAGCCAACTCACCTGGGGCGGCGCGCCCATCGCCTTCCCGGGCGCCTAGAGCGAACGGACCCAGTTCTCGAGGAGGGCTGCACCGGCATCGCCGGACTTCTCCGGGTGGAACTGGGTCGCGCTGAGTGGACCGTTCTCCACGGCGGCGACGAAACGGTCACCGCCGTACGTCGTCCAGGTGACCAGCGGGGACACCGACTCGCGGGTGTCGACGAGGTCCCAGCGGCGGACGCCGTACGAGTGGACGAAGTAGAAGCGGTCCTTCTCGATGCCGTCGAACAGCGTGCTGCCGGACGGTACGTCGACGGTGTTCCAACCCATGTGCGGGACCGGCTGGGCCTCCTCGGGCTGGAGGCGCTCGACCGTGCCGGGCCACTGGTCGCAGCCGTCGGTCTCGACGCCGTGCTCGATGCCGCGGGCGAACAGGATCTGCATACCGACGCAGATGCCGAGCACCGGCCGGCCGCCGGCCAGCCGGCGGTCCACCACGACGTCGCCCCGGACCGCCTTCAGGCCGGTCATGCAGGCCTCGAACGCGCCGACACCCGGCACCAGCAGGCCGTCGGCGTTGCAGGCCTGCTCGAAGTCCGAGGTCACCGTCACGTCGGCGCCGACGCGTTGCAGCGCCCGCTCCCCCGACCGGATGTTCCCCGAGCCGTAGTCGAGCAGGACGACCTTCTTGCTCACAGAGCACCCTTGGTCGACGGGATCCCCGGTTGCCGCGGGTCGAGCTCGGCCGCGGCCCGCAGCGCGCGGGCGAACGCCTTGAACTGCGCCTCGACGATGTGGTGCGGGTCGCGACCGGACAGCACCCGGACGTGGATGCAGATCGCCGCGTTGAACGCGAGCGTCTCGAACACGTGCTGGGTCAGCGAACCGGCGTAGTCGCCGCCGATGATCGCGTAGACCTGGCCCTCGGGCTCGCCGGTGTGCACGCAGTACGGCCGGCCGGACAGGTCGACCGTGCAGTGCACGAGCGCCTCGTCCAGCGGGACGGTCGCGTCGCCGAAGCGCCGGATGCCGCTCTTGTCCCCCAGAGCCTCGCGAAGCGCCTGGCCGATGCCGATCGCGGTGTCCTCGACCGTGTGGTGCGCGTCGATCTCCAGGTCGCCGACCGTGTTGACGTGCAGATCGAGCAGGGCGTGCTTGGCCAGCGCGTTGAGCATGTGGTCGTAGAACCCAACGCCGGTTGAGATATCGGCGCGACCGGTGCCGTCCAGGTCGAGCTCGACCAGGACCTTGGACTCGCTGGTCTCCCGATCGATCCGGGCAGTGCGCGTCATGTCAGCCTTCCAGTGTCTGTCTTGAGGATGCGCTCCAGTGAAGCGCGGAACGCGGCCATCTCCTCGCCGGTGCCGATCGAGACCCGCAGCCAGCCGTCCGGTCCGGTCTCGCGGATCAGTACGCCGTCGTCGAGCAACGACTGCCACACCGCGTGCCGGTCGGCGAACGTCCCGAACAGCACGAAGTTCGCGTCCGAGTCGACCGCGCGCAGGCCCTGCGCGCGCAGCCAGTCGACGGTCTCGTCACGCTCGACCCGAAGCTGCTCGACCCGGCCGAGCAGTTCGTCGGAGTGCCGCAACGCGGCCCGCGCGACGGCCTGCGTCACCGCGGACAGGTGGTACGGCAGGCGGACGATCCGCAGCGCGTCGACGAACTGCTTGCTCGCGGCAAGGTATCCGACCCGGCCGCCGGCCATCGCGAACGCCTTCGACATCGTCCGCGCAACGGCGAGATTCGGGTACGACGGCAGCAGCGACACCGCGCTCGGCGTCCCGGCGCGGCGGAACTCGGCGTACGCCTCGTCGACCACGAGCACCGAGCCCAGCGCCGCGGTCCGGGCCGCGATCGCCTCGACGACCTCGATCGGCAGCGCCGTCCCGGTCGGGTTGTTGGGTGAGGCAAGCAGCACGACCGACGGGTGGTGCCTGGAGATCGCGGCCAGCGCCTTGCTCTGGTCGAGGGTGAAGTCCTCGGCCCGGCGGCCGGCGACCCAGGCCGTGTTCGTGTCCCGGGCGTACTCCGGATACATCGAGTACGTCGGCGCGAACGACAGCGCCGTACGTCCGGGACCGCCGAAGGCCTGCAGGATGTGCAGCATGACCTCGTTGGACCCGTTCGCCGCCCAGATCTGCTCGGGCTCGAGCTGTGCACCGGACTCGCGGGCCAGGTACGCCGCGAGGTCCGCGCGCAGGTCCATGAACTCGCGGTCCGGGTAGCGGTTCATCCCGCGGGCGGCGACCGAGACGGCGGCGGCGATGTCCGCGACCGTCTCCTCGCTCGCCGGATACGGGTTCTCGTTGACGTTGAGCAGCACGGGTACGTCTAGCTGCGGGGCGCCGTACGGCTCGAAGCTCTTCAGCTCGTCGCGGATCGGCAACCCGTCGAAGCGGCCCATCAGTGCTCTCCGGGGAATCGGGCGGAAACGGCGGCGCCGTGGGCCGGAAGGTCCTCGGCGTGGGCAAGCGCGAGCACGTGGCCGGCGACCTCGTGCAACGCGTCGCGGGAGTAGTTGACGACGTGGACCGCCTTCAGGAAGCTACGCACGGACAGGCCTGACGAATGGCAGGCACAACCGGCCGTCGGGAGGACGTGGTTGGACCCGGCGCAGTAGTCGCCGAGCGACACCGGCGACCAGCCGCCGACGAAGATCGCGCCGGCGTTGGAGATCAGCCCGGCCCGCTCCTCAGCGTCCACGGTCTGGATCTCGAGGTGCTCAGCGGCGTACGCATCGACGACCGCGGTGCCCTGGTCGAGGTCGTCGACCAGGACGACGGCCGACTGCTGACCGGTCAGCGCCTCGGTCACGCGCTCGTGGTGCTTGGTCTGCGCCACCTGCTGTGGCAGCTCTGCCTCAACGGCAGCGGCCAAGGATTCGGACGGGGTCACCAGGACGCTGGCGGCCATCGGGTCGTGCTCGGCCTGGCTGATCAGGTCGGCGGCGACATGCTTGGGATCGGCGGTGTCGTCGGCCAGGATCGCGATCTCGGTCGGACCGGCCTCGGAGTCGATGCCGACCTCACCGAGCAGGAACCGCTTGGCGGCAACGACGTAGATGTTGCCCGGTCCCGTGATCAGGTTGACCTTGCGGCACCCGTCGAACCCGTACGCGAACCCGGCGATCGCCTGCGCGCCGCCGATCGCGTACACCTCGTCGATCCCCAGCAACGCGCAAACCGCCAGCACCGTCGGGTGCGGCAGGCCGCCGAACTCCTTCTGTGGCGGGGATGCAACGGCAAGCGACGGTACGCCGGCCACCTGCGCCGGGACGACGTTCATGACCACTGAAGACGCCAGCGGCGCTCGGCCGCCCGGCACGTAGAGACCCACCCGCTGGACCGGGACGAACCGCTGCGTCACCCGGCCGCCGGGCGCGGGCTCGGAGGCGATGTCGGCGGTGAGCTCGTCCTGGCTGACCTCACGGACGCGCCGGATCGACTCCTCGAAGGCGCTGCGCACCTCAGGGTCGAGCTCCTCGAGCGCGGTCTTCAGCGCCTCGGCCGGGACCCGGATGTCCTCGACTCGCACATGGTCGAACTTCTCGCCGAACTCCCTGATCGCCTCGAGGCCGCGATGGCGGACGTCCAGGCAGATGGGTCGGACGACGTCGAGAGCCTTCTCGACGTCGAACACGGCTCGGGGGACGAGGGCATTCACTTCGGCTTGGAGGTCGGTAACCTCTCCGGCCGCCACTCGGCCCCGCAGGTCGACGCGGCGAATCATGCCGTCAGTCTAGTTGGGCACCACCTCCCCGCCCGACCGGTATCCACAACCCGGCCGAGCCAGGAGCACCGGCACCTACCCTCAGCCGACGCGGACCATCGATGGTCGTCGGTTGCGCATTCGTTCCTCCCAGGTCGTGACTTTCGTCAACCTGGAGGACGCCCGAGCGTGCGGATCGCTGTAGGTTCACGTCATCCGAATCCTCGCCGTACCGGCGCTGTCACCGGGCGTGGTCGCGGCGTTCGTCCACTAGGCTCGTTGGTATGGACTCCCGCCTGCCGTTGCTCACTGTCGACACGGTGATCTTTCCCGGGCTGGTGCTCCCGATTCCGGTGACCGACGTCCAGGGCCGCGCGGTGGTCCGCGACCTGGTCGAGAACGGCGGCGAGCTGGTGTGCGGGGCACTCGCCGTACGGGACGGCTACGAGCTGGGAGAGCGGGTCTTCAGGTCGCTGTACGGGACGGGCTGCGCGGCGACGATCTCCGAGATCACGCTCGACGCGGACGACGACGGCCCGGTCGAGGTGACGCTGACCGGCAACCGGCGGTTCAAGGTCTCGGAGCTCGACGGCACCGGTGACTACCTGGTCGCGGACGTCGAGTGGCTCGACGACGACCTCGGCGACGACCCGCTGGGTACGGCGATGGTCGCGGTCAAGCGTTTCCGGAAGTACGCCGAGGCCGTCAGCGAGATCAGCCGCCCCGGCCTGCACCTGGGCGAACTGCCCGACGACCCGAGCACGCTGTCCTATCTGATGTCGGCGGCGATGAAACTCATGACCCCCGACCGCCAGAAACTCCTCGAGGCCACCGACGTCACCACCCGCCTGGCCCAACTCGTCGGCCTCATCGACAACGAACTGGCCGCCATCACCGCGCTGCCCTCCCTCCCCGCCTTCGACCTGATCAGCTGGTCCACGCTCTCCCCCAACTGACATTTCGAACGTCGTCCAACTGAGGGCGACGGGCCCCGTGCGTCCCTAGACTCCGGTCGAGGTATGCCTAGGGGAGGAGTCGGGCGATGTACGTGTTGATCACGGGTGGGACCAACGGGATCGGGTTGGCCGGCGCTCGGGGGCTGGCGGCGCAGGGGGCCCGGGTCGGGTTGGTGGCCAGGGATCGGGGGAAGGCCGAGCGGGTTGCGGGGGAACTCGGCGGGGCGGATGTGTTCGAGGCGGATCTGACGTCGCAGGCGTCGATCCGGGAGATGGTGCGGGACGTCCGGGGGCGGGCGCCGGCGATCGACGTACTGGTGAACAACGCCGGCGCGATGTTCACCAGCCACCAGGTGTCGGCCGACGGGATCGAGCTGACGTGGGCGTTGAACGTGGTCGCGCCGTACCTGATCACCACTCTGCTCGTTGGTCACCTCTCTCCCTGGGCGCGGGTGATCGGGACCGCCTCGGACGAGCACGAGCGGGCGAAGCAGATCGACTTCGACGACCTCAACGGCGAGCGGTACTTCTCGTCGTCCGCCAAACTCACCGGCGGCTCGATGCGGCGGTACGGCGAGACCAAGCTCGCGCTGATCCTGCTCAGCTCGGAACTGGCGAAGCGGGTGCCGATGATCCGCACCTACACGTTCGAGCCCGGGCTGGTCGCGACCGGGTTCAACCTGAACAACGGGCGCCTGATGAAGCTGATGATGGCGATGACCAAACCGTTCGCCCGTACCCCGGAGCAGGGCGCCGAGACGCTCGTCTGGCTAGCCATCTCGCCGGACGTGGCCGACGAGACTGGCCTGTACTACTCCCGCGAACGCCGTACCGACCCGTCCGCCGCCGCCCAGGACACCGCGGCCGCCGCGCGACTGTGGGAGACGCTGGAGCGGCAGACGACGCTACCGAAATGAATCCCATAGCGGTATGGTCGTGGTATGAGCAAACAGATCACGGTCAGGCTGCCGGACGATCTGGTCGATTTCATGGACGAGCTCGTCGCCACCGACAAGGCGACGAGCCGGGCGTCCGTGGTCGCCCGGGCGATGGAACGTGAGCGCCGCCGCGAGCTGGCAGCCCGCGACCTTGCCATCCTGAGCGAGCACGGCGGGTACGACGACCTCGACGGCCTCGCCACCGCGGCCTCCGGCACCGTCCTCAGCGACCTCGACTGATGCGTGCCCTCCACATCGCCCGGCTCGACAAACCGCGGCCGGTGGTGGTGCTGACCCGCGAGCTGATCCGCCCGCGCCTCACCAACGTGACGGTCGCGCCGATCACGAGCACGATCCGCGGCCTGTCGACCGAAGTACTGGTCGGCCCGGACAACGGTCTCGATCACCCGAGCGCGATCTCCTGCGACAACATCCAGACGATCCCGAAGGCCCAGCTCGGCCGCCTGATCGGCCATCTGCACCCCGACCAGGAGCCGCTCCTGGCCGAGGCGATCAACCTGGCGTTCGATCTGGAGCTCTGACCGCGGCCTCCTCGCAGAGGAAGTCCGCGAAGCCGGCCGTCAGGTCCAGCCCGGTCAGACCTTGGACGAAGAGGAACTGGCCCTGGGGATTCAGCTCGAGCCAGACCGGCCGGCCGTCGGGGTCGAGTTTGAGGTCGACCACGCCCATCCGCAGCTCCAGCAACTCCAGCACGCGCGTCAACGCCCCCTGCACGAGCGGATCCAGCGCGACCGGTTCGATCGGTACGTCGAGATTCCGCCGCCAGTCGAGATCCGGCGAATCGATCGCGACGGCGTACGACGTCGTACCGCAGCACAACACCCGCAGGTGCCGGGTCCCGGGCACGAACTCCTGGAAGATCGTCGGGCAGAGCCGCAGCGCATCGTCGTCGGCCAGATGCTCGGGCGCCACCGGCAGCGTGTAGAGCTGACTGCTCGGCGTGCCACGCACCGCCTTCAGAATGACCTGACCGTCGAGCATCGAGCAGAACCGGCGGATCTCGTCCGGATCCTGGCTGACCACGTCCGCGGTACGACGAACCCGGCATCCGTTGCCGCGCGCAACTGGATCAGCTTGTTCTCGGCCCGCCGGGTCGCGTCCGGGTGGCTGACCCATCGCCCGTCGAACTCGTTGCGCAGGGCACCCATCAGCGTGCTCGCACAGCTCGCGTCGACGACCTCGCGGTGCGCGGGCTCGGACAGCTCGCGGCCGGCCCGTTGCGGGTGGTTCCAGCGCCGGAACCAGATCGCGTCGCAGCCGGCCAGATCGAGCCGGCCGCCGTCCCGCGTCGGCACCGACGTACCGAAGCCGGGGTCGGTCGACCAGCTCAGCCCGCCAGGACGATCCGCCATCGTGTCCACCTCGACGACCTCGCACAGCGCGCCGCGGTTGCGACGGAGATGTGCCTGGATCACCAGGGCGTGCAGGTCATCGGTGAACGTCAGTACCGCGATCGACGGCCGGGGCATCTATTCGGCCAGGTAGTCGCAGTCGTCCATACAGTCGTTCGGCAGCGTCGCGGACAGGCACTCCGATCCACCGCCGTTGCGCGCGAACTCCACCGGGAGCCCGACGTCGTCGCGGACACGCTGCTCCCACTCCTGCAGCTTGTCCGTCGGCACCAGGTCGAACCGCGTCGGCTGGTACATGAAGACCACCGGCGCTTTGCTGTTCCCTGCTTCAGCCATGGTCGCCGCCCTCACTCGTGCCAGTCGGAGTCGTCGGCGCAGATCTGGCCGTTGCCGCAGTTCGACCACGACGCGGAGCGCAGCAGCACTTCGCGTTCGAACCCGTACGTGTTCAGGCCGAAGCCCTCCTGGACACTGCGTTCCCACTCCGACAGTCGCTCCGGCGTCACCTGCTCGAAGTTCGTCGGCTGGAACATGAACACCGCCGGCTTACGCCCCTCGTCGAGCGCAGCACGGAATCGTTCCTCCCGCTCGTCCCCCATGACCCCTCCCCAGGTCAGGCATCCCCTGCCGCCAAGCTACGCCTGGACGCGGCACGGTGACAATGCGTGGGATCAGCCGAGCTTGGAGACGTCCCGTACGGCGCCCTTGTCCGCGCTGGTGGCCATCGCGGCGTACGCCCGGAGCGCGGCGGAGACCTTGCGCTCGCGGTTCTTCGGCGCGTAGACCCCGCCGAGCGCTTCCCGGCGCGCGGTCAGTTCGGCCTCGTCGACCAGCAGTTCGATCGAGCGGCCGGGGATGTCGATGCGGATCTGGTCGCCGTCCTGGACCAGGGCGATCGTGCCGCCGGATGCCGCTTCGGGTGAAGCGTGCCCGATCGAGAGTCCCGACGTACCGCCGGAGAAGCGGCCGTCGGTGACCAGTGCGCAGACCTTGCCCAGACCGCGGCCCTTGAGGAACGACGTCGGGTACAGCATCTCCTGCATACCCGGCCCGCCCTTCGGACCTTCGTACCGGATCACGACGACGTCACCCGGCTGCACCTGCTTGGCCAGGATCTTCTCGACGGCCTCTTCCTGCGACTCGCACACCACCGCAGGTCCCTGGAACGTCCAGATCGACTCGTCCACACCGGCCGTCTTCACGACGCAACCGTCGACGGCCAGGTTGCCCTTCAGTACGGCGAGACCGCCGTCCTTCGAGTACGCGTGCTCGAAGTCGCGGATGCATCCGCCGGCCGCGTCGGTGTCGAGCGTCTCCCACCGCTCGGACTGCGAGAACGCCGTCGCCGAACGCTTGCAGCCCGGCGCCGCGTGCCACAGCTCGACGGCCTCCGGCGACGGCGAACCGCCGCGCAGGTCCCACGTCTTCAGCCACTCGTCGATCGAGTCGCTGTGCACGGTGTGGATGTTCTCGTTCAGCAGGCCGGCCCGGTGGAGCTCGCCCAGGATGGCGGGGATGCCGCCGGCGCGATGGACGTCCTCCATGTAGTACGTGCCTTGAGGCGCCACGTTCGGTGCGACCTTGGCCAGGCACGGGACCCGGCGCGAGACCGCGTTGATGTCGTCCAGGTCGAAGCCGACCTCGGCCTCCTGCGCGGCCGCGAGCAGGTGCAGGATCGTGTTCGTCGACCCGCCCATCGCGATGTCCAGCGCCATCGCGTTCCCGAAGGCTTCCTTGGTCGCGATGTTCCGCGGCAGCACGGTCGCGTCGTCGTTGTCGTAGTACCGCTTGGTGATCTGTACGACGGTTTCGCCGGCCTTCTCGTACAGCGCGCGGCGGGCGGTGTGGGTCGCGAGCACCGAACCGTTGCCCGGCAGCGAGAGGCCGATCGCCTCGGTCAGGCAGTTCATCGAGTTCGCGGTGAACATGCCCGAACACGAACCGCAGGTCGGGCAGGCGTTCTCCTCGATCCGCAGGATGTCGGCGTCGGAGACGTTCTCGTTGACGGCCTCGGACATCGCGTCGATCAGGTCGAGCTTGCGGACCGTCCCGTCGACCAGCGTGGCCCGGCCGGCCTCCATCGGGCCGCCGGAGACGAACACGGTCGGGATGTTCAGCCGGAGCGCGGCGTTCAGCATGCCGGGGGTGATCTTGTCGCAGTTCGAGATGCAGACCAGCGCGTCCGCGCAGTGCGCCTCGACCATGTACTCGACCGAGTCGGCGATCAGGTCCCGGGAGGGCAGGCTGTAGAGCATGCCGCCGTGGCCCATCGCGATCCCGTCGTCGACGGCGATCGTGTTGAACTCGCGGGCGATGCCGCCGGCCGCGTGGATCGCCTCGGAGACGATCCGGCCGACCGGGGCGAGGTGGGTGTGGCCGGGGACGAACTCGGTGAAGCTGTTCGCGACCGCGATGATCGGCTTGCCGAAGTCCTCGCGGGCTACCCCGGAGGCCTGCATGAGCGCGCGGGCGCCCGCCATGTTGCGGCCGTGGGTGACGGTACGGGACCTCAAAGCGGGCACGACAGGTTCTCCTCTACGTCCGGACGACTATCCGATGGTGCCACGCCCGTCCGGATGGCGGTACGCGGGTCCCGGATTCTGGAGGGGCTGATTCTGTCCGAGGCTGGATCTAGCCTGTGGTCATGGCAGGGATGGAGCACCACACGCGGCCGGTGCACGCTGCCCTGCGCCCGTATGTCGGCGACCTCGTCGGCTACGCGTCGTACGGGTATCCGATGGAGCTGCACCGCGGCCTGCCGTCACGGTTCATGACGCTGGTCATCACGCTGGACGAGGCGCTCGGCGTCGCGTGGCCGGGCCACCCGGTCGACAAGTACGACGCCCTCGCCGGTGGGCTGCATTCCACCGCGGTGCATATCGGCCAGACCGACAGCCGGGCCGGCGTACAGATCTCGCTCACTCCCCCGGCGGCCCGCGAGCTCCTCGGACTGCCGCCGGGCCAGCTCGCCTCGATCGTGGTCGGCCTCGACGAGGTGCTCGGTCGGTCGGCTCGCGAGCTGACCGAGCAGCTGCGCGAAGAGCCGAGCTGGGACAAGCGGTTCGACCTGATCGAGAGCTTGCTGCTGCAGCAACTCGGCCAGAGCAACGCGGGCACAGCCCAGCCTGAGGTCAGCTGGGCCTGGCAGCGACTCTGCGCGTCCCGCGGATCGCTCGGCATCCAGGACCTGGCGACCGAGGTCGGCTGGAGCCGACGCCATCTCACCGACCGCTTCACGCGGGAGCTCGGCCTGGCGCCCAAGGTCGCCGCTCGCGTACTGCGTTTCGAGCGCGTCACCGGGCACCTGCGTCAGCACCCGACGACGCGACTGGCTGACTTGTCCGCCGCGGCCGGGTATGCCGATCAAGCGCATCTGACCCGTGAGTTCCAGGCGATCGCGGGTTGCTCGCCACGGCAATGGATGACCGAGGAACTCCCAAACCTTCAAGACTTCACCCCTGCCGGGGCGCGAGTCTCGAAGGTATGAACACTGTGACTGAGAAGAATGTGATCGGCGTCTGGCCCGGGCTGCACTACCGGGACGGGCAAGCAGCGCTGAAGTTCCTCACCGAAGGCCTCGGCTTCACCGTGGTCGCGTCGTACCAAGGCGCCGTCGAAGGTTCGATCGCCCACGCGGAGCTGTCCTGGCCGACCGGCGGCGGAATCATGCTGGGCTCGGCCGACGCGAAGGCCGAGCCGGACGAGTTCACCGCGCTGACGGACCAGCGCCAGTCGGTCTATCTCGTGCACGACGATCCCGACAGCCTGATCGGCCGTGCGATCGGCGCGGGCGCGGTCGTCGTCCGCGGTCTCGAGGACACGGATTACGGATCGCGCGGGTTCACCGTGCGCGATTTCGAGGGCAATCTGTGGAGCGTCGGCACGTATGCGGGTGAGATCCCGAAGTAATCCACAGGCTGCGGCGATCGAGTCGGCATCTGTCGGTCGATCTCATTAGACTCGCCGAGGTGAGCGAGACAACCGCACTGCCTGACTCCGAAGCCCTGCAGACCCTCCGCCGGGTCTTCGGGTACGACGCCTTTCGCGGTCAGCAGGCCGAGATCATCGACACCGTGGTCGCGGGCGGCGACGCGCTGGTGCTGATGCCGACCGGTGGCGGCAAGTCGCTGTGCTACCAGATCCCTGCGCTGGTCCGGTCCGGCGTCGGCGTGGTGATCTCGCCGCTGATCGCGCTGATGCAGGACCAGGTCGACGCGCTCACCGCGCTCGGCGTCCGGGCCGGATTCCTCAACTCCACGCAGGATTTCGACCAGCGGCGCGAGGTCGAGCAGGCGTTCCTGGCCGGCGAGCTCGACCTGCTGTATCTCGCGCCCGAGCGGTTGCGAGTCGAGTCGACCGTGCGACTGCTCGACCAGGGCAAGATCTCGCTGTTCGCGATCGACGAGGCGCACTGTGTGTCCCAGTGGGGGCACGACTTCCGGCCCGACTACCTGATGCTGTCCGAGTTGCACGAGCGCTGGCCCGACGTACCTCGGATCGCGTTGACAGCGACTGCGACCGAGGCGACGCACAAGGAGATCGCGACCCGGCTGAACCTGTCCGAGGCCAAGCATTTCGTCGCGAGCTTCGACCGGCCGAACATCCAGTACCGGATCGTTCCGAAGGACAACCCACAGCGGCAGTTGCTCGACCTGCTCCGCACCGAGCACGCCGGCGACGCGGGCATCGTGTACTGCCTGTCCCGCAACAGCGTCGAGAAGACCGCGGCCTTCCTGACGCAGAACGGGATCGAGGCCGTGCCGTACCACGCCGGCCTCGACAGCCGGACGCGCGCGGACAACCAGTCGCGGTTCCTCCGGGAGGACGGGCTGGTCGTGGTCGCGACGATCGCGTTCGGGATGGGGATCGACAAGCCGGACGTCCGGTTCGTCGCGCATCTCGATCTGCCGAAGTCGGTCGAGGGCTACTACCAGGAGACCGGTCGCGCCGGGCGGGACGGTCTGCCGTCGACAGCCTGGCTCGCCTACGGTCTGCAGGACGTCGTCCAGCAGCGGAAGATGATCGACACGTCCGAGGGTGATCTCGCGCATCGCCGCCGGCTCGGTTCGCACCTCGACGCGATGCTCGCATTGTGCGAGACCGTGCAGTGCCGGCGGTCGCAACTGCTTGCGTACTTCGGACAGCACGGCGACTCGTGCGGGAACTGCGACACGTGCCTGACGCCGCCCGAGTCGTGGGACGGGACGATCGCGGCGCAGAAGCTGTTGTCGACGGTGTACCGGCTGCAGCACGAGCGCGGGCAGAAGTTCGGCGCCGGGCAGCTGGTCGACATCCTGCTCGGCAAGGAGACCGACAAGGTCAAGCAGTTCCGGCATCACGAGCTGACCGTGTTCGGGATCGGCACCGAGTTGAAGGACACCGAGTGGCGTGGCGTGGTCCGGCAGTTGCTGGCGCTGCGGTTGCTGGCGGTCGAAGGTGACTACGGCACGCTCGTCCTGACCGAAGAAAGCGCTGAGGTGCTCGGTCGGCGGCGTGAGGTGATGATGCGGCGGGAGCCCGAGCGGGTCCGGTCCTCGAGCAGGTCGTCGGGCGGGAAGAAGGCGGCGGTCGACCTGCCACCGGAGGCGGCGCCGGTCTTCGAGCGGTTGCGCGCGTGGCGGGGCGCGGTGGCGAAGGAGCAGGGCGTTCCGGCGTACGTCATCTTTCACGACGCGACGCTGCGGCAGATCGCGACCGACCTGCCGACGTCGCTGGCCGAGCTGGGCAGGATCAGCGGCGTCGGCGAGAACAAGCTGGCCAAGTACGGCGACGGCGTACTGGAGGCACTGGCCGCGGATTGATGTCGAAACCGGCCGGGGTTCTTCGACGCGAAGGCAGAGGATGGTGCGGATCAGCCGCGCCATCGAGCCGAGGGAGAGCGCTCATGTCTTCAGCTGTGTTGTTGATGTCGATGTCCGCCGACGGCTACATCGCGGGTCCGAACGACGGGATCGGTAACCCGGGCGGCGACGAGTTCATGCGGCTGCACCAGTGGTACCTGAACGAGGACGGCGACGTCGGCCGGCCCGCGGGTGAGGCCGCAGTGATCTGGGACGAACTGCAGGCGACCGGCGCGGTCGTGGTCGGCCGCCGTACGGGCGAGCAGGTCGACTTCTACGGCGGCGACCACCACGGCGTACCGATCTTCGTCGTCACCAGCGACCTGACCGCGACTTCGCCGTACGAGAAGGTGACGTTCGTGAGCGACGTCGAGACTGCGATCGCGCAGGCGAAGGCAGCAGCCGGTGACAAGGATGTGCTGGTTCACGGCGCGGTCACCGCGCAGAAGGCGCTGGCGGCCGGCGTACTCGACGAGCTGCAGATCGACCAGGTCCCGGTGCTCTTCGGCGGCGGGATGCGGCTCTTCGACGTACTGCCTGAGCGGATCGAGCTGGAGATCGCGCGCGTGATCGACACCCCGCAGGCAACCCACATCCGCTACCGGGTGCGTCGCTGACGATCAGCTGAGCAACGGCTCGAGCGCCTTCGTCAGCTCGGCCATCGGCACACCGATGTTCCGGCCGCCGTCGGCGAGGATCAGCGCGACCGACACCCGCTTCTCCGGGATCACGACCAGCAGGCTGGAGTGGTCAGGTCCGTCGCCAACGTGCCCGTACGCCGTACCGAGGCCGAACTGTCGCGCCATCAGCATCGTGCCGAGGCCGTAGTCGGTGCCCTTGGTCAGCTCGCCGGTCGGGCCGGGCGGCAGCACGCGTCCGCCGTACAGTTGGTAACCCCAACGAGCGACGGTCGGCGCATCGGCGGCCAGCCCGCCGTACGGCGCGGTGGCGCTCGCGAAGGCACGGCACGGGACGTAGCCGTCGGGTTCACCGCACGAGTCGTTGTCGTCACCGACCACCGGTGGCTGCGGCTTCTCCCCGTCCTGGAAGGCCGCGTGCTGCAGACCGGCGGGCGCGACCAGATCGCGCCGCAGCGCAGCAGCGAACGGACCGCCGGTCACCTTCTCGATCAGCATCGCGAGCAGCGCGTAGCTCGGATTGCTGAAGCTGGGCGAACCGCCCGGCGACTTGACCGCCGTCGTGAAGTAGTTCAGCGACTCGTCGATCGTCCAGTGCCTGCTCGGTGCGGCGGCGACCGCGTCGGCCAGCTCGCCGTAGTCGGCCGACTGGAAGTCCTGCACACCTGCCGTCATCGACAGGTGCTGACGAACGGTCGCATTGTTCGCGGTCAGCTTGTGCTGCACGTAGGTCGACAGCGGCGCCTCGAGATCGAGCTTCTTCGCTTGGGCGAGTAGCAGTATCTCGGCGGCGACGAAGGTCTTCGTGATGCTCTCGACCGGGATGCTGGTGTTCGGCCGCAACGGCGTACCGCGGATGTCCGCTCCGGCCGCGCCCGACCACACCCAGTTGTCGGTGACCACGGCCGCGGTCACACCTCGCGAGCCGGACGGGCTGTCCGGGACGGCGACGACCTTCGCGAGGACGTCCTGCAAGGACCTGGCCTTCGCCGGTTCGAGGGTTGCCGTGCCGGGCGCCGGCAGCGTCGCGGGCGCGCCCGGCTGAGCTGTTGGCCTGTCTCCCCCACCAGAACATCCCATCAGCGCAAGCACCAGGAGGGCGGCTGCGCTCCACCGCATCCTTCGATCGTGCCACCGATTCGATCCGGTGGCACTGCCCTATCGGGCAGCGTTCCAGTCGACGGTCCCGGCCAGCGCGGCGAACTCCTGGATCAGCCGCGAACGCCGGGTGGAGACCCACGCGAGACAGACGCTGTTGTGGGCAAGGTCGGTGACGGGGACGGCGACAACATCGGGGCGACGGTAGAACGTCGCCACGGACAGCGGGATGATCGAGATGCCGCGGCCGGTGGCGACGTGTTCGAGTTTTTCTTCGACGCTGCGCATTGCGGGGATCGGCTTGGCGGTGCGGGTGCGGAGTTCGAGGGCGATGTCGCGCCATTCGGGTACGGCGTCCGGGTCCTGGAGCAGGTGCTCGTCGGCGAGGTCGGTGATGTCGATGACGGGCTTGCCTGCGAGGCGGTGGTCGGAGGGGAGCATCGCGACGCGTGGCTCCTCGAACAGCGGGCGAACGGTCAGCCCGGCCTGGTCGATCGGCAACCGGACGATGCTGACGTCGACCCGGCCGTCGTGCAGTACGTCGACCTGGTCGTTCCAGGTGGTCCGGATCAGCTCGACGTCGATGTCGGGGTGGCTCGCGCCGAACGCGCGGACTGCTTCGGTCACGGTGAGACCCGGCATGAAGCCGATCGTGAACGTCTTCGAGCCGCGTGCCGCTTGGGCCACTCGTCGACGTGTCGCATCCGCCGCGGAGAGAAGCGGGCGTGCGTCGTCGAGGAGTTGCCGCCCGGCCGGGGTCAGCTCGGTGGCGCGCTTGGTGCGGACGAAGAGTTGCGCCCTGAGCTCGTCCTCGAGCGCCCGGATCTGCCGGGACAGCACCGGCTGCGCGATGTGCAACCGCTCCGCCGCCCGGCCGAAATGCAGTTCCTCGGCGACGGCCACGAAGTACCGGAGCTTGCGGAGATCGAGATCCATAATACCTTCAGAGTATTACAGCGACCGGAACAGGTCTTGGACGGCGGCTGCCCGCCGACCGCATCGTGGAAGGGAATCCCCCACCACGAAAGGTCTTCCCATGTCCTTGCAGAACCAACGCGTCGTCATCCTCGGCGGTACGTCGGGAATCGGCCTGGCCACCGCTCAACTGGCCGCGGCGCAAGGCGCGACCGTGATCGTTGCCTCCAGCAACCCTGAATCGGTGAAGCGTGCCCTGGAGTCCCTGCCCGACTCGGCTTCGGGTGAGGCAGTCGACCTCACCGACTCCGCGGCGGTGACGGAGTTCTTCGCGGGCCTCGACCCGTTCGACCACCTCGTCTACACGGCCGGTGAGTCGCTTGCCCTGCTCGAGGTCGTGTCGATGGACCTCGCCCGGGCTCGCAAGGCGTTCGAGCTTCGCTACTTCGGCGCCCTCGGTGCGGTCAGCGCCGCCGCGTCCAAGATCCGCCCTGGCGGCTCCGTCGTACTCACGACCGGCGCCGCCGGCGACCGTCCCGGTCCGGGCTGGTCGGTGGCGGCCAGCATCTGCGGAGCGGTCGACTCACTGGTCCGCGCACTCGCTGTGGAGCTGGCCCCGCTGCGCGTCAACGCGGTCAAGCCCGGCGTGGTCCGCTCGCCGCTGTGGTCGAACATGTCCGTCGAGGACCAGCAGACGCTGTACGACGAGACGTCGCGACTGATCCCGGTCGGCCGGGTCGGTGAGGTTACGGACATCGCGTCGGCGTACGTCTACCTGATGAACCAGGGGTACGCGACCGGCTCGATCGTGTCGGTCGACGGCGGCCATGTGCTGGTGTGAGGCAGAGTGGGTGCTGTGACACGCACTCTGATCACTGGTTCGGCGGACGGCCTCGGGCGGATGCTCGCGCGGGAGCTGGTCGCACAGGGGCATGAGGTCGTGCTCCACGCTCGCAGCGAGCGACGTGCGCGCGAGGCTCTCGCGGCTGTCCCGGGCGCGGCCACGGCCGTCGTCGGCGACCTCTCAAGTCTCGACGAGACGCGGGACGTGGCGCGGCAGGCGAACGAGTCCGGCCGGTTCGATGTCGTCGTACACAACGCGGCGGTCGGGTACCAAGAGCCGCGAAGAAAGACGGTCGACGGGTTGGAGCACGTGTTCGCGATCAACGCGCTCGCGCCGTACCTGCTGACTGTCCTCATCGAGAGGCCGGACCGGCTGATCTACCTCAGCTCGGGCATGCACCTCGGCGGCGACCTGGAGCTGGACGATCTCCAGTGGGTACGGCGGCGGTGGCGTGGAGCGCAGGCGTATTCGGACTCCAAGCTGCACGACGTACTGCTGACCTTCGCCGTCGCCCGGCTGTGGCCGGAGGTGCAGTCGAACGCGGTCGACCCCGGCTGGGTGCCGACCAAGATGGGCGGTCGCGGTGCGCCGGGCGACCTCAGTCAGGGACACCTGACGCAGGCGTGGCTGGCGACCGCGACGGACACCGGCAGCGGTGGGTATTACTACCACGAGCGGCCGCATCGGACTCATCCACTGGCTTCGGATCGCGAGGCGCAGGAGGGGTTCCTGGAAGCCTGCGCCTCGCTCACCGGAGTACGGCTGTAGTCAGAACTGCGAGACGTAGAGACGATTTCCGTCCTGGTCCCGCAGGCTGAACATCGGCGGGACTCCAGGCCACTCGAGCAGCTCGTCGGTGTCCACGCCGCTGTCGAGGAAATGCTGATGGGCGGCCTTCGCGTCCTGGCTGCCCATCCGGATGCCGGTGTCGACACCGGCCGGGTTGCCTTCCGACGCTGGTACGAGCGCGATGCTCGCGGACGATCCGGCCGGCGCGACGACGATCCAGCGACCGCCGAACTGCGGCAGCGGGGCGTCCATCAACACCTCGAAGCCCAGCGTCTCGGTGTAGAACGCGACCGCACGGTCCTGGTCGGTCACCGGTACGCCGACGGTCCGGATCTCGCTGATGTGGTTCATGGTGGTTCTCCTTCTCGTGAAGAGGTGCTTTCACTCAGGAGGTAGAACCCGGTCCCGGCTTTTCGACATCACCCGGCAAAGAATCGAGCCAGTGGCGGGCCGCGGTGACCAGTGCGTTGACACCGATCTCGATCGTCGGGCTCGGGACCGGGTGGTAGTGCGGCGAGTGATTGGACGGCAGACCGGCCACGACCTGGACAATCTGCTCCATCGACTCGGCGCCGGCGAACTCGGCCGGGTCGGCCCCGCCGAGCAGCCAGTAGACGATCGGCGCGTCGGCGGACTCGGCGAGAATGCCGACGTCCTCGCTGCCCGTGATCAGGCCCGGGTCGACCACCCGTCCGGCACCGACGACGGACTCCAGCACCTGCTGCGTCCGTTCGGTGGCGGCAGCATCGTTGATCAGGGCGGGCACGGCCTCCAGTCGCTCGACGGTCGGCGGTCGCGGGGCCCCGGCGGCCTGAGCCTCCGCGGCGACGATGCGCTCGATCGCTCCGAGCACCCGGCCGCGCACCTGCTCGGAGTAGCTGCGGACATTCACCAGCAACTCGGCCTTGTCGGGGATGATGTTGGCCTTCGTGCCGGCGTTGATCGCACCGACAGTGAGTACGGCGGTGTCGTTGCCGGCGACCTCCCGGGAGACCACGGTGTGCAGGCGGACGGTGGTCGTCGCCGCGAGCAGGACCGGATCGACCGTCGCCTCCGGGCGGGACCCGTGACCGCCCACACCGAACAGCGTGACGCGCAGGGTGTCGGCGGACGCGAACGAGGGTCCGGGTCGCAACCCCAGCGTGCCCGCCGGGATCGGGGCCACGTGCTGGCCGAGAACGATGTCGGGTTTCGGCACCTTCTGGTACAGGCCGTCGTCGACCATGTCCCGAGCGCCGGCGCCGAGCTCCTCGGCAGGCTGGAACACGACCACCAGCGTCCCGCGCCACCCGTCGCGGTCGGCGGCCAGCTCGACCGCAGCGCCGAGGAGGCAGGTGACGTGCATGTCATGACCGCAGGCGTGCATGACGCCGTCGACCGTGCTCGCGTACGGAAGTCCGGTCTCTTCGGCGACCGGCAAGGCGTCCATGTCGGCACGCAGCAACACCGTCGGCCCGTCGCCCTGACTCAGCACGCCGACGACACCGGCTCCACCGACGCCCTCGAGTACGTCGAAGCCCTGTTCACGCAACCAGCTCGCGGCGATCCCCGCCGTACGGTATTCATCCCCGGACAGCTCCGGGTGAGCGTGCAGATCCTCGTAGGTCGACCGCAACCGTGCTACCAGGTCCCCGTCCATATCCGCACTGTAGACGATCACGAAGAAGCCCCGGGCCGTCCACGTGCGGACGCCCGGGGCTTTCAGCGAGTGGCTACTTCGCGACGACCCGCAGGCTGAACTCGGCCTGGCCGTCGCCGGTCGAGCGGGTGACGATGCCGGCCGAGCGGAGCGCCGCCAGGTCCTTGTCGTCGGCGAACCGCTGGCTGAGCGAGCCGATCGACGCGAAGTCGACGTACCCGATCATCAACGCGCCCTTGGTGTCCGGCAGCGCCTGCTTGAAGTTGTCGGTCCCGCCGAGGTTGCCGCCCTGCAGCACCTGGTCGGCGTACTCCTTGCTGGTCGAGACCACCAGCGTGTCGTCGTCCTTCGCGGTCTCGATCGGGATGTTGGCCGACGAACGCTGCCGCAACAGCGAGGTCAGCTTCTGTACCACCGGCTCGGCCTTCGCCGGGTCGGTCTCCATCCGGGCAGCGATCTTCGGACCGTTCGCGGTGTCCTTGTCCATCGCGACCGCGAGGTTCTTACCGGCCAGGCTCTTCAGGTCGTCCGGCAGCGTCAGGCCGGTCTCCTCGCTGATCCGGTCGAGCATCGGCTTGAGGTTCTCACCGCCCGCCTTCTGCACCTGCTGCCACGCGGTGTCGATCAGGTTGTCGCCACCGGAGATCGCGATCGCACCGGCCGTGCTGTCCGGCAGCTTCGTGATCAGGTCGGCGGCGTCGGCGCCCGAGTTCACCTTGATGCTCTTGTCGCCCTGGCCGATGCCCTTGAGCTCGACGTACGACGCGTCGAACCGCAGCGCGACAGCCGTCGTGGCGTCGCCGAGGCCGGCGATCTGACCGGAGTCGACCTTGCCGGTGATCGAGGCGATCCCCTTCACGTCCGCCCAGCCCGACAGGAAGCCCTGCTCGCCCAGCTTGTCCATGTCCGCGCTGTACTTCGCGTTCTTGGTCAGCGGGTTGTCCTTGGCGGTCTCGACGGCCGAGTCGACCGTCGCCTGGTCGTCGGACAGCAGCATGTACCCGTCGCTGAACGCGCGGCCGGGCTTCTTGTCCTCGTTCGCGAGGAGCTTGTCCATGCCCTTGTTCGCGGCGTCCTGGTTCTTCACCTGGACCGCGACCACCACGTCCGGCTCGCGCTTGCCGTCGGCCGGCGGGAGCGCGGCGACGCCGGCGCGGTCGCCGAGCCACGGCTTGATGTCCTTGTCGTAGTCGACGTCGGCGAGGTCGTCGCCGGAGGACTTCTTGATCTGCTCGAACAGCTTCTGCCGCAGATCGTCCTTGTCGCCGGTCAGCCTGAGCTTGTCCTTCACCGACGGGAACTTCATCATGAACCGGATCGCGGCGACCTTCTGGCCGGCGGACGGGTTCAGGTCCACCCTGGCGTACGCAACCGCCGTACCCGGCAGCACGTCGGCGGGCTGCTTGCCGCCGGCAAGCTTGCCGTAGGCAAAGATTCCGCCGCCGGCCACGACCAGGACCATCGCGAGGGCGGCGATGATCGGGATCACCTTGCCGCGCTTCTTCTTCGGCTCTGGCTGCCACTGCGGCTGACCACCGATGTGCATCTGCTCGTACGACGCCTGCCCCGGCTGACCGTACTGCGGACCGCCCTGGCCGTACTGCTGGCCGTACTGCTGCCCCTGCTGCGGCCCGCCGTACTGCGGCTGACCCTGCTGCGGGTGCATCGGCTGCTGCGGCGGATACCCGGGCTGCTGTCCGTACTGTGGCTGACCCTGGGGCTGTCCCTGCGGCCCCCGCGGCGGCTGACCCTGCTGCGGCGGAACCGGCGGCCGGCCCTGCTGCGGCCACGGGTTCTGGCCCGGGTGCTGGCCGGGCGGCGGACCGTACTGCGGACCGCCGGCGCCTGGGTACTGCGGGTTGGGGGGTTGGTTCTGGTCGGACATAAGCTCCCTCGCTGGCTCCGGTGGCCTCACCCGCCGGACCTGCAAAGGCTAGTGGACCGGTGGCGCAGGGTCTGACGCAGGAGGTTGCGAAGTGGTTGCAACCGGAGCAACAGGATCCGCGCGCCACGTCGTGGCCGCGATCACCGCGCACGCGAGCGCAGCGCCGACGAGCCATGCGGCCACCGGTGTCCAGGTATGCAGCTCGAGCGGCGCCGCCACCAGGTCACCCGGCCGGGCGGCCCGCAGCCGCGGCTCGATCGCGTCGTGCCCGAGCAGCATGCCGACGCCCCAGCAGACGCCCCCACCCAAGCAGGCGCCGAGGGCAACAATCGCCACCGACCACGGACCGTAGTTCCGCAGCCACCAGAACAGCGCTCCACCGAGCACCAGCGCGGCGAGGAACCCGATCGCGGTGAACGTCCCGTCCGGCCCGAAGATCCGGGTCATCTGCTCCTCGCCGAGCGCACCGCCCTGCTCGTCCACGGTGTACTGCGCGAGCGGGGAGAACTCCTGCCACGCCCACCCGGCCACCACGCCGGCCACGAGGAACACCGCGACCGTCACCAGCACGGCCTTCGCCCACGGCAGCGGACGCTCAACCACCGGCGGCGCACCGAACGGATTACTCGACGCCGGCGCCACGTACGGCGAAGGCTGAGACGACTCTTGACTCACGTCGACAGTGTGCCGCATCGGTTCCAGCGCCGATCAGCTGGCCAGGCAGGACGGACCGAGGAGCGCCTTCAGGTCGGCCATCAGCGAGGCCGTCGGCGTGACCCGGTACTGATCCGCGATCCGCCAGATCTCGGTCTTCTGCCGCGCCTGCAGCTTGAGCTGCACCTCGGTCATCCCCGGGTGCGACTTCAGCACGTCCCGCAGCTGCGTAACCACCGGCGGCGTACACCGGTTGGCCGCCATCGTGATCACGACCGGTCCGCTCGGGCCCTCGGTCAGGTCCGGTACGACAACCTCGTCGCCGCTCAGCTCGAGCCGGTCCTCGCGGCGGCGTACCCGGCCCTTCATCAGGATGATCGCGTCGTTGGTGAGCAGGTGCGCATGCAGCTGGTACGCCGAGGAGAACATCATCACCTCGATCGAACCTTCGAGGTCCTCGATCGTGACGATCGCGTAGATGTCGCCGCGCTTGTTCACCTTCCGCTGGACCGCGGTCACCAGGCCGCCGATCGTGACCCGGCTGCCGTCCGGACGGTCCTCGTCGGCGAGCAGCTGCCCGATCGTGCAGTCGCTGCCGTTGGTGAGCACGTGCTCGACGCCGAACAGCGGGTGGTCGGACACGTACAGCCCCAGCATGTCGCGCTCGTGCGCGAGCTTGGTCGCCTTGTCCCACTCCTCGATCTCGGGGACGGTGACGGTCAGGCGGCTGTTGCCCTCGCCCTCATCCGCATCGTCGTCACCCATCGAGAACAGGTCGAACTGGCCGTGCGCCTCGTTCCGCTTGAGGTCGATGGCTTCGTCCACGGCCTGCTCGTGCACCGCGACCACGGCCCGGCGCGCGTGGTTCATCGAGTCGAACGAACCGGCCTTGGCCAGCGACTCGATCACGCGCTTGTTGCAGACCGGCAGCGACACCTTGTCGATGAAGTCGACGAAGTCGGTGAACCGGCCCTTCTCCTCGCGGGCCGCGACGATCTCGGCGACCACGTTCACGCCGACGTTGCGGATCGCGGACAGGCCGAAGCGGATGTCGGTGCCGACCGGGGTGAAGTTCGAGTCGGACTCGTTGACGTCCGGCGGCAGCACCTTGATACCCATCCGGCGGCACTCGTTCAGGTAGATGGCCATCTTGTCCTTGTCGTCCTTCACGGACGTCAGAACAGCGGCCATGTACTCCGCCGGGAAGTTCGCCTTCAGGTACGCCGTCCAGTAGGACACCAGCCCGTACGCCGCGGAGTGCGCCTTGTTGAACGCGTAGTCGGAGAACGGGACCAGCACGTCCCAGAGCGCCTTGATCGACTGCTCGGAGAAGCCGTTCGCCTTCATGCCCTCGGAGAAGCCGACGTACTCGGCGTCCAGGACCTCGCGCTTCTTCTTACCCATCGCCCGGCGGAGCAGGTCGGCTTTACCGAGCGTGTACCCGGCGAGCTGCTGGGCGATCGCCATGACCTGCTCCTGGTAGACGATCAGGCCGTACGTCGTCCCCAGGATCGGCTCGAGCGCGACGGCGAGCTCGTCGTGCGGGTAGCTGATCTCCTGCTGCTTGTTCTTGCGGAGTGCGTAGTTGGTGTGGCTGTTCGCACCCATCGGACCGGGCCGGTAGAGCGCGCCGACCGCGGAGATGTCCTCGAAGTTGTCCGGCCGCATCAGTCGCAGCAGAGCCCGCATCGGGCCGCCGTCGAACTGGAACACGCCGAGCGTGTCACCGCGGGCCAGCAGGTCGTACGTCGGTTGGTCGTCGAGCGACTTGGCCAGCTGGTCCAGGTCCAGTGTGATGCCGCGGCTCGCCTCGACGTTCTTGACCGCGTCGTCCATGATCGTCAGGTTGCGCAGACCCAGGAAGTCCATCTTGACCAGGCCGAGCGTCTCGCAGCTCGGGTAGTCGAACTGGGTGATGATCTGGCCGTCCTGCTCGCGGCGCATGATCGGGATCAGCTCGATCAGCGGCTCGCTGGACATGATCACGCCGGCCGCGTGCACACCCCACTGGCGCTTCAGGTTCTCCAGGCCGCGGGCGGTGTCGACGATCTTGCGGACGTCCTGGTCGGACTCGTACAACGAGCGGAACTCGGTGGCCTCGGAGTACCGCTTGTGGCCGGAGTCGAAGATGCCGGACAGCGGGATGTCCTTGCCCATCACCGACGGCGGCATCGCCTTGGTGATCCGGTCGCCCATCGCGAACGGGTAGTCCAGCACCCGGCCGGCGTCCTTGATCGCCTGCTTGGCCTTGATCGTGCCGTAGGTGACGATCATCGCGACCCGGTCGTCGCCGTACTTCTCGGTGACGTAGCGGATCACCTCGGGGCGGCGACGGTCGTCGAAGTCGATGTCGAAGTCGGGCATCGACATCCGCTCCGGGTTCAGGAAGCGCTCGAAGATCAGACCGTGCTGGAGCGGGTCCAGGTCGGTGATCTTCATCGAGTACGCGCACATCGAGCCGGCGCCGGAACCACGGCCCGGACCGACCCGGATGCCGTGCTCCTTGGCCCAGTTGATGAAGTCGGCGACGACGAGGAAGTACCCGGCGTACCCCTTCGAGGTGATGACCTCGATCTCGTACTCCGCCTGCTTGCGGACCTGGTCCGGGATACCGGCCGGGTAGCGCCGGTGCAGGCCGGTCTCGACCTCGGCGACGAACCAGGACTCCTCGTTGTGACCCTCCGGGCAGGGGAAGCGCGGCATGAACCGGCCCTCGCCCTCGGTGAAGCTGACGTCGCACTGCTCGGCGATCAGCAGCGTGTTGTCACAGGCCTCCGGGAAGTCCTTCCAGACCTCGCGCATCTCGGCGGCGGTCTTGACGTAGAACTCGTTCGCGTCGAACTTGAACCGGTTCGGATCCGTCATCGTCGAGCCGGACTGCACGCACAGCAGCGCGGCATGCGCCTGGGAGTCCTCGGGCTTGGTGTAGTGCAGGTCGTTGGTCGCGACCAGTGGCAGGCCGAGCTCCTTGGCCAGCTTGAGCAGGTCCTTCTGGATGTCCCGCTCGATGCCGAGGCCGTGGTCCATCAGCTCGCAGTAGAAGTTCTCCTTGCCGAAGATGTCGCGGAACTCCGACGCGGCCTCGACGGCCTCCTTGTACTGGCCCAGGCGGAGCCGGGTCTGCACCTCGCCGGACGGGCAGCCGGTGGTCGCGATCAGGCCCTGGCCGTAGGTGTTCAGCAGGTCGCGGTCCATCCGGGGCTTGAAGTAGTAGCCCTCGAGGCTGGCCAGCGAGCTCATCTTGAACAGGTTGTGCATGCCGGAGGTGTTCTTCGCCAGCAGCGTCATGTGCGTGTACGCACCCGAGCCGGAGACGTCGTCACGGCCGGAGTTCGCGTCGCCCCACTTGACCCGCTTCCGCTCGGAGCGGTGGGTGTGCGGCGTCAGGTACGCCTCGACGCCGATGATCGGCTTGACGTCGTACTTCTTCGCGGTCTTCCAGAACTCGTACGCCCCGAACACGTAGCCGTGGTCGGTCGTCGCGATGGCCGGCTGCCCCATCTCCTGGGCGGTTTTGAACAACTCGTCGATCCGTGCGGCGCCGTCCAGCATCGAGTACTCGGTGTGCACATGAAGATGCACGAAACTGTCGCTGGACCCCATATCGGCGCGGACCTCCCAGGGCGTAAGTGAGCGTGACTGAAGCAGCCTAGTTCGCCCCTCAGACAGTTTCCGAACGGGCTCTCCGACGAGTCCCCAACCCGCCCGCTATCCGGTCAGTCTCAGCACTCGTACGGCGAGCGGCACGACGCACAACGACACCAGGAAGAGCGCGAACCGCTGGGCCAGACCCTGGACCGCGGTGCCGCCGGTGAACACCGTCACGGCCAGCGCGGCGACGATGACGAAGCCGGCGATCCGGGTCGGGCCGGCCAGGTCGCGCCAGCCGTCGAGCGTGCGCATCCGGCGGGAGAGCAGGAACGGCGCGATCACCGTCGCGACGCCGGCAACGACGTACGACGCGAGGTGCACCTTGGCGTGCCAGGAGTCGAACGAGGCCGTCGACACGCACGCGGCGTCCGCGTCGCGGCAGTCGAGGCGGAAGAAGGCGTCGCTGAGGTTGTCCCAGCCGGCCAGCGACAAGGCGACCAGCCAGGCGCCGGCGGACTCGCGGCCGTCGGCGGTGCGCAGGGCAGGGCGCAGTACGAGAAGCGCGAACGCGATCGTGAGGACACCGGCGATGCCGAGGCTGAGGCGGGCCAGGGTCGCGTGGTGGGCGGTGAGCGCCGCCAGGTCGCTGATGTCGTGGCGGGCGGCGTTGTAGCCGTGGCCCTCGATCGCGCCGCCGACGAGCGTGCCGACGATGAAGACTCCCTGCGCGACGATGGTGGCGATCGTCAGCGCCCGGCGGGCCCTCATGTGTCGACGAGCAGGTCCAGGGCTTGGTCCAGGTCGGCCGGGTACTCCGAGGTGAACTCGACATACTCGCCGGTGCCGGGGTGGGTGAAGCCGAGGCGCATCGCGTGCAGCCATTGGCGGGTGAGGCCGAGGCGTTCGGCGAGGACCGGGTCGGCGCCGTACGTCAGGTCGCCGCAGCACGGGTGGCCGATCGCGGACATGTGGACGCGGATCTGGTGCGTGCGACCGGTCTCGAGGGTGATCTCGAGGAGCGTCGCGTACCGGAACGCCTCGAGGGTCTCGTAGTGGGTCACGCTCGGCTTGCCGCCGGCCACCACGCCGAACTTGTAGTCGTGGTGCGGGTGTCGATCGATCGGCGCGTCCACGGTGCCGGTGAACGGGTCGGGGTGACCCTGCACCAGCGCGTGGTAGATCTTCTTGACCGTCCGCTCCTTGAAGGCGCGCTTGAGGGCGGTGTACGCGTACTCCGTCTTCGCGACCACCATCAGCCCGGACGTGCCGACGTCGAGCCGGTGCACGATGCCCTTGCGCTCGGCCGCGCCGCTCGTGGAGATGTTGAACCCCGCGCCGGCCAGGTGCCCGATCACGGTCGGGCCGGTCCACCCGGGCGACGGATGCGCGGCGACCCCGACCGGCTTGTCGACGACGACGATCTCGTCGTCGTCGTACACGATCCGCAGGTTGTCCACGGTCTCCGGTACGACGGTCACCTCGGACGGCGGCGCCGGCAGTTCGACGTCGAGCATCACACCGGCGGTCACGCGGGCGGACTTGAGCGCGGCGACGCCGTCGACCTGGACCAGGCCGGACTCGATCAGCTCCGCCGCCTTGGTCCGGGACACGCCGAACAGCCGGGACAGCGCCGCGTCGAGCCGCTCCCCTGCGAGACCGTCCGGCACCATCACGGTCCGGGACGTCCCTGAGGTTCCAGATGTCACCGCCGCTGCTCCCGGGTCCCGTCGAGCTTGACCCCGCGCAGCGTCTGGATCACCAGCAGGATGGCGGCCGACGTCACCGCCATGTCCGCGACGTTGAAGATCGCCCAGTGCGGCGTCTGCAGGAAGTCGACCACGTGCCCGTGGAACGCCGACGGCTCGCGGAAGATCCGGTCGATGATGTTCCCGACCGCGCCGCCGAACAGCAGCCCGAAGGCGACCGCCCAGCCCGCCGACCCGAGCCGCCGGGACAGGTAGACCACGCCGATCGCGACGGTGATCTGCACCGCCGAGATGTACGGCGTGTAACCGGTCCCGAGGCTGAACGCGGCGCCCGGATTCCGGATCAGGTTGAACTTGAGCAAGCTCCCGATCACGTTCACCGGCTCACCGGGCGTGAGATGAGTCAAAGCAAGCGCTTTGGTGATCTGGTCGAGAAGCAGGATCAACAGCCCGACCCCGCCGAACAACCCGATCCATTTCCACGACCGGGTCGACGGAGGAGACGGCGGAGAACCGGCCGACGATTCGTCGGCCGGTTCCGTTGGTTCTGCGTCTCCCACCTGGTGAGACGAGGTGGGGTCGTTCAGCGGCGTTCCTGGCGTTCTTTGCATGACACGCACAGTGTCGCACGCGGGAACGCCTGCAGCCGACCCTTGCCGATCGCGTTGCCGCAGTTCTCGCAGACGCCGTACGTGCCGTCGTCGATCCGGGTCAGCGCGAATTCGATCTGGTTCAGCATGTCGCGGGCGTTGTTGGCCAGCGACAGCTCGTGGTACCGCTCCAGGGTGGTCGACCCGACGTCGGCCTGGTCGTTCCCGGCGCCGTCGCTGCCGTCGCGGAACAGGCCCGCGATCTCCTGCTCGGCGTCGCGAATCTCTTCCTTGAGGTGCTCGACCTCACCCTCGAGTTCCGTGCGGAGCTCGGCGAGCTCGGCAGCGGTCCACGGATCCTCGCCCGGCTTCACCTTGAAGGTTTCGGCCGTATGTGCAGCGGACTTCGCCGGCGCCGTGGCCGGGGTCCTGTTCTCGTTCGTCTTCATGGCCACCCTCTTCGTCTGGGCTTCCTTGGCAGGGATCTTCTTGGCCGGAGCCTTCTTGGCCGCGGTGGAAGTCGACGCCGACTTCTTCGCGGGAGTCTTCTTGGCCGGCGCAGTTTTCGCCGGGGCTTTCCGGGCCGTTGTTTTCTGGACCGGCTCGGACTTCTTCGCGGCGCTCTTCTTGGCCGCGGCAGAACGTTGGGGGGCGGACTTCTTCTGTGCCGATGTAGCCATGCTGATCAGCTACCCCCTGCCTTCGTCGGAGACTGAAGCGGACTGGTCGCAAGACAGTAGGCCACGTGATCACCACGTGCCAGCCCGACGCGCAGACCGTGGACATACGGTAGTCGGTTCTTCAAGTCCGCTCGATGTTCCGCGCGTCACAGCCTCGTCTCAGCGACTACGCTATGTCACCGAACGTTTCAGTCGGCTCATCGGCCACTCCCCCAAGAACGATTAACGATTCGTAGTCAGCTGGTACGACGCCGTACACTGACAACCGCGATCCGCAAGGCATTGATGGGGCCATCACCCCGGAGCCGCCGGAAGAACGGTCTGTAAGGGACCTATTAGAACCGGCAGCGGCAGCAAAAGGAAGTGGGTATCTCGCGGAGGGATACCAAGGAGGGTGGTACCGCGCGGCTCCCGGCTGGTCCGGGTGCTTCGTCCCTCGCCACAGCAGCTCAGCAGCAGCACTGGCGACGAAGGACGACGGACAGATGGCGGCAGAAACCCCTCACACCCCTTGGCGGCAGGTTCCCGCCCAGGTCGACTTCCCCGCGCTCGAGCGCGAGGTGCTCACCCTCTGGGACGAGCACGACACCTTCGCCAAGAGCCTCGAGCAGTCCGCCGGCGGTCAGCCGTGGACGTTCTACGAAGGCCCGCCGACCGCGAACGGGATGCCCGGCACGCACCACATCGAGGCCCGCGTCTTCAAGGACGTGTTCCCGCGCTACCGGACCATGAAGGGGTTCTGGGTCGAGCGCAAGGCCGGCTGGGACTGCCACGGCCTCCCGGTCGAGGTCGCGGTGGAGAAGGAGCTCGGCTTCAGCGGCAAGAACGACATCGAGGCGTACGGCATCGCCGAGTTCAACGCCAAGTGCCGCGAGTCGGTGCTGCGGCATGTGGACGCGTTCAACGAGCTGACCGTCCGGATGGGCTACTGGGTCGATCTCGAGCACCCGTACAAGACAATGGACCCGGAGTACGTCCAGTCGGTCTGGTGGTCGCTCAAGCAGATCCACGACAAGGGCCTGCTGGTCGAGGACTACCGCATCACGCCGTACTGCCCGCGGTGCGGCACCGGTCTGTCCGACCACGAGCTCGCCCAGGGGTACGAGACCGTCGTCGACCCGTCGGTGTACGTCCGGTTCCCGCTGACGTCCGGTCCGCTCGCGGGCAAGGCGTCGCTGCTGGTCTGGACGACGACGCCGTGGACCCTCGTGTCGAACACGGCCGTCGCCGTACACCCCGACGTCGAGTACGTCGTGGCCACGGACGGCGTGGAGTCGCTGGTCGTCGCCAAGCCGCTGCTCGACCGGCTCGGTGAAGGCTGGACGGTGACCAACGAGTACGTCGGCCGCGAGATGGAGCTGTGGAACTACCAGCGGCCGTTCGAGCTCGTCCCGTTCGACGAGCCGGCGCACTACGTCGTACTCGCGGACTACGTCACCACCGAGGACGGCACCGGTCTGGTGCACCAGTCCCCCGCGTTCGGTGCGGACGACCTCGCGGTGGGCCGCGCGTACAACCTGCCGGTCGTGAACCCGGTGGACTCCAGCGGTCACTTCAACGCCGACGTACCGCTGGTCGGCGGGCAGTTCTTCAAGAAGGCCGACGAGGACCTGGTCAAGGACCTCGACGCGCGCGGTGTGCTGTTCAAGCACGTGCCGTACGAGCACCCGTACCCGCACTGCTGGCGCTGCCACACCCCGGTCATGTACTACGCGCTCCCGTCCTGGTACATCCGCACCACCCAGGTGAAGGACGCCCTGCTCCGCGAGAACGAGCAGACCAACTGGTACCCGGACTCGGTCAAGTGGGGCCGGTACGGCGACTGGCTGCGCAACAACATCGACTGGGCCGTCTCCCGCTCCCGCTTCTGGGGTACGCCGCTGCCGATCTGGCGCTGCGCCGACGACCACCAGGTCTGCGTCGGCTCGCTGGCCGAGCTCGGCGAGCTCGCCGGTCGCGACCTGAGCGCCACCGACCCGCACCGGCCGTACGTCGACGACATCACCTTCGACTGCCCGCAGTGCGGTCAGGAGGCACGTCGCGTGCCCGAGGTGATCGACGCCTGGTACGACTCGGGCTCGATGCCGTTCGCGCAGTGGGGCTACCCGTGGGCGGAAGGATCGAAGGAGAAGTTCGCGCAGAGCTACCCGGCCGACTTCATCTCCGAGGCGATCGACCAGACCCGCGGCTGGTTCTACACGCTGATGGCGATCGGCACGCTGGTCTTCGACGAGTCGTCGTACCGCAATGTCGTCTGCCTCGGGCACATCCTGGCCGAGGACGGCCGGAAGATGTCCAAGCACCTCGGCAACATCCTCGAGCCGATCCCGCTGATGGACGACCACAGCGCGGACGCGGTGCGCTGGTTCATGGCCGCGTCCGGTTCGCCGTGGAAGGCACGCGGCATCGGGCCGAACGTGCTGAACGAGATCGTCCGCAAGGTGCTGCTGACCTACTGGAACACGGTCGCGTTCCACGCGCTGTACGCCCGGCTGGCCGGCTGGTCGCCCGCCGAGAAAAAAGGCACAGCCGCTCCTGCCGTATCAGATCGCTCGGTGCTGGATCGGTGGCTGGTGAGCGAGACGCACCGGCTGGTCCGCGACACCGACGAGGCGTACGCCGCGTTCGACACGCAGCGGCTCGGTCTGCTGATCAACTCGTTCGTCGACGTGCTGTCGAACTGGTACGTCCGCCGTTCGCGCCGCCGGTTCTGGGCCGGTGACGCCGGCGCGCTGGCCACGCTGCACGAGACGCTCGAGGTGCTGACCCGGGTGATGGCGCCGCTGACGCCGTTCGTCACCGAGCGGGTCTGGCAGGACGTGTTCCGCCCGGTCGCGCCGGAGCTGCCCGAATCGGTCCACCTGTCGAGCTTCCCGACGTACGACGAGACGCTGATCGACGACGTCCTCGCGCAGCACGTGTCGATGGCCCGCCGGGTCGTCGAGCTCGGCCGGTCGGCCCGCGCCGAGGCGAAGGTGAAGACACGCCAGCCGCTGGCCCGTGCGCTGGTCGGATCGGCCGCGATCGCGGACCTGTCGCCCGAGCTGTTGCAGGAGATCGCCGACGAGCTCAACGTGGGCACGGTCGAGCCATTGTCCGCAGCGGGTGCGGATCTGGTCGAGTTCTCTGCCAAGGGCAACTTCCGCGAGCTGGGCAAGCGGTTCGCCAAGCAGACGCCGGTGGTCGCGGCCGCGATCGCCGCCGCGGATGCCGGTGCGCTCGCGGTCGAGCTCAAGGAGACCGGGTCGGCGAGCGTCGTGGTCGACGGCGCGGACGTCCGGGTGAGCGAGTCCGAGGTACTGCTGTCCGAGCGGCCGAAGGAAGGCTGGTCGGTGGTCAACGAGCAGGGCGAGACCGTTGCCCTCGACCTCGAGGTGACGCCGGAGCTGCGGCAGGCCGGCCTGGCCCGCGAGGTGGTCCGGACGTTGCAGGAGGCCCGGAAGAACGCCGGCCTCGAGGTCTCGGACCGGATCAAGGTCTGGCTGACCTCGACCGACGCCGAGCTGTCCGATGCCCTGGGCAAGCACGCCGACGAGATCGCCCGCGAGGTGCTCGCCGTCGAGCTGAACCAGTCCGCCCCCTCGGAGGCAGACGTTGCCAGCGGCACCGAAGAGGACCTGCAGCTGAGCTACTGGCTGACCAAGGCGTAAAAGCCGTACGGCGCGGGCCCGCACTTCCGGGCTCGCGCCGAGCTGTTCCGTGGTGTGTTCCCCGATGGACCGGCCGGGGAATCACCCGCACTTCTCAGACGTACATCTCTCGCCTGCCCTGACGCCCTGTCACCACGGTGGGACCGTGTGTCAGAAGTGTCCAGACATGACGAAGAGGCGGTGCCGCCGGAAAGCACCGCCTCCTCAACGAGGTGTTATTTACACGCCGTGACCGTGAGCCTGGGCGCGGGCCTCCGGGCGGAAGCCGTTGCGCGGGCTGAGCGTGTCGTCGCCGTTGCCGAGCGCCTTCAGCTGCTCGGTGAAGTACGTCTTCAGGCGGCTGCGGTACTCACGCTCGTACGCGTGCAGGTCGTCGATCGTGCGCTCGAGCTGACCCTTCTGCTTCTCCAGGGTGCCGAGCATCTGCGCACGACGCTCCGCGATCTCGCCGTCGAGCTTCTCGGCGCGGGCGCGGGCCTCACCGGTCATCCGGTCGGCCTTGCCACGCGCCTCGTTCTCCAGGCGCTCCGCCTTGGCGCGGGCCTCGCCGATGATCTTGTCGGCGGTGTCCTTCGCCTCCTGGACCAGGTCGTCGGAGTGCTTGGTGGCCATCTCCAGCAGCCGGACGGCCGAGCTGGAGGCGTCGCCGACCGAGCCGGCCGCCGCAGCTGCACCAGCCGCCGCGACCGCGGGCATCACCGGGGGCTTCTCCTCCGGCTTCTCGACCACGACCGGGGGCTTCGGCTGCTGCACGACAGGCGGCAGGGCGGCGGTCTGGTCGACGACCGGCCGCTGCTGGTCCGCACCCGCGCGCTGCGCCGCCGCGAGCTTGGCCCGCAGCTCCTCGTTCTCGGCGAGAAGTCGCTCGAGCTCTGCCTCGACCTCGTCGAGGAAGGAGTCGACCTCTGTGACGTCGTAGCCCTCCCGTAGTCGGACGGGCGTGAATTGCTTCGAGCGGACGTCATCCGGCGTCAGCGGCATCTTTCACCTCGTTTGTCTGTGTCTTGGCGGAGTCCCCGTAGTGTTGCACCCCGGCGACTCAGTAGATCACGTTATCGCTTCGTTGTCTTATGACGGAATCCGGGCGGTCGACAACGGTCCTGCCCAGCGGAGCGGCCCCGTAGATACGGCCCCGTTTTTCCCGAGACTCTACCTACCCAGTCCTCGCCGTTCTCACCCTCACAACGACCGTAGAGCCGTTGAGTTGATGGACATCGCCACCGAAACGATGACGAACAGCATCAGCATGGACAGGTCGATCCGCACCCCGCCGGCCCCGATCGGGGGCAGGATCCGCCGGAGCGGCCGCAGCAGCGGATCGGTGATCGAGTAGATCAGCTCGAAGAACAGGAGCAGTGGGCCCTTGGGGTGCCACTGGGGCGCGAACATGACGATCAGGCTGAGCACGAACCTCGCCACCAGTACCAGGAAGAAGGCGAGCAGCACCCAGCTGAGGACACTGAGGACGAGCGCTAGAGCATTCATGTCGTCAATGAGTGTAGAAGACGGCGGAAGGCCAGGAACCAACCAGAGCGTCAGCTCTGGTTGTAGAACCCGTCCGCGGCGATCTTCTCCTTCTCCTCGGCGGCGACCGTGACGTTCGGCGGGCAGACCAGGAAGACCTTGGTGGTGATCCGCTCGATCGATCCACGGCAGCAGAAGATCAGCCCGGCGGCGAAGTCGACGAGTCGCTTGGCGTCGGCGTGATCCATCTCGGTCAGGTTCATGATGACGGGAGTGCCGTCGCGGAAATGCTCACCGATGACGCGCGCCTCGTTGTAGCTGCGCGGGTGCACGGTGGTGATGCGGGCCAACTCGGTAACCTCCGGGGACGGCGCGACCCCGCGCCGGTCTGGGAACTTGCTGACCGTCGCGCCGCTGGTGGTCTCGCGGTCCTCGCGAGATTCGCGGCTCTCCCGGCCGGCAGGTACCGGCTCGGTCTCGTGGGAGTCCCCGTCAACATCGTCGACTGCGTCGTCGTCGTACTCGTCGTACTCGTAGTCGTCGTACCGCGCGTTGTAGCGCTCCCCGTCCTCGACCAAGCCGAGGTACACACCCATCTTGCGCAGTGCGCCGCTCATGGCCCTCCAGCACCTCGATCCGGTTCGACGGTGAAACGACAACAACGGTGAGCAGGAAGCAAAACCTGCTCGATGTCGACACTAACCGAGTGGAGGACGCGTACCGAGTAAGGCGCGCCCGAGCCGGACGTGTGTCGCACCGTGCTTGATCGCGGCTTCCAGATCGCCGGTCATCCCGGCCGAGATCCAGTCGGCGCCGGGGTGTTCGGAGCGTAGCCGCGACGCTACTTCCCGCAGTCCGGCGAAGGCTTCGCCAGGGTCCGATCCCAGCGGTGCGACCGCCATCACCCCGCCGAGCTCCAGCCCGTCCGCGGCCGCGATCTCCGCGGCCAGATCGGGTACGTCGGAAGGCTCGACACCACCCCGCCCGGCGCCGGTCGCCGCCTCGGCCGATCCGTACGCCGCAAGGCTCACCTGGATCAGGCAGCGCAGCGTCTTCTCCTCGGCGACCGCGGCCTTGGACAACGCTTCGACGAGTGACGACCGATCGACGGAGTGCACGACCGACGCGTTCCGCACAACGGACCTGGCCTTCTTCGACTGCAACTGGCCGACGAAGTGCCACGTGAGGTCCGGACACTCCGGCGCCTTCACCTTGAGCTCCTGCTCGCGGTTCTCGCCGACGTCCCGGACTCCGAGGGCCGCCAGCGCCCGTACATCGCTGACTGGGAAGGTTTTGGTGATCGCGACAAGGGTGACCTCGTCCGGGGATCTCCCGGCCGCCTGACAGGCCTTCTCGATCCGCTCCTGAACCTGCAGCAAGTTGCTGCGCAGCTCGTCGGCGCGATCCGTCATGGCGTCACCAGTTTGATCAGCCCCGCCATCCGGCCGCTGGTCGGACCTTCGCGACGGTACGAGTACAGGTTCTCGGACTCGATCGTGCACGCGGTCGCGTCGACCACCTCGACGTCGAGCTCGGCCAGTTGCGCCTTCACCCCGGCCGCGACGTCGAGAGCCGGCGTCCCCCAGCTCGTCTCGGAGTACGCCGCCGGCACGCGCTCCGCGACCTCGGCGCGCATCTCCTCAGGAACCTCGTAGCACTTCCCGCACGCATACGGCCCGAGTACGGCGGTGATGCGCGAGGCGCCGAGGTCCCGCATCGCGTCGACGGTCGCCGGCACGATGCCGACGTACATGCCCTTGCGTCCGGAATGCGCTGCGCCGATCACGCCGTCGCCGACCAGCAGCACCGGAAGGCAATCCGCGGCGCGTACGGCGAGCACAACATCGGTGCGCGTCGTGACGAGCCCGTCCGCCTTCGGGTTCTGCTCGAGCGGCAGGTTGTCGTCCGGGCCGACGACATGGACGTCGCGGCCGTGGACCTGGCTGACCCGGACGACCGCGTCCGGCTCCACGTCGAAAGCGGTCGCGACCCGGCGGAAGTTCTCGGCGATCCGCTCGGCGTCCTCGCCGTACCCGCCGAGATTGAATTCGCCGTACGGCGGTTTGCTGGCGCCGCCGTACCGATCCGTGAAGACGACCCGGGCGGGGATGCGAACCTCGTCGTAGCCGAACACGTCTGAAGGTTATCCAGCCACAGCGACCGGACCCAGTACTGTCCGCGCCTCGTCGGTCACACTGTTGCGCTCCGGCTCTGCCGGCAGCCCGATCACGTGCTCGGCCGCCCGGCGATACGCCTCTGCGAACGCCTGCTCGGCAGGGACTGCGAGATCGGGAGTGACGCCGGTGCCCTCCCAGTTGGTCCCGGAGACCTGGTTGACCGATCGCGCCACCGGCACCGAGGCCTCGAGCTGCTCGTGCAGCTTGAAACCGCGACGCGGGTGCGCGCCGCCGCCCGTCTGTTCGCCCACGATCGTCGCCCGCTTGAACTGCTGCAGGTTGTACGCCAGTTCCTCACCGCCCGAGAACGTCGCCGGGCTGGTCAGCACCCAGATCGGCTTGTCCTTGGCGAACCTCGGACCCGGAACGTACGCCGATGTCCAGAACTGCCGCGTGGTCCCGTCGCCCGGGTTCACCAGGTCCTGCAGGTGAACCGGCTCGTCTGAGTCGAGCAGGTAGGTGCAGATGAACGCGACCTGATCAGGTGACCCGCCCAGGCAACGGCGTAGGTCGAGGAGCAATGCGTCGGTCGATGCGAGCAGTGACAGCGCGGCCGTGACCGCCGAGGCGGCGAGTTCGAGCGGATACAGCAACGGGCGGATCTCCAGCAGGCCGATGTTGCCGTCGAGCCGTTCGACGCGTGCCATCCCGCCGGCGTCGAGCTCGGCCCGCCGGCGCCAGTGCGCCTCCTCCGCCGCCGGGTCCGTCTCGTCCGGCAGCCCGTCGCGGCGGAAGATCAGCCGCAGGTGCTTGTCCCGGTTGCCGAGCTGCAGGTCGGCCGTGACCCGTTCGGCCAGTTCCTCCGGGGTCCGGAGTTCGTCGTACCGGCCGTCGGCGACCGCCGTCGCCAGCCGGTCCCTGACCTCGGCGCCGACCTCGGGGAAGACGTAGTGCTCGCCGACCAACGCGCCCAGCCGGCCGAGAACGGCTCTGATCTCTTCGATGTCCATGGCAGGAGTAGAGCATCCGGATTGACAAAGCGTCAAGAATTCTCGACGCTTTATTCATGGCCGAGATCGTGGATCACCTCGAGGTGTCGAGCGCCGCCCAGTTCAAGGCGCTCGGGCACCCGCTGCGGCACCGTCTGCTGTTCGCGCTGGGGCAGGAGGCGGCGACGATCAGCCAGCTCTCCGCAGCACTCGGTACGGCGAAGGGCAACGTCGCCCATCACCTCGGCGTACTTCGTGACGCCGGCATGGTCCACGTCGCAGAGACGCGGCAGGTCCGTGGTGGGACCGAGCAGTACTACCGCCGGTCCGTCCGGCGGTTCGGCTTCACCGGTGAAGGCGCGCGGGCGAACAACACCGTCGCGCTGCAGGCGATCGCGGCGGACCTGGAAACGGCCGATCCCGACCCGATGTTCACGGTCCGGAACCTCCGGCTGACCGCAGCTCAGGCGGAAGAACTCGCCGAAACCCTGAGCGGGCTGGTCGACGGGCTGACCAACGCCGGCCCCGAGGAGGCGCGGTACGGCGTCGTCGTGTCGGTCTACCGCCCGCGCCAGGCTCAGCCGCCGACCGACGGCTGAGGCCTCCGGCTACTTCAGGAAGTCCGGGATGTCGAGGTCTTCCTCGGGCTCCGGCTTCTTCGGCTTCGGCGCGCTGGACTGCGTCGGCTGGCTGGACTGGCTGCCTGCCGAGGTGCTCGGTCCGTGCGTCGGCCAGGAGTGCTGGGTCGACGGTGCGGTCGGCGACGCCGGAGTGTGCGGCGCGGACTGACCTGGCTGGACCGTGCGGACCGGGTCGCCGGGCTGCGGGCGGGCGGAGTTCGTCGTACCGACGCCGTTGCGCGGCTCGGTCGGCGCGGGCACCGGGACCGTGTCGTCGGTCGGAGTCGGCTGCGGGGCGGACGACTGCGCTGCCTGGTTCGAAGCCGGCTGCTGGCCCGGCACCGAATGCGTGGGCACAGACTGCTGACCGTTGGACGTGGGCTGCGCAGGAACCGATTGCCCTGTCGCGCCAGGAGCCTGGCCCGCACCCTGCTGCCCGCCGGTGAACTGACCGCCGGTCCCGGGCTGGCCCGACTGCTGGCCGGGAGCCTGACCGCCCGGCTGGTTGCCTTGCTGGCCGGACTGTGACGTCGAGCCGCCTGACATCGGGGCCGAGTAGCTCTGGGAGGCCGGTCGCGAGGACTGCGGGCGGGCCTGGTTCATCGCCTGCTCGCGGCGCTTGGGCATGCCGCCGTCGAAGCCGGCCGCGATCACCGTGACGCGCACCTCGTCGCCGAGGGCGTCGTCGATGACCGCGCCGAAGATGATGTTCGCGTCCGTGTGCGCGGACTCCGACACCAGCTGGGCCGCCTCGTTGATCTCGAACAGGCCCAGGTCGGACCCGCCCGCGATCGAGAGCAGGACGCCGTGCGCACCCTCGATACTTGCCTCAAGCAACGGAGACGAGATGGCCGCCTCCGCGGCCGCGACCGCACGGTCCTCGCCGCGGGACGAGCCGATACCCATCAGCGCGGAGCCGGCGTTCGACATGACTGCCTTGACGTCGGCGAAGTCCACGTTGATCAGGCCGGGCGTGGTGATCAGGTCGGTGATGCCGGAAACACCCTGCAGCAGCACCTGGTCGGCCTGCTTGAACGCGTCCAGCACGGACACGGCGCGGTCGGAGATCGTCAGCAGGCGGTCGTTCGGAATCACTATCAGCGTGTCGACTTCTTCGCGGAGGGTGGCAATGCCGTCCTCCGCCTGGGTCGCGCGCCGCTTTCCCTCGAAGGAGAACGGCCGCGTGACGACACCTATCGTCAACGCTCCCAGCGAGCGGGCGATCCGGGCCACGACCGGCGCGCCGCCGGTCCCGGTGCCACCACCCTCGCCGGCGGTGACGAAGACCATGTCGGCGCCCTTCAGCGCCTCCTCGATCTCCTCGGCGTGGTCCTCGGCGGCCTTCTGCCCGATCGCCGGGTTCGCACCGGCGCCCAGACCACGGGTCTCCTCGCGGCCGATGTCGAGCTTGACGTCCGCGTCGCTCATCAACAGCGCTTGCGCGTCGGTGTTGATCGCGATGAACTCAACGCCCTTCAGACCGTGCTCGATCATCCGGTTGACGGCGTTCACGCCGCCCCCGCCGATACCAACGACCTTGATGAGTGCCAGGTAGTTCTGCGGTGCCGCCACGTCCGCGCCTCTCGCCTCGTTCGTTTCCCGTTGTCCAGCGAAAAGACTGAACCTCAAGTGAATGCTTAGAGTTATGTCAACTTTAGATTACGACGCACGGTACGGGACGCCTCCGGGCAAAGTCCACGCGCCTCGCCGCGCATGCGCCGGATGTGACTCGTCACCGCTTTTCCCCTTTGGTGACAGGGAGATCGGGCGCCGAGACGTCGTACACCTTCGCCTGCCGCTTCATCAGCACGCTCAGTACCCCGGCCTTGCGCTCACTGTCATCGGAACTACCCCAAACGACCTTCACACCCGAGCTGAGGTTGAGCGTGATCGAGTCCGGCGACGCCGCCGAGATCGTGCCCACCTGTGCCCGCAGGGTCTCCGGAAGGGCCGCCGAAACCGTCACCACCGAGTGCACGGTGACGTCGCGCCGTACCCCGGTCACCTTCGCCTCCGGCAGTCCGGCCGGCCGATCCGGCACGGTCCGGTACGACGTACCGGTCGCGTCGACCAGCTCGTACCGCGAGCCGTCGGTGACGACCACGACCGGAACCCGTTCGGTGACGACGATCACGATCTTGTTCGGCCAGGCGCGGGTCACCTGCGCGTCCGCGACCGCCGGGATCTCCCGCACCCGGTCCGCGATCGACCGCAGATCCACCTTCGCCAGCGGGGTGCCGATCGGCGCCGCCGCGGTCTGCTCGATCGTTGCCAGCGGCACCGTGTCGGCACCGCTGATCCGGACGCCCGAGACCGCAAGCACCGAAGAGAAGTAGAACAACCAGACGATCAGCCCGGCCACGACGAGCAGTCCGCCGCCGATCGCCCAGGGCAGCCAACTCCGCCAGCGCACCAGCCGTTGCCGGCGCGCGAACCGCTGCTGTGCCCGAGCCAGATCAACGCTCTGGCTCATTCAACAAACCCCACCCAATTACTCCACCACAGGTGTGAGCGCGTCGGCCGCAGGCTCGCGGGCCGATTCGCGCACAGCGGCGCGTTCGGCCAGCAGCCCAACGACTTCCGGGCCGATCAGCGTCACGTCGCCCGCGCCCAGCGTCACCACCAGGTCACCCGGCTCGGCCAGGTCCGCGACCAGCTGCGGTACGGCGGACCACGACGGCTCGAACCGGACCTGGTCCGGCTTCAGCGGCACGTGGTTGGCGATCAGCGCCCCGGTGATCCCCGGCTCCGGGTCCTCGCGGGCCGCGAACACGTCCATCACGACGACCTCGTCGGCCAGCGCCAGCGACTCGGAGAACTCCTTGGCGAAGATCCGCGTCCGGCTGAACAGGTGCGGCTGGAAGCACGCGATCACGCGCCCCTCCCCCGCCACCGTGCGCGCCGCGGTCAGGTCCACGGCCAGCTCGGTCGGGTGATGCGCGTACGAGTCGAACACCCGCACGCCGTCCTCGAGCCCCTTGAACTCGAACCGCCGGCCGGTGCCGGTGAACGCCGCCAGCCCTTCGGCCAGGTCGGCCGCGGAGAACCCGAGCCCGAGCCCGACCGTCAGCGCGGCCGAGGCGTTCAGCGCGTTGTGCTTACCTGCCTGCTGCAGCTGGACCATCGGCAGCTTCCGCCCGCGGTACACCGGCACGAACGACTGCGTCGCGCCGTTCGCGGTGATCTCGGTGACATGCAGATCCGCGTCCTCGGACTCGCCGTACGTCCGTACGTCGATGCCGCGGTCCCGCGCGTACTCCGCCAGCCGTCGCGCGCCGGCGTCGTCCTGGCAGATCACCATGAAGCCCTCGGGCAGCACGCGGTCGCAGAACTCCTCGAACGCCTTGCGGTAGCTGGCCTCGTCGCCGTAGTTGTCCAGGTGGTCCGGCTCGACCGACGTGACGATCGACACCTCGGGCGAGTAGGTCAGGAACGACTTGTCCGACTCGTCAGCCTCGGCGACGAACAGGTCGCCGGTGCCGTCGTGGGCGTTCGACCCGGACTCGTTCAGGTTGCCGCCGATCGCATACGACGGGTCGGCGCCGCAGTGCTGCAGCGCGACCGTGAGCATCGACGTCGTGGTCGTCTTGCCGTGCGTGCCGGCGACCGCGAGCGTACGGCGGCCGACCATCACCGAGGCGAGCGCGGCGGCCCGGGGCAGGATCGGGATCCCGGCCTCGCGGGCGGCGACCACCTCGGGGTTGGTCTCACGGATCGCGGTCGACACCACCACGGTGTCGACATCCTTGACGTGCTCGGCGGCGTGACCGACCCAGCATGTCGCGCCGAGCGCCCGGAGCGCGGCGAGCACCTTGCCGTCCTTGGCGTCGGACCCGGACACCTCGATCCCGCGCGAGGCCATGATCCGGGCGATACCGGACATTCCGGCTCCGCCGATCCCTACGAAGTGCACTCTGCCCAGCTTTTCGGCAGGCAGCAGCGTGTCAGGTGCGGTGACGATCACGAAGCAGACCTCACCACATCGAGGATGATCCGCGCCAATCGCTCGTCGGCATCCGTCCGGATCACACCGGTCGCAGCTGTGGACATGGCTGTCAGACGCTCGCGGTCGTGCAGAAGTTGCGGCACGTTCGCCCGGACCCAGTCCGCGGTCATCTCGGCGTTGTCGATCAGCACACCGCCACCCACGTCCACCACGGGCTTGGCGTTCAACCGCTGCTCACCGTTACCGATCGGCAGCGGAACGTAGATCGCGGGCAGCCCGACCCCGGACACCTCGGTCACGGTGTTCGCCCCGGACCGGCAGACGACCAGGTCGGCCGCGGCGTACGCGAGGTCCATCCGGTCGACGTAGTTCAGGACGACGTACGGATAGCGGCCGGTCTGCGGTACTTCGAGGCTGTTCTTGGGGCCGATCGCGTGCAGGACCTGGATACCGGCCGCCTGCAGGTCGGCGGCGGCGCCGGAGACGGCCTCGTTGATCTGTCGCGCACCCTGCGAACCGCCGGTCACGAACAGCGTCGGCGCGTCCGGGTCCAGCCCGAAGAACTGCCGCGCCTCGGCCCGCAGCGCGGCCCGGTCCAGCGTCGAGATCGCGCGCCGGATCGGCAGCCCGACGTACTCGGCGTGCGGCAGCTCGCTGCCGGGGAACGACGTTTTCACGTGCTGCGTGCAGTAGCGGGCGGCGAACTTGTTGGCGATCCCCGGCACCGCGTTGCCCTCGTGCACGACGATCGGCGTCTTCCGCCGCCAGGCGGCGACGTACGCCGGGGTGGAGACGTAGCCGCCGAACCCGACCAGGACGTCGGCCTTGGCCTCGTCGAGCGCCCGCCGGGCCGCGCTGACCGAGGCCAGCATCTTCCCCGGTACGGCGAGCAGCGCCGGCGTGGGCCTGCGGGGCAGCGGCACCGGCGGGATCAGCTCCAGCCGGTAGCCGGCCTCCGGCACGACCCGGGTCTCGAGGCCGCGCTCGGTCCCGAGGGCGAGGATCTCGACGGTCGGGTCGATCCGGCGCAGCGCGTCGGCGGTGGCGATCAGGGGTGAGGTGTGGCCGGCGCTACCGCCGCCGGCCAGAACGATGCTGGGCACAGCTTTCAACGCTCCCGCGGGTTCACTTGTGTTGCGGCGTACGCCGCGAAGGCAGCCACCCGAACCGGGGCCGCCTGGTCTCTTTCAGGGCGGCCTGCGCGCCGGGCTCGGCCTTCGCGAAGGACAGCAGCATGCCGATCGCGATCAGCGTCGGCAGCAGTGCGGAACCACCGTACGACAAAAGCGGGAGCGGGATACCCACGATGGGTAGCAGTCCGATCACGGCGCCCAGGTTGACGAGGGTCTGGGCCATGATCCAGATGGTGATCCCGGCTGCCGCATAGCGGACGAACGGCTCGGTGTTCCGGGTCGCGATCCGCACCCCGGCGTACGCCAGGGTGAGGAACAGAGCAAGTACGGTGAGCGACCCGACCAGGCCGAGCTCCTCGCCGATCACCGAGAAGATGAAGTCGGTGTGCGCCTCCGGCAGGTTGCTCCACTTCTGCCGGCTGTTGCCGATTCCGACGCCCCACCAGCCGCCGGTCGAGAGTGCGTAGAACGAGTGGTACGCCTGCCAGCCGACACCCATCGGGTCCGAGAACGGGTCCAGGAACGACGTGACCCGCTGCATCCGGTACTTCTCCGCGTTGACGAAGTACGTCGCCACCGCACCGACCACGACGATCGTCGCGACGAACAACCGGGTCGGTGCGCCGACGATCCAGATCATGCCGATCATGACGGCCATCAGCACCAGCGCCGTACCGAGGTCGTGCTGCCCGACCACCAGCGCGATCACCAGACCGCAGACCGGCACCATCGGGACCAGCAGATGCTTCCACTGGGTGAGCAGTTTCTCCTTGCGGGCATACAGATCCGCGCACCACATCACCATCGCCAGCTTGGCGAACTCACTCGGCTGGATCTGCAGCGGACCGCCGAGGTTCAGCCAGTTGGTGTTGCCGTTCACGCCGACGCCGAGGCCGGGGATGTAGGTCAGCACGAGCAGGAAGATCGAGCCGAGCAGGGCGACGTACGCGAGCATCCGGAAGTGCCGTGGCGTCATCCGCGAGGCGACGTACGCCATCGGCAGGCCGACCACGACCCAGATCAGCTGACGGACGAAGATCGTGTAGCTGTTCCCGTTGACGCGCAGCGACAGCACACTCGATGCCGACAGCACCATCATCAGCCCGAGCACGAGCAGCAGACCGGTCGCGCCAAGGACGATGTGGTACGACGTCAGCGGCCGGTCGAGCACGTCCCGGATCGCCGCGACCCAGGCCCGCTCGCTGTTCTTCCTGCCCTCGGGCTGATCCGCGATCGAGGTCACGCGATCACCTCCGGGTCAGACGTCGAGCGCGCGTACGGCTTCGGTGAAGGCGTCCCCACGGGCTCCGTAGTTGGCGAACATGTCCCAGGATGCGCAGCCAGGCGCGAGCAGCACGGTGTCACCCACCTGTGCGAGCTTCGCCGCCTCCCCCACCACGATCTGCATAGCTCCAGTGTCTGTTGCCTCGACGACGATCCTCGGGACATCTGGTGCGTGTCGCTGGAGTGCTTCGACGATCACCTGCTTGTCCTGGCCCATCAGGACGACGGCACGCAACCGCTCGCGGGCCGCGATCACCAGCTCGTCGAACGTCGCGCCCTTGGCCTGACCGCCGGCGATCCACACCACGTGCTCGTACGCGAGCAACGAGGCCTGCGCCGCGTGCGGGTTGGTTGCCTTCGAGTCGTCGACATAGTTGACCCCGGCAACCTCCGCGACGTGCGCGATCCGGTGCTTGTCCGGCCGGAACCCGCGCAGCCCGTCGCGGATCGCGGTCGCCGGTACGCCGAACGCCCGTGCCAACGCGGCTGCGGCCAGCGCGTTCGCGATGTTGTGCGGCGCGGCCGGTGTGACGTCGGAGATCATCGCCAGCTCGAGCGCGGAAGATGCCCGCTGCTCGACGAACGCCCGGTCCACCAGCAGGTCGTCGACGATCCCGAGCATCGACAGTCCCGGCGTACCGAGGGTGAAGCCGATCGCGCGGCAGCCCTCGATCACGTCCGCGTCCATCACCAGCTGCTCGGTCGCCTCGTCGGCGACGTTGTAGACGCACGCGATCTGGCAGTTCTCGTAGATGCGGCCCTTGTCCTTGGCGTACGCCTCGAGCGAGCCGTGCCAGTCGACGTGATCGGGTGCGATGTTCAGTACGGCGGCCGAGTGCGCCGACATCGAGTGCGTGTAGTGCAACTGGTAGCTGGACAGCTCGACCGCGATCACGTCGTACGGCTCGGGGTCCATCACGGCCTCGAGCAGCGGCAGCCCGACGTTGCCCGCGGCAACGGTCCGGAGACCGGCGGCCTGCAGCATCGCGGTCAGCATCTGCACCGTCGTGGTCTTGCCGTTGGTGCCGGTGATGCACAGCCACGGCGCGGCGTTGGCCGGGTCGCGCAGACGCCAGGCGAGCTCGATCTCGCTCCAGATCGGTACGTCGCGCTCGGCGGCCTGCGCCAGCAACGGCGTGTGCGGCGGTACGCCGGGAGACGTGACGACGACGTCGACGTCCTTCGGCAGCTCCGTCGTACTGCCCGGGCCGAGCGTGATCGTGGCGCCGAGCGTCTCCAGGATCACGGCCTTCTCGCGCAACGCCTCGTTGTCGCGATCATCGAGTACGACGAGGTGCTCGGCGCCGGCCTGGATCAGCGAGTCGGCGCAGGCGTAGCCCGCCGTACCGAAGCCGAGTACGACGAACCGCGTCGTCGCCCAGCCGTCGTCGGTCCTTGTCTCGAGACTCATCCGGTCACCCATTCCGCGTAGAAGACCCCGAGACCGATCACCACACACAGGCCCTGGATGATCCAGAACCGGATCACGACGTTGACCTGTTCCCAGCCGAGCATCTCGAAGTGATGCTGCAGCGGCGCCATCCGGAAGAGCCGTTTCCCGACTCCCGCCGTACGTTTTGTCACCTTGAAGTAGCCGACCTGCAGGATCACCGAGGCGGTGATGATGACGAACAGCCCGCCGAGCAGCAGCACGAGCAGCTCGGTCCGGGTCATCACCGCGAGACCGGCCAGCGCACCACCGAGTGACAGCGAACCCGTGTCACCCATGAAGATCTTGGCCGGCGACGCGTTCCACCACAGGAAGCCGAACAGCGCACCGGTCAAACAGGCTGCGACCACAGCCAGGTCGTGCGGATCTCGAACCTCGTAGCACTTGGCGCCGACGCCCTGCGCAGTCGCACAGCTCTGGTTGAACTGCCAGATGCAGATCAGCGTGTAGGCGCCGAACACCATCATCGACGCGCCGGTGGCGAGACCGTCCAGGCCGTCGGCGAGGTTGACGCCGTTCGACATACCGGCGATCAGCAGCAGGATCCAGATGATCACCAGGATGGCCGGCAGCTCCAGCCAGCCGATGTCGCGGATGAACGAGATGAACGGCGAGGCCGGCTTCTGTCCGCGGTCGTCGGGGAACTGCAGCGCGAGCACCGCGAAGATCACCGCGACCATCGTCTGGCCGGCGAGTTTCGCCTTGCTGCGCAGGCCGAGGCTGCGCTGCCGGAAGATCTTGATGAAGTCGTCCAGGAAGCCGACCGCGCCCATCCCGGCCATCAGGAACAGGACGAGCAGCGCCGACGCGGTCGGAGCGGTCATCGTGAAGACCTTCGCCGCGAAGTACCCGACGATCGTGGCCAGGATGAAGACGGTGCCGCCCATCGTCGGCGTACCGCGCTTGGTGTGGTGCGAGGTCGGGCCGTCGTCGCGGATCTCCTGACCGTAACCGCGCTTGGACAACAGGGCGATCGCCCAGCGGGTACCGATCAGCGTCAGCACCATCGCGACGGCGCCACCGAACAGGATCGAGATCACTGCAGGTCCTCCAGCAATGCGTCAGCGAGGCTGCGCAGTTTCGAGCCCTTAGAAGACTTCACCAGTACGACGTCCCCCGCGCGCAGCTCGGACCTGAGCAGGTCGAGCGCTTCCGGGATCGTGTCGACGAACACGGACTCGTTGCCCCACGAGCCTTCCAGCGAGGCGCCGAGATGGATCGGTTTCGCACCCTCGCCGACCACGACCAGCCGGTTCACATCCAGGCGGACGACGAGCCGACCGATCGCGTCGTGCTCGTCGGCGGAGGTGTCGCCGAGCTCGAGCATCTCGCCGAGCACCGCCCAGGTCCGCGCGCCGCGCGACCGGCCGATGGCCACCAGCGACTTCAGCGCCGCGCGGGTCGAGTCCGGATTGGCGTTGAACGCGTCGTTGATGATCGTCACGCCGTCCGCCCGCTCGGTCAGCTCCATCCGCGCCGCGGACACCCGGGTGGCCGCGTTCAGGCCGTGGGTGATCTGGTCCGGCGTCAGACCGATCGCGTGACCGACCGCCGCAGCAGCCAGCGCGTTCGACACGTAGTGCTCACCGATGAACTGCAGCTGCACGTCGCCGCTGAAGTTCCCGAGGTGCAGGGCGAACGCGGGCCGTCCCTCCGCGTCGAGCTTCACGCCCTCCGCGCGGATGTCGGCCTCGGCCGCCTCGCCGAAGGTCAGCACGCGTGCCTGGGTCCGGCTCCGCATCGCGGCGACCCGGTGGTCGTCGGCGTTCAGGATCGCGATGCCGTCCGCCGGCACCGCCTCGATCAGCTCGCCCTTCGCGATCGCGATGTTGTCCTGCGATCCGAACTCGCCGATGTGCGAGGTGCCGACGTTCAGCACCAGGCCGATGTCCGGCGCGGTGATCCCGGTCAGGTAGGCGATATCACCCTGGTGCCGCGTGCCCATCTCGGCGATCAGGTACTTCGTCGTCGTGGTCGCCTGCAGCGCGGTGAGCGGATGCCCGATCTCGTTGTTGAACGAGCCCTCCGGCGACACGGTCTCGCCGTACGGCCGGATGACCTGGGCGATCAGGTCCTTGGTGCTGGTCTTGCCGGAGGAACCGGTGAGGGCGATGACCTTCAGGTCCGGCAGTTTGCCGACCACGAGCCGGGCCAGATCGCCGAGCGCCCGCTGCGAGTCGTCGACGACGATGCACGGGCTCCCCTCGATCGGCCGGGTGGTCAGCGCGGCCGTGACGCCTGCCGCGGTCGCCGTACCGACGTAGTCGTGCCCGTCGACGCGCTCACCGGGCAGGGCGACGAACAGCCCGCCCGGCTCGGCGGCTCGCGAATCGATCACCACCGCGCCGTCGACGACGGCCGTGGGCTCGACACCCACGAGCTCGCCGCGGACGGCGTCGGCGATCTCGCCGCAACTGACAGGGATCACCGGTCTGCCTCCAACAGGTCACGCACGGTTTCACGGTCGTCGAACGGGTGGATCACACCGCCGACGTCCTGGCCGGTCTCATGGCCCTTCCCGAGTACGACGACGGTGTCGCCCGGGCCGGCCAGCTCGATCGCGGCGGCGATGGCCTGTCGGCGGTCGCCGATCTCGTGCAGGTCGACTGCCGGAACCGCCTCCCGCGCACCCTGCACGGCGGCGGCCCGGATCGACGCCGGGTCCTCGCTGCGCGGGTTGTCGTCGGTCACGATCACCACGTCCGCAGTACGGGCAGCGGCCGCGCCCATCGCCGGGCGCTTCCACGGGTCGCGGTCACCGCCGCAGCCGACGACGGCGAACAACCGGCCCTTGGTCGCGCCACGCGCCGCCTTCAGCGCCAGCTCGACCGCGTCCGGGGTGTGCGCGTAGTCGACGATCACGGCCAGGCCGTCCTCGCGGGTGAACAGCTCCATCCGCCCGGGCACGGTCGCCGTACGCAGACCGGCCGCGATCGCGTCGGCGGGTACGCCGGCCTGTCGCAGCATCACGGTCGCCAGCAGCGCGTTGGCGATGTTGAACTCGCCCGGCAGCGCGATCTCCAGCGTCAGCGTCTCGTCCGGCCCTTGAACGTCGAACACCGTGGTCCCGTGCTCGGACTGATGCCGGTTGGCCACGGTCCAGTCGGCGTCGCTCTTGGTCGACACAGTCACGAGCGGTACGACGGTCTGTGCCGCCAGCCTGCGCCCGTACTCGTCGTCGATGGTCACCACGGCTACATCACACCGCTCCGGGGTGAACAACGAGGCCTTCGCCTGGAAGTAGTCCTCGAACGTCTTGTGGAAGTCCAGATGGTCCTGTGTGAGGTTGGTGAACCCCGCGACCGCGAATCGAGCGCCGTCGACGCGTCCCAGCGCCAGCGCGTGGCTGGACACCTCCATCGCGCACCACGCGACCGCCCGCTCCCGCATCACCGCGAACAACGCCTGCAGGTCGGTGGCCTCCGGAGTGGTCCGGACGCTCTTCACGACCTCATCGCCAACACGCGTTTGAATCGTGCCGATCAACGCTGCTGGACCGAGCCCCCGCAGTACTGCGTCCAGTAGGAAGCTGGTTGTCGTCTTGCCGTTGGTCCCCGTGACCCCGAGCAACCGCAGCTCACTGGTCGGATCGCCGTAGACCCGGGACGCGACCGCGCCGAGGACGCTGCGCGGGTTGTCGACGACCAGCACCGGCAGGGCGGTCGCAGCGGCACGGTCGGCGCCGGCGGGGTCGGTCAGTACCGCGACGGCGCCGGATTGCTGGGCTTTCGCGACGTACTCGGCGCCGTGCGTGACCGCACCGGGCAGAGCGGCGTACAGGTCGCCGGGGAGGACGGAGCGCGAGTCGAGAGTGACGCCGGTAACGGCTACCGGCGACTCTGCCGGAAGCTGTGTGTGGGCGACGCTCGCGAGGTCGGCGAGGCTGACCGGCACGACGTGCCGTGGCCTGATCGCTGCGACCGCGCCGCCTGCGGCGGTAGGGGTGGACACGGGCCCTGAGGCTACCGCTCCGGACCCTGTGACTCCTACCTGACCCTGCGTCACCATCACCAAGTGATCGGGACGTTGGGCTGCTTTGCTCCGGTCGGCGGGACAACGTACTTCTGCAGCGCGTAGCTCATCACGTCTCGGAACACCGGTCCTCCTTGCAGGCCACCACCCCGAACACCGTCACTCGGGTCGTGCAGTACGACGTAAGTAACGAAGCGCGGGTTGTCGGCCGGAGCAAATCCGGCAAAAGAAGTCGCCCACTTGCGGTAGCAACTACAGGCCGAGTCGACCTCCTGCGCGGTACCGGTCTTGCCTGCGACCAGGTAACCGTCGATCGCCGCCTGCGGTGCGGTGCCCTTCTTCGCGGTCACCGCCTCCATCATCGTGGCGACCTCCTTGGCGGCCTTCTCGCTCACCACCCGGTGCGGCGCCGCGGTCTGGTTCGGGACCACGGTGCCGTTCGCGTCGACGTAGTTGCGGACCAGCTTCGGCGGCACGTAGACGCCGCCGTTGGCGACCGTGTTCACCGCGGCCGTCATCTGCACCGCGTTCACCGACAGGCCCTGGCCGAACGCGACGTTCGACCGGGTGATCTCCGGCCACTCGTCGCCGTCCATCAGCTTGCCGTTGCTCTCGCCCGGGAAGTCCAGGCCGGTCGGCTGGCCGAACCCGAAGTCGTGCAGGTACTTCACGAACTGCGGGATCCGCATCTGCTGCGCGGCCATGATCGTGCCGACGTTCGACGACTTCGCGACCACGCCGGCGATGGTCAGGTTCATCGGGCCGTGGTCCCAGTGGTCCTTGATCGTGCGGCGCTGGACTTCGATGCTGCCGGGCACCCGGAGCTTGGTGTTCAGGTCGATCAGGCCGGCGTCGGCGAGGGCGGCCATCGTCGCCACCTTCTGCACGCTGCCGGGCTCGTAGGTGCGCTCCAGCGCGGGGTTGTTCAGGTCGCTGGGCTTGTACGGCTTGTTCGGGTCGAAGGTCGGATAGTTCGCCATCGCCATGACCTCGCCGGACTTCACGTCCATCACGATCACAGTGCCGGAGCTGGCCTTGTACTGCTTGACCGCCTGCTCGATCCGCTTCTCCGCGAAGAACTGCAGATCGGTGTCCAGGGTCAGCTGTACGCCGACGCCGGGCTTCGGCTCCTCGACCGTGTGGTTCGCGTTCGGGATCTTGTTGCCCTTGGTGTCGACCTCGTACATCGCGCGGCCGTCGTGGCCGGAGAGCTTGTCGTTCAGGCCGTACTCGAGCCCGGACAGTCCCTTGCCGTCGGCACCGGTCACGCCGACCACGGTCGCGGCGATGCTGCCGTTCGGGTGGCTGCGGATCGGGTCGTCCTCGGTGTACAGGCCGGCGAGGAGCGGGGCAGCCTGGTCCTGTGGTTTGCCCTTGTTCTGTTGGGCGATGGTCGCGTTGGCCGTCTTGATCTCGGCCTGGATCGCGCTCCACGTCGTCGGCGGGACCTGGTGCGCGAGGTACGCGAACCGGCCCTTGCCGGTCATCGCGGCGACCAGCTTGCCGTACGTCGTACCCGTGACCTTCGGGGCGAGGATCGAGGCGAGCTGCTGCGCGACGGGCTTGGTCTGGGTCGGGTCGGCGGTGATCGCTACTGCGTCCTCGGAGACCGCGAGCTCGACGCCGTTGCGATCGGTGATGGCGCCACGGGTCGCGTGCAGGATGAACGGCTTGGTGTTCTCCCGGGTCGCGGCCTGGGCGTAGCTGTCCGGGTCCACCCCTTGCAGCAGCACCAGCCGCCCGGCGAACAGCGACAACACAAACGCCATCACCCCGAACGTAACCCGCAACCGCACCGCCGGCCGCCCCAACCGCAACATCCGAGGCGCCTTCCGCACCTTCCGCTTCCTAGGCCTCGGCTGAGGCCGATTCTGCGGAGGCCGCTTCCTGGCTGGCGCCTTCTTAGCGGTCGCCTTCTTGGCCGCTGCTTTCTTCGCCGGGGCCTTCCGCTCCGCCCCGTCCGGTCGACGGCGCGGCACCGGGCGACCGGCGGCCGCCTTCTTGCGCGGGGCCGCGCCCTCGGGAGCTGGGCGGCGTCGCCCCTCACTCGAAGGCCGACGCACAGCGCCGCTCTCCTCCTGGGCTTGACGGAGGAGTCTTTCGCGGGTGGATTCGGGGCGGGGTGGGCTGGTTCGGGCACTGTCTGTAGTGGAGGGACGACGGGGTTGAGCCTTGCGGGGCGGGTTGTTGGTCCGGCCCGGTGTTGCGCCGCGTTTGCGTGGCGGCTCGTTTCCCCGTCGATCCGTCATCCGATCATCCCCGTGTGGTCGTAGCAGGCTTCTTCGTCGTGACCGGCGGCTTGGTCGTCCCGGTCGGCGGCTTCGTCGTACCCGTCGGAGGCTTGGTGGTCCCGGTCGGCGGCTTGGTGGTGCCCGTCGGCGGCTTCACCGGCGTGGTCGGCTTCACCGGCGTCTTCGTGGTCGGCTTCACCACGGGCGGCTTGGTAGCAGTGCCGGTCGGAGTGCCCGGCCCGAACATCGCCGTACCGGTCCCGGCCTTGCCCTCCGCCGGCACACCCAGCACCCGGCCATCGGACAGCCGCAGGAACACCGGGTTCGGGTTCGGCACCATGCCCATCCGCAGCGCCCGGTCGGACAGGTTCTGCGGCGACTCCAGCGTGCGGACCTGCTTCTCCAGCAGCTCCTGTTGGTCGCGCAGCTGATCCGCCTGGCTGCTCAGCTTGGTCACCTCGAACGTCCCGCTCTGCAGCTGCGTGTTCAGCAGCAACAGCCCGACCAGTCCGGCAGCCAGCAGCGACACCACGAAGATGACGAACGGCATCCGCGGCGGCCGGAACGGCGCGCCGTACACCACTCGCAGCCGCGGCTCGGACCGCTTCTTCGCAGGGACCGGCGTCACCCGCGCCTTCTGCGGGCTGAAGACAGTACTCATCAGGCCACCAGTCCCTTCTCCCGGATTCGTGTCGCCGCCCGCACCCGGGCGGACGCCGCGCGCGGGTTCGCCGCGACCTCTTCCTCGGTCGGGCGCTCGGCGCCGCGGGTCAGCAGTTTCAGATACGGCTCATGCCCGGCCGGGATCACCGGCAGGTCGTCAGGTACGTCGGTCTTCGTGCCGGCCGCGAACGCCTGCTTGGTGATCCGGTCCTCGAGCGAGTGGTAGCTCATCACCACGATCCGCCCGTGCAACGCCAGCGCCTGGAGCGCAGCGGGCAACGCACGACGCAGTACGTCGAGCTCGCCGTTGACCTCGATCCGCAGCGCCTGGAACGTCCGCTTCGCGGGGTGTCCCCCTGTACGCCGGGCCGCCTGCGGGATCGCATTCCGCACCAGCTCGGACAGCCGGGCGCTGTTCGTGAACGGCTCGGTCTCCCGCTCCCGCACGATCCGGTCCGCGATCCGGCGGGCGAACTTCTCCTCGCCGTACTGGAACAGGATCCGGGCCAGGTCGGCCGCGCTGTACGTGTTGACGATGTCGGCCGCCGTGGTCGGGCCGGTCGAGTCCATCCGCATGTCCAGCGGCGCGTCCTGCGCGTACGCGAACCCGCGGTCGGCCTCGTCCAGCTGCATCGACGAGACACCGAGGTCGAACAGGATCCCGTCGATCGCCGGCACGCCGAGATCCGCGAGCGCCCGCGGCAGCTCGTCGTACACGGCGTGGACGAGCGTGATCCGGTCCTCGTACGGCGCGAGCCGCTCACCGGCCAGCTCCAACGCAGCCGGGTCCCGGTCGAAGCCGATCAGCCGTACGTCGGGGAACTGCCGCAGGAACGCCTCGGAATGCCCACCGAGGCCGAGAGTGGCGTCGACGAAGACAGCGCCGGGATGCGCGAGTGCCGGCGCCAGCAGCGCGACCACGCGCTCCAGCATCACCGGCACATGCCGCTCCGCAGCGTTCATCCTCGACCCTTCCCGTCACACCCGTGCACTGTGGGAGCGACCCTGCCCCCGCAGGTCTTGTGTGGTACGTAGACAGCACCGTCCGGTCAGATCGCGGGTACGCCTCCCGGGGAAGTACCTGCTGGTCTTGGCGCCGGGGAAGTGGCGCCAACACTGCAGGTCGGAAGTCGGACCCGTGATCTCACCGGACGGTCGGTGTGTCCTCGCACTCTGTTCAGCTGTGCCTCTAGAAGATGCCTGGCAGCACTTCCTCGGAGAGGTCGGCGAACGCCTGCTCCTGCTCCGCGGAGTACCGGTTCCAGTTCTCCGTGTTCCAGATCTCCACCCGGTTCATCGCCCCGATGACGACGCAGTCGCGATCCAGTGACGCGTAATCGCGCAGCATCGGTGGGATGGTGACCCGGCCCTGCTTGTCCGGCATCTCGTTCGAAGCGCCGGCGAACAACATCCGTAGGTAGTCCCGCGCACCCTTGTTGGTGATCGGAGCCTGCTTCAACTGCTCGGTCAGCTGGACGAACTCACGCTCCGGCCACACGGACAGCGATCGCTCCTGCCCACGTGTGATCACCAGACCGTCGGCCAGCTCGTCGCGGAACTTCGCCGGCAGGAACAGCCGGCCCTTGTCGTCGAGCTTGGGGAAGTGAGTTCCGAGGAACACGCTCCACCTCCCCGTTGCGGACTCTCCGACTCAGGCGAGTGTTTCCACCACTTCAGTTCCACTGCGCTCCACCTTACTCCACTTTCCACCACCGTCAACCAACTTCCGCCCCATTCCGCCCCGGCGCCGCGTGAATCCGCGCCTCGATTCCCGCGTGTCGCTGCCGGCTCAACCGTTTCGCCCTCCCCATCGCTCCACTTGCTTCCTCCACTTCGCTCCACCGGGTTCCTCCACCCCGCTCCACACGTCGCTCCACCGGGTCCGCGATGAACCATTCGGACCCGATCTGCGTGAACCTTCCGGGCGATCGGAACGTCGTACGCCGCACGCACTGCTTTTGCCGCCCGTACGCTTGGAGGGACGTCAGCTCTGCACAAGACAGACCGACCCGCCGTGAGGGCGTGCGCCGATGAACACCGAAACGCCAGGTAACGAAACCCCCGCCGCTCTAGGCCCGACCCCTACAGCGGGTGAGAATGTGTCGGCAGTCAACGAATGGGGAGGACACAGAGTGAGCACCACCGCGACCAGCTCGCCGCTGGCAGGAGCCGGGGACTTCGACGAGCTGTCCGAGGTGGCGGGCCGCGTCCGCCGGGCCATGGAGCAGGTGATCGAGGGCAAACCCGACGTGGTCGAGGTCGCCATCACCGTGCTGCTGGCCGAGGGACATCTACTGATCGAGGACGTGCCGGGCGTCGGCAAGACGATGCTGGCGAAGGCGCTGGCGAAGTCGATCGACTGCACCGTGCGCCGGATCCAGTTCACGCCGGACCTGCTGCCGTCGGACATCACCGGCGTCTCCGTCTTCAACCAGGAGATCCGCGACTTCGAGTTCAAGCCCGGCGCGGTGTTCGCGAACATCGTCGTCGGCGACGAGATCAACCGTGCCTCGCCGAAGACCCAGGCCGCGCTGCTGGAGTCGATGGAGGAGCGCCAGGTCACCGTCGACACCACGACGTACCACCTGGACGCGCCGTTCATGGTCATCGCGACGCAGAACCCGATCGAGATGGAAGGCACCTACCCGCTCCCCGAGGCGCAGCGCGACCGGTTCATGGCCCGCGTCTCGATGGGCTACCCGGAGCCGGCCGCCGAGCTGCGGATGCTCGACGGGCACGCGGCCGACGACCCGCTGCTGAGCCTGCAACCCGTCACCGACGGCCAGCAGATCCTGCGGCTGGTGAAGACGGTGCAGTCCGTGCACGTGTCCGAAGGCGTGAAGGAGTACGCCGTCGCCCTGGTCGGCGCGACCCGGCGGTCGCAGGAGCTCCGGCTCGGCGCCAGCCCGCGGTCGACGCTGCACCTGATCCGGGCGGCGCGTGCGGCGGCAGCGCTCGACGCACGTGAGTTCGTACTGCCGGACGACATCCAGGAGCTCGCGGTGCCGGTCCTCGCGCACCGGGTGCTTCCAGCGGCTGAGGCGCATCTCGGTGGGCGCGGTGCAGCCGACATCATCTCCGGGTTGGTGTCCAGCGTGGCCCTCCCCCGCACCCGCCGGGACTGAGACATGCGGCAGGCACTGCGCGGACTGACCACCAGAGGGCGGGCGTTCGTCGCGGCCGGTATCACCGCATCGCTGTGCGCGCTGCTGCTCGGCCAGAAGGACCTGCTGCGCGTCGGCATCCTGCTGGCGGCGTTGCCGGTCGTGGCAGCCCTGGTCGTCGGCCGGACGCGGCTGCGGCTGCAGGTACGGCGCAGCCTTGCGCCGGACCAGGTCCCCGTGGGGACGCAGGCGACCGTGGAGCTGACCCTGAGCAACCAGGGCCGGATGCCCGCGGGCCTGCTGCTGCTCGAGGACCGTATTCCTTACGTACTGGGGCACCGGCCGCGGTTCGTCGTCGACCGGGTCAGCCCGAACTGGCGTCGTACGGTCACGTATCCGGTGAAGTCCGACGTACGCGGGTTGTTCCAGGTCGGGCCGTTGATGCTGACGGTGGCCGACCCGTTCGGGCTGGTGGAGACCAGCCGGACGTTCACCCGCAGCCAGCATCTGCTGGTCACGCCGCGGGTCTATCGGCTGCCCGAGATCCGTCTCGGTGCGGACCGGGCCGGCTCGGGCGAGAACCGGCCGCGGGCGATCGCCTCTGCTGGTGAAGAGGATGCGACGGTCCGCGAGTACCGCGACGGCGACGACCTGCGCCGGGTGCACTGGCGGTCGACCGCTCGGCGCGGTGAGCTGATGGTGCGCCGCGAGGAGCAGCCGTGGCAGAGCCGGTGCGCATTGTTCTTGGACGCGCGGACGATCTCTCACCACGGGCACGGCCCGTCGTCCAGCCTGGAGTGGGCGGTCAGCGCGGCCGCGTCGGCCGGGATCGACCGGATCAGGCGCGGGTACGTCACCACGATGCTCGGCGGGCCGACCACGCTGAACGCCATCACCCACCGGACCTCCGCGTCGGTGCACCAACCACTCAACCAGCAGCAGCTGCTGACCGAGTGCGCGACTGTCGAGGAGCACAAGTACGCCGAGATCGGTCCGCTGCTGACCGTCGACCGGCACGCGCAGGAGCCGAGCCTGGTGATCGCGATCCTCGGCGCCTGCAGCACCGATGACGTCATCGCCCTGAACCGCTGGCGGACCAGCCAGGCGACCGGAGTCGTCCTGCTGCTGGACGCCGCGAGCTGGGCGGTCGGCGCCGAGGCGACCGAGAAGGCGACCCGGTTGACCGCCGCCACAGACGCCACCGAGAACGAACTACGCCGCAACGGCTGGCGAGTAGCCAGAGTCCGCCGCGGCGACCACCTCCCCACCGTGTGGTCCGGCCTCGGACTACGGAGCGGAAGGATCGCATGACCGGTCACGCGAGGATTTCGATTGCTGCTTGGGGAGCGACTGTTCTCGGGTCGCTCGTGCTGACGCCGGTGTTCTCCGGGCCGTTCCTGTTCATCAGCGCGTTCCTGTGCGCGGTGGTGACGGGGATCGGGGTTCTGTTGCAGAACCTGCGGACTCCGCGGATCGTCGTACCGATCGTTCAGCTGTTCGCGCTGGTGGAGCTGCTGTCGCTGTTCTTCCTGCACGGGACGATGAAGTTCGGGCTGATCCCGTGGAAGGCGACCGCGCTCGAGTTCAACTCGCAGATGGTCGACGCGATGGACTCGATCAACCGATTCAGTGCGCCGCTGCCGCAGGACTCGCATCTGACCTTGTTCGCGGTTTCGGTGATCACGGCGACCGGGCTGCTGATCCACATCATCGCCGTACAGCTGCGGCAGGCCGCGTGGTCGGGCTTGCTGCTGCTGATCATGTACACGGTGCCGGCCGCGACCGTGCACGGCGGTCTGCCGGCGTTGCTGTTCATCCCGCCGGCGATCGGCTACATCGTCCTGCTGTCCGCGGAAGGCCGCAGCCGGCTCAGCCGCTGGGGCCGCCGGATCTCGGGCGTCTCGCATCTCGACGCGGCCGAGCCCGTCGAGGCGTCGGCGCTCGGCCAGGCCGGTCGCCGGATCGGGCTGACCGTGGTCGCGATCGCCGCGCTGCTGCCCGCGTTGCTGCCTGCCCTCCCGGAAGGTGTCATCGGCAACGGTCTGGCCGGCGGCGGCACCGGCAACGGGCTCGGGGCGTCGATCTCGTCGACCGACCCGATGCTCGACATGGGCAAGAACCTGAAGCGTGGCGACAACGTCGTCGCGCTCACCTACAAGGGCGGTCCGTCCGGCGGCACGTACCTGCGGCTGACCGCGCTCGATCTCTTCGACGGCAACACCTGGCGGATCTCGCAGCGCGACTCGCCGCACAAGATCAGCGGTGACCTGACCGCGCCGCCCGGCTACACCGGTGATCTCTCCAAGCTCCCGCAGACCAACATGGAGATCGACGTCACCCGGACGTTCCGCTCGCAGTTCGCCCCGGTCCCGTACCCGTTGCACTCGATCTCGCTGAAGCGCGACTGGCAGTACGACGCGGAAGCGCTGGACGTGGTCTCGTCGAACGGGTCGATCGTCGCCGGCAAGAAGTACAAGCTGTCGTCGTACGACCTGCAGCCGACGCCGCAGCAGCTGCACGACTCGATCACCACGAGTGCCCCGGACCAGTACACGTCGGCGGTGCCGCAGAAGACGCCGAACGACATCAGGCAGAAGACGTTCGAGGTCGTCGCGCCGGCCGGTGACAACAAGTTCGAGGCCGCGGTGCTGATCCAGAACTGGTTCCGCAGCGGCGACTTCACCTACAGCACCGCGAACGCCAAGGGCAGCGGGATGGCCGCGCTCGAGGACTTCCTGCTGAAGAACAAGACCGGGTACTGCGAGCAGTTCGCGACCGGGATGGCGCTGATGGCCCGGATCATCGGGATCCCGTCCCGGGTCGGCATCGGCTTCCTGCCCGGACAGGCCGGCAAGGACGGCGAGTTCACCGTCCGGATGCACGACATGCACGCCTGGCCGGAGCTGTACTTCCAGGGCATCGGCTGGGTCCGGTTCGAGCCGACGCCGTCCGCCCGCGTCTCGAGTACGCCGAACTGGACCGTCCCCGCGACCGGGGACCCGACCAGCCCGACGACCGCGCCGACCAGCCTGCCGAGCACTCCCGGCGCCGGCGAGACCCCGGGGATCGACAAGCCGCGGCACGACCCGAACCTGCCGGACCAGAGCTCGGTCGGGATCGTTGACTCCGGCAACTGGTTCACCAACGGCGGCGCTCAGGTGATCGCCGGGATCCTCGGCGTCGGTCTGCTGCTGTGCATCCCCTGGATGATCCGCGCGGCGACCCGACGGCGGCGCTTCCTGCGACCGCCGGGACGGGCCGGCGCCGAGGGGTTGTGGGCGGAGATCCGCGACACGGCTCGAGATCTGGGGCTGGACTGGTCCGACATCTCCACGCCGAGGCAGACCGGTCAGTGGCTGGTCACGAAGCTCCCTGACGAAACGCATCCGGCGGCGCGCAAGCTGGCACGTGGGATCGAGGCGCTCCGGTACGCCGGGGACGCGGATCCCGAGCTGGACCTGCGCCCGGAGGCGTCCGCCGTACGCAAGGCGCTGTGGGCCCAAGCCCCACGCCGTCGCCGCTGGCGGGCGCGCATGCTGCCGCCGTCCTGGCGCTGGTACCTGAGCCGAGGCAGCACAGAGGCCTCCGACCTCCTCGACGAGTTCGACCTGCTACTGGCCCGCCTACGCTCGCTGGTCCTCCCCAAACGCCCCCACACCAACTAGCTGGGGGCGGTTGGGCCGGGCCGAAGGTGGCCTGGCCGCCTCAGCTTGCTCGGCGCGGGCTCGGCGGCCAGCCGCCACATCAGCTCGGCGCGGCCTCGGCCGGCCAGCCGCCGCATCGGCTCGGCGCGGGCTCGGGGGCCAGCCGCCGCATCAGCTCGGCGCGGGTGAAGGCGAGCGCACCTCAGCCGGCCCGCCGTGGCCCCGCAGGTACCGCTTCACAAGCTGTGCGCGCGCCTACGCACCCGCCCCCGGCAAACGCATCCCCACCCGACGCGACCCCAGACAAACCACCACACCCGTGCCGCCTAGGGCACGGGTGTGGAGGGAAGTGTGTGGGTTAGAGGTCCTCGTCGCGGCGCCGGCGCCAGCGGTCTTCCATGCGCTCCATGAAGCTGCCGGACGAGTCGTGCTTGGTCCGGTGGCGTTTGGTCGGCGGCGGCGGTGGGATGTCGTCGGACTCCCCCGCGTTGCTGATCCGCTTCATGCTCAGCGCGGCGATATACAGGCACGCGACCATCATCACGAAGCCGATGACGCCGATGATGGTGTTGGGGATGATCGCACCGGTCATCAGTACTGCGATGCCCAGCACAAATCCAACGCCGGCAAGCACTGCCCGCCGCTTGTAGTACAAGCGCACATTGGTTCCCCGCATGGCGGAAACGAACTTCGGGTCTTCCGCAGCGAGGGCGCGTTCGAGCTGCTCGAACTGGCGCTGCTCTTCTTCCGAGAGGGGCACCGTCGATCCCTCCATGATGAGCGCGATCTCGATAGGCCGCCTTCAGTCTAGGCCGCGCGTGGCTGACACGAAACCCTGACCGGCTGTCCAGCGCGTCACGGTCCGGCAACTGCCCCGGCAGAACAGGTCCCAAACCCGTGTATTCCGGCGTGTCGCTCACAGCCGGTTCACAGCGATCACCCCGTGACCGTGACTCAGGTAGCCCGCCCGTCACCCTCCGTCGCAGTCGGCGGTATGGCGGAGGCCGCCGAACGGGACTCAGCGGGTCGCGAGAATGTGCAGCTGGGTAGCCAGCGCGCGGAACGCCGGGTGCTGACTCGCGGCGCGCTCGAGCTCGGCCAGCGAGTCCGCGGCACCCGGCTCGGAGTCGACGAACGCGGCCGGTACGAGGTCGGCGAACGTCCGTACGCCGTGCACCGTGTGCACCATGAACCCGGCATCGGCGAGCTGCGCCGTGATCCCGGCCTCGTCGAACCGTCGCGGCATCGGATCGGTCGCACCCCAGCGTCCGTCCGGGTCCTGCAGCGCGATCCGCGCCTCGGCCAGATGACCCGCGAGCGCTCGAGCCAGTACGACCGCGTTGCGCTGGGCAACGAGCAGACTCAGTACGCCGCCCTCCCGCAGCACCGACGCCATCGCCTGCAGCGCCTGCACCGGGTCGTCGACGACCTCGAGGACGCCATGGCACAGGACGGCGTCCGCGCTCGACTCCCCCGCCAGCCCGGGGAGCTCCGCCGCGTCGCCCTGGACGCCACGGACCAGCTTGCTCACGCCTTCGTCACTGGCCCGTCGCTCCAGCGACGCCAACGCGTCCGGGCTCGGGTCGACGACCGTCACGCGATGCCCCTCGACCGCCAGCGGAACCGCGAACCCGCCAGTGCCGCCGCCGAGGTCGACGATGTCCAGCCCGCCGCCCGGATCGGTCCGGCTGCGGCCTGCCAACGCAACGCGCAAGGCCTCGCCCACCAACGCCGTACGCACGCTCCGCCGTCGCCGATCCACCATCAAACCTCCAGCCAGTCCCCCATCAGCACCGCCGCGCCACACCCTACTTCCACCCCAACCCGTGGGCCCGTGCCCGGGTCACGGACCGGGTCGTCAGGACGGTTTGCGCGCAACGACGTAGAGGCGGCGGGTGGTTTCAGCACGAGCGGCGATCGGCCCGCGGAGGTACCACTCGACGTCGGTGAGACCGGCAGTCTCGACCACGTTGACGACCTGGCTCGGGTCGTGGAGGACGTAGTCCAGGTTGACCTCGTGGCCGAGGAACTCCTCGACGTGACGGACCTCCGCGCCGGCGTGGAGTGCGAGGACCAGCCAACCCCCGGGGTCGAGCGGACGGGTCAGCGCCGCGATCGCGTCGGGCAGTTCGGACGCGGCCAGATGGATGAGCGAGTACCAGGCGAGGACGGCCGCCCAACCGGAGCTGGTCGGTGGCCGACCCAGTCGGCGGAGATCGCCGACCTCGAAGGTTTGGTCGGGGAAGCGCCGCTGCGCCTCGGCGACCATCTCCGGCGAGAGGTCGACGCCGGTGGCATCTGCGCCATGCTCGGCCAGATACGCCGTGATGTGCCCGGGACCCGAGCCGACCTCGACCACCGGCTGACCGTTGGCCTGGGCAACAATCCGGTCGAGCAGCCACCGCTCGAACGGCAATCCGTCGAGCTCGTCGAGCAGCTCGTCGGCGTACGCCGTCGCGACCGCGTCGTACGACGAACGCACCCGCGCGTCACGTGCCTCGGTGCCATCGGCGATGACCGTGTCGCGGTCGACCGACTCGACCACGGCGGCCGCTTCCTCTTCGGGCACCGGGCCGAGGAGATGAATCCAGCGCCGGTCGTGTTGACCGGCGCGACGCTCCAGCTCACGCACGAGCGGCTCGGGGCGTGTGGCCATCCGCCGCAGGCACGCCTCGACGTCACTCCGGTCGTCGAACTTGTGCAGTCGCTCGGTCCGCGTCCGCAGCTCGCCCGGCGCCTGCGCACCGCGCAGCAGCAGTACGGTGATCAGCGCGCGCTCGTCCGGCTCGAGCCCGAGCTTCTCGTCGAGGGTCTGGTGGTACTTCAGCGTCCGACGGCCGGTGTCGACCCAGACGATCCGCAACAGCTCGCGGTCTCGCAGCGACCGCGCGACCCGCTCCACGGTGCCCTGGTCGTAGTCGACGACCGGATCCCGGTTGCTGGTCTGATTGCACGCCGTCCGCAACGCGTTTGCGGTGAGCGGGTACGACGCCGGCACGGTCGCCTGCTTCTCCAGCAAGCTCCCCAGCACCCGCTGATCCTCAGCATCCAGAACAGGAAGGTCACTCACGTGGCTGACCTTAGTTCCCTCCGGTACCAGCGAGGACCAGCGAGGACCAGCGAGGACCGGCGGATGGGTGATCAGCCGGCTTGGTAGGTCTCCGGAAGCGTCAGCGGCTCGAACGCGGTGCCGTTGCAGGCCGGACAGAGTGCGTCGGCCAGGATCCCGGAACCGGCGCACTGGGTGCACAGGCCGTCATGCCAGGTCTCATCGGTCAAGGAGTGGTGAGGACGCGGGTAGTGGGTGTCAGGCAGGTAGCACTCGGCGCCGGTGTGGGCGTGCACGCGACCGCACAGGTCCTTGCCCAGGCCTCTCGGCTGTTCGTTCACGGTCGGGATCTCCTCAGTGCCTCTTCAGCGCCTCAGCGCCGGATTGATCAGCTGGCTTGCATCCAGGGTTGGGTCAGAACGGACTGCGGATCGGTGGTGGCGGTAAGCACCGGGGTGGTGGACAGACGCAGGCTGGCCTCGACCTGGCCGTAGAAGGTGTCGACCGCGCGGACCAGGTCGTCGGCCTCGCGGGTGGTGACGGCGCGCTCCAGACCCGCCTCCGCGGCGGCACGCTGGGCTGCGCCGGCGGCGAAGAACGTCGCCCACTCGCCGAACTCCGGCGCGACCTCGGCCAGCAGCACCCAGGCGTTGCGCTGGACCCGGCGACGGCTGCCCGAGCGGACCGGGCGGGCGCGGACGGCGAGCACCGCGGCCGCGACCCGGAGCGCCGCCACGTGGGCGCTCGAGTAGCGGATCAGGTGGTCAGTGGTCTCCGTGGCCTCGGCCAGCGCGGCGCGGGCACGGGACAGCTCTCGGCTGGCCGCGCCGGCAGCTGCCGGCGATACCGGTGAAACAGTCATCGGTCGGTCACCCTCTCCAGTTGCCAACGACCCGAGACCGGGTCGTGGGCGAGATCGAACAACTCACGTCGGCCGTGCCGGCCGCAGCCCGCTTCGACCCGGAACACCGTGCGCTCCGGCCCCCAATCCGCATCCAGCACACCGACCGCCGCCGGACTCGTGTCCGCAGCGGCAGGCTGTCCGGAGGAGAGCGTGGCGGCGGCATGCGAGCGGGGGGTCGCTGCCGCTGCCACGCCGGCTGAGTGGACTCGGGTGGGACGGGTGGTGCGCGCTCCCGAGCAGGCCTCGGCGACCATGGCCGCGTCGATCCGGGCCGGCAACACGTCGGACTGCGCAGGGCGCTGGGCGCGCGGGTCGTGGATGCTGCCCGGGCCGATGATGCCGCGCTCCCACCAGACGGCGGTCTCGGTCGCCTGGGACCTGAGTGCGGTGACCCGCCAGAGGCGGCCGCGCCAGAGGAACTGGTCCGGGGTCTCGATGCCGTCCACGAACACCGAGTGCACCTCGACAGCGTCGTCGAACTCCCACATGGTCCATTGCCTCCTCTGTATGCACTTCCCCTGATCGAACAACAGCCCTTGATCGACGGCCTGGTCGGAGGCCCGGCGGGTGAGCTCGGAGTGGGGGTCGAGGTCCACCCCGGTGCCCGGCCCGCCGGGACCACCGGATTCCGATGCGGCCGCAACTCCGCACCGGAGCCGTCCAGCTGTCCGGCTCACCTCTGTCCGGCCTCCCGACGAAACCGGAGCTGAGGTAATCGAACATCTGTTCGAACACTGGAAGCGTATCGTCGCCCGCCGACAATCGTCAACGGCCCGTAATTCCGGCGCGCCGCCACTCGACGCCTCCGGACGCCAGACTGGAGAGTCCAGGACGGAAGGGCGAACGATGCGGAGACGGGCAGTAGGAATCACCACGGCGGCTGTAGCCGTCGTGGTTGCGGCAGTGGCGCTGCCGCTCTTCCAGCCGTGGCGGCTGCTCACCGACAGGGTCGTCGACGAGGCGCTGCCCGGCACTGCTCCGATCTCCACGACTTCATCGTCGACGACGCCACCGACAGTTTCTGCGCACCCGGCAAAACCGACGCCGGTTGTCAAGCCCCAACCGAAGGTTCTCCTGACCGGGAAGCTGATCACTCACGAACACCGGACGTCCGGCACGGTCGCCGTACTCGCGCTTCCGGACGGCGGCCGGGTGCTCCGGATCGAGAACCTCGACACCTCGGACGGACCGGACCTCAAGGTGTGGCTGAGCGACGCCGAGGTGACACCGGGCCGGGATGGATGGCATGTGTTCGACGACGGCGCGTATCGCAGTCTGGGCAGCCTGAAGGGCAACCACGGCAACCAGAACTACCCGATCCCCGCCGACGTGCGGCTCGACACCTTCCGCAGCGTCGCGATCTGGTGCGACCGGTTCAACGTCTCGTTCGGGGCGGCCGACCTGAAATCGGCGTGACACGGCGCATAAGCTCACGAGGGTGAGCAGTCATCCCAATGTGCAGAAGGTTGCCGACGCGCTCGCGGCGGCAGGTGCTACCGGCGAGATCGTGATCCTGGACGAGGCGGTGCCGACCGCGGCGGCTGCGGCGGCCGAGCTCGGCTGCGAGGTCGGCGCGATCGCGAACAGCCTGATCTTCAACGGCGACGGCGTACCGGTTCTCATCCTCACCTCGGGCGCGCACCGCGTGGACACCGCGAAGGTCGCCGCCGAGCTCGGCATCGCGAAGCTGAAGCGGGCCACGCCGGAGTTCGTGAAGGAGCACACCGGTCAGTCGATCGGCGGCGTCGCTCCCGTCGGCCACCCGGGCCGCGTCCCGACGTACGTGGACAGCGCCCTCGAGCAGTACGCCGTGATCTGGGCCGCCGCCGGCATCCCCCACTCGGTCTTCCCGACCACGTATGCCGAACTGCTGAAGCTCACCGACGGCACGCCGATCACCGTGAACTGAGCGGCGATCCGAGTACGGCGGGAATCGCCGTACTCACGAACCGCCGGGTGAGCCCGGCGCGGGTGTGCCGCCACCACGGCCCGATCCGGAACTCCGGCCCGTACCGCCGCCGGCGGATGTCCTCGACGACGTCCGCGGGAGCCCCCAGATTGGGCAGGACGTCGAACGCCGCGCGCTTGGTGATCAGATCACCGGTCGCCAGGGTGACGTGCGCGCGGGCGATCGTGAGCAGGCTGAGGTCGACCCAGATGTCGGCGTACCAGTTGGTCCGCTTGCGGGTGGCTGGCAGCCAGAAGTCGTTCAGGTCGCGGCGGATGAAGGCGAACAGTTCCTCGTCACTCACAACCGGCAAGAGCTCCGCCGGCGTCGGCCCGAACAGCGTGCGGTTGCCGATGGCAAGCTCCCGCCGGGTCACCGGGGTCACCGGCCGGTCGAAGTACCGCTGGTGCGCGAACGTCGGATGCCGCACCGAGAGGTCGGCCAGGTCCGTCATGTACGAGCAGTGCAACTTCGCGGCGAGCGGGAAGTCGCGGATCAGTTGCCTGTGTACGTCGGCTACAGCAGGTGGAGGCGGCGACGAGGTCACCACGATCACGTCGAGATCGCTGCGGCCCAACTGGTAGTCCCCGAGTGCCAGTGAGCCGTGCAGCCAGACCGCCTCGACGGCGGCGACTTTGCGGACGGACGTGACGAAGCCGTCCAGCACAGGCTGGACGGCTTCGTCGATCACGTGGTCCAGATTAGACGGCTGGGCGGACGTCTACGTCGGCAGCCCGGACGTAGGCCATCCGGTGGCCGAACCAGATCTCGTAGTACCTGTCCTTGCCGAGGACCTGGACATGGTCGGTCGGCGGCTGGCCGTCCAAGGTGACGGCGCGGTAGTAGTCGGTCTCGATGTTCAGGTCGCCGACCGGGTACGACTGACCGGCGCCGATCGAGTACTGCAGCGGCGTCACCGTCTGGTACGGGATGCCGGTCGGGTACGCCGCCTGCTCCGGGTACGCACGCCCGTACACCGGCACCGACGTCTTACCGGCCTTCGGCTTCACGACCAGACCGGGCTTGGCGAAGGCATCCGGTGCGTTGGCCGGGCTCTTGAACCAGCCCAGCGCGCCGAGGTACCACACGGCCACCCAGTCGCCCTGGCGCTGCGCCACGACGTACTGCGAACCCGCTGCCGCCCGGGAGCCCATGTCCGACACGTCAGTGGTGCCGTCGATCCCGTTCGGGTGCAGGCCGATGTCCTTGACCAGCGGGGCGTTGTCGTCCGGCGACTGGCGCAGGTACACGAAGTTGGTGCCCTGCGGCGTGCAGGTGGTGTTCGGAGCGTCGCAGTTGGAGACAACCTGAACGTTGTTCGCGAAGCCCGGCTTGATCGTCACGATCGAACCGGCGCGGACCGGGAAGACCTTGTGCCCGTAGATCGGCGCACCGAGCAGGTCGAAGTAGTGCTCCCAGTCCCAGTACGGTCCCGGGTCCCAGTGCATGCCGGCGACCGTCGACGGGACCGTGCCCGGCACCTGGTCGTGGCCGATGATGTGCGCCCGGTCGAGCGGGATGTTGTTCTTCGCGGACAGGTACTTCACCAGCTTGGCCGAGTTGCGGTACAGCGACTCGGTGAACCAGGTGGCGCCCTGCGGTGCGAAGCCCTCGTGCTCGATACCGATGCTGTGCATGTTCACGTACCAGTTGCCGGCGTGCCAGGCGACGTCCTTGGCCTTCACGTGCTGCCAGGTGTGTCCGTCGGACGACCGCATGGTGTAGTTCCAGCTCACGTACGTCGGGTCCTGGACCAGGTTCAGCACGCCCTGCCAGGTGCCCTCGGTGTCGTGGATGACGATGTAGTCGATCTTGCCGGTCTTCGGCCGTTTGGCGAGGTCGTGGTTGCCGTAGTCGCCGGCCGTCCCGAAGGTCGAGTACGGCGCCGGCAGCCACTCACAGCCGAGCGTCGGCGGGCACTCCACGTCCGACTTCGACGGCTGTACGCCGGCCGGCAGCGACAGCTTGCCGACCTGTGCCTTGTCCGGCTTGACGGCGACGGCCGGCATCACGATCTGCTGGCCGGTGTTCGTCGTACGTGCCGCACCCTTGGCCATGATCGAGTAGACGTCGTCGGCGAATCCGGCAGCGCCGACCTTGTCGCCGGCCTCGGCGTACGACGCGACCGCGCCGTACCACTCGGCCGGTGAGGTGGTCGCTCCGACCGGCAGGCCGAGCGACTTCTGGTACGACGCCAGCACCGCGGCGCCGCCGTTGATGTTCGCGGTGACGTCGGTACGCAGCGAGGACGCGTCCAGCCCGGTCAGCGCGGACGCCTTCTTCAGCGTCTGCAGCGACTCGGCCGTCGCGACCTTCTGCTTGCCGGACAGGTCGGCCACCTCGGACGCCCCCAGCGAGGTGAGGTGCATCGGGCCGTAGCCACCTGAGGTGCTCGGCGCGCCGGCGTGGTCGTCCCAGCGCGACTCGGCGTACGAGACGGCCAGCAGGACCGACTCCGGTACGCCGTACTTCGCAGCGGCCGCGCTGTACGCCGTGGCGGCGACGGCGGACGGTGCGGGCTTCGCAGACGGTTGTGACGCCTCTGCGGGTGGACCTCCCAACGACACGCCGACCAGGGCGGCCGGCAGCGCTACCGCAGCGAGTGCGGCAAGAATCTTCGGACGACGCAGCATGATGTTCTCCTGAACCCTTCGGGCGGGTGCCGGTCACAGAGACTGGCAGCCTAGTCACTGTGGGTCGAGGCGACGCGGATGTCAACGGTTAACCAAAACTCGCGTCCGAGGGTTCGATACTGACGAAAACGTGTGTCGGGACATACGGCCACTGAGGGTTACGGAGCAGGACATTGGAAGCGCTGCCGCTGGCGGTCACGACTGGCTGGGCCAGTGGCGTGAATGCCTATGTCTGCGTGCTGATTCTCGGTCTGCTGGGCCGGTTCGCCGGTGCCGACGACGTACCGCACGCGCTGACCACGACCCCGGTGCTGATCGCAGCGGGTGTTCTGTTCGCGTTCGAGTTCGTCGCCGACAAGATTCCGTACGTCGACTCCGCGTGGGACGCGATCTCGACGGTGATCCGGCCGACGATCGGCGCGATCCTGGCCGCCATGCTGTCCGGTCAGGCGAGCACCCTGCACCAGGCGATCATCGCCACGACCGGTGGGCTGGTGGCGCTGCTCTCGCACACCGTGAAGGCCAGTCTGCGGCTGGCGATCAACACCTCCCCCGAGCCGGTCACCAACATCGCCGCCTCGTCCGGTGAGGACGTCGCCGTGGCCGGTGTGGTGTCGCTGGCCGCGTTCCACCCGGAAGCCGCGCTGATCGTCGCCAGCATCTTCCTGATCCTCGGACTGATCGGCGTGTACTTCGCGTTCCGGTTCATCCGACGCGGGTATCGCAGGTTCAAGGCGTGGCGAGAGAGACGAACTACCCCTGCAACTGGGAGCAGTGCTGCCTGATGGCCAATGTGATTGTCGTCGGGGCCGGGCTGGCCGGTCTCGCCAGTGCAGTGCGGCTCGCCAAGCTGGGCCACCAGGTCACCATCTGCGAGCAGAACGAGCATCTCGGCGGAGTGCTCGGCCGGGTCGAAGCAGACGGCTTCGTCTGGGACGCCGGAGCAGCCAGTACGACGCTGCCGGCCGCGCTGCGCGATCTGTTCCGCAAGAGCGGCCGTCCGATCGAGAGTCTGGTCCAGCTGGACCCGGTGACCGAGCCACGCCGCCACATGTTCACCGACGGCTCCGTGCTCGACCTGCCGATCAGCGACCGCGGCCTGCAGGAGGAGGCCTGGACGGACCTCGCAGGTGCGGCTGTAGCCGAGCAGTGGACCGCTCTGGTCGATTCGTACGGCGACACCTGGCAGATCCTGCGTAAGACCTCACTCGAGCCACCGCTCGAGGACAGGTTGCCCATCAAGACGATCCGCGCCCTCAAGCCCTGGCAGTCCCTGGAGAAGGTCGCACGGCGAGAGCTGAGCGACGAACGGGCCCGCGCGGTACTGCGGCACTTCGCAGCCCAAGGCGGTTCGGACGCGACCCTCACACCCGGCTACGTCGGCGTGTGGTCGTACCTGGAACGCACCTTCGGCCGCTGGACGATCGCAGGCGGCTTCGGCGCACTGGCCGATGCTCTGGTGCAGCGGGCGAGCGAGCGGAAGGTTACGGTCCACACCAGCGCCGAGGTGGTCGCGGTGACGACGACCGGCGGCGCAGTGACCGGCGTACGGCTCACTGACGGCACGGAGCTCCCGGCCGACGTCGTGGTGAGCGACGTCGACCCGCGGGTGCTCTACGAGAGCTTTGTGATCGATCCGGCTGCCAAGAAGGTCCGCAAACGGATCCTCGCGACGCACCAGGCCCAGGCGGCGTACGTCGTCCACCTCGGCCTGAAGGAGCCCGTACCGGAGCTGCCGTTCGAGACCGTGCTGCACGGGACGCCGACGGTCGTCGTCCGCACCGGCGGTACGGCGCCTGCCGGCCACCAGGCCTGGTCGGTACTGGTCCACGGCTACCCCACCGACGACGTACTGGACCTACTGGTCGCGCGCGGGCTGCCCGTCCGGGACAACGTGGTCTCGCGGCAGACGTCGCCGTCCTGGTGGGCTGGAGTGGCCTGGGAGGGCTACCGGACCGCCCGCCGCCGCGCCTCGAACGTGTCCCCGGTGAAGGGTCTGTACTGCGTCGGCGCGGGCGCGCACCCGGGCTCCGGCGTGCCCGCCACCACCCTCGGCGCGGCGATTGTGGCCGACGCCATCGGGAAGGCCTGAGGCCGCGGTGGGGTTGGACAGGGGAACAAACTAAGATTGGTTGTTCCTGTGTTCTGAGTCGGGGTGGTGCCCGGCGGTAGAGAGGACCTCGGTGGATCAAACCCCCACATCGGCCGATCACGACAACTTTGACAGCGTGGAGCGGGCGGAGCTGGCGGCTGAGCAGCAACACATCGACCGGGTTTACGGCCGGGTCGACGAGGCTGCGCGGTCCGCGTCCCGGATCGCGGTCGAGGGCCACCAGCGTGGCCAGGCGCAGAACGTCGGCCGGGTCCGCGACGAGGAGCAGACCGGCCTGTACGAGCGGGACGTGCTCGTCTTTGCGGCTGCCCGCCGGATCGCCGAGCTGGACGCGGAGCACGAGGGCCTGGTCTTCGGCCGGCTCGACTCCGACCGCGGGGACGACGAGCCGCCCGCGACGAGCGCGGCCGACCTGGACAAGCTGTACGTCGGCCGGATCGGAGTCCGCGACGCGGAGTACGAGCCGCTGGTGATCGACTGGCGAGCGCCCGCGGCCGAGCCGTTCTACCGGGCCACCGCGACGGACCGGCTGAAGGTCGTCCGGCGTCGCGTACTGCGGAACAAGGGCCCGCGGATCGTCGGGCTCGAGGACGACCTGCTGGCGCCGGAGCGCGCGCCTGAGGACCTGCCGGTGATGGGTGAGGGCGCGCTGATGGCCTCGCTGTCCCGGGCCCGTGGCCACACGATGCGCGACATCGTCGCCACCATCCAGGCCGAGCAGGATGAGGCGATCCGGGCACCAGCTCGCGGCGTCACCGTGATCGGTGGTGGACCGGGCACCGGCAAGACGGTGGTCGCGCTGCACCGGGCGGCGTACCTGCTCTACAGCGACCGCAGGCGCTTCGAGCGTGGCGGCGTACTCGTCGTCGGACCATCCGCTGCGTTCATGGCCTACATCGAGCGCGTACTGCCGAGCCTTGGTGAGAACACCGTCTCGCTGCGCGCAGTCGGCGAGCTGGTCGACGGTGTGAAGGCGACCGCGGTCGATGACGCCGATGTGGCGGCTATCAAGGGCTCGCTGCGGATGCGCGCGATCCTGTCGCGCGCCGCCCGCGATCGGGTGCCGAACGCGCCGACCAACCTGCGCGTGTTCCTCGGTGGCGCCACGGTCGAGCTGGACGCCAACCAACTCGACAACGTACGCCGGAACGCCCTGCGCCGGACTGCCCGCAACAAGGCGGCCACCGAGGCGCGGAAGGGCCTGATCGCCGCACTGTGGCAGCGGTTCCCGGAGGACCTGCGCAACGGGCTGCTCGGAGACCGTGAGACGTTTGGCGACCGCGTGGCCGACACTTCGGCGTTCCGGACGTTCTTCAGCCAGTGGTGGCCGGTGGTGACCCCGGAGGCGGTACTGCGCTGGCTCGGTGACCCACGCCGGCTGCAGCGCTGGGCCCGGAACGACCTGACGCCTGCAGAGATCGACGCACTCGCGAGAGGTATCCGTACGACGGATGAGTTCACCATCGCCGACGTCGCGCTGCTGGATGAGCTGAGTGCGTTCCTCGGTCGCCCGCCGGTGCAGGAGAACACCGATGAGGACTTCGACTGGCTGGAGGGGCTCACCGACGGCGTCAACGAGGTGCTGACCAGCTCCGAGCGCCGGGCCCGGGCCGCTGCGGCGCGGGAGGCGGAGGAGCCGGAGGAGTATGCGCACGTGCTGGTGGACGAGGCGCAGGACCTCTCCCCCATGCAGTGGCGGATGGTCACCCGGCGCGGGCCGCAGGCCAGCTGGACAATCGTCGGCGACCCGGCGCAGAGCTCCTGGCCGGACCCGGACGAGGCCCGCGCCGCGATGGACTCGATGCTCTCGCACCTCCAGCGGCACTCGTTCCGGCTGTCCACCAACTACCGGAACTCGGCCGAGATCTACTCGTTCGCCGGTGAGGTGATCAAGCAGTCCATCCCGGACGCAGACCTGCCCAACGCGGTCCGCAGTACCGGAGTGGAGCCGGAGCACCGGATCTTCGACGACGGCAAGGTCTCGGAGGCCGCAGGCGACGCGGCAGCCGAGCTACTGCAGCTGGTCGAGGGCACAGTCGGCGTCATCGTGCCGCCCAAGCTGCGCCCCGCCGTCGACCAGGTGCTCGCCGAGCTGGGCGATCCACGGGTCGTCGCACTCAGCCCGCTGGAGTCCAAGGGCCTCGAGTACGACGCGGTCGTGGTCGTCGAGCCGGACCGCATCGTCAGCGACACGCTAGGCGGCGTGCGGGCGCTGTACGTCGTGCTGACCCGCGCAACCCAACGCTTGATCACGGTCAACAGCACCACGCACTGGCTACCTCACAACAATTAGCCCCGAGGTACGACGTACTGCACGAGGTCGGCCTCGTTGGCCGCGAGGTCCGACCAGCGGCAGGTCAGGTGCAGGATCGCGAGGCCGGAGGTCGGGTACTTCTGCGTGAGCTCGACGCGCTCGGGGCTGGTGCCGTCCAGCGCCAGCTCGTCGGCCAGCCACGGGACGCCCGGCGCGTGGCCGACGACGATCACTGTGCGTGCCTCGGCCGGGGCCTCGTGGATGACATCGAGGAGTCCTTCCGCGTCGGCGCTGTAGATCCGCTTGTCGTACCAGACGTCGGCCGCGGTGACGCCGGCGTCCGCGACGTACTTCCAGGTCTCGCGGGTGCGCTTGGACGGCGAGCACAGGACCAGGTCCGCTTCGATGCCCTGGGCAACAAGATGCCGGCCGGCCGCACCGGCGTCGGCGCGGCCGCGGTCGGCGAGCGGACGCTCCAGATCCGGCATCGAGTCGGGCTCCACCGCCTTGGCGTGCCGGAGCAGGACGAGAGTGCGGTCGATCAGCAGGTCCGACGGGTCAGCCATTGCGTCAGGATACGACGGTGGAGCTGAGGTTGCGGAAGACCTGTCGGGTCGCTGTCGATCTGTTCAGCGTGATGAAATGAATGCCGGGCGCGCCGCCGGCCAGCAGGCGCTCGCAGAGCTCGGTCGCGATCTCGATCCCGACCTCGCGCACCGCCGTCGGCTCGTCCTCGACGGCGAGCAGCCGTGAGGTGACGGCGTCGGGCAGCGCCATCCCGGTGAGCTCGGCCATCCGCTGGATCTGCTTGATGTTGGTGACCGGCATGATGCCCGGCAGCACCGGCATCTCGCAGCCCAGCGCGGCGGAGCGGTCGACCAGCCGGAAGTAGTCGTCGGCGCCGAAGAACATCTGGGTGATCGCATAGTCGGCACCGGCCTGCGCCTTGGCGGCGAGCACCTGGGCGTCCGCCTCGAGCGAGGTCGCCTCCGGGTGTTTGTCCGGGAACGCTGCGACACCGACGCTGAAGTCGCCGAGCTCACGGATCAGCTCGACCAGCTCGACCGCGTGGTTGAGGCCCTCGGGGTGCGCGACCCACGGCTGGTTCGGCCCGCCGGGCGGGTCGCCGCGGAGCGCGAGCATGTTGCGGACGCCGGCTCCGGCGTACGCGCCGATCACCGAGCGCAGTTCGTCGCGCGAGTGCGACACGCAGGTGAGGTGACCGAGCGGGGTCAGCGAGGTGTCCTGGGCGACCCGCTCGGTGACCCGGATCGTGCCGTCGCGGGTGGTCCCGCCGGCGCCGTACGTGATCGAGACGAAAGTCGGGTGCAGCTGCTCGATCTCACGGATCGACCGCCACAACACCTCCTCGGCCTCGGGCGTCTTCGGTGGGAAGAACTCGAACGAGAAGGACCGGTCTCCGGACGCGAGCAGTTCACGGATGGTCGGCGGGCCGCCGGGCCGCGTCGAAGGAAGACCGTTCGCCATGCCGCACAGGTTACCCGCGGTGGTCAGCGCTGTCTGCCCACCGACTACGCTCCGAGACGTGGATGGTGATGTGGACATTCCGGGCGGGATCCAGCAGGCGTTGAGCGGGTTCCTCGACCGGCAGGAGGAGCGGCTGGCGGCGCTCGGGCCGGAGCTGACCGAGCAGGTGCAGGCCGCGCGGGACGCGACGAGTGGTGGCAAGCGGCTGCGTCCGTCCTTCTGCTACTGGGGTTTCCGGGCTGCGGGCGGTGATCCGGCGCAGCCGATCCTGACCGCTGCGGCGAGCCTGGAGATGCTGCACGTCAGCGCGCTCGTCCACGACGATGTAATGGATTCCTCCGACGTACGCCGGGGTGCGCCGGCTGCTCATCGCCGGTTCGAGGCGCTGCAGCGGGAGCGGGCCGAGAAGAGCGGCCACGGCGGCGATCCGGTCAGCTTCGGGATCGGGGCGGCGATCCTGCTCGGGGATCTGTGCCTGATCTGGGCCGACGAATTGCTGCACACCTCCGGGTTCGACGCGGCGGCGCTGGCCCGCGCGGAGAAGTACTTCGACGCCGTACGGGTCGAGGTGACGGCCGGGCAGTACCTCGATCTCCTCGCGCAGGCGAGCGGCGAATCGGACATGGATCTGGCGCTGCGAGTACTGCGGTACAAGTCCGCGACGTACACGATCGAGCGGCCGCTGCACGTGGGCGCCGCACTGGCCGGCGCCGACTCGCGGTTGATCTCGTCATTGTCGGGCTATGGGTTGCCGTTGGGTGAGGCGTTCCAACTGCGGGACGATCTGCTCGGAGTGTTCGGTGATCCGGCGATCACCGGGAAGCCGGCCGGCGACGATCTGCGCGAAGGCAAGCGGACGGTCCTGATCGCCTACGCGATCGACCATGCGTCGGAGGTTCAACTGTCGGAGTTCGACCGGTTGTTCGGACGGCCGGATCTGGACGACGACGAGATCCAGTTGCTCCGCGAGATCCTCCAGGACTCCCGCGCCGTGCAGGCCTGCGAAGACCTGATCACCAACCGCACCGAAGACGCGCTCGACGCTCTGGACGAAGCGCCGCTCGCCGACGACGCGAGCCGGAAAGCCCTGACAGACTTGGCGATCGCGGCGACCTCGCGCGAGGTATAGCTGCCCTACTGCTCGGCCATCAGGTTAATCAGCCGGAGCAGGTCGGCGGTGGCCGGAAGGTTGCCGAGGACGATGACCTTGAGGACGGCCCGGTCCTCGTCGTAGATGGTTTCGGCCTTCAGGTTGACCGCCTCGGGCTGGTTCAGCGCGCCGAGGATGTGCGTGGTGATGCGGTCCGCGGTGGCGCGGTCGACGGCGTCGATGTGGACGATGCTCGACGCCTCGACGTGCCGCGCGGACCGATCGATGTCGACCACGGCGGTGGGTGCGCCGGTGAATTCCTCGAGATCCTCGCGGGTGATGCGGTACTGCTTGCCGATCCGCACAGCCTTCAGCCGGCCGTCGCGGACGTAGTTCCGGATCGTGCGGACGTGCAGCCCCAGCCGATTCGCCACCTGCTCGACCGAGTACAGCTCCTGCGCCATCTCCCTAGACTATGGCAAGTTCCTTAGAATTCCCTATAAATGGCTAGGTAGGGACAGATAGAGTATTTTGGAGCACATGGTTGAGCTTGCCGGTGTGAAGGTGTTCGTCAGTGACACGGCCATCGCCACCGAGGGCGACGCCGTGCAGCTGATCGTCGACGCGTACTACGCACACCATGCCGAGTGGATCGCGTTCACGCCGGAGCAGCTCGGTGACGAGTTCTTCGAACTGCGGACCGGGCGGGCCGGTGCGATCACGCAGAAGTTCGTCTCGTACCAGATGGGGCTTGCGGTCGTCGGCGACATCTCGGCGCGGGTCGCAGCGAGCAAACCGCTGGCCGACTGGGTCCGGGAGAGCAACCGCGGCCGCAATCTGTTGTTCGCCGACGATCTCGACGAACTGGCCGAGCGGCTAAAGGATCGGCAGTGACGCCAGCAGGTCCGGCGCTTCGGCGCCGGCCTTCTCGTGAATGAGGACCCGGAGCTGACCGGAGTTCGTGGTGTCCTCTTCGAAGATCTGCAGGGCTACGTCGACGGTGTCATGGTCGTGCTCGAGCAGGTGCCGCAGACCGGACCACAGCACGACCTCGGGCTCTCCGGTCGACCGGTCGCTGAGCGAGTCGGCCAGCGCGTCCCAGTTACGGCCGAACCAGCGCGGCAGGTCGAACGCAGTCGCACACAGGTCCAGGAACCCTGTCTTGTCGTGGATCTCGCCGGTGTCGAGCAGAACGAATCCGAACCCGGCGGCGGCAGCATCACGGCGTACCTGGTCGGCAGTCGCGGGTGATGGCCAGCGGTAGACGCCCGGACGCAGCCCGTCCGTCAGCAGCGCGTGCAGATCGGTCATGAAGTTCCCCCGTCTTCCGCGATGCGGCGGAAGGACTTGTAGTGGTCGTCCGTGTAGTAACGCTCCTGAGCGTTACCGGTCACGATCCGGCGGGCACCACGGTCCTTCTCGCCCGGCGTCTTCACGGTGTACTCGTGGTAGTAGCCGCGGTCGTGCTTCGGCAGGATCTTCTCCAGGTTCCCGAACACGACACCGTCACGGCTGTACGGGTACGGTCCGCCCTGGTCGATCAGCTTCAGCGTGTCCTGCGCCTCCTTCGGCAGGTCGGCCACCGCGACGATCTTCAGACCGCTCTCCGGATCGACGCTGTTCGAGGCCTTCGTATCCGCCGAGCATCCGAACAGCGATGCCGCCAGGGTGATCACCAGCATGGCGATCACCACGACCGCGACGATCCGCGCGGCCTTCGGGTTGTTGATCACCGCAGCCTCCGACTGAACTCGGCGGCCGCCTCCCCCGGGTCGTCTGCATCGGTGATCGCGCGTACGACGACCACTCGCGTCGCACCGGCTTCCAGTACGTCGTCCAGCCGCTCCAGATCGATCCCGCCGATCGCGAACCACGGCTTCGACTGACGGCGACCCGCGGCGTACGACACCAGCTCCAGACCGGCGGCCTGACGCCCCGGCTTGGTCGGCGTCTCCCACGTCGGGCCGACACAGAAGTAGTCCGACCCCTGCTCGGCCACCGCGGCGTTCACCTGGCTGAACGTGTGCGTCGACCGCCCGATAGTCGGCCCGGGTCCGGTGATCGCCCGAGCGGCGTGCACCGGCAGGTCACGCTGTCCCAGGTGCAGTACGTCGGCTCCCGCCGCGAACGCGATGTCAGCGCGGTCGTTGACTCCCAGCAACTTGCCGTGCCGCTTGCACGCGTCGGCGAACACCTCCAGCGCAGCCAGCTCGTCGGCAGCCTCCATCTCCTTCTGCCGGAGCTGCACGATGTCCACGCCGCCGGCCAGCGCGGCGTCCAGGAACTGCTCGAGATCACCCTGCTTCTCGCGGGCATCCGTACACAGGTAGAGCCGGGCGTCGTCGAGCCGTTCGGTGTGGTCAGTCACACCCCAAAGCCTGCCATGCCTACGCAGCCGTAGGCTCTGTGGCATGCCTGACGTGGTGGTGATCGGCGCCGGACTGATAGGTCTGGCGACCGCGTGGCGACTGGCAGCTGACGGTGTCCAGGTGGCGGTGTGTGATCCGACACCAGGTGCCCAGACCTCCAACGTCGCCGCCGGCATGCTCGCACCGGTCACCGAGGTCGAGTACGGCGAGGACGAGCTGCTCGCCCTCAACCTGGCGTCGGTGAACGCCTGGCCCGCGTTCGCGCAGGAACTGGAAGAGCTGACCGGACAACCCGCGGGCCTGCACCGGACCGGCACGCTGTCGGTCGCGTACGACGTCGACGACGCAGCCGCGCTCCGCAGGCTCGCCGACTACCAGCGGCGGCTCGGACTCGACGTGGAAGAGCTGTCCGGTCGCGACGCCCGCCGACGCGAACCACTCCTCGCTACCGGCGTCTCCGGTGGCGTCTGGGTCCCCGGCGACCACTCCGTCGACAACAGGCAAGCAGTCGCCACTCTGCTGCGCGCCGTCGACCTCTCCGGCGTCCAGCTCATCCGCCAGCGCGTGTCTCGCGTGATCACGGCCGGCACGACGGCCATCGGCGTACTGCTTGAGAACGGCGAGACCGTCCATGCAGATCACGTGATCGCTGCGACGGGACCGTGGTCGTCGCAGCTGGACGGCGTACCCGAGGAACTGCGTCCGCCGGTGCGTCCGGTGAAGGGTGAGGTACTGCGGCTGCGCGTGCCGGAGGCGTACCGTCCTGCGTTGCAGCACACCGTGCGAGCGACTGCGCGCGGCTTCTCCGTCTACCTGGTGCCGCGTCCGGGCGGCGAACTGGTCGTTGGCGCGACCACTACCGAGCTCGGCTACGACACCCGTGTGCTGGCGGGCGGCGTGTTCGCACTGCTGCGTGACGCACGGACCGTCCTGCCGATCATCGACGAGCTCGAGCTGGTGGAGGCGATCGCAGGTCTCCGTCCCGCGACTCCCGACAACGCACCGATCCTCGGCCCGTCCGGCCTGGATCGGTTGCTCTGGGCAACCGGCCACTACCGGAACGGTGTCCTGCTGACGCCGGTCACCGCGCAGATCCTGGCCGACACCGTCCGCACCGGAACCCTGCCGGATCTCGCAAAACCCTTCCTCGCCAGCCGGTTCGGTCACTGATTCCACAGTTGCCGGAAGCAACCGGAATGCTTGTGAACGACAACAATGTAGTTCAGGCTTGAATTGTAAACATTGCATTACAGGCGTAACACGTACCCCATGGCCCCCTGTTGTCACATCTGTACCAGCGCTTACGGTCAACAGGACGTCACACGGGGAGATGGTTGCCATGCACAAGGTCCTACGGGTGCTGAGCGGGCTCGCCGTACCAGTCCTGACCGCGGCCGTGATCACCGCCGGCTCACCCGGTTTCGGCGCGTACAAGGTCAAGGAGGGTGACACCCTCAGCCACATCGCCGGCCGGTACGGCACGTCGGTCAGGACGCTGGTCGCGCTGAACCAGTTGCCGGGCAACGGCAACGCGATCTATGCCGGCGAGGTCCTGAAAGTCCCCGCCAAGGGCTCGACCGCGCGGACGGCGCAGCCGGCCAAGCGCTCCCAGCTCGGCCGGGTGACGTACGTCGTCAAGCGCGGCGACACCGTCTCGAAGATCGCGAAGCGGTTCAAGTGCTCCCAGGCCAACCTGCTCGCGGCGAACGGCCTGCACTCCGGCGACCGCATCTACGCCGGCAAGTCGCTGCAGGTCCCGGTGAAGCTGCACCCGAAGAAGGCGAAGACGAAGGCGCGGACCGACAACACGTTCGCCGGCCGCACGTACGCCGACCACATCGTCGCGCAGGCCAACCGCAACCGGGCGATCCTGAAGAAGCGCAAGCTGCCGACCCGCACGCAGATGCGGTCACTGATCGTGACGACCTCGAAGCGGTACGGCGTCGACCCGCAGCTCGCGCTCGCGGTGAGCTGGCAGGAGTCCGGCTGGAAGCAGCGAGTCGTGTCCCCCGCGAACGCCGTCGGCGCGATGCAGGTGATCCCGTCGACCGGCAAGTTCGCCTCGAGCATCGTCGGACGCAGGCTCGACCTGCTCAAGCCGCAGGACAACGTCACCGCCGGAGTCGTCCTGCTGAGCCGCCTCACCGGCGCGGCCCGCCTCGACCTCGCGGTCGCCGGCTACTACCAGGGCCTGGGCGGCGTGAAGAAGAACGGTGTGTATCCGGACACCAAGCTGTACGTCCAGAACGTCCTCCGGATCAAGGCTCAACTCGAGCGCGGGTGGGACCCTCTGCGGTGAGCCTGGCCCGGTGACGCTGAGGCGTTATCTACACTCTCTGAGCAGAACGTTTGGAGAGGCGGCTCACCGCAAGTGACGGACGACGTGGACACGCAGGTCAGCGACCGCCTCGTCGGGCGAGTGCTCGACGGCCGGTACCGCGTGGATGCGCGTGTCGCGAAGGGCGGGATGGCGACCGTCTACCGGGCCCTCGACACCCGGCTGGACCGGACCGTCGCGCTCAAGGTGATGCACGACGGTCTCGGTGACGACGCCCAGTTCGCCCGCCGGTTCGTGGCCGAGGCCCGGGCCGCCGCCCGCCTCTCGAACCCGAACGTCGTCGCCGTCTTCGACCAGGGCGACGACAACGGCACGCTGTTCCTGGCGATGGAGTACGTCCCCGGCCGCACGCTGCGTGACGTCATCCGCGAGCAGGCACCGCTCTCCCCCGCCCGCGCACTGGACCTACTCACCCCGGTCCTGTCCGCGCTGTCGGCCGCTCACGACGCCGGCATCGTGCACCGCGACATCAAGCCCGAGAACGTACTGATCTCCGACAAGGGCGCAGTAAAGGTCGCCGACTTCGGCCTGGCCCGCGCGGTCAGCGCCAGCGGCAACACCGCCACGCAGGGCCTGCTGATGGGCACAGTGTCGTACCTGGCGCCCGAGCTGGTCACCGACGGCAGTGCAGACGCTCGCTCGGACGTGTACTCGGCCGGCATCCTCCTGTACGAGCTGCTGACCGGCAACAAGCCCCACTCCGGCGACACGCCCATCCAGGTCGCGTACGCCCACGTCCACGCCGACGTACCAGCTCCATCGCTCGAGGTGCCGACCATCCCGCCGTACGTCGATGCTCTCGTGCAGCGTGCGACCGCGCGCGACCGGGATCTGCGGCCGACCGACGCCCGCGTGTTCAGCCGCCAGGTGCACCGGGTGCGCAGCGCGCTCGAGGAAGGGCTGCCCGACGACCCGGAGCTGACCGGCGATCTCACCGTGCCGATCCAGCAGATCCGGCAGGACAGCGGGTACGACGACGGCTACACACGTGGAGAGGTGGAAATTGAGCCGCTCCGCCACGACACCATCGTCGTACCGGTGGATCGTGGGCGTCCGACCGGCGCTCCGGCCAAGCCACCAACCGCGCCGCCACATCAGCAGCAGCCGCAGCGCAGGAGCCGCGGCCCGATCGCACTGATTGTGATTCTGGCCGCAGCGATCGCCATCGGTACAGCGGCCTGGTACTACGGCATCCACCGCTACACGACCACGCCCAACCTGGTGAGTATGGCGCCCGCCGCCGCAGCAGCGGAAGCGGAGAAGTCGGGCCTGCACACCAGCCTGGACAACCAGGACTACTCCGAGGACGTGCCCCTGGGTGCGGTCATGGGGACCGACCCCGCAGCAGGCGATCGGATCCGGAAGAACGGTGATATCGGTCTCACTGTTTCGAAGGGCCCGGAGCGCTATCGGGTGCCGCAGCTCGTCGGTCTGCAGCTGGACGCAGCCCAGCAGGCGCTGTCGCCGATCAAGTTGATCACCGGGCAGATCATCGAGCAGTACAGCGAGACCGTGCCGCAGGGCCGGGTGATGGCGATCAGCCCGCGGTTCAACACGGTCGTGAAGCCCGGCACCGCGATCAACTTCGCAGTCAGTAAGGGCAAACGGCCCATCACCGTGCCCGACTGGACCGGCAAGTCCTACCACGACGCGAGCAAGGCGCTCCGCAAACTCGGCTTCACCGTCGGCCGCACGACGCAGTACGACGAGAAGGTCGCCGAGGGCAACGTGATCAGCCAGACCCCGAACAGCGGCACGTTGTTCGCCAAGGACAAGGTCACGATGGTGGTCTCGCTCGGCCCGCCGCTGGTCGACGTACCGGACGTCAAGCGGAAGAGCACCGCGGACGCGCAGAAGATCCTCACCGACGCGGGCTTCAAGGTGACCGTGCAGAAGGCGCCGTTCAACCTCGGGCTGAACATCGTCGCCGCGCAGAACCCGGGCGCCGGCAAGAAGGCCCAGCCGGGCAGCACGATCATCATCACCGTGCTCTGACGCGCGTTTTGCCTTCTGCTGAAGGCTTCTGATGTGATGTGCGGCGTGAACCACCCGCGTATCGCCGTACTCGCCCTGCTCGCGGTCGCGGCGGCGTGGGGGTCGACGTTCTTCCTGACCAAGGACCTGCTCACCAGGATGGACGTCGCCGATTACCTGGCGTTGCGATTCCTGATCGCGTCGGTCGCGTTGGTGCTGATCCATCCGCCGGCGATCTCGAAGTTGAGCCGCCTGGACCGCGGGCGAGCCGTTGCCCTCGGCATCACCTACGGCATCGCCCAGCTCGTGCAGACCGAGGGCCTGCGGCACACGTCGGCGAGTGTCTCCGGCTTCGTCACCGGCATGTACGTCGTCTTCACCCCGCTGCTCGGCGCGGTCATCCTGCGGCACAAGATCGGCCGCTGGGCCTGGTTCGCCGTGATCCTCGCCACGGTCGGCCTCGGCGTACTGTCGCTGCGCGGGCTGAGCCTGGGGACCGGCGAGCTGCTGACGCTGGCGTCCGCCGGACTCTATGCGCTGCACATCATCGGGCTGGGCGCGTGGTCGACCCCGAAGAACGCGTTCGGGCTGTCGGCGCTGCAGATGATCGTCATCACGTGTGTCTGCGCGATCGGAGCGGTGCCCGGCGGGTTCTCGGTGCCGAGCAACGGCCGCGACTGGGTCAGCGTGGTCTACATGGCGTTGGTCGCGGGTGCGCTCGCGCTGATCGTGCAGACGTGGGCGCAGGCGCACCTCACACCCACGCGGGCCGCGATTGCGATGACAATGGAGCCAGTGTTCGCCTCGACGTTCGCAGTACTGTTCGGCTCCGACAGCCTCACGTGGCGGATGCTGGTGGGCGGAGCGCTGGTGGTGTCGGCCATGTATCTGGTCGAGCTGGCGCCGCGGCGTAAGTTCGAGGCGGAAGTGCAGCACCTGGCTCAGTAGACGGGAGGGGACCATGCGGGAGGGCGGCCGGCACCGGTGGTTTCCGTACGTCGTGATCGCCGTCCTGCTCGCGATCCTGGCCGCCGGCACGACCAGCAACCTGATCCGCAACCCGCAACCCCGCCTGGTCGCCGACGGGATCCCCGGCCGATCGGCGACGCACGCCGACTCCGCACTCGGCAGCGGGGAGTATGACGACCTTGTCCGGCACGCACTCGCCGATCTCGACGGGCTCACTCTCCCGAACGGCGCGCTGCTGGCCGGCTGGGACGGCCCGTGGCGGTACGTGTGGCCGCGGGACGCGTCGTTCGTCGCGGTCGCCCGGTGCGCAATCGGCCAGTACGACGAGGCGCTCAAGGTGCTGTCGTTCCTCGACCGCATCCGCCCGTCGACCGGCAGGTGGGAGGCGCGCTACACAGAGTCCGGCGGCAAGGTCGCCGACGGTCGCCCGGCTCAACTGGACGGATCCGGGTGGGTCCTGTGGGCGACCTGGTTCTGCCGCTCCGGTGATCGGTACTGGGATCTCGTCAGCGAGTCTGCCGACCAGATCGTTGGTGAGTTGGGTCCGGACGGTCTCCCTGGTCCGTCGTCCGACTACTGGGAGCGACCCGAGAAGAAGGTGACGCTCGGCACGGTCGCGCCGCTGCTGACCGGACTGCGTTCAGCTGTGCGGATTGCTACGGAGCAAGGGCATCCGGCCGAGGCCGCGCGCTGGCAGTCGGGGCTGGACAAGTTGTCGGCGGCAACGGATCGGGGCTTCGGGCCGGACTATCCGCGCACCCCGGCGGTCGCGACCAGCTTCGTCGAGCCGGGTGTCGAACCGATCGGTGTCGGCGGCGGCGCGGACGCGATCGTGACCGTGCTCGGTCCGCCGTTCGCCCCGGCCCGCGACGCTGTGTCGACGGCGATCGATCGTGCGCACGCCGTACTCACACAGCCGAACGGCGGCGTGACGCCCGGCGAGTCGTGGCGTGCGGATGGGGTGTCCTGGACGCCTCAGACGGCGTTGTTCGCGTTGAGCGCCGCCGCCCGAGGGGATCGCGCGTCTGCTGAGACCTTGTTGAAATGGCTCGACCAGCATCGGACCAGTAGCGGCGCGTTGCCGGAGAAGGTGAACCGGGATCTGGAGCCGGCCGGCGAGGCACCACTCGCATGGACCGCGGCGCTGGTGGTGCTCGCCGACACAGCTCTGCAGAACCCGTTGCCGACGCCCTAGCAGATCTCCATCACGTCATGCGTCGGCGCGTCCGGTCGCGTCGTACTCGTCCTGCCGGAGTAGAAGAACGCGGTCGAGGAGATGTCGTCCTGGAGCGGCAGGTAGCGGCCGCCGGAGCGCCAGCCGAGAGCCTGTACGTCGACGCGCAGCTTCTCCTTGAAGCGGATCGGGTCCGACAGGTGGAAGCGGTACATGCCGAAGCGTTGCTGGCTCTGGTACTGCCCGTCCGGGCGGATCACCTGCGGCATACCGAGGTACGGCGTACTGAACTCGGTGTAGCCGCCCAGGTGAGGTACGTCGAAGTTCCAGGCGCCGCCGAAGTAGTCCTCGGTCCCTGTGCCGCAGATGGTCGGGAACTCGTCGTCACCGTCCAGGTAGAACTTCACCTCGCCCTCGCCCCACCAGCCAGTGCTGTTGACGCCCCAGGCCAGGTAGGTGCCGACGTAGTGACCGGGGCCCTCGACACCGTCCAGCAGCGTGTGGACGGTCTTCGACTCGAGCGGATTGCTCCGTCGCCACTGCGCATGCAGGTACGCCGACTTGTCGGGTACTGCGCCGAGCCAATAGTCCACCTGGAAGTACACGACCACCTTCTCGTCGTGCGTGTTCTCCAGCGTGAACGTGGCATGCTCCTTGAACGGCATCTCCCAGTAGCAGTTGAAACCGCCGTTCGGGTTCACCGCGACCGGGAGCGAGCTCACCTGGGCGAACTTGCCCCAGCCGGAGCAGAAGAAGTCGCCGACCGGAGTCTCGATCGCGGGTGCGGTGTCGCCGTCCCAGAAGCCCCGCAGTACCAACCGGCGCCAGTGGTCGACGTGCGTGGTGAGCCAAATGTGGGTGACGCAGCCGGAGCCGGCGATGTCGGCCAGCGTCGCGGTCTCGCCCGGGCCGATCTCGATCGACGGCGAGACCTTCCAGCCCTGGCCGAGATCCCGGGCCGCGTGCGCACCGGTCCCCTCGGTCCGCCGCCCACCCTGACCGGGCTCCCCGGTCGGGTTCTCCGCACTGATGGAGCGCGACTCGACCTCGGCGAGCGCACTGATACCGGTGAGATTCCCAAGAGTCATACCCGCGACCCTAGCGGTCATCGCGGATCTGAGAAATCGATTGCCCGCGACCTGGACTCAGCAGATCGGCGCATACCGTCGTTTGTACTGGTGTAGGCCGGACATCCGACTGGCCGGCAGCCGAGGAGGCGCGGTGACGTTCGACGAGTGGACCCGGACCGGTCTGCCACCGCTGCTGCGGTTCGCGACCGTGCTGTGCGGTACGCCGTACCTGGCCGAGGACGTCGTACAGGACGTCGCGATCAAGGCCCAGCGCAAGTGGGACCGAATCGGCGGCCTGGACCACCCGGACGCGTACCTGCGCCGGATGGTGGTCAACGAATACCTGTCCTGGCGCCGGAAGTGGTCCCGGTACGTGCCGAGCGACGAGGTCGAGACAGGCAGCAGCCCAGACCACGCCGAACGCACAGCCGACCGCGACCAACTGGTCGGCGAGTTGGCCAAGCTCCCACGGCGGCAACGGGCAGTCCTCGTACTGCGGTACTACGGCGGCCTGACCGACAACGAGATCGCCGAAACCATGGACTGCTCGCCGGGCACCGTGCGCGCCCACGCGTCACGTGCCCTGGCGACCTTGCGCATTCAGTTCACCAGCATGGCGGAGGAAAAGCATCATGCGTACTGAGGAAGACCTGCGAGACGCCTTCGACCACCTGGCCGACACAGCGCCGCACCCCGACGAGATCCGGCAAGTACTCGAGCGCGGCCGCCCGCGTGCCGCACGTCGCCGTACTGCGCTCATCGTCGTCACAGCAGCGGCCACTGCGACCGCTGCTGTCGCGGCTGTCCTCACGCCGCGTTTGTTCGTGTCAGGCGACGGCTCGGCGGACCAGGAAACCAGGAGCTCGGCCTGGGCCAGGTGGGTCGGACTGAGCCTGCCGAAGGACGTCTATGCGACCACCCAGGTCTATGGCCCGAACCGGCAGGACTCTGAGTTGCAGGTGGTGAACGGAACGCCGTGGCCGACGTTCTGCCAGCTCCAGGTGCATCGCAACGGCGATTTCGATCCGGGCCGGATCCCGCCGGTCAGCCCGACGGTCACAGTCGGCGGACATCAGGTCCGGATCGTGGCGTCGACCAGGACGGCGCCGTTCCCGCCCGGACCGCAGGGCTATCGGTTCCCGCTCTTCGGCGACACGCTGAAGTCTCTGGTCTGGCAACCGGCCGAAGGGTTATGGGCGCTGCTCACCTGCGAGTCGCAGCGCCGGCTCGGTACGGTGAAGATCCCGACGATCGACGGCCCGTTCGATCCCGACGTCAGGGTGGCGTCGACCATTGCCGGGTCGCTGTCGGGTCGGCAGGAGCTCGGCTCGCCGTTCGTCGCGAACGAACTGCCCGACGGACTCTCTGCACGGCGGATCACCTATTCGCCGGCGAAGGGGAACGTCGAGGGGTCCGGTGAGGATTTCACCGTGATGTTCAGCGACGGAAATCCGGGCACGGGCTATCGCAAGCCGCCGTCGAACTGCTCGACGGCCTTCAAGAGCCCTCCGCCGAAGGTCTGTCCCGAAGGCAACCTGGCCTACCAACCGCAGGTCGGCGACGACATCGAGATCCGGTACTCCACCGGCAAGTTCTGGAACAGCATGAGCCGGTACGCGAAGCCGGTCGCGATCATCCACGGGATCAATGCGTACTACGCCTACGCCACCGGACTGGCGACATCGGAGACCAAGAACGCGGTGCCGGTCCACGACGCCGTACGACTCGAGGGCAACGGGGTCGCGATCACGATCCGCAGCCTGGCCCCGAAACCGTCGCTCGACGAACTCCGCAGCATCGCCGAGAACCTACGGCTGACCAACTCCCCCGACAACCCAGCCAGCTGGTTCGACGCGGCAACCTCGATCCCCTGAGCGGTTATATGCCTGATGAGTTATATTGAGAGTATGGACGGTCGGCGCGGGACGGTGTTCGGGACTGAGGACGGGCGCGTGGCGATCAGGTTCGTGCGGTTGTTGCCGCATCCGCCGGAGAAGGTGTGGCGGGCGATCACGGATCCTGGGCAGCTGGCCGCTTGGTTCCCGGGTGTGGTCGAGCTGGACGTGCCGGTCGGGAGCTCGTTGTTCTTCGGAGTGACTGAGGAGCAGCGGCGGCGGTACGGGATGAGCGAGGGCTCGACGGGCCGGATGCTGCGGAACGAGCCGCCGTCGGTGCTCGAGTACGAGTGGGCCGGTGAGATCCTCACGTGGGAGATCACCGGCACGCCGGAAGGCAGTCGGCTGGTGTTCACGAATGTGCTGTCCGACGCCTCGGCTGCGGGTCCAGCTGCTGCTGGTTGGGAAGCGGGGCTGGAGGTCGTCGAGGCTCAGCTCGGCGGGCGGCCGGTGACGTGGAATCCGTTGGATCGGGCCGAGGAGTTGGCCGCCGGGGGCTAGGTCAGCAGGGGCGGACCTTGGCGGTGAGGCCGGTGAACGAGACGCAGGCCCAGGGGCGGCCCTGGTCGCGCTTGGCGCGGACGATGACCGGGTATGCGTCCGCGCCGTGCACCTGCGGGCTCTTCTCGGTCGGGAAGGAGCCGATGGCGCCACCGCGCGCCTCGGCCGCGGTCTTCACGTTCGCGACCGTGACGCTGCTGCTGGAGGCCTTCTCGGCCGCGTTCTTGGCGTCGGTCGCGACCTGCAGGGCGAACTCGATCTCCGGCGGCTTGGACCACGTCGTCTGCGACCAGGGGATGATCAGCCCGAACATCGCCAGCCCGATCGCCGTGATGATCTGCCGGAGCCGGCGGCTCTGATCGGTCAGCAGCAGCGCCGCACAGCAGATGGCGAGGAAGACCGTGAGCCCGCGCAGGATCCAGTGCCGGTCGAGCCGACTGTCCACCGCGAGCCCGGCCGCGACGGCCAACACCAGGCAGAGCACGGCCGCACCGAGCGCCTGCGCCCGTGGAGACAGAGATTGCATGCCGCAGACGATAGACGCTCACCGTTCGACGCTCCGCAACCACTCACCCGCGGCGGTCCGGGCCTAACTGAATCCGTCGTCGAAGGCGCGGTGAGACCTCCACCATGTCAGAAGGTGGTGGTGAGGTCTTGGGTCTGGCCGGTGGCGGCCGCGCGGTAGGCGGACTCGATGATGTCGATGACGTGGCGGGCGTGCTCGGCGGTGACGATGGAGGGCGTGCCGTCGCGGACCCAGTCGACGAGCTGCATGACGTCCTCGTACACGTGCTGCTCCTCGATATCGCGGTGCGCACCGACGACATGCGGAAGCAGCGCCTGGTTCCCCGGGCCGCGGGGCGCGAGCTCGGCCGGGTTGCGGTTGGGGAAGTCGAACGGTTCGCCGTTGAGCAGCAGCCCGTCGATCGTCCCTCCGGTCCCGTAGTACGCGCCGCCGAAGCCGCCGCGGATCGGTCCCGCCGCGGTGCCGGTCGCGACGCAGTACACGTTGTCGCCGAAGTCGATCAGCACGATGGTGTTGTCGTCGGCATCGGTCTGTACGTCGACGCCGCCGCTGGTGCGGACGGGGATCCGTACGCCGGACATCGCCGTCACGCGCTTCGCCGTACCGAGGATGCCGGTGACGGTGTGCAGGGCGTAGACCGTCATGTCGTACATCGGTCCACCGCCGGGCTTGCGGAAGTACCACGACGGGTCGATGTTGCTCAGTACGTCGTCGCCGCCGCGGACGGATTCGTTCTCGTGATACGTGCCGAACGAGGCGCCGCAGCTGACCCAGGACAACGTGCCGATCGCACCTTCGGCGATGAGTTCGCGGGTGCGGATGTGATGCGGACGAAGCATCTCCCCCGGCGAGGCAACAATCCGCAGATCGTTGGCGGCGGCAAGCTCGATCAACTCGGTGGCCTCGGCAACGGTCAGCGTCATCGTCTTGTTGAAGTGCACATGCTTGCCGGCCTGCAACGCGAGCTTCCCCTGCTCGTAATGCAACCCGATCGGCGAAGCAATCGTCACCGCATCCACATCACCCCGAGCCAACAACTCTTCGTACTCCGTAAACCCCCGCTCCACCCCAAACTTCTCCGCCGCAGCCTCCGCCCGCCCCACCACCGGATCACACACGGCAGCCAACGTCACCCGCCCCACCAAATCCGCCTGCGCCAAATGCGGCAAAATCCCCCGCACCGAAATACTCCCCGCCCCCACCACACCCATCCGCACCGAGTCAGCCATGGAATAAATCGTCCCACGCGGTGCTACGCGCGGCTCCTTCGTCGCCGTGCTCCGCGCCGCACCCACCCACCCCCGGGCTTATCGCCCGGAGCATCCCGTCCGCCTACCGTCGAACCAGCAAGCTCCCGCCGCGGCAACCCTCTCGCGCTACCGACACCTGTGCTCGACCAGGCGGATCGTCGTCTCACCTCGCCAAAACCTGTGCACCTCGTACGACCTGCACAGATCCAGTGACACGCACCAGCATGCCTACCTCCCGCGCCCCCGTCCGATAGCTTCAGCCGCATGAGCGATGTCGAGCATGTTGTTCTCATCCACGGGACCTGGGGTCGCGGCAGCCACTTCCACGAGGCCCGGGCCGCGTTCGAAGACCGTGGGTTCACAGTCCACACGCCCACCCTCCGCCACCACGAACTCCCCCTGCTCGAAGGCTCGCCCCACATCGCCACCCTCAGCCTCACCGACTACGCCGATGACCTGGTCGACCTCTGCGAGTCCCTCGACTCCCCACCCCTCATCCTCGGCCACTCCCTCGGCGGCCTCCTCGCCCAGCTAGTCGCCGCGCGGACCAACCACGCCGGCCTCATCGGCGTCTGCCCAGCCCCGGCCGCCGGCATCTTCGCCATGTACCCATCCATGAGCCGCCTCTTCCTGAGCCACTACCTCCAGCCCCGCCCCTGGGCCAAACCGCTCTACCCCACCTGGGAAAAGTTCCACGTAGGCGGCCGCATCACGCAGACCGAGGAAGACTCCCGCGCCCTCTTCGCCGACCTCGTCACCGAATCAGGCCGCGCGTACTGCGAAATGGCCTTCCCCCAACTAGACCGCCGCAAAGCATCCCGCGTCGACTACGCCGCGATCACCGGCCCCGTCCTCATCTTCGGCGGCGCCCAGGACCGCACCGTCGCGCCGGCGGTCTGCCGCACCACCGCCTCGAAGTACCAGAACGCCACCTACCAAGAACTCACCAACGCCGACCACATGATCCTCTTCGGCGAGATCCTCAAGACCACGATGTCCCACATCGACACCTGGCTCGCCGCGAACAACCTGACCGCCAAGGCCTAAAGCGGATCGGACACCGAGAGCGGCGGCCCGCCGAACTCGATCCAGTTGGCATGCCCGATCGCCGCCAGCTCCTCGGGATCCACCGGTCGCGACATCTTGTCGGTCTGCTCGAAGAACCGCTCGACCCCCGACGGCGTGGTGATGATCAGCAGCCGTCCCACGGTTTCGCCGACGTTCTGGAAGGCGTGCGGCACCCCACGCGGCCCGAACGCCATCCCGCCGGTCGTGGCCCGCAGCATCTCGTCGCCCGCCTTGAACCGGAAGTCGCCGTCGAGGACGTACCACACCTCGTCCTCGCGCAAATGAGTGTGCGCCGCCGGCCCGTCGTACGGATGGACCTCCAACTCCATCACCGTCAGCGAACCGTTGGTCTGCAACGTATCCGCCATGATGACGATCGACCCCTTGGTGGGCGTCGCCAGCCTCACTCCGTCGTCGGCCCGCGCAGCAAAGGGCTTGATAGATGTAGACATGACGCCTCCCCCGCTCCTGAGTCCCAGTAGGCCACTCCTCGGCGACCTGGGCAAGAAGTTGTGGGTCAGCTCAGCACGAGATGCCCAGCGCAGTAAATCGATCCGCGAGATCGTCGACCCACTCTGCCGCGGTTCGGTGATCCGGCAGCGGTACTCCGGCTTCGCTGCGCCACAGCGCGTCGCCCAGCGCCGTACGCAAGTGCCACGCCATCACCCGCTCAACCGACAGCTCCCGCCCGGTGATCTGCGCATAGTGACGCATGGTGGCCGTCAGCAACTCAACGCCGGGACCCATGCCAGGGCCGGGGAACGTCCGCAGGTCGTACTCCGCATCAGCGAGGCCAGCGGTCTCGAAATCCACAACGGCACGGAGCTTCCCGCCGTCCCACAGCTGGTTCCCGCCGTGCAGGTCGCCGTGCACCAGGACCTGCGGACCAGGCGACCGCAGTACGTCGGCCGCCCAGTCGCACCACCTGATGACCTCAGCACACTGATCCGCCCGAGCCCACTTCGGAAACTGCTCGCGCAAGACGGCTGTCGTTGCCGGCTGCAACGACGCATCCGGCGCCTCAGGCAGGCGCTCGCCCGCTTCATGCAACTCCGCCATGAACTGGGCGAGCTGTCGACCAGCCTCGTCCCGGTCAACGGAATCCACAATCTCGAACAACGACTCACCCGGCGCCAATGCAGTCACCAACAACAACGGATCGGTGCTACTGGCAACAACCTCTGGTAGATACGAAACCGCCGGCTCCCGTCCCAAGGCGTCCAGTACGTCGATCTCATGCGCCAGCCGCAACGCAGCGGGCTCCGACCACGCGAACTTCACGACGTACCGCCCACCCACAACCGCGCTAGCCGACCACCACGTGGGATCACCGCCGACCGATTCCCTCACCACAACCGGGAGATCGCCAAGTCCAACCTCCCTTAACGCCTCGACAACCGCCCCCGCAGACCCGTCCGCCAGCCATCTCATTCCTCCGAGGCTAGCCGCCAAGCAATACTGAAGCCGGTCGATTCCTCTGGAGGTGCTCGATGACCGAGCCCAACGCCGACGCCCGACTGCCGGGCGTGACAGTCCAACACACATTCCTACTCGAGGAACTCCTCGCTCAGCTGATCGGAACCCTCGACATCGACCCCGCCACAAACTGCCTCGTCGTCCGCGTCCAGGTCAGTCGCCTCGATGACAAGCTCGGCATCGTCCCCGCCGAACATCTGGTCGACGTCGCCTGGCCCGTAGGCACAACCATCGCAATCCGCGACAACAAACCCGCCCTCCTAGACCCAACCGGCCAGACAATCGCCCACGTAGGCGACGAGGTGTCCGTAGGCGGAGGCTCGGTCCCTACAACCACCGCCAACGTCGTCCCCTGCACAGGCCAAGACCACGTCTTCGTAGGCCACCACCCACGCCGCCTCTAGCCGCCGTTCACGCCGCACCACCCTTCGCCAGCGGCACCGGTGCGCCTTCAGGAAGGTTCAGCGCTCCAGAACAGGCCTGGGGCGCCATCCGGCCAGGCTGCGATGCAGACCTTGTTTCCCGCGCGATCGGCGAGGATCCATGCGCCCGGCGCGCTGGATTCGTCGACGATCCGACCACCAGCAGCCAGAGCAGCTGCCAACCGTTCCTCAGCCTGTTCGCGAGCAACCGACACATCAACATGCATCGCGTGCCGCAGTGTCTTCCGCGGATCAAGATCCTGCATCCAGAAAGTCGACCCATGACCAAGCGGGTCAACCCCGTTGTCGTCGGCCAACGCGTCGTACCCGAGCACCGCCCGCCAGAACCCGACATCAATCGCATCAGGCCGGGCCGCAACAGCAAACGACACCTCCTGTACCAAGCTCCGATCAGCCGTCACACCATGCGCTCGAGCCACCGCCGACACCGCCCGAGCCACCTCAACATGCCGCTCCTCCAACCGAAACACCCCACGCGTCAACCGCACACTGAGCTGCCCATCAGCCAGCGTCAGCAACGCGCCCTCCATCCCAGGCACCTCTGCCACCGCCCCAGCCAACCGAGCCCCCTCAACCATCGACGCCACCCGAAACACCGCGACCGCCCCGCCATGCAGAACCACCCAGTCGCCCCCACCCTCCGCATCAAGAAACCCCTGCCACCCCTGCTCACTCAAGGCCAACTCCCAACGTCGCTACGGCGTAATGGTCATCGTTAACGGCACCGACACCATGAGGCCCTCATCGGTCTGCAACGACACAACCAGACTCCACTCCCCCGGCGGAACCGCATACCCCAGTTCAGGAATGACGGAAGCCGTCCCAATCAGCACAGGCACAAGCCGGCTCCCATGAGCCCCAACCGGAACCCCACCCGCGGCAGCGGCTGCGGTCCGACGAACATGCCGACCACGTTGCCCGAACCATCGGTCACCCTCGACCCCAGCTCGCCCATCGTGAGCAGCACCTGCTCATGGTCCGTCCGATTCGTCACCAGTACGTCCTTGCGCGGCGACCGCCCGGTCCGAACCGACAACGGAGTCGCAGCACGTACGTCGAGCCCCGCACGCTCAGCGGGTGCTCCGCGCAACTGGCGCGAGTACTCGTTCACCCACAGCTGCTTAGCCGGAAACGTCATGGCCCCAACCCGCAGCTCCACAAGGTCGCCGTACTCAGCCTTCAGCTCGGCAGCAATGTCCGTCGCCCACGCCGCCAAGTCGATACGAATCGGCCGCTCACGCCGCTCACTGTCCGGGTCCGGCAGCACGACGAGCGCTTCCGGCGCCTCCTCGTGCAGCCGCCGCAGATCCACCCGCAGACTCTCCCAACCCGCCACAACCTGACGATACGAGCCCATCTGACTAGTACGCGAGCAAGATGGCGATGACGCGAAGTCAGGACAGCGGCGAGGTGGCGGTCGGGTCGAGTAGCAGTTCCTCGACGTTGAGGATGTTGCTGGTGTCAAAGCCCTGCATGTCCGCCGCGAACTCAGGGCTCGCCATGTACGCCGCGGTGACGTCGGCGGGCTCGGCACCATCGGCGTACGCGATGAGGGCGATCAGGCGATGCGCGCCGGCGTTGTGATCGGTCCAGATGCCGTGCGTTGTAACGCCGAACTCACGCAGGCTCGGGATGTGCCGCGGCCAGTGCACGGTCGCGTACTCGCGGAGCGCTTCGGCCGTGCGCAGCGTGTAAATCCTGAGCTGGTACACGATCGTCAGAATCCTTTCGGTATTGCCTGCGACGGTTGGTTCAGCTGATGAGGCTGACGCCGAGGGCGAGGACGGCCACGCCTTGCAGGACGGCTCTCGGGACGATGATGCGATCCCAGTCCCGTTGCAGGGTGCGAGCGTTCGCGGGAGTTTCGTTGGCGTCAGCGGCCGCGATGAGTCTGCGGTTGATAGGCGCGCTGATCCGCAGGTAAAGGAGCACCCACACCACCAGCAACAGAAACGCCACGCCGGCGGCCGCTGATCCGGCAGGACGGCCGACCGCCGCAGCGAGCACGGATGCGGTCGCGGCGGCGATGACCCCGACGATTCCCGGGACAGGCATTCGCCGGTCGCCAAACCGGTGCACGTTGCCCATCACCGCGGTGAGGGTGCTGTCATCGACTCGCGCGAGCGCGGACCGTTGGACCAGCGCGCAGAATGCATCGGTGCCGTAGACGATCCCCGTACTGACGATCGCCAAGAGCGCGGCGAACTGCGAGAGCAAAGTCATGCCTAGGCCTCCGGACCGCCAAGCGACGGCAGCGCCCCGATCTGCTGGAACATCTGCATCAGGTTCAGCTCGTCCCAGTGCTCGACGAACATGCCGTCCTCGACGCGCCAGATATCGATGCTGCGCATCTCAACGGGTTTGCCACTGGCCGGGATGCCCAGGAAGTCCCCGGTGTTGGTACCCCGGTAGACGAAGCGACCCACGACCCGATCACCGGACACGATCAGGTCCTCCATCGTGACCTCCACGTCGGGCAGCCCAACGAAGAAGGCAGTCCAGAACTGCCGATTGGCCTCGCGCCCATCACTGACAAAGTCGTTGTGGTTGACGTACTCCTCAGCAACGAACCGGTCCACCAGGTCCGGGGCGTGAGTGTTCAGCATCTCGACGTACAGGTCGACGAGCTGTCGTTCAGGTGCAGTCATTTCCGTGTCCTCAAAGTGGTTAGCACTGCTAGCCCTAGCAACGCTAGCGGTCCTCATCACTTCAGTCAATAGCAACGCTAGGATATCTAGCGCCGCTAGGTGACTGCACGGGCTGCTCCACCCCAACGGTCGGCGACACCGCGGCCGTGCGCTGACCGCACCGGGGTCGCGCGCCGCCTTGAGGGCGGCTACGTCAACCTGACGGAGCTGATCCACAGTCCCAGCCGAACGTCATCCGCGGGCCGCCTGTTGGCCTCCTCACCGCGAGAGCGGACGGGTTCGGTGAGCGGGAGGTAACGTGCCATATGGCCGACGTCAAAGACCTTCCCACCTTGCTGACAGCCATCGCAGCAGGCGATCGTCAGACCGTGACGGCATCACTCGACGCCGCACCGTCGCTGGTAACGGCGCGGCTGGCACGCCCCGACGAGTTCTTCATCGGCCAGTGCCACGCCCAGCTCTATGAAGGCGACACCGCCCTACACGCCGCAGCCTTCGCGTACGACGTCGACCTCGCCCGAGACCTGATCGCGCGCGGCGCCGACATCAACGCCCGAAACCGCCGCGGCGCCCAACCGTTGCACGCGGCAACCATCGGCGCACCCGGCTCACCGAACTGGAACCCAACCGCTCAGCAAGCCGTCATCGCCTACCTCATCAAAGCCGGCGCCGACCCGAACGCAGTCGCGCTAGGCGGCGTCACTCCCCTCCACCGAGCCGTCCGCAACCGCTGCTCAGCCGCCGTAGACCAACTCGTCCGCTCCGGCGCCAACCCCAACCTCGCCAACAACCACGGCTCAACCCCCTCCGACCTAGCCCACCTCACAACAGGCCGCGGCGGAACCGGATCAGACGAAGCAAAAGCCGAACAGCAGCTCATCATCACGCTCCTCAACAAAGCCGAGCGCTGACCGCAGCATCCGCGAAATTCAAACGGCCGACCATACCCTCCACAGCCTCCGCGAAACGGTCTATCCGCGATAGCGCATGGGTACATGAAAGTTACTTCCGCCCGCTCGCCAGAAGGAGCAATCATGTTCGCCATCATCGCCGCCGTCATCTTCGGCCTGGCCCTCATCCTCGACTGGGCCAACGCCCGCGTCAGCGACGCCTTCACCCCCCAAACCCTGCTGATGGCCGGCCTCCTCTGCATCGCCCTCCACCTGGCAGGCATCGGCGCCGGCCGCTGGGGCCGCCGCCGCTAGCGTCGACGCCTCCGCGGCTGGCGATGCTCCAGTGCGGAGACGTGGTGCAGGTCGCGTTGTCCAGAGTGAGGTCCAGCTGAGGTCGTCCGCGAGTCAATGGTTGCGCTGGGCAACCGACTCGCGGACGACCACCGGGCAGGGTAGCCAGGTCGGGTGCGTCGAGCGGTACCACGAGGTACTGCTGCTCTGGATGAGCCGGGTCAAGGTGCCCACCGCCCAGGCGCCCATCTCGTAATGCGGCAGGGCGACGGTGGTGAGCGCCGGGTAGACACTGGCCGCGATGGGCGCCTGGTCATCGAAGCCCACGATCGACACGTCATCGGGAACTCGCAGGCCGAGCTCCTGGACCGCGCGGTAGGCGCCCATCGCCATCCGGTCGTTGTAACAGAAGATTGCTGTCGGCCGATCGTCTCGATCGAGCAGTTCGAGGCTGGCTGTGTATCCGCCGCCGGCCTCCGACACACCCGAGGTGATCAGTCGGTCGTCCCGCGGGATACCTGCCTGCTCGAGACCGCGGAGGTAGCCGACCAGGCGCCCCTGAGTGGCCGGAACCTCGATACTCGAGTCCGCGAACGCGATCCGCCGATGCCCGGCGTCGGCCAGCAGGGCAACGAGATCGGCCGCCCCGCTGGCCTCGTCCGGCAGTACGGCGGGTACGACGCCTTGTCGGTCCAGGGCTCCTATCAACACGGCCGGCACCGCGCGCAGCTCGCGCGGCACCGACACCTCGTGGTGGAAGACCGTGGCGTAGATGATGCCGTCCACCTGACGCTCGATCAGTGCCCGGGCGTCGGCGCGGCGGGCGTCCGCGCCGGCGTCGAGGTGGGAGTTGATGATCGCGAGCGTGAGGTTGTGCCGACTCGCCTCCTCCTGGGCGCCGAGGATGATCCGGCCGGCGTGCGGGGTGGTCGCGATCTCCTCGGTGAGCAGGCCGATCATGTCCGACGCGCGGGTCCGCAGCCCGCGGGCGAGCCGGTTCGGCGTGTACCCGAGGTCTCGGGCGACCGATCGCACGCGGTCCCGGGTCGCCTCACTCGTTCGCGTGTGCGGAGTGTCGTTCAGTACGTGCGAAACGGTCGTGACGGAGACACCCGCCGCACGCGCGACATCCCGGATCCCCACCTTTGGCACGATCACATTCTCGTCGGGCATCTCACTCGTCCCAAAGGCCGTGTTCCGGCCATCGTCGCGGTAGCCGCTCCTCGACCGGTGGCAGTTCGGCATGCGGCGCGTGATCGCCCAGCTGGTACCAGTAGGCGACGCTCGAGTAGTCGTTCCCCTGATCGTTGGCGTGCCCGTGCTCGATCGACACCCGCAGGCTCTTCTCGAACCGGACCGGGTCCTCGATGTGCCAGCGGAACATGCTCCACAGCCCGAAGTGCTCCTGCGGGCTCGCACCCAGCGTGATGCCGTGGTACGGACCGGCGTACTCGCCACTGGGAAATCCCCAGGCGGCACCGAAGTAGTCCTCCGTACCGGTCCCGTGCAAGGAGGGCGGCCAGACCTCCCCGTCGATGAAGAACATGTCGTCGCCCTCGCCCGGCCAGGTGAACACCTGGTTGGAGGCGTCGAAGTTGTCGATGCTGAGCACGCAGCCAACGTAATGCCCCGTGCCGGTCGCATCGAGGATCACGTAGTTGTCGTCCCCGGTCAGGTTCGTCCCCGGCAGGTCCCACGGCGCCGGGTTCTCGAGCTCGGAGGTGTGCCGTACGGCGGTCGTCGGCTTCTCCTGCCGGTAGTACGCGTGGAACCGGGCGACGTCGTCCGGGATCGGCTGCTCGCTGAGTTCGTAGTCGACGTAATAGAAGAGGTTCTCGATCGGCTGGTCGCTCTCGTTGCGGATCTGGATCCGCGCGTGACTGCCGAACGGCATCGGGAAGTAGCTGTTCATCGCGGCCGCGAACGGCCCCTTGGGACCTCGCCGCGGACCGAACACGGCGTTCAGCGGAAGGGAGATGTAGTGCTTCGCGACCGCGTGGCCGACACCGAAGAAGTCGCCGAGCGGCGCGCGTACGCTCGGGTTCTCCTCGCCGTCCCAGAACATCTCGATGACGAGCTTGCGCAGGTACTTCTCCGAGTAGCACCGCGTGGTCAGCCAGATGTGCTCGATCCGTCCCGCCCCGCTGATGTCGGCGATCACGAAGGTCTCCCCCGCCGGTACCACCGCGAAGTCCCGGTTGCCGCCGCTGCGGTCCCAGCTCGACTCCCGCCGCGACCGGCCGGACTTCACATGCGCCAGGCCGCCGAGCGGGCTGTTGGGTTGCCAGAATTCCATATCTTCTCCGGTGGTTTGGTGGCGTCAGCCCTTGACGGCGCCGAGGGTCAGGCCGGCGACGATGTGCCGCTGGAGGGCGAGGGTGAGCAGGATGACGGGGACGGAGTACACCGCCGAGAGCGCGGTCATCCCGCCCCAGTCGAGGCCGAACTGGGTCTGGAAGTTCGCGATCACGATCGGTGTGGTCTGGGCCCGCACCGACGTGAGCAGCAATGCGAACAGGAACTCGTTCCAGGACGCGAGGAACGCGAAGATCGCCGTCACTGCCAGGCCCCCCGATACGACCGGCAGTACCACGTGCTGGAACGCCTGCAGCCGATCGCTGCCGTCGACTTTGGCGGCTTCTTCCAGCTCGACCGGGACCGCCTCGAAGAAGCTCGACATCAGCCAGATCGACAGCGGCAGCGAGATCGTGGTGTGGGCGATCGCCAACCCGATCGTGGTGTCGGAGATGCCGAGCCGCCGCATCGTCTCGACCAGCGGCGCCCCGATCGCGATCGTCGGCACCATCCGGGTGACCAGCGCCGCGACCACGAAGACGCGCCCGCTCGGCGTTCGGTAGCGAGTGATCGCGTACGCCGCGGGCACGCCGAGCGCGAGTGAGAACGCAGTACTGAGCACTGCGGTTGCGACGCTGTTGATCAGCGCCGGTACGACGCCTTCCTTGCTGAGCGCGGTGACGTAGTTGTCGAGCGTCCACTGCGACGGCAACACCTGGGGCGGTACGGCGATCGCGTCGAGCGGCGTCTTGAACGACGTCAGCAGCAGGTAGACGAACGGGAATCCGTACAGCACCAGTACCGCGGCCAGCGCGCCCCACAGGATGACGCGTGTCGGACGGCGACGGGTCTCGAGGCCGTTCATGCCTGATCACTCCCGGGTCGCCAGATGGCGAAGATCGCGACCGTGGCGACCGCGAGCATCCCGATCAGATAGACGGTGCCCATCGCGCTGGCCAGACCGGGATCCCCGTTGCGCGTCATCGTGAGGTAGATCAGCAGGCTCAGCGTCGTCGTACTGTCCTGAGGCCCGCCGTTGGTCTGGATCAGGATGATGTCGAACGCGCGGGCCGCATCGATACCGCGGACGATCAGCGCCACGGCGATCACCGGTCGCAGCAGCGGCAGGATGATCCGGAACAGCAGCGTCGGGAACCGTACGCCGTCGATGCGAGCGGCCTCGATAACGTCACCTGGCACGTTCTGCAGTCCCGCGAAGAGCACCAGCGTGATGAACGACGTCGTCAGCCAGATGTCCGGCAGCGCCACCGAGAACAGTGCGATCTTCGGGTTGCTCAGCCAGGCGATCTGGTCCGTACTGTGCAGCAGCCCGATCCGGCGTAGCAGCTCGTTGAGAATGCCGAAGTTGTCGATGAGCAGGAATCGCCACAGCAGGCCGGCTACCACCGGGGCGACCATCAGCGGGTACATGAAGACGGTCCGGAACACCGCCGACCGGCTGCCGAGCGCCGCGAAGACCAATGCCACAGCAAGCCCGAAGGTGAATTCGAGTGCGACCACGATGAACGTGTAGACGATCGTCCGCAGCGCCGCTCCCTGGAATGCCGGCGAGTCGAACGCGGTCGCGAAGTTCTCGAAGCCCACGAACTTCCGTGGGCCGCCGGCCATCGGCGAGATCTCGTAGAACGCGTTCGAGACGAATCTGAGCAGTGGCCACGCCACGAACGCGGCGAGGAACAATGCGGCCGGTGCGATCAGTACGAGTGCGAACCGGCGGTCGGTGAGGCGCACAGAGGTGTCCCTACTTGACGATCGCTTGGATCTGAGCCTTCGCCTGTTTCAGCAACGCCGCGTTGTCCGCGCCCTTGGCAACCGCCTTCTGCAGCATCGGCGTGAGCACCGAGGTCACGATCTGCTGCCACTTCGGTGTGGCCGGCCGCGCGATCGTCGCGGGAGACTTCAGCGTCGTCAGGATGGCCGGGTAGTTCTCGTGCCCAGCGACACCGGCCTGCGACTCGAACGCCGAGATCCGAGCGACCAGGCCCAACGACGTCTTGATCGACAGGTCGTTGTGCGCGTAGGCGAAGGCGATGAACTTCTTGGCCTCGGCCTGCTTTTCGGTTGCCTTAGGCACCGAGAGGTACCAGGCGCCCGGTACGCCGGCGATACCGCCCGGTCCCGCGATCATCGGAGCAACGCCGAGCTTGCCTTTGACCGCGGCGTTGGCCGGGGTCTGGGTATAGGCATGACCCCAGAAGCGCATCATCGCGAGCTTTCCCTGGTAGAAGAGGTTCTGGGCGCCGGCCCAGTCGAGCTGCGCCGCGCCGGGTGGGGCATAAGGCAACAAGCTGGTGTAGAAGTTCAACGCTGCCAGGTGATCGGCGTCGTCGATGGTGACGTCGCCGCTCTTCGGATCGAGAACCATCGTCTTCTCGCCGGTCTGCGAAACCGTGGCCAGCCACTCCGTCTCGACCGCGCCCTTCACATCGGTGCCGTACAGATCGGTCTGGCCGTCGTGGTTCGTGTCGCGGGTGAAGAATTCGGCGACGTCCTTGTACTGCTTCCACGTGGTCGGCGGCACGAGCGGATACCCGTACTTCGCCTGGAACGCCGCCTTCTCCTTCGGGTCGCCGAACAGGTCGGTCCGGTAGTAGAGGATCTCGGAGTTCGTCCAGACCGGCATCCCGACGTACGACCCGCCGACCTGTGCCTCGGTCACCAGGCCCGGGAACAGATCGCGCTTCACGTCGTCGGTGAACAGATCGTCGAGCGGCGAGACGCCGGCCGAGAAGGCGCTCAGCCAGATGGCGTCGAGCGCGGCGACGTCGAACGACGTCTTGCCCGAGCCGAGCTCGGTCTGGATCCGGTCGTACAGACCGTCGTACGGCAGTTCGACCAACTCGACCGTCGTACCGGTCTCCTTCTGGTAGAGATCGGCGATCGGCTGGAGCTCGGCCTTCCCGCCACCCTCCACCAGGACTGTGAGCTTGCCGCTGGCACCTGCCGAGCTTCCACCGGCACCGCATCCGGCGATGGCCAGGATCACGCTCGTCGCAACGGCGATCCCGGCCAGCGCGGTCCGGAGACGACCGCTCGTGCTGCGAAGCTTCATACTCCGACTCCGTTCCAAGCTTGTGATTAAACGTTTTGGCAAAACGTCTTGGCAGCAGTGTTTGCCCGCCGGCGTCGGTCGGTCAACGCCAAAATCGAGCCAAACAGCTGCCAAAACTTTTGCCACCGGCGACGATCTTGCCGCCGCCTGGACGCAGTCCTACCTTCGGATCAATTCCGCTCTGCCAAAACCTTTTGGCAACCTCGAGAAGGAGCCGCCGTGAACTCCCCCACCCCTCCCGGCGCAGGCCTGTCGCGCCGGGTCTTCCTCGCAGCCGCGGCCGCCGTGAGCGTCGCCGGCTACCTCCGACTGCCGAGTACGCCGGCGGCCGCGGCCGTCGCCACAGACCTCGCCGCAGACCCGGCGCCGCGACCGCACAACACGCTCCTCGGCGTCCTCTGAGCACTCCAGCTCTCACTACGAAAGGGAAGACGATGCCCTCGACGATCTACGACGTCACCACCTGGACCATCCCCGGCAGCCCGTCGACGACCGCGTACACCGACATCGGCGCGATCGTGAACAGCATCATCGCCGACATCAAGACGAACCAGCCCACCCAGGCCTCCAAGCCGGGCGCGGTGATCTACATCCCGCCGGGTGACTACTCGCTCAAGACCCGGATCGTGATCGACATCAGCTACCTGCAGATCAAGGGATCCGGCCACGGCTTCACCTCGTCGAGCATCCGGTACAACGCCGGCGACACCTCCAGCTGGCACGAGATCTGGCCGGGCGGCAGCCGGATCCGGGTCGAGAACACCGACGGGAACGCCGAAGCCATCCTGATCAGCCGCACTGGCCTCCCCCGGCTCAGCTCGATCGAACTGCTGGACTTCTGCCTGGACGGCGTCTCGTTCACCCCGAACCAGAACAGCTACCTCAACGGCAAGTACGGGATCCGGTCGACCACCGCCACCGACTCGCTGCGGATCCGCGGCCTGGGAATGGTCTACCTGGAGCACGGAATCGTCATCACCGATGCCGACGCGCTGCACATCCAGGACAACTTCCTCTGCGAGAACGGCAACTGCATCGAGCTGATCAGCTCCGGTCAGGCCAGCATGGTCAGCGGCAACATGATCGGCGCCGGCTACGTCGGCTTCTCGATCTTCGCCGAGAACCACTTCGGCCTGATCGTGTCCGGGAACAACATCTTTCCCCGCGGCAAGAGCTCGGTGCACCTGAAGAACTGCACGAACAACAACATCAGCGCGAACCGCCTGCACGCCTTCTATCCGGGGATGATCCAGTGCGAAGGCGCCTGCCACAACAACCTGATCGGGTCGAACCACTTCCTCCGCGTCCCCGAATCGTTCCCCGCGATGACCGGCTACAACAACGGGCTCGACGACCTCTTCGGGCTGGTGCAGATCAACGGCAGCGGCAACACCGTGGTCGGGAACCACTTCTCGTACGACGTCCCGGCAGGCAACATCACGCCGTCCGGAGCGACCCCGACGATCGTCCTGGTGAAGTCGGGCAGCAACAACTACGTCGCAACCAACCACACGGCCGCGAACGTCGCCGTACACACCGTCGTGCTCGACGGATCGACCGTCAACACAAAGGTCCTCGACTGCGGCAGTACGGCGGAGTTCCAGGCGCTGAGCGGATCGACGTACGGGTTCCGGGCCCCCATGATCCGGATCGCGTCGTTCCTGGCCTGGGTCCTCACGCTCAGCTGTCTCACGGCGCTCCCGGCCGCCGTGGCCGGCTCATCATCGGACTATCCGGAGTACCCGTACGCCGCCACCGACTACACCGAGCCGTTCCGCGGCCAGTTCCACTTCAGCCCGCAGAACGGATTCATGAACGACATCAACGCTCCGCTCTACTACCGCGGCGTTTACCACCTGTTCTTCCAGCACAATCCCCACGGACTCGGCTGGGACGCCGCGGTGCACTGGGGACACGCGACTAGTACGGACCTGGTCCATTGGACGCAGCAACCGATCACCCTCGAACCGGGTGTGCACACCGGTAACCTCTGGTCGGGATCGGGCTGGGTCGATGTGAACAACGTGACCGGCCTGAAGGTCGGGTCCGACGACCCGATCCTGTTGTTCACGAATACCGACGGCGTCAGCATCGCGTACTCGACCGACGGGGCGAAGACCTTCCAGATGTACAACGGCGGCGCGAAGGTCATCACCGATCCGGTCGAGAGCCGCGACCCGAAGGTGCAGTGGGACCCGCAGCACAACCGCTCGGAACTCGTCACGTTCCGGGCCGGGACCGGCGCCGCCTTCTACACTTCGACGAATCTGCTCGACTGGACCTATCGCGGCGCCTACTCGGCCGGCTGGTTCGTCGAGTGTCCCGACCTCTACCAGCTACCGGTCGACGGGGACTCCAACGCTTCGAAGTGGGTCCTTCAGGATGCGAGCGGCGAGTACGTCATCGGCTCGCTCGATGCGAACGGACTGTTCGTCGCGGGCTGGGCGACCCCGCAGCGGATGGAACAGGGAGTCTCCGGCGCCGCCTTCCCGCCGTCCACCTGGTATGCGCCCCAGACCTTCAACCAGTTGCCGAACGGCCGCATCGTCCAGCTGGGCTGGCAGCCGAGCAACGCCGGTGTGACCTGGATCGGCAACGCATCCTTCCCGGTCGAGCTCGCCCTGAAGACGTATCCGGAGGGCATCCGCCTCACCCGCAATCCGGTCAGCGAGATCTCCACCATCCGGACGTCCACGCAGACCTGGGGAACGCGCACGATCATGACGAATCCGGCGACCGATCCGCTCAGCGGCATCTCGGCCGACACCTACGAGCTCAGCGCACAGTTCGACCTCACCGGCGTCACCGCGTCGGAGTTCGGGTTCCGCCTGCACGCGCGGTCGGACGGATCGAGCGATCGCACTGTCGCGTACGGCGTTGCGGCGCAGACCCTATACGGCGTATCGATGCCGCCGATCTCGAACCAGGTCACGATCAGACTCCTCGTCGACCGTGGACAACTGGAGGTCTTCGGCAATACCGGCAAGACCGTCGTGAGCGACAACGTCGCCTTCGACTCCAACCCCGCAAGCCTCGGGCTTCACCTCTACGCCGTCGGTGGTGCAGTCACACTCACCTCGCTCAGCTTCTCCCCCATCGGCTCGACCTGGACACCCGGCCCCGCTGGCACGGCTCCCGCCGGCGCCGTTGCATCGACCACGCGACAGGATCTCTGCGTCGATCGCGATGTTGCCAGCGACAACGTACAGCTGTGGTCCTGCCTGGCGAACTCCAACCAGACGTGGAGTCTCGGCAGCTTCGGAGAACTGAAAACAGGAGGTGTCTGCCTCGAGGTACCGTCCGGCCAGACGACGAACCTGACCTTGGTGAACGTCGCGGCCTGCTCAGGCGGCGGCAACCAGAAGTGGCGCCAAGGCAACTTCGGCTCACTGATCAACCAGGCCTCCGGGCGGTGTTTGAACCTGCCTGAAGCAGACTTCACCAACGGCCGCCGGCTGCAGATCTACGACTGCGTCGGAACCCGCAACCAGAGCTGGGTCGGCCCCAACTACACGACCGCGACCGGAGCACTCACCTGGGGCACAACGTCGTCCTGCGCGGATCGCGACGTCGCGACGAACAAGGTGCAGATCTGGATCTGCACCGGTCTGGCCAACCAGACCTGGACCCTGCACGCCGACGGAACCCTCACCTCATCCGGAACCTGCCTGCAACCCACCTCATCGGGCAACGGATCCGGACTAACGACAGCACCCTGCACACCGAACAACCCCGATCAGCAATGGACCCGTTGGTCAACGGGCCAACTCCGAAACATCACCACCGACCGCTGCCTGGACCTAGACTCCGGCAACACCACCAACGGCCACCAGCTCATCATCTGGGACTGCGTAGGCGGCCCCAACCAAACCTGGACAGGCCCATCCTGAAGTGCCTACCCGCCTCAATCACCCCGAGACGACCTTGCCGACCCAAGTCCCCGCGCCCTGTTTGTGGCGCTGCCGTCCTGGGCGTGGTCGGTTGCACCGCTCGCGCCAAAGACGAGCACTTCCCGAACGGAGGCGGCGCGAATCGGTGTGACTCAACGAGTCACTGAGCCCTTGCCCTGAGGGCGCTGCCTTCGACCTCGAGGTCGTATGGCTCAGCCACGGTCCACATAGATACGAACTGCTCGTAGAAGTACTCGAACCACGCTGGATCGCGCATGCGCTCGATCCGGAAGGTCGGCCGAAGATGGTGCTGACCGTGAAACGACCCCAATCGCATCTCGATCATGCCCTCTTCCAGACCCGGGTCGTACCCGTACAGCGTGTACGGCGCGAGGTAGTCGATCAGCCGCACCTCGAGGCGCGTGCCAAGGGTGGCGAGCCGCCGGAGGATCGCCAGACTAGTGCTCAGACGTTCCTCTTGCTCCTGCATCCCGAGTCCGTCTGGTCCCGCGCGAAGGACGGACATCTGCATCGCTGCCCCACCAGGTCTGATCAGCATTATCCGAACGTTGCGACCTTCCGAGATCGCGCGACGAAGCGGCTCCTCCAGGTAGGGCACGTGCATCGACAGCGTCGTGCCCAGCAGCCAAACCTGTTCTTTCGAGTTCTTGATCAACCTTGAGATCTCGTCGACATTGTCAAACTCGACGAAGAACCTGTGGGCGGGTACCGACCCAAGGTCTCGCTCGGCGTAGCTTCTTGGGCGGCTCGTGGCAGTCGGAGTTCTTTCCAGCGCTTCGAGCCACGGTGCGACAGCCTGCTCGTCCCGAACCTCCAACGCGTGGAGAAAGTTCAACATAAGCTGTTGGCTCGGGCGCTGCTTTCCCGTCAGTGCGTCGCTAAGCGTGCTCTTCCGAAGTGGCCTCCCGTGGCCGAGACCCCAGTTCTCCAATTCGCGAAGCGACGGCTGTCCCTTCGCGCGATGAAGGCGCTGAAGGCAACGAGCCAGGTCGGCAGTCGTCGCGACCTTGGCGAGATCCTCGAATGTCGGCGATCCGGCCGTGCTGCTCGCTTGTTCGTCAGTCATGGCAATCACGGTAGCCACGATCATCATCGTCCGGCGTACGTCTGGACGCCCGCCGGACGGTTCGGACACGGCTGTCCGCCACCGGACGGCGCAGGCCACCGCCCTGCTGGCGTCCGGGCTACTCGGACGTGCGTCATGAGATCTCCACTCGATCTAGGCCGACAGGAGCACTCGAATGACCGAAGCCGTACTTGGCGCCGCCGGCCTCGTGGTTCTGGCGTACGTACTCACATCGAAACGCGACGAGCCGGCCCAGCGACTCACCCATCTCGTACAAGCCCTAGCGGAACTCGTCGCAGCCTGGCGTAAATGAAGGACGTCCCCGCCCCGGTCGTCGCTCTAGGCCAGGTCGCCCGGCCCCGCGCATACTGCCAGCACAGGTTCGCAGTCCGGCGGCGATCTCGGCGAGGCTGGCGCTCTTGTTCAGCTCCGGCAAGCCGCCAACTGTCCTCGGCGGCGAAATCATCCGTCGTGCATGCCGCCGAGGGCAACTTCTCGAAGCAGGGCTTCGACGGCTGTGCGACAACTACTTCTCGTCCGCCCGGGTTCTGATGGTGGCCATCACCTCACGCACCATGGCCAGCTTCTGACTGAACAGAGGGTCCAACAACGACAGTGATGTCACGGCGAACCAGGCGATGCAGAAGAAGGTCAGTCCGCTGCCCAACGCGCCGTCAACGTCGATTCCGAACCAACGTAAAGCGACAACCACGAGCAGAGGAATGGCGCCGATGAGTAGAGACTTGGCGATCTGACTTGCCACCATCAGGCGTTCGGCGCCTGTGAGCGGCGGCAAGTGCAACTCTGGAAGTTCGTCATAGTTCCCGGACAAGAGCACGACACCGACGCCGACAGAGATCGCTGACAGCTGTGCAGCTGTATCCGCCTTAGGCAGCGCAACCCAGATCTCCATCGACTCGAGTGAGTCGGCGGCGCCCTGGCATCGCGCACTGAAGATGGCTCGCTGCGCCGGACTCGGCAGCGCGATTGAACCCGGCAAGCCTGACCGTGTGAGACGTGACGCGCGATGCAAGGCCTTGACGATCGCACAGCGTCGCCGGTGGCTGATGAACGGCTCCGGTCGAGACAGAAAGTCCACGACCCGTACAAGTTCGTGCAAGGTGTAGACATGGGGCATCCGCATCTCAGCACGGCGATTCATGACCGAGATCAAAAACAATCCGAGCACAAAGATTGCACCGACCAAATAGCCGTAGAACCCGAAGAAGATGAGTAGCACCGCCGCAGAGCCGCGGTCGGCTCCCAAGAGGAGGGTGGACAGGTCATCGATACCTGCTCCCCCTGGTAGCAGGAGCATTCCGCTGATACCGGCAAGCCCGAAGAGAGCGGCCAATACCGCGGCCACCGCAGCGAATGATGGCAGCGCCCCGAGTGCAAGCGCCGCACAGATAACGCACGAGGCTACTGAGAGCCAAGTCGAGCCGAGGACGAGATAGGACGGGTGTGTTCTGTCGCCGAACGCCATCGGCAGGCCGCCCGCTGCGATCAGCGCGAGCGCCGCAAGTCCTGCGCTCCTTGCAGTCCGCGCTTGGCGACGTACCAGATCATCCGCCACCTGCCGCGCGCACTGTAGGTAATGATCCTTGACCGCGTGACGATCGCTGTCCGGGTACTTGATTGCGAAGGCATGCTCGAACCTGGGCCAGGCCCGATACCAGTGTTCCAGAGTGCGGCGCGCACGTCTCGTGGCTCGAGGTGCGGGGTTCACCAGGTAGGCGAAGACGTTGAAGATCCATCTCATCGGACGAAGAAAATGTCGCAGAGACTCTACGATCCCCCTTCGTCCGACTACATGTTCCGGTACCGTCCCGCCCTGCCCCGGGTACCGCGCTCCCGGCATGATCCGGCCGTCAGTCGCATGATCCCCCACGCTTGCCACGCCCCCTACAGCCCCTGATACCTGGCCCACAAACCGTGACCACGGCTCCCTGCCGGTTGTATCGCGTTGTGTCAGCGTGTCGTTACCGGATTCTTTCAGGTAATAGAATTGTGACTCTGGCCAACGTATTCGCACCACCTAGAAACAATTGCCCAAGCATTCGATCCGTACTCAATCATTTGAATCAGAATCTGTTTGAGACCGACCAGCACCCATCGATTCGATCGTAGGGTCGGGTGGATGGCGTCCGCGGTTCCAGTGAGCGCGGTTCGATTGGGCGGGGCCCGGCCTGGTAGTCGGTCGCGGGCGATAGCCCGCCACGTCCGGCGATAGCCGGAAGGGATGCACCGGCGGTAGCCGGGGGGTGGGTGGGTGCGTGTGGAGCAGGTGCGCTGAGGAGCGGAGCGACGAAGGAAGCGCCTGCGGGAGCACGCGGGGGCGGTCCCAGTTCCCCAATCAGCCTCAGATCCCGGGGATTAGAACGGGAGTTTGGGTTGGGGTGGGGCGTGGGTGGGGTCTACGCCGTCGAAGAGGCTGCTTACTGATTCGCCGTCGTGGATTCGTTTGATGGCTTCGGCGAAGAGGCCGGCTACTGAGGTGATCTGTAGTTCGGGGAAGCCGTTGGGGCGGGGGACGGTGTCGGTGCTGATGACTTCGGTGATGGAGGGGTGGGAGCGGAGGCGTTCTACGGCGGGGCCGGCGAAGAGGCCGTGGGTGCAGGCGACGGCGGCTTGGGTGCAGCCCAGGTCTTTGAGGCGGTCGAGGAGTTCGATGATCGAGCCGCCGGTGGCGATCTCGTCGTCGAGGATGATGGCGCGCTTGCCGCTTACGTCGCCGACGATCGCGTCGATGACGACCCGGTCGTCGGCCAGGCGCTGCTTGCTGCCGGCGGCGACGGGGGTGCCGAGCAGGCGGGCGAACTGGGTGGCGGTTTTCGCGTTGCCCAGGTCGGGGCTGACGACGACGGTGTCGCTCAGGTCGCGGCCGCGGAAGTGGTCGGCGAGTACGCCGATCGCGGTCAGGTGGTCGACCGGTACGGAGAAGAAGCCGTGGACCTGCGGCGCGTGCAACGCCATCGTCAGCACGCGATTCGCGCCGGCGGTGGTCAGCATGTCCGCGACCAGGCGGCCGCCGATCGAGATGCGGGACGCGTCCTTCTTGTCGGAGCGCGCGTACGCGTAGTGCGGGATGACTGCGGTGATCTGCTGAGCCGACGCGCCGCGGGCGGCGTCGATCATCAGCAGCAGCTCCATCAGGTGCTCCTGCGTCGGCGGCACCAGTGGTTGCACGATGTAGACGTCGCGTTGCCGACAGTTCGCCTGGAGTTGGACCTGCAGGCAGTCGTTGCTGAAACGATGGATCTCGACCGGTGAGAGCGGTACGCCGAGATCCCTACAGATCTGCTCCGCCAACACGGTGTGGGCACTTCCGCTGAACACGACGATCTCTCGCACGGCTCTCCCCGAAACGCTGCAACCCAGACAACGTCAGCCTACCTGGCGCATCCGGCCCGAGATCGCCGAGGGCGCAGGGCAGCGACGGCATCGAGCGGAAAGCTCAACAAATCAGCTGACGATGCGGGCCAGGACTTCCGCCGCCGCCCGGCAGTCCTCAGCTGACGCGTCGAGGTGCGTGACGACCCGGAGTTGCGTCGCGCCGACACCACCGACGAGTGCGCCGGCCTCCTTCGCAGCGGCAACAACCTCCGCGACCGTGCGACCGGTGGCGGCCAGGTCGGCGACCACGATGTTCGTCTCGACCTGGTCCGGCTTCACCGAGCCCGGCGCGGCATCCGCGAGTACGTCGGCGATCGCCCGCGCGTTGGCATGGTCCTCGGCGAGCCGCTCGACGTTGTGCGCGACGGCGTACAGTCCCGCAGCGGCCAGTACGCCGGCCTGCCGCCAGCCGCCGCCGAGGCGCTTGCGCCAGACCCGTGCCTCGCGAATCAGCTCCGTGGAGCCGACCAATACGGAGCCGACGGGAGCCCCCAACCCCTTGGACAGGCAGACGCTGGCGGCCGCAGCCCGCGACGCATACGCAGCAACCGGCACCCCAGACGCCACGGACGCGTTCCACAGCCGGGCGCCGTCGAGGTGCAGCGGGAGGTCGTGGGCGTCGAGTTCGTCGGCGAGGGCGTCGTACCCGTGCTGGATCGCGCCGCCGCCGAAGTTGTGCGTGTTCTCGACCGAGACCGCCGACGTCCGGACGAAGTACGGACCGAGGTCGGCGGCGATCAATGCACGGATCTGGTCGAGGTCGATCTGCCCGGCCGGCGCGCTCCAGGTCCGCGTCGTCACACCGTTGACGGCCGCGTGCGAGCCGAGTTCGGCCCGGACGATATGCGCGCTCGCCTCGCAGAGGACCTCGCCGCCGCGCGGCACCAGCGCCTGGACGCCCAGCATGTTCGCCAGCGAGCCGGTGACGGTGAACAGGCCGGCCTCGTGCCCGAGCATGCCCGCGACCTGCTCTTCCAAGGCGTTGACGGTCGGATCCTCGCCGTACACGTCGTCGCCCACAGGAGCCGACGTCATCGCGGCCAGCATCTCCGCCGACGGACGGGTGACGGTGTCCGATCGAAGATCGATCATGCCTTCGCGCCCCGCAGCCGCTCCGCGACCAGGAACGCCAGCTCCAGCGACTGGTGCCGGTTCAACCGCGGGTCGCAGGCCGTCTCGTACCGGTTCACGAGGTCCTCCGCGACCAGCTCCTCGCCGCCGCCGAGGCACTCGGTCACGTCGTCGCCGGTGAGCTCCATGTGTACGCCGCCCGGCCACGTCCCGACCTGCTCGTGCGCGTCGAAGAAGCCCTGCACCTCGTCCATCACGTCGTCGAAGTTCCGGGTCTTGTACCCGTTCGGCGTCTCGTACGTGTTGCCGTGCATCGGGTCGCTCACCCACGCGATCGGCGAGCCGTGATCGCGGACCGCCTCCAGCAGCGGCGGCAGCGCCGAGCGGATCTTGCCCGCACCCATCCGGGTGATGAACGTGAGCCGCCCCTCGATCCCCTTCGGGTTCAGCTTGTCGATCAACGCCCGGATGTACTCCGGGGTCGTGGTCGGCCCGATCTTGACGCCGAGCGGGTTCGACAGCGACGCGAGGAACTCGACGTGTGCGCCGTCCAGCTGACGTGTCCGCTCCCCCACCCAGAGCAGGTGGCCGGACACGTCGTACGGCTGCTCGGTCCGCGAGTCGATCCGGGTCAGCGCGTGCTCGTACTCGAGGATCAGCGCCTCGTGCGACGCGTAGAAGTCGACCGTCCGGAACTCGTCCGACGTCGCACCGCAGGCCCGCATGAAGGCGAGGGCGCGCTCGATCTCGGATGCCAACTGCTCGTAGCGCCGCCCGACCGGGGACGACTTCACGAAGTCCGTGTTCCAGGCATGCACCTGGTGCAGGTCGGCATACCCACCGGTGGTGAACGCGCGGGTCAGGTTCAGGGTGGCTGCAGCCGCGTTGTAGACCCCGCGCAGGCGGTTGGGATCCGGGATCCGCGACTCGGGCGTGAAGTCGAAGCCGTTGACGGCGTCGCCGCGGTACGACGGAAGCGTCACGCCGTCCCGCGTCTCCTCACCGGACGAACGCGGCTTCGCGTACTGCCCGGCGATCCGGCCGATCTTCACCACCGGCACACTCGCGGCGTACTGCAGGACGACCGACATCTGCAGGAGCACCCGGAGCTTGGCCCGGATGTTCTCCGCGGTCACGCCGGCGAACGTCTCCGCGCAGTCGCCACCCTGCAGGATGAACGCCTCGCCGCGGGCCACCGCGCCGATCTTCGTGGTCAGGTCGTCGCACTCACCGGCGAACACCAGCGGCGGCAGGGTCCGGAGTTCGGAGATCACCTGGTCGAGCACGGCCTCGTCCGGCCACTCGGGCTGCTGCAGCGGCTTCAGCCCCCGCAGCTCGTCCAGACTCGGAACCCCCGGCACTCCACCGGCCGTCAACGTCGCAAATTGCATGAGGCCAACTCTAGGCCAGGGCCCAGAACCGACGGTGACCGTCTCAGGTCAACGAGCCCGGATCGGCGGGTACGTCGACAGCGTGCTCGCGCAGCGCCGTGAGCGGGATCGTGTCGAGCGTCCGGGCATGAGTGGACGCCAGTACGACGGGAGCCGCGGCGCCGGCGTGGTACGCCTGCAACCAGCGGGCGGCGACCACGCACCAGCGGTCGCCCGGCTCGAGACCGGGGAAGTTGTACTCGGGGCGGGGTGTGATCAGGTCGTTCCCGACCGAGGCCTGGTGGGCGAGGAAGTCCGCGGTCATCACCGCGCACACGGTGTGGCTGCCGAGGTCTTCGGGGCCGCTCGTGCAGCAGCCGTCGCGGTAGAAGCCGGTGACCGGGTCGGTCCCGCACTCCTCCAGCGGTCCGCCGAGCACGTTCAGGTCGCTGTCCATGGCGACATCCTCGCCCGGAACGGGGCCCGAACCGGGTCAGCTGGCCTTGGTGTCGCCGAGACGCAGGTGCTCGTCGACCGATTCGCCGGCCTTGATCAGCTCTTTGGCCTTGTCTGCGTACATGTCGACGTACTCCTGGCCGGACAGCTCCATCAGCGCGTACATGATCTCGTCGGTGACCGAGCGGAGGACGAAGCGGTCCCGCTCCATGCCCTCGTAGCGGGAGAAGTCCATCGGCTTGCCGAACGCGACGCCCGGGCGGACCAGCCGCGGCAGCAGCTTGCCCTTCTCCCGGTAGAACAGGTTCGGCCGCATCCGGCCCGCGGGCTGCAGCTTCTCGGTGTCGATCATCGCGACCGGGATCACCGGGACGCCGGCCACGATCGCCATCCGGGCGACGCCGGTCTTGCCCTTGTACAGCCGGCCGTCAGGCGAACGGGTGCCCTCCGGGTAGATCCCGAACAGGCCGCCCTTCTCGAGGATGCTCAGACCGGTGTTCAGCGCCGCCAACGAGGCGCGCCCGCCGGACCGGTCGATCGGGATCTGGCCCACCGACCGGAAGAACGTGGCGACCAGCTTGCCCTTCAGGCCGGGGCCGGTGAAGTACTCCGACTTGGCCGGGAAGACGATCTGCCGCGGTACCGAGACCGGCAGGAAGATCGAGTCGCAGAACGCCAGGTGGTTGCTGACCAGCAGTGCCGGGCCGTCGGTCGGCACGTGCTCCAGGCCGGTCACCTTGGGCCGGAAGAGCAGCTTGATCAATGGCGCGACAATGAACCGTCTCAGGAACAGGTACAGCATCCGCCTCGACCTCCGTCGCTCGCCCGACACACCCGACTCGCATCACCCGACAACGCTCACCGAACCATCGTCGGCCGTACCCTCGTCCGGCACCAGTGCCCACCGGTGGCGGCCAGGCGACATCTTCGGCGCGCCGACCGTTCGGTGCGGACACTACGTTCCAGCTTCCCCCTCAGGCAATGTCACCGCCAGGAATCCGGGTGTTGCTCACCGTGTTGTCACCTGGATGCAGACTGGACGCAGCCCAGATGCGACGATTGAGGGGCGCTCCGGCCGTCTTCGGCTGGGGCGTCTGTGAGGAACGGACCGGCGAGGAGTCGAGCGTGCCAGTGCAAGCCCACGCGGAGGAGTTTCGCAGTCCCGGGACCGGGGCGAACGCGGCCGTCGGAGTCCTGCTCAGCCACGGGTTCACCGGTTCGCCGAAGTCGATGCGGCCCTTCGCCGAACATCTCGCCACCGAGGGGTACGGCGTCGCCGTACCGCGCCTGCCCGGTCACGGGACCAGCTGGCAGGAGATGAACAAGACCGGCTGGCCCGACTGGTACGCCGTACTCGACAACGAGCTGCAGCGCTTGCGCAAGGAGCACGACCACGTCTTCCTGATCGGACTGTCGATGGGCGGCTGCCTCGTCCTGCGGCTGGCCGAGAAGCACGGAGCGGACGTTTCCGGTCTGGTCCTGATCAACCCGTCGGTGCGCACCGACGACAAGCGGCTGGTGCTCCTACCGGTGCTGGCCAGGCTGGTGCCGTCGTTCCCCGGTATCTCCAACGACATCAAGAAGCCGGACATGGACGAGGGCGCGTACGACAAGATGCCGTTGCGTGCGCTGCATTCGCTGTCGCAGCTGTGGAAGGTCACCCGCGACGATTTGGCCGAAGTCACTCAGCCGGTGCTGCTGTTCCGCAGTACTGTCGATCATGTGGTGGAGCCGAGCTCGGGGCGGACGGTGCTGTCCTCGATCTCGTCCCGCGACGTGACCGAGACCCTGCTCGAGGACAGCTATCACGTGGCAACCCTGGACAACGACGCACCGCGGATCTTCGCGGACACATCAGCCTTCATCAGGCGGCTGAGCGGTAACAGTGATGCGTGACAACGGACTGACAGCAGCGTCGTACACGTCGCTCGGGGGGATCGACCCGTTGGTCGCGCAGCCGGTGCTGGACGCGCTCGCCGCGGCCGGGATCGCGGCGTACTGCGAGAACCAGAGCGAGGCCCGGACGCCGGAAGAGGCCGAGGAACCGGTCCGCATTCCGGTCGGGTACGACGAGATCTTCGTCGACGCCGCCGCGGTGGACGAGGCCCGCCCGTTGATCGACCGCAGTACCGAGGACGCGGAGTGGGAGTCGCTGGTCCAGCAGTTCAGCCAGCCGTCCGCGCCGGGTCACGACGGCGGCGAGGACCCGGTCCCGCGATGGCCGGCCAGCGAGGACGTCGACGACAAGTACGAGCCGCTGATCGACGTACCGACCGGGCTCACCGTCGAGGAGACGCCCGCGGCCGACGAGGAGGACGTCAAGCCGAAGCGCAAGGACGACGACCCGCACGACCATTTCGTACCGCCGGAGCCGCCCCGTGGCCCGCGGCTGGACTGGATCACCCGGCTCGCCTGGCTCGGCCTGCTCGGCGGACCACTGCTGCTGATCGCGGCCGCGGTCCTCGACTTCGGCACCGGCCGGATCACCACGCTCGCGGTCGCCGGCTTCATCGGCGGCTTCCTGACGCTCGTCTTCCGGATGAAGGACCGTCTCCCTCCTGGAGACGGCGGCGACGACGGGGCGGTCGTCTGAGTTAGAGTGCGGATCGTCGGACAATCCGACGAATCGCGAGGGAGGGCACCCGTGCAGGTCACCGAGACCGTCGAGATCACCGGCCACCTGATGGACTCCGGGCTGCTGTCCCGCGTCCTCGACGACATCCGCGGGTACGGCGGTGAGTACACGCTGGACAAGTTCGACCTCGGCTACGACAAGGACGACCCGTCCACGGTCCGGATGACCGTCGGCGCGGACGACGAGGAGTCGCTGCAGCGGCTGCTGATGCGGATCCAGACCAAGGGCGCCAACCTGGTCGACCCGGGTACGCCGGACATCACCGAGGTGACCACCGACGGCGTGTTCCCCGACGGGTTCTACTCCACCACGAACCTCCCCACCAGCGTGCGGCTCGGCGGCCACTGGGTCGCGGTGCAGAACCCGGAGATGGACTGCGGTCTGCTCGTCGAGGGTGACGCGGTCCGGACGATCCCGATGTCCGACGTACGCGCAGGCATGAGGATCATCACCAGCGCGCAGGGCGTGCGGGTCACTCCCCCGATCGCGACGAGCACCGAGGACGGGTTCGGCTTCATGGAGTCGGACGTGTCGTCGGAGAAGCCCCAGCGGGTGCTGGTGAAGCAGGTCGCGGACGGGATGCGCGAGGCGAAGGCCAACGGGCAGAAGGTGCTCTGGGTCGGCGGCCCCGGCATCGTCCACACCGGCGCCGCGCCGGCCATGGTCGCGATCGTCGAGGCCGGGTACGTCGATGTGCTGTTCGCCGGCAACGCGCTCGCGACGCACGACATCGAGTCGTCGCTGTACGGGACGTCGCTCGGCGTCGACCTCGCCCGCGGGCGGGGTGTGGAGCACGGGCACGAGCACCACATCCGCGCGATCAACACGATCCGCAAGGCGGGGTCGATCAAGGCCGCGGTCGACCAGGGCGTCCTCACCTCGGGCGTGATGCACGCGCTGGTCCGGACGGGCGGCAAGTTCGTGCTGGTCGGGTCGGTGCGCGACGACGGGCCGCTGCCGGACGTCTACACCGACGTACTCGAGGGGCAGCGCGCGATGCGGGCCGAGCTGGACGGCGTCGGGTACTGCCTGATGGCCGCGACCATGCTGCACTCGGTTGCCACCGGCAACATCCTGCCCGCGTCGATCCCGCTGACCTGCGTGGACATCAACCCGGCGACGGTGACCAAGCTCGCCGATCGCGGTTCGTCGCAGGCGCGTGGGATCGTCACGGACGTCGGCCTGTTCATCGAGCACCTCGCCCGCGAGCTGTCACCGGAGTACGCCGAGAGCAAGTGACCCTGTCGAGGGTGAGACTGGCTCGGTGATTGAAGACTTCGAATCGTTCCTGCGCCGGTTCGAGGAGGCCAACACCGCCTTCATCAACGGGGACCCGTCGCTGTGGATGCCGCTGGTGTCGCACAGTGAGCAGACCTCGATCTTCGGCGGGTTCGGCGGGCACGAGGTGGGCTTTTCGCAGATCGGGCCGCGGTACGAGTGGGCGTCGTCACAGTTCCGGGACAGCGGCGCGAAGGTCGAGTTCGAGTACCTCGAGAAGCACGTCGGCGCGGACACGGCGTACACGGTCGCGATCGAGCGCTGCACGGTGCATCACATCACCCAACCCGAGCCCGTTCCGCACGTCCTGCGGGCCACGATGGTGTTCCGCGCCGAGGCCGGTGAGTGGAAGATCACGCACCGGCACGCCGATCCCCTCAACCCGAAGGCCTCCCCCTCCGGTCCGTGACGGTGTTGGATGGCGCCATGACCGAACTCGTGCACCTGCAAGTGGCCGACGGCGTTGCGACGATCACGCTCGACTCGCCGCACAACAAGAACGCGCTGTCGCAGCAGTTGACGGGTGAGTTGCTGGAGCACCTGGAGGCGGCGGGGGCCGACGACGAGGTGCGGGTGATCGTGGTTCGGTCGGCGCTGGATGTGTTCTGCTCGGGCGCCGATCTGTCCGAGGCGACGACGATCGGGATGGGCGTCGGGGCGCAGCGGATGGTCGACGTACAGCGGGCGATCGTCGCGAACCCGAAGCCGGTGATCGCGCGGGTGGCGGGCGCGGTGCGCGCGGGTGGGATCGGGATCGTCGCGGCGTCCGACATCAGCGTCGCCGGGGAGAGCGCGACGTTCGCGCTGACCGAAGTACGGCTGGGGCTTGCGGCGGCGACGATTTCGCTGACCGTCCTTCCGCGGCTGACCGATCGCGCGGCGGCGTACACGTTCCTGACAGGCAGCGGTTTCGACGCGCTCGAGGCGGCGCGGTTCGGGCTGCTGACGCTGACGGTGCCGGACGACGACCTGGACGCGGCGGTCGGCGCGGTGCTCGAGGCGGTGCTGAAGGGCGTGCCGCAGGGTTTGCAGGAGACGAAGAAGCTGCTCAACCGCGACCTCCTCGTCGACATCGATGCCCGCGGCAAGGATCTCGCGGAGCTGTCGGCCAGCCTCTTCGGCTCGTCCGCGGCCCAGCAGGCGATGCTCGACTTCCTCAACCGCCGCTGAGTTCCACCAGCAGCGGGAGGTGGTCGGTGGCGGCCGCCAGGTCCGGCTTGGTGGCGGGGAGGTGGCGTAGGCGGCCTTTGAGCTGGGGGGAGAGTACGGCGGCGTCGATGCGTTTGTGGGGCGTGGTCGAGCTGAAGGTCGGGCCGGCGTCGAGGTCCAGGAGGCCTTCCTCGGCCAGGAGTTTCCAGACGGGGCCGTCGGGTTCTTCGTTGATGTCGCCGGCGAGCAGGTACGGCGTACCGAAGGAGCGGCAGAGGGTCAGGACCTGGGTTATCTCGTGGATCCGGCCGCGGGGGTGGAGGCCGAGGTGGCAGACGACGACCGCTAGCCGGGTCGAGCCCAGGACGAGTACTCCGCCGACTGCGCCGCCGGGGAGCTGGGTGGCGATGAAGTTCAGGCGGCGGCGGACGAACGGGCGCCAGATCCGGCGGCCGCGGATGCCGGTCAGGTCGATGCCGTCGGCAACCAGGATCGCGTTGCGGGCCGAGGCCGCGACGTACCGCAGGCCGAAGGTCGCCGCCATCGCGCGTCGCTTGCGCCGGGTGCCGAACCAGGTCGGGGCCTCCTGCACCAGCATCACGTCCGGCGCGCAAGCCTTCACCACCCGTGCGAGCGCCGTACGGTCGTCGCCCCAGCGGTGCACGTTGTACGACAGCACCCGCAAGGTGCGGCCGGTCATCCCTCGTTGTCGCCGTTCAGGTCGGCTGGGTGCAGCTCGGCCTCGGCGGGCGCGGCGCGCATTCCGGTACGCCGGGCCGCCGACTTCCGCGCGGCCCGCTCCAGGCGGGTGGAGCGTCCACGGGCGGCGGCCGTCTTGGCCGTCACCGCGGTCGTCTTGACGCGGACGCGGCGCAGCCAGGTCGCCTCTTCGCGAGCCAGGTCGGCCGCACCGACGAGACCCGCCTCCGGGCCGAGGACCGCGCGGACGATCCGGGCCTCCGGGCGGAAGCCGCGGCCGGTCAGGGTGCGCTTGAACGCCTCGCGGGCCGGCGCCAGCAGCAGCTCGCCGGCGTCGGACACGCCGCCGCCGATGACGAACGTGCCGGGGTCGAGCGCGGCGGCCAGGTTGGCCAGGCCGATGCCGAGCCAGCGGCCGACGTCCTCGAGCAGCTCGACCGCGACCGGGTCGCCGTCCTTCGCCAGCTCGGTCACCATCGGGCCGTTGATCTTGCGCGGGTCGCCGCCGGCCGCACGCAGCAGGTTGTGCGCGACGGGCGAGCCGGACATCGCCAGCTCGCGGGCCTCGCGGGTGAGCGCGTTGCCGGACGCGTACTGCTCCCAGCAGCCGCGGTTGCCGCACTCGCAGCGGTGGCCGCCGGGGACGACCTGCATGTGGCCGAACTCGCCGGCGATGCCGAACTTGCCGCGCTGCAAGGAGCCGTCGTTCAGGATCGCGCCGCCGATGCCGGTGCCGAGCGTGACGCAGACCAGGTGGCTCTCGCCCTGTCCGCCGCCGAAGCGCCACTCGGACCAGGCGGCCGCGTTCGCGTCGTTCTCGACGACGACCGGTACGCCGAGGCGCCGCTCGACCGCGTCACGCAGCGGCTCGTGCCGCCAGGCGAGATGCGGGGCGAACAGGACCGACGAGCGGGTGCCGTCGACGAATCCGGCCGCGCCGATACCGACCGCGATCACGTCGTGGCGCGACTCGAGGTCGTGGACGATCTCGGCGATCGCGTCCTCGGTCTCCCGCGGATCCTTGGTCGGCGTGTCCCGCCGGACCCGGTCCAGGATGTTGCCCTCGGGGTCGACCACCCCGGCGGCGACCTTGGTCCCGCCGATATCGATCCCGATCGTCAAAGCCTGCGTCAGAGCCACTGCACGACCCTCCTCGCCGTACCCCCGACCCCCGCCGGACTACCTCCATTATCCAGAGTCGCCGGAACAACATGCCCGCCCGCCGCTTCGCGGCGGGCGGGAGAAGAGGACGGAGGGCGCCCAGGCGCCGCGGCGGTCACCTGGTTCTCTCCGGGATCGGGGCCGGGCGGCGGGCGAGGTCGGCGGCGCCGATGAGGCCGGCGTCGTTGCCCAGTTCGGCGAGGGTGAAGGTGGGGTGGGGGCGGTTGGACTTGGCCGGGAGGACCTTCTCGAAGGCGACCTCGGCGGACTTCATCAGCAGGTCCTTCGCCGCGCTCACGCCGCCGCCGATCACGATCAGGGTCGGGTCGAACATCGTCGCGAGGCTCGCCAGCCCCTCGCCGAGCCACCGGCCGAGGTCCTCGAGCAGCTCCACCGCGCACGGGTCGCCCGCCATCGCCGCCTCGGTGATCATCGGCCCGGTCAGCTCCGCCGGGTCGGTGATCCCGCACACGCTCAGCATCTGCGCCGCCGCGATCGAACCGGACTCGGCCTGAGCCCGCCCCTCACGCACCAGCGCCCGCCCGGACGCGTACTGCTCCAGGCACCCGCGCGACCCGCACCCGCACCGATGCCCACCGGGTACGACGCGCATGTGGCCGAGCTCGGCCGCGACGCCGTGGGCGCCACGCAGCATCTCGCCGTCGCTGACCACAGCGCCACCGATCCCGGTGCCGACCGTGATGCAGAGCATGTGCTCGACGTGCTTCGCCGCGCCGAACGCGAACTCACCCCACGCCGCCGCGTTCGCGTCGTTCTCCACGACCACCGGGATCTTCAGCGTCTCCGAGACCCGCGCGCCGAGCGGCTCGTTCCGCCAGGCCAGGTTCGGCGCGAACAACACGGTCGACCGGTCCGACGAGACGAACCCGGCGGCGCCGATCCCGACCGCCTCCACCTCGTGCCCGGCGATCAGCTCGGCCGCCGCGTCGCAGATCGCCGTCGCGGTCCCGTCGACGGAGTCCGCCGGGGTGTCGCGATGCGTCCGGGCCCCGATCATGCCGTTCTCGTCGACCACGCCGGCCGCGATCTTCGTACCGCCGACATCGATGCCGATGGTCAGTCCCATGGTTCGGGGTCCTCACTCACGTCGATCCGGTCCACCTTGGGCGGGGCCGGTTTCTCCTCGGGCTGCGCAGGGCTCTTCGGTCGCGACGCTGCGTCCTCCCGCGCCTGCCGGGCCGCGTCCGCGGCGGCCTCCAGCAGAGATCTCAACGAGCCCAGCACATGCGCGGCGGCCGTCGACAGCTGCTCGATCGTCTCCGGGCTGGTGTTCCGCACCCGGTGGATCAGCTGACACACCGGACACCACACGCAGTCGGGCCCCAGCTTGTGCTCGTGCTTCTCATCGTCCTGAGGAGTAGCACCCGCGGCGTCCTGCAGTACCGCGAACAGCTTGGCCGCCTCCTCAGCAACCGAGCCGACGGGCTCCTTACTCACAAGCCTTCTCCGATCGCCGCCGTACGACGGGCCAGCTGCTCGTGGTACTCCGCCGTCAGGCCCTGCGCCAGCTCTTGCGCCGACTCCAACGGACCCGACCCGCTGGGCACCTCCGACGGCGCGACCGGCCGCGCGGTCTCCCGCGGCGCGAACCGTACCTGCAGCCGTCCCTCGTCGAGCCGCGCACCCGCGACCACTCCACGCGCCAGCGCGGCCGGCAGCGGCAGCACCCGACGGTACGACCCGACGGTGATGATCAGCTCGTCCCCGTGCCGCGCCAGCTCCAGCTCGCTGGCCGATGCCAAGGGCAACGGCATGGTCAGCGTGTACGTCCGCCCGTCGGTGTCGATATGCCGATCCACCCACAGCGACGTCTCGTCGGTGGCGCGCGCGAACGGGTCGTCCCCGCCGTACATCTCCACCGCGAACGCGGCCAGCTCCTCGACCCCGACCGGCTCACAGACCCGGTACGGCGATTCCCAGATCGGCAACGGCCGGAACGAGTCCGCGACCTCTTCCAGGATCCCGCGCTGTGCAGCGACCCACTGCCGCCGCCAGGTATCCGCACCGGCCGCCGGGAAGACCCGGTTCGCCACGACACCGTCCACGCGGTACCCGTACAGCGAGAGCCTGGTGAGCGACCGCCGCGCCTCCGCGACCACGACCGCCTCCGGCGTCAGCACCAGCCGCACCGACGCGTCCGGGCCGGCCAGCAGCGTGCGGATGTCCGACAGGTCGCTCTGCAGCCGCCGCAACGCGTCGAAGACGTTGTCGTCCGGGACCGGCAGGCTCGACCCGCGGCTCAGACCTGCCCCGCGGTTGATGAAGGGCCGGAACGTCCGCATCATCTTGCGCTCGGCGTTGAAGATCCGGTCGAGATACCAGTTCAGCGCCTCGGGCAGACCAAGCAGCCGGAGCGTCTCCGCGGTCGGCGCGCAGTCGACGACGATCACGTCCCAGCGCCCGGACCGGACGTGGTCGCGCACCTCGAGCAGCGCGAGCACCTCGGCGGCGCCGGGCAGCACGGTCAGCTCCTCGGCCTCGATCGGGTCGACGCCGATCATGTGCAGCACCGACCGCAGGTAGTTCTGGATGTCGCCCCAGGACCGCTCGAACTTGCGCTGCGCGTCGATCTGCTGGACGAACAGCAGATCGTCGATCTCCGTCGGCTCCGGGCCGACCTCGGAGTCGAACGCGTCCGACAGCGAGTGCGCGGCATCCGTCGACAGCACCAGCGTCCGCAGCCCGCGCAGTGCGGCGAGCGTGGCGGTACCCGCCGCAGAGGTCGTCTTGCCGACCCCGCCTTTACCCGTATACAGCAGAACCCGAGTCACTGGATCAGGACTCGACGCGCTTCTTGAGGCCCTTCAGGGCGGTGTCGATGATGACCTTCTCGGCCTTCCGCTTGAGCATCCCGATCATCGGGATCGCCACGTCGACAGCCAGCCGGTACGTCACCTCGGTCCCCTCCGCACCCAGATCCTTGAGGACGTAGGCGCCGTCCATACCCTTGACCATCTTCGCCTCGACCAGCGTCCAGGTCACCTCGTTGCGGGACCAGACGTAGGCCAGCGTGTACTCGTCCGAGATCGCACCGGCGTCGACCTTGAAACGCACCTTGTTCGGCCGGCCGGCCTCGTCGGTGGACAGCACCTCGGTCTCCCGCATCGAGTCGGCCCACTCGGGGTACGCCGCGAAGTCCGCGATCACCGCCATGATTTCTTTGGGGCTCGCGTTCATCTGGATGGTCGAGGTGGTCTGTTCCGCCATCGATTCACCTCTTCGCCGGTCGGTTCTCAGTGTCGGTCTCGGGGTCCTCAACGGAGACTATCGCGGGATCGGACGAGGTACGTCGTTCGCCCGCCGCGCGGCCCGCTTCGACTTCGTCCTTGAACCGCCACAGGTGCTCGCGGTACGACGCGACGTACCGCTCCTTGAGTCGTTCGAGGGCACGGCCGCGGACCGGGCGGGCCGGGTCGACCCGGAGGTACCAGTGCACGACGACGCCGTCGCGGACCGGTTCCAGCCACCACTCCGCCGTACCGACGGCCGAGCCGGTGACGGCCCAGCGGACCCCCTCCGCACCGCGTCGCTCGGACGGGGTCAGGGTCAGGTCCGGCCACCACTCGCGCCAGAGGGTGTCCGCTCCGAGTCGCTCGGCGACGTAGGCTGGATCAGCAACGACCAGGTCGTCGCAACTGATGTCGAGCGTGGGCATGCCTTCGAACCTAGTTCCTTGGGTCACATAAAGGTGGCTACTTGTGGGTAGGTGACTGTAGCGTGCGCCGGAAGTCGACAATTCGTGACCGACTGAGGAGACGACGCGGATGCGTGAGTACACCGTTCCTGCTGTGACCGAACCCGCCAGCGGGAGCTTGAGCGACCCGGTGTGGGCGAACGCGTCGTCCCATCCCGACACCGCGGTGTTCAGCCGCCGGGTCGCGGGCGGCGGCTGGCAGGACGTGACCGCGGCCGAGTTCGCCCAGCAGGTGATCGGCGTCGCGAAGGGCCTGATGGCGGCCGGCGTGAAGCCCGGCGAGCGGGTCGCCCTGCTCAGCCCGACGCGGTACGAGTGGACCCTGATCGACTACGCGATCTGGAGCATCGGCTCGGTCACGGTGCCGATCTACGAAACCTCCTCCCCCTCGCAGATCCAGTGGATCCTGACCGACTCCGAGGCGGTCGTCGCCGTCGTCGAGAACGCCACCCACGGCGCGGTCGTCGAGTCCGCCCGGGCCGAGGCCCCTGCCCTGCAGGAGGTCTGGCAGATCGAGGCCGGCGCCGTCGACCAGCTCACCGCGCTCGGCCAGGACATCAGTGACGCCGAGTTCGACAAGCGCCGCTCCGCGGTCACGGCCTCCGACCTGGCCACGCTGATCTACACCTCCGGTACGACGGGACGCCCGAAGGGCTGCAAGATCAGCCACTCGAACTTCATCGACGAGCTCGGCCCGGCGGTGAAGATCCTCGACGGCCTCTTCGACACCACCGGCGCGAGCACACTGCTGTTCCTGCCGCTGGCACACGTGTTCGCCCGGATCATCCAGGTCGGCTGCGTGATGAAGCGGGTCAAGGTCGGCCACAGCGCCGACGTGAAGAACCTGGTCGAGGACCTCGGCGCGTTCAAGCCGACGTTCATCCTGAGCGTGCCGCGGGTGTTCGAGAAGGTGTTCAACACGGCCAGCCAGAAGGCGCACTCCGAGGGCAAGGGCAAGATCTTCGACGCAGCCGCGGACACCGCGATCGCGTACTCGCAGGCGCAGGACAAGGGCGGCGCGTCGTTCGGGCTGAAGGCCAAGCACATGCTGTTCGACCGGCTGGTCTACGGCAAGCTGCGGGCCGTCCTCGGCGGCCAGGTGCAGTACGCCGTCTCCGGTGGCGCACCTCTGGGCGACAAGCTCGGCCACTTCTTCCGCGGTATCGGCGTACCGGTCCTGGAGGGCTACGGCCTGACCGAGACCACAGCGGCCGTTTCGGTGAACCTGCCGGACGACATCCGCATCGGTACCGTCGGCCGGCCGCTTCCTGGTGTGACGGTCGCCGTCGCGGACGACGGGGAGCTGCTGTTCAAGGGCGGCCAGGTGATGCAGGGCTACTGGAAGAACGACGAGGCGACCGCTGCTGCGATCGACGCCGACGGTTGGTTCCACACCGGTGACCTGGGCGAGTTCGACGTCGACGGGTTCATCAGGATCACCGGCCGGAAGAAGGAGATCCTGGTGACGGCCGGCGGCAAGAACGTCGCGCCGACACTGCTCGAGGACCAGATCCGGCTGCACCCGCTGGTCAGCCAGTGCATGGTGGTCGGCGACGGCAAGCCGTTCATCGCCGCGCTGATCACGATCGACCCGGAGAACATCGTGCCGTGGGCAACCGAGCGCGGGAAGCCGACCGACCCGGCCGCGCTGACCCAGGACGCGGACCTGATCGCCGAGATCCAGAAGGCGATCGACGAGGCCAACGCGTCCGTCTCCCACGCCGAGGCAATCAAGAAGTTCTCGATCCTGCCAACCGACTGGACCCAGGAAACCGGCGAACTGTCCCTCAAGCTCTCCCTCCGCCGCCACATCGTGATGGAAAAACACGGCACCGACGTCGAGGCCCTGTACACGAAGTAGTCCACTGCGGTTGTAGGGCGGGGTCAGCCATTTGGATGATCTCGGGTTGAGCTTGATGGGCGATGCCGGTGGGGTGGTCGTTCGGCGAAGCTCGATGCATGACCACGAACAGGCCGATCGTCGAAGTCGGCAACCTGCGTAAGTCGTACGGCGGCCGCGCCGTCGTCGACGACCTGTCCTTCACCGTCGACGAGGGCGAGATCTTCGGGATCCTCGGCCCGAACGGCGCCGGCAAGACCACCACGGTCGAATGCGTCGAGGGACTGCGCGTCCCCGACAGCGGCCTGGTCCGGGTTGCCGGGCTCGACCCGGTCGCCGACCACGCGGCCGTCACCCAGGTGCTCGGCGCGCAGCTCCAGGAGAGCGAGCTGCAGGCCAAGCTCACCGTCCGCGAGGCCCTCGAGCTGTACGCCGCCTTGTACCCGAACCCGGCCGACTGGCGCCCGCTGGCCGAGCGCCTCGGCCTGACCGATCAGCTGACCTCGCGCTTCGGCGTACTCAGCGGCGGCCAGAAGCAGCGGCTGTTCATCGCGCTCGCGCTGATCGGCAACCCGCGGGTCGTCGTACTCGACGAGCTGACCACCGGCCTGGACCCGCGGGCCCGGCGCGACACGTGGGAGGTCGTCGAGGACGTCCGCGCCCGCGGCGTCACCGTCCTCCTGGTCACGCACTTCATGGAAGAGGCGCAGCGGCTGTGCGACCGGATCGCGGTCATCGACAAGGGCAAGATCACCGCGCTCGACACACCCCAGGGTCTGATCAGCCGTACGGCGGGATCGACCGTCATCTCGTTCACCCCGTCGGCTCCGGTCGACGACGTGGACCTGGCCGCGCTGCCGGCGCTCGCGTCCGTCGAGCAGAAGGACGGCCGGATCACGCTCGGCGGCACCGACGAGACCGTGACCGCCGTGCTGTCGCTACTCGCCCGCCACCGCATCACCGCCCACCAGCTTCGCGTCACCGACGCCACCCTCGACGACGCCTTCCTTGATCTGACAGGAGCCAACTCATGAGCGCCATCGCCCCGACCGTTCGCAGCACCTCGCCGAGGGCCGCCGTACTGCGTGCCGAGGCCCGGCTGTTCCGCCGGGAGCCCGGGACCTTGTTCTGGATCCTCGGCTTCCCGCCGCTGCTGCTGGTGATCCTGGGAAGCATCCCGTCGTTCCGGAAGGCCGACGCCGGCCTCGGCGGGCTGCGGATCATCGACCTGTACGTACCGATCCTCGTCCTGGTCGCGCTGATCGTGACCGGCCTGCAGACGATGCCGCCGATCATCACCGGGTACCGCGAGCGCGGCATCCTGCGCCGGATGTCGGCGACCCCGGTCAAGCCGTCCGCGCTGCTGACCGCGCAGATGGGGCTGAACGGCTCGGCCGCGATCGTGTCGGCGCTGGTCTGCCTGGCGTTCGGCCGGATCGCGTTCGATGTCCAGTTGCCGAAACAGGCGGCCGGCTATGCGCTGGCGCTGCTCCTCGCGGCAGCCGCGGCCTTCGCGCTCGGAGCTCTGGTGTCCGCACTCGCCCCCACCGCGAAGATCGCCACCGCGATCGGCTCGGCAGTGTTCTTCCCGAGCATGTTCTGCGCGGGCGTCTGGCTGCCCGTGCAGTCCATGCCGCACGTACTGCGTCAGATCGTCGAGCTGACTCCCTTCGGTGCAGCGGCTCGCGCACTCGGCCAGGCAGCGGCCGGTGACTGGCCATCCTGGTCCCACCTCGGCGTTCTGGCCGCCTGGGCAGTGCTTCTGTCCGCAGCCGCCGCCAAGTGGTTCCGCTGGGAATGATCGGCCCGTAATGCAAACTGGGAGCGTGACTGTGGGAGTAGAGGAAGCAGGCGACCTCGAGCGGCGGCAGGAAGTCTTCCGCCGTTGCGCGCCGTACTTCCTGCTCGCCCTCGGCACCTTCCTGGCTGTGATGACGGCCGGCCTGATCACGCCGTTCGACCACGAACGGGTCCTGGCCGGGGCGCTGGTGGGGTCGGCTCTCGTCGTGGAGCTGTCCTGGACGTGGATCGCCCGGCGCCACCCGGATCCGAGCCGGGTGTCATTCGCGTACTACGTGCTGCGTTGGGCGATCGGCTTCGCGCTCACCATCCTGAACGGCTTCTTCGCGTTCTACGCGGTGTCGGGGTACTACGACGCCGACGAACGGATCCCCTGGCGGCGGGCGCGCCGGTTCGCCCTGTTCGCCTGCTCCATCCCGATCTCCGCAGCCCAGGCCAGCGGCATCCCGGTGCACGACACGGCCCGGTGGCTGGTGTTCGCGGGCCTGTTGATCGCGAACAACCTGCTGCTGACGGTGGTCAAACATTTCGCCGACCAGGAGGAGGCTCGGTCGCGGTCCCGGGCCGCCACCATCGCGGAGCTCCAGCAGGCTCACGAGGAGAACGCGGCGTTGCAGGCGCAGCTTCTCGTCCAGGCCCGCGAGGCAGGCATCGCCGACGAACGTCGCCGGCTGGCCGCGGAGATCCACGACACGATCGCGCAGGGGCTGACCGGCATCATCGCCCAGCTCCAGGTCGTCGCGAACACCTCCGACCCGGCGATCGTCAAGGACCACGTCAGCCTCGCGACCGACCTGGCCCGGCACAGCCTGGGCGAGGCGCGGCGTTCGGTCCACAACCTCGCCCCGGTCGGCCTGTCGAACGACGGGCTGCCCGAAGCACTGCGGAAGATCGTCGACCAGTGGGCCGAGCGCAGCGCCGTACGTGCAGAGTTCACGGTGACCGGGACGCCGCAGCATCTGCACGGGGAGATCTCGGCGACGATCCTGCGCATCACCCAGGAGGCCCTGGCGAACGTCGCGAAACACGCGGCTGCCACCCGGGTCGGAGTCACGCTCAGCTTCATGGACAGCGAGGTCACATTGGACGTCCGCGACGACGGCAAGGGTTTCGACCCGATGTCGCTACCCGCCCGCACCAACACCGGCGGCTTCGGCCTCGACGGCATGCGGGCCCGGGCCGAACGCATCGCCGGATCGCTCACCGTCGAGGCCGAACCAGGCTTCGGTACGGCGGTGTCGGCTCGCGTACCGTTGGTGCCCCATGCCTGACATCTCGCTGCTCCTCGTCGACGATCACCCGGTGGTTCGCAACGGCCTGCGCGGCATGTTCGAATCGGCGCCCGGCTTCACCGTGCTCGGCGAGGCGTCGAACGGCGTGGAGGCGGTCGAGCTGGCCGCGGACCTCAACCCGGACGTCGTCCTGATGGACCTGCGGATGCCCGGCGGTGGTGGGCTCGACGCGATCACCGAGCTGACCCGGCGTGGCATCCGGTCGAAGGTTCTGGTCCTGACCACCTGGGACACCGACACCGACACGCTGCCCGCGATCGAAGCGGGCGCGACCGGTTACCTGCTCAAGGACGCGCCGCAGGACGACCTGTTCAACGCCGTACGCCAAGCGGCCGAGGGTCGGACGGTGCTCTCCCCCGCGGTCGCCTCCCGGCTCGTCACGGCTGTCCGTACGCCGGCGCCGAGCCCGCTGGCCGCACGCGAACGGCAGGTTTTGGAGCTGGTCGCGAAGGGTACGCCGAATCGCGATATCGCTCGGGAGCTGTTCATCAGCGAGGCGACGGTGAAGACCCATCTCAGCCACGTCTTCACGAAGCTGGGCGTCACCGATCGGGCCGCGGCGGTGGCCAAGGGGTACGAGCAGGGCATCCTCGGCCGGGACTGACTCCGGGACGTTAGCCGCGGGGTACAGGTCATGACATGAAACCCGATGTGAACCGCCCCTTTGCCTGTAACTGGAGTGCCGTCGGTGAGTGCGCGATCGTCCGGGTCGCCGGCCCGGTCGAGGTCAGCGCGCTGTCGACTTTCGCCGACGAACTCCGCCATGTGATCACCACCAAACTCCCCCGCCTCGTCGTCGACCTCCGCCGCGTCACCGCGATGGAAGCAGCCGGCCTCGACGTCCTCGCCGACGCCCACCAACTAGCCATCGAAAACGGCGGCTGGCTCCGAGCCTCCGGCGCCGCCCAATGGCTCGCCGACCTGATCCGAGCCACCCACTCCACCCGCCCTCTGGACCACTACCCCACCCTCGCCGACGCCCTCCCGTCGTACCGCCCAGCAGCAGTAGGAGCTACTTACCACCGCTGAACGTGATGCCGTTGGTGATCTGCTTCTGGGCGATGAAGAAGATGAGTAGGCACGGGATCGTGATCAGGACTGATGTTGCCATGAGCAACGGGGTGTCGGTGCCGTTGACGGATTGGAAGCCGGCCAGGGCCAGGGGCAAGGTTTTCCATTGGTCGGAGTTGATGTAGATGGCGGGGCCGAGGAAGTTGTTCCAGTAGCCCATGAAGAGCAGGATCGAGACGGCTACGACCGCGGGCCGCGCCAGTGGTAGGTAGACCAGCCAGAAGGTCTTGAACCAGCCGCAGCCGTCGACGACCGCCGCGTCGGCCAGCTCGGACGGCATCCGGGCGAAGAACTGGCGGAACAGGAAGATGTAGAACGGCGAACCGAAGAACGCCGGCAGGATCAGCGGGTACAGCGTGTCGACCATGCCGAGGTTGTTGAACAGCATGAACTGCGGCACCATCGTCACCTCCCCCGGCAGCAGCATCGTCGCGAGTACGACCGCGAACAGCACCCCGGCGAACCGCACCCGCAGTCGCGCGAACGCGAACCCGGCCAGCGAGCACGAGAACACTGTCCCGATGATCGGGATCAGCGTGGTCAGCACCGAGTTCAAGGCGTACCGCCAGAACGGGAACGACGTCACCGCGCGGGTGTAGTTACTCCACAAAAACTCGTGCGGTACGACGCTCGCGCCCGAACTCCCCACTCCGGCCAGCGATCGCAGCGACGTCGCGATCATCCACAGGAACGGGTACACGAACACCAGCGACCCGAGCGCGAGTACGACGTACAGGACGACGGTAAGCGTGACGTTGCGGCGCCAGAACGGCCGGTCCGCACGCACGACCAAGGGTTCTGCGAGTGCAGTCATCGACGCCTCCGCTTCCGGCCGAGTTCAGTCTCGTAGTACACGGCGAACGCGCTCCCGCGCAGCGTGACCGCGGTCAGCGCGAGGATCACGACGAACAGGATCCACGCCAGCGCGGACGCATAGCCCATCCGGAAGTTCTGGAACGCGTTGTCGTAGAGGTAGTAGACGAAGAACAGCAGCGAGTCCTTGGGGCCGCCGTTCGCGATGAAGCCCTGGGTGAAGATCTGCAGCGAGCCGATGATGCCGGTCAGCGCGTTGAACAGGATGATCGGCGACAACTGCGGCAGCGTCACGTGCCAGAACTGCCGCACCGGCCCGGCGCCGTCCAGCGCCGCCGCCTCGTACAGGTTCGTCGGCACGTCCTTCAGCCCTGCCAGGTAGATCACCATCGCGCCGCCGACCGTCCACAGACTCATCAGGATCACCGTCGGCAGCGCCCACGACGAGTCGTTGAACCAGCCCGGTCCCTGGATGCCGAAATGTGCGAGTACGTCGTTCGCCAGCCCGTACTGCGGGTTGAACACCCACAGGAACAGCACCATCTGCGCGACACCCGAGACGAGCGAAGGCAGGTACCAGACCGTCCGGAAGAACCGCATGCCAGGCAGTTCCGTGTTCAGCAGCAACGCGACCAGGAACGCCAGCACGGTCTGCAGCGGCACGCTGATCACGGCGTACAGCAAGGTCACCTTCAGCGCCTGCGCGACCTGCGGATCCTGGAAGGCCTCCGTGTAGTTGGCGAGTCCAACGAACTGCGGTGGCGTGATCAGGTCCCACGACGTCAGGCTGACGTAGACCGACGACGCCATCGGCCCGAGCGTGAACAGGCAGAACCCGATCAGCCACGGTGAGACGAACAGCCAGAACGCGATCGTCTTGTCGGCCCGCGGCCAGCGCCGCCGCGCCCCGTACGCCGCCAGTCCGATGACGGCGTACAGGACGATCAGCAGGAGCAGGAACGGGACCAGCGGCACGAGGGCGCTGGGAACACCCCAGGACGCCGCCAGGTCACGGATCCAGCCGACGGTGGGATTCACTTCTTCAGGGCCTGCGTGCACTTGCCGGCGAGCTGCGGCAGGATCTTCGCGACGTCGTCCTTGCCGGTGCCGAGCGCGGTGTAGCTGGTCATGCCCTTGTCGGCGTCACCGGAGATCTGCGCCTCCTTGGCGACCGAGACGCCGACGATGCCCGACTTGAGCGCGGTGGTGAACGCGGCCAGGTTACGTTCGGCCGGTAGCACCTTCTCCAGCGTCGGCGTCGAGGCCGCGATGATCGGTACGCCGAGCGCCGTGTTGCCCTGGATCAGCTGGTCCTGAGCTACCTGCTGCGTACTGGCGAACTCGACGAACTTCTTGGCGGTCTCGAGCTGCTTGCCGCTCGCGTTCTTCGCGATACCGAGCCCGTCGACCTCCATCGGGAATCCCTTGCCCGGTACCGGGACCAGCGTCCAGTTCGGCTTGCTGATCTTCGCGAAGTCGGCGACCGTCCACGGCCCGAAGTCGCTGAACGTCGCCAGCCGCCCGGCCGCGAACCACTGCGCCTGGTCCTGTCCCTGGATATCGGTCGACGTCGGTGCGTACCGGTTCTTCTGCATGTCGACGACGTACTGCGCGGTCTGTACGCCGGTGCCGTCGCCGAAGGTGCACTCGGTCGCGTCGTCGTTGTAGTAGCTGCCGCCGGCCGCGGTCAACCAGCCGCGGTACCAGAGGTTGCTCGAGCCGTAGACGCGGGCCTTGCCGTCGCCGTGCGACAACTTGGCGGCGATCGTCTTGAACTCGTCGAGGCTCAGCGGAGTGGTTGCGCTGGGCAACGGTACGCCGGCGGCCTTGAACGCGTCGGTGTTGATCGCCATCACCTTGGGCTTGGCCGCGAACGGCATCGCGTAGTACTTGTCCTGGTACTGCATCGCGGACGAGATGTTCGGCTGCACGTACTTGCCGGGGTCAACGGTCTGCTCGGCGAAGCTGGGCGCGAACCCGGCCAGGCTGGTGTTGCTGATCTCCATCACCGTCGACTGGGTGCCGGCCGCGATCGAGGTCTGCAGCTTCTGCTCGTAGTCGGACTGGATCCAGTTCGTGGTCACCTTGGTGCCCGGGTTCGCCTTCTCGAAGGCGGCGGCGATCGCCTTCAGCGACGCGGCTTCGGAGTTCGTGCCCCAGAACGAGAAGCTGATCTCGGCGTTCCCGGTGTCTTTGTTCGAGGCCGGCGCATTGCCGGTCGCGCAACCGGCGGCGAGGAGGATGGCGATTGCGGTGGGCAACAGTTTCTTCATGAGGGGTCCTTGGTCACCCGGGCGGATTGACCCGGTTCGAGGGAGTGGGTCTCGGAGCCGACGGTCACCGCGAGCGGACCCGGTCCGCTGTGCACGGTGACGTCGGTCGTGTGGCGGCCTTCCTGGCTGATGCGCAGGTCCCAGTCGCCGACCCGGACGTGGTCGGCGGTGAGTACGTCGATCTCGGCGGGCAGATGGGATCCGACGGTCAGGGCCGCGTTCGGGGCGTCGGGTCGTAGACCGAGCAGCCCGGCGACCAGGTGCTCGACGACGGTGAACGAGATCTCCGGGTAGTCGTCACGGCTGTCGATCAGATGCTTGGTCCAGCGCCAGGCGGATTCGTCCCGGCCGTACTTGAACAGGAACTCGGGCCAGTAGCTGAACGACTCGATATTGAGCGGCGGATGGGACTCCATCTGCGCCTCGAGGTAGTCGAGGAAACGTTCGTCGCCGCTCAGCCCGAACAACGGGACCAGCGTGTGCGATTCGAGTCCCCAGTCGAAGTCGAGTCCGTCCTTGGTGATGCCGCGGGCGAAGTGGTCGCCGTTCCACCACTCGCCATACGTTGCGCGGATCCGGTCGGCCTCGGCGTGACGGCCGAGCTTGCGGAGTACGGCGTACTGCGTGGCGAGGCCGTCGCCCGCGACGAACAGCGGCGCCTCGCGCTCGTTGTAGGTGGCGGTGCCGAGGAAGATGTCCGCCGTACCACCGGCCTCGGGGATGCCGTCGCCGTCGGCGTCATGTGCCTCGACGAACTCGCCGACGCTGTGCCGGTAGTACGCCGCCAGGTCGGGGTCGTCGATCCAGCGGCGGTCACCGGTCCAGTCGTACTGCTCCAGCGCCCGGTAGGTCAGGTCGAACACCGCGGGGATCTCCCGGACGAAATGCTCGTCGTTGTGATAGTCGAGGGCGGCGATCCGCCCGTCGAAGTGGAAGGCCCAGATCGGGAACCACTTCCGCGCCGGCGTCGCCGAGCGGGCGAAGTGGCGGAACATCGCGAAGTTCTCCGCGTCCAGCCCGAGCAGGTGCGCGCCGGCCGCCTGGTGGCAGACGTCGCGCGAGTAGAACATCGGCCGGGACGGGTAGCCGGCCCAGTACGACGGCAGGTTGCCGGGGCCGGTCTGCACCCAGGCCAGCGCGCGCTTCTGGGCCCACGCGAAGGCCTCCTCGACGTAGGCGCTGCTGGACGTCAGGGTCAGCACGGCGACTCCTCGGAGAATCGGATATTAGCGCTAAAACTAGAGACGACGGCCAATTCCGTCAATACCTTCTTGGGGTCGCGTTTTACCGCTATAGTCCAGGGCGTGACGACTTTCGACCTCCGCTCCCCCGACGGCCGGACCACCCGGACCGGCACCCTCACGGGCACGGGCACGATCACCCCGCGACCGGTCGCAACGCCCGGACTGCAGTCGTACGACGTGCGGTCCGACGGCTCGGTGACGTTGCGGTGGACGTGGCCGGCCGAGGAGGCGGTCACGCTGTGGCGGCCGACGCAGGACTCGCGGCGCAACCTGCCGACCGACTGGGGCTCGCACCGCGACGTGCGCTCGGTCCGCTCGGCACCCGCCGCGACGCTCGTCGACGCACAGGACAGGGCCATCGTCACGGTCTCGTTGTCGTCGAACGTCCGCGACTGCGACTTCGCCGTCGGAGTGAACGAGGAGACGGCCGAGCAGCTCTTCGAGTTGACCGTGACCGACGTGGAGGGCGAGTCCTTCGCCTTGCGGATCGACACCCGGACGCAGCACTTCGCCGAGGCGCTGCGAGGTGTGTCGGACGAGTGGACCGCCGAGCTGGCCGACCGGATCGCCCGGGTGCCCGACGTTGCGCGGACCGCGATGTACTCGACCTGGTACAGCGATCACCAGCACGTGTCGGCCGAGTCCGTCGAGCGGCACGCCCGCGCCGGTACGGCGTACGGCTGCACCGCGGTGATCGTCGACGACGGTTGGCAGACCGACGACACCCGGCGCGGGTATGCGTACTGCGGTGACTGGGAGCCGACCAGCCAGACGTTCCCCGACATGGCAGCGCACGTACGGCGGGTGCACGAGCTCGGCCAGCGGTATGTGCTGTGGCTCGCGCCGCCGTTGATCGGGGTGCACTCGAAGGCTTGGGATCGGTTGAAGGACCGCACGCTTGGATTCGCGGACGGCGAGGTGACCGCGGTACTTGACCCGCGCTATCCGGAGGTCCGGGAGCACCTTGTCGAGTGTTGCGTGCGGCCTGCGCGGGACTGGGGCGTTGACGGGCTCAAGCTGGACTTCATCGATTCGTGGGCGCGGGACGACGTTCCGCCGGCGCCGGGTAGCGATTGCGAGTCGGTCGACGAGGGTGTGGAGCGGTTCCTGCAGGCGGTGACGGATGAGCTGCGGCGGCTGCGGGCCGACGTACTGATCGAGTTCCGGCAGGACTACGTGCACCCTCGGCTGTGGCAGTTCGGCACGTTCTTGCGGGCCGGCGACTGCGCGCTCGACCCGGTGGAGAATCGCGTCCGCACGGTCGACTGCCGGCTGCTGGCCGGTGATCGCGCGGTGCATTCGGACATGCTGCTGTGGCATCCGAAAGCGTCTGCGGAGAATGTTGCGCAGCAGTTCATCGGCGCCTTGTTCAGTACGCCGCAGGTGTCGATGGAGCTCGACGCGTTGTCGCCGGAGCACGAGCAGGTGGTGCGGCATTGGCTCGGGTTCATGCGCGATCACGCCGACGTGCTGCTGCACGGCGTACTGCTGCCGTCTCGCGCGGATGCGCGCTATACGCAGGTGCGGGCCGTCGGTGCTGCCGAGACGATTGTTGCTGTGTTCGCGAACCCCGTCGTGCGGGTATCGGATCCGTGCACGCTGGTCGTGAACGGTGGCGCCGACGGCAGGATCTACGTCGAGGGTGCCGAGGACCGGCCGGTCGAGCTCGTAGTGTCGGACTGCGCCGGTGGTGAGGTGTCTCGCAGTACGACGACGCCGGCGGGGCTGTGGGCGATCGACGTACCGGTCGGCGGGGTGGCCAGGATCGTACGGATCTGAGGGGGATGGATTGAAGCGAACGACCGTTGCCGATGTGGCGAAGCTTGCCGGGGTGTCGGCGATGACGGTGTCGAATGTGTTGAACGCACCGCACCGGGTCAGCGAGCCGACCGTTCGGACCGTGCGCGCCGCGATCGAGGAGCTCGGGTACATCCCGAACCACGCGGCCCGTGCGCTGTCGTCCGGACGCAGTCAGGTGATCGGGCTCCCGCTGTACTTCGAGGACGAGGAGAACCCTGGTCTCGGCGGATTCCTGCACGGGTTGCTCGGTGGTCTGGTGAAGGCGGCCGCGTTGTCCGGGTACGGCGTGCATGTGGCCACGCCCGCTGAGAACGCGACCGAGATCGCGCTGTACGAGAAGCTGATCGCGGCTCGGCAGGTGGATGCGATCGTCGTACTCGAGACGATGCCGCACGACGAACGGATCGAGTTCCTCAGCCAGCGGCGGTTCCCGTTCGTCGCCTTCGGGCGGACCGGGCCGACGCAACGGCAGTGCTGGGTCGACGTCGACAACGAGACGTCGATGGCCGGAATCGCACAACATCTGCGATCGACCGGTCGGAAGCGGGCGGTCTATCTCGCGACGGACAGCTCATTGCCGTGGGTGCACCAGCGGCAGGCCGGGTTCGTCCGCGAGTTCCCGTCGACGGTGGTGCGCTCGTTCGGGACGCTCGAGGCGGTTGCGGCGTACGTCGAGGAGTCCGCGGCGCCGGACGTTTTCGTCGCCGACAACGACGCGTTCGCGGTCGTGGCGATGCGGTCACTGCAGCGGCGCGGAATCACCGTCGGCGAGGACGTAGCAGTCACCGGCTTCAACGACTTCCCCTTCGCCAGCATGCTCGACACCCCACTGACAACAGCCCGAATCCCGCTACGAGACATCGCAACCTGCCTCTTCGACCGCGCCCTACACGAGATCAGCGACGAACCGGACGCGCCCGGCCGACTCGTCACAGCCCCTCTGGTCGTCCGCTCGAGTGCTTGATTGCGGCTTCGACGAAGCGGGCCAGCTGTTGCGAGCGGCTGCCGGCCGGCCAGACGACGTACATCCGGTAGACCTCGACGTCGGTGACCGGGCGGTAGACGACGTCTGGGCGGATGTTGCGTTCGGACATCGACTGCGGGACCAGCGCGACGGCCTGGCCGAAGGCGACGACCTCCAGCAACTGCGAGGAGTCCTGCACGATCGGTCCGTCGACCGGATCGTCCGGGCGCGCCGACCAGTAGTTGCGCTCGGCAACATTGGCCCGGCTCCATCGCGGCGCCGGGATCCCGGCCAGATCCTCGGCGCGCAAGACCTCACGCTCGGCCAGCTCATGCCCCGCAGGCAACGCAGCCACTCGAGGCTCGGTGTATAGCTCCTCCAACTCGAGTCCGTGGTCATCGAACGGCCGGCTGACCAGCGCCACATCCGCCCGCCCGTTCCGCACCATGTCCGCCTGCTCGCCGAACCCACTCACCACGACCTGCACCCCCGGCAGCTCATCCCGCAGCTCCGCGACGATCCGATGCAGCAACTCCGTCGCGACGCCAGGCTTGGCCGTCACCACTAGTCCCCCGGTAACAGCCCCGGCCCGCTGCGTCCGCCGTACGGCGGAATCCAACGCATCCAGCACCGGCCCCGACTCCTTCAGCAAGGTCTCCCCCGCCGACGTCAGCTCGAGCCGCGTCCCCGACCGGTCGAACAGGTCGACGCCGAGCCGGTGCTCGAGCTGGCGCATCGCCCGCGACAGCGGCGGCTGGGCGATGCCGAGTCGCTCGGCGGCGCGGGTGATGTTCAGGTCCTCGGCGACCGCGCGGAAGTAGCGCAGTTCGCGGATCTCTGGTTCCGGCATACCTCCAGGGTATGGCGGACCACCTGATCGGTGTTGGTCCGCGGCGGTGGTTCCGCGCTGGACTGGGGACATGAATCAGAACGAAGTCGCCCTGGTGACGGGCGGAAACAAAGGAATCGGCCGCGAGATCGTCCGGCAACTCGGCCTGCGCGGACTCACGGTGTACCTGGCGGCACGGAACGCGGAGCTGGGCTCGGCCGCCGCGGCGGAGCTCAAGGACGAGGGTCTCGACGTACGGTTCGTGCAGCTCGACGTGACGGATGTGGAGTCGGTCGACGCCGCCGCGAAACAGGTCGAGGCAGACTCCGGCCGGCTCGACGTGCTGGTGAACAACGCCGGCATCGTGGCCGAATGGGGTACGTCGGTCGCCGACATCACCGCCGACCAGGTACGCACGGCGTACGACGTGAACGTGTTCGGAGTCGTCTCCGCAATCCACGCGTTCGTACCGCTGCTCCGACAATCGCCGAACGCCCGGATCGTGAACATGTCCAGCGGCCTCGGCTCCGTCAACCTCCTCTCCGAACTCGACGGCCGCCTCGCCACCCAAGGCCTGCTCGCCTACAGCTCGTCGAAGGCCGCCCTCAACGCCCTCACCCTGGTCTACGCCAGCGCCCTCCGCGCCGACGGCATCAAGGTGAACGCCGCAACCCCCGGCCTCGTCCCGACCGACCTCAATTCCCAAGCCTCCGTCCCCCGCGGCGAGCGCACCGTGACAGACGGAGCAGCCGTACCCGTCGCCCTCGCGACACTGCCCGCAGACGGCCCGACCGGCGTCTTCAGAGGACCTGGCTCACTGGGCGACGTGGCTCCGTGGTGAGGGCCTGACGGGCTATCAGCAGCGTGGTCGCCGTACCGAGGATGCCTGCACAGGCGATGGTGAGGTTGGGGGCGAGGAACGAGCCGACCACGCCGGCCAGGGCGATGCTGACGCCCTGGATCGCCATCAGGCCGCTGGTCTGGACGGTGAACAGGCGGCCGCGGTACGACGGCTCGACCGACTGCAGGATCAGCGGGTCGATGCCCTGGTTGAACGCGTAGCCGGCGCCGGCGATCGCCAGCAGTACGGCGGCGACCGGCACGCCCGGCTCGGCCAGGAACGCGATCGCGGGGAGCTGACTGGTGACCAGGAACGGGACGACGAGCCGTCGCCGCGCGGAAGGGGGAAACCGCGCGACGACGAGCTCGCCGAGCACAGAGCCGACCGCGTAGCCAGTGAACAGCACGCTGGCGGCCGCAGCGGCAGTGCCGACCTGAGCGGTGTAGGCAACGGCCAGTCCATCCGGGACCGAGGAGAACGCCGGGGCCACCCAGGTCAGCAGGATCAGGTAGCGAAGCTTCCTGTGGCCGAACAGCAGCTGCAGCCCGGACCACGAGTCACGGACCGTGTTGCTCTTCCGCTCCCCCGGCGGCGTGTACGGCGTACCCGCGCCGATCAGGACCGCCGACGCGACGAAGCTGACCGCATCCAGCGCGAGCAACCAGTTCGCACCGACCAGCGCGACCGCGATCCCACCCAGCGCGAAGCCGCTCAGTACCGCGACCTGACTAATTGCCCGCAGCAACGACCTGCCGATCGGGAACAGGTCCGGCGACAGCAGGTGGGCCAGGCTCGCCGCCCGCGCACCGGCGAACAGCGGCGCGATGATCCCGGTCCCGAGCAACAACCCGAGCAGCCCCGCCACCGGCATGCCTGGCACGAGCATGGCGGCGATGCAGGCCGCGCTGAGCAGATCGCACACCACCAGCACCCGCCGCGCCGGGAAGCGATCCGCGACCGACGACAGCAGCACGCCACCGACGGCGTACGGCAGGAACGAGCACGCCAGGACGAGTGCCGACAGCAACGGTGATCCGGTGCGCTCGAAGACCAGGATCGACAACGCGACCTGCGCGGCAACGGTTCCGAGCATCGACACCGCGTGCGCACCGAACACCGCACGCATGCCGGGAACGCGCAGGACAGCTCCGTAGGACCTCACGCCGAGAGGGTGCACGATGATCGGGACCCGGGCGTAGAGTTTTGGTTGTGGCCGAAAGTTCATGCCCATGACGGCGCTGCGGTTCACGCAGGCCGACGCACTGCGCTGCCGGTTCGGGGCGTCGCCGCTGTGGGAGACGATGTCCGCCGTACGAGTGCTGCACGGGGCGAAGCACCGGCCGCTGTACGCCGACTGGATCGCGGCCCGGCAGGACGCCGCGAGCAAGCTCGATCTGCGTGGGCTGAAGGCCGTCCAGCCGCGCGTCGGGTTCACGCCCGACTTCCTCACCCCACCGCCCAAGGCATCGAGGGCGAAGTTCGCGACCGAGGTCGCCCGCGTACGGAGCACCCCGCTCGAGCGGGTACGGAGCGAGCTGGTCCGCTCACGGGACGAGCAGAAGAACCCGGGCGCACCTGAGATCGAGAAGATGCTGACCGACCTGGCCGGCACCCGGGAGCGGCTCGCGGACGAGATCGAGAGCGCCTGGGAGACGCTGATCAAACCTGACTGGCCGCTGATCAGCCGCGTCCTCGAGGACGACATCGCGTACCGCGGTCAGCAACTCACGGACGGCGGACTGGCCGGCCTTTTCGACGACCTGCACCCGACGCTGATCTGGGAGGACGATCGGCTGATCCTCACCCGGTACCGGTTCGAGGGCCGCGACCTCACCGGGCAGGGCCTCCTGCTGGTCCCCGGCGTCTTCGCCTGGCCGCACCTCGTGATCGTCGCGGACCCGGCGTACCACCCGACCCTCGTCTACCCCGCGCGCGGCGCCGCTCGCCTCTGGTCCGACGCACCCGCTCCCCCGGACGCCCTCGCCCGCCTCCTGGGCCGCACCCGCGCCACTCTGCTCATCGCACTCGACCCGCCGGCCACCACGAGCGCACTCGCCGCCCAGTACGACCTCGCCCTCGCCACAGTCGCCGAACACCTCTCCGCGCTGTACGACGCCGGGCTGGCCACACGTCGTCGCACCGGCCATCAGGTCCACTACCGGCGGACCGAGGTGGGACAGGCCGTCGTCGACGCCTCCGTCGGATAGTGCGGCTTCGGGGACAGAATGCGGGGGTGGACAAGGTTCAGAAACCTCCAGCGCCGACCATGAAGCACATCCGGCGCTGGCCGGCGACACTGGCGGTCTGCGCGGCGCTGATCCTGCAGGTGCTGGTGCCGACGCAGATCAACGTGCTGCCGCAATGGCTGTTGCCGGGCCTAGGGCTGCTGCTCCTGCTGCCGCTGGTGTGGATGAACCCGTTCCACCTGTCCAGGGATGAGCCCTGGCTCCGCTGGGTCGCCCTCGTGCTCATCAGCCTGCTGGTGGTCACCAACGCGGTGTACCTGGGCGGCCTGATCTATTTCCTGAACCATGGCTCCGCCAACAACGGTGACGTGCTGGTGAAGGGCGCAGTCGTGATCTGGGTGACCAACGTCGTCGCGTTCGCGATCTGGTACTGGGAGGTCGACCGCGGCGGGCCGTTCGCGCGGGCGCCCGAGCACCAGCGCAAGGAGGAGCGGGTCGACCTGCTGTTCCCGCAGTTGACCGTCGATCTGCCCGGCTGGGAGCGCTGGCTGCCCGGATTCACCGACTACCTGTTCGTATCGCTCACCGCGGCGACCGCGTTCAGCCCGACCGACACGATGCCGCTGACCGCGCGCACCAAAACGCTGATGGGCGCCCAGTCGCTGATCTCGTTGCTGACCATCGCGGTGGTCGCGGCCCGCGCGGTGAACGTCCTGTGAGATCTCCCTCGACAGTTCTGTAATGAGCATGAGACCGTTATGCCCATGTACAGCACGAAGTCGGTGGGGTTGGGGTTCGCGATCTTCTCCGCGATCACGTTCGGCGGCTCGGGACCGTTCGCCAAGGCGCTGATCGGGGCCGGGTTCACACCGCAGCAGGCGGCCTGGCTGCGCATCCTCGGCGCCGCCGTCGTGCTCGTCCCGCTCGTGCTGGCGTTCCGCGGCCGCGCCGGACTCCGTGCGGCGCGGGCGTCCTGGAAGGCGCTCGTGCTCTACGGCCTGACCGGGATCGCCGGCTGCCAGACGCTGTTCTTCATCGCGGCGAGCCGGCTGCCGGTCGGGGTCGCGCTGATGCTCGAGTTCTCCGGCCCGATCCTGGTGGTCGCCTGGCTGAAGTTCGGGCAGAAGGTCGCCGTACCGCGGTCGGCCGCGATCGGCGTCAGCATCGCGGTCGTCGGTCTCGCGACGGTGGCCGAGATCTGGACCGGGCTGCAGATCGACCCGATCGGCCTGCTCGCCGGACTCGGTGCGGCCGCGTGCCAGGCGACGTACTTCATTCTGATCGACAAGCTGACCGGTGCCGCGGATCCGCTGGTGATGACTGCGGCCGGCAGTGTCGTCGGTGCCGTCGTACTCACCTTCGTCGCCGCCCCGTGGGGTACGCCGTGGCACGTGCTCGTCGACACGATCGCGATCGGCCACCGGCACGCACCCGGCTGGGTGATGGCGGCCTGGCTGATCCTGGTGAGTACGGTCGTCGCCTACCTCGCCGGCGCGGCCGCCGTACAGCGCCTGTCCGCAGCGATTGCCGGCGCGGTCGCGTACGTCGAGGTTGTCGCGGCGTGCATCTTCGCGCTGATCCTCCTCGGCGAGACGCTTCGGACCAACCAGATCATCGGCGGCGTGATCGTGCTCGTCGGCGCGTTCGTGGCCCAGTCGTCGGTCGGGAAGGTCGCTTCCCCGGAGATCCCGGATTCCGATACTCCCCGCACCGACGTACTGGATCCCGTCATCTGAGCGAGTCCACCAGCTCCCGTGGCAGGCCATGGGTCTCGTGCAGGTACTCGTAGTCGGTGTCGTCGAGTGACTTGTGGAAGCGCTCGTGGCTGAGCACCTTCCGGCCGCGGTCGAGCAGGTTGCTGAACCGGATCTCCTCGTCGATCAGGATCCGCCGGATCAGCGTCACCGTCTCGCCCTGGTGGAAGTGGTTCAGCGTGTGCTCGAACAGTTCGATCGGCACATCGGACAGCGAGCGTGAGTCGTCGTCGCGCCACAGCGTGGTCAGCATCCGGCGGATCAGCCGGCGCAGCACGTACCCGCGGCCGGTGTTCGACGGGTGCACGCCGTCGCCGACGATCACGATGCTGGACCGCAGGTGGTCGATCACGATCCGCTGCGACCGCTCGTCGAGCTTCCACAGCTTCGGGATCGTCCGCAGCCACGGCTCGAACAGCGAGGTCTCGTACACCGAGCGCTTGCCCTCGAGCAGCATCGTCAGCCGCTCGAGGCCGAGACCGGTGTCGATGTTCTGCTGCTTGAGCGGCTCGAGCGAGCCGTCGTCGAGGCGGCGGTAGCGCATCATCACGTGGTTCCACACCTCGACCCAGCGGTCGTCGGTGGTCGGCGTACCCTCCGGATCGCCGTCGCCGGTCCAGACGAAGATCTCCGAGTCCGGGCCGCACGGACCGGTCGGGCCGTTCGACCACCAGTTGTCCTCGGTGGTCAGCTCGATCGGCAGGCCGAGCTCCTGCCAGGTCCGCAGCGATTCCTGGTCCAGCGGCACCTGCTCGTCACCGCCGAACACGGTCACGTACATCCGCCGCGGATCGAGGCCGAAGCGGGTGGTGAGCAGCTCGTACCCCCACCTGAGCGTCTCGCTGCTCCCGTAGTCGCCGAGCGACCACGAGCCCAGCATCTCGAACACGGTCAGGTGGGTCGGATCACCCACCTCGTCGAGATCGGTGGTTCGCAGGCATCGCTGGATGCCCACGAGTCTGCGCCCCAGCGGATGAGGCTCGCCTTCCAGGTACGGCGTGAGTGGATGCATCCCCGAGGTCGTGAACAGCACCGGATCGCCCAGCCGCGGGATGAGCGTGGACCCGGTCGTCGGGACGTGGTCGCGGTCGATGAAGAAGTCGATGAAAGTCCTGCTGATGGTCATGTCCTTGGTCCTTGTCAGATCGGACCGGAACCAGACCACCGGGAAGCAGAAACAACAACACCGGCGAACCGTTTCCGGTCGCCGGTGGGAGTTTCGAAGATGTCAGGCAGCGGCAGCCGGAGAGCAGAAAGCTCGTACGGCTGCGGCAAGTCGGAACATCCGGTGCATGTGGCTCACAGTACACGATTCAACGCATCAGCTGTCCAGTAATTCCCTCAGGCGTCGGAAGCACGCAAGAACATCAGGACGGCCCTGACCCGGCGATGGTCGTCGAGCCCCGGCGGCAGCCCGAACTTGTGGAAGATCGAGCGGACATGTGCCTCGACGGTCTTCGGGCTGAGCACCAGCGAGTCGGTGATCGACTGGTTCGACCGGCCCTGAGCCATCAGTTCGAGGACGTCACGTTCGCGCTCTGACAGCCGTTCGACCGGGCTGCGCGGCCGGCCGAGGAGCTGCTCGACCACGGCCGGATCGATGACCAGGTCGCCGCGGCCGATCCGGCGTACCGCATCGGTGAAGTCGGTCAGCTGGACCACCCGGTCCTTGAGCAGGTAGCCGGTCCCGGTGGCACCGCTGGACAGCAGGGTCAGCGCGTACTGCGGTTCGACGTACTGCGACAGCACGAGAACGGCCGTGCCCGGGTGCTGGGCGCGGATCTCCTGCGCCGCGGTCAGCCCCTCCTTGCCGTACCCGGGCGGCATCCGGATGTCGACGATCGCCACGTCCGGCCGGTGCCGGTCGACCAGGATCCGCAGCTCATCGGCATCCCCGGCCTGGCCGACCACCTCGAACCCGGCCTCGGTGAGCAGTCGCGCCATCCCCTCGCGGAAGAGCAGCGAGTCCTCGGCGATCACGACACGCATGGGATCTCCGCGCAGATGCAGGTGCCGAGGCCCGGCGGGCTGTCGACGTGGAGCTGACCGTCGACGGCGGCGACCCGGTCGGCCAGACCCCGCAGCCCTGATCCCTCCGGGTCGGCACCGCCTTTCCCGTCGTCACGGATCTCCACCAGCAGCCGCCCGTCCACCCGGCGTACGGCGACCGATACCTCCTCGGCCGAAGCGTGTTTGGCGGCATTGGCGAGCGCCTCGGAGATGACGAAGTACGCGACCGCCTCGACGGCCGGCTCGAACCGTTCGGGCGGTACGGCGAGCAGGCGGACGTGCACCGCGGACCGTTCGCTCAACGACCGCAGCGCCGGGACCAGCCCTTCGTCGACCAGGATCGACGGATGGATTCCGCGGGCCAGCTCGCGCAGCTCGGCCAGTGCCGTGGTCAACCCGTCCGCGATCGCCGCCACCGAGTCCGCGACGGCCGGATCGTCGCCGGCCGCAAGCTTCGCCGCCGCCGTCCGCGCGTCCAGCGCCAACGACACCAGCCGCTGCTGCGCGCCGTCGTGCAGGTCCCGCTCGAGCCGGCGACGTTCGTTGTCTGCGGCAACCACAATCCTGGACCGGGACGCGCGGACCTCCGCCAGCTGGGCGCTCAGCTCGGTCCGCAGCCGATCGTTGTCGACCGCCATCCGCACCACTGCCCCGGCCGAGTTCAGCAGGTCGCCGCCGTCCAGCAACGCGCGATCGTGAACCACGGCAACCATCGGGCGGCCGTCGTGCTCGAGGTACGTCGTCGACCGGGTCGATCCGGCGCCCGGGAGATCCAGGGCGGCGCCGGTCGAGGTGCGATAGCGCTGACTCCCCGTGTCCCAGCGACCGATGGCCAGGCAGGGATCCCCCAGTACGCGCGCCATCGTGCGCTCGACCAGGTCCAGCCCGGAGTGCTCGGCGAGCTCCGTCACGAGCTCGCCGATCCGCGCCTGCCGCGCCCACCCGAGTGACAGCCCCACCAGGATCGCCACGGGATGGACGAGCCCGGCGTACACCGCCACCTGGTTGATCGCCTGGCTGATCTCCGGATGGGTGTCGTAGAGCTTCAGGTGGTTGGCGATGATCTGCGCGCTCAGCGCCAGCAGAAGGGGTACGGCGGCAACCAGTACGGGACCCGAGATCCGCCGCAGCGGACGGCTCGCTCGCCACCACCTGACCACGCAGACCACCGCGAGACCGAGGAATATCGGCACCATGAAGTACACGCGTGCCGGGAACGCGGCGTAGATCCGGTCGAGCAGGCTGACGACGCCCGGGCCTGCGTGGAGCAGGTTGAGGTCGGGCGGGCAGGCCGAACAGTCGAAGTCGGACGCATCGGTGCCGAGGATCGGGATCGTCGTCCAGCACAGCATGGCCAGAACGGCCGCAAGGACGGCCAACTGCTCCCACCGACGGGTGAGCCGACCGCTGGGGAATGACAGCAGCAGCGCGACCAGGGCCGGCAGGTAGGCCCCCTCGAACGCAACACCGATCGTCCAGACCAGCGGGACGTGTGCACCCTCGAACAGGAACATCAGGTAGGCGACGCCGGTAAGGATGAGCAGGATGCCGGTGCGGTTGCGCGGCTGCCGGTCCCACGCGATCAAACCGGCCACCAGGTACAGCCAGGGCAGCAGACCCCACTGCCACCCGGCCTGTCCGACCCGCCACAACTGCAGGCAGACGACGGCTCCGGCGAGTGCCACCAGCACCGCTACAAGTCGCCGATTCACGGTGCCCTCGCAAGCAGGGCAGTGATTCTCGACTCCGACAGCTCGGCCTTCGGGATGAAGCCGCGCGCCGGCGTTCCGGTCAGGCGGGTGCGGTAGTCGGACGCGTCCCGGATCGAGGTCAGGATCACCGCCGGGGCGTCCGGCTCCTCGGCCAACTGCCGGGCGACCTCGAACCCGTTCATATCCGGCAACTGGACGTCGAGCAGCACCACGTCGGGTCGCAGCGTGCGAACAGCCGTGATCGCCGATCTGCCGTCACCGGATTCGCCGATCACGACGAAACCCTGCGACTCCAGCATCCGGCGGGCCGAGCTCCGGAACAGGACATGGTCGTCCACGATGAGGAACCGCGCCGCCCCCATCCCCACATCGTCGGGCCCGCCGGACCGCTCGTCAATCAGGGCCAGCCCTCAATCGCGGTCCGGTGGCCGCCCCGATGCGGCATCCACGCGCCGGCTGATTGGCTGGCCGGCAGGCGGGGGTACGCCCCGTGCGGGAGGGGGATCCAGCCATGCCGATCATCAGAAGACGTCGCGTCCGCTCCGTGGTGCTGTCGCTGACAGCTTGTATCGCGCTTCTTGCCACGGGCACCCAGCCCGCCGTATCCACACCACTTCGCACCGATCGACTCGAGCTCAGTCCGTGCGCGGACGATCCGGCGTTCCGCTGCGGCACGCTGCCGGTCCCACTCGACCGCCGGCATCCCGACGGCCGCACGGTGCCGCTGCATGTCGAGGTCTTCCCACACACCGGTCCCACCGCCGCACCGGCCGGCGCGGTGTTCATCACCTTGGGCGGTCCCGGGGCGTCGATCAGCCTGTCCGACAAATATGGGTACGTCGACCTGTTGTCGACGGTCGCCGAGACCCGCGATCTGGTCTTCGTCGACCAGCGTGGCGTCGGTCTGTCCGCGGCGATCGACTGCCCCGACTGGCAGCACGGCGGGCCGTTCTACGCCTCGGCGGCCAAGTGCCACGACCAGCTCGGCGATGCCGCGAATCTCTACAGCACAACGGATGTGGCCGACGACCTCGAGCAGGTCCGGCGCGCGCTGGCGTACGGCGACATCGATCTGGTCGGGGCGTCGTACGCCGCCAACGACATGGTCACCTACGCGACGCGCTGGAAGCAGAACGTCCGGTCGATCTCCCTCGGCGCACCGGCGCTGACCGTCGACACCGATCCCTTCTACGCCTACCAGCCGAAGCACTACCCCGCTCTCGTGAACGCCGTCTGCGGCCGCTCCCCGGCCTGCTCGGCGGCCAACCCGGACCCGGCCGCTTCGCTGGCCTGGCTGGCGGACCGGCTGCGCCGTACGCCGGTCAGCGGTGTCGGCGTCGACTCGCACGGCGTCCCGCACCGGATCACCGTGACCGAGAACCTGCTCGCGACTGCCATCATGCCGTTCAACGGCGGCAGCTTCGTCGGTCCGGGAGAGATCACCCAGGCCGCAGTGGCGCTACAGCGCGGTGATGCCGTTCCGCTGCTGCGGCTGGCGGCGGACGTCGACCCGGCGAACGGCTTCGATGCCGGCGATCCACGGGAGTTCTCCAACGGCCACGCGCTCGCCCGGATGTGCGTCGACCAGCCTGTGCAGTGGGACAAGGACGCGAGCCCGGCGCGGCGACTCCAGCAGTACGCCGCAGCCTTCGCGGCCGAGCCGGCGCGCTACGGACCGATCTCCAAGAGTGCCTGGGATCACGAAGGCTATCTGGGCTTCCAGCCGCTGCCGTGCATCGCGTCGAGCTGGGAGGACCGGCCGAGCTACCCCAGCGGTACGAAGGTTCGCGGCGTACCGGCTCTGATCGTGACCGGCGAATACGACGCCGGTGTCACGCCGGAGGCCGGCCGGATCGCGTCCCGGGTCCTCGTCGGGTCGACGTACGTCGAGCTGGCGGCGGTCGGGCATGCGACCTGGTTCACGGGCTCGTGCGGGACCGTCCTGCTGCAGCGGTTCATCCAGACCCTGGCCGTCGGCGATACGTCGTGTGCCCGGACCCCGCCCGCGGGCTGGTGGATGCCCGGCAGCTTCCCGCTGACGGCAGCGGCCGCACCTCCGGCCCGGCAGACAGCCGGTCCACCCGCCACGACCGACGTACGCCGACTCGCCACCGTCACCGCGGAGACCGTCATGGACGGCCTCCAGCACATCGCCTCGATCTCCGGCCTCGTGGCAGGCGGACTCCGCGGTGGAACCGTGACGTACGACGACAGCTCGGAGCGACCGTTCGTCTACGACGCGGCGCGGTTCACGCGCGATGTCTCAGTCTCCGGCTCGACCACCTGGACCCCGGACGGCATCGACGGCACGTTCACCGTACGCACTCCGGCCGGCACGACGGCAACCGCAACCGTCCGTGGCGCCTTCACCCACCTCGGCGGGACCGTCACGGTGACCCTGCGCCAGAACAACCGCACCCAGACCTTCGAACTCCCCGGATACTGAGATGAAGCGCGCACTGGCACTCTCGATCTCGTTGATGCTGGCCCTGTGCGGTTCAGCCGCCCCGTCCGCCGGCAACGGCGGCCGGATCGTGTTCAGCCGGCAACTCGACTCCGGCGGCTCGAATCTGTTCGTGGCCCGTGCGGACGGTTCGGGCGTCCGGAGGGTGGTGATTCCGGAGCTCGTCGAGGACTTCGGATCGGCGCGGTGGTCACCCGACGGCAGTAAGTTGCTCATCTCGAACCTGCTGCGGTTCGACGCCGCCGGCGAGCTGTTGCCGTTCCGGCCCGCGACCGTGCGGCCGGACGGATCCGGCTTCCGGATGCTCGAACCACCAGGCGCGCCGGACGACATGCTCTGCGGTGCTTGGTCGCCGGACGGCAAGCGGATCCTCTGTGGATTCGGCGGCGAGAAGCCTGGCGTGTTCAGCATCCGCTCGTCGGACGGCGGTCATCCGATCCGGCTGACGACGAACCCGTACGGCGCGTCCGACGTCGCCGGTGACTACTCACCCGACGGAGACAGGGCCGTGATCGTTCGGTTCCGGGGTGAGGACACCGCGCTGTTCGTGGTGGACACCGATGGGCACCACCTGCGCCAGCTCACGCCGTACGGTCTTGCGCAAGGCCACGAACTGGCGACAGCCCGGTGGTCGCCCGACGGTCGCTCGATCCTGTTCGCGACCGCGGAAGGAGGGCTGTCCCTGATCCGGCTCCGCGACGGCAAGCTGAGTCCGATCACCCTCGACACCGGCGGTAAGGCCTACCACGCCTTCGCGCCCGGATGGTCGCCGGACGGAACCAGAATCGTGCTGTCGTTGACGATCGACCAGCAGGAGGACATCTACACCACCCGCAAGGACGGAACCCACCTGCAGCGGATCACGAACACGCCGGCCTTCGAACCGTTCGCCGACTGGGGTTTCTAGACCTCGAGGAGGTTCCGCAAGCCGTCGCCGCTGCGGGCCCACGACCAATCGCGCCGTACCCACTCCCGACCGGCCTCGCCCATCGCGCGGGCGCGGGCCGGCTCGGTGAGCAGCTCAGTGATCCGTACGGCGGTTGGCACCGGATTGTACGGGTCGACCAGATAGCCCGTCCCGCCGTGCCGGACCGTGTCAGCTGCGCCCCCGGAATCCCCCACGATCACCGGCTTCCCGGTCGCCGAGGCCTCCAGCGTCACGATCCCCAGCGCCTCCGGCTCGAGCCCGAATCGCCTTGTGCGGCAGGGCATCGCGAAGACATCAGCAGCGTCGATGTACGGCGGGATGTCGGGCCACGGGACCGGACCGGTGAACACCACCGACTCCGACACTCCGGTCGACGCCGCCAGTTCCTCGAGGTAGTCGCGGTCCGGCCCGCCGCCGACGAGTAGCAGCGTGGCGCCTGGTGCCGACTCCTGGACGCGTGGCCACGCGCGGATCAGCGTGTCCTGGCCCTTTCGCCGGATCAGCCGCGAGACGCACACGACAACCGGAACGCCTTCCAGCCGCAGCCCTTTGCGCACCTGCTCTCCCCCACAGTCCGGGGCGAACCGGTGCGTGTCGACTCCCGGCGTCAGCCTGCGAACCCGAGCAGCAGCAGCTGGTGAGAGCGCAGGTTTGATCTGCTCCTCGCACCACGACGACACCGTGGTGAGCGTGTCGGCCGCGTCCCCGATCCGCCGCAACGCCTGCCGAGCGCCCGGTACGCCGGCCCACCACGTCTCGTGCCCGTGCGTCATCGCCACGATCCGCCGCGCCCCCGCCTTGCGCAGCGCAGACCCCATCAACCCGAGCGGGGCGGCCGCGCCGAACAGCACCCGGTCCGCGTCGTAGGTCCGCATCAGCTCCACGGCCCGCTTCGTCGTACGTGCCGTGGGCAACAACATCGACGTACGGTCGCGGATCACCGGGAACGGCAGCGTGGCGTCGTACGCCGTGTCGCCCTGCTCGTGGGACGTGTAGACGACCACGTCCGGAAGCTCGTCGCACAGAGACCGGACGAAGGTCTCGATCCCGCCCTGGCGCGGCGGGAAGTCGTTGGTGACGACCAGGACGGTCATCGCTTGACCAGCGGCGGGACCGGGTCACTGTTCTCGGTGCCCCAGGCGCGTCCCATCGCGATCCGCTCCGGCGGGGTCGGGTGGTCGGCGAACATCCAGTACCGCCAGCGGCTCGGGTCGAGACCGGAGATGTTCTGCACGGCCAGGTCGTGCTGCATCGCGACGAAGTTCTGCGGATCGTTCGTCAGCCGGAGCGAGTGGTAGTCCGCGCGGGCCTCGATCTTCCGGCTGACCAGATTCTGCACCGGACTCGCCAGCGTCGTACCGGCGGCGATCAGCGCGACGAGGAACGCGACCCGGCGCGGATCGGCCATCCGCGTCCCCAGCAACAGGTACAGCAGCGTGATGCCGAACGCCGTGCCGAGCACGCCGATCAGCGTCCCGTGCAGTACGTCGTCCTCGGCCGCGTGACCGAGCTCGTGCGCGACCACGAGCCGGACCTGCGCCGGCGAGGTGTCCTTGAGCAGCGTGTCGTAGACGACCAGCCGACGGGTCGAGCCGAAGCCGGACACATACGCGTTCAAGGCGGTTGTCCGCTTCGACGCGTCCGCGACCAGGACGTCCTTCACCGGTACGCCGTCCTGCTTGGCCAGGTCGAGGAACTCGTTGCGCTGGGCACCGGCCGGCATCGACGTGAAGTGGTTGAACCGCGGCTCGATCAGCACCGGGTACGCGAACGAGACACCGAGCACGAGCAACGCCGCGGCGATTGCCCCAGGCAACCACCAGCCCTGCCGCCAGATCTTCGCGAACGCGATCAGGACAACGGCGACCACCGCGAGCCCGAGTGACGTGATGGCCCAGTTGACGCCGCGGTCCCACACCCACAACCGCCAGTTCTCCACCGACAGCCCGTACTTGAGACTGACCCGCTCCGCGAACACGTCGGTCGGGACGGTGAGCAGACTCGTGATCAGGACGACGCCCGCGACCGTCAGCGGTACGGCGATGAACCACAGCCGGACGTGCACGGCGTCGTACAGCCGTCGGCCGAGCGGGCTGAAGCCGATGACGAGCGGAACGACGATCGAGATGATCCAGGACGCCGTCGACCACGGCAGGATCTCGTGCCGGAACGCGTTCTGGCGGGCGATCTCGGCCGTCGTGAAGTCCAGCGCGGCATCGGGTTTCGGCAGATCGATCAGGTGCCACGGGGTGGTGACGGCGATGGTGAAGACCAGCGCGACGGCGAGTACGCCGCAAGCGATCCAGGGAGCCGACCGGCCGGCCGGTTCAGGCACCAGCAAGCCTCTCGAGGTACTTCTGCCACTCGGCGACGAACTCTGCCTCGGTCATCCCCAGCACCGACTTGAACGCGTCCGCGAGACCGGTCGAGCTCTTCGACGCGTGCACGGCCCGGTAGAACTTGACCAGCTTGGCCTGTCCTTCACGCTCGGCGATCAGCCGGCACGCGAGCCACGCCGACTCGTAGGCCTGCGGCAGCTCGGTCGCCGACGCCGCGAACGCCTCGGGCGTCGGCAAGGTGGTCGGCACCTTCCCGGCCCGGACCGCCTTGAACAGCTCCTTCGCCGCCGACTCGTCCTGCACAGGTACGGCGGTGAACGCCACGTAGTCCGCGAACCCTTCCGCCAGCCACAACGGCACCGGCGAAGCAGTCGCGGTCGACGCGACGTGAGTGGTCTCGTGTGTCAGCACGATCCGGCGTCCCTGCTTGCCGAGCTCCTCGAACAGCTTCGGGTTCGCCACGATCCGCACCGGCGCGCCGACAGCGGGCGAGTCGAGCTCGGCGAACGTGACCGCGGCGATCTGGGTGTACGTGTTCGGCTGGGCGCCGAGGATGCCTTCCATCTGGGACTGTTTGGCGGGCAGGTAGATGATCACCTTCTGCCGCCAGTTCTTGCCCCAGACCTTGCTCACCGAGTCGACCGCCTTGTCGGCGACCGATACGTAGCTCTTCGCTTCCGCCTCCGAGTCGAGGCTGACCACGAGGCTGTGCTTGCCCTTGGCCACCTCGACCTGGCCGAGCGCCCAGACCGGCCGTCGCTGCCCGGCCGCGAACCGCTCCGAGAACGATGCGGCGTACGTCGTCCCGTCGCGGGTGACGAACGTCACCGGAAGAGTCTCGCGGGCCGGCTTCACGTCGTACCCGGAGAGTTGCCAGGAGACCTCGACCTGGGCCAGCCAGGACTGGGTGCCGCCGAGCTGGGTCTGCCGGTCCGGCGTCAGCGCGCCGGGATCGTCGCTCACGTAGCGCAACTGGAACGTGCTGATCGGGAGGGTGGTCAGGTTCGAGAAGATCGTCCGGGCGCTGCCGCGGAAGTCCGGGGCCTTCGGGTCGATGGTGTCGAGGAACTCGGTGCGGTTGTCGTTCTCGACCGCGTCGGTCATCTTCTGCAGGACGGCCTCGCCTGCGACAGCACGCTGTACGCCCGACTCGGCCTGGTCCGGCGTCGCCGAGGTGGCCGGATGCGAGTGCGCCGGCGAACCGTTGGGGTCGGCGGGTGCGTTGGCGACCTGGCGGAGACCGGCGTACCCGGCTCCGGCGACGAGGCAGACGGCGACACCGAGAGCGACCTTCTTCAGGATCGGCGTGAACGGCGGCCGGCTCTCGTCGCTGGCCCGGGCGAGCGGCTGCTGGCGGTGGTCACTCGGCTCCCGTGGGTCACCGGCTGACGGGATCACTGGCAGCGGCACCGTATCGCCCTGATCGTCGATCACCTCGGCCCTTCGCTGCTGCTCACCTGCCCCAGTCAGGCGGGACACCCGGCCTCCTCCGACATTACGTCATCAAATGAATCGGCTCCGGGGAGGGATCCCCGGAGCCGCAGAGTATGTCAAGGGCGCAGGTCAGCCCGGGCGCACCGCGGAGTTGTACGGCATCTCGTCCATCGGGGCGATCTCGACGCTCTTACCCGGACGCGGTGCGTGCACGATCCGGCCGTTGCCGAGGTACATCGCGACGTGGCTGACCGGGGAGTAGTAGAAGATCAGGTCGCCCGGCATCAGGTCGGACTTGCTGACGTGGCGGCCCTCGCCGGTCTGCGCCTTCGAGGAGTGCGACAGCGAGACGCCGGCCTTGCCCCACGCGTACATCATCAGGCCGGAGCAGTCGTAGGAGCTCGGGCCGTCGGCACCCCACACGTACGGGTCGCCGAGCTGGGAAAGAGCGGCGTTGACCGCGATCGCCGCACGGCCGCTGGCCGGCACGTTCGGCAGGTCCGTGCTCTCCCGGTCGCCACTGCGGGTCGGGCGCTCGCTGCGCGCCTTCTCCGCCGCCTTGGCGTTCTCTTCCTCGATCCGCTTACGGTCGGCGGCGCTGAGCTTGTCGAGCACCTTCTCGGCGTTGTCGAGGTTGGTCTGCAGCTGCTTCTTGAACGCGTCCTGCTTCGCCTGCACGGACTGCAACGCGGACAGCTCGGTCTGCTCGCTGGCCTGCAGGTCGGTGAGCTTGCCCTGCGCGACCTGGTAGCGACGCAGCGCGGAGTTCTGCTGGCCGGCGAAGGCCTGGGCGGTGGACGCCTGGCTGAGGAACTGGTCCGGGTTGGTCGAGAGCAGCAGCTGCGCCGTGGTGGAGATGCCAGAGGTCTGGTACCCGGCGACCGCGAGGGATCCGATCTGCCGCTTCACACCGTCGACCTGGCCCTGCTGCTTGGCGATCGCGGCCTGCAAGGCCTTCACGCGCGCGGCGGAGGCGCTGATCTGCCCACGGAGGTCGTTGGCCGACTCACCGGACACCTCGGCCTGGTGCTGGAGCTCGGCGACCTGCTTCTTCGCCTCGTCCAGGGTGGGCGCGGGGTCGGCGCTGGCCGCTCCCTGGATCAGGATCACGCCCGCAGCGACAGCGGTGCTGGTGATGGCGGCGAGGGCGATTCCCTTGGTGCGGTTGATGCGTCCGATGGACACAGCCCGGTCGGTCCCTTCCTCTGCTCGCGCCGTCCCCGTTGACCAGGCTCGGCGCGGACATGATGTCCGCGGATCCGCCGGATCACTCCCTCGGCTTACCGCTGCCCGGTCGGCCGGAGCGGCCGACACCCTGAGGCAACGAGACGTAACAGTAGTGACCGTTTCGTGACCAGTGCAATTCGCCCCTCGGGTTTGATCCAAAATTAACGAAGGATCATCCCGACCCAACGATCGTTTCGCCTTCATCGGAAGGGGTTTGAGCAGCAGCATCGAGCTCGACACTGCTGACGGCGTGTACTAGGCGTAACGGTGGCACCAGACCGGAATCGGCCAGTGCGTCCAGCGCGGCCATCTCGTCGTCGTCGATGCGAAGACTTCCGGAGCGCTCCGCAGCGAACCCGAGCACCACCGTCACCACGCAGTCCTGGCAGCCCGGACCCTTCATCACACAGGCGTCGCAGTCGATCAGCACAACATCCTCCAAGTGGGGAAGCACCCGGACTTGCATCCGGCTGAGAAGGACGCTAGAGAACCCCGCCGACAGTTTTCGTCGTCAGGTGCGTGCGATGCGTGAAATCAGACTGCTCGCGGAGAGTGCGCGGGCGCCGAGTTTGATGATGCTGTCGGCAACTTCGCGGTCGGTGGAGACGACAACGACCGGGCGGCCCGGCGGCTCGGCCCGGACCAGTTGCCGGATCACGTCATCGGCGATCACACCGGCCGGACTGAACCGCACCCGCACACCGCGTGGTGGATTCAGTTGCACAGGGCCCGAGAGTTCGGCGCCGTCGAAGACCACGGTGATCTCGACACGACGTTGTGCGACCAGCGCACCAAGCGCAGTGACGAGTCGCTGACGTTGCGAATGCAGTGGCGAGTTCGGCCATGCGGTCTTCGTCACGTTGTAGCCGTCGATGATCAGATGCACCTGCGGCAACGCCAACAGTTCATCGAACAGCGCCGGGTCGTCCTCAGGCGCAGTACGTCCGACCGGAGCCGCCTCGGGCTCTGAACCGGCCACTGTGTCCGCTGGGCGGAACTCTCCCCCGGGTGGCAGGGCCAGCTCACGACGCAATCCACTCGCTGCCTCCAGCAACGTGTCGAGCAGTAGGCGGGTGCGTGTCGACGCGAGCTCCCGCTCCTGTCCCGCAGTACGGCGGGCCGCGTGCTCGATCGCTTCCAGCTCAGTGATCCGGGTCCGCAGCTTGCGCAGGTCCCGCTCAACGTCGGCGCGGGCGGCGTCGACGCGTTCGTCGGCGGTCTCGGCCTCCTTGGTGCGTTGCTCGAGATCGGTCTGCAGACCGGTGATCTTCTGCCGCGCGTCGTTCAGCTTGCGGCGAAGCGTGACGTTCTCGGCCTTGAGCTCGTTGACCTGTTCACGAAGGCGTTCGCGGACCTGACGGGTCTCGGTGCGGGCCTGATCCAGCTGGTCGGCGAGCCGGTGGACGGCTTCCTCGTCGGCGCGCGGGTTCTCCACCGGGACCTGGGCGGCCGCTGCGATGTGTTGCTCCCAGTCGTCGGGTCGCAGCAGGTACGCGAGGGCGGCGACCTCGACCGGGTCGGCCGCCGGGATCGGTACGCCATCGGCCACGGCGTCGCCGAGCTCCGGGTGCTCCCGCCGTACCTCGAAGGCCGTCAGTTTGCGGAAGTGGTCGTCGGTCTCGAGGATCGGACCGAGCACCGAGGCGGACAGCTTGGCCCGTTTCGCCGGCGCGAAGCTGGCGAACCGGCGCAGCGGGGCCGGGATGTCGGTTGCGGGGAGCTGGCCGAGGGCATGTGCGGCGAGGGTCAGGACGCGTTGCCGGACCGGTTCAGGCAAAGTCGTAGCGGCGGAGCTCGCGGCGGTGCCGGCCTCAGTCACCGGTCCGCAGTCCGGCTGGAACGACTACCTGGCAGCTGATGCTCCAGTGACGCAGACCACAGCGAACGGGCGTGTGGCCCTGATTCGCAGTGATCGCCTGTGTACGCATACAGAGAGCCTAGTCGACTCGCAGGCGTGTCACCTGCGGAATTGTCGGTGGCGGCTCTTAGCGTCGTGACCATGACCAGCCCAGGGCATGCGCAGGCCACGGATTCGACGATGCCGATCCGCGGTGTGCAGCACAGTTTCGACGACCTGGGTACTCCGCTGCGCGACATCACGTTCTGCGTGGTCGACCTCGAGACGACGGGGAATCCGCCCGGCGAGGGCGGCATCACCGAGATCGGCGCGGTGAAGGTGCGGGCCGGTGAGGTCGTCGGCGAGTTCCAGACGTTGGTCAACCCATCGGAGACGATCCCGCCGTTCATCGCCGTACTCACCGGCATCACGAACTCGATGGTTGCCACGTCACCGCGGATCGAGTCGGTGCTGCCCGCGTTCCTGGAGTTCGCGCACGGGTGCGTGATGGTCGCGCACAACGCGCCGTTCGACATGGGCTTCCTGAAACACGAGAGCCTCGTGCACGGGTACGACTGGCCCGACTTCGCCGTCGTCGACACCGCGCTGCTGGCGCGGCGCGTGATCACCCCGGACGAGGCGCCGAACTGCAAGCTCGGGACATTGGCGAAACTCTTCCGCACCATGACGACGCCGAACCACCGGGCGCTGTCCGACGCGCGGGCGACCGTCGACGTACTGCACGGGCTGTTCGAGCGGGTCGGGTCGTTGGGCGTGCAAACGTTGGAGGACCTGCAGACGTACTCGTCCCGGGTCGCGCCGGCCGTCCGGGCCAAGCGCCACCTGGCCGAAACGTTGCCGCACGCACCGGGTGTGTACCTGTTCACCGACGACCGCGGCGAGGTGCTGTACGTCGGGAAGTCCAAGGACCTGCGCACCCGCGTCCGGTCGTACTTCACCGCCTCCGAGACGCGTAACCGGATCGGCGAGATGGTCGGTATCGCGACCGGCGTCCGCGGGATCGAGTGCGGTACTCCGCTGGAGGCCGAGGTACGCGAGCTGCGGCTGATCGCGGAGCACAAGCCGCGGTACAACCGGCGGTCGAAGTTCCCCGAGCGGCAGCATTGGCTGAAGGTCACGGTCGAGCCGTTTCCACGCCTGTCGCTGGTCAAACAGGTGCGCGACGACGACGCCGGGTACCTCGGGCCGTTCAGCTCGCGGAAGACGGCCGAGCGGGCGATGGCCGCGCTGCACGAGGCGTTCCCGATCCGGCAGTGCACCGCGCGGATGTCGAAGCACCCTTCGTTGTCGCCGTGTGTGCTGGCCGAGATGGGCCGGTGTGTCGCGCCGTGCGACGGGCGGATCTCGATGGATTCGTACGGCGAGTTCGTGGCCGGGCTACGGACGGCGCTGACCGTGGATCCGACGCCGGTGGTCGAGGCACTGGACCGGCGGATCGATCTGTTGTCGGCGGACGAGCGGTTCGAGGATGCCGCCGTACATCGGGATCGGTTGAGCGCGTTCGTGCGGAGCTCGGCGCGGATGCAGCGGATGGCGTCGGTCACCGGATGCGCCGAGATCTGCGCGGCCCGGCGGACCGAGGACGGCGGCTGGGAACTGCACGTGATCCGGCGCGGCCGGCTCGCAGCGGCCGGTTTCACGCCGCGCGGCACGGACCCGCGGCCGCATCTGGAGATGCTCAGGGCGTCGGCCGAGACGGTGCTGCCCGGCATCGGCCCGGTGGCGGCGGCGTCACCGGAGGAGATCGAGCTGATCCTGCGCTGGCTCGAGCTCCCCGGCATCCGCCTGGTCGAGATGGACGGCACCTGGACCTGCCCGGTCAGCGGCGCCGGCCGCCACCTCACCCGCCTCGACAACTCCCACTCCGACGCCCACCACCACCCGACCGAACGCCGCCGGCACATGCGGCCGTTGGGTCCGGCGCGGGTTGGTTAGACCTCGATGAACTGGTAGTCGGTGCGGATCCGGCCGTCGGGGGCGAGCAGGAGGAGATCGATGCCGATGGCAAGCGCCTCTCCCCCGCCGGCCGGGACCATCGCCCAGCGCAGCTTCACCAGATCGCGGAGCGCGGCCGGCTCGCCGTGCGGGACGAATTCGTACTGGCCGGGCGCGACGAACTCGTCGTACGCGCGGGTGACCCGGCGTACGAGCTCCTCGTGGCCGCGGGCTTCCAGGGACGCGGTGACGCCGATCTCCTCGGCGCGCTTCGCGATCTCTTCCGGCGGCTCGAGAAGGTGTACGCCGTCCTCGGTCCACAGGTCTTCGATCGCCTTCCGTCGGGTGTCGGCGTCGGGCTCGTTCCAAACTGCTACATAGCGGGTTGCAAGGTCTTTGCTGGTCATGGCTACGACCTTGCCGGGAGGGGTTGTGCGCCGACAATTCCCTGCTGGGTATGGATTGTCGGTGGCGTGGGTTAGAACTGCAGCATGGGATCAGAGTTGTCCGCAGGGCTACGGTTGTGGCGGACTCGTCGGCGGGTGAGTCAGCTCGAGTTGGCGATCCGCGCGGGGACGACGCAGCGGCACGTCAGCTTCATCGAGAGCGGTCGGTCGGCGCCGGGGCGGGAGATGGTTATCCGGCTGGCTGAGTCGCTCCAGGTCCCGCTGCGCGAGCGGAACGCATTGCTGCTCGCCGGCGGATACGCTCCGGCGTACGACGAGACGCCGTACGACGCGCCTGGACTCGAGGCGGTCCGGACCGCGCTGGCCGCGATCCTCGAGGGCCATCGGCCGTATCCGGCCGTCGTCGTCGACCGCATCGGCAACCTGGTCCTCGCCAACCACGCCTTCGACGTCCTCACGGCCGGCGTTGCGGAGCATCTGCTGACGGCACCGGTCAACCTCCCCCGGCTGCTGCTGGATCCGGCCGGCCTGGCTCCACGGATCGTCAACTTCGCGCAATGGTCCTGGCACGTCATCGATGCGCTGACCCGCGAGGCCGCGCAGTACCCGTCGCCGTCGTCGGATGCTCTGATCCAGGAGCTCATCGCGGTGATCCCGCCTCGGCCGGCTCCGGACCACCTGGGTTTCGCCGTACCGCTCCAGCTCCGCTCGCCCGACGGTGACCTGCATCTCGTCACCACGCTGACCAGGTTCGGTACGGCGATCGATGTGACGGTGTCGGAACTGCGGATGGAGGCGTTCCTGCCCGCGGACGAACCGACGGCGAGAGCGTTGCGGGGCCTCGATCGCACTATGCTTCAGCGGGTCTAGATGTGAGTACCGAGGAGAGGACGGCATGGTCACCGCGATCGTGTTCATCAAGGCCGACGTCGCACGGATCCCGGAGGTCGCCGAGCAGGCGGCAGCGATCGAGGGCGTCAGCGAGGTGTACTCCGTCACCGGCGGGCTCGACCTGATCGCGCTGGTCCGGGTCGCGCGGCACGACGACCTGGCCACGGTCATCCCCGAGCACGTGAACCGGGTGCCCGGCGTACTCAGCACCGAGACGCACATCGCGTTCCGCGCGTACTCCAGCCACGACCTGGAGGCGGCCTTCAGCCTCGGCGAAGAGGACGGTGTCTGAGCACCGCTCCGATCGGTCCGACTGACACGAGCTGAAGTTACGGTGAACACATGAACGTCCGGGGCCAGTTCCGTGCCGACAACGGCGTACTTCGTGCGTTTGCGCGTCGTCCGTTCGCGCCGACCGCCGAGCGAGGACGCGGATGAGCAATCCGCCCGCCGGCTGGTACCCCGACCCCACCGGCCAGCCGAACACCATCCGCTTCTGGAACGGGGAGAAGTGGACCAACCAAACCGAGATCGAGCAGGAGGAAACTGCCGACCACTCGGACCCGCTCCGCCAGGAGCCAGCTCGTCAGGAGCCGGTCCAGCGGGAGTCGGCTCGGCGGGAGTCGGCTCAGCCTGAGCCGGTCCAGCGTGAGCCGCTTCGACAGGAGCCGGTTCGGCAGGAGCCGGTCCAGCGGGAGCCTGCTCGGCGCGAGTCGGCTCGGCAGGAGCCGGTCCAGCGGGAGTCGGCTCGACAGGAGCCAGTCCAGCGTGGCCTGGTTCGACAGGACCCGCTCCAGCGGGAGCCGGATCGGCGGGAGTCGGGTCGGCAGGAGCCGGTTCGGCGGGAGTCTGTTGGGGCTGAGACGGGTGGGCCTGGTCTGCGGTCTGTGCAGGAGCCTGCGCAGCAGCCACAGCAGGAGTCTCCGGACGGGCAGGCGGATCCCGGCGGCTGGTGGCAGCCGACGCCTACCCCGCAGCTCTGGGACCTCGAACCGACCAACGACGCCACGCAGGCGAACGGTGGACCGCGTCTACGCGCGGTGACTCCGGACGAGCCTGCCCAGGATCCCGGGCCGAGCGCGGCTGAGCGGGCCCAGGCGACGTGGGGTGCGCCGGAGATCGCGCCCGCTCCCCCGGAGCATTGGACCCAGCGCGAGGTGACCGAGGAGGAGCTCGCGGCGGATGAGGGTACGGCGGCCGCCGACGTACCGACCGACGTACCAGCTGCGCAGGCCGATGCACCGGCCGGCAGCTGGACGTTGAAGCTCGCGCCCTCGCCGAGCGAGACCAGCGAGGCGGTTGTTGAGCCGACTGATGGCTGGTCGGACGTCAGCTTCACCGAGCAGCCGAGGTTCGCGCCGACGCCGAAGGAGGACGTCCAGCCGGGCATGCCGGCTGCTGACGTGAGCGAGGACCCCGAGGTTCAGGCGGCGGACGCAGCCGAGGTCGCAGCGCAGTTGCAGCCGGACTGGGGCAGCCAGGCGGGCGATCAGGACGACCAGCAGACGAGCGATCAGCCGTCGTGGGGTGTCGAGGCCAGCGACGAAGAGGACCTGCAGACACCGGACCATCCCGCTGCGCCGCTGTGGACCATGCCGGACGCGGACGACGCGACGCAGGAACAGCCCGTGCCGGTCCAGCTCTGGGGCGACCAGCCGACACAGCAGCAGCCCGCAGAACAGGAGCCGGAACAGAACCAGCCCTGGGGAGCCGGCCAGGCCGAGCAGGCCCAGGGCTGGGGAACCGGAGCCGGTCAGGCCGAGCAGGCTCAGGGCTGGGAAACCGGAGCCGGTCAGGCTGAGCAGGGTGAAGGCTGGGGAGCCGGTCAGGCTGAGCAGGGGCAGGGCTGGGGTGCTGAGCAGGGTTGGGGTTCGGCGGGGAATGACGCGCCGCCGGCGGACAACGGCTGGGCTGTAGGCGACCAGCACGCAGTACAGGAGTCCGGGCCTTGGGGTCCGCAGGCGACCGCCGAGACGCAGAACGGTCAGGTCGGCGATCAGCAGTGGGGTGGGCAGAGCTGGCCCGTACAGCAGAACGGCGACCAGCAGGCGAGCAACGGCTGGGGCAACGACCCGAGCTGGGGCGAAGGCCAGCAGCACTCCGCACCCGTGCAGCAGAACGGCGGGCAGCCGTGGGGCAACGGGCAGGGCGAGCAGCCGTGGGGTGTTCAGCAGAACGCCGGCCAGCAAGGCGGAGGCCCGCAAGGCGGAGTACAGCAGGCTTGGGGCGAGCAGCAGACCCAGCGCGCCTGGGGTGAGGACGAGAACGAGGCCTGGGGCGGGCAGACCGACCTGAGCACCGGCGTCGGGAGCAAGAAGTCGAAGGGCTCCGGCGGTGGTGGCGGCCGGTCCGGTGCCAAGCTGCCGTTGATTCTCGGCGGCGGGGTCGCGCTGGTGCTGCTGATCGTTCTCGCGGTGGTGCTGATCACCGGCGGAGGCGACGACAAGAAGGCCGACCCGAACCCGACCGGTACGCCGACACAGTCGACCGGCACGCCGACGAACCAGAGCAGCACCAAGCCGGGCCAGTCCAAGAACCCGAAGCTGCACGAGGGCATCGGACGGATCTCGTCGGACGCGATCTCGTTCCCGCGCCGGAACCCGCCGTGGTCGGACCGCAAGCGCCTGGTCCAGCAGCTCCTCAACTCCAGCGGCCAGCACATCGTCCTGCAGGAGAACGTCAGCGGCGCCGACGACTGGACCGCGGACATCTTCGTCGGCGGCCTCGGGACCGGGTCGGGCTTCAACGGCGACCCGAAGGCGACCGCGGCGACCCTGTCGGGGCAGCTGCGGACGAGCATGTACGGGTCGATCCCGGCGACGTACCGGACGGTCGCGAACGGCGCGGTGAAGCGGACGAACAAGTCGGGCTGGTTCTACCAGCAAACCGTGACCGCGAAGTCGGCGGCAGTGACCGATCGAGTGCTTACGCTGACGGTGGCCGTTTTCGACCTCGGTGACGGAACGGCGGTCGCCTACATCAGCGGCATCCCCAACAACCGCCCAGATCTGAAGGCGGCCGAGAGCCAGGCCTACAAGGGAATCAACGTTGGCTGAGAACGAAGACCAGACCCCGTCCCAAACCGGCGACGGCGGGCCGCCCGCAGTACCCACATCCGGCGACTCCGCCAACCCGTGGGTCCAGCCTGCGCAGAACACCCCGGAGAGCCCGTCCGACTCCGGGGATGCCCTCTTCGGCCAGTCCCCCGCCCCCGCTCCACCACCCCCGCCGCCGGCCCGCCCGCAACACGCGGCCCCCGCAAACCCAGGCTGGCAACTACCCGGCCAACCGCAGCCGGGCGGCCAGATGTGGGGCGTCCAACCGCCCCAACAGCCAGCTCCCCAGCAACCCAACCCACAGCACACCCGCCCACAACACGCCGCCCCACCCCGCGACCCCCAGCCCACAGGTCAGCCAGGTCAGCCAGGTCAGCCAGGCCCGGGCGGGCAACCGCCGTGGTCGGGTCAGCCGGGTCCAGGACACGCTGGTCCGGCCCATGCCGGGCAACCGCAACCAGGCCAGCGCCCACCAGCACAAGCCGGCCCCCAGCAGCCATCCCTCGCTCAACCACAAGCCGGGCAACCGCAACCGGGCCAGCGCCCACCGGCACAAGCCGGTCCGCAGCAGCCGCAACCCGGGCAACCGCAACCGGGCCAGCGCCCGCCGGGACAAGCCGGTCCGCAGCAGCCACCCCTCGGCCAGCCGCAGCCTGGGCAGCCGCAGGGTGGGCAGATGTGGGGGCCGCCGCAAGGTGCGCCGTCGCGTGGGCCTCGGCAGGCCGGGTGGCAGATGCAGGCAACTGGGCCTCAGCACGGACAGCACGCCGGGCCGCCGCAGCAGCCCGGCGCCACCGGACAACCGTCGCTCGGGCAGACGATCTCGCGTGCGACCGGGCAAGGCGCCGGAGCACACGCCGCCGGCTCGCACGCCGCCGCCGGCACGCACCCCGTCGGCGCGAGTAATACGTACGGCGTGATCGGCACCGGCGGGCGGCTGCCCGGCGGGAGCGGCGACGGCGGGCGGCTGCCCGGCGGCAACGGCGACGTCAGGATCGGCGGCCTGCCCGGGATCAGTGGGCGGGCCCGGATGATCGGTGCGATCGTGCTGGTCGTCGCCGCTCTTGCCACCACCGGCCTGAGCGTGGGTTGGATCTGGTCGAAGGCGGACGCCGTCAGCCCGGTCGCCCTGCCCTCAGGTGGTACGCCGATCGACACCGTCAGCCCGTCGGTGAAGCCGTCCGAGACGCCGACGCCGTACGGCAAGGTGCTCGGCACCGTGATGGTTGCCTCGAACAACGACACGATGCCGATCATGAGCTCGGCCTGGGGCAACTACGGCGAGACCACCGGCCTGTGGGGCGGCGCCGCGATCTGGCTGACCGTGCACAAGAACTACGACGGCAAGGGCGCGTCCTGGGGCAACTACACCGCCTTCGGCCAGCTCCCGCCGGACATTCCGTACAAGAACACCGCGGCCGGCCTGAAGGAGGCCGCCGTACAGATCGGCTCCCGCGCGATCGTCGCCCTGTACGACAAGAACGCCCAGGTGATGAAGGGCACGACCCACAAGGCGATCACGGTCAACGGCCACCCGGGCCACGAGATCGTCGCCAAGGTCGTCGTCAAGGTGCCGAAGCTGACCGAGACCTACTCGACCGTGATGATCGCCGTGATCGACCGCGGCGACGGTACGGCGGACGTGGCGATCGCCGACATCGCCGGCTCGACCCCCGCCTGGCAGAACGTCTGGCGCTACAAGGTCAGCCAGATCGCGATCAACAAATAACGAAAGGGCCGGCGGGTCACCCCCGCCGGCCCTTCCAAAAACTCAGCGCACCGAAGCGCAGGCAGCGATCCACCGGTCCAGCACGTCCTTCGCGGCCCCGGAGTCGATCGCCTCGGCGGCCCGGTCCATCCCGGCCCGGATCCGCGCCGTCACCGAACCCTCTTCCGGCGTGTACGCCGCCAGCGCGGCCCCGGCGTTCAGCAGTACGACGTCCCGCACGGCCCCCGGCTCACCGTCGACCAGCCCGCGCACGACCTTCGCGTTGTACGTCGCGTCCGCGCCCCGCAACGCATCCGCCGACACCGGCTCGATCCCCAGCTCACGCGGATCCAGCGTGACCGGCCCCTCGACCTTCCCGCCACCGACGACCCACACCTGCGACGTCGTCCGCGTGGTCAGCTCGTCCAGCCCGTCGTCGCCGTGGAACACGAGCGCGTCGATCCCGCGCCGCGCGAGTACGCCGGCCATCAGCCCGGCCACCCGCCCGTCCGCGACCCCGACCGCCTGCGCCGACGGATCGCCCGGATTCGCCAGCGGGCCCAGCAGATTGAACGTCGTCGGTACGCCGAGCTCCCGCCGCGGCACCGCCGCGTTGCGCAGGGCCGGGTGGAACGCCGCCGCGAAGCAGAACGTGATCCCGACCTGCTCCCCCACCTCGGCCACCTGCGGCCCGGTGAGGTCGAGCGGGATCCCCAGCTCCTCGAGTACGTCGGCAGCACCGCACGCGGACGAGGCCGCGCGGTTGCCGTGCTTGACGACCTTCGCCCCGGCGCCGGCCGCGACGATCGCCGACATCGTGCTGATGTTCACCGTGTGGGCTTGATCACCGCCGGTGCCGACGACGTCGAGCGTCCGGCCGGAGACGCTGATCCGGGTGGCGAAGTCGCGCATGGTCGCGACCAGGCCCTCGACCTCGGTGACCGTCTCGCCCTTGGACCGCAGCGCGATCACGAACCCGGCCAGCTGCGCCGGCGTCGCCGCGCCCGACAGGATCTGCTCCATCGCCCATGCAGTGGCGGAGGCCTCCAGGTCCTCATGCCGCAACAGCGGCCCGAGCACCTGTGGCCAGGTGTAGGCGGCCATGACTCAGGCAGTCGTGGCGGGCAGCTTGGCCAGGCGCTGGCGCAGCAGATCCGCGGTGACCTCGGCCATCCGGACCGGGTCGATCGGGTGCGAGACCGCGCCCTCGGCCCGCGACCACGTCGCCAGCCACGCGTCCTGCGGACGGCCGGTGAGGACCAGGATCGGCGGGCACTGGAAGATCTCGTCCTTCAGCTGCCGGGCGATCCCCATTCCGCCGGCCGGCACCGCTTCGCCGTCGAGGATGGCGAGGTCGATCCCGCCCTTGTCCATGGTCTTGATCACCGCCGGCTCGGTCGCGCACTCGACGTACTCGAGCTCGGGCAGATCAGCCGCCGGACGCTTGCCGAGGGCCAGCCGGACGGACTCCCGCGTCGTACGGTCGTCGCTGTAGAGCAGCACCTTCAGCGGACGCTCTGAACTCATCGATCCATCCCAAGCTTGTTCAAAGAAGACTGGACACCCGGAATGCTACCGGGGCGACTGTTCGGCCCGGCGAGCCTGTTCCTCCAACCGGTCCAGGCGCCGGTCCTCACGGCGTGCCTCACGCTGCGACTCCCGCACCCACTGGACGAACAGTACGGCGAAGAACACCACGCCGACGAGGTCACCCGAACCCCACAACAGACCGCCGGCGATGTACTGGTCCCGCAGCGGCGACGGCGGCCAGGACCGGCCGAAGCTGGTGTACCAGTCCTCGGCGATCAGCTTGCTGGCCGACATGATCGTGATGCCGAGAAACGCGTGGAACGGCAGCGTCAGGAACGTCAGCATCAACCGGAACGGGTAGATCACCCGGCCGGGCACCGGGTCGAGCCCGAGCAGCGGCCAGAAGAACAGCGACCCCACCAGGATGAAGTGCAGGTGCAACAGGTCGTGCAGTACGGCGGAGTGCAGCGTCGCGTCGTACCAGCCGCTGAAGTAGAGCGCCCACGGGCTGAGGACGAACAGCGTGAAGCCGATCAACGGGAAGCAGAGCACCTTGGCGATCCGTGAGTGCAACACGGAGAGCAACCACTTCCGGGGCCGCGGCGGCAGCGTCCGGAGCGCCAGCGTGATCGGTGCGCCGAGCGCCATCATCAGCGGCGTCAGCATCGACAGGATCATGTGCTGAACCATGTGCACGCTGATCAGGACCGTGTCGTAGGTGCCGAGCGCCGACTGGGTGGCGATCACGGCACTTCCCAGCCCGAGCCCGACGAACGAGAACGTGCGCGCCCGGGACCATTTGTCACCGCGTTTGCGCAGCTTGTGGACGCCGTACAGATAGAACCCGCCGAGGACGATGATCACGCCGAGTAACACCGGCTCGAAGGTCCATGCCGTCAGCAACCGGACCGGTGTCAACGGCTCGATCTGGTCGCCGGGCGTGGCGTGGAGGGGAAGCACGCTTCAACAGTAGGAACACCCGGTTCACGACATGCACGGGGGTGGTCGTAGCGCTGAACGCGAGGACCGACATAATGACCGCGTGGCCACTGCAACCGCGCTCCCAGCGTCTCGTGAACACGGACACCACGACCGTCCCAGCATGGTCAGTGTCGGCACGATCGTCTGGCTCTCGAGCGAACTGATGTTCTTCGCCGCCCTGTTCGCGGCGTACTTCACGATCCGGTCGGTGACGACCGCCGCCGCCGCTCCGGGTACGGAGACGCTGTGGCAGGTGTCGACGCACCTCCTGGACGTCCCGTTCGCCTCGGTGAACACGTTCATCCTGGTCGCCTCGTCGTTCACCTGCCAGGCCGGCGTGTTCGCCGCCGAGCACGGCAAGGTGGGCCGGGTCGGCTCGCTGGCGAACCCGCGGAACTGGGGCATGCGTGAGTGGTTCATCCTCACGTACCTGATGGGCGCGGTCTTCGTCGCCGGCCAGGTGACCGAGTACACCGGCCTGGTGCACGAGGGTCTGACGATCTCGTCCACCGCCTACGGCTCGGTGTTCTACCTGGCCACCGGTTTCCACGCGCTGCACGTGACCGGCGGCCTCATCGCCTTCGTGTTCGTCCTGGCCAGGACGTACATGGCTCGAAAGTTCACCCACGAACAGGCCGTCTCGGCGATCGTCGTGTCGTACTACTGGCACTTCGTCGACGTGGTCTGGATCGCCCTGTTCGCGACCATCTACCTGCTCAAATGAGTGAGAAGAGACCTTCCTTGTCACCGGCGCGCTTTCTCTCCGCGCGACGACGGCACCGGTCCGCCGGCCTCGTCGTGCTCCTGTTCGGCCTCCTGGCAGTGGGTTCGGCGTACGCCGCCTTCGCCCCTGACAACGCGGTGGCGGACAACTCGGCCCAGTCCCAGCAGATCGAGGAGGGCAAGAAGCTCTTCGCGGTCGGCTGCTCCAGCTGCCACGGCCTGAACGCCGAGGGCGGCGGGAACGGCGCGGGCAAGATGGCCGGCCCGTCGCTGATCGGCGTCGGCGCCGCCGCGGTCGACTTCCAGGTCGGTACCGGCCGGATGCCGGCGATGCAGCCGGGTGCGCAGATCCCGCGCAAGAGCCCGGCGTACACGCAGGAGGAGATCGAGGCGCTGGCGGCGTACATCGCTTCGCTGGCCCCCGGCCCCGCGGTCCCGGCGCAGGACTCGTACGACGTGAGCAAGGCCACCGACGAGCAGATCACCCGTGGCGGCGAGCTGTTCCGTACCAACTGCACGGCGTGCCACAACTTCGCCGGTCGCGGCGGCGCACTGCCGAACGGCAAGTACGCGCCGTCGCTGATGGGCGTCAGTGAGAAGCACATCTACGAGGCCATGCTGACCGGCCCGCAGCAGATGCCGGTCTTCTCCGACCAGGTGATGCAGCCCGAGGACAAGCGCGACATCATCGCGTACCTGAAGGCACTGCAGGCGCAGAAGGACCCGGGCGGCTTCGGCCTCGGCCGGCTCGGCCCGGTCTCCGAAGGTCTGTGGGGCTGGTTCGTCGGCATCGGTCTGCTGGTGTGCGTAGCGGTCTGGATCGGCGCCAAGGGCGTCAAGGCCAAGGGAGCGAAGGCCAAATGAGTAACGACAATCTGCCGGTGAAGCCGGAGGAGGAACACGGCACCGCTCTCGAGGTGGCGGAGCCGATTCCGGACCCGGGCCTGGAGCCGCACGAGCCGCGGATCACCGACATCGACCCGAAGGCCGCCGACCGCGTCGAGCGGCAGGTCTCGGCGATGTTCGGCCTGGCCACCGTGCTGGTGCTCGGGGCCTGCGTGGCGTACTTCGCGATTCCGCGGGACTCCGAGCTCGTCTTCGGGCCGCTGTCCGGCAACGCGAACAACATGGTCATGGGCCTGTGCATCGGCCTGGCGCTGTTCCTGATCGGCGCCGGCGCGATCCAGTGGGCCAAGAAGCTGATGGTCGACGAGGAGATCTCCGAGGACCGGCACGCGGCGCACTCCTCGCCCGAGCAGATCGCCGAGATCACCGAGGCGTTCAAGCAGGGCACGGCCGAGTCGGGCTTCGGCCGGCGCAAGATGATCCGCAACTCGCTGATCGGTGCGCTGGGCGTGCTCGGACTGCCGGCCATCGTGTTCCTCCGCGACCTCGGCCCGCTGCCGGGCCGGGCGCTCTACAACACCATCTGGGCGAAGGGCATCCGGGTCGTCAACGACGTCACCGACCGCCCGATCAAGCCGTCCGACCTGATCGTCGGCCAGCTGGTCAACGCGGCGCCGGCCAACCTGGCCCCGCTGCAGGAGGAGAACGCGACCGAGTACCAGAACGCCAAGGCCAAGGCCGCGGTGATCGTGGTCCGGATCAAGCCGAGCGAGATCCGCACCAAGCCCGGCCGGGAGAACTGGGGCGTCGACGGCATCCTCTGCTACTCGAAGATCTGCACCCACGTCGGCTGCCCGATCTCGCTGTACGAGCAGACCACGCACCACGTGCTCTGCCCGTGTCACCAGTCGACCTTCGACCTGTCCGACAGCGCCAAGGTCGTCTTCGGTCCTGCGGCCCGGCCGCTGCCTCAGCTACCGTTGGCAGTGGACAGCGAGGGTTATCTGGTTGCGCAGAGCGGCTTCCAAGAGCCGGTCGGCCCGAGCTTCTTCGAACGAGGGTGACAACAGTGTCGACAAACACAGAGTTCCCCGGCCCGGTCAAGTGGGTCGACGATCGCCTCGGCATCGCGAAGATCGGGAAGAAGAACCTGCGCAAGGTCTTCCCCGACCACTGGTCGTTCATGCTGGGCGAGATCGCGCTCTACAGCTTCATCATCCTGATCCTGACCGGCACGTTCCTGACCTTCTGGTTCAAGCCGTCGATGGCCGAGGTCCAGTACAACGGCTCGTACAGCCTGCTCAAGGGTCTGCACATGTCGGAGGCCTACGCCTCGACGCTGGACATCACCTTCGACGTCCGCGGCGGTCTGCTGGTCCGGCAGATCCACCACTGGGCGGCCGTGCTGTTCATCGCCGCGATGATGGTGCACCTGCTCCGGATGTTCTTCACCGGCGCGTTCCGCAAGCCGCGTGAGCTGAACTGGCTGATCGGCTTCGGCATGCTGTTCCTCGGCATCGTCGAGGGCTTCATCGGCTACGGCCTGCCCGACGACCTGCTGTCCGGCACCGGTCTGCGGATCACCAACGGCATGATCCAGGCGTCACCCGTGGTCGGCACGTACATGAACTTCTTCATCTTCGGCGGTGAGTTCCCGGGCGACGACTTCGTCTCGAGATTCTTCATCGTCCACGTGCTGCTGATACCGGGAATCATCCTGGGCCTCGTCACGGCCCACCTGTTCCTGGTCGTGTACCACAAGCACACGCAGTACGCCGGCCCCGGCCGGACGCAGAAGAACGTGGTCGGCTACCCGCTGTTCCCGGTGTACACGGCCAAGGCCGGCGGCTTCTTCTTCGTGGTCTTCGGCATCACCGCGCTGATGGGCGCAGTGATGCAGATCAACCCGGTCTGGCTCTACGGGCCGTACAACCCGGCCGAGGTGACGGCAGGCTCGCAGCCCGACTGGTACATGGGCTGGCTGGAAGGCGCGGTGCGAATATTCCCCGGCTTCGAGTCGCATTTCTGGGGTATCACGCTGGGTTGGAACCTGCTCATCCCGGCGCTGATCATTCCACCCGCGTTCGTCACGCTGGTCGCGCTGTACCCGTTCATCGAAGGCTGGATCACCGGTGACAAGCGCGAGCACCACCTGCTGGACCGGCCGCGGGACGTCCCGACCCGGACCGGTGTCGGCGTCGCATTCATCACCTTCTATGCCCTGCTGTGGATCGGTGGCGGTAACGACCTGATCGCGACCCACTTCGGTGTCTCGCTGAACAACGTGACCTGGTTCCTGCGGTTCGCGGTGATCCTGGGGCCGATCCTGGCCTTCTGGGTGGCGCGCCGCTGGGCGATCTCGCTCCAGCGGGCCGACCACGCCCGCCTGACCCACGGCCTCGAGACCGGTGTGATCGTGCGCTCGCCCGAGGGCAAGTACACCGAGAAGCACCAGCCGATCTCGACGTACGAGGCGTACTCGCTCACCGCGCGGGACCGGGTCGTGCCGTACGAGATCGGTCCGGAGACCGACGAGAACGGTGTCCGCGCACCGCGGCGGGCGCTGCACAAGGTCCGCGCAGCGCTGTCCCGGTTCTACTTCGCCGACGCGGTGCAGAAGCCGACCGCACAGGAGCTCGAAGAGGCGCACGAGCACGCGCACGACGCCGACGAGATCCACGAGTTGACGGAAGACACGGAGACCTACCGCGAGGTCACCAGCGACCGCAGCTGACGTCGTACCGAACGAAGAAGGGCCCTGGCACTCGCCGGGGCCCTTCTTCGTTTACCCCAGCGCGTCTGACACCGCGGTCAGGTAGACCTTCACCAGCTTCTGCTGGTCGGGGTCGAGGGTCTGCGTGGTGGCGATCATGCGGTCGAGGAGCGGGCCGAAGAACTGCCAGCCGAGGTCGACGGCGCTGTCCGAGACGTGGAGGCGGGCGCTGCGGCCGTCTGTGCGGCTTCTGAGCCGTTCGACGTGCCCGGCGGCCTCCAGGCGGTGGATGACCGCTGTCGTCGCCTGAGAGGTCATTCCGAGCTGCTGAGCGAGCCAGCTGGGCGTGGCCTCCTCCCCGGCCCGCTCGGCGTCCAGGAGGCTCACCAGCGCGCGTACGTCGGTGGCGTGCAACCCGGTCGTCCTGGCGAACTCCCCGATCGCGAGCTCCCACCTGAGCGCGACGTCCCGCAACCGATGCACCAACTCCAGTGCGGCCGCCCGCTCGGGGTCAGCCGGCATCACTCCTTCACGCATGCCCTCAATTTACCTCACTGAGTGAGCTATTCTCGACACCATGACCTTCCAGGACGCGTACGACGCTCTCCTCACCCGCTGGGACGTTCCGGTAGAGCAACTCGAACTGACCGACGAGTTCGGCACCACCCACATCAACGCCTGCGGCCCCACGGACGCCCCACCCGTCGTACTCCTCCCCGGCCACAGCGCAACCTCCCCCGTCTGGTTCACCGTCGCGCCCCACCTAGCCCGCCAGTACCGCGTCTACGCCCCCGACCTCATCGTCGACGCCGGCCGCACCACCAACACCGGCCGCACCCCCAAGACACCCGCGGATCTCCACACCTGGCTGTCGAACGTCCTGGACGGCCTCACCATCGACCGCGCCGCCTTCTGCGGTCACTCGTACGGCGCCTGGATCGCCCTGACCTACGCCATCGCCCACCCGGACCGCGTCACCCGCCTGGCCCTCCTCGACCCGACCGACTGCTACACCGGCCTGCGTCTCCCCTACATCCTCCGAGCGCTGCCGAGCCTCGTACGCCCCTCCCGAGCCCGCAGCATCTCCTTCCTCCGCTGGGAAACCCAAGGCCTCCCCGTCGACCCTCAGGTCCTCGAGCTGGCAGGTCTGGCCGCCGAGGAGCCCTCTACGCCGTTCGTCCGCACCAAACGCCCCACGGACGACCAACTGCGAACGATCGCTCCACTGGTGTTCGTGGCAGGCCGCAGCAAGAGCCAGGACCCGGCCCGGCTCACCCGTCGCGTCACCACGGTCAGCCCGGCGGCCACCGTCGTACAGCTCGAGACCGCGACCCACCACTCGCTGCCGTCCCTCCACGCGGAGGAGGTGGTTGCTGGACTGTTGACTGCGTGGGCCCACGAATTGCCCACAGAATAAGGGGATTCTGGTTCGCGGATCGTCGACAGAGCCGCCTAGGGTCGACGTATGGAACTCCTGGGCGAGCGGCCGGCGTGGTCGATGAGCGGCGGCGAACTGCTGTCGACTCTCGACGCGGTGGATGCCGAGATCGCCCGTCTGGAGTCCTACAGGTTGAGTGTTGTCGCCACAGTCGAGAGCACCGGGTACGCCGCCGAGCTCGGCGCTCGGGACACCGCGGAGCTCCTGCGCTTCCGCTATCGCCTGGACCCGCCGACGGCCCGCCGTACGGTTCGTCTCGCGCAGGCGCTGCCGAAGTACCCGGCTGTGTCCGCCGCCCTCGATCGGACCGGCGCGTTATCCGATGCACCTGCCGCCGACTCTGCCGCCCACTCTAATCCTGACGCTGACGGATGGCTGCTGAGGCCTGCTCAGGCGGACGCGATCGTCTCGGCGCTGGAGCGGGTGCCGGCTCACGTCCCGATCGACGATCGTGACACCGCCGAGCGGGAGCTGGTGAAGCTGGCCGCACACCTGTCACCGGGTGAGCTGCGTCGGGCGGGCAACCAGATGCGGGACATCCTCGACACCGATGGCCCCGAGCCGGAGGAACTCGAGGCGTACGGGCGCGAGTCGCTGACCTTGACGCCCGCGGATCGCGGGGTGAAGTTCCGCGGGTACCTCGCCAATGAGAACGCCGAACTGCTCCGCGCCTTGATCCACGCCGGCGCCCGCCCACACAAGACCGTCGACGGCGAACCCGATCCCCGCTCCCGCGACAAGCGCCAGGCCGACGCGCTGACCGCTGCCCTCGGCGCCGCGGCCGGAGCGGTCGAGGCAGAGCAGTCGACGGCCAAGCCGCAGGTGACGATAACCATCGATTTCGAAGATCTGAAAGCGGCGACCGCCGACGCGAGCGGACAACTGGTGTACGGCGACGGGCTGTCGGCCGCGACCGTCCGGCGCCTCGCCTGCGACGCGAAGATCATCCCGTTGGTGCTCGGGTCGCACTCGGAACCGTTGGACGTCGGCCGCTCCGAGCGGCTCGTCACCCGCGCGATGCGCCGCGCTCTCAACGCGCGCGACAGAGGCTGCGTAATCTGCGGCGCACCACCGATCATGTGCGACGCCCATCATCTGATCTCCTGGGTCGACGGCGGCGAGACCAAGATCTCGAACCTCGTGCTCCTGTGCCGCCGCCACCACGTCGACCTGCACCACGGCCACTGGACCGTCACCATCGCTGACGACACCGTGCACGTCATCCGCCCCACCTGGGCCGATCCCCCACCCACCCGACGGCCCGACCCCCGGCAAGCTGACCACCCCAACAGACACCAACCTGCCCCCCGCCGAGCCGACCACCCCGGCGAACGGCGACCTGCCCTCCGCCCGACCGATCACCGGGGCGGATGGCGACCTGATCTCCACCCGGCCGACCACCCCGCCGGACTGGAGCCGCCGATCACTGACCCGCCCGGACAGGCAGCCGCCGAGCCCGCTGATAAACCGGCCGCTGAGCCCGCCGCTAGATCCGCCGCAGGGCCCGCCTCAGGGCCCGCCTCAGGGCCCGCCGCTGAGCTCGTCGCTGAGTCCGGCGGGGGTACTGGCCTGGCCCGAGCGCCTCGGTCTCGGTGGAGGGCCGACGTGGTCGTCCTTCGGGAAGCAGCTGCCTTTGCCTCAGCAGACCCGCTCGCAGGCTGACAGAGCTCAAACCGGCACTGTTCAGCGCCGAGGCGTGACGCTGGGCCGGACTCCGTGAGGTGTCCGGCCCAGCTCAACCACTGACTTCGATCGCTCTAGTTGTTCAGGAGAGGGCGGAGCCCTTCTTGTACGCGGCCCAGGTGGTGTTCCAGTCGGTCCAGCCGTTGCCGGGTTCCATGTGGCGGGTGGTGCCGGTGACGGTGACGGGGTCGCCGCGGAGGGTTTGGTTGAAGAACCACTGGGCGTCGGCGAGGCTCATGCCGACGCAGCCGTGGCTGACGTTGGCGCTGCCCTGGCTGCCGGCCGACCACGGGGCGCCGTGGATGAACTCGCCGGAGCTGGTGACGCGCTGGGCCCACTTCACGTCGCTGATGTTGTAGTAGTTCGGGTCGCCCGGCTTGATGCCGATCGTCGCCGCGTCCATCCGCTTGGTGGTGAACTTCTCCATGATCACCTTGACGCCGCTGCGGGTGGTGAACCCGTCCTTGCCGGCGGTGATCGGGATGGTGCGGGCCAGCTTGCCGTTGATCGTCACGGTCATCGTGTGCTTCTTGACGCTGACGTTGCTGACGACCGACTTGCCGATGCTGAAGGCGATCTTGCGGCTCGAGGTGCCCCAGGTGTTGTTACCGGCGTTGACGCCCTGGGTGTCGATGTTCACCGCCACCTTGGTGCCGGCCGGCCAGTAGTTCATCGGCCGGTAGTTCACCTGCTTGCTGTTCACCCAGTGCCAGGTGCCGGTGACCGGGACCGAGGTGGTCACCTTCAGCCGCTTCTCGACCGCGGCGCGGTCCTTGACCGGGTTGTTCCAGTAGATCTGGATCGGCAGCGCGACGCCGACGGTCTCGCCGTTCAGCGGGACGACCGAGGCCTTCAGGCTCTTGGTCGCCTTCAGCGTCTTGAACGTCGAGCTGATCGGCACGCTGCCGCCGTCACTGCCCTCGGCGGAGCCGCTCACGGTGTACGACGCGCCCGGCTTGAGGTGATCCGTGGAGGTCCACTGGGTCTTCTCGGTGTTGAAGCTGCCGGCCACCTTGTCGCCGTCGTCGTCCTTCAGCGTGACCTCGGACAACTTGCCGGCCGTCGTGGTGACGGTCACCGGCTTGTCCGGCTGCACCGAGGACGCGCCCTTGGCAGGCACGACGGCGATGCTGGCCGCGGGCGACTCCGACGGCGTGGTCGAGTCGCCCGGGGTGGTCGATGCACCGGGCGAGTTGCTCTGCGACGTTGACGGGGTCGACTGACCGCCGCTGCCGTTACCTCCGTCGGCCTTCGTGTCACTGCAGGCCGTGCCGGCCAGCAGCAGCACGCAGATCCCCGCCACGGCAAGCCCGTGCTTCCTCACCGAACCGCTCACCATTCCCCAGCTCTCCCCTGTTTAGTCAAACCGCGGTAAGGGTAACCTGCCGCAGCGACATTTCTTCGCACCGCACCGCCACTCAACTGGTACGGACCACAACGGTCCGTACCGGTGGCATTCCTAAAGACGCACGAAGACGCCGCCCGGTTCGTTCCCGGACGGCGTTTTTCGTACGATGCTCAACTAGCGAGCAGCGTCAGCACACTCAGTGAGCGTGGTCACCGCGGTAGTACTCGAAGATGAACCCGCTCAGCGTGACGATGCCGATCCCGACTCCGGCGATGAACAGCCACCAGCCGAAGACGATGCCGAGTACGACGACCGCCAGCGTCAGCGCGCACCACAGCGGCCACCAGGAGTACGGCGGGAAGAAGCCGAGCTCACCGGCTCCTTCCGCGATCTCCGCTTCCTTGCGGTCCTCCGGCCGGGCGTCCATCCGGCGAGCGGTGACGCTCAGGTAGAACGCCACCAGCAGCGACAGGAAGAACGTCATCACCAGCGCGGTGGTGCCGGTGGGGTCGTTGGACATCAGCCAGTAGATCGGCGTGACGACCACGACGAAAACGCTCAGGATCCCGAAGACCCAGGCTTCGACCTTCACGCCTTGTCCTTCCCCTCGGTCTCGTTATCGACGATCTCCTCGAGGTGCTCGACCCGGCCCTGGTCCTCACCCGCGTCGAGCAGGTTGTCGGCGCCGGCCCGGTTGTCCGGGTACTCCGCCAGTGCGAGCTCGGCGTGGTGCAGGTCGAACGCCGGGGACTCCGAACGGATCCGGGGCAGCTTCTCGAAGTTGTGCCGCGGCGGCGGCGAGCTGGTCGCCCACTCGAGCGAACGGCCCCAGCCCCACGGGTCGTCGACGCCGACCTTGGGCGACTTCCGCGACTTGTACACGTTGTAGAAGAACGGCAGCATCGACATGCCCAGGATGAAGGCGCCGACGCTGGAGACCTCGTTCAGCGTGGTGAAGCCCTCGCTCGCCTTGTAGTCGGCGTACCGGCGCGGCATGCCCTCGACGCCCAGCCAGTGCTGCACCAGGAACGTCGTGTGGAAGCCGATGAACAGCAGCCAGAAGTGCAGCTTGCCGAGTCGCTCGTTCAGCATCCGGCCGGTGAACTTCGGCCACCAGTAGTAGAACCCGGCGAACATCGCGAACACCACGGTGCCGAAGACGACGTAGTGGAAGTGCGCGACCACGAAGTACGAGTCGGACAGCTGGTAGTCCAGGGCCGGCGAGGCCAGGATGATGCCGGTCAGGCCGCCGAAGAGGAAGGTCGTCAGGAAGCCGACGGCCCACAGCATCGGGGTGTCGAACGACACCGATCCGCCCCAGATTGTGCCTATCCAGTTGAAGAACTTCACGCCGGTCGGTACGGCGATCAGGAACGTCATGAACGAGAAGAACGGCAGGTTCACCGCGCCGGTGACGAACATGTGGTGCGCCCAGACCGCCACCGAGAGGACCGCGATACCCAGCGTCGCGCTGACCAGGCCGATGTAGCCGAAGACCGGCTTGCGGCTGAAGACCGGCAGGATCTCGGTGATGATGCCGAAGAACGGCAGCGCGATGATGTACACCTCTGGATGTCCGAAGAACCAGAACAGGTGTTGCCACAGCAGTGGCCCCCCGTTCGCGGCATCGAACACATGGGCTCCCAAGGCTCTGTCCGCCTCGAGCACGAGCAGCGCGCCGGCCAGGATCGGGAACGCGATCAGGACCAGGATCGACGTGACCAGGATGTTCCAGGTGAAGATCGGCATCCGGAACATCGTCATGCCGGGCGCCCGCATCGTGATGATCGTCGTCACGAAGTTGACCGCACCGAGGATGGTGCCCAGACCGGCCATCCACAGGCCCATGATCCACAGGTCGCCGCCGATACCCGGCGAGCGGACCGCGTTGGACAGCGGGGCGTAGGCGAACCAGCCGAAGTCGGCCGCGCCGCCCGGGGTGAAGAAGCCGCTGACCGTGATCAGACCGCCGAACAGGAACAGCCAGTAGCTGAACATGTTCAGTCGTGGGAACGCGACGTCAGGTGCGCCGATCTGGATCGGCATGATCTCGTTCGCGAAGCCGACGAACAGCGGGGTCGCGAACAGCAGCAGCATGATCGTGCCGTGCATGGTGAAGAGCTGGTTGTAGACCTCTTCGTTCACGATCTGCAGGCCCGGCTTGGCCAGCTCGGCGCGGATGATCAGCGCCATCACGCCGCCGATCAGGAAGAACGCGAACGACGTGATCAGGTACATGTGCCCGATCAGCTTGTGGTCGGTCGTGGTGATCCACTTGACCAGGATCTGACCCTTGGTGCGCTGCCGCGGAATCGCGGTGGTGGTACCGATGGCGCCGGTGCGCTCGGCGAAGTCGGTCACTTCTCGCCCTCTCCTGTGCCGGGAATGGTGGTGGCGTCGGAGCCTCCGGTGGCGGCGCCGGTCTGGCCCCTGGCGGCCAGCTCACGGAGGTGTGAGTCGTAGTCGTCGCGACTGACGACCTTGACGCTGAAGACCATCCGGCTGTGGTAGAGCCCGCAGAGCTCCGCGCACTTGCCCTCGAACGTGCCGATCTTGGTCGGGGTCAGCTCGAACTTGTTGGTCCGGCCCGGGATCACGTCGAGCTTGAAGTAGAACGACGGCACCCAGAACGAGTGGATCACGTCCGGCGAGGTCAGGTCGAAGTGGACCGACTCGTTCACCGGCAGCCACAGGGTGGCCGGCCGGTCCATCGTGCCGGTCTCCCAGACGCCCTGCTGCCCTTCGACCGTGTCCTTGTAGTTGAAGGTCCACTGCCACTGCTGGCCGACCACGTTCACGGTGTGCTGCGGGTCGCCCGACATCGCGGTGATCTTGTTGCCGTGCTCCACCGTGTAGAAGAACAGCACGCCGATGATCGCGAAGGGCGCCAGCGTGTAGAGCACCTCGAGCGGCAGGTTGTACCGCACCTGCCGGGGTGCGTCGTCGTTGCGCTTGCGGTACCGGACCGAGACCCAGAGGATCAGGCCCCAGACCATCACGCCGACGATCAGCGCGGCGATCCACGCGCCGATCCAGAGGCTTCGGACCGCTTCGGTCCGGTCGGATGCGCCCTCGGGGAGACCGAGTCGTTTCCACTGCTCAGTGGTCGCCGTCGAGCAACCGGTCAGCAGGAGGGTGCCGAGCACCACTGCACTGCCGACCAGCAGGCGACGCTTCGCCGGTCGTGTGGCGCCGGCAGAACCTGCCGGTCGCTCCTCCACTCCGGGCGTGCCGTTCGAACCCACGGGGCGCCTTTCCCTTCCCAAGTGAGACTGACGACCAAACACTACTGGACACCTTTCGCGTCCCTGCGCATAGGTAGGGCTTAGCGTTTCCCGTGTGAGCGAGCGTGGGTATCTGGATGCCGCGTCGGCGGAGCCGATGCACCCGGCAGCACGGGAAATGTTGCTGTCGGCAGTGGATTCCGGATGGGCCGATCCGGTGCGTCTGCACCACGAAGGACGGACCGCCAGGCTCCTGCTGGACAACGCCCGTGCCGTCCTCGCGGACGCGATCGGCGTACGCCCGGACGAGCTCTACCTGACGACTTCCGGTACGACGGCGATCCAGGCCGGGCTGTCCGCCGTACGAGCCGCGCGCCGGCGGGTCGGCACACAGGTTGTCCACACGACCGTCGAGCACTCCGCCGTTCTCCACAGCGCTGGGGACGAGGGTGTGGAAGTCGGCGTGGACATCCGCGGCCGGGTTGATCAAGAGGCGTTCGCGGACGCAGTACGGCGGCCTGGTGTCGCCGTGGCTGCTGTCCAGTCGGCCAACCACGAAGTAGGTACTAGGCAACCAATCGCCGCGATCGCCGAGGACTGCGAGGACGTGCCGCTGTTTGTTGATGCGTCCGCGTCAGTCGGGCATGACCCCGTGCCCGAGGGCTGGTCGGTGCTGGCGGCCAGTGCGCACAAGTGGGGTGGACCGGCTGGTGTCGGGCTGCTGGCGGTGCGGAAGGGGACGCGGATCGCGCCGGCGTGGCCGATGGACGAGCGCGAGGACGGGCTCTCCCCCGGCTTCCCCGACGTACCCAACACGCTGGCTGCGGCGGCCGCGCTGCAGGCCCGGCTCGGTGAGGCCGAGGAGCTCAACAAGCAGCACAGGGCGTGGATCGACGAGGTACGGCGGCGCGTGCCGGCCGACGTGCCAGATGTGGAGGTGGTGGGCGATCCTGACGACCGGCTGCCCCACATCCTCACGTTCTCCTGTCTGTACGTCGACGGCGAGGCCCTTGTCACCGCCCTGGACGCAGAAGGCTTCGCAGTCTCCAGCGGCTCAGCCTGTACGTCGAGCACCCTCAAGCCCTCGCATGTCCTGGCCGCGATGGGCGTACTGACCCATGGCAACGTCCGTGTGTCGTTGAGCCGTGAGACCAGGTACGACGATGTCGACCGGTTCTGCCAGGTCCTGCCCGGCATCGTGCAGCGGATCCGGGCGGAGGTGGGGATGTGAACGTCGAGCTGGACTGTCGCGGCCTGCTCTGTCCACTCCCGGTGATCAAACTGGCCAAGGCGCTACCGACTGTTGCCATCGGCGAAACGGTCACCCTCCTGGCCGATGACCCGGCCGCAGCAGTCGACATCCCGGCCTGGTGCCGGATGCGTTCGCAGGACCTCGTGGAAGCGGCCCAAAAACGTTACGTCGTCCGGCGCGTCAGCTGACAGACTCGGTGGGGTGACCGACTTCGCGTACAAACCCACGCTGACCGGCGATCTCGTCGTACTGAGACCGCTGGACGAGGGTGACTACGAAGCGCTGGCTGCCGCGATGGCCGACCCGGACGTGACCCGGCTGACCGGGAGCCATCAGGAGATCAGCGAGGAGCAAGCCCGGGAGTGGATGCGCACCCGGAAGGACCAGACCGACCGGCTCGACCTGGCCATCGTCGACCGGGCCTCCGGGCAGGTCGTGGGCGAGGCCGTGCTGAACGACTGGGACCGGGACAACAAGTGCTGCAACTTCCGGATCCTGATCGGCCCGGCCGGCCAGGGCCGCGGGCTCGGCACCGAGGCGACCCGGCTGATCATCGGCTACGGAATCGGTCAGATCGGGCTGCACCGGATCAGCCTCGGGGTCTACGCGTTCAACCCGCGGGCCCAGCGCGCGTACGAGAAGGCAGGCTTCAAGGTCGAGGGCGTACTGCGGGACGCGCTGCTCTGGGAAGGTAAGTGGGTTGACGAGATCGTGATGTCGATACTGGCGTCGGAGTGGATACCGTCAAAGGTGTGATCGACGCCGAACGCATCGCCGTACTGACGGGAGCCGGGATCTCGACCGCCTCCGGCATCCCCGACTTCCGCGGGCCACAGGGTGTGTGGACGAAGAACCCCGCCGCGGAGGCGATGTTCGACATCGACGAGTACGTCGGTAGTCGCGAGGTCCGCGTGGCGACCTGGAAGCACCGTCTCGCCGTACCGGCGTGGACCGCCGAGCCGAACCCGGGCCACCTCGCACTGGTCGAGCTGGAACGGCAGGGCCGCCTGACCGGGCTGGCCACCCAGAACGTCGACGGGCTGCACCAGAAGGCCGGATCGTCGCCGTCACTCGTCCACGAGCTGCACGGGACGGTCTGGTACGTCGACTGCCTCCAGTGCGGCCGGCGGATCCCGATGGCCGACGTACTCCCCCGACTCGAGTCGGGTGATGAGGACCCGGCCTGTGAGGTCTGCGGCGGCATCCTCAAGTCGGCGACCGTCTCCTTCGGCCAGTCGCTCGACCGCGACGTACTGGACCGGGCCGTCGCCGCCACCGAGGCCGCCGACCTGCTCCTGGCCGTCGGCACGTCGCTGCAGGTCTATCCGGCCGCCGGTCTCTGCGACCTCGCTCTGAACGCCGGGAAGCCGCTGATCATCGTGAACGCCCGGCCAACGCCGTACGACGAACAGGCCACGACCGTCCTCCGGACCCCGATCGAGACCACCCTGCCGGACCTCGTGACCTTACCGTGACATTCGAGCCCTCCTCACGGTAAAAGCCGCGGGTTAGCGTCCGGCCCAAGGGTGAGTCGGCGGGAGGGGAACCGTGATGCGCGGGTTCAGGCGTTGGACGGCAGGGGTCACCGCGGCCGCAGTCGTGGTGCTGGGTTTGGGTACGGCGTCACCGGCACCGGCGCAGGTCGCCGCGGACCGCGTGGTGACGCTCGCCGGCTCGTTGCAGAGCGAGCTGGGATGTCCGGCCGACTGGGATCCGGGATGTGACGCGACCAGCCTCGGGGCGGGTGCGCCGTACACGAAGGTGTTCGACGTGCCGGCGGGGACGTACGAGTACAAGGTCACGATCAACAAGGGCTGGGACGAGAACTACGGCGCCGGCGGTGTGCTGAACGGGCAGAACATCCCATTGAGCATCCAGGGACCGGCCAAGCTGCAGTTCAGTTACGACGACACCAGTCACATTGTGACGGTGAAGCCGGTCGACCTGGCCGGATCGACGGTGACCGCCGCGGACAAGACGCTGGCCTCGCCGAGCCTGCGACCGGACCTCACCAAGGAGCGGTTCTACTTCCTGATGGCGGACCGCTTCGCCAACGGCGACAAGTCGAACGACGCGGGTGGGCTGACCGGCGATCGTCTACAGACCGGGCTGGACCCGACCGACAAGGGCTTCTACCACGGCGGCGATCTGGCCGGCGTGATGCAGAAGCTCGACTACATCAAGTCCCTGGGTACGACGTCGATCTGGCTGACGCCGTCGTTCAAGAACCGGCCGGTGCAAGGCGAGGGCGCGAACGTGAGCGCCGGGTACCACGGGTACTGGATCACCGACTTCACCCAGATCGATCCGCACCTCGGCAACAACGCAGACATGAAGCAGTTGATCACGCTCGCGCACAAGAAGGGGATGAAGGTCTTCTTCGACATCATCACCAACCACACCGCGGACGTGATCGACTACCAGTCCCACAACTACGGGTACATCCCGAAGTCGACGTCGCCGTACAAGGATGCTCAGGGCAACGTTTTCGACGACAAGCAGTACGCCGGCGGCGACACCTTCCCGCCGCTGGACGCGCAGACGAGCTTCCCGAACGTGCCGGTGTTCCGGACCCCGGCCGACGCGAGCGTCAAGGTGCCGGCCTGGCTGAACGACCCGACGCTGTACCACAACCGCGGCGATTCCACCTTCGCCGGTGAGAGCGCGGAGTACGGCGACTTCGTCGGGCTGGACGACCTGTTCACCGAGCAGCCGAAGGTCCGCGACGGGATGATCGACGTCTACAAGACCTGGGCCGAGTTCGGGATCGACGGGTTCCGGATCGACACGGTCAAGCACGTCAACATCGAGTTCTGGCAGAAGTTCTCCCCGCAGATCCTGGCCGCGGCCAAGAGCGCCGGGTCGAAGAACTTCTTCATGTTCGGCGAGGTCTTCGACGCGAACCCGCAGTTCATGTCGACGTACACCACCAAGGGCGATCTGCAGGCGACGCTCGACTTCGGGTTCCAGCAGAACGCGGTCGCCTACGCGAAGGGTGATCCGAGTACCAAGCTGCGGGACTTCTACGCCGACGACGACTACTACACGGACGCGGATTCGAACGCGTACGAGCTGCCGACGTTCCTCGGCAACCACGACATGGGCCGCGTCGGCATGTTCCTCAAGCAGGGCGGCGCGAACGGCCAGGATCTCCTGCAGCGCGACGAGCTCGCACACTCGCTGATGTACCTGACGCGCGGCAACCCGGTCATCTACTACGGCGACGAGCAGGGCTTCACCGGTCCGGGCGGCGACAAGGACGCGCGGCAGGACATGTTCGCGACCAAGACCGCAGACTACGCGGACGACGAGGTCGTCGACGGCAGCGGTACGACGACGATCGGGAACAAGGACCGGTACGACGTCAACTCGCCGATGTACAAGCACATCGCGGCGCTGGCGAAGCTGCGGGCGAAGTACCCCGCGCTGTCGGACGGTCGGCAGGTGCACCGGTACTCGTCCAACACCAACCGGCTCTACGCGTTCAGCCGGCTCGGCAGCGACAACGTCGAGTACCTGGTGGTCTCGAACAACTCGAAGACGGCGGCGTCCGCGACGGTGCCGACGTACGGGCCGAACACTTGGCTCAAGCCGGTCTACGGCGGCTCCAAGTCGGTGAAGACCGACCGCGAAGGTCGTGTGGTCCTCAGTCAGGCTCCGCTGTCCGTCACGGTCTACCAGGCGCAGACGAAGGTCCCGAAGCCCGCCAAGGCGCCTGCCGTCTACATGAGCTCGCCGGAGCTCGGTGCGACGGTCGGTGGGCGCGCTGAGATCGCCGCTGCGGTGCCGGCGAACACTCCGGTCACCGTGACCTTCGGCTACCGCCCGGTGGGTACGGCGGCGTGGAAGCGGCTCGGCGCGGACGACAACGCGCCGTACCGGGTCTACCAGGACGTGTCCGGGCTGGCGAAGGGCACTCTGCTCGAGTACCGCGCCGTACTGCGGGATGCCGCCGGCAACTACTCGGTGTCCGGCTCGTACGGCGTCGTGGGCGACGCACCCGCAGCAGGTGGTGGCGGTGGCGGCACCGGTCCCGTCGTACAGCCGGCGAATGTCAGCGTGCCGGGTGACCACAACAGCGAGATGGGCTGTACTGCGGACTGGGCGCCGGACTGCGACCAGGCCCAGCTGACGCTCGACCCGAAGGACAAGGTGTGGAAGGGCACGTACCCGAACCTGGCCGGTGAGCACGCCTACAAGGCGGCCATCAACAAGACCTGGGACGAGAACTACGGCGCCGGCGGGGTCGCGAACGGCGCGAACATCTCCTACACCGGTCCCAGCGGGCCAGTCACCTTCTACTACGAGCACGGGCGGCACTACGTCACCTCCAGCGCGCAGGGGCCGATCATCACCGTGCCCGGGTCGTTCCAGTCCGAGCTGGGCTGTCCGGCCGACTGGGACCCGTCCTGCATGCGACCCTGGTTGACCGACGAGGACGGGGACGGGACGTACACCTGGTCCACCAGCGAGTTGGGAGCGGGCAACTATGAGGCGAAGGTCGCGCACAACCTGTCCTGGGACGAGAGTTACCCGGCCAACAACGTGCCGGTCTCGGTGCCGAGTGACGGGCTCGTGGTCACGTTCTCGTACGTGCTCGCGACGCACCAGTTCACAGTGACGACGTCCAAGCCGGGTGCGACGCCGGACCTGAGCCAGGCAAAGGCGTACTGGCTCGACCGCAACACGCTCGCCGTACCGGCCGTCGCCCACCCTGAGCGATACCGCTGGCGGCTGCACTGGTCCGACACGGCCTCGTTGAAGATCGACGCGGACGACATCGGTGGATCGTCGACCGGCCTGCGCTACGACTCCAAGATCGTGAAACCGGGCTATACGACGCTCCGGCTGGACAACGCTGACGCCCGCAAGATCCTCACCGGGCAGCTCGGACTGGCGCAGTACGACGACGCCGGCCGGTTGCTGGACGCAACAGGTGTGCAGATACCCGGTGTGCTCGACGATGTGTACGGGAGCGCGGCGAACCGCTCGTACGGCGTCACCTGGAAGGCCGGGGTGCCGACCTTCACGCTGTGGGCGCCTACTGCGCAGAGCGTGCGGCTCGTGGTCGGCTCGGCGGCTGTTCCGATGAAGCGCAACGATGACGGTTCCTGGGCGGTCACCGGATCGCGCTCGTGGAAGAACGCGTCGTACCGCTTCGAGGTCAAGGTCTACGCGCCGAGCACCGGCAAGGTGGAGACGAATGTCGTCACCGATCCGTATTCGGTCGCGTTGACCACAGACTCGACGTACTCCGTTGCAGCCGATCTGAATGACCCGGCCGGGCAGCCGGCGTTGTGGACGAAGACGCCGTCGCCGAAGCTCGCGCGGGGCGTCGACTCGACGATCTACGAGCTGCATGTCCGCGACTTCTCCATCAACGACAGCACGGTGCCGGCCGGGCATCGCGGTACGTATCTGGCGTTCGCGGACCAAGGTGACGGGACGAAGCATCTGCAAGCGTTGGCGAAGGCCGGCCTGAACACAGTCCACCTCCTGCCGACCTTCGACATCGCGTCGATCCCCGAGACCGGGCAGCAGACGCCGGCGTGTGATCTGAAGGCGTTGCCGCCGGACTCCGACCAGCAGCAGGCGTGCGTGACGGCCGTCGCCGCTAAGGACGGGTTCAACTGGGGTTACGACCCGTACCACTGGCTCGCGCCGGAGGGTTCGTACGCGACTCAGAAGGACGGGCTCGCACGGGTCTCGGAGTTCCGCACGATGGTCGGCGGGCTGCACAAGTCCGGCCTGCGCGTCGTACTCGACCAAGTCTACAACCACACGCCTGCGGCCGGTGAGGCGCCGACGTCGGTGCTCGACCAGATCGTGCCCGGCTACTACCAGCGGCTGAACGCAACCGGGAAGGTCGAGACCTCGACCTGCTGCAGCAACATCGCGACCGAGCACGCGATGGCCGAGAAGATCATGGTCGACGGCACCGTGAGCTGGGCTCGCAACTATCACGTGGACGGCTTCCGCTACGACCTGATGGGCCATCACAGCAAGGCGAACATGCTGAAGGTCCGGGCCGCGCTCGACAAGCTGACGCTCGCCAAGGACGGCGTCGACGGCAAGTCGATCTATCTGTACGGCGAGGGCTGGAACTTCGGCGAGGTCGCGAACGACGCGCTGTTCGTCCAGGCCCGGCAGGGCAATCTCGGCGGCACCGGGATCGGCACGTTCTCCGACCGGATGCGCGACGCGGTCCGCGGCGGCGGCCCGTTCGACGACAACCCGCGGATCCAGGGCTTCGGCTCCGGCGAGGCGAGCGACCCGAACGGCGACCCGATCAACGGCACACCGGACGACCGGGCGAAGCGGCTGGCGCACGACACCGACCTGGTCCAGCTCGGCCTGGCCGGCAACCTACGTTCGTTCACCTTCCGCTCGGTCGAGTCGGGTACGACGGTGCGCGGCGACGGTGTCGACTACAACGGCTCACCGGCCGGGTACGCCGATCAGCCGGACGAGGTGATCAGCTATGTCGATGCCCATGACAACGAAACGTTGTGGGACACGCTGACGTACAAGCTGCCGACGGACCTGCCGATGCCGGCCCGGATCCGGATGAACACGTTGTCGCTGGCAACGACCGCGCTGGCGCAGACCCCGTCGTTCTGGCACGCCGGCGCGGACCTGCTGCGCAGCAAGTCGCTGGACCGCAACTCGTACGACTCCGGCGACTGGTTCAACACCCTCGATTGGACCGGCGCCGACAACGGCTTCGGCCACGGCCTCCCCCCGAAGCCCGACAACGAGGCCAAGTGGCCGTACATGAAGCCGCTCCTCGCCAACCCAGCGCTGAAGCCGTCGTCCACAGATGTGTCGACCGCCTCGGCGGCCGCGGCGGATCTGTTGAAGCTCCGGTTCTCGACGCCGCTGTTCCGCCTCGGCACCGCCGATCTCATCAACCAGAAGCTCAGCTTCCCGGTCAGCGGCGCCACCCCCGGTGTCATCACCATGCGAATCGACGACACAGTGGGACCGAATGTCGACCCGGCGCTGAAGGGCGTCGTGGTCGTCTTCAACTCCACCGGCAACACCGTCACCCAACAGGTATCAGGCCTCACCGGCGCCAACCTGTCGCTCTCGCCGGTCCAGGCCGGCGGGTCGGACCCGGTCGTCAAGCAGACCACCTGGAACGCGACCACCGGCACGGCAACAGTCCCACCGCGGACCGTCGCCGTACTGGTTCAGCGTTAGAGCCCCGCGAAGCGAGAAGCAGCTACGAAGGCCGCCAGCGCCAGGAAGATGGTGTTGGCGGCCGTCGAGCGGGGTTCGCGGAGCGACGAGTGGGAGGTTGCGGCGCCGATCATTACGAAGACCAGGCCGACGGCGGCCAGTGGTGTGAGGATGCGGGCGGTGTCGGTGAGCCACGGGGCGAAGAGGCCGGCTACGGCCAGGAGTTCGCAGACGGCGACGAAGCGGACCAGCGGCATCGGGAACGGTGCGACGCCGGTCTGACCGGTGGCGATCAGGCGGGCGCGCGACATCGTGGACTTCAGGACGCCGGAGATCGTGAAGACGACGCCGAGTGCGCCGGTGAAGATCCAGGTGATCGTGTTCATGTCGGTTGCAGACGATCGGCTAGCAACTCCTGTGACACTGTCACTCAGAGACACACTCGATCGTCTGTGAAGGTGTGATGGAGGAACTCAGACCGCTGCTGCTGTCGATCGCCTACCGGATGCTGGGTACCTTCGGCGACGCCGAGGACGTCGTCCAGGAGGCGTACCTGCGCCTGCATCGCGAGCCCGAGGTCGCCTCTCCCAAAGCCTTCCTCACGACCGTGACGACCAGGCTCGCGATCGACCAGCTGCGCTCGGCACGTCGGCAACGAGAGCAGTACTTCGGCCCGTGGCTGCCGGAACCCGCCGTCGACGAGTACGTCGACCTGGCCGACCGGGCCGCGCTCTCGGACTCGCTCTCCACCGCTTTCCTCGTCGTCCTCGAGCGACTCTCCCCCGACCAGCGAGCGGTGTTCCTGCTCGGCGACGTCTTCGGCTACTCGTACGACGACCTCGCGGACATCCTCGGCAAGACCCCGGCCAACTGCCGCCAGCTCGCCGTCCGCGCCCGTCGCCGGATCGCCGACAACCGCCCCCGCTTCGACGCCTCACCGCACGAACGGGACGAGCTCGTACGCCGCTTCACCGCGGCCGCCCAGGAGGGCGAGATCGATGCCCTCGTCGAGCTGCTCGCCCCCGACGTCACGTTCACCGGCGACGGCGGCGGCAAGGCCATCGGACTCCCCCACCCGCTGCACGGCGCCCTGCCGGTCGGGCGGATGGTGGCCACCGCGTTCGGCAAGTTCCCCGAACTCGGCGCGGAACCGGTGCACGTCGGCAATCAGCCCGCGCTCCGCATCCACGACCCGTCGAACCGGACGGTCGCGATCTGGTCGTTCGTGGTCGTCGAGGGCCGGATCAGCGCGATCCACGGCGTCGTCAACCCCGAGAAGCTGACGCACGTCCAGCCGTCAGGGCACGCGGACGACGAGCGCTGACGCATCCACCTCCGCGACCAGCGTCGTACCCTCGGAGATCGTGTCGCCGTCGAGCTCGCGGCGTGCGGCACGGTCGGCGCGGACCTGGATCCGTTTGCCGGTGAAGCGTTCGACACCGCGTTCGCGCCAGGACTTGATCACCAGACCGAGCGCCAGCCGGGGCCAGTGGCTGATCCGGCGCGGTGCGAGCACGACCAGGTCGATCCGGCCGTCGTCGGGTGTTGCGTCCGGGAACAGCGGGATGTTCGCCTGAAGCGTGCCGACGTTGCCGATCACGACGGTCCGCGCGCGACGGCGTACCGGCGGCTGGTCGTCGATCGTGATCTCGACGTGGACGAACGGGTGGTTCAGATTCTTCACCGTGGAGACGACGTACGCCGCCCAGCCGACCCGCTTCTTGAGGTCGTCGGGCGCGTCCTCGATGATCGCGGCATCGAGACCGAGGCCGGCCATCACGACGAACCGGTCGTCGGGCAGCTGGTCACCCTTGATCTGCACGCTGTCGATCCGCTGGTCCGAACCGTCGAGGAGCTCGTTCAGCGCGTCGTCCATCTCCAGCGAGATGCCGAGGTTGCGGGCGAGCAGGTTCCCGGTCCCGCCCGGCAGTACAGCGGCCGGGATCGTGGTCCCGGCCAGCTCCGCGCACACCACCCGGACCGTGCCGTCGCCACCCGCGACCAGCACCAGATCGACCTTCTCCTCGATCGCCTGCCGGGCCATCCCGACCCCGGCGTCGTCCTCGGTAGTCTCCAGCCACAGCGGGGCGCCGTACCCCCGTTCGGTCAGTGCGGTCTCGACGGTACGACGGAACGGGTCGACGTCGACCTTGACGGGATTCACGATGACGGCTGCCCGCCTGTCAGGACTCACCTTATTTTTGTCCGTTCGTAGAGATAGCGTGCTCGGCGTGAGCAGACTTCCACGGAGTACGCCAGAAGCCCAGGGGTTGTCCGCCGCGGCGCTCGACAGTTTTGTCGGAGCGCTCGACGCCGGGGAGCCGGAGATCCAGACCATCATGCTGCTGCGGCACGGCCAGGTCGTGCTCGAGGAAGCCTGGGCGCCGTACCGGCTGGAGGATCCGCATCTGCTGTTCTCGGTGTCGAAGAGCTTCACCTCGACAGGTGTCGGGCTGGCGATCGACGCGGGCCTGCTGTCGCTGGACGACCAGGTGATCTCGTTCTTCGAGGCGGACGAGCTGCCGGAGACGGTCAGCGACAACCTGGCCGCGATGAAGATCCGGCATCTGCTGACGATGACGACCGGACACTCGCAGGACACCGTCGAGGCGCTCAGCCGCGACCGCCGGATGGTGAAGATCTTCCTCGGCCTCGAGGTGGCGCACGAGCCCGGCACGGTGTTCGTCTACAACAGCGGCGCGACGTACATGCTGTCCGCGATCGTGCAGCGACTGACCGGCGAGCGACTGCTCGACTACCTGCGGCCGCGGCTGTTCGAGCCGCTCGGTGCGACCGAGGCGACCTGGCAGGTGTCCAGGGAGGGCATCACGACCGGCGGCTGGGGACTCAGCATCAACACCGAGTCGCTGGCCAGCTTCGGGCAGCTCCTGCTGCAGCACGGCGAGTGGGACGGCAAACAACTCGTCCCCGCCGAGTGGTACGAAGCGGCCACGTCGAAGCAGGTCCCCAACGACAGCGAGGAGAATCCGGACTGGAAGCAGGGCTACGGCTTCCAGTTCTGGCGCGGGCGGCACAACACCTTCCGCGGCGACGGCGCCTTCGGACAGTACTGCCTGGTGTTCCCGGACTACGACACCGCGCTGATCATCACCAGCGCGACGACGAACATGCAGGCGATCCTGAACACCGTCTGGGAGTATCTGCTGCCGGCGCTGGAGGGCAAAGAGGTCCCAGAGGTCTCGCGTCCGGCCCGGTTGGAGTTGCTGCCGCCGGTTGGCTCGGCTCCGGTCGGCGGAGACGGGCGGACCTATCGGTTCACCGAGCGGAACGATGCCGGGCTGACCGGCGTACGGCTCGAGGCGGACGGGACCGGGGTGTTCAGCTTCGAGGAGTTCGACGGGAGTGGATCCCATGAGGTCGTCTGCGGGCCGGGCGACTGGCAGGAGCAGACCACACCGGGCGCTGGCCGGATCCTCACCAGCGCGTACGGCGACGGCGACGCGTTCGTGGCCACGCTGCGGTGGGTCGAGACGCCGTTCGTTGCCAAGTTCACCTGTCGGGTCGCCGGTGACTCGATGACCGTCGACGGCGAACTGAACGTGTCGTTCGGGCCGACCGAGTTCACGCTGACGTCCGAGGTGTGATCCGGGTCATGTCACAAAGCTGAGGCCGCCGCGTGTCCTCCGGGTCGTGACAGCAGACGACGGAGGATGACATGAAGGTCTTGGTAGCAGGCGCGACCGGTGGATTGGGCCGGTCGCTGGTACCGCAGCTGATCGCGGCCGGGCACCAGGTGACCGGGATGACCCGGTCGGAGTCCGGCGCGAGCAGCGTGCGGTCGTTCGGGGCGGACGCCGTACTCGCGGACGGGCTCGACGCCGACGCCGTCCGTGCGGCGGTGGAGAAGGTCCGCCCGGAGGTCGTCGTACACCAGATGACCGCGCTCAAGGGCGGGATCGACTTCAAGCACTTCGACGACAGCTTCGCGATGACGAACCGGCTGCGGACCGAAGGCACCGACAACCTGCTCGCCGCATCCCAGGCTGCCGGCGTACGACGGTTCGTCGTCCAGTCGTACGCCGGCTGGAACTTGCAGCACGGCGGATCCGCCGCCAAGACCGAGGCGGACCCGCTCGACCCGAACCCGGTGCCCGCGCAGCAGCAGACGATGGCCGGGATCAAGCACCTCGAGTCGGCGGTCCTGAACGCCGACGGGATCGAAGGCGTCGCGCTCCGGTACGCGAGCTTCTACGGGCCGACCGGGGACATCGGCAAGGGCGGCTCGATGGTGGAGATGATCCAGAAGCGCCGGCTGCCGCTGATCGGCGACGGTACCGGCGTCTGGTCGTTCGTCCATTACGACGATGCGGCCTCGGCGACGGTGAAGGCGGTCGAGAGCGACGTGACCGGGGTGTTCCACATCGCCGACGACGACCCGGCGCAGGCGGTGGTCTGGCTGCCCGAGTTCGCTCGCATTCTCGGGGCGAAGGCACCGCGGCACATCCCGGCCTGGCTGGGTCGGCTCGCGGTCGGGGACGTCGGGGTCGCCGCGTTCACCGAGATCCGCGGGGCGGACAACACGCTGGCGAAGCAGACCTTCGGTTGGCAGCCCGGGTACGCGTCCTGGCGCGAAGGTTTCCGCGCAGGTCTGTAAGCCAGAAACGGTGAGAGGTTTTCTTTACATCGGCGTTACAAGTGAGGACGACTGCTGAAACCGGCGGGCCCTGAACTGGAAAGGACCCGCCGGGACGGCGGGGCGCCCCTAGGGTTCCGCTGCTGGTCGAGCTGACAGCAGGACTGGTCCGAGAGGGGAGGCGGCGCTCGCAGCAGGGCGCCGTTCCACGGCGGGACAAAAGCCCGGGAGGCCTTGAAAGGCCCCGGGCTGCTGTGCGTGCATTCCGGGCCTGATCCCCAGCGGAGGCCGGAATGTCAGCACCCTCAGAAACACTGAGCACGGATCAATCAGTCGCGCGAGACCTCAGCCATTTCGGCTACGCGCAGCAGCTCTCCCGCCGCGTCGGCAGCTACGCGTCGTTCGCGGCCGGCTTCTCGTTCGTCTCGATCCTCACCACCGTCTTCCAGCTGTTCGGGCTGGGCTTCGGCTTCGGCGGCACGGCGTTCTTCTGGACCTGGCCCGCTGTCCTGGCCGGCCAGCTGATGGTCGCGTTGTGCTTCGCGGAGCTCGCCGCGCGGTATCCGTTGTCCGGGGCGATCTACCAGTGGGCCCGTCGTCTCGGCGGTGCTGTGGTCGGCTGGTTCGCGGGGTGGACGATGGTGATCGCGCAGATCATCACTCTGGCGACCGCGGCGATCGCGTTGCAGGTCGTGCTGCCTGCGGTGTGGCCCGGATTCCAGTTGGTTGGCAGCGATCCTGCTCTGGCGTCGAAGGACGGCGCGGCGAACGCCGTACTCCTCGGCTGCATCCTGCTGGTCGCGACCACTCTGCTCAACGCGACCAGTGTGCGGATCACCGCGGTCGTCAACTCGGTCGGCGTGACGTGTGAGCTGATCGGTGTGGTTCTGATCGTCGTCCTGCTGACCAGCCACGCCGAGCGCGGTCCGTCGGTCGTGCTGCACACGACGAACCTGGACAGCACAACCGGGTACGTCGGACCGCTGCTCATCTCGGCACTGATGGCGGCGTACGTGCTGGTCGGGTTCGACAGCGCGGGCGAGCTGTCGGAGGAGACGCACAAGCCGCGGGCGACGACACCGCGGACGATCATCCGCGCGGTCGTTGCCTCCGGCATCGGTGGTGCGTTCCTGATCGTCGCGGCGCTGATGGCGGCGCCGTCGCTGACGGACGGGAACCTGGCCACGCAGGGGTTGCCGTATGTGCTGACGAGCCGGCTGGGTACGACGCCGGGCAAGCTGCTGCTGCTCGACGTCGCGCTTGCGGTCTGCGTGTGCACGCTCGCGATCCAGACGGCTGCGGCGCGGATGATCTTCTCGATGGCGCGGGACAACGTGCTGCCGGGTTCGCGGCAGCTGCGGAAGGTGTCCGAGCGGACCGGCACGCCGGTGGCGGCGACCGTCGTACCTGGGGTGCTGGCTGCCGTCTGCCTGGTCGTGAACGTGGGGAACGCAGGCCTGTTCCTGGGCCTTGCGAGCGTCTGCATCATGCTGCTGTACGTCGCGTATCTGATGGTCACGACGCCTTTGCTGGTGCGACGCCTGACCGGTGGCGGGCTGCCGGCCGGGGTGGACGAGAACGGGCGGCCGCTGTTCTCGCTCGGGCGCTTCGGGGTGGTCGTCAATGTGGTCGCGGTCGCCTATGGCCTCGCGATGGCAATCAACCTGGGCTGGCCTCGAGCGGAGGTGTACGACCCGGCCGGCGAAGGTTGGTACCTCCACTATCTGCCCCTGATCACGCTCGCCATCGTCGCCGGCGGCGGACTCCTGGCCTATCGCGCCCAACGCACCGCGTACTACGCGTCCATCGGCGTCCCGGTGCCAGCCGCCGCACCGGCCGTCGAGGCGGAGGGGGCAAGCGCATGAACCGCGAGATTCCCGGTGGTGCTGCTTGGTCCGCACCTGTGCGGGCAGGACGGACCATCACCCTGACCGCGCTCGCCGACGGTGCGAACGCGACCGTGCTGATCGTCGGCTCCGACCGCCTCGATCGCCTCAACATCCCGGACACGTTGAAGTCGCAGATGTCCGCGCGTATCAAGCCCGGCATGGTGCTGATGTCCGACCGGGGTCTCGCGTTGGCGACCGTCATCTCCTCGACGCTCGACTGGCACGACTGTCTCACCGGCGCCCTCCCCGACCGTCTCCTCCTGCTCGAGCTGACCAAGCACGGTCTCGGCGAAGCGGATCTGCACGGCTGCATCAACTTCTTCAGCAAGGTCGCCGTCGCGAGCGACCCACGCGCCTCGCTCGCCTTCATCCCCGATCACGCGCACGCAGGTGACACCGTCACGCTCCGAGCCGACCAGGACCTCCTGATCTTCATCTCGACCGCACCCCACGCGCTCTCGGACGGGCCAGCCGGCAGCATCTCCGTACAGCTCGAAACGCCTGCCCACGTGGAGGATCCCGACCTCCGCGAGGAAGCGGTCCGCGCGCTGCGCCTGACCCGGGAGCTGATCGCATGACCATCACCGACACGACGACCGCCCTCGACACCGTGGTCGAAGCCGGCGACGGCGCACTCGTGACCGTACCGGCCGGTGGCCGACTCCAGATCGTCGACCTGCACGGCAACCAAGCCGTCGACACGCTGTTCTACGACGCCCAAGACATCGACAACCGCTACTCCGCGTTCGACACGATCCGCGAACAGCGGGCCGTCTTCCTGACCACCGGATCACGCCTGCTCTCGACCCGACTCGACGAGCTCGCCGTGATCACCGACGACAGCTGCGGCCGGCACGACACCGTCGGCGGTGCGTGCTCGCAGGAGAGCAACGTCATCCGGTACGGCGAGTCCACCCGTCACCAGCACGCCTGCCGCCAAACCTTCCTTCGGTACGGCGCGGAGGCCGGTATCGGCCAGCGTCAACTCGCCCACAACATCAACTTCTTCATGAACGTACCGGTGACGTCGAGCGGCGGCCTGACGTTCGAGGACGGCCTGTCAGCCCCGGGCAAGTACGTCGAGATCACCGCGAGCCGCGACCTGCTCGTGCTGATCAGCAACTGCCCGCAGATCAACAATCCCTGCAACGGCTGGAATCCGACGCCGATCCAGCTACTGGGCCGGTGGTGACGTTGGCGCACATCACAGTTGTTGCCCCAGGCACCCAAACCACGGTGCAGGATCTCGCCGGCCGGCCGGGCCTGTGGGATGTCGGCGTACCGCCGTCCGGGGCTGCCGACGAACTCACGTTCGCACTGCTCAACGCCGCGGTCGGCAACCCGGACACCGCGGCCGGGCTGGAGTGCGTGCTCACTGGACCGGTTCTCACCTGCAACGAGGATCGGCTGGTCTGCGTCGGCGGCGCGGTCCGCAACGCCACAGTCGACAATCTGCGGATCAAACCCGGGATGGTCATCCGGTGGCCGGCTGGATCCGTGCTGGACGTCGGTCCGCTCGACGGTCCCGGGATGCGCGGGTACGTCGCGATCCGGGGCGGGCTCGACGTACCGCGGGTGCTCGGCAGCCGATCGACGTTCATCCTCGGCGGGTTCGGCGGTCACGACGGCAAGCCGCTCGCGGCCGGCGACCGGCTGTCGCTGGGCCGGCAGGAGAATCTGCTGTCGCCGTTGTCGGTCGAGCTGCCGTCGATGTCGGACTCATGGCAGCTACGCGTGATTCCCGGCCCGCATGGCGCGCCCGAACATCTCACCGCCGAAGGGGTAGACGCGTTCTTCGCCACCGAGTGGATCGTCGACCATCGCTCGGACCGGACCGGCGTCCGGCTGATCGGTCCGACTCCCGGCTGGGCCCGGACCGACGGCGGCGAGGCAGGTCTGCATCCGTCGAACGTGCACGACTCGGCGTACCCGGTCGGCGGCATCATGCTGTCCGGCGACACCCCGGTCATCGTCGGCAAGGACGGGCCGTCCCTCGGCGGCTTCGTCGTACCCGCTGTCGTGATCGAGGCCGACCGCTGGATGCTCGGCCAGCTGCGTGCGGGCGATTCAGTGCAGCTGATCCCGGTGACACCGGAGGTGGCGGCCGAGGCGGCCCGCGTGCGGCGCCAATGGCTGACCGATCTCCGACAGCCGCCCGCGATCGTTGCCTCGTCACCCGCAACCCCCGACCGCCCGACGGTTCTGCATCGGACATCGGCAGACGCCGGCCCGGCCGGCTCCCGGGAGGCAGGGCAGGCGCCGTCGTACACCATCAGATATGCCGGCGAGCGGCATCTGCTGGTCGAGGCCGGACCTACCGAACTCGACCTCACCGTCCGCGTGTGGATCCACCTGCTGGCCCAGGCCTTGCGGGACAACCGGCCGACCGGCGTCGTCGAGATCGTGGAAGGTGTGCGGTCGCTGCTCGTCGCGGTCGACTCGTCCCGGCTCGCGTTGACCGACCTCGCGGAGCGGCTCGCGTTCCTGGCCACCGGTCTCGACGATCCGCAGACCGTCGTACTGCCGGCCCGGGAGGTCGTGCTGCCGATCGCGTTCGACCACCCGGAGGCGCACGAGGCGATGCGCCGGTACGCGACCTCGGTGCGGCCGGACGCGCCGTGGTGCCCGGACAACGTCGAGTTCATCCGGCGGGTCAACGATCTCGACACACGCGACGAAGTGTTCGAGATCGTGCAGGCCGCGACGTACCTGGTGGTCGGCCTCGGCGACGTCTATCTCGGTGCGCCGGTCGCGGTGCCGATCGACCCGCGGCACCGGCTCGTCACCACGAAGTACAACCCGGCGCGGACCTGGACACCGCAGAACGCTGTCGGGATCGGTGGGATCTACCTGTGTGTCTACGGGATGGAGGGTCCTGGTGGGTACCAGTTGGTCGGGCGCACCGTCCCGGTCTGGCGGCTGTCCCCCGCCGACGAGCAGCCTTGGTTGCTGAGGCAGTTCGACCTGATCAGATTCACGCCGGTGACGGCGGAGCAACTCGCCCACGAGCGGGCCGAGATCGCCGCCGGGCGGGCAGACCTGAAGACCGCGCCGGCGACGTTCTCGATCTCCGACGTACGCCGGATCGAGCAGGAGGCACCTGTGGACATAGCGACCGTGCGGGCCAGACGCCGCGCCGCGTTCGAGGCCGAGCGGGCTCGGTGGGGCGCATGAACAACGAGTGGATCACCCGGGTCGACCCGATCGAGCCGGCCGACGGGCCGTTGCGCGGGCTGACGATGGCGCTCAAGGACAACATCGACCTCGCTGGGGTGCCGACGACGGCCGGAGACCCGCGCAACAGCCGCACTGCGGAGCGCAATGCGTTCGTGGTCGATCAGCTGATCGCGGCCGGCGCCGTACCGCTGGGGAAGACGAACCTCGATCAGTACGCGACCGGGTTGGTCGGCACGCGATCGCCGTACGGTGCTTGCCATTCGGTCTTCTCGGAGCAGCATGTGTCGGGCGGGTCGAGCTCGGGCAGCGCGGTCGCTGTGGCGAGCGGTCAGGTCGACTTCGCGCTCGGTACGGATACGGCAGGCAGCGGACGTGTGCCGGCCGCGTTCAACCGACTCGTCGGCATCAAGCCGAGTCGCGGGCTCGTGTCCGCGCGCGGCGTCGTACCGGCGTGTCGATCGCTCGACTGCGTGACCGTGATGGCCCGCACGGTGGCGACGGCGCGGGCGGCGTACGACGTGATGGTTGCCTATGACCCCGATGATGCCTGGTCGCGGCGTGAGGCCGACCTGCCGAGGCCGCGAGGTGGCGGCGTGATCGGCGTACCGGATGTCGGGCTGGACCTGGATCCGCTGCACGAGGCGGCATGGCAGGAGACGCTGGCCGAGGCCCATCGGCTGGGTGAGGTCGTGAAGGTGGACGTGCGGCCGTTGCTCGAGGCGGCCGAGCTGCTGTACTCCGGGCCGTGGCTGGCCGAACGCTGGCTGGCCTTCGGGGACAAACTCGACGACGATCCGGCAGTTGATCCCACGGTGCGGACGATCGTGCGGGGCGGCGCTGCGTTGACGGCATCCGCTGCGTTCGCCGGATTCGATCGGCTCGCGACGCTCGCACGGGCGAGTGAGCACCTGTGGACGCAGCTCGATGCGCTGCTGTTGCCTGTGACGCCGGGGCATCCCACGCTGGCGGAGGTCGCCGCGGATCCGATCGGTGTGAACAGCCGACTCGGGCGGTTCACGAACATGGTCAACCTGCTGGATCTGTGCGCGGTCGCGTTCCCGGGACCGGATCGTGCTGATGGTCTGCCGTTCGGCATCCAACTGCTGGCCCCGGCCGGGCATGATCGCGCGCTCATCGATCTGGCCGCAGTCTGGTGCGGCGAGCCCGTGCCTGCCTCCAACACCGACGTTCTGCTGGCGGTCGCAGGCGCACACCTGTCCGGCCAGCCGCTGAACGACCAGCTGGTACGGCGTGGTGCGCGGCTCGCGTTCACCGGCCGGACTGCTTCGTCGTACCGGATGTTCCTGGTCGACGGGCCTCGACCTGGCCTGACCCGGACGCTGACGGGTGCGGACGGGCCGGGGATCGAAGTCGAGGTGTGGAGGATGGCGGCAGACGAGCTGGGCGGGTTCGCCGGGACCATCGATCCGCCGCTCGCGATCGGGCCGCTGGAGCTGTCCGACGGGCAACAAGTCCTCGGCTTCCTCTGCACCGCGGACGCCGCGGACCCGGCGCGCGACATCACGTCCGCCGGAGGTTGGCGCGCGTACCTGGCCGGGAGCTGAGCCTAAGGTTGGTGGGCATGAGCCTGACACCCACCGAACAGAAGGTGCTGGACCGGATCGACGAGGACCTGCTGGTGCGAGTCACGCAGGACCTGGTCCGGGCGCACGGGCAGAACCCGCCCGGCGAGGAGGCCGCGACCGCGGTCGTCCTCGCCGCGGCGGCCCGTGACCTCGGACTCGACGTCCAGACGTCTCCGGTGGAGCCGGGCCGCGACAACGTGTCGATCACGCTTGCCGGCGGCAACAATCCCGGCCTGTTGCTGCTCGGCCACACCGACGTCGTACCGGTCGGCGACGGCTGGACGGTCGACCCGTACGGCGGTCTGCTCCGCGACGGCCGCATCTTCGGCCGCGGCGCGTCCGACATGAAGGGCGGCCTCGCCGCAGCCCTGATCGCACTCGCTGCCCTCCGTGGCACCGCGTTGACCGGCCCGGTCGAACTGGCCGCAGTCGTCGACGAGGAGGAAACCGGCAAAGGCATCCGCGCCTACATCGCCAAATCGAAGCGGCAGTACGCCGGCTGCATCACCGCCGAGCCGACCGACCTGCAGACGATCATCGCCGCCCGGGGCGACTCGTACCTTCGGGTCGAGGTACACGGTCGCGCCTCGCACGCCGGCAACCCGGACGGCGGCGCGAACGCGATCTACGGCGCGGCCGCCGTCGTCGCCGAGATCGAACGCCTACACGCGGAGCTTGCTACCGCACCCCATCCCCTGCTCGGCCCCGCGACCTGGAGCGTCGGCCAGATCAACGGCGGCACCGGTGGCTCGATCGTCCCCGCCGAATGCGTGGTCGTCGCCGACCGCCGCCTCCTCCCCGGCGAGTCCCCCACCGAGGTACTCGCCGACCTCGGCCGCCGCGTAGCCGCCCTCCATCTCGAAGACCGCGGCCTGACCGTCGACCTCGCGATGCCGATGGAAATGCCCGCCTTCGAAACCGCCGCCGACACCGACCTGGTTCGCCTCACCGAGTCCGCCCGCCTCGCCGCCGGCGGCCACCCGCTCCCCCTAGCCGGCTGGACCGCAGCCTGCGACGGCGGCTACATCGCCCGCGACCTCGGCGTACCCGTCATCGTCCTAGGCCCCGGCTCAGTAACCACCCAAGCCCACCGCGCCGACGAGTCAGTCCCCGTCACAGAACTCGTGACCGCAGCCCGCACCTACACCCTCACAGCCCTCCGCCTCCTTGGTTAGACAGGATGTTCGGATGACGAGTCGCCTGCTTCTGCATTCCGGTTCTGTTCTCGACGTCGTGTCCGGGGAGGTTCGTTCGGCGGACGTCGTGGTGGAAGGTGATCGGATTGTCGACGTCGGGATCGGGTTGGATGGCGATGACGCGATCGACTGCAGCGGCGGGCTGATTGTTCCGGGGTTTGTCGATTGTCATACGCATGTGTGTATTGCGCAGACGCGGCTTGATCCGTTCGGGTTGCCGCGGTCGGTGCGGCCGTTGTCTGCTGTGCCGGTCTTGCGGACGTTGCTGCGGCTTGGGGTGACGACCGTGCGGGATGCGTGGGGTGCGGATGCCGGTGTGCGGATGGCCGTGGAGAAGGGCTGGATCGACGGGCCGGAGCTGTTGATCAGCCTGCGGCAGGTGGGTACGACGGGTGGGATCGGGGACCTGTGGGCGCCGCGGACCGGGGCGGTCGACTTCTTCGAGGATCCGTCGCTGCCGGATCCGATCTTCGACGGGGCCGATGGCGCGCGTGCCGTCGTACGGCGGATGGTGCGGGCCGGAGCGGATTGGATCAAGGTGACCGCGACCGGGTCGATGGCGATCGGGAAGGGCGTGCACGACATCGAGCTGACCGCTGACGAAATGAGCGCGCTCGTGGACGAGGCCCGACGGCGCGGTGGCCGGAAGGTGATGGTGCACGCGCACGGGGCGCGGGCGGTCGAGCTGGCGGCGCGGGCCGGGGCGGCGAGCATCGAGCACGGGACCTACCTGGATGAGGACGCAGTAGCAGCGATGGCCGAGGCAGGGACCTGGTACGTGCCGACCTTGTCCGTCACGCAGTCCGACCCCGAACACGCTCCCGAAGGTGCGGCCGAGGCGCACCGGAAGTCCATGCGGCTGGCGATCGACGCCGGGGTCCGGATCGCGATGGGCACCGACAATCCCGTACGGCCGCACACCGAAGCGCTGTGGGAGCTCAGGCACCTGGCGGCCGCGGGACTGGGCGACGCCGGTGCGTTGCGGGCGGCAACGATCGACGCCGCCCGGTTGCTCGACCTCGCCGATGACCGCGGCGAGATCGCGGTCGGCAAGCGCGCCGATCTCGTCCTGCTCGATGGGACCGACCTGGACTGCACAGAACTCGAGGACCGGATCCGACGGGTCATTCACAACGGCTCCGGGGTTTGACTCTGACACTGTGGCAGGTCGTAGACCGGGCGCATGATGACAGCTGGAGAGGTTGCTGAGCGGATCCGCACTGGTCAGGTCACGTCGCGTGAGGTGACGGAGGAGTTGCTGGCGAGGATCGCGGCAGACACCGAGGTGAACGCGGTGGTGGAGGTTCGGACCGAGTACGCGCTGAAAGCGGCCGATGTAGCCGATGCGACCCCGTCGACAGGCCCGCTGCACGGCGTGCCGATGACGGTGAAGGATGCGATCAACGTCGCGGGGCTGCATACGACCTGGGGCAACCCGGCGTTCGCGGAGTACGTCGCCGACCAGGACGCGACCGTCGTGCAGCGGCTGCAGCGCGCCGGCGCGATCACCGTCGGGAAGAGCAACGTACACACGATGCTCGCCGACTTCGGCCAGACGGTGAGCGAGATCCACGGGCGGACCAACAACCCCGCCGACCTCAGCCGAACCCCGGGCGGTTCCAGCGGCGGCAGTGCGGCCGCGCTCGCCGCGGACCTCACGTACCTCGAGTACGGCTCCGACCTCGTCGGCTCGATCCGGCTCCCCGCGGCGTACTGCGGCGTGTACGGACTCAAGCCGACCAACGGCCTCGTCCCACAACGCGGCTTCCAGCTCCCGGGTACGCCGTACCTGCCGAGCGAACTCCCCAACCTGTCGACCATCGGACCACTCGCCCGATCCGCCGCCGATCTACGGCTCGCCCTGCAAGTGACTGCCGGCCCCGAAGCGCCGTACTCGTGGCAGCTGACCCCACCACGGCACCGCCGACTGCAGGACTTCCGCGTCGGAGTCGTCACCGATCACCCGATGGCACCGGTCACTAGCGAGGTCGGTGACGCCATGGCCGCGACGATCGACCGGTTGGCTCGCAGCGGGGCGAAGATCGTCGAGGGCTGGCCGGACGGAGTGGATCCGGTGGAGCAGGCCGAGCAATTCGGCGAGCAGGTCGGCCTGTTCTTCGCGCTCCACGGCGGCGAACCGACCGAGCTGACCGTCGACGAACTGCTCGCCACCGAACGCGCGCGAATGATCGCGCGCGCCAAATGGCACTTCGAGGACATCGATGTCTTCCTCTGCCCGACCAGCTTCACGCCGGCCTTCCCGCACGGCGAGACAACCATCAACGGGCAGCCGTACGAAGCGCAGGTCTTCTGGATCGCCCACGCGTCGCTGATCGGCCACCCCGCCCTCAGCATGCCGATCGGACCTACCAAGGACGGCCTGCCCGTCGGTGCCCAGGTGATCGGGCCGTGGCACGAGGACGACACCGCGATCACGTTCGCGGAACTGCTGGCTGGTTGACTTCATCCCATGTTCGCGATCGGTGAGTTCGCACGACACGGGCGGGTGTCGATCCGGATGCTGCGGCACTACGACGCCCTCGGCCTGCTGCGGCCTGCGTACGTCGATCCGTCGACCGGCTACCGCAGTTACACCGCCGGGCAGCTCGCCGACCTGAACCGGATCGTCGCGCTGAAGGATCTCGGCTTCACGCTCGAACAGGTCGGCGCGATGAAGGAACTCGGCCCGGACGAGCTCCGCGCGATGCTCACACTGCGGCGAGCGCAACTCGAATCCACGGTGGCCGAGAGCTACGCACGACTCGCGCAGGTCGAGTCCCGGTTGCGCAGCCTGGAAGGCGACGGCCCGGCCGCAGATGTCGTGGTCAAAGAGCTGCCCGCCGTACGACTCATCGGCCTGACGGCGACCGCGGCCAGCTTCACACCGGACGACATCACGCCGGTGGTGCGCCCGCTCTGCGCGGAGCTCGGCCGCCGGCTGACCGATGCCGACGTACATCCATCCGGCCGACTCACCTGCCTGTACGAACGGAATCACGAATCCGAGGACGAGGTCGTCGTACGGGCAACGGTTCCGGCCGCGGTCGATGCCGGGGGCAACCTCCACGGACTCGAAGTGATCGACCTGCCGGCGATGCGCGCCGCGACGCTGGTGCACCGTGGACCGATCGACCAGGTCCTGCCGTCCTGGCAGGCACTCGCCCGCTGGATCGACGACAACGGTCATCGAGCCGCCGAACCCGCTCGCGAGCTCTACCTCGACACCCCGGACGATCTGGCCGACTGGGTGACCGAGCTCCAGGAGCCCTTGGATTAGGGCTTTTCCGCCAGCGCAGCGAGGCCGGCCACGATCACCGTGATGCCGAATTCGAACCGCTCGTCACCCGAGGCCCCGGACGTCAGCGGGCCTGACAGCGCGACGGTCAGCGGGAAACGATCCGCCGGCAGCGACTCGAAATACGACCGCAGACCGCTGACGAATCGCTCGACATCCTCGGGGGTCCAGTCCGTCGCGCTCTGCACCGTCTCCTCGAAGGCTACCGCCGTCACGTAGAGCGGAATCAGGTCGACCGCCCACGCGGCCGCCTGGTCCGGGATGTTGCCAGCCTTCAGCAGCGCCAGGATCCGCTCGGTGCTCATCAAGGCCCGCTCCCCCAGCGGTACGGCGCCGATCGCGGCGCGGGCCACGCCCGGATTGGCCCGCATCGCGCGCAGCATCTCGCGCATCATCGCCTTCAGCTGCTCCTGCCAGCGGTCCGGATCTATCGCGTCGTCGTACCTCATCTGCGCGGCGGCCCGCTCGACCAGCAGCTGATCCAGCTCGCGCTTGTTCGCGACATGCGCGTAGAGCGACGCCGGCCCGGTGCCGAGCGCCTGCGCGACCTTCCGCATCGAGACCGCGTCGTACCCCGACTCGACCAGCACCCGCATCGCGGCGTCGACGATCCGCTCCCGGTTGAGCGGCTCCTTCGGCGTGCGGGTGGGCTTCGCGGGGGTGATCGGCTGCCACGGGGGTTGGGTCATACGAACACTGTACTTGACGCGAACACTGTTCGGTAGTAGAACAGTGTTCGTCAACGAACACCGTTCGCATCAATGAGGGGGCCGCCATGAGCACCGCACTAGAGAACCCACCCGAAATCACCACCGCCGCGAGCGGTACGCCGTACCGCTGGCGCTGGATCGTGCTCGCGACGATCCTGATCGCCGAGATCATGGACCTGGTCGACGCGACGATCGTCAACATCGCCGCCCCCTCGATCCGCGCCGACCTCGGCGGCTCCGAGTCCGCCATGCAGTGGATGCTGGCCGGCTACACGCTGGCCTTCGCGATCGGCCTGATCACCTTCGGCCGGCTCGGCGACCTGGTCGGCCGCCGGCGGCTGTTCGTCATCGGCGCCCTCGGGTTCACCCTCGCGTCCGCGGTCTGCGGGCTCGCGACCAGCCCCGAACTGCTGATCGGCAGCCGGGTCGCGCAGGGCCTGCTCGGCGCGGTGATGATCCCGCAGGGCTTCGCGATCCTGAAGTCGATCTTCCCGTCCGACGAACTCGGCAAGGCGTTCGCGATGTTCGGCCCGGTGATGGGACTGTCGGCCGTCGCCGGCCCGATCCTGGCCGGCGTGCTGATCGATGCGAACTGGTTCGACGCCGGCTGGCGCACGATCTTCTTCATCAACGTGCCGATCGGTATCGCGGCCCTCGTCGGCGCGCTGAAGTTCATGCCCGAGGTGAAGACGCCCGGCGCCTCCCGCCTCGACACCGCCGGGGTGCTGCTGGTCAGCCTCGCCTCAGGTCTGCTGATCTACCCGCTCGTCCAGGGCCGCGAGCTCGGCTGGCCGCTGTGGACGATCCTCATGCTGGTCGGCTCCGTCGTCGCGTTCGCGCTGTTCGGCTGGCGTGAGCGTCGGTCCGGCAACCCGGTCATCGACCCGTCGCTGTTCCGCAACCGCGGGTACGTCGCCGGCCTCGGCGTGATCACCACGTTCTTCCTCGCGATGAACGGCTTCATGCTCGTGTTCAACCTGTTCACCCAGCTCGGACTGCACTACAGCCCGCTGAAGGCCGGCCTCGCGATGGTGCCGTTCTCGCTCGGTATCGCGATCGGCGCGCCGCTGTCCGGCGGCCTGCTGGCCCCGAAGCTCGGCCGCAAGGCACTGCAGCTCGGCGTCGCGGTGATGACCGTGGCGATGGCCGGCGTCTGGTTCACGCTGCACACGTACGGCGACGCGACCACGATCTGGAACCTGGTGCCGGCGACGCTCGCCACCGGGATCGGCGCCGGCCTGGTGTTCGCTCCGCTGTTCGACATCATCCTGGCCTCGATCGACGACCAGGCCGCCGGTTCGGCTTCCGGCGTACTGACCGCCATGCAGCAGTACGGCGGGGCGATCGGCGTCGCGGTGATCGGTACCGTGTTCTTCCAGCTGCTGCCGTCGCACGCGTTCCTCGGCGCCACCAAGACGTCGGTCCTGGTCGCGATCGGGCTGTTCGTCGTCAGCCTCGCGGTCACCTTCCTACTCCCGAAGCGGGCCCGCGAGGACAGCGTCAGTCACGGCTGACGAACCCTTCCTTCACCAACCAGTCCATGGCGACGTCGGCGGGCTCACGTCCGTCGACGTCGACCTGGGCGTTCAGGTCGATCAGCACCGGGTCGGTCAGCTTGTCCGACACCGGCTGCAGCAGGTCCCGCAGCTGCGGGTACTTGTCCAGCACCTTCTTGCTGATCACCGGCGCGACGTTGTACGCCGGGAAGTACTTCTTGTCGTCCTGCAACACCACGAGATCGAGCGACTTGATCCGCCCGTCGGTCGTGTAGATCTCCCCGAACCGGCAGTCCCCGTGACTCGTCGCGGCGTACACGGCGCCGGTGTCTAGGGTCCGGATGTTGTTCCGCGGTACTCCGGAACCCAGCGGAACCCCGTAATGCTTGAGCATCGGCTCGAACCCGTCGTTCCGGTTGGCGAACTCGGACTCGACGCAGAACGTGCGCTCCTTCGGCGGCAACGACGCGATCTGGGACAGCTTGGTGAGGTGCAGCCGCTCGGACTCCTTGCGGGTCACCGCGAAGCCGTAGCTGTTGTTCATCGGAGCCGGCTTCAGCCAGATCAGCCCGTACTTCTCCGCGTCCTCCTGTCGCACCGCGTCGTACTGCTTCTGCTTGTCGGGGATGCCGGTGTCGTGACCGAGGTACGAGATCCACGCCGTACCGGTGTACTCCCACGCCATCTGGATCTGACCGCCGATCATCGCCTGCCGCGACGTGTCACTGCCGGGCATGTTGGTCAGGTCCTGGACGTGCGCGCCGGCCGACTGCAGCAGGATCGCGGCGATCTTGCCAAGGATCAGCTGCTCCTGGAAGTTCTTCGACCCGATCGCGATCGTCAACCCGTCCAGGCTCTTCACCGACCGCAGCTGGCCCTGCAGCGCGCCTGTCGGTACGAAACCACCACTGGTCCCCAGTCCACATCCGCTCAGCACCAGCGCGACCGCGCAGGCCATTGCCATCAGCCGCTTCATCCGAGCCCCCTCGGTCGGGTGACCTCTTCGAGGACTCGGCCCGCCCAGTCGATCAGTAGCGCGAGGGCGGCAACGAGTAGGGCACCGCTGATCAGCACCGGATACCTGAGCAGGCGGATCCCGGTCGTGATCAGGCTGCCCAGTCCCCCGGCGTCGATGAACGTCGCGAGGGTCGCGGTGCCGACGACCAGGACCAACGCAGTACGGATGCCGGCCATGATCACCGGTACGGCGAGAGGCAGCTCGATCCGGCCGAGGACGGCGACGCTCGACATGCCCATCCCGCGACCGGCCTCGACCAGCGTCGGGTCGACACCTTGCAGGCCGACGATCGTGTTCCGCAGTACCGGCAGGATCGCGTACAGGCAGAGGGCGAGGATCGCGGTCCAGAAGCCGAATCCGAGCCAGATCGCGAGCAGCACGATCAGGCCGATCACCGGCGCGGCCTGACCGGCGTTCGCCACCGCGACGACCAGCGGGGCGGCACGGCGGGACCGCGGCCGGGTGAGCGCGATGCCGAGCGGTACGGCGATCAGCAGCACGATGATCGTGGCGACAACCGTGAGCTCGAGGTGCTGGAGCGTCAACTGGCCGACGAGTTTCCAGTCGAGCTGTCGTTGCTCGATCGAGTCGAGCTCGGCCTGCGACCGCCAGATCGCCCACACCCCGACGACAATCGCGACGAACAACGGCTGCCCGATCAGCAGCCCCCACGACGGGCGGCGCGCACGAGTAGCCGCGAGCCCTGCGGCCGCGGCCTTCGCGTCGGCCAGGTTCTCCTTCGACGGAGCGTCTTGGGTCACCGTCACTGCGCGACCTCCTCCGGCTCGGCGGACCCGTTGCCGTCCTGGATCCTGGCGAGCACCGTCTGGAAGTCGACGACGCCCAGGTACTCATCCCGGCGGCCGGTGACGACCGCGCTGCCGTGGCTCGACATCAACATCGTGTCGAGCGCGTCTTCAGCGTCGCCCGCCGGTCGATCGTGACCAGGTCGGTGTCCTCGTGCGGCGCCGGCACCCGGTCGATGTCGGACAGGTCGGTCGTCCACATCCAGTCCACCGGTCGCCGCCGTCGATCGAGTACGACGACCGATTCGTCACCGGCCTGGTTGGCGGCCCGCAGTACGTCGGACGCCGCGTCGCCGATCTCCGCGACCGTCGGCTGGCCGAGCTCGATCTCGCTGACCCGGCTCAGCGTGAGCTGCTTGAGCGCCGCGCCCGCGCCGACGAAGTCCGCGACGAACCGGTCGGCCGGGTTCGCCAGGATCGCTTCAGGTGTGTCGTACTGCGCGATGTTCGCGCCCTCGGTCAGGATCAGGATCCGGTCGCCGAGCTTCACCGCCTCGTCGAAGTCGTGCGTCACGCAGACGATCGTCTTCCGCAGCTCCTCCTGAATGCTGAGCAGCTCGTCCTGCAACCGCTGCCGGGTGATCGGGTCGACCGCGCCGAACGGCTCGTCCATCAGGATCACCGGCGGGTCGGCCGCGAGCCCGCGGGCCACCCCGACGCGTTGCTGCTGGCCGCCGGACAGCTCGCGCGGGTAGCGGTTGCGGTACCGGTCCGGGTCGAGGCCGACGAGTTCGAGCAGTTCGCCGACGCGTTCCGCCGTTCGGGCCTTGTCCCAGCCGAGCAGGCCCGGGACCAGCGCGATGTTCTGCGTGACGGTCATGTGCGGGAACAGGCTGCCGCCCTGGATCACGTACCCGATCCGGCGGCGGAGGTCGTCGTCGTCCTGCTTGCCGATGTCTTCGCCGCCGATCCGGATACTGCCGGAGGTCGGCTCGATCAGCCGGTTGATCATCTTCAGCGAGGTGGTCTTGCCGCAGCCGGACGGGCCGACGAACATCACGATCTCGCCGGCCGGGATGTGCAGGGACAGCCCCTCGACGGCGGGTTTCCGCTGGCCCGGGTACCGCTTCACGACGTCGGTCAGCTCGATGTCGACGCCGCTGATGGCAGGTTCGGTTTCAGGCACGGATACCCCTCGAGGTGGTCAGGCGGCCGACGAGCAGCAGCATGGCGTCCAGGATCAGAGCGAGCAGGACAACGCCGATCGTGCCGACCAGCGCGGAGTTCAGAGCGTTCTTGCCACCGATCTGGGTCAGGCCGGTGAAGATGAAGCTGCCCAGGCCGGGGCCGAGCACGTACGCCGCGATCGCCGCGATACCCATCGACATCTGGGCCGAGACGCGGACGCCGGCCAGGATCACCGGCCACGCGAGCGGCAGCTCGATCCGGAGCAGCGTCCGGATCGCGCCCATGCCCATCCCGCGCGCCGATTCGATCAGCGTCGCGTCGACGCCGGACAGGCCGACGACGGCGTTCCGCAGGATCGGCAGGCACGCGTAGAAGGTGACCGCGATCACGGAGGTGGCGGTGCCGATGCCGGCCAGCGGGATCATCAGGCCGAGCAGCGCGAACGACGGGATGGTCAGACCGACGGCGCTGATCGCGCCGGCCAGCGACGCGACCCGCGGATTGCGGTGCACGACGACTGCCAGGCCGACCGCGATCACGGTGGCCAGCAGTACGCATTGGATGACCAGGCTGAGGTGCTGGTAGCTCTGGTAGAGCAGTTGTGAATGACGCTCAGTTATGTAGTCCCACACGCGGTAGCCGGTACCCAACAAGCGTTGGATTCACACGGTGGGACAGGTCATACCGGAGTCCGGACATGCCGAAGCCCCTGGTCACCGCGAAGGTGCCAGGGGCTTCAGAGGTAGATCAGTTGAACGAGTCGCCGCAGGCGCAGGAGCCGGTCGCGTTCGGGTTGTCGATCGTGAAGCCCTGCTTCTCGATCGTGTCCACGAAGTCGATCGACGCACCCTTGAGGTACGGCGCGCTCATCCGGTCGGTGACAACGCTCACACCACCGAAGTCGGCCACCACGTCACCGTCGAGCTGACGCTCGTCGAAGAACAGCTGGTACCGCAGCCCGGAGCAACCGCCCGGCTGCACGGCGACCCGCAGCGCGAGGTCGTCGCGGCCTTCCTGGTCGAGCAGCGCCTTCACCTTGGCGGCGGCCCCGTCGGTGAGGAGAACACCAGTGGCGACGGCCTGCTCGGTCTGCGCTTCAGTCATCCCTGACTCCAGTCATCTGCTCAAGTGCCGACCTACAGCTCGCCAGCACGGAAGTCTCTTGTCAACACGCACCAACATCAGCTGGTCCGCGCTCATTCCCATGGTCGCACACCAATTTCACGGATCAACTACCACGGTCGATCAGTGGTCAGCGCGCCCAGGTGCGGGCGACACGCTCCGCGACCGTCGCGAGCGAGCCGTGCGGGTCCGCGAACGCCTGCTCCTCGCCGACCACGTCGACCAGCGCGTACGCCGACTCCACCCCCATCGTGCGCATCTCCCGCGCCCCGATCAACACCTTGCCGGCAAGTACGACGCACGGCCGCATCGCGTCGTTCGCCACCTTCGCGACGCCGGCGATCACCTTCCCGTCCCGCGACTGGAAGTCGAACGCTCCCTCACCGCTCAGGACGAGGTCCACCTGCGCGGCCTTCTGCTTCAGCCCGGTGAGCTCGGCCACGAGGTCGATGCCCGAGACGCGCTCGGCGCCGAGGAGCAGGAGGGCGTACCCGAGCCCGCCTGCGGCGCCAGCGCCCTTCTGGTCAGCTGTCTTGCGATCCGCCAGTTCGGCGAAGTGAGTCAGGAATCCATCGACGGCAGGCTTCCGGTCGTCGCCGATCCCCTTCTGCGCCCCGAAGATGTTGGTCGCGCCCCGGAGCCCGAGCATCGGGTTCTCCACGTCACTGGCGGCGACAAACTCGACCCCCGCCACCCGATCGCGCGCAGGCTGGAAATCCACCGCCGTCAGCTGCGCGAGCCCTGCGGCGCCGTTGTCCAGGTGACCTGATTCACCCGTGGCTCCGAGTGCGGCGAGCATGCCGGCGCCGGCGTCGTTCGTGCCGGAGCCGCCGAGGCCGAGGATGATCCGCTTGGCCCCGGCGTCCACCGCGGCGGCGATCAGCTGCCCCACGCCGTACGTCGTCGCCTCCTCGGGCCGCCGCTCCTTCGGCTCCACGAGATGCAACCCGCACGCCTGCGCGGTCTCGACGTACGCCGTCTCGCCTGCCATCAGCACCGTCGCCGGGGTCTCCTCACCCAGCGGGCCACGGACCGTGACCGAGAGCAACGTCCCGTCGACAACCGCGGACAGTACGTCGATGAAGCCCGGCCCACCGTCGGCCATCGGCGCGACCAGCACCTCGGCCCCCGGATCCCGCCGCCGCCACCCTTCCTCGATAGCCGCAGCCGCCTCCACAGCCGTCAACGTGCCCGCGAACTTGTCCGGCGCAATCAGGATCCGCATGCCGCCATCCTCTCCCACCCGCCGGCGTTGACGTCGCCGAGTGCCGCCAGTTGGATCGTTCACCATGAAGACAGTCCTGTTCGCACTCCGCGTGAGTGAACTCGAACGCTCGCTCGCCTTCTACACCACGGTCGGCTACGTGAACCTCGGCACGGTCCCGTTCGACGACGGCTCCAGCCTGGTCTGGCTCCGGCTGCCTGCCGAGAAGTCGGTATCCCTCGAACTCGTCCACCGCCCCGCCGACGGCCCGGTCGAGGTCGGCGGCTTCCAGCACTTCGCAATCGAGGTCGACTCCCTCACCGAAACCCTCGCCCGCCTCACCACAGCCGGCCTCGACCCCGCCGACCCCGAACTCCCCGGCGGCCCCGAAGGCCCGAAAACCTCCCGGCTACTCGACCCCGACGGCTACCGCCTCGAACTCGTCGAGTGGCCCCCGAGCGGCCCACCCACGTTCGAATGACCGCAACCTGGCCGACCACGCCTGCCGGGAAGGACTCCGGGATGCAAGACGTCGTCGTGGTCTACCCGGACGGTAACCGGTGCAGGTAGTCGGCGTGATCTTCACGCCGGGACGTGCTGATTTCATTGTTTGGGCGGTGAGATGCGCCACGCGGCATGAGTCGGCAGCCGTGGCACGATGTCTGGTGTGACGACGATCGTAGGCGGTTCTAAGGCTCTTCCGTTGTTGTTTCTGGGGCAGAACACCGACCCGCACTCGGAGCGCGGTGTCGAGTGCCCGGGGGCGCTTCCGCCGGCGTCGGATCCGGATCTGGTCGAGCGGGCGTTGAAGGCCAAGGCGGCGTTGGGTGACCAGGTGTTCGTGCTCGGGCACCACTACCAGCGCGACGAGGTGATCCAGTTCGCGGACGTCACCGGTGACTCGTTCAAGCTCGCGCGCGACGCGGCCAACCGGCCGGACGCGCCGTACATCGTGTTCTGCGGTGTGCACTTCATGGCCGAGTCCGCCGACATCCTCACCAACGACCAGCAGACCGTGATCCTGCCGGACCTGGCGGCCGGGTGCTCGATGGCCGACATGGCGCGCATCCAGCAGGTCGAGGCGGCGTGGGACGCGCTGGCCGACGCCGGCGTCGCGGACGCGACCGTCCCGGTCACCTACATGAACTCGTCCGCGGACATCAAGGCGTTCTGCGGTCGCAACGGCGGCGTCGTCTGTACGTCGAGCAACGCCGAGACCGCGCTCAACTGGGCGTTCGAGAAGGGCGAGAAGGTGCTCTTCCTGCCCGACCAGCACCTCGGCCGCAACACCGCCGTACTGCAGCTGGGCCTGAGCCTCGACGACTGCGTCGTGTACGACCCGCACAAGCCGGGCGGCGGGCTGACGCGGGAGCAGCTGGCCGCGGCGAAGATGATCCTGTGGCGCGGGCACTGCTCGGTGCACGGCCGGTTCACCGCCGAGTCCGTCGACGACGTCCGGTCGCGGGTCCCCGGCGTGAACGTGATCGTCCACCCGGAGTGCCGCCACGAGGTGGTCACGAAGGCCGATCTGGTCGGCTCGACGGAGTACATCATCCAGGCCCTGGAGACCGCGGAGCCCGGTACGTCGTGGGCCGTGGGGACCGAGCTCAACCTGGTGCAGCGGCTGGCGAAGCAGCACACCGACAAGAACATCGTGTTCCTCGACAAGACGGTCTGCTACTGCGCGACGATGAACCGGATCGACCTGCCGCACTTCGTCTGGGCCCTCGAGAACCTCGTCGCCGGCCACGTGGTCAACCCGATCAAGGTCGACGCCGACACCGAGAAGTACGCCAAGCTGGCCCTCGACCGCATGCTCGCCCTCCCCGGCAAGACCGAACGCGACTAGGACTTCGGAGCCACGAACTCGAAGTCGTAGCCGACGGCATCGAGCCGTGCGACCAGCGGCTCGAGGTCGGCGATCAGCTCGTCGATCTCGTGCGGCTCCAAGCAGTCGTACGCCGGAGCCGCGAGCGTGTCCGTGACCGCCTCGATCTGGTCCTTGAGCGCACGTCCCGCAGGCGTGAACTGATCCGCCGAGTCGACCAGCCCGCGGATCCGCAGACCGTCGACGACCGACTCCAGCTGCTCGTCCGTCAGCGGGTCCAGCCGGCCGTACGCGCGCGGCTTCATCCCGCTGTCGATCGCGGCAAACACGTGTGCCTCCTGCCCGTCGATGCCGGCGGCAACCAGTGCGATGTTGTGGCCGTCGCCGCGGTGTTCGCGCAGCAGGGTCGCCGCGTGCCACAGGCGGGTCACCGGCTCGTCCGGCACGGGCAGCGAGCGCAGTCCGGCGTACAGGATCCGTCCCTCGGTCGGTGCGTTCAGCGCCGCGCGGATGGCGAGGTCGGCGGCCCGGGCGAGCTCGGGCCTGTCGACCAGCTCGCCGAGGATGCGGCGCAGCGCGGTCACGCAGCCCTCCCGGTTGGCGGCGAGGGCGGCCTCGGGGGCGGTGATGTCCCAGACGGCCGGGATGCAGGCGGCGACCTCGCCGGGGACGAAGTTGTAGAAGAGCGCATCCACTACCTCGGCGGGCACCTGGCCGAGCGGCGCGGACCGCGAGGCGAAGTACCCCGGCCAGTAGCCCTCGAAGCCGAGCGCCTGGAGCGCGTACATCGGCTCGTCGGCCATGTACGCGACCAGGTGGAGCGGTTCGAGCAGCTGCTGCGTCAGGCGGCGAGCAACGGCTGCCTTGGTGATGTCAGACATCCTGACCTCCGGTGGTGGGCCGGCCCGTTGCCGGTCTCTCACCCTGGCTACGAACTCGCTCGACACCGTTCGACATCGCGCGAAGAAGTTTTTTCAGTACGACACGCGGGCCGGTGCGTACCACTCGGCGAGGATCTCCGGGAGCCGATCAGGACCCCAGCGATCGACCGGCGTGATCCGCCCGCGCAGCGACGCCAGCCCCTTGGCCAGCCCACCCACAACATCACCTTGCCACGGGACACTCACGCCCTCGTCCGGACCGACGATGACCGCCGGCCCGCCACGATCCACGCACACCACGGGACACCCTGACGCCAGCGCCTCGGTCACCGCCCAGCCTGCGGCCTCTCGCAAAGCCGGAGCGATGAGTGCATCGGCCCGGAACATCGCGGCCAGGACGTCCTCACGCGGGAGCGCGCCCATGAACTCGACCCGGTCGCGGACACCGAGCTGCCAGGCGAGCCCCTCGGCGCGTCCCCAGTCCGGACCGTCGCCGATGATGCGCAGCTCCCAGTTGGCCGCCTCCGCGCGGGCCAGCGCACTGACCGCGAGCAGCACGCCCTTCCACGGGATCAACCGGCCGACGAAGAGCGCGGTTTTGATGCCGGGGGCACCGAACGGCTCGTACGGACCGGAGGCGGTGAAGCGCCGGATCGCCACGTTCGGCTGGACCACGATCTGCTTGGCGTACGGCCGGAACGCCTCCGCCACGTCGTTGTTCTGGGCAACCATCAGGTCGGCGGTCTGGGCCATCCGCCGCCCGGTCAGCCGGCGGCGGAGCCCGGTGTACGCACGGCGTACCAGCTCTCCCACCACGCCGCGCGGACCGAGCCAGTGCGACATCGCGAGCGGGGCGGTGGTCGATCCGCCGACCGGGCCCCAGATCACCTTCGCCGACGACTCCTCCACCACGCCGGCGCCCATCCAGTCCACCGCGAAGGTCAAATGATGGATCACATCGAACGACTGCTCGGCATGCAGGCGTTGCGCCGTACGCCGGGCCAGGCCCTGCCACAACGGGTAGTACCAGTACACGTCCGACGGCCGTCGCCGCAGCCGCAGGATCCACCGCGGCATCTCCAGCGGTACGACGGTCAGCCCGGGCACCGGCCGGACCGCGAGCTCCGCGTCGATCTCGTGCAGGAACTTGCCGCGGGTCAGCAGCCAGACGTCGTGGTCCCGCGCCGCCGCCTTCGCCCACGCCCACCCCGCGCCCGGCTCGGACCCGCCCGTCGGCCGGCAGGCGTACGCGCTGAGCAGTACCTTCGGCCGGCCAGGCATCAGCTCATCCCCTCCAGAAGCCTGCGCAGATCGGTGCTCGAGGTGGAGGCGGTGTACGGGAAGTAGTGCACCTGTGCGCCGACCTCACCCAGCAGCCTCTCCAGTCTCGTCCCCTTTTCCGTTCCCTTCCAGTCGTCGCCTTTGAAGAGAACGTCGTACCGCAGTTGTTTCCACATCTCGAACTTGTCGCTCGACCAGTCGCTGATCACCTCGTCGACGAGGTCGAGCGCTCGAATGACGTCCATCCGCTCCTGGTGCGGAACGACCGGCGGACGGCCCTTGATCCGGGTCACCACGTCGTCCTCGACCACGCCGGCGATGAGGTGATCGCAGTGCTCGCGGGCGCGGCGCAGGATGTTCAGGTGCCCGATGTGGAACATGTCGTAGACACCGGGGGCGTACCCGACGATCGCCATCAGGCCTGCACCCCCAGGACCGCCATCTCCCGGTACCACTTCGCGACGGCGCCCGCGAGGAAGACCAGGTTCAGCACGAGCAGGGCGCCGTACAGCACGAGGAACAGCGACGGCGTACCGAAGGTGAGGAAGACCAGGCACAGCACGCCGTAGTCGGTCGGTGCGATGAGCAACGACTTGAGCACCGAATCGCCGCGCTGGTTGGGTTTCGCGGCCCCGCCGTGGCGGCGGCGCAGCTGGTCGATCAGGATCAGCCCGAAGAACAGCACCGACGACATGCACACGTAGGCGAGCGGGACGAGCAACACCAACTCGTTGTCAAAGGCATCGAATCGGTAGAACGAGATCAGTACGGCGCTGTGCAGCAGGACGATCTTGACGGCGTCGATCATGTGGTCGAGCCATTCACCCAGCGGCGACCCGCCGCCGCGCAACCGGGCCAGCTGCCCGTCCGCGGAATCCAGCCCGTAGCCGAGCACGAGCAGCAGGGTCACAACCAGCGCGAGCAGGAACGACGGCCGGACCGTTGCCACCAGCACGATTCCCACCAGCGAACAGAAACCCGAGGCCAGGCTCACCTGGTTCGGCGTACGCCGACCGAGGAACGCCGCCGCCGCGAACACCCGCCCGATCCGCCGATTCACGAACCGCGAGTACGCCGGCGTACCGGCAGACGGCTTCTGCGCCTGGGAAAGCTGCGCGACGGTCTCGCGCAATGAACTCATGCGACGCTGGGCCGCGATTGCCGCTGGTCGATCGCGGCGCGCAGGATCGGGCTGCGGGAGCCCCGGCCGGCCGGCAGGACGGTGATCAGCGCGGGCGGAATCCCGTCCAGCTCGTCAACGCCCAGCACGCCGTCGGTGCCAGTGGCAGCGAACACGGTCTGTACCCCCAGTACGCCGGTCAGCCACTCGGACCGCACGTCGTCCACGGCAACTACTTCGTCGACGCACCGCAGGTGCTCGATGATCTGCGCCCGCTCGAGCAGCGGCACGAACGGCCGCGCACCCCAGGCCTCCATCGCCCACTCGTCGGACAGGACCGCCACCACCAACCGGTCGCTGTGCCGGCGCGCCCGCTCGAGCACGTCGACATGCCCGACGTGGAACAGGTCGAAGACCCCGGCCACACACGCGACCCGCGGCACCCTGACCACGTTGCCCAAACTGCCATCCCCCAACACGAATTCCTGCGATCCCTCTGGCGCGACGCTGCCCCCTGCGTCCCGCGGAACTTTATACCTGTCCGGCACGGCGTGCCCAGGATCCCCGACGCGTCCGGCCGCTGTCGGCGTGCCGGGCGATCGCATCGGTGTAAATCCTCTCCGTGGCCACCAGATCACGCTCCGGAGTGAAGCGGCTCAGGTAAACCTGTCGGGCTCGTTCGCCGAAGGCTATCGAAGTCTCGGGATCAGCCACCAACCCGATCGCCTTTCGCAATCCCTCCGGATCGCCGGGCACGGTCAATGCACCGGTTTCTCCGTCGTCGACCAGCTCCGCGAGCGCCCCGAGCCGGGAAGCGACCACCGGAACGCCGTGCGCGAAAGCCTCGACAACCACGAGTCCGAAGCTCTCATACGAACGTGCCGGTACGACGGCGACGCGCGCGGACCGCAGCAGTTCCATGCACTCCGCCCACGGTCGTTGACCAAGCACCTGAACAGACAGGTCGTTCCGGGCCCGTTCCTCGGCCTCGGCCCGCAGCGGACCGTCGCCGACCACGATCAGCCGGCCGAGCGAGGAGTCCCACGCCTGCAGCAGATCCGCGAATCCCTTGTCCTCGCTCAGCCGCCCGAGGAACACCACGCCGTCCCCAGCCCCGCTCCGCACGTCACCGGAGTGCGGTACGGCGTGCGGCTTCACCTCGAACCGCTCCGGGTCGAAGCCGGCCGCGGCGTACCGATCGCGAACGAACCCGGACGGTACGACGAACGTGTCGACGTACCGCTGCCAGGTGTGGAACGTGTTGTGCACGCCGATGCTCGCCGCCAGCGGCAGCGTCTGCACGCGTGATTCGCGGTAGCAGCTGTGCCGGACCGCGGCCAACGGCAGCTTGCCGACGCAGGACTCGCACGGCGCTCCGTCGCGCTGCAGCACCGCGTTCGCACACAGCAGCCGGAAGTTGTGCAGCGTCGCGACCACCGGAAGGTCCAAGCGGTACGCCGCGCGCAGCACCGAGGCGCTGAACAACGGAAAAGTGTTGTGAACGTGCACCAGATCGGGCCGTTGCGCTTGCAATAGATGTGTTAAATCGCGTTCCGCCGAAAATGACCAAACGGAGCGAAACGGTAACAGCGCGCGATCTTTCCGGCTCAACGCCGCGATGTCGTCGCTGTTTCGGGCGTAGAGGTCGATCTCATGTCCTGAGTTACGCAATAAATCAACCGTTTGCGCGACAACGGTGTTCTCGCCACTGGGTTGACCGGTCCGGTAACGGTTGTGCAACATGGCGACCCGCATGGCACTACCTTAAGTCCCGCCCTCGTCACGCAGACGGCTGCACCTGGTTTCCCGCTCCCAGGAGAGTGCATTGAAGAAGTTGTGGTTCGCAGCGCTTATCGCTGCGGCGCTGGCAGTCGTTACGGTCGCAATGCCCGTGATCGCGAACGAGAACAAGGCGACCACTGCCGCCAGGTCCGTGACCGCCGAGCAGGCCGCGTCCCGGGCGCTTCCGTCGCACCGGCCCGGAAAGACCACCACGACTCCCGGCAAGCCACAGCCGAAGGCCACTCGGACGACGACTGCACCCTCGAAGAAGCCGGGCGCGTCGAGCACCCCCACCAAGAAGCCGACGACCACCCCGTCGAAGCCGGTCGAGCCGAAGCTCCCCACGACCCCCAACGTGGACTCGGACGAGGCCGGCCCGGCGGTTGCGGGTCCGTGCACCGGCACCGTGATCGAGCCCGGCCAGGACGCACAGTCGATCGTCAACTCCAAGCCCGCCGGTACGACGTTCTGCTTCGCGGCCGGGCTGCACCGGATCAGCGACACCATCCGCCCCAAGGCGAACCAGGTGCTCGCGAGCTCGAAGCGCGCCGTCCTCACCGGGTCGATCCCGCTGACCGGCTGGGCGAAATCCGGCTCCGCCTGGGTCGTGCGCGGCGCGCTGCCGCCGGCGTACGGCAAGAGCGGTGAATGCGAGGACAACTCGGCCAACATCTGCTACCTCCGGGAGCAGCTGTTCCTCGACGACGTGCACCTGACCCGGGTCGCGAGCGTCTCGGCGGTCAAGGCAGGCACGTTCTACGCCGACTACGCGGCGGACGCGATCTACCTCGGCAGCAACCCGGTCGGCCACGCGGTGGAGATGTCCAAGACGGCGACCGCGATCGAGTCCGGCGCGACCGGGGTCGTCGTACGCGGCCTGACCATCGAGCACTTCGCCAGCGCCCCGCAGGCCGGAGCGCTCGTCTCCGGCCCGGGCTGGAAGGTCTTCGCGAACGACGTCCGCTGGAACCATGCGGTCGGCGTGATGCTGGTCAAGGCCAACAGCACCAAGGTCGACAAGAACCTGATCCACAACAACGGCCAGCTCGGCCTCGGCCAGTACAGCTCGGCCGACGCGGCCGTCACCGGCAACATCATCAGCTCGAACAACACCGACGGCTTCTGGATCGCGGACTGGGAGTCCGGCGGCATCAAGTCGACCCGGTCGTCCGGCACCGTCAGCGGCAACGTGATCAAGTCCAACAAGGGCATCGGGATGTGGGCCGACGTCGCGGACGACGGCCGGGTGATCAGCGGCAACCAGATCGTCGGCAACGCCGCGGACGGTATCCGCTTCGAGATCAGCCGCAACGGCACCATCTCGGGCAACACGATCACCGGCAACGGCTTCGGCACCGGGCGCGGCTCGGGTACGTCGCTGTGGGACGGCGGCGGGATCAACATCAACACCTCGTCCGGCATCACGGTCAAGGGCAACAAGGTCTCGGGCAACGTCAACGGCATCACGATCCAGTCCCGGACCCGGGGCAGCGGCCCGTGGGGCACGTACCTGCTCCGCGACGTCCAGATCACCGGGAACACGATCGAGATGACCGCCGGCACGCAGGCGACCGGCATGGTGCAGAACGCCGGGGCCGCCGTACCGGCCGGTGGAGTCGTGTTCAGCGGCAACAAGTACGTGCTGGACGACCTCGGCACGCAGCGGTTCTCCCGGTTCGGCACGAAGCTGACCGCGGCCGGCTGGCAGTCGGCCGGGCTCGATGCCATCGGCACCTTCCTCGCGAACTGATCGCTTGCTCACCGCAACATGTTTGTGCGCTACGTATTGCCATGACTACGTGATGTAGGGGTAATCTGCAAAGCGAAGCCGCGCCATGGGGGGTGCGCTCAGGGCTCACCTGTGCCACCGGAGGCTCCGCTATGAAGAGAGCAGTTCTGGCAGTCGTTGCAATCGGCACCTGTCTGGTTGCCCCTGGCCCCTTGCCCGCCCACGGCGTGGAAGAGGCCGCCACCCCGCCCGCTGACGGCACGTTCCGGAGCGGTCCAGCACTCGCACCAACCTGCAACGGCGTCACGATCAGGACCACCGACGACGCCGCCCAGGTCGTCGACGAGTGGCCGGCCGGTACGACGTTCTGCTTCGCGGCCGGCCTGCACCGGATCGCGGAAACGATCCACCCCAAGGCCAATCAGGTGCTCGCGAGCGACGACGGCGCTGTACTCACCGGGTCCGTGCGCCTGACGAAGTGGACGCCTTCGAACGCCGCCTGGGTGACCACGGGCGTGCTGCCGCCGGCGTACCCGCAGACCGGGCAGTGCGAGGACAACAAGACCAACATCTGCTACCTCCGCGAGCAGGTGTTCTACGACGGCAAACACCTGACCCGCGTGGCCTCTCGCGACAAGGTTGCCCGCGGCACCTTCTACGCCGACTACGTCGCGAACGCGATCTACCTCGGCGACGTCCCGGCCGGCCACGCGGTCGAGATGTCGAGCACGCCGACGGCGATCGAGCCCGGCGGGAACAACGTCACCGTGCGCGGGCTGACCGTCGAGCACTTCGCCACTCCCCCGCAGGGCGGTGCGGTCGTGCTCGGCCTCGGCTGGCACGTGTACGCGAACGAGCTCCGCTGGAACCACGCGATCGGCGCCATGCTCCAGAACGCGGACAACGCCGTACTCGAGAAGAACTGGGTCCACGACAACGGGCAGCTCGGCGTCGGCCAGTACAGCACGCTGAAGGGCACGATCGCGGCCAACGACATCAGCGGCAACAACACCGACGGCTTCTGGATCGCGGACTGGGAGTCCGGCGGCGTGAAGACGACCTGGTCGAGCGGCGGTTCGGTGACCGGGAACCTGATCCAGGACAACCGCGGCATCGGGCTGTGGAGCGACGCGTACGACGACAGCCGCACGTTCAGCAACAACCAGATCATCGACAACGCGGCCGACGGGATCCGCTACGAGATCGGCCGCAACGGCGTGATCGTCGGCAACTCGATCAGCGGCAACGGCTTCGGCACCGGCCGTGGCTCGGGTACGTCGTTGTGGGACGGCGGCGGGATCAACGTCAACACGTCGTCGAACGTCCAGGTGCGGGACAACGTGGTCGCGAACAACGTGAACGGGATCTCGATCCAGTCCCGCACCCGCGGCTCCGGCCCGTGGGGCACCAACGTGCTCCGCGACATCGTTGTCTCCGGCAACCAGGTGACGATGCGCGGCGGGACCACGGCGACCGGCATGGTGCAGAACTCCGGCGCCGCGATCCCGGCCGGCGAGGTGACCCTGGACGACAACACCTACATCCTGGACAGCCTCGCCGCCGAGCGGTTCCAGAAGACCGGGCAGTGGTACACCGCGAGGGAGTGGCGCGCGACCGGTCAGGACACGACGAGCGCGTTCACGATCGGCAAGGCGATCCTCGATGCGACCGGCGTACTCACGATCCTGCCAGCAGTGAGCTGACGTGCTCGACGAGCAGCTCGCGGAACACCGTTGAGTCGCGCAGGTCGGGAGTGAAGATCGAGTCGACGGCGAGCAGCGCGTCGACGAGCTTGGCCGGCTCGGAGACGCCCGCGACTGCCGCCTTGAGTTTGTCGGCCTGTGGGTCGTCGAGGTCCGGGGTCCGCAGTACGTAGACCATCCAGGCGGCGACGGCGAGCGAGATCGTGCGCGGCTCGGCGCCTGCCGCCAGACGGTCGCGGACGGTGCCGAGCATGCGGACCGGGAGCTTGACCGAGCCGTCCATCGCGACCTGCCGGGTCCGGTGCTTGAGCGCCGGGTTCGCGAACCGCTCCAGCACGCTCGCGCCGTACGCGGCGAGGTCGAGACCGTCCGGCGGAGTCAACGTCGGGACGACGTCGTCGGTCATCAGCGCCTGCGACAAGCGGGACAGCTCGTCGTCGCGGACGGCTTCGGCGATCGTCTCGTAGCCGCGGAGTGCACCGAGGTAGGCGAGCATCGAGTGGGTGGCGTTGAGCATGCGCAGCTTGGCCTGCTCCCAGGGCGCGACGTCCGCGGTGAGGACGGCGCCACCGCGCTCCCAGGCCGGTCGGTCGCCGGCGAAGTCGTTCTCGATCACCCATTGCAGGAAGGGTTCTGCGACCACGACAGCCTCGTCGCGTACGCCGAGCAGCCGGGCCGCTTCAGCGCGGTCGTCCTCGGTCGTGGCGGGCACGATCCGATCTACCATGCTGGCCGGGAACCGGGTCGCCTCGAATGTCTCCGGGACCTTGCCCAGGGCATCGAAGTAGTCGGTCACGAGCTTGCGCAGGAACGGGCCGTTGGCAACCAGATTGTCGCAGGACACGATCGTCAGCGGCTCGTCGCGGCGCGCGATCCCGGCGGCGAGCTGGCCGACGACCGTGCGCGGCGGGCGGCCAGTGAGGTCGGCCTGGATCTCGGGGTCGTCCAGGTTGAGTCCGGTGCCGGTCGCACGGTAGCCCTTCTCGGTGACGGTCAACGTGACTACCGTGACCGCCGGGTCGGCGATCCGCGCGACAACCGCGTCCGGGTCCTCGGGGGCGGTGAGTACGTCGCGGATGCTGCCGATGACCTGGACCGTTGGATCGCCGAGCCCGCGCTCGAGAACGGAGTACAAACCGTCCTGTGGGGCGAGCTGGTCGCGGACTGTGGCTGAGCGCTGGCTGACGCCGGCGATGCCCCAGCGGGTCTCGCCGGTGGCGACCATGGCTTGCTCGGTGACGACGGCCTGGTGGGCGCGGTGGAAGGCGCCGAGGCCGAGGTGGACGATGCCGACCGACAATGCGCGCGGGTCTACGGCGGGGGTGACGGGAAGGTTGGTGAGACTCAGCCTGGTCAAGCCGGAGCACCTTTCTGGTTGTGTGGTGCGGGTCCGGTGCTGTCCCGGACGATCAGTTCGCCGTGCAGTTCTCCGTGCAGTTCTCCGTGGGTGCCGGCCGGGCTCTCCGGGTCGTCGAGCATGGCCAGCAGCAGTTCGACGGCGATGCGGCCGGCCTCCTGTTTGGGCAGGCGGACCGTGGTGAGTGCGGGGCGGGCCATTGATGACATCGCGATGTCGTCGACGCCGACCACGCTCAGGTCGGCGGGGACCGAGAGGCCGCGGGCATGTAGTCGAGCCAGTAGGCCGATCGCGACGAGGTCGTTGTAGGCGACGACGGCGGTGGCGCCGGTGGCGATGACCTGGTCGGCGGCTGCCATGCCGCCTTCGTACGTCGGGGCGAAGTTGCCTACCGGGGCGAGCTTCGCGTGCAGTTCCTCGACCGCGTTGCGGAGGCCGAGTCCGCGGTGCTTGGTGGACCAGGAGGTGGACGGTCCGCCGACCCAGGCGATCCGGTGGTGGCCGAGGGCAACAAGATGGGCGACGGCCTGGCGCATGCCGCCTTCGTTGTCGTAGGTGACGCCTGGGATGCCTGCGGCGGCTCGGTTGACGAGCACGACGGTGGTGTCCTGGGCGATCGCGGTCAGCTCTTCGTCGCTTGCTCGCGGCGAGCACAGCACGACGCCATCGACCTGCTTCGCCAGCGCCCGCACCAGCCCGGCCTCGGCTGCCGGGTCCTCGTCGGTGTCGGCGACGAACACGGCGACGTCGTGCCGGCGGGCGCGCTCCTGCACGCCCTTGGTCACACTCGCAAAGAACGGATTAGCCAGATCCGGCACCACCAGCCCGATGGTCCCCGTCCGCCCGGTAATCAACCCCCGAGCCGCCCGATTCGGCTCGTACCCCAGCTGCTCAACCGCAGCCGCCACCCGAGCCCGAGTAGCCCCATTAACCATCCCGGGAAGCGAAAGCGCCCGCGACACAGTAGACGCCGACACCCCGGCCAGCCGCGCCACATCCCGGATAGTCGCTGCCACGCCACCCTCCATTCCCGTCGGGTTGAGTTTGCAATCGGTTGCAGATCGTGTCAAGCGATCGGCCATCGGACAGCGTCTTGTGCTTGTAGAAAGCTACTGCAATCCTTTGCAGTACACGTTTCAGTCCATCGCATCGGAGGATCTATGTCGAAGGCTCTGCAGCCTCATCCGGATCGTGCTTTTCCGGCCGGGGAGGCGCGTGATGTTGCCCGGCGGATTCATGCTTCGACGAAGGATCTGCCGTTGCTCTGTCTGCACGGGCACGTCGACATCGGGCTGTTCGCCACCGACGCGCCGTTCGGCGACCCCGCCGAGCTGCTGGTGGTCCCGGACCACTACGTGACCCGCATGCTGGTCTCCCAGGGCGTCTCCCCCGACAAGCTCGGACTCCCCCGCCGCGACGGCAAGCAGACCGCCGAACCACGCGAGATCTGGCGCGAGTTCTGCGCGAACTGGCACCTGTTCCTCGGCACCCCGAGCCGCTACTGGCTCGAGCACGAGTTCGCCGAGGTCCTCGGCATCACCGAGCACCCGTCGGCCGAGAACGCCGACGAACTCTACGACCAGATCACCGCCCGCCTCGCCGAACCCGAGTTCCGCCCACGCGCGCTGCTCGACCGGTTCAACATCGAGCTGATCTCAACCACCGACGCAGCCACCGACGACCTCGCCCAGCACGCGCAACTCGCCAAGGATCTCCCCGGCCGAGTCGTCCCGACCTTCCGCCCCGACGCCATCGCCCACCCCGACCGCGCCGGCTGGCCCGACCTGATCGCCCAGCTCGGCAGGCTGGCCGACGTCGACACCACGACGTACGACGGATTCCTGGAAGCGATCCGCCAACGCCGGCAGGCGTTCGTTGCCGCCGGTGCACGCGCGACAGACCACGGCCACCTGAGCGCCGCCGCCATCCCGCTGTCGGACGCCGAAGCCGCCCGGATCTACGCGGGCGCGCTGAAGGGCGACGTCACCGCCGAGGACGCAGCCGCCTTCGCAGGACACATGCTCTACCAATCCGCCGTCATGTCCGCCGAAGACGGCCTGGTCATGCAGCTGCACCCCGGCGTCCTCCGCGATCACGATCCGGCGATCTTCGCGACGTACGGCCCGGACCAGGGCCACGACATCCCCGTGACGACCGAGTTCACCCGATCCCTCCGTCCGCTGCTCGAGCGCTTCGGCCACGCAGACGGCTTCCGGATCGTGCTGTTCACCGTCGACGAGACCGTGTACTCCCGCGAGCTCGCCCCGCTCGCCGGCGTCTACCCGGCCGTACGCCTCGGCGCGCCGTGGTGGTTCCTCGACAGCCCGGACGGTATGCGGCGTTTCCGTGAGCTCGTCACCGAGACGGCCGGCTTCTACAACATGTCCGGCTTCGTCGACGACACCCGCGCGTACCTGTCGATCCCGGCCCGCCACGACCTGGCCCGTCGGATCGACGCCGGCTACCTCGCCAACCTCGTCGTACAGCACCGCCTCGACGAGGACGACGCGTTCACCGTCGCGAAGGCACTCGCCTACGACCTGGCGAAGGACACGTACCTCTAGAACAGGTAGTCTCACGCAGATCTGTTCGCCGGGGGCGGGTGAAGGGACCTGGATGAGGCATGGGGTGTGCGCGGCCGCTGGTGTCGCGCTACTGCTGGTGTCGGGCTGCTCGGACACCGGAGGCTCGACCGAGCCTCCGAAGCCGACTGCCACCACCACAGTCACCGTCCCCACCGCTCCCCCGACCGCAGCGGCCGCCGTACTCGGACCAACCGGCCCGAGTACGGCGAAACCCTGCAAGGGCACTGACATCCCGGTCGGCACCGACCCACAGCCGATCATCGACGCCGCACCCGAAGGCACCACCTTCTGCTTCGCCAAGGGCGTCCACCGCCTCACCCGCCCGATCCAGCCACGCGCCAACGACACGCTGGCCGGCAACACCGGCGCAGTACTCAGCGGCTCCGTCCGGCTCACCGGCTGGAAGCAAGAAGGCAGTAGCTGGACGGTCCAAGGCGCACTGCCTGCGGCGTACCCGCTCAAGGGCCAGTGTGAGGACAACAAGACCAAGCCCTGCCAGGTCGGCGAGCAGGTCTTCCAGGACGGCAACCACCTGACCCGCGTCATGAGCCCGAGCCAGCTCAAGCCAGGCACGTTCTTCGGCGACTACAAAGCCAACACCCTTTATCTGGGCGACGACCCCACAGGCCACGTCATCGAGATGGCGAAGACGCAGACCGCGATCGACAAGTCCGCGGACAACGTCACCGTGACCGGTCTGACGATCCAGCAGTTCGCCAGTCGCCCGCAGGCCGGCGCGCTGCAGGCCGGAGCCGGCTGGAAGGTGACCGCGAACGAGGTCCGCTGGAACCACGCCGTCGGCATCATGGTCATCGAGGGCGACAACACCGTGGTCAGCCGCAACACCGTCGCCGACAACGGGCAGCTCGGCATCGGTCAGTACAAGTCGGCCGGCGTGAAGATCACCGCGAACCTGGTCACCCGCAACAACACCGACGGCTTCTGGATCGCGGACTGGGAGTCCGGCGGGATCAAGTCGACCCGGTCGTCCGGCGAGGTCAGCGGCAACGACATCATCGCGAACCGCGGCATCGGTATGTGGAGCGACATCGCGGAGTACGACCGCCGGATCACCGGGAACCGGATCCGGGACAACGCGGCGGACGGCATCCGGTACGAGATCAGCTACGCGGCCGTCATCGACCAGAACGTCGTCGAGCACAACGGGTTCGGCACCGGACGCGGTTCGGGCGGGACGCTCTGGGACGGCGGCGGCATCAACGTCAACACGTCCGCCGACGTGCAGGTCCGCGGCAACCTGATCAAGGACAACCGCAACGCCCTCTCGATCCAGTCGCGCACACGGGGCGACGGTCCACGCGGCACCTACGTCCTGCGCAACGTCCTCGTCGAGGGCAACCTGGTCGTCATGAGCGACAAGCAGTCGTCGCTCGGCGTCGTGGAGAACAAGCGCTCCCCAACGCAGCCAGGCGCGATCACGTTCCGCCGCAACAGCTACCAGGGCGCCGACCACTTCGCGTACCGCGGCAAGACCATGAGCTGGTCCGAATGGCAGCAGTCAGGCTTCGACCAAGACTCAGTGAGTAGCTAGAACGCGTCTTCGATGTCGGATGCGGTCGGCGTCGCAGATCGCGGCGGCGACCAGTAGGTGCACGGTCATCGACGACAGGTCGGACAGGCCGCTCTCGTTGAGCGAGGCCGCGGTGACGTAGGCCAGCAGAAGCGCCCCGCACGCCCGGATGTACGGCGTGGGCGCGCGGAGCACCGAGATCCACGCGAGGATCAGCGCTACCGCGACGATCGCGACCGCCAGCAGACCGGTCTCCCAGTAGAGGCCCAGCCAGCTGTTGTCGATCGCCATCACGTCGACGTCGCCCTCGCCACGGGTCAGCAGGACCCGTTTGTTGCCGAGGCCGTGGCCGATGATCGCGGTCTGCGTCGACACCTTCTCGTCCACGACCGCCTGCCAACTCGTCGTACGGCCGCTCAACGAGGTGATCTGCCGCGTGCCCTGACCGCGCAGCAGCCAGGTGTGCAGCGACCCGATGGTCAGGAACGCGAGCCCGAGCAACCCCGGCACCACCAGGCACGCGATCCGGCCGAGCCAGGTCTTCCGGGTGATGATCAGCGCCACCACCAGCCCGAAGGCGACCGCAGCCGCCGACGTCCGCGTGCGACTCGCCGCGATCAGGACACCGCCCAGCCCGATCAGCGCGACGGCCGGCACCACCGACAGCTTCCGGCAGACCAGCCCGATCAGCGCGAGCCCGAGCAGGATCGCCCCGACCTCACCGACGCGCGGCGGCAACATCGGGATGATGACACCCTGCAGCCGCGACCCCGTACCCAGCGAGCTCAGCGGCCGCCACGCCTGGCCCGGGTCGTAGACAAGGCTCAGTACGACGGTTGCCGCCAGCAACACATGTGCCCACAGATGCGCCCGCACCAACCGCTCCGGCACCTCGACCAGCGGCCGCCACAGCAAGAACACGAACAGCAGCCCGATCAGGAACCGGGCCAACCGCGTCAACGGCCCCATCGGCTCGGCCAGCAGGAACGCCGTCGCACACGCGAACAGCACGTACATCACGTACAGCCAGCTGGCCGGATTCACCCGGGTCCGGAACCCGGGCTTGGTCGCCGCGACCGCGACCAGGAAGACTGCCCCGAGCAGCAGACCCTTGGCGATGCTGTTCGTGGACCCGGTCGTGCCCTGCGGCGCCGCGACCCGCGATGACCACGGCTGTACGCCGAGGACGAACAGACACCACAGCATCAGCCAGAACCAGGCCGGCCGCTCGATCTCGCCCGCGACCGTCCCCGGCACCGCCGGGGCCAACCGATTGTCGCGAGAGTAGGTGCTCTGCATCAGCGCATCGGCGGAGCCGAGTCCAGCGGCTTGTAGTTCAGCGGGATCCCGAGCGTCTCGTCCTGGACCGCGGCGCCGATCAGTACGACGCCCAGGACCGGCGCGCCCGCGAACTGCAGCGCACCCGTCAACCGCGCGACGTCCATCTCCTTGTCGAGACCGACCTGGACCACCAGCACGGACGCGTCGACCGCGGCGGCCAGCGGCGTGATGCCGTGCCGTCCGACCGAGGCCGGGCCGTGGATGACGACGGAGTACCCCGGCGGGAGGTCGGCGACGATGCCCGGGACGAGCGACGGGCCGACCGCCTCGGCGGTCTCCTCGTGGTTCAGGCCGGGCGGCAGCACGTACAGGTCCGCGACCGTGCCCGGGCGGAACAGCTTCCGGGCCCGGATCGCGCGGGTGGCGGCCGGCTCGTTCACCAGGTCGGTGAGTCCTTCGTGACCGGTGAGGTGCGGCAACACCGGCGTACCTTCGATGTCCGCAAGGACCAGCAGGGTCTCGCGGCCGTCGCGAGCGTTCGCCTCGGCCATTGCGAGCGCGATGCCGGCCGAGTTCGGCGTCGGTGACGCCGAGACCACCAGCAGCGCACCCGGACCGCCGCCCGCGAACGCGCGCGGGCTCAGCTCCCGGCGCGCCAGCGCACCACTCGCCTCGGCCCCCAATGCAGTGATCTCGTACTGCGGAAGCTCCGGAGCCGACCGCTGCCAGAACCGGCGCCGATGCCCCTCGGACGCCGCGATCACCGGCGAACTCGTCGCCCGCGCCGCCTGGTCACGGGTCAGGATGTACGGCGTCAGGTGCGACCGCAGCAGCGCGAGACCGAAGCCGAGCACAAGCCCGAGGATGCCGCCGACGAGGATGTCGCGGGCAACCATCGGGGACGAGCTCGCGGTGTCGGTCGTTGCCGGTGTCACCAATTGGCTGCCGGCGCCGACCGTGGTGAGCGCCTTCAGCATCGCGGCCGCATCGTCAGCAGCCTGCCGCGCCTCGGTCGCGAGGCCGACCCGCTGGTCGCGCAGCGCCGCCGCGGTCTGGTTGTCGCCGCGGCCGACCGCCTCGTCGATCTGGCTGACCAGGCTGCGGGACTGCTGGGTGGCCGTCTTGGAGCGGGCCTGCGCCTGCTCGGCCAGATTGGTGAGCAGCGCCTTGGCTTCGGTATTGCGCTGCGCCAGGTAGATGCTCGCGATCGCATTCGCGCGATCGACCGCCTTCTGCGCGGTCGGCCCGTCGGTCGTGACCAGGTAGGCGTTGTCGGTGACCGCCTTCACCCGGGTCACCGAGGCCAGCTCCTGGATCGTCTTGTCGTCGGTCGGCATGCCGAGCTGCTTCACCACAGCCGCCAGCAGGGTCGGGCTGGCCATCACGCGGGCCTGCGTCTCGGCCGGGAGGTCCATCCCGAGCGGGCCGCTCTTGTCGGCGCCGTCGGACAGCTTCCCGACCAGGGCCGGCGGCACGGCCGGGCCGATCACCAGCTGGCTGGAGGCCGTCCAGCGGATCGTCTGGGACAGCGCGAACACGGACGCCCCGAGCAATCCGAGCACGATGCAGCCCATGATCAGCCACTTCTGCCGTAGCAGAGACTGAGCGGTTTCCCGCCAGACCACGGTGCCCGGTTCCATCGACTACCTCACACTCCGTTGATGCCAGCGCCTCAGGATATAGGCACCGGAATGTGATCACAGCATCTCCTCCGGTGCCCTACTCTCTTCTCGGGGGAATCTGGGGTTTTCACTTTTATGTCCAAGGGGGGACATCGCAGCATGACGAAGAGACGACTGTTCACGCGGCTGGGGGTCGTGGGCACTCTGCTCGCCGGAGCGCTGGTGGTGGCGTTCGCGTCGCCCGCGCAGAGCATCGAGGCCTCGCTCTCGGCAACCAACAGCTCGAGCTGGCAGACCAACGCCAGCGTCCAGGGCATCGCCGTCGCCGCCGGGAAGGCGTACGCCGGAGGCCGTTTCACCAGCGTCCGCCCGCCGGGCGCCGCCGCCGGGACCGGCGAGGTCGGCCAGGCGTACCTGGCCGCGTTCGATGCCACCACCGGCGCACTCATCACCGCGTTCAACCCGGTGCTGAACGGGCAGGTCTACGCCGTCGCCGCCTCCGCGGACGGCTCGCGGATCTTCGTCGGGGGTGACTTCACCACCGTCAACGGCCAGACCCGGAACCGGATCGCCGCCTTCGACACCGCCACCGGCGCACTGGTCGCGAACTGGAAGCCGTCCGTGTCCTACCGGGTCAAGACCATCGCCGTCTCCGGCACGACGGTCTACTTCGGCGGCTCGTTCGGCCTGGTCAACAACCTGACCCGCAACCGGCTCGCCGCGGTCACCACCGACACCGGCACGCTGTTGCCGTGGGCGCCGAGCGTGAACGGCGACGTTTACGCCGTCGACGCTGCCGACGACGCCTCCAAGGTGTACGCCGGCGGCCAGTTCAGCACCGTCAACGGTACGAACCAGAACACCGTGACCAGCCTCGACCCGGTGAGCGGCGCAGTGCTGCCGTTCCCCGGCTCTTCCGCCGTACCGCCGCCGAACGGGTCCTGCACGACCCGGGTAAAGTCGATCGACGCGAGTGGCGACACGGTGTACTTCGGGAACGGTGGTGACGGCGGCGGGTGCTTCGACGGGACCTGGGCCGTCGACATCGCGACCAACACGCTCAAGTGGAAGAACCAGTGCCTCGGCGCGACCGAAGCGGTCAAGGTCGTCAACGGCTGGCTGTACAAGGGCTCGCACGCCCACGACTGCGCCAACCAGGGCGCCGGCGGCTTCCCGCAGGGCTTCGACTACCGGTTCCTGCTCAGCGAGAAGCTGACCGACGGGTCGCTCGGCCCGTGGTACCCGAACACCGACGCGGACCCGAACAGCGTGACCAACGTCGGTCCGCTGGCGTTCGCGACCGGCGGCAACGACCTGTGGGCCGGCGGCGACTTCTTGCACGTCAACGGGGTCGCGCAGCAGGGTCTGACCCACTTCACCAACGCGGTCCCGGGTGCGGCACCGGCCAAGCCGGCCAAGCTGCTGCCGTACTCCGTACAGCCGGGCGTCGTAGAGATCCACTTCCCGACCGTGGTCGACAACGACGACAGCACGCTGACCTACCGGCTGCTGAAGGGGTTCAGCAACACCACGATCGCGACCTGGACGGCGAAGTCCACGCCGTGGGACCGGCCGTGGCTGAGCTACACCGACACGTCGTCGGCGCCGGGTGAGTCCACCAACTACCGCGTCGAGGTCACCGACGGCAGTACGACGATCCGCGGCAACTACTCGGATCCGATCACGGTCGCCTCGACCGCATCGACGGCGTACGACCAGATCGTCAACGCTGACGGGCCGCAGGCGTACTGGCGACTCGGTGAAGCAGCCGGTACGACGACCTCGGTCGACGCCTCCGGGCAGAGCAACAACGGCACGTTCACCGGTGTGACGCTGGGCGGCGCGGGTGCGATCGCAGGCAACACGGCGATGACGACCAGCACGACCACCGGCCGGATGGTCGGCGAGAAGGGGTACAGCTTCCCGCAGCAGTTCACGGTCGAGGCCTGGGTGAAGCAGAGCGGTGTCGGCCGCGGCGGCCGGATCATCGGCTTCGGCAACGGGAAGACCCAGAGCAGCGCGATCAACGACCGGATGCTGTACATGCGGACCAACGGCTCGATCGTCTTCGGTGTGAACGACGGCGCGCAGCGCACCCTCACCAGCCCGTCCGGCAAGAACGACGGCCTGTGGCATCACGTGGTCGGCACGTTCGACAACGGGATGATGAAGCTGTACGTCGACGGCGTGCTCAGCGGCAGTTCGCTGGTGGGCCAGGCGTCGCTGTACTACGGCTGGTGGCGGGTCGGCTACGACCAGACGAGCTCGTGGTCCGGTGGCGGCGCGACGCAGACCGGGATGGGGATCGACGAGGCGGCGGTCTACCCGTACGCACTCACACCGGTACAGGTCCAAAACCACTACGCAGCAAAGTGAAAACCCTGCTTTCTGCAAGGTTTGGCACAAACCTATAACGCGGTTGGGAGGCCCGCTTCCGGTGGGCCTCCCACAGCGGTAATGTCCGCCGCTGGTGCGTGATGAGGCACGCGCTGTACGGCCCCCGCCTGTGTAAGGACATAAATGAAGAAGTTAGTGCTGGCCCTTGTCACCGCAGCGGCTGTCGTGGCCGCGGCGTTGATTCCCTCGGGACCGCCGGTGGAGGCGGCGACTCCGGGCTTCGCATCCGCCGTATCCGCCATCAAGCAGACGTCGTGGCAGACCAACAACAGCGTCAACGCGCTGGCTGTCTCCGGGAACACTGTGTTCGCCGGCGGTCTGTTCACCAGGCTCCGGCAGCCGGGCAAGGCCTCGGGCGCCGCGCCGGAGACCCAGCGCAGCTACGTCGCAGCGTTCAACCGCAGTACGGGGGCACCGACAGCGTTCGCACCGGTCCTGAACGGCCCGGTCTATGCCATCGCCACCAGCCCGGACGGCAAGTGGGTCGTGATCGGCGGCGACTTCACCACGGTGAACGGCATCCGCCGCAGCAAGATCGCGATGTTCTCGATCGCCACCGGCAAGCTGGTCTCGGCCTGGGACCCGGTCGTCGCGGCCCGCGTCAAGGCGCTGGCCATCTACGGCAACAGCGTGTTCATCGGCGGCGCTTTCGGCAAGATCGACGGTGCGGTGCGCAACCGGCTCGGCGCGGTCCGGCTGATCCAGGGCGACCTGCTGCCGTGGAACCCGAACGCCAACAACGACGTGTACGCGATCGACGTGGCCGACAACGGCACCCGGGTGTTCGTCGGCGGCCCGTTCAGCACGATCAACGGCAAGGACCACTACTCGCTGGCGATGCTGAACAACACCACCGGCGCGGCCTTCGCGTTCCCGGCCGCGGCGGCGATCCCGAAGCCGACCGCGACCTGCACCACGCGGGTCAAGGACATCGACACGCTCGGCGACAAGGTGTTCGTCTCGAACGGCGGTGACGGCGGCGGCTGCTACGACGGCGTACTGGCCGCGCAGGTCTCGACCGGCAAGCTGCTCTGGCAGAACAAGTGCCTGGGCGCGACCGAGGCGATCAAGGCGATCGGCAACTGGGTCTATAAGGGCTCGCACGCGCACGACTGCTCGTCCTCGCCCAACGGCTTCGCCAACGGCAGCGGGACGCACTACCTGCTGGTCGAGAGCGCGATCAACGGCAACCTCGGCCCGTGGTTCCCGAACACCGACGCGAACCTGAAGAGCACCACGAAGGTCGGTCCGCTGGCGATGGCCGGCGGCGACACCGACCTGTGGATCGGCGGCGACTTCCTGCACGTGAACGGCCAACTCCAGGTCGGCATCGCCCGGTTCACGAACGCGGCCGGCGGTGCGGCTCCCGGCGTACCGAAGGCGCCGACGCTGAGCGCGACGACGTCCGGGCGGGTGTACGTGACGTACTCCGACACCTACGACCTGGACAACCTGACGCTGACCTACAACGTGTTCCGCGGGTCGCTGAACGTCGGGTCGACCGCCTACACGTCGTACTTCTGGCAGCCGCGGAAGTCCTACCAGGTGGTGGATCGCGGTCTGAAGCGCGGGTCGACGTACGCGTACCACATCGAGGTGCACGACGGGCGCAACATCATGAAGGGCGCCACTGCGAGCGTGAAGATTCCCTAGCTTGCAGCAGCGGCGCGGCGATGGGCGGCGATGGCCCGGTGCGCCTCGTTCCACCACAGCAGCAACGTGGTGAACGAGGCCCCGGCCAGCCCCCACGCCGCGCCCTTCGGGCCCCACAGGAAGGCCCCGCCGATACCGCAGGTGATCAGGATGACCGACGAGATCAGGCGGACGCGCAGGCCGCGAGTGGCCGCGGTGAGGGCCCGCATGATCGCGAAGGCGCCGGCGTTCGAGGCGCCGAGTGCCTGCAGCAGGATGACCGGGACCAGGACGCTGTGAGCCTGCGTCCACACGCCCGGACCGAGCAGTTCACGGCCGACGACGGCCGGTAGCAACAGGAAGATACCGCCCCAGGCGAGTGCGCCGGCTCCGACGCCGAACGAGATGGCCAGGCCGACGAGCCACAGCCGGCGGTACGAGTGCTTCAAAGCACGAGCCGCTTCGGGGACGGAGATCATCCGGATGCCCTGGTTCAGTACGTTGACCGGGCCGAGCAGTACCTGGGCGCCGCGGATGCCCGCAGTGGCCACCAGGCCGGCGGCGGCGGTGATGCCGAGCATGTAGACCTGGATCGTGCCCGACACCGCGAGCATCTCCCCGACGTACTTCGGGCTCAGGTCCCAGTTCCGCTTCACCCATTCGCGAATCAGTTGTCTGCGTGGCGCAACACCGGCCTGGAAGCGACCCGCGATCGCGGCGATGACGGCACCGAGCCCCCAGCCGAACGTGAGGCTGAACGCGGACGTCGTACCGGTCAGGTAGAGGCCGCCGAAGATCGCGAGCATGGCAAGCAACCAGATCAGGTCGTTGACGAACGCCTTCCTGCCTTCCCCGACGACGAAGAACGCCCAGCGCCACGCGTCTTGCAGCAGCAGCCCTGGCATCGTCACCGCGAACGCGATCAGCACACCCCTGGACGGAACGCCCGGGAATGCCGCGATCGCCAACGCGACGAGCATCGCCAGAAACCCTGTGAGCAGTGCGGTTGCCGTGCTGGCCCGGACCGCTCGTTGCCAGTCGGGGGTTCGCGAACCGGAGTGCCGTACGGCGAGGGGCTCGGTGGCGACCGCCCGGGACACGTTGAGCGCGATCGTGTAACCGCCGAACGCGAGTGCGTAGACACCGAAGTCGGCGACCGTGCTCGACCGCGCGACGACGACCCCGACCGCCAGGTTGCTGAGGCTCGACAGCGCCTGATCGGCCAAACCCCAACTGGCGCGACCGGCCGGCCCGGCCAGCCGACGCAACTTCGGCCGCCGGAACTTCACCGGCTCACTCTAGAGCGGACGTGGCGGATGACGGAGGATGCCCAGGAGGAAACGCGGGATGCCCAGTACGTAGCGCTTCCAGAGCCGGCGAGGCTCCTTGTACAGCCGGTAGCTCCACTCCAGCCCGGCGCGCTGCATCCACAGCGGGGCGCGGTCCAGCCGGCCGGTGTGGAAGTCGAACGCGGCCCCGACGCCGATCAGGATCGACGCGTTCAGGCGGTCGCGGTGATCGGCCATCCAGCGCTCCTGCTTCGGTGCGCCGAGCCCAACCCAGATGATGTCCGGGCGCGCCTCGTTCATCCGTGCGACCGCGGCCGCGTCCTCAGCCTCGGTCAACGGCCGGTACGGCGGGCACTCGGTGCCGACAACCTTCAACGCCGGATGACGCTCCTGGAAGACCTGCCGCAACTCCTCGGCCACACCCTCGGCGCCGCCGTAGAAGTACTGCGTCCAGCCGCGCTCGGCTGCCTCCGCCATCACCCGCTCGAGCAGATCCGGACCGGCGACCCGGTCCATCTGCTCGAACCCGGCCTTGTGGCCCGCCCAGACCAGCGGCATGCCGTCCGGAACCGTCAGCCCGGCGGTGTTGTAGACCTCGGTGAGCCGCTTGTCGGCGCGCGCGTGCAGCAGCGCGTTCATGTCGGTGACGCAGACCAGCTCGCGCGCGTCGTGGTCGATCCAGCGGGCGAGCGTCTCGACGGTGTGGTCCGGATTGGTGATGCTGACATGGATGCCCAGGACATCGACCCGGTCGGCTGTGGTGGTTGCCGCGGTCTGCATATCGGTCATCAGTCAGTCCTCCGGGGTCATTGCGGCGAGATCCGCGTCGACCATGATCTGAACCAGCTCCGGCACGTGCACCTGGGCCTTCCAGCCCAGCTCGGTCATGGCTTTGGACGCGTCCCCGATCAGCGAGTCGACCTCGGTCGGGCGGACGTACCGCGCGTCGTAGTCGACATACTGCTCCCAGTCGAGCCCGACATGGTCGAAGGCGCGCGAGACGAAATCCTTGACCGAGTACGACGTACCGGTCGCGATCACGTAGTCGGCCGGGGTGTCGTGCTGCAGCATCCGCCACATGCCCTCGACGTACTCCGGGGCGTAGCCCCAGTCCCGGCAGGCGTCGAGATTGCCCAGGTACAGGCGATCCTGCTGACCCAGCTTGATCGCGGCGACCGCCCGGGTGATCTTCCGCGTCACGAACGTCTCACCGCGCCGCGGCGACTCGTGGTTGAACAGGATCCCGTTCACCGCGAACATGTCGTACGCCTCGCGGTAGTTCCGGGTCATCCAGTAGCCGTAGAGCTTCGCCGCGCCGTACGGCGAGCGCGGGTAGAACGGGGTGTCCTCGTTCTGCGGCGGGGGTGTCGCGCCGAACATCTCCGAGCTCGAGGCCTGGTAGAACCGGCAGTCCAGCCCGATCATCCGGATCGCCTCGAGCAGCCGCGTCGTCCCCATCCCGGTGGTGTCACCCGTGTACTCCGGCTCGTCGAAGCTCACCCGCACATGGGACTGCGCGGCCAGGTGATAGACCTCCGACGGCTGGATCGACGCGAGCAGCGTGACGAGTCGCGAGCCGTCGGTCAGGTCGCCGTAGTGCAGGAACAGCCGCTTGTCCTTCGCGTGCGGATCCTCGTACAGGTGGTCGATCCGCTTGGTATTGAACGTCGATGCCCGCCGGATCAGGCCGTGCACCTCGTAGCCCTTGGCAAGCAGCAGCTCGGCCAGGTACGAGCCGTCCTGGCCGGTGATGCCGGTAACGAAGGCCTTCTTCATGAATGGTTCTCCACATACCAGCGGTAGGTGGCGGCCACACCGTCTTCGAGGTCGATGGACGGCTTCCAGCCCAGCGCCAGCAGCTTGCTCACGTCGAGCAGCTTGCGCGGGGTGCCGTCCGGCTTGGACAGATCGTTGCTCAAGGCACCGGTGTAGCCGACGACGCGGGCGACCAGCTCGGCCAGCTCGCGGATCGACACGTCCGTGCCGACGCCGACGTTGATCGGCTCGGGCGCGTCGTACTGCTCGAGCAAGTGCAGGCACGCGTCGGCCAGATCGTCCACGTGCAGGAACTCGCGCCGCGGCGTACCGCTCCCCCACAACACGACCTCGGGAGCATCGGTCTCACGCGCCCCGTGGAAGCGGCGGATCAACGCCGGCAGCACATGCGACGACACCGGATCGAAGTTGTCGTTAGGACCGTACAGGTTGGTCGGCATCGCCGAGATCCAGCGCAGACCGTACTGCCGGCGGACCGCCTGGACCTGCATGATCCCGGCGATCTTCGCGATCGCGTACGCGTCGTTGGTCGGCTCGAGCTCACCGGTCAGCAGGCTCGACTCGCGGATCGGCTGCTCGGCGTACTTCGGGTAGATGCACGACGACCCGAGGAACAACAGCCGCGGCGTGCGGACGTCGAGCGCCGCGTCCATCAGGTTGACCTGGATCCGCAGGTTGTCGCTGAGGAACTCGGTCGGGTGATCCCGGTTCGCCAGGATCCCGCCGACCCGCGCCGCGGCATCGATGACCACGGCCGGCCGGTGCTCGCGCAGGAACGCGAAGGTGGCGTCACGGTCCCGCAGGTCCAGCTCCGAGGACGACGCGCCGATCAGGTTCGTGTGACCGGCGGCCTCGAGCCGTCGCCAGATCGCGGAACCTACCAGCCCGCGATGACCCGCTACATAAACCGAATCCATCAGTACGCTCCCGCGCCGTAGGCCACCGCGCGCACGGTCTTCCAGAGGATCAGCAGATCCAGGGTCATCGACCAGTTGTCGACGTACCGCAGGTCGAGGCGGACCGACTCGTCCCAGGACAGGTCGCTGCGGCCGCTGACCTGCCACAGACCTGTCATGCCGGGCTTCACCAGCATCCGCCGCGAGTCGTCGGCGGCGTACAGGGCGACCTCTTCGGCCAGCGGCGGCCGCGGACCGACCAGCGACATGTCACCGCGCAGCACGTTGAACAGCTGCGGCAGCTCGTCGAGCGAGAACCGGCGGATCCACCGGCCGAGCGGCGTCATCCGCGGGTCGTCGCGCATCTTGAAGATCACGCCGTTGCCGTCGCTCAACGCGTACAGATCACCGAGCCGCTGCTCGGCGTCGGAGTACATGCTGCGGAACTTCAGCATGGTGAACTCGTCGCCCCCGCGGCCGATCCGCTGCTGCCGGAACAGCACCGGACCCGGGCTGGACACCTTGACCGCGAGCGCGAGACCGATCAGCAACGGCGACAGTACGGCGATGAAGCCGAGGGCAACGGTCCGGTCGAAGACGGCCTTCATCAGGTGGGGCCCGCCGCTGACGGACGGCCGCTCCAGGTGCAGCAGCGACAGACCAGCGACCGGTCGGACCGAGATCCGCGGACCGGCCACCTCGATGATGCCCGGCGAGACGATCAGCTCGATGCCGCGCTGTTCCAGTGCCCACGACAGACGCCGTAGCGACTGGCCGACGAGCTCGGGATCGGTCGAGATGGCAACCACATCCACTGCGTGCCGATCGGCGGCGGCCAGGATGTCCGGCTCGGCCAGCTCGTCGGGTTGCAGGTGTCCGTGACCGTCGCCACGCGGCCGGCAGGTCGCCACCACGCGGAAGCCGTCGGTCGGACGCTTCTCCAGGTGCTCACAAAGTGTCGCGGCCGGGCCACTTCGCCCGACCACGAGAACCCTGTGCATGCAGCGACCTCTGACCCGGTGCCGGTGCAGGTCCTTCCGCAACGCGTACCGCAGCAGCAGAGCGGAGACCACCATCACCGGAATCGCCAGCACCACGAAGCCGCGGGCGATCTCGGTCTTCGTCACGTACGACGTCATGGCGACCGCGGCGGTGAGTCCGACACCGGAACGCATCAGCGACCGGAACTCGTCAGGCCCGGCGCCGAAGTACCGCGGGTCGTAGCCCTTCGACAACGCGACCACACCGACCCAGGCCGGCGGCAGCAGACTGCTCACGACGAGATAGCTGGGACCGACGTGGTACCCGAATCTGGTCAGCAGGGCGATCGAGACGCCGAGCATCGCGGCCAGCAGGTCACCGCCGACAGCGGCCCAGCGGTAGACGCCGACCCAGCGCGGCTCGGTCGAACGCGAGGGCAGCGGGACGATCGCCGGGACCTCATGCGGCACAACCCAGAGCGGTCCGTGCCCGTCCATACGGCCGGGCGCCTCAGCTCCGCTCACACCAGTCCTTCGGTCTCACGTTGCGGCCACTCGGACACGCTCCGTGCCCAGGGCTTCCCGCAGCTAGCCGTCCCCAGAATTCACCCGCGCGTCGGCGACGAGTCACCGAAGATTACTACGCACCACGGGCCTCGGCGACCACCAGGCCGCCTTCCTTGTGGAGAACTTGCATTGTGAGCCGGGAACCAGTTGCTTCATCACGAAATGATCAAGAAAACAAGGCAGTTCCGGCCGGCGTCGCGGGCGACGCCGGCCGGAGAATCTTGACGACTGGTCAGACAGTCGCGTGACTCGGTGTGTCGTACTCCGCGACCACTTCGGCCGGGATGTGCTCGAGGTCGCTGACCCGCAGGTAGTCGCCCATCGTCGTACCCGTGCACTTGGAGTCGATGTTCGGCGCCATCCGGCCCTCGACCGCGTCGCCGAGGTGCACAGTTCGCAGGTCGATGCTGAACCGGGTCCGGCCCGAGGTGTTCGGCACGCTGGAGTGCAGCTGCGCACCGGAGAACAGAATGATCCCGCCCGGCTTGCAGATCGGCCGGATCTGCGGCACCAGCTCGACCTCTTCCTCCGGCACCGGCTGCACGCGGGTGTCGGTGCCGATCTGGGTCGCGGCGATCTTCCGGCTGGTCGCGTTCCACTCCGCGTAGTTGTAGACCCGGGAGCTGTTCTTCACCGGGGTCTGCCAGTACCGCGGGTGGAACGCCAGCCCGTTGTCGTCGCCGATCGCGAAGATCGGCAGCCACCAGTTGAGCTGCGTGTACGGCGCGGAGTACCAGGTGTCGCGGTGCGGGTGGAACGCGAACGCGATCCCCGTGGTCAGGTAGTCGTCCGACGTCGAACTGCGCATCCGCGGTACGTCGAAGTACACCTGCTCGGGGTCGCACCCGAAGTCGACCAGCATCTCCTGGATCAGCCGCTTCGACTCCGGGTGGTGGATGAACCGCGGCTTCAGCTCGGCGAGCAGGGCCGCGTAGTCCTCGACGGCCATGTCGAACTGGGCCGTCTCCGGGTCCAGCGGGTGGAAGGCCTCCCGGGCCATCTCCGCCGCGAACTCGGTCAGCGCCAGCGTCGACGGACGCGGTGAGTAGACGAACAGGTCGCCGTCGTACAGCTTCTGTCTACGCTCGTCGTCAGTGAACTCGGCGTCGACGTAAATGGAATGCATGGGAGTTCCCCCTCCTTGTTCGTACTGCGCTATCCCCCGGTCCGGCTGGTTTCGTACTCAGCCGGCCAGTGCTTCACGTGACGCGTCGACCAACGGCACCAGGTCGACGTCGGGCAGGACCAGATCGCCACGCATGAGTTCCAGGTAACGTTGCCGGACCTGTGCCAGCAGCCCCGACTGTTCGTACTCGACACCGTCGAGCTCCGCGACCAGCGTGAGCTCCGAGATGGTGCCGGCCAGACCGCACTCGTCGGCCGCGAGCAGCTCGGTCCGCTCGATCGGCCGCCGCTCGAACGTCAGGCCGAGGTCCTTCGCGACCGATTCGAGGATGTCGACCGTGATGCTGTCCAGGCAGGACTCGCTGGTCGGCGGCGTGACGATCCGTCCGCGCTGGGCGATCAGGACGCACGCACCGGTCGCCTCCGCGACCCGGCCGGCGTCGTTCAGCATGATCGCGTCGTCGTACCCGAGCCGGCGTACTTCGATCCGGGCCATCCGCGCGCCGACGTAGTTCGCGCTGCTCTTCACCCGCGTCGGCAGCACGAGGTCGGAGGCCCGGCGCCAGCTCGTCACACCGAGCCGCATCGGGTCCGGGTCGAGTTTGCGCTGGCTGAAGGCGGTCACGACCAGGTCGGCCTCGGTCGCCTCACCCCAGTGCCCGTGGGTCACGTACATGGTCGGCCGGAACCACAGGTCCTTGTCCGGCACGAGCAACTCACTCGCCAGCTTCGACAGTCCGGCGAGGAACTCCTCGTAGCTGAAGCGGACCGGGATGTGGAACAGCGACGCGCTCCGGCAGAGCCGGTCGTAGTGACGGCGCGGGGTCCGGATCGAGAAGACCTCGCCGGCGGAGTCCCAATAGCCCTTCACGCCCTCGAAGACGCTCAACGCGCGGGTCAGTGCCTCGGCACCGATGTGGATCTTGACGTCGGTGTACGGCACGAGCTCGCCGTTGACGAGCGCCCACGGCGGCGTCTGGAGCTGCGATATCGATGCGGTGTGAGCCATGAGGGCCCCCTTCCGGATGGTGGTGCTCGGTCAGCGAGCGCTTGGAGCGCCCGCGGTGAGGTCGGCAAGAGAAACGGCGCGCTGGTCGCGGGCCGACATGACGGTGACCGGCAGCGGCCACGGGATGGCGAGATCGGGGTCGTCGTACGCGATCACGACGTCCTCGGAGGGATCGTGCGGCCGGTCGATCCGGTACGCGATGTCCGCGGGCTCGGTGAGCGCCTGGAAGCCGTGCCCGCAACCGGCCGGGATGTACACCGAGGCCTGGGTGTCGCCCGACAGCGTGAAATGCGCCTGCTGCAGGTACGTCGGTGAGTCCGGCCGGAGGTCGACGACGACGTCGAACACCTCGCCCGCGGAACAACGCACCAGCTTCGCCTCACCCTGTCCGGAGCGCAGATGCATCCCGCGCAGCACGCCCTTACGGGAGCGGGACAGGCTGTCCTGCGCGAACCCGTCCGGGTCGATCCCCACCGACCGGGCGATCTCGGCGTCGAACGTGCGACTGAAGAAGCCGCGCTCGTCGACGTGCGGTGTGGGCTCGAACAGATAGACCCCGGCGATCTCGGGTACCTGAGTCACCTTCATGAGCGTCCCTCCAAGGTGTCCGCAGGCTTCGGGAAGACCTTCGACGACAGGACGTCGTACTGGTCCTCGAGCCGGCTGCGGTTGACGGCGTTCCGCTCGTCCATGGCCGGTCCGACCACGTCGCGGCGGGACTCGAGCGCGGTGTACTGGCTGATCAGCCGGTCCACATCCAGCGAGCGGATGTTCTGGCAGAACTCGGCAAGACCCATGTCGGCCATCAGTACGTCGTTCTTCGCGGCGTACCCGATCGAGACGGTCGGCTTCGACAGCATCAGTGCGCACACGACGTTGTGGAACCGGGTCGCGACGACGGTGTCGAGCGCCGCCATCTGCTCCATCAGGTCGTCCAGCGACTTCGGCGGGTCCTCCACGACCCAGGACGGATCGAGCTCGGGCCGCTTCTCGCGTACGTCGGCGAGGATCGCGGCCGAGACCAGCTCGTCCTCGTGGTCGCCGGTCAGCAGCCGGACTCGGTGCCCGTGGTCCACGAGCCAATGGACGAAGCGAGTCATCTTCGCGACGTACTCGTCGAAGACCTCTTCGGCGCGGTCGCGGTCGTCGTCCGTACCGCGGTAGGTCATCACGCCGACGCCGACCGTCGTCGGTTCTCCCGCCGGCGTGGCGGAGCGGACCGCCGGGATCGGCAGCGAGAAGGCGAGGTCCGGGTAGACCGGGTCGTCCACGTTGCCCAGGCCGGTCGTGCGCATCGCGTCCTTCGACAGCTGGTCGCGGTACGAGCGGTAGTAGGCCAGACGGGCGGCCAAGGTGAAGACGCGGCGGGTCATCCGTCGTCCGGAGGTGTTGGCGCCGACGCTGACCAGCGCGACCTTCGTACCGACCAGGCGACCGGAGGCGGTCAGGAGCAGCAGCGAGTACGGGAAGCCCCACCAGCGCAGCGGCAGGCCGCCCTCGAGCACGCCCATACCCGGCACGACCACCACGTCGTGGCGCCGTACCCAGGAGGCGGTCCAGAAGAAGTCGACGAGCTTCCCGATCCCCTTGAGCGCGACCAGCCGCGGACTGCTCGCGGTGTTGTACTCGTCGCGGTTCCAGTTCATCCGGGTGGCCGGCAGGCCGTAGCGCTCCTCGACCACCTCGGGACCGGAGCAGAGGAAGTCGATCTCCGCGTCCGGGTACGACTTGGCCAGGTAGGCGAGGAACGCCTCCAGCGACCCGTCGTTGCCGAGGTTCCCGTGGCCGAGCAGGCCGAAGAACCCGATCCGCGGGCCGCCCTTGGGCGGTGTGCTGAAACTGTCGTCGCTCATCCGAGTCGTCCGCTCTGGCCTGCTACCACCATGGATACCGATACCACTTCGCTGACCTGCTCGACCGGCGTGTCCTGCCGCCGCATCGACGGCGGCACCACCCGGCTCGTCATCCAGCGCGTCAGTTGCCAGAGGCAACGTGCTCGCTGGCCGGCGGTCAGCGGCGCGCGGAACACCATCCGGACGTAACCCAGCGGGTACTCCACGAGCAGCCGGACAGTCGAGTGCTTCCGGCGGCGCGGGTCGAGGTTGCCGCACCAGGAACGGACCGTGCGGTTCGACCGCAGCGCGCTGTCCGGGTGGTCCCGGCGGAAGAACAACGACGCCGGCACGTGGATGAACCGGCCGTGCAGCGCGATGTCGGCCACGATCGTCCGGTCGGCGTGGTAGAAGCTTTCGTTCAGCGCGGTCTTCCGCAGTACGTCGGCCCGGACGACGCCGTAGTCGTCGTCGCCGCCGACGTCGAACAGCAGGCTACGGAACCGCTCGACCGGATCCGGCGAGTCGGTGGTCAACGGGTAGCCGACCTTCGCGACGATGTCGCCGGCCTCGTCGATGATCGCGCTCCACGAGTGGCACAGCACCGCGTCCGGGGTCTCGTCGAGCGCCGCGATGCAGCGCTCCAGCAGGTCCCGCGCGTACAGGTCGTCGTACGACGCCCACTTGAAGAGCTCGCCGCGGGATTCGGTGAAGACGACGTTGTGGTTGGGCGACGCGCCGACGTTGACCGGCTGGCGGATGTAGCGGATGCGCGGGTCGCGAGCCATGTACTCGCGGCAGATCCGTTCCGTGCCGTCGGTCGAGGCGTTGTCGGAGATGACCAGCTCGAAGTCGGCGTACGTCTGCCCGAGCAGCGCGTCGAGGGCCTCGGCGAGGTACTTCTCGCCGTTGTAGACGGGCAGGCCGATGCTCAGCCGCGGTACTGCGTTCATCTTCTCCTCATCTCTGCAAGAGGCTGCTGATGCCCACGCGGCACCGTGTCTTCGATGCGGGCGGACGATCGGTGAACTGCCCGGCTCGCCACCCAGCGCAGCAGCTGCGCGTAGCAGCCACGGCGTTCGGCCGACGACAGCGGCGCCCGCCGGATCGCGCCGACGAAGCCGCCGATGTACTCCGCGAGCAACCGCGCGGTCGGGTTGCTCAGCCGGTGCGCGCGCCGCGGCTCCATGTTGGCGGCGCGGCTACGGATCGTCGGCTTCGCCCGCTCGGCGCGGTCCGCGTGGTCACGCCGGAAGAACAGCACCTCGGGCACCTGGTAGAACCGTCCGGCCAGCGCGAGCTCGGCCATCAACGTGCGGTCGGCGTGGTGGTAGCTCCCGTGCAGCGGCGTACGGCGGAGCGTGTCCGAGCGCATCACGCCGTAGAAGTCGTCGCCGCCGACCGCGAACAGCATGCTCCTGAACCGCTCGACCGGGTCGGGAGAATCGGTCGCCAACGGATAGTCGACTGTTAGCAGGACCTCGCCGTCCCCGTCGATGATCGCTTCCCAGGCGTGGGCGAGGACGAGCTCGTGATCGCCGTCGAGCGCCTGGATGCAGCGCTCCAGCAGTTTCGGCCCGTACAGGTCGTCGTACGACGCCCACTTGAACAGCTCGGTGTGCGACTGCTCGAAGACGAAGTTGTGGTTCGGTGTCGCGCCGATGTTGACCGGCTGACGGATGTAGCGGATGCGCGGGTCGCGAGCCAGGTACTCTCGGCAGATCCGCTCCGTGCCGTCGGTCGAGGCGTTGTCGGAGATGACCAGCTCGAACTCGTCGTACGTCTGCCCGAGCAGTGCATCCAGCGACTGGGCCAGGTACTTCTCCCCGTTGTAGACCGGGAGGCCGACGGTCAGCCGCGGTACGGCGGTCATGTGCTTCTCACTTCAGGAACCTCAGGAACCTCAGCCTCGTCGGAGTCCACCGCCGACTCGAGCTGCTTGCGCTCCCGGACACCGATCCGCAGCGTGTACCACCAGACGAACGCCGCCGCGAACGTCGCGCACGCAGCGCCCCAGGCCGAACCGCGCGCACCGTCGAGTGCACCACCGAGTACGCCGCCGACGAGGTAGAACGCCGACGCACACAGCTGGGCCTTGAGACTGCGACGAGCGATCCCGAGCGCCCGCAGACCGGCCGCGGCTCCCGTGTTGAAGCCCGCGCACGCCACCGACAAAGTTGCCGGCAGCACCAATGCCGACGCGGTCAGCCAGACCTCGCCGAGCAGCGCGTGTCCCCACGCGTCCGGCAACGCGAACAGCAGTAGCAGACCCCAGGCCAGCGCAGCCATCGCCTGCGCACCACCGAGCGCCAGACAGAAGATCGGCAGCGCGCGGACAGACCGGCGCAGTACTCGCGCAGCCTCTGGTACAGCGACCAGCCCGATGCCCGAAAGCACGATGAAGAACGGTCCGAGCAGCATCTCCGCGCCACGCACCGTACCGACCGCCGCGACGCCGGCGAACGCACCCAGTCCGTAGATCCGGAGCTGATAGGCGCCGCTCAGCGTGAGGTTCTCGGTCAGGTACCGAAGGCTCAGGTCCTTGTGCTCGGACAACCAGCGGCGCGCCAGGGCCGGCCGCGGCAGGACGCCCGCCTGCAGCCCGCTCACGAGCGCGGCGAAGATGCCGGCGCCACCCCAGGCCAGCACGAACCTGATCACGCTGGCGTTCTGTGATGCCAGGTACAGCAGCGGCACCAGACCGAGCGCCCAGGTGATGTCGCTGACGAAGGCCTTACCGCCCTGTCCCGAGGCGAAGAAGGCGAACCGCCAGCTGTCCTGCAGCATCAGGCCCGGCAACACGATGCCCAGGGCAATGAATGCCTTCCCCGCGTGCCCGCCGAGCAACAGCCCGACGAGAGCGCAGATCACTCCGGCGCCGAGACCGACGACGATCGCCATCCCGGACGACTTCGCGACCGCGGTCCGCCACACCGGCCGCTCCAGGCCGCTGAACCGGACCGCCAGCGGGTCGGTCGCCAGACCGCGGGAGATGTTCAGGACCACGCCGTACGTGACCCAGGCCAGGCTGAACGCGCCGAACTCCAGCGCGCCCAGCTGCCGGGCCACGACAACGCCCACCAGGAAGCTGACCAGACTGGTCACAGCCTGGTCGGCAAGACCCCAGGTGAGGCGGCGCAGGACAGATTTCATCGTTGGCTCACACAGCGCTTCGCTGGACGGCCGGCAGGTCCTGGAGGCGCCACAGGCCGAGCCGGTTCGGGTCAACCTCGCCACCGTCCGGGAAGGACTCGAGCGGTGCCGGGAAGTTGAAGGGCGGGAGCGACATGTTCAGCTGCCGCCAGTTGCGGCCGGTGAACTGGTTGTGGTTCCGCTCGACGTTGTCGTAGGTGTTGATCACGAGCCACTCCGCACCGGTGGAGCGGAGGTTCTCCAGGATGTCGGCCGCGTCCTGGAACGAGACATGCACGAGGCAGTCCCGGCACAGGACCAGGTCGACCTGCGGCAGCGTGTCCCGGGTCAGGTCGCGGACCTCGAAGTCGCGCTGCTCGTCGCCGTACTCCTGCTGGTTCTTCTCGATCACGCTCGCCACGATGTCGACGCCGTGGTACTTCGCCACCGGAAGCTCGATGTGACGCATCCAGTTCAGGTCGCCGCACGGGGCGTCGAGCATCGTCTTCACACCGAGCCGGGTCAGGATCTCGGGTAGACGTTCGCGGATGTCGACGGTGGCCCGGAGCTCGGACCCGGTACCGGATCCCGACTCCGTGCTGTCCCAGCCGGACGTCTCGTAGACCTGGGTGAACAGCGCCTCTCGCGAGGTCACCCGCCACCGCAGGCGGTGCACAGCTGTCAAGCGGGCCAACGGCCCGCGGAGTACGCGCTTGAACATATCCAGCCCGGAACTGCGTAGGCTGCTCACAACGGATGTCATTCCGTTCCTTCTTCCCGATTCACCTTGCGTCTTGACGACGAGTCCCCATCTCGTGTGGCTCGGGCAACGGGACCAGGTAGGTGGCGCCCCAGCCGCCATCAGCTTCGAGTTGCGCGACGATCTCGTCGGCGATATCCCAGGTCAGTACGAGGACGACGTCCGGCCGCGCGGCCTTCAGCTCCTCGATCGGGCGGATCGGCACCATGCAGGCACCAGGGATCCGGCGGCCGTGTTTACCCGGCGCCAGATCGACGGTGAACGGGAGCAGATCCGTCGTCACCTTGCTCAGGTCCAGCAGCACCGGCGCCTTCGACGGCGCGCCGTACCCGAGTACCGTGCGGCCCGCCGCCTGGTGGCGGGTCAGCTCTTCGTGCAGGGCGCCGGCCGCGTGCCGGGCAGCCTCGTGCAGGCTGCCGAGCTGGACCTCGTCGGCGATCCCGGCCGCGTCCTCGTCCTCCAGCACCACGTCGACCGATGCGTCCGGCCGGGCGTCCTCGGTGTGCCGCAGCATCACCATCAGGCTCCCGCCGTACATCTCGGCCTGGGTCACCGACTCGACGGTCAGACCGTGCAACGCGGCGATGTTCCGGAGTGCGCGCAGCGAGACGTACGCCCAGTGGCCGTGCCGGATCGTGTCGAACTGGTTGCCGATGAACAGCGGCAGCAGGTGGTGGAACTCCATCACCAGCAGGCCGCCGGGCGCGAGCCGATCCGCCCGCAGCTTCAGCGAGTCGCCGTACTGCGGCTCGTGCACGATCCCGTGTACGTCGACGACCAGGTCGGCCTTCTCACCGTCGCCGGCGAGCCGGCAGCCCGCGACGTACAGATGATCGAGCCAGGATCCGCCATGGGGACTCCCGAACTCGAAGACGGTGCCGCCGCTCAGTTCGGGGTGATCGCTGAGGATCTCCTTGACCGAAGTCTCCGCATGCGCGCGGCTGGTCGCCGACTCGACGGCCAGCGGCTCCTCGGCCAGCTGTGCCTCGACCGGACCGAGCTGCACCAGCGTGCAGTCGCGGCACAGCCACAGCGAGAGCGGCCAGCGCGGATCGGGACCGGCGTCCTCGGCCGGCGGGAAGTGGTCGGCGAGCGGCTGGTCGCCGACGTTAACCACGAGTACGACGTTCTCCGACGCGCACCCGCGACAGTTGAAGCTCACTGCTGCCCCCTCGGTCACCATGTCAATGTCGCCTTGGCCGTGGTGAAGGCCTCGGCGTACGTCGCCCGGCACTCCATCCCGCGCAACCGGGCCAGCCCGGAGAAGACCTCTTCGTCGAACCAGTCGTGCGGGACCTGGGACGGGTACGCCTTGTGCAGCAGCGCGACCTTCTCGCGCATCTGCTCCTCGGACAGCTCGACGTACAGCCACGGCCGGCTGATGTCGCCGTCCCACTTGGGGATCTCGTAGTGCAGCACCAGGTGGTTGCGCCAGACGGTCGGCGCCAGCTCGGCGATCAGCCGGTGGTCCTGATGCGCGTCGTGCTTGCTCGGGGCAAACACCAGGTCGGGGCGACGGCTCCCCCGAGCCGTTGCCTCGAGCAACTCCTTGGTCTGGTTCCAGTACGCCGGCAGCCGGCCGTCCGGCAGCTCGGCCGAGGTGACGCTCACCTCACAGTCCGGCAGGAACAGCTCCGCCGCGCGGCGGGCCTCCTCCAGGCGCAACGGCGTACCGGTCGCGATCACGAACTCGGCGGACAGCTCCGGCACCGACTCGGCCAGCTTCAGCAGCGTGCCGCCGCAGCCGATCTCGATGTCGTCCGGATGCGCGCCGAGGGCAACCAGGTGGACCGGCCCGTCGATCAGGCCGAGCTGGAACGGAAGCATCAGATCGCCACCACTACCGGCGCGTCCGCCGACACCGCGGGTTCCTTGTCCAGCACCTGTGCCTGCTGCTGGCGGACCTGGTGGCTCCACAGCGCCCACGGCTTCTTGCCGGACCGGTACAGCTCCTCGAGCTGGCTCCGCTCCTTGAGCGTGTCCATCGGCGCCCAGAACCCGTGGTGCGGGATGGCCTCGAGCTTGCGCATCGCGGCCAGCCGCGGGAACGCGTCGCCGACCAGGTCCTCGCCCTCGTGCAGGACGTCGAAGATCTCCTTCTTGATGACGAAGAACCCGCCGTTGATCCAGACGTTCAGGTCGACCGCCGACCGCAACCCGGTGACCCGGGAGTCGGTGCCGAACTCGACCGTGTGGAACGACGCCTGCGGCGGCACCGCGAGCAGGCTGGCGGTGATGTCGCTGGTCATCACGTGATCGACGATCTTGTCCATCGGCGCGTCGGTGAGCACGTCACCGTAGTTGGCCAGGAAGGCGTCGTCGTCCTCCAGGAACGGCCGGACCCGGCGCAGCCGCTCACCGATCGAGGTGTCGATGCCGGTGTCGACGAAGGTGATCTTCCACTCGCTGATGTCGGAGTCGAGCAGCTCGATGTGCTCGCCGCCCTTCGTCATCACGAAGTCGTTGGAGACGGTCTCCTCGTAGTTCAGGAAGTAGTTCTTGACCGCGGCTCCCCCGAAGCCCAGGCACAGGATGAACTCGGTGTGGCCGAAGTGCGCGTAGTACCGCATGATGTGCCACAGGACCGGCCGGTCGCCGATCGTCATCATCGGTTTCGGTGCGGAATCGACGCCGCTGCGCATCCGCAGCCCGAGGCCCCCGCAGAAGATCACGACCTTCATCTGACTTTCCTTCCCCCCACGACTTTCGTTCAGATCACTTCGAGCTGTGGGATGGGTACGACGAACTTCGCGCCCCATTCCCGTGCGTAGCCGAGCTGATGGACGATCTCCGCGCGCAGGTTCCACGGCAGGATCACGATGTAGTCGGGGCGCGTCTCGGCCAGGCGCTCCGGGGCGAAGATCGGGATGTGCGTACCGGGCAGGTACATCCCGTGCTTGTGCGGGCTGCGGTCGACCGTGTACGGCAGCAGGTCCTCGCGGATGCCGCAGTGGTTGAGCAGCGTGTTCCCCTTGCCGGGAGCGCCGTACCCGGCCACCGTCTTGCCTTCGCGGCGGGCCTGGATCAGGAACTCCAGCAGGTCGGACTTGATCGCGAACACCTCGTCGGCGAACCCCAGGTGGCCCTCGACCGTGTGCAGGCCGGCGTCCTTCTCGTCCTGCAGCACCTTCCCGACCAGCTCGGTCGGCTCGCCGGCGGTCTCGACCGGCGTACTGAACAGCCGCAGCGACCCGCCGTGGCTGGCGAGCTCCTGTACGTCGACCACCTTGAGGCCGGCCTTCTCCAGCGCCAGCGCGGCGGTCTTCAGCGTCAGGTACTGGTAGTGCTCGTGGTAGATCGTGTCGTACTGGCGACGCTCGATCAGCCGCAGCAGGTGCGGGAACTCCAGCGACACCAGGCCGTCGTCCTTCACCAGCGCGCGCAGGCCCTTGGCGAAGTCGACGATGTCCGGCACGTGCGCGAACACGTTGTTGCCGACGACAAGATCCGCCTGCCCGTGCCGGGCGGCCGCGTCCTTTCCGGTCTCCTCGCCGAGGAAGTAGCTCTCGGTGCGGATGCCGTTCTCGTTCGCGATCTTGGCGATGTTCGCGGCCGGCTCGATGCCGAGCACCGGGATGCCGAGCGCGGTCGCGTGCTGCAGCAGGTAGCCGTCGTTGCTGGCGGCCTCGACGATCAGGCTCTCCGCGCCGAGGTCGAGTCGCTCCTGCATGTCGACGACGAACCGGCGGGCGTGCTCCACCCAGCTGGTCGAGTACGACGAGAAGTACAGGTAGTCGCTGAACACGTCGTCCGCGGCGACGTACGCCGGGAGCTGGACGAGCAGGCAGTTGTCGCAGATCCGCACATTCAGCGGGTAGAACGTCTCGCCGCTGTCGATCTGGTCCGCGCGCAGGTAGCTCTCACAGGGCGGCGACATGCCGAGGTCGACGAAGGTGCGCGTCAGTTCCGCACCACAGATCCGGCAGCTGTTCATCACTGCATCTCCTTCGGTCCCGGGAACTGCCCGTCGGTCTGGCGCCGCAGCTGGCCGTCGACGAGTCCGGCGCCGAGCAGCTGCTGGATCCGGCGCAGGCGGACGAACTGGGCGGAGTTGAAGTCGTCGAGCGTGAGGCCGTGCCGCTGGTAGGCGTCGTACAGCTCCTCGACGCCCTTGCGGACGGTCCACTGCAGCTGCAGCTCCGGGAAGGTGTCGTTGAGCTTGCTGAAGTCGACCTTGTAGTTGCGCAGGTCCGGACCGGCGCCCTCAGCGATCGACAGCGTCGAGCCGGGCACCGCCTCGCGGACCATCTCGGCGATGTCGCGGACCTGGACGACGTCCTCGGACCGGCCGACGTTGAACGCCTCGTCGTGGATCACGTCCCGCGGCGACTCGAGCACGGTCAGGAACGCGCGGCTGATGTCCTCGATGTGGACCAGCGGGCGCCACGGCGTACCGTCGCTCTCCAGCCGGACCTGACCGGACGTCAGCGCGATCGCGGTCAGGTTGTTGACCACGATGTCCAGCCGCAGCCGGGTCGACGCTCCGTACGCGGTCGCGTTGCGCAGGTACGTCGGGCTGAAGGTGTCGTCGGCAAGCTTCGACAGCTCCTGCTCGGCCAGCGCCTTCGTCTCGCCGTACGCCGTGACCGGGAACATCTCGGCGTCCTCGCCGACCGCCTCGGAACCGGCCGCGCCGTACAAGCTGCACGACGACGCGAACAGGAACCGTTCGACGCCCGCGTCCTTGGCGGCCTGCGCGACGTTCAGCGTGCCGTCCAGGTTGACCGAGTACGTCGCCGCCTTGTCCAGGTTGCCGAGTGGATCGTTCGACAGGGCGGCCAGACAGACCACCGCGTCGTACCCCTCGAGCTCCCGCGCGGTCACGTCCCGCATGTCCCGCGGCGCCCTGTCCCCGATCGGGTCCGGCCCGCCGAGCAGGTCACACCCTTCGTACAGGCCCGTATCCAGACCGTCGACGCTATGCCCGGCGGCGCGCAGGAACGGCACCATGACGGCCCCGATATAACCCCGATCCCCGGTGACCAGAACCCTCATTCGTCTTCCCCTCACCCCAGCCCAGTCCCCTGTCGCCCATAAAGAACCCCGGGACAAGCGCCTGATACAGCCAATTTGTTCTGATCGCGTGTATCAGGACGGTGCCGCGGCTGCTCTCATGGGCGCTGCGGACGTGGGGATGCCGCGTCATGAGCCTGTGGGGGGCGTTATGAAGGTTGCCGTATTCGGCTTGGGCTATGTGGGGTCGGTGACGGCTGCTTGTCTGGCTGCTGCTGGGCACGACGTCTGGGGAGTCGATGTCGATACCGCGAAGGTCGATCCGATCACTCAGGGACACAGTCCGGTGGTCGAGCCTGGTCTGGACGAGCTGGTGGCGGAGGGAGCGACCTCGGGTCGCCTGCACGCGACCACCGATCCACGGATCGCACTCGAGCGGGCCGATGTCTCACTCATCTGTGTCGGTACGCCGTCGACTCCGGCGGGCAGTACTGATCTGACGTACATCAAACGCGCGGTCCGCGATATCGCCGAGGCCGCGCAGACCGTGGTCCGGCCGGCGTCGGGGTTCCACAGCATCGTGGTCCGCTCGACGGTTCCGCCGGGCACGGTCGACGAGATCGTCGAGAAGGTGCTGGCCGACGTACCGCCGCCGGAGGGTCTGACCTTCGGTACGGCGATGTGCCCGGAGTTCCTGCGGGAAGGATCCGGCCTGGCCGACTTCTACGCGCCGCCGTTCGTTGTCGTCGGCACCCGCAACCCGAAGGTCGGTACCGCTCTGACCGACCTGTTCAGCTTCCTCGGCACGGAGGTGGAGGTCGTCGACGTCCGGACGGCCGAGGCGCTCAAGTACGCCTGCAACGCGTTCCACGCCACCAAGGTCTCGTTCGCGAACGAGATGGGCCGGATCTTCCGGCACTTCGGGGTGGACTCGCGTGAGGTGATGAAGATCTTCGTCCAGGACACCAGCCTGAACATCTCGCCGTACTACCTGAAGCCCGGTTTCGCGTTCGGCGGTTCCTGCCTGCCGAAGGACCTGCGCTCGGTCCTGCACCTGGCCCGGATGAACGACACCGAGCTCCCGCTGCTGGCGGGCACGCTGGCCACCAACGAGCGGAGCGTCCGCGACGTCGTCGACCGCGTGATCGCCGGCCCCGGTCGCGAGATCGCGCTGCTCGGCCTGAGCTTCAAGCACGCCACCGACGATCTGCGCGAGAGCCCGAACGTCGAGCTGGCCGAGCGGCTGATCGGCAAGGGCTACAACCTGCGCATCTACGACGCGATCGTGAACCCGACCCGGCTGGTCGGCGCGAACCTCCGCCACGTGCAGTCGAAGCTGCCGCACCTGCAGCGCGTCCTGACCGACGACCCGACGGCGGCGCTCGCCGGCGCCGACCTGGCCATCGTCTCGGCCACCGACACCGCCGCGATCAACGCTCTGCTCGAGGCGCCGCCGGCCCGCACGATCGACCTGATCGGCCGGCTCGGCGCCGACGTCGAGGCGCTGCCCGGATACGAAGGAGTGGGCTGGTGAGCGGTCCGCGGGTCCTCATCATCATCCAGAACCTCTGGGTGCCGTTCGACCGTCGCGTCTGGCTGGAGTGCCAGGCGCTGGTGGCGAGCGGGTACGACGTGACGGTCGTCTGCCCGAAGGGGCCGGGCGACCCGGCGTACCAGGTCATCGACGGCGTCACCGTGCACAAGTACAAGGCCTACGCGCCGGGCGGCAGCAAGATCAGCTTCGTCTGGGAGTACGCGTACTCGTTCCTGCTGACGCTGCGGCTGGTCTTCCGGGCCCGCAAGGCCGGCAAGTTCAAGGTGATGCAGGCCTGCAACCCGCCGGACATCTTCTGGCCGATCGCGATGCTGCTGCGCCGGCTCGACGGAACGAAGTTCGTCTTCGACCACCACGACCTGTGCCCGGAGCTGTTCCAGTCCCGCTTCGGCGGCACGACCAGCCTGCCGTACAAGGGTCTGCGCTTCCTCGAGCGGACCACGCACCGTACGGCGGACCACGTGACGTCGACCAACGACTCGTACCGCCGGATCGCGATCACCCGCAGCGGCAAGGCGAACCACGACGTGACCGTGGTCCGCACCGGGCCGGACCCGGACAAGCTGCAGCGCGACCCGGCCGCCGTGGACGAGACGCTGCGCCGCGGTCACCGCTACCTGGTCACGTACATCGGCGTGATGGGACCGCAGGACGGTGTCGACATCGTCGTCCGCGCGGCCGACCACATCGTCAACAACCTCGGCCGCAAGGACATCGCGTTCACGCTGATGGGCGGCGGCGACTCGTTCGACGAGGTCGTCGCACTGCGGCACGACCTCGGCCTCGACGAGTACATCGAGTTCACCGGCCGGGTGCCGGACGAGACCGTGCGCGCGGTGATGTCGACCGCGGACATCGGCCTGTCCCCCGACCCGAAGAATCCGCTCAACGACGTGTCGACGATGAACAAGACCATGGAGTACATGGCCTTCGAGCTGCCGGTCGTCGCCTTCGACCTGATCGAGACCAAGGTCTCCGCCGCGGACGCCGCGGTGTACGTCGAGCCGAACGACGTCGCGCAGTACGGCGAAGCGATCGTCGACCTGCTCGACGACGAGGTACGCCGGCGCCGGATGGGCAAGTTCGGCCGCGAGCGGGTCGAGCAGGTGCTGGCGTGGAAGCACCAGCAGAAGGCCTACCTGCAGGTGTACGACGCGTTGACCGGTCACGTCAGCCACATCGGCGACGTCGCACGCGCGACGGGGTCCTGACGTGTGCGGGATCGCCGGCTGCTACCAGCAGCACGACGGGTTCGCACTCGCCGAGGCGATGAGCGACCGGATCGCCCACCGCGGTCCGGACGCCGACCGGATCTACGCGTTCGACGAGGGCGACGTACGGGCGTTCCTCGCGCATCGCCGGCTGTCGATCATCGACCTGTCGTCAGAGGCCGACCAGCCGTTCAGCAAGCGCGGGCTGACCATCTGCTACAACGGCGAGCTCTACAACTACAAGGAACTGCGCGCCGAGCTGTCCAAGGCCGGCGTCGGCTTCCGCACCAACGGCGACACCGAGGTGGTGCTGGAGGCCTGGCGCCGCTGGGGTCCGGACGCACTGAAGCGGTTCCGCGGCATGTTCGCGTTCGCGATGCTCGACGAGGACAGCGGCAGTATGTACCTCGCCCGCGACCCGCTCGGCATCAAGCCGCTGTACTTCCTCCGCCGTGAAGCCGGAGTCGTCTTCGCCTCCGAGCTGAAAGCGCTCGTCACAGCTGTCGGGTCCGAGCTGCGGACCGAGCCCGGGGCGCTGATCGCGTCGATGCTCTACTACTGGCTGCCCGAGCAGCGCTGCGCGATCGACGGGGTGGAGAAGCTTCCGCCGGGCTCGTGGGCCGAGTTCCGGCCGGACGGCAGCAGCCGGCACGAGATGTACTGGCGGGTGACCGACGTCGCGACCGAGGCCGCTGCTGGTCCGCCCGCGGATCTGCGCACGATCATCGAGGAGTCGGTCGCCGCGCACATGGTCGCCGACGTAGCGGTCTCCACGTTCCTCAGCGGCGGTCTGGACTCCAGCCTGGTGACCGTGCTGGCCAAGCGCATGGATCCGAGCGTCGACTCGTACACAATCACGTTCCGGGCGCAGGACCAGAAGCTCGAAGCGATGCCCGACGACGCGATCTACGCGCGCAAGGTGGCGCAGCAGTTCGGCATCGACCTGCACGAGATCGAGATCGCGCCCGATGTGGTCGAGTTGCTCCCGCGGATCGTCGACATTCTCGACGAGCCGATCGGCGACCCGGCCGCGATCAACACGCTGCTGATGTGCGACACCGCGCGGGACGCCGGCGTGAAGGTCCTGCTGTCCGGGATGGGCGCCGACGAGCTGTTCGGCGGTTACCGCAAGCACCTCGCGTGCGTGATGGGAGCGCAGTACCAGCGGCTTCCCGGCGTACTGCGTAACGGGGTGATCGGGCCCGCCGTACGGCGGCTGCCGGTGACGGTGAACGGTCGCGGCCTGCGGTACGCGCGCTGGGCCAAGCGGTTCGAGACGTTCGCGAACCTGTCCGAGGAGACGGCGTTCCGGCGCAGCTACACGATGTACGACGGGGATCAGCTGGCCGGACTGTTGAGCCCGGACCTGGAGCCGTACGTCGGGAAGCTGCTGTCCGAGCATGCCGACATCTACCACGACACCACGCTCGACGATCACGTCAACCGGATGTGCCTGGCGGACTCGCGGATGTTCCTGCCGGGGCTGAACCTGGCGTACACGGACCGGTCCAGCATGGCGGCGTCGACCGAGGTACGGACGCCGTTCGTGGACCCGATCGTGGCGCGGGCCGCGTTCTCGATCCCGGGCAGCGAGAAGATCCACCGCCGGGTCAGCAAGCTGGCGTTGAAGAAGGCGGCCGAGGCCTGGCTGCCGAAGGAGATCATCTACCGGCCGAAGGCGTCGTTCAGTGCGCCGCTGCGGGCCTGGGTACGGAACGACCTGCGCGAGCTGGTCGACGACACGCTGCTGCGCGGTGAGCTGGTCGGCAGCGGGTTCCTGCAGCGGGCCGCCGTACAGAAGCTCGTCGACGACGAGCGGGCCGGGCGCGAGGACTACTCGAAGCAGATCTGGCAGTTGCTGACGCTGGAGACCTGGACCAGGCATATGCGTGACCTCGGCGTCACCATCACTTCTCTCTGAGGGACGGACATGAAGCAGGTTGCACAGAACTACAAGTCCGGTGAGCTGGCTGTGCTGGACGTGCCTCCGCCCACCTGTGCGCCCGGTGGCGTGCTGATCCGTTCGCTGTACTCGCTGATCTCGACCGGCACCGAGCTGATGAAGGTCGGCGAGGCGAAGCTGTCGCTGGTCGGCAAGGCGAAGGCGCGGCCGGACCAGGTGCGGAAGGTGCTGGACTCCGTTGCGCAGCAGGGCGCGTTGAACACCTACAAGAAGGTGATGAACAAGCTCGACTCGTACACGCCGCTCGGGTATTCGCTGTGCGGTGTGGTTGTGGAGGTCGGGGCTGGTGCGGAGGAGTTCAGTGTCGGGCAGCTGGTTGCCGCGGCGGGGAACGAGTTCGCGCTGCACGCGGAGTACAACTGGGTGCCGCTGAACTTGTGCGTGCCGGTGCCGGATGGGGTGCCAGCTGAGCAGGCCGCGTTCTCGACGGTTGGTGCGATCGCGATGCAGGGTGTGCGGCAGGCCGAGGTGCAGCTTGGTGAGACGGCTGTGGTGATCGGGCTCGGTCTGGTCGGGCAGCTTGTGGTGCGGTTGCTGGTTGCGGCCGGGGTTCGGGTGTTCGGGATCGACACCGTTGCGGATCGCTGCCGGATGGCGGAGAAGGCCGGTGCGCTGGCGTGCTCGTCGGCTGATGAGGCGGGGATCGCGTCCCTGGAGCGTGCTCTGCTCGAGGCGTCGAACGGACTTGGCGCCGACCGGATCCTGCTTGCTGCCGGTGGTCACTCCAACGGTCCGGTCGAGACAGCTGCTCGCCTGGCTCGTGACCGTGCTCGCGTCGTCGACATCGGCAAGACAAAACTCGACCTGCCGTGGAACGCGTACTACGACAAGGAACTGGACGTCCGGTTCTCCCGCTCCTACGGCCCCGGCCGCTACGACGACCGCTACGAACTCGAAGGCATCGACTACCCCGCCGGCTACGTCCGCTGGACCGAACGCCGCAACCTCGAATGCTTCATCGACCTCATCGCCCGCGAACAGATCGACGTAGGCTCCCTCATCGCCGGCCAGTTCCCGATCGCCGACGCCACCGACGTCTACCAACAACTCAGCTCAGGCGCGCTACCCGGCGTCGGCTTCCTGTTCGAGTACCCCGACGTACCTCAGCAGGAGACCGCACCGACGGCAACTGTCGCCCGAGCTGCGAACCCGACCACTGGATCTGTCCGTCTCGGGTTCGTGGGTGCTGGGAACTACGCGTCGAGCATGCTGCTGCCTCATCTGCAGAAGGATGAGGACGCGGTGTTGGCTCGGGTGGCGACGAACAAGTCGTTGTCGGCGGCTAATGCTCAGCGGCGGTTCGGGTTCGAGCAGATTTCTACGGATGCGCAGGAAGTGCTGTCGGACGACAGGCTTGACGCGATCTTCGTGGTGACCCGGCACAGTACGCATGCGGAGTTGGCGTGCCAGGCGCTGGAGACCGGGAAGGCTGTCTTCGTCGAGAAGCCGCTCGCGCTGACCGACGAGGAGCTCGACCGCATCGTCGCCACGGTTGATGCCACCGGCAACGACCGCCTGATGGTCGGGTTCAACCGCCGGTTCGCACCACTCCTGACCGACCTCAAGGGCCGCTTCGGCGACCCCGGCGGCGCCTTCTCGCTGCGCTACCTCGTGAACGCCGGCAAGCTCGACTCCACCAGCTGGTACCTCGACGCCGGCAAGGAAGGCACCCGGTTCGCCGGTGAGGGCGGCCACTTCATCGACACCCTGACCTGGTGGCTGAACAGCCTCCCGACCGAGGTGTACGCCGTACCCGGTCCCGACACCGGCGACGTCATCGTCACGCTCCGGTTCGCCAACGGCTCGGTCGGCACGATCAACTACGTCGCCGGCGGCAACTCGCGCTTCCCGAAGGAGACGCTCGACATCACCGGCGGCGGCCGCAACGGGCGGCTGGACAACTTCCAGAGCGCGTCGGTGTGGACCGGCCGCAAACCGTCCACCCGCAAGACCCGCAGTACCGACAAGGGCCAGCGGATCGAGCTCGAGGCGTTCGTCGCCGCGGTGAAGTCCGGCGGCCCGATGCCGATCTCGTTCGACGAGCTCGTCGCCACCACCCGGGCCACGATCGCGGTCGACCGCAGTCTGGCGAGTGGCAAACCGGAGAAGGTGTGAGCCGCCAGCCCCTGGGCTGGTACGTCCGCCGCCTGCGCCGGATGTCCCCCACCGAACTCATCCTGCGCGCTCGCGACACCGGACGCCGTACTGCCTGGGCCTACCAACAGGTCAGGCCCGGGCAGAACACGGCCGTCCACCTCCCCCTCCGCAAAGAGCTGACCTTCAGTACGACGCTCCCGGCGCACACCGCCTGCGCCGTACCGGAGGACGCCCGCAAGGCCGTCATCCAGACGGCCGACGCGATCATGGCCGGCAACCTCGAGGTCCTCGGCGTCGACCGGACCGACCTGACCGAGCCGGACTGGTTCCGCGACCCGATCACGGGCCGCCGATCGGACCCGGCGCAGTACGTCTTCAAGCTGAACCACCGCAACGAGGAAGCCGTCGGCAACATCAAGCAGGTGTGGGAGCTGTCCCGCCACCACCACCTGACCCAGCTGGCCGCGGCCTGGTTCCTGACCCACGACGACCGGTACGCCGAACGCGTCGCCGACCACCTCAACGACTGGTGGCGGACGAACCCGTTCCTGTCCGGCGTGCACTGGGCCAGCGGTATCGAGATCGGCATCCGCCTGATCAGCTGGACGTGGATCCGCCGCCTGCTGAACGACTGGCCGGAGATCACCGACCTGTTCGAGCACAACGAACTGGCGCTCCAGCAGATCTATTGGCACCAGCGCTACCTGGCCGCGTTCCAGAGCCATGGCTCGTCGGCGAACAACCACGTGATCGCCGAGGCCGCCGGACGGCTCGTCGCTGCCTGCGCGTTCCCGTGGTTCTCCAAGAGCACCCGCTGGCGTCAGGACGCGGCAGCCCTGCTGGAGAAGGAACTCGACGCCAACACCTTCCCCTCCGGCGTGAACCGCGAACTGGCCACCGACTACCACCGCTTCGTCTCCGAACTCGGCCTGTACGCCGCTCTGGAAGCAGACTGGTCCGGCCACCCACTCAGTCAGAAGACGTGGGCACTGCTGACCCGCACGATCGACGTGGCCGCGGCAATCGTCGACACGACGCTCCGCCCACCACGCCAGGGCGACGACGACGAGGGCATGGTCCTGGTCCTCGATCCGCCGGACATCCACCACTGGTCGGCGTTCCTGTCGCTAGGAGCAGCCGCCGTCGGTGCAGCGCCCTGGTGGCCGGACAGCCCGCCCACTGCGACGTCGTACATCATCAGCTCGTTGGTCAAAGAGCAGCAGCCAGACCGACCCGCCGTACGACCGGATCATTTCGAGGACGCGGGTCTGACCGTTCTGCGGAGCAACGACGACGGTCCGGAGATCTGGTGCCGCGCGGACGCCGGTCCCCACGGCTTCCTGTCCATTGCAGCCCACGCCCACTCCGACGCGCTCTCGCTCGAGGTGCGGGTCGACGGCGTCGACATCCTCGCCGACCCCGGGACGTACTGCTACCACGGCGAAGAGGAGTGGCGGAACTACTTCCGCTCCACGATCGCCCACAACACCGTCGAGGTCGCGGGCGCCGAACAGTCCACCCTGGGCGGCGCGTTCCTCTGGCTGCGCGGGGCGACCGGCAAGGTACGCCGGTATGCGCCCAACAGCTGGGAGGCCGAGCACGACGGCTACCGGGTCGGCGATTCACCTGTGACACATCGGCGGACCGCAGTACTCGACCATGGCGTACTGCGGGTTGAGGACCGGCTCGACGCGGCGTCCGACGTACGTATTGCTTGGCATCTGGGGCCAGAGGTGTCTGTCGAGCTGGACCGGTCGACCGGACGGCTGGAGTGGTCGACCGGCACGGCGATCGTCGAGTTGCCGGCCGGACTGACCTGGACGGCACACCGGGGTGGCAACGATCCGTTGCTGGGCTGGTACTCACCGCGATTCGGCCGCAAGGTGCCCAGCACGACCCTGATCGGGACCGGAAAACTGGCCGCAGAACAGCCCGCGGTGAGCACCTTTCGATTCCGGTCCTGATCTGTATCACCCTCCGTCCGCAGCCCTCTATTAACAAGACAGTTAGTGGCGGCGACTGGAGGGGAACCGTGAGCGAGCGCAGCGAGCGAACCATCAAGCACAGCAGCGCCCGCGCTCACAGCGGAGCCGAGCGCAGCGAGGTGGAGCTGTGAGCGCACAGCAGCTCGACGTCAAGAAGTCCTGGCGGGCTATTCGCAGGCATCGCTGGATCGTGGCCGCCGTGGCGGCCGTTGGCCTGCTCGGCGGTGTCGCTGCCGGGTTCCTGGTGCCGCCCCTGCACACCGCAACCTCGCTCGTGGTGCTACCGCCGGCACCGACGACCGACGCGGAGAAGGCCGCCGGTACGCAGAGCACCGACACGCAGGTGTTCATCGCGGAAAGCGAGCCGGTGCTGAAGAGCGCCGGACAGAACCTGAACCCGCCGCTGTCGACCGAGGTCGTCCGCAGCCGGGTCAAGGTCACCGCCGTCACCGACGACGTCATCAAGATCGACGCCAAGGGAACGACGGCCAGTCAGTCGATGGCACTGGCGAACGCTGTCGCCGGGGTTTATCTGGTCTTCGTCACCACGGACCAGAACCTGCCCGGCGATCTGGGGAAGAAAACGGGGGCACGGGTGTTGGAGCAGGCGACAACCGCACGTGGTGGAAACGTACCGATTCATCTCGGCATCTACGGTCTGCTCGGCGCGCTGATCGGCGCGATCGTCGGATCGATCGGCGTACTGGCCAAGGAGCGCGGCGATCGCCGGCTGCGGCTGCGGGACGAGATCGCGGACGCGGTCGGGCTTCCGGTGCTGGCCTCGGTCTCTTCGTACCAGGCGAACGACGTGTCCGACTGGACCTATCTACTCGAGCATTACTCGCCGACGGCGGTCGAGGCATGGGGGCTGCGCAAGACGCTGCACCACCTCGGCCTGGACGTGAAGGGCCAGTCGCACGTCTCGCTGGCCGTCCTCTCGTTCGCCGGTGACGACAAGGCCTTGCCGCTCGGCCCGCAGCTGGCCACGCTCGCCAACTCGATCGGCATCTCCACCTCGATCGTGGTCGACTCGCACCAGGAACCGTCGGGCGACCCGACGCTGAGCATCCATCTGATCGTCGTCGACCGCGACGACCCGATCGTGGTCGGCTCCGAGCCGACCACCAACACGATCGTCGCGCTGTCGGCCGGCACCGTCACCGCCGAGGAACTCGCCCGGCTCGCGGTTGCCGCCGCGGCCGACGACCGCTCCATCGACGGCATCGTCGTCACCGATCCGGACCCGACGGACCGCACCATCGGACGCGTCTCCCAGTCGATGCGCCGGTCGAGCTCGCGGCTGCCCACCCTCCTCACCGGCACCGCGAGGAGGACCAAATGAGCAACCAGCCGTACACGGAACCGGTGGTCAGCGAACCCGCCTGGGCGGACCAGGACGGCCTGTTCGACGACCAGCCGACGAACGCGCACCCGCCGGACGCCTTGGTCACGCTGCGGTTCCTCCGCGACGCGATCCGCCGGCATCTGCGGATCTGGATCGTGCTCGCGATGGCGGGCTTTCTCGTCGGACTCGGATCCACCTTCGCGCTGCCCGCTCCGAGCGTGTCCGCCACCCGGTTGCTGATCACCCATCGCGACGGTGAGGACCCGACCAAGGCGATGGCGACCGACGTCAGCCTGGCGACCACGCACACCGTGGCGCAGCGCGTGATCGACCTGCTGAAGCTGCCGATCAGCCAGGACGATCTGCTCAAGGAGTACACCGTGGTCGCCAACACCGACCGGGTGCTCCAGATCAACGCGGCGGGGAAGACCAGCGACGACGCGACCAAGCTGGCCGGCGTGATCGCGCAGGTCTTCCTGATCTACCGCAAGGAGCAGATCGCCTTGCAGGACGCCCCGCTCGTGCGTGACGAGACCCAGGCCAAGAACGACCTGGCCGTGGCCGAGCAGGCAGTCCGCGCAACCGGCGACGACCCGACCGCGAACGAGCTGAAGCACCCGAACAGCCCGGAGGGGGTCCGGCTCGGCGCCGCCCGCGACCAGTACGTGTACGTCCGGCAGCAGCTGCTCGACTCGCAGGTCGAGGCGTTGCGGATGAACAGCAGCCGGGTGCTCGACGTGGCCGCACCAGTACCGGTCTCGCTCAAGAAGACGCTCGTGATCAACGCCGGCACCGGCCTGATCGCCGGTCTGTTCATCGGCCTGGCGTTCGTCGTCGTACGCGCGCTGATCTCCGACCGGCTGTGGAAGCGCCAGGACATCTCCCAGGCCCTGGGCGCCCGGATCCGGCTGAGCAGTCCGCGACCGTCGCGTCTGCAACTGCTGCCCCGGCCGCGGTACCTGCGTCCCTCGCAGCGGAAGGCGCCCGAAGTACAGCTGATGATGCAGCATCTCGATCAGCGCATCTTCTGGGGTGAGCACCCGACGCCGGCGATGACCGTGGTCAGCGTCGATGACGTCACCACCTGCGCGCTCGTCGTGGCTTCGCTCGCAGTGGCGCTGGCCGAGGACGGCAAGCACGTACTGGTCGCCGACCTGACCGAGTCCGGCCGGCTCGCAGGCATGCTCGGGGCGAAGACGCCGGGTACGCACGAGTCGCGTTTCAGCGCACCCGGCCAGCGTGTCGACGTCTACCGTCCCGACCAGACCCGTGGCCCGGCGCAGGGTTGTTACCTGCACCTGAGCGACAGCAACCGGCCGTCCGGCTCCGGTGACATCGCGCTCGACTCGGCCTGGGAGGTCGCCGACGTCGTTCTGAGTCTCAGCACGTTGACGCCGGAGCTCGGCGCCGATCACCTGGCCACGTGGGCGTCCAACGCCACCGTCGTGGTGACCGCGGGCCAGTCGACCACCACCAAGATCCAGGCCACCGGCGAGATGCTGCGGCTGGCCGGGCTGGAGATCAACAGCGCCGTCGTACTGCGGCCCGACCGCACCGATGAGGGCATCGGCGTGACCGAGACCGAGTCCGGACGACCGCTGAGCGTGGATGTCGAGATGTTCCGCCGATGACGACGATCACCACCCGCCTCGGTACCCAGCTGACCACGCGGATCCGCCCCACCCGGCGGGCCGTCGCGCCGGAGGTACGGCGGCGGCATCGCGTGCAGCTGGCGTGGGCGCTGATGGTGCTGAACGTGATGACGTTCTTCCCGGGCGCGCCGCACATCCTGCCGATCCCGGGATCGGTCGGAAAGCTGATCGCGCAGGGGGCGCTGGTCGGGGCGTTGATGGTGGCGCTGTCGGTGAACCGGCCGGTGCGGATCCGGCCGAGCGTGTTCGTGTTCCTGGTGATGCTGCTGGCCGCGGAAGCGTTGCTGGCCAGCATCCGGGCCGAGTTCCTGTTCGGTGCGCTGTTCCGGGCCGGACGGCTGTGCGGATTCGCTGTGGTGCTGTGGCTGCTGACGCCGTGGTGGCCTCGCCGCGACCTGCTGCTGCTGCGGACGCATCTGATGGTGCTGTGGGCGATCGTCGGCTCGGTGGTCGTCGGCCTGATGGTCGCGCCCGGCCTGGCGATGACCGAGAACCGGCTCGCCGGCATCCTCTGGCCGATCCCGCCGACCCAGGTCGGTCACTACACCGCAGGGGCCGCCGGCCTCACGATCGTGCTCTGGATGTCCGGCCATCTGCGCCGCTGGATCGCCCTCACCAGCGTGCTGGTCTGCATTCCGGTTCTGCTGCTGACCCACACCCGGACCGCGTTGCTCGCGCTGGTGGTCGGCGTACTGATCGCCGGGCTGAGCCTGTTCACCGGACGCTCGCGGGTGCGCAAGGCGTTCACGATCGGCATCGTCGTCTTCTCGGTCGGGGCACTCACCCTGAGCACGGTGGTGACGACCTGGCTCGCCCGCGGGCAGGACGCCCAGGAGCTCGGCGCGCTGACCGGACGCAAGGCGGTCTGGGACGCGATCCTGGCCCAGCCGCGATCGACCTTCGAGACGTTGTTCGGCTTCGGGCTGTCCAACAAGTCGTTCAACGGCCTGCCGATCGACAGCAACTGGCTCGGCACGTACTACGACGTCGGGCTGGTCGGCGTCGCGATCACGATCATGCTCGTGCTGTTCGTGCTGATCGCCGCCTGGTTCCGCCCGCAAGGGCCGCATCGGGCGCTCGCACTCTTCCTGGTCGCGTACTGCGTGATCGCGTCGTTCACCGAGAGCGGGCTGAGCGAGGCGTCGTCGTACCTGCTCGACCTGACGCTGGCCGCATCACTTGTCTACAACACGTCGACCCGCGAGGGACCGCGATGAAGATCCTGCTGGTACACAACAGATACCGGTCGACCGCGCCGAGCGGCGAGAACCGGGTCGTCGATCAGGAGAGCGCGGCGCTGACCGCACTCGGCCACGACGTCCGGCACTTCGAACGGCACAGCGACGATATCGAGAACTGGCCCGCGTGGCAGAAGGCGACGCTGCCCGGCCGGGTCGTCTGGAACCCGGCGAGCCGGCGCGACCTCGCGGCGGCGCTGGCCGAGGACCGGCCCGATGTCGTCCATGTCCACAACACGTTCCCGTTGCTCAGCCCGTCCGTGCTGTACGCGTGCCACTCGGCCGGCGTACCCGTGGTCATCACGCTGCACAACTACAAACTGCTGTGCGCCAGCGGGGACTTCTTCCGCGACGGCGAGGTGTGCCACGACTGCGCCGGCGGCAACCCGACCGCCGCGGTCGTCCACCGCTGCTACCGGGGATCAGCGCTCGCAACGTCGACCACAGTGCTCAACGCGCGCGGTCACCGTCGCAGCTGGCGGCGCCTGGTGTCGGCGTACATCTTCATCTCCGAGTCGCAGCGTCGGTTGCTGGGGGCAATGACCTTCGATCCGGAGCGGTCGTTCGTCAAACCCAACGCGGTTCCGTACGACGGTCCCGTCGGCGGACCGCGGCAACGGCAGGTGACGTATGTCGGCCGCCTCGACGCGGCCAAGGGCGCTCCGCTGCTGATGAAGGGCTGGGACGCGTACCGCGCCGTCGCCGGCGACGACGCGCTCCGGCTGGTGATCGCCGGCGGCGGCCCGATGCTCGACGAGGTCACCGCCTGGGCGGCCACCCGGCCGTCCGTCGACCTCCGCGGGCTGATGAGCAAGGAGCAGGTGTTCGAGCTGATCGGGCAGTCCCGCGGGGTCGTGCTGCCCTCGGAGTGGGAGGAGACGTTCGGCCTGGTGGTGATCGAGGCGATGGCGGTCGGCGTACCGCCGCTGGCCTCGGGCCACGGGTCGTTCCCGGAACTGATCACCGACGGAGTCGACGGCGCACTGTTCGAACCGGGCCGTCCGGATGCACTGGCCAAGCTGCTGCTCGACGTCGACGCGTCCCCCGCGAAGTACGACGAGCTCGGCCGGCAGGCGCGCACGACGTACGAGACGAAACACCGGCCGGAACAGAGCATCGAGCAGCTGCTCGAGATCTACCGGTACGCGATCGAACATCCTGTCACCGCCCACCGCTAGGTCGAGGACACCCATGCCCCCCGAACGAAATGCCGAGCGCCGCCAACCGCCTACCGCACGCGCGTGGTACCGCCGTCCGCCCGTGCTGGCCACCGGCGGCCTCGTCGTGGCCGCCGCCCTGGTCGCTGCCGGACTGACGGTTTTCAACAACGGCTCGTCCGACAAGGCCGACGCCGTCGTGTCGCCCCCGCCAGGCGGCACGACGACGCCCGCCCCGCCCGCGCCGACGGCACCACCCGCGAGGATCTGCAACAACGCGGGCGCACTGTCCGGCCCGGCCACCGCGCCGCCCGGTGCGGTCGTGGTCAGCACCACCCAGAACCTGAACGACCTCACCACGGCGAACCCGGCCGGCACCACCTTCTGGCTGTCACCGGGCACGCACCGGCTCGGGACCGCGCAGTTCGCCCAGGTGATCCCGAAGGACGGCAACGTGTACGTCGGGGCGCCGGGCGCGATCCTCGACGGCGGCAAGAAGAACCGGTACGCGTTCACCGGGTACGCCAACGGCGTCACGATCAAGAACCTGACCATCCAGAACTTCGGGGCGCCGCGGACCAACAACGACGAGGGCGTGGTGAACCACGACGCCGGCGCGCGCTGGACGGTGCAAGCCAACACGATCCAGCACAACGCCGGCGCCGGGCTGATGATCGGCGACCACAACGTTGTCCGCAGCAACTGTCTGGCCGAGAACGGCCAGTACGGCTTCAATGCCTACAACCCGGGCAAGGTGTCCGGTATCACCATCGACCACAACGAGATCGCCGGTAACAACACCGACGACTGGGAGCGGCTGAAGGGCGGCTGCGGCTGCACCGGCGGCGGCAAGTTCTGGGAGGTCACCGGGGCGATCGTGCGCGCGAACTGGGTGCACGACAACCACAGCGCCGGGTTGTGGGCCGACACCAACAACACCGGCTTCGTGATCGAAGGCAACTACATCTCCGGCAACTCCGCCGAGGGCCTGATCTACGAGACCAGCTACAACGCCGGGATCCGCGGCAACGCCTTCGTCCGCAACGGCCTCGGCAAGGGTCCGGAGAACGCCGGCTTCCCGACGCCCGCGCTGTACATCTCCGAGTCCGGCAGCGACCCGCGCGCGCCCGGCGTGTTCAACCAGACCTTCGAGATCAGCGGGAACGCCTTCACCGACAACTGGGCCGGCGTGGTGCTGTGGGAGAACGCCGACCGGTTCGCCGGGTCGGCCGCCAACACCAGCACAGGATCGGGCACCCTGGTCAACCCGTCGGTCGTCAACGCCAAGACCTGCAACGCGACCACGATCAAGACCCAGCCGTACCTCAGCGACTGCCGGTGGAAGACGCAGAACGTCCGGGTGCACGACAACGTGTTCTCGCTCGACCCGGACAACATCGGGAAGACCTGCGCGGTCCGCACCGGCTGCGGCTACAACGGGCTGTTCTCCAACTGGGGCACGTTCCCGAAGTGGTCGCCGTACAAGAACGCCACGATCCAGGACGCGATCACGTTCCACCAGGGCAACCGGTTCTTCAACAACACGTACTCCGGCCCGTGGAACTTCATCGTGCACGAGCAGGGCAACGGGGTGAACTGGGCCAGCTGGCAGGGTGCGCCGTACGGGCAGGACTCCGACAGCGTGATCAAAGTCAGCGGTGAGCGGTGATGATCGGGCCGCCGGAGCGTGCCGTCGGTGAGCAGATCGCCCTGCTCCGCTCGGTCGGCTACGCCGCGTTCGGGCGGCACGAGCGGGATCTCGACGTACTCGACCTGATCTTCGACAGCATCATCGACGCGCCCGGCTCCGGCGACGTACGCCGGCTGCGGTTCTCCGGCCACGGCATCACACTCGACGTCGACATCCACGAGAGCGGCCGGACCGGCCTGACCATCGAGCTGCGGGTCTCGCCGTCCGGGCCGCTCGTGGTCGAGTCGCGCGGCGGCGACGCCGAGGGACCGAACGGGGCCCGCCTGGTCAGCTTCCTGCTCCGCTGGCCGGGCACAGCACAACGCCCGGTCCGGACCGCGTGGATCATGCTCTGATCGGACGACCGGAGCGTGCGGCCCGGACCGGGCTCTGCTGCCTCAGGAGGCAAGCAGCAGTCTGAGTTTCTCCAGGCAGCGGCCGCGGATCGGGCCGATGCTGCCGATCGGGATCCCGATCGTCGCGGAGATTTCGGCGTACGGCGCGGGCGGGTCGGCCATCAGCATGCCGAGCAGCTGCTGCCAGCGGTCCGGCAGGCTCTCCAGGGCACGCCGTACGTCGTCCGCACGCTCGCCGGCCAGCAGGTCGTAGTCCAGCTCGGGCTGGTCACCGGCGACGTCCTCGAACGCGGTCGCCTCGTAGGTCAGCAGCACCCGCTTGCGGAACGCCAGCACCCGCAGGCATTCGCGGCGGGTGGTGACGACCAGCCAGGCGCCGACCCGCTCGGGGTCGACCCGGTTGATGTGTTCGAGCAACCGCAGCCAGACCATCTGCGAGACGTCAGCGGCGTCGCTGTCGCTCAGCCGGAAGCTGCGGGTCACGGCCCAGACGAGCCGCGCATAGTGGTCGACCAGCCGGCTCCAGGCCCCTTGGTCCCCCGCCGCGGCCTCGATCACAAAGGTCGCGGCTTCGGATCGGGCCACGCCTGATCCTTCCAGTACTGCAGTCACGAATTCCCCCCTCGGGAATGCAAGAACAAAGTTGGTGCGTCGCTTCAGTACGCGCCGTCGCTCCCCAGCACGGCGCGAGCGGTTTTCCACAAAATGAGCAGGTCCAGCGCGATCGACCAGTTGTCGGCGTACCGCAGGTCGAGTCGCATCGACTCTTCCCAGGTCAGGTCGCTGCGGCCGCTGACCTGCCACAGGCCGGTCAGGCCCGGCTTCACGAGCATCCGGCGCGCGTCGTCGATCGCGTACTGCGCGACCTCGGCCGGCAGCGGCGGCCGCGGTCCGACCAGTGACATCTCCCCCCGGAGCACGTTCATCAGCTGTGGCAGCTCGTCGATCGAGAACCGCCGCAGGTACTTGCCGACCCTGGTGATCCGCGGGTCGTCACGCATCTTGAACAGGATTCCGTTGCCCTCGTTCAGCGCGTGCAGCTCGGCCTTGCGTGCCTCGGCGTCGGCCACCATCGTGCGGAACTTCAGCATCTTGAACTCCACGCCGCCACGGCCCACCCGGGTCTGCCGGAACAGCACCGGCCCGCGACTGGTGAGCTTCACCAGCAGTGCGGTGACCAGCAGGATCGGCGAGACCCCGAGCAGCAGCAGGCATCCGACCACACGGTCGAAGATGCTCTTCAGCATGTGCGGTCCGCCGCTGACCGACGGCCGCTCCAGGTGCAGCAACGACAGGCCGGCGACCGGCCGGATCGAGATCCGCGGACCGGCGACCTCGACGATGCCCGGCGAGACGATCAGCTCGACCCCGCGCTGCTCGAGCGCCCAGGACAGCTTGCGCAGCGAGTGCCCGGCCAGCTCCGGATCGGCAGCCACCGCGACCACTTCGACGTCGAACTGGTCGACACCGGCCAGGATGTCCATCTCGGTCCGGCCCAGCCGTTCGAACTCGGCGTCCTCGAACACGTCGCCGCGTGGCAGACAGCTCGCCACCACGACGTACCCGTCGGCCGGCCGCTCCTCCAGGTGCCGCGTCAGCGTCATCACCTGGTCGTTGCGTCCGACAACGAGTACCCGGCGCATGCAGCGCCCGGCGAACCTCCGCCAGGAGATCTGCCGGTGCAGGAACCAGCGGCCGACCATGGCCGCGATACAGGTCGTCGGTACCGCGAGGATCACGAATCCTCGGGCAACCTCACTCTTGGTCGCGTACGACGTGATCGCGACCACCGCGGTCAACGCGACCGCGGCCCGGATGATCGAGCGGAATTCCTCCGGTCCGGTGCCGAAGTACCTGGTCTCGTAGCCGCGCTGCAAGGCCACACACGCGACCCAGGTGATCGGCAGCAATGCGCCGAGCACGAAGTAGCCAAGGTTGATCGAGGCCCCGAACCGGGCCACCAGCGCCAGCGCGGCGCCGATCACCCCGGCGCCGAGATCAGCCGCCAACGATGCCCGACGGTACTTGGCCACCCAGCGTGCCTCGGTGAACCGGGCCGAGCGCGGCAGCACTGCCGGCACCTCGTCCGGAACGACCCAGACCGGCCGACGACGCTCCCCTGACGGCGCCGGCCGTAGATCAGCCGGTTCAGCGAGCCCTTCGGACATGACAAACTCAGTCACGCACAGTCACCCCCCACAGGTGATCCCCGAAACCCGTGACCAACCCACTCCCCGTCACGGACTTCGTCCAACACCGCCCCCACAACGGCGTGGTCCAGACAGTACACCGGGAACGCGGCGGACAAAAGCACTGATCACGAGTGTTTACCCGTGTGCCACCAGACTCCCAGCAAAAGACCCCTGAGGCCCGTTTCGGGGCCTCAGGGGTCTCAAATGATTACTTGAAGTGATCAGCCGGCGATCAAGCCGTCGCCGCTGATCAGTTCACGCATCTCGGCGAGCGAGCTGTCCGACGGGGGCAGGATGGCGTCGGAGTCGTGCAGCTCGTCGTCCGGCACCTTCTCACCGGACCGGACGAAGTCCAGCAGCGCGGCGAAGGCGGACAGGTACGCCGTCTCGTCACCGGACGACACGGCCTTCTCCAGGTCGCCGTCGACGGTGTTGAGCGCGTCGAGCTTCTCGTCGGCCAGTCGCCACTGACCCTCACCCATGATGCGAACGATCACCGAACATCTCCGTCCTGAGGTCTCACCGGCTCGGCGGCCGGCTGCACTGGCTGCTGGGCGGTCTGGGGCGCCGGCTGCTGAGCCGCGCCCGGTGCCTCACCGGAGATCTCCTTCGGCGCACTGCCGCCGGCGAGCTGGGCCTTCATCGCGGCCAGCTCGTTCTCCACGTCGGAGCCGGACGACATCCGGTCCAGCTCCAGGGTGATGTTGTCCTTGACCGTGCCGCTGGCGTCGTCGAGCGCGCCGGAGGCGAGCAGCTCGTCGATCGCACCGGCCCGGGCCTGCATCTGCTGGGTCTTGTCCTCGGCCCGCTGGACCGCCAGACCGACGTCGCTCATCTCCTCGGAGATACCGGAGAAGGCCTCGTTGATCCGGGTCTGCGCCTCGGCCGCGGTGTAGGTGGCCTTGATGGTCTCCTTGCGGGTCCGGAACGACTCGACCTTGGCCTGCAGCCGCTGGGAGGCGAGCGTCAGCTTCTCCTCCTCACCCTGCAACTGGGCGTGCTGGGTGGTCAGGTCGTCGATCTGGCCCTGCAGCCCGGACTTGCGGGTCAGAGCCTCCCGGGCCAGGTCCTCACGGCCCATCGAGAGCGCCTTCTGGGCCTGCTCCTGCAGCTTCGCCGACTGGGACTGCAGCTGGGAGGCCTGCAACTCCACCCGCTTGCGACTGGTGGCCACGTCGGCCACGCCCCGCCGTACCTTCTGGAGCAGCTCGAGCTGCTTCTGATACGAGTAGTCAAGGGTTTCGCGAGGATCCTCGGCCTTGTCCAGGGCGGAGTTCGCCTTGGCCTTGAAGATCGTCGACATCCGCTTGAAGATGCTCATCGATATCCGTACCCCTTCTGTGCCGGGTGTGAGACCCAGCGTGCGTGTCATCCACCCTATGTCCCCAAGGTTCACCACACCATCAGGACCGGCCCGGATAAAGTAGTGGTGAGGTCCGGGGACCACCCCGAGTCGCGACCTGCCCTGCGAATGAGGTTCTGACCCCGTGTTCCGTCGTACCAAGTCTGAATCAGCTACCACCGTACCTGCCGAGCCCCAGGCCAAGCCGGGAGGCAAGGGTCGCCCGACCCCGAGCCGCCGCGAGGCCGAGGCGGCGCGCAAGGCCGCGTTCAAGAAGCCGCGCAACCGCAAGGAGGCGTCGGCGATCCGCCGGGAGAAGGTCCGGACCGAGCGGTCCAAGATGCAGACGGCCATGCAGACCGGCGACGACCGGTACCTGCCGGCCGCCGACAAGGGCCCGGTCCGGCGGTTCGCCCGGGACTACGTCGACGCGCGGTACTCGGTGATGGAGTTCGCGCTGCCGATCCTGCTGGTGGTGTCGCTGGTCGGCGTGGTGTTCTCGCCGCAGTTCCCGTGGCTGGCCGGGATGGTCAACCTGCTGTTCCTGGCGATGATCCTGCTGATCGCGGCGGACTGGTTCCTGCTGACGGCCGGTCTGCGCAAGCAGGTCGGGGTGAAGTTCCCGAAGGGGTCGACCAAGGGCCTCGGGTTCTACGCGGTCCGGCGGACCATGCAGATGCGCCGCTGGCGGCTGCCGAAGCCGATGGTGAAACGCGGCGAGAAGCCATCCTGATCGGACGGTAGGGTCGGCGGTATGGACTTTCGCTTTCTCGGCAACAGCGGTTTGAAGGTCAGCGAGATCTCGTACGGGAACTGGCTCACGCACGGGTCGCAGGTGGAGAACGAGCAGGCGAAGGCCTGCGTGCGGGCGGCGCTGGACGCCGGCATCACGACGTTCGACACCGCCGACACCTACGCCAACACGGCGGCCGAGTCGGTGCTCGGCGAGGCGCTGGCCGGTCAGCGACGCGAGTCGCTGGAGATCTTCACCAAGGTCTACTGGCCGACCGGCCCGAAGGGACCGAACGACACCGGCCTGTCCCGCAAGCACATCCACGAGTCGATCAACGGCTCGCTGAAGCGGCTCGGGACCGATTACGTCGACCTCTACCAGGCGCACCGGTACGACACCGAGACGCCGCTGGAGGAGACGATGGAGGCGTTCGCCGACATCGTCCGGCAGGGCAAGGCGCTGTACATCGGCGTGTCGGAGTGGACCGCGGAGCAGCTGCAGGAGGGCCACCGGCTGGCCCGCGAGCTGCGCATCCCGTTCGTCTCGAACCAGCCGCAGTACAGCATGCTCTGGCGGGTGATCGAGGCCGAGGTGGTGCCGGCCTCCGAGGAGCTCGGTATCGGCCAGGTGGTGTTCTCGCCGATCGCGCAGGGTGTGCTCACCGGCAAGTACCTGCCCGGTCAGCAGCCGCCGGAGGGCTCCCGGGCCACCGACGAGAAGGGCGGCGCGACCTTCATCAAGCGCTTCCTGACCGACGACGTGCTGACCCGGGTCCAGGAGCTGAAGCCGATCGCCGACGAGGTCGACCTGTCGCTGTCGCAGCTGGCGGTCGCCTGGGTGCTGCAGAACCCGAACGTCTCCTCCGCGATCGTCGGCGCCTCCCGGCCCGAGCAGGTCACGGAGAACGTGAAGGCCTCCGGGGTGAAGCTGGACGACGGCCTGCTGAAGCGGATCGACGAGGTCCTCGGCGGCATCGTCGAGCGTGACCCGGCCAAGACCGCGCAGAACTCGCCGCAGGCTCGGGTGGCGTGATGAGCTGGAGCTGGCGGTTCGAGACCGCGTCCGGCGCCCTGGTCGACCCCGGTGAGGTCGGCGGGGCCGAGTTCTCGGCCCAGGGCGACGCGGAGAGCTGGCTGGGCGAGGTCTGGCGTGATCTGGCCGACCGCGGCGTCAGCCAGGTCTACCTGCTCGAGGACAACCGCGAGGTCTACGGGCCGATGAGTCTCTCGTCGGCAGAGTAGAGTTCCGGTCGAACCACACGCCTGCGTCACAGGGAAGCCGGTCCGAGTCCGGCGCTGACCCGCAACCGTAGGCCGCCCTCAGCCTGGCTGAGGGCGGCGAGCCGGACCACTGTGGCGCAGGCAGACAGGCTCACCTACCCGCCGTGGTCCGCGGGGAGAGCCCCTACCCTGCCGGTGCAGGCGGGACCTCCTCCACCGGGCTGCGGCCCGAACGAGGACACGAGAATGACTGCACACCGGACCGTACGACTGGTCCTCAGCCTGCTGGCGGGTCTCCTGCTGGCTGGGACGGTCGCGACTACAGCCCAGGCCGAGGACGGCTACCGCTTCTGGGGCTACTACCAGTGGACCAACGGCGCCTGGGCCTTCTCGCAGAAGGGCGCGGACGCCTTCGTCCCGGCCGACGGCGGCGTCGAGGGCTGGCGGTTCGCCGTCGGCGGCGCCAAACCGCGGGTGCCGCGGGCCGCCGGCGACTTCGACGCGATCTGCGGCAAGACCCCGGCCGAGGCCGGCAAGAAGCGGGTGGCCCTGGTCGTCGACCCCGGTACGCCGGAAGACGCCGTCACCGGTGACACGCCCGCTCAGCCCACCGGCACCTGTGTGGTGACGGACCTGAAGTCGAACGGCGCGCAGGTCCTGGCCGCGGTCGCGCCGGTCCGGATCGAGAAGGGCCTCACCTGCGGAATCGCCGGCTACCCGTCCAAGGGCTGCGGCGACCAGGTGAAGAGCATCAACGTCCCGGCCACCGACGCCCCCGTCACGCTGCAGGTCGGACCGGCGGTGGGCTCCACGGCGGTCCAGCCGACACCGGCCACAGCGTCGAAGGAAGACAGCGGTACGCCGTGGACCGGCATCATCATCGCGGCGGTCGTCGTTGTCCTCCTGGGCGGAGGCGGGTTCCTCCTCAACCGCCGTCGTACTGCGACCAAGTAGCAGTGCGCGCCGTCAACCACCTCACGCTCCCCCGGGCACTCCACCCGGGGGCCTGGTGGTTGTGGGCGCTCTGCATGGCTGTGGCGGCCAGCCGGACCCGCAACCCGGTCCTGCTGATCCTGATCCTCGCGGTGACCGGATTCGTCGTGGCGGCGCGCCGGAGCAATGCACCGTGGGCGCACAGCTTCACCGCGTTCCTCAAGCTCGGTCTGCTGGTCATCGGCATCCGGGTGGTCCTGCAGGCGCTGCTGTCGACCCGCTCGCAGGGAAACACGGTGCTGTTCACGCTGCCGCAGATTCCGTTGCCTGACTGGGCTGCGGGCGTCAAACTCGGCGGAGAGGTGACAGCCGAGGCTCTGCTGACCGCTCTGTACAACGGTCTCCAGCTGGCCGTTATGCTCTGCTGCGTAGGTGCTGCCAACGCACTGGCCAGTCCACGCCGCCTGCTGAAGTCGTTGCCCGGGGCCCTCTACGAGATGGGCGTGGCCTGCGTGGTCGCACTGACCTTCGCACCCCAGCTGGTGACGGACGGCCGCCGGATCCGCGCCGCACGCCGTTTGCGCGGCCGCACCCACGCCTCCTTCCGTACGACGGCCATGCCCGTCCTCGAAGGCGCCCTGGACCGGTCGGTCGAGCTCGCAGCCGCAATGGACTCCCGCGGCTACGGCCGGACGGCGCACGCGCCCCGCGCACAGCGTCGACTCACGGCGCTCTGCGTGCTGCTGGGGCTGCTGGGCATCCTGCTCGGCGTCTACGCGTTGCTGACCGACTCCATGTCGTTCCCGCTCGCCGCGAGCGCGCTGGCGGTCGGCGTACTGCTTGCGGTCGGCGCTATGGCGGTTGGGCGCCAGCGAGTGGCACGGACGCGGTACCGGCCTGATCCGTGGGCTCTGCCGGAGTGGCTGGTGGTGGCGTCGGGTGCCGTGGCTGCGGGTGCGATGGTGGCCGCCGCAGTACGTGGCGTGCACGGTCTGCTGCTGGACGGGCCGTTGGTGGTCCCACCGGTTCCATTGCTGCCGGTTGTCGGCGTACTGATCGGACTGGCGCCTGCGGTGGTCGCGCCGCCGTTGAAGGAGGCGGTCGGATGATCGAGTTCGACCGCGTCACGGTGACGTACGACGGCGCGTCCGAGCCGGCGTTGCGGGACGTGAGCTTCATCGTGCCGGAGGGTGAGCTGGCGCTGGTGATCGGGCGGACCGGGTCCGGCAAGTCGACGTTGCTGCGGGCAATCAACGGACTCGTGCCGCACTTCACCGGCGGCACGCTGTCCGGCCGGGTGCTCGTGGACGGCCGGGATACCCGGAAGTACCGGCCGCGGGACCTCGCGGACGTGGTCGGGATGGTCGGCCAGGACCCGATGGCCGGGTTCGTCACGGACACGGTCGAGGACGAGTTGGCGTACAGCATGGAGTCGCTGGGCGTGGCGCCGGACGTGATGCGGCGGCGCGTCGAGGAGACGCTCGACCTACTGGGGCTGGCCGACGTACGAGACCGTGCGCTGACGTCGTTGTCGGGTGGTCAGCGGCAGCGGACTGCTATCGGGGCGGCGCTGACGTCGCATCCCGCCGTACTCGTGCTGGATGAGCCGACGTCTGCACTGGACCCACAGGCGGCCGAAGAGGTGCTGGCTGCGCTGCAGCGGTTGGTACACGACCTGGGCGTCACTGTGGTGCTGGCTGAGCACCGGCTGGAACGCGTGATCCAGTACGCCGACCGCGTCATCGAAGTACCCGGTGGGGCTGCTGCTGTGTCGACAGGGCTGCCTGCGGAGCGCATGGTCACCGCACCGGTTGCACCGCCTGTGGTGGAGCTGGGGCGGCTGGCTGGTTGGTCGCCACTCCCCCTGTCCGTGCGGGACGCTCGCCGGGCTGCGGTCGCGCTGCGTCGTCAGCTGGACAGTGCCGCGCCGGTGCGACCGGTTGCTGAGCTGGGCGATGAGCTGGCTCGGTGCTCTGATCTGGTTGTTGGCTACGGCGCAGTGACGGCACTGCGTGGGGTGTCGTTGAGTATCAGGGCCGGTGAGGTCGTTGCGCTCATGGGGCGTAACGGCGCCGGCAAGTCCACCCTGCTGAACACCCTCGTCGGCATTCTGCCGCCTCGGTCCGGAACTGCGTCAACGGCCGGAACAGACCCCCTTCGGACGAAGCCGGCGCAGTTGGTGAAAGCTGTCGGTCTGGTCCCGCAGGAGCCTGCCGACATCCTCTACGCCGCTACAGTCGCCGAAGAGTGTGCCGCCGCCGATTCGGACTTCAAGGTGCCCGCAGGTAGTTGCCGGGCGATCCTCGAGCGGCTGGCGCCGGACGTGGCTGTGGACCTGCATCCGCGCGACCTGTCCGAGGGACAGCGGCTCTGCCTCGCGCTGGCCGTCGTACTGTGTGGCGCTCCGCCGCTGCTGTTGCTGGACGAGCCGACGCGCGGGCTGGACTACGGCGCCAAGCGGCGGCTGGTGGCGATCCTGCGCGAGCTGGCCGCGGCCGGGCATGCGGTCGTGTTGTCGACGCATGATGTCGAGATGGTGGCTGAGGTCGCGACTCGGGTGATGGTGCTTGCCGAAGGCGAGTTGGTGAGTGACGGAGAGACGGCCGAGGTGATTGCCGGCTCGCCGGCGTTCGCGCCGCAGGTGGCGAAGATCCTTGCCCCGTTGCCGTTCCTGACCGTGGGAGAAGTCGCTGACGCCTTGGATCGAGCATCATGAGACTCATCCGGCTCAAGCCACGGAGCACGGTGGCGTTGGTTATTGCGTCTTTGGTCGGCGTACTCGCGTTCGCGTGGCCGTTGTTCTTCCGGACGTCGCAGGCGGGTGCGTCCGCGATCGGGCATACGACGGACGCGCCGTGGTTGTTCGTGTTGCTGCTGCCGTTGCTGGTGGCCGTCGTACTCGCGGAGCTGTCCGAGTCCGGGATCGACGCGAAGGTGATCTCGCTGGTCGGCATGCTCGCGGCGGTCGGGGCGGCGTTGCGGGCGTTGGGTCCGGGTACGGCGGGGCTCGAGCCCGGGTTCTTCCTGCTGGTACTGGCGGGGCGGGCGTTCGGCGCCGGGTTCGGGTTCGTGCTCGGGGCGGTGTCGTTGCTGGGCGGCGCGTTGATCAGCGGCGGGGTCGGGCCGTGGATGCCGTTCCAGATGTTCGCGTGCGCGTGGGTGGGGTGCATGGCGGGGCTGCTGCCGCGGGTCGGCGGCCGGTTGGAGTTGCTGCTGCTGGCGGCGTACTCGCTGGTGTCGGGGGTGTTCTACGGCGTGGTCATGAACCTGTGGTTCTGGCCGTACGCGACGTTCGGCAGCGCGTTCTCGTTCATCCCCGGCGACGCGCTGACGGCGAACCTGCACCGGTACTTCCTGTTCGTGGTGGCGACGTCGCTGGGCTGGGACATCCCGCGCGGCATCCTGTCCGCCGTACTCGTGCTGGTGCTGGGGCGGCCGATCCTGAACGCGTTCCGCCGTACGGCGCGGAAGGCGGCCTTCGAGGCGCCGGTGGTTTTCGAGCGGAGGACCGATGCCTGACCGAACCCTGATCCTCGGCGGAGCCCGCTCCGGCAAATCCATCGCCGCCGAACGCCTGCTCGCCGCCGAGCCGGACGTCCTGTACGTCGCCACCGGCGGAGACGACTCGGGCAACGCCGAATGGGCCGCCCGGGTCGCCAAACACCGGGCCCGCCGCCCGGCGTCCTGGGGTCTCGCGGAGACCATCGACCTCGTCCCGCTGCTCGAGGCGTCCGGACCTCCGCTCCTGATCGACTGCCTGACGTTGTGGCTGTCCCGCACGATGGACGCCGTCGACGTCTGGTCCGACCTGCATCGAGCCGACGAGGTAGAACAACAGATCGCCGCCCTCGTCGAAGCCTGGTCCGCCACCCCTCGCCGCGTAGTTGCCGTCAGCAACGACGTAGGCTCCGGCATCGTCCCCGCCGACCCCGGCACCCGCCTCTTCCGCGACCTGATGGGCCGCCTCAACACCACCATCTCCCTATCCTCCGACCAGGCCCTCTGGACCATCGCCGGCCGAACCATCCCGCTCACATGACCGACCCTTCCCCCTCCAAAGGTTGGGTGGATGCGCTGCGGTTGTCCTTCGGAACCCTGACCGTGTTGCCGGCGGGGGTTCCGTCGCGGGTGGATCGGGTGGTTGGAGGGCGGGCTATGACGCTCGCGCCGTTGGTTGGGGTGGTGATTGGTGGGGTTGCGGCTGGCGTGGTGGCGCTGGTTCAACTGGTGAAGCCGGAGGCGGGGCTGCTGGCGGCTGTGCTGGGGGTGTTGGTGGTTACCGCTTTGTCGGGCGGTTTGCACCTGGATGGGCTGGCTGACTTTGCCGATGCGCTCGGGTCCCGCCGGGATCGGGAGACCATGTTGCGGATCATGAAGCAGAGCGACATCGGTCCGTTCGGCGTCGCCGCGATCGTCGGCGTACTGCTCCTCGACGTCGCCGCCCTCACCGCCTGCATCCAGTCCGGCCACGGCTGGCAAGCGATCCTGATCGCCACCACCGCGAGCCGCCTCACCCTCCCCTGGTCCTGCCGTACGTCGGTCCCCGCGGCCCGCCCCGACGGCCTGGGAACGTTCGTCGCCGGCACCGTCCGCCCGCTCACAGCCGCGATCCCGACAGCCGTAGTACTCGCCGTCGCCCTCGCCCTGACCTGGCCCTCTCCGGCCCACCCGGCAGGATCCGCAGCCGCCGTCCTCCTCGCCGTCGCGACCAGCTTCGCCACCACCCACCGCGCAAAGACAGCCCTCGGCGGCACCACCGGCGACGTCCTTGGCGCGACCATCGAACTCGCCCTCCCGCTCGCCCTCCTGACCCTCGCGCTGACCGTCTGAAGCCTGCCTCCACCACGCTCAAACCGAAGTGGTCTACTGTCGCCGTTGAACGTTCTAGTGGGGTAGTGACAGCGAGGTTGCAGACGATGTTTCTGGTTCACGAGTGCGGAGCGGCCGCGCTCGCCCCGCGATCCGTTATCTTTATGTAATGAACGCAACCCGTCCGGCGCCGGGCTCGCAGGCTTCGCTGCGCGAAGCCAACCGTGCGCGCGTTCTCGGAGTCGTCCGGCAGCACGGCCCGCTCACCCAGGTCGAGATCGCCGCCGCGTCCGGCCTGTCCGCGGCCACCGTGTCGAACATGGTCCGCGAGCTGGACCAGGCCGGTATGGTCGGCCTGTCCCGCAGCATCCGCAACGGCCGCCGCGCCGTCCTCGTCTCGCTCGCGTCCGGCGGCGGCCTGCTCGCCGGCGTCGCGTTCGGCGAGCGTGACGTCCGGGTCGCGATCGCCGACGAGTCCCGCGAGATCCTCGCCCACCAACTGATGCCGCTGCAGGCCGACCACGTCGCCGACGACGGCATGGAGCGCGCCGCCCGGCTGCTCGCCGACCTGGCCGAGACGGTCAGCTCCGGCGTCGAGAACATCTCCGCGATCGGGTTCGGGCTGCCGATGCCGGTCGACTCGGTCAGCGGCGAGGCCGGCTCCGACGCCGTACTGCCGGGCTGGCGCGGCGTCAACGTGACCGAGGCGATGGCCGCCCACCTCCGCGCTCCGGTCGCGCTCGACAACACGGCAAACCTTGCCGCACTGGGGGAATTGCGGGCCGGCGCGCTGCGCGGCGTACGGAACGGCTGCTACCTGAAGTTCTCGTACGGCGTCGGCGCGGGGATCGTCATCGACGGCGAGGTCTTCCGAGGCTCGGCCGGTACGGCAGGCGAGATCGGCCACGTCACGATCGACGAGAACGGCCCGATCTGCCGGTGCGGCAACCGCGGCTGCCTGGACACGTTCGTCGGATCACGGGCGCTGATCAACAGCCTGGCCGCCTCGCACGGACCGCTGCGGTTGAAGGACATCGTGATCCGCGCGCTCGGCGGCGACGTCGGCTGCCGCCGCGTGATCGAGGACGCCGGCCGCCGCGTCGGCGTCGCGATCGCGGGCGTGGTGAACCTGCTCAATCCGGAGGTTGTCGTCGTCGGCGGTCTGATGGCCGAAGCCGGCGAGCTCATCCTCGCCCCGCTCCGCGAAGCCCTGGACCGTTGCGCAATCCCCAGTGCTGCTGCGACCGTCGAACTGCGGCCCGCCGAGCTCGGCGACGAGGCTGACATCGTCGGCGCCATCCACCGCGCTTCGGTGCTGAGTCATACCAATATCTCCATTTCTTGAATTCAAGTCTTGACGCCAAGACCTCGGAGGGCTTGACTTCGGGCAGGCCAATCGGGCCGTCTCGTCAAGGAGCCGCCATATGTCCGTCTCAGCAACCCGTCTCGTCGGCCTCGGCATCGCCGTCTCGGCCCTCGCCGTCTCCCTGGTGGCCTGTGGCAGTGACAACGGAGGCGACTCCGGCAGCGGCTCAGGCGGCGCGAAGAAGATCGCGCTGTTGCTGCCCGAGTCGAAGACCACCCGGTACGAGGCACTCGACCGGCCGCTGTTCACCGAGGCCCTGAAGGCCGCCTGCGCCGACTGCCAGCTGATCTACAGCAACGCCGACCAGGACGCGGCCAAGCAGCAGACGCAGGCCGAGGCCGCGCTCACCCAGGGAGCGAACGTGCTGGTCCTGGACCCGGTCGACGGCAAGGCCGCCGCGGCCGTCGTGAGCTCCGCGAAGGCGCAGAACGTCCCGGTGGTCGCGTACGACCGGTTCATCGAGAACGCCAATTACTACGTCTCGTTCGAGAACGAGGCGGTCGGCAAGCTGCAGGCGCAGACCCTGGTCGACGACCTGAAGGCGGCCGGCAAGACGTCCGGCAACCTCGCGATGATCAACGGCGCGCCGACCGACCCGAACGCGGCCGACTTCAAGAAGGGCGCGCACAGCGTGCTCGACTCGAGCGGGTTCAAGATCGCCGCCGAGTTCGACACCCCGGACTGGAGCCCGGACAAGGCCCAGGCCTGGATGGAAGGCCAGCTGAGCGCGATCAAGAACGGCCTGGTCGGCGTGTACGCCGCCAACGACGGTACGGCGGGTGGCGCGATCGCAGCCCTCAAGGGCGGTGGCGTGACGCCGCTGCCGCCGGTCACCGGTCAGGACTCCGAGCTGGCCGCGATCCAGCGGATCGTCGCCGGTGACCAGGCGATGACGATCTACAAGGCGGTCAAGCCGCAGGCCGAGGCCGCCGCGAAGGGCGCGGTCGCGCTGGCGAACGGCGGCAAGCCCGAGTCGACCACCGAGAAGAGCGGCGTACCGTCGACGATCCTCGACCCGGTCGCGGTGACCAAGGCCAACATCAAGGACACCGTTGTCAAGGACAACATCTACAAGGTCAGCGACATCTGCACCGCGGCGTTCGCCGCCGCCTGCACCGCGGCCGGTCTGACCGCCAACTGACCCGCATTTCGATCCGCCCTCGGCGTAGCCCCCCGCAGTGAGGTGCGGGGGGCTACGCCGGACCTCTCCCCAACCGCGCCCCCGGCGAGGATCATGGCGTGAAATAAGTCCAGGAGGCTCACTCGTGACTGTTACCCCGGCTCCTCCCGACGTCGGCGCCGGTACGGTGCTGACGCTGCAGGGGATCTCCAAGCGGTTCGGCGCCGTGCAGGCCCTGAAGAACATCGAGCTGGACGTGCGCGCCGGCGAAGTACTGGCGCTGGTCGGCGACAACGGCGCCGGCAAGTCCACGCTGGTCAAGACCATCGCCGGCGTCTACACCGCCGACGACGGGACGATGGTGTTCGACGGCCGCGAAGTACGGGTCGGCAGCCCGGCCGAGGCGCAGCAGCTCGGCATCGCCACCGTCTTCCAGGACCTGGCGCTGTGCGACAACCTCGACGTCGTCGCGAACCTGTACCTCGGTCGCGAGCTCCGCCACGGCGGCGTCCTGGACGAGGTCGAGATGGAACGCCAGTCGTGGGAGCTGCTCCGGCAGCTGTCCGCGAAGATCCCGTCGGTCCGGATCCCGGTCGCCAGCCTGTCCGGCGGCCAGCGGCAGACCGTCGCGATCGCCCGCAGCCTGCTCGGCAAACCCAAGGTCGTGATGCTGGACGAACCGACGGCGGCCCTCGGCGTGGCTCAGACCGCCGAGGTGCTGAACCTGGTCGAGCGGCTGCGCGAACGCGGGCTCGCCGTGATCCTGATCAGCCACAACATGGCCGACGTGATGGCGGTCGCCGACCGGGTCGCAGTACTGCGTCTCGGCCGCAACAACGGCGTCTTCGTGGTCAGCGAGACCAGGACGCAAGACATCATCGCCGCCATCACCGGCGCCACCGACAACGCGGTCTCGGAGCGTGCAGCGCGCCGAAGCCGGGAGGAGGGTCCCGCATCATGAGCCTGCACGGATCGGGCACCCGTCCCCAGGACGACACCAGCAGTACGCCGGCTACGCCCGAGCCGAACGGGGTCGACCAACTGCCGGCCGACCTCCAGGACGAGCGGCTGATCGCGAGCAGCGGCGTCAGCGGCGCCGTCTCCGCGTTCACCGCCCGGCTGCGCTCCGGCGACCTGGGCTCGGTCCCGGTCGTCATCGGCCTGATCATCATCTGGGCGGTCTTCCAGATCGCCAACGGGTCCTTCCTGTCCAGCCGCAACCTGGTGAACCTGACGCTGCAGACCACCTCGGTCGGCGTGATTGCCCTCGGCATCGTCCTGGTCCTGCTGCTGGGTGAGATCGACCTGTCCGTCGGTTCGGTCAGCGGTCTGTCCGGGGCGGTTCTCGGCGTCACGTTCGTCAACAAGGGCTGGCCACTGGTGCTCTCGCTGGTGGTCGGCATCGCCCTCGGCCTGGTCATCGGCTTGTTCTACGGCGCGCTCTACACACGCTTCGGCGTACCGAGCTTCGTGATCACGCTGGCCGGTCTGCTCGGCTTTCTCGGCCTGCAGTTGCTGGTGCTCGGGAAGGAAGGTTCGCTGAACCTCCCGTACGACTCGGCGCTGGTCGGCTTCGCGACCCGGAGCTTCCTCTCCCCCGCGATCGCCTACGCCCTGGTCGCAGTCGTGGTCGCGGCGTACGTGTTGACCCGTCTCCGCACCCGGGGCGCCCGGGCCGCGGCGGGTCTCTCGACGGCGCCGACGTCGATGATCGTGATCAAGGCCGCTGCGATGGCTGTCGTGCTGCTGGTGGCAGTGCTGATCCTGAACGGCGACCGCGGTGTCTCGTCGATGTTCCTGCTGTTCCTCGCGCTGGTGGTCGCGACGGATCTCGCGGTACGGCGTACGCGCTGGGGCCGCTCGGTCGTCGCGGTCGGCGGCAATGTGGAGGCCGCCCGGCGGGCCGGTATCAACGTGCGGATGATCTACCTGTCCGTGTTCGCGGCCTGCTCGACGTTCGCCGCGGTCGGTGGAATCCTCGCCGCGGCCCGGCTGGTCGCGGTCAACCAGAGCAGCGGCGGCGGCGACACCAACCTGAACGCGATCGCGGCGGCCGTCATCGGCGGCACCAGCCTGTTCGGCGGCCGCGGGTCGGCGTACTCCGCATTGCTCGGCGCGCTGGTGATCATGTCGATCTCCAACGGCCTCGCCCTGCTGAGCCTGGACTCGAGCGTCCGCTACATGGTGACTGCCGGCGTGCTGTTGATCGCCGTCACCATCGACTCCCTCAGCCGCCGGAGCCGCCAGGCGCACGGTCGGGCCTGATCGCGCCCCGGGCCAGCAGGGCCGCTTCGGTCCGGTTGGCGACGCCGAGTTTGCCGAAGATCGTCGACAGATTGTTGTTGACGGTCTTCGGCGTGAGGGCGAGCCGGCTCGCCATCGCGGTCGTCGACAGTCCGCCGGCCAGCAGTTCGAGGATCTGACGTTCCCGCGGCGTCAACGCCTGCAAGGGATCCGGCGGTGCGCTGACCCGGCCCGCGGCCGCGTCGAGTACGTGCCGAGCGACGCCCGAGCCGAGGATCGAGTCACCCGCGGCAACCGCCTGGATCGCCCGGACGATTTGTTGCTGCGACGACCCTTTCAGCACATACCCCGCCGCACCCGCGCGCACCGCTGCCCGCACGGTCTCGTCGTCGTCCAGCATCGTCAGCATCAGTACGCCGACCGCCGGCGCCACCCGAGCGACCTCCTGCGTCGCCGCGACGCCGTCCCCGCCGGGCATGTGAATGTCCATCACAAGTACGTCGGGCTGCAGTGTCACCGCGGCGCGGACCGCCTCCGGCCCGTTCGCGGCGACGCCCACCACCGAGATCCCGTCCACCGAGGCGAGCAGTACCTGCAACCCGTCCCGTACGACGGGATGGTCGTCGGCCAGCACCACCCGGACCGTCATCGCGAAACCTCCAACGGCAAACAGGTCTGAACCCGGCCACCGGTCGCAGTACCTTCCGCCACCAGCGTGCCGCCCAACTCAGCCACCCGCTCGCGCATCGACGTCAACCCCACCCCCGGAACCCATTGCCCGTTGACCGCAGGCCCGTCGTCGACGATCGACAGTCGCAGCGCACGCCCGTCACCACTGATCCGCACCTCGGCCTCCCCGGCCCGCGAGTGCCGCGCGACATTCGTCAACGCCTCGGTGACGATCCGGTACGCCGTGACCTCCACGACCGCCGGCAACCCGTCAGGCACCTCATCGGCCCGGACCGTCACCTGCAAAGGCGATCCGTCGCCCCGGCGATCGACGAGCGCCGCATGCCGTCGTACCGCTTCCACCAACCCGACCTCGTCCAGCGCGGACGGATGCAGCTGGTTGATCAGCCGCCGTACGTCGGCGATCGCACTGTCGACGATCGCGCGGATCTCGGCGGCCAGCGGCTGCACCGGATCGTCCGCGAGGTTCATCACGGCATCGGCGCGGAACCCGATCCCGGTCAACGCCGGACCCAACCCGTCATGCAGATCCCGCCGCAACCGCCGCCGCTCCTCCTCACGCGCCGCGACCAACTCCCGCCGCGACTGCTGTACGGCGTCCGACAGCGCCTGCGCCCGCAAGGCGACACCCAGCGGGGCCGCCATCAACTCGAGCACCACCCGATCCGCCGCGGACAACCGCTTCTCGCCCGGCCGCACACCAACCTGGAGCTCGCCAACCGGTGCACCCGCTTGCAGCAGCGGAATTGCCACCAGCAACGACGGCCGGACCCCATGCTCCCCGCGAATCACCCCGGCCTCGTCCGCCAGAGCGGCGTACGGAAGGCGCAACGCCTGACACACAGCCGGCAGTACGTCGGCCGGCTGCGACGCCCCGGTCAGCTGCGCCGCAACCGAGGACGCCGCGCGTACCGGGTTGCCGCGATCCCCGTAAAACAAGCGATCCACGAGCCGCTGCAGCCGAACGCGGACCGGATTGAACCCGATCGCGACCACCAAGGTGGCCAGCACAGCACCACTGGCGTTGATCCGCGGGCGGAGCAGCCGATCGGTCAGCTCGACCAGGCCGAGGTACGCCGCCGCGACCGCGGCCGTCAACAGCAGATAGGTCACCGTCCGGGACCACACCAGCCGGATGTCGAGCAGCTGGTACCGCAGTACGGCGACCGTCATCGACGCCGGGATCAACGCGACCAGCGTCAGGACGATGATCGGGAAGCCGGTGCTGCCGATCGGCCCGGCGAAGCGCAACGACACGACCAGCACAGCGGCGACCGTTGCTGCTAGCAACAACCAGAGCAGTTGCCGGCGCACCCGTTCGTCGCCGCGCCGGTAGCGGACCACGAGCCCGGCGATCGCCGCCAGGAACGTCCCGGCCAGCAGCAGGTCGGAGACGGTCTGCAACGGCACCAACCCGTCCAGCGCCGGAATCCGCAGCCAGGACACGGCTCGATCCTGTGCCGCGAGTCCATCGACCGCAGCCAGCGGGTTCCGGTCGGCACTGAACAACAGGACCTGCAAGGGAGCGTTGACCAAGGCAACAACCAGTACTGCCCGCCACAGCAACTTGCCATCCGGGAAGACCAGCAAGGCCAACGGTATGAACAAGCTCACCGACCACGGCCACAACAGCGAATACAGGGTCGCCGGCAACTGTGCCGAACCGGTGCCTTCCAGCGCATGGATCAACCACGGCGTCACCGCCGGCGTCCCGGTCTGCGCGATGCCCACGCCCAGGAGCAACCAGCCCAGCCAGTTCCGCGGCCGGTGCCACGCGATCAGGCCACCCGACACAGCGCAACTGATGCCGACGACCGCGTTGGGGATCATGAAGCTGTCGCGGGCCTGCGAGTAGCTGAGCCCGATCGTCACCGCACCCACGACCGCAACCACCGCCTCGACCAGGACAAGCCCGAGCAGCAGCCCCACCCAGGTCCGGCGATCGATGCTCACGTGCCCATGGTGCGGTGCCGGACTACCCGCTGTCTCTAGGCAAATGTCCCGGCCGGCCCGGGTTACCTGCCCTGTCGATCCAGGTCAGCCCACGCCGAGCCTGGAGACATCAGACAACCGCTCCAAGGGGGACATTCCATGACCACCATCACCACCACGGACACCGCGCTCCGCCCGCTCGCCTGGACAACCATCGTCGGCGGGCTAGGCATCGTCGCCGCCGGAAGCGTCGCCGCGATCGACGCGAACATCGCCGACAGCACCTGGTTCGCCTTCGCCGGCGCGAGCGCCCTGCTCTCCACCGCCGGCGTCCTCGGCCTGCGCCGCGCGACCACCGCCGTACCGCTTGCCCACAAGGCCCTGAGCGCCGTCGCCGTTACGATGACCCTCTTCGCGCTGGCCCACTTCTACGCGGTCGCCGACCAGGACAAGGCCATCCCATTCTTCAGCGCCTTCATGATGCTGTCCGCCCTCGGCCTGACCATCGCCGGCATCGCCATCCTCCGAGCCCGCCTCTGGTCCGGCGCAGCCCGCGCCATCCCCCTGATCACCGGCCTCTGGCCCCTGACCATCCCGATCGGCCTCGCCCTCGGCGACGTACCCCACTTCATCGCCATCACCCTCTGGGGCGCCTGCTGGACCGCCGTCGGCAGCCTCCTCACCAAACTGCACTGACGCCGAGCGCATGAGAAAGCCCCCGTCGTCGTTGACGGGGGCTTTCTCCGTTGGTTACGCGGTGGCGGCGGTCAGGTCGACCTTGGGCTCCGCGAAGTGGCAGGCCGCCGTGTGGCCCGGGCTGGACTGCGGCTTGATCTCCAGCAGGGGCTCCTGGGTGGCGCAGATGTCCTCCGCCTTCCAGCAGCGGGTCCGGAACCGGCAGCCGCTCGGCGGGTCAATCGGCGAGGGTACGTCGCCGACCAGCCGGATCCGCTCCTTCGGCGGGACCCCGCGGATCGTGCCGAGGTCCGGCGCCGCCGACAGCAGGGCCTGCGTGTACGGGTGCTGCGGGGCGTTGTAGATCTGGTCCCGCGAGCCCTGCTCGACGATCTTGCCGAGGTACATCACCGCGACCTCGTCACAGAAGTGCCGGACCACGCCGAGGTCGTGCGCGATGAACACGAACGCGATGCCGAGATCGCGCCGCAGGTCCTCGAGCAGGTTCATCACCTGGGCCTGGATCGACACGTCCAGTGCGGACACCGGCTCGTCGGCGATGATCACCTCGGGCTCCACCGCGAGCGCCCGGGCGATGCCGATGCGCTGCCGCTGGCCGCCGGAGAACTCGTTCGGGTACCGGTTGTGGTGCTCCGGGTTCAGACCGACCCGCTCCAGCAGCTCCTGGACCCGGGCGAGTTCCTTGCCCTTCTTGACCAGGTTGTGCACGCGCAGCGGCGTACTGATGATGTTGCTGACCGTCTGGCGCGGGTTCAGCGAGCTGTACGGGTCCTGGAACACGATCTGCAACTGCCGGCGGAACGGGCGCAGGTCCCGCTCCTTCAGCTGCGCGATGTCGGTGCCCTTGAACAGGATCTGGCCGGCCGTCGGGGTCAGCAACCGGGTGATCATCCGGCCGGTGGTCGACTTGCCGCACCCGGACTCTCCGACCAGGCCCAGGCTGCCGCTCTGCTTCAGATCGAAGCTGACGCCGTCGACGGCCTGCACGACCTTCTTGGTCCGGGCGAGACCGGCAGCTTCCTTGATCGGGAAGTGCATCTTCAGGTCGCGGACCTGCAGCAATGTTTCGCTCATATCTCCTCAGTCCCCTCGTCAGCCCAGTCTCGGCGCGACCTCGGCCTCGTAGATCGAGGCCTTGTCGTGCAGGTGACAACGGGAGGTATGGGCACCGGCACCGTCCACCGGCAGCAGGTCCGGCAGTTGGGTGGTGCAGAGCTCACCCTTGACCCGCTCGACGTACGGGCACCGGGCGCTGAACGAGCAGCCGTCCGGCAGATTCAGCAGGCTCGGCGGCAGGCCCTTGATCGGGCGCAGCCGCTCGCTCGCGGCGGAGACGGTCGGGATCGACTCGAGCAGACCCCAGGTGTAGGGCATCCGCGGGTTGGCCAGTACGTCGGCGGCGGTGCCGTACTCGACGCAGCGCCCGGCGTACATCACCAGGACGTCGTCGGCCATCTCGGCGACCACGCCGAGGTCGTGCGTGATCAGCACGATCGCGGAGCCGAACTCCTTCTGCAGGTTGTTCAGCAGGTCCAGGATCTGCGCCTGCACGGTCACGTCCAGCGCGGTGGTCGGCTCGTCGGCGATCACCAGCTTCGGATCGTTGATCAGGCTCATCGCGATCATCGCGCGCTGCCGCATACCGCCGGAGAACTCGTGCGGGTACTGCGCGAACCGCCGCGGCGGGTTCGGGATGCCGACCAGTTCGAGCATCTCCAGCGCCCGCTTCTTCGCGACGTCCTTGGAGACCTTGTGGTGCACGCGGTACCCCTCGACCAGCTGGTTGCCGATCGTGTACAGCGGGTGCAGCGAGGACTGCGGGTCCTGGAAGACCATCGACACCGCGTCGCCGCGGATCTTCATCAGGTCGTTCTCGGACAGGCCGAGCAGCTCGTCGCCGCCGAGCCGGATCGAGCCGGTGATCCGGGTCCGCTTGCGGTCGTGCAGGCCCATCACGGCCATGCTCGACACCGACTTGCCGGATCCGGACTCACCGACGATCGCCAGCGTGCGGCCGAGCGGGACCGAGTAGCTCAGCCCGTTCACCGCGCTGACCAGACCGTCCGCGGTCGGGAACTTCACGCTCAGGTCCTCGACCACCAGGTACGGCGTCTCACCGCTGGGGTTGATCGAACCGTCGCGGCGCTCACGGGTGGCGACCGACGGGCCACGCTTGACGGGCGCGGTCGCGTCCGCCGGAGTGGCTGCACTCTCGGCCATGCTGTCCTTCCGGTCTTCGGGGGCCCTGTCTTCAGGTGCTGGGGTGCTCACGACAGCCTCACCCGCGGGTCGATCAGGCTGTAGCCGATGTCCACCAGCAGGTTCATCACGACAATGATGACCGAGGCAACCAGCACGGTGCCCATGATCACCGGCAGGTCGTAGCTGTTCAAACTGTCGAGCACGAGTACGCCGAGACCGGGGAGGTCGAAGATCCGTTCGGTGAAGATCGCGCCGCCGAGGCTGCCGGCGACGTCCAGACCGAAGATCGTGACGACCGGGATCAACCCGGAGCGCAGCGCGTGCTTGTAGGTGACCACGCGGTCGGACAGGCCCTTGGCCCGCGCGGTGCGGATGAAGTCTTCGCTCAGCGTCTCGACCATGGAGCCGCGTGAGTACCGCGCGTACGCGGTGCAGTTGTAGATGCCGAGTACCAGCCACGGTGTCAGCAGACCGGCGAACCATTTCGCCGGATTCTCCGAGGGTGGTGTCCATTCACCCCGTGGAAGGATCGGATAGAGCACGGTCAGGTAGAGGGCGACCATCAGGGCGACGATGTAGTACGGCACCGAACTGACCACCAGCGTGCTGGTCATCAGTGCCCGGTCGCCCAGGGTCCCGCGTCTCTTCGCCGCCATCGATCCGACGAACACACCGATCGTCAGGACCAGGACGGCGTACCCGAGCACCAGCGAGACCGTCACCGGGAACCGGGTCTTGATCATCTCCGTGACCGGGCGGTCGTTCTTGAACGAGAAGCCGAGGCACGGCGCCGCGCAGTGCTGCGTGACACCCGACGTGGTGAAGTCGCGGCCGGTGAAGATTCCCGCGGTGTACTCCGCGAACTGCTGCACCTTGGGGCGGTCGAGATGCAGGTTCTGCCTGATCTCGTTGTAGCGCTGCTGGGTGCACTGGCGCTCGCCGCAGATCGCACCGGCCGGATCGGTCGGCGCGATGAAGAACAACGCGAAGGTCGCGATCAGCGTTGCCAACACGACACTGAGCGCGCTGACCAGTCGGCGCGCCACGAAATAGAGCACGGGATTGTCTCCTCACCGATCGATGTGGTGCCCGGACGGTGGTCCGGGCACCACATCACCGTTCATTGACTGACTACTACTTCAGAACGGGCCGATCAGGGCTGCTTCAGGAACATCGAGGTGAACTCGAAGATGCCCTGTGTCGGGTCGTTGATCGCGTGCCCGATGTTCTTACCGATCGGCATGTTGCTGGAGCTGTAGTAGAGCGGCAGGACCGGGAGGTACTTCTCCAGGATCTCCTTGTCGATCTTCGACCACTCCTTCAGCTGCTCGTCCGGCGTCTTGGCCGTGATCGCGTCGATCTCGGCGTCGAGGGCCTTGTCCTGCAGCTGACCGACGCTGTTGCCCAGCGGGATCGCGTCGGACTTGAACAGAACCGGGAACCAGCTCGTACCGCTCGGCCAGTCGGAGCACCAACCGGTCGGGGTCTTGCCGATGTTGACCGGAGCGTTCTGGTCACCGGTGAAGGTACGGATCTTCGCCTTCGGCACGCCGATGGCGCGGACCTTGAAGCCGGCCTTCTCGAACATCTGCTTGCGCAGCTGCGTGGTCTGGGTCGAGATCTTGTCGTCGATCGAGTAGTACCAGCTGAGCTCGAAGTTCGACTTGCCCAGCTTGGCCAGCTCGGACTTGACCTCGGCGGCCACCGCGTCGTCCTCGGCGCCCTTACCGGTACCGGTCAGACCCGGGAGCTCGTACTTCTCGAAGCCCGGAACGGCCGGCGGCAGGATCGTCGACGACGGCGGGTCGTCGGTCGGGTTCAGACCGGCAACCTTGCGCCACGCGTCGTACGGGTGCGCCTTGGCGATCAGCTTGCGGACCTCCAGCGGGATCTTCCGGGTGTCCATCGTGTACATGATCGAACACGGGGACTGGCCCTTGACGAGCTGGTTCTGGTCCTTGACCTCAGGCAGCAGCGAGACGTCCAGGTTGGAGTAGTTCACCGCGTCGGCGTCCGGACCGGAGCTGGCCAGCACCTGACGCTGGGCCTTGATCAGGTCCTGGCTGAACTTGAAGTCCCAGCCGTCGACGTACTGGTGCCGCACCGGGTCGGTGTTCGGGTCCCAGCTCGGGTTCTTCGACAGCTTGAGCTCGGTACCCGGGGTGTAGGACTGGACCTGGTACGGGCCGGTCACCATCGGGTGCTGCTCGTAGTTCTTCTGGGTGTCCTTGGCCTGCGGGATCGGCGCGAACATCGGGAACGCCGCGTAGTAGGGCAGGTCGTCGAACTTCTTCGCCAGCTTGATGACCAGCGTGTGGTCGTCCGGCGTCTCGACACCCTTGTAGTCGGCGCCGCCGGCGCCGTACGGGCCCTTGTACTTGTCGCCGTCCAGGAAGAACTGCTGCTGGTACGTGGGTCCGGCGTCGTACAGGTCGTGCGCGAAGGACCGCTTGATCGCGTACGCGTAGTCCTTGGCCGTGACCGGCGTGCCGTCCTGGTACTTGATGCCCTGCTTCAGCTTGAAGGTCCAGGTCAGACCGTCCGCGGACTTCGTGCCGAGGTCCTCAGCGAGGTCCGGAACCAGCACCGGCTTGTGGTCCGGGCCGTCCAGGCGGTACTGGGTCAGCGCCCGGTAGAACAGCTTGCCGATCTGGTTGCCGTCGACGTAGTAGATGTTCGTCGGGTCGAAGGTGTCCGGCGTCACGTCGCTCAGGACCGTGATCGTGCCGCCCTTCTTGGCTCCGTCGACGTCAGGTGCAGGGCCCTTCGCAGTGGGGTCCGTAGCCTTGGCCTGAGCGCCCCCCACGTTGTTGGTGTCACCTTTGTTGCCGCTGTTCGAGGACGGGCTGCCACAGGCCACGGCGGCCAGCATGACCGTCGCCGCAACCGCGGTTATCCGTTTCCACTGCATGGTCGGGTTTCTCCTTTTCTGCCGCTGGGGCAATCGCCGAACTACCGGCGAGTCTTGGGGTCGAAGGCGTCCCGGATGGCGTCTCCGAGCAGCGCGAGAGCGAGCACCAGAGCGGTGATCCCGATCACGGGCAGCCAGAGGTACATCGGGTCGGCCTTGAACCAGTTCGTGGCGACGGCGATCGTCTGACCCCAGGAGGGGATCGGTTCGACGAGTCCGACACCGAGGAAGGAAAGTCCGGCCTCCGCGGTCACGTACGCGGGCAGCGCAAGCGAGGCCGAGATGACGATCGGGGCGACCAGGTTGGGCAGCAGTTCCTTGAACAGGACCTGCCGGGTCGGCACACCGATCGCCTTGGCAGCAAGGACGAACTCACGTTCTCGCAGCGAGAGCACCTCGCCGCGGATGATCCGGGCCAGGCCGGCCCAACCGAAGAACGAGAGGACGAAGATCAGTACGTAGAAGCGGATCGACGCCTGCTGCTGCGGCGTCAGGTTGAACGAACCGCCGCGCATCGACTCGACGATCGGCACCAGCGCGATCGCGAAGAGCAGGTACGGCAGGCTCAGGACGAAGTCGATCAGCCAGGAGATCACCCGGTCGACCCAGCCGCCGAGGAAGCCGGCGAGCAGACCCATCACGACGCCGATCACGGTGCCGACGACGGTGGCCAGGAACGCGATGATCAGCGACGGGCGGGCGCCGAACACCCAGCGGGCGAAGTTGTCCCGACCGGTCTTCGGTTCGACACCGAACCAGTGCGAGCTGTTGACGCCGATCGTCGGGTAGCCGTACTCGTCGATCAGGTCGGTGTGGAAGGTGCTGTAGTCCTGGCCCTCGAGCTTGGCCAGCAGCGGCGCGAAGACCGCGATCAGGATGAAGAACAGCACGATCGACGCGCAGATCACCGCAACCCGGTCCTTGCGCAACCGGTCGAACGCGATCCGGCTCGGCGACTTCCCGTGCGGGGTGGCCGAGGTGCGGACCGGCTCCGCCGACGCCGGGTGGTCCTCGATCCCTACGGTCGAGTCGGGCGACCCAATACTCATTCGCACTCCGTCAGTTCAGTCGGCCGGATTTCGGTCCGCAGATCCGGCACTTATCGGTGGATAGCGTGCCGAGCCTTTGCTTTGTGGAGGGCTCTGGTCAAATCCCCTTGACAGAGCCGATCCCCCACAACCGCGGGAAAGCCTGCCTGACACTGTGACACCAAACCAGCGGTGCCCGGCACCAGTGCACAAATCGTTACCGGAACGGGTACTGGAACGGAACATTTGCCCCGATTCGTCACCGTTCGCAGTCAATCCTTCGCAAAACGCGTCGGCACAGCACCGACAGTGGCCAATTTGTGCCACGTTATTACAGAAAGTTACCGTTTTGGCCCTAGCGGACGTGCACGGTGACGAACGGCGGTTTGACCACGTCGAACAACTCCTGGCGGCCGCGGATGTCGACCGTTACCTGATCGCCTTCCTTTACCGTCGCGTCCAGGAGGGCGAGCGCGATGCCTTTCTTCAGGGTCGGGGAGAACGTCCCGGAGGTGACTTCGCCGAGCTCCGTTCCGGCCTGATCCAGAACCGTCATGTGCGGCCGCGGAATGCCGCGTCCGGCCGCCCGGAGACCGCGCAGGATCCGGGCCGGTCCGCGCTCCTTCTCGGCGCGCAGGGCCTCGTCACCCCAGAAGTGCTCCTTCTTCCACCCGACAGCCCAGCCGGAGCGCGCCTGGACGGGCGTGATGTCCGGCGTGATGTCCTGGCCGTGCAGCGGGTACCCCATCTCGGTCCGCAATGTGTCGCGGGCGCCGAGGCCGGCCGGGACGATGTTGTACGGCTTCCCGGCCTCCAGCAGCGCGTCGAACACCGCGACCGCGGCGGCGTTCGGTACGACGAGCTCGTACCCGCGTTCGCCGGTATAACCAGTACGGCACACGACAACCGGCGTACCGCCGAAGTCTGCTGTGGCGAACGCCATGTAGTCGTGTCCGGTCGGAAGGCCGATCGCGGCGACGACCTCGTCGCTGTTCGCGCCCTGTACGGCGAGGATCGCGTAGTCGTCGTGGACGTTCGTCACCTCGACGCCCGCGGGTGCGTCGGCCTGCAGCAGCCGGACCACCTCGGCGGTGTTCGCCGCGTTCGGGATCAGGAACACTTCGTCGTCACCGTGCAGGTACGCGATCAGGTCGTCGACCACTCCCCCGCGCGCGTTGCAACACAGCGTGTACTGCGCCTGGCCCGGCGCGATCTTGCCCAGGTCGTTGGTCAGGCACGCGTTCACGTACGCCGCCGCGCCGGGGCCGGTCACGGTCGCCTTGCCGAGATGGCTCACGTCGAAGACGCCCACCGACGTACGGACCGCGGTGTGTTCGGCGACGACACCGGAGTACTCCAACGGCATCTCCCAGCCGCCGAACTCGGCGAACTTGGCGCCGAGCGCGACGTGGCGCTCGTGCAGCGGGGACTTCTTCAACTCAGGCGACTCGGTCATGGAGCGGAACTTACCCGACGCGTAGCATGCTCAGGCAGCTTGCACGTACCGTCACGACCGGCCATCTGAGTCGCCGGTCAAGGAGGACTGAGGATTTCGTGACCACCATCACCCTGAGCAAGTCCGATGCCGCCGGCGTCAAGACCGACGCCGTGGTCATCGGCGTGGTCAAACTCGGCGGCGGCGTCACCCTGCCGGCCGGCACCGAGTCGCTGAACGCCGCGTACGGCGGGAAGCTGGTGGAGGTGCTGTCCGGACTCGGCGCCACCGGCAAGGCCGGGGAGGTGACCAAGGTGCCCGGGCCGAAGCCGGGTAAGTCGGCGACGCTGATCGCGGTCGGCCTCGGCGCGGCCCCGGACGGCGCACTGAAGACCGAGGACCTGCGCACCGCGGCCGGCACGGGTGTGCGTGCGGCCAAGATCTCCCAGTCGGTCGCGTTCGCCCTGCCGATGCCGGACGCCGAGTGCATCCGCGCGGTGGCCGAGGGCGCGTTGATGGGCCGTTACGCGTTCACGGCGTACAAGTCTTCGGACAGCTCTGAGGCGCCGGGCAACCTGACGCTGCTCACCGACCTTGCTCGCAACAAGGACGCCAAGGCCGCGCTCGAGCGCGCCGAGGTGACCGCGGACGCCGTCGCGCAGGTGCGGGACTGGGTGAACACCCCGCCGTCGGACCTGCACCCGGTCGAGTTCGCCGCCGACGCGGTCAAGCTCGGCAAGGAGTACGGCGTCAAGGTCGAGGTGCTCGACGAGAAGGCGCTCGCAAAGGGCGGGTACGGCGGCATCCTCGGCGTCGGCCAGGGCTCGGCCAACCCGCCGCGGCTGGTCCGGCTGACCTACACGCCGCGCAAGCCGGTGACGCACCTCGCGTTCGTGGGCAAGGGCATCACGTTCGACTCCGGCGGCCTGTCGCTGAAGACGTCGACCGGCATGGTCAGCATGAAGTCCGACATGGCCGGCGCCGCCGCGGTCATCGGCGCGACGCTCGCCATCGCGCGGCTCGGTCTGCCGGTACAGGTGACGACGTACGCCGCGATGGCCGAGAACATGCCGTCCGGCTCGGCGGCGCGGCCGTCCGACGTACTGACGATGTACGGCGGCAAGACCGTCGAGGTGCTGAACACCGACGCCGAGGGCCGGCTCGTGCTCGGCGACGCGCTGGTGCGGGCGTCGGAGGACCAGCCCGACCTGATCGTCGACGTGGCGACGCTGACCGGTGCGTGTGTCGTTGCCCTGGGCACCAAGGTGGCCGGCGCGTTCGCGAACACCGACACCGCGCGCGACCGGGTGGTCGACGCGGCGATCGCGGCCGGCGAATCGATGTGGCCGCTGCCGATCCCGGCCGAGATGCTCGACAAGCTGAAGTCGCACTCGAAGGTCGCGGACCTGGCCAACATCACCGGCGAGGCCTGGGGCGGTGCACTGGCAGCGGCCGCGTTCCTCGGCGACTTCGTTGCTGAGGGCATCGACTGGGTGCACCTGGACGTGGCCGGCCCGGCCTTCAACGACGGCGGCGCGTCCGGCTACATCCCGAACGGCGGCACCGGGTACGCGGTCCGGACCCTGGTCGAGCTGGCCGCCTCAGCGAGCTGAGTAGCGAATCTCCAGCATGGTGCAGCCGGTCTCTGTTCGGTAGGGACCGTGCGGCATCCCCGGCGGCCGGCAGGCATAGTCGCCGGGGCGGAACGTCTGCTCGAGGGTGAGATCAGTCAGCTCACCCTCGAGCAGGTAGACCTCTTCGACGTATTCGTGACGGATGATTTCGGCACCTGAAACCGTCGCCGGCGCCCAGCGGGCCAACCGGGTCAGCGTTCCGTCGGCATCGCGGCTCAGCACCCGCTCGGAGATCCCGTTGCCGGCATCGGTCCAGGCGAGCACGCCGGACGGGAAGAACTCGCGCTCTTCCTTCACCGACCGTTGTTCTTCATCCGCGCGTTGTACTCGCGCATCCGGGGCGGGTACCCGACCACGGCCGCGTCGTACGACGGGATGCCGAGCTTGTTGGCGAAGTTGTGCGCCCACTGCACCGACGGGACCCGGCGGCGGGTCCACTCACCGTCGATGGCCACCAGGAGCAGGGTGTACTCCGTCACCGCGGTCCGCGGCTCGACGAATCCCTCGACTCCCTGGCGGGTCTGCACGAACTCCCTCAGGTGCGCCTGGTCCGGAGTGTCCGCCCGGCGCATCGTTCCGGCCTTCTGCCGGCGACCGAACCACTTCATGAGGTAAGTGTCCACTATGTGTGCAAGTTGTGGCCGAAATCCTGGATAACGGTTGCGGGTAGTAGCGATGTCCCCGGTGCGATCCGGCCCCGGCGTGGATCGGGGCCGGATCGGTGACAAGATTGCGCCGGGCCGGAACCGCGATCCGGGACCGCCTGCCTTGGACCACACCCACGGAGGAACCTGTGACTGACAGTGGTACGACGTACGACCTGGTGATTCTCGGTGGCGGCAGCGGTGGCTATGCCGCCGCACTGCGCGCTGCGACGCTCGGCATGTCCGTGGCGCTGGTGGAGAAGGACAAGGTCGGCGGGACCTGTCTGCATCGCGGATGCATCCCGACCAAGGCACTGCTGCACGCCGCGGAGGTCGCCGACTCGGCCCGCGAGGGTGAGCAGTTCGGTGTCCGGACGACGCTCGAGGGCGTCGACATGGGCGGTGTGAACAAGTACAAGGACGGCGTGGTCGACCGGCTGTTCAAGGGTCTGCAGGGCCAGTTGAAGGCGCGCGGCATCACGGTCGTCGAGGGCGAGGGGCGGCTCACCTCCCCCACCACGGTGCAGGTCGGCGACACGACGTACACGGGTCGCAACGTGATCCTTGCCTCCGGCTCCTACTCTCGCTCGCTTCCCGGCCTGGAGATCGACGGCGACCGGGTGATCGCGAGCGAGCACGCGCTGACGCTCGACCGGGTCCCGGAGTCGGCCGTCGTCCTGGGCGGCGGGGTGATCGGGGTCGAGTTCGCTTCGGCCTGGACCTCGTTCGGTACGCGCGTGACGATCGTCGAGGCGCTGCCGCGGCTGGTCCCGGCCGAGGACGCGGACTGCTCGAAGACACTCGAGCGGGCGTTCCGGAAGCGGAAGATCGCCTTCAAGACCGGTACACCGTTCGAGTCGGTCGAGGTGACCGATTCCGGCGTACGCGTGAGTGTCGCGGGCGGTGAGGTGATCGAGGCCGAGGTACTGCTCGTCGCCGTCGGCCGCGGACCGAACACCACGGGCCTCGGGTATGAAGAGGTCGGGGTCGCGCTCGATCGCGGGTTCGTGACCGTCGACCCGACACTGCAGACGAGCGTGCCGGGCGTGTACGCCGTGGGCGACATCGTGCCGGGGCTGCAGCTCGCGCACCGCGGGTTCCAGCAGGGCATCTTCGTCGCCGAACACCTTGCGGGCCTCGCGCCGACGCCGATCGACGAGGCCGGGATCCCGCGGGTGACGTACTCCGAGCCGGAGGTCGCGTCGGTCGGACTGACCGAGGAGCAGGCCCGCGCCAAGTACGGCGAGGTGGAGATCCTCAACTACAACCTCGGCGGTAACGGCAAGTCGCAGATCCTGAAGACGTCCGGCTTCGTCAAGCTGGTCCGGGCTCGTGACGGCGCGGTCGTGGGGCTGCACATGGTCGGCTCGCGTGTCGGTGAGCTGATCGGCGAGGCGCAGCTGATCTACAACTGGGAGGCGTACCCGGCCGACGTCGCGCCGCTGGTCCACGCGCACCCGACCCAGAACGAGGCCCTCGGCGAGGCGCACCTGGCGCTCGCCGGGAAACCTTTGCACTTCCATGACTGAGCTTTCTGGACCGCTTGCTGGACCGTCCCAGTAGGTTTGAGCCGTAGGAGCGTGCGAGGCCCGTAACCCGGATCTCGCCCGCTCCGGCGGCACCGTAGGCTGACACTCGACCGATCAGACGAAGGAGCAACGACCGTCATGCCGACCTCTGTATCCCTGCCGGCCCTCGGGGAGAGCGTCACCGAAGGAACCGTCACCCGCTGGCTCAAGCAGGTCGGCGACACGGTTGCCGTCGACGAGCCCCTGCTGGAGGTCTCGACCGACAAGGTCGACACCGAGATCCCGTCGCCGGTGGCCGGCACCCTGCTCGAGATCAAGGCCGCCGAGGACGAGACCGTCGAGGTCGGCGCCGAACTCGCCGTCATCGGCGATGCCGGCGAAGCATCCTCCGCTCCGGCCGCCCCTGCCCAGGAGGCCCCGGCCGCCGAGCAGCCCGCGGCCGAGCAGCCCGCCGCCGAGCAGCCGGCCGCCGAGGCCGCACCGGCTCAGGCCGAGGCCGCTCCGGCTCCCGAGGCTCCGGCCGAGCAGGCCGCACCGGCGCAGGCTCAGACCGAGCCGGCAGCCCCGGCTGAGGCCGCGCCGGCTCAGTCCGGTGGTGCTGCTTCCGGTACGTCGGTCACGCTCCCGGCGCTCGGTGAAAGCGTCACCGAGGGTACGGTCACCCGCTGGCTCAAGCAGGTCGGTGACGACGTCGCTGTCGACGAGCCTCTGCTCGAGGTCTCCACCGACAAGGTCGACACCGAGATCCCATCGCCGATCGCCGGCAAGCTCCTGGAGATCAAGGTCGCCGAGGACGAGACCGTCGAGGTCGGCGCCGAGCTGGCCATCGTCGGCTCCGGCGACGCAGCCCCCGCCCAGTCTGCCCCCGCGTCAACCCCGGCACCCGCCGCTGCTCCGGCCCCGGCCGCTCAAGCGCCAGCTGCCCAGGCCCCGGCTGCCCCGGCTCCGGCTGCCCAGGCACCTGCCGCTCAGGCTCCGGCTGCTCAGGCACCGGCACCGCAGGCCGCCCCGGCTCCTGCCGCCGCCCCGGCTGCTGCCCCGGCCGCCGCGCCGGCTCCGGCCGCTGCTGCTCCGGCCCCGCAGGCTGCTCCCGCTCAGGCTCCAGCTGCGCAGGCTCCGGCACCCGCGGCCGCCGCGCCTTCTCCGAACGGTGCTGCGACCGACGGTCCGAACTACGTCACTCCCCTGGTCCGCAAGCTCGCCGCTGAGCACCAGGTCGACCTCAACGCCGTACAGGGAACTGGTGTCGGCGGCCGGATCCGCAAGCAGGACGTGATCGCCGCCGCCGAGGCCAAGAAGGCTGCCGCCGCAGCCCCGGCCGCCCCGGCTGCTGCTCCGGCCGCGGCCCCCGCGCAGGCTGCGACGATCAGCCCGCTGCGTGGCACCACCGAGAAGATGAGCCGGATCCGCAAGGCGATCGCGGCCCACATGGTCAACTCGCTGAAGGTCTCCGCCCAGCTGACCACCGTGGTCGAGGTCGACGTCACCGAGATCGCAAAGCTGCGCAACGCGAAGAAGGCGGAGTTCGAGGCCCGCGAGGGCACCAAGCTGTCGTTCCTGCCGTTCTTCGCCCTCGCCGCCGTCGACGCATTGAAGCAGTACCCGAAGCTGAACGCGTCGATCGACGAGGAGAAGGGCGAGATCACGTACCACGCCGCCGAGCACCTCGGCATCGCGGTGGACGTGGAGCGCGGCCTGATGGTCCCCGTCGTACACAACGCCGGTGACCTGAACATCGCCGGCCTGGCGAAGAAGATCGCCGACCTCGCCGACCGCACCCGCAACAACAAGGTGCTGCCGGACGAGATGGCGGGCGGTACGTTCACCATCACCAACACCGGCAGCCGGGGCGCGCTGTTCGACACCCCGATCCTGAACCAGCCGCAGGTCGGCATGCTCGGGACCGGTGCTGTGGTGAAGCGCCCGGTCGTCATCACCCACCCGGAGCTCGGCGAGACGATCGCGATCCGGCAGATGGTGTACCTGGCGCTGACCTACGACCACCGTCTGGTCGACGGCGCCGACGCGGCCCGGTACCTGACGGCTGTGAAGAAGCGCCTCGAAGAGGCCCAGTTCGACGTCTGATCCGATCGGACCACAGGGCGCCGGTGCATTGTCTCCCCCGGAGACGGGCACCGGCGCTTTTGTGTTCAGTGAACCGACAAGGAGCAAAGCGGGATGAAGTACGTGCTGGCCGGGGCATCCGGCTTCCTCGGCAAGGCCCTGGCCCGCGACTTGGTTGCCGACGGCCACCAGGTCCTCCGACTCGTACGCCGTGCGCCGTCGACGCCGGACGAGATCCGCTGGAACCCGGCGAGCGGTGAACTCGATCCGGCCGACCTCGGCGACCCCGATGTCCTGGTCAACCTGGCCGGCGCGAACATCGGCCGCCCGTGGACCCCGACGTACCGCAACACGATCCGCGAGAGCCGCGTCAGTACGACGGCGACTCTGGCCACGGTCGCGTCGCAGCTCGACCGGCATCCGGTGCTGATCACGCAGAGCGGGATCGGCGGGTACGGGACGGACCTCGGGGACCGCATCCTCACCGAGGACTCCGAACTCGGCGAGGGCTTCCTCTCCGACGTCGTACGACTGTGGGAAGGCGCGCTCGAGCCCGCCCGTACGGCAGGTAGCCGGGTGGCCGCGCTGCGCACCGGCGTCGTACTCGATCGCAACGCTCCTGCGTTCCAGCTTCTCTCCCTTCCTTTCCGTATCGGCCTCGGCGGCCGCCTCGGCTCGGGCACGCAGTACTTCCCCGTCATCTCTCTGACGGACTGGCTCCGAGCCGTCCGCTTCGTCGCCGAGAACGACACGATCAGTGGCCCGGTCAACGTCGCCCTTCCCACCCCAGCCACGAACACCGAATTCACCGCGGCTCTCGCGACGGCGCTCAACCGCCCAGCCTTTGTCCCGGTCCCGGCCTTCTTGATGAAGGCCGCCCTGGGCGAGTTCGCCTGGGAACTCCTCGGAAGCAAACGCGCGCTGCCAACGCGCCTTCAGTCGGCAGGCTTCGCGTTCCACTACCCGACGGTCACCACCGCGCTCTCGGCCGCGCTCTCCTGAACACCGGCCGGGGGTCAGGGTTGGGTGATGGCGGTGATGCGCCAGGCCTTGGTGGTTGGGCTGGTTGTCAGGGTGATGAGTTTGGTGGTCGGGGTGCCGCGCGGAAGTGGGGTCGTGGTGCCGGTCTGGTCGACTGCTTGGCCGGCGGCCAGGTGGTCGGTTGTCTTGAGGGTGATCGTGATTCGCGTGCGGTGGGTGATGGTGGAGCTGTCGATCTGGACCCGGAGACCTTCGACCCGGATCTGCTGCTTGCGGTAGCTGGACAGGAGCGCGTGGTCGGACCGCCAGGGTGAGCTGCCTGGAACGTAGATGCGGTCGAGGATGTCGGGATCAAGGGTCCAGAAGGCTTGAGCCCGCTGAGCGTCGAGCGCCTGGAGAGTCCTCGTCCATGTAGGGGACGCGGACTTGCTCGAAGTCGTCCGCTCGGCAGTCGCGGACGCCGTTGGCGGCGGGCGGGTGGGCTGCGATTGCGTTGCGCTCGGCTCCGCGGATTGTTGCCGTGTGGTGCTGGGCTGGCTGGGTCGCGGACGGGCTGGGTCGGCTTGGGCGGTTGCGGGGGCGTCGAGGGTCCGGAGCGTGACGACGCCGATGGCCAGCACGACGACAGCAGCCAGGCCAGCTGGCGCGAGCGTGCCGTACGGCGGGCGTCGGAATCCTCGGCCGAAGACCGTGGCGAGGGCGTCGTGCGGCAGGTGTTGGAGGCGTCTCAGGACGCGATCGCGGCGGGATGGGGTGCGGCGTTTTGGGCGGCTGGGCTTTGAGCCTCCTGTTGCAGTTGGGGACTGTTCGGGGCGGTCGGGGGATGGGGGTGGTGGTGTGGGTGGCTTGGGCGGGGGTGCGGCCAGCGGGCCGCGGGACAGGGCAATCGGGTCGTCGTCGCCTGGAGTCTCGTCGGAGGTCTTCGGGCGAGGGGCGCTGAGAAGAGCAGACAAGTCCGGCCCGCCGGACGGGGTAGGACCCACAGGGGGATCACCCGGGGTGGCACCCGCGGTCGGGCCGCCCGCGGTAGCTGCAGCTCCTGCCGCATCAGCTGTCGCCGCCGGCGGGGTTGCTTCGGGGACTGCTAGGTCGATGGGGGTGGGGGTGGCCAGGGAGAGGAGCTGGCGTGGGAGGGCGGTGGGTGGGGTGTTGGTGAAGAGGGCTGGGGTGAAGACGGTGGGGTCTGCGCCTGCTTGGTGGGACAGGGAGGTTAGGGCGGATAGGTCGGCGGTTGGTGGGGCGGGATGGAGGGTTGCGTCGGAGAGGACGGGGCGGCCGTCGGCGTCGAGGAGGACGTTGTGGAGGGTGATGGCGCCGTGGGCCAGGTTCGAGCGGTGAAGGTGGGCGACGGCCTCGGCGAGTGGGACCAGGAGGGTTACCAGCTCGCCGCGGGACAGCGGGCCGCGGCGGGCCAGGAGCTTGGCGAGGCTGCCGGCGGGGACGTACTGGCTGATGACGATCAGGTCTGTTTCGGTCTCCCGGAATTCCAGCACGCGCGCGATGTGCGGGTGCTGGATGCGGGTGAGCATGCTCAGGTCTTCACGGAGTCTCCTCAGGTCGGATACGGCGCTGATCGGGATCTGTTTGAGTACGGCGTTGCGGCCCGACGTGCGGTCACGGACCTGCCAGACGGTGCCGGTCGGTCCGGACCCGAGCTGCCGGCGCAGGCTGTACCCGGTGAAGTCGGCGAGGTCCATGCCCAAGAGGATGCACCGATCGCGACATCCGCCGTCGAAGTTATCCACAGGCAGGTGGTGGTGATGGAGGCCACGGCGAGGGCGTGGTCGGGGGCGCTTACACTCGATCGGGTGAGGGTTATCGAGTATGTGGAAGCGGGCTTCGGGGCCGACGCGGTGGAGTACGAGACCGCATGGGCGGAGCAGCGGCGGCTGCATACGGAGGTTGCCAAGGGCACCGGTTCGGACACGGTGATCCTGCTCGAGCACCCGCCGGTCTACACGGCCGGCAAGCGCACCGAGCCGCAGGAGCGGCCGTTCGACGGTACGCCGGTGGTCGACGTCGACCGCGGCGGGAAGATCACGTGGCACGGGCCGGGGCAGCTCGTGGGGTACCCGATCGTGAAGCTGGCCTCACATGTGTACGTCGTCGACTACGTGCGGCGGCTCGAAGAGGCGTTGATCGCGGTCTGCGCGGACTTCGGCGTGAAGACCGGCCGGGTCAAGGGACGTAGCGGTGTCTGGGTCGCGGCCGACGAGCGTGGGCGCGAGCGGAAGATCGCGGCGATCGGGATCCGGGTCGCGCAGGGCGTGACGATGCACGGGTTCGCGTTGAACTGCAACAACGATCTGGCCTGGTTCGACCGGATCGTGCCGTGCGGGATCTCGGACGCGGACGTGACGACGCTGTCGAAGGAGCTCGGCCGCGAGGTCGCGGTGACCGAGGTGCTGGATTCGGTACGTCGGCACCTCGACGAACTGCTCGCGTGGGAAGAGTACGAGCGCAGCCCGGACATCGAGCACGCCGACGAGGGTCCGACCGCGATCACGTACGGCTTGACAGTCTGAGCCTCAGCTAGCGGGCAGGCCGACCTCGGCCCGCCATGCCGTGTGCAGGTCGTTGAGGCGGGCGACCACGTCCGGCTGCTCGGCGTACTGGTTGGTCTGCTCGGCTATGTCGGTGGAGAGGTCTGTCAGGGACCAGCCGTTGCCCATAGGCGCGTGTTCGTAGGCCTTCAGATGCTGGGTGTTGGCGTCGTCGGCCACCCAGCTGAGTTTCCACGACCCCGACCGGACGGCCCATTGGAAGCCGCAGTCCCAGTGAAGAGTCTCGTGGGCCGCAGGTGAGGTGCCGGCGAGGGTCGGAAGGATGTCCAGGCCGTCGGTTTCGGTGACGGTAGCACCAGCCGCGCTGGCCAGAGTGGGAACCAGGTCCATCGTGCTGACGAGAGCGTCGGCACTGCGGCCCGCCGGCAGCTGGCCCGGCCAGCGCCAGATCATCGGGATGCGGATGCCGCCGTCCCAGAGCGTGTACTTCGTCCCGCGGAGTGGCGCGTTGTCGCCGAAGTTGCAGGTCGACCCACCGTTGTCGGTGATGTACACGACGATGGTGTTCTCGTCGGCCGCGTCGAGGAGGCGTCCGATCTCGGCGTCCATCAGCTCCAGTTGGGCGAGGTAGTACTCGCGGCCGTGCGGAAGGTTCGGCACGATCACGTCGTCGTACCACTCCGTGAAGGCGCCGTCGGTGTCCGGGGACCAGTCGCGGAACGCGGGCAGACCACGTGCCTCCAGCTCGGAGTCGGGCAGTTGCCAGCAGAAGTTGTGTACTGCGTTGAACGCGACCATGCAGAAGTACGGGCGCTCGTCCGCGGTACCCATGAACTCGGCTGCCCGCCGTCCGAACTCGGCCGTCAGGAAGCCCTCGTGCTCGACCGGAGAGTCACCGGACAGGAGCGGCTGCACGGCCATGTGGTGTGCCGCGGGCTGGCCGTACGACGTCATTGCATCCTCTGAGTGGTGCAGGTAGTTCAAGCGGCCGAATGAGTGGCCGGCCAGTCCGTAGAGCGTTTCCTCGAAGCCGTGGTGCGGTGGGCAGGCCCTGTCCCCCACGTCCTCTTGGCCGTAGTGCACCTTGCCGAAGTAGCCCGTGCGGTAGCCCTGGCCTTGCAGGATCTCCGCCAGGCTCGGTACGTCGTCCGGCGGGAACGCGGCCGAGTCGAACCATTGGCCGCCCCACCGCTGCTGGTACTGCCCGGAGATGATCGCGGCGCGGGACGGGCTGCAGATCGGCGCTGTCACATAGGCATCGGTGCAGGTCACGCCCTCGGCGGCGAGACGGTCGAGGGACGGGGTGTGTACGTCGGGGTGCAGGCCGAGGCCGCCGCGGTCGGCGTACCCGTGGTCGTCGGAAACGATCAGCAGAATGTTCGGAGCAGACGTATTCGAGCTTGACATGGGGCTCAACCTCTCGTGGAGACAGCCATGCGGGCGGCCTGGTCGGACTTGGCACGTTCATCGGTTGCGTCTGGGTCGAGCAGCAGTCTCAGCTCGGCGTCCAGGCGATGCACCAGAGCTGTGTCGCCGGACAGGTCGTTCTGCTCGAGTGGATCGTTGTCGAGGTTGAAGACCTGTGGCGGGTTGGCGGCGCCGTAGTAGCAGTACTTCCACGGGCCCGACTGCAGCATGAAGCCGCCGTCGAGCATGCCTTGGGCGTGGTACTCCGACAGCACTGGGCGATCCGTTGGGTCGAGCAACGAATGGCCTGGTAGAGCGGGATCGGACGCCAGCCCAGCAATGTCCCTGAGCGTGGGCAGGAGGTCGATGAGGCTGACGTGGGCATCGATGCGGTCGGGCGTGAGGGCTGGGTGGCGCAGCAGGAGCGGGATGCGTACGGCGGGGTCGTAGAAGCACTGTTTCTGCCAGATGCCGTGGTGGCCGGCCATTTCACCGTGGTCGCTGGTGTAGATGACCACTGTGTCGTCCGGTACGGCGGCCAGCAGCTGGCCGATCTGGTGGTCGAGGTGACTGATCAGCGCCCAGTAGCAGACCGTTGCCTCGCGGATCTGCTCCTCTGTCAGCGGTTCGTCGTTGCGGAAGCCGTGTCGGAGCAACGAGATCACTGGGTGCTGGTCGTCGGCGACGGATGGCAGTTCGACGTCGGCAGCGTCGTACAGCGCACGGAACTCCGGTGGGGCGACCAATGGGAAGTGCGGGTGCATGTAGCCGACGTACAGCAGGAATGGGTCGTCGCCGGGAGCGCGCAGGAAGTCCAGTGCGGCATCGGTTGTAGCGATGTCGTGCTGCGTGTGGACGTGGGCGCCTGTGCCTTGTTCGGTGACGTGTGAGTTGGTCGGGCGCCGCCAGTCCGGCGTACGGCGAGGTGGGCGTCCGCTGTGGTCCAGCCAGAAGTCCAAGTCGTCCGTGAGGCGCTTGTCGAAGCCCAGCAGGCGGTCTGGTCCGTTGAAGTGCGTCCGGCCGGCGATGACCGAGGTGTAGCCGGCCTCGCGCAGATGGTGACCCCAGGTGCGGTACGACGGACCGGGGATCACGCCGTTGTCCCAGGCGCCGATCTGGTGCACGTACTGCCCAGCCATCAGCGAGAGCCGGGACGGGACGCACATCGGGCTGTTCGTGTACGCACGGTCGAACGAAACGCCCTGTGCGGCCAGGCGGTCCAGATGCGGCGTCCGTACGTGCGGATGGCCGGCCCACCCCGCTGCGGCGGCGGTGTGCTCGTCGGACAGGACTACGAGGATGTTCGGAGGACGGTCCACGGGAACAGCCTAGGCAAGCGATTGCCGGTGCGCTTGGGGCGGATGTGTCTGGTGTGGCGCGCCGAAGTGTCTGCAGGGTGTGACAGCCGATCGTCGCTACCTTGGGGTTGTGGCCAAATTTCTTGGGTTCTTGCTCGGCGTAGCCGTTGCTCTGGCCGGACCGGCCGTTTTCGGAGTACTCGCGGCACCGGGTGGTATCGAGCTGAATGCGAAGGAGCTGGCGCTTGCCTTCGGCATCGGCGCGCTGGTCTTCTGGGCCGTGGTGTCGTACTTCTCGGGCGCGGCCGCGCTCGGGGCGTTCCTCGCCTTCGGCGTTCAGGTCTACTGCTGGCTCTGGATCCCGAACCGGACCACGAACTTCCTGAACGACGTCCCCGGCGTGACCACAGGGATGATCGACGGGTCGAAGCAGTACACGCTGAACGGGGTCGTCCCGATCCTCGGGGTGATCTCGCTGGTGTACGGGATCCAGCTGATCGTCCGCAGTGTGCAGAAGCGGCGGCGGGTGCGGGTCGAGGAGGAGCGGCTGCAGCGCGAGCAGGAGGCGGCGCAGGCGCAGCAGGAGGCGGATGTCGCGGCGGTGTACCCGGTTGCCGGGAGCACCTATGCGGAGCCGGTGCCGTACGAGAGCCACTCGCGGTACGACGATCTGTTCGACGAGCCGGAGCCGGTGCAGCCGCGGAACCAGGCGGACGAGCAGACCCGGCAGTTCCCGCTCGGCGCCGAGTTCGAGCAGACGCGGCAGTTCCCGGAGGATGATGCTCGGGGCAACTACGTAGGCGACGAGACGGTTGCCACGTCGGTGCCGGAGGACGCTGCAGACCAGGATCCGGAGCAGGAGCAGGCCCCCGCGCAGGAGGAGCCCGTAGCGGAGGAAGCTCCGGCAGCCGAGGCCAAGCCGGTCGAGGAGACCCAGGCGGCGCCGGTCGAGGAGACCCAGGCGATGCCGGTCGCGGAGAACAAGCCTGCCGAGTCGAAGACGCCGGACGCCGAGGTAGGCGACGAGACTCAGGCGATGCCGGTCGACGAGACCCAGGCGATGCCGGCGACGGAGACTACGCCGGCTGAGGTGAAGGCCCCGGAGGTCAAGGCTGAGGAGGCGGCGCCGGCTGAGGTGAAGGCGGCGGAAGCCAAGGCTGAGGAGGCCGCGCCGGCGAAGCCGCAGCAGGCTCAAGGTGAGCGGCCGAAGGCGGCGGAGTTTTCGGGTAAGGAGCAGGTGGGATCGCAGTACCGGGAGCGGATGGAGGACCCGGAGGACACCGGGGAGTTCTACCTGGCGTTCGAGAATCCGGTGGTCAAGCCGGCCTAGTGCCTCAAGCGACGTGCATACGTTGCTGGTGCGCACCCCGTCGCGCGTGCTCGGTGATCGCCTCGTCGTACGCCGCGCTCGCCATCCCCAGCACGTCCCCCGCCATCTGCGCACGCGGTGACTCGGTGCTCCACGCAAGCACCAGCTTCCGATGGATCGGGTCACCCGCAAGAGTGCGCGTCGTGACATCCGAGGACAACATCCGGTACGACGTGGGCGAGATCAGCGCCACACCCTGACCGCTCGTCACGAACCCCATCAGCACCGACGTGTCCACCGAGTGATGCTCCACCTTCGGCTGGAACCCCGCCGCCTCGCACGCCGCCCGGAACAGCACATGGAACCCGCTGTCGTCCGGCGGCTCCCCGATCCATTCCTCGTCGGACAGCGACGCCAGCTCCACCTCACCGCGCGCCCGCGTCGATTCCGCCACCGGGTGGTCCGCCGACAGAGCGACGTACGCCGACTCCGACTCGACCACCGTCGTGGACTCGACGCCCGCCGGCAGCCGCAGCTCGAACCCCGGGAACTCCCGCAGCAACGCGAAGTCCAACCGCCCGCTCTCCAACTGCTGCAACAGCACGCTGGTGGACCACTCGACCTCGATGCTGACCTGCTCGATCTCGCCGTGCGAACGCAGCCGGGACGCGATCCCGGACATCGGCGCGGTCGGGAACCCACCGAGCCGTACTGCGGACGACTCCACCGCGGTCATCGCCGACACGGTCGCGGACAAGTGGTCGACGTCGACCAGGATGGCCCGCGCGCGATCGACGGCGTACCTACCGAGCGGGGTCGGCGTGACCCCGGTGCGGGAGCGCTCGAACAGCTCGCCGCCGAACGCCGCCTCGATCCGCTTCAGCTGCGCCGTCAGGCTCGGTTGGCTGACCTTGAGCCAGCGGGCGGCCCGTCCGACGGACCCCGCTTCTGCCACCAGGACCACCACCCGCAGGTGGCGCAGCTCGACGTTCATGCGTTGAGACCGTAGTCCAGGTGTAGGCACAGCACACAGGTACCCAACATTGCGGTTTTGTCACAGCCGGGCCCGGACCTGTAACGCCGGGCCCGGCTGTGACGATGTGCTACGAAGTTTCGAGGGCAAGGGCCTCGCGGTACCCAAGGCGGCGCCCCGTCTGCAGCAGCGTCCGCTCGTACAGCCGCGCGCCCAGCCGGACGATCAGCACAGTCGCGCCGAGCAGCAGCGCGATCGCGACCAGCGGCTGCCAGATCGGCACGTCCTCGGTCAGCATCCGGCCCGGCATCGACATCGACGACGCGATCGGGACGAACGACGCCACCGTCTTGGACGACGAACCCGCGAACACCGAGAAGAAGAACGGGATCATCAGGATCATCTGGCCCGGCAGCGTGGTCGAGCCGAGATCCTCCTGCCGCGTGGCCAGCGAACCCGCCACCGCCCACAACCCGGCCAGCGCCACGAACCCGAGCACGAAGAACACCACGAACCACCCGGCGACCGGTGCGACCACCTCGAGGATGTCGGCCTGATCAGTCGCCAACAGCCCGATCAGCGACGCAGCCGCGATCACCACGATCTGCGAGAGCGCCAGCACGGTGTTTCCGAGCACCTTGCCCCACAACAGCGACCGGATAGGCACCGCGGCGGCCAGGATCTCGACGACCCGGCTCTCCTTCTCCTGTACGACGCTCTGCGCGATCATCATGCCGAAGCCGAGCGCGGTCATGTAGAACACCAGCGCCAGCCCGATGTTCACGAACTGCGAGACGATATCCGGCAGCGGACCGGGCTTCAGCAGTTGTACTTCGACCTTCGTACCGGCGTGCAACTCAGAGGGAGTCAGCCCCGCCTTCGACGCGTTCGTCTCCATGCCGACGGTCGCGGCCGCCTCGCGGAGCGCGCTCTCGATCCCCGAGTCGACGCTGTCCTTGCCGATCACGACGTACCCGTCGGTGCCGGGCACGAGCGCCGCCTTCGCGTCGCCGTCGGTGACCAGCTTCTCCGCGGCGGGTCGATCGCCGGCGCGGACCACCTCATAGCCGTCACCGCCGATCGTCGTCGACGCTTGCTGCACGACCTTGGCAGCCGCATCGTCGACGACCGCGATCTTGTCCGCCCCGCCCTTGCCCGCGAGGATCGCCGGCAGGATCACCGCGACCATCACGATGAACAGCATCACCAGCGTCGAGCCGATGAAGGTCTTGTCCCGGAGCTTCGTGCTGATCTCGCGCTCCGCGATCAGCGCCCACGGCCTGTCCAACACGTTCATCGGGTCGCCTCCCGGAAGACGTCGCTGAGCGCCACCCGCTCCGGCCCGAACTGCCGGACCGGTCCGCGGCTGAGCGCCTCCTGAAGAATCTTCTGCTCGACGGCCGCATCCAGTACGTCGAACAGCGCCGTGCCGCCGGCCACATCGCGTACCTCGATGCCGCGTACGTCGCGCAGCCAGCCCGCGTCGCCGTCCACGACCAGCCGGTACGTCGAGGTCGAGCCCGCCGACAGCTCCGCGACCGAACCCGCCGCGACCACCTTGCCGCGGGACAGTACGACGAGGTCGTCGCACAACCGCTCGACCAGGTCGAGCTGGTGGCTCGAGAACAGCACCGGTACTTCGGAGGTGACCTCCTCGCGGAGCAGGTCCACCATCGCGTCGACCGCGAGCGGGTCGAGGCCGCTGAACGGCTCGTCCAGCACCAGCGCGATCGGCTCGTGCACCAGCGCGGCCGCGATCTGGACCCGCTGCTGGTTGCCCAGCGACAGCGTCTCCAGCGCGTCGGTCGCCCGCTCGGCCAGCCCGAGCCGTTCGAGCAGCTTGTCGGTCCGTTCCAAAGCCCTCTCCGGCGAGAGCCCGTGCAGCCGGCCGAAGAACACCAGCTGGTCGCGGATCTTCATCTTCGGGTACAGCCCGCGCTCCTCGGGCATGTACCCGACGTCGCGCCGTACCTCCTGGGTCAGCAGCTCGCCGTTCCAGAGCACCTGACCGGCGTTCGCGGCCAGAACCCCGAGGATGATCCGCATCGTCGTCGTCTTACCGGCACCGTTGGCCCCGACGAATCCGGTCATCCGTCCAGGTACGACGTCAAAGGTCACGTCGTCCAGCGCCAGATGATCACCGAACCGCCGAGTGAGCCCAGCCACCCTCAGCATGTGTGTCACCGTTCCCTACAGGTCAGCCCCCGCCGGGCGTTCACCCGACACTGACAAACCTAGTGAGAACATGCCTCCCGGTACGTCGCCCGCGAGGGTGATCGCGCGGGTCACCCGCTAGGCGGAGGTGTCGTCCCCCGGGGTGACCAGGCCGCATTCGTAGGCGAAGACGACGGCCTGGACGCGGTCGCGGAGGCCGAGTTTGAGGAGGACGCGGGAGACGTGGGTCTTGACCGTGGCCTCGCCGACGAAGAGTTGGGTGGCGATCTCGGTGTTGGTGAGGCCGCGGGCGATCAGGCCGAGGACCTCGCGCTCACGCTCGGTCAGGTCCGCGAGGAGGTCCGGCCGGTACACGCGTTCGCCGCCGCCGGTGAATCGCTTGATCACCCGCCGCGTCACCTCGGGCGCGAGCAGCGCGTGCCCCGAGTGGACGATCTGGATCGCCTCGACCAGGTCCTCGGGCGCGGTGTTCTTGAGCAGGAACCCGCTCGCGCCGGCCCCCAGCGACTCGAAGAGGTAGTCGTCGCGGTCGAAGGTTGTGAGGATGACCACCTTCCCGGCGTCCTCGGAGACGATCCGCTGGGTCGCGGTGATTCCGTCCATGCCGGGCATCTGGACATCCATGAGTACGACGTCAGGCCGCAGCGCCAGCGCCAGCTCGATCGCCTTCTCGCCGTCGGACGCCTCACCGACGACCTCGATCTCCGGCTCGACCGACAGGATCATCCGGAAGCCGGCCCGGACCAGGTCCTGGTCGTCCACCAGCAGGACCCGCATCGGGTCAGTCATCGATCCCTCCGAACGCCGGCGGGTCCAGCGGGATGCGGACCCGGACCCGGAATCCTCCCACGGGCCGCGGGCCGATCTCGCTCTCGCCACCGAGCAGGCCGACCCGTTCCCGGATCCCGACGTGACCCAGCCGGCTACCGACCGGCGCGTGCTTCGGGCGGCCGTCGTCGAGTACTTCGAGCTCGACCGTGTCACCGAGATAACGCAGCGTGAGGTGGGCGCTGCGGGCTGTCGAATGCTTCCGGACGTTCGCGAGCGCCTCCTGGGCTATCCGGTACACCGACACGGACACGGTCTTGGGCAGCTCGGAGGGTGCGCCGATCTGGTGAAACCCGACCTCCAGACCCTGGCCATTCACCTCCGAGATCAGCGCCGGCAGCCGGTCGGCCCCAGCCTGCGGCGCCTTCGGGTCCGGCGTGGTCACGTCGACGTCGGGATCCGCCGCGCGGAGCATGCCGAGCAGCTGGCGCATCTCGTTCACGGCGCTCCGGCTGGACTCCTCGATCACGTTCAGCGCGTTCTTCGCGGCGTCCGGATCGCTGTCCATCACCCGCCGGGCTCCCCCGGCCTGGACGCCGATGCTGCTGATGTGGTGCGCGACGACGTCGTGCAGTTCACGGGAGATCCGCAGCCGCTCGTCGATCACCGCACGCCGGGAGTTCGCCTCCTGCTGCGCGGCCAGCTCGGTCGCCTGCTGCTCGAGCTCGGCCCGCTGCCGGGCGGTGCCCCACGCCGTACGGCCCCAGAAGTAGGCGCCGAAGAAGTAGAGGACGTTGAGCGCGACGGCCAGGACCACGTTCGAGACGTACGGCGAGAACAGCGCGTGGTTGGGACCCTCGATCGAGTTGGCGCGCAGCGCGCGGACGAAGTTGATCGCCAGCCAGCCGAACATGACCACGAAGACGACCGCGACCGACGCCTTCATCAGCCGCCGGTCGCGGGCCCAGGCCACGGCCGCGTAGATCGCCATGAACATCGTCGACTGGGTGACCAGGTTGCCGGCGAACGCGAAGATCGCCCGCTCGCCGTTCAGCACGAACAGCGCCGCGACCACCAGCAGCACCGGGATCGGCCACCGGCGCCGGAAGCACAGCGGCAGCGCGATCGCCGCGCTCAGCACGTACGGCTCGACGCCGCCGATGCCGAGGTCGACATGGGTCGGCGAGCCGCCGCGGGCCAGCTCGGTCCCGAGCAGGGACGCCAGCGCCATCCCGAGTCCCAGCAGTACGTCGTACCGCTGCTCGCGGGCGGTCGGCGCGGGCCGGGTCCATGAACTCTGGGACATAGCTCATCAGCGTACGGGTGAGACGGCCCTGAGCGCGGACGCGTACCCTTGGGGGCGTGACCATCGCCCCAGAAGGACGGAAACTGCTCAGGCTCGAGGTGCGCAACGCGGAGACCCCGATCGAGCGCAAACCCGAGTGGATCAAGACCCGCGCCAAGATGGGCCCGGAGTACCAGGCGCTGCAGAAACTCGTGAAGTCCGAGGGACTGCACACGGTGTGCCAGGAAGCCGGCTGCCCGAACATCTTCGAGTGCTGGGAGGACCGCGAGGCGACCTTCCTCATCGGCGGGGACCAGTGCACGCGGCGCTGTGACTTCTGCCAGATCGACACCGGCAAGCCGGAGGCGCTGGACCGCGACGAGCCGCGCCGGGTGGCCGAATCGGTCCGGACCATGGGCCTGCGGTACGCGACCGTGACCGGAGTCGCCCGCGACGACCTGGACGACGGCGGCGCCTGGCTGTATGCCGAGACGATCCGCCAGATCCACGAGCTCAACCCGGGCACCGGCGTCGAGATGCTCGCGCCGGACTTCAACGCCGTACCCGAGCAGCTGGCCGAGGTGTTCTCCTCCCGGCCGGAGGTGTTCGCGCACAACGTCGAGACCGTGCCGCGGATCTTCCGCCGGATCCGTCCCGGCTTCCGCTACGAGCGGTCGCTGGACGTCATCACGCAGGCCCGCGACTACGGCCTGGTCACCAAGTCGAACCTGATCCTCGGCATGGGCGAGACCCGCGACGAGGTCAGCCAGGCACTGAAGGACCTGCATGCTGCCGGCTGCGAGATCATCACGATCACGCAGTACCTGCGTCCCTCGGTGCGGCACCACCCGGTCGAGCGCTGGGTCAAGCCCGAGGAGTTCGTCGAGCTGGACGCCGAGGCGCAGGAGATCGGTTTCGCCGGAGTCATGTCCGGGCCGCTGGTACGGTCCTCGTACCGCGCCGGACGCTTGTACCGTCAGGCCGTTGAGTCACGTATGAACATCCAGGACAGGTAGAGCAGGTAGAGATGGCCAAGAACGACGCGCCCGAAGAGAAGACCAGCCGGCTCAAGCAGATCGTGTCGGCGTACAAGCTGACCCAGAAGTCCGACCCGACGGTCGGCCTCGTGCTCGCCGGGATCTTCCTCGGCATCGTCGGGCTCGCCGTGCTCGGCGGCTTCCTGGTCGGCCCGCTGGTGATCTGGATCCCGCTCGGTGTCGCGCTCGGCTTCCTGGCCGCGACGCTGGTGTTCGGCCGCAAGGTCGAGAAGGCGGCGTACAGCCAGATCGAGGGCCAGGCCGGTGCGGCCGCGTCGGCGCTGCAGACGCTGCGCCGCGGCTGGAACGTGACGCCCGCGATCGCGGTGACCAAGAACGCCGACATCGTCCACCGCGTGGTCGGCCGGCCCGGGATCATCCTGGTCGGCGAGGGTCAGGCGAGCCGGGTGAAGAACCTGCTGACGGCCGAGGCCAAGAAGCACAACCGGGTCGCCGGCGGCGCCCCGGTGACGCAGATCGTCGCGGGTCAGGGCGAGGGTGAGATCGACATCCGCAAGCTGACCAAGTACGTGATGAAGCTGCCGGCGGTGATGCAGCCGTCGGAGATCACCGATCTGCTCCAGCGGCTGAAGGCGCTGGACGCGGTCCGGCCGCAGGTGCCGATGCCGAAGGGGCCGGTGCCGAGCAGCCTGAAGGGCGCCCGTCAGGCGATGCGGGGACGGTAACCAAGCGGCATGCTCGACAGTTGATCTGTTCAGACATGCGCCGTGGGGAGGCTGGGAGCCCTTAGGGTGCGACCAGGACGGATTACAGGGGAACAGCTGACATGACGGATCTGATGCCGCCAGTGCACCGACGTGTGCACCAACCGGTGGCCGAGACGTGGCCGACACTGGCTCGGCCACGCTCGAATCCGGTCCGGAGGTACGGCGCGGCCACCGCGATCAAGCTGATCGCCAAGGACCTGCCCGCCACGATCCACCTGGACAGCAACCGCTCGTACGGTCTCGGCGGGCCGGCGATGCGGGTGCACCGGACGTCGGCGTTCCTGGACCGGCTCGGGCACGACGCGGGCTCCGGGTTCGGCGAGGCGTACCTGGCCGGCGACTGGGATCCGGAGCCGGGTACGGACCTGGCCGACCTGCTGGTCCCGTTCGCGGAGCGGTTCAGCAACGAGGAGACCCGGCACCTGCTGCCGAAGTGGGCGCAGTCGCTGCGCTGGCTGGTCACCCGCTCCCAGCCGGGCGACCAGGAGAACGACCGGGCCGGCGCGCGGGAGAACATCAGCCGGCACTACGACCTCAGCAACGCGATGTTCGCTGAGTTCCTCGATCCGACGCTGACCTATTCGGCGGCGTACTTCGGTGATGCTGCTCACAGTGATCTGGCAACGGCGTCGTACGACGAGCTGACCGATGCCCAGCTGCGCAAGCTCGACTCGATCCTCGATGCGGCCGGGATTGTGTCCGGGTCGCGGGTGCTCGACATCGGATGCGGCTGGGCGAGTCTCGCGATCCGGGCGGCCCAGCGCGGCGCGTGGGTGACGGCGATCACGATCGCTTCGCAGCAGGCGTTGCTGGCGCAGCGCCGGATCGCGGATGCGGGTGTCGGCGACCGGGTGCAGGTCGCGCTGCGGGACTACCGCGACCAGATCGGCGAGTTCGACGCCGTACTGAGTGTGGAGATGATCGAGGCGGTCGGCGAGAAGTACTGGCCGGTGTACTTCGAGGCGATCGAGCGCCGGTTGGCGCCGGGCGGCGTCGCCGTCGTACAGGCGATCGTGATGCCGCACGAGCGGATGCTGGCGACCCGGAACACGTTCACCTGGGTGCAGAAGTACATCTTCCCCGGCGGCCTGATCCCGTCGATCAAGGTGATCGAGGACGTCACCGCCCAGCACACCGGCCTACGGGCGGACGTCGTACGGCACCTCGGCGCGGACTACGCGCGCACGCTGCGGGTCTGGCGGAACCGCTTCGTCGAGCGCTGGCCGGCCATCTCCGCATTGGGCTTCGACGACACGTTCGGGCGGATGTGGGAGTTCTACCTCGCGTACTCCGAGGCCGGCTTCCGCACCGGATACCTCGACGACGTACAACTCCGGCTCACGCGCCGCTGATCAACGCCGTACGACGACCGTCTTCGCGGCCAGGTCGTGCAGGCCGCGGTGATCGCGATCGAAGATCACCGCCGGGATCAGCAGGCAGATCAGGAACGACCTGATCACTCCCCCGAGCAGCCCGACCTGCGGAACGTCCTTGCTCTTCAGGTTGAGCACGCGCAGCCCGCAGAGCCGGTGGCCGATGGTGCCGCCGGCCAGGCCGGTCAGGATCGCGGTGATCAGGAAGAAGATCGCCAGGTGTGACGTGTTGTAGTCGTTGCCGCCCGCCCACATCGGCTTGCCGACCACGACCGACGCGACCAGGCCGGCGATCAGCCAGTCGATCAGCAGCGCCAGCAGCCGGCGACCCCAGCCCGCGACCGAGCCCGGGCCGCCCTCCGGCAGACCCAGCCGGCTCCCCGGAAATCGGAATTCTTCGGTGGGTCCTGTGCCCGGCTGCGCCGACGATGCCATGATGACTAGCCTACGGACGGCGCCCGCGACCGGTTCACCCAGGACCGGAAGATCTCAGGGCGTAGCCGCCGTACACCAGTGGGTCAGCGCGGACACGCTGGGCGTAACATCCGCGAAACATCAGGGTCACGACGGAGAAACCGGCGGGCCCTACGTTCAGATGCAATCTCTGAGCCACCCTAGGAGTACGTATGTTTTCCAGCGCTGAGGAGCTGCTCGCCTACGTCAAGGACGAGGGCATCGAGATCATCGATGTCCGGTTCTCCGACCTGCCGGGCATCATGCAGCACTTCACCGTCCCGGTGTCGTCGTTCGGGCCCGAGGTCTTCGAAGAGGGCCTGATGTTCGACGGTTCGTCGGTGCGCGGGTTCCAGCAGATCCACGAATCGGACATGAAGCTGCTGCCCGACCCGACCACGGCCTTCCTCGACACGTTCCGCGGGACGAAGACGCTGGCCATCAACTTCTTCGTCCACGACCCGCTCACCGGCGAGGCGTACTCGCGTGACCCGCGCAACATCGCGCGGAAGGCGCAGGAGTACCTGAAGTCGACCGGGATCGCGGACACCGCGTTCTTCGCGCCGGAGGCCGAGTTCTACGTCTTCGACGACGTCCGGTTCGAGACCAAGGCCAACACCGGGTACTACGCGATCGACTCGGTCGCCGGCGCCTGGAACACCGGCCGGGTCGAGGACGGCGGCAACCGCGGCTACAAGGTCCGATACAAGGGCGGCTACTTCCCGGTCGCGCCGACCGACCACTTCGGCGAGCTGCGCGACGACATCACGCTGGCGCTGGAGAAGGCCGGCCTGGTCGTCGAGCGCGCGCACCACGAGGTCGGAACGGCAGGTCAGGCGGAGATCAACTTCCGCTTCGACGAGCTGCTGAAGACCGCCGACAACCTGATGAAGTTCAAGTACATCGTCAAGAACACCGCGTGGGCGGCCGGCAAGACGGCGACCTTCATGCCGAAGCCGATCTTCGGCGACAACGGCTCGGGGATGCACGTCCACCAGTCGCTGTTCTCCAACGGCGACGCGCTGTTCTACGACGAGTCCGGGTACGGCGGCCTGTCCGACATCGCCCGCTGGTACATCGGCGGTCTGCTCAAGCACGCCCCGTCGCTGCTGGCCTTCACCAACCCGACGGTGAACTCGTACCACCGCCTGGTGCCGGGCTTCGAGGCCCCGGTCAACCTGGTCTACTCGCAGCGCAACCGCTCGGCCTGCATCCGGATCCCGATCACCGGGTCGAACCCGAAGGCGAAGCGGATCGAGTTCCGCTGCCCCGACCCGTCGGCGAACCCGTACCTGGCCTTCTCGGCCCAGCTGCTGGCCGGCCTGGACGGTATCCGCAACAAGATCGAGCCGGCCGACCCGGTCGACAAGGACCTGTACGAGCTGCCACCGGAGGAGCACGCGGGCATCCCGCAGGTCCCGACCTCGCTGCCGGCCGTGATCGACTCGCTCGAGGCCGACCACGCCTTCCTGCTCGAGGGCGACGTCTTCACCGAGGACCTGATCGAAACCTGGATCGACCTCAAGCGCGAGTCCGAGATCGCCCCGATCCAGCTCCGCCCGCACCCGCACGAGTTCGAGCTGTACTACGACGTCTGAGTTAACTGAGACGTAGCTGAGAAGCCCTGTCCGGCCGGTCCGGACAGGGTTTTTCTCTGCCCTGGACCGGCCTCCCGGTGAGGCGCAGAATGCGCTGTGTTATCCCTCGGGGGCACGGAAGGGGGAACACTGTGAGGCCGTCAATCATGCGCCGGTCGGCGATCCTGGGTGTCATCAGCCTGATCGGGTCGCTCGCACTGGTCGCTACGCCCGCCACCGCCGCCACTTCGGACGCCGCCGCGGTCGCCGTGCACAACCCGTTGCTGAAGGAAGTGCTGGCAGAGGAAGAGGAGCCCGATCAGGACGACCCGGCGCAGTCGGCGCTGTGCCAGTCGTACCTCGGGCATCCGAACCCGTACGGGAACCCGGCACCGAACGTCGACCAGATTGTCGGAGACACGGTAGTCCCGGTGGGCTCGCAGGCCGGGTGCAGCGCGGCCCAGAACGAGACCACGATCGCGGTCAACCCGCGGAACCCGCGCAATATCGTTGCCGGCGCCAACGACTACCGGCTGTTCAACGCGCGCGAGAACCGCAACGACAGCGCCAGCTTCGCGTACACGTCGTTCGACGGCGGACGCAGCTGGAGGAACGTCGCGATCCCCGGCCTGACCATCACCGCGGGCGGAACCGGCGCCTTCAGCTGGTTCGACGGATCCGGTGACCCGGTCGTCGCCTTCGGTCCCGGCAACACGGTGTACTTCGCCAGCCTGCTGTTCAGCCGGTCCGCGCCGCTCGGCGGTCAGGACGCCACCGCGATCGTCGTCAACGTGTCCCACGACGGCGGCCTGCACTGGGGCGGTCCGCACGTCGTCGCGATGAACGGCGTCAACCCGGACGGCACTCCGGCGGTCACCCACATCTTCAACGACAAGCCGTGGATCGCCGCGGACCCGTCCAACGGCCGGGTCTACGTGACCTGGACCAAGTTCACCTACGACAACGACGACAACTATCTCGAGTCGCCGATCATGGCGTCGGCCAGTGTCGACTTCGGCTCCCACTTCGGGACGCCGGTCCGGGTACCGCCCTCGCTGACCAACTTCCCCGGCGGCATCACGCCGTACGACCAGGGCTCGAACCCGCAGGTCGGCAACGACGGGCAGCTGTACATCGCCTACGAGGCCTCGGTCTGCGCGACGGCAGCGTGTGACGGTGCGACCGATCGGGACGCCACGGTGGTGGCGACCTCGACCGATCACGGACGCACGTTCCGGCACGCGATCATCGACACCAACTACGACTTCCCGGACACGCTGACCGGGGAGAACTTCCGGCTGAACAGCTACCCGCAACTCACCTACGACCGGACCAACGAGAAGCTGACGGTGGTCTGGTCCGACGACCGCAACGGCCTGTACGACGCGACCACCGGCGCGTCTGTGCGCACGAACGGCGACAACGTGGTGTCCGCATCGGGCAACGGCAAGAACTGGTCCCGCCCGCTGGTCATCGGCACGCCACAGGACGAGTTCTTCAGCGCGGTCGCGGCGCGCGACGGCAAGGTCGCGATCGCGTCGTACACGAGGCACTACGACCGCAACGGGATCAACCTCGACTACGCGTACTGGGCCGGCTCCGGCACCCAGTCGCTCGGCCGGGCCGACACCCGGCGGATCACGACCGTCTCGGAGGACCCGCAGGTCCAGTTCCTCGCCGTCGAACCCGACGGCACCGAGGTACAGGGCGTGTTCATCGGCGACTACTCGGCGGTGGCCATCGGCAACGACCTCCGCATCCACCCGTGCTGGACCGATTTCCGTGGCCGGCCCGGCGTGAACACACCGAACCAGGACGCCTACACCCAGAGCATCCAGCTCAAGCGTTGACGACGGCGTCGAGCTCGGCGAGGGCCTCCTTGTCGAGCTCGACGTCTGCTGTGCGGACGTTCTCCTCGAGGTGGTCGATGCTGCGGGTGCCGGGGATCAGGGCGGTGTGGTTGCTGTGCGCGAGGATCCAGGCGAGGCAGATGGCGGCCGGGGTGGTGTTGAGGCGGGTGGCGAGGGCTTGTACGGCGGGGTGCTCGGTCGGGGACGGGATCCGGTCGAAGGCCGAGCCGAGTGGGAAGTACGGGATCCAGGTGACGTCGTTGGCCGCACAGAGTTGGAGCTGTTCCTCGGAGGAGCGGTCGAGGAGGCTGTAGGCGTTCTGGACGCAGACGATGCCGGCCGGCAGTGCCTGCTTCAGCTGCTCGGTGCTGACGTTGCTGAGGCCGATCGCGCCGATCAACCCTTCGTTGCGCAGGGCAATCAGTTCGGCGAGCTGGTCGTCGAGAGGAACCAGCTGGTCGCCTTCGGCGATCAAGCCGGGGCCGTGGTCCGCCCGGCGCAGGTTGACCACCGGCACCTGTTCGAGGCCGAGTGAGGTCAGGTCGAGGTGGATCTGCTCGCGCAACTGCTCGGGCCGTTGCGCCAGCGCCAGGTGCACCGGCGCCTCCACCTCGCCCAACCGCACTCGCACCGGCACTTCGAGGCGCCGGGCGCCGACCTTGCTGACGATGACGAGGTCGTCGGCGTACGGGTGCAGGGCGGCCCGGATGTGCTGGTTGACGGTGGTGTGGCCGTAGAACGAGGCGGTGTCGACGTGGTTGATGCCGAGCTCGACGGCGCGCCGCAGTACGGCGGTGGCCGCGGCGGTGTCCACCTGCTCGAGCTGCATCGCGCCGTACCCGATCCTGCGGATCTCGTGCTGTCCGAGCTTGACGGTGCCGCCTGGTCGCTGGGAGGTCATCGGAGTCCTCAGGTAGAGTGAGAAATGGAGGTTTCTCCACTTATGGGTCGACGATAGCACTAACTGGAGGTTTCTCCACTTATGCGGGCGGATGCTGCGCGGAAGCGGGAGCAGGTCGTGGTCGCGGCCGGCGACGAGCTGGCCGACCTCGCCCTGGCCGCGCGCGACGGGTCGGAGGTGCGGCTGTCGCTGGATCGGGTCGCGGCGCGGGCCGGGGTCGGCGTTGCCACCCTCTACCGCCACTTCCCCAACCGGGAGGCGCTGCTCGAGGCTGTCTACCGCCAGGAGTTGACGCGACTCTGCGACGCCGCTCCCGAGATGGCCGCCACAGGACCGGCTGACGAACGCCTGCTCGCGTGGATGCACCGCTACCTCGACTTCGTCGACTCCAAGCGGGCGATGGGGATGTCACTACGCGCGATGGTCGCCTCGGGTGCGATCACACAGTCGGACACCCGCGCCCGGCTCACCGCCGCGGTCGCGCACTTCCTCGACGCCGGGGTGGCCGCGGGGATCTTCCGGTCCGACGTACGACCGGATGACGTGGTCGCGGCGATGGCCGGCGCGGTGATCGCTGCCGAGCCGGAGCAGCAGCGCGAGCAGACCGAGCGCCTGCTCGCGCTTCTCGTGAACGGGCTCCGCTAGGCGAAGCTCTGGGTGCCGATCACGCGGAGGAGGTCCAGCTTCTCGCGGGCGTCGGTGCCTTCGATCGGGAGGAAGGCGCGGACGCGCAGGTCCGCTGCGGGAGTCAGGAGGGTCTCGCAGGTCAGGTCGAGATCGCCGACCTCGCGGTTCAGGAAGCGCTTGCGCGGCAGGCGGCGTACGGCGACCTCGTGCAGCTGCCACAGCTCGCGGAACTCCTCGCTGCGAGCGGTGAGGTCGTCGACCAGCTCGGTGATGTCGGGGTCGCCCATCCGGCGGGAGTACGTCGCGCGCAGGTCGGCGACGTGCGAGGCCGAGTGGACGTCCCAGTCCTCCTCGGGGAAGATCCGCCGGATCGCCGGATCGGTGAACCACAGCCAGGTGAGGTTGCGGGCCCGGCCCTCGGCGGCGAGCGGGCCGACGACGACGTCAGCCAACGCGTTCTGCCAGAGGACCTCGTCGAGATCCGTGCAGATGACCACCGGAATGTCGGTCAGACGGCTGACCAGCGCGAGCATGCCGGGTGGGATATGGCGACCGGCCCGGCGTAGCGGCGGGTTGAGGCCGGCCAGGTGGTACAGGTGGTCGCGCTCGTCCAGGTCGCAGCGGAGGGCGCGGGCCAGGCTCGCGACGATCGGCTCGGACGGGTTCGCGCCCCGGGACTGCTCCAGCCGCGAGTAGTAGTCCGTGGACATACCGGCGAGCTGAGCGACCTCCTCGCGCCGCAGTCCCGGCGTACGGCGGCGTGCGCCGTCGGGCAGCCCGACGTCGGCCGGGTGCAGCACCTCCCGGCGCCGGCGGAGGAAGTCGGCCAGGCCGTCACGATCGATCACACGGTCCATCATCCGCGACGCCCCAAGGCCTATCCAGGGACAACCTGTCCGTGGATGAAGTGGGCCTTCTCCCCCGTCGGTCCGGCAGCAAGCCTGGAGGCAATCCCAAGGAGGAACAAGCATGCATTACCGCACACTCGGCCGGACCGGTATCAAGGTCAGCCCGTACGCCCTCGGCGCGATGATGTTCGGTGCCGTCGGCAACAACGACCGCGACGAGTCGCTCCGGATGATCGACAAGGCGCTCGAGGCCGGGATCAACTTCGTCGACACCGCCGACTTCTACTCGCACGGCGAGTCCGAGGAGATCGTCGGCGCGGCACTCAAGGGCCGCCGCGAGCACGTCGTCCTCGCCACCAAGTCGCACCTGCCGATGGGCGACGACCCCAACCAGCGCGGCAACTCGCGGCGCTGGATCATCACCGCGGTCGAGGACTCGCTGCGCCGGCTGCAGACCGACTACATCGACCTGTTCCAGATGCATCGGCCCGATCCGGACACCGATATCGAGGAGACCCTGTCCGCGTTGACCGACCTGATCCGCAGCGGGAAGGTACGCGCGGTCGGTTCGTCGGCGACGCCCGCGAGCGAGATCGTCGAGGCGCAGTGGGTCGCGGAACGTCGTGGGCTGGAGCGGTTCCGGACCGAGCAACCGCCGTACTCGATCCTCAATCGTGGGATCGAGCGCGAGGTGCTGCCGATGGTGCAGAAGTACGGGATGGGTGCGCTGGTCTGGAGCCCGCTCGCCCAGGGGCAGCTGACCGGGCGGGCGCCGGCGGATCTTCGGCGTACGGCGATCTTCAAGCACATGACCGACGAGCGGCGGCTCGAGGTCGTGGAGCAGCTGATCCCGGTCGCCGACGCGGCCGGGCTCAAGCTGACCCACCTCGCCATGGCCTTCGCCATCGCGCACCCGGGCGTCACGTCGGCGATCATCGGCCCGCGAACCATGGAGCATCTCGACGACGCACTGGCCGGGATGGACGTCACCCTCGATGACGCCATCCTCGACCAGCTCGACAAGATCGTCCCGCCCGGCACCGACGTCGGCCGACTCGACATGGACTACGACACCCCGGCCATCCTCGACGCGTCGTTGCGCCGCCGGACGATCACCGATCGCGCTGCCGCCTAGTTGTACGTCGCGGTGACGTGGTAGACGCGGCCGCCCCAGCCGTCGTCGGGGAACGAGTCCGAGACTCGTACGTACCCGGCCTTGTCGGCGCCGAGGTACTGCGTGAGGTCGAACGTGCGGGCGGCCTTGTTCTCGCCGTCGTGGTACGGGTTGGTCTCGGTCGCGACCGTGGTCCAGGTCTGCCCGTCGCCGCTGACCTGGACGACGAACTCGTTGTCGATCGTCAGGGTCGCCGACGCCGAGGTCGTGTCGGACGGGAACGGGAAGCGGTAGACGAAGTACGAGTGCCCGTCAGCGAACCGGTTCTGTACGCCGTTGCTCTGCGAACCGTCCGCGTCGTACAGCCACGGGGTCTCGGCCGCCGTACCCGTGTCGAAGTCGGCAGTGTGCGCGATCAGGATGTCCGACCGCGTGCTGAACGACAGCGATCCGGAGGTCGCGGTGGCGGTCACCGAGTGGAGGCCGTCCGCGGTGCCGGCGGGGATCGTCACGTCGAGGTCCACGGAGGCGTGCACTGGTACGGCGTTACCGTGCGGGCGCAGCGTGACGGTCTTCCGCGCCGGGGTCACGGTCCATCCGGAAGGAGCGGACGGGCGGACCACGACCTGGAGCGGACCCGTCCCGGTCGCCTGCAGCCCGACAGTGACCTTCACATGCGTCGCGCTACCGGTCGCGGGCATGATCACCGGCAAGGCCGGATTGGTTGTCGCGGACAACGATCGGGACGGCGGCGACGTGGGTACGGCGGCGATCAGGGCGCTGAGCGCACTGGCCTGGGTACGCCAGTCGAAGACGTTCGGTTCGGCGCCGGACCACCGCTCCCCCAGCCGGTCGGACGCGTCCCGATCGTTGTCCCAGACCGCAGCGGCCTGCTGCGCGACGAAGGCGGTGTAGCGCGGATCGCGGGTGGTGTCGGCGAGGTCCATCCAGTAGCGCATGAAGATGCCCTTGAACTGCTTGCCGTTGTCGTCACACGTCCGGCCCGGCGCATCGCAGTACTCCGTGAGGACGCCGTCGGTGACCAGGCCGCCAGGAGCGATCGCCGCGTCGGCCAATCGCCGGACTGTTGGGAGGATCTTGCTGTCGTGGGTGGCTCGATAGAGCTCGAGGCCTGCACCGATCGCGAGGCCCTGGTTGTAGCTCCAGACCGTGTCGCCGTTGCTCGTGCAGTCGTCCCGCAGGCCGTCGTTGACCAGGCCGGCGGAGTTGATCATGCCGCTGGCGGTGAACCAGTTCCAGCCCTCCTGCGCGCGGCCGAGCCAGCGTTTGTCGTGCGGCATGCGGTTGTGCAGCTCGGCGGTGAGGCGGATCCAGAGGCCGTTGGTGACGGCGTTCTTGTACGTGCGTTCGCCGTTCCACCAGACACCGCCGCCGCAGGTGCTCGGGTCCCAGTAGCCCTCGACGTACTCCGCGATCTTGACCGCCATGTCGAGGTACTTGCGGTTCTTGGTCAGGTCGTACGCCTGGATCCAGGTCAGACCCCACCACTCGGAGTCGTCGATCGCACGGCTGGTGAAGTTGCCGAGCAGCTCGTCACCGGACAGGTAGCCGGCCGGGAACTTGCCCTTGTCCTTCTCGAACGTGTTGTCCAGCTGCGGCAGGTAGCGCCGGTCGCCGGTGCGCTGCATGTAGTCGCCGATGGTCTGCAACGCGACCGCGGAGTTCCACCAACTCGAGGGGAACCAGGCTTTGTTCGGCTCGTACGAGCTCATCAGTTCGTCGGCCGCGACGCGGGCGCGCGCGGTGGCGGTCGGGCCGTCGGCACGCGGCGGAGTGGCGCCGGCCGGCGGTGACCCCAGCCCGATCGCCAGCGTCACCGCCCCGGCCACGAGCAGACGGAAGGTACGACGGTGCAAGACCATGGGCGGATCTCCTCGAGCGGCTTGGAAACGTTTCACCGAGCTTCCGAGGATGTATCGTCGTCGCACCAGACAACGATGTCAATGGCCCAGGATCGTGGCAATCTCATCCAGTTGCGCCGGGGTCAGCGGACCGTGCTGCAGGGCGCCGGCGTTCTCCTCCACCTGCGCGACCGTCTTGAACCCGGGGATCGGGACGAACGCCTCGCTACGCGCCCACAGCCAGCCGAGCGCGCCCTGCGCGAGCGTCCGGCCGTCGGAGGTGAGTACGTCGCGGATCGCGTCGAGGCGGCGCAACGACTCAGCCTGGTCGCCGGTGCGGAAGTTCCAGCCGTGCCGTACGTCGTCCTCGGGCAGGCTGCTGTCCTGGTCGAACTTCCCGGTCAGCAGACCCATCCCGAGCGGACCGCGGACGATACTCGCGAGCCCCTTCTCCTCACACAACGCCAGGACGTCGGCGTTCCCGCCGAACACGTTGAAGTGCTGCTGGATCGCCTTGCAGTGCGGGCTTTTCGCGAACAGCGCCGCCCGCTCCGGGTCGTCGGTGCTCCAGCCGATCGCGCGAACCTTGCCCGCGGCAACCAGTTCCTCGAAGACGGCGAGTACGTCGTCCGCCTTGGCCAGGTCGTACCCGCCGAGGTGGAACTGGTACAGATCGATCCGGTCCGTGTTCAGCCGCCGGAGCGACTCGTCGCAGGCCCAGCGGATGTAGTCCGGGTCGCCGTTCTCACCCGGCGCCTCGCGGGTCTCCTCGACGTACGTGTAGCCGGCCTTGGAGGCGATCACGATGTCGTCGCGGACGTCGCCGAGCGCGTCCGCGATCAGCTTCTCGCTGTGGCCGCAGCCGTACACGTCGGCGGTGTCGAAGAACGTCACCCCCAGCTCGTACGCGCGCTGCAGCGCCCGCTTCGACTCACCGTCGTCGATGACACCCCAACCGACCGGATTCCCCTGCCGGGCATGCGGTCCCCCGATCGCCCAACACCCCATGCCCAGCGCACTGACCGCCGTTCCCCCTGCACCCAACGAACGCTGCGCTGCCTGCGGCATAACACCCTCCTAGAAGACGGGAACGTTTCCAGCCACCAGATCACGCTCCCGCGCAGGAGTCCAACAGGCGTTACTACTGACGCCGACAAGTCGCAGCGATGAGTCAGACGTACAGCGAGATCGGCGTACCCACTGGGGCGTCGCCGTACGAGTTGACCACCTTGTTGAGCTCGAGCTGGTAGTACAGCGTCCCCAGACCGAACACGAACATCAGCAACAACCCGATCCCGGCACTGCAGGTAACCGGCAGCCCGGCGGCCCGCTGACCCTCCGCGATCCGCTTGCCGGTCCGGAAGTACGAGATCATCGGCGCGACCAGGGTCCAGCTCAGGAAGAGCAGCACCAGCATCGGGCCGGCCACCGGAACCACGCGCCGGCGGTCGAAGTGCGCGAGTTCCTTGTGGATCTTGTAGTACCAGACCAGGTGATAGATCCCGAGTGTGATCAACGGCAGCCCGAGCCAGACACCGACCGGGTGACGCAGCTTCATCTGCATTCCCTGCGCGACCGGCATTCCCGCACGGCTCGGCAGGACGATCTGCTGTCCCACGAGTATTCCCCCCTATGATCGGGTCACAGAGCGCGACCCTGTCGGCCGCTACATCGTGTTCTCGTCACGATGCGTTACAACGGGACCTGATCAAACTCTGGTCCGGGCTTCGACCCGGCCGTCGGCGACGGCCTTGGCGAAGGTCTCGTGGTCGAGGATGTTCTGCGCGGCGTAGGTGCTGGCGAAGTCGGTGACCGCCTGGTCGAAGCGGTCGGACTTGCCGAGGTACGCGGCGAGGGCGAACCGGTCGCCGGAGCGGGCATGGGCGCGGGCGAGGGTCCAGCCGCACAGCCGGGCGTACAGGGTCATGGCGTCGGGGCTGAGGCTCTCGATGTCGGCGGACATCTTCCAGTCGCGGAGCTGGCGGACGTAGTAGTCCTGCTCGCCGTCGGCGGTGTCCGCGCGCATCCACCCGAGGAAGATGTCGCTGGTGGCCTGCATCATCCGCTGGCCGACGACGACCCGCTCCCCCTGGTTCATCCGCTCCGACGATCCGGCGTACGACGACAACGCCGACGGACCCGCCTGCTTCGCCTGGAGCAGCAACGCCTCGTCGGCGACCGTCGACTCCAGCAGCATGATCCACGCCCGGGTGCCGACGCTCCCGACGCCGACGACCTTGTGCGCGACATCGGTGAGCCGGAAGTGATCAAGCAGATGACGGCGGTCCTGCTGGAGCGTGCGTCGATAACCACTCACCAGGTTCTGCAGCCGAGAGAGCACCAGCGCCCCGTCGAGGTTGACCAACTCGTTCATCGGCATGACGAGCGGTGGGTTCGAGACGATCCGCCGGTGGCCGTCGACGGTCGTGGTGAGCTTGCCGATCGCCTGCATGCTGTCGCGCGTGTACGCCTTCGCGAGCTTCCCGCGCGCCGCCTTCAGCCCCTTCCGCTGACCCGACGGCAGCGAGGACTTGAACCGCGCGACCGTGTCCTCGATGTCCAGCCGCGCGTACCAGACCGCAAGAATCGGCTGGCCGGCGAACTCGCGCATCGTCTCGCGATACGTCCGTACGACGCTCAGCACCACCTCGCGGCACTTCTTCGCGTCGAACCCGTTGTCCTGCCCGGCCACGACGAAACTCGTCGCGAGCCGCTTCACGTCCCACTCGAACGGTCCCGGCAGCGTCTCGTCGAAGTCGTTCACGTCGAACACGAGCCGCCGATCGGGCGACGCGTACGCACCGAAGTTCGACAGATGCGCATCTCCGCACAGCTGCACCTGCAGCCCGGTCGCCGGCGTCTCCGCGAGGTCGGCCGCCATCACCAGCGCGGCACCGCGGTAGAACGTGAACGGCGAGACAAGCATGCGGCCGTGCCGGATCGGCACCAGCTCCGGCACCCGCCCCTCGGCCTGGGTGAGCAGGAGCCCGACCGGGTCCCGCGTCGGGCTCAGCCGGACCTCGGCATGGGACTCGAGCGGTACCTCCTTCCGGACCGCCTTCCCCTGCGCCGCCCGCTCCTTCGCCGTCAGTGGCTCGTCCATCTCTCCAGAGTCGCCCCGGCACCGCCATCTTGACCAGCAAGACATCCTAAGTCGACTAATCGAGTGAACTTAAGCTGATTTCCATGACTTTCCTCTGGTACATCCCGAACCAGGTTGCCCCCGGTCACCGCGGCGACGACACCGTCCAGGGACACAACAGCATCGAGCGCCTGACCGAGCTGGCGCAGCTCACCGAGGACCACGGCTGGTCCGGCGCCCTGCTCGGCACGGGGTGGGGCCGGCCGGACACGTTCACGGTCGCGACCGCCCTCGCCGCGCGGACGACGACCTTCCAGCCGCTGGCCGCGATCCGGCCCGGCTACTGGCACCCGGCGCACTTCGCGTCGTCGGCGAGCACGCTCGACGAGCTCAGCGGGGGGCGGTTGCTGATCAACATCGTCTCCGGCCAGGACAACCTCGCGGCGTACGGCGACAGCGAGGGCGATCAGCCGCAGCGCTACGCCCGGACGAAGGAGTTCCTCCAACTGGTACGGCGGTTGTGGACCGAGGAGGACGTGACGTTCGCGGGCGAGTACTTCTCGGTGACCGGATCGACGGTCGCGACACGTCCCGTCGTACGGGAAGGGCGGTTGCATCCGCGGCTGTACTTCGGTGGGGCGTCGGACGCGGCGCAGCGGGTAGCGGCGACCGATGCCGACGTACAGCTGTTCTGGGGCGAGCCGCTGGACGGGATCGCGGAGCGGATCTCACATCTGCGGTATCTCGAGAAAGAGCTCGGGCGCGAGCATGCGCCGCTGGAGTTCGGGTTGCGGATCACGACGCTGGTCCGCGACACGGCCGACGAGGCGTGGGCCGACGCGGAGGCGAAGGTCGCGAAGATGGCCGAGGCGCAGGGCAATCGCGACCGCCGCTGGTTCAAGGCTGTCGGTCAGCAGCGCCTGCTCGACCTGGCCGAGCGCGGCGAGGTCCTCGACGACAACCTCTACACGGCTCCCGGGAAGTACGGCGGAGGCGGCGCCGGCACGACGTGGCTGGTCGGCTCCCCCGACGAGGTTGCCAAGTCGCTGAACAAGTACCGCGACCTCGGCATCACCCATTTCATCCTCTCCGACACGCCGTACCGCGAAGAAACCATCCGGATCGGCGACCAACTCCTGCCCCTGCTGCGCCAGTGAGCTGAAAGGATGCTGCTCACCGCTTGACTGCCGCGTGCCCAGTGTGATCGGTTGATTACCGAGCGCCAGCGGTGGGTATGTGGCGCTGTGAGGCACGTGAGGAGCATCGATGGTCAACTATCTGCCCCGGTCCGCGTGGAATGCGCGACCGCCGAAAGCCGGCGGACCGGGGAACCTGACCGTGTCCCGGGTCGAGGGCGCGGTGATCCACTGGCCGGGCACCGGCTCGACGAAGGTCATCCACACCCAGGCGGCGGTCGCGTCCGCGTTGCGCGGGTGGCAGGACTACCACATGGACAGCCGCGGCTGGTCCGACATCGCGTACCAGGTCGCGGTCGACCAGTCCGGGCGGGCCTGGACGCTGCGCGGGCTGCGGACCCAGTCCGGCGCGAACGGCGACAACGACGTGAACGAGCGGTACGGCGCGATCCTGCTGGTGCTCGTCACCGGCGAGCAGCCGTCCGCCGCGATGAAGGCGACCACCCGCGCGGTGATCGCCGACTTCCGCAGGCTCTACCCCCGCGGTACGGCGATCCGGCCGCACTCCGCGGTCCGCCCGGAGCCGACAGACTGCCCCGGCGACCCCGCCCGTGCCGCGATCGCCCGCGGCGAATTCACCCCTGGCCATTCGGAGGACGACGACATGACGCCTGCCCAGATGCAGGAACTCAAGAACTTCATCGAGGCACGCTCGCAGGCGTACGCCCTCTGGGTGCACAAGCAGCTGCGCCGCGACCTGACCGCGGTGGTGAAGGCGTACGCACTCGACATCAAGAACTACGAACGCCAGACCGACGCCGCCGACGCCGCCCGCGCAGCCGCCGCCGTCTGGGCCACCGCCCCCAAAAGCCTCCAAGTAGACGGCGACCCCACCCAGGAGCCGCCCGGCCCCGACCCCACCACCGACCCCGAACCAAACCTCCCCGACCTCGACCCCTTCCCCACGGTCGACGACAAGGCCTAACACGACGCAACAGGCCCCACCGACAGTTGTCGGTGGGGCCTGTTTAGGTAGTGCGACCGGTTCCTGCTGAAGCTGCAAGTGGTTGATCTACGAGGCCTGACGTGGGGGGCGGGCGTTCAGGGCCAGGGCGAGGATCAGGCCGAGGGAGATCACTGAGTCGGCCAGGAGGCTGAGCCAGATCGGGGCCTGGAGGAATGTGTCCAGGGCAATAGCCGCGGCGTACCCGAGGGGCCAGCTCAAGGTGCCGATCAGCTTCCAGGTTGTCGTCCAGCGGTTCGACGTCCAGAGCAGACCGAGGCCGATGCCCCAGGCAACGACGGCCACGATCACGCTGGCCGACAGCAGGTACGGCCCGACCAGCAGCAGCCCGAGCGCGACGAAGTCCCGCGGACGCAGTCGCGGCGGCACCTCGACCTGCACCAGGCCTTCGGTCGCGGCGGCGACGATCTCTCTCGGCCGGCCGAGCCGCTGCAGCATCTCGCGGATCTCGTCCTCGGACGTGGCACCCTCCGCGCGCGCCTCGGCGATGTGCGCCCGGACGTCGGCGAGCAGTTCGTCGCGCCGTCCGGCCGGCAACTCCGCGGCCTCAGCGGCCAGCTCGTTCAGGTACGCGTCGATCAGGCGATCGCTGTCCAGTTCCATGCTCATCCCCGTCTCCCACTCTCTAAGATCTTGTCGACCGAGGTGCAGAACCGTCGCCAGTCCGCGGTGAACGCGGCCAGCGCCTGGCTGCCCTCGGGTGTCGAGGTGTAATACCGCCGCGGCGGGCCCGATCCGGACTCCTGCCAGCTCGTCTCGACCAGGCCTTCACGGCGCAGCCGGGCCAGCAGTGGGTAGATCGTGCCCTCGGTCGTGACCATCCCGTCGACTTCGCTCAGCGCCTTGACCAACTCGAAACCGTAACGAGGCTCTCCCTGCAACAGCGCCAGGACGCAGAACTCCAGCGTCCCGCGGCGCAGTTGCGTGAAGACCTTCTCGGCTACCATGCGAGACAAGGTACCTGTCCACGCCAAGATAAGCCAAGTCGAGGATCAGTCAGTTTTCGGGCGGACCGAGAACATCACGGTGAGGACGAACGCCGGGATCGCGACGACCCACAGCGGCGGCAGGTTGAGCAGCACCGGCGCCAGACACAGGATCAGCAGGTCGAACCCGCGGGCCGGCTGGGAGAACAGCCCCGGCGGGATCGCACCCATCGGCGAGGCGACAAGCGGACCGGCGTACGTCGGAGGTCGCGCGGACGCCTGCCGCACCGCACCGGAGATCACCCCGCCCGCGACCGCGAACGTCGCCGACAGACTGCCGATCGCCGGGAACGCGAGCCCCGCCCACAGCACCGCGAACAGCCCCGGAACCACCGCCATCACCACACGCAGATCGCGCAGATCCATCCCCATTGCCCGCGCCAGACCCGTCGAACGGCAGACCGTCCGCAGTCCATCGAGCATCGGCCGTACGGCGATGAACCCGGCGAACGCGGCCGCGATCGGAACGAGTACGTCGAACCCCGCGCCCGCGACGGCGTACGGCACGACCAGCAAGGCACCCGCGATCACGAGCCGCCGCGGCCAGCGCAGGATCCGGAAGAACTCCCGCTGCACGATCGCGCCACCGCGGGACCCCATGCCGCGCCGCGACCGCACCCGCCCCTTCAACCGCCAGTGCCGCCCGGCGATCACGTCGCCCAGCATGCTGATATCCAAACTGCTCGCCGCACCCGCAAGCCCCGCCAGCAGTTCACCACCGGCGATCACACTCGACCGCCCCAGCCGGTCGAGCGTCCGCGAAGTCACGGTCGTCAACCCGACGCACACCACAACAGCCACTGCAAAGGTCACGAAGAGCTGCAGCCCACTCGGGCCGCCCAGGTTGTTGTCCTGTACGTCGCCGATGGTGAGCACCACGTTGGCCACCTGGGCGCCCTTGGTCGGGTCGGGCTGAAGCGCCAGCACGAGCGTCGGCACCACGGCCGCGGCCAGCAGCAGGTCCGCCACCCGGAGCGTCCACCGGGAACGTCGGGCCGTCTGCTGCGCCCAGACCGTCGCGATCACAGCGCAGACCAGCAGCGCGCTGATCAGCACCGCACCCTCGAGCACATCGACGAACCGTCGCCCGAGCAGCGCCCAGATGATCGCCGCCACCAGGAACCCGATCACCGCCACAGAACCGACCACCAGCCGGTACGCCGGTCGCAGCAGCCCCGCCCGGTTGACCGGCGTCGCGAGCAGCCAGAAACCACTGGCCCGGGACGCGGACACCGGACCGACCGCCAGCAGCATCCGCAGAGTGATTGCCAACAGCAACGGTACGAGGATCCACGGCATCCAGTGCGTCAGCTCGCCGCAGGTCCAGGACGCGCACTGCGCCGCGTTCGAGTTCAGGTGCCGAACGACGTTGCCGGCGGTCGCGCCGACCATCGCCAGCGTGAACAGGACCAGGTACACGTCCTCGAAGATCTGCCAGAACGATCGATCCGCGTGCCGTCGCCGGGTTGTGCGCATCCACTGCCGCAACGACCGAGACGTCGGGATCGCCCCGAAGTCGCTGGGATCGAAGACAACAGGGCCGTCCGCTGAGCTCATGGGAGCGGCGTCAGCGTCACGACGGAGTCGGCGACCGTCTCGACCAGGGCCGGATCATGACTGGCGAACAGGATCGAGGTACCGGACTTCTTCTCCTCGATCAGCCGGTTCGACAACCACTGCACGCCGTCGGTATCGAGCCGCGCTTCGGGCTCGTCGAGCACCATCAGCTTGCGCGGCCGGACCAGCGCCGTCGCCAGTGCGAGGCGACGGCGCTGACCGGACGACAGCGAACCGGGCAGCTGGTCGGCGGCCGGCAGCAGGCCGATGTCGTCGAGCGTGGTGTCGACGAGATCTTCCGGCGACGCGTTGCCGTGCGCGCGGGCGAGCAGGTCGAGATGTTCGGCCGCGGTCAGGTCCGGGAAGAAGTCCAGATCGTCGAGCAGCGTCGCGACGTCACGCCGTACGACCTCGGCCCGTTCGTCGATCGGCAGACCGTCGAGCAGGATCTTCCCGGCGGCCGGCTCGGCCGAACCGACGATGCACTTCAGGACGGTCGTCTTGCCGGCGCCGTTCGGTCCGACCAGCGCGATCGCCTGTCCCGCGGCCAGCGTGAAGGTCAGGCCTTCGATCACCGGCCGGTCGCCGTACTTGTGCTGCAGGTCCGTGACCGTCAGCCGCGGCGCCGCCTTCTTGCTCATTTAGTGCAGCTCACTTCTTCCGGACCAGCGTCAGCCCGTCGCCGATGCCGAGCATGATCACGTCGACGCGGTCGTCCTGCGCGACGTGTGCGTTGAACTCCTTGCGGTCGGCCGGGCCGTCCGCGTCGATCACCCGGCCGCCGGCCAGCGTGTTGTCGAACAGCATCAGCCCGTTCGGGCGGATCAGCGGCAGCACGGTCTCGAAGTACTTGATGTACCAGTCTTTGTCGGCGTCGACGAACGCCAGGTCGAACTCGCCGTCGAGCTTCGCCGCGGAGTCGTGCGCGTCACCGATCCGCAGGTCGATCTTGTCGGCGACGCCGGCCCGCTCCCAGTACCTGCGGCCGATCGAGGTCCACTCGTCGCTGACGTCCAGGCAGATCAGCTCGCCGTCGTCCGGCAGTCCGCGCGAGATCGCCAGCGCGGAGAACCCGGTGAAGGTGCCGATCTCGACCGCACGGCGGGCGCCGATCAGCCGGGTCAGCGTGGTCAGCAGGCCGGCCTGGTCGGCGGTGGTCAGCATCCCCGCGGGGCTGCCGAGCTTCTCGGTCTCGGCGCGCAGCTCGGTCGCGATCTCGTCCAGCGGCATGCCGTGGGCGACCATGTAGTCGTGCAGTTCCTCGGTCACCGGTACCTGATGGCCCATGAATTCCCGCCCTCCGTGTATTTGTTCGGTCGCCTGTAGTCTCTATTGGCTGTCTGTTGGCCGTACACCGACCCCACCCGAGGGAGCATTCCGTATGCGCATCGCCGTCGCCGGTTCGATCGCGACCGACATCCTGATGACGTTCCCGGGCCGGTTCAAGGACCAGTTCCTCGAGGAGCAGATGCACAAGGTCTCCTTGTCCTTCCTGGTCGACGAGCTGGTGGTGCACCGCGGCGGCGTCGGCGCGAACATCTGCTACGGCATGGCCCAGCTCGGGTTCGGGTCGGTGCTCGTCGGGTCGGTCGGCGCCGACTTCGCCGAGTACGGCGCGGCGCTGACGGAGGCCGGCGTGGACGTGTCGCATGTCCGCGTCTGCGAGAACGTACACACCGCGCGGTTCACCTGTACGACGGACCAGGACGCGAACCAGATCGCCTCGTTCTACACCGGCGCGATGGCCGAGGCGCGCGAGCTCGACCTGGGCGCCATCCATCAGGCCACCGGCGGCGTCGACCTGGTGCTGATCGGGGCCGACGACCCGGACGCGATGATCAAGCACACCGAGCTGGCCAAGCAGCACGGGATCGCCGTCGCGGCGGACCCGTCACAGCAGCTGGCGCGGATGGAGGGTACGGACATCCGTCGGCTGATCGACGGGGCGGCGTACCTGTTCAGCAACGAGTACGAGGCCGGCCTGATGGTGCAGAAGACCGGCTGGAGCCACAACGAGATCCTCGAGCGGGTCGGCGTCCGCGTGACCACTCGCGGCGGCGACGGCGTGGTGATCGAGGACACGACCGGCGTATTGGCGAAGGTTCCGGCCGTGCCCGCTCCCGGCCTGGTCGACCCGACCGGCGGCGGCGACGCCTTCCGCGCCGGCTACCTCACCGGCCGTGCCTCGGGCCTCGACCACGAGTCAGCCGCCCACCTCGGCTGCACGCTCGCCACCACGGTCCTCGAAACGGTCGGCACCCAGGAGTACACGCTCGACCACGACACTTTCCTGGACCGCCTCACCACCGCATACGGCGCCGACGCGGCGACTACTGCGAAGCAGGCCCTCAAGACTTCGTGATCCGCACGTGATCGCGGTCCTGTGCACGTCGTACCCGAGCAACTGTCCGCCGTCGCAGGTGAAACCTTCGTCCGACCAGACACTTGAACCGCCGTCGCCACACCCCGCCAGTAGCAACGTCGTCAGAATCACGCCCGACCACCGCAGTTGACCCATTCCCGCAGCCTTCCAGCGGTCCGCCCCGGGGCGGACCGGATGGCCGCAAGCTGTCAGAGCCGTGCCAGGGCGCCCGTTTGTTCGAGGAGGGCGAAGCGGTCCGGGCAGCCCCAGTGTTCGACGATCTGGCCGTTGACGACCCGCGCCATCTCGAAGAGGGCGATGTCGATCGGGGCGTTGCTGGGTGGGCCGAAGAAGGCGCCGGTGGCGGTTCCTCGTGCGCGGCCTCGGGCCCAGACGACATCGCCGACGACGACCGACTCCTCCAGCGTGTACTTGATGTCCGGCATCAGTTCGTGCACCTGCCGGATCGCGGCCTTCACCTGCTCGCGGGCCTCGCCGCCGGACTGGCCCGGCCGGAACTGGTGCTCGACCAGGTCCGGCGCGCAGAGCTCGTCGACGATCGCGTCGTTCCCGGTCGCGAACCCCTCGTGCAGGATCCGCTCCAGCACCTCACGTGGTCCTTCCATGATTCCCCCTCAAAGAGATTGCACTAGCAGTGCACTCGATGCAGTGTCACTGCACTGAACACAGTGATAGTGTGCCGACATGCCCGAGGCTGTCAAGTCCTATCGCCAGGTGCAGGCGGAAGAGACCCGCCTGCGGATCGCCCGCGCGGCCCGCACGCTCTTCGCCGCGCAGGGGTACGGCGCGACGAGCATCGACGCGATCGCCAAGGAGGCCGGTGTCGCGACGCGGACCGTCTACTCGGCGTTCGGCACCAAGCGGGAGATCCTGTCGCTGATCTGCGACCAGTGGCTCAGTGAGGCCGGCGCACTCGAGCGGGCCGAGCAGGTGTTTGCGATCGAGGGCCCGGCAGACCGTCTCCGCGGCGCGGCCGGTTGGCTCACCAACTTGTACGCGGCCGGCTTCGACGTCGTGCTGATCTTCGAGGCCGCGACCGACGAAAGCCCTGAAACCAAAGCGCTCCTGCGCTCGAAGCTTGCCGGGCGCAACCAAGTGATGGATGCGATGATCGCCTCGCTGGAGGCTGATCTACGGATCCCGCTCAAGCAGGCGCAGGCCGTCTACCGCGCGCTCGCGGCGCCCGGTGTGTATCAGGAGCTGGTCGACGAGTCCGGCTGGACTCCGGAGCAGTTCGAGAAGTTTGTTGCCGACTCACTCCATCGTCAGCTCCTCTGAGGGCCTCCGCCGATCGACGCGACCAGTTCGGTGAGGCGTTCGAAGACGCGGTCCGTCCCGAGGCCGTCGTGCTCGTACTCGTTCGTCACCCACGCCTGCAGGTTCCCGACTCGCCCCGCGGTATCGAGCTGCAGCCCGGAGTCGACGTACATGTCGTCGAAGTAGACCGCGGCGGCCACCGGTACGTCGTTCGCCGCGAGGCGGTCGAGGTCGTACAGCTCGGGCCAGCTCGGCCGCTGCGCCATCAGCTCGACCGCGCCCTGGAACGGTCGCAGCCCGCGGATCTCCTCGAACATCCAGGGGTACATCATCTCGCCGGTGAACAGCAGCGGTCGCGCGTCCTCGGCGAACTCCGGACGCCGCGCCCGCTCCGCGTCGGCCGCCCATCCGGTCGCGCCCTCGCCGGATCCATAGATGCTCTCCTGCAACGCGGCGAACAACGGCTCCTCGAGGTACGACGACAAGTCGAGAGCCTGTCCCAGGAAGGTGTCCGAGAGCTCGTCACCGTCGAACGCTTCGTCGATCAGCCAGTGGATGCGCTCGTATCCAGGCTTCATCCCGAAGGCGATTCCGAGCGTCTGGAACCGGCGTACCGTCAGCCGGTCGCCATCCGGCAGCCGCACGTCGTCAGCCGCCAACTTGTCCGCGATCGCACCGACCCGCTCCACGTTGTGCGGGTAGCGCTGGTAAAACTCGCGGTTCTTCGCCTCGACCCGCGGATAGGTACGCCGGTACACCTCGGCCGCCGACGGATCGATCGACGCGAGCCCGCCGGTCACGTAGCACGCAGTCAGACCCTCAGGCGCCTTGGAGAGATAGGTGAGCGTCAGGAATCCGCCGTAGCTCTGCCCCAGCGTCGACCACGGCTTGGCGCCGAAGACCGTCTTCCGCAGGTGCTCGGCGTCGGCGATGATCGAGTCCGCCCGCAGGCACGCGAGGTAGTCGGCGCCCTCCTCGGCCGACATCGCCGCGATCCGCCGGCGGGTGACCGGCGTACTCCGACCTGTACCCCGCTGGTCCATCAGCACGACCCGGTACTTCTTCAGCGCTTGCCCGATCCACCCGGTCACACCGATCGGCCGCGGACCCCTCCCGCCCGGACCGCCCTGCAGGAACAGCAGGCACGGCAGGTCCTCGTCCTTGCGGGTCGGATCCACCAGTTCGCGGGCGAAGACCGTGATCGTCTCGCCAGGGTTCGACCAGTCGACCGGTACGTCGACGGTGTGCTCACGGACATGCATACCTGGAATCGTGTAGCTGGTCATGAAGCCTCTTTCTGCCTGCGGGGACAGCGGTCAGAGTCGTGGGTCGATCGGTTCCGATTCGAGCGCGAGTACGGCGAAGACGCATTCGTGGATGCGCCAGAGGGGCTCGCCGCGGGCGGCTCGGTCGAGGGACTCCAGGCCCAGGGCGTACTCGCGGAGGGCGAGGGAGCGCTTGTGGCCGAGGTTGCGGTCGCGGAGGCGGGTGAAGTTGGCCGGGTCGGTGTAGTCGGGGCCGTAGATCAGCCGCAGGTACTCCTGGCCGCGCACCTTCAGACCGGGTTGGGCGAGACCCTTCGCGGTGCGGGTCAGGTTCGCGGCCGGCTTCACGACCATACCCTCTCCCCCGGCACCGGTGAGCTCCTCCCACCAAGCGATCCCGGCGTCCCAGTTGTCCGCGTCGACGAACAGCCGCCGGGTCTGCGTGATCAGCTCCGGGCCCTTGGCCACCATCCGGTCGGCGACGTCAAGATGCCAAGCATGCAGTCGATCCTGGTACGTCGCTCCCTCGGACGCGAGCACCTGGAACGGCGCCAGCCGCACCCCGTCGAGCCCGTCGGTCGGCCAGCAGTACCGTCGATACGCCTCGGTAAACCTCGCGGCGTTCGTCGTACGACGCTCCATCGACGCCAGCAGCTCGCCGACATCCAGCCCGGCGTCGACGGCGGACCGGAGTGCGGCGGTTGCTGCGGGCAACGACATGCGGGCGGCCGCGCCGACAGCGGCGTACTGGTTGCGGAGCAGGTCTTCGGCCTTCGCGCTCCACGGGAGCAGCTCCGCATCGAGCAGCAGCCAGGACGTGTCGAGCTCCTCGAAGATGCCCGCATCGGAGGCGACGCGGCGCAGTCGGAGCAGGAGCTCGTCGGTCAGGTCCGCGTCGAAGAACGACCGGCCGGTGCGGGTGTGGATCGCACCCCGGCCGGCGAGACCGAACCGTTTCTCCGCGACGTCGTCGTCCCGTGTCAGCAGCACGACTGCCCGTGAACCCATGTGCTTCTCCTCGCACACCAGCTCGGTGACACCTTGTGCGCGGTACGTCTCGAACGCCTGCCGCGGGTGTTCCAGCAGACCGGGCTCGGGCGAGGTCGCGACCGGGCTCATCGTCGGCGGCAGGTACAGCAGGTGCCGCGGATCGATCGCGAACCGGCTCATCACCTCCAGCGCCGCACCGGCCTGCTCGGCGCGGATACTCAGGCGCCCGTGCGTCGCGGTCTCGATCACGCGGCGACCGGTGACGTCGGTCAGCTCGAGTACGTCGGGCTCGCGCGCGGGAGCCGTTGCTACGTGCAACGGTTTGGCCGGCGCGTAGTACTCCTCGGCCGCCTTGACCGAGACCAGCTCGCGCTCCGGGTAGCGCAGTGCGGTCAGGGATCCGCCGAAGACGCAGCCCGTGTCGAGGCAGATCGTGTTGTTGATCCACTCCGGCTCGGGTGTCGGGGTGTGGCCGTAGACGACCATCGCGCGACCGCGGTAGTCGTTCGCCCACGGGTAGCGGACCGGCAGCCCGAACTCGTCGGTCTCCCCCGTCGTCTCGCCGTACAGGCAGAACGAGCGGACCCGGCCGGAGGCGCGACCGTGCATGCGCTCGACGAGGCCGGCGTGGGAGACGACGAGCTTGCCGCCGTCGAACACGTAGTGCGAGATCAGCCCGTCGATGAACTCGGCCACCTCATCGCGGAAGTCGGGAGGCTCGAGTGCGAGCTGCTCGAGGGTGGTCTCCAGGCCGTGGCTGATCTTGACGTTCTTCCCGCGGAGCGCGCGGAGCAGCTTGTCCTCGTGGTTGCCGGGTACGCAGTACGCGTTGCCGTTCGCAACCATTCCCATGACGAGACGGAGTACGCCGGGGGTGTCGGGGCCGCGGTCGACGAGGTCGCCGACGAACACGGCACGGCGATCCGGGTGTACGGCGTCGACCGGTCGTCCGGAGCCGTCGCGGGTGATCGTGTAGCCGAGCTCCGTGAGCAGCTGCTCGAGCTCGGGACGGCAGCCGTGGACGTCGCCGATGACGTCGAACGGACCGGTCCGGTCCTTCAGGTCGTTGAAGAGCCGGGTCCGTTCGATGCTGACGGCATCGATCTCGTCGACGGTGTTCAGTACGTGAACGGTCCGGAAGCCTTCGCGCTTGAGATTGCGCAGGCCGCGCTTCAGTTGCGACCGCTGCCGGGTGATGACCTTCGCCCCGAACTGCCGGTCGGCGCGCTGCTCGGTCCGCTCGATACAGACGCGCTCCGGCGGATCCAGCACGATCGCCACCGGGAGTACGTCGTACTCCCGCGCGAGGTTCACCAACTCCTTGCGGGCCTCGGGCTGCACGTTGGTCGCGTCGATCACCGTCAACCGCCCGGCCGCGAGGCGCTTGCCGGCGATGAAGTTCAGTACCTCGAAGGCGTCCTTGGTCGCCGCCTGATCGTTCTCGTCATCCGACACCAGCCCACGACAGAAGTCGCTCGAGATGACTTCGGTAGACAGGAAGTGCTTGCGCGCAAACGTCGACTTGCCGGACCCACTCGCCCCGACGAGGACCACGAGGGAGAGCGCTGGTACGTCGATCTTCATCGGGCATCCTCCCGTCGGAAAAGGGCTAGCTGGGTCGGCGGACCCACCTCGGGGTCGGTCGGGCCGACCGGGCGAAACTCGACCGTGTAGCCGTAGCGGGTGGCTGTTTCGTGGGACCAGGTTTCGAACTCGGTGCGGGTCCACTCGAAGCGGTGGTCGGGGTGGCGGTAGTTGCCCGCGGGGAGGGATGGGAAGCGGATGTTGTACTCGCTGTTCGGAGTGGTCATCACCACGGCACCCGGGCGGGCGGTGTGGAAGACGGAGTACGCCAAGGCAGGCAGGCGTGGTGGGTCGACGTGTTCGATGACCTCCATCAGCACGACCGCGTCCAGCCCGGCGAGGCGCTCGTCGGAGTACGTGACCGACGACTGCAGGAAACGCAGCCGGTCGCGCTGACGGTCGGGCAGGTCGTCGTAGTGCAGCCGTCGCTTGGCCCTGATGAGCGCGCGCGCCGACACGTCCGTCGCGATCAGCTCGCCGATCATCGGGTCCTTCAATAGCTCGCCGACCAGCGCGCCCTCGCCACAGCCGATATCCGCGATCCGTCGCGCGCCCAGCTCACGCAGTACGCCGGCCACCACACCCCGCCGCTCGACCGCCAGCGACACCGAGCCTTCATCCGACGACTCGTCAGCCAGCTCCACGCCATCGACCTCGACGAGTCGCTCGAGGGCCGCATCAGCCAGATACCGCCGGTGCGCGAGATAGCGGCGTGAGATCAGTTCCTTGTCGGGATGCGCCGCGAGCCACCCCTCGCCGGCCCGGACCAGCTTGTCGACCTCGTCGGAGCCGACCCAGTAGTGCTTCGCGTCGTCCAGCACGGGCAGCATCACATACAGGTGATTGAGCGCATCGGCCAGCCGCAGTACGCCGGTCAGCCGCAGGTCGACGTACCGCGAATCGCCCCACGCCGGGATCTCCGGGTCGAGCGGCACCGGGCGCGCGTCGACGTTCCAGCCGAGCGGCGCGAACAAGCGCTCGGCCAGCTCGGAGCCACCGCTGCACGGGAGCGCCGGCACGTGGATCTCCAGCGGGATCTCGCGGGCGGCCAGCTCAGGACGCGCGTCGCAGCGGCCGTTCATCGCGGTCCGGAACAGCTTCGCCAGCGCCACTGCGAGCAGGCTCGATGCGGCGTACGGGCGGTCGTTCACGTACTGCCCGAGCGTGAACCCTTCCGCCACCTTGCCGCGGCCGGACCGAACCAGTCCGATCGGGTCGATCTCGAGCAGGACCGCCGCCGTACAGCGCTCGTCGGTCGCCTCGGGGTAGAAGACATGGGCCGATCCGCCGGTCACCTCGATCGCCTGCGGGCGGGCCGGGTTCTTGTGCAACAGGAACCCGAAATCACTCGCGGGCGCGGCTACTCCGGTCAGGTCGGTACCAAGCGTCAGGAACACCGCGCTATTCGATCACGGGTCGAGGATTGAGACACGCGGATTGAGGGCTGGCGCGTTCGGCCCTTTGGATCTAGCTTGTGTTGAGAAGATGAGTCGCTACAGACCGTCCTTCCCCGCTGACAGTCGGTACATGTCCCCGGTTTGTGGCGAGAGCCCAAGCACGCTATTACGGGGAAAGGATCATGGCACCAATCTGTCGCCCCCCGGGGTGTCTTCAGTGAAACCCCAGACGTTCGAACTCGTGCGCTACACCGACATCAGCGGGGTTTCCGGTACCGGCGTCGTCGCCGAAGGCTGTGTCTTCACCGACGGCTCGGTCGCGCTCCGCTGGCACGGCGCGAACCCCTCCACGGCCGTCTGGCCGGACCTGGATTCCATCCTCGCCGTTCACGGCCACTGCGGCGCGACCGTGGTGCGCTGGCTGGACGTCTCCGAGATGGAGCCGGTACCGGGCACCGACCTGCTGCCCGGCGAGCTCACGCACATCCTCGCCACCGGCCGCCGGACCCACCACCACCCACCCGCCGTCGCGTCGGCCTGACCGAAAAGCTTCGACTGACCGCCCGGCCTACGGGGTGAGGCCGGTCAGCGCGAAGAACTCCTGCCGCGAACTGGGGTTGTCGCGGAGGATCCCGTGCAGCGACGACGTGACCGTGCGCGAGCCGGCCGCGCGGACGCCACGCAGCGACATGCACTGGTGCTCGGCCTCGATCACCACGCCGACGCCCTTCGGGTCGAGGTGGTCCTGCAGCCAGTCCGCGACCTGCTTGGTCAGCCGCTCCTGCACCTGGAAGTCGCGGGCGAACAGCTCCACCACCCGGGCCAGCTTCGACAGCCCGAGGATCCGGTCGCCGGGCAGGTACCCGACGTGGGCGACGCCCTGGAACGGCAGCAGGTGGTGCTCGCACAGCGACTGCACCGGGATGTCCTTGGCCAGGACGAGTTCGTCGTACCCCTCGTCGTTCGGGAACGTGGTCAGCTCGAACTCTCGCGGCGTGAGCATCTCCGCGTACGCGTTCGCGACCCGGCGCGGGGTGTCCGCCAGGTGTGCGCTCTGCGGGTCCCGCCCGAGCGCGGTGAGCAGATCCGCGACCGCGCGCTGCGCGGCCGGCAGGTCGATCTCCTCCCGCCGCGCGACGATGTGGAGGGGGACGGACTCGAGGTCTGCCGAGATCGCCATCTGCACACTCCCTGAGGTCTCAACGAACTGCCACTATAACTGTTACATCAACCCAAGTTGTCGATAGAATCATCCCGTGGACACGTCGTGGGACGCAGGAGTTCAGGCGGTCGCCGTACTGGACGAGCCGACCCGGCGCCGGCTCTATGAGTACGTCGTCGGCTCGCCGATGCCGGTGAGCCGCGACGAGGCCGCGACCGAGCTCGGCATCCCGCGCACGACAGCGGCGTTCCACCTCGACCGGCTGACCGAAGAAGGCCTGCTCGACACCTGCTACGAGCGCCGCAGCGGACGCACCGGCCCGGGCGCCGGCCGGCCCGCCAAGCTGTACCACCGCTCCGACCGCGAGATCGAGATCTCCCTCCCCGAGCGTCAGTACGCTGTCGCGGGCCGCCTGCTCGCGGCCGCTGTCGAAGACGCCGAGGAGACCGGCGGCTCACCTCGCGAGGCGGTCAACCGGCGGGCGCGGGAGTACGGGGAGGAGATCGGTCGAGCGGCGGGCGACCGACCGGTGACCGAGATCCTGGCGTCGCACGGCTTCGAGCCGCGGGCGGACAAGGACGGCATCGCGCTGGTCAACTGCCCGTTCCGGCGGATCGCCCAGGAGCAGCCCAAGCTGGTCTGCGGGATGAATCTGCATCTGCTGGCCGGCATCGTCAGCACGCTCGACCTTCCGTACGAGGCCCGCCTCGCACCGTCGCCCGGCCACTGCTGCGTCCGCCTGGTGCCGGCAGGAATAAGCTCGCCAGGTGGCGAAGAGTAAACAGAGTCAGGGCACACCTGCGACAGTGGCGCTGACGAAGGCGAAGGTCGAGTTCACCACGCACTCGTACGAGCACGACCCAGCCGCGAAGTCGTACGGGCTGGAGGCCGCCGAGGCGCTCGGGCTCGACCCGGAGCAGGTGTTCAAGACCCTGCTCGTCGAGGTCGACGGCAAGCTCGCGGTCGGCGTCGTACCGGTCGGCAAGCAGCTTGATCTGAAGGCGATCGCGGCCGCGGCCGGCGGGAAGAAGGCGGTGATGGCCGACCCGGACGCCGCCGAGCGCACCACCGGGTACGTCGTCGGCGGCATCAGCCCGATCGGCCAGAAGCGTGCACTGCCAACGGTTGTCGACAGCACCGCCACCGACCACCCGACGGTCTACGTGTCCGGCGGACGGCGCGGTCTCGACATCGGCCTGTCTCCCGCCGACCTGATCACCGTGACGAAGGCGCATACGGCGGCTATCGCCAGATAGACCCGAGCTGGTGGATCGTCAGCTGCTCCACGACCGCACGCCCCTCGGCCGTCAGCTCGAGCTCGGTCGGACGGACGTTGTAGCTCTGGTAGACCTCGCCGTCGTTGCCGAAGACATCCAGTTGATCGCGGTCGACCAGTAGGCGGAGTTTGACCTTGCCGTCGACCGGTCGGAGCTCGGCGCCGTCGAGACGTTGAGCCTCGTACGTCACCTCGCGGCCTACCTTCAAGGTGAAGCGCGTGGCCTGGCTGACGTCCACCGTCGCCTCGAGCTCGTAGGTGCTTCCGGCCGGGAGTTGTTGGGTGCTGTCAGCGATGGTTAGGTTGTCCCACGTTTCAGAGCTCGTCCGCAGTGACGCGAGCTCCGGGATCGGCGTGCTGAAGACGCGGAGGCCGTCCGGGGTGTGGTGCAGGGTGAGGTCGACCGGGAACGACGCGTTGCCGGTCCAGATGGAGCCCTTGTTCTCGCCCTGCCACGCCATCGAGACGATCCGGCCGCCGGGCATGTTCTCGAAGTTCAGGGCGGCGTAGTACCCGGCGCCGGCGAAGGTTTCGGTCTGGTTGATCCGCTGCGGTTCGGTCCAGTCCGAGTGGTACGCCGTACCGTCCCACTCGCCGACGACGTACTTGCCGCTGCCGGCGTGCAGGACCCAGCGGTGGCCGTCGTCGATCGGCATGCGGATCAGGTTCGGGCACTCGAACAGCCACTCGGCCGCGTAGCGAGATGCGAAGGTCCAGTCGAGCAGGCTGGTCGAGGTGTAGAAGTCGACGCCGTTGCCGCCCTCGTCCGACCAGACGACCATGCCCCAGGTCTCGGAGACCGGGTCCCAGAACACTTTCGGGTCGCGGCTGGTGCCGCCGGGTGTGGCGACCTTCTTGCCGTCGGCGTACGTGAGGAACGTGTTGCCGCCGTCCACGCTGTAGAAGACGGTCACGCCGTTCGTACCGGAGTACACGAGGATCGGGTCGTCGTCACCGTCCTTCAGACCGCTGACGTTCTCGAGGTCGACGACCCCGCCACCCGACCACAGGTCACCGGGGTGGACCTGTGGGTCGAGGGCGATCGGCTGCTGCGTCCAATGCAGGAGGTCGGTGCTGGTCGCGTGCCCCCAGTGCATCGTGTCCCAGACCAGGCTGTTCGGGGCGTGCTGGTAGTAGAGGTGATACACACCGCGGTAGTACACCGGCCCGTTCACGTCGTTCATCCAGCCGCTGCGGCTGGAGAAGTGGAACTGGCCGCGGTTGTCTTCTTGGTAGTCGGTCTCGGGGTACGGGAACGTCATGAGGATCAATGACACCATCTGACGCCCCGATGCGCAGCGTCAGCCGGTGATTCCGGGCTTGCCCGTTTCGAGGTGACCGGACAGCCGACGGCGGTACGTCGTGTCGTCCGGGGACGTGACCTCGACGTCGTACCAGCCGTGGTCGGTCGGCCAGAAGATCGGGCTGGTCTGCTTGCCGCGCAGCTCGATCGTTGTGGTCTTGCTGCCGTACCCGCGCGCCTTGAGCTTCACGGTCAGCGACTTCCGCGAGCCGTTGACCAGGTGGAGCTGGAGCGCTCCGGCACGGTTCTCGATCCGTACGTCGAGAGCCGCCGCGGCGCCGTCGGACGAGCCCGCCACCTCCACCCAGAAACGGTTCGGGCCCTGCACCGCGAGTTCGAACGGGCCGTCGACCGGGATCTCGACCAGGGTCGGCGTCTCGCCGTGGGTCTTGTCCGGATGCGCGTGGTGTACGTCGAGGTGGGCCGGGGCCGGGAGCTCTCCGCCGTACGGGTAGACGGCGAAGTGGGCCGACTGCGGGCCATGGTTGCTCAGGGCCAACATCAACTTGCCGTTGGCAACCGATCCGGAAACTGACGGCCCGTAAGGCAATGCGCGGGCCGGGCGGCGGCCGGGCTCCTGCAGCGGAACCGCTTGGTCGGCGGGCGGCGCAGGGTGCCAGCGGGTGATCGGCGCGGGCACCAGGCCCGGCTGGTCGACGGACGGCTGCCGGTAGGTGCGGTCGAAGTCGAACGTCGACAGGAGGTCGCCGCACGCGGTACGCCGCCAGGTGCTGATGTTCGGCTCGCGGACGCCGGTCCACTGTTCGAGGAACCGCAGTACCGAGGTGTGATCGAAGACCTGCGAGTTGACGTGACCGCCGACCGACCACGGCGAGACGACGGTCATCGGGACGCGCGGGCCGAGACCGATCGGCATACCGGCGTACCAGTCGTCGCCCTCGCCGGAGCTCGGCTGCGGAGCGACCGGCGGCGGGACGTGGTCGAAGTACCCGTCGTTCTCGTCGAAGTTGATCAGCAGCACGGTCTTCGACCACGTGTCGGGGTCCGAGGCGATCGCGTCGAGCACGTCGTAGATCAGGTTCGCGCTGCCCACCGGCGTGGACGAGCCGGGGTGCTCGGAGTCGACCGCGGACGGGACGAGCCAGCTCACCTTCGGCAGCTTGCCGGACCTGATGTCGGCCCGCAGCCGCGGCACCAGCGACTCCGGCTCGGACCGGTACATCGCCTTGCGGAACAGCTTCTGATCCTTGATCGGCAGCTTCTCGACGGCCTCGTCGAGCTGCTTCAACGCGTCGGCACGCTCGGCGTCGGTCTTCGCGAACAACTTGTCGTAGAACTCCTCGGTCGTCCGGTAGCCGCCCGGCACATTAGCCAGGATCCGGTGACCGATGTCCTTGAAGGTCTTGAAGTACTCGATCGCGTTGTCGGTGAAGTTGTCCCACTCCTGGTAGATCTGCCAGGAGACGCCCGCCTTCTCCAGCCGTTCCGGGTACGCCGTCCAGTCGTAGCCGGCGTGGTTGTAGTCGTACGCCGCGTTGGTGACCGCACGCTGCGTCGTACCGGGCTCGTAGCCGGTCGTGCCGGACCACAGGTAGTTGCGGTTCGGGTTGGTCGAGCCGTTGACCGAGCAGTGGTAGGCGTCGCAGATCGTGAAGGTCTCGGCGAGCTCGTACTGCAGCGGGATGTCGCGGCGCTCGTAGTACGTCATGGTGGCGGCCGTCTTTGCCTGCACCCAGTCGTCGTTCCAGCCGCCGGCCCAGGCCTGGGTCGCGTCGCTGAAGCCGTGGGCCAGGGCGCCGAGGTACTGGATGTCGTCGGGGTTGCGGCCCTCGTCGGCGGCGGCCTTGCTCAGCGAGAACGGCAGCACCTCGCCGCCGCCGGTCTTCGGCTGGCGGAAGATGCTCCTGCCGTTCCGCAGGCGCAAGGGCTGGCGGTCGCCGTACCCGCGGATCCCCCGGAACGTCCCGAAGTAGTGGTCGAACGAACGGTTCTCCTGCATCAGCACGATCACGTGCTCGATCGCGCGCAGACCACCACGCCGCACAGGCTGCGCCATCGCGGTGTGCAGCGACGGTGGGAGCAGCGACACCGCTGCCCCACCCGCCACCGAACCGAGCACCAGCCGCCGGGAGATCTCACTCATGGTCGGGACCCTAGGGTCGGCCCGTAGCCACCGTGAGACCTCCGGATGAACAGCTATCCGCGTCGAGCGATTGCTGCATCGCGCAGCTTCTCGAGCGTCTGCTCGGTCGTCTCCCAGCCCATGCAGGCGTCGGTGATCGACTGCCCGTAGGTCAGCTCCCGGGTCGGGTCGAGGTCCTGGCGACCCTCCTGCAGGAACGACTCGAGCATCACGCCGACGATCGCCTGGTTGCCGGCCGCGACCTGCGCGCCGATCTCCTCGGCCACCACCGGCTGGCGGCGGTGGTCCTTGCGACTGTTGCCGTGGCTCGCGTCGATGACGACCCGCTCCGGCAGGCCGGCCTTGCGCAGCAGCTCGACGGCGCCGGCGACAGACTCGGCGTCGTAGTTCGGGCCGCTGTCGGAGCCACGCAGTACGAGGTGGCAGTCCGGGTTGCCGCGGGTGTGCAGGATCGCGGGCGCGCCGTCGTGGTCGATACCGGTGAAGACGTGCGGTACGGCGGCGGCCTTGATCGCGTCGACGGCCGTGGCGATCGAACCGTCGGGCCGGTTCTTCATCCCGATCGGCATCGACAGACCGGACGACAGCTGCCGGTGCACCTGGCTCTCGACGGTCCGCGCGCCGATCGCACCCCAGCCGACCGTGTCGGCGATGTACTGCGGGGTGATCGGGTCGAGGAACTCGCAGCCGGCCGGCAGACCGAGCTGGGTGACCTGGACGAGCAGCTGGCGTGCGATCCGGAGACCGCGGTTCACGTCGCCGGAGCCGTCAAGGCCCGGGTCGTTGATCAGGCCCTTCCAGCCCAGCGTGGAGCGCGGCTTCTCGAAGTACACGCGCATCGCGATCAGCAGGCCGTCGGAGAGGCGCTCCGCGACCGGTCGCAGTCGTTCGGCGTACTCGAGGGCCGCCTTCGCGTCGTGGACCGAACACGGACCGACGACCACCAGCAGCCGGTCGTCGACGCCGTTGAGGACGTCGGCCACCGCCTGCCGCCCGTCGGCCACGCGTCCGGCGAGCTCGTCGTTCAGCGGGAACTCGTCGTGCAGGGCGAGCGGGGTGATCAGTGGAACGGTCTTCTCGATCCGCCGATCGACGACGCGCGCCTGTTCGGTCGGTTTGGGAAGGGTGTTCATCGTGGGGACCTTTCCGCCGGTCCGCTCGCGTTGCAGCGCAGGCAGCCGGCTGGGGAACGAGAAAAGCCAAGGACGGATGTCCTTGGCTTCGGGCCGGCTTCGGTGTCTGCGGTTGGGCGTCAGCGATCGGCTGAGCTGCCCGGCACCAGAGCCGGCCACTCAAAAAATCGCCAATAGCTGCGCTTCACGGGAACGACAATAGCACCCACTCAGTAACCGTCAGTGGTGTGGGCTCGTTGAGGCCTGCAAGACCGGCTAGACGACGGGGAGTGCTCCAGGTGGTGAGGCCGCGAACCTTTGAGTTGGTTCGATATCGGGATCCGAGTGGGGTTTCAGGGACCGGAGTCGTAGCTGAAGGGTGTGAGTTCAGCGACGGTTCGGTGGCGTTGCGATGGCGGGGTGACAACCCGGCCACGGCCGTCTGGCCCGATCTCGACTCGGTGCTCGCGGTGCACGGGCACCAGGGCGCTACCGAGGTCCGCTGGGTCGACGGCCAGAGTTCGCCGTCGGTGCCACGAGCCGGCCTCGACAACCTCTTCGACGAGCTGCACCAGGTCCGGCCTCCGACGTCCTTGACCGAATCGCCGCCGCCCGGCCACTCGCGTGGATGGGCAGGGGCCAGGCATCTGAGGTAGAACGTGGCCGTGACGCAGATCTACCTGGTCCGGCACGGTGAGCCGGACTACGAGCCGATCGATTCCCGGGGCCTGCCGGGGACCGCGGCCGACTCCGCCCCGCTGAGTGCTGTCGGGATGAAGCAGGCCGAGGAGCTCGCCGATCTGCTCGGCGGCATCCGCGCGACGTACCTGGTCAGCTCGCCGTTCACCCGCGCCCTGCACAGCGCCGCGATCATCGGCCACCGGCTCGCGCTCGGTGTGCGGGTCGACTACGACCTGCGTGACTGGCTGCCGGACCAGACCGGCCTGTGGCGCAGCATCACCGACCTCCACGCCGCGCAGGCCGAGTTCGAGGCGTACGACGGGGAATGGCCGGAAGGCGTCCAGCGATCGTGGGAGCCGCTGTCCCAGGTCCGCGAGCGGGCCCGGGCCGCGCTCGCCCGGCACACCGCCAGCACCGACGGACCGGTCCTCGCGATCACCCACGCGACGGTGATCCGGGCGCTGACCGGCGAGAAGGCGACGGCCCACGGCGCCCACGAGTACTACCGCTACGATCCGGCGAATGACAGCTGAGCCGGGACTTCCTCGAATCCTCGGCGTCGTCGCTCTCGGTGGTGTGATCGGCTCACTGGCCCGCTACGGACTGGCCGAAGCAGTGCCGCACGGAGCGACCGGATTCCCCTGGGCCACGTTCGTCACCAACGTGCTGGGGTGTTTTGCGATCGGGGTCCTGCTCGCGCGTTTGACCCCACGCCACCACCCGCTGCTGCGGCCGTTCCTCGGCACCGGGATCCTCGGCGGCTTCACGACGTTCTCGACCTTCGCGGTCGACACCGAGAAGTTGCTGCACGTGCAGATGGTTGTTGCATTCGTCTACTTCTTCGGCACGATCGCCGCGGCGTTGGCAGCGGCAACGATCGGCGAGCAGTTGGGCGGACGGCGCCGATGAACATCTTGCTGGTCGCCCTCGGGGCCGCGGTGGGTGCGCCGCTCAGATTCCTGGTGGACAAGCACATGGTCGCCCGGTTGTTGCTCGGCGCCCGGATCGAGACCCCGTTGCCGTGGGGAACCTTCGCAGTCAACATCCTCGGCAGTTTCCTGCTCGGGTTGCTGACCGGCGTCGGCAATCACACGATCGCTTTGCTCGTCGGCGTCGGGTTCTGCGGCGCGTTCACGACGTACAGCACGTTCGCTGCCGAGACGACCGCATTGGCCGGTTCCGGACATCGCGGTAAGGCGTTGCTCAACGTGGTGCTGAACCTGGGTACCGGACTGGTTGCAGCCGTCGTCGGAGCGTGGTTGAGCAAGTGACTCATGTCACACGAGGTGATGACGTGAACACCTGCGCCGCCTGCTGTGCGCCTGAATGGGCGCCGATCACGGCCCGCAACGGCACGCGGTGATAACGAATGGCCCGAACTTCGAGACAACAAGGGTTGAACTACGTAAGAGATGAGCATAGTTTTCACCGAGCGCCCGTCCGCGCTCACGGTGAGTCAAGGAGGTTGCCATGTCGAGAGGGATGCCTCGCCTGCCCCGCCCGCTCATGGATCTGTGGGACTGGCAGTCACAAGCCGCATGCCGGGACGTCAACCCGGAGCTCTTCTTCTCACCCGAATCGGAGCGTGGCGTTCGCAAACGCGCCCGCGAGATGGTGGCCAAGTCGCTGTGCGGGACCTGCCCGGTCCAGCCCGAGTGCCGGCAGCACGCGCTCTCCGTCGGAGAGCCGTACGGCGTCTGGGGCGGCACCACGGAGTCCGAGCGCGACAACACCGTCCTCCCCGAGCACCGCAAATCAGCGTAGGAGCTGCCCCGCTACAACCTCAGGCAGTTCCCTCGTCGTTCTCGGACGGGGAATCGTCGTCCTTCGCTGTGCTCTTGGGGTTCTTCGGATCCTCGGGCTCCGGTGGCTTGACGGTCGTGCGCGGGTCCCGGTAGCGATCCAGTGACTTCAGGAAGTCCGGATCGTCATCGGGAGCCGGCGGGCGGCCGACGGGCCGTGACGGCCGTACGACGGCCTCGCGGCCGCCGCCGCCCTGGGTGCGCGACATCAGCAGCCAGACGATCGGCCCCACGAACGGGACGAACACGATCAGGACGATCCACACCAGCTTGGGCAGGTGCGGCACGTCCTCGTCGGGTGTCTGGATGCAGGAGAACAGCGCATACACGCTGAGCACCAAGCTGATCAGGAACGGCAGGAATCGAACCACGCTCCAACAGTACGGCGCGCAGCCGATCAGCGGGCGGAGGTGGTGAGTCCTCGCGCGCGCAGCACCGTGTTCTCGAGCGGGCGGAACACCAGCAGCTCGATGCCGACGCCGACCACGAAGATCAGCACGATGCCGGCGAACACCATCGAGATGTCCGACAGCGACATGCCGTTGTGCAGGTACTGCCCGAGGCCCTCACCGAGCTCCGGGGACGTCGCGATCAGCTCGGCCGCCATCAGCGACCGCCACGAGAACGCCCAGCCCTGCTTGAGCCCGCCGAGGAACCCGGGCAGCGCGGCCGGCAGCAGGATGTACCGGATGCCGCCGAACCGCCCGGCGCCGAGGGCCTTGCCGACCCGCGGCAGGATCGGCGGGACCTGGTCGAGTCCGGACACGAGCCCGTTCGCGATCGACGGCACCGCGCCGAGCAGCACGACCCAGTAGATGGCGCGGTCGTTGAGGCCGAACCACAGGATCGCCGCCGGCACCCACGCAACCGACGGCAGGCTCTGCAGGCCCGACACCAGCGGGCCGATGCCCCGGCGTACGACGGTGATGTTGGCGATCGCGAGCCCGAGCGGTACCGCGATCACGAGCGAGATCGCGAATCCGATCACGGCGCGGTGCACCGAGACCCAGAACAGCTCGGCGATATCGCCGCTGGTGATCAGCTGCCAGATCTGACTCCACACCGCCGCCGGGGAAGGCAGTTTGAACTCGGGCCAGAACGCCGCGGCCCACAACGCCTGCCAGATCGCGACCAGGATGACGATCGCCCCGATCGGCGGCAGGACCCGCGCGGCGATCCGCCGTACCCGAGAACCCTCGGTGGTGTTGACCGGGGTGTCGAGTGCATCGAGCCCGGCCTCGACAGACCCTTCCTGGACGTCAAGCGGCATGACTGCTGATCACCTTGCGCAATGCGGTGTTGATCTCGTCCACTGCATCGGGAGCGTCCTCGACGTCCCACTCCCGTACGACGCGGCCGGGGCGCGACGACAGCAGTACGACGCGTTGCCCGAGCCGCACGGCCTCGCGGACGTCGTGGGTGACGAACAGGATCGCCGTACCGGTGGCTCGCCAGATCCGCAGCAGCTCGCCCTGGAGGACGTCGCGGGTGATCGCGTCGAGCGCGGAGAACGGCTCGTCCATCAACAGCAGCGCCGGCTTGCCGTCGGTGCTGTCGGCCGTCGACGCGAGCGCCCGCGCCAGGGCGACGCGCTGCCGCATACCGCCGGACAGCTCGTGCGGGCGCTTGTCGCCCATGCCGGCCAACCGCACCAGCTCGAGCAGCTCGGCCGCCTTCGCCCGGCGCTGCGACTTCGGTACGCCGGCCATCCGCAACGGCAACTCGACGTTCCCGGCGGCCGTCAGCCACGGCATCAGCGCCGGCTCCTGGAAGACGACCGCCGGGCGGGACGAGTTCAGCTCGATCCGCCCGGCCGTCGGCTGGTCCAGGCCCGCGACGAGGTTGAGCAGCGTGGTCTTGCCGCAGCCGGACGCGCCGAGCAGGCAGACGAACTCACCGGGCTCGACCTCGAGGTCGACGCCGTCCAACGCGACCACCGACTTCCGGCCGGTCCCGAACGTCTTACCTACTTGATGGAAGCGCACCGGGCTCAGCACGTCCGGCAAGGTTTCGATGGTCGCGGTCATGGCCAGCCTCCTACTTCGAGTCCAGTCCGGCGGCGTCAACCGTCGGCTTGCCTGCCTTGCTGAGTACGTCGTTCAGCGGGCCGAGGTCCGCGAAGCCGGCCACCTTCGGCGCTTCCTTCGCGATCCCGGCCGTGACCTGGTCCTTGGCCAGCTGCGGGAACGTGCTCGCGATCGGGTCCGCGGTGATCTGGATGTTCTTGAACGCCCGGTCGATCACCTCCGGCTTCAGCGCCTTACCGGTCGCTGCCTTCAACTGGTCGTTCACGACGGCCTTCGCGTCGGCCGTGTTCGTGCTGCTGTAGTCGATCGCGGCCAGGAGTCCGGACAGCAAGGCCTTCACGGTCTCCGGGTGCTCCTGCAGGAACTGGGTCCGGACGATCAGCACGGTGGTCGGGAACTTGCCGTCCGGCCACAGCGTCGCCTCGTCGACCAGCACCTTCGCGCCCGCGTCGAGGACGAGCCGCGACGACCAGGGCTCGGGCAGCCAGGCCGCGTCCACGTCACCCTTCTTGAACGCGTCGAGCGTCTGCGCGTTCTCCAGGTTGGTGACCTTGACCTTGCCGGTCAGGTTCTTCTGCGACAGCCACTTCTTCAGCGACACGTCCTGGGTGTTGCCGAGCTGCGGAGTGACGACGGTCTTGCCGACCAGGTCTTCCGGCTTGGTGATCGTCGGCTTCACCACCAGCTGCGCGCCGCCGGACGTCGCACCGGCGATCAGGCGGACGGCCTCGCCGTTGGACTTCGCGTAGGCGTTGATCGCGGGACCGGAGCCGATGAAGCCGGCGTCCAGCGAGCCGCCGAGCAGCGCCCCGACCTCCTCGGGGCCGGCGTTGAACTTGGTCGGCACCAGCTTGGTGCTGCCGAGCTCCTTGGTGAACAGGCCCTTGCCGAGACCGACCAGCGCGGCGGCGTGGGTGACGTTCGGGAAGTAGCCGAGCCGCAGCTCGGTGGCGGGACCCTTGTCGGCCGACGCGGCCTGGGTGTCGGCGCCGCTGTCGGCGCGCGAGCAGCCTGCGGCGGCGAAGGTCAGGGCCAGGGCGGCGGCGAGCAGGCGGAACGGACGGATGGCGGAGATGCTCACGGGAAGACCTTTGTTCTGGAGGCGCACGGACCTACTCCAACGGGTCGGTGGCGGGCTGACGGGTACGCGGAGTGGTTCGCGTAGGTCAACAACCGGAGGAGTTCACGCGCAGCAGGTCGACGTGCCGGCGCCGCGTGAGCGCGTCGCCGGGAGCGTTCGAGATGACCTGCATGTCTCCATGAAAGCGGACAAAGTCGAGCAAGATGCTGAGGTTTCAGCATTTGGGACGACGAATCACTAACCGAGACAAACGATCAGAATCGATCATCGGCCGGATCTGGTCACACGGTTGAAAGCGGCGCGGGCCACTGCCTACGGTCCTGTGCGTGCTGACTCCCCGCTCTCTGAAGACCGAGTACGCCGTCCGACCGCTCGGCGTCGACGTGAACCGGCCGCGGTTCAGCTGGGTTGCCACCGCTCCCGGCTACGGCGCGACGCAGTCGGCGTACCAGGTCCTCGTCGCGTCCGCGCCGGAGCTGTTGACTCCGGAGGGCGCGGATGTCTGGGATTCGGGGAAGGTCGACTCGGCGCGGACCTTCGGCATCGAGTACGACGGACCGACGGCGGCGCGGACGCGGTACTACTGGACCGTCCGGCTGTGGGACGAAGCGGCTGGTGAGTGGGCTGCACCGGAATGGTTCGAGACCGGTCTGCGCGACGAGGGCTTCCGGTCGGCGCAGTGGATCGGCGGGGCGACCGACAGCGCTCCGCTGCTGCGGCGCGGGTTTGCGGTCGACGGGACCGTGCGCCGGGCGCGGTTGTATGCGAGCGGCCTCGGGTACGCCGATCTCCGGCTGAACGGGCACGCGGTCAGCGACGCCGTACTCGATCCTGGCTTCACCGCTTACGACCGCACCGTGCTCTACGTGACCCACGACGTCACCGAGCTCCTGCGGTCGGGCGACAACGTGGTCGGGGCTGAGCTCGGGCGCGGGTTCTTCGGGATGACGTCGGTCAACGTCTGGCGTTGGCATCAGACGCCGTGGACCGCCGAACCGCGGCTGATCGCGAGGCTGGTTGTCGAGTACGACGACGGGCGCGTGGACGAGGTGGTCACCGACGAGTCGTGGCGCATCACCGGTGGACCGACGCTCTCCGACTCGCTGTACGTGGGCGAGACGTACGACGCCCGTCGCGCGCTGCCGGGATGGGACGCGGCCGGGTTCGACGACTCGTCCTGGTCGGCGGCCGCGGTTGTCGAGGCGCCGAAGGGGAAGCTGACCGCGCAGGCGCACGAGCCGATCCGGGTGGTCGAGACCGTCGACCCGGTCGAGGTGACCGAAGTACGGCCGGGTGTGTGGATCGCGGACTTCGGGCGGACGGTTGCGGGCTGGACGAAGCTGTCGGTGTCGGCGCCGGCCGGGACGACGATCAGCCTGACCCACGGCGAGACTGTTGCTGATGGCAACGTGGTGGCCAAGAACGGGCACGTCGACGGGGATCGGATCCAGCGGGACGAATATGTTGCGGCCGGCAACGGCAGTCTCGAGGTCTGGGAGCCGCGGTTCTCGTACAAGGGTTTCCGGTACGTGCAGCTCGAGGGCGCGCGGGCGGATGTACAGATGCGGGTGGTGAACTCGGACGTCAGCGGTGTGACCCGGTTCGCTTCGTCGCAGGCGCCGTACGAGCAGTTCGAGCAGGCGATGCGGCGTACGGTCCTGAGCAATCTGCACGGGATCCCGACGGACACGCCGTTCTACGAGAAGAACGGGTGGACCGGGGACGCGCAGGTGGGTTCGCCGACGATGCTGGCGACGCTCGACCTGGCGCGGTTCTTCACCAAGTGGCTCGGCGACATCCGGGACAGCCAGGCCGATTCCGGCCAGTTGCCGGTGATCGTGCCGTCGAGCGGATGGGGTTTCACCGACCTCTCCCCCGCGACCGAGTGGCCAACGGTGTATCCGTTCCTGCTGCGCGAGATGTATCGCTGGTACGGGGACGAACGACTGCTGCGCGAGCACTGGGACTCGCTCACGCGATACCTGGCCTGGGAGCTCGGCCGGGTCGAGGACGGGTTGTCGGTCAGTGTGCTCGGCGACTGGCTGCCGCCGGGATACGCCAACGGTCCGGCGCCGGAGGACCGGCGGCTGACGGGTACGGCGTACCTGTATCGGGCTGTCGTCGTCGCTGCGGAGATCGGCGAGGCGATTGGGCAGCCCAACGACTATCGCAAGGCGGCCGGTGAGCTGGCCGACGGACTGAATCGGGCGTTCCTGGATCGCGACGCGGGACAGTATCGGTCGGCTGAGGATCCGGACTATCGGCAGACGTCGAACGCTGTGCCACTGGCGTTCGGGATCGTGCCGGAAGACATGGTCGCGAAGGTGGCGGCGGGGCTGGCTGCTGATGTCAAAGCGCGCGGGTTCCATCTCAACACGGGGTGCCTGGGTGTCGGCGTACTGCTGCCTGTGCTGACCGCGCACGGATACGGCGATCTGGCAACCAAGGTCGCGCTGCAGCGGAGCTACCCGAGCTGGGGTTACTGGTTCGACCTCGGCGCGGACACCATGTGGGAGGCGTGGGAGAGCGACTCGCGCTCGCGCAACCACTACTTCCAGGGCACGGTCGTGCAGTGGATCTTCGAGAACGTTGCCGGGCTGCGCGTCGTCGACGCGGGCTGCGAGCGGATCGTGGTCCGGCCGGATGCACGCGACGAGGTGGACTCGGCGAGCATCCGGACCGAGACGATCCGCGGGTGGGTGTCGGTCTCGTGGAAGCGGACCGGGCGGGTGCTGTCGTTGGAGGTGCAGGTTCCGGTCGGCACGACGGCGGAGGTCCACGTACCGTCCGCCGCTGCCTCGGATGTTGCCGCCGTACCGCAGTCGTTTGCGGGCTCGGCTACATATGAGGACGGGTACACGATCTACACGGTGCCCGCCGGGCAGTGGCACTTCACGAGTCGATCGGCGTGACCTTTGTGTAGATGAGGTCGCGGACCTCGCGGCCCTCCGCCTGGGCGCGGGACTCGAACTTGGTGACCGGGCGCCACTCGGGGCGTGGGGCCCAGGTTTCGTACTGGTTCCGCAGCGCGGGCTCGGCCTCGCAGACCTCGAGCATCCGGTTGGCGTAGTCCGCCCAGTCCGTTGCCAGGTGCAACGTTCCGCCGGATTGGAGGCGGGAGGCAACCAACGCGACGAACGGCGGGCTGACCAGGCGGCGCTTGTGGTGCCGCTTCTTCGGCCACGGGTCCGGGAAGAAGATGCGTACGCCGGCCAGCGTGCCAGGCGCGACGTGATCGCGGAGGAAGTCGAGCGCATCCCCTTGGAGCAGGCGGACGTTCTCGAGGTCGTACTTCTCGACCCACAGCATCAGCTGTCCCAGACCGGCCGGGTACACCTCGGCGGCGACGTGGTTGACCTCCGGCGCGGCGACTGCGAGCTGCGCGGTCGCCTCTCCCATCCCGGAGCCGATCTCCAGCACGGTAGGCGCTTCCCGGCCGAACCACTTCGCCAGATCCAGCTCGCCGGTCGGCAGGTCCTCCTGCGTCCGGCCCAGCTCTGACCACTGCGTCTGCCAGACCCGCCGCTGCCCAGCCGTCATCCGAACACTCCGCCGGACCGTACTGAACACGCCCGTCTGCCTGACCTGATCCACTGCTTCAACCACCCGACGATTCTATTAGTCGTCCCAGAACAGGTGGGCGACGGTGTTGTGGGCGCGGCGGGTGGTGCGGAGGTAGTCGTCGGAGAAGCGGCTGGATTCGCCGGGCGGGTAGCCGCAGATCTGGGCGACCGCGGCGAGGTCGCGGGGATCGCGCGGCAGCGAGTCGCCCGGCCGGGCGCGGACGAGCATGATCGCGTTGCGGATCCGGGTCGCCATCTCCCACGCGGCGCGAAGCGTGTCCGCTTCGGTCGGGTCGACGAGATTGGCGTCCACACCGGCGTACAGCGCTCCGAGCGTGCGCGTCGTACGCAGAGTCGGGACGCGGTGCGCCTCGCGGAGCTGGAGGAGCTGGACGGTCCACTCGATGTCGGCGAGACCGCCTCGCCCCAGCTTGGTGTGCGTGGCCGGGTCCGCGCCGCGCGGGAGGCGTTCGGCGTCGACGCGGGCCTTGATGCGGCGGATCTCCATCACGTCGCGCTCGCTGATCCCGTTCTCCGGGTAGCGCAGCGGATCGATGAGCTCGCGGAAGGACTGACACAGGTCGCCGTCCCCACACAACGGGTCGGCCCGGAGCAGGGCTTGCGCTTCCCACACCGCTGACCATCTGGCGTAGTACGAGGCGTACGACGCGAGCGTCCGTACCAACGGTCCTTGCCGACCCTCCGGCCGCAGGTCGGCGTCAACCGCGACCGCCGGATCGGTGCCGGGCAACGCCAGCAGCCGGCGCAGTTCGGTCGCCGCCTGGGTCGCGAAGTCCGTCGCGGCCTTCTCGTCCGCGCCGGGCTTCGGGTCGTGCACGAACATCACATCGGCGTCGCTTCCGTAGCTGAGCTCATGGCCGCCGAAGCGGCCCATCGCGACGATCGACATCCGCGTCGGTTCGGGCTCGCCCTTCGCGACGGCTCGTCGTGCGACCTCGAGCGCAGTCGTCAGCGTCCCGACCGAGATCACGGTCAGCGCCTCGCCGACCTTCTCCACGTCGAGCAGTCCCGACAGATCGGCGGCCGCGATCCGGAACAGTTCCCGTCGGCGTACCGCTCGGATTGCGGCGACCGCGGCCTCCGGGGCGTCCTGGCGACGGGCGGCCGCGGACATCTCGGCCAGTAGCGCGTCCTGGGTCCGCGGTGTCAGCTCGCGTTCGTCGGCGAACATCGCGGTCGCTTCGGGTGCGCGCTGAAGCAGGTCGACGGCGTACCGGCCGCTGGCCAGGAGGTGCGCGAGGCGTTCGGCCGAGGCGCCTTCGTCGCGTAGCTGGCGCAGGTACCACGGGGTCGAGCCGAGCGCGTCGGAGATCGTGCGGAACGCGAGCAAGCCGGCGTCCGGATCCGGTGATTCGGCGAACCAGCCGAGCATCGCGGGCAGGAGTGCCCGCTGGATCGACGAACGCCGCGACACGCCCTCGGACAGTGCCTCGATATGCCGGAGCGCCGACGCGGGATCGGCGTACCCGAGCGCCGTCAGCCGCTGCTTCGCCGCCTCCGGTGTGAGCCGCACCTCGTCGCCCGGGATGCGCGCGACCGCCGCGAGCAGCGGGCGGTAGAACAGCTTCTCGTGCAACCGCCGTACCTCGAGCGCGTGCTTCTTCCAGGCCGCGGTCAGGTCGGCGACCGGGTTCTTCGTGAAGCCGAGCGAGCGGCCGAGACGGCGCAGGTCGGCTTCGTCGTCCGGGACCTGATGGGTACGGCGCAGGCGGTACAGCTGGATGCGGTGCTCCATCGAGCGCAGGAAGCGGTACGCGTCCGCGAGTACGGCGCCGTCGGTGCGTCCGACGTACCCGCTGGTGGTCAGGGACTCGAGCGCGACCAACGTCGTACCGCTGCGGACCGACTCGTCGCTGCGGCCGTGGACGAGCTGCAGGAGCTGTACTGCGAACTCGACATCCCTCAGCCCGCCGGGGCCGAGCTTGAGTTGGCGATCGACGTCCGCGGCCGGGATGTGGTCGATGACGCGGCGGCGCATTGCCTGTACGTCGTCGACGAAGCCTTCGCGGTCGGCGGCGGACCAGGCGAGGCTTCCGATCTTCTCGGAGTACTCCCGACCGAGCGCCGCATCGCCTGCGACGGGACGGGCTTTGAGCAGGGCTTGGAACTCCCAGGTCTTGGCCCAGCGCTGGTAGTAGGCGAGGTGGCTGTCGAGGGTGCGGACGAGCGGGCCGGACTTGCCCTCGGGCCGAAGCGCGGCGTCGACCGGCCAGAGCGTGCCTTCGCCGGTGTGCGCGGAGCAGATCCGCATCGCGGCGGCGGCGAGTTGGGTCGCGGTCTTGAGCGCGGGCAGCTCCGGCTCGCCTTCGAGCGGCTCGGCGACGAAGAGGACATCGACATCGCTGACATAGTTGAGCTCCCGGCCGCCACACTTGCCCATGGCAATGATCGCGAGACGGCAGTCGGCGGCGCCGGGGTGCGCGGCGAAGTACTCGTTGCGGGCGATGTGCAGCGCGGTCTCGAGCGCTCCGCCGGCGAGATCCGCGAGTACGGCGGCGACCTCGTCGACGAGCAGGCCCTCGGCGAGATCGCGCGCGGCCAGTCTCAGCAGCAGGCGACGGTATTCGACCCTGAGGGCGTCGACCGGGTTCTCGGCGTCGACCGCGGTCGCGAGCTTGGCGGCGACGTCCTCTATGGACGGGCGGGCACCGGCCAGGGCGGGGTCGGCGAGGTCGTACCAATGGCGCGGATGTACGGCGAGGTGCCGGCCGAGCGCCTCGCTCGCGCCCAGCACGTACACGAGGCGGCGCCGGAAGCCGTCGTCCATCTCGAGTGTGCGCGCGAACGCGGCAACGTCGTACTCGTGCCGGTGCAGCGCCTCCGCCATCCCGCACAGGCCGTACAGCGCGAGGTCCGGATCGGCCGACTCCCCGAGCGTGGTGATCAGCTGCTCGGTGGCCATCGGGCTGTGCGAGTCGAGCGCGTCCAGGTCCTCGAGCATGCCCGCCGCGCGCTGCGGGTCCTCGAACCCGAGCCGGACAAGCCGTCCCTCCCACGACCCTCTCCGACCCTCAGCCACCCCCAGAGGCTACCCAACCCACTTCGGGAACCCACCACCGCTTCGGAGGCGCACAATGGTGGGGTGTTCACAAAGTCTCGGCTGGATCGCGAACAGATCCCGGGGAATACACGGTGTCGTGTAGCGGATCCGCTCAGTAATCGGCATGATGGCTTCTCATGGTCATGATGACGGGGTCGCTCGCCGTGCGCGGAACGGTGCTCTGGCTGACGCCACAACAGGGCGGGCGAGTGTCGGGTCCACCGGAGCCGGACTACGACTACGACTACACCGCAACGGCGTACCTCCCGCCGCGAACACCCGAGGACGGTCAGGCCGGGATCGCGCTGCGCCGGTTCGCGCCCGGCGCCTGGCGTACGCCGGCCGAGGGGATTCTCGTTCCGGCCAAGGGGAATCGGGCCCAGCAGGTCATCCCCGGCTGCATCGTGATCATCACCGAAGGCGTCCGCCCGGTCGGGCTGCTGACGGTCGAAGAGGTTCACGCGCTGGCCCCGGACGGTACGCCGATCGTGACCAGCGCTCCGGTGGTCGACGTGGTTGCCGACGTACCGGCGGCGACTGATCCGGCGCCGGCTGATCCGCCGTACCGGCACTCGACGGCGGCATCGCGCTGGGCCTCCAAGCACGCCTCCGACGACGCACCGCCACAGACCGCCGGAGTCTGAACACACTCTGTTGCAATCTGCATACTCAGTGTTACCTTGGGGACTATGCGTCACTGGAAACGGGTCGTCGCCGTCCTGCTGGTCGCCGCCATCGCGCTCGTCGTCGAAGGCTGGGTCGCCCGTGCCCAGGCGGCGCCGACACTGTTCAAGAACTGCCAGTACGTACGCACCGCGGGCGAGACCGGCCGCCCGCCGTACTCCCTCGCGCCGACGATCGGCCTGGTCCGGGCCACCGTCCGCACCAACCGCGGCGACCTGGTCCTCACCCTCGACCGCAGCGCCGCTCCCTGCGCGGTCCACAGCTTCACGTACCTGGCCCTGAAACGCTTCTACAACCAAACCCCGTGCTCACCAACCCTCGAGTGCGGCACAGGCCACCCCGGCTACCACTTCACCCCCGAACCAACCGGCCACGAAACCTACCCCCGCGGCACAGTTGCCCTAAGCAACACTCCGGGCGTCGGCAACACCAGCACCTTCTCCATCGCCCGCACAAACACCCCCCTCCCCCAACCCTCAACCATCATCGGCCACCTCACCGCAGGCCTCCCGGTCCTGAACCGCAACCCCACCACCATCCTCGAAATCCTCATCGGCTGATCGCGAATATTAGGCTGGCGGGGTGAGCCTCGACATTCCTGAGCAGGTGCGGAAGACGGTCATAGCTGACGGGAATGAGTCGTGGCTGGACGAGCTGCCGGGTGTGGTCGACTCGCTGGCTCGGGAGTGGTCCTTGGTGATCGGGCGCAGCTTGGCGGGTGGGCATGTTGCTCTGGTTGTTGAGGTGACGATGGCTGACGGGACTCCGGCGGTGCTGAAGATCGGGGTGCCGGGGCGGGATGTCGGGCCGGAGGCTACGGTGCTGCGCCTGGCGAATGGCGAGGGATGCGCCAAGCTGTTGCGCGAGGACTTGGGTCGGCGGGCGCTTCTGTTGGAGCGGCTTGGGGTTCCGATGTACGACGTCGTGGCCGATCCTGCAAGCCGGCACGAACTGCTGTGCGACGTGGCGGTTCGGCTGTGGCGTCCGGTCGGTCCTGACAGTGACCTTCCGACCGGCGCGGAGCTGGCTGCGGAGTACGCCGAGCGGCTGCCGAGACTGTGGGAGCAGGCCGGGCGACCGTGTTCGCCGGCCACCGTTGCTGACGCGCTGTACTGCATGGAGCGTCGGCGCCTTGCCCACGACGACCGGTCTACGGTTCTGGTCCACGGTGACATCCACGAGCTGAACGCCCTGCAGGCCGGCGACGGCAGCTACAAGCTCATCGACCCACTCGGGCTGCGGGCCGAACCGGCCTGCGATCTCGGCACCATCGTGCGCTGCAATCCCGACCTCGGCGACGACCTCCGCGCGCGGACCGAGCGGCTCGCTTCCCGCACCGGCGTGGATGCCACCGCCATCTGGGAATGGGGAACCATCCACCGAGTCGTCAGCGGCGTCTACGCCTGCAGCATCGGCTTCCAACCCTTCGGCAACCTCCTCCTGGCCGAAGCAGACCGCCTCACCTGAGTGATTTTGCTGATGTGGGATGGGGCTCGGGTAGCTGACGATTCCGGCATGAGCAAAAGCATCCAGCCCCAGCAGACAGCCGCGTTCTACGCCCAGGCAGTCGCATCCTTCGGCATCTCCCTCACCGCGATGACCGTCGGCCTCATCTACCTACCGGCCGAGCCGTGGGTACGAGCATTCCTGTCCCTCGGCATGCTGTACGTCGTCACCTCAACCGTCGTCCTCTGCAAGGTAGTCCGCGACCGCCAAGAACTCACCGACGTAACCACCCGAGTAGACCAGGCCCGCCTGGACAAACTCCTCACCGAACACGACCCCTTCAAGGTCGACGCCTGAAATCCACCGCACCACAACCCCGCCGAAGCAGTACGCGCCGTACGCCGTGAACCGCACTCCCCCGCGCACGCACCTACAGGACGGGTAGGAGTTTGTTCAGTTCGAAGGGGGTTACCTGGCGGCGGTAGTCCTGCCATTCGGCGCGTTTGTTGCGGAGGAAGAAGTCGAAGACGTGTTCGCCGAGGGTTTCGGCGACGAGTTCGCTGTCTTCCATTGCGCTGATGGCTTCGGCCAGGCTGCTCGGGAGGGGTTTGATGCCGAGGGCCTTGCGCTCGCGGGAGGTCAGCGACCAGATGTCGTCCTCGACCTCCGCGGGCAGTTCGTACCCCTCCTCGATCCCCTTCAGCCCGGCAGCAAGCATCAACGCAAACGCCAGATAAGGATTAGCCGCAGAATCCAACGACCGGAACTCGACCCGCGAAGACTGCCCCTTGTGCGGCTTGTACATCGGCACCCGCACCAGCGCAGACCGGTTGTTATGACCCCACGAGATGAACGACGGCGCCTCATCCCCCACCGCCAACCGCTTGTACGAGTTCACCCACTGGTTAGTCACCGCAGTGATCTCCCCAGCGTGATGCAGCAACCCCGCGATGAACGCCCGGCCGGTCTTCGACAGCTGGTACTGCGCCCCGCCCTCGAAGAACGCGTTCCGATCGCCCTCGAACAGCGACATATGCGTATGCATCCCCGACCCCGGCTGGTCCGACAGCGGCTTAGGCATGAACGACGCATAGATGCCCTGCGACAGCGCGACCTCCTTCACCACGACACGGAACGTCATGATGTTGTCGGCGGTCGACAGCGCATCGGCGTACCGCAGGTCGATCTCCTGCTGACCCGGCCCGCCCTCGTGGTGGCTGAACTCGACCGAGATCCCCATCGACTCCAGCATCGTGATCGCCTCGCGACGGAAGTCGTTGCCGATCCCCTGCGGCGTGTGGTCGAAGTACCCGGACGAGTCCACCGGCTCAGGCGTCGTGCCAGGCGCGCCCGTCAGCGACTTGAAGAGATAGAACTCGATCTCCGGATGCGTGTAGAACGTGAACCCCAGATCAGCAGCCTTCGACAGCGTCCGCTTCAGCACGTGCCGAGGATCCGCGAACGACGCCGACCCGTCCGGCATGTTGATGTCGCAGAACATCCGCGCCGTACCCATCGTCTCGCCGCGCCACGGCAGGATCTGGAACGTGGACGGGTCCGGCTTGGCCAGCATGTCGGCCTCGGTCACCCGGGCGAACCCCTCGATCGCCGACCCGTCGAACCCGAGCCCCTCGGCGAACGCGCTCTCCAGCTCCGCCGGTGCCACCGCGACCGACTTCAGGAACCCGAGCACGTCGGTGAACCAGAGCCGCACGAAGCGTACGTCGCGCTCCTCCAGCGCGCGCAGCACGAACTCCTGCTGCTTGTCCATCAGTCCACCTCTCACCCAGGTCCAGAACTTCTCACAGTGTGCCCCGCCTCTGTTAAGCAGACGTTACGTGCCCAGGCGGACACAGGCATGCTCAGGGGCCTAGCGTGTTCCCGTGCAGACGATCTTCCATGCAGCGCTCATCGTCGCCGCGATCCTCTGCCTCAGCGACCTGATCCTGAGTACGACGCGGTTCGTCCAGTCGCTGCGCCGGAAGCGACCGGCCGAACGGGACGTGCTCGGCCGCCGCTGGCTGCCGGTCCCGGAGCTCGGATTCGGCATGTGCGCGTTCTGCTGCCCCGGCCTGGTCACGCTCGGCCTGACCCATCACGACGCGGACAGCCTGCCGACCACGCAGATCCTGCTCGCCGCGCTGGTCTTCGGGTACGCCGGTGCCGTCCTCTCCCGCATCGTCCGTACGCCGGGCCCGGGCGGCCGCCGTTTCCGCCTACGCGCCGGCCTGCTGCTGGGCCTCCCGGCCCTCTTCGGCCTGGTATTCGGCCTTTCCGGCGTCGTCTGACCGGCGCGCCTGGAACCACGGCACGATCCGTTCGAGTGGGGCAAATGCCAGCCAGCAGACCACCGTCGGCAGGAAGTGAATCAGCAGGATCGCCGTGTTCGCCGCGTGGAACCCGAGGAAGAACAGGGCCCCGAGCAACTGCCACCGCCCCTTGAGCCACAGGATCACCGGCGAACAGAACTCCCCGATGATCCCGACCCACTGCATCACGTGCAGCACCCACGGATAGTGCAGCAACCACTCCCCGACCGGATGCGGCCGCCGCACGATCGCCCAGGTCAGTACGGCGCTCCCGGGCCATGTCAGCGCCCATCCGGCACTGCGCAGTTTCGCGATCGAGGACAGGAAGTACGTCGCGATCACGCAGATCTGCACACACCGGATCGCCCAGCCGGCCGCCTCTGACGGGGTCTGATCGCCGTACGACGCCCGCCCGCGGCGCGCACCGCCGACGGTCGGCAGCACCCAGAGCGCGATCACCAGCGCGAGGTGGTCGTGATCGACCTTCCCGTCGCTCATCCCGATCAGCACCCACCAGGTGAACGCCGGTGCGACGATCCAGCCGGCGATCCGCGGGAAGTAGTTCGACGCACCGACCAGGCAGGCGACGATCAGCACGAAGTACAGCGCGGTCGTGTTGGCGACGGAGGGCTTCGGCAGGTCGAGGAGCCGGGCCAGGAGCAGCGGTTGATAGAGCCCGGGGTGCTCGCCCTTGTCGCGGGTGTCGCGGACGAACGCGTGCATGTCGAGGATGACGAACAGGTACAGAATCGTCCGCAGCCATGCGATCCGCCCCAGCGCGATCGCCGGTGTGAACCAGTTGACGGCCCTCATCGACGTACCTCCCACGTCGCCAGCACCTGCGACGACGGCGGTCCTTCGACCCGGCCCTTGACCAGCTGGGTGGTGTCGCGGATCAGTTCGAGCTTCACGTACTTCGGCTTGTCAGGATGCTTCCGCGCCCACCCGTCCGCGACCTGCTGCAGCAGCGACGGGTTCTTCACGATCTCCCCGGCCCGCGCCTCGATCTCGGCCCGGGCGACGCCGGCGCCCTCGATGTTCAGCGGTACGTCGACCGTCGTACCGGCATCGGTGACCGCGCTGATCCGGGTGTAGTCGATCTTGGCGTCGTCCGGCACCGACATCGCGTACTGCGACATCGGCCCGAACGGCCACGCGTCGTCGGATGCGCGCACCGATCCGTTGATCAGCAGACCGATGCCGACCACGGCGACAAGGACCCGCAAACCCTTGCCCACCGGGCCTAACCGCACGTCGGCGGGCCGCTCCTGACTCTGTGTCACCACGTCATTAGATCATTCCGGTTTGGAGGCCCTGACGGTAGGGAATTTTCTAAGGCATGACCGCCCCAGAAAATATCCAACGTGCCCGGGTGTCCCGGCGTACCCTGCTCGGCGCGACCGCCGGCGGCGTACTGCTCGGCGGCGCCCTGGCCGGAGCCATGACCACAACAGCGCTCGCCGCCCCCGCGCCGCGCTGTTACACGCGCACCGAATGGTCCGCGCGACCGCCCAAGTCGGCGACCCAGGTGATCGCCAAGCCCGACCACATCGTCATCCACCACACCGCGAGCCCGAATGTCACGGACTACTCGCTCGCGGCCGCGTACTCGGTCCAGCACTGGATCCAGGACCTGCACATGGACACCAACGGCTGGATCGACATGGGCAACCAGCTCACGATCAGCCGCGGCGGATTCCTGATGGAGGGCCGGAGCAAGTCGTTGTCGGCGATCAACAACGGCCAGAACGTCCTCGGCGCCCAGACCGCGAACCAGAACAGCCACACGATCGGTATCGAGCACGAGGGCATCTACGTCACCGAGAACGTGACGGTCGCGTTGTTCGACATGTCCGTGCTGACGTGCGCGTGGTTGTGCACGAAGTACGGGCTGGATCCGCATGTCGCGATCGTCGGGCACCGGGACTACAACACGACGCAATGTCCGGGTGACGTGTTCTACGCGCGCTTGCCGGAACTGCGCGACAGAGTGGCCGCTGTTCTCCTCGGTTGATACGTGACTCTGCGGATCAGGATTTCGAACGGGCCGCGGTAGTTCGCGCGCCGCATCCGGTCGGCGAGCAGTACGGTCGCCAGCCAGGTCGCGATCGCAAGCAGGGCCGTCGTGGTTGTGGTGAGCGTGTGCGAGAGGTCCAGGAGGTACGGCGTGAACGCGACGGCCCACACGACCGATTGGGACAGGTAGCACGTCAGCGAACGTTGCCCGACGGCTGCGATCGCCAGGGAGACCGGGCCCTGGCGATCGCCCAATCTCCGGGCGATCAGGACGATCAGTGCGGCGTACCCGAAACCGCCGAAGACACCGGTTGCGTCGTGCAACGGTCCGAGGATCGAGAGCGCGTGGTCGCTCGGTCGGGTCAGTACGCCGCCGACGACGAGCGAGACCGGGAGCGCGCCGGCGACGGCGATCGTGAGGCCGAGGAGTGCCGTTGTACGGAGCAGGGTGAGGTGCTGCGCCGGGCGTTCGAGGATGCGGCGGCGGCCGGCCCACAGGCCGATCAGGAACGGTGTGACGAAGCCGATCCAGCCGAGGCCGGCGATGAACGGCTGGACGACGATGCGGTCCGCGAACTGGCCGAGGAAGTTCGGCGGGAGCATCGCCGGGTCGGCCGCGTCGGAGGAGGTTGCGAGCGAGTCGTTGCTCGGCAGCGCCGTGAGGACGAGGACGAGTGCGGCGACGATGAACAGCCAGCGGTCCTTCCAGCGCAGGGCCCAGACGCCGAGGAACAGGAGTACGCCGTACGCCGCGAGGATGTCGCCGATGTAGAGCAGCATCGCGTGCAGGAAGCCGAGCACGATCAGGACGAGGCTGCGGCGCCAGAGGAGCTTGCGGATCGGCCACCAGTCCTGGCCCGCTTCGCGTTGCCGGCGGACGATCTGCGCGACGCCGTACCCGAAGAGCACGCCGAACATCGGGAACGCGCGACCGTCGACGAAGGTCGAGATCACCAGGCCGACCCCGCGATCGATCGCGGAGCCGCCGGTCGGGAAGCCGCCGAAGACGCGGTCGCTGTAGACGAAGTAGTGCGAGTTGGCCAACGCGATGAACAGCAGCATGAATCCGCGCGCGAGGTCCGGGCCGAGTGCGCGTTCGCTCAGCCCGGTCGGTCCGGCTTGGATGCTCATGGCACCAGTCAATCCGCGCCGGCCCGGTGCCGCGTCCATCCAAAGTCCCTCCGCGCGTGAACCTTCGTCGCTGTTCGATAGGCGGGTGCACGAGGAAGCCCTGACCCGGTGGCAGCGCGGATGGTCCGCGGCGCGCGGGTGGACCGATTATCAACAGGTCGACGACGTCACCGTCGTACGCGTCGGCGAACCGGAGCGTCGGGTCGAGTACGTCGCAACCGAAGCTCAGGCGACCGCTGCCGCACATCTCGCGCTGACCGACAGCAATCCGCCCGGGACGTCGTGGCTGGCGATCACCACCGACGACCCGGCCCGCCTGGCCGCCAACCTCAAACCCCTCGAGCCCCTCCGCACCGAATGGCTGATGACGATCACCCTCGCGGACCACGCCTCGCACCCCGTGCCCCCGCCGTACACCCTCGAGCTCTCCGCAACCCCCTCCATCATCGACGCCCAGATCTACGGCTACGGCGAAATAGCCGCCACCGGCCGCATGTCCGTCCTCCACACCGGCGCCGTAGCCGACCAAATCACCACCACCCCCGCCCACCGCCACCGAGGCCTGGCCCGAGCCCTCATGACCGCCCTCGCCCGAGCCGCCCAAACCCCCACCGCTTACCTGTCCGCCTCCCCCGCGGGCCGCCCCCTCTACGAGTCCCTCGGCTGGACGACTCTCACCCCGCTCCTGGTCGCCCGGACATCCACCAACTACTGATCAAGGACCTTCGGCGTACGTAAGAGGTTGGAGGGGCGTGGGGATGAGCGGGGGGAACCAGTAATGTGCTCCCGTGCCTCAACTCCGAGTTGCTCTTGCTCAGCTGAATGTGACCGTGGGTGACATTGCTGGGAACGCCGACAAGATCGTCGCGTGGACCCGGAACGCGGTCGAGCAAGGTGCGCATGTGGTGGCGTTTCCCGAGCTCGGGTTGACCGGTTATCCGGTGGAGGATCTGGCGTTGCGGGCGTCGTTCGTGGATGCGTCGCAGGGCAAGATCCACGACCTCGCGGAACGGCTCGCCGAGGAGGGGCTCGGGGACATCGTCGTGGTCTGCGGGTATCTCGACCGCGCCGGCGGTACGGCGATGGGCGTGGACCGGCTCGGCCGGCCGAAGGGCTCCCCCACCAACTCCGCCGCGGTGATCCACCAGGGCCGCGTCGTCACCAGCGCGGTGAAGCACCACCTGCCGAACTACGGCGTCTTCGACGAGTTCCGGCACTTCGTTCCCGGGAACACCCTGCAGGTGATCCGGATCCACGGCATCGACGTCGCGCTGGTGATCTGCGAGGACCTCTGGCAGGACGGCGGCCCGGCCGCGGTCACCCACGAGGCGGGCGCCGGTCTCCTGCTCGTGATCAACAGCTCGCCGTACGAGGCGAACAAGGACGACGTCCGCGGCGATCTGGTACGCCGTCGCGCCCGCGAGGCCGGCTGCGCGCTCGCCTACGTGAACCTCGTCGGCGGCCAGGACGAGCTCGTCTTCGACGGCGACTCGCTCGTCACCGATGCCGACGGCAAGGTCTTCGCCCGCGCCCCGCAGTTCGAGCAGGGCAGCATGATCGTCGACCTGGACCTCCCGGCCGCCGAAGGTACGCCGGAAGGCACCTACGAAGGCATCGAGATCGTCCACACCGTCCTGCACGAGGATCCGGTCGAGGCGTACGACGCGATGGCGCCGGTGATCGCACCGCAACTGTCCGACGAGGCCGAGATCTACGGCGCGATCGTGACGGGCCTGCGCGACTACGTCCAGAAGAACGGCTTCAAGTCGGTGCTGCTCGGACTGTCCGGCGGCATCGACTCCTCCCTGGTCGCCGCGATCGCCTGCGACGCGGTCGGCGCCGAGCACGTGTTCGGGATCTCCAACCCGAGCATCTACTCCAGCGAGCACTCCCGGGACGACGCCGCCGAGCTCGCCGCCCGGACCGGGCTGAACTACCGCGTCGTGCCGATCCAGCCGATGGTGCAGCCGTTCCTCGACACGCTCGGCCTGACCGGGCTGGCCGAGGAGAACCTGCAGGCCCGCGTCCGCGCGGTGGTCTGGATGGGCCTGTCGAACGCCGACGGCCACCTGGTGCTTGCCTGCGGCAACAAGTCGGAGCTGTCCGTCGGCTACTCGACCATCTACGGCGACGCGGTCGGCGGGTACGCACCGTTGAAGGACCTCCCGAAGACGCTCGTCTGGCGGCTCGCGAAGTGGCGCAACGCGGACGCCAAGGAGAAGGGGCAGCAGCCCCCGATCCCGGAGAACTCGATCGCCAAACCCCCGTCCGCCGAGCTTCGCCCGGGGCAGCAGGACACCGACTCGCTGCCGCCGTACGACCTGCTCGACGACATGCTGGACGACTACGTCGAGCAGGACCGCGGCAGTGCGGAACTCGTCGCTGCCGGGTTCGACGCCGAGCTGGTCACGAAGGTGATCCAGCTCGTCGACCGCGCGGAGTACAAGCGCCGGCAGTACCCACCGGGCCCGAAGCTGACCCACAAGGCCTTCGGCCGGGACCGCCGGTTGCCGATCACGAATGCATGGCGTGAGGACGCACGGAAGGCAGCCGAGCACTGAGCGACTCCTGGCGGTACCGCCCATCCCAAGAATCCCCGTGGGGCTCGTCGGACGAGACCCACGACCGCTCCGGCCTGCCCCGCGACACCTACCCGGACGATGTGAGCGATCGCTCACCGTCAGCCGGTGGCGCTCACCCTCCGCAACGGTGGGACGATGGCGGCATGGTTGACAACTTCCTGTCGGCCGGTACCCAGGACGACGACGAGGAGCTGCCGTCGCCGTACGGGACCGGACCGAAGAATCGGACAACCGAGGAGCACCGCCGCTCGGACTACGACAACGACACCTGGCGGGACCGCGGAGCCGGAGGTTCCGGGCTGGGTCTCGACCCGTCGCCGTCGCTGCCGAACGCACCGCGGACGTACGAGCGCGGCCCGGTGCCGCAGCAGCCGTACGTGCCGAAGCCGCCGTACCTGCCGAGCGCGCCGCCGCCGTCGCAGCACCAACCGCGACAGGCACCGCCGCAGCGGCCGGAGAGGTCTGAGTACTACGGGGAATCGCGCGACGAGTCGTACGAGCGGTACCAGGAGAGCCCGTTCCGGCCGCAGGGTCAGCAGCCGCCGCAGGGTCGGCCTAGTCCGTTCGGGCCGGGGAGCAACGGCGCACGACCGCCGCAGGGCCAGCCCGGTCAGCCTGGTGCGCAGGCGCCGCGGCCGCCGGCACCGCCGCAGTCGAGCAACGGCGTGACACCGCGACCGCCGCATGCGTCCAACGGGAGTGCGAACTGGAGTGCACCGGCGCCGCAGCCGAGCCCTGCACCGCCGCCGCCTGCAACGAGCAATGGGCACGTGTCGAGCAACGGGCATACGTCGAGCAACGGAGTCACTCCGCAGCAGCCGCCGCGCCAGGCGCCTTCGCAGGAGCCGGTTCGCGAGGCTGCCCAGCCGCAGGAGCCGGTGCAGCGTCTCGAGCCGCCGCGCCAGGAGCAGCCGCGTCCCGAGCAAGTGCCGTCGCACGAGCAGCGGGCCCGGCAGGAGCTGGCGGCGCTGCAGGCACAGCTGGCCAGGCAAGACCAAGAGCACGCCGCCCGCCAGGAACAGCGGCCCACCCAGGAGCAAGCGCCGCACCAGGAGCAAGTGCCGAGGCGCGACGAGCCGGCCCGGTCCGAGCAGGTCGCCCGACGAGACGACGTCCCGCGGCAAGACATGCCGCGGCGCGAGGACGCCCTGCGGCGGGATCAGTCGGCGAGGCGCGAGGATGCCCCGCGGCAGGACCAGGCGGCCCGGCGTGAGGATGCCGTGCGGCAGGACCAGGCGGTGCGGCGCGAGGATGCCCCGCGGCAGGACCAGGCGGCCCGGCGCGAGGATGCGGTGCGGCAGGACCAGGCGCCGCGGCGCGAGGATGCGGTGCGGCAGGACCAGGCGGCGAGGCGCGACGAGGGCTCGCGACGTCCGGCCGGTGGTCCGCGTTCCAACCCGATGGACACCAAGACGATCACGGCGTACATGCCGGAGATGATCGAGGCGTATCAGCAGGAGCAGGGCAACGGCTATCTGTCCGACCCGAGTGCGGAGTACGAGAGCAATGCGCCGGTGAGCGAAGAGTCTGACGGGCAGCGGCCGGTCGGTGCGCGTCGGCGGGCGAACGTTCAGCAGGATGCGCCGAGTCAGATCCCGGCCGAGCCGGTCTCCACGCATCGGGCCGCACGCCGCGCGCAGGTGTCGGCAAGTACTGCGGCCGGGACCGAAGGTCCGTCCGCGGCCGGCGGCGGCCAACCGGCGCCGGGCGGTGCGAGCGAGGCAAGTAAGCGACCGCGGCGGTACCGGGTCCACCACCTCCGCGACTTCAAGAACCGCGGCGAGAAGTGGGCGATGCTGACGGCGTACGACCAGTACACCGCCGAGATCTTCGACCAGGCAGGCATTCCGGTCCTGCTCGTCGGCGACTCCGCCGCGAACAACGTGTTCGGCTACGACACGACCTTGCGGGTCACCGTCGATGAGCTGATCCCGTTGGCGCGTGCGGTCGCGGGAGCCGTCGAGCATGCGCTTGTCGTCGCTGACCTGCCGTTCGGTTCGTACCAGGCGTCGCCGGAGCAGGCGTTCCACACCGCCGTACGGTTCATGAAGGAAGCCGGCGTGCACGCGGTCAAGCTCGAGGGCGGCCGCAACATGGTGCCGATGGTCGAGAAGCTCACGCAGTCGGGCATCCCGGTGATGGCGCACATCGGCTTCACGCCGCAGAGCGAGCACAGCATCGGCGGGTACCGCGTGCAGGGTCGCGGCGATCAGGCCGCCGGTCTCATCGACGACGCCGTCGCATTGGCCGAAGCAGGTGCGTTCTCGGTGGTGCTGGAAATGGTCCCGGGAGATGTCGCCGCCGAGATCACCAAGCGGGTTCCGATCCCGACGATCGGCATCGGCGCCGGCCGCGACACCGACGCCCAGGTCCTCGTCTGGCAGGACATGGCCGGCCTCCGCTCGGGCAGCATGCCCCGATTCGTGAAGCAGTACGCCGACCTGCGCGGCATCCTCACCACCGCGGCCGCGACGTACGCGTCGGAGGTTGCATCGGGCGCCTTCCCGGGAGACGAACACACCTTCTAGACCACTCATCGTGCTGTCCGGGTAGCTCTCCGGATACTCCCCGCGAAGCCTTGTTCCCCAGGTTTCGCGGGTTCACGATGTTTGCGGCAAAAGGGGAGGCCCGATGAGAATTCGTCGATTGATTGTTGCCGCAGGGGTCTCGTTCGCGCTGGTGGGTGGAGTAATCAGCTCCATTCCAGCGGCGAGCGCAGTACCGTCCCAGACCGACTCGAAGCCGGCGAGCTATACGCCACCGCCGGTGCAATGGAGCACTTGCACGAATCCGACACTCGCCAGCCGGGGCGCACAATGCGGGTACGTCGTGGTGCCGCTGGACTACGCGCGTCCGAACGGAACGAAGATCAAGCTGGCGGTGTCGCGGGTCCTGCACAAGACCCCCGACTCGCAGGCACAAGGCCCGATGCTGGTGAATCCGGGCGGGCCGGGCGGTTCCGGATTGATCTACGCGATCTTCGGTGAGTTCGTACCGAACGGCGCCGGCGATTCGTATGACTGGATCGGTTTCGATCCGCGCGGCGTCGGTTCGAGCCAGCCCGCGTTGAGCTGCATCCCGGACTACGCCGGTTACAACCGGCCGCTGTACGTCCCGGTGACGCCGAAGCTCGAGCAGGTCTGGATCAACCGGTCGAAGGCATACGCGAAGGCCTGCAACAGCGCACAGCACGCGCTGCTCGGGCACCTGACCACACTCGACTCGGTCCGCGACATGGAGAGCATCCGCAAGGCTCTCGGCGCACCGCAGATCAACTACTACGGCTTCTCGTACGGCACGTACCTCGGCCAGGTGTACGGCACGCTGTACCCGAACCGCTTCCGCCGCGTCATCTTCGACGGCGTCGTCAACGCGACCCGCGTCTGGTACAAGGCCAACCTCGACCAGGACTTCGCGTTCAACAAGAGCGTCAAGGTGTTCTTCGCGTACGTCGCCGCGCACGACTCGGTCTGGCATCTCGGCACCACCGAGCGCGTGGTCGAGGCCCGGTACTACGCCGAACTGCGCAAACTCATCGGCCATCCCGCCGACGGCAAGATCGGGCCGGACGAGTGGACGGACATCTTCACGCAGGCCGCGTACTACGTGTACGGCTGGGTGGATGTGGCGAGCGCGTTCGCCGAGTGGGTCCACAACGGCAACGCCGCTCCCCTGGTCGACCTGTACGGCTCCCCGCCGTTCGACGACAACGGGTACGCCGTCTACCTCGGTGTGTCCTGCACCGACGCCAAGTGGCCGACGAACTGGAACGTCTGGCGCCGTGACAACTGGAGCACCTACGCCAAGGCACCGTTCCTGACCTGGGCCAACGCATGGTTCAACGCTCCGTGCGCCTTCTGGCCCGCGAAGGCCGGCAACCCGGTGAAGGTCGACGGCCGTCACGTGAAGGGCGCGCTGCTGATCAACGAGACGCTCGACGCGGCAACGCCGTACTCGGGCGCCTTGCAGACCCGCAAGACGTTCCCGCACGCAGTCCTCATCGAAGGTGTCGGCGGTACGACGCACGCCGGTTCGCTGTCCGGTGTGGCGTGTACCGACGACCGCATCGTGGCCTACCTGCAGACCGGTGCGCTGCCGGCTCGTCGGCCTGGCAACCAGTCCGACGTCAAGTGCCCGCCGGTGCCGGCTCCGCAGCCCGACGCGTCACTCACCTCGGCGGCGAAGGCCGGCTCGGGAGCAAGTGCGCTGCGGCAGGAGCTCAGATCCACGGTAGGGCCGAGCGTTCGGTCCAGTACTCCTCGGGCTGCTGGATGAACTCGGTCAACGGTCCGTCAACTCGATAGGCGAGGTTGCTCGCCAGTTGGGAAGCAGTCGTGGCTCCGCTGAGGACGATGTCCGCCCACGGTTGAGCCATGGCTGCTCCGATCGCCAGCGCGTCGGGAGCGATACCGCGCTGGTGCGCGAACTCGTTGAAGGGCGTCTCACCGCCGTGAGTGGTGAGGCGCCCGTTCGCGACCGCTTCCTTGACGACGACGAACCAGCCGGCGTCGTGTGCCTCGGCCAGAGCCGCGCCCACGGACGGCTCCAGTACGTTCCAGGTCGCTTGTACGGCGGAGAACGGCGTACCCAGGTCGATTGCCCTGCGGAGCGTCTCGGACTGGCGTGGGCCGCTGGTGGACAGGCCGACGCGGACGCCGGAGTCGGCGAGTTCACCGAGGCGGTCGAGCAAGCGCTTGTCGTCGAGTGCGGGACTGTCGGCGGTCAGGCTGTGGACGAGGTAGAAGTCCGGCGGTCCACCAAGCGCTTGAAGGGTCTCCGGCCATTGCCGTTCGAACGTGGCGAGGCCGTGGTCCTTGACCTCGTGCGTGTCCGCGTCGGTCCGCCAGTCACCGACGTACGTGTAGCCCCACTTCGAACCGATCGTGAGTTGCGTACGGCGCTCGGGTGTCAGCCATTCGCCGAGGAACTTCTCGGCAAGACCGTACGAACGCGCGGCGTCGAAGTACCGAACACCGGCCTGCCACGCCTGCTCGAGCAGCTCGTGGGTGCGGACCCGGAGGTCGTCGACCGCCCGCCCCGGCGGGAGATCCTCGTCGTGCCCGAGGTTGATGTACCCCGGACGACCCAGCGCTGCCAGCCCAAGACCGATACTCGCCATGCTTCCGATCGTAGATGTCTGCGGCAACCATGTGAGACGCGCCGCATCAGGCGACGTGCGGCGGCCCGGGTCGCTTACCGTTTTGTGGTGTGAGCGAATCCCAGCTGCCACCACCAGGAACGGTCCGACGCCGTACGACGGCCCGCGTGCTGCCGGTGCGTCCGGACGGCAAGGTGCTGCTGCTGCACGGCTGGGACCCGCTGAAACCGCAGACGCCGTACTGGTTCACGATCGGCGGCGGCGTCGAATCCGGTGAGACGGTCGGCGAAGCGGCCAGCCGTGAACTGCGCGAAGAGGTCGGCATCGTGCTGCCGGCCGACGCGCTCGGTACGCCGGTGGCGACGAACACGATCGAGTTCGAGTGGGGCGGGTGCCGGATCATCCAGCACCAGACCTTCTTCGCGGTCGCGGTGGACCGCGTCGACGTGACGTTCGCGAACCAGGAGGAGCTCGAGCTGCAGACCATCAGCAAACACGGCTGGTGGTACGGCGACGACCTCGAGGCGACCGGTCAGGCCGCGCACGTGACGATCCCCGGTCTGCTGCGCGAGGCGGCCGACGCGATCACGCTGCGGCGGGCGTCCTAGCGGGCCCGCGCCTGCTTCAGCACCTTCTTCGGGACCTTCTTGTCCACCTTGTAGTGGACCTTGTCGATGCGCTCGGCGCAGCCTGCCTTGGACAGGCGCATCAGCACCACCGGGCACTTCTTGCACCTCGGCTTGTCCTTGCAGCACTTCTTCTTCGCGGTCATCGACGGCACCCGGCGAGTGTAGGTGAGGCATACCTAAGCGTCTAGATGACGAGGCAGAGATCACGCCAGCTGGTCGGTCAGCAACGCCCGTGCCTCGACGAGCGACGGCCCGTACCAGGTGAGATGGCGGCCCGAGATACATCGCGCGGGATTGCCGAACGCCTCCGGTCCGTCGGTCGGGGAAAAGGCATAAGGCTCGTCCGGCAGCACCACGATGTCGTACTCCGGTAACGCGTCCGGGTCGATCTTCGGATAACGCTCGCCGGAATGTGCGAGCACGTTGTCGATGCCGATCCGGAAGAGCAGATCGCCCGCGAACGTGTCCCGCCCCAACGCCATCCACGGCCGCCGCCAGATCGGTATCACGGCCCGCCGGCGCATTCCGTCGTACGGCGTACTCCACACGTCGCGCGCGTGCACCAACCATCCGGGTACGTCGCCGACGATCGCGGACAGCATGCGCTCGAGTGAGTCGAGTGATTCGGGCACTGTTGCCGGCGCCGTCACCCAGACCGCGATTCCGTGCTCGCGCAACGCGTCGAGATCGGCCGCACGATTCTCTTCGGCGTTCGCTACGACGACGTCCGGTACGAGTTCGCGGATGCGGTCGATGTCGGGATTCTTGGTACCGCGAACACGTACGACATCGAGGTCCGCGGGATGCGTACACCAGTCGGTCGCACCAACGATCAACGACGGATGCGTGACCGCGATCGACTCCGTCAACGACGGCACGATGCTGACCACACGACGTACATCGCGGGGTAGTTCGACAGTGTTGTGGAGGTCGTCGTACATGCTGTTCATGACCCTGTTGCACCTCGTCTTCGCAGGACGTTGCCGAGGACAACACTCGCCGATCGGGGCAGTTGACGGCAGATTCTGCCGCGTGTCGCCAAGAAATTATTGCGACCGTCCGGCATGCTCACGGCACGGCGGAATCCCTTCTGCACAAGGATTTTCGGCATTTGTGCCGCTCTTTGCCGCCAGTTCGCCTTAACCTGTAGACGTTTCGGGTGCTTTACGTGGCGCACAAGTGTTGTCATCATCATGACGACGAGGAATCCACCGTGGTTTTCCTCAGCCGCACCAAGGAGGCAGAGTGCCAGCCAAGAAGGCAGCCGCAGGGAAGGCGACAGCCAAAAAGGCTTCTCCCGCCAAGAAGACTGTCGCGAAGAAGGCCCCGGCGAAGCGGACGACAACCGCGCGCAAGGTCAGCGCAGCAAAGAAGACAGCGACGAAGAAGGTGAGTGCGGCCAAGAAGACCGCCGCTAAGAAGACGGTGGCGAAGAAGGCGCCGGCCCGCAAGACCACCACCGCCAAGAAGGCCGTTGCGAAGAAGGCCCCGGCGAAGAAGGTCACGGCCCGCAAGACGGTTGCGAAGAAGGCGCCGGCGAAGCGCGCGACTGCTGCCAAGAAGACGACGGCAGCGAAGAAGACGACGGCCAAGCGCACGACCGCCGCCAAGAAGACGACGACGGCGAAGAAGACCGTCGCGCGGAAGACGGTTGCGAAGAAGGCGCCGGCTCGTAAGACCGCGGCCAAGAAGGCACCGGCGAAGACCGCTGCCAAGAAGGCGCCTGCGAAGCGCGTCGCAGCGAAGAAGACCGCGGTCCGGAAGACCGCGGCGAAGAAGGCCCCGGCCCGTAAGACCGCGGCCAAGCGGGTAGCCCGCTGATCCGGTCGTCCGCATTCGCGCGACGTCCGCAACAAACCTGAGGGGCACCACCGGAACCGGTGGTGCCCCTCGGCATGTGGTCGGGACGACCGCTCAGTCGTCCTCCCACTTCGGGTCGTTCTCCCAGGCCTCGTTGCGTTCCTGGACCTTCTCGAGTGCGCGGGCGGCTTCCTCCGGGGAGCTGTACGGGCCCAGCCGGTCGCCCGACTTCGCACCGGAGTACGGCTCGACCTTGCCGGTCTTGGTGTTGTAGTACCACTCGTTGCTGTGATCGTCGCTCATCTGGATGACCACCTCCTGGGAGTCTTGTCGCAGCTGAATAGAATGATCTCACCATGTCGATCCTCACTCCCGGCCACATCTCGCCGCGCCGCGCCGTCCCCGCCTCCATCCCGCGCCCGGAGTACGTCGACAAGCCGGCGCCGACGCCGTTCGACGGTTCGTACGTGACGTCGCCCGAGCTGATCGAGAAGATGCGGGTCGCGAGCAAGCTGGCTGCGCAGGCGTTGCAGGCGGTCGGTGCGGCGGCGAAGCCGGGTGTGACGACGGACGAGCTGGACGCGGTCGGCCACGAGTACCTGATCGAGCGGAACGCGTATCCGTCGACGCTGGGCTACCGGGGTTATCCGAAGTCGCTCTGCACGTCGGTCAACGAGGTGATCTGCCACGGCATCCCGGACGACCGTCCGTTGGAGAACGGCGACATCGTCAACGTCGACATCACCGCGTTCCTCGACGGGGTGCACGGTGACACCAACGCGACGTTCCTGGTCGGCGATGTCGACGAGGAGAGCCGGCTGCTGGTCGAGCGCACGCTCGAGGCGCTGAACCGCGGCATCAAGGCGGTCAAGCCCGGTCGGCAGGTGAGCATCATCGGTCGCGTGATCGAGTCGTATGCCAAGCGGTTCGGGTACGGCGTCGTCCGCGACTTCACCGGCCACGGGATCTCGACGTCGTTCCACTCCGGCCTGATCATCCCCCACTACGACGACGAACGCTTCGACGACGTCATCGAGCCCGGCATGACCTTCACGATCGAGCCGATGCTGACCCTCGGCACGTACGAGTACGACCTCTGGGAAGACGGCTGGACCGCCACCACCAAGGACAAGTCACGCACCGCCCAGTTCGAACACACACTGGTAGTCACCGACACCGGCGCCGAAGTACTAACCCTCCCGTGAACATCACGCAGTACCCGGGCTGAGGCTGTACAGGTGGGCTGCTCGGCGCAGCCTGCACGTCCGTGGACGAATCGCGGCCGATGCCGGAGTCGTATCAGCGGGACAACGCAGCTCTGTTCTCGTTCCTCGCGTTGGTCGCAGTTGGTGTCGCGGCATGGGTCGCGGCCAGCCGCCTACGCAGCAGCCTCTCGATGCGCTCAACCGATGGTCGGCACCGCTGGTCACGAGCAGCCGCCGTCTCGGCGATTGTGCTCGCGCTACTCACGCCGCTGGTCCTGTGGGCCGGCGCCGACGCGATGTTCGCGCTGGCCTACACGGATCCGTCGTTCGACGCATGGGGCCTCGTACTCGAGGTCGTTCCCGCAGTACTGGTCAGCGCCGCGGCGGTGCGCTGTGCACGCACCGGACTCCGCGACGCACACGGCCAACCCCACGGCCGCGCACTGGCACTCTCGGCGACCGTGCTTGCATACCTCGTCGCCACCCTGATGACAGCGACCGCACTCGTCGCCTGCGCGGCGATGCTAGGCCAAGGCGGCTAACTCAGTTGCCATCAGCAACACTTCGGAAGCCGGCGCTGCGGTAGAGGGTGAGTGCCGGCAGGTTGTTGTCCTCCACGCGTAGGGCGACCGTCGCATCTGCGCAGTGGTTGAGGAGGAGTCTGGCGATGCCGAGGCGGCGGTGGGAGGGGGCGGTGAAGAGTTCGATGATGAACGGGCAGTCGGGGGTGTCGGGCCAGGGGGCGCGTTCGACCGTGAGAAGGGCGCCTACCAACTGATCGCCGGCCCAGGCCAGGCGGCTGAGGGTTGGAGAGAGTACGCCGTAGCCGCCTTCGAACGTGAGGTTGATGTCTTCCAGGGCGGCCTGTTCGGATTCGGCGGCGATGCCGGGGTCGTAGGAGGCGAAGTACAGGTGGCCGAGTTCGACCGTGTCCGCCACCGACGGCGGGCGCAGTACGACGCCAGGTACGGCGGTCGGCTGCGGCGCGCCGGGGTGGCGGATCAGAATCATCGGTTGGAGGCGTCGCCGATGAAGGTGCCTAGGTCGGCGGATTGTTGGATGCGGGAGTCTTCGTGGATGTACATCATGTGGCCGGCTGGGTAGTACTTGGTTTCGATGTTGGGGGTCAGGTCGGCGGGGATCTGTAGGCGGGCGAGAGTGTGTTCGGTGGCGAAGTACGGGGTGGCGCCGTCGTAGTGGCCGGAGGCTACGTAGACCTTGAGGTGGGGGTTGACTCGCATGGCCTCGGCGAGTTTGTCGGCGACCATGATCTGCTGTCCTTCGAATTCTTTGAAGGACCAGTTCTTGGCGGCGTCCATGTTGAGGACCTCGTACGGGAGATCGTTCTCGTAGCCGAGTTCGACGCGGACGTAGTGGTTCAGGGCGGCGGCGTACGGGCCGGTGATCGCGTTCATGGACGGGTCGCGCTCGGGCGTCTCGGAGCCGTAGTCCGCGTTCCAGCCGGTGAAGCGGCCGTCGATGCGGCCGACCGTTTGCCTGCGGGAGCGTAGGAGTTCGCCGAAGAAGCGCATGTGCTCGATGCGCAGGTTGACGCGATCGATGTAGTCCTCGCTGAGGCCGGTCAGCGCCGCCAGTCTGGTGACGACCTCGGCGCGGTAGTCCGCCGGGATCCGGTTGCCCTGGGCAAGCGCATTCGGGTACCGCCCGGCCGCGAACCGTTCCGCGTCGGCGAGCAGTTCCTCGAGCGTCTGGTCCGGTACGAGACCGTGGTAGTGCGCGATCGCGGCGTACGTCGGGAGGAACAGCGTGTACGGCAGATCGTTCCCCGGCGTGAAGTCGAGCGTCCCGAACTCCAGCACGACCGAGATCAACATGACCCCGTTCAGATACATCCCGTACCGCTGCTGCAGATGCGCGGCCAGCCCGGCCGCGCGCGTCGTACCGTACGACTCCCCCGCCAGGAACTTCGGCGACATCCACCGCCCGTTCCGCGACGTCCACAGCCGGATCACCTCGCCGACCGACTCCAGATCGCGGGTGAACCCGTGGTAGTCCCCCGGCTTCTCCCCCTCGACCGCCCGCGAGAACCCCGTCGACACCGGGTCGATGAACACGACATCGCTGTACTTGAGCAGCGTCTCCTCGTTGTCGACGATCGAGTACGGCGGGGGCGCGAGCTCACCCACGTCACCCGACACCACGCGCCGCGGCCCGAGCAGCCCGAGGTGCAGCCAGATACTCGACGAACCCGGCCCGCCGTTGAACGCGAACGTCACCGGACGATCCGCGGCGTCGGCGTCGTCCAGCGTGTACGCCGTGAGGAACACCTCGGCCTTCGGCTTCAGCCCCTCGAACTTGCCGTCGGTGTACACCTCCTCGCGGAGCACGATCCGCCCGGTCGTCGCGGTGTACCGCAACTCCTGCCCGTCGACCGTCACCGTGTGCTGCGACGTCACCAGGTCGTCGACCGGCTTCGCAGGCTTGGTCTCGGTATCGGACTTGGTTTCCGTCTGCTCCTCGTCAGCCATGTCGAGCACCCTAATCCACAGTCGCAGCCGCTAGCGTTGGGTTTATGGCGACGATTCTGCACATCGCGTTCGTGGACCAGTGGGAGGCTGCGCGCGAGGCCGGGAGCTACCGGTGGTCGACCCGCGGCAAGAGCCTCGACGACGGCGCCACGTTCATCCACGCATCCCGGCCCGAACAGGTCGCGATGGTGGCCAACTTCGCGTACGACGACGTGGACCAGCCGCTCTGCCTGCTCGTCATCGACACCGGCCGGCTGGTGTCCGCGCTGTGCGACGAGGACCTGGACGGGGCCGGGATGAGTTTCCCGCACATCTACGGCCCGTTGAACCTGGATGCGGTGGTCGACGTACGCCCGTACCGGCGTGGTGCCGACGGCCTGTGGCCGGAGGTGTCCGCGGAGGCCGTATCCTGAGAGCAAGGAACGGGTCGGTCGGGCGATCGCGTCGCCTGTCACAGGGCGCCGAGGAAAGTCCGGACTCCACAGGGCAGCGTGGTGGGTAACGCCCACCCGGGGTAACCCGCGGGACAGTGCCACAGAGAACAGACCGCCAGCGGCTCCGATGAACCCCGTGGTTCATGGGAGTGCGGGTGAGGGTGAAACGGTGGTGTAAGAGACCACCAGCTCCACAGGTGACTGTGGAGGCTCGGTAAACCCCACGTGGAGCAAGGCCAAGAAGGGCGGTGGGCAACCACCGTCCGCGCGAGCGTCCGAGGGCTGCCCGCCCGAGCTCGCGGGTAGGCCGCTGGAGGTGCCCGGCAACGGTCACCGTAGATGGATGATCGCCACCACAGAATCCGGCTTACAGACCGACCCGTTCCACTCCTCACCCGACCGGCTCAGTGGCAGTGGTCGTCCTCGGACACGACGCTCCGGCCGGCCGGCTTCTCCCACGGCTCCTGGCGGCCCAGCGCGGTCAGGTCGAGCGCCGTGGGCGTGAAGGTCATGGAGTCGGGGCCGCGGCCGTACGTCGAGTACGTGTGGTGGATCGCGTCGCCCACGCGCAGGAAGCAGCTCATCCCGTGCAGGTCGAACGGCTGGTCCTGCTGGATGAAGTCGTTGCCGGGGCGGAGGTCCCAGTCCGCCTTGGTCCGGTAGTTGTAGACGAACGGTACGACGGACTCGTCCAGCGTCACGTTGTAGTCGTAGTTGAAGTCGCTCCCGTACGACGAGTACCACGGGAACCCCCACCCGCGCTCGGCCTTGTACGCCGCCAGCTTCTCGTAAGGCGCACGCGACACCAGCGCGAACGTCGTGTTCGCGCCGTGCAGATACTCCAGAGAGCCGATCTCGTCCACGAAGCCGGTGCAGTTCGGGCAGCCGGCGTCCCAGTCCGGCGGATACATGAAGTGGTACACGACCAGCTGGTTCCGGCCCTCGAACAGGTCGAGCAGCTCCGCGGGCCCGGATTCGCCGGTGAACGCGTACGGCTTGTCGACCAGCACCATGGGCAGCTCCCGCCGCCGGGTGTTCAAGGCGTCACGCTGCTTGGTGAACGCCTTCTCCTCCGCCAGCAGCGCTTCCCGCGCCGCCAGCCACTCGTCCCGGGACACGACCTCAGGCAGGTTCATACATCCTCCTCCAGAAAGATTCTCCGGCTACGTCGGAGCCGGATCCGCTGGTTCGACATCCCAAGGCAAGGGTTTTTCTGCAGGTCGAGGTCTGGCCCTGAACGGGATTTGGTGCGACTGTGCCTCCTGGGGGTCACGAACTGTAACGAGTCAGGGGTACGGGGTCACGGGAGGGGATTCGCACAATGCTGTCTCGAACCAGGAAGTTTGGGGTCGTGGCGCTCGCCGCGCTCCTTGTGGGGGCAATGGCCGGGGTATCGCCGGCGGCCGCCGATCCGCCGAGGGCGAAGAAGGATCTCGGCTACAGCGACAAGGCACTGTTGCAGAAGGCACGGTCCAAGGGCCAGAAGTCGGTCACGCTGCTGGTCGCCGCCGAGAAGGGGCAGAGCAACGACGTCGCGCAGCGGGTCGCCAAGCTCGGCGGCACCGTCGAGAAGCGCACCGACTCGATCGGCTACCTGCGCGTCAAGATCAACATCGACAAGGCCGAGGACGTCGCGAACGTCCTGGGCGTCAAGGCCGCCGACGTCGACGAGGTGATTCCGCTCGAGAATCCACGCCCCGAGGGCACCGTCGACCCGACGCCGCAGCAGCCGCCGAAGGCAACGACTCCGCGGGTCAACCCGTACATGCCGACGGGTGACATCGGCTCGGCCCAGTTCGTCAACGCCCACCCGACCTGGGACGGGCGCGGTACGACGGTCGGCATCCTCGACACCGGCGTCGACCTGAGCCACCCGGCGCTGAACACGACGTCGACCGGTGAGCGGAAGATCGTCGACTGGGTCACCTACACCGACCCGACGTTCACCAACGGCGTCAACAACGACAACGACCCGACCTGGATCCAGATGACCGGGGCGCTGCCGGCCGACTACACCGCTCCCCCGGGCGCCGGCACGGTCAAGTTCGGTGTCTTCAACGAGCGCGACCCGCGGCTGGGCGGCGAGCTCGGCAACGACGTCAACCGCGACGGCAACCCGGCGGGCTCGGTGGGCACGTTCGGTGTCGCGTGGGACCAGGTGACGAACACGGTCTGGGTGGACGCCAACCAGAACAAGAACTTCGCCGACGAAAAGCCGATGACCGACTACAAGGTCAACAAGGACATCGGGACGTTCGGTACGGACAACCCGGCGACGGCGATCAACGAGTCGATGCCGTTCGTGGTCCAGACCGATTCGGCCGACAACGCGGTCAACATCGGCATCGTCTCCGGCGCGCACGGTTCGCACGTCGCGGGCATCGTGGCCGGTAACAAGCTGCTCGGCGGAAAGATGAGCGGTGCCGCACCGGGCGCCAAGCTGGTCTCGGTCCGGGTGTGTCTGTTCATCGCCGGCTGCACCAACCACGCGCTGCTCGAGGGCATGATCTACGCGGTCACCCAGGCACACGTGAACGTGATCAACATGTCGATCGGCGGCCTCCCGGCGCTGAACGACGGCAACAACGCCCGCGCCGACCTGTACAACTCGCTGATCGAGACGTACGGCGTCCAGATGTTCTTCTCCGCCGGTAATAGCGGACCGGGTATGAACACGATCGGCGACCCTGCCGTGGCGTCGAAGGTCGTGAGTGTCGGTTCGTACATCACCAGCGCGAGCTGGCTGGCCAACTACGGCTCGAAGACCGGCCCGGCCGAGAACCTGCACCCGTTCTCGTCCCGCGGTCCGGCCGAGGACGGCGCTCTCAAGCCCGAGATCGTCGCGCCTGGTTCGGCAATCTCGGCCGTCCCGACCTGGCAACCGGGACAACCGGTCGTCGGCACCTACACGCTGCCACCGGGCTACGGCATGTTCCAGGGCACGTCGATGGCCTCGCCACAGATGGCCGGGGCAGCCGCCGTGCTGCTCAGCGCCGCACAGGCCAACGGCATCTCGGTCACGCCCGCACAGCTACGCAAGTCGTTGTTCTCGTCGGCACGGTTCCTGACCGACTACAGCGCCTATGAGCAGGGCAACGGCCTCGCGAACGTCAACTCCGCCTGGAACCTGCTGAAGAAGAGCCCGCGGACGGACACGATCACCGCCGCGGTCCCGGTCAGCACAGCGCTGTCGGCCTTCCTCAAGACGCCGGGTATCGGCACCGGCATCAACGACCGCGAGGGCGTCGTACTCGGCACCCAGTACACCCGCACGTACACGTTGCGTCGTACGTCGGGACCGGCCGGCACGGTGAAGTACAACCTGTCGTGGCTCAGCGGGGACGGCACCTTCGTCACCGCCGGCAACGTCAAGCTGCCGCTCAACACGGACGTGTCGCTACCGGTCCTGGTCAAGGCCAAGTCCGTCGGCGCACACTCGGCGCTGCTGCAGTTCGACGACACCAGTTCACCAGGGATCGAGTTCCAGACCCTGAACACGATCGTGGTGCCGTACGGCCTGACGACCGCAACTCCGTCGAAGACGGTCAGCGGCAAGATCGGCCGCAACCAGACGACCAGCTACTTCTTCCAGGTCCCGGCGGGCGTGGCTGCGTTCAAGGTCGATCTGTCGGGTCCGGACGCGACACCCGGCACCGGCCAGGCGCGATTCCTCCGGTTCAGCCCGTACGGCGTACCGAGCGAATCCGCTGAGACCAACAGCCTGTACTGCTACAGCCCACCGGTCCCCGGCGGGACGTGTGGCGGCGATCCGCTCAGCCGTACGGTCAGCAACCCGCAGCCGGGCGTCTGGGAGATCACGGTCGAGGCCCGTCGTACGTCGGACCTGCTGAACACGCCGTACACACTGTCGGCATCGTTGCTCGGTGTCTCGGTCTCGCCGAACCCGGACGTCATCGCGAGTGGCACGCTCGGCCAGCCGATCAGCCGCTCCTACACGCTGACGAACCAGCAGGGTCCGTTCACCGGTAGGGCTGTGGGTACTGCGCTCGGTAGTGCGAAGCTGGCGACACCGACGATCGCCGACGGCGCACAGCAGCAGTTCCAGGTCAATGTCACGCCGGGTACGACGTCGCTCCGCGCGGCGATCGGCGGCGCGAGTGACATCAACGCCGACCTCGACCTGTTCGCGTACAACTGCTCGACGGGCTCCTGTGTGCTGACAGCACAGAGCGCGGGCAGTACCGCGGTGGAGGCGCTCACCGTCAACAATCCCGCGGTGGGCGTCTGGGTCATCCTCGTCGACGGGTTCGCAGTGCCGTCTGGGACGACGACGTACAACTATCGCGATGTACTGATCAATGCGGCGTACGGTTCGATCGCCGTCGCCGATGCCAACGCACCAAGGGCCGCGGGAGCACAGTGGACCGTTCCGGCCACAGTGACCCCGACCGCGGCTCCCGCTGCAGGGCGGGTCCTCTACGGCAACGTGGAGGCCCGGACGGATGCGAACGTCCTCATCGGTTCGGGAGACGTGATCATCCAGTCGGTCAGCTGAACGATCCGGCTCCGGCCCACGCGTGCGTGGGTCGGAGCCCGGTTCGACCCGTAGGCGATGAGAAACTGGGCGTATGCGCAGACGGGTGCGGACCGGGATCGTGATCCTGCTGCTGATCGTCCTGCTCGGTGGGGCCGGGTACATCGGGTGGGTGCTGATCCAGCGGTCTGAACCGGTATCGCTACCCGAAACGACCGGGAGCTATCAGGTCGGCCGCCGGACGTTCGAGTGGACCGACACACCGCGCCGCGACCCATACGCGGACGGCCCCCGCAAGCTCGCCGTCTGGCTCTGGTACCCGGTCGCCAAAGACACCACCGGCCGCCGTGTCCAGTACGCCCCGGGCGAGTGGAGCGGCCTCCATCTCAAGTCGCCGATCGCGGTCTTCCAGGGACCGTTCGACACCCTCCAGGACCGTGCCCTCGATCGCGTCGCCGTCGCACCCGGCCGCTTCCCGGTCGTCGTCCTGATGCCGGGCATGGGTCTGTCCGCCCCGATGTACGCCGCTCTCGCAGAGGATCTCGCGAGTCACGGGTACCTCGTCGCGGGCGTCACGCCGACGTACAGCGCGAATCTCACTGTCCTCGGCGGTAAGACCGTCGAGAGCAAACCCGAAGCGAACCCGCCGAACCTCGGTGACAGCACCGAGAGTTCACAACAGGTCGGCGACCACCTCGTCACGGTCTGGTCGGCCGACGCGCGCTTCGCCGCCGGCATGGTCGCCAAACAGCTCCCGGGCTCCGTCGACTCCGCGGTCGGACCGTCGTACGTCGGCCACTCGTTCGGCGGCGCGGCATCGCTCGAAGCCTGTCGGCAGGACCAACGCTGCGCAGCCGCGGTCGACCTGGACGGCAGCCAGTTCGGCGAGGTGGTGACGAAGGGCGTCAAGGCACCGATCATGCTGCTCGGCGCGGACGACTCGTGCATCACCAGCGTGTGCGGCCCGGACGCCAAGAACGACACCGACCGCAACCGCGCCCTGTCGTTGCTCAAAGCAAGCAATGGCGCGGCGTGGTGCGCGACGATCCCCGGCAGCCGGCACTTCAACTTCACCGACTACGGCGTCTACTACCTGGCCTACCCGCTCAGGAAGTTCCTACCGCTGGGCACCGTCGGCCCGCGCCACGCCCTCACGGTCACGAACGGCTACCTCAACGCCTTCCTGTCGCACGCGATCTACAAGACCCCGTCGCCAGGCGCTCCGGCCTGCCGGACCTAGAGGTCCAACTCGTAGGTCTGACCAACCAACGCGTCGCCCCACATCTCGTGCGGCTCGGTGGCCGTGAGCCGGAATCCGCGCGACAGGTAGATGTGGCGCGCGGCAACCAACGGATCGTTGGTCCACAACACCATTCGCTTGTAACCGGCAGCGCGGGCGAACTCCAGGCACGTGTCGACCAGCTGAACACCGAGCTTCAACCCCCGAGCCGCCGGCGTCACCAGCAACAGCCGCAACTGCGCCGTCGTCTCGTCCGGCCCGCGCACGCAGAAGATGCTGCCCGCCCGCTCCCCGTCCACCTCGGCGATCCACGCCGCCTCGCGCTCGTCGTCGTGGTCGGACGCGTACGCCGCCACGATCTGCGCGATCAGCACCTCGTACTGCGCACTCCAGCCGTACTCCGCCGCGTAAATCTCCGCGTGCGCCTGCACCACCCAGCCGAGATCGCCCGGCTGTCCCAGCTTTCTGATCATTCGTCCACCCGATCTACTGACACGACTGTTTCAGTAAGAGATACTAACCGGGTGCCGTCGACTAAGGAAGCCCCGTCTGCTCGCCAGCAGGAACTGCTCGAGCGCGCGTACGCCTACTCGCTCACCCACGGGTTGGCCGACCTGTCGCTGCGCCCGCTGGCGACCGCGATCGGGTCCAGCCCGCGCGTACTGCTGTTCCTGTTCGACAGCAAGGACGGCCTGATCCGGGCGTTGCTCGCCCGTGCGCGCGCCGATGAGCTGGAGCTTCTACGGCGCATTCAGGACCAGCACGACGTACCACCCGGGCTGGAGGTGGTCGCACGAGAGTTGTGGACCTGGATGTCGGCGCCGGAGCGGCGGCCGTTGATGACGTTCTGGGTCGAGGCGTACGGGCGGTCCCTGGTCGCGCCCGAGGGGCCGTGGGCGGATTTCGCGCGTTCGACGGTCGACGACTGGCTCGAGTTGCTCAAGGCAACACAACCGGACCCGGATGCGGTGGCGCGACGTACCGGCGTACTGGCGATGCTGCGCGGTGCGCTGATTGACCTGCTTGCGACGGGCGACCTGGAGCGAACGACGGCCGCGCTGGAGGACTACCTAGCCGACTAGCTCGAACGAAACGGTCCGCTTGGCGATGTCGGCCTCGACGAGTTTCACGCGGACCTCCTTGCCGAGCGGCAATGCAGTACCGGTGACGCGGCCCTCGATCGCGACCGCGGACAGCGCGACGATGCCGCGGTTCTTGTCCCGCTCGTCGACGTCCGTGATCACGCCGTCGAACTCGGACCCGACCTGGTCCGCGACCAGGCCCGCCTCGACCATGCTGACGATCGACCGCTCGTACGCATGCGCCCGCCGGTCCGCGTCGTCCATCATCTTCGGGATCTCGTCCATCGACTCGCGCACCCAGGCCGGCACCTCGGTACCTGCCGAGAGCGCGACGCAGATCTCCCCGGTCCAACGATCCACGAGCCGACGCAGCGGCGCAGTGACATGCGCGTACTCCGCTTTCATCGCGGCATGCTGCGGCGACGCCGGCACGCTTCCCGCGAACGCCACATACCCGGCGCCGCGGAACAGCACCGTGCACGCCGCGAGCATCGCCGCATGCGCCGGCACCTTCGGGTCGAGCCCGTGGATGAACGCGGCGTACGTCGTGTCGTCGGGCCAGACGATCCCGAGCGCCTTGGCGGTGTTGCCGAGCTTGCGGCGAAGGTCGTCGTGCGATTCGGGCAGCGTGCGCAGGATCCCGATCTTGCCCTTCATCATCAGCCCTGCGGCGGCCATCCCGGTCAGCAGCGAGATCTGCGCGTTCCAGCCCTCGACCGGCAGCGGGGCGCGGAACTCCAGACCCCAGCCGTGGTTGGAGGTGACGACCTCCTGGTCGGGGATCGGCAGGTTGACGCCGCCGCGTTCCAGTTCGCGTTCCTCGCGGAGCTTCCCGACCTCGCGGAGCAGTTGCAGCGACTCGGACGCCGTACCCGCGTCGAGGTCCTTCTGTACGCCGGCGTAGTTGAGCTTGAGCCGCGACTTCACCAGCGCGCGCTCGCAGACGACACCGGTGCCTTCGCCGCGAGCGTCGACGGTGATCGTGTAGAGCAGGGCGGGTCGCACCTGGTCGGGCAGCAAGGAGGCTTCGCCCTCGGAGAGCTCCGGCGGGTGCAGCGGGGTGCGCTTGTCCGGCGCGTACAGCGTCTCGCCACGCTTCCGGGCCTCGACGTCGATCGGGTCGCCGGCCTGGACGAACGCGCCGACGTCGGCGATCGCGTAGTGCACGGTGTAGCCGTCACCGGTCCGCTCGATGTGCAAGGCCTGGTCGAGGTCCATCGAGTCCGGCGGATCGATCGTGACGAACTCGATGTCGGTCCGGTCGAGTTCCGGCAGCCGCACGTTCGCAGCCGCTGCCACCGCCGCGGCAGTCACCTCGGGAGGGAAGTCGGCCGGGACCTCCTGCTCCCGACGGATGTCCTGCAACGACGCCCGGAACACCTCCGGCACGTCCTCGGCGAAGTGAACTCTCTGCAGCGGCATGCCGTCAGACTAGAGCAGGCTGGATATTGAACGAGCGGAGTGACGCGAGGCCGTCGGCGTACCAGTGGATCTCGGTCAGGGTTGCGGGGCGCAGTTCCATCCGGAAGATCGACGCCATGGGGGCCTGCAGCACCGATCGGACCATCAGCTTGATCGGTGTCACGTGCGTGACCACGACGACTGTCTTGCCGGGGTAGCGAGCCAGCAGCCCGTCCCGCGCCGACCGTGCCCGTCGCGCACAGGTGTCGAACGACTCGCCGCCGGGCGGCGCGACAGTCGTCGAGTCCATCCAGGCGTTCAGCGCCTCCGGCCACTTCTGCTGTACTTCGGCGAACGTGTGCCCGTCCCAGTCGCCGAACGAGCACTCGATCCAGCCGTTGTCGACGACCGGCTCGAGCCCGAGCTTCGACGCGACCGCATCGGCCGTCTGCCGGGCCCGCACCATCGGCGACGTCACCACCGCGTCGACCCCGCCGATACGCGAGAGGTACTCCGCTGCGGCTACCGCTTGCGCGCGACCGGTGTCGCTCAACGCCGGATCGTCGCCGCCGGCACCGGAGAAGCGCTTCTCCACGGTGTGCGGCGTCTCGCCGTGCCGGAGGAAGATCAGCTGCGTCGGCGGCTCGGCCTGCGGACCCCAGCCCTGCAACGCCTTCTGCAGATCGGACGGCTCCTGCACCACTCCCGGGCCCGGTCCCGCGGCCTCCGGCTTCAGCGGGATCGGCACACCGTCGAGCGCGTTGTTCGCGAGCGCGTCCGCGGCCGAGTTCTGCGCACGCGGCACCCAGGTCCACTCGGTGCCGAACGGCGCGAGGCCCTGCGCCTTGATCGCCAGTGGCTTCAGGTCCGGGTGCTTGATCTTCCAGCGGCCGGCCATCTGCTCGATGACCAGCTTCGAGTCCATCCGCACCTCGATCGAGGCATCCGGCGCGTACTCCGCGGCGAGCTCCAGCCCCGCGATGAGTCCGGAGTACTCCGCGACGTTGTTGGTCGCGATGCCGAGCGTCCTGCCCTGCTGCGCGATCACCTCGCCGGTCGCCGGATCACGCACGAGAGCGCCGTACGCCGCCGGTCCCGGATTGCCCCGCGATCCACCGTCAGCTTCGACGATGACGTGCGAATAGGTCATACCGAGCTCTCCGAGGTACGGACGAGGATCCGGCCGCACTCCTCACACCGCAGTATGGCGTCCGGCGGGGCTGCCTTGATCGCGTTGAGGTCGGACGGGGCGAGCTCCATCCGGCAACCCATGCAGCGTTTGCCGACGAGCGGCGCGGCGCCGATGCCGCCGTTGTGCTCACGCAGCCGCTGGTACTGCGCGACCAGGGGCTCCGGCAGCTCGGCGACGACGGCGGTCCGCTTGTCGGTCACCTGCGCGCGCTGCTCGTCGAGCTCCTTGAGCGCGCCGTCGCGGGTCGTCTCCAGCTCTGACTGCCGGCCGGCGAACGCCTCGGCCCGGGTCCGCAGGTCGGCCTGGACGACCTCGGCGGCCTCGAGCTTCTCCATCACCTCGAGCTCGGAGTCCTCCAGGTCGGAGATCCGGCGGTCGAGCGAACCGATCTCGTGCTGCAGGTTCTCCAGGTCGCGCGGCGAGGTGACCTGTCCGGAGTCGAGCCGCTGCTGGTTGCGCGCACGGCGCTGGCGGACCTGCTCGACATCGCTGTCGGCCTTCTTCTGCTCGCGCTGCAGGTCGCTGACCTCGGTGTCGGCGGTGACGAGTTCGCGGTCGACCACGGACTTCTCGGCGGACAGGTCCTTGAGGGCCTGGTGCTCGGGCAACGACGCGCGCTTGTGCGCGACCTGATCCAGCTGCAGGTCGAGATCCTGCAGGTCCAGCAACCGGCGTTGGACGGCGGGCTCGGCGTTCAGAGTCGTCTCCTTAGGTCGTGGCGGCGCACTCAGATCCGCAAGGTCCATGCGTCCGTGCAAAGTGTTGAGATGTGAGTGTCCACGGTACTGCCTTGGGCCGCGAGCCCATCGCGCAGGAGCCGCTCCGCATCCGCCAGCCACGGCCACTCACTGGCCCAGTGCGCGACGTCGACCAGCGCGGGGTCGCCGTACGCACGGGCCTCGGTGGCGGGATGGTGTCGCAGGTCCGCGGTGAGGTACGCATCCACGCCCGCCGCCCGGACGCGATCGAACTCGGAATCGCCCGCTCCCCCGACCACCGCGACGGTCTCGATCATCCGATCCAGCTCGCCGGATACACGGACGCCGTGCTCGGTCCGCGGCAGACTCTCGGCCACCAGCCGCGCGAAGTCGGCCAGCGGCAACGGCTCCGCGAGTACGCCGATCCGCCCGCCGCCGCGCTCACTCGGCTGCGACGCCAGCTCATAGACGTCGTACGCCGGTTCCTCGTACGAATGCGCCGCGATCAGGGCCTCGACCACCGCTCGGCGCCTGTGCCGCGGCAGGATCATCTCGACCCGGTTCTCCGGGACGACCTCGATATCGCCGACGCTGCCGATCGTCGGGTTCGCGCCCTCGAGCGGCCGGAACGTTCCCTCGCCGATACCGCTCCACGCGGCTCGCTCGTAGTCGCCGATCTGCCCGGCGCCGGCCTTCGCCAGCGCGTCCAGCATCGCCTGGGTCTCCTCGAGCGGGACGAACACGACCACCTTGTCCATCGGCTCGGCCGGCATCGCCTTCAACGGCCGCGTGTCCCGCAGCCCGATCGCGGCGGCAAGCGCGTCGCTCACACCCGGGTTCGCATTGTCGGCATTGGTGTGACAGACATGCAGCGCGACACCGCCGCGGATCAGGTCGTTGATGACCCGGCCCTTCGGCGTGGTCGTCGCGACACTGTTCACACCGCGCAGCAACAACGGATGATGCGTGACGAGCAGATCGAACCCGCCCTCGATCGCCTCGTCGACGACGGCCCGCATCGGATCCACGGCGAACAACACCCGCCGTACCTCTTGCTCCGGATCGCCGGTCACCAGCCCGACCGCATCCCAGGACTCCGCCCAGGCCGGGTTGTAGAGCCGATCCATCACCGCGATCACATCAGCAAGCGTCGTCACGGTACTTATCCTGACACTTGCTGGATCGAGAGCTGGATTGTGACGGGGGCAGCCGCCCGGTGCCCCCGCCACAACCAGTTCCGTCGGTGGGAGGGTGGAGGTGCGACCGCCCCGCCGCATCCGCCACCGCACCCGCTCCGACGGTTCGCTCCGGCCACAGGGGGAGGGCAGTCGACAGGGGCCGACGGCTTGACCGGAACGAGTCTGTAGAACCTGGCTAGATCAGCCAGGCAGTTGTGGCGCTCGGCAGCTTGTCGCCTTCGAGCGGACCGCTGGACAGCACGACAGCGGCGTCGGGCAGCTCGACCGGAGCCGCGCCGAAGTTCGTGATGCATTGCCAGCCGCCGTCGCGGGTGAAGTGCAGAACCCAGTCCGTCGCGTCCACCCAGGTCAGCGAGTTGCCGGTGCGCAGACCACGCCGTACGGCGAGAGCCTTGCGGTACATGCTGAGCGTCGACTCGTGGTCGCCGTCCTGCGCCTGGACGGAGTACGCCCCGAACCACTTCGGCTGCAGCAGGTGGGACCCGCCCGGACCGAAGCCGAACGACAGCCCGTCGACGGTCCACGGGATCGGCACCCGGCAGCCGTCGCGGCCCTTCTCGGCGCCCTTCGAGCGGAAGTACGCCGGGTCCTGCAGGTTCGCGGCCGGCAGCTCGCCGACCTCCTGCAGACCGAGCTCCTCGCCCTGGTACAGGTACGCCGATCCCGGCAGCGCGAGCATCAGCAGCGTCGCGGCGCGGGCCCGGCGCAGGCCGAGCGCGACGTCGACCGTCGGCTCGGTGCCGTTGCTCAGCAGCCAGTCCTTGCCGTCCTGCCAGCCGCCCTTCGGGTTCTTCGGCAGGCCGTAGCGGGTGGCGTGCCGGACGACGTCGTGGTTCGAGAACACCCAGGTCGATGACGAGCCGTTCTCCTCGGCGAGCGCGAGGTTCGCCTCGATCACCTTGCGGAACTTCTCGTACTCGAAGTCGGCCTGCAGCAGGTCGAAGTTGAACGCCTGCCCGAGCCCGTCGGCACTCGCGTACCGGGCCCGGCGGGCAGCCGGTACGAACGCCTCGGCCACGGCCGACTTCGGCGGGTCGTAGGTGTTCAGCAGGTTGCGCCAGTCGCGGTAGATCTCGTGGACGCCGTCCTGGTCCCACAGCGGGTGCTTGCCGTTCGACTCCGACTGCCGCGGCAGCGTGGCCTTCGACGGGAACGGCTCGGACAGGTCCTTCACCAGCGCGTGTGCGACATCGACGCGGAAGCCGTCGACCCCGCGGTCCGACCAGAACTTCAGCGTCTCCAGGAAGTCCGCGCGGACCTCCGGGTGCTGCCAGTTCAGGTCCGGCTGCTCGGCGGCGAACATGTGCAGGTACCACTGGCCGTCGTCGGTCTTGGCCCAGGCGGAACCGCCGAACACCGAGTCCCAGTCCGACGGCGGCTCGTCGGGGGCGCCGTCCGGGCTGTCGCGGAAGATGTACCGCTCCCTGGCCGACTCGCCCTTGGCCGCCTCGAGCGCCTCGACGAACCACTCGTGCCGGTCGGAGGTGTGGTTCGGGACGATGTCGACGATGAGCTTGATGCCCTCGGCGTGCAGCGCCTCGATCAGCTCGTCGAAGTCGTCCAGCGTGCCGAGCCGCGGGTCGACGTTGCGGTAGTCGTCCACGTCGTACCCGCCGTCGGCCAGCGCGGACGGGTAGAACGGGCTCAGCCAGACCGCGTCGATCCCCAGCGCCACCAGGTACGGGACTCGACTGATGATGCCCGGCAGGTCCCCGACGCCGTCACCGTTGGCGTCGGCGAAGCTGCGCGGGTAGATCTGGTAGACGACGGCTTGCCGCCACCAGTCGGGATCGGTCCTCTGCGGACTCGTCACGATCGCCTCACTCGGAATCTGTTGGTAACCCAGGGTTTATATATAGGCTCTAAATTTAGAATCTGCATGTATTCTGCGGTCGGTACGACGACAGGTCAAGGGGCTTTCATGGCAAAACCACCGGCTACCCCGCCGACGGCCACACCGACGATGTTGCGCCGGGTGAACGCGGGCAAGGTACTGGGCGTGCTCACCCGCGCGCGGGTGATGACTGGTACCGGCCTGATCGAGGCGACCGGCCTCACCCGCGCGACCGTGCACGCGGTCTGCAACGACCTGATCTCGATGGGCTGGGTGGTCGAGCTCGACCCGGGCCGTACGTCGGTCGGCCGCCCCTCGCGGCGGTTCGAGTACAACAACAACGCGGGGTATGTGCTCGGCATCGACATCGGCGCCTCGAAGACGACCGTGCTGGTCTCGGACCTGCGCGGCGAGACGGTGGCCAAGGCCGGGCGGTCCGCGGCCGGAGTGAAGACGCCGGTCGAGCGGACCGAGATCGTGCACGAGACGGTGATCGAGGCGCTCGCGTCCGCAGAGGTGTCGAACGAGCAGGTGCTGGTGGCAGGCGTCGGCGTCGCGGCACCGGTCGACCGGGAGGGAAACATCCTGGTCGACGACGAGTTCTGGCGGCGCTTCGACGGCGACCTGGCGAAGCGGTTGACCGAGCTGCACGGCTGGCCGGTCCTGCTGGAGAACGACGCGAACCTCGCCACCCTCGGCGAGCATTGGCGCGGCGAGGCGCGCAACGTCGACGACCTCGTCGTACTGCTGGCCGGCGAGCGGTTCGGATCCGGGCTGATGGACTCCGGGCGGCTGCTGCACGGTAGCCGCGGCGGCGCCGGCGAGATGGTGTTCCTCAAGCTGATCGAGGGCGTCGGCGACACCCACGGCATCGCCCGGATCGCCCGCGAGAACGGTACGGCGGCCGTCGCCGACCCGGCCGTCGAGACGTCGCTGCGCACGCTGGCCGACGGCGGCGAGGTGACCGCCGAGCAGGTGTTCAGCGCAGCGGCCGGGGGCGATGAAGTTGCCCTAGGCATCCTTCAGGAGATCGCCGCCCGGACCGCCCGGGTGATCGCCACCGTCGGCATCCTGTTCAACCCGGAGCTCGTCGTCCTCGGCGGCGCGGTCGCGGAGGCCGCCGCCGCGCTGCTGCCCGACCTCGAGAAGCACCTGGCCGGCTACACCAGTACGCCGCCGCGCATCGCCGTCTCGTCCCTCGGCGACGCGATCGTGTCCGTCGGCGCGGTCCGCCACGCCCTCAACTACGTCGAGCAGCACGCCCTCGATCTGGAGCTGGGCTGCCGCCCCAGCTAGCGGGTCAACTCCCTCGCGACGGCCTCCAGGACGACCAGGTTGCGGCCGGACGTGGTCGCAGAGGGCGTTCCTTCGGGGATCAGAGCCTGGTCCTCCGGGATGCCGGTGCACAGGACGAACACGTCATCGGGGTGCTTCTGCAGGAGGTGGGTGAGGGCTTCACGCATCCACGGCGTACGGCCGGCGTCCTGGATCGCGATCACGAGCGGCCGGCCCTCGGCGGCTGGGGCTGCCTTGGCGATCGCGTCGTTCTCGGGCTCGGTCGCGTTCGTCTCGCGGTGCTGACCACGCAGTACGACGCCGTCCGCGCCGGGAGCGATGCGGGTGAAGATCTCAGGGAGACCCGAGAAGTACGGGTTCCAGGCCGGGTGCAGGCCTTGGGTGAGGTCGACGACGTACGGCGCCGGGCCGAGCTCGGGGAACGACTGGTTGGCGACCACGCGGGCGGCGACCTCGCGGATCGGGGCGCCGTCGAGACCCGGCTGCCGGGTGCGCTGACCTAGCGAAGCGGCAAGGGCACGGACCCGGGCGGCCGCGTCGGCGACGCGCTCGGCCTTCAGCGTGCCGCCGCGCACGGCATCGGCGACGCGGTCGATCAGGGCGTGCGGGTCCGCAGTACCGACCGCGATCATCGCCAGGTCGGCGCCGGCGGCGATCGACTCGACCGCGGCGTCCTCGATCGACCGGTTCTTGGTGATCGCCTGCATCTCGAGCGCGTCGGTCGTGATGACCCCGGAGAAGCCGAGCTCCTCGCGCAGCAGTCCGGTCAGCACCCGGTGCGAGAGAGTGGCCGGCTGGTCGTCGTACGCCGAGAACACGATGTGAGCGCTCATCACGACGTCGGCCCCCGCGGCAATCGTCGCCCGGAACGGAGCGAGCTCGACCGCCTGGACCTCCTCGATCGAGCGGTCGACGCGTGGCAGGTCCGAGTGCGAGTCGACCGCCACGTCGCCGTGGCCCGGGAAGTGCTTGGGGCAGGCCGCGATCCCCGCCTCGTGGACGCCCTCGACGAACGCGACACCGTGGCGCGAGACGACGTCCGCAGTACGGCCGAACGAGCGGGTGGAGATGATCGGGTTCGCGGGGTTGCTGTTCACGTCGACCGACGGCGCGAGCATCAGGTCGATGCCGAGAGTGGCGAGCGTCGCCGCGGCGTCGCGGGCCGAGGCCCGGGTCAGGTCGAGGTCGTCCAGGTCGCCGAGCAGGCGCGGTGAGGCGAGCGGCCACGGGTTCGCCGGGGCGAGGTGGCTGAACTCGCCGCCCTCGTGGTCGATCGCCACGATCAGATCCGGGCGCTCCGCCCGCAGCGAGGCCGTCAGCGCGGCGACCTGCTCGGCGTCCGCGACGTTGCGGGTGAACAGGATGACCGCCCCGAGCCCACCGGCGACGCCCCGCCGGAGCTCGTCGGTGGCAGTCGTCCCACTGAAGCCGACAACCAGCGAGCCGGCGGCATCCCGATCCAGTTGATCACTCATCCCCCAACCCTCTCCTGCCGCGGGGTTCGCGCGCCAGCTGTCACCGGCGGCTAATAATTAGCCGCCTTTCGAGGCCTGGAGGGGCATCGTTGTCAGGACCTGTCATGGCAGTTAACTGCCGTCTTCCTGCGGGTTTACCGTGATTACTTGCATTCACCTCTGTCTGTTCGAGCCGACTACGGATAACGTTGTCTCTCGACCTGACCGCCCTGACCGGGGGGACGATGAGCGACGACGAAGCGATAGCGCGGGAGACCGTGCTGGGAATCGACATCGGCGGCACGAAGATGGCCGCCGCTTTGGTGTCCGCGGACGGCACGATTCTCACCGGCGACCGGATCCTCACCCCGCCCGGCGACGCCGATGAGGTGTTCGCCGCTCTCGGTGAGCTGATCAAGCGCGTCCGCGGCGACGTCATTCCCCTGGCTGTCGGCATCGGCTCCGCCGGTCCGCTCGACCAGCAGCACGGCCTGGTCTCCCCCGTGAACATCACCGGGTGGCGCAACTTCCCCTTGGTCGACCGGGTCCGGGCGCTGACCGGCGACGTACCCGTGGCTCTCGGTCTGGACGGGCACTGCTTCGCGCTCGGCGAGTTCTGGAGCGGCGCCGGCCGGGACGCGGAGACGCTGCTCGGGATCGTCGTGTCGACCGGCGTCGGCGGCGGCCTGGTCGTCGACGGCAAGCCGTGGATCGGGCAGTCCGGCAACGCGGCGCACATCGGCCATGTGGTCGTCGACCAGGACGGCGAGTCGTGCGCCTGCGGGTCGTACGGCTGCGTCGAGGCGTACGCGAGCGGCCCGCGGATGGTTGCCCGGGCGAAGCGGCGTGGATGGCGGACGGACGAGGACGTGGATGCCGCCGTACTGGCTGCTGACGCTGCGGCCGGTGACGAGCTCGCGCTGGCGATCTTCGACGACGGCGCGCAGGCGCTGGCCGCCGGGATCGTGGCGACCGCGGTCACGGTCGACCTGACCACGGTCGTGATCGGCGGCGGGGTCGCGAAGGCCGGGCCGGTGCTGTTCGACCCGGTGCAGGCGTGGGTGAAGCGACTGGCGCAGCTGCCGTTCGTCGCGGAGCTGACTGTGGAGCCGGCTCAGCTGGACAACGCCGGCCTGCTCGGCGCGGCGCACCTCGCCTGGGCCTCCGTCGCCTGAACCGCACACCTCGGTCCGCTCGGTAAGGCTTATCTCGCGCATCTTTGCGCAATTTTTACGAATATCGGCGATCTGTGTAACGCCTGCCCTACTCAGCCCGATTCAAGGGATGGATGGGGTGGGGGCACCGTCATCCGCAGACGGTTCAAGGGGGGCCTGGGACCGGCTGGAGCGGTTGATCGAGGGGGGCCTTGGATCAACCGGACACGTGAGCGGCGGGCGAGGAGACTCTCCCGCCGCAACCGTGTGACCCGCAGGTCGGGAACCACCGAGCTTCAGGAGGCGTCCGACCGACTTGGTGAGTGATCGATCTGGTGGAGGGACGAGATCGAACGCGGGTTCTGCATCGCGGACGGCGGTCGGTGGCTGCGGGAGGGCTGCTACTGAACCTGACCCCCCGCCCACGGTGCAGAACCGACCTCGCTACGGCTTGAGCCACTCCGGTTCCGGAAGGCGGGTGCGGTCGAGGCGGCCGTTGTCGTCCAGCGGGAGTTCCTCGATCGGGATCAGGTCCGCCGGAACCAGGTAGATCGGCAGTTCCTTGCCCAGGTCAAGCATCAGCCGCGCCAGTACGGCGGGGTCGCTGTCCTCGAGGACGACGTACCCGATCAGGCAGATGTCGCCGCCCGGATTCGCCTGGGCGACCACGACCGCGTCGACCACACCGGGCTGATCGGCCAGCACATGCTCGGTCTCGCCGGGCTCGACCCGGTGGCCGCGGATCTTCACCTGGTCGTCGGCGCGACCGAGGTACTCGAGCATGCCGTCGGCGCGCCAGCGGCCGAGGTCGCGGCTGCGGTACAGGCGCGCGCCCGGATGGCCCGGATCCGGTACGAAAGCCAGCTCGGTCTCCTCCGGCCGGCCGATGTAGCCCTGGGCCACCGCCGCGCCGCCGAGGTGGATCTCGCCGACGGCGCCGACCGGCACGGGCCGAAGGGCCGCGTCCAGCAGGCGTACGACGACACCCTCGATCGGGCGACCGATCGACGGACGGTCCTCGGCCGGGTCGACCTCGTGGATCGTGGTCACAATCGACGCCTCGGCCGGGCCGTACTCGTTGAACAGCCGGCAGTCCGGATGCGCGTCGAGGAAGTCTCGCACCTTGTGCGTGAGCACCATCGCCTCGCCGCCGGCGACGATCTCGCGCAGGGCGGGCAGCTCGGGCAGGCGGCGCATGGTCGCCAGCAACGCGGTCAGCGGGCTGAAGGCCATGAACAACCGCTCGACCTGGTGATCGCGCAGCGCCGCGACGACCGCGTCCGGGTCGTACCGGTCGTCCTCGCCGATCAGCACGAGCGCCGCGCCTGAAGCCAGGGTCGTGAACATCTCCTGCACGTGTACGTCGAAGCCGAACGATGTCCACTGCAACGTCCGCAGCGATCTCCTGGTCCGGAGGTAGTGCCGGACCAGGTTGACCGGGCCGCGGTGCGGGACGATGACGCCCTTCGGGTTCCCAGTCGAGCCGGACGTGTAGATGCAGTAGGCAACATCGTCCGCGGCGGCGCGCACCGGCGGGGCCTGGCGTGCTCTTGGGTCGCCGTCCGCTGCGGCTACCGGGACCAGTCGGAGGCCGAGCCGATCGGCCAGCGCTGCGTCGTCGCCGACCAGCGCGACCGCCGCGGCGTCCTGGACCATGAACGCCCAGCGGGACTCCGGTACGCCGGGATCCAGCGGGAGGTAGGCGGCGCCGGACTTGAGCACGGCGAGGACCGCGACAACCATTTCGGTGCCTCGGGCAACGCGTACGGCGACGAGCTGGCCGGGCTTGACGCCGAGGTCGACCAGTTGCCAGGCGACGGCGTTCGAGCGGCGGTCGAGTTCGGCGTACGTGAGCTCACGATCGCCTTGTACCAGCGCGATTGCGTCCGGCGTACGGGCGACCTGCTGCTCGAACAGGGTGTGCAGACCGCTGAGTTCGCCGGCGACGACCGCATCGCGGCGTGCCCGGCCGATCGGACCGGTCGGGTCGACGTCGCCCTCGAGTTCGCGGAGCGCCCTGAGGTCTGCCTCGATCGGGATGACGAGTTGGGGGATCCGGAGGTTCGGCCGGGTCGTTGCCCTACGCAACACTTCGGCGAGGTAGTCGAGCAGGCGCTCGATCGTTGCCTGCTCGAACAGTCCGGGGCGGTAGTCCGCCGTACAGGTGATGCCGGCACCGTGGTGGGTCAGGCGGAACCGGACGTCGACCGTCGCGGGCAGGTCGTCGTCGCCGTCCTCGAAGTCGACGAGGATCTGGAAGAGCGGCTCGCGCTCGAGTACGGCGAGGTCGGTGCCGGCGTGGTCGAAGGCGCCGGCGGTGATGTCGCGGACGCGCTGGGCGAGCTCGCCCAGGTCGGGCTCGCCGGAGAGGTCGATGCGGAGTGGGAGCGCGCGGCGGGGTGCGGTCGAGGTGTCGCCCTTCGGGCGGGTCAGCGCTGAACCGATGGTCACGTCTTCCTGGGCGGTGAACCGGCCGAGGACTGTGGAGACTGCGGCGAGCATGGTCATGACCGGACTGAGCTTGCGCTCGCGGCTGAAGGCGAAGACTGCGTCGCCGAGGTCTTCTTCCAACTCTTGCTTGACCGAGGCAACGGTGTCGTCACCGGCCGGGCGGACGTGGTCGGCCGGCAGCACCAAGGGCTCGGCTCCGGCCAGCAACTGATTCCAGTAGGCGAGATCGGCCCGGCGCTGGTCGGCATTTGCTTGCCGCTGCGCCGCAATCTCCAGATCACCATCAACCCAGGAACCGTCCGCCTGGTCCGCTGCGGCGACAGCCTCCACCGACGCCTCGGCTACAGCCTGCTTACCCTGCGCGCCTTCCGGCTCGTCAGCCTGCTTACCTTGCGCGACCTGCTCACCTTGCGCGACTCGCTTGCCTTGCGGCGCCTCTGCGGCCTGCTCGTCCCGTCCGGCCTGCTCCGTCGGCGTGGCGGCGTCTGCCTGCTGCGTCTCCTTGGCCGGCGCGGCGGCGTCTGCCTGCATCGTCTGCTCGACGCGGTCCGCGTTCTCGGACTCGTCTGTCTGGTCGCCGAGGAGGGCCAGCTGTTCGCGCATGAGTTGGGTGACGCCGTCGACCAACTGGCCTGCTACGCGGAGCTGCTGCGACATCAGCGCAGCCATACCGCTCCCCGGCAGCTCGGCCTCGCTGGTAGCCGCCGCGGCCTCATCCACCTTGGCCGCAAGCTCAGCCAGCCCCGACCCGAGCACAGCCAACGCCGCCCGCGGATCCCGCGCAACCGCCAGCCCACCCACCCGCTCAGCGGACTCCTCGACCGCAACATCACCCGCGGCCGCACCCTCCACAGACTCGGCAGACTCGGCACCTTCCGTACCACCGACCGCGTCCACCGATCCAGCACGCTCAGCCGGTTCAGCATCCTTCGCCGCCCCAGCCGTACCGGAACCGCGCACCGGCCCGGCATCAGCCGGCAACCCAGCGGTCTCGGCCGTCTCAGCGTCCTTCACCGGCTCCTCGTCGGCCTCCGGCTCGGCGGTTTGGACGGCTACTGCGGTCGCGAGCTTGTGCGGTGTCGTGTACGTGAGGAACAGATCGTCCGGCGTCAGCTCCGCCTCGAAGCGCCTGGTGATCTCGTCGATGACCGGCGCCATCGACGCCGGCGTCGCGCCCAACTCCGCGAACGTGTGGTCCACCGTCAGGTCGTACGGATCGAGGTTCAGCTGCTCACACGTCAGATCCAGTACGACGTTCAGCGATTCGCGATACCGCTCGGCCTCGCTCCCCGACAGCGCCCCGGCCTGCGTCAAATAGTCCGCGTCGATCGCATGCGTCTCGGCCGGGAGCGCGAACGGCGACCGCTCGCTCTCCTCGACCACCGCCGGCTCGGGCTCGACCGGCTGCGTCGGCGGGTCCAGCGGGATCCGCTTCACCGCAGCGTTCGACGGCGGGTCGAACACCGGCGACTGCGCCCGCGCGGCCCGTTCGAACGCGTTCGGCTGCCGCGCCGCGACCGCATTGTTGTCCCCGGCAACCGCCGTACCAGGACCGACCACAACCGTCACCGACGGATCCACCGGGTGGTACACGCGACGGAACGGGTACGTCGGCAACGGCACGCGCCCGCCGTCCGGGTAGACCTTGGCCCAGGCGATCTCGGTGCCCTGCTCGTACAGCTCGGCCAGCCCGTTCATCGTCGCGAGCACCGGGTCCTGGCCGAGGCGCTGCGCCGGGATCCACGTGCTGTTCGGCGCGATCCGTCGACCGGCAGGACTCAGTACGGCGTCCGGCCCGAGCTCCAGGAACCGCCGGCATCCAGCGGCCGTGACCGCCTCGACCGCATCCCCGAACAGCACCGGCTGCCGCAACTGCCCGACGAGATAGTCACCGTCGAGCACAGTCCCGGACTCGAGCAGATCACCGGACCAGCTCGACACCATCGGCGTCCGCAACGGCTTCAGCGTGATCTCGCCGACGATCTCGGCAAAGTCCGACAAGATTGGGTCGACCAACGAACTGTGGAACGCCCGGTCGACATCCAGCCGCTGCCAGGCGACCTCCAGCCGATCCAGTTGCGCCGCGAGCTGCCCGACGATCACCTCGGACCCGGTCAGCACGAACGACTGGGGACCGTTGCCTGCAGCAACCTCCACGCCGGCGGTGCGCGCAATCTCGCGAACCCGATCGGCATCCGCGCGAACCGACACCATCGCACCGGGAACGGTCCCGCGCTGCATCAGCTCGCCACGCTTCGCGGTCAGTCGTACGCCGTCCTGCAGCGACAACGCGCCCGCGACACACAGAGCGGCGTACTCCCCCACGCTGTGGCCGACGACGAGCGCGGGCTGCACACCGAACGACTGCCAAAGCCGCGCAAGTGCGAGCTCAAACGCGAACAGGGCCGGCTGCGCGGTCTCGGTCGGCCACACGCCTTCCGCAGTACCGGCCGCCGGGGTCAGCAGGAGCTCGAGCAGGCTGCCGCCGGTCTCCTCGTGATACACGCGGTCGCACTCGTCGAGCACCGACCGGAACACCGGGAAGCGCGCGGCGAGCCCGGCCGCCATCCCGCGACGCGCGGCGCCCTGTCCGGTGAAGGCATAGCCCAGCGGGCCAGGTCCACCACGCGGTGCTTCGGTTGCCTGCGCGGACCCGAGCGCCTCGACCAGCTCGGCCTCGGTGCCGCCCGCGACCGCGATCCGGTGCCGGTGCGCCGGGCGGCCGAGTGCCGCCGTACCGGCGAGGTCGATGAGTCGGTGCCCGGTGCCGTGGTCGAGGTCCGTGCGGTACAGCTCGACGAGGTCGGCGAGCGCGTCCGGATCGGGCGCGGAGAGCGGGAGTACGACGGGGCCGTCGTCGCCGCGGCGGATCTGCCGGGGCGCCTCCTCGAGGATCACGAGCGCATTGGTGCCGCCGGCATCGATCGCGCTGACGCCGGCGCGCAGCGTCGTACCGTCGGCGGTCCAATCGCGCGCCTCGGTCCCGATCACGAACGGGCTGCCGTCGAGGGCGAGCGCCGGGTTCGGCACGGTGTAGTTGATCGTCGGGACGAGCATCCGGTGCTGCAGCATCAGGATCGTCTTGATCAGGCCGGCCATACCCGCGGCGCTGTCGAGGTGGCCGATGTTCGGCTTCACCGAGCCGATCGTGCAGAAGCCGACCTTGTCCGTGTGCCTTCTGAGCGCGGTGGTCAGCGAGCGCATCTCGGCCGCGTCGGCGGTCGGGCTGCCGATCCCGTTCGCCTCGATGTAGCTGAGCGAGTCGGCGTCGAACCCGGCCCGCTCGAGCGCGCGCTCGATCAGTTCGACCTGGTTGCCCGACGGGGCGTCGGCGTTGCTGACCGCCGTACCGCGGATCACGGCGTACACCGTGTCGCCGTCGGCGAGGGCCTGGTCGAGACGCTTCAGCAGTACGGCGGCGACACCGTTGCCGCCAACCGTGCCGTCGGCGTCGGCCGCGAACGCGCGCACATGCCCACTCGGCGACAGGATCGACTCCGGCGTCGGGTGATAACTCGTTGCCTGAGGCACCTGTACGGCGGCGGCGCCGGCGAGCGCGAGATCCGCGTCGCCCGAACGCAACGCCTGGCAGGCCAGGTGTACTGCGACCAGCGAGGACGACCAGGCCGACTGCACGCCGATCGCGGGGCCGGTCAGACCGAGGCGGTAGGCGACGCGGGTGGCGAGGGAGTCGCGTGACTGGTGCTGGCGGTGGTAGAGGTTCATACCCGAGCCCGCGAACACGCCGACGCGGCCGGAAGTACCGGCGTACCCACCGTGCTCCAGAGCCTGATGACAAACCTCGAGGAACAACCGCTGGGCCGGATCCATCAGCTCGGCTTCGCGATCACTCAACCCGAAGAACTTCGCATCGAACGACTCGACGTGCTCCAACACGCCGCTGACAGCAACCGCCCCGTCAGCCTGCGCAACCTCCTCCGGCGAGAACCGCCGAACACTCTCCACACCCCCGACGAGGTTCTCCCAGAACTGCTCAACCCCCTCAGCCCCCGGGAACCGCCCGGCCACCCCCACCACAGCCACCGGCTCCACCACACCGACCTCAACCCGCGGCCCACCAGCCTCGCGGGCATCAGCTTCTGTGGCAGCCTTCGCAGCACTCGCCTCGGCAGGAGCCTCCGTGGCACCGGCAGGCGCGGTAGTCGCCGCGGACGCAACCGCAGCTACCTCGGCGGCACCGTCACCGGCTTCCTCGACCTCCGCACCCTCAGCCGACTCCGACTCCGCAGCCTCGAGATCACCGGTCGCGGTCGCCCCAGCCTCTCCCGGGGCGGTCACCTCAGCCTCAGCCGACGCAGCTACCGCGGCCTGGTCGGAAGCAGCTTCCTCGGATTCCCCGGTGCTGGACTCCCCGGCCTCCACAACAGCCGCATCCTGCCGACCGTCGGAAGCCTCGTCCACGACCGCCGCAGCCTCCGCCGCCACGCCATCCGAACCCTCTGACGTCTCGCCGGCCTCGGCCTCATCCGCCTCAGCTACATCCGCCTCAGCTACATCCGCCTCAGCTACATCCGCCTCAGCTACATCCGCCTCAGCTACATCCGCCTCAGCTACATCCGCCTCAGCTACATCCGCCTCAGCTACATCCGCCTCAGCTACATCCGCCTCAGCTACATCCGCCTCAGCTACATCCGCCTCAGCTACATCCGCCTCAGCTACATCCGCCTCAGCTACATCCGCCTCAGCTACATCCGCCTCAGCTACATCCGCCTCAGCTACATCCGCGTCCGCGGGTACGCCGTCCGACTCGACATCATCCGAGTCGGACGCGATCCGCTCATCCGAAGGCGCCTCGTCCTCGCGGTTGTCCTCAGGAGCATCCGCCTGCGTGGCGTCGTACTCGCGGTCCTGCTCCGCCTGTGCGCGGTCAGCCTGCTCCGGGTCGTAGGCGTTCGTCGACGGGGCGGCCGGCTCAGTCTCGCTGTCCTCTTGGTCAGCAGCCTGCGCCTCGACCGAGGCCGATGCCGCCTGCTCCTCCGGAGATTGCTCGTCGTCTGAGTCGTCTGAGTCGCCCGAAACGACCCGTGCGACGGTGGACTCGTCGCTGCCTGGTTCCTGGACGTCGTCATCCGCCGCAGACGGAGCGTCCACCGCGGCTGTGCCGACGTCGGACGAGGTCTGCTCGGCCACGGCCTCGCGATGAGACACAGCCCCCGCGTCCGTCTCGGACCCGGCAGCCTTATCAGTCGCCTCATTCTCAGCCGCGGGTGTTGCAGTCGGCTCGGAGTCGGGTCCGGCTCCTGTCGCCGGTCCTGTCTGCTCCGAGTTCGCGTTGGCGCCAGCTCCAGGTACTACGGCTGCTGCGGCGCCACTGCTCTCCGCTGCGGGTGAAGCCTTCGAAGCGGACTGCTCCTGGCTCGGCTCAGCTGCTGCGGTTGCGCTGGACGAAGACGGCGCGGCCTCGGATCCGACGTGTTGAGTCGCGGGCTCGGGCTCGTCCCGGCGTACCTCAGGCTCGGTCGTAGGTACGGCGACGGCTTCCGGTGCGGATGCTGCCGTCGTCTGCTCGGACTGGGTCGGGTTCGACTCATGCTCACCGGCAGACTCCGCGGTGGCTTCGGGTGCTTCAGGTGCAGAGGGCTCCACCGGCTCCGCGGTCTCCGCAGTCGGCTCGCGGTCTGCATCGGGTACGGCGTCAGCGGCGGTGGTCAGCTCGGCGTCAGCGCTAGTGGCCGGATCGGCGTCAGCGGCGGTGGCCGGATCGGCGTCAGCGCTGGTGGCCGGATCGGCGTCAGCGGCAGTGGTCGGCTCGGCCGCAGGTGATGGTGCCGTCTCGGGACCGGCGGTGGGCGACATGAATTCGCTGAGCGCGGGCGGTTCTGCGGCGGCGGTCGGTGCCTGGGACGACGACGCGGCGTCGGCCGAGTCGGCCTCGGTTGCGGGTACTTCGGTTGCGGGTACTTCGGTTGCGTCGCCGACGGGCTGGTCCACGGAGGCTGCCGAGGGCTCTTCGGGGGCCTTCGTTGCGGTCGGGTCGATACGGGTGAGCACGGCCGTCGGCGGCTCGGCGTCGGACGGCTCGGGAACAGACAGCTCAGGGCCTGAGGGGGCAGACGCCGACGGGTCGGACGCCCGACCGCCGGGCACCGGCTGAGCAGGCGCACCCGACTTCTGCGCGGCCGGCTCGTCCGCGATCGGGTCATCCCCGGTTGCCTCGTCCGCGGTTGACGCGTCCGTCGCCTCGTCCGCGGTCGACGCGTCCGTCGCCTCGTCCGCGGTCGACGCGTCCGTCGCCTCGTCCGCGGTTGACGCGTCCGTCGCCTCGTCTGCGGTTGGCTGGTCCGCAGTTGGGTCGGAGGATGCGGGCTCGGCGGCCGACGCATCGTCGTACGCCGCGGGTTCAGTCGTCGCGGACTCGGCCGGCTCCGAGGCAGGCGCGGTTGGCGCGGGGCCGGTCGGGGCGTGATCGGTCGGCGCGATGTCGGTGGCGACGGTGTCGCGCGCGGCAGGATCGGCGACCGGCTGCTCGGGGGAGGCCGCGGGGTTGGTTGCCGGGGTCGCGGACTCCGGCGACTCCACAGTTGGGGCGAGGGCGGTCGGAGCCGGAGCGGTCGGAGCGTGGTCGGCCGGGGCGGCGGTTGGTGCCGCAGAGGCCTCCGCCTCGGCGGCGGTTGGTGCCGCAGAGGCCTCCGCCTCAAAGTCGGCCGGGGCGGCGTTGGGTGTCGCGGGGGCGGTGGGCTCGGGAGGTGGGGTGCCGAGGGTGGGGCGGGAGGGGGGTGTGGGGATGGAGTTTTGGAGTTCGCGTTTCCAGGCCAGGCGGACTACCGGGAGTTCGGTGGTGCGTTCCGAGGGGTCCTCGTCGGCGTACGGCGTGGTCTCGGGGGTGGCGGACGGGCCTTGGCCGGTGGGGCCTGAGTTGGGGGTGGCGCCGGCTGGTTCTACGTGGGGGGCGGCGGGGGGTTGGAGGAGGGTGCCGTCGATCCATCGTTGCTTCAGTAGCGGGCGGAGGATCTTGCCGCCGGGAGTCGTCGGGAAGTCGCGACGCGGTACGCCGATGACCTGTGCGGGGAGGCCGAGGCGGGTCTGGATCAGGCTGCGGATGGCCTGGTCCATGCCGGGGACCGACTCGGGCGTCAGCGCGTAGAACACGACCAGGCGGTCGGTCCCGGACTCCTCGTCCGCGACGCCGCACGCCGCGACCAGTCCGTGTTCGGCGCCGACCACGGTCGTCGCGACGGACTCGATGTCGTGGGCGTAGTGGAGCTTGCCGGACATGATGATGCGTTCGCTGTCCCGGCCGGTGATGACGACCTGCCCACCGGTGATGAACCCTTGATCGCCGGTCGCGAGCCATTTGCGCGCCGGCCAGTTCCCCACCGGGAAGGCAGTGCGATCGGCCTCCAGGTTCCCGAGGTACCCAGGCGTCACCCGAGCCGACGCGACCTGCAGCTGACCGATCCGCCCTTCCGGCAGTACGGCGCCGTTCGGTGCCACGATGCGCACCGTCGTACCGGGCGCCGGTGCCCCGACGGACACCAGCGACAACACACCCGGCATCTCGGTCCGCGGCTTGCCCGGCCGCGCGACGGCGACCTTGCCGGACGACGGCCGCTGGTCCACCCACTCGACCACGCCGGTCGGTGGGATGCGGACCCGATGCACGTTCGGTGTCAGACCCGGCCGCGCGAAGGTGATCCCGGTGACCGTCTCCGTCATCCCCCACGCCGCGACGAAGGTCTCCGGTACGACGCCGAACCGGTTCGTCACGCGCAAGAACTCCGACATCACCGGCACGGTGATCTGCTCGCCGCCGCTGACCAGACTGCGCAGCGCGGACAGGTCCCAATGCCGGTCCGGCTCCCCCGCCACCGCGGCGGTCGCGAGCCGGTACCCGAAGTTCGGCGACCACGAATGGTTGACCCGGTGCTGGTCCATCAGGTCGAGCCAGCGCAGCGGGTTGGCGAGCACCCAGTCCGTGTTCACGTGGATGTTCGTGCACCCCGTGAACACCGGTAGCAGGTGGTACAGCAGGAACGCGCCGCTCCGATCGAGCGGCAACCAGTTCAGCGTCGTCTGCCCCGGCCGCACCGGCAGCATCGCCGGCGTACCAGCGGCGAACTCGACCAGCCCGCGATGCGTCAGCTGCACGATCTTCGGCGTACCGGTCGATCCCGACGACAGCATCAGTACGGCGACATCGTCCGCGGCGGGCCGGTGGAAGTCCGAGGTCGGCTCGTGGCCGGCCATCGCGTCGGGGTCGAGGACCGGCAGGCCGAGGTCGTTCGGGAGGTCGGACGGGCGGCCGATCAGGACCGTCCAGCCGAGCAGGTCGGTGATCTTGCGGAGCCGCTCGCGGCCTTCCTCGGTGCGGTCGCCGCCGGGGTTCGGCGCGACGAGCAGCGGACGGATGCCGCCGAGCGTGCAGGCCCAGAACGCGGCGAAGAACCCGACCGGCTCGGTGCAGTGCACGACCGCGGGATCACCCGCACGTACGCCGTTCGCGCGCAGGCCGGCCAGTATCCGGGCGGCCAGCTCGAGCAGCGTCGGGAAGTCCAGCTTGGTCTCGCGGCCGTCCGGCCCGATCTCGACCACTCCGGCACCGCTGAAGTCACGCGCGGCCCGGAGCAGTGCGCTCGGCAGGTCGCGTGGGTAGCCCGCGGGAATCATCAATGCCGGCCCGGTGGAGATCGCCGGCCGGTCTGCACCACTTCTCACGCCGATGCCACCACCAGCGGCAACTCGGGGTCAGGTGCGGGTACGACGGGACGCATGCACACGCCGGCTACGAGCGTAGAGACGCCGACCAGTTGGCGACCCACGGACACGCGCCTCCCGAACTGGACGGAGCGGGTTCAGGGCAGACCCGCCTCACTTCACACCGAAAGCAGCCCCGTATTTCCGCCGACCGGACGATGCCGTGACCGGGCGCACCCGGTATGTCATCGCGCCGACCGACAGCCGTGAACCCTACCAGCCGCGACCCGCCCTGGAGGAGTCCGTTCTCACCAGCCGATGGTTAAGAATTGTGCGACTCACGACACCGATCACAACGAGTGTCAGCGCGTTCCGATACGGCCCGTCGTGACAAACCTGGCGACAGGTCGCGCGTACGGCGGGAACATGGGCCGATGAGTGAGACGGGCCCCCAGGTCCGCACGACTACCGGACTCGTTCGGGGCCGCAGCGAGAACGGATTGTCGGTGTTCCGCGGCATCCCGTTCGCCCGGCCGCCGGTGGGCGAACTGCGCTTCGCGGCGCCGCAGCCGGCCGATCCGTGGGACGGCGTACGCGACGCGTTCTCGTTCGGGCCACCGCCGCCGCAATCGCTCGTCTTCGGACCGCCGTCCAACCCGGCGACCGGCGACGACTGGCTGACCGTGAACGTCTGGTCGCCGCAGCTCAACGCAGCCCTTCCGGTGATGGTGTGGATCTACGGCGGCGCGTATGCGATCGGGCAGTCCGGCGATCCGTCGTACGACGGGACCCGGCTGGCCGCCGAAGGTGATGTCGTCGTGGTGACGTTCAACCACCGGCTCGGGGTCGACGGGTTCGGGCAACTGGAGGGCGCGCCGGCGAATCGCGGCCTGCTTGACCAGGTCGCCGCGCTGGAGTGGGTGCGCGCGAACATCGCTGCGTTCGGCGGCGACCCGGATCGGGTCACCGTGTTCGGAGAGTCGGCCGGGGCGGGCTCTGTTGCCTCACTCCTCGCCATGCCCCGAGCGGCCGGCCTGTTCCGCCGGGCGATCACGCAGAGTGCGCCCGGGACGTCCTTCTCGCCGCCGCTGGCCGCCGACATCCTGACCGAGATCGCTGCCCTGCTGGACGTCGCGCCGACGGTCGACGATCTGCGCCGCATCCCGACGGCCGACCTCGTCGCCGCCTCGGACATGTTCGCCACGGCGATGCAGCCGGAGATCAGCCGGTGGGGCGCGGCGGCGTATACGGGCATCCCGTTCGCGCCTGTCGTCGACGGTGACGTCCTCCCGCGTACGCCGTTCGACGCGCTGGCCGATGGAGCCGCCCGCGAGGTCGAGCTGATCGCCGGCCACACGCGGGACGAGTACCGCCTGCTCCTCGCCGCCGACGGCCGCCTCGGCAACCTGACCGAGAACGACGCCGCAACTGCCCTCGAGATCCTCGCACCGGCCGGCTACCGCGAGGCCTACCCGGACGCGACCGCCGAGCGGATCTATGAGCTCGTCCACTCCGACTGGCTCTTCCGCATGCCGAGCCATCGGCTGGCCGAAGCGCAGATCGTCGGCGGTGGTCGCGCGTACGTCTATGAGCTGGCTTGGCCGGACACCGGCCTCGGCGCCTGCCACGGCCTCGACGTACCTCTCGTCTTCGGCACCACACCCCTGCTCGGCTTCCTCCTCGACCCCGAGCAACTCCCCGCGGCGGAGCAGGTCTCGCAGCTGTTCCGGACGGCGTGGACCGCGTTCGCCCACACCGGCGACCCCGGCTGGCCGCAGTACGACGCCACACACCGACAGGTCGCCCTATTCACCACCGAGCTGACCATCACGCCGTACCCCGAGGAGGTGTCGCGGCGTCTGTGGGCCGGGCATTCGTTCGCACCGCTCTAGGCGTGTCAGCGCGATGGCGGTCCGGTGTCAGGGCACATCGGCAGCGTGGTTCTCGACAGCAACGAACAGACTGAGGAGCACGAATATGTCGACGCAAACCCCCACCAACCACCAGGACCGCCCGGAGCTGCAGAAGGCGGCTCAGGAGTTCGTCGATGCCGGCTTCGGCGGACTCGAACTGCGTGTGCACGACGAACACGGAGAGTGGGTCGGTACCGCCGGCATCCGTGAGCTCGGCAGCGCGGAGAAGCCGCCGCTGGACGGGCAAGGCCGGGTCGGCAGCGTCACGAAGACCTTCGTCTCGACCGTCGTGCTGCAACTGGTGGCCGAGGGCAAGCTCGACTTGGACGGCCCGGTCGCGCCACACCTCACCAGGTTCGAGCTGGACCCGCGAATCACTGTGCGGATGCTGCTCAACCACACCAGCGGGCTGTTCAACTACACGGGCGAGTACTTCCCCGACGGCACCGTCGTACCGGGCCTCCCGGCGACCGGCAAGGACTGGGCCGAACACCGCCTGCAGGGCTACACGCCGGACGAGCTGGTCGAGTTCGCGCTGGCCAAGCCGGCGCGGTTCGAGCCGGGCACCGAGTGGAGCTACGCCAACACCAACTACACCGTCGCCGCGCTGCTGATCGAGGCCGTCACCGGCCGCTCGTTCGCCGCGGAGCTGGAGTCGCGGATCCTGAAGCCGCTCGACCTGAGCGGCACGCTGGAGCCGGGTGACCGGACCGACCTTCCCGGAGCCCACTCGCATGGGTACTTCCGCTACCAGGACGGTGACGACTGGAAGCTGGTCGACGTCACCGACCAGAACCCCTCGCTCCTGTTCGCCGCCGGGAGCATGCTCTCGACCACGCAGGACCTGCAGGTGTTCATGTCCGCGCTGCAGAGCGGGAAGCTCCTGCCCGCCGACCTGCTGGCCGAGATGCGGACGCCGGAGCCGAAGAGCGGTCCGCTCAACTACGGCCTGGGCCTGTTCGCGCAGGACACCGGCTCGGAGACCATCTACCACCACAACGGCAGCGCACCAGGCGGGTACGGCGCCCTGATGTTCAGCAGCGCGGACGGTACGAGGACGCTGACCGCCCTGATCACGATGGGCGACGCGGAGGTGGACCTGCTGCAGGTCTTCCCGCCCGCGCTCGACCGCCTGGTGAAGGCGGTCTTCTGAACCGAACTGGTGGGCGAAGAGGGGATCGAACCCCCGACATCTTCCTTGTAAGGGAAGCGCTCTACCGCTGAGCTATCCGCCCGGATCAAACGACCGGAGGAGTCTACCTGAGGTTCAGGGCTGCCAAAGCCTCCGCGTAGTCGTCGGGGTTGCGCGCCTCCGGGATCGCGTTGACGACGGACCAGCGGATCAGGCCCGTACGGTCGACCACGAACGTGCCGCGCAGGGCGCAACCACGCTCCGCGTCGAAGACGCCGTACGACGTCGCGATCTCGCCGTGGGGCCAGAAGTCTGTCAACAGGCTGAAGCCGAGGTTCTGGTTGTCCGCGTAGGCGCGGAGGGTGAACATCGGGTCGCACGAGATCGCCAGGAACTCGGCTGCCGCCAGCAAAGAAGGCCGGTCCCGGAGGGCGGCCAGTTCGCTGGTGCAGACCTGGCTGAAGGCGTACGGATAGAAGACCAGTACGACGTCCCGCCTGCCGGTGAGGTCGCTCAGCCGGACCTGTTCGCCGTACTGGTTCCGAGTGCTGAAATCGGGGGCCCGGCTGCCGGCAGCCGGGATCGTCACCCGCGGCGGCCGGACTTCGGAACCACCAGTTTGGTCGCGGACCAGTCGTCGGTGACGCTCAGCGTGCTGGTCGTGGCCAGGCCCGCCACCGGGGCGGCCTCGGTGATGTCGCTGGTCTCGACGTACCCGTCGCGACCGACCTTCGGCGTCAGCAGCCAGACGACCCCGCCGGCCTTCAGGTCGGTCAGGATGTCGAAGAAGGCGTCGACCAGGTCACCGTCGTCCTCGCGGAACCAGAGCAGGACGACGTCGACGACCTCGTCGGTGTCCTCGTCGACGAAGGCCTCGCCGGTGATCTCCCGGATCGCATCGCGGAACTCGTCGTCGCAGTCATCGTCGTACCCGATCTCCTGGACGACCCAGCCGGCCTCCAGGCCGAGCCGGGAGGCCATGTTCGGCACTCCGCCCTTGCCGTCCGCGTGGTCCGCGGTCGCGCTCACGTGTCCTCCTCCGTGGTCCCCGCTTGCCCGGGGGTAGGTGTCAGTTACCACTCAGCTAGCGATAGTCCATCGTGACGTACCGCGTCGCGCAAGTATGCACCAGGGATCCGTGACGTGTCCGGTATCCGCGTGGCGGGTACCGGGCGTGTCCGCTGGGATCAGGTCCGGCCAGCCGGAATCGGGCCGGAAGGGAAGGCGAAGTAGAACGCATTCCGAACAGGTGACAGGATTGCGGTGAAGAGCAACCAGAGAGAACGGCAGGACACCGTGGCTTCCGGACACGAACCACCAGCCATCATCACCGAGGGGATGCCCACCCAGCTCCCCGACATCGACCCCGACGAGACGCGTGAATGGGTCGAATCGCTCGACGCCGTCCTGGACGAACGGGGCAAGGCGCGAGCGCGCTACCTGATGCTCAAACTGATCGAGCGAGCCCGGGAGCGACAGGTCGGCGTGCCCGCACTGCGGAGCACCGACTACATCAACTCGATCCCGCCCGAGCGGGAGCCCTGGTTCCCCGGCGACGAGCACATCGAGCGCCGGATCCGGGCTTTCATCCGGTGGAACGCCGCGGTGATGGTGAGCAAGGCCAACCGCAAGGGCCTGGAGGTCGGCGGCCACATCGCCACCTACCAGTCCGCTGCCAGCCTGTACGAGGTCGGCTTCAACCACTTCTTCCGCGGTAAGGAGCACCCCGGCGGCGGCGACCAGATCTTCATCCAGGGTCACGCCTCCCCCGGTATGTACGCGCGCGCCTTCCTCGAGGGCCGGTTGTCCGCGGACGACCTGGACGGGTTCCGCCAGGAGGTCTCCCGCGGCCCGCACCAGGGCCTGTCGTCGTACCCGCACCCCCGGCTGATGCCGGACTTCTGGGAGTTCCCGACCGTCTCGATGGGACTGGCCGCGCTGAACTCGATCTACCAGGCGCGCTTCAACCGGTACCTGCACAACCGCGGCATCAAGGACACCAGCCAGCAGCACGTCTGGGCGTTCCTCGGTGACGGCGAGATGGGTGAGCCGGAGTCGCTCGGCGCGATCGGCCTGGCCGCGCGCGAGGAGCTCGACAACCTCACCTTCGTGATCAACTGCAACCTGCAGCAGCTGGACGGACCGGTCCGCGGCAACGGCAAGGTCATCCAGGAGCTGGAGGCCTTCTTCCGCGGCGCCGGCTGGAACGTGATCAAGGTGATCTGGGGCCGCGAGTGGGACAACCTGCTGGCCCAGGACCACGACGGCGCGCTGGTGAACAAGATGAACACCACGCCCGACGGCCAGTTCCAGACGTACTCCGTCGAGTCCGGTGAGTACATCCGGAACAACTTCTTCGGCGGCGACCAGCGGCTGCAGCAGATGGTCAGCAACCTGTCCGACGAGGACCTGCGCAAGCTGCCCCGCGGCGGTCACGACTACCGCAAGGTGTACGCCGCGTTCAAGAGCGCGACCGAGCACGTCGGCCAGCCGACCGTGATCCTGGCCCAGACGATCAAGGGCTGGACGATCGAGGCGCTGGAGGGCCGCAACGCGACCCACCAGATGAAGAAGCTGACCTCGGACGACCTGAAGGCGTTCCGCGACCGGCTCTACCTGCCGATCGAGGACAAGGACCTCGAGGACGCGTACAACCCGCCGTACTTCCACCCCGGCACCGACTCGCCGGAGTACCAGTACATGATGGACCGCCGCAAGCAGCTCGGCGGTTCGCTGCCGCAGCGCAAGGTCGCACCGAAGACGCTGAAGCTTCCGGGCGACGACGTGTACAAGCCGCTGTCCAAGGGCAGCCACGCGCCGATCGCCACCACGATGGCGCTGGTCCGGCTGTTCCGGGATCTGATGAAGGACCCGGAGATCGGGCACCGGATCGTCCCGATCGCCCCGGACGAGTACCGCACGTTCGGTATGGACTCGATGTTCCCGACGGCGAAGATCTACTCGCCGCACGGGCAGAACTACGAGGCCGTCGACCGCAACCTGCTGCTGTCGTGGAAGGAGTCCTCGGCGGGCCAGCTGCTGCACGAGGGCATCAGCGAGGCCGGCGCGATGGGCTCGGTGATCGCGGCGGGTACGGCGTACGCCACCCACGGCGAGCCGATGATCCCGTTCTACATCTTCTACTCGATGTTCGGGTTCCAGCGCACCGGCGACTTCATGTGGGCGTTCGGCGACCAGCTCGGCCGCGGCTTCCTGATCGGCGCCACCGCCGGCCGGACGACGCTGACCGGTGAAGGTCTGCAGCACGCGGACGGACACTCGCCGCTGCTCGCCTCGACCAACCCGGCCGTCGTGCACTACGACCCGGCCTTCGCGTACGAGATCGCGTACATCGTGAAGGACGGCCTGCGCCGGATGTACGGCTACGGCCTGGACGCGGACAAGCCGGTCGGCGAGGACGTCTTCTATTACCTCACGGTCTACAACGAGCCGGTGGCCCAGCCGGTCGAGCCGGAAGGCCTCGACGTCAACGGGCTGCTCAAGGGCATGTACCGCTTCAACGAGTACCAGACCGCCGAGGGCGACGACGTACCCCGGGTGCAGCTGCTCGGGTCCGGTGTCGCGCTGCCGTGGGTGCAGAAGGCCCAGCAGATCCTCGCCGAGGAGTACTCCGTTGCCGCGGACATCTGGTCCGTGACCTCGTGGAACGAACTGCGCCGCGACGCGGTCGCCGCCGAGCAGCACAACCTGCTGCACCCGGAGGAGCCGGAGCAGGTGCCGTTCGTGACTGAGCAGCTGAAGGACACCAAGGGCCCGGTCGTTGCCGTCAGCGACTTCATGCGCGCGGTGCAGGACCAGATCTCCCGCTGGGTGCCGAACGACTACACCTCGCTCGGGACCGACGGCTTCGGTCTGGCCGACACCCGGGCCGCGGCCCGTCGGCACTTCCAGGTCGACGCGGAGTCGATCGTCGTCGCGACGCTGGAGATCCTGGCCAAGCGCGGTGACGTCAAGCCGGAGGTCGCCGCCGAGGCTGCCCGCAAGTTCCGCATCGACGACCCGACCGCGGTCGCCGGCGTGAAGCAAGAGGGCGCCGGCGCCTGACGCCGAAGCATCACGGGCCGCTCATCCCACACCGGGGTGAGCGGCCCGCTTGCATATTCGGTGGGAATGCCCGGCGGACCGGCCATACCCTTCTGACCATGCCTGAGCTGATCGAACCGACCGCCGAGCTGCGCGACTCCTTCCTGGAGTCGTCCCGCGAGTGGGGCGACGAGCACCAGGACGGCGCCGGCCTGTGGGAGGCCACGGATCTCAGCACCGCCGAGGGTTTCGCCGACTGGATCGAGCGTCTCCGCGAGCAGAGCGACGACAACCTGCAGATCCCGGCCGACCGGGTGCACGCGTCGTACTGGTGGATCGTTGAGGACGGCACCTATCTGGGTGCGATCACGCTCCGGCACACGCTCAACGAGAAGCTGCTCGAGGGCGGCGGCCACATCGGGTACGGCGTTCGCCCGTCGGCGCGTCGCCGTGGTCTGGCGTCCTGGGCCCTGGGTCAGGTGCTCGGCAAGGCCCGTGCCCGCGGCCTGGACCGGGTGATGGTCAGCTGCGACGACGACAACGTGGCGTCGGCGCGGACGATCGAGCGCAACGGCGGCGTCCTCGAGGACGTCCGCGACACCTGGCTCGGCCTGACCCGCCGCTACTGGATCGACCTACGACAAACCTCGTAGTCGGCACCCGAGCAAGTTGCGCATTCCGTCCGACGCGGCAGGTGCCCCGGAATTCCTAGCGTCGAGGCATGAACACGATCATCATCGGCGCAGGACAGGCCGGGCTCGCCACCGGTTACCACCTACAGCGGCTCGGTGAGCCGTTCACGATCCTCGACGGCAACGCCCGCGTAGGAGACCAGTGGCGGTCGCACTGGGACAGCCTCAAGCTCTACTCGCCGGCGAAGTACGACGGACTGCCCGGCTTCCCGTTCCCGGCCGAGCCGTGGCACTACCCGGGCAAGGACGAGGTCGCCGACTACCTCGCGTCGTACGCCGAGCGCTTCGACCTGCCGATCCGGCCGAACACCCGGGTCGACAAGCTCGAGCGGCTCGACGACCAGTGGATCGTCACGATCGGCCGCGAGCAGCTCACCGCCGACAACGTGGTCGTCGCCACCGGCACCTTCGGGCGTACGCCGTACCTCCCGGACTTCGCGGTCGACCTCGACCCGGCGATCCGGCAACTGCATTCGTCGGAGTACCAGCGGCCGGAGCAGCTCAAGGACGGCGCGGTTCTCGTCGTCGGCGGCTCGCACTCCGGTACCGACATCGCGTACGAGGTCGCGCAGACACACCAGACGATCCTGTGCGGTCGCGATCCCGGACAAGTGCCGTTCACACCGGGCAAGCCGAACCAGGCCTTCTTCTGGCCGCTCATGCTGTTCGCGTGGCGGCATGTGCTCACCCGCCGGACGCCGATGGGCCGGAAGGAGATGGGCCACATCCGGCACCACGGCGGGCCGATGATCCGGGTCAAGCGGGCAGATCTGCTCGAGCGCGGGGTCGAGCGGGTGCCGGCTCGGGTGACTGGAACGCAGGACGGTCTGCCGATGCTGGCCGACGGCCGGGTGCTGGACGTCGCGAACGTGGTCTGGGCGACCGGGTTCCGCCAGGTGTTCGACTGGATCAAGATGCCGCTCGTCGGCGCCGACGGCTGGCCGCGCGAGTACCGCGGGGTGGCCGAGAACGCACCCGGGCTGTTCTTCTGCGGGCTGTCGTTCCAGTACTCCTTCAGTTCGATGGTGCTACCGGGGGTCGGCCGGGACGCGGCGTACGTCGCCAAGCGGATCGCGGCGCGGGTCCGCACCGAGCGGAGTCTTGCCGTCGCCTGAGCCGACAGGGCATGCTCGCCAGTGGGGGACAGCTGATGGGGATTGTCGACGATCTGCAGCGAGCCCGGATCGCGTTCGAGCGACGCGACTGGGCCGCTGCGTATGACCGGCTGACCGCGGCCGACGGCGAACCGTCGTCGGCCGGTCTCGGCGCGGACGATCTGATGACGCTGGCGATGTCCGCGTTCCTGCTCGGCGATATCGACGACTGCATCCGCGCTCTGCAGCGCGGATACCGGTTGCGGATCGACAACGGCGAGGTGCCGGGCGCAGTGCGGTTCGCGTTCTGGCTCGCCCGCGTGCACAACGGCCGCGGCGAGGGGGCGGTCGGCAGCGGGTGGGCCGCGCGGGCCGAACGGTTGCTGGCCGACCAGCCCGACGATGTGGTCGAGCGGGGGTACCTGCTGATCCACGACTTCTTCCGCTGCGTGGATCGCGGCGACTTGGACGGCGCAGTGGCCGTAGGCGACGAGATCGTCAGCGTCGCGCGCCGGCACGGTGATCCTGATCTGCTCGCGCAAGGGCTGGTGTGCAAGGGCCGGATGATGATGTACGCCGGTCACGTGCCGGAAGGCCTTGCCACCCTGGACGAGGCGATGGTCGGCGTCGCGGCCGGCGAGCTCTCACCGGTCTTCGCCGGCACCGTCTACTGCGCCATGATCGACGCGTGCCAGGAGGTGCTCGACTTCGGGCGCGCCTCGGCGTGGACGACGGCACTCACCCGCTGGTGCGACTCGCAGCCGGATCTGGTGCCGTTCACCGGCCAGTGCGCCGTCCATCGAGGGCAGATCCTGCGGTTGCATGCGGCGTACCCGGAGGCGTTGGAGGAGTTCGAGGACGCCTGCCAGCGGTACGCGGCGTTGGGGTACGACGTGGCGGCAGGGCTGGCGATGAGCGAGCGCGGCGACGTACTGCGGATCCGTGGTGATTACGCTCTCGCGGAGTCGTCGTACGACCAGGCCGCCAGCTACGGGTACGAGGCGCAGCCGGGGCGTGCGCTGCTGATGGTGGCGCGTGGGCGGGTGTCGGGCGCGGTTGCCGCCGTACGGCGGTTGCTTGCGGAGACGGGTGATCCGGTGCATCGATCGCGGTTGCTGGCCGGGGCGGTCGAGGTACTGATCGCGGGCGATGAGCCGGCCGAGGCCGAGGAGGCGGCGCGTCAGTTGTCGACTATCGCCGAGGAGTTCGGGTGTGCGGGGCTGCGGGCGTCGGCGGCGTACTGCTCGGCTCTCGTGGCATTGGCGGCCGAGGATTCTGACCGGGCGCTGCCGCAGGCTCGGACGGCGGCACAGTTGTGGAGTGAGCTGCGGGCGCCGTACGAGGCCGCGCGTGCGAAGGTGCTGGTCGGGCGGGCGGTCCGGCTGCTCGGGGACGACGACTCGGCGACTGCCGAGCTGACCGCAGCGTGCCGGACGTTCGCCGAGCTCGGGACCGTCGCAGCGCGTCAGGAGGCGGAGAAGCTGATCGGCCGCAGTACAAGCGGACTCACCGGCCGGGAGCTGGACGTGCTGCGATTGGTTGCGGTGGGCAACAGCAATGCCGAGATCGCCGGGCTGCTGGTGCTGAGCGACAAGACGGTGGCGCGGCATCTCACCAACATCTTCGCGAAGCTCGACGTACCTTCACGGACGGCGGCCGTGGCGTACGCCCGCGACCACGACCTGCTCTGAAAGGTCCTCCGGAGGGAGCGCGTTCCCTCCAGCGGGTGAGGTGGCGCCGGGCTGGTTCGCCGGATGCTCGAACGGTGAACACGACTGAACGCCCTGTCCCCCGCTGGGCCTACCGCCTTGCGCACATCGTCCCGTTGCTGACCCTGCCGTCCGGCCTGTGGCGACTCGGCCTGGTCTTCGGCTCGTCGATGGGCATGATCGACGCCAACGGCAACCCGACCTACCTCGAGGGTCTCGGCGGCAAGGTGTACGTCGTCAGCCTGACGATCTTCTCCGAGCTGGTCGCGCTCACGGCTCTCGGCCTGGTGCAGCGCTGGGGCGAGGTCGCCCCCGGCTGGATCCCGTTCATCGGCGGCCGGCGGGTCGCGCCGTACGCCGCGATCATCCCCGCGACCCTGGGCGCCCTGTCCCTGATCGCGATCTGGACCTACGGCTTCCGCGATGTGTGGACGGACCACTTCATCCCGTTCTCCAGCACGGCGTGGAAGGCGCTGATGCTTACCTGCTACCTGCCGCTCTACCTGTGGGGTCCGGCGCTGCTGGTCCTGACCTGGGCGTACTACCGGCGCCGGGTCAGCGCGACCGCGGTCGTGGCTTCAGTGCGATAGCAGGCAGCGGCGGGGCGGGGAGCGGGTCGCCGTCGTAGCCGGGGACCATCGGGAAGCGGTCGTTGCCGCGCGCGGCGATGGCAGCCTGCCAGGACTCGCGGGCGGCGACGATCTCTTCGTGGGAGCGGCCAATGAAGTTCCACCACATCACCAGCTGCTCCTCGAACGGTTCGCCGCCGAGCAGGAGGAAACGGACACCGTTGTCGGAGGCAACTAGATTTATCGACTCGCGGTTCGCGCCGAGGTAGACCATCTCGCCGAAGCCGGGGTGCAGGTCTCCGACGGAGAGCGAGCCGTCGACGACGAGTACGGCGTACTCGTTGGACGGGGTGAGCGGGAGCGCCAGCGTGCGACCGGGCTCGACGGTGATGTCGGCGCCGACGAGCGGGGTGTAGGCGGGCGCTGGTGAAGTGACACCGGCGACCGTGCCGATCATGACGGTCGCGCGGGCGCCGTCGAGTTCGAGCTCCGGGAGGTCGGCGTACGCGTTGAAGGCCGGCGGCGTCGTCGTACGCACCGAGTCGGGAAGCGCGACCCACAGTTGCGCGCCGTGCAGCATCGGCGGGGCGGTCGGGGTCGAGATCTCGGAGTGGGCGATGCCGTTGCCGGCGGTCATGATATTGAGCTCGCCCGGCCGGACGAACGCGTGCGAGCCGACGCTGTCGCGGTGCTCGATCTCGCCCTCGAACAACCAGCTGACCGTCTGCAGACTCGTGTGCGGATGCGGCGGCACCTGCATGCCGCGCTCCCCCGGTACGTCGTACGAGTCGACGCGTTGCGTCAGGTCATCCGGCCCGTAGTGGTCCACGAAGCACCACGCGCCGACCATGCGACGGTTCTTGTTGGGCAGCAGGCGCCGCACCTTCGTCGTCCTGCCGAGCACGACCTCCCGCGCCTCGAGCAGCTCCAGTGCGGGCCCTTCGCAGTCACCGGTGCCGATGGTTTCGGCCGGATCCTTCTCGAGATCGCTCATGATGCCGTCCATTCCAGGAGTTGCTGCTGGTCCCAGGTGTTGATGACGCGGTCAGGTGTGACACCGCAGTCCTCGGCGCGTTCACAGCCGTAGACCTGCCAGTCGAGCTGACCGGGTGCGTGCGCATCGGTGTCGATCGAGAACATGCAGTCCATCTCGACCGCCATCGACAGCAGGCGTTTGGGCGGGTCGAGGCGTTCGGGCCGGGAGTTGATCTCGACCGCCGTACCGAACTGACGGCAGGCCTCGAACACCACCTCGGGGTCGAACTCCGACTCGGGACGCGTACCGCGGCCGCCGGTGATCAGCCGGCCGGTGCAGTGACCGAGGATGTCGACGTGCGGGTTCGCGATCGCGCGGACCATCCGCTCGGTCATCGGCTCGGACGCCATCCGCAGCTTCGAGTGCACGCTGGCGACGACCACGTCCAGCCGGGCCAGGATCTCGGTGTCGCAGTCGAGCGTGCCGTCCTCGTTGATGTCGACCTCGATCCCGTTCAGGATCTGGAAGCCGTCCAACTCGTCGGCCAGCTTCTTGTTGAGCTCGGCAACGACCTCGAGCTGCTGGAGCCGGCGTTCGCGGGACAGCCCGTTCGCGACGGTGAGCCGGGGCGAGTGGTCGGTCAGCGCGACGTACGAGTGGCCGAGACGATGCGCCGTACGCGCCATCTCCTCGATCGGGCTGCCGCCGTCGGACCACTCCGAGTGCAGATGCAGGTCGGCCTTGAGGTCCGCGCGCATCTGCTTGCCCGCGGTGGTCAGCTCGCCGGCCGCCTCCTCCAGCTTGACCAGGTACGACGGGGTCGCGCCGTCCATCGCCTCGACGATGACGGCCTCGGTCTTCGGGCCGATACCGGCGATCTCGGTCAGCGTCCCGGCACGGCGGCGGGCGCGCACCTCGGCGGCCGGTAGCGCGGCGATGGTGTCGGCGGCCCGCCGGTACGCCTTCACCCGGTGCGTCGGCTGCCGGTCCCGCTCGAGGTAATACCCGATGGCGCGCAGTGCCGCGATCGCGTCCTCGACGCCTGCCTTGTCCGTCATGTCTCCATCATGGCAGCGGGGGCCGACAGGGAGGTCTATGGTCGGTCCGTGGCTAAGGGTGCGCATCTGGCGCGGGCGGAGCGGTTGCAGGGCGCGACCGGGGCGCTCGCCACCGCTGCGATGGCGGCGATGGAGGAGAAGCTGCCCTGGTTCGCGAAGCTCTCGGCGCAGGACCGGTCCTGGATCGGGCTGGTCGCGCAGTCCGGGATCTCGGCGTTCGTCGAATGGTTCCGCGACCCGGACGCGCACTCCTCGATGCCGACCCGGATCTTCGGGTCGGCGCCGCGCGAGTTCACCCGGGTCATCTCGCTGCATCAAACGGTCGACCTGGTCCGGACGACGATCGAGACCATCGAGACGACGATCGGCACGCTGCTCCCGCCCGACGACGTACCGATCGTCCACGAAGCCATCCAGCGCTACGCCCGTGAGGTAGCCTTCGCCGCTGCCACGGTCTACGCGCAGGCGGCCGAGATGCGCGGTGCCTGGGACGCCCGGCTCGAAGCCCTCCTCGTCGACTCCGTGATCCGCGGCGAGGCCGACGAATCGGTCCGGTCCCGCGCCTCCGCCCTCGGCTGGACCGGAGCCGCCGGTACGACGGGATCGGCCGAGGTCGCCGTGGTGGTCGGACGGGCCGCGGACACCGAGACCACCTCGAACGTGGCCGACATGGTCCGCCAGGCCGCCCGTGAGGCAGGCGCCGACGCCCTGTGCGCGATCCAGGGCGACCGCCTGGTCGTAGTACTCGGGGGTACGAGCAAACCTGTGGAGATCGTACAAAAACTGGCTCAATGGTTTGGACCCGGCCCGATCGTCGTCGGCCCGGTCGTGAAGGACCTGATGTCGGCCGTCACCTCGGCCCGCGCCGCCGTCGCCGGCCTTCGCGCCGCGGCCGCCTGGCCCAACGCGCCCCGACCGGTCCAGGCCGACGAACTGCTCCCCGAACGGTCACTCTCCGGAGACGGCCACGCCCGCCGCCAGCTCGCCAACGAGGTCTACGGCCCGCTCACGATCGGCGATGGCGTGCTGCTCGACACGGTTTCGGCGTACCTGGACTCCGGCGGATCGATCGAGGCGACGGCCCGGACGATGTTCATCCACGCCAATACCGTCCGGTACCGGTTGAAGCGTGTGGCGGACATCACGGCGTACAACCCGCTCGATCCCCGCGACGCTTTCACATTGCGTGTCGCACTGACCTTGGGTCGCCTGCTCAATCCGGAGCCCGGAACCGCCGTTTTGTAGGATCTCTACAAACCGGCCTCCGAGAATTCGTGCTCGCCCTGCGGCTCTCGACGGGCCCTGTTGAGGGAGAGTTGGCACGTGCTCGTCATCGTCGCACCCGGTCAGGGTGCCCAGACCCCAGGATTCCTCGAGCCGTGGCTGGCGGATCCCGTGTTCGAGAGCCGGCTGAACTGGCTCTCCGCGGTGGCCGGTCTCGATCTCGCCCACTACGGCACCCAGGCGGACGCGGACACGATCCGCGACACCGCGATCGCGCAGCCGCTGCTGGTCGCGTCCAGCATGCTGGCGGCGCTGGCGGTGTTCCCGCACCCGGCCGACGCCTTCACCAAGGTCGGCGCGGTCGCCGGCCACAGCGTCGGTGAACTCGCCGCCGCGGCCGGCACCGGCGTACTGACGGCCGAGCAGGCGATGGTCCTGGTCCGCGAGCGCGGCAAGGCGATGGCCGCCGCGGCCGCGCAGACCGCGACCTCGATGACCGCAGTCCTCGGCGGTGACCGCGAGGAGATCCTGGCCAAGCTCGCCGAGCACGGCCTGACCGCGGCGAACGACAACGGCCCCGGCCAGATCGTTGCCGCAGGCACCGTTGAGGAGCTGGCCGCGCTCGCCGCCGACCCGCCCGCCAAGACCCGGCTGATCCCGCTGTCGGTCGCGGGCGCGTTCCACACCAAGCACATGGAGCCCGCCGTGCAGACGTTGGCGAAGTACGCCACCGCGATCAGCACGCACGACCCGCGGACCCGCCTGATCTCGAACCGCGACGGCCATGTCGTCCACGACGGTCGCGACGTCCTGCAGCGGCTCGTCAACCAGGTGAACGCGCCGGTCCGCTGGGACCTGTGCATGCAGACCATGTCCGACCTCGACGTGACCGGCATCCTCGAGCTGCCGCCGGCGGGCACGCTGACCGGTATCGCGCGCCGCGCGCTGAAGGGTGTCGAGACGTTCGCGCTCAAGACCCCGGACCAGCTCGACGACGCCCGTGCGTTCGTGGAGAAGCACGGCAGCCCGTCCGAGATCGACGCCTCCCCGACCTGGCGGCTGCTGGTCGCCCCGATCAAGGGCACCTTCACCCGTGAGGTCGACGTACGCCGGGAGTCCGGTGACACCGTTGCGGCCGGTGAGGTCGTGGCGAAGGTGGCGAGCCTGCGCGACGAGGTCGAGGTGAGCGCGCCGCACGGCGGCATCGTGGTCGAGTGGCTCGCCGAGGAAGGCGACCCGGTCGCCCCGGGACAGCCGCTGGTCCGTCTGCACCCCGCCGGGAGCCCCGCATGATCACGGCGTCGACAGGTTCGACGTACGCCGGAGTGCTCGGCATCGGCTCGTACCGGCCGCGGCGCGTGGTGCCGAACTCCGAGATCCTCGAGCAGATCGACTCCAGCGACGAGTGGATCCAGACCCGTTCCGGGATCAAGGAGCGGCGCTGGGCGAGCGATGACGAGACCGTGCTGATGATGTCGGTGAACGCGGCCAAGGACGCGCTGGCCGACTCCGGTATCGACCCGGCCGACATCGGCTGCGTGATCGTCTCGACCGTCACCCACCTCTACCAGACCCCGGCGATCGCGACCCAGATCGCGGTCGCGGTCGGCGCCCCGACCGCCGCGGCGTTCGACATCTCCGCCGCCTGCGCGGGCTTCTGCTACGGCATCGCGATGGCCAACGACCTGGTCCGCGGCGGCAGTGCGAAGTACGTGCTGGCGATCGGCGTCGAGCGGCTCAGCGACATCACCGACCGGACCGACCGCAGTACGGCGTTCATCTTCGCCGACGGCGCCGGTGCCGCGATCGTGGGCCCGACCGACGAACCGGGGATCGGCCCGGTCGTCTGGGGCTCGGACGGTACGCAGCACCAGGTGATCAGCCAGAAGGAGTCCTGGCAGGAGGTGCACGGCAACCACAACTGGCCGCACCTCACGATGGACGGCAACCCGGTGTTCCGCTGGGCGTCGTTCGAGATGGCGAAGACCGCGCAGCAGGCGCTGGACGTGGCCGGCGTGAAGGCCGAGCAGCTCGACCTGTTCGTGCCGCACCAGGCGAACATGCGGATCACCGACGCGATGCGGCGGGCGTTGAAGCTGCCGGAGCACGTCAAGGTCGCACGGGACATCGAGCGCCAGGGCAACACCTCGGCGGCGTCGATCCCACTCGCGATCACCGCGATGCGCGAGGCCGGCGAAGCCAAGAGCGGCGACCTCGCACTGATCATCGGCTTCGGCGCCGGGCTGGTGTACGCCGCCCAGGTCATCCGCTTGCCGTAGTCCATAGTTGTCCGGGGGCGGCTCAGGTGGCCGCACCCGGCTGTACCAAAGCTGTACAGCCAGCAGAAATCCGAAAGGGAACCAGAGAACATGGCCAGCACCGAAGAGATCCGTTCCAACCTCGCCGAGATCGTGAACGAGATCGCCGGCATCCCGGTGGAGGACGTCCAGCTGGACAAGTCCTTCACCGACGACCTCGACGTCGACTCGCTCTCCATGGTGGAGGTCGTGGTGGCCGCCGAGGAGAAGTTCGACGTGAAGATCCCCGACGACGAGGTCAAGAACCTGAAGACCGTCGGCGACGCGGTCGCGTTCATCGAGCGCGCCCAGAACGGCTGACCTACGCCGTCACCGTGCTGGCCCGGGGTGCTCATCGGGCTGCCTCGATGAGCACCACGCAGTACACACCCCTCGCTCCCAACCGCAGATCCCTGATGTGAAGGATGAGGTAACCATGTCGAAGACCCGAGTCGTCATCACTGGGCTCGGAGCCACGACCCCGCTCGGGGGCGACGTGTCCAGCACCTGGGAAGGGCTGCTGGCCGGACGCTCCGGCGCGCGGCGGCTGACCGACGAGTGGGTGCAGAACCTGGCGGTGCAGATCGCCGCACCGGCCGCGGTCGACCCGACCGAGGTGATCGAGCGGGTCAAGGCCCGCCGCCTGGACCGGACGGCGCAGCTCGCCGTCGTCGCCGCCCGTGAGGCGTGGGCCGACTCCGGCCTGGAGGACTCCGGCCTGGACAAGGAGCGGCTCGGCGTCGCGGTCGCGTCCGGTATCGGCGGCCTGCACACCACGCTGTCAAACTACGACGCGCTGCTGAAGAACCCGCGGCGCGTGTCACCGCTGGCGATCCCGATGCTGATGCCGAACTCGTCCGCGGCGTACGTGAGCCTGGAGTTCGGCGCCAAGGCCGGCGTCCACACCCCGGTCTCGGCCTGCGCGTCCGGTAACGAGGCGATCTGGCTGGGTCTGGACCAGATCCGGCTCGGCCGCGCGGACGTGGTGATCGCCGGTGGCGCCGAGGGCGCGATCATGGCGCTGCCGCTGGCCGCGTTCGGGATGATGCAGGCGCTGAGCAAGCGGAACGACGAGCCGGAGCGCGCCTCCCGGCCGTGGGACGTGGACCGCGACGGCTTCCTGCTCGGCGAGGGTGCCGGCGTACTGATCCTGGAGTCGTACGAGCACGCGAAGGCGCGCGGCGCGAAGATCTACGCCGAGCTCGCCGGTGCGGGCATCTCGGCCGACGGCCACGACATCGCGCAGCCCGACCCGACCGGTTCGGGTGCGCGGCGGGCGATGGAGCGGGCGCTGTCCGAGGGCGATCTGACCCCGGCCGACATCTTCCACATCAACGCACACGCCACGTCGACGCCGCAGGGCGACATCGCCGAGTCGATCGCGATCCGGCAGGCGCTCGGCAAGGAGGCCGACCACGCGGTCGCCACCGCGCCGAAGTCGATGATCGGTCACCTGCTCGGCGGTGCCGGTGCGGTGGAGTCGGTCGCGACCGTGCTCGCCCTGCACAACCGGGTCTCACCGCCCACCATCAACGTGGACAAGCTCGACGACCAGATCGACCTGGACGTCGCGACCGAGCAGCGCAAGCTGCCCGACGGGGACATCGCGGCGCTGAACAACTCGTTCGGCTTCGGCGGCCACAACGCCGCCATCGCATTCAAAACGCTGTAATCCCCGGAGGACACCCATGACCGTTGCCCCGGCAAGACCCGCCAAACTCCCCCGTGAGCAGGACCCGCGGAACCCGCTCACCCGGCTGACGAACCTGCTGGACCCGGGCAGCCTGGAGTTGATCACCCCCGACAACCTGTCGGGGATGATCGCGGCCCGCGGGCGGATTGCCGGGGCGAAGGTCGTCGCGTTCTGCTCCGACGCGACCGTGATGGGCGGCGCGATGGGCGACGAGGGCTGTGACGTCGTGGTCAAGGCGTACGAGGTCGCCCGCGAGGAGCAGGTGCCGATCATCGGCCTGTGGCACTCGGGCGGCGCGCGTCTGGCCGAGGGCGTGCTCAGCCTGCACGCGGTCGGCAAGATCTTCTACGCGATGACGCAGGCGTCCGGGAAGATCCCGCAGATCTCGGTGGTGCTCGGTCCGGCCGCGGGAGGCGCGGCGTACGGTCCGGCGCTGACCGACATCGTCATCCTCGGTCCCGAGGGACGGATCTTCGTCACCGGGCCGGACGTGGTCCGCTCGGTCACCGGCGAGGACGTCGACATGCTCCGGCTCGGCGGCCCCGAGCCGCACGGCCGCCGGTCCGGCGTCGTCCACATCACGACGGACTCCGAGGACGCGGCGATCGAGCAGGCGCGCCGGTTGACGGACCTGCTCGCGAATCAGGGCTCGATGTCCACGGACATCCCGGACACCGATCTGTCCGGGTTCCTGCCGGAGTCGGCCAAGCGCGCGTACGACGTCCATCCGCTGGTTGGAGGGGTGCTCGACTCGTCTTCTGCAGTTGAGCTCCACCAACGGTGGGCGCCGAACATCGTCACCACGCTGGGCCGGCTCGGCGGGCGGACGGTCGGTGTCATCGCCAACAATCCGCTCCGGCTGGGTGGTTGCCTCGACGCACTGTCGGCGGAGAAGGCATCACGCTTCGTCCGGATGTGCGACGCGTTCGGCGTACCGCTGGTCGTGCTGGTCGACGTACCGGGTTATCTGCCGGGCGTCGGGCAGGAGTGGGACGGCGTCGTACGACGGGGCGCGAAACTGCTGCATGCGTTCGCGGAGGCCGTCGTACCGCGGGTGACGTTGGTGACGCGGAAGACGTACGGCGGGGCGTACATCGCGATGAATGCGCGATCGCTCGGGGCGACGCGGGTGTTCGCGTGGCCGCGGGCCGAGGTGGCTGTGATGGGTGCGGTCGCGGCGGTCCGCGTGCTGCACCGGCGGAAGCTGGCCGAGGTCGACCCTGAACTGCGGGCGCAGGTAGAAGCCGAACTGGCCGTCGAACACGAGAAGATTGCCGGCGGCATCGACCGCGCCCGCGAGATCGGCGTGGTGGACGAGGTCGTCGAACCGACCCGCACCCGGACAGCGTTGGCAACTGCCCTCGCGAAGGCCGAGGTCGGCGGACCGATCCGCGGGAACCACGGAAACATCCCGCTCTAGAAACGGCTCGAGGGGCACGGATCCAATGGATCCGTGCCCCTCACGTGGTGCGGCCGCTGTTGTTAACAACCACCGGGGGTGTCCCGACACCCGGTGGCCCAGCGGCCACGGCCCCTCCCACCCTGGTAGAACGTCTGATGCTCAGTCTCATCGAAAAGTTCGCGGAAAGCTCTGCCCTTCACGGCATTCTTCTGAAGTTCTCAGGAACGGCTTAGACAACCTGGTGCAGCCACCGCACGGGCGCGCCGTCGCCGGCGTAGCGGAAGGGCTCCAGTTCGTCGTCCCAAGGGCGACCGAGCAAACGCTCGACCTCCTCGGTCAGGTCGGCCTCGCCGCTGGCGGCCTTGAGCATGGCCGCCTTCAGCCGCTCCTCCGGCACCATGATGTCGCCGTGTACGCCGGTGGTCGCGTGGAAGACCCCGAGCTCGGGCGTGAACGAGTACCGCTCGCCCTCGACGCCGTTGCTCGGCTCCTCGGTGACCTCGAACCGCAGCTTCTGCCAGCCGCGCAGGGCGGATGCCAGCTTGGCCGCGGTACCGGCCTCGGCCTGCCAGGACAGCTCGGCCCGGTACGTGCCCTGGGCCGCAGGCTGCGGTGTCCAATCCAGTTTCACGGGCACGCCTAGGATGCCGCCCGCGGCCCACTCGACATGAGGGCACAACGCTGACGGCACCGTGTGGACGTACAGAACGCCACGAGTTGTCGCCACCGGGACCTCCTGTGCTCGAGGGGCGCCTTCCCCAGCGTTCTCGAAACACACCTGTCAGTCCTGGCAGACTCGTACATCTTGCACCACGAGCACCTTCAACACCAGTAACCTCGCCGTGTCAACTACATCACCATCGTGTCGCGATTCAGGTCGACGAGCGGCGAGGCTCCGGGGCCGGCCGGATTACGGGAAGCGGGTCGCGAGCGCGATGCAGGCGCCGGCGGCGGCGAGCGTGAAGAGCATCGCGATACCGGCGTACCGGGCCGTGATCTCCTTGTCGACCTCGTCGTACCCGACCGACGAGCCGATGTCCTTGTAGACGTCCTTGAGCTCGCCCGCGGACTCCGCGGTGTACGCCTCGCCGCCGGTGGTCTCGGCGATGCTGCGGAGCTCGGTGCGGTCCGGTGGTACCCGCTGCCGGATGCCGTCCATCTCGATGAAGCCGGAGTCGGTGCCGAAGCAGATCGTATACACCGGGGTGTTCTTCGCCTTGGCCGCCTGCGCGCCTTCCTGCGCCGTCCGGCCGACCGTCCGCTTGCCGTCCGACAGCATCACGATCCGGGCCGGGGCCGGGTCGTTCGGGTGCGCGGGGTCCGGCGGGACCTGGGTGAGCGCCTGCAGCGAGGTGAAGATGCCCTCACCGGTCGCGGTCGACTCGGCCAGCTCGAGCCCGTCGATCGACCGGTCGATGGTGGCACGGTCCGTGGTCGGCGGCACGATGATCGACGCCGTGCCGGCGAAGTTGACCAGCGCCACGTTGAACTTGGTCGGCAGGTTGTTGACGAACTCCTTCGCCGACTCCTTCGCCGCTTCCAGCCGGTTCGGCTCGATGTCGGTGGCCATCATCGACAGCGACACGTCGATCGCGACCACGATCGTGGCCCGCTCGCGTGGCACCTTGACCTTGTCCTTCGGCTGCGCGAACGCCAGGATGCAGGTCAGCGCGGCGAGCAGCGCCAGCCCGACGGCCAGGTGCCGCCGCCACTGCGGCCGCCGCGGTGCGACCCGGTCCAGCAGCGCGATGTTGGTGAAGCGCAGCGCGTACTGCGAGCGCCGGTGCTGGAGGAAGATGTACCCCGCGATGATCACCGGGATCAGCAGCAGGAACCACAATCTGGCCGGAGACAGGAACTCCATCAGCGAGCCACTCCCTTCGGCGGTTGGTGCAGGCGGGGCGCCACTCGCCGGTAGGCGAGCACGAACCGCACGGTGTCGGCGACCCAGTCACGATCGGTCCGCAGTACAAGGTGCCCCGCACCTACCCTACGCAGGGCGGCCCTGGTTCGTTCCCGCTGAGCGAGAGCTGCTACTCCGAATGCTTCCCGGACCTTGCGCCGCCGGGTGTCGATCTCGCGCACCTCGCCGGTCTCCGGGTCACCGATCGTGACGACGCCGATGTTCGGCAGTTCCAGCTCGCGCGGGTCGACGATCTCGACCGCGAGCACCTGGTGCTGAGCGGTCAGCTTGCGCATCGCCCGCTCCCAGGACGGCTCGATCTGGCTCGCGACCTCACCGTCCTGCGGGGTCAGGAAGTCGGACACGATCACCCGTAGTCCACGTTTGCGCTGCGTCCGCGCCATCGACTCCAGCGCGGCGGCCAGGTCGCTGCGATGCGCCTCTTCGTCACCGCTGAACTGCTCGGCCAGCAGCGCGCGCAGCAGACCGTAGAGCGCGAGCCGCCCGGACCGCGCCGGCCAGCGCCGCAGCGCCGAGTCACGCAGCATCAGCCCGCCGAAGCGGTCGCCGAGGCGGTGGGTCAGGAAGCCGACAGTGGCAACAGCCGCGACGGCGAGCTCGCGCTTCTCGAGCGTCGACGTACCGAAGTCCATCGAGCCGGACAGGTCGACCAGCGCCCAGGTCTCGAGCTCACGGTCGGCGATCAGGTCGCGGACGTGCGGGATCGTGGTCCGCGCGGTGACGGCCCAGTCCATCCGCCGTACGTCGTCGCCGACCTGGTACTCACGTGCCTCGGCCAACTCGGTGCCCGGGCCCGGGAGCAGCCCCAGGTGTTCCCCGTGCAGGTACCCCTCGAGACGCCGTACGACGGTCAGCTCCAGCCGCCGCAACGCACGCTCGGGGGCGAGCTGCGAGATCGTCATCGCAACTCGTGGGTCTCGGCGGTTGGGCACTAGACGAACTCCGGGCGGCCGGTCCCGTCGGCGCCGTCGCGCCAGACCGGCTGCGGCGGCGGGACGGTGGCCAGGATCCGCTCGATCACGGCCCGCGGGTCGATATTGTCCGCGACCGCGTCGAAGGTCAGGCCGAGACGGTGGCCCATCACGTCGAGCGCGACCGTCTGGATGTCGCTCGGCAGCAGGTAGTCCCGACCGTGAATCAGCGCCAGGCCCCGGCCGGCCGCGATCAGGCCGAGCGTCGCGCGCGGGCTGACACCGAGCTCGATGATCGGCTCCAGGTCGGGCAGGTGGAAGTCGGTCGGCGTACGGGTCGCCATCACCAGGCGCACGGCGTACTCCGCGACGAGGTTGTGGACGAAGACCTGCTCCGCCGAGCGCTGCAGCTCGAGGATCGTCTCCGGCTTCAGCACCTGCCGCGGCTCCGGCGGGTCGACGCTCATCCGGCGGAGGATCTCGAACTCCTCGTGCCCACGCGGGTGCGGTACGTCGATCTTGACCAGGAACCGGTCGCGCTGCGCCTCGGGCAGCGGGTAGACGCCCTCGGACTCGATCGGGTTCTGGGTGGCGATGACGATGAACGGCTTCGGCATCGGGAAGGTCTGGCCGCCGATCGACACCTGCCGCTCGGCCATCAGCTCCAGCATCGCGGACTGCACCTTGGCCGGTGCGCGGTTGACCTCGTCGGCCAGCACGAAGTTCACGAACGTCGGGCCGAGTTCGATGTCGAAGGTCTCGCGGGTCTGGCGGTAGATCCGGGTGCCGACGATGTCGGACGGGACCAGGTCCGGGGTGAACTGGATCCGGGCGAACGTGCCGCCGACGACGCTGGCGAAGGTGCGGACGGCCAGCGTCTTGGCGACGCCCGGCACGCCCTCGAGCAGACAGTGACCTTTCGCGAGCAGTGACACCATCAGGGTCTCGACCATGTGCTCCTGGCCGACGATCACCCGCTTGACCTCACCGAGGGCCTCGCCGATCAGCCTGGACTGCTGGGCCACCGAACCCGTGGGCACCGTCGTCTCGGTCATGCATGTCCTTCCGGGGCCCGCGAGCGGACCGTGTCAAACACCGTCATTCCCCACTTCGCAACACCGGCCATTCCATCAGATCGCCGGGGCCAGCGGGCGCAGGGCCCACCGGGTCCTCCACCATCCTGCCCCTCCCGGCCAAATCCCGCGCGCCGAGCTTTGGGCCTGGCTGCTGGCCCAGCAGCAAGCGGCGGGCGGCCGTGGCGACAGTGCTACCAGGGATGTGGTGGGATTGGGGTGATGACTGCGACCGAATCCCAGACCGAGGTGCAGCCGGCGGACGCGCCGGAGGAGCGCCCTGCGCTGGAGATTCCGGAGCCGCTCCCGCTGCAGCCGGAGGACCCGCCGCGGGTCGGCGAGTTCTGGCTCCGCGGGCGACTCGGCGCGAACGCGGCCGGCTACCTCTACACGGCCAGCGACGAGGCCGGCCGGAACGTGGTCGTCGCGATGATGACCGAGGGCTCCGCCGACGACGCGGCCGCCCGCGACCGGTTCGTGTACGCCGTCGACGACCTGCCCGAGGATGCCGTCCTAGGCCACAACGACTCCGATGACGACGACCTCGCGCTCTGGGTCGCGGTCGGGCCGATCAGGGAGGACGACGGGTCGAGCGCGGCCTCCGACGAGCGATTGATCGCGGAGCGTCGCGGCGAGGAGATCCTGTCCGCAGTACTGATGGACCGGATCCCGCAGATCGGCAAACTGCGCGGGCCGGAGTTCCGCCACTACTGGGAGAGCCGCCGGCGTCCGGGTCTGTTCCGGATCTGGCCGCTGCCGTGGCCGAACGCTTTGCGGCCGGCATCGCGGTGGGCGCTGGCGTTCGCGTTGCTCACGATGGCGCTGATCATGGCTCTCGCTGTGTTCCTGGCGTGGCTGCTGTTCCGCCATGCGCAGCCGCTCGAGCCCGAACCCGTCATCCCGACGCCGACCAACACCGCCACGGTGACGATCACCCCGACCACGCCCCCGCCGGGGACCGGCTCGACCTCGCCGTCCATCACGGTGAGCCCGAGCCCGGTGCCGACCGGTCTGCCCACCACTCTCCCGACGGGGTCCATCCCGACGGCGACGAATCCGGGCGACAAGTTCTAGTCGGTCTGTTGCCGTCGTTTCAGGGTCAGCAGGCCGATCAGGCTGATGACCGCCCAGGTGCCCTCGAGGAGCAGGAAGCCCCAGGAGAGCTGGATCGCGGCGATCGTGGCCAGGACTCCGGAGCCGAGCAGGTTCAGGAGTTGGTACGTGATGGTGCGCTGGCGTAAGCGACCCGCCTGCGCGGCGGCGAACGCGATCAGAATGGTGACCGCGCCAACGATCTCGAGAACGTCGAGTAGATGCATGAGGACGACCCCCTCCGTCAAAGGGTGAGGCGTCGTCTTGACAGACCGGGTACGGCGCCGCTCGTCCGGGGAGCCCGCTTGCGTCGAACTCCTGTTATCAGGATAGCAAGCGCAGCAATTCCGGATCCCGCCAGAGCTTCTCCGGTACGGGCTGGCGCACCAGCGCGGCGTCGGCGCGGATCTCGGCCGGTGACGACGCCGCGATCAGGACGGACGTGACCGCGGAATGCCTGCTGGGAAAGGCGAGTGCGGCTTGCGGCAGCGAGACGCCGTACCGCTCGCAGACGGCCGAGATGCGTCGCGCCTGGACGGTGTCTGCCTGAAGGATTTGCGGGGTGAGTACGCCGGACACGATCACGGAGACTCCGCGTGCAAGGCAACGATCGAGCAGCGGTACGGCGTCGCGGTCGAGCAGGCTGTACTGCGCTGTCAGCAGCACGCAGTCGAGCTCGACGTCTCGCACGAGGCGGTCGAGCTCCTGCCAGTGGTCCGACACCGCTCCGACTGCCTTGATGGTCCCGTCGCGCCGCAGCCGGTCGAGCTTCGGGTAGACCGATTCGTCCTTGGCCAGGACGAGGTCGATCGCGAGTCCTAGTTGCTCGCGACTCTTGTCGATCGAGGCCTTCGGATCGTCGCCGACCACCTTCGTCGAGACCAGGAACTCGCCACGCGGGCGCTTCTGCAGCGCCGTACCGAGTCGTCGTTCCGAGTCGCCGTACGCGGGTGAGGTGTCGAAGAACCGGATGCCGGCCTGGTATGCCGCGTCGACGGTGGCGACCGCGGTCGCGTCGCCGTCCGGGCCTGGCGGCTCGCCGAGATGCGAACCGCCGAGCCCGAACCGCGGAGGCCGGAACCGGATCGTCGATTGGGGTGCGAGCACCTGGCTGGGTGCGGCCATCGCACTCACCTCCCCTGGTCGGTATCTACCAGGATCGGGGGTACGCGATGACTTCGCATCCCGAACGCCTACCGGCCGGATTCGTAGAGGGTGCGCACCTCCGCGTCGGTGAGAGCGCGGTCGTACAGGTGGACCTGGTCGATCATGCCGTCGAGGAAGTCGACCTGGTTGCCGCCGAACTTCGCCCGGCCGATCACCGTGTTGCCGGTCGAGCTGGAGTCCAGGGCGCACGCGCTCTTCGTGGCGACGAGCTCGCCGTCGACATAGAGCTTGAGCTCACCCTTCACGACATCGCGTACGCCGGTGACGTGGTACCACTGCCCCGGGTTCGGCTTCGTCGGCGACAGCGCCCGGATGCCGGGGAAGCTCATCGCGAAGCGCTGGTCCTGGCCGGAGTACTGCAGGAAGAACGCGCTGTCGCGATCGCCGTCCTGGCTGACGAAGGTCTGGAACGCGCCGTCCGCCTTGTTCAGCTTCACCCACGCGCTGGCGGTGTAGTTCTTGCTGGTGTCGAGCAGGGCCGCGCCGGTGTCGACGTACTGCCCGTCTCCGTTGAGCGCGACCGCCTGGCCGTTCTTGCCGGGGGCAAAGGTCGCGCCGCCCTGGAGGGTTACGTCGTTGTTGCCTACGGCATCTTCTCCGGTGCCGTCGAGCGGATAGAAGTGTATGCCGTCGGCACCAGGTGTGCCGGGTCCCGGGTTTGGTATACCACTGCCGGTCCCGTCGGCGCCGGCGATGATCTGCTGGTTGATCGTGCGCACTTGCGCGAAGTCCATCTTCGGGACCCGGCGGTCGTAGGTGTAGAACCCGTTCAGCTCGCCTTCGACATCGGTCATCTGGGTGTAGACCGATCCGCTGATCCCACACTGCTTGGCGGATTTCAGGACGTCGGTCTGGTTCTCGACGTACCGCCGGGTGAGGGTCGCCGAGTCGGGCTCCATCTCGTACGCCGATCCGTCGCCGAACCACATGTGATCCGGCACCTTCAGACCGAACCCGCCATGCTCGCCGTCCACGGCCGCTCGGGTCTCTGTCGGCGCCGTGGTCGCCGGGCCGAGGTACGCATGGTTGTCGATCAGGTCGCCGCGACCGGAGTCGCCGTGCGAGTTGCAGCAGTTCACGCCGCTGTGCGCGTTGACGAGGCGGGACGGGTCCTGCGCCTTGACGTCGTCCGCGATCCGGCCGGTCGCGGCCCGGTCCCACTCACCCCAGCCTTCGTTGAACGGGACCCAGACGGTGATCGAGGTGAAACTCTTGTGCTGGTCGACCATCTGGTGCAGCTCGGACTCGAACTGCGCGCGCCACGGGTCGGGCATCGCGTCGGTCTTCGTCGCCGGCATGTCCTGCCAGACCATCAGGCCGAGCTTGTCGGCCCAGTAGTACCAGCGATCCGGCTCGACCTTGATGTGCTTGCGGACGGTGTTGAACCCGAGTCGCTTGTGCTGCTCGAGATCGAACCGGAGCGCCGCGTCGGTCGGTGCGGTGTTGAGCCCGTCCGGCCAGAAGCCCTGGTCGAGGGTCGACAGGTTGAACAGGATCTTCCCGTTCAGCGCCATCCGGAGCTTGCCGTCGGCACCTTTCTGCAGCCCGACCGATCGCATCCCGGCGTACGAGCCGACTTGGTCTACCATTTTGCCGCGGTCGATCAGGCGGACCTTGAGGTCGTACAGGAACGGGTGGTCCGGGGACCAGGTTTTGGGATTCCGGATCGGCAGCCGGAGTTCGGTGTCGGCCTTGCCGCGGACCTGGCCGACGGCCTTGCGGCCGTCGTACGCGGTGACCTCGACGTCGAGGCCGGCCGGTCCTGAGGTTTCGGCGGTGACCTTGAGGGTCTGGTTCGGGAGGTCGGGCGTGAGTTGGAGACGGTCGATGGATGCGACGTTCAGCGGCTCCATCCAGACGGTCCGCCAGATGCCGGAGCTGCCCTGGTAGAAGATGCCGTGGTCGCCGACCTCGCGTTGCTTGCCGATCGGCTGGTACGTCTCATCGGTCAGGTCCTCGGCCCAGACGATCAGCTCCTGCGGGCCTTTGGCGTGCAGCGCAGTGGTGACATCCACGTCGAAGCCGTCGTACCCACCGCGGTGCGTGGCGACCTGGCGGCCGTTGACCCAGACCTTGGCGTCGTAGTCGACAGCGCCGAAGTGCAGTAGGAGGCGCTTGCCCTTCCAGTTGTCTGGGACGGTGAAGGTGCGGCGGTACCACATCCGGTCCTGGTGCTTCTGGAGGCCGGAGAGCGCGGACTCGATCGGGTACGGGACGAGCACCTGCTCGTTGAGCGTGCGGCCGATCGGTGGCTGTTCACCGACTGCGGCCGGCGCCCATTCCCAGAGGCCGTTGAGGTTGCGCCAGTCGGGGCGGGTCAGTTGGGGGCGCGGGTACTCCGGGAGCGCGTTCGTCGGCGAGACGTCGTTGGTCCAGGGGGTGGTGAGCGGCGGGGTGCCCAGGTGCCATGCCGGTTGGGCTGCGGGTCGGGCCGGGGCTGTGGCTTGGGCTGTTGGGACCAGGGTTGTCGACAGCAGGACGAGGGCGGCCGCGAGCGGCTTGAACATTGGAACGTTCCTTTCGGGGCGGAGAAAGGCAGTCCCATGACAGCGCTGTCATCACACGAACGCAAGAGCTCGCGCACAATCAAACATTCACGCAGACCGGGGTCGGGGTGCTGGAGTCGCTCGTCAGCGTCAGGCCGCCCGTCGTTTGGTCTACCAAGAATGTGGTGATGTTGTTCGACTTCTGGTTCGCGACGAAGAGCAGCCGGCCGGTCGGGTCGAATGCACAGTGCCGCGGCCAGTCGCCGCCACAGTTTGGTATACCAACGAGCTCGAGATGCGGGCCGTCGGTGCTGAAGATCGCGATGCTGTTGTGCCCGCGGTTGGTGACGTAGACGAAGCGTCCGTCCGCGGAGATCACCACCTCGCCCGGGTAGTTCTCACCCTCGGCGACCGGGATCGACTCCAGCACGCTCAGTACGCCGGCGTCGTACGCGCAGACCGTGACGGTGCTGTCGAGCTCGTCGGCGACGTACACGTAGTTGCCGGATGGATGGAATACCAAATGTCGCGGGCCGGCGCCGGTCTTGACCTTTGCCTGGTGCTGCAGCGCGAGCTTGCCGTCCGTGAGTATGTAGGTGTAGATCGTGTCGGTGCCGAGATCGACTGCGAGCACGTATTCGCCGGCCTGCACGACCTGGTGGGCGTGCGGCGCCGAGCCCGCGTGCTTGACCAGATCGGTTTGTTGCCCGAGGCTCCCATCTGCGGCGATCGGATGGACGGCGATGTCGCCGGATCCGTAGTTCGCACTGAGCAGGTACTCGCCGACATTGGCGAGGTGGCAGGGGCCGGATCCCTTGTTGGGTTGACGATTCAGCACTCGCGGGGTGCCCGAGATGTCGATCGCGGTGACGGCGCCCGCGTCCTGCTCGTTGACGGCGTACAGGAAGTTGCCGGACCGGATCACGAAGGACGCGTTTGGTATACCAGCGATGCTGCCGGTCGAGGTGATCTTCCCGGCATCGTCGTACGTCGCGATGCCGATGCCGTCCCCGTACGTCCCGAGATACAGCGTGCGATCGCCCACGCCCGGCTGCACCTCGCCGGGCTGCACCCTGCCGGGCTGCACCTCGCCGGGCTGGGTTGCGCTGGCCTGGGCCTCACCGGGCTGGGCTGTGCCGGCCTGCGATCCGGGTTCGGGTGCTCCGGGTTCGGGTGCCTCGCGGGTTGCGGCTTGATGGATGGGAGCTAGGGCGGCAGCGGTGAAGCCGAGGAATCCTCGGCGACTGACAGTCACGCCGCCACCGGAACGCTCACCCACGACGGATCGCCAGCCGGCGAACTGAACGTGACCGTCGACCCGATCACACTTCGCCCGAGATACCGCGGATCAACCGTGTCCACGACCAGCACGAGATGATGCCCGGCCGGCACCTCCCAACTCGTCGCCTCCAACCGCACATCAAGCGACACGGACTTCCCCGGCGTAGCCCCGCGCAACGTGTACGGCTTGTGCGACATCAACGACCCAACCCCCAACGCATCAACGTCGTACAGATAAGCGAACAGCGACGTATCAGCCGCCGACGGCTTCACGGCCAGATGCAACTTCGGCATACCATTCACGACCGTCGCAGAACTCAACCTCGGCCCCGACCAAACCCCAGCGAACGACCGATCCACCAACGGCGTCGCCACCCCGACCGGAATCGACAACAACCCCTGCAACGCCCCGGACACCAGCGCCACCCCACTATCCGCGACCGTTGGTATACCAGCCCCGATCGACCGACTCCACCCAGTCGACGCACCACCCTGAAGCGCCCCACCCTTGGTCAAGTACGACGTACGCGCCTGCCCAACCGAAGCCCAATCGGCATACCCACGCCACACCCCACGCTGCGACTTCAACTCCACCGGCGCCTCGGCATCCGCACCGTTGTCGGCACCAGTCAAGTAATGCCGCAACCAGCCGGCGAGCTCGTCCCACGTCTCATTTGGTAGACCAACCGCCCCGGTCACCTCAGGCGTCGCATGATCGCCATGCGCAAGCAACAACCGCTTCGGCCCGGTCAGACTCGTGAAGAAGTCCGTGTACTGCGACGGCGGAAAGATCGAATCCTCGAACGCGTTCGCCAGGAACACAGCCGGCTTCTTCGCATTGATTTGGTCTACCATCGTCGCCGCAGACCGCTCCGGCGACAACTGACTCGCCTCCGCAATCGCGCCGTCAAAGTCGCCGGTGACGAACTTCGTCTGCAGCGACGCCATCTCCGGCCCCGGCCGCCCCGTGATGTTGCCCAGGGCAAGCAGACCGGCAACGGACTGCAGCGCGACGGTGTCGTTCGGATCCAGCGACCGGATCAGATCGGCCCATCCGCTGAGCGCGCCGACCGCCTTGATCCGCGAGTCCTTCGCGGCCGCGAGCAGCGACGTACCCGCGCCGTACGAGATCCCCACTGCGGCAACCCGGCTGGTATCCGCCGGCGTGTGCTGGCCGGCCCAGTCGATCACCTTGCTGACGTCGGCGACCGTCGGCGGCCCGGCGATGTCGATACCGCCGCCGGAGTCCCAGAAGCCGCGGCTCGAGTACGAGATGACCTGGAACCCGGCCGTGGCCAGCTTCGTACCCTGGCCGACGTACTCCACGTTCGGCACACCCCAGCTCGACGGCATCACCACGAGCGGGAACGGGCCGTCGCCCTGCCCGGTCGGCGTGAGCACGACCGCGCCGATCTCGGTCCCACCGGCGCCGGGGATGCGCTGGTACGCCGTACTGAAACCCGGCGCGGCCTGGCCGGCGTCAGCAGCACGCGGACCGATTGTGATCAGAGTCAGAGCGACAGCGAGGGCGGCTGCAAGTCTGCGCACTGGTGACCTCCGGCAGTAGGAATTACCGGAGGGTAACCAGAAAGTTGCCGCTGTGTCACTACCTCAGCACGGTGAGTGCCGGATCGACCCCGGTCGCCTCGACCGACCAGTCCCACAGCTCGCGCGCCAGCTCGGCATCCTGTGCGGTCCGGGTCGGCAGCACGACCTTCGGCGTACCGCGGTACTCGAAGAAGCCCGGCCCGACGAACGAGCCAGGCCGCAGGCCGGGGTACGTCGCGGCGTACAGGCTCGGCCATGCGCCGGCCGCCGCCGACTGTGCGATGAGACGGGTCGCAGCGGCCCAGAGCCGCGCCTGGCGGTGATTGCCCGCGAGCTCAGGCCCGGCGGCCTGCAGATGAGTCGAGGCGTACCCGGGATGCGCGCCCACACTCAGCAGATCGGCCCCGGCCGCGCGCGCCCGGCGATCGAGCTCGAGCATGAAGAGCAGGTTGGCGAGCTTCGACTTCCCGTACGCCTCCCACTTGCGGTAGCTGCCGGCCGGCCGCCGGAGATCGGCCTCGCTGATGCCGCGCACGGTCTTGTGCATGAACGAGCTCACGGTCACCACGCGACTGCCGCCGACCAGCACCGGCATCAGCCGACCGGTCAGCGCGAAGTGACCGAGATGATTGGTCCCGATCTGGAGCTCGAACCCGTCGATGGTCTCCCGATGCGGCGGCGCCATCACACCGGCGTTGTTGATCAACAGATCCAGCCGGTCGTACGACCTGATGACCTCGCCCGCGGCCTTCTCGACACTCGCAAGATCAGCGAGATCCAGCTCGAGCACCGTCGGCGCTCTCCCCGCCTGCTGCGTCAATGTCTGCGCGGCCTGCGCCGCCTTCTCCGGATTGCGCGCGGCGACCAGCACATCCGCGCCGTGTCTCAGCAGCTCCAACGCGGTCTCGTACCCGAGTCCACTCGTCGCGCCCGTCACGAGCGCCAGTTTCCCGGTCAGGTCAGGGATGTCCGCAGTACTCCAGCTCATGCGCCCACAGTAGTCGTGGGCGCACGAGCTGGAATCGTCACTACAGGATCTTGCGGGCCTTGAAGGCGTCGGTCACCGTTTGCGCGGCGGCCTTGCCGTACAGCAGCCGGGCAGCCTGGACGGTGTCCTGGGCCGCGGCGGCGAACGAGGTGTCGGGGTCGTAGAAGTACGTCGCCTCGAGGATCAGCTTGTTCGCCTTGGTCCGGCCCAGCGCCTGGTGGATGTCCCAGAGCGCGTTCGACCAGATCTCACCGTCGTCGTGCACCTCACCGTCGATGTCGTCGGTGGTCTTGCCGGTGTCGGTACGACGCAGGCAGTGCGGCTCGTCGGTCGTGTACGACGTGGCGTCCCAGTCCATCACGCACGGCAGGTTGAAGCCCTTGCTGACCGGGACCGACATGGTGACGGCCCAGTAGTCGCCGAAGCCCTCACCGATCGCGCCGCCCTGCTCGGACTCGCCGAACCCCGGGACGATGTCGTCCTGGATCGCGTGACCGTACTCGTGCCAGATCACCTCGGCGTCCTCGGCGTCGTCCACACCGCCGTCGCCGGTGGTGATCATGTCCGTCGACGGGTCGTAGAACGAGTTGTCGTCGCGGATCGTGTCGACCGAGAAGTCCTGGGACTCGTTGTTCGCGTCCTTGAACCCGAGCGACTGGATGTACTCCTGCGCCTGGTTGATGTGGTAGTACACCATCACCTGTTCGAACTTGTTGTTCGCGCGCTGGTAGACGAACGTGTTGTTCTTGTTCTGCGCGACCCCGCCGTTGCCTTCCTTGATGTTGACGAAGGCGCCGTTGAGCTTGCCGGAACCGTCCAGGTTGCGCAGGATCACGTTCTTCTGCGCGGTGAACAGGATGTCCTGGTTCTTGTCGTTCATGTCGGTCAGCTTCTCGTTCTTCAGGCTGACCACCGGGTTCGGATCGAAGACCGAGCCGCGGCCGTCGACGTTGTCGCTGATCACCTTCGACGCGACCACACTGCCGGTCTTCGCGTCGACGAGCGACTGGCTGACGCCTTCGGTCGACCGGCTGGTGACGTTCCAGACCAGGCGGGCGTCCGGTCCGCCGACCACGGCGAGCTGCGCGGCACCGCTGGTCGCCTCGGGCTGCTTGGCGAAGCTCTTGTTCGGCCCGGCCATCCGCGCGCGGTTCGCCTGCGCGGTGACGGTGGCGTTCGCGGCCTGTGTCGCGGATGCGGGTGCGACCTTCGCGCTGACGTCGAGGTTCGCCGGTACGGCGTCCCGCCCGTCGGCGATCTGCACGGACCCGCTCTTGTCGACGTGCTTGGCGTAGTACCCGTTGACGACCGGCAGGCCCTTGAAGGTCTGCTGGTACCAGTAGTGCTTGCCGAGCAGTGACGTCTTCGTCTTGATCAGCTTGAGCCCGTTCGGATTGGCTGCCGCTGCCTCCGGCGCGGCCCCCGCGGCGCTGGTGAACGACAATCCCAGCGCGACAGTAGCCAGTCCTGCGGTGGCGGCCACAAGTGCCTTGCGGCTTTTCGACATACGCTTCCCTCCCACGTTCCTGTTGCGTAACGCAACCACTACGATCCGTCGAACCCTAGTTCGGCGTACCGCCCGCTGGGAAGCGGAACTCCGCGTGATTCTGCGGAATTCACGGCGGCAAGGGAAATCCTTGTTATCCGAGGGCGAGCGGCTTCGCCGGGTACTCACGCAGTACCAGCGAGGTGCTCACCGGCCCCAGCCGGCCGATCGCGTCGACCACCTGCTCGAGCCGCGCCGCATCTGGGGTGTGAACGTCGAGCAGGAAACAGTCCTCACCGGTCAGCCGGTACGTCGAGACGACCTCCCGCAACGTCGCGAACAACTCGAGCGATTCGGGGATGCGGGCATGCGTCGTCCGGACACGTACGACGGCGTGGATGTTGAGCCCGACCTTGGCCGGATCGACCACCGCGCGATACCCGGTGATGACGCCGGACCGCTCCAGCCGCTGGATCCGCGCCGACACGGCGGGTTGCGACAGGTTCACCTTCCGGCCGATATCGGCCCCGCTCAACCTGCCGTCGGACTGCAGGATCGCCAGGATCTCCCGGTCGATCGCGTCCAATGAACCAGTCGTTGCCTCGCTCATCGACCTTCATTTCATCAGCTCACGGCGCCGTACGGCGATGACTCCTCCATGATGGCAGGCGTTGACCCGCAAAGGAGAGTTCATGACCTTCGTCATCATCCCCGGCCTCGACGGCTCCGACGAACACCACTGGCAGTCCCGCTGGTCGGACGAATGGCTGCCGGATGTACGCCGGATCCAGCCGTCCTCCTGGTCCGCTCCCGACCTGGACGACTGGTCCCTCGCGATCACGCGGGCCGTCGAGAGCACGGCTGACGACATCGTCTTCGTCACGCACAGCCTCGGCTGCCACGCACTCGCCCATTGGTTGATCGGCAGGGTCGACGCCCGCTTGCGTGGCTCGTTCCTGGTCGCGCCCCCGGACCCGCTCGCGCCGACCTTTCCCGTCGACCGGCTGCCGACCTTCGCCGCGCTTCCCGCCGTACCGCTTTCCGTCCCGTCCCTGCTGGTCGCCAGCACCGACGACCCGTACTGCAGCATCGACGCCGCTGCCCGCCTCGCCGACGGCTGGGCGGCCCCGCTCATCGCGCTCGACGAACTCGGCCACATCAACAGCGACAGCAATATCGGCTCCTGGACCGAGGGCCGTCATCTCCTGCGTGCATTCGTCGCCGGACTCGGGTTAGCGGACAGGTCCTGACCGCTACCTCTCCTAGCGTTGGAGCAACACTCAGGAGAGGATCCCGTCATGACGAAGCTGAGCCTGCAGGCACTGAACCGTGCCACGCTCGACCGCCAATGGCTGCTCGAACGCCACGACGCAACCGCCCTGGAAGCGATCGAACACCTGGCCGGCATGCAGGCCCAGGCCCCGCTGGCGCCGTACGTCGGCCTGTGGACCCGGCTGACGAACTTCCAGCCGGCCGAACTCGTCAAGCTCCTGGAGGACCGCCAGGCCGTCCGCGGTTCGTTGATGCGGGCAACCATCCACCTGGTCTCGAGCCGCGACTTCCTCGCGTTCCGCCCGCTCATCCAGCCCCGGCTGGACCGCGAGATCTACCAGAACATCACCTACGGCCGGCACCGCCTCGAGGGCCTCGACATGGACGCCGTACTCCAGGCCGGCATCGACCGCATGACCGAGAGCCCCGCGACCGCCGTACAACTCCGCGAGTACCTCGGCCCACTGTGGCCCGACCGCGACCCCGCCGCCCTGGCCCACGCCGTCCGCTGCCTCCTCCCCACCATCCAGATCCCACCCCGAGGCATCTGGAACAAAGGCGGCAACCCCACCATGACCACCGCCGACCTCTGGCTCAACTCCCCCGTCACCGACAAGCCCTCCGCCGAAGACCTAGTACTCCGCTACCTGGCCGCCTACGGCCCCGCGACGGTAGCCGACGCCCAAACCTGGTCCGGCCTCACCCACCTCACCGAAATCTTCGACGGCCTGGACCTCCGCACCTACACCACCCCCGACTCCAACCGCCCCCTCTACGACCTCCCCCACATCCCCCTCCCACCCGAAGACACCGAACCCCCCACCCGCTTCCTCCCCGAATACGACAACCTCCTCCTCTCCCACGCCGACCGCACCCGCTGGATAGACACCCCGCCTAACCCTCCAAGAGGTCCTCACCAAAGGCTCAATCCTCCACAACGGCCAAGCCAAAGCCCTCTGGAAACTAACCAAAACCACCAAGTCCCAAGCAACCCTCGAGATAGCCCCCTTCACCAACCTCCCCCACAACGCCTGGCAATCAATCGAGTCAGAAGCCCACAACCTCCTAACCTTCACCAACCCAGAAGCCACCCACACGCTCACCCGCGCCGAGACCTGACGAACTCAACCTCTCCGGCGAGCCGATATGGTTCGGCTGTCGGCGGAGGTGCGCCAAACACCGTTGATGCCGATGAGACCGCGGCGCATTTTCGGATCCGACTCCGTGCGCCGCGGTCTGCTCATCCTTTGATTCGACGCCTGATCCAGCTCTGTGACAGTCAGCTCCATGCGGCGGGTGGAATGCCGCCGGCTTGCTCAAGGGTGTGGACTCGCTCCACCAACGAGGGCGTGCTCGACATCACCTGCGCTCGACGGCTGGTCTCGCGACCCAGATCCTGTTGATGCTGCATCTGCCATCCATACAAGACCTGCACCAATGTGGCGCCGTAGCCGAGCATCGCCGCTTTCCGGTCCGCCTCCTTGACATGCCAGCGATTGAGCCACGCAAGGAGTGGCGGGGCGATAAACGGGGTGAGGAACAGGACCGGCCAGATATACCCGTGGCCGAAGGTGAACGCCGCAAGCACGATTCCGGCGTACGCCATGATCATGAAGCCCCCGATGATGCATCCAAGGGCGGGCACGCGCCTCATCAGGCGGGCTATGGCGCGCACGACGATCAACCCGCAGCGCGCCGGGATCGAGTACCAGAAGTTGACCAGGCTCAGCCATGCCCGCCCGCCGAGGTGGTGGCTCAGCTCGTGCGCCAGAGCGGCTTCCAGGTGCTGTGGAGGAAGGGTGTAAAGCGACCATCGCGTAACCGCGACGGTGTGGCCGGGAGTCGGTGTCGCACTGACCTCATCCGACTCCTGAATCCACAATGAGAACCGTCCTTCGGGCACGCCCGCTCGGCCGAGAAGGTGCTGCCAGGCCGGTCCGAGCCGTTGTTGCTCAACAAGGGTCGGCCGACGCAGTCGGAAGAGATACTTCGCCAGCAGTTCCTCGGTTGACGGCAGCAGGATCATGGCGCCGGACAGGATCCAGAGTGCGATGACGATCCAGCCCCACTTGAACCCGATCGCACCTGCGATCCAGATGACGAGGACCAGGCTCCAGAAAAACCACGGTACGGCCGACAACAGCGCCGTCCAGGCAGAGGCCTCGGGCAAGTTGCGTGGCCGAGATTCAGAATGCCCCCCGGCCGGACCAGGCAATTGTGGCTGCGGCTGCGGCGGCGGCTGGTTGTAGCCTTGTGCGCCGGGATACGGCGGCACCGGGCCGGGCCTGAACCCCTCAGCACCATTCGGGTCGTGGGGTTCACCGGGGCCGGCCATTGGATGCTTCTCCTCGGGGTTGGGCGGGGTGGGTCCGTCCATTATCAGTACAGGGAGACGTGGACGTGGTCGAAGTGGCCGCCGGTGGCGTCGGATGGGTTGTAGACGCCGCCGCCGTTGTAGGGGATCCAGGTGCCGCGGCGGGCGGACCAGATCTTGCCGTACCAGATCACGTAGTGGACTCCGGTCTGGCCGGCGGTGGTCACGGCCCAGTTTGCGATCTGGTCGCCGCGGGCGCGAGCGGGCGCGGACTTTCTGGAGTCGGTGCCGACCATGACGTCACAGGCCAGGCCGCGTGGATGGTCGCTGGTCGGGTTCCATGCGTGCGCGTCCCAGCAGCTCATGCTCAGGTTGCCGAGATTCTTGCGTGCCGCCGCGACCCAGGCCGCCGTACGCGGCGTCACCAGACCTCCGGTACCGGTCGGGTCTGCGACGGTCGCCTTCTGCTCTGGCCAGACGCCATTGACAGGCTTGCCCGCGGTCAGTCCGCCCGATTGCCCGCAGTTGTCGTCGTCCTGCAATCCGTCGACGACCGACCCTCCGGCCGGCGCGCCGGTGCGACCGGCGTACGGGTTCCCAGCTCTGGTCAGATCGATGCCGGCTGCGGAGGCGATGTCGCGGGCCTCTTGCTCACGTACGGCGTACCTGTCGGGAAACGCGGATACCTGGACCGCCTGAGCAGCATCACCGAGCGCCATCGAGGGCCAGCCGTTGATGTCCACGAGTCCAGGCGGATCTGGCGCCTGGGACCCACCGAAGAACGCGTTGGCGGCGTACCGCGGATTCATGATCTGGTTTCGCGAGCCCCAGCCGGCCGCGGGTCGCTGCTGGAACAGACCGACCGAGTCGGCATCACCGTAGGTGAGGTTCTGGAGATCCGACTCCACCAATGCCGTCATCAATGCGATCAGCGTCGCCTTGCCCGGAAGGCCTCGCTGCACCGCAACGCTGTCGATCAGTTTGGCGAACGCGACCTGTGTGCCACGAAGCGGCCCGCTAGCTTTCGGATCACCGGGCTGACCGGGAATCCCAGCGGGGCAAGCGGCCTGGGTCGTCGTACCGCCACCGAACGGAGCGAGCATCAGCAGGCTCGCAACTCCGATCACCGCCAGCGCGGCTGCACCTTTGGCGAACCATCCGCGCCCGACGACCGAGAGGAGCCCACGACTGAGATCACGCTCGTCGAACATCGCAGTCCTCCGCCGTCACGGTCCAGTCCCGCCGGACACGTCGCTGATGACCCACTGGCCGTTCTCGTTGGCCAGCGTGATGAGCAGAGGTACGTCGAATCGCTGGGCGTGCTTGCCGGTGACGTCGATGGTGACCTTGACGAAACGGGTGATGCGGCTGGGAGTGTCGACCGGGGCTTGCGCATTCGCGGGTGGAGCAGTGACCGGAGCTGAGAGGACCGTCGACTTACCGCCATCGGTCTTGAGCGCCTCGTACGTCGGATCACCGGCTGCGGTGAAGCTCGATGCCACCTCAGAGGTCATGTACTTCGCGCATTTCGCCACGAGGGCGGCATACGTCTCCGTTGCCGGGTCGCGGGTGTAGAAGGCTCGCGCCCACGCACCAACGACATCGTTCGCCATGGCCGTCGCCTCGGCTGCCGGTCGCTGGGTCTGGGGCGGTGGGGTCGTGAGTGCAGAGCTCGTGGGGGCGACGGGTTGGTTCGACTCGGTCGACGGCGCAGTCGGGAGGACCACCGAGCGGCCAGGCGTCAGCAAGCTGATCGGTGTCTCTTTGTCCTTGTCCTTACTGCCGAGAAGTCGCGGCAGTCCACCGCCGACACCGAGGATGACCACGGCGAGGATGACCACCAGGACCACAATTGCCGCGGGACTCGTCGGCTCGGCTTGGCGTTGATTGCGCAGCCAGGCCATGCGCTGCGCATGATCGTCACGGCGCCAGTTCTTCTTCGCGCGGCGTCGCTCGCGGCCGTTGAGCTCGTCCAACTCTTCCGGATAGTCGTAGTCGTTGCTCATCAGCGAGCGCCAGCCCTCGGGGGCATCCGGGCGCGGCCGACCGTCCCGACGGTCCGAATCCGAACCGTCGGGGTCAGGTGCACGATGCCGGGACTGACTGGCGCCTTCCCGGCGGTCGTGGGGCGATCGTGGTTTCCGGGCCATCCGACATCACCTACGCGTCGGCACGTGCACCGTCACGCCGTCCTTGGTGACAGTCGAGTACTCGCGGAACCTCCGCGGCTGCGAGCTGGCGGCCTTCCGCCGTACCCGCTGGCCCTTCGGCGGACCTTCGCGCAGGCTCGCGGAGTGCGTATGGGCACGCGGCTCGTAACGGACGTCGTTGGAGGGCGCAGGAATGGGCCGCCGAGAATGCCGGGCCTTCTGCGCGTCACCACTAGCGCGCCGTGCTCCACCCGACGAAGAGTTGTTCGACGACGCGACTCCCGCGCTTGTGACCGTGATCGTCGGACGCCTATCGGCGTCCTTCGATTGCGAACGCGCGCGAGCGAGGTTGAGACCCGAGGTTGAGCGCGTCGGGTTGGCCGCAGCCGCGAGCCGACCAGCTGCCCCACCGGCAGCACCAGCAGCGGCCGCATGCTGACCGCCAGGACCTTGCCCGTTCGGACTTCCTCCCGCACCATCCATGCGGCGTCCGCTAGCACCCGAGGTGAGCTCATGTGGCGAGCTACCCGCAGAACTCCTCGCCAGAGAACCAACCACAGGAGCCTGTCGATACACACGCACAGATGAGACCCGCTGAGAAGCCGGCTCGGTGGTCCGGATGCGATCCCGACTCCGCTCCGCAGGTGCCGGCGCCGCACCCCGACTGCTCAGGGCACCCATAACTCGCCTGACCGCACCCATCGCGCCACGACGCGCAAGCCCACCCAACATGATGCTGCCGGCACCAGGCCGCATCATCGTCGTAAGGCTATCCAGCAAACGCCGCAGCCGGAATCCGACGATCAACACGACAATTGCCAGGCCTGTAACCGGCAGCCATCCCAACGGGCCGGTCAATGTGAACACGGCTGTGACAAGGGTCAGCGCGGTTCCGAAGACAAGCATCGCCAAGAAGGACTGCAATACGAGGCCCACTAGTGCCTCGAACCAGTTCAATCCCCATTGCCGGGGACGACCAGGGATGATCCAAAGACAAGCGAAGAACACTCCCACAACAAGAAGCAGGAGTGCGCCGATGAACGCCATCAGCGCCGTGAACGCCAAGCCGATGTTCAAGAACCCGAACAGTGTGGCCGCGATCGCGGCGAGCATGACGACAGCTGTACGTCCGAAGGGATTGTCACCCTTGACCCACTTGACCGTTGGAGCGTCATCACCACCCTCGGCCGGAACGATTACCTTGTTGACGTAGTCCTTCCGTGCGTCCGCGCTCACACCGACGTCGAGCATGCCCTTTCCGTAACGCTCGCAGGCCGAGATCGATCCGAACTCTGCGATACACCAGGGCGTCACGGCGAACCCTCGCCAACTGGCGTCGGCTGATTTCCGCAGCAGGGTGTCTCTAGGTGTGCCGGTGAAACCCGGCTCGGGCCAGGGAATCGGGCTCTGGATCGTCGGCCCTAAAGCATCTGACGATGCGCTCATCACTGCACCTGCCCCGAGCTGGCGCGCGCCGTCCACTCCGCGCAACCACGTTGCCGGTGCCACTGCGAAGCTGACACTCAGCACACCCGCGACCAGAACCCAAACCATCTGCCCCAGCGCACTGCCTGTTGCACGACGCTGCGTGTACGCAGCCACCGCACCGAATGCGAGGGCCGACGGCAACAACCATCCGACGAGTTGCGTTCCCGTAGCACCGATCGTGGTGGCGGTCGCATCAGTCAGCGGCTTGACGTCGGTGAACGAGAACAGCCACCAACCGACAGAGATCGCCGCGCGGGTAATCGCCAGGATGTACATCATGACGATGTAGGCGTACCCGTTGAAGATCATGTTGAAGGTGTCGGTCAGACCTGTGTCGAAATCCAGGCCGTAATTCATCGGGCTGTACTGCTCGAACAGAGTTCGGGTGTCGCCGTGGGTTAGGTCGGGGGTGGGGAGGAGGTCGGCGAAGCCCGTGGGGTTGGTGGGGCCCTGGTTGGGGTCGGCGGCTAGGGCTACTTGGGCTGTGATTATGAAGGAGATGGAGAGGACGGTGGCCGCGGTTCGGAGGCGGCGGGGCCACCTCATGCGACGTGCTCCTTGTTGCCGGTGGGGCGGTCTGGGTCGGGGGTGGGGTCGTCGCCGTGGGCCGGGTACATGGCTTCGTTGTACGCGGCTTCGTCGGCCTCTTGGTCGTAGACCTCGTCGGGGCCGATCGGGGACTCGTGGCGGAGGCTGCGGCGGGGTTCTTGGCCGTTGGGTTGAGGCTGGTGGCCGTTTTGGTGCGGCGTGGCGGGGTCGTGAGCCTGGCCGTTTTGGAGGGGCTGGGCGGGTTCGTGGGCCTGGCCGTTTTGTTGGGGCTGGTGCTGGGGGTGTGAGCCGTTGGTGGCCGGGTGGGGGTCCTGGCCGTTGGGGGCCGGGGGGTGACCGTTTTGCTGGGGCAGGGGCGGAGTGGCCGGCGCGGCGGGCTGGGGTGCCGGTTGGGTGTACGTCGGTTCGGGCGCGGACGGCGCTGCTGACGGAGTGGGCTGCGACGGCGCGATTGGTTGCTGAGGCGCGGCAGCTGGGTGCTGTGTGGCGTGCTGCGGAGCGGGCGGCTGGCCCGCGGCGGCGTCCCGAGGTGAGACACCGGCGCCGTACTGCGCGGCCGCGGCGGTGTCGCGAGGTGAGGCAGCGGCGCCGTACTGCGTGGCAGCGGCGGTGTCCCGAGGTGAGCCGCCGTTGTGCGGCGCTCTAGCGGCGTTGTCCTGGGGTGAGACAGGCACGGTGTCCTGAGGCGAGGCGCCCTCGTACGGCGACGCTGGAGTGGCGTCGTAGGCCGGGGCCTGTTGTGTGTGGGCCTCGGATTGGGCTGTGGCGGTGGCGGCTGGCTCGAAGAGAGCCTCGTCTTCGGCGAAGGGGTCTTCGGGGGCGGCCGCGGGGATCGCCGGTTGGGCGGGGGTGTTGGCGTGTTCGGATTCGGGGGTGGTGCGGAGGAGGGCTGCTACGCGTTCGCTGGGGATGTCGATCTGGACGGTGGCTACCTCGTCCCAGCGGTCGCGCATGATGCAGTGGCCGTGGCGGATGGATTTGCCGTTGGCGGCGGTGTTGATGCCGCGGACCAGGGTTTGGTACGGCGCGGTCTGCGGGCGGCCGAGGAGCTCGAGCAGGGAATCGACCTGCTCGCGCGAACGCAGGCTGAACGCGAACAGCGTCGTGATCTGCTCGACCAGACCAGGAAGCTTCAAGATCGACGCCGGGTCCTGGGTGTCCAGGACGAGCGAAGCACCCAGCGCACGGCCGACACGGGCGATGTAGTCCAGGAAGGACGCGCCGTCGGGGGTCTTCGTCAGCAGGTGGACCTCGGGGACGATGACGACCTTCGAGCGGCCGCGGAACTCGCGGCGGCCCGTCGTACGGACCATCCAGGCGAGGCAGCCGCGCAGGCAGGCCATGCCGACGCGTTCGATCGGGGACCACGACTCGGGCGCCGACTCGGGCGACGGCAGCGTGAGGCCGGGCATCTGCACGACCCAGAGGCCCGGGTTCGTGGTCAGGGACGACAGGCCGGACGGCGGCCCGGCGACGACTGAGCCGAGACCGGTCTCGACCAGGTCGCGCAGGGCGAAGCCGACCGTACGAATGGTCTCCGAGTCGGAAGCACAAAGCCGCTGGATGACGCCCCACGACGAGGGGTCCGGCGACTGGATCTCGGCGCGGGTCGCCGCCATGACCGGAGCCTCGGCCGCACCACGCAGATGCGGTGGCAGCAGCAGCATCAGCTGAGACGGCGCCTGCAGCAACGCGTCATCAACAGGCAACACCCGCAACAGGTCAGCAGCACCTGAGAACTGGGCAGTGATCTCGATGACGGCGGTCGGTACGCCGTACTCCGCGGCGACCGCCGACACACCTGCAGCATCGCCCTTCAGGTCCAGCAACGGCACCCAAGCGCCGGCGAACGCCGAGTCCAGACCGCCCAGCATCGCGGCTGTCGTCTTGCCTCGACCCGACCGGCCGAGGAAGAGCGTCGTCGTCGCGTCACCAAGCGCAGAACCGGCAGCCGCGTCGAACCGCACCAGGCCGGGCGTAGACCCGGTCAGATAGCCAATGGCAGGACCGGTCGCGTCACCGATCGACGCGCCGCCCCAGAACCAGGACCCGAAGAACGCAGTCGACTCGCGCACATGCCCGAGGTCCGGCACGCGCAGTTGGTCGCCCGGCAAGGACTCCAGCCACAGGTCGCGCTGCTCGTCCGCGCCCGCGGCGACCGTGATGCCACGGTCCGCGTAGTGCGCGATGACGGCGTCGACGTACGCCTCGAGGTCCTCACGGGTGTCCGCGCTGACCAGCAACCGCGGGTGGTCCTCGACCAGAGTCAGGCCACTGCGGTTGATGTCGCGCTTGACCTCACGCATCACGCGCTCGGTCTCCACGATCTCGTCGGCGGTCTCCTCCGCCGTACCCTTCGCGGCCGAACGGCGCTGCTCCTTCGCGCTCTTCCGGGTCTCGTCGACCAGGTGGCGCGCAGTCTTCTTCGTCAGCACCCGAAAGCGGACCGACGCCTCAACAGTGACGTCGATTTCGTCGCCGTCGTCATCGATCGCCTTGATCTCGGACAGCGTCCGCAGCCACTCCCCCGCTCCCGGCGTCTCGAGCTCCTCGGGGAAATCGGTCATCGCCAGCACCGTCGTGTACGCCGCGATCTGCCCACGCGTGTCGTAGATCCGCAGGTGATCGGTGTACGGCACCACGCGCCCGGACGTCAGCCGAGCCAACGAAGCACCCGTGATCAGACCACGCCGCGGCGCTGCGACCGCACCACGATGCATCTCCCGGCTGATCAGCCAGGAGATCACCTCGGCCGGCGCGGTGTGCGCACGCCAGACCGTCGAGCCCAGCTGGCGAGCGAGCTTGCGCACCCGCTCGTCGAGGTGCGCGAGTTCACGCGCACTGACCCGCCAAGACGTCGTACCGAGAGCGTCACTGATCGAACCCCGCACCTGCGCGGTCGCCCGCGGGTCACGGTCGCTCAGATGTACGCCGAGAGCCACGTACCGCTCCGGCATCCGCATCTCGTCGATCCGGTCGGCCCGCGTCTGCGCCCACGACTCGTGATCGCCCAGCCGGTAATGGCCGGCCACCGAGTCGATGTAGTCCTGACCGGTCGAACGGCCCCACACCACCTTCAGGTGGCTGAGCCGGTCGCCGAGGATCGTCGCGGCCGCGCTGACGGCTGCATCCAGAGCCGCGTCCTGCTCCGACTCGGTGGCCAGGTCCGTGTTCGCCACCGAGATCAGGAACCATGCCTCGGCGCTGCGCTCGGTCACGAGCAGGCCGTCGGCGATGGCAACAAGACGAGGTGGCGGCAGGCCGCGCTCGCGGCCGACCCCCACCAGGTTCAGGAGTTTGTCAGCGATCTTCATTCGCGGCCCTTCCCTGACGACGTCCTGCGACTCACCCGTTGTACGTGATCCGAACCCAGCAATCGCGCCCGCTGGTTCACGGTGATGTCCGCACCCGCGCGGACCATCGGATCGAGCTCCACCACGACCTCGCGTTCCCACTCCGGCGTCACTCTGGCCTTCGCCAGGTCGGCCACCTTCCGGGTCGCGACGCGCTCACGCCACGGCAGGTACTCCGTCTTGTCGGCGGCCCGCGCGCCGAGACCGATGATCGGGCGATGCGCCCGCAACGCGTACCGGACGGCCAGCGCCCATTCCGTCACCCGGCGGCGGCGTTCGTGGAACTTGCCCGGCCGCCAGCCGAACGCGGTGATCACGAACGGCGGCACGACGTACAGGCTGACCGTGGGCTTCTTCGGTACGCCGATGAACGGGAACAGCAACGCGATCCAGAGGATGATGATCACCGCACCGAAGATGATCATCCGGCGCCTGGCGCCTTCTCCGAGGTCGATCCCGAGCAGGTCGTACTGCCGGGTCTCGATCTCGAAGTGGTGGGTAAGGGTACGGCCGACGCGCATCAATTACCTCCGGACAGCAATCCCCAAAAGCCCTTGAGCACGTTGATGGTCTGGTTGTTCGCGTAGATCAGCCCGCCGACCAGTACCCCGGCCGCGATGTGGCCGAACAGCTCGCCCCACTCGCGCTTGAAGTAGTGGCCGATGGCACGCAACACGAGGATCGCGATGAAGATGTTCCCCGCGATGACCAGGACCCAGTCCTTGAAGTCCGCGCCCGTTGGGACATTGGGGTCGGCCATGGGCACGGCAAGCTGAACCACGCTCGCAGCCAGTTCGTGCGTCATCATTGCGGTGTCTCCCTTGTTACCTCGGTCATCCGATGGCCGGTCGCTGGATTCATCCGACGGCAGCCACTTGCCATCGTTCTGCTCCGTCGGTGGCGACAGTACGCCTCAACGTGAGCGTGTACGTCTGGTCCAAGGTGGTGTCACCGACCCCGTCCCAGGTGACGGCCGCGGTCGCCCGCCGCTCGTCGTCGTTGCCCGTGTAGACCTGCCAATCCTTGAGCTCACCGAACCTGACCGCACCGTTCAGGCTACGGATGGTCGAGCCCGGCGCGGTCACCGCCGACACCTTGTTGTCCGACTCCGCATACGCGCCGAAGAACGCCTCCGCGTCCTTCTGCGTCGCTGCGGTCAGATCGTCGTCGGGAGCTCCGGCCGACGGCATGTTGTCGGGCAGCGCTGCCCGCACGTCCGGCACGAACGTCGGCGGTCCGCTGGCCACGACCCGGGCCGCGGTCCGGGCCACTGGGACCGACACGCGTTCCCAGACGACCGGTCCGGTCTTCCAGCCCTTGCCCAGCCGGGTGAACGTATGCACCCGGACCCGGACATCGACAACTGCGGTCAGACCGTTGGAGTCGGCCGTGACCTGTCCCGGGTAGGCGACATCAGCCGTTTGCTTACCGCGGCCGTTCCACCCCGCGCGACTGTCCAGTCCGGCGGCCAGGTCGAGACCGACCTGGGCCGGGCGGGCGTCAGGGTTGTTCTCGTCCCAGGAGAGGTACGAGACGGCGTACCGCGTCGCGACCGCGCGCGACTCGTCGGCCGGGAAGCTGCTCTGCCCGCTGACGACGGTCTCCGGCGCCTTGTTCGGAGCGATCCAGGAACGGATGCCGCTGATCGCTGCCAGCAGCAGCACGACGACCACGAGGCCGCGGAAGAATCGCCTGGCCCACGTGGAGAACGAGGACTCCGGCTCGGTCGACCACGGTGTCTGCCCAGGCTCCAGCACTTCGCGGACCGGCCCCGGCGCGGCGTGTGCACCATGTGCGCCGTGCGGGGAACGCTGTTTCAAACGTTCGGGTGTACGGTGCGCGGGATCCTGTTGCGGCACGTCCGCAGGACGAGCTGCCGGCCGACGCGGCGGCGCCATCACGCCACCGGGCGGAGGCGGTGTCTGCTGCTGCGGAGCCGAATACTGCGCTGCTACGCCCTGCGCTTGCCGAGGGGTAGGTTGCACCGGGCCACCGGGGTGGGCCCACCACTCCGGCGCGGTGCTCTGCGGGCGTCCCTTGCCGGGCTTCTTAGTCCGGCGCTGGTCCGACCAATGCTCACCTTTTGGCGGCAGATTCAGTACTGTGCGCCACCAACTCATCCCTACCCGCCCCTCAGACAGCAGTTACGCGGACAGTAGCCGGGAGGATACGGCAAGCAACCGTCCACTGGGAGACCTGAGCCCAGGATCCGGATGGTCCATCGCTCCCCGCAGCCATACTGTTACCCCGCTCGCGGGCAGTGTCACCCTCACCGTCACTATTACCGGCCAAGCGTGACACCTTCGGCACCGTCGTCATAGCTCCTCTCTCATGACCGTTCAGGTCGACCGGGCAGCGCACACCATGCCACACGCCGTGGACAGGTTTCGAATATCCGTGCGAACAACATGGTAAAGAATGCACCAACTGATCACAAAGAGTAACCGATGCGACGATCCGCCTGTGGAAAACTCTCCCGTGGCGAGGGGGTCAAATTAGCCTGTGGACAACCGCTTGCCGAAGAGGCTTCCGGGCATAGGGTCGGAGTGACCCTGCTACCCCGTGGAGGACCAGGATGGAAACTCGCCGACTGGGCAGACTCGGACACCAGAGCTCGGTACTGATCTACGGCGCCGCGTCGCTCGGCGGAGTCGACCAGGACCGGGCGGATGCCTCGATCCAGGAAGCTCTGGATGCCGGTATCAATCATTTCGACGTCGCCGCGGACTACGGCGACGCCGAGCTGCGACTCGGGCCGCGGATGCCGGAGATCCGGGACCGCATCTTCCTCGCCACCAAGACCGGCCGCCGGACGGTCGAGGAGGCCTGGAGCGAGATCAACCGCTCGCTCGAGCGGCTGCAGACCGACCACGTGGATCTGATTCAGATGCACGCGGTCTGCGACATGGAGAACCTCGATCTCGTCACCGGCAAGGGCGGTTCGCTGGAAGCGGCCATCCGCGCCAAGGACGAAGGTATGGTCCGGGCGATCGGCATCACCGGTCACACCGAGCAGGCGCCGTCGGTGCACACCGAGGGCCTGCGCCGGTTCGATTTCGACAGCGTGCTCACCCCGTTGAACTACAAGCTCTCGACCGACCCGCAGTACGCAGCTGACTACGCCGGCCTGGTCGAGGCCGTGAAGGCGTCGGACGCAGCGCTGATGACGATCAAGATGATTGCCCGACGCAACTGGCAGGACGGCGAGGACAAGGCGTACGACACCTGGTACCGGCCGTTCGACGAACAGCGCTACATCACCGCCGCGACCGCCTGGCTGCTGAACGGTCATCCCGAGATCACCGGTCTCGCTACGGCGGGTGAGACCCGGCTGCTCAAGCAAATGATCGTTGCAGAGCGAGAGCGCGCCGACCTCACCCCCGAGGCAGCCGCGTCGATCCTCGGCGAGGTGCAGGACTACGCGTCACCGTTCGTGGACTCCATCTGACGGCGACGTGGCCCAGGTCACATACGAGACTCCGCATTCCGGTCAATGTCGTACGCCGTACGACATTGGCCGGCGTGCTCCGTCCGGGGGCCGGGAACAAGTCCGGGGCCGATCGATGTTGAGCTAGGCGTACTCATCTACTTTCGGAGGTCGTAGTGGCAACGGTCGAGCTGACCCAGGACAACTTCAACGAGGTGGTCGGTGGCGACGGTCTCGTGCTGGTGGATTTCTGGGCCGAGTGGTGTGGCCCGTGCAAGATGTTCGGGCCGGTTTTCGAGAAGTCGTCCGAGCAGCACGGTGACATCACCTTCGGCAAGGTCGACACCGAGGCTCAGGGCGAGCTGGCGCAGGCGTTCCAGATCTCGTCGATCCCCACGCTGATGGCGGTCCGTGACGGCGTCGTCCTGTACTCGCAGGCCGGTGCGCTGCCGGCAGCGAGCCTGGAGGACCTGATCGGTCAGCTGCGCGCGGTGGACATGGAAGAGGTCAAGGCGCAGATCGCCGCCCATGAGGCGGAGCACGGCAGCGAGCCGCACACGCACTGATCCAACACACGCACTGAATCAATTGGTTGACGGAATCCAGGGACTCCGGTGGAGTTCCTGGATTTCGTTTGCCACCTCACGCCGGGCCGGTCCGTTCGCGATCTGAGGATTCGAATTGATGGCGGCGAGTAGCTCGCCCCGGTGGGTCTCCGACAACTGACCCCAGCCGTTCCGGATCACTCTGAGCGCGTGGTACTGCTCGTTGCCGGTGAGCGAGGTGTTGATCGCCGTCAGCAGGACCTGGCTGTCGAGCAGGGAGGGGTCGCCTTCCATCAGGCCGAGGGCGAGGACGCGGACGATCGGTGAACCGGTGAAGAACAGGTCCCTGACCTCATCCTTGTCGAACTTCTCCACGGCCGACGCGTTGGCGACACGTTGGACGATCCGGTCGAGAATCTCGCCGCGGACCGCCTTCAGCTCGGGCCCGCGCAGCTCGGTGTAGATGGTCGCGTAGGCGTCGAGCTGCTTCTCCATGCCCAGAGCCCGCAGGGTGTCGGCGCTCTTGCGCGCGGTCGCGGCAATCTGACGGACCAGGTGTACTTCGAACTCGCCGAGCTTCATGCGCCTGATCCGGTCGACGATCGACGGCATGATCACCAGCAGCAGCCCGGCCGCGAGGACGGTGATGAGCGCGCCCTCGCTGACGCCGGTGAACAGGCCGACGAGCCCGGCGACGAGCAACGCTCCGCCGGTCACCAGGCAGAGGATCCTCGACGACAGGTCCACCACCGGGCGGGCCCTGACTGTCCAGGCTGGCGGGGCATCCGGCGCGGAGCGAGCGGGCCGCACCGGCGGCCCGTAGGGCATCGGCCCACCAGTCGGACCGGACGGCGACGGCGGCCCGGACTGGGTGTGGCGGGCGGGTGGGGTTGGGTTCACGTCCGACATCGGGCAGGGCCTCCGTACGTCGTTGGCGCGTCCTGGTGATCGTGCCTGCGTCGTCAGCTATCAGCAAGAGATCAGGCGGGTATCCGTGGTCCGGCGCATCAGCGTGGAGGCGCCGACCTGATCCGTGAAGCCCCAGCGTCGGTAGAACGGGACGAGCTCGGGCTGGCAGACGAGCTCGAGGCTGCGGACGCCGGCGAGCTCGGAGTGGTTGATCACCGCGTCCAGGAGCGCTGCGCCGAGACCGGAGCCGCGGCGCGACTCGTCAACGATCACGTCCAGCACGAGCGCGACGTGCGTGTAGTCGGTGATTACGCGAGCGAAGCCGACCAGGCGGTCCGTCGGGCCGTGGATCAGGGCGACAATCACGTCCGAGTGCTCGACCAACCGGGCGACCTCATCGGGAGTACGGTCCGACATCCACCACGCCGTACACATCAGGTCTGTCAGCTCCGGGATGCGGGACGGCGGCACTTCGGACCGGATCGTCAGCATCTAGAAGTCGCGGGAGCTCAGGACGCAGAACTCGTTGCCTTCCGGGTCGGCCAGGACGGTCCAGCTCGGCCCTTCGGGCTGGCCGACGTCGACACGCTTGGCACCGAGGGCCTCCAGGCGGGCGATCTCGGCGTCGCGGTCCTGGCTCGTGTTCGGCGCGAAATCCAGATGCAGCCGGTTCTTCAGCGTCTTGCCCTCGGGCACCGGGACGAACACCATGCCGGGACCGATCCGCTCCCACGGGATGTCCTTGACGGTGTCCGGCTCGACCCAGCCGGGGACGTTCACACATTCGTCGTCGGTTTCGATGATCGTCTTCCAGCCGAAGGCCTCGGCCCACCAGGCCGCCTGCTTCCGGACGTCGTGGCAGTCGATCACAACCGTGTACCACCTGAGCACCATGGCAGGAACCTTCGCACAGCCCACCGACAGAAAACAGAAAGAGCGGGCCCTGGGCAGGAGAAAGACGCCAGGGCCCGCTCTCGGGGCTGACCGGAGCAGCGACATGGTGGCCGAGGTCGTGCGGGCAGATGAGGTGCTGCCCGAGGAGGGTCACCGAAGGGGCTGCTCGAGGAGACGGTCAGCGGGGACGGCGGGACCACGTCGTCGGGGTCCCGCCGGTTCGTCAGCGGAGTGGGTTGAACGGCCGCAGTTCCTCCGGCGCGCGACCGGTGGTGATGGTCTCGGCCAGCAGCTGTCCGGTGATCGGGCCGAGCGTGATACCCCACATGCCGTGACCGCCGGCGGCGAAGACTCGCGGCGACGCGGTCGCGCCGATCAGCGGCAGACCGTCCGGAGTACAAGGCCGCGGACCGACCCACTCGAACGTCCGGGCGTCCAGGTCGGCATCCCGCAGCAGCGGCCGGGCGGCCTCGACGATCGCATTGATCCGGCGCGGGTCGAGCTTGGCCTCAGGCTTGCGGAACTCCATCATCCCCGCGACACGGAGCCGGTCACCGAGCGGCGTGCAGGCGATCCGCTGCGCCGGGAAGTACACCGGACCGGCCGGCACATGCGCCATCGGCACGCTGAAGCTGTACCCACGACCCGCCTGTACGACGGTCTTCACGCCGTACTGCCGTGCCAGATCGCCCAGCCACGCACCGGTCGCCATCACGACCGCATCGAACGGGTCGGTCTCGCCGTCGCCGGTGATCAGCCGGACGCCGCGGATCTCGTCGACGATGTCCTTCACGACCACGCCGTTGATGATCTGCCCGCCGCGAGCGATCACCGAGTCCGCGAGCAGCTGGACATAAGCACCCGGGTTGATGAACCGCTGGCCGTGCAGCCGGATCGCGGCGCCGATCTCGTCGGACAGCGAGGGCTCGATCGCGCGGGCGTCGTCACCGCTGATCGCCTCGAACTCGATGCCCTGGCCGGCAGCGTGGATGTGCTCGATCTCCTCGAGCAGCACGCTGCGCTCCTCGACCGTCCGGTACGCGGCCAGGAACGACTTCGCCTCGTATGTCTGGGCCTCGACACCGGCCTTGGCCAGGAAGTCGAACGCGTCCAGCGCCTGACGGTTGATCGGGACCAGCGACTCCATCGCGGTCTTCCAGCGTCCGGCGGTGCTGTTGCGAGCGAAGCGGGTGAGGAACTTGAGGAGCCGCGGGCTCGCGGTCGGCGGGACATACACCGGTGAGGCAGGGCTCAGCACCGCACGGACGCCGTACTTGAGGACCGCTGGTTCCGGCAGTGGGGTGGCCAGGCCGGGCGTCAGCCAGCCGGCGTTGCCCCAGGACGCGCCCGCGGCGACACCTTCACGGTCGAGCACGGTCACCTCGACGCCGGCCTCCTGGAGGAACCAGGCGGTGGCCAGCCCGACCATGCCCGCGCCGACGACGGCAACGCGGTCAGGAACGATGTGCGGTACTGCGGAACCAGCTGTGGTCATGTATCGATGGTGCGGCCACCGCGAGCGGCTGTCATGGTGCGATCACACCATTGACGGGATCAATGACTGTGCTCATCGCACAATAACCTGCACAATGGCCTGGTGATCACCGCGCCTGACCTGATTGCCGCCGTCGGACCTGCCCTCTTCGAGATGGTGGTGACCGGCAAGGGCGACACTGAGGTGCGCGATGTGTTCCTGGCCGACCCTCAGGAGGCTGCGACCGGTCAGCCGGGCGATCTGGTCCTCGGACTCGGTCTGCGCGACGCAGAGGACGCTGTAGAGCTCGTGGAGCGCTGTGCGGCCAGCGGCGCGTCCGCAGCGGTTCTGCGTACGGCGCTCGCCCACGAGCCGACTGTGGTCACGGCAGCGGACAAGTCCGCCCTGACGCTGGTCGCACTGCAGCCGAGTGTCACGTGGGCGCATGTGGTGTGGCTGATGCGCGGCGTCATCGACCGTGCCGCCGCACCGGACTCCCCTGCCGCTGGAGACGCCGGCGTACACCAAGAGCTGTTCGCGCTGGCGGATGCGGCCGCGGCGATCGTCGACGCGCCAGTGACCATCGAGGACAACCAGTCGCGTGTTCTGGCGTACTCCTCTGGTCAGGACTTCACTGACCCGACCCGTGTGTCCACCATCGTCGGCCGTCGGGTGCCGGCCGAGGTGATCGCGCATTTCCGCGCCCGTGGCATCTTCCGGCGGTTGGCGCGGTCCAGCGAGCCGTTCCTGGTGCCGGACGGACCGAATGGGATCCGCCCACGTCTCGTCGTACCGGTCAGGGCTGGTGGTGAGTGGCTGGGGTCTATCTGGGCTGTTGTCGACGGTCCGGTGAGTGATGCGGTCACTGCGGAGCTCAGCAACGCCGCATCCGTGCTCGCGCTGCACCTGTTGCGGCTGCGGGCGCAGGCCGACGTAGCGCGGCGGAGTGCGATCGATCGGCTGCGGACGATCCTGCGGCAGTTCTCGCCGGACAACCCGGTCGACGTACGGCTCCCGCGGCAGCCGTGGCGGGTGGTGGCGCTCGGGTCGCCGGACGGGTACGACGTACCGCAGCAACTGGACCTGTGGGAGTCGACCGGGCGTCGGCACGGGTGGAGCGAGCCGCAGCTGGCTGACCTCGACGGGACCGTACTGGCCGTGGTGACCGACACGGACGGGCCAGGATCGTGGAACTGGTTGCAGAAGCTGGTGCAGGAGCAGGCGCCGGGGACGTACGCGGCTGCTGGTGGTCCGGCGCGTGGTCCGGCTGATCTGCCGAGCTCACGGGCGGAGGCGGTCGAGTTACTCGGTCTGGTACGGCGGGGTGTCGCGCCGGGGCCGGTGCTGCGGGTGGAAGAGGCGTGGCATGTGCTGACCGTTCATCGAGCGGTCACGTCGCTTGATACCACCAAGCTGGATGGTCCGCTCGCGACGCTGCTGCGGCACGACATCGAGCACGACACCGGATATGTGGAAACGTTACAGGCGTGGCTGGATTATCCGGGTCAGCCGCAGCGGGCTGCGCGGGAGTTGCATCTGCACACGAACACGTTGCGGCATCGGATGAAGCGGATCGGGGAGATTGCGGAGTTGGACCTCTCGGATCCGCAGCAGCGGCTGGCTTTGCAGTTGCAGATTGCCGCGGTGCGTACGGAGCACTGAGATGTACGCCACAGCCCCATGTAACAAGGCTTCACATTCCGGCAACTGTTGGGCAACATCCGGCTGACAGAGTCTTCCTTGTCAGCCGGTCCGGCCTTTCACCAGGAGGCCGGAACGGCTCGGGTCCGAGCTTTTCACCAGGAAGCTCGGGCCACCCGTGGGCCCGGCGATTGTCTGAGCGATCGCCGGGCCTGCGGTATTTTTCCGGGCTTACGGTTGCCTAGGACAACCGGTTGACGATGGTGCGGTAGACGGCGGGGAGGGCGGCCGCGGCCGGCACGATGCGGGGCGCGAGGAGTGGGCGGTTGCGGGCCCAGAGCAACGATGCGGTGAGCAGGCGGCACTCCCAGGAGACGCGACGCCAGGCCGCTTCGTAGTCCTGTGGGCGGTCGGCGCGGATGCAGTCGACGAGCTCGGCGGAGGTGCGGAGGGCGACGGCGATGCCTTCACCGGTGAGTGCGTCTACGTAGCCGGCGGCGTCGCCGACCAGGAGGACGCGGCCGGCGGTGCGGGCGTGGACGCGTTGGCGGAGCGGGCCGGCACCCATCACTGCGCTGGCGGGCTGGGCGCCTTGCAGGCGGCGCTTCAGCGCGGGGAAGGCGTCGAGATGCGAGTCGAACGTGCCACGCGCGGAGGTGAGCACGGCGACGCCGACCAGATCGTCGGCGACCGGAGTCACGTACGCCTCGCCGAGCCGAGACCAGTAGACCTCCACAAGGTCGGTCCAGGGTGACACGCGGAAGTGCTGCCGAAGTCCGCGCCGGACCTCCCCAGACTTCTCACCAGAAAGATTCAGTTGGCGGCGGATGGGTGAGTGGAGGCCGTCGGCGGCGGCTAGGTAGTGGGCGGTGAAGTTGGCGGCGGTGACTGATGAGGTGTTCTGGGTGATGGGGCCGACTCGGGCCTGGATGACGGGGATGTTGAGGTCGGACAGGCGCTTCAGCAACGCGGCTTGGAGGGTGGTTCGGCGTACGCCGAGGCCGGGGCCGGCGGTGAAGCGGGCGTCTACCTGGTGGGTGGCGTCGACGTAGCGGATTCCGTGGAACGGGCGGCCGGAAAGTTCCACGCCCAGGCGGGTGAGGTACTCGACCGCGCTGTGGGCGATGCCCTCGCCGCATGCTTTGTCGATGGGCCCCGACCGCGGCTCCACAACGACGACCGACAGCCCGGCGAGTGCAGCCCGGATCGCGGTGGCACAACCGGCCGGTCCGGCCCCGGCGACGAGCAGGTCGACCTCCGGCGTACCGGCTCGCCGGACGTCGCCAGGCCGAGGTGCGGCGTCTGGATGGCTCACTTCGCCAGGGCGGAGTTGAGTGCGGTTTCCTCGGTGCGGATGCGGACGGCGAGCAGCGGGATGTTCAGCAGGGTGAAGACCAGCGCCGTGATCCACGCGGTGTGCACCAGCGGCAGTGCGATCCCCTCCGCGACCACAGCCACATAGTTAGGGTGCCGGATCCACCGGTACGGGCCGCCGGCAACCAACCGCAGACCCGGTACGACGATCACGCGCGTGTTCCACTGGTGTCCGAGGACCGAGATGCACCACCACCGCAGCCCCTGCGCGAGCAGCACCACCGCCAGCATCGTCCATCCCAGCCAGGGGATGAACGGCCGGTACCACGCCTCCACCAGGCACGCGGCCAGCAGCCCGGTGTGCAGCACGACCATGAACGGATAGTGGCCGCGCCCGGACTCCACCCCGCCCTGCGCGAAGCTCCATTTCGCGTTCCGCAGCGACACGACCAGCTCGGCCACGCGCTCGCACGCGACCAGGATCACCAGGCCCAGATACCAGCCGTACATCACCACTCCATCAGCACGAGCTCGGAACAGAAACCAGGTCCCATCGCCAGCAGCACGCCCGGACCCTCAGGAGAAGGATCCAGCTTGAGCGTGTCACCGAGCACATGCAGCACCGAGGACGACGACAAGTTGCCGACCGCATCCAGCGACGTCCAGGTCAGATCCAGCGCTCCCGGCCGCAGCCCCAGCGTCTCCGAGACCGCGTCCAGCACCTTCGGCCCACCCGGATGACTCACCCACGTGCCAATATCCGGCACGGTCAACCCGTGATCCTCCAGGAACCCCCGGACATCACCACCCAAGTACTGACGCACCACCTCCGGCACATCCGCCCCGAGCACGATCCGGAACCCGCCCGACCCGATGTCCCACCCCATCACCCGCTCCGAGTCCGGATACAGCCGCGACCGCGTCGCCACCACCGAAGGCCCCGACGCGAGCGGATGCTCCGACCCCGTCAGCACAACCGCGGCCGCCCCGTCCCCGAACAACGCCCCACCCACCAGATTCGGCAGGGATGCGTCGTCCCGCTGCAACGTCAACGAGCACAACTCCACCGACAGCAGTACGGCGACATGCGTCGGCCACGCCGTCAGGTAGTCGTGCAGCCGCGCGATCCCCGCCGCTCCCCCGACACACCCGAGCCCGAACAACGGCAGCCGCTTCACGTCCTCCCGCAGCCCCAGCCGCATCGCCACCCGCGCGTCGATCGACGGCGCCGCCACCCCGGTCACCGTCGTGAACATCAGTACGTCGACGTCGTCCAACGTCAGCCCGGCATCCTTCACCGCGCCCGCGACCGCCTCCGCGCCGAGATCCACGGCCGTCGCGATCCACTCGTCGTTCGCCTCGCCGAAGTCCTTGAGTACGGCGTACCGCTCCAGCGGCAACGCGAGATGCCGGTACGACACCCCCGCGTTCGCATGCAGCCGCCGGAGCAGCGCCGAGCTCCGCCCGTCCGGCAGACAGATCGACGCGAACGCCTCGGTCAGCTCCGACTGCGGATAGCGGTACGGCGGGAGCGCGGGCCGGACCGCTGCGATCCGCGTCATCGTGGCATCGTTACGTCGGTGAAGACCGTGAAAGGTCTGGCTCTTGCCTGCCACCCCGGGCCGACTGTCGCCGTGACCGCGCTCGTCACGGCTGTCGCATGGTCGGCCGGGCGAAGTCCGGCCGGGTGTCTCCTCGTCGCAGCAACGATCCTCACCGGCCACCTCTCGATCGGCTGGAGCAATGACGCGATAGATGCCGCCCGCGACACCATTGTGAACCGCCGGGACAAGCCCGTGGTGCTCGGACTGGTGAGTCGCCGGACGCTCACGATCGGTGCCGGCATCATGCTGGTGGTCACGATCCCGGTCTCCCTTGCCAACGGACTCGCGGCCGGCCTGGTTCACCTGCTGTTCGTCGCCTGCGCCTGGGCGTACAACCTGGGCCTGAAGTCGACCGCGATCTCCTGGCTCCCGTACGCCGTCGCCTTCGGTGCACTGCCGTCGTTCGTCACGCTCGGCACCGCAGACGTCTGGGCGCCCTGGTGGGCCACCGCGGCGGGCGCCCTCCTGGGGATCGGTGCCCATTTGGCAAACGTCGTACCCGATCTGGACGACGACCTCGCGACCGGCGTACGAGGCTGGCCGCAGCGGCTCGGGTCCTACGCCCGGCTGCTCGCCCCGCTCCCGCTGGCACTCGCGACCGGGCTGCTGGTGATCGCACCCGCCGGAGCGATCGGCATCGTCGGCTGGATCGCGCTCGCCGTCGTCGCCGCGCTGCTCGTCACGATCCTGCTCTGGCGCAACGCGCCCTTCCTCGTCACGATCGCCATCGCCGCGGTCAGCGTCATCACGCTGGTGTTGCGCGGTGACGCACTGATCTAGGCGGCGCCTGCGGATCGAGTACGGCGTCCGGCTTCAGCGGCGCGTTGCTGCCGAGGATCGCGGCCGTCAGCGCCTCGGCCGGCTCCTTCGCGGCGCGCGGGTTGGTGATCAGCACCAGGTCGATCGGCGGCAGCTCCGGCAGCCCCGCGCTCGGCGGCGGCTCGACCAGGTCCGCGGGCATCAGCGATCGCGCGAAGATCGCGATCCCGAGACCGGCCCGGACAGCCGCGAGTACGCCGTTGACGCCGCGCACGATGCAGGTGATCCGGCAGGTACGACCGGCCTGCTCGAGCGACTGCACACCGAGCGACCGGCTCAGCGACGGCGCCTGGTACGCGACCAGCGGCACCGGGCCGTCCGGCGCGATCCTGGTCCCCGAGATGCCGGCCCAGACCAGCGGGTCACGGCGTACCAGCCGGCCGTTCGGTTCGTAGCCGCCGCCGACGCCGTGCTTCACGTACGCGAGGTCGAGGTGGCCGGACTCGACCCGGCGGAGCAGGTTCGGGCTCTGGGCAACGGTCAGCTCGAGGTCGATCCGCGGGTACAGCTGGCGGAAGTCACGCAGGATCTTGGGCAGCGGCGTGAGCGCGAGATCGTCGGTCACGCCGAACCGCAACCGGCCGCGCAGCTCGGAGCCGGTGAAATACCCGGCAGCCTCTTCGTGCGCGGCGAGGATGGTCCGGGCGAAGCCGGCCATCGCCTCGCCGTCCGCGGTCAGCGTGACGGTGCGGGTGTCCCGGACGAAGAGTGGTCGCCCGACGGCCATCTCGAGTTTGCGGACATGTTGGCTCACCGTGGGCTGCCGGATACCGAGCCGCTCGGCCGCCTGGGTGAAGCTCAGCGACTGCGCCACGGCCAGGAACGTCCGCAGCTGGTCCGGGTCGTACATCGATTCCCCCTTCATTACGTGACGCTATAAGACTAATAGGAGTAATTCGCTGGGGGAATCCAGTACCGAACCGTGAGGATGGACGTGTCCTCCCCTGACCAGTCCACACGCGTAGGGATCGCTCTTGACCACCCGGGCCACTTCCGGTTCTGTCCCGTCCACCGACTTCCATCTCCACCGCACCACCGACTCGACCCGACTCCGGGACACGCAGGCGCGCCGTCCCGGTTTCAAGGACACCTTCAGCGCGCTGCGGGTCCGCAACTTCCGCCTCCTGGTCAGCGGGCTGCTGGTCGTCTCGACCGGCGGCTGGATCCAGCGCATCGCGCAGGACTGGCTGGTGCTGACACTCACCGGCAGCGCCACCGCGGTCGGCATCACCACCGCGCTGCAGTTCACCCCCACGCTCCTGCTCGGTCTGTACGGCGGCGTCATCGCGGACCGCTTCCCGAAGCGGAAGGTCCTGCTCGCGACGCAGACGACGTTCGGATCGTGCGCCGCCGTGCTGGCGGTCGTCGGCTTCACCGGCCACGTCCAGGTGTGGCACGTCTACACGATGGCGTTCGTGCTCGGCCTGTCCACCGCGGTCGACAACCCGACCCGGCAGTCGTTCGTCACCGAGCTCGTCCCGCGCGACACCGTGCGGAACGCGATCAGCATGGTCTCGTCGACGTTCCAGCTCGGCAGCATGGCCGGGCCGGCGCTCGGCGGCGTGCTGCTCGGCGTACTCGGCACCCCGTGGGCGTTCGCTATCAACGCGTGCACATTCTTCGCCTCGATCAGCGCGCTGCTGCGGATGCGCGAGAGCGAGATGCACGGCGGCCACGCGGCCCGCAAGGCGAACGCCGGGATGCGGATCCGCGACGGACTGCGTGACGGCGTGCGGTACGCGTTCCACGAGCCGGCCGTCCGGTGGGCGATCGCGCTGGTCGGGATCTACGGCATGTTCACGATCAGCCTGCCGGTGACGCTGACCGCGTTCGCCGACCGGGTCTTCCACACCGGCGCATCGGGGTACGGCGTACTGAACTCCGTCGTCGCGGTCGGGGCGCTGTGCGGGGCGCTGCTCTCGGCCCGGCGGGTCCGGCCGACGCGGTTGCGCAACCTGATCGGGATCGCGTGCCTGCTCACGATCACCCAAGTACTGGCGGCGATCCAGCCGTCGCAGTGGACGTTCATCCCGGTGCTGGCATCGATGGGGATGGCGACCCTGATGTTCCTGACCGCGGCCCAGTCGATGGTCCAGTTGACCACTCCGGACGGCCTGCGCGGCCGGGTCTCCGGGATCTACAACCTTGTCTTCATCGGGGGCGGCGCGATCGGCGGGCCGACGGTCGGGTTCCTCGCTCAGCACTTCGGGGCGCGGTCGGCGCTGCTCCTCGCCGGGCTGATCCCGTCGGTCGCGACGATCGCGATCGGGCTGCGGCTGCGGCGGGACGGCCAGTTCCGGCTCGTCCTGGTTCGGACCAGGTCCCCGTGGCACCAGGTCCCGATCCGGCTCAACCTCCAGCAGACCGAGATCATGCTGTCTGCCCCGTCGAGCACGCCCATCACGCGGACGTCGCGCCCGTTCATCCTGGGTCGCCGTCAGCACGCCCGGATGGACTCGCATCTGCGTCCGAGCCGGGCACGCCGCCGGCCACAACACCACTGAGCTCCTGGGGCAGGTCCGAGCTGCTGCCTTCAACTCGGACCTGCCCTGGGCATCTGTTTACGGAGCGGTGATCACACCGACAGGCGGGACCTGGACGGTGCGGTGGTGCTTGGTGCCGCCCAGAATCACCTTGCGCAGGGCAACGTTGTTCTTCGTGTTCGACTCGTACAGGCGGTTCTCCGGGTTCGCGCTCACCTGGACGTAGTACGTGCCGTTGGCAAGGTTCGTGATGTCGAAGGACTGCCCGGGCAACGACTGCTCGTAGGTGTCACCGTTGCCGACGTCAAGGACCTCACGCACCGACAGCGAGCCATGATCGCCGCACGCGGTGTGCAGGTCGGTGTTGTACGGGTGCCAGTTGGCGTTCTTCACCGTGTAGTCGATGGCATCCGTCGCGGCCAGGCAGAATGCCTCCTTCTGGCTGCGGACCACCTCGGTCTGCTTCGAGTTCAGCAGGCTGTAGCGGGCGAAGTCGGTGAAGTGCCAGTGGTTGTGTCCGGGCCGGCCGTCCCACTCGAGCGTCCCGGTGTTCTGGTACCCAACCTCCTTGCCGTGCGTGTCATAGAAGTACTGGTACGCGTCCATCAGGTCCTTACCCTGCCGGCGGAACCCGTCCAGCACGAGCGGCGACGGGCCTGCATTCCACACGGTCGCCGAGAACTGCAGGAAGTCCTTGGCCGCATCCGGCGTACCCTCGTCGCCCGGCGCCGCCACGATCCCCCAGGCCGGCACCGCCCGCAGGTCAGGTTTCGGCCCCTTCGGTACGGACGCCTTCCCGGTCGGACGGGCCGTGTGAGGCTTCAGCGCCACCGAGCTCGCTGCCGCCTTCCGGTCGCCGGACGGGTCACCCTTCTGGATCGTGACGTTCAGCTTCACCGATGCGTCCGCCGCCGGGATCTTGAAGAAGTCCCGGTAGCCTTGTTGACCGTGACAACGGCCTTGTACTTGCCGTTGGCAAGCTTCACCGGATCGCCGCCGCCGTACGTCCGCGATGACCATCCCGTCTGCACGCCCCAGACCGCGCCCTGCGTGAACGGGTTCGCCGTACAGCCGTCCGGGTACGGCGAGGTCGCGGGCGCGTCCGGCCGGGTCCGGGACCCTTCGCCGTTCAGACACAGCGCCTGGTCCTTGTCGAGCACCTTCTTGCCCGCGGCATCGGTGAGCGTGATGTGCAGGAACTTCCCCAGGCCGGAGAAATCCGTGACGAGCCCCTTCGGCAACTGCCGGGTCGCCTTACCGTTGACGTACTGCGTCGCGACCACCGGCGAGCTGTACGACGCGCGCGTGGCCCGCACCTCGATCGGTGCGTTGCCGGCCACCACATGCGTACCGAGGTCGAGGTCGGTCCCGTAGTCCTCGACGTTCTCCAACGTCACATCGGTGCTACCGGCAACCAATTTCATGGCCGGTCGAGCGACTTGAGTGCTCGCCGACGCACCGGCCGCCGCGAGCGCGACCAGTCCGGCCGCACCGGCCACGGCGATCGCCGTACGGCCGAGTTTTCGTGCCTTCACGATGATGGAACCCCCTCTTGCACCCGGCCGGCGTCCTCACGAAGCCGGCCTGTTGCTGCTACGACGACCGAGCCGCGGAGCGAAGTTGATCAAGGTTCCATGGCAGTCGTGTCACAGGAAGTCACCGGCGCTGAATACTTGACTGTGTAAATTAAGCCGACCTAGGCTCGGCCGCGTCCGCTCACTCCTCCCCCGGAGGAACATCGCATGTCCTTGAGACGCCCCACTCTGACCGTGCTGGCTGCCATCGCCCTGGTGTCGACGGCAGCCGCAACCGCCCCCGCCGATGCGATCGAGGCGAAGAAGCCGACTCCCGCCACCTATCCGCAGGTCGCCGCCAAGCCGTACATGGGCTGGAGCAGCTGGAGCCTGCAGTCGACCAACTATCCGGGCGTCAACCCCGACGGCCCGGGCAGCTTCATCAGCGAGAAGAACATCCTCACCCAGGCGAACGCGCTCGCCACCAAGCTCAAGCCGTACGGCTACGAGTACATCAACGTCGACGCCGGCTGGCAGGACGGCGGTGACGAGTACGGCCGCCCGGTCGCGATGGCGAAGCGCTTCCCGCGCGGGATGAAGGCGGTCGGCGACGACATCCACAAGCTCGGGCTGAAGTTCGGCATCTACACCACCGTCGGCCTCGGCACGGACGTGTACCGCGACGGCAACACGCCGATCTACGACGCGCCCGGCTGCTTCACGCGCGACATCGTCTACCCCGACCTGCGCAAGACCAACGGCTGGGACGCGGCGTACAAGATCAACTACGAGAGTCCGTGTGCGCAGAAGTACGCGGACTCGATCGCGAAGCTGTTCGCGTCCTGGGGTGTCGACTTCATCAAGATGGACGGTGTCGGCCCGGGCTCGTGGAAGGGCGCGCCGGACGACCCGAACCACAACAACACCGAGGACATCGAGGCGTGGTGGCGCGCAGTACAGAACGCCGGCCGACCGATGCAGTACACGCTGTCCTGGTCGCTCAGCCATCGGTACGCCGACGTGTGGAAGCAGAACTCGAACGGCTGGCGGATCGATACCGACGTCGAGTGCTACTGCGACACGATCGTCAAGTGGGACAGCTCGGTGAAGGCACGCTGGTGGGACCTTCCGCAGTGGATCGACGACGCCGGTCCGGGGCACTGGAACAACCTGGACGCGCTCAACGTCGGAGTCGGCGCGATGGACGGCCTGACCGACGCCGAACGGCAGAGCTACATGACGTTCTGGGCGATCAACTCGGCGCCGCTGTTCGCCGGTGACGACCTGACCAAGCTCGACGCGTACGGCCTGAAGCTGCTGACGAACCGCGAGGTCATCGCGATCGACCAGTCCGGCAACCCGGCCCGTCCGCTGAACCAGGACCAGTTGCAGCAGGTCTGGTACGCGCAGAACAAGGACGGCAGTACGACGGTCGCGCTGTTCAACCTGGCCGACTCCCCCGCCACGGTGACCGGCAACTTCGCTCAGCTCGGGATCGACGGCAAGGCGACTGTCCGCGACATCTGGGCGAACCAGAACACGCGCAACGTGTCCGGCGCAGTCAGCGCCCAGCTTCCGGCGCATGGGTCGAAGCTGTACAAGATCACCCCGAACGGCAGCGGAGCGATCCCGGCCGATCTGACCGCGACCGACGTGAGCCGGACGACGGTGTCGCTGACCTGGCGGCCGAGCGCAGGTGCGTCGTCGTACAAGGTGTTTGCCAATGGCAAGCAGGTGGCGACCAGCTCGGGTACGAACGTCGTCGTCAGCGGGCTGTTGCCGCAGACGCAGTACACGTTCACCGTGCAGGGTTCCAAGGGTGCGTCGAGTGCGCCGGTGACGATGTTCACCGCGAAGAACGGCGGGCCGGTGCGGTACGAGGCCGAGGCGTCGAGCAGCACACTGACCGGTGACGCGGGCGTCTCGGGATGCACCCTGTGCTCGGGCGGTTCGAAGATCGGCAACATCGGCTACGGGTCGACGGTGACGCTCAACAACATCACCGTGCCGACGACCGGGACGTACCTGGTCAAGATCGCCTACACCGACGGTGACACCAGCCGGCAGAGCATGCTCACGGTGAACGGCACCGACAACTACTGGGCCAACTACAGCGGTCTCGGCGACAACGACTGGGGTACGCCGCAGGTGACGTACCTGCCGATGAAGCTGACCGCCGGGGCGAACTCGATCAAGGTCAGCAACCCGAACGGCTACATCGCCGATATCGACTGGATCACCGTCTGATCCGGTCCATCGAGCCGCGGGGCCGGCACCACCAGGGCCGGCCCCGCGCTTTACTGGACCAATGAGCGCCTACCCCGAACCCCTGATCCCGCCCGGCGGTACCGCACCGGTCCCGCGGCGGATCCGCGCGATGCTCGACGACCGCGTCGTCCTCGACACGACGGACGCGATCTACCTGTGGGAGTTCCCGCCGTACCCGCAGTACTACATCCCGGTCGGGGACGTGGCGGACGGAGTACTGACCGACACCGGCGACACGAAGTCCTTCCAGCACGGGGTCGCGCGCGTGCACACCGCCGGGTCGGGCCACGCCTGGGTGTACGACGACGGCGTCGCAAAGGACCGCGTCCGGTTCCAATGGGACGCACTCGACCGGTGGTTCGAGGAAGACGAGGAAGTCTTCGTCCACCCCCGCAACCCGTACTCCCGCGTCGACGCGATCAACTCCACCCGCCGGGTCGAGGTAGCGGTGGAGGGCATCGTGCTGGCCGACTCGAGCTCGACCGTCATCGTCTTCGAGACCGGGCTACCACCGCGCTACTACTTCCCGAAGACATCCGTCCACCTGGAGCACCTGACCCCGTCGGAGACCGTCACCGCCTGCCCGTACAAGGGCCGCACGTCGGAGTACTGGTCGGTCCCCTCGGTCCCCGACGTCGCCTGGTCCTACGACTTCCCCACAGCACCCCTGCTACCGATAACCGGGCACGTAGCCTTCTTCAACGAGAACGTCGACCTCACCATCGACGGCGTACCCCAAGACCGCCCGATCACCCCGTTCTCGAACCCAGCCGCTCGACCGACCGACGGAGCCGTGCGGTGATCAGATGCCTGCGGTGGTGGCGCCGTCCATGGTGATGATTGAGGCGGTGACGTAGCTGGCCTGGGGGGAGGCCAGGAAGACGGCGACGTTGGCGACCTCTTCGGGTTCGCCGAAGCGGCCCATCGGGACGTCGCGGACCATCTCGGCGAGCAGTTCGTCCTTCGACTTGCCGGTCGCGCGGACCGCGGCCTCGAGGCCCTCGTCGACGCGGTTGGTGCGGGTCGTTCCCGGGTTGATCACGTTGACCCGGACGCCCTGCGCGGCGTACGCCTTCGCATAGCCGACCGACGCGAGCATCAGCGCCGCGTTGGCCGCGCCGCCGCCGATGTGCAGCGGGTTCGCCGCGCGACCGCCCTGGCCGACGACGTTCACGACCGCGCCGCTGCCGCGCTCGGCCATGCCACGGATGACGGCCTCGGTCGCGTGCATGTACGTGAAGTACTTCGCCTCCATCGCCGCGTGCAACGCCTTGCTGTCCAGCTCGTCCACCGGAGTACGCCGCGCTGCGCCCGCGCAGTTGATCAGGATGTCCGGTACGCCGATCCGCTCGAACACCGCCTTCGTCGCGTCGGCATCGGTCAGGTCGACCGCTTCCACCGCGAACGTCAGGTCCGGGAACTGCTCCTGCGCCTTGGCCAGATTGGCGGGGTCACGGGAGATCCCGGTCACCGTCGCGCCCTCCCGCGCGAGCGCCTCGACGCAGGCAAGCCCGATGCCCTTGCTGGCCCCGGTGACGACCGCGGTCTTCCCGGTCAGTTGCAGATCCACGTGACTCCTCAGAGGTTGGCGTCGTACTCCGTGCGCGCTGCGGCGATCTCGTCCATGTGGTCGTAGGCCCAGGTGCGCATCGTCGCGACGGCCGCGGCCAGGCTCAGGCCGAGCGGCGTCAGCGTATAGCTGACCGTCACCGGAACAGTAGGAACTACCTCACGCCGTACGACGCCGTCGCGCTCGAGGTGCCGCAGCGTCTGCGTGAGCATCTTCTGGGTGATGCCCTCGATGATCGACTTGAGTTGCCCGGACCGCAGCGTGCCGCCCTTCTCGAGCGTGCTGATCACCAGCATCGTCCAGGTGTCGCCGATCCGGCCCAGCACCTGACGTGTCGGGCAGGCGCCTTTGGTGGCGTCCCACTTGCCTCTGACCTGGTCGGTATCCATTTGGTGCCTATAGCAGTAGTAAGTGCTGTCTTCCGGCCGCCACGACCCGCTCGTAGCGTCGTTGCCGAGTCTAGTTGAAGGAGCGGAACGGCAATGAGAGCAGTGGTTCCGGTGGACACCGGCGCGGTCGAGCTGGCCGAGGTCGACGAGGTCCGGCCCGGCGCGGACGACATGGTGATCGAGGTCGCGGCGTACTCGATCAACCGCGGCGAGACGTTCCAGTTGGAGCGGCCGCGGGACGGCTGGCGACCAGGCAAGGACATCGCGGGCCGGGTGGTCGAGGCGGCTCCCGACGGCCCGCCCGTCGGCAGTCGCGTGGTCGCGCATCTGCCACACTCCGGCTGGGCCGAGCGCGCGACCGCGCCGGCCACGCAGGTCGCAGTACTGCCGGACAACATCTCGTTCGAGCAGGCCGCCGCGCTTCCGCTCGCCGGGCTGACGGCGCTGCGGTTGCTGCGTACGGCGGGCAGCGTGATCGGACGGCGAATCCTGCTGACCGGCGCGTCCGGCGGAGTCGGCCATTACTTCACCGAACTCGCCGCCGGGGCCGGCGCTGAGGTCACGGCCGTCGTCTCCTCCCCGGCCCGCGGCGCCCGACTGCCCGAGCTCGGCGCCGAGGACCTGGTATACGACGTCGCCGACGCGCGCGGGCCCTTCGACCTCGTACTCGAGTCCGTCGGCGGCGAGAGCCTGCCGGTCGCGTTGACCAAGCTGGCTCCCGGCGGTGACCTGATCTGGTTCGGCGAGGCCAGTCGGCAGCCGGTGACGCTCGACTTCTTCGACTTCTTCACCGGCCCCGAGGCCGCGCGGATCCAGCACTTCCACTACGTCCACGGACCCGATGACCAGGACCTCGCGACGCTCGTCCGGCTGGTGTCGTCGGGACGGCTCCACCCGGAGCTCGGCCGGATCGAGGACTGGTCGCGGACCGACGCCGTACTCGACGACCTGCGCAACCGCCGCATCCGCGGCAACGCCGTACTCACACTGCACAAGGAGGCACCACGAATGAACGACCCGAAGACCGTTGTGACCCGGTACGTCGAGGCTGTGGCGGCAGGTGATCTGCCGACGATCCGGGCAAGCTTCGCACCGGACGTGGTCTGGACCTACCCGGGTGATCTGCCACTGTCCGGCGACTGGAAGGGCCGGGACATGGTCGTGGACGAGTTCCTCGGCGCGGCCGCCGGCAACCTCTTCGCTCCCGGTACGCCGGTGACGATCGAACTGGTGAACGTGATCGCGGACGGCGAGCAGGTGTTCGCCGAATGGACCGCGCAGGCAACGGCTCGCGCCGGTGGTGCCTACAGCAACAAATGTGGAGGAGTCTTCACTGTTCGGGACGGGCTGATCGTCTCGGTCCGCGAGTACCTGGACACCGACCACGCGCGCCAGGTGCTGTTCTGAGCAATTGCCGCTGGTGTGGGCTTGAACGGGTAAGTACAGTGGGTAACCAGATCGACACTCTTTGTTTCGACGCCTGATGCCCGAGCAGTTGCCCTGAGCACCGACGCCGGAGGACCACCCGTGCCGACCTCACCCACTCCCGCACTCTGGAAGACCATTCTTCACCACGATCTCCCTGCATCGCTGGTGGTCTTCCTCATTGCAATACCCCTCTCCTTGGGGATCGCCGCCGCATCCGGCGCGCCGCTGATCGCCGGCCTGGTGGCCGCTGTGGTCGGCGGCGTCGTCGCCGGTGCGCTCGGCGGATCCCCCTTGCAGGTCAGCGGTCCGGCCGCGGGCCTGACCGTGGTCGTCGCCGGCCTCGTCACCCAGTTCGGCTGGGCCGCGACCGCTGCGATCACCTGCGCGGCCGGTGTCGTGCAGATCCTGCTCGGCGTCACCCGCATCGGGCGGCTGGCGCTCTCGCTGTCACCCGCCGTCGTGCACGGCATGCTCGCCGGGATCGGCGTGACGATCGCCGTACAACAGCTGCACGTCGTGCTCGGCGGCAAGGCCCAGAGCTCGCTGATCGACAACGTGATCGCGCTCCCCGCGCAACTGATGACGCACCACGGACATTCCGTTGCCGTCGGCATCTTGACGGTCGCCGTCGTGCTCGCCTGGCCAAGAATCCCCAGAATAAAGGTGATTCCGGCGCCACTTGTTGCTGTCGTCGCCGTGACTGCGCTGGCCGCGGTCTGGATGCCCGACGTGACGCGGGTCGACCTGCCGGACCATCCGTTGCAGAGTCTGATCCTGCCGACGATGCCCGAAGGCACGCCGATCGAGATCGTCACCGCAGTACTGACCGTTGCCCTGGTCGCCAGTGTCGAGTCGTTGCTGTCGGCTGTTGCCGTGGACAAGCTTCATCGCGGCAACCGGAGCAACCTCGATCGCGAGCTGATCGGGCAGGGCGCCGCGAACGCCTTGTCCGGTGCCCTCGGCGGTATGCCGGTCACCGGCGTGATCGTCCGCTCGTCGACCAACGTCGCGGCCGGCGCGCGGACCCGGGCGTCAGCGATCATGCACGGCCTGTGGATCGCCGCGTTCGTGCTCGCCGCCGGTGCGATGCTCGAGCTGATCCCGATGGCCGCGCTGGCCGGCGTACTGCTCGTCACCGGATTGCGATTGGTGCAGCTCGCTCACATCCGCACGTTGCGCAGGCACGACGAGTTGCTCGTGTACGTCGTGACCGCGGTCGGCGTCGCCGTACTCGGACTCGCCGAAGGTGTATTGCTCGGACTGATCCTTGCCGTCATCCGCGTGCTGTACCGACTTGCTCGCGCGACCGTCACCGCGACCGAGTCCGACGGCGTGTGGACCGTGCGGATCCGCGGCACGCTCGTATTCCTGGGGGTCGCGTCGCTCGTGCGGACGCTGCGGTCCATCCCTGCCGGCGCCACGGTCCGGGTCGAGCTCACCGTGGACCATCTCGACCACGCGGCGTACGAGGCGATCGAGGACTGGCGCCGTGGACACATCGCCCGCGGCGGCACGGTCGAGGTGAATCCCGCTCAGTCCGGCCGGCAGGTATCGATGCTGGACGGGGTCCGCGAGTTCGAGGCGTCGGCCGACGAGATCCGGCCGCTGCTGGCGCGACTCGCGGCCGAGGGGCAACGACCGGAGCATCTGTTCATCACCTGCGCGGACTCGCGGATCGTGCCGACGATGATCACCACCAGCGGGCCGGGCGACCAGTTCTGCGTGCGGAACATCGGCAATCTCGTGCCGCCGAAGGGCTCGAACAGCAGCTCGGTCGACGCCGCGATCGAGTACGCCGTCGAAGTACTCGGCGTGAAGTCGATCGTGGTCTGCGGTCATTCCTCCTGCGGCGCCGCCGCGGCCGCGCTCGCGGCCGACGTACCGGAGGGTTCAGGCCTGGAGAGCTGGCTGCGGCACCTCGAGCCGTCGCTACGGCGTGCGGTCGCGCTGCCGGACATCATCGATCCGGCAACCGGCGTGAAGCTCTCGCCCGCGGACAAGCTGTCAGTCGCGAATGTCGCCGTACAACTCGAGAACCTGCGGAGCTTCGCCTGTGTCCGCGAGGCCGAGGCTCAGGGCCGGCTCGAACTGATCGGGCTCTGGTTCGACATCGGCGCGGCCGCGGCCAGGCTGGTGCTGGAGCGCGAGCCGTTCCTGGTCCGTGCCGGCGACGAGCTGTCGAAGATCAGAAGCAGCGGTACTGCGAGCGCGATCGCGACCAGACCGTCCAGCCAGTAGTGGTTCGCCGTGACCACAACGACCGTGAAGGTGAGCAACGGGTGTGCGATCCACAGCCAGCGCCACCGCGATCGCGTCGCGCGGATCAGGAACACCGCCACCATCAGCGCCCAGCCGACGTGCAGACTCGGCATCGCAGCGAACTGATTCGCAACCCCGGAGTGCGTGCTCGGCCCGTAGACCGACTGGCCGAGCAGCACTCCGGTGTCCACCCAACCCGGCATCATCCGCGGCGGCGCGAGCGGGAAGAGCATGTGCCCGATCAACGCCAGCCCGGTCAGTGACGCGAGCGCCCAGCGCGCCTTCCCGTACTCGGCCGGGCGACGAATCATCAACCACAGCAGGACCATCGCGGTCAGCGGGAAGTGCACTGTCGCGTAGAAGAGGTTGGCGATGCGGGCGAGTCCGTCGACCTGGAGCGCGTGCTGCTGGAACGTCGCCTCGCTCGGCAGCCCGAGCCAGGCCTCCCACCGGATCAGCTCGTGGGCGTGCTTGATCGCTGACCCGGAGTGTTCCGCCGACAGGAACCGGCCGAGGTTGTAGACCCCGAACAGCACCGCCAGCAGCCCCACCTCGCGGACGATCCGCCACACCCCACCCCGACGATTCCGCCCCAGCTCCGGAAGCGCGGGTTGCCCCACCCGGTCCAGAGTCATCTGCGCCATGCCGACCCCCAGCCTCAAACCGAACGCTCGTTCTCTGTAATTCCACCCTGCGCCTGACGCCCGGCCGATATCAAGAACGGTCATTCGTTTTGCACTGTGATCCTCACCTCACAGCGCTGGGATATTGGCTGGCGCCGCAGCGTTGCGCCCGGAAGGATCGGCCGGCATGGAGACGGTCTTCATCCGCTGGACCTGGGTGCGCGCGGTCCTGCACAACGGGTGGTGGCTGGTCACGAGCGTCTACCTGGTCGTTGACGCCGGCCTCTCCCCGGCCCAGCTCGTGCTGATCGGGTCGGTGCAGAGTGCGTTCGCGCTCGTGTTCGAAGTACCGGCCGGTGTCATCGCGGACACGATCAGCCGCAAGTGGTCGCTGGTCATCTCACAGGTGCTGATGGGTACGGCGATGCTCGCGACCGGGCTGTTCGAGTCGTTCCCGGCGCTCCTCGCGACCCAGGTGCTCTGGGGTATCTCGTGGACGTTCGCGAGCGGATCGGACGTCGCGCTGATCACCGACGAGCTCGATCGACCCGACCGGATCAACTTCGTCCTCACCCGCGCCGCCCGCGCCCAGCTGACCGGTGCCGCGACCGGGCTCATCACACTCGGCCTGCTCGCCTGGGCGACCCGGCGCGACGTCACGATCGTCGTCGCCGGCGCCGCGATGATGTCGCTCGCGCTGTACGTCGGGTTCCGCTTCACCGAGCACAACTTCGTCCCGACCCGCACGGCCCGCTGGTCCACGTCCTGGACCACGTTCGTCCGCGGCGTCACGCTCGTACGACGGAGCCGCGCGATCCTGCTGATCTTCGCCGCGACGTTCCTCGTCAACGGCGCTTCGGATGCCGCCGGTCGACTCACCCAGAAGCAATTGATCGACCTCGGTCTGCCGCCCTCGATCCTGTGGTTCACCGCGCTCGGCGTGGTCGGGCTGGTCGTCGGCGCGCTCGTACTCCGGCTCGTCACCAACCGCATCAACAGCAGCCACGCCGCGACCGACTACGCGCTGGCCGCCCTCGTCGGCGTACTCAGCATGCTGCTGCTCGCATTCGCCCGCGATCCGGTCCTCGGCGCGATCGCCGTCGTGCTCCTGAACGGAATCGTCAACCCGCTGACCCGGGTCATCAGCACGATCTGGATCAACAGCCGCACGACCGCGGACATCCGCGCGACAACCCACTCGTTCCTGGCCCAACTCGAGTACCTCGGCGAGATCGTCTGCGGCGTCACGATCTCCACCCTTGCCGGCCTCACCACCCTGCCGCTTGCCCTCACCGGTTGCGCGGTCCTGTTCGGCGCAACCGCCGTACTCATGCGGTCGTCCAGGTGATGGTCGCGCGGGCCGGTGTCGCGTCGATGTGGACGAGTGCGTGGTCCGGGATGTCGTCGTACGGCGCGACGACGACCGGGAGGTTGAGGTTGTAGAGCTCGGCGGCGACGAGGGCGCCGAGCGGGATGATCGGGTCGGGGCGGGTCAGAATGATCGCGGCGGGAGCGGTGCGGGCGCGGATCTGTTCGGCGAGGACGCTGCTCGCTGAGCTCGAGCCGCGGCCGGATTCCATCAGCAGGATGCGGCCGGTGAGGACGGCGCCGCGCTGGGGGTGATGGGCGTCGACGATGCGGCCGTGTTCGTCGGTGCCGCCCCAGAACGAGAGCGGCGCCGTGAGGCGGATGGGCTCGCCGGTCGCGGTGCCGGGGTGGAGAGTGCGGCCTTGGATCATGAGTCGAGCACGACCTGACCGGCGCGGGCCGAGGCGACACATTCGGCGAGCGAGCCGAGGACCGCGTTGACGTTGATGTTTCCGGGTGCGTAGTGCGCCCACTTGCCGGAGTTCGTCATCACGTTCTTCCAGTCGGGCGACAGGATCGCCGTGACGTACGTGCAGGTGTCGACGACAACAGTCACGCCTGCGTTCTCCAACACCTCGAGCGTCGGGCCGAGGCGTCCCCGCGTCGCGCGGCCGGTCGACAGGTAGAACGGCACCTTGAACGGCGGCCCGTCCGCGACCAGCTCGGCAAGTCGCAGGCATTCGGCGTACGACGCGTGCGGCGTACCGACGCTCACCGCATCGAGCTCGCCGGTCGTCGACAGCTCCCGCCTGACGCGCTGCAAGGTGGCGAGATCGACCTCGCTTGTCGGCAGGTCGGCGAATTCACGCGGCGCCTCGGGCGTGATGTCGACCGCGTGGAACAGCGCGACTCCCCCAGCGGATGCCGCCGCTGCGCCGAGTGCCTTCAGGTCGTCCTCGGTCACATCCGCTGGAATCCCTACCAGCACAGGGATTCCGGCACCTACGACCGAGCCGATGTGGTGCCCGAGCAACGGATACGCCAGCTCGGTGTGGAGGAAGTCACCCAGCGGCCGGCAGTCGAACACCACGGTCCCCTGCCGCGCCTCGGTCGTCTGCAGTCCGGCGTACGGCGCTCGTCCGGTGATCGCGGCGCAGACGTCGAGGAAGTCGCCGTACCGATCCGTCCGGGCGCCGAGGACCGAGTTCGCGAACACGATCGCGTTCGACTCCGCCCAGGCGATGTGCTCGCCGAGCGCGGGCCGGTTCGGCAGCTGGTACGGCGCGCAGGTGAACGTCGGCGTACATCCGAGGTCGACGTACGCCGTCATGAGCTCACGCCCCGCGGTGGCGAGCTCCTGATCGCGGACGAGGGCCGGATGGATGAGGTCCATCGAGCCGACGTTCAGCGTGGTCGGGACGCGTACGCGGGCGCCCAGGTCGCCGAGGCGGTGGGCGAAGTCGAGGCTGACCTGACCGTGGTACAGGCACGAGTCGACGTGCGCGGACGTGATCTCGACGAGCCGCGGCGCATCCGAGATCCGCGCCTGCCCGACGATCACCCGCATCGCGAGCGCGACGCCCTCCCCGTCCCGACCGCCGAGCATTGCCTCTTCCTCGGCGGTCAGGTGAAGGGTCTGCATACCTCAGACGGTAACCCGCCGACTCGCGACGAGGGTTCCCGACGCGTACCCGTCGGCCCGCAGCAGCGCGCCGGGGTTCGATTCGAGGATGTCGATGCTGAGTGGTCCGGTCAGGTCCTCGGAGCTGATCGGGCGCTCGTCGAGATAGATGTCGACCCGATCGATGCTCTGGGCATCTATCGCGACCGTCAGCGTCGTACCGCTGATCGACGTCTTCAGCTCGAGCCGGCGGACCGGTAGCGCCGCGAGCAGCGCGCCGGCCTTGTTCAGCAGGTCGACGTTGCCGTCGAGCAGATCGGCCTTGGTCATCCGGTGCGTCTCGTGCGGCTTCACGCCGAGGTCCTCGACCGGCGTACCGGCCAGCTTGCCGACGCGCAACGTACGGCGGATCGCGACGCGCAGGTTCGCGCCGTTCGGCAAGGCAATGTACGGCGAGGTCTCGTCGGGTGGCGGCGGTTCGTTGAGGAGGGATGCGAGCAGGCCGTGGGTCCAGACGTTAGCGCCGCCCGCGCCGGTGTTGTCGTCGACGCCGAGGATCGTGCCGATCTCGTGGTCGGCGAACCCGGCCGTGAAGATGTCGGTGGCCGAGTAGACCCGCGCATCGGTGATCAGCACCACCGGGCCGTGGTACGTCTGCCCGACGTCGTTCGCCCCGTCCTCCGGCGTGATCGGCTTCGCCGCGGAGTACTGCGCACCGGTCTCGATCGCCAGGTCGAGCGAGTCGAACCACGGGCCGAGATCGATCCCGGCGGGGTTGTCCTTGTGCCGGCGGCAGATCTTCAGGTTGAGCGGCGTACTGATGAACTGGACCGGCTCCGGCGAGATCCGTCGCGGTGTCATCGTCTGCAGGGTGAACTCGCTGGCGTAGATGTGCCCGCCGCCGTTGTCGCGTACGTCGACGATCAGGCCGGTCTGCGGCAGGATCGCGGCGAGGCGGACGAACTCGTCCCGGAACGCGACCGGGTCCTGCACGCTGAACGTGAAGATCCGCAGGTGGCCGAAGTTGCCGGACGAGGTGACGACCTCGCGGGCCCGGAAGACGCCGGGCATCGTGGTCGGCAGGTCCGCGCCCGCGACGGCGGCCGGTGTGGCCAGCTCGGCGGAACTCTGACCGCGTTCGAGTTCGACGACATCGCGCACGTACAGCGCCTTCTTCGCGCGGGACTTCTCGTCGGAGTCGAGATCGAGACCCATCAGCGCCGACGCTTCGCTGACCGCGTCCAGGTCCGTCATCGGCGGGAGGTTGGTGGCGACCTTCCACTGCTCGCGCAGCTCCTGGTTCGAGCCGTCGAGACCGACGTACGTCAGCGTCACCCAGTCCTCGTCGGGCGGGGACTGGATCACGAGCGGGCGGAGCGTGAGAGATTCGAGGCCGCGGGCGAGGTTCGCGGCGTCGTTGCTGCCTGCGAACAGGGCTCCGTTGAGGGCGACGGCGCGGGCGATCGGCGTACCGTTCCAGTGCGTCACCTCGGCGCCCGCGCCGAACTGCGGGGCCTGGTAGCCGGTGATCGTGCGGGTGATCAGGTAGTGCTCGGTGCCGTCGGGGTCGTAGCACTTCTCGATCATGAACGGCAGGAACGCGATCTTCCCGGCGAACGGCACCGGCAACAGGTAGTTGGTGTGCAGGTCGCGGACCGAGTGGAAGATGCTGGACATCTCGCGGTGGAACATCCACTCTTCCTGCATCGTGTCGTCCGTCTGGCGCTCCATCCGGGCGCGCAGCACCCGCAGACGCTGCAGCGGATTGACGGCGTGCATCGCGACTTTGAGCGGCAGGTGCACGTAGTTCTCGCCGAGCAGCAGAAGCGCTTGATCCACCAGGAGTCTGCGCTGGTCGAGTGTCAGCGTTCCCGCAGAGTCGAGGAAGTCGGCCAGCGGTACTGCCGGCGCTTCTTTGACGGTTGCCGAGGTCCGCCGTCTCGCGGCGGTCTTCTTCGCGGCTGCTGCGGTCTTCTTCCCCGTGCGTGTCATCGTGCGTGGTTGAGACATGTCTTCCCCCAAAGCAAAAGCGGCCCCTCCCCCGCGATCTCTCCACGGTCGTTCGCGCACCAGACGATGTCAACGGCGGGCGGTTGACCACCTGCCTGTCAGGATGTGCGGGTGAGTGAGTTCTGGAACAGCATCACGTCGGTCCAGCCCGAGCCGTCCCTGCGGTTGGTGATCGGGACCGGTGTGGTCGCGCTGCTGCTGATCGCCTGGCGACCGTTGTGGCAGTACACGCGGCAGGTCGTGACGATCGCTCACGAGGGCGCGCACGGTCTGATCGCCGCACTGGTCGGACGGAAGCTGGCCGGCATCAGACTGCACTCGGACACGTCTGGCGTCACGGTGTCGCGCGGCAAGCCGAACGGCGCGGGCATGATCGCAGTACTACTCGCCGGCTATCCCGGCCCTGCCCTGTTCGGCTTGGCTGCAGCGTTCGTGCTGAGTCGCGGGTACGCCGTTGCGCTGTTGTGGGGACTGTTGCTGGCACTGGTGATTCTGCTGCTGCAGATCCGCAACTTGTTCGGACTGTGGTCGGTGCTGGTGTTCGGCGCTGTGGTGTTCGGGGTGTCGTGGTGGGGGTCGGCTGAGGTGCAGACCGCGTTTGCTCACTTGCTTACGTGGTTCCTGCTGTTGGCGGCACCGCGGGCGGTGCTGGAGTTGCAGCGGTCACGGCGTGGCGGGCAGGGGCGTAGCTCGGACGCTGATCAGCTGCGTCGGCTGACTGGTGTGCCGGCGTTGCTGTGGGTCGGTGTGTTCGGGCTGGTGACGCTCTTCTGCCTGGCGGTCGGTTTCCTGTGGTCCGGAGTACTACCGAGCTAGACCGGTGGCAGCGTGACACCGAACCCGGTGACTGCCAGTCGGAGCAACACCTGACCGGGTCGCAGGAGGTCGGCGACCTTGGCCGCGCTCAGGACCTCTAGCTCAGCCAGTCGCTGCTCGTAGGTGCCGGCTACGCGCGCTCGCTGCAGCTCGAACGTGTTGTGCCAGACCTTCTGGCGGGACTCACGCAGGAACCGCTGCGAGGCCAGCCGGTTGAGCGGCGTCAGCACGTGGTCCAACAGACTGCGTACTCCGGTCGCCGCCAACTCCTCGTCCTCCGCCGCCACTCTGGCCGACAACACACCGTCGATCCGCTCGTGATCCCGCCGCCGCCGATCCATCAGAGACCGATCCAGGAAGTCCTCATCACTGATCACCGCAAGCAACGCCTGCGGCAGGTCGTAGTTCACATGCGCATTGATCCCCAACAACACATGCCCCAACGCAGGCAACTGAGCCGAAGCCTCAAACGCCAACCGCCAGGGCCTGGGCGGGAGATCTGCGTCGTGGGCTCGGAGGTACAGCTCCGCGAACTCCACATCCCACACCTCGACCCACGCCGGATCCTCGAAGCGGGCGTCATCGATGGCTTTCCCAACCGCCTGCGTCGTCCGCAGATACGTACTGAGGAAGAACCGCCGATGCGCAACCTCCTCCGGCAGCTCGTCGAGACGCTGCTGCATCCGAGCGACCACATCCGCAATCGGACTACCATCGTTCATCGGATCTCCCAGGGGGGAGGGATCATGCGTACCAGAACAGGACCACTGTCCTTCGACCCAGTGGTCGTCGGCAACCGCGAGACGGATGCCTGGGCCGCCTACTACCGGCACGAGTGGCGCGAGTTCCTCGTAGCCGCAGTCGGCATGGTCGCCGCCGGCTTCGGCATGGCACCGCACCGAACACTCACCGGAGCCTGGTACGTACTCCGCGCCAACCAGGTCTGGGCGCCGTACCCCGACAACCAACCGGACGTGGCGCGCGCCTACATGCGCCGCTTCTACGAACTGGTCGCCGCCTCGAGCGGCCTACTCTTCGAACCAGCGCACGCCGCCGCCTTCGAGGTGGAGTGGTGGCGCGTCCACCGCGAGCACCAGCACTCCGAGGACGTCACCGAAGAGCAGCTCGAGACCGCGCTGATCGACCTCTACTCCTACGTGTACGACGCCGACCGCGACGCCGTACACCAGGCAGCGCGCAAGCGGGTCGAGGCGATGAACCTCTCGGACCGCTGGGTCCGAGCAGGATGCGATCGCGACGACCCGCTGCTGGCGGCGGAGCGGCGCGCACTGGTTGCGTCGTACGCCGCCCTCCGCGTTGCTGTCGACGCCTAGGAGCGCCCACCCGCGATCGGTCGACCGCGCTGCGCCACGCCGGGACCGCCGTACGGGTAGTCCGCCGCGCCCGGGTCGCTGGCCTCGTCGAGCTTGGCCGTCTCTTCCGCGGTGAGATGCAGATCCGCCGCCGCGAGGTTGTCGTCGAGCTGCTCGAGCGTACGGGCGCCGAGGATCACCGAGGTGATCGTCGGCCGATCCACCAGCCAGGCGAGCGCGACCTGCGCCATCGAGATCCCACGCGCCTTGGCGATCTCGCGGACGGCGTCGACCACGTCACGGACCCGCTGGTTACGACTACGCCGGTACCAGGACTCGACGCCGCGGTCCGGGTTCTCACCGAGGCGAGTCGCCCCGGTCGGCTCCTCGTCGAACGAGTACTTCCCGGTCAGCCAGCCGCCGCCGAGCGGAGACCACGGCAGCAGGCCCAGCCCGTTCTCCTGCGCAGCCGGAACGATCTCCCACTCGATCTCACGGACGAGCAGGTTGTACTGCGGTTGCAGCGTCACGAGCTTCGACCAGCCGCGGTACCCGATCAGGTCGCACGCCTTCTGCAGCTGCCACCCGGTGAAGTTCGACAGACCGCCGTACGCAATCTTGCCGGCCCGTACGGCGTCCTCGAGGAAGCTCAGCGTCTCCTCGAGCGGCGTGACCGGGTCCCACGCGTGCAACTGGTACAGGTCGATGTGGTCGACACCGAGCCGGTCCAGCGACGCGTCCAGCGCCTTGCGGAGATGGATGCGCGACGTGCCCACGTCGTTCGGCCCGTCACCGGTCGGGAACCGGCCCTTGGTCGCCAGTACGACGTTGTCGCGGGCGGAACTTTTCGCGAGCCAGCGTCCGACGATCTGCTCGGACACGCCGCCGGAGTACACGTCCGCGGTGTCGATGAAAGTGCCGCCGGCCTCGATGTATCGATCAAGCTGTCCGTGCGAACCGGCCTCGTCGGTCTCGCTGCCGAAGGTCATGGTGCCGAGCGTGTAGGTCGAGACCACAGCGCCGCTCGCGCCCAGCGTGCGATATTCCACGATTGCTCCCTCTCTCAGAACTGTCCCAGTCGAAGACTACGGTGACCGGTATGAAGACAAGTGAGCTGCTGCTGGATGCACATAGCCGGGTTCAGGAGGTCCTGCACGATGTCGTGACGGGGCTCGACGACAAGACTCTCGCGGCACGACCGGGTGATTCGGCCAACTCGATCGCTTGGCTCGTGTGGCACCTGACCCGGGTCCAGGACGACCACCTCGCGGACGCGGGCGGCTACGACCAGGTGTACACGGCAGACGGCTGGCACGAGCGGCTCGGTCTGCCGCTCGACGCAGCCGACACCGGGTACGCACACACGTCGGACCAGGTGGCGCTGGTCCAGCTGTCGGCGGACCAGCTGCTCGGGTACTACGACGCCGTGCACGCGCGCACTGCGCAGTTCCTCGAGACGGTCACCGACGAAGGTCTGGACCGGATCGTCGACAAGCGGTGGAACCCGCCGGTCTCGCTCGGGGTCCGGCTCGTCAGCGTGATCGACGACTGCGCGCAGCACGCGGGCCAGGCGGCGTATGTGAAGGGCCTGCTCAGCTGAGCGTGGTCTGCCAGAGTGAGGTGCCGGCGATCAGGTAGAGCTTGTGATCCGGCATCAGTACGGCGTCGGTCACCTGGCCGTCCGGGCCCTGTGAGTCCTGGACGGTCCAGTGGCCGTCCTGGTCCGTGAGCACCTTCACCTTGTTGTCCTGGGCAACGATCTGGATGATCTTGCTGCCGTCGACGACCGGCGGCGGCAGCTTGTCCTTGTCGCCGACGGGGACGGACGGGACGCCTTGGAGCCGCTTTGCCGTACCGGATGCGTCGAGCTGCCAGAGGGCGAGCTGACCGTCGACGTACCCGGAGATCACGCAGTCCTTGGCGCAGGTGGCCGTGTTCGCCTGGCTGCGGTTGCCGGGGTCGGGCAGGACGATCCGGGACCAGCCCTGGTTGAGCTTGGTCGAACGCCAGACGGCTGCTTCCTGGGCGACGACGTTGGGCGCGAGCCGGACCTGCGAGCCGAAGAGCAGGATGCTCTCGCCGAGCGTCGTGCCGAATCCTGGGCCGACGAGGAGGTTCGGCGTACTCTGCAGGGCTGTTTTGGTCGGATCCTGCCGGGTCCATTTGTTGCCTTGGGGCAGCCAGACCATGGCGTCGTTGCCGGTCACCACGCCGCCCCACGAACCGAGCAGTGCGCGGCCGCTCGGCGTGATGACTGCGCTGTAGAGGTCGCCCGCGGTCTGGCCGCCGAATGTGAAGAAGTCCTGTGGCTGCTCGATCAGTCCGGTTTGCGGCGTGCCCGACCAGACCGTCCAGCGGGTGTTGGAGTGCGCGCCGCCCGCTGCGCCGCCGAGGGCGAGGATCTGCTTGCCGTCGTACGCGATCGAGTACCAGATGGCTTCGAACGCGTACGGGCTGGCCGGGTTGGGCTTGACGGTGATCGGCGTGGGTTTGCCGGTGCTGTCCTGGAGGAGGAGCTCCGGGACGACCTTGGCGCCGCGATGGCGCAGGCCGATGAGCAGCTGATCGTCGTGTGCGGTCAAGGTGACGGGCTCGGCCGGGGTGTCGACCTTCGTCCACGCGACAGGGCTCGGTGCCGGCAACTTCTCGTCACTGCAGGCGGTGAGGGTCGCGAGCACGAGGATCGCGACTGCAGCAAGGCGGCGCATCAGCGGCTCTGCGGGAGCTTGGTGGTCTTCTTCCGGCCGGTCCGCGGCGCGGACGGTGGTGGCACGACCGGACCGATATCGCCGTCCGGTGCGGTGTCGAGGTCGATGATCACCGGGGCGTGGTCGCTCGGCCCGGTGCCCTTGCGGGCCTTGCGATCGATCCACGCGGCCTTGACCCGCTCCTCCACCGCATCGGTCGCGAGCATCAGGTCGATCCGCATGCCGAGGTCCTGGTGGAACATACCGGCGCGGTAGTCCCAGTAGCTGAAGATGCGGTTGCTCGGCCAGCGGTCGCGGACGACGTCATGCAGGTCCTTCGCGGCCATCAGCTCCGCGAGCGCCTGCCGCTCGGGTGGCGTCACGTGCGTCTGACCGACGTACGCGGCGGGGTCGAAGACGTCGGCGTCGGTCGGGGCGATGTTCATGTCACCGCAGACGATCTGGTCGGCCGGACCGCTCGCGATGACCTCGGTCAGGGCCGCCAGCCAGGCCAGCTTGTAGTGGTAGTGATCGGAGTCCGGGACGCGCCCGTTCGGCACGTAGAGCGAGTGGATCCGGATGCCGCCGCAGGTCGCGGCGACCGCGCGGGCCTCAGGATTCGGGAAGCCGGGCGCTCCGGCGACACCGGTGACGACATCCTCGAGCCCGACCTTGGACAGCAGGGCGACGCCGTTCCACTGCGGTTCGCCGTACAGGCCGATCTCGTAGCCGCGGTCGGTCAGCTCGGCGCCGAGCAGGGTGTTGAAGGCGTCGTCCGCGAGCTTGGTCTCCTGCAGGCACACGACGTCCGGCTGCCGCTCGTCGAGCCAGTCGAGCAACCGCGGCATCCGCTGCTTGACCGAGTTCACATTCCACGTCGCCACTCGCATCCGACCAAGGTAGCGGCAGCAGGGGACAACTTTCAGCCGAGCTTGGGTGCACGCCAGACGAGAGTGTTGAGAAGGTCGGTCGAGGGACGTTCGACGCTGTTGTTGTGGCGGGGTTTGTCCTGACGTCCCCAGGCGTCGTTGCCGAGCCACGGCGGTACGCCGAACGGCAGGTCCCGCGCCGGGATCGACGCGTAATCCGACTCGAGGAACTTCGGCCCGTAGTTCGATACCGCGTTGTCGCCGTCAGGATCCGGAGTCACGATCGCGCGCAGGTCGGTGACTGCCTGACGCCAACTGTCGACGAGCGCCGACGGGTTGCGGCTCGACGGATGCGGCACCTCGAACACCGGGACGTCCGGCCTTCCGTCCCACATCTGCAGCGCCGCGCGAGCCTGGACGCCGAACGCGACGATCGCCTGCAGTTGTGGGCCGGTGATCAACTCGAGCAGGGTGTTGCGCCAGGTGAGCTGATCGGGTCGGGCCAGCAGCGGCGCGGCCTTCTGCGCCCGCGACGGCCTGAGCGCGTACGCGTAGGCGTTGACGAGCGTGTAGCTGCGGGTCAGGCCGAGTTTGGTCAGGAAGCCTTGAACGCGTTGGCCCGCGTCCCCCACCAGCGTGCGCCCGGCGACGCGCTCGGTCGGCCCCGGATCGGACGCTATTGCCAGCAGCCGGGCCGTGCGGTTGAGGCGGCCGCGGTAGAAGACCGGGCCCCAGTCGTACCAGAACAATTCCTGGAAGTCCGCATAACTCGGGACTTTTGCGAAGTGCCGCGCCACCGTGACCGGCGGGCCCGCATCGAAATCAGCCATCGCCATACCTCCCCCTCGACGATCCATGACCTTAGGCTCAAAGATCAGGGGCGGCACGGGGAATTCTACGGGAGGGCGAGCGATGTTTGTACTGCGTGGAACCGTGGTGACAATGCGACCGGACGGACAGGTGCTTCCCGGTGGCGCGGTGTATGTCGGCGATGACGGACTGATCGCGGCGGTCACTCCCATCGACGCAATACCGGCCGGTTTCGAGAACGCCGTACAACTCGCCGCCGGTGGGCTGATCTATCCCGGGCTGATCGATCTACACAATCACTTGATGTACAACAGCCTGCCGTTGTGGACCGAGCCCGCGCGGAAGAAGCCGTGGACCTCTCACAACCAGTGGGGCAGCGCGCCGACGTACAGCTCGCAGATCAGCCAGCCGGCCCGGCTGCTCGGCGCGGCCGCGGGACGAGCCCTGCTCAGGTACGTCGAGACGCGGGCGATCGTGGGCGGTACGACGTCGATCCAGGGGAATCCGCGCGGCGCCGTACCGCCCGACAACGACCTGATCCGGAACGTCGACTCGGAGAAACTCGGCACCCACGACGATTTCATCCGGGTCAGCACCCTTGTTGCCGACAGCAAGGAAGCGCTCGCGCCGTACGCCGCGGCGGTGGCGGCCGGGCGGGGATTCATCGCGCATTCGGCGGAGGGGTCGGATCCGAAACTGCGGTCCGAGTTCCAGTTGCTGGAAGCGGTCGACGTGGTGAAACCGCAGTTGGTGGCGATTCATGGTGGTGCGTTGAACGCCGATGATTTCGCCGCGATGAAGGCCGGGAATTCCACGCTGGTGTGGTCACCGTTCTCGAACCTGTGGCTGTACGGGGCGACGGCGGATGTGCGGGCGGCGCATGCCGCCGGGGTGCGGTTGTGCCTCGGATCGGACTGGGGTCCGTCGGGGACGCGGAGTGTCTTGTGGGAGTTGAAGGTCGCGGACCTGTGGAACAAGACCCAGTCGGTCTTCACGGACGAGGAACTGGTCCGGATGCTCACGTCGAACCCGGGCGACGCGCTGTCCGGGGTCTGGCCTACGCCGTTGGGTCGGTTGGAGCGCGGCGCATTGGCCGACCTGATCGTCGTCCGGCGCACCGATCCGGACTTCTACCGCTCGCTGATCGTCGCTCGCGAAGTAGACATCCGCCTTGCCGTCGTGGGTGGGCGTGCTCGCTACGGCGTGCCGTCGCTCATGAATACGCTCGCGCCTGCGGCGACCCGCATCAGGACCGGCAAGCTCTCACGCTTCATCGACTACGGAGACTCGTCGGTCACCTTCGCGACGGTTCTCGCTGACCTCGAGAAGGTTCGCCAGGACCCGGTCGGCGCTTCTGTCCGCGCCGAAGCCACCTTCACCGCGCTCGCCGCCGCGGCCCCTGGCGCCTTCTCCCCCAACGCGACCTCTTCCCTCCCCGCCGACAGCTTCGTCCTCCTACCAGACATGCCCGCACCCGAGCTCGACGACCAGTTCCGCCGCCGCGGCCCGGTCGGCGCCACCCCGCCAGCGGTCACGGTGCCACCGCCGGAGCCACTGGTCACCGGTTCCGCCTGGTTCGACGCAGTGGATGCCAACCCCTTCCATCAGGGGCTGCTGAGCGGACTCCGCGCGTACGCCTGACTTCCCGTAGTTATCCACATACTCAAAGTCACCGGTCTCCGGCCTGCTGAATCGCGGCATTCTCTTGATGACGAGAGGGGAACGGATGGCAGATCTCGACTGTGAGCCGGCGGACGTGACCGCGCTGGTGGCGTACCTGCGCGACATCGGGCAGCACGAGCTACTGACTTTGGAGGAGGTGAGCGAGCACTCGTACTGGATCGAGGCCGGCCTGCTGGCGGCGGAGCAGCTGAGCGGCGATCCGGGGCGCCCGGACGCGGGCGACCTGCGGCGGATCGTCACGCTCGGGCGGGACTCGTGGCACCGGATGATCGAGGGCAACTTGCGGCTTCGTAAGTTCATCGAAGTGCAACAGCCATGAGGGACCGGGGACCTACCGAAGGAAGAGCGACAGCCAGCAGGCTGACGTGATGCCGGACAGCGCAAGCACAAGACGCGGGTAGTGCTTGTTGATCAGCCTCACCATTGGAATCACCCCTTTCATTCTATTTGATAGCGGATGTAAGTCAGATGGCCTTGAGGTGACGCTTCTTCAGAGGCTTGGGCTTACGCAGCTTGGTCATATCGAGCTGGTAGCTGTTCACCCGCTTTCCTCCGGTGTGCTGCATGACCTGGAGGAAGCCCTTCGCTTCCATCGACTTCAAGCGATTCCAGATCGGTCCCGGGTGCTGATCCATCGCATGCCCCATCTGATTCGTCGTGAGACCCGAGACGAGTCCCGAAGGATCAGCGTGCTTCTTCAGCAAGACCCACAGCTCACGTTCCCTTTGGGTCAAACCCATCACGCGCTTCCTCGACGGGATGACGAGGGAATCACCTAGCAGTTCAGCCAGTGCTTCCAACATGTCATCGCTGATCGAAATGGTGATCTGGTGATTCATGCTTCCTCCGCTCGGAACAACTGTGGCTTGGTGGTGATCTGGTGAAGCACTTCCTGAACATCCATGTCGTTCAGGTGCTTAGAGATCTGATCGACAGTCAATGTCGGACCGAAGTGATTGAGGCACCAAAGGATGTGGAAGGCGACAGCCTCACCAAGCCTTGGCTTAGCCATGTCGGGATCAAGCTCAACGGGAGTGACCCTCCGAGAGACAGGCTTCCTCTTCGGGATCAGCTTCTTGGTTCTAGTTCCGCTTCCACTTCCGTGCGCGCGACTTCCCGTTGCACTTCCGCTTCCGATTGAACTTCTCTTTGGACTTCCAGTTGATGTTCTAGTTCCTCTTCTACTTATGCGCAGAGGTCTCGCAGTGGCCTCATTGAGTCCTCGCTGAGTGCTCATTGAGTTCTCGCTGTGGTCTCGCGGAGGACTCTCAGAGACCTCGCCGAGTTCTCGCCGAGAAGGGACACGCTTCTTAGCCCAACGCTTGTCGATCGACTGGTAGGTGTTCGATCCCTTGACAGTCCATCCGGTGATGTCGGCGTACTGCCCATCGCCATAGCGGGAGATGAAAGAAGCCTCTTCGAGTTCGTCAAGCCATGAATCAATGTCGTCGGGTGCGTGCTCATCCATCGGGAAGACACCAGAGCGGACAAGCATGGGGTTGGCCTCAAAGCCTCCGTAGTCGTCGGCGTAGACCATCAGACCGATGAGGAGAGTCCGGGCTGGGAACTTCAGCCCGCAGAACGCAGGAGAGCGGAACAGCTCTTGCTGAACCATCCTGTTCCTAGCCATTGAGATACGCTCCTAGATAGCCATAGCGGGTATTGGACGGGTCAGGGGTCAGCAACCCTGGCCCGTTCTTCATTTGGGGTCGCCTCCGGTCATCACGTCTTCGACCTTGGGGAAGCGTTCCGGGTGAAGCAGATACGCCTGCTCAACGGAGTTCAGCTTCTTGGGTCGCTTGCGCTTGGGCCGGGCGAGAACACCCTCACGCTCCAGCAGCTCCTTCACCGCACGGTTGATCAGGTAGTTCTTCGAGCGGTCATCCCGGGACTGAAGAGCATCAAGCCCATCAGCCAGCTCGGATGGAAGAACAACGGACGTATGCCGCTTATCAGTCATCAGGTGGGCTCCTTCGGTTGTCTTGCTAACTCTTGCCAGAACCTAGCTAGATTCACCTGGTGCACGTCAAACAGAACTCCCGAATGATCTGGTATCGAAAAGCCCAAGCACACAAGGGAATGCAGGAACACACCTAGCCTTGGTATTGGAGTCACCCCTCCAACTCACCCCCTGCTTGCGCTCCCGTGGGCAGGGGGTGAGCTAACCGGGAGCAGGAAGGGGAAGCAGGGCAATGAGCAAGGCATGGAGTGGTGGCAGCACCAGGGCATGGCGCAAGCTGCGTGCTTCCGTGCTGGCCCGAGACAACTACCAATGCCAGCTCAAGATCACTGGTGTGTGCACTGAGCAAGCGACACAGGTCCACCACATTGATGGTGTGAAGCGCGGACTCATAGTCCCGCCTGATCGTCTGCAATCAGCGTGCAAGCCATGCAACAACAAAATTGGTGATCCCAGATCAAAGAGAATCACCAAGAACCAGGGTCAGTTTTCCCCTGGATCAGCTCCAGGACATCCCGCCCTGAGTGTCCGTTCTCTCCCCGGCACTGAGAAGCCCGTAGAGGCCCGTGCGGAGCTGCTGTGGAGTCCAGGGCGTCTAGAGGGCTATTCGTGGCTCAGAGGGCTTCTGGAGGTCCCCGAAGACGCATCCCCTCCGCTGTACATGTCGTTGCCTCCCGACGACGCTGTTGGGTCGTACGGGCAACAGGCCATCGACTGGATTGAGAGCACGCAGACAGACCCCACTGGACGGCACATCAAGCTCCGGTGGTGGCAAAAGCTGGGGATCACCCGTCAGCTCGAACACCGGGAGGACGGGAGCCTGTGTCATCGCGTCGTACTGGAGAGCTGCCCCCGACGAGCCGGGAAGAGCGTTCGTCTTCGTGGACTCGCACTGTGGCGGATGGCGCACCCAACTCTCTTCGGTGAAGTGCAGACCGTGATTCACATCGGCAGTGACCTGAAGGTGTGCCGGGAGATTCAGCGTGGTGCATGGCCCTGGGCCGAGAAGGTTGCTGGATGGACTGTGGCTCGTGGCAACGGTAAGGAGCAGATCGAAACACCTGATGGAGACCGGTGGATCGTCAGTGCGCAGGAGGCTGCGGGGTACAGCTTTGATGTCACCTTCGGCATTGTCGATGAGGCATGGAACGTGAAGCCTGATGCGGTGTCTGAGGGCTTGGAACCGGCAACCCTGGAGAGGCTGTCACCCCAGCTCCACCTGACCAGCACGGCACACCGCAAAGCCACCTCGCTGATGAAGACACATCTTCGAGATGCGATCACTTCTGAGGACACAGAAACCCTTCTGCTGCTGTGGGGAGCAACCGCCGGCCAAGATCCATCTGCAATCGAAACGTGGAAGGCTGCCTCTCCGCACTGGTCAGAGGACCGACGCAAGATGATTGCGGACAAATACTCCAAGGCTCTTGCTGGTGAGGCTGATCCGGCAGCAGATGACCCTGATCCCATGCAGGGGTTCCTTGCTCAGTACCTGAACATCTGGCAGCTCACTGGTGCATCTGCGGGCCGGGGAGAACCCATCGTGAAGCCGAACGAGTGGGCATCCCTGGTGGAGGACACACCGAAGCGGGTTCCGGATGCGGCAGCTATAGAGGACTGGTTCGGACAGGGTGTGTCTCTCGCACTCGCCTGGAGGCTCGAAGAAGAGGTTGTTGTCTCAGTCAAGGACTTCGATGATCTGACGAACGCAGTGGATGCACTGAAGGCAACCAAGTTCCGTCGTACCGCCACTGTGGGCGCGTCTCTGCTCGAAGATCCCGCACTGAAGGGTGTGCAGGTCAAGAAGGGATCGGGACGCGTGGGTGCATCTGTCCAGGAGCTGGGCCGTCTGCTGTCTGAGTACGTGGTCCTGCATGACGGCGGGGAACACCTGACTGGACAGGTCGTGGGAGCCAGAACGGTGCCTGGTGCAGATGGGCCACGGATGGTCTCTCACGGGCGTGCAGATGCCATCAAGACTGCTGTGTGGGCTGTGACGGACTGCCGGAAGAAGAGCCTGGGAAAGCCCCGAATCATCGTGGCCGCGTGATGAAAGCCCTTATTTCATTGAGTTTCCACTGTTGATCGAAGTAGCCGCGGAAGAGTGACCCGAGGCAAGCAAATGAGTTCCTGAGCGAATAAGCGGCGGCTTATGTAAACCTCCGCTTATGGGGTTTATTGGCGCGCTGTTTGGCCGGTCACCGGTCGTACAGGCTGCCCTGGAGGGTCAGGGCGGCCCGACTTTCGTTGTGGATAGGGAGTCCATCCCGCCTGAGTTCTTCGGGTACAGCTCCTATGACGACTTCGTTGCTCCCGCTTCTCGTGTCTCGCGTACGGAGGCCATTCAGGTCCCGGCTGTGAAGCGTGTGCGGGATCTCGTGTCCGGAAGCCTGGGCACTCTTCCCGTCGCGATGTACGGACCGACGCAGCAGAGCGTTGGGGACTGGCCGCTGTTCATTCAGCCGGAGTCGGATCTCCCGCGTTCCGTCACGATGATCCGCACTGTTGAAGACCTTCTGTTCGAAGGGATCGCCTACTGGCGTGTGATCCAGTTCGGGTGGCACGGCTACCCCACGAAGATCCGTCGTCTCGATCCCCGCAGCGTCACCATCCGGAAGAACCAGAAGGCGTACCTACGCCGTGATGGTTCGACACAGGGCATGGCTGAGGAAGAGCTTCCCGAAGCAGAGCTGATCATCTTCCACAGCCCCAATGACCCGCTGTTGGTTGCCGGTGCTCGTGCGATCCGTACGTGTCTCCAGCTCGATGCTGCTGCTGCTCGATCTGCTGCATCTCCCATGCCTCAGGGGATCTTCACCCCGGCTGAGGGTGCGGACCCGGCTGAAGACGATGACGTGGTTGAGCTGATGGCCGCGTGGAAGTCAGCACGGCAGAAGAACGCGGACGCCTACGTGCCCGCAGCCCTGAAGTACAACGCGTTGTCGTGGAACCCGAAGGACCTCCAGCTCGCTGAGGCCCGGCAACACGCAGTCCTTGAGATTGCTCGCCTGGTTGGTGTTGACCCTGAGGACCTGGGCGTGAGCACCACGTCTCGCACGTACCAGAACAGCGAGGACCGCAAGAAGGCGTTCCTGGATGACGTTCTTGGTCCGTATCTACACGCGATCGAAGACCGCCTTGGGATGAACGACGTAACCCCACGGGGCTACTACACGCGCTTCAACCTGGATGCCTATCTCCGCTCCGACACCCTCACGCGCTACCAGGCGTATCAGATCGGCCTTGAGGTCGGGGCCATCACGCACGAAGAGATTCGCGAGCTTGAGGACCGCCCACCCCTGTCCGCGGAACAGCTCACGCAGCTTCGTGAGACGCCTGCGTTGCCTGCGGCACCTACTGCTCAGGAGGACATCGAAGTGAACACCTTCAGTTCACCCATGATTGAGCTGAAGCTAGAAGCTCAGGCAACCGGCAGCACGTTCTCTGTCGATCGAGAGTCCCGCACCATCACCGGTCTTGCGGTGCCGTACGGGAAGACAGCCCGGTCAGGCGGCAAGCTCTGGCAGTTCTCCAAGGGAACGCTGGTCTTCAGCGATGTGTCCCGGGTGAAGCTCCTTGCTGGCCACGACTGGAAGCAGGCCGTTGGGAAGGCAACCTCCCTGGAGGAGACGGACGCGGGCCTGATGGCCAAGTTCTCCGTTGCTCGCGGCCCCGAAGGTGATCGAGCCCTGACCCTGGCGGAAGACGGCGTGTGGGACGGCCTCTCCGTTGGTGTCGCACAAGGCGGCATCTACAGCGAGAAGAACGGCGTGATGCATGCCATCGCGGCCCCTCTCGCCGAAATCTCCCTCACCCCATGCCCTGCGTTCGATGACGCACGGGTCCAGGCCGTGGCTGCGTCTTCGGCTTTCACTGGAAAGGAAATCGCAATGGAATGCGACAAGTGCGGCCACGTTCACGCCGCTGGTGTTGTCGAGTGCACCACCCCGCCGGCCACCTTCGATCTGAGCTCGAAGGTCGTGGCGGCACTGACTGCCGACCAGGCCAAGGAGCAGATCAAGGCTCTCTTCGATGAGTGGAGCAAGCCAAAGGAAGGTGACCTTCCGCCACGGGAGACGGTTGGTGTCGTCACCCCGCAGTTCGACGTGAAGGAAGAGCTGCCCTACAAGTTCGATCGGGGAGGCAACTTCCTCCCGACTGAGCACGTGTTCTCTGCTGACCTGCACGAGATGGCTCGCGCTCGTGACGAGTTCGGTGACCGGACCGAAGCGGGCAAGCGGGTCATGGCGCTGATCAAGGCCACGTTCGATGTGGACACCACGGATGTTGCCACGGTCAACCCGACCATTCAGCGTCCGGACATGTACGTGGATCAGCGGGACTACCGGACTCCGCTGTGGAACTTCATCACCAAGGGTGCTCCGCCGAACGGAGTGCAGCCCTTCGCGTTCCCGAAGTTCTCCAGCTCGTCCGGTCTCGTCGGTGATCACACGCAGGGGACCGAACCCACCTCGGGCACGTTCGTGACGACCAACCAGACCATCACTCCGACGCCGACCTCTGGCAAGGCTTCCATCACCCGTGAGGTGTGGGACATGGGCGGCAACCCGGCTGTGTCCGGCCTCATCTTCAACCAGATGGTCCGGGGCTGGAAGGAAGGTCTGGAGACCGCTACGGCCACGTTCCTGAACACGTTGACTGCGGCAACGGACATCACCCTCACTGCCGGTGCCGTCGATGACGACCTGGCGGCTGCGTGGGACGCGGCGGTTGCTGATCTTCAGTTCATCCGTGGCTACGACTTCGAGGCGTTCGCTGTGGAGAAGGCGCTCTACAAGACCTTCGTGGCTGCGGTGGACAGCACGGGTCGCAAGCTCTTCCCGCAGATCAACCCGACCAACGCGAACGGCACCAGCTCGCGCCGGTTCACGCAGCTCGATCTTGCTGGTGTGACGGGTGTTCCGTCGTGGGCTCTTCCGTCCACACCTGGCAGCCCGAACAACTCCTGGCTCTTCGACCCCTCGACCGTCCACGGATGGGCGAGCGCTCCGCAGCGTCTGGAGTTCCCGGGTACGGATGCTTCCGGCAACTACGCGCCGGTGGCGATGGTCGATTTGGCCATCTGGGGCTACAAGGCGTTCGCCAATTCCGATCTGGGCGGCGTTCGTCAGGTCATCTACGACACCACCGCGTAATGACCAGCCGACGCAAGAAGGGCCGTCCCGCAGTCGCTGAACCGGCTGCGGTGACGGACCCCGCAGAAGTCGAGGCCACGCCAGTGGCCAAAGGCACCGATCGTCGCCAGCAGCACAGAGGCGAACCGATCGGTGATCGACGCAAGCGGTACCGCACCAACTGACTGAAGGGCAGGTGATGACCATGGCGCTCCCGACGCTCGCTGAGCTGAAGGCGTACCTGGGCGGGGCTACGGGCTTCTCTGAGGCTCGCTGGACTGATCCTGCCCTCCAGTCCGTCCTGGACGCGGAAACAGCCGCACAGGGCCGTGTATGCCGTCTCCCGGCTGATCCGGAGGACTACCCGGACGATCTGGCGGCGGCACTGCTCCGGAGATGCCAGCGGGCCATCGAGATGAGGTCTCAGCCCCTGGCCGTGCTCCAGGACAACGACGAGTTCGGCAGCTCCACCGTCGTACTCCCTGGACGTGATCCGGAAGTGCGTCGTCTGGAGGCCCCGTTCAGAAGGCTGGTAGTCGGATGAGCTTTCTTGCAACACGTCAGGCCCTGGCTGATGCGGCGAGCACCGTTCCTGGTGTGAAGGGCTACACGACCAAGCCCAACACGGTGTCACCCGGTGATGCGTGGCCCCTCATCGGTTCGATCGAACGTGGCCCCGCTTACGCATTTCAGGTCACGTGGCGAGTCCTGGTGATCCTCAGCGGCAACGAAGACACGGCGATCGAGCAGCTCGATGAGCTGACAGATCCGTTGTTCGCAGCAATCAATCCGGTGGCCTTCGTGGACCGCGCGGACCTGACCAAAACAGACGGCGACCTGTTCGCCATTTCGATCACGTGTAGGAGTGAATGACCATGCCTTTCGCGCCGTATGTCATGCGGGATTCGCTGGTGAAGTTCGGAGCTACGGATTACACGCTCCAGGTCACCAGCGTCGTACTGACCCCGGACCAGGCCACGCAGACCATCAAGACCTTGAAGCCTGCTGGCATCTACAACGACGTGGACTCTGCGACCTGGACTCTCTCGATCAACGGTCCTCAGGATCACCAGGACGCGGTTGGTCTTGCCCGCTACCTGAACGACAACGCGGGAGACAAGGTCGTTGTGACCTTCGAGCCCGTCGCCGGTGGGGTCTCTGGAGAGATCACGGTCACCCTCAAGAACGTTGCCTTCGGTGGCGAACAGGGTGCGTGGGCAACCTTCTCCGTTGACCTTCCGGGTGAGGGTCAGCCGGTCTTCACCGATCCCGAGTAAGTGCCCGAAGCAACTAAGCCCGCGGTAAGAGGAGGGGTGACGTGTTCACGTTCAAGGTGGTTCCCGACAACGGGGATGAGTTCGTAATCAAGGCCGGTACGCGAGACGTGCTGGTCTGGGAGAAGACCAACAAGGGCAAGTCGTACGCGCAGCTTCTGCGTGATCCGAACCTGACGGATTACTACAAGCTCTCGCACATCGCTGCGAAGCGACAAGGGCTGTTCACGGGGTCTCTGAAGGACTGGGAAGACCAGCACGAACTTGACCTTTCGTTCGATGACGAAGCGGCGGACGAAGAGCCGGACCCTACCCAGTCGGGTCCCTCTCCCGATCACTCATCGAACTAGCCATACAGACAGGGATCTCACCTACTGCGTGGGCCGAAGAAGGAGAGCGAGCCATAGCGACAGCAGTTCAACTTCTTGCCGAAGACAACCACGCCGGCCAACTCCCACCAGACGCAATCGACCTCAGCAACGACACGAAGTGAAGGGAGGCACCAGAGCATGGGAATCGTCGTACGGGTCCGCATCACCGGGGCGAAGGAAACCCTGGCTGCGTTCAGGAAGCTGCCCAAGGACGCATCCACGGAACTCCGGAATGCGAACCAGCAGATCAGCACCGACCTGGCGGGGAAGATCCGTAGTGCGGCTACTTCGTCCAACGGACAGGGCGCTCTGGTGGCTCCCACAGTCAAGGCCAAGCGTGATCGGGTGCCGTCCGTCCAGGCCGGTGGTCGCAGGCGTGCAGGCAAGCAGTCACGTCGTAGCAAGGGGCAAGCACCCACCACCGCTTCAGACCTGATCTACGGCTCCAACTTCGGGGCCAACGTCCTGAAGCAGTTCCCTGCTACGACCAAGCCTGACCACTGGTTCTTCAGCACGGTCGAGGACAACGAACCCGCGATTGAACGGCAGTGGTTGGGGGCCGTGGACAAGGTGTTGGAGGAGTGGGGCAATGGGTAGTCCGACTCGCACTGTCAACGTCAAGTTCGATGGTGACTCGAAGGGATTGGGGCGAGCTGCCAACGAAGGTGAGCGGGACATTGATCGACTCACCAGGAACGTTGACAAGAAGTTCCGTGACTCCGGTGACAAGTCCGGCAAGAGCTTCTTCACCGGGCTGAAGAAGTGGTTCTCTCCGTCAGCGTTGGGTGAAGCAGGCAACGCGGGTGGCACCGTCTTTGGCAGCGGCTTCCTGGGGGCGTTGAAGACCCCGGTGCTTGGTCCTGCGATCGCTGGAGCCCTGGTGGCTGCGGTGGCCGTTGCAGCCCCTGCGGTGGGTGCTGTGGCTGCGTCCGGGATCGCACTGGCGTTCGGTGCTGGGATTGCGGGCCTGGGCCTGATCTTTGCGGCCAAGTCGCAGCCGGTGAAGGACGCGTGGTCGAAGACGCTCGATTCCATGGGTGCCGACATGACGCGGCTGTCCAAGCCCTTCGAGTCAACCCTGATCTCTATTGCCGGATTCGCAGATCGCACCTTCCAGAAGTTCAAGCCTTCGCTAGAGGCTGTCTTCAAGGAGATGGCTCCAGTCGTAACCACCTTCGTTGATCAGGTATCGAAGGGCCTTGAGCAACTACAGCCTGCCGTGCGTCCGTTGGCAGAGGCATTCAATGCAGTGCTGGGGGCTCTTGGTCCAGCGACTCAGAGTGCGATCGGCAAGGTATCAAAGGGATTGCAGACTCTGTCTGAGTCCGTGAAGGCGAACCCGGAAGGGCTTGCCGACATGACCCGTCTGGTTGGAAACCTGACGGAGGGAACCCTCAACCTCATCACTGCGCTGAACAACGCTGATGGTGCGATCAAGCGGTTCGAGAACAACCCGAAGGTGAGTGCCTTCCTGGACAAGACCGGACTGTCGATCGGCGGCCTTGCGAACACCACAGTGAACAACCTTGTTCCTGGACTTGGCTTGGCGAGGACCGGGCTTGATCAACTGGCTGGATCAGCCGACAAGGCATCGACTGCGGTTGGTCTCACGGGTGACGCGGCCAAGTACTTCACGCAGGGTCTGAGCGACAGCCAGGTTGCTGCGATCCTTGCTGGCAACGCGGTTGCTGGTGCGGGTACTCAGGCTGAGAGTGCTGCTGCCAAGTTCGATAGGCAGACGAAGGCAACTGATGCCCTGATCCAGTCCACGTTCCGGCTTCAGAACCTTGCACTTGGATTGGCCGGGGCTGAGGTCAACTTCCAGGCGTCCCTTGATGCTGCGTCCGCTTCGGTTAAGGACAACGGGAAGAACCTGGACATCAACAGCGAGAAGGGCCGGAACAACAAGTCAGCTCTGATCGCTCTTGCTCAGGCAGCCAACCAGCAGACGCAATCCATGATCGAGTCCGGTGCGGGTACTGCTGCTGCGGGTAGGTCCGCAGAGAACGCACGTTCCAGCTTCGTTCGGATCGCAACGCAGATGGGGCTGTCGAAGAAGGAAGCTGATCGCCTCGCCACTTCGTTGATCGGCATCCCGCCGAACAAGACCAGCAACGTCCAGGTCAACGGAGCCACTGCTGCAAAGGGATCTGTTGATGCCTTGGGTCGCTCGATCAAGAACCTTCCGAGCACGAAGGTCGTAACGGTCAAGTACACCGTGGCTGGCATTCCCCGATCGACTCCCTCGAACATCATCGGTTCTGCTGGTCGTGCGTCTGGTGGTCCTACTCAGCCGTTCCAGACCTACAAGGTGGGTGAGCGGGGACCTGAGTGGCTGACCATGGGCTCTCAGCCCGGCTTCATCACGTCCGCGGAGAAGGGTGCTCCTGGCAACCAGGCACCGCAGGTGCTTGAGGTCCACATCGAGGTTGGCGGCGAGGTCACCAAGGTTGTTCGTCAGGAGATCAAGGCGGACAAGCGACAGACCAAGCGCGTTGTACTCCAGGGGGTTGGGTCGTGACTGCTCTGACTGTCAGCTTCGACACCACGTTGTGCCGTCGCGTTCTCCAGGTCACCTCGCTTGCTGGCACCACCGATCACGTGGAGGTTCAGCGAGCTGTCAGCCCGTACGTGCAGTGGGAAGACGTACGCGGCTGGAGCACGCAGGCCATCGCCAGCAGCGCGGTCACGTACTACGACTATGAATTTCCGGAAGGTGTGGCCTACAAGTACCGGGTGTTGGAGTACAACGCATCCGGTACTCACACGGCCACCACTGAGTTCAGCGTCTCTGCTGTCACCTTCGATGATGTCTGGCTGAAGGTGCCTGCCGCACCGTTCCTCAACCGCACGGTGATCGTCGCGGACAAGAGCACCATCACCAACAAGTCCAGGTCCGCATTGATGGATGTGGTCGGCCGGACGAACCCTGTGCAGATCGGTGGCGTGCGCAGCTCGCTGAGCTACACACTCCAGCTCCTCACCCTCACGGCTGCTGAGGAGCGGGACATGGAGTACACGCTTTCGACCGGTGACGTGATCTTCATTCATCTGCCATCGAACGTGGACCTGATCCCCGGAGGGTATTTCTCCGTTGGTGATGTGACGCGGGAACCAACCATGCGGACCTCTAGCCGGCGGGTGTGGAGTTTGCCGCTGGCAACTGTTGCTGCACCGGGCTCTGATGTCATTGGAAGCGCGTACACCATCCAGTCGGTCCTGGCTGAATACGCCACGATCACGGACATGATGGCGGACAACGCCACCATCGCTGATCTGCTGGCTCGCACCGGCACGCCTTCAGAAGTGATCGTGCCATGAGAGGCGTAAGTGATCGGTTCTTGAAAACATTGCGTGGGAGTCACAGCGCAGTGTTCCGCGCTCGAGTATGCACGAGCTTCCAGACCGGTACGAACCCGACTGGGACTGAGATTCCGATCCTGCCGGGATCGGACGTGCAGTGTGCTTCGACAGCGGACATCAGGGCCACGCTGAACCTGACCACTAGTGCGAGCTGGCCCCGTCGAGCTGGTGACCTGCTGGCCCCGTACGGCAATGAGATCTACGTCGAACGTGGGCTGTCGTACGGCAACGGACAGACGGAGTTTGTTGGCCTGGGGTACTTCCGGATCAACGCGCCCGAGCAGGAGGAGACACCAAACGGACCCGTAGAGATTTCGGGTGCTGATCGAATGGCCGGGATCAAGGATGCACGGTTCCTGACTCCTCGCCAGTTCGCCAGCTCGCTCACCCGTGGACAGCTCGTGAGCACTCTCATCACTGAGGTCTACCCCTCTGCGGTGATCGAGTGGGATGACACGGGAGTGCGGGACGCAGCAGTTGGCCGGACTGTGCTGGCCGACCGAGAGCGCTTCGACACCTTGCGGGATCTGGTCACCTCTCTCGGGAAGGTTGGCTACTTCGATCACCGTGGTGTGTTCGTGGTGAGGACTCCCCCGGATGTGTCGGGTGCGCCTGCTTGGACCATCGACGCGGGAGCCAACGGAGTCCTGGTGAAGATGTCCAGGGCAATCACCCGTGAGGGCATCTACAACGTCGTGGTGGCCAGTGGTGAGGCTACGGACACAACCCCTCCTGTTTGGGCTGCTGTGGCCGATCTGAGCCCTTCCAGCCCTACCCGGTACGGAGGCCGGTTCGGACCTGTTCCGCGGTTCTACAGCTCGCCCTTCATCACCACCACTGATCAGGCCCGCAGTGCTGCTTCCGTGCTGCTGCGAAAGAGCCTTGGTCTGCCGTACCAGGTCGCTCTTCAGTCCATTGCCAACCCGGCCCTGGAACCAGACGACGTGCTGAAGGTGCGCTACCCGTCCGGGACGCGTTCTCTGTCGCTGAAGACCGAAGCTCACATCATCGACACGGTGACGATCCCGCTCGATGAGGAAACCCCCGTCAGCCTTCGTACGCGCAAGCAGTACGGCGAGCAGATCGGAGATGTGACCGAATGATCTCTGATGATTTGGCCGGTCTGCTGAGTAGGCCGGCTAATGGAACCGGTGTTCAACTACGTCAGGGAGTCGTGCAGTCCTGGGACTCCGATACGGGATCGAACACGATCACTGTTGCCGGTGGCACCCTGGTCAACCTTCCGTCTCTCAGTGGTGAGTCCATGGCTCTCCAGGTGGGTGATGTGGTTGCGCTACTGACTGCCGGGGATCGTGTGTGCGTCCTGGGCAAGGTCACCAACCCGGGAGACCCCGGAACAGTTCCGACCTGGGCAGCAGACATCAGCGCGTTGGGTGACACCGTTCAGACCATCAGCACCGTGACCATCCCCGCGATTCAGAGTGACGTGACGGTGGTGCAGGGAGATGTTGTTGATCTGGGCACCGATGTGTCCACTGCACAGTCCACCGCAGACACCGCAGTCACGAATGCAGCCACTGCACAGAGCACGGCTGATGGTGCCGCTTCTACGGCCTCTGCTGCGGCCTCTGCGGCTGCAACAGCTCAAGCCGGGGTAGATGCCCTCCAGACCGATCTGGACGCGGCAGAAGCTGACGTGGCGGCTGCACAGGCTGACATCGCGACTCTCACCGGTACGACCATCCCCGGGTTGTCGTCTGACATCGCGGACGTTGCTGCTGATGTCGCCACTGCACAAGCAGACGTTGATGCGATCCTCCCGATCACTGAGACGAAGATTGCTGACGATGCGATCACGACACCGAAGATCGCAGCCCTTGCCGTCACTACTGCTCTACTGGCTGCTGGTGCTGTCACTGCTTCAAAGATTGCCGCAGGCACCATTACCGCGACCGAGATTGCGGCTGGTGCGATCACCACGGCGAAGATCGCTGCTGGAGCTGTCACGACGACTGAGCTTGCTGCTGGTGCTGTTACCGCAGCCAAGATCGCAGCAGGGACCATCACTGCCACGGAGATTGCTGCTGGTGCCATCACCGCAGCCAAGCTCGATGCCGCTGCGATCACGGGCAAGACGATCACTGGCGGGCTGTTCAGGACGGCGACGAGTGGCAACCGCATTGAGATCGACTCGACTGCTGCCAACCAGATCAGGTTTGCCTCTGGCAACGCCAATGAGACCGCACCTGGTGTGCTCTTCTCGCGCGTCCTTCCGGGGTTCACCACCTTCTCTGAGGTTCGCCTGGTGGTACCAGAGTTGCTCGGCACCGCAGACGGTTGGGTCGCGATCACGAACGACTCGATGACGGGCGACACCGAAGTCAACCTGAACGCTGACATCGTGCAAGTGTTCGGCGGCTTCAATGTCGATGCCACCAGCGGCTTCCCGCAGACCATCAGCATGGCCGGGAACGACTTCATCTTTAACGGTTCGGATGTAGTCACTGATGACGACACACAGACCCTGACGAACAAGACCGTTGCCTACGCCAACAACACCTTCACCTTTCCCCAGCCCGCACGCAGCCTCAGTGCGACGGACATTCTTGGCATCAGCTCAACATCCTTCGTGCCGGGCTCTCCTGTGGTCGGCACTGCATTCACTGCGCCACCTAGCGGTTCCGTCTACATCACCGTTTCCGGTCATCTGGAATCGAACGCTGCAAGCAACTTCGGCTACCTGGCGTTCGAGGTGCGTGCTGGAAGCAGCGTTGGTTCGGGATCGGTCTTCCATGCCGCCAACACTGACGAAGGCATCATGGCCGGTTCTGCTGCCTCTGGTGTCACCCGAAGCTGCGCCGGTAACCGCTACCTGCTCACCGGTCTCACGCCGGGCAGCTCCTACAACGTCCAAACGGTGCACCTAGTCACCACAGGAACCCTTGACGTCTTCTACCGGTCCGTCCTGGTCGAACCAGTTCTCTGAAAGGCAACGAATATGAGCTACAGCAGCATTCGAGACATCGCCACTGATGGAAGCCTGATGGGCCGGATCACTGCGGCTGCTGCTTCCGAGAGCATCGACAACCCGGAATCCTGGGTTGCCTCCCGCATGTGGCAGTTCGCTGCACAGCCTGGCTGGGGTGACAAGTGGGCCTATGCCAAGGACAACTGGCAGGTCAACGCCAACCCCGACTTCGGCATTCGCACAGACGTGATCTCTGACGCAGACATCCTCTCTGCGGTCCAGGCCCTGAACGGAGGCAACTGACATGGCTGACACCACACCGACCTATGACCTCCCGTTCCTGGAGCTGGGAGACGCACCGGACATCGCATCCGGGCTCGAAGACCTGGCCACTGCTGTTGAGACGGAGCTGATCCGGATTGATGCAGACGTTGCCAAGGTCAACGGACTCTCGACTGTGGTTGCTTCTGACACCAACACCGAAGGTCCGTACTCCAACACCACCGCCACGTCAGGCACCAACGTCTGCGGTGTGGCCTTCACTGCTCCGGCCTCCGGTGCCGTGCTGGTTCACTGGAAGGCTGATTTCTGGTCTTCGCAGACCGACAAGGTGTCGTTCGTTTCGATGGAAGTTCGAACCGGAGCAACGGTCACCGCTGGTGCCGGTAGCGGCTCGCAGGTTGTCGCGTCGAACAGCAACGACGCACTCAAGGTCAGTGGCACGGTGACCAGTGGCGTAGAGGCCCGGCTTGGTGCTGGGACCTTCCGGCTGATCACTGGCCTGACACCGGGCAACAGCTACCACGTCCGGCTGATGCACTTCACCGAAGCCAGCGGCAACATCACGGTCTTCTACAGGCAGGTCGTGGTGCAGCCCATGCTGTGAGACCTAGGCTGACGGCGTGGAAGATCTGGCAGTCACTGCGATGACAACCGTCCTGTCCGGTGTGCTCGAAGACCTGGACGAAGCGAAGCGAGTAGCGGAGCTGTTGATCAGCTCGGCACAAGACGTTCGCTACGACACGCGAGCTGGCAACCTGACAGTGACCTTCATCCGCGATGAGTTGGTCAGGTAGTAGCCAGCCGGCCAACTTCGATGCCTGATGCAACTGAATAAGAACATCATGAGGAAGACCCCCGGCCATGGAGCGAACCGGGGGTCTTCCGTTGGATCAGCCAGGGTGACGATGCGGGCTACGCACGCCTTACTCGCCCCCTGGCTGGCTTGTTGATGTGCTCTTGGTGTTTCAGCTCTGCCTCTGTTGCGGACTCATCACTCCAGCCCATGAGGTAGTGGCCGCCCGCATCATTCGCCTGATGGTGGGTGTGCTCGGGGTACTTCGGCAGTGAGCAGTACTGGAACCAGTCACGTCCCGGAACACTTCGATATGTAGACATGCACTGGCCTGCGTAGGTCCTCTGCGGACCGTAACCACCCCACTCGACACCCATCGAAGTTCCTTCCGCTCAATTCCGACTCAATGTGAGCGAGTCTTCCACACTCTGAGTCAGTTTGACTCATGATGAAACTGATGGGCTCAGAGTGAGGGATGTTGCGGCATGACGGGTGAAGCCTGAACAGGCACGATTCGAGATGTGGAGGCGGAGGCACTGGACGAGCTGATTGCAGGCAACGTGAGAGCTGCCCGCGCCCGCCTGCGGATCAGCCAGCAAGACCTTGCTGACGACATGGGTTGGACCAGGACGATGGTATCCAGCCTGGAATCAAAGTCCCGTCACATCAGGACCGGAGATCTGGTCCTACTTTGCCAAGCACTCAAGATGCCATTGGCTGAGCTGCTCGACGGTGCACCGGCAGAAGTGTTCAAGGCTCTGGGACTGGACAGGCGCAAGAAGCCGTAGGAGCCGTTTTAACGGCTTGAAGGGTCCGGGGGTAGCTCCCAGTGCCTAAAAGGGGCTGAAATCGCCTCAGAGGCCCCGTTCCGTGGCTCAGGAGAAGGCCCGGACAACTTCCGCCATCTGGGATTCATCCGGGAATGCCCCGATCATGGTGCTCAGGTCACTCATATCCAGGACATGTGCCACTTCGTTCTTGAGACGAATTGTGGTGTGTTCCGCGGTTGCAACCTTGCCCCGGCCAACTGGCTGAACCGTGATCGTGAAGAGCGTGTTCACGACCGTCCGCTTTCGAGCCAGAGACAAACTCTTCCAAGCCTTCATCACATCCGGAACCGAGATCAGGCCATCGAAGATTCGAGCACGGTCCCTGTCGATCAGTCCGGCATCAATCTTTTCCATCCGATCCTGAAGATCAGAAGTGATTCGAGTGAGCTGAGCCATGGTGATCAGCTTGGCCGTGAATGCATCAGCAGCTTCGTTCATCTGCGCTTCGATTGCAGATCGTTCCTGCTCCAGGTCTTTGCTGGCCGGCTGTGCGGGAGTGAGTAGCTTCCGTGCGTCGTGCTTGGTCAGGATCAGCACCACAGCACGGGAGACCAGGTGCTCAAGCTCTTCGATGTCCCGATACACGCAACACCGGTACATACGGAACGGTGTGCCGTCCCGGTTGGGTCGCATGCCGGGTAGCAGCCCCTTCCCGCACTTCCCGCACTTGGCAATGTTGGTGAGCAGATGTTTCCGCCCACTGCCGGGGGTTGTCCTCCGTGAGGGATCAGTAAGAATCCGCTGGCAAGTCAGGAACTCGCCAATGGGAACGACGGCATCCCATTCGGCTTCACCTACAACCTGACCCCGGTAAACCGACTGCCCGATGTTCCGGGGACGAAGCAGCATCTTCCGGAGAGATGTGTAGCTCCACTCCTTGTCCATGGTGGTTTTGATCCCACGTGAATTCAGATCCCGGCAGATTGCCTTCAGGCCCTCACCAGCGTTCACAGCTCTGGTTGCCTTCAGCAGCTCAGCAGCTTCATCGGGCTTGATGGTGATTCCGTCCCTCTCGAAACCGAAGGGGCGAGCTGATACCCGGCGAGACTTCCCGTCAATCGCCATCTGCCTGTACTTGGCAGCCAATCGCTCTGCTTTGTGTTCGACTTCGAATCGAGCTGTAAGACCCAAGATGCCTGCAACCATCCGGCCCGTTGGTGTCTTCAGATCAATGTGCCCCGACTTCACAGTGTGGGTCGGGACATTCATCGCATTGCAGACCTTGGCGTATTCCTCAAGCTCTGTGGTGCTGCGGTGGAGGCGGTCGGTGTGCCACACCACCACCACGTCAATCTGGCCTTCCCTGATCCAGTCCAGGAGCCGTTGGTAGTCCTCTCGGAGCTTCCCGTTGCTGGCTGACCTGTCGTTGTCCCGGAAGACCTCTACGACCTGCCACCCCATCCGGTCTGCCAGCTCCTGGCAGTCCTGCTGCTGGCGTTGTACGCCTAGCCCTTCCCCTGCCTTGCCTAGCTCACGGTCCTTCGAGATGCGGACGTAGATGGCTGCGCGGAGCTTGCTGCTGCTGACGTGAGAGTCCCTCATGGCTGTATAGCGTATCCGTGAACTTGGAACTCGTCGTGTCGTTGGCCCGGAGGTACGCCGGGAAGGGCATCTCGCTGCTGGATCTGATCCAGGAGGGCAATATCGGGCTGATGCGGGCGGTGGAGCGGTTCGATCATCGGCTGGGGCACCGGTTCTCGACGTACGCGATCTGGTGGATCCGCCAGTCGATCGGGCGCGCGATCTCGGACCGCTCGCGGCTGGTCCGGATGCCGGCCCAGGCGTACGCCGACGCCTCCCGGGTGGCGACGAGCCGCAACGACCTGACGCAGCAGCTGGGGCGGGAGCCGACCAACCCCGAGCTGGCCCACGCGACCGGCCTTACCGTCGCGCGGGTCGAGCGCGCCCAGGCGTGGCGGATGCAACCCGAGACGCTGGACCTCGACGACTCCGATTCGGTGATCGACGACGACCCGATCGTCCTGCGCGCCGCCCTTCGCCGTGACCTGGCTCACCATCTGCAGTTCCTCGACGACCTACATCAATCCGTCCTGCTGCACCGGTACGGCCTGCAGGGCCGGATCCCTTGCACTCCTGAAGAAACGGCCACCCGCCTGGACCTGACCACCGAACGAGTTCGCACCCTGGAACGCGAAGCACTCCGCCACCTTCGCCGTCGAGCCCTCCCCCAGCTCCGCGACTATGTCGCCTGACCCTCGACCCACCGACTTGGAGCCGACTGGGATGATGACCATGTGAGACTTCTCCGCACCTCCTGGCCGCGTGAGCTGGCTGACGCCGTCTCGGCAGCCGCCCGCGAGTCGACCGGGAGCAAGGAAGACATCCTGGCCGCCGTACAGCTGACCAACGGCCGCTGGGCCGCCGGCACGCGGACAGCCGTCTACCTGCCGTCGGACTCTACCGACGCCGACCGCCGGGTCGGCTGGGAGCAGATCGAGCGCGCCGGCTGGGACTCCGAAGCATCTGTGCTGCACATCTACGAGACCACCGACTTCGGTACTCCGCTGCGTGCGACCGAGCTCAAGGTCGAGGACCCCGGACGCTTCGGCCAACTGCTCCGCGAACGCGTCGACGCGAGCATCATCGTCCAGCGGCACGTGCCGCTGGCGGGCAAACGCGGCGTACGCATCGTTGGCCGCCGGAATCCGTCCGTCACGGACGCCCCGGTCAGCTGGAACCTCGTTCTGGACAAGGGATTGGAGCCCGACCAGCCGGGCGTCGTGGATGCCGCGGAGGCAGCACTCCGGCAGGTCCGCGACGAGTTCGGAATCTGACCCCGCAGGCAGCCGAATCCCGTTTTTGTAGTTCGCTGCCCGCCTGCTAACCTACTCAGGTCCTCAGGGTTTCGGGGTCACGCACTACCACGATCCCGCGTAGCTCAATTGGCAGAGCAGCCGGCTGTTAACCGGCAGGTTACTGGTTCGAGTCCAGTCGCGGGAGCAACAAACCAGCCGGTCTCCTCTTCACAGGAGCCCGGCTTTTTCGTGGCCCGCGACCGCAGGTAGGTTCGACGAATGCACCGTCGCGCCCAGGTGGGGCTTCTTGCCGGACTGCTACTCCTCACCGCTTGCGGCACCGAAAGCGCAGCTGTGACGACTGACAGCAAGCCGTCCTTCACGCAGTTGACGCCCCGGCCGCTCGGCCCCACTCCCTTCACCACCGTTCACCCCGATCCGACGCCCGCACCGCCGCGGCCGACCTGCCCGGACTCCGGCGCCTCGATCACCGTCGGACCGGTCGACGCCGCCCTCGGCCACCGAGCCGTGGTGGTCAAGCTGACCAACTGCCGCTCCACACCGATCACCGTCGACGGCTACCCCGACATCGCGGTGCTCGACGCCGATCGCCGAGCGATGAACGTGACCGCGACCCACGGCACGTCGTACATGGCGATCGACCCAGGCCCGAAGAAACTCGTCCTTCGCAAGGGTGAAACGGCACTGGCCGCGATCTCCTGGTCCAGCACGGTCGAAGCCGGTGCGGACAAGGCATCCGGCACCTACCTCGCCGTTGCCCGAGGCAAGGGCGAGCACGCGGTCGTCTGGCCGGTGGACACCGACCTGGGCACGACCGCGAAAATCACGCTCACCGCGTGGTGCCGAAACTTCCCCACCTGAAACAAGGGTTTGATAGTGGCCTAGACCAACACTTTGCCGGTACGTTCCTCTGCAGATCCCGAGGGGGCCTCGGGGATGGAGGGGAAGGAAACCCTGTGAACGTCAAGAAGTTCCTGAACACCAAGAGCGGACGGCTGCTGGTCGCGGCCGTGCTCGGGGCCGGTGTGCTGGTCGGTGTCACGGTTGCTGCGAACGGCGCCGTGAAGCCGGACTGCAAGAGCCTCTCGTACCCGCTCTGCCCGCGCTCGGTCGCCGCTACGCAGGTCGTGGACAACAGCCTGCCCGCGAGCAAGATCGTGCCGGCCGACCGGAACGCGTTCCTGAAGGACACCGACGTCTATGGCAAGTCGGGTGTCGCGAAGGACTTCGATCCGGTGGCGATCGCGAAGATCGGCGGGTCGTTCAAGACCAACAAGACCAAGGTGGGCGAGTTCAGCCTGCAGCCGGGCACCTGGCTGCTGAACTCGACCGCTTTCTTCGCCCGCACCACCGCGGGCGCACCGGGCACGCGCCCGCAACTCGCGCTCCGAGTCGGCGCCTCCGACACGGCGTTCGGCACCGACTACGGCACCATCCTCGGCGCCGAGATCTCGCCCGCGAAGGACCGCGAGCTGACCGGCGCAACCGTCAAGATCGTGACAGTCGCCAAGGCAACCACCGTCGAGGTCTTCGCCTTCGGCTACAACGACGACGGCAGCGCCGCCGGCGGCGGCGAGATCACCGCCTCCGCCTCGGTCGCCGCCGTACGCGTCGGCTGACCGTCACCGCGTGAGCAAACGAGGCCCTGACCGCACCCAGCGGTCGGGGCCTCTCCACGTCTCCGGGGCCGTCGGCGCTCGCCTACTTGCCCTTCTTCCGATCGATCGCCCGCTGAATCCGATCCTGCGGCTGCCCGAGAATCTTCGCCAGCAGCGGCACGCGATACTTGTACGCCGCGATCGCGCCTACCACGATCACCAGAAAAATGAACCAGCCCATGGGAGTTCCTCTCATCCGGACTGCCTCCATCATGCCCGCTAGCTGGTCACCAGCACTCCGTCGAACCCCTGACCCCACCCTGGTTTCACACCCCACCCCCACCAACCCGATACGATCACCCGCACACGGGGCGGTAGCTCAGCTGGTTAGAGCAGGGGACTCATAATCCCTGGGTCACGGGTTCGAGTCCCGTCCGCCCTACTCCGCAAAACCGCAGGTCACGGCCACATTTGGCCGTGACCTGCGACTGATCCAGAACCATTCGTGACATGTCCCGTGACATGAACTCGTGTTAACGTCGCAGCATGGCCGCATCGGGGAAGCCGCGGGAGCGTCAGCGCGGCAATATCACTGCGCTCCCCTCGGGGGCGCTGCGAGTGCGGGTGTACGCCGGTCAGGATCCCGTTACGAAGAGGCCCTTCTACCTGCAAGAAACCGTGCCACCCGGCCCGCGGCAAGCTCAGGAGGCGGAGAAGCTCAAGACCCGTTTCCTCAACCAGGTCGACGAAGGGCGGAACCCAAAGACCCGCGCCAACGTCGGCCAGCTCATCGCCAAGTACTTCGAGATTGTCGACGTCGACGTGCTGACCTTGCGGGGGTACCGCTCGAAGTACAAGAACCACATCAAGCCACTCCTCGACACAACACCGCTGGCGAAACTCGGCCAGATCGGCACCGGCGTCGAGATCCTCGATTCGTTCTACGCCGAACTCCGCCGCTGCCGCCTTCACTGCGACGGCAAAGAGTTCATCGACCACCGTACGGCGGGTGCTCATCAGTGCGACGAGCACGAGGGCAACCGCTGCCCTCGCAACAACCCTCAGGGATGCCGCCGCTGCCGCCGCATGTGCAAACCGCACGTGTGCAAAGGCCTCGGCGACTCAACCATTCGCCAGATCCACTGGATCCTCAGCGGTGCCCTCGATCGGGCAGTGGTGTGGGGATGGATCGCGGTGAATCCCGCCGAGCATGCGAGCAAGCCCGGATTGCCCACGCCAGATCCACACCCGCCGACTGTCGACGAAGTCGGTCGCCTGCTCACAGAAGCCTGGAAAGAGGACGAGGACTGGGGCGCCTTCCTATCCACGAAGACCACGACCGGCAATCGCCGCGGGGAGATGTGCGCGCTGCGCTGGAGCGATCGCACGCGCCGGGAAGACGGCGCCACGTCGGTCCTCAACGTCCGACGCTCGATCTTCGTGAACGACGCCGGCCAACTCGAGGAGAAGGACACCAAGACACATCAACACCGACGGATCGTCATGGACCCCGAGCCCGACGCCGTCCTCGACGAACACGAATCACGCTGCCGCCAGCGCGCCGCCGAGCTCGGACTCCCATTCGACCCGGACGGGTACATCTTCTCTTCAGCGCCGGACGGAAGCCGGCCGCTTCATCCGGACTCCGTCAGCAAACGCTACGCGAGGATGGCAAAGCGACTCGGAATCGAAACCGAGCTCAAGAACCACCGCCACTACAACGCAACCGAGCTGATCATGGCGGGCTACAACGTGCGTTCCGCCGCTGGACGCTTGGGTCACTCGGGGGGTGGCACCACGACGCTCCGCGTCTACACAGCCTGGTGGTCGGAGGCCGATCAGCGCGCGGCAGGAGCAACGCCCGTGCGTCTGCCCGCCAGGCCGACGGCACGTGAATCCGATGCCTCCAAGCCTGCCGTGCCGGACGTCATGGATGAAGACCTCAAGCTATACGAACGGATCGCAGCCGACCTACGCGGCGCGATTGACGCCGGCATCCTGGGGCACGGTGACCCGTTGCCGCCAGAAAAGATGTTGGCCAGCCGCTACGGTGTCTCCCCGAGCACGGCTCACCGTGCGGTCGCACTGCTCGTGGCAGGAGGCCTCGTCGCAGCATCAAGGGGAAAGCGTGCGACGGTGCTCGCGAACGACAAGGCCCCTATTGCCACTGTCACAGAACTCCGCCTGGAAGGCTCGTAGGCTTGACGGGCGCTTGGTGCGAACCGACTCATCTAGCGTCCACCCCTCGGATTCTTCGATGTCTTCAGGCGTCGTCGATAAGCAGCCTGGCGGCAACCGCCAGAGCAATACTGCGGCGGACGGCCTGTCCAACTGCGCGGCAGCGGGCATATGCAGGCCTCGCAGATCCTGGCGGTCGCTCGCGGCGCTTCCCTCCACCCGTGGCGATCACAAAAGATCAGAGGCAATCGACCGTCTCCAGGGATGCCCTGGCCGGCCTTCTGGTAAAAGCGTTCGAGAACGCGTCGGCGCAGGGGTTCGGGCAGCCGGAACCCATCGTCGAGCAACGCATCTCGAAGCTTTTGTGAGTGTGCTGGATGGCGGAGCTTGCTCATCGCCTTGCCCTCGATCTGCCGAACGCGTTCTTCCGTCACCCCATAGGGTTCGGCAATCTCAGCGAGGGTCCACGGCATGCCATCGAGTAGCCCAAATCGAAGAACCAGGATGTGAGTCTCCCCCGCTGAGAGCGCAAAAAGTGCCTCCAGCAGCCCCTCCAGGAGCTCTTCGGGCACAGCCCGCTGGGCCGTCGGGTCCTTGAAAGCCACTCGTCGCATCGGCATCAGGACTCCTTCGCCGCTACGTCCCCAGGGTGTCCGTCCGGACCGCCGTGGTCATCGTCCACGCCATCATTCTGCATGCCGATGACATCGCCGCGGAGCGGTCCACGCAACACTTCGGTCCGGGGCAGACGATCGGCCAAGCGCTTGAAGACGGCTCCTGACTCACGGAAGACCGCAGGGACGTCTTCCGGCTTCGCCTGACACAGGGCCACGACGACAATCGTGCCAAAAACAACCACGAGAAGAGCGAACGGCATCAGTGAGAGCAACAACAGCGTGACGGACGTGGACACGGCTAGGCCTCCGGGCATGACCGAGTACCCCCGAGCAGGGTCGCGATCGGGGGTACGGTTGAGGGCAACAAAAAAGCCCCCAGTCAGATCGACTGAGGGCACTGCGGGCAGACTGCCGCCCGAACTCGACCAGAATAACACGTCTGTGATTCCACGCCAAACACGAGTTTGCGCAGGTCAGGCCACGGCAGGACCTCCGAGCAGAGTTTCGTAACGCACCGGATCCACCGCCGGGCGGTGGAGGTCGGGGCCAACGACCGACGATCCGGAACGGCGCGCCGTTTCCACGGAACAGCGGGCCGTCATTGCTCCCCGAAACTTCACAAGGCTGATCAGTCGTGGCGCACTTGCGAATGGCAGGCAACGATCGCGCCAAGGCTGGCAGATCGGCTGCGCATCTACTTCGGCATTGCTGTCTCAGAGGCCTCGGCCCGAGCACGCCTGCGAGCTCGTGCCGACTGGCCGTCACTCCGTGGTGTCTCGATCTCCCTGGCGGGCTTCCTCACTAGCAGCTTGGCTCGCCGCGCGTTGAGTCCCATCCCGGTATCCATGGTCACTAGCCGGACTGGAGTGCCGGCCAAGGTCTGTACCGCGAGCGCCCGGTCGATGATCTCCGCATCCTCATCCGCAAGGGGTCGGTGCGCCGGATCGTCGTAGAAGACCCGTAAGTCGACCCGGCCTCGAGGTGTCCCCCCGAGCGAAGCCACCGCATGCCAGTCGGCGTCCTTGGACCGGATCGGCACCGTGCTGTCTGGGTCGTCCAGCAGCTTGTCAATGACGGCCAGAGTCACCGAGGCTCGATAGCGCGTGTTCTGGTTGCCCGACTCCTTGAGCCGGTCGAGTTCGCGGATGACCACCTCGGGGAGCACAAGCAAGACGTCGTCGAAGGCGATACCGAGTTCCTCGGGCCAGGGGATGCTCGCGATGACCGCGGTCGGGTCGTCGTCCTGAGTCCATGCCGGGTGGTGCAAGAAGACGCTGCTATCCACCACCGCCAGAGCCTTGCCGGCCGCGGCGGTCCACGCGGCGATCTGCTCTTGGAGCGCCTCGAATGCGGCTGTGAGCATGGCCTGCCGCTCGGACATCTCGGCTTCAAGCAACCAGAGGCCTTGTGGCGTGCCCATCAGTACCGGGTCGATTAGGCGGTAGAAGGCCGGGGTGAGCAGGAGTTGGTCTATGTCGGTCTGGGCGATCTGGCCGCGCAGCGTCCGGGCGGTGTTCATCACCCATCGGACGTAGCCGTCCTGATTGCCGTAGTTGTTGGTGATCTCGACTGATGCTTTGCGGAGCATTTCGAGGACGTGATCCCGGTTGACTCCGGGGGTCAGAGTGACGAGCATGGGCGAAATTCTGGCACGCCGGCCGCCGACGGGCCTACGTTTTTGTCACGTGCGTTACCACGCGCACAAGCACAGCCGCGACTGTAGCTTCTGGAAAGTCGCGAACTCTCAGAATGGTGGCTCGTCTGGCCACGCGACCTGAACTCCCCAGCCCGACAGTGCGGCTGTGGGCAGGGGCAGGTTGTTCACGACATAGAGGTCGAGGATGTCGTTGCGGTCCATGAAAATGATCGACCGCCGCTGTGAGGCATCTAGTGCGTTTCCGATCCATGCCCGAGCCTGTTTGGTGATCTCTCCGCCGGCCACGATGAACGCATGGTCGACCAGCACGCGCTTCCCAATCTCTGGGTCGAAAATCTCGTGTCCCAGCATCATCAGTGCTTGGTTGTGGATCTCCGCGACGTTCGCGTTCCCCGCGCGGCTCACGCCGGCCGCGTCGAGCTTGCCCTTCTTCGCCTGGAGGCCGAAGTAAAGGACGTGCTGCGTCGGGAGGGTGAACTTCATCCAGACGTCCTTGCCATACTCCAGCGCCTTGTCCTTGTGCCCGGTGGCAGTAACTCGGTGAAACCCCATCTGCCGAAACAGTGGCAGCAGAACGTCCTCGATCAGGTCATCCTCTGACGCACCGTCCAAGTAGGTACGCAGCTGCTGGCGACGTTCGAGTTCGGTTGCTGAGAACGGCCTGTGCGGGTTGTGTTCAGGAGCTGTGATGGTATTCGTTGCGACATGCCGCAGGTAACACTGCCTGTCTGGGGCGTAGTACGCCTCGAAACCCTCCCTGGCCAGCGAGGCGTTGAGCATCGCCAACGCGGCAGGGCGTTGGTCGTCTTCATCGGTGGCATCCGTCGGGTCCATGAGTCGTTGAATCACCCTGGCGAACGTCGGCGGAACCTTCCCGGTGCCTGCGTGCGGTTCCTCAAGAATCTTCTCGAGCGTCTCGGCCACCCAGCGCTGGCGAGTCGTCCCGTCGTGTGTGTAGTCGGTCTCGATGTCACTGAAGAACTCGGTGATGTACGAGCTGCTGCGGTACGGGAATGGACCCACGTTCCCGCAAATCATATCGGCCAATTGCATCATCGTCCGTCGTTTGAATCGCATCCGTCCCCCAAGAGATCCGCAGCCAGTTCGCAGGCTATCTTGCAGCAGGATCCTCTCCCGACGGAGCCTTGCGATAAGAGTCACGGAGGACTGCCGGACCGCGCTGGGTCGTCGGGGCCGTGCAGTAGGTGCCAGCGCAGTCAGTATGGCGAGCAGTTACCAGTCGAGATCCGCCCGGACATAACGCGAGTTGCAAGGTCAGCTCCGGTCTCAATGGTCCGCCGATTGCGATAGCCCAAGGAGCTACTGCGCTCGCACCCGCGCCTCCTGGTACTTGGCTCGTGCTCCGCTGCAACAACGTGCAAACGACTGTTCGACCCACAGAGACCTGACTACGCTGCGAAAGATGAATGGGGCTCATAGCAACAAACCGGTAAATCGCCCACACCAGCCAGCTCGGCCGACTCCACCACCCGTCACCGGGGTTTCTGCTCCACACTCCCCGGTGCCGCATCCGCAGGCACAGCTCGAGGTCCGGCCACAGGCACGCCTGTCTCCGCAGTCGGGAGGCCCCGACAGGGAGCGCGGCACGTCACCCGCGCCGCCGTCTCGTCGGGCCGCGTCGATCCTGCCGAATCAGCTCCGACGACCACCAGCCAGAGAAGGCCGGCGGTGGGAGCTGTCCGGCCTGACCGAGCTGATCATGGCTTTGCCGTGGCTGTGGTGGTCGTGGCTGTCGATCCAGCTCATCGGTACTCCAAGCACGACCGTCTACGTGATCGCCATGGTCGCGTGGGGGGCGTTCGCGCTGGCATCGTTGCACCCGACCGGCGAGGCGTTCCTCGCATGGAGGGTGTGGCGACTGCGTCCCCCGAACGGCCTGGAAAGTCAGCGTCTCGGACCCGCCTGGTTCGCAGTTTGCGCAGCGGCCGATGTAGACCCGAACCCTGTACCGGATATGGATTCATGAAGGCCCGGAAGCTACTGCACCACCCGTCGCGGGTTCGACGATCGCCGTGACGAGCTGGGCCGCCCTGGTCCTTCCGGCACGCAACCTCGAAGCAGTGCTGGCGCACGAACTCGCGCATCGCCTGGCGCTCCCCCGGCCGGTTTCGCTCATCGTGTGCTGCCTGTCGATCCCTGCCCGGCTGATGGGAAAGGCGCTCCGTGCGACTTGGAGACAGCCGGTTGTCGGGTTCCTGCTGAAGGTGTTCTTCGTGATCTACGCCCTCGGCATCATCGGCATTTGGGCTTGGTGGGGCTTCTCCTACGTGATCGTGTTCCTGCTGTCGCCGTTGGCCGCGCCGTTTGTCGTGCCGGCCGCCGCACGTGCTTCGGAGATGTATGTCGATCGGATCGCGCTTGACCTCGGCTACGGTCCTGCCCTGGCGGAGGTCTTCACTGGCCGCGAGTACCAGCGAGCGCAATCCTGGTCTGCGGCGCCGCAGCAAGGGCTGAAGGACTCTCAACCGCTCGATTCTGCCCGTCTACGGGCGCTGGAGCGCCTTCTCGCGTCGGCGCCTCAAGCCAGCCACCAGCCTCGTTACTGAGCACCACCGATTCCATCCGAGGCCTGTGGATAACCGCCGACAGGTCTCCCGCCGATAGGGCACTCTTGATTGCAGACCTTCGGGACGTGGCCACCAGCGCAGCACCCGTCATGCCACCGCACATGATCGGTTCCGGGGCAAGCACGCTGGAAGGCCGCCCGAAGGTCCCGCCGCGAATGGGGGGTCTGCCGAGCCGCGCTGCGTGGGTGGCGGCGTCGGTGTGTCGTTCACGCGCAAATGATGTGGTATCTGCCGCCGCTCCCGCGGCGAACATCTGGCGAGTGTCGGTGGGGCATGGGACCGTATCTGGTATGGAGCTGACGGGCAGCGACTTCGACGAGATCCGGCGCGAGCATCTACGCGGCGTGCGGCGTCACGATTTCGCGCTGGTGTGGCTGGCCGCCGAGGAGCGCGCCGACGCTCTCGCGGCGCAAGGTCGTGAAGACGGCTACCTCGCGGGCGTTGTTTCGGCTTGCCGCTGGATCGCGAACGCCGGCGTCCGATACGCACAGCCCATTAACGGTCGGCGCGGCGAGCTGGCACGGTCGCCGATCTCGCGCAAGCGTGAGCTGGCGATCGAGGAGTCGATCGAGGCAGAAGCCCTAGAAGCAGAGCGGCTGCATGCCCTCCGGCGGGAGTCGATCGATCCACCCGGTTATGTCGCGGGCGTGCATGCAACGTTCGGCTGGACGTGGCGGCGTTCGGGCCAGCCGCCGCTCGAGGTACCGGGCCGACTCGCTGGCTAGGGCCTAACTCTCCCCTTGGTTCCGCTGCGGGTCGCTTGATCAATCCCAGGTCGCACGCCAGTCAGGATGGCTGTTGAAGGCAGTTGCGAGGTGGTCGAGCTGCTCCCGCAGCACGAGCGTTTCGGGAGCATCGGCGGCCCGAGCTTCGGCGTACTGCGCGAGGACGAGCCTGAGCGCGTTGCACTGCCGGCGGATGTTGAGCGCCCAACGGAGGAACGCGGCACCACCGGGACCTTGGCTGTATTCGCGAGACTCGGTCGCGACCTCGCTCTCCCACCGCCGGATCTGGTAACTGAGGAAGTCGACCAGCGGGTCACCGCCGGAATCGGGCAGGTCAGGCGCTGGCCGCGCGAAGTGCTGGTCAATCCAGCTCTGGGGCTGACCGAGCACCCGCCGCACGTCTCCGATCCCCTTGCTCGTCATGACAGTATTAGAGCATATGTTCGATAGGCCGCTATCGGCTAAGTGTCCCCCTACATGCGGCGGCCGGCCTCCTGCGTCGTCGCAGCGGAGTTCGACTCTTCCGTCCAGCCGAACAGGTAGTGGCGCCCCGCGTCGTGGGCGACATGGTGCTTGTGTTGCGGGTCCTTTGGCTTCGTGCAGTACGAGACCGCCCATGAGTTGTGCCGGTAGGTGGCCATGCAGGCCCAGCTGTAATCTCGCTCACCTTCCGACCGATTCTCTGGCGTCATGCAAGGAATTCTAGCGTAATTCTCTACTCTCGGTCTGTGCGCATTTACAGCGTGACACGGGCCCGGATTCGCGACATGACGCCGGTCCGCGTTACTTGGCAACATGCCGGGCATGGAGCCAGAAGAGCTGGACGCCTTGGTGGCCGCGAACGTGCGCGCCGCTCGCGCCCGGCGGCGGCTCCGTCAAGAGGATCTGGCGGACGAGATGGGCTGGTCCCGGCAGACGGTGTCCACGGTTGAAGCCGGTACGCGTCGGGTGACGCTGGCTGATGCGGTGGCCCTTTGCGCTGCGCTCGAGATCGATCTGCGCGAACTGCTCCTGGGCGCGCCGGCCGAGGCTCTCCGAGCCCTGGGGATCCCGCCTGCTTGAGGGCCCGCGGACTTAGGTTGCTAGGCCATGCCGCGCGGTCGCAGAAGACCTGCGCGCAGACCGGGATGGACTGTGGGTTCGGCCTCCCGCCGGCCAAGGTCGGCGAGTAGTCGCGGGGTGGTGGTTCCCTGCCCGGCCACGCGGGGTTACCGTGGTGTTGCCGGTGATTTCTCGCCTCAGCAGGGCGCTGAGCGTCTTCGGTTCTCCCTCATGAGGTCCATACCGGGATCGGAACCGAGGTTGTGGAATGCCCGGAGTTCATTGCCGGGACCGACCGGGTCGCGGCCTTGCCGCGGTACCAGATCCATGTCGACGAAACGCTCGAGGCTCACTCGGACCGTGGTCATCGAGGTGCCGCGAATCGGGCGTGTCCGCGCTGGGATATCAATGCCGGCGATAAGGATCCAGCTTTTGGCTCTCACCGGCGAGCCGGCGGCGCGGGTCAACGCACTGCAGGCGGAGTTCCGGAATGTCGGCGTCGTGGCCGACCCCGTGTAAGCCGCCCGCGCAAAACTGAAGGTCCCGGCCGGGCCCCCCACCCCTCCTCCGGCCGGGGCCTTCGCTCCATGAAACCCGACCCCGTAGAGGTGGGGCAACAAAACCGTGTGATCCGGCCCAGCATGTCCCCGCGCTGAGAGGTTCCTGCTGTCTAAGGGGCAAGACCAGCGACTTCTCCCACCGACTCTCGCGGAGTTGCGTCTAGCGACCTTGATTCATCGTGGCTCGAGGTGGCGACTACTGGCCGTCTGTGCAACAGAATCACGCAGCCGTGGTGGTGATCGGGTCAGCTGTCTTCGCCGTCTTGTGGCAGTGTCGGAAGGTCGTCGGGCCGGAGGTCGGGGCGGTGTCGGAGGTAGCGCATACCGTGGCGGGCTTGGCCGGCCTGCGTGGAGGCGTCGGCGGCGACTTCGGCCACGACGGTGGGTTGAACCTTGGTCAGTGGCTTCTTGGAGTCGGGGCCTCCCCAGCGGTATGAGGTGATCTCGTCGGGCCATGGGTGGTCGTCGGCGGCGGGCTGGAGTACGGCGGCGAGCTGGGCGGACTGGTCGGGTTTGAGCGGCACAGTGCGGCCGATGACGACCAGTTCTCCCTGGCCGTTGTAGAGGCCGGCGATCACGACGTCGGGGCGGCTGATCGGTCCGAGAACTCCGCCGACGATGATCTCGCGGGTTTCTCGGTGCTTGACCTTCTAGAGGGTTGAGTTCGGTGTCGTGCACTGTCACGTTGAGATGGTCATTCAGTAGGTGTGCGACACCAGTTTCTGCGGCGAGGCGCGGTCGGGAAGTGACGTGGAGAGCCATGGATGAGATCCAGGATCAGATTCAGCGTCATATCGATCCGCTGGTCGGTACGGGCGCGGAGGCCGACGCTGTCGGTCAGCACGATGCTGGCCGACCATCTCGCCGAGACCCACTGAGCTGCGCCCACGGCTGTGCCGGGGCGGAATCCGCGACGATCATCAGGAGGAAACCATGACTACTCCGACGGCCCACGACTCGGCCGCGCCGCAGACCAGCGTCGGTCCCTTCTCCACGCCAGGCGCCGGCCCGACACCGTGGGAGGTGACGGAGTGGGCACTGCAGCGGATCCAGAAATTTCAGTTGTGCACGGTACGCCGGGACGGCCGGCCCCATGTGACCCCGTTGCTGGCAATCTGGGCGCTCGACGCAATGTGGTTCACCACCGGCGAGAACGAGCAGAAAGCCAAGAATGTCAGCGCCAACCCGCACTGCGCGCTCACCGCCGGAACCGCCACCCTGACCGGCAACGACTACGTCATCGAAGGCACTGCGAGCCTCGTCACCGACCAGGCCACCAGGGAAGCCGTGGCGACCGCGTTCGAACAGGCCTACGGCTGGCAGCTAACCCGCGAGGACGGAACCTGGCATCAACTGGGCAACGCCGTTCGGACCGGGAGTGCTCAGCTCTACAGGGTTCAGCCCGACAAGGCATTCGCCTTCAGCACCGGTAGCGAGTCGTCCCAGACTCGCTACCGGTGGAGCTGATTGCCCAGGACCTCGCTGCTCACCCCCGTCCGCGACACCCGTCGCGCACCGTCCAGGAACACCGCTCAGCGCGCTGACCTCGATCAACACCCGAGCGAGCTCAGACCGAACACGGTGCACCCCAGCAGAATTGAGCTTGACCCAGGCGTCGCGGCGGCCTGGCGTGTAGCGCGAGGCCGCGCCTTTGACGACGAGTCCCTCGACTCCCATCGCAGCGGGCAGCACCTCGAACCACTCGGTGGCCTCGTCGACGTCATCGGTGACAGGTGTGAGCTGCAAGGGCGGGACCCAGCCCTTGGACAGCTGCTCGAGACGTTGCCGGCGGACGGTCCAGCGCTGCGTACGCAGGTCGACACCGCCGGTGGCGAGCACGTCGAACGCGGCGTAGGAGGCCGGAAGCTCGGCCGCCTTGGCCCGGGCCTTCGCGGGGCTGGTGACGAGGCGCTGCTGAAGCGCATCGAAGCTGAGGCGACCATCGGCGCCGAGGATCACCAGCTCACCGTCGAGCACCACGCCATCGGGGACCTGGAGGATCGCGGCGGCAGCGATGTCAGGGAACCGGTCGGTGATGTCGCTGCGGTTGCGTGTCCACAGCCGCGCTGCCTGCCCGCGGCGGACGATCGCGACACGGTAGCCGTCCCACTTCACTTCATATCGTGAACCGCCCGGCATCGCCCGCGGGCCGGGGATCTGGTCGACCGATTTCGCCAGCGCGACCTCGACCGGCCCAGCCAGGTCGGCCGGGATCCGTACCTGGTCGGTGTCAGTTGGCCGACGCGCGGGACTCATCGCTGCTCCAACCGCGCCACTCCGTCCAACGTGGCCACACGACCATCCGCGGGCTCGTCACGGGCAGCGACGCGCTGCGCAACGGGCAGCACCGATGGTGCTCTGGGACCTCGGCCCCGTCGCACTTCCCGCACCGCCACCCGCCGGCCACGTCACCAGCATGCGCCCGTGCTCAGCTCATGTCACCGTACGGCGACCGGTTCGGCGGCGCCAGTGTGATGCCCTCCGACTGTGCCTTGGACCGGATCGCATCCTCGGTCCTCCCGAGTTTCGCGCTCATCACCCCCACTGGTGTGTTGCCCTCGGCAAGCTCCCGCAACTGCTGCACCTGCTCGCCGGTCCAATCCTTGCCACCGTTGCGGTTCGATGTTGCCTCCGGCATCATCTGCTCCTTCCGTCGCAGTTCTTGAACGCCCTGTACCCAGGCAACAACCGTCATTTGGCGGGGGTGAGCCGCCGCGAGCCGCGCTTGCAACTGTTGACCATGGCGCTCTGCGAGCGGTCCATGAGCACGCCTTCAGCACAGCAGACAACCTGGCGTGTGCGCAGTTGCTCAGTTGCGGACCGACGACAGGGGCAGCAGGCGGGCAGAGCGTATCGCCGTTCGATCGTCTCTCCGCTGGGACGCTGAATGCCGGCTGAATACAGGACTCGATGCTGAGAACCGGGCACTCAGGTGGCCGGAAGCCCGCGCGGGAGAGCTGGCTGCTCAGGTCACGCGCGTTGCGCCAATCAGCGCGCGTGACCGCTCCGTGCGGGCGGTGGTCGGTTCCGGGGCTGCTGGTCTGAACTCCCGGATCCTGGAGACCCTGACCTCGCGCGCGATCCGGGTCCCCTGACACCGCCGGCGCCCACCAAAGTCACACCGGCGCCTCACTAGCCACATCGCGCTCTAGGCGTCGGCGTTACACCGACAGGCTCAGCGGGGCAGCTTGCGGGTCTCGATCAGCTGGGCCGCGACGTCGCGGAGCTTGGTGTTGGTGTCTTGGGAGTAGCGGCGCAGGATCGCGAAGGCGCGATCGCCGTCGACGTCGTAGCGCTCCATGAGGATGCCCATCGCCTGCCCAACCAGTTTGCGGGCGTCGACAGCGTTCGCGAGGTTGACCTCGTGCCGGGCGCTGGCGACGGCGACGGAGGCGTGCCGGGCGAGGATCTGCGCGACTGCCTCCTCGTCGGGTCCGAACGCGTCCGGGTGGACCGAGTACAGGCCCAGCACGCCAACCGTTCCCGCTGCGGTGGTGAGCGGTACGTCGAGGACGCTGCGCACGCCGAGCCCGACGACTTTGGCGGCCCATTGCGGCCAGCGATCGTCGGTGGTCGTGTCGCGGACCAGCACAATCGAGTGGTCACGCATCGACTCGGCCAGCGGGCCTTTTCCGCCGTCGACCTGATGCTGGTAGATCTCGGCGACGACCGGATCGGTGACGGCCGGGATCTCCAGATCGCCCCGCGCGACACTCAAGGCGACGCCGGCATGCGAACAGTCCAGCGCCTGCAGCGCGAAGTCCACCACCGCCTGGACGGTCTCCTCGACACCATCGGAATCATGGAGTTCGATCGCCAGCCGGGCGAACCGCTCGGCGGCGTCACCTCCAGCCAGATCGATCGCGGACACCTCGGGCTCCTCCGGGCTTGTGAACCCGGAAGCCATGGCCTGGCCGTCGCGATCCATACCCAAGATCTTCCCAAACCGACGCCTAAACACACCCAACTCCAGCCGAACGACACTCAGCTGATCAGGCTGACACGTTCGGTGAACAAGCCCTGCCATTCAGTTGGTAGCGTGACCGTCGGCTCGTGCTGGAGATCCATGCCTCACGGAGTTCAGGACGGGGCCGCTGGACCGGGCCATCGGGCCGGGCCCCTCAGCTCGCCGGCGAGGGCCCGCCCGAGGCGTGGGGGCTTGGTGACACGGGGGTACAGCCTTCACCGAGTCACGCAGTCGCAATGACCGCCCGCACTGCACTCGACGTTACCAGCACATCGGATCTCCACCCCTGCCGACCGATTATCGGAGCCTGGCGCGCGGAGCCGTGCTGGTCGATTGTGACCGCTGGGGAAGTACCGCGGGCGGTGGTTCGCACCAGTTGAGTGCCGGACGCCCGCGACACGAGCGCGAGGAGGGGAACGTCGCGACCACTGCTGAATTTGAGCTTCTGCTGGTCAGGCCACCCGGGTGGCGGGGGCGTCAGCGCGTCCCGGAGGAACCAGAGAGTCCGGCCGCGCGCGGGGGCTCGGCGCGACCGGGCCCCAGGTCGGCGAATCGTTACAGAACCTCGGCGTGGTGTGACTGGGCTTCTTGTCGGTGCGACGTTCGCCGTCGCGTGTTCAGCTGGTGTCGCGTTCTCCGTAGTGCTTGTCGGCGGCGCGGTCAGGAGACAATGCGGCGTGGGTTGCTGAGACCGGCGGTGAGCCCGGATTCGATTGTGCGTTCGGCTTCGCGCCGGCCGAGCCCGACCCGCAGCGCGGCGGACAGCAGTTCATCACTCACCATTTGCGCATCGAGCGCGCCGGACGCCGCGACGCGTCCCAAGGCGTATGCGGACGCGTTCAGCTGGTCGTTGCGATACCCGGGCGTCGACGTGAGGAGCTTGTCGAGTTGCCCCTCCAGAGCCTTCAACCCGTAGGCCGGACCGAGTACACGCACACCTGAAGACGGTCCCGGGCACGGTGCCGGCAGAGCATGTGCGGTGAGGCCTGCGATGATCCATGCCGGCAGGATCTGGGGACGTCGGATGAGGTCGGCTCGATACCGCTGGCCTCGGGTCACCGACCCCGCTGCGACCACATAGCCACCATTGCCGCGGGTATCGATCTTCCATCCAAGCTTCCCAGCGGTATTGCCGAGGACGATCTCACCGGGCTGCCGGAAGTACAGGTGCTGTCCACCGGAGCCAGTGGTGACAGTCCAGGTACGGGGAAGCCGCTGACCGGCGATGCTGGCCAGGTGCTCGAGGACGTCGCGGCCACAAGTGACACCACGGGTGTTCCAGGGTTCAGGTGGGCTCTCGCCTAGATGCCTGGGTCGGTCCAGGTCGATCACCAGCAGGTTCGAGGGGCCGGTGGCGACACCGATGTTGTACGGAGCATCGCTCCACCACTGAGCGATCTGGCCGGGGTCGGTGGTGGCTGCGTGTGGCCAGTCGTCGACCGCCGGCCTCTTCGATCCCGGTCGGAGCGGAAACACGACCAGACCGCGGGCAGCGTGCCAGAGCGCTGACCGAGCCAATCGACCACCTCTTCCAGCACTCACGCGTTCCGGGCTGTTCACCGCACGTGCTGTGGTGCTCATTGTTGTTCTCCTAGCTGGTAAGGGGCCGGGAGGAGCGGCGCGATCGCCGCCCCTCCCCTGGCCTCGTCAGGCAGCGGGTTCGTGCCCGAGGCACGTGACGACGGCGGTGATCAGGTCACGCGCGGCGGGCGGGGTGACGGCGTTGCCGCACATCTTCACCAGGTCCCTGTTCGCGGGCGGCCTGCCGGTCTTGGGGTTGATAACGGAGAAGGAGTAGTCGGTGGGGAATGCCATTCCGGCGGCTACCTCGCCGGGCGTGAACATGCGGAACAGGCATTCGGGGACCATCTGCTCGGCGGCTTTGAGGTCTTCCGGGGTGCTCTTGGGTCGACCGCCGCGGGGGCCGGTCTGGATGAGCGATTGGTGCCCGGCGGTTGTGAAGGTGCGCAGGTAGTCGTTGACGGAGGTGGTCATTTCCGCGCCGCCGGTGTTGTTGCGGTGCACCAGCGCGTACCGGTCGACAGTGGTCAGAGCACCGAGCGGATCCGTAGCGGGCCGGGCAGTGTGGGAGTTGCCGTAGTAGGGCGACACCAGCGCGTAGGCATCACGGGTCATGAGGGTGCGCAGTGGGGCGGTGACCGGTCGGGCGTCGTCGTTCCACGATCCGCCGGCCGGGGTGACCAGTGCGTGATGGTTGCCGCTTGCACAGAACGTCGCGGCCGGTTCCAGGATCGATCGTGCATCTGAACCGCCGCCGCGCAGCTCGGCAACGAACGGCGTCACGAGTGCCGTCTCGGCGCGGGTCGTCTGCGTCCTGAACGGCAGGTCCACGGTCTGCGCCTGCTTGCCCTCGCGCCCCTCGACCGGCACCGCGAGCGCTTTGGAAGCGGTGGTGTGCAGTGTCCGGAGTACGTCGTTCATCGCCCAGGCGCGGTAGTAGGCGTCCGGGTCGCCGTGGCGCGGGTGGTTCGGGTCGGCGGCGTCGTACTGGTTCCCGGCTGCTTCGAGGTGGAACGCCTGCCCCCAGTACCGCGCGATCCCGGCCGCGATCCTGGCTCGTGTCTTGGGCTGGAGCCGGTCGCCGATGAGCTGACCGGGGATCGTCCAGTCGATCGCAGCTGCGGCGGGCAGGTAGGCCGGTTCGACGATCGTTCCGCAGGCGGCGTGCACGTACACGTACTGGTCGCGGTAGCGGCCGACCGTCCGGCCCGGCTTCCACGCCTGCCGCGATTCCACGACCTCGTCACACTTGGTGCAGTACGCGCGCGGTCTGAGGATCTGCTCGAAGTCCGGCGCCGGCGAGCCCTTCCGCCAGCAGGCGATGTAGATCCGGTCCCTGGACTGCGGTGCGGGCATCCCGTACGCCTGCGCGTGCATCGAGTTCAGCGAGATCACGCGGAACTGGTAACCCAGCTTCATCAGGTCTTGCCGCCACAGCTGCCACGCCACCCGGTACTTCGGTCGCAGCGCAATGTCCACGACGTTCTCAATGATCATCACCTGGTAGCGGTGGTACTCGGCGAACTTCAACACGTCGAACATCAGCAGCCGCGACCGTTGCGCGGCCTCGCTGGACAGCGGGTCCTCGAACAGTCCTTCCTCGATCGCGGGCAGCGGGTTGCTGTTGGCTTGGGTCCACTTCGTGCACTCCGGCGACGCCCACAGCAGGTCCGTGCGCGGGAAGTAGCCCGGGTTCTCCTTGTGCAGATCGGCGGTGGAGTGGTCGGCGTAGGGGTGGTTCAGGTTGTGTACGTCGACGGCCAGCTGCCAGTGGTTCGCGGCGATCCGTACCGTGACGCCCGGGGCCTGAACGGCGCCCGTGCTCGAGCCACCGGCACCGCAGAACAGATCGGTCAAGGTCAACGTCATCGTTCAGCTCCTTTCAGAGGTGGTGCGGGGAGCGCCGTGGGTGCGTGGTCCTTCACCACGACGCTCCCCGAGCCGGTGGGTTAGTTGGCGGCCTTCTGGGCCTGCGTGGCCTTCTCGGGCTTCTCGGTGTCGTCGATGTGGTCGTTGAGCTGCCAGTCGGCGTGGTCGGCGTCGATGCCGATGAACGTCTGGCCGCACGAGCACACGCTCAGGAGCTGGCCGTTGCGGATCGGCTGCGGTGCGGGGGTGACGTCGCGGTGCTGGGGCCAGGCAATGTTGTTGCCTTCGGCCTCTTGCTCGGTGAGCGGTTGGGTGTTGGTCGGGTTCTGCACGGTTGTCTCCTTGCGACTGGTCCGTTGCCCGCTGGTGGGCTTGTGTAGCGGCAGCCCCGTCCTTTGGGGCCTGCCGGCTACTGCCGCCTAGCGGGCCGGGTCAGAGGCTCCGACCAAGTCGGTTCCGGTCGTTGTCAGCTGGTGGACGCTCTTTGTCCTCCAGGTGAGAACTGCCGGAACCGACTTGGTTGGAGGGGACCTGGTCCGCTAGCCGCCCGCCAAACCCAGCCACAGAAGGTCTTTCGTCCCGGCCGGAGGCCGGGGTGCTCTCCTGCCCGCCGGGCGGGAGAGCACCTCCGCTCCTCGGCGAGGATTCAGTCGAGCCCGATGGTTTCGGGCTGTTGCTCGTACTGCTCTAGGTGGTGCTGGTCGTGGTCGTGCCAGCGGGCGAGCTCCTCGTCCCGCAAGGCGTCCTCGTCGGCCTCGCGTTGGGCGTCTGCGCTGTCGCGTTGCCGGACTTCGATCAGCGCGCGTTGCGCTCGCCGTACTGCCTCGGCTGTCTCCTCGGCGGTCGGTACGCGCAGGTCGTCGGCTTCGAGGACGCGCTCCTCGCCGGCTGTGGCCTCCCGCAAGTCGGTTCGCGGCTCGGCGCTGACCTGGTCGGCGTCGAGCCGCTGCCAGGATTCGTTGCCAGCAGCAAACGAACCCTCGCCCGTCTCGTCCGGGGCTGCGGCCTCGTCCGCCGTCGCGGTTTCGACGACGTCGGCGTCCGGGATCGCGTCCGCCGCTGTGGTCGCGCCGTGCTCGTCGGGTGTCGGGAGCTGGTCGTGGACCAGCTCGGCCTCGACGAACTCGTCCGCGGGCTGGGCGATGGCGAGGTCGCGTTCTCTTGCGTCCGCGACCTCGGCCAGGTCGCGCTCGTCGACCACGGTCCAGTCGTCGTGCTCGCGCTCCGCGGCGAGCCATTCGGCTGCCGTGGTTCCCTCGGTCGACGCGGCCTCGTCGGCCAGTTCGATGCCGCGGGTTTTCAGCTCGTCCTTTGCCCGGCTCGCGGCCTGCTTGGTGGCTGCCGTGTGGGCGAGCCATCGCGCACGGGCTTCGTCGACCTCGACGAGGTCGGCAACGATCGCGTCATGAGCCTTGGCCAGCGCTCGTGCGTCGTCTGCCTCGGCGCGCAGCCGCTCGCGGGCCTCGCGTTCGGTGGTCGCGTCGGCTTCGGCGTCGCGCAGGGCTGCTTGCTGGCGGGCCTTGTCCGCGGCCTGTCGGGTGGCGGCGAGTTCTTCGCCGACGTAGGGCGGTGCCCAGTTCTGTTCGCGTTGGTAGGCGGCGACCCGGACGCGGAGCTGGCCGACGGTCATCTCGGCTTCTGCGCGTTGGTCGTCGGGGCGGCCGAGTGCGTCCCACGCGGCACGCCATGCGGCATGCGCCTCGGTCTGTCCGGCAGGGGGCGCGGCACCGATGGCGTCGGTGTCGGAGTCGTGACCGGTCAGGTCGCGGTAGCCGCCGATCGTGGCGGCGCGCGTGATCCAGGTCTCGCGGGCGTCCGTATCCTCGGTTGGGCAGCGGCCGATCTGTTCGACAAGCCAAGCGGGTTGTTGCTCGGCGAGGTCGAACGCGAGGTCTCTCGCGGAGTTGTCGGCGTCCAAGGCGAGGCGCTGGAGGTAGTCGGCCCATTCCGGCTCGTCGACTGCAGGGAGGCGTTCGCTGTAGGTGGCGCCCTCGGGGTCGAGCCGGGTTGTTTTGGTGATCCGGTCGTGGATCACGTTGGACAGTTCGCGGGCGTTGCCGAGATCGCGGCGAGCGATTGCCTCGGTCAGCACGGCCTCGGGGTCGTGGCCGGCGAGTTCGACCCGGCGCAGCAGGGCGGTCAGGGTTGCTGCGCCGGCTTCTGCGGCGAGTTTGCTGCGCTGCTTGATCGTGAGCAGTCCGTTGGCGGCGGCGGTGTCGAGCCACCGCGCGGCGCGGCTGGTGGTGGCCAGGCTGATGGCGTCGGTGAGCAGTTCGGCGGGTGTGCGGTGCCGGGCGGCGTCGGTCGCGGACTCGTCGCGGGCCTCGGTCGCTGACCGTTGTCGGCGTTCGTCGGCGGCGTCCAGGATCGCCGAGAGCACTGCGCGCGGCGAGCGGTGCAGCGACCGTGCGGTGTCGCCGGTCTCGGCGCCGTTCGGTGCGGCCCGGGTGACGACGTACAGCATGTTGGTGGACCGTCCGCGGCTGGCCTGGACGTAGAGCGAGTTCAGCGACGTCGCCGAGGTGACGACGCCGTAGCAGCCGTCGACCGTGAGGCCCTGGGCGGCATGGACGGTGGAGGCGTAGCCGAGCGCGACATGCTCGGCGACGTACTGCGCGGGCAGGACCATCGTTTCGCCAGGCGTCGCGGGGTCGGTGCCGCCGTGGCCGAGCGCCTCGACCCGCAGGCTGCCGTCGGCCAGCACCTCCCGGATCCGGTACTGGGCGCGGTTGATGGCCGCGCGTTTGTTGCCGAGGTGCCCGGCGATGGTCCAGTCGTTGCGGCGGGCCTGGATGATGTCACCGGCACCGGCGCGGGTGCCTTGCAGGCCGAGCTTGACGGTGCTGGTGTCGTCGACCAGGCCGAGCCCGACCAGCCGGGACCGCAGCTGAGCTGCGACGCGGGCGGCCTGGTCGTTGGTATCGACCAGCAACAGCGAGTGCTTCCCGTTGAGCCGGTCGGACAGCCACGCGTCCCCGGCGAGGGTCTCGGCGCGCTCGACGTTGCCGCCGTCGATGATCCGTCCGCGGCGGTGGTACACGGCCAGCACCGTTTCGTCCCCGGCCCGAAGCCGCAGCGACGCCGGGCCTTCCCATGGCTCGGCGAACCGGCGGGTCTCGGTCAGCTCGTGGGTCAGCGCCCGGGACGCGATCAGGTCCATGCCGCCGCCGGCGCCGACCGCGGCGAGCTGGCGCTGATCGCCGACGAGGACCAGCTTGGCCTTGAACTGGTCGCACAGTTCCTGGATCTGGGCAAGATCCTGGGTGCTGGTCATGCCCGACTCGTCCAGCACGACGAGATCGCCTTCTCGCACCAGCCAGTCGCCGTCGACGAAGTGGGTGGTGACCAGCTGCCGCTGGGCGCGGAGCCAGCGGGCGACGTTGACCGCGGGTACGCCGTCGGCGGCCAGGACCTCGGTCGCGATCTGCGACGAGGCCAGGCCGATCACCCGGCGCCGTTCGCCGTGCCCCAGTGAAGGCCACAGCGTCGGGTCGGTCCACGCCTTGGCCAGGGCGCCGACGACGCGGGACTTCCCCGTGCCCGCCGGGCCGACCAGTACCTCGGTCATCGCCCCGGACATGAGGATGCCGCGGACGGCCGCGGCCTGGTCGTCGCCGAGCTCAAGCCCGGTCTTGGCCAGCTGCTTCACGAACGCTCCGGCCTGCTGCGACGTGGTAGCCGGAGCCCCGGCCGGGTAGGTAGCGCGGGCGAGCTTGCGTTCGGCGTTCAGATGCCCCGGGGTCGCGTAGGTCGAACGGCCGGGCGCCTCGTACGACGACCGGCCGTTGGCCAGGCGCAACTCGGCGGGCAGCTCCTGGCTGCCAGGCTTGGCGGTGCCGAGGTTCACGGCTCGGTCCAGGCCCTTGCGGGTGAGCCGTTCGAGCAGTTCGGTGACCTGCGCGGCGTCGAGTCCGCCGAGCGCGTCGGGCAGGGCGAGGCTGATCGCGCGGGTCAGGTCGCCTTCGCGCCACTCGGCCTGTTTCTCCTGCACCGTGGCCAGCGCGGTCTCCAGGACGGCGTCCTCGTCCAGCGGTGCCGGGGTCATCTGGTGCTGTCGGTTCGACAGCACGGTGTCGGCGACCGTCGCGAGTCCGCCGGCGACCTCGGCGCGCAGCTCGCGGTCCCACCGGTCGAGCCGCTCCGCCGCAGTCTCGCCGTCGTGGGACTTCGCGCGGCGGGTCGCCTTGGTGGCGCGTTCCTGGATCCGCTCGAGTTCCAGCGCGTTGGGCTCGCGGCCGAACCGCTGCCGGAACTCGGCGACGATCGTCGCGGTCTTCTTCGTGATCGCGACCCGTCGCGAGCTGAACAGGTCCATCACGGACTGGTCGATCCCGACGATCTCGCGGGCCTCTCCGTCCGGGCGGAGCTTGAACTGCACACCGAGCGACTTCGTGAGGTGCTGCTCCATGACCTGCTCGCCGACCGCGCCGGCCGCGGCCTTGTACTTGTACAGGCCCTGGCCGTCGAGCGTGCGCCACTTCCCGTCCGTTCCCTGAACCCGGTTCAGGATCGCGTTGTGGATGTGCAGCTGCGGATCGTGGTCGCGGGAGTCGTGCTGGAAGAACGACGCGACCGTCAGGTCGTGTGCGTCGGCCCACCTCCCGGCGGCGCCGCCGTGATGCCCGACCCGGACGTATCCGGCCTTGTCGGACAGGTAGTCCAGGGCGGCGTTGTTGCCCGCCCAGATCGCGGCCTCGACCGCTTCGCGGTGCTGCCGCCAGGTCGCGGCCTCGGTAGCTGAGGCCTGCACCGCCTGCTCCAAACGGTGCAGCCGGAGCGCTCCCGAGCCGCTCTGGTGCGCCTGGGCCAGTGCGCTGCGGGCGCGCTCCAGTGCGCCGGCGGCCCGGACTTCCTGGGCCTCGAAGGCGGTGTGGAGCACCGTCACCGACTTCTGCACCGAAAACGTCGCGTCGTGGAACGACACGTTCTTCTGCGCCTTCTTGCCCGCCTCGATGTGGAGCAGCTCGCGCCGCTCCGCATCCGCTCCAGGCTCGGCGGCCAGAGCAGCGGCATACCACTCGGCCTCGGTCTTGTACGCCCGCCCGGCGTGGCCGAGCGTTTCGGCCTCGTCCCACAACGCCGGGTCCTTGAACCGCTCGTCGCGCGGATCGAGGTACCGCTCGTACAGCGCGTTCATGTCCTGGGCGTCGACCTCGCCGTGCAGACCGAGCGCGGCAGCACCCCGGCCGTACCAGCGGCCCGGCGGCTCGCCGGCGGCCGTCGCGCCGGTGTAGTAGTTCTCCCGCCCGGCCGCCACCGCGCCGGTCAGATACTCCGCGCTGTGTCCGGCGTGAACGCTCATCATCAGCGGTCACCTGCCGTCCACGGCCCACAAACGGCGGCCTGGGCGCCGTCCTGGGCAGCGGCCAGGACCGCGCAGGCGGCCATGCCAGAGGCCGCGACGGCGGCCTCCAGCCCGACTCGACAGACGGAGTGAGGGCTCCACTTGATCGTGATGCAATGGTGTGTATCCAGGTTCTTCATCCTGTGGCTGCCCTCGGGGCGCTGCCGGATGGTGCTTTTCGCGATGGCTGATCCCTGGATCGAGTCGCGCTGATCGGTGTCCTTCATCAGTGGTTGCTCATTTCGAGTTCGTCAGCTTCGTTCGCCTGCTGGGTGTCTGGGTTGTTGCTGTTGGCATCGGTTGTTGCCGTCTCGGCCTGGTCGTAGGCCGCGGGGTTGGCTACGTCGGATGTGTCGTCGTGTTTGGGCTCGACCCATCCGGCGAGCTCGGCGAGCCGACGGGCCTTGGAGAAACCGCAGTCCAGAACTCGGGTGATCTCGCGCTGACTCAACGGCGCGCCGCCGTGCTCGCGGGCCGAGACCTCGAACAGCTCTGCCAGGTCACGCTTGTCGGACTGCTTTGCCCGGCTGGTCTCGCCACTCCCCGCACCGTTCGCGGGACTGCTCTGGGCAGGCTCGGCGAACGATGCACTGATCACCGATGCACCGCCGTTGCGGGCGGCCGCCGGTGCAGGCGCAGGGTGGTGCACCGGCGCGGCTGCACTGCTCGCAGAATGGGAGCGCTCTGATGCGGCTGCACCGGTGCGGATTCCGTGGTGCAGCGCAGGTGCTCCGTTCGGCAGTGGTGGAGCACCTGCACTGCCGAACTGTCCGACCTCGGCGCTCCGGTCGGTGCGCTGCGTGTTCTGGTGGTGCAGTGCGCCGAAGACGTAGCCGACGATCAGAGGCAGCACCGTGGACGCCTCGTCGGGCTCCTCGTCGGGCTCCTCGTCGATCTCGCCAGTGTCGGCCAGCCCCATGTCGCTGTGCGCCGTCTTGGCCGGACGGATCTGGTCACGGCGAGCAACTGCGAGCAGGTAGAGAACGAGCCAGGCCGGAACCTCGGCCGGCGACTCATGCCCGGCAGCACCGTTGTCGGCGACCGGGAGACCGAGTGCGGCGGAGTCGACGAGCGCGAGCAGCTCCCCCGCGCTGATCCGCTCGGTGGTCGGTAGCAGTGCGGCGAGCTGTCCTGCGGTCAGGAGGCCGTCGCGGATCGTCTGCAACGCGGCCGTCCGGGCAGCGCGTGCGGAGTCCAGCGGCAGGGTGCGGCGGCTGGGGCAGACGGTGTTGAGGCGGGACGACATGCGCACGACCTGCTGCACGAGTGCCCGTGCCTGGATCGGGTCGTCGTTGCCGGTGCGGGCCAGGTGAAGCCACACGCGGGTCGTGATCACCGGTGAGGTGATCCAGGTCAGCGCGGACAGCTTCGGGCGCGCGGGCTGCGACAATTTCAGGTGGAGGCGCAGCATGTGCGCGAGCATCTCGACGAGTACGGCGTAGGCCAGTGGCGCGAGGGCGTGCGCGATCGCAACGTCGACCGCGCCGTTCGCGGCGTCGATGTTCAGTACGACCGTGCCGCCGATGAACAGATAGGTCGTGAACAAGGCGCCCGGGATGCGCCAGCCGCGGGTCAGAGCGGCTAGCCGCAGCGCGGTGCAGGCGATGACCATCCCGTCGGCGACCAACGGCACGAGCGCGCTGCCGAACTTGTCCGAGACCGCCCGGAACGATTGGGTGCCGCCGATCCCGGCGACCGCGAAAGCCACCACGACCGCGACGACGATCAGCACCTTCCGCCCGGTCCAGTCACGGGACAAGTTGCTTCGAGCAACCGACCTGGCAGCGCGGTGCAGCATCCACCCGACACTGGCGACAGCCGCGACGGCGAGCAGACCGGTGACGAGCAGCACGACGCCGTCCTTCGTCGTCAACGGGTCGCCGGCGGCGAGGTCGTTGAGGATGTTGGTGAGGGTGTTCATCAGTAGCTCCCGTCCTGGGGTACGGCGGTCAGCCCGCCGGCCTGCCCAGCGCCGTGTCCGCCGCGCCTGGCGGCGTGGATCTGGTCGCGGGTGGGCGCGGGGCCGTTGTTGTCGCGGTCCCCTGCCCACCAGGTGACGAAGGGGTCGAGCTGGTCGATGAGCGGCAAGGCGGTTGCCGGTTGTCCGGCCTCGTCGAGGTGGGTCGGCAGGTCGCAGGCCGTGGAGTAGATGGCGACGCGGCGCATCACGCCGGGACGTTGCCGGTCGTGCCAGTCGCCTACCAGCCGAAGCGACGCGTCCGGGCCGTAGAAGGCGGCGAACCAGGCGTCCATCAACCAGAGCAGTTCCTCGACGATCTCGGGGTGCCACGGCCAGCACGGCGGCAACGTCTCGCGGGCGTCGCCGTAGCGCAGGTACACGGTCTGCATCCACGGCACCAGTTCGGACAGCACCTCTTGTGCGGCGGTCTCGTCCTCGGGCAGCCGCAGCCAGGACCGCACCGGATCCTGCTCGCTGGCCTTCTTACCGCCGCCGGCGGCGACCTTCATGACCGTCTCGCTGAGGTTCTCCACGACCTTCGCGAGCTCGGTCACGGTGCCCTTAGAGGCGGTCTGCCGCATTCCGCCTTTCAATGCCTGCACCTCGCGGCTCAGCTTCTCGAGCTCCCGAGCGAGCGCCGCGACGGCTTTCTGCGCGGTCTGCTCGGGATCGTCGTGATCGGTGTGCTTCACGCCTCTCCCTCCTCGCAGTGGCAGTGGATGTAGGCGTCGATGGCGTCCTGCAGCGCGATGGGATCGACGGCGATCCAGCCGGTCAGTGTGCCGTTCTCGTCGTAGGCCCCGGCCGCGTCGATCCGCAGCCGCTCGGAGACCTCCTGGCAGTCCCACCGCACCCGCACCTCGTTGCGCGCGGCCTCAAACGGCGTGCTCATGCCGCACCCGCCTTCCCGAGGACGGACAGCAGGCACTCTGCGTCGCGTCCTGTCGTTCGTCCGGCAGGCATGTGCTGGCGTGGCGAGGCTGGAACTCGAGCCCGGCCAGGTCGTGGGCCGGGATCGGGAACTGACACAGGGAGCAGATCGGGAACGGGAAGTCGTGCGGGATCGGAGCAACAGTGAGCTGACGCGTAGCCATCACTTCACCTCCTGGTCGACTGGCCGCTCGGTCCGCGCGGCGAGTGCGGCGCGGGCCTTGCGGGTTGAGCTGTTGAGTCGCACCCGGGCGACGAGTTCTCGCAGCGGGTCGGCAGCGTCAAGCCACGTCAAAGCCGCGGCCAGTCGCACCCGGGCGTGACCCGGGTGGGTTGAGCTCACCGGGGTGTTCGCGCTGACGACTGTTCCGCCGGCGGCGATCTGGTCGTCTCCGGTGAGGGGTGCGAGCATCCATCCGAATCGGTCGAGCATCCACTCGCCGAAGCGATCCACTTGACGAGCGAATGCGCGGGCCGCGTGCAGGTCCTTGACCCGGCCACCGGCGGCGTTGAGCTGGGCGCGTACCCGGTGCGCTGTGTGGGCGTACCGTTCGGTGCGCACGTCCCAGCGCCGGTAGTACATCCGGGCCTTGACGATCGCGGGCGGCATGTTGTTGCTGATGACAAGCATCTGGCCGGCGCGCAGCTCGCCGGTCTGCCCCGGGTTCAGCACCGCAGTGCGTCGGGTGGTCTCCGACCGCGACCCGGTGGCCCGGTCCCGGGTGATCGCGGGCTCTTCGCGCTCGCCGGCCAGCGTCGACCAGTAGCGCAGGTCGTCGTCGTCACCGGTGCCGCCGAACACGACCTTCGTGTTCGTGTTGGTCAACAGGGCACCGGTGGCGGCGTCGCCGAACCGTTCCCGCATCTGCGCGCGGGACTGCGCGGCGATGTGCATGCAGATCCCGCGCGACCCGAAGTCACCGCTCCACCGGTCCAACGGGATCAGGCAGATCAGCGCGGCTTCGTCGAGCACCATCGTCAGGAACGGGTCGAGCCGCTCCCCCGGCATACCGGCCGCGATGCTCTTCGCGCGCCGCGCGAGATCCGCCGTCAGCGCGGTCACCAATGGTGAGGTCTTCGCGTCCTCCGCGCCGAGCAGGTACACGGTGCCGGTCTCGTCGAGCAGCTGCTGCACGTCGAACTGCTGCCCGCCCGGCGCGGCCGACGCGGCAGCGGACGGAACCGACAGCCAGCTCAACGCAGGCATGATCGTCGTACTGATGCTGCTCTGGGTGTTGGGGTTGTTCTCGAAGAACTGCGTAGCCTCCTGCATCATGCCCGCGGCCTCGGGCCCGGCCATCCGCAGCTCGAACAGCACGTCACGCTTCGCCTGGTCCGACGGGTGCGCGACCCACTGCTGCACGTCGTACATCGAATATCCGCCGATCGCCGCGGCGTGCAGCAACGACTGCAGGGTCTGCTTGGCGAACCCGTCCCACCGCTCGCCCTGGCCGTCATGCTTCGACCGGCCGATACCGTCGATCAGATCCGCGGCGCGATCCATCGCCGTCGCTGCCAGCTCGCACCCAACAAGCGGGTTGAACCGCACAAACGTCACCGACTCGTCGCCGTCCAACTGGCCGGCGAGCTGCGAGCCAGGCTGGACGATGCCCGACGGGTCGAATACCCACACCGGCCCACGCTTCGCGCGGCGCGGATAGGTGTGGACGAGCAGGTCGAGCTTGGTCGACGTCGTGATCAGTGCGCCCGGTGCCTCGACCGCGTAGTTCATGATCTGCTGCGTCTTGCCTTTGCGCGGGCCACCGAAGGTGATCGTGTGATCCTCGGCCGACGACCAGATCCCGACCGCGCCAACCCGGGCCACCTTCACGCCCAGCTCAGACAACGGCACCCGACGCCGCTTCCACCGAGACACCTCGTCCAGGCTCGGACGCACCTGCGCCGCCTTCGATCGGACTACCCGGGCGGATGCGCCACGCCACACGTCGGCCTGCGAGGCCAGCCCGTCAGTCTCCCGACCGGCGCGGTGCAGCTTGCGCAGCAGGCCCCGTGAACTCGAGCGGGACAGCACCACTCGCGCGACTGTTGCGACCAGCGCCAGCACGCCGGCGGCGATCAGGAGCCACCAGTACGCGTGTGCACTCGCGCGGGCCGGAACGATCCGCAGCAGGGATCCTGTGTAGAGCAGCCAGGCAGCGAAGGTGACACCGCTGCCGACGGCGCGGTTCACCCAGACAAGCACGACAGAAAGTGCAGCGAGCACGCCGCCGGTGATCAACCATGCACCCGCGTGTCCTGGCGCTCCTGTGCGAGAAGCAATGACGCCAGCGAGCCCAACCCACAACGGGAACGCGAGCAGCAAGCCGGGACCGACCCGCCAGAACAGCAGCGCAGCGGTCACGACACCCACACCGCCGACCGTCGCCGTCCACGTACCAGCCCGCACCGCCAGCGCGTTCGGCGCCCAAAACACCAACACCAGCCCCAGCACAGTCGCCGCGACCGACGCGGCACCGAACCTCGGCAACACCACACCCTCACGGGCGGTCGGACGCCTGTTCATCGCAGCGCACCTCCCACCAGCACCGCGACCGCAGAGATCGCCACACCGACGGCAGCGGCCAGGAACGACACCCGCGCCAGCCGGTGCTTCGCCCAAGCGATCTCCGCCAGCCGCTTGGCCTGGTGGCTGATCGCCTCCCACGGCTCAGCGACCAAGCCGCCGTACACCGTCGGATCGATGTGGCAACGCAACTCCTTCACCGACCGAAGACGCACCGCGCCGAAATACAGAAACTCCCCCGGCGACAACTCGTAACCCGCGTAGTGAAGGCGCGGCGTCACCACGAGCATCGCCGCGGCCAACGCCACCGCGAGGGCGATCAGCGACAGTCCGAACAACACACGAACCACCAGCGGGGAGCCGTGCGCCTGCGACACCAGCGACAACACCACAGCCGCAGCAGCCGTCTCCACCGTCGCCGCGAACCCGGCCTTAGTGTCCGCTCGATCAATCGCGCCGGCAGCCGAGTCGTGCATCCGCCACGCCAGATCCACAGCAGTCGACTCGTTCATCGACCCTCCCCCGCCACGGCCTCACGACGGTCCCCGCCGGGCGGCGCGGCAAGCCGCGCGACACACCGGACCGACACCGGACCAAACCGGGACTGCGCTACGAAAGCACCATCGCCGCCGAACCCCGTCGCGACGCCGAGCGCCTCGGCCACCGCAGCGACCGTCCACACGCCGTCGGCATCTGTCGAACCGCCCGGGATCATCACCGCGTTGACCTGCGGCAACGGCAACTCGGGGTAGTTGGCAACAAAACCCGCCAACTCGAACAGCCCGCGAATGAGGTCCGCCCGATCGCGCGACACCTCCGGATCACCAAACCGAGGCACCCATTCCGTGCCCGGCGAACCAGCATCAGTCATGCTGGACACCTCCTGAAATCTCTGCTGAGTGACGGGAGAACCGGCCCTGCTCTGGTTGGCGCCTGCGGCAGGGCCGGTCTTGGATGTCTGGGGATGTGAGGACAACTGGCGGCTCATCCGGCGACCTGCGCCGGCCGCCACTCGGCCGCGTCCACGACTCCCCCGCTGGAGATCGCGGCGGCAGCCATGTCATCGAGGGCCTGACTCGGAATGAACAGCCTTCGGCCGACCTTGACAGCCGGGAATGAGTTCGCCTGGATCACTCGATAGAGCGTCATCTCAGACAGTCCGAGCACCTTCGCGGCGGCGGCAACGCTAAGGAACTTCCGTACGGCCTCCGCGGCCGTTGCGTCTTCACTCACTCGCTCTCTCCTTATCAAGAGTTAACTAGGTTGACCTAGGTTAACCTAGGTCACTTGGATGAACAAGACTTGCGCCCGACTGACTGACCTAGCTACCTAGGCCGACTACGGTTGACGTATGCAGGTAGAGACCAACGACCCACGCCCGCCGTATGTCCAGGTAGCTGACGGACTACGCCGAGCAATCCAGGCCGGGGAACTGGCGGCCGGCACCAAGCTGCCGTCCGGCCGCGAACTCGCCAACGAGTGGGGAGTTGCTCTGATGACTCTGCAGAAGGCCATCGAACAACTGCGTCTCGAGGGACTCGTGTACACCCAGCGGGGCCGCGGCGTGTTCGTCGCGTCTCGGGATGGAGTACCTCCGACCGATGACCTATCTGCACTACGGGAGGTCGTGGAGGAACTGCGGCGCAGACTCGATGTGGTCGAAGCACGCCTGCGCTCCGACGATGGTGCCTCGACTTGAGGTTCTTCCGCTCGACTCGCGGCTTCTCCTGTGTACTTGGCTTCGCTCATGCATGCAGCGTGGCGGCGAAACGATCGATTGATGTGCACTCCGCGGGTTGCGCACTTTTGTGCGCATTGTCCGCTCCAGCTGGCGGTTCACTACAGGAACGGGACCACACCAACGAGGAGGAGTGCAGATGCACGTAGGTGAGCGCATCGGGGCGTACCGCAAGCGGCGCGGAATGTCGCAAGACGCCCTCGCCGGCCTCATCGGAATGTCGCGATCCTGGCTCTCACAGGTAGAGCGCGGCATTCGCGGCGTCGATCGCCTGTCCACCCTCAACGACCTAGCGACCGTCTTGCGTATCGACGTAGCTGACCTGATCGGGCGTGATTGGGTCCTCGCGCCAGACGCATCCGAGCAAGTCACGGCAGTCGACGCCGTACGCAGCCAACTCGCGAGCTACCACCATCTGCTTGGTGAGCCGACGTCACCGTGGCCTCTTCCGCAGCTCCGCAACGGCGCTGTGCAGGTCAACCAGGCCTATCAGGCAGCGCAGTACCAGAAGGCGACCGCGATGCTGCCGGACCTCATCCAGGCCGCAGACGCGTACGACGGCTACCAAGGCCGCGACGGTCGGGAGACACACCTCGCCCGATGCTCCGTTTACACGGCGGCCTCCAAGCTCCTGACCAAGGTCGGCGAACATCACCTTGGTTGGCTGGCCGCGGACCGCGCCACCCACGCGGCCCTTGCCGCCGAGTCGAAGGCTGCGCAAGGCATGGCCGCCTATCAGGTGGTCATCGCGCTTCTCCGCAGCCAGCAAAACGATGACGCTGAGCGCGTCGCTGTCCGGTCGGCAGAAGGTCTGATGTCTCTCACTGGCTCGGACACTCCGGACGCCGTATCGCTTGCCGGGTCGTTGTGGCTCATCTCGTCCGTCATCGCCGCTCGCCGGTCCGATCGCGCCACCTCCACCGAGCGACTCAATACGGCAACGCAGCTCGCCGATCTCCTGGCAAACGACGGCAACCACTCGTGGACCGCCTTCGGCCCGACGAACGTCCTGATCCATCGAGCCTCGGTCGCGGCCGAGTTCGGCGATCCGTCTGGTGTACTGCGTGTGGCAACCGAAATCGACACCGAAGCCATGCCGGCTGGTCTTCAAGGCCGCCGCTCGCGCCTGCATCTCGACCTCGCTTGGGCACAGGCTCAAGCCAAGAACGACATGGAAGCGATCCTCCACCTACAGCAGGCCGAACGAGTCGCCCCCGAGTCGATCCGCTATCACACCATTGCCCGGGAGCTGGTCCGCGAACTACTCAAGCGCGCCCGCAAACCCACCCCAGCCCTGACCGCCATCGCAACCCGCGCAGGAGTCCTCGCGTGACCAGTCGAACTCTCTACATCGTCACCTGTGGCGCCCCCCTCGCCTCCCGCGTTGGCGACGGTGTACGCACGGCCCGCGAACACGGCTGGACTCCCTACGTCATCCCCACCGACGCAGCGCTGCCGTGGCTTGAAGGCCAAGACCTGGCGGACGCGCCCGTCCTGACTGGTAACCGGAGGCCGGGCGAACCCAGGCGCGCGCCAAAGGCCGACGCTGTAGCGGTCGTGCCGACGACGTTCAACACCCTCAACGCATGGGCCAACGGCAACGCCAACACCTACCCGCTGACAGTCCTCTGCGCCGCGCTCGGATCGCGCACCCCAACCGTCGCGACCCCCTTCGCCAAATCTGACCTGGCCGGCCACCCCGCCTGGCTCGCATCCCTCGCAGTGCTCCGGTATGCGGGAGTCGGCATCCGCGACCCGCACAACGGCTCAGCCACATCACTTAAGCCACTCGAATCCGGTACCGGAGACCAGGTCGCAAGAGACTTCCGGTGGGACTGGGTACTCACCGAACTCAAGCTCATGTCAGGCAATGACTCGTGATCTCGCCAAACGTCAACCTGACAACACGCCGGAGTCCAGGACGTGACGCAAGCCGCGCCGGACCGGATCCCATCGACCTAGGTGCGTCCCCGAGGGGAAGCGCTCTGCCGTCCGACTCCGAGACAGCGCGATTAACTCAAGCTGATCGGAAGAGGTCAAGGAACTGTCAGGCCGCGAGACCGACCAACTTCTTCCTGATGTACATAGATCCCTGTGCATCCACATCCAGAAAGCTCATCAGAAACTTGGCGATCATATTGCGTAGGTGCTCGTTGTCCCAAGCAACTCTCTGCCTAGGATCATTGAAACTGCTTTCAATTAATTCGGTGAGCTGCGCGGCGAGCCATTTGCCTTTAAGCAGTTCGCGTCCTCGGCCAGCGGCATAAACGCGGTCGATCTTATCGAGAACCATTTTTTCGATCCTGTCGTATTTCACTCCACTGTAGAGCGAGGTATCTCGAACGGCCGCCTTCGCCGCGGCGAGTTTCTGTGAATCTAGTTCCCTGCGCATGGCTCCACTATGCACAAGACTGTGAGCAGCCCCGAGACCAACCCAAGTTCTTGACCGCAAGGCCTTAGCCAGGTAGCACTGTTCAATCCATGGTCGCCAGTCGTCAGCGAGTTTCTCAGACCAATTTCCCAGACTGTTGACGACCTCGACCGCTGTTGCCTTATCTAAGGATGCAGCCGGTTGCAACGCCTTAACGAGATCGCCATCCGCGAAAGCGTGAGCCTCGCTGTCAGCATAATACGTGTACAGAACGTGCGGAGACCGTCGCTTCCCGCCCGTAATGTTGTCGCTGTCGCGGTCAACCACGAAAGCGACCGATCGACTTCCGCCACTGTTCTTCTGGGCCAACTTGCCTTCGGCCTTGCAGTAGTCGAAGAGAGCGAGAACCGCATCCTTTCCCCCGGAGACCTGGCCATTTTCATCAGAGATTTGCTCGACCATGTAAATCTCGTAACCGGCTCGCCCGACTGTCTGTTCTGCAGAACAGAGCTTCTCAATGAAGTACCGGTCCGTGACCTTACCTTCGACAACGACGAAGAGCGAGTTGTCGTGTGACATCCTAATGCGTCGCAAGAACCCAGCGCGACCATAAGTCAGACGTGGCATGCAAAGAATCCCCCCACCAGGAAACTTAGAGTTCAGAAATCATGCTATCTGGAAGAAAAGCCATCACCTCAGGCGAATGCGTTGCCATGATCAATTGGGCATCAGGATTTACGATCCTCATGCAATCGACAAGCCTGCGTTGCCAATCCACATGCAGTGATAGCTCCGGCTCGTCAATGATCACCGGAGCATTCCCTGCGGCGAGAGTCTCCAGAAGCAGCTGCAACATCTGCTTCTCACCGCTTGAGAGAGATTCGAGCGGGATGGCCTCGCCGTTAGCAGAGACGGAAACCGCACGCCCTTGGAGAGTGACCTCCTTGCCGCCGCTGTAAAGATCGGACAGGAGTTGTTCGATCTTTCTCTGCGGCTCTTGTGCCTTCTCGATGCCCTGTTGGACGGTTGCAATATCGGTGACCACCTGCCGCACCAACTGACTGTCGGCATAATTCTTGTGCAGGGTCGACTCCGGAATATTGACCATTCTCCCCATCCGCTGGCCGGAGAAGAATGCCTTGATCAAGGGAAACGCCTCACTGAAGTCCATCTCCTCGGGCAAATGGCGCTTCCCTCTCCCTTCGGCCAAGACGGAATTGAATACGTTTGCCAGGCCAAGTTCCTGGGTTATTGAAATTTGGGCCAATGCCCGCGCATTATAGTCAGACCATAAGCGCTGAATCTCCCCTGCAAACAGCTTGTCAAAAGAGGCCTCGTCGACCAGTTCCATCGTGGGCCGACTTCCCCTTGGGCCGCGCCGACGCGTTTCACTCACCCTTGAGATCGGCAGGTATCCGTGTTGGATCGGGCCTTCCTGCTCCTCCGGTTCGCCGTTTCCAGTTGTGTTCCAGGGGAGGGCTGCGTTGATATCTTCACCCAGGTCGCCGTAGTAGACCTGACCTCTTGCCATAGCCAGCTCGCGGGCTCTCTCTAACCGGCGTACTACACTTGGTGATCTAAGTTCCCGCTTCGTAATCTCCCGCATGAAGACGTCACCACCGGCGTCGATGACGACCCTGGCTGACGTGAATGGGACTCGGATTAGCGGCGTCGCGTCGTCGAGTAATGCACTATGCAAGATCTTGAGTAGCGACGTCTTGCCAGAGCCGTTTACGCCCCAAAAGACAGTCGTTTCACGAAGGCTCCGCTTTATGGATTTCTTGCGACCGCCAAGGCCGTTGACCTCAAACTGAACGATATTTGCCAACGCGTTCCCCCTGTCATTTCCCCATGCATGCCTCGAGCGAAGCACTCTACAAGGTCGCTTACAGACTGTCAGCCCCCGTGACCCGCCTGTGCGGCCAAAGGCGACGCAAGGGCCAGGCGGTCGGGGTGGTCGGCTGGTAGATCACAGGACACCATCGCCCCTACGCTCGACGATCCGCCCGCGCCGGAGGTGTTCCAGCGGAACTCAGCACGCTGGATCTGAGCGTCGAAGCGCCCGGTGTTGCGCACGCTGCCCGCGATCTGCATGTCGTTGCCCCGCCCATTGCATGTCGCGCGAACTCGCAACACTGGACCCTGCCGGCGCCAGGCAACCATATTCCAGCCAAGCGCCACGGCTCCCACCACCGCACTTGCAAACGCGGTACCCCTTGCCCCCAGTCCGCGCTCACTATCCCCGCCTCTCACCCGCCAGGAGAAGGGACTTTACCGAGCGAGCCCGAAAGACGACGAGCGCCACGCTGGGTCCGTCTGGTGAGGATGACCGACCCTGGAGACATGGACGGCCGAACCATTGTCTGCACCCTCGACGGGCGGGACCTGACCAACAGGGTCCGCTGGGAGGACAGCTACGGCCATGCCTTCTGCACCCTGGCCGAACTGGAGGGGTGGGAGAGCGCCGAGGACCCCGACCACGAGCCTCCCTCGAACGAGGCACGGTGACGATGACCGGTCACTCTATGGCTGGGATGCTGGGTTGCGGCTCACCAGGCGCGATTCTGGTTCTGGTCATCCACTTCTTCCGCCCCTCGTCGGTCCAGTCCTCGACAGCGTGGTGCACGACGACCGAACGGTGGTCGTAGTACCAGACCTCCACCGAGCCGTCCTCATCGACCGTGACGGCGATCCACTCGCCGTCCGGACCTATGAAGTCGTGCTCCTGGTGCTTCCACTGACCCTCACTCATGGACAGAAGGTAGAGCCCGCACAACGGTGCGGGCCGGGTGCGACACGCTTGCGTCACTGCCAGCCGAACACGGCGGGCAGCGTCGACACGATCGAGCCGACGCCGACAAGCCCGAGTCCCCACAGCTCCAGCCGAACGCTGCCCGTGGCGACCTCGCGGATCTTGTCGTTGACCTCCGCGAGTGCAGTCTGCGACCTGGCGTCGGCCTCCCGTCCTGCTGTCTCGACGTCATTGATCCTCCGATCGACTTCGCGGCGCTCTTTGGCGATCCGGGCCTCAAGCGCGATCAGGCGCTCACGGACGAACCGCATCTGCACATCGACCCCTGCATCGCTCGGCGGGCTGACATAAACCTCGCCGGTGGCCGCAGCGACGTTCCATGAGGCAGTCGTGTCGGCCGAGACGCTGTGGACTCGCGGCGTGCGCCGCAGCCATCGCCACAAGCGGGCAGCCACCGGGATCAGCGGCTTGCCGCCACCGTGTTCGTTCCAGTCCTGCACCAGAGCGACTACCGCTAAAACGGTTCCGATCAACGTCAGCACCAGGCCGACAATTGCGCAGATCCTCACCCCGGAAGACTAGGGGCTGACGATCTGTTTGGGAGCGACAGACGCCCCGAGGAAGCGCAAGCAGTGACGGCCGGGCTGGGTGAACATCCGTAACGCCCGACGCAGATGCTCGATTAGTGAGTGAACCGCTACGAGGGGGAACTGTGGGTTTCGACCAGAGCATGACGTTTCGCGACTGCCCGTGGTGCGGGCTTACGCATACGCAGATGGGCATTGCGGCTCCGCTGTCTTCGTACGCGGGCAGGGATGGACGCGCTCGGTACTGGACACCGTTGACCTGTCCGGCATGCGGTGGGGCGATGCTTGTAGAGCACAACGGGCCGGACCAGCACATCCATCAAGAGCTCCAGATCGTGCCAGCAGGGGACAATCTCGGCCAGGCAATCAAGCACTTGCCGCCCGACGTCGCCCAGTACTACAGCGACGCCATCAAGGTCCTGCGGGCGGGTGTCCCAGATGCCGCTGCGGTACAACTCCGGAGGACGTTAGAGGCCGCCGCTGCGCACTACGGTGCCGCCGAAAAGACGTTGGTCAACAGCATCAAGAAACTGATCGCGGACGGGCACGTCACAACGTCCTTTGGCGATGTACTGCATCACGTCCGGGTTGTCGGGAATCTGGGTGCTCACCACACGGATGTTCGAGTAGACACCGATGCAGCGCAGCGGGTGCTCCTGTTCACTGCGGCGCTGCTCCGGGATTTGTTCGAACTTCCGGCTGAGCTGGCGGCCTTGAAGGCTGAGACACCTGCTGATGCGGACGATGCCCCTGGTGCTACACCTGCCCCGTCCCCCTGATAGCGGCCAAACCCAGGCCAGCTCGGCGCATGTCGAGAGTCGGCTTGCCGATCCGTAGGGGCGCGTAGCGCTCTTGACATGGGTCGTGATGGCCGGACAATCGAGCGGCCAGGGGACGGGGCCAACAAGCGGGGGACGGCTTCACGCGACTCGTGGCAGTTGGGATCGCGTGGACGTGGAAGCGTCCTGCTGCCGCGCGCCGAAGGCGCGCCCTTGATCCATAAGAGCCCGAAACGGCAGCCGGCCACGGACCGCTACCTCAATCTCCTAGACCACGCGTCGCACATCAGGTGGCGGACGAGTGTCGCGGATCTGTTGGCGGATCACAAGCGCGGACGGCCGAGTCCAGCCCGATCTGCGATCGCGTGACATGACTCGTGACATGAAATCGCGTCAAACAGAGTGGATTCAGTCAGCTAGAGGTGCTCGATCCCGAACTCCGGGAGCCTGAAGTGGAGCGGTGTGGCAAGTGGCGTGGCTCTCATAATCCCTGGGTCACGGGTTCGAGTCCCGTCCGCCCTACCCCGCATCACCGCAGGTCAGAGCGCTTTCGAGCCTCTGGCCTGCGGAATGACTGCCACGCGCTTCACCAACCCTGGCCGATGTGAGGCGATCAAGAACGGGTACCTGCGAGCCAACTGATCAAGCGCTCTTCGGCCGCCGAGTGGTCCGCGATGTGGCCGCCTGGGGACCAGACCGCCTCGGCGTCAGGGATGCCCGCGACGAGCCATTCGGTGTGCTGGCGGGGAATGCCTTCGTCTTCGGTTCCGGCCATGACCTTGGTCGGAGCTTTTACCTCGTCGAGTGTGAAGCCCCAGGGGGCGGATAGCGAGATCAGGTCGTCGACGAAGCCACCCGGCCCGTTGACGATGCCCTCCCGAAACGCCTGCAGGAGCATGTCGTGCAGTTCCCCGGACACCTCGGGCAACGGGTCAGCCGCGTCGAGCCAGGCAACCAGATCGCGAAAGTCATGTTCGGCGAGCCAGGCGGCGTCGTGGGCTGCGGGCCGCTCCCATTCGCCGACCTCGGCCTCGGACATACCGGCGAAGAAGTCCAGGTCGGATGCGGCGTACTCGGCGGGGCTGAGTTCGGTTACACATCGCGTGACTCGCTCAGGCAACCGGGCAGCCACGGCGAGAGCCCGCGGACCGCCCGCCGAGATTCCGAGTACGGCGAACTCGTCGATCCCGAGCTGGTCCGCGATCAGCGCGACGTCCTCGGCGGCGTCTACGACCCGATGGCCCGGACGACGCGTCGATCGCCCGTAGCCGGGCACGTCATAGGCGATCGCGCGGACCTGATGCCGCTCGTAGAGATCGCCGATGTGCCGCACGTAGCGACTACCGGGGCAGCCGTGCATCAGGAACAACGGCCGCCCGTCACGCACACCCCACTCCGCGTACGCAATGGTTCTTCCGTCCGGTGCCGTCACAAAGTCCGTGTCCACCATCTGCTCTACCCCCACCCTGACAAATAAGACAGCTCATGCGACGGCTGATAACGACGTACCGTCACTCTCCGAACAGCAGTGGAGCGGTGCCGGGCTCGCCGGCATAGCGGAAGTAGAGCGGGTCAGCAAAGGTGGCAGGTACCTTGCCGAGGCCCTTGATGACCGTGGCGGTGCCGTTTGCGTGGCCGACGGCGTACAGGTAGCCGGACTGGGTGTCCTTGTCGATGCCGAGCAACAGCGTGCCGTACTGGCCGCATTTCTCTGCGATCAGGGCGTCGAAGGCCTGCCAGGTGGAGGCCCTGACTCTCTTCACGACCGGCTTCATCGGCGACGTCAGGGGAAGCCGGATCGTGTACAGGGCGCCGCCGTGAGTGTTGGCCAGGAAGGTGTCGTACGTCGCGGCCTGGCTGATCAGCGCCATCGTCTTGACGGCCGCGAAGCCACCCGCGGACTGCGGGTTGGTCCAGCCGAACCCGCCTTTAGAGTCCCATCGGGTCAGCGTGCCGTTTCCACGTAGCGCGTAGTGGTTGGCCAACGCGAAGGGGTTCGTGTCGTGCGGGTAGCTCGTCTCGAGGAAGGTCGCGTCAGCCCAGCCGCCACCGATCCGGAAGTTGTGCGACTGGGTCCGGTCGACCTCGCCGGCTGTCGTGAGGAAGTAGGTGCTGCTGTAGAGGCCCGAGCCGATCACCACGTGGCCGGCGTACGCACCGCCGAAACCAGGTACGACGGGATCGTTGAAGAACAGACTGCTCAACCTGGGGCGACCTTCGGGAAAGAGGGCGGTGTACCGCTGCTTCTCCTGCACCGTCGCCGGTGAGCCGGCAGTAATCACCCTGTGCGTGTGATCACCACCGGCGGTCACCGACCCCGACTCGAGCTTGCATGCCGCGGCGGCGGTCGTGTCGGCGGCCAGCGACCCGCCCGAAGTCCCGGCCAGCAGCCCGGTCACCAGCGCAGCGGCAGCTGCTATCCGCCCTGCAGTCCAGAGTCGTCTCGACATGCTGGCCCTCACTCCCCGGGCATTGCCCTTCGGGGCGCGGCAAGAAGTGCACCCCTTCCTACTTTGATACTCGCCAGGCCCGGAAAGTTACACCGCCGAGCCCAACTCGCGAACGTCACGAGCCAGCGGTGTATCACGTTGTTTTCGCGCGCGGTCCGATTGATATAGACCCGCGGAGGTCTCCCATGACTCGTCGCAGACTGCGTTTGATCACCTGGTTGGGGGCTTGTGCCGCCATGTGTGTCCTCGCGTTTCTGACGCCTGCAGCAGGCACCGCACAAGTCAGGGCCGAGTGCTGGACGAAGGCTCAGACCGCTCCGTGGACCGGCCGCGCCATGGACGTTCCTGACGTACTCGGAAAGCAGGTCGGGTCAGCCGCCCAGCGCCTCGACACCGCCGGCCTGCCCTGCTTGGTCATGAACCACGCACCTGGCGAGGTCGATCCGAAGGCGGTTCTGGTTGCCAAGCAGGACCTCCTCAGCTCGCCGGATCCAGACGGCTCAGTCCCAGTCGTCGGCCTCTGGCTCGGTGTCGTCCTCCCTGACCTGACCGGCGAAACGCTCGCCGCAGCTAGGAAGGCTCTATCCCAGCTCGGACTCGTCGCGCAGCCGTCGCCGGCCAAGGCATCTGAGGGTTGGGCGGTGGTCAAACAAGACCCGGCTGCTGATGCGTACGCCGTCTTCGGGGACGCGGTCGTGCTCAACATCGAGGAGCCTGTCCAACCAATCCCGGTCCCGGACCTCGTCGGGCACACCGAAGATGAGGCGAAGGATCTCGTCGAGGCGGCAAAGCTCGTCTACGATCCGCGGATCATCAAAGTCGGCGCACGGCCCGGACGAGTTGTCAGCCAGCAGCCCCGCGCTCGTGAACTCGTCGCCGCAGGCACTTCGGTGACGGCGGACATCGTGCGTGAGCCCAAGGTCCAACTGGTCGCGGTACCTGCTGTCGTCGGTCTCGACGAGACGACAGCTCGCGCGGCGATCGAGACAGTAGGGCTGGTGTTCGACCCCAGGATCGTCAAGGACGGATCTGGGGCAGGAAAGGTTGTTTCGCAGTCGCCGACGAACGGCCGCCGAGTGCTCGTCCGTACGGCGATCACCGTCGACATCGAGCGCAGCTCCGGCGAGCCGGTGCACGCGCGCACGACCGTACCGGACGTCATCGGTGAGCCTGAGCCTGCTGCGCGGAGCGCCATAGTGCAGGCTCGGCTCAAGCTTCAGTCCCGGATCGTCCGACCCGGAACAGCCGTCGCGGGCACCGTCCTCAACCAGCGTCCGTTGGCGGGAACCGAGGTCGATGTCGGGAGTGTGGTCACAGTCGACCTCACCCGTGAGGTGGAGCCGCGACTGGTGGCGGTCCCGGACCTGGTCGACCGTAGCGAGGACGAGGCCCGGACAAGGGTCGAACAGCTTGAACTGATCTTCGATCTGGTCGGCGAGAGCCGTCCGGCAACTCTCTCGCGGCATGTTGTGCGACAGGTGCCACCGGCCGGGCAACTGGTGCCGGCAGGAACCACGGTGACGGTAGAACTGGCGGCCGACGACGTGGCGCAGGTGCCCTGGTGGCTGGGTCCGCTACTTGTGGCCGGCGTCTTCGCGGCCTGGACCGCCAGACGTCTTCAGCAACGACACCGCGACAGGGGCCCTCGGCAACCAAGCATCCATGCCGGTGGACAGCCACTGACTCGGGTAGAAGCGCGAATCGAGGAAACCGGGCCAGCGCACCGAGTGCGCCTGAGACCCGGCCTTGACCGCGGCAGACAGTACATCCAGGAGGACGAGACAGATGAGCGACACTGGCGGACACATCACTGTTGTCTCGCACCTGAGTGGTTCGAACGAGGACGCCACGCACGAGCTCACCAAGCTGATCGAGACCAGCGGTGTGCTCAACGAGGTACCCCGGCTGAGCATGTCAGCGCACCTGCTGAGCGGTCCTGTGGCCGGGGCGATCGCGCATACGCTCGAGCAGAATCTCGGCGACCCTATCCTTTGGGCGTGGCAGACCCATCGGGCACTGACAACTGCAGCGAAGGCCACTCTGACCGGAGCCGGGCCGCCCGAATACGTCAGCTTGGCCAGCCACAAGATCACCTCGGTGCACCATCCACAAGTCGAACTGATCGTCGATGAGACGCCTGCGATGACCATCACTTTCGATCTGAACCTGCTGTTCCGGCTCGAGGCGCTCCTACTGACAGTTCAGCGCGGGTACCTGATCGGACTGAGTCCGGCCGGATGCCACGCCGAAGCGACGTTCGGAGCGCACGGCATGGAGGTCAGTCGCTCTGAGGACTACAGGCTCCCGAAGCTGGTCGAGGTACGGAACGGACTCCCTCTCCTGCCGGCCGCCGCCTACGCGATTGCCACGCAGTGACGCTTCGGTCAGTCGTTGTCGAGGTGGTCGGCTAGTTGGTGGAGGGTGGATTGGAGGCGGCGGACTTGGGCTTCGGTTAGGCCTAGGGACTCGCCTAGGTGGCATTGGGCCTCGCGGAAGACCGGCTTGAGAGCCTCGCCGGCGGGGGTTAGGGCGACGGTTACTGAGCGGGCGTCGGTTGGGGAGCGGTCGAGGGTCATTAGGCCGCGGTCGGCTAGACGGCGTAGTAGCGGGGTGAGGGTGCCGTGGTCCAGGCGGGTGGCTCGGGCTATGGCGCCGATGGGGCTGGGGCCTAGGCGGGTGAGGGTGACCAGGACGAGGTACTGGGGGTAGGTCAGGCCGTGCGGCTCTAGGACCGGGCGGTACAGGGCGGTGACCGTGCGGGAGAGCGAGTACAGGTCGAAGCAGAGCAGGTCGTCGAGGACCCTCGTCTCGGTCATGGCTCGCTCCTGTGGTCGGGGTCTCACCCGGTGGGGACTTGACGGCAGCATATCTTGTGCACAAGTATCTTGTACACAAGATAACTTCTGAAGGAGATTGCGATGCCTACTCGTACTGCGCGGACCGCTTGGAACGGCACTCTGGAGCAGGGCTCGGGGCAGGTGGAGCTGAGCAGCTCGAAGGTTGGGACGTACGACGTTTCGTTCCCGAAGCGCGCTGCTGATGATGCGGGCGGTACCACCAGCCCGGAGGAACTCATCGCAGCTGCCCACACCGCTTGCTATGCGATGTCGTTGAGTGCGGAGATTGCTGGGCGGGGCGGGAAGCCGCTGTCGCATGAGGTGAAGGCTGACGTGACGCTCGGACCGGATCAGGCGAATGGTGGCTTCAAGCTGACCGGCATCAAGCTGACGGTTCGTGCTGAGGTCGATGGTCTGGATGAGGCCGGGTTCGCGGAGGCGGCGCAGGCGGCTAAGGCGAACTGCCCGATCAGCAAGGCGCTGGCCGGCGTCGACATCACGCTGGATGCAGCACTCGAGAGCTGAACCCTAAACACACAGAAGGCACTGCCCGGGGAACCCATGGTCCCCGGGCAGTGCTGATTCTGCGCGAGGTGGGCGACGTGGGCGTGGCGTACGCGGTGCTGGCGTCGGCTGGAGCTCGCGTGGTGCGGTGCTGGCGTGCGCGGGAGCTGGCGCGGCGCGGTGTCGGCGTGCGCCGGGCCTGGCGTGCGCGAGAGCTCACGTGGTGCGGTGCTGGCGTGCGCGGGAGCTGGCGCGGCGCGGTGTCGGCGTGCGCCGGGCCTGGCATGTGCAGGAGCTCACGTGGTTGCGATGTCGGCGTGTCTGGGAGCTGGTGTGCGCGGGAGCTGGCGCGGAGCGGGTCGGCGTGCGCCGGGGCTGGCCTGCGCAGGAGCTCGCGTGGTGCGGTGCCGGCGTGCCTGAGAGCCGGCGTGCCTGAGAGCCGGCGTGCCTGAGAGCTGGCGTGCGTAGGCGCTGACGTGGTGCGTGATGGCTTGCGCGGGAGCTGGCACGGAGCGGTGTCGGCGGACGCGCGAGCTGGTGTGGGCTGGAGCTGAGCTGGTGTGGACTTGAGGCCTGCGATGGGTCGGGGGCGGGCGTTGGGGCCGTGGGTTGGTGGGTGGGTGGGGCGGATTGGTTGGGTGGTGTGGACGGGTGGTGCGGGAGGGTGGGGGTGGCTTGTGGAGGAGGGGTTTTGGACTGGAGAGGGTTGCCGGTGGGTGAGTGTTTGCGTGGGGGTGAGGTGGAGATGTTGCAGTTTGCGTTGGATCGGGTGCGGAGGCAGTTTGGTTGGAAGACGGGTGGGCTTGGGGCGGAGGAGTTGCGGCGGCGGCATGCGCCGTCGGCGATGACGTTGGCGGGGCTCGCGAAGCACATGGCGTTTGTGGAGGATGGGTTTGCGGCTCGGGCGGCGGGGCGGGGGTTGGGGGCGCCGTGGGATGGGCGGGGGTGGGTTGAGAATGATCGGTGGGGTTGGGAGTCGGCGGTTAGTGATTCGCCGGAGGAGCTTTACGGGCTTTGGTATGGGGCTGCTGCGCGGTCGCGGGCTGCGTGGCAGGAGCTATCTGCGGATGGTGGGCTTGATGTGGTGATTGCAGATCCGGATCCTCGGTGGTCGTGCAATCGGCGGCGGATTCTTGTTGATCTGCTTGAGGAGTATTTGAAGCACACCGGGCATGCGGACGTGTTGCGTGAGGCGGTTGATGGTGTGACGGGGAACGATCCTGATTGAGGTGGAGAGGGTCGTCGAGGCGTTGGGGGCGTCGTACGGCGTGCGTGCTGTTGAGGTGACGGAGATCCTCGCGGGTACGGCGACCAGCAACTATCGCGTCGTCGACGAGGGTGGGCGGCGGTGGTTTGCGAAGGTGTATCGCGGGGAGGTCGGGCGGGAGCGGGCGGCTATCGGGCTCGCTGAGTTTGCGATGCAGGGTGGCGTGCCGGTGGCTGAGGTGCGGCGGACGCTTGATGGTCGTGTGATCGACGAGCGGGTGCCGATGTCGTTGTGGGAGTTCGTCGATGGGGAGACGGCGGAGGGTGGGCTGGTCGGGGCGAGGTGGGCGGCGGTCGGGGGTGTGTTGGGGAGGCTGCATCGGCGGTTGGCGGAGCATCCGGCGGCGGCTCCGACGGTGCGTGCAGGCGTTGGAGTGCGGGGGGTTGTGCGGTCGCGGCGGCAGTTCGATCGGGTGATTGACGACTACGCGAGTCGGGCGGTGCGCAGCCCGTTCGAGAGTTGGGCGTTGGAGGCCGCCAGGGAACGGCGTGCGTTGCTGGGGAGGGCGCAGGCCGTTCTGGATGAGTTGCCCGACCTGACGGTGCAGGTGGTGCACGGGGATTTGGCGGCGCCGAACTTGATGATGTGCGGGGACGAGGTTGCAGCTGTCATTGACTTCCAGCCGCCAGGTCCACGCTTCATGGCGTGGGAGATCGCGCGGATCGGGTGCGACCCGCGGACGCTGATGCTCGGCGATGGGTGGGTTGACGGATTGGGTGAGCTGCTGGCTGCTTATCGCGAGGAGCACCCAGCGGCGCGCCCTGACGATCTGGTGTCCACGGTCGCCGTCGGATGTGCCTACACGCTGGGCTCGACGTTTCCGTTGGCCGAGCCGCAGGAAGCGGTCACGCCGTCGCTCGAGCTCTACGCTCGCGCACGGCACGAGACCGCGCTGATGATGCTCGAACGGCTCGACGAAGTGCAGGAGACCTTGCGCGAGTCACTGAGCTAAACGGGGATTGAGATGTGGAAGAGGCGCTCGGCGTTGTGTAGCGACTCGGTGACCACGGCTTGGGCATTGGGGATCATGTCCTGCTGGTAGGACGCGAGGTCCTCGCCGGAGGTCAGCGCGCGGGCCAGTCTTGCGGCGTCCCAGAGGGCGGTGTTGGCGCCGGCTCCGGCGGCAGGGGTCATGGGGTGGATGGCGTCGCCTAGGAGGGTTAGGTGGTTTGAGGACCAGGAGGGGACTTCGATGCAGGTTCGCAGGGTGATGGGGAAGGCGGCGGTCGGGTCGGCGGCGGCGACCAGGGTGCGGATTGATGGGTGCCAGTTGGTCACCGAGCGGGTGACGATTGACCAGAGGTCGGCGGCGGGCATGGTGAAGAGTTCGTCGTCGGAGGCGCCTAGTACTTCGTTTGTGCCGGTTAGAACTGCCATCAGGTAGTCGCCGTACTCGGCTGGGGGCTCGCGGAAGATTACTGGGCCGAAGGCCAGGCCGGTGCCGGCGCCGTTGCTGGCGAAGCAGAAGCCGCGGAGGAAGGGCGGTGGTGCAACCTCGCGGACGTTTGTTGTCAGGGGCACCTTTCCGTAGATGCAGCGGACGCCGATGTCGAGTACGTCTTGTTCTGGTAGGAGCTGCGCGCGGACCCGCGAGCCGACGCCGTCGGCGCCGACGAGGACGTCGGCGAACGTGGACGTGCCGTCTGTGAAGGCGAGCTGCACGCCTCCGGAGGTCTCGGCGTACGAGTCGAACTGTTTGCCGAATTCGAGTACGTCGTCCAGGCCGGTCATCAGCGCGCGGCGGAAGGCGTAGCGGTCCACTGACGTCACCGCGTCCGGACCGGCTACCGGGAACTCCTGCTCGAACTGCACCTGGAGCTGGGAGTCGAAGCCGGCGACCAGATCGCCTGGTTGTGTCGCGGTCGCGATGACTCGACGGCGCACAAAGTCGGGGAGGACTGCGGCTAGGGCCTCCTCCCCTACCGGGCTGATGTGGATGCGGTAGCCCTGGTTGCGGTGGCGGGGTGAGGGGTCGCGCTCGAAGACCTTTACGTCGACGCCTGCCTTCTGCAGACCTTGCGCCAGAGCCAGCCCGCCGATCCCGGCGCCCACGATCGCTACCTTCATCGTCGTCTCCAATCATCCGTGCATCAAACTCTATCATCCGTGTGGTTGATTAAGTTAGCACGGCGGATGGCTGTCCGCTAGGATGATTTCGTGCGGAGATCACCGGGACCCGACGAGCGGCAGCGGGACGCCGAGCGCACCAGGCAGCAGTTGCTGGATGCGGCGGTGATCGAGTTCGGCGCGCACGGGTTCGGTGGTGCGCGGGTGAGCGAGATCGCTGCTAGGGCAGGCGTGAACAAGCAGCTGATCTCGTACTACTTCGGCGGCAAAGAAGGGCTCTATAAAGCAGTCGCCGACCGGTGGCGGGCGGGCGAGCCGGATATTGCCGCGGACGCGGAATCACTTGGTGAGGTGGTCGCGGCCTACGCTCGTACGTCGATCGCCCAGCCTGATTTGCTGCGCTTACTCGTGCGTGAGGCTGTCGATCGGGACACCAGCGCGCTGGATCCGGAGGGGCAGCGGGCCAGGTTCCAGAGCATGCTCGACGATTTCCGGCAGCGGCAGACTGATGGCGAACTGGCGGCCAACCTCGATGCGGCGTACACGGGGCTCGCGCTGTTCGGGCTGGCTGCGGCGCCGGTGGTGTTTCCGCAGATCGCGAGGGCGCTTGGTCTTGATCCGGACAGTGAGGAGTTCGCGGCGAAGTACGCCGAGGAGACGGCGCGGCTCGTGGAGCACCTGAAGGAGGACTAGATCGCGCCGGAGATTGCTCGGTTGCGGAGTTCGGCTTTGTAGGCCTCTAGGGCGATGAGTTCGCCGAACATTCGGTTGTACTCGTCTGGGCGGTCGATCGGGTTCGTGCGTTGGAGCTTGGATTTCAGGTCTTGGATGCGGCGGGCGCAGGTCAGTTCCTGCAAGCGGGCCAGCAACGCTTGGGCGTACTGCTCGTCGGGCTCGCGGCCGAGGCGTAGCGGGTCGACGGCGAGTGCGCCGACGACTGCGGCGGCCGGATCGTTGCCGATGGCATCGCGTACGGCGACCACCCAGGCCTCGGCGGCGGGTGCAGCGGCGGGGCCGCCTGCCTTTGCCATTGCGGTGCGGATCGCCGCTAGCCAGGGGTGGGTGAAGTCGTGGTCGTCGAGTTCGTCGAAGGCGACGCCGACCAGGTTGGGGTGCTGCATCGCGACCTTCAGGGCGTCCCACTCGATCACGTACCGCTGGTCACGCGGTGAGGGCACGTCTGCGCGGCGAGGCTGCTGCGGCGCACCAACCGGCTGCCCATGCTGGACGGCAGCCGCGCCCCCAGTCTGGTCAGAGCCCGGCCGCCCAGGCTGGCCGGAACCAGGCTGGCCGGAACCAGGCTGTCCAGAACCCGGCCGCCCGGACTGCCCAGGAGCTGCCCCCTGCCGAGCGGCAGCGCGATAAACCTCCGAGCGCACCTGGTCCTCATCCATCCCCAGATGCCCGGCGAGTTCCCGCGTGAAGGCGTCCACCTTCGACCGGTCGCGAATGCTGATCACCAGCCGCGCCGCATCCCGCAGCGCATCGACCCGCGTGTCCGCCCGATCCAGGTCGTACTTCGACAACACGTTCCCCAGCACGAACCGATACAGCGGCACCCGCCGTCCGATCAGCTCGCGGACCGCCGCATCGCCCTTCTCCAGCCGCAGATCGCACGGATCGAGACCGTCCGGCTCGACCGCGACGTACGTCTGCGCCGCAAACGCCTGGTCCCCCGCGAACGCCTTCAACGCCGCCCGCTGCCCCGCCTCGTCCCCGTCGAAGGTGAAGATCACCTCGCCACGGAACTGATCGTGATCCAGCAGCAACTGCCGCAGCACGCGCGCGTGATCGTCGCCGAACGCCGTACCGCAGGTCGCGACCGCGGTCTGCACCCCGGCCAGATGACAAGCCATAACGTCGGTATAACCCTCGACGACGACAGCCTGCCGACCCTTGGCGATCTCCCGCCGCGCAAGATCCACGCCGTACAGGACCTTCGACTTCTTGTAGATAGGCGTCTCAGGCGTGTTCAGATACTTCGCTTCGATGCGGTCGTCGTCGAACAGCCGCCGCGCGCCGAACCCGATCACGTCCGACGACGCGTCCCGGATCGGCCACATCAGCCGGCCGCGGAACCGGTCGTACAGCCCGCGCTGCCCATCAGCGGACAGCCCCGACGCGACCAGCTCGGCGTTCGTGAAGCCCCGCCCGCGCAGGTGGTTCGTCAGTACGTCGCCACCCCGCGGCGAGAACCCCACGCCGAAGTGAACAGCGGCATCCTTGTCGAACCCGCGCTTGTCCAGGAACTGCCGACCCGGCGCCGCCTCGGCCGCACCGAACAGCTGGTCGACGTAGAACTCGGCCGCGACCTTGTGCGCCTCGACCAACCGCGGCCGCTGGTTCCCCGGACCGCGCGGCACCGGCGCACCGGAGTCCTCGTACCGCAGCTGGATCCCGACCTTCGAGGCCAGCGTCTCGACCGCCTCGGAGAACGTGATCTGGTCGATCTTCTGGATGAAGTCGATGACGTCGCCGCCCTCTTGGCAGCCGAAGCAGTAGAAGAAGCCGCGGGAGGGGGTGACGTTGAACGACGGCGACTTCTCGTCGTGGAACGGGCACAGCCCTTTCAGGTTGCCGCCGCCGGCGTTCTTCAAGGTCACATACGAACCCACAACGTCGTCGATCCGGGCCCGCTCGCGCACCAGCGCGATGTCCTCTTCCTTGATCCGGCCAGCCACCCCGTGAGTCTAGCTGGACCGATCACATAGGTTTGCGGGTATGCCACGAACTCTTCGCCCTGGTCAGCGGTCCGAGTTGTACGTCGTCGATGTCACCAGCGGCGAGCACCGTCTGGTGTTCAGCTCGTCGGACATCCTCTTCGAGGCGCCGAACTGGACACCGGACGACGTTCTGATCGTCAACGGCAACGGCCGCCTGTTCCGGGTGAACGACGGGCTCGAGGAGATCGAGCTCGGCGGAGTGCCGGACATCAACAACGACCACGTGGTCAGCCCGGACGGGCAGACGGTCTACGTGTCCGCGGACGACGGCCACCTGTACGCCGTACCGATCGAGGGCGGGCCCGGACGCCGGGTGACGAACGATCGCGGCCCGGGCTTCCACCACTACCTGCACGGCGTCTCGCCGGACGGGAAGACGTTGGCGTACATCGGGCTCGAGAACCGGGACGGCCAGCGGATCACCAACGTCTGGACGATTCCTAGCGCCGGCGGCGCCGACGTCCAGGTGACGGACGACGAGTTCGCCGACGACGGCTCGGAGTACAGCCCGGGCGGCAAGTGGATCTACTTCAACTCGGAGCGGGCAGGCCAGGCGCAGCTGTTCCGGATCGCGGTCGGCAGCGGTGAGGTCGAGCAGTTGACAGACGACGAGCGCGTCAACTGGTTCCCGCACCCCGCGCCGGACGGCTCGGCGATCGCGTACGTGAGCTTCCCGCCCGGCACCGAGGGGCATCCCGCCGACATCGGCGACGTAAGACTGCGTCTGCTGACCAACGACGGCGTCCGCGAACTGACGACGCTGTTCGGCGGCCAGGGCACGATGAACGTCCCGAGCTGGTCGCCGAACAGCACGCAGTTCGCCTACGTCACCTACCCGATCTAGACGTCGGACAGCTCGATCGAGGTGTCGGCGAGGCGGGCCGGGTCGACCGCCTTGCCGGAGCGGATCAGCTCGCGGACCGCGTCGAGTCCGGTGTCCCACAGGTTGACGTGCATGCCGGCCAGGACGTGGTGGTCGTCGTCGAGCCAGAAGACCATGTAGGCGCCGGACTTCGGGTCGCCACGGAACACGACCTGGTACGACGTGCCGCGCGGGATGTCGCCGGCGTACTCCATGCCGAGGTCGAACTGGTCGGTGAAGAAGTACGGGATCGAGTCGTACGCCACGTCCTCGCCGAGCATCGCCTTCGCCGCCGCCTTGCCGCTGTCCTTCGCGTTCTGCCAGTGCTCGACGCGGACCGGGCGGCCGTACTGCGGGTGCTCCCAGCGGGCCACGTCACCGGCGGCGTACACGTCGGCCGCCGACGTCCGCAGGTCTGCGCCGGTCACGATGCCGGAGCCGTTGTCCGGCGTCGCGACCTCGATGCCGGCCTCCTCGGCGAGCTCAGTGTTCGGGCGCACGCCGACGCCGACGACCACCAGGTCCGCCGGGAGCACCTCGCCGCCGGCCAGACGGACACCGGTCACCTTGTCGGTCCCCTCGAAGCCCTCGACCCCGATCCCGAACCGGAACTGCACGCCGTGCTGCCGTTGGAAGTCGGCGAACACCTCGCCGACCTCTTCGCCCATCACGGACGCCAGCGCAGTGGACTGCGGCTCGACGACCGTCACCTCACTCCCCCGCTCGCGCGCGGCCGACGCCGCCTCCAGCCCGATCCAGCCCGCGCCGACGACGACAACGCGCGGCTTCGCGGCGTACGCGTCGGTCAGCGCCTGCGACTCCTCGGCCGTCCGCAGGTAGTGCACACCCGGCAGATCGCCACCCGGTACGTCGAGAGTCCGGACCCGGCTGCCCGTCGAGATGAGCAGCTTGCCGTACGACACCTGTGAGCCGTCGTCGAGCGTGACGGTGTGCGCGGCCGGGTCGATCGCGGTGACCGTGGTCCCCAGGCGCAGGTCGATCTTGTTGTCGTCGTACCACTGCTGATCGTGCAGCTGCGCGGATTCGGTCCCCTTCTTGGCGAGCAGCACGTCCTTCGACAGCGGAGGTCGCTCGTACGGCAGGGACTGCTCGCTGCCGATCAGGACCACACCACCGGTCCAGCCTTCCGTCCGAAGGGCCTCGGCGGCGGTCGCTCCCGCGAGACTCGCACCGACGATGACGATCTGCTCTGCATCAGCCATAAGAGGACCTTAGTCCTCGGCGAACCCTTGCCGCGCGCGACAACGATGACTAATTTGTCGAGGACATCAGACGTCCTATGTCCTCCCTGGAGAGTCATGCGCGTTCTCACCGCCCTACTGATGATCAGCACCTTCATAACCTCACCAGCACCCGCCACCGCCGAAGCGCCGTTCGTCGACGACAGTGTGCTGTTCCAGCAGAAAACCGAGGGATATTCGTGCTTCCGGATCCCCGCCGTGGTGCACGCGACCGACGGTGAAGTGCTCGCGTTCGCCGAAGGCCGGGTCGCGGACTGCGGCGACGACGGCGACATCGACATCGTGCTCAAGCGGTCCTCGGACGGCGGCAAGACCTGGGGTCCGCTGCAGGTCGTCTCCGACGGCAACGGCAGTACGCACGGCAACCCCGTACCGATCGTCGACCAGAAGACCGGCCGGATCGTGCTCGTCACCACGCACAACGGTCCGCAGCCGTGCACGAACGGCTGTGACCGCGATCCGTACGTCCAGACCAGCGACGACTTCGGCGCCACCTGGACCGCGCCTCGCGAGCTGACCGACGCCAAGCTGCCGAGCTGGAACTTCTGGTACGCGACCGGCCCGATGCACGGGATCCAGCTCCAGCACGGACCGCACGCCGGCCGGCTGATCGTCGGCGCGACCTACGAGACGTACGACGGCGTCGGCCCACACGTGTACGGCGGCCATCTCATCTACAGCGACGACTCCGGCGAGACCTGGCACATCGGCGCGACCATGGCCCGCGACGACGGCAAGGTGATCGTAGGCGAGATCACCGTCGTCGAGCTGACCGACGGGCGGATCTACGCGCTGGCACGTGAACGCGGTACCGATCCGGGCAACCGTGCGTACGCGATCAGCAGCGACGGCGGGGCGACGTTCGACGCGCCGTTCAAGACGATCCCGCAGCTGGTGATGCCCGACGTACAAGGCTCGCTGCTGCGGTTCAGCGCGCGCAACGAAGGCGATCGGCAGAACCGGATCCTGTTCTCGGCGCCGGCGCATCCGGCCGCGCGCGAGGTGATGACGGTGCGATCGTCGTACGACGAGGCGCGGTCGTTCGGCACGTGGCAGCAGGGGAAGGTCTTCTACTGGGGACCGTCGGCGTACTCCGACATGGTGCGGCTGGACGGGGATCAGGCCGGGCTTTTGTACGAGGCGGGCGTCGCGAGCCCGTACGAGACGATCCGGTGGGCCCGGTTCAACGAGGCGTACCTGTCGACGCCGAACGGTACGCCGCCCGGCATCCCCGGCCCGCCCGCGCCCGGGCCGCGCACCGCTGACGTTGGTCCCGCCCACAATCCGGCGTACGTCCGCGGCGGGGCGACTGTTGCCGCGGGCAAGTTCGGGAACGGGCTGGCAATGGACGGCGTGGACGACTACGTCGAGGTGCCGTTCGACCGGTCGATCGACCTCGGTGCGGACGACTTCACGCTGATGACCTGGATCAAGTACGGCGCGACGACGGGGTCGCACGCGATCCTGTGGGCCTATCGCACCGGCTCCGGCACCACGCCGCAGATCTGGTTGCGGGCAGAGCCGGCGAGCAATCGGATCCGCGCCTTGCTGGCGGTGGATCGCTACAACGTGACGGTGCAGTCTGCGTCGGCGTATAACGACGATCAGTGGCATCACGTCGTACTCCAGCGGGTGAAGGGGAAGCTGCGGTTGCTGGTCGATGGTGTTGAGGTCGGCTCTGCGACGGCGCCGGCTGGTTCGGTGACGGCGGGCAAGGAGTTCGGCGTACAGGGCATTCATGTCGGCCAGCGGGTCGACGGCGCCAACCGTTTCGTGGGGACGCTCGATGAGGTCCGCGTTTACCGGCGTGCCCTGTCGGATGCGGAACTGCAGCAGATCCGCGACACCAACAACCCCATCCGCTCGCAGCTAGGGCTGGATCTTCCCCTCGACCAGGTGGGCATGCCAGGCCAGAGCTGAAGGGTCGGTGAGGGACGCGACCTGGTCGACGACGACGCGCAGGCGGGCGTTGTCGTCGACCGCGTCCGCGAAGTCGGACTGGAACGGGAGGTCGAGGTTGCGTGGCGCTGTCTTCCACAGCGCCTCGACCAGTTCGGTGAGGAGCTCGCGCTGAGTGGCGCGGCGGGCCTGGCGCTCGCGTGAGTCGAGGACGTGGAACATGCCCACGCCCTTCAACAGACCGATCTCGGTGCGGATGCCGTCGGGGACGACGAGGTCAGCCTCGTAGCGGATCAAGCGGGAGCGGCCGAAGACGGCATGTGTGGCCTGCTCGGCGGCGGTGGCGAACCGGCCGATCAGCTGACTCGTGAGGTCCTTGAGGCCGCCGAGCGCACGTCGACTGTCGTCGAAGGTCGAGCCGGGCCAGTAGATCAGCGAGGTCAGCCGGGCCCAGCCCTCGTCGAGCTCCGCGTCGGTTGCCTCGGGCAAATACATCTGCCGGACCGTCTGCCAGTACGGCGCTCTGTCCGCATCGACCGCGGCGAGATCGAGATGATGCGCGACGATCGCGTCCTCGACATCGTGCACGGAGTACGCGACGTCGTCGGCGAAGTCCATCACCTGCGCCTCCAGGCAGCGGCGCTCCCCCACGCCCGGACGCAGCCAGGTGAAAACGGCGAGATCGTCGTCGTACACCCCGAACTTGCGCTCGCCGGGGCGGCGCGGCCACGGGTACTTCGTCGCGGCGTCGAGCGTGGCGCGACTCAGATTCAGCCCGACGCTGCGTCCCTCGGCGTCGAAGGTCTTCGACTCCAGCCGCGTCAACAGTCGCAGCGTCTGCGCGTTGCCCTCGAAGCCGCCGATGTCCGCCGCGACCTGGTCGAGCGCGCGCTCACCGTTGTGGCCGAACGGCGGATGCCCGAGATCATGCGACAAACAGGCCGCGTCGACGATGTCCGGATCGCAGCCGAGCGTCGCCGCCAGCTCGCGGCCGATCTGGGCGACCTCGAGGCTGTGGGTCAGCCGGTTCCGGGTGAAGTCGTCGCTGCCGGCCGTCACGACCTGCGTCTTGGCCGCCAGCCGCCGCAACGCCGCACTGTGCAGCACGCGCGCGCGATCACGCGCGAACGCGGTCCGGCCCGGTCGCTTGACCGGCTCGGCAACCCAGCGCTCCGCGTCGTGCTCGTCGTACCCCTCATGCTGCTTCCTCATTACTGCACACAGTAGCCGCGAGCACCGACAGTTTCGCGACGTTCAGATGGCCACGCAGTAACGCATCCAGAGCACGCCGTCCTTGAAGACCTCGGTGCCGACGTGGTGCAGGTTGAGCCGGCGGGTGTCGTACCAGCGTTCGCCGGAGCCGACCAGGACCGGGTGGACGAGCAGGGCCAACTCGTCGATCAGCTCGAGCTCCAGGCAGGCTCGCAACAGCGCACCGGACGAATCGACTCGGACGGTGTGCACACCTCTGCGGTCAAGCACGTCGAGGACTTCGGCGAGGTCGACCTGGTCGTAGCCGGTGACGAGTTCGCGGGTGGTCGAGTCGGGTGGGCGTGCGGGCGTTTGGTCGGCGTACAAAGCAAGGACGTCGGACCAGTAGCCGAGGTCGCGGAGTGAGGTCCAGCTGTGGACGCGGGCTCGGCTGTCGACGACCGCCAGCAGCGGGCCCTCCGGTCGCGGGCCGCGCCGGGGAGCAGCGAGTACGTCGGACTCCTGGGCAAGGATCGTGTCCGCGCCGATCAGCGTCACCTCCTCCTGCCAGAGCGAGGCGAGCGCATAGAACCGGGCGAGGTCGACGTCGAACCCCGACGCCACCCCGTCCAGCGAGACCGCCAGCTGAGCCACCACGTGCATACCGCCAAACCTAGGGACGCCCACCGACAAACCTAGTTGCAGAGACTTCTCTGCAGAGATTACTCTGCAACAATGCGACGGATCGATGCCCGGAGTCTGCGCGGACTCGCCCACCCGCTCCGGATGCGCATCCTGGAGGCGATCGAGCTCGACGGACCGGCCACGTCGAGCACGCTGGCGACGCGACTCGGCGAGAACACCGGGACGATCAGCTGGCACCTGCGACTGCTCGCCGAGCACGGGTACCTCGAGGAGGATCCCGATCGCGGCACCAAGCGCGAGCGCTGGTGGCGGCTCCCCGATCGGCAGACCGTTCTGGACCCGTCCGAGTTCCTCGACGATCCCGAGACGCGGCGCGCACTCGACGTCTATCTCCGCGATCTGGTCGAGCGGTACTACAACCGTGTCCGCACGTACCTCGACGAGGACTGGCCAGGTGAGTGGCAGCACGCGGCGGGCCTGTCCGATTGGCGCGACCTGCACCTCACGCCGGATCAGCTGCACAACCTCAACGAAGAGATCGCCGCTGTCATAGATCGGTATACCGGCACCGAACCGGCGGACGGCGCCGAGCGGGTGATCGTCCAACTGCAGTCGTTCCCCCGCCGCTCATGAGCCTCCTGCTGAGCAATCGGGACTTCCGCCTGTTCTGGACCGGCGAGACGATCAACCGCTTCGGCAGCGCGACCTCCTCGGTAGCACTCCCCCTCGTCGCCATTTCGATGCTCGATGCAACAACCTTCGAGGTCGGTCTGCTCACCGCGGCCGCCTGGGCGCCGTGGTTGCTGATCGGACTCCCGACCGGCGCCTGGATCGATCGGGTACGCCGTCGACCGGTCATGCTGATCTCCTGCGTTGTCTCTGCCGGCCTCTTCGCGTTGGTTCCGTTGTCCGGCAGCCGACTGACCATCCAACTGCTGCTCGTCGTCGCGGTGCTCGCCGGCGCGGCATCGGTCGTGTTCCAAACGGCATACACCGCATATCTGCCGACGCTTCTGGCCTCGGCCGATCACGCCGAGGGCAATGCGAAGCTGCATGGCAGCGCCTCGGCAGCGCAGATCGCCGGGCTGGGCTGCGGCGGGCTCCTGGTGCAACTGATTGGTGCCGCCGACGCTGTCCTCGTCGACGCGGCCAGCTTCCTGGTCGCCCTCGCTTGTCTCGCCGCGATCCGCTATCGAGAACGCCGTACGACGATCCCGCGACAGCCCGGCGCGATCCGGGCCGGCATCAGGCTGGTCGCGCAGGACGTCTGGCTGCGCACCCTCACGTTCTTCGGCGCCGTCTCCAACCTCGCACTGATGGGATACCAGGCGATCATCGTCGTCTTCCTCGTCCGCGAAGCGGGCCTCACCGCAGGCACAGTCGGCACCCTGATCGCGGCAGCATCAAGCGGCGGAGTCCTCGGCGCCTTCGTTGGACGGCATACCATACGGTTTGGTACGGCGAGGGCGCTGCTGCTGTGCGAACTCGGATTGCCGACGCTCGCACTGCTGATCCCGTTGAGCGGCGCGAGCCCGTGGTTCTACCTGGTCGGCGCGTTCGGCGTGAGTCTCGGCGTCGTCGGCGGAAACGTCGTGAAGGCAACGTTCCTCCAGTCCTACTGCCCGCTCGACCTCTTCGGCCGCCTCACCGCAACGACGGCCTTCGTCAACTACGGCACGATCCCGCTCGGCGCACTGCTCGGCGGCGTACTCGGACAGACCCTCGGCCTCACACCAGCCCTCTGGATCACGACAGCCGGCGTGCCGCTGGCCGGTCTCGTCCTGCTCGCCTCACCGATCCGCCGGCGCCGCGACCTCCCGACTCAGCGGGGCAGCGTCGTGCCCGCGGTGGCGGTCGACTCCAGCCGCGAGCGGATGGCCTGACGCGCCAGCTCGTACGCCGCGCCGCCGTCGTCGTGCAGGATCGACGCGAGGTTGGCGGCCTCGTAGTACGCGTTGAGCTCGAACGCCAACTGCTTGGCGTCGGCCTCCAGCTCACCGTTGTCGACGGCAGCCTGGACGGCCTCCTCGAGCAGTCCCATCCACTCCCAGTGGACCGTGAGGAGGGCGTCGTGGACGGCACCGCTTCGGGCGGCGTACTCGTGCGAGACCTTCTGGAAGAAGCAGCCACCCGGGAACACCCGGCGCTGCGAGTAGTCGAGCCAGTGCTTGCTCAACGCCCACACGCGCCCGAGACCAGGCTCGACCTCGTACGCAGGGATCACCACGTTGTCGGCGTAGATCCGCCGCGCGGCCCGGATCGTCGACAGCTGCAGCTCCTCCTTGGAGCCGAAATGCGCGAACAGCCCGCTCTTGCTGATTCCGAGCTCGGTCGCGAGCCGCCCGATCGACAAGCCTTCGAGCCCGTCGACCGACGCGATGTCGACCGACCGGCGCAGCACGGCGCGGCGGGTCTGGTCACCCCGCACCAACCGTCCGTCGACCTTCTCCACGGCTCCCGATCCTAGTTGCCCTTGACGATGATCTCGTGCAAAAGTAATAGTACGACCGTTCGTATAGTTAGGGGAGGACGTTCATGCAGCAGCTGATCGGCACGGGTCTGCGGACCATCGGAGCGGTGTCGCCACGGCTCGGCGGCCGGCTCGCGTTCGGGCTGTGGCGCCGCCCGCTCGCCCGCGGCCAGATCCGTGACAGCGAGCGCCACGTCCACGACGCGGCACGGGTCGAAGACATCGACGGCGTGCTCACCTACGCGTGGGGCGACGGCAAACGGCCGGTGCTGCTCGTGCACGGCTGGCGGTCACGGGCATCGCGGTACGCCGGATTCATCACGCGACTGCTCGAGCTCGGATACAGCCCGGTGTCGTACGACGCGCCCGGGCACGGCGACTCCCCCGGGCCGATCGTGTCGATCCTCGGGCATCAGCGAATCATCCAGCAGCTCGAGGAACGGCACGGACCGTTCGAAGGCGTGATCGCACATTCGCTCGGCGTGCCGTTCGCGTTGTACGCGGTCCGCGAGGGCGTGGCAGCGCGGCGGATCGTGACGATCAGCGGCGTCGCGGACTTCGGCTACCTGGCCGATACGTTCTGCGCGGCGCTCGGGCTGGGTCCGAAGATCAACAAGCACCTGCGCCGGTCGATCGAGCGCGGGTACTTCGACGGCGACAACCAGATCTGGAACCGATTCTCGGTCGCGACCGGGAAGGCCGAGCTACTCGTGATCCACAACGACGAGGACGACGTCGTGGACCCAGCGCAGGCGCAGGTGTTGCTGCGGAACTATGGCGAGCGGGCGCATTTCCTGCCCACCACAGGCCTCGGCCACAGCCGGATCCTCCAGGACCCGGCTGTGATCGCCGAGGCGGTCGCCTTCCTGCAGGACTCAGATGTCCCGGAAGGTCTCGATCTGAGCGCCTAGCGAGTTGAGCCGGGTGGCGAGGTCCTCGTAGCCGCGGTTGATCACGTAGACGCTGCGCAGTACCGACGTACCCTTCGCGGCCATCATCGCGATCAGCGTGACGACGGCCGGGCGAAGTGCCGGCGGGCACATCATCTCGGTGCCGGAGAAGTGCGTCGGGCCTTCGACCATCACGCGGTGCGGGTCGAGCAGTTTGACCCGGCCGCCGAGCTTGTTCAGGTCGGTCAGGTAGATCGCGCGGTTCTCGTAGACCCAGTCGTGGATCAGCGTCTGCCCGGTCGCGATCGCCGCGATGACCGCGAAGAACGGCAGGTTGTCGATGTTCAGCCCCGGGAACGGCATCGGGTGGACCTTGTCGATCGGCGCGTGCAGCTTCGACGGGCGGGTGGTGAGGTCGACCAGCCGGGTCCGGCCGTTCTCGGCCAGGTACTCCGTACTGCGGTCGTAGTCGAGCCCCATCTCCTCGAGCAGCGCGAGCTCGATCTCGAGGAACTCCACCGGCGCGCGCCGGATGGTGATCTCGGACTTGGTCACGATCGCCGCGGTGAGCAGGCTCATCGCCTCGATCGGGTCCTCGGACGGCGCGTAGTCGACGTCGACGTCGATGTCTGCGCGGCCGTGCACGGTGAGCGTCGTCGTACCGATGCCGTCGATCTTCACGCCGAGCAGGTCGAGGTAGAAGCACAGGTCCTGGACCATGTAGTTCGGGCTGGCGTTGCGGATCACGGTCACGCCGTCGTACCGCGCGGCGGCCATGATCGCGTTCTCGGTCACGGTGTCGCCGCGCTCGGTCAGCACGATCGGCTTGCCCGGCGTGATCGCCCGGTTGACCAGTGCGTGGTACTGCCCGCCGGTCGCCTTAACCTCGAGGCCGAACGGGCGGAGCGCGGTCAGGTGCGGCTCGACGGTGCGCGTGCCGAGGTCGCAGCCACCGGCGTACGGCAGCTCGAACGCATCCTCGCGGTGCAGCAGCGGGCCGAGGAACATGATGATCGAACGGGTACGACGGGCCGCCTCGGCGTCCATCGAGCTCAGGTCGAGGTGTGCCGGCGGGACGATCTCGAGGTCACCGGCGTCGTTCAGCCAGGTGGTGCGGACGCCGATCGAGTTCAGCACCTCGAGGAGACGGTTGACCTCTTCGATCCGGGCGACCTTGCGCAGCGTCGTACGGCCCTTGTTCAGCAGCGATGCGCACAGCAGCGCGACACCGGCGTTCTTGCTCGACTTGACGTCGATGGATCCGGAAAGTCGCCGGCCGCCGGCGACGCGAAGGTGGACCGGGCCGCCGCCGAGAGAGACAATTTCCGAGTCGAGCGCCTCGCCGATCCGGGCGAGCATCTCGAGGGTGAGGTTCTGATGACCCTTCTCGATCCTGTTCACCGCACTCTGGCTGGTGTTCAGTACTTCCGCGAGCTGCGTCTGCGTCCAGCCGCGATGCTTGCGGGCGTCCCGGATGAGGTTTCCGATCCGGCTCAGGTAGTCATCGGTCACGCGCCGGACCTTATCTCACATGTGAGATACCTCTGCACCGACCCGCCGGTGCCAGCGTATCCAATGTCACGTGCAGCCGAAGCCCGAGGGTCCTGAGGACCCGTGTGACCTGGTGAAACGCCCGCAGCCTACAGTTACCCCCAACTCCCGCCGCACCCCGGAGAGGATCAGCAGATGCCCGACGACACCTCCGCCGCGGTGGTCAACGAGTTCGAGGCGGAGTCGTGGCCGCTCGAGGCAGCCGCGGACAGCTTGCACCAGGTAATCGAAGGATTCCACAACGGTGATACCCGGCCGCTGGTGATCGGCGACGGCGACCAGCCGGTTCTGGTGGTGCTGGCGATCGCCGACCTGGCCGACTTCCGCGCCCGGATCGCCGAGCTGCTCGGCAACCCGGTCGACGCCGGCTGGCTGCGGTACTACCTGCGCTCGAACTTCGACATGAGCTCGGAGCGGCTGGTCGAGCTGCTCGGCGTGGACACGGACCACGGGCTGTCGTCACTGGCCAGCCAGGTGAACGTCGAGCAGGCCGCGACGCTGATGTCCGACCACGTACGCCGTACCGAGGCCGGCGGGAATCCGCTGATGCTGATCGGCGACGGGACGATGGCGACCGCCGCGCTGCTCTCGTTCCAGGCGTTCCAGGTGCTGCTGGCGATGGAGGGCGACGGCAAGGGCGAGGACGACTCCTGCGCTCACGACGACGAGGAGAAGCCGACCACGCCGCTGGAGGTGCTGGCCGAGCGGATCGGGCCGGTCTCGACGCAGCTCGTCGCGCAGATCAACGCTGGTCGCGAGCCGGGCCTGCCGCGGTACGAGCTGCACTTCGAGGACGATCTGGTCGACCACCTACGCGACCTGGAGGCGCGGGCGCAGCAGGCGCCGGGCGCCGGGGCGTACGACGAGTTGAACCAGCTGCTGCATCAGTTCGACCAGATGCGCAGCGGGCTGGTCGAGGTGGACGTTGACGAGGAGGAGCCGGACGAAGCGCCGTACCTGGAGGCGACCGACCTCAAGGCGGCGCTGCCGGACATCCGCGACACCTTCCGCGAGGGGGCCGACGATCCGTACCTGATCGGGCTGGACGGGCGACCGTTCGCGGGACTGATCTCGTACGACCTGTACGAGGAGCTGCAGAAGGTATCGGTCGAGCTGGACGGGACCGACGAGGCGCCCGTGCTGCCGCTGCCCGAGCCGCGCTGGGAGAACGGGCCGCGACTGCTGCCGTTCGAGCTCGCGCTCGAGATGTGCGAAGCGGTGATCGAGGACATCAGCAACGGCGAGGCGTCGATGCTGTTCATCGCCGACGAGGACAACGAACCCGAACTCGTCCTTGCCCCGCTCGTCTGGCTCTGGGCGTACGTCGACCACCTGGACCTCGAAGCCGCCGAAGCCTGATTTCGACGCTGCTCGAAATGACTCCCCCGGGTGTCAATCTGGATCGGTGAACCGATCGTTGCCGACTGCGCTCGCCTGTTGCCTGGTGGTGGCGGGATGTTCGTCGAACGGATCCGATCACGCTGCCCTCACCGTCGACCAGGCGGTGACGCTGGCCGACCAACCTGTCCACCTGAAGGTGACCGACATACCCGCGAACGAGTCGGCAACCGTCGGCGCCGACGCGGTAGACCGGGACGGAAAGAAGTGGCACGGCGAAGCGACGTTCACCGCCGACGCCCACGGCACCGTCGACCTCGACACCGCGAAGCCCACGAGCGGGAGCTACCAGAACGTCGACGGGATGGGGCTGTTCTGGTCGATGAACCCGCCGGACGGCGATCCCGACAAGCAGTCGTACATCCCGCCGACGGACAACGGACGATTCGTCGAGCACCTCGACGTCTTCGTGAGCCGCGACGGGAAACGGCTCGGGAGTACGACGCTCACCCGGCAGTGGACGTCCGCCGGCGTGACAAGCCAGTCGCTCACGATGGCCAAGCACAAGCTCACCGGGATCTACGTCGCCCCGAAGCCGGACGGCGCCAAGCATCCCGCGGTCCTCCTGCTCGGTGGCTCGGAAGGCGGCATACCTCCGCAGTCGAGCCCGAACCTGTTGGCGTCGCACGGATATCCGGTGCTGGCGCTGGCGTACTTCCACGCGCCCGGCGTACCGGACGACCTGCACAACATCCCGCTCGAGTACTTCGCGTCGGCGGCCGCCTGGCTCGCGAGGCAACCCGGGGTCGATCCGGCGCGCCTGGTCGTGATGGGTACGTCGTTCGGCACTGAGGCGGCGTTGCTGGTGGCCGATCACTTCCCGCATCTCATCGACGGGACCGTGCTGTTCGCGCCGGGCGCCCACCTGACGGGCTCCTTCCCCCGTCAAGGCGGCGCGGCGTGGACTTATCAGGGCAAGGCGTTGGCGCCGGAGGATCCGATCCCGGTCGACGGCGTGGACGGTCCGGTCCTCGCCGTGGCCGGCTCCGCCGACGCGCAGTGGGGTTCGAGGCAGTCCGCGGAGCTGATCATGCAGGAACTCGACACAGCGCATGCCGAGTTCCCGCACGAGGCGGTGATCGTCACCGGCGCGGGTCACGGCGTCGGCGGCACACCGTACCTACCGCACGGCACGATCCTCGACCACCCGATCATCGGGCCGACCGCTCTCGGTGGCACCCGCCCTGCGAACGAATCCGCCCTCCTGCAGGGCTGGGCGAAGACGCTTGCGTTGCTGGGGTCGCTCAGCTGATCGGGAAGAGGGGCTGCCACTCCGAGAGCGTGGCGAGCTCGTAGACGTCGGCCGGGGTGTACGGGTCCTTGGCGAGGATGTCGCGGAGCTCGGCCTCGTCGGCTACGTCGTAGATGAGCAGGGCGCCGGTCTGGTCGGGGAACGGTCCGGCGGTGACGAGCTTGCCGGCTTCCTTCAGCTCGGTCAGGTACTCGCGGTGGGCCGGACGGACCTCGAGACGGCGGTCGGTGTCGGCGGGGTCGAAGCGCAGCTGCACGACATAAAGGGCCATGCCGAAACCCTACAACGACCGAAGAAACAAAGGGATTTGGTGCGGGAAAGGGAGTCACGAGCCGCCACAGCGGCTGGTTCAGGTCAGACCCGAAAGTCGACGAGTGATCTCCCTTCCCGCCCGGTTATTCTGACCAGTCCATGACCCGCTACGCAAGGGGTTGGTTAAGAGAAATTCCTACAGACAGTTGATTCAAATAACGCTTCGTGATCGAGCCCCCGGCTGCCTCGATGCGAGCGCCGATGCAGTCGTACAGTCGGTCACGCCGCTCGATTGTCAAGGCCCGATGACCCGAGTATGAGGACAAAAGTTCGAGGTACTGCGCGGCCGAATAGTCCACATCCCAGACATATCTGCGAAACTCGACGGACCCGAAAAGCCCACTTCGTTCGATCCCTTCGGGATCATTAGGTACGTCGTCCGCCGCGGGTAATCCGTCCGTGGTGGCGTCGTCGGTGAATCGGTCGTAGCAGGACTGCACGTCGGCGAACAACTGCTCGCTTCCGCCCGCGACGTGATGTGTCGACACGACCGCCAGCGCGCCACCCGGCCGCAGGACGTCGACACATCGCTGCATGCGCGTTGCCGGGTCGAGCCAATGGAACGCGGTCGCCGAGACGACGAGTTCGAAGGTCTGCGCCGGCAGGTCCCAGGTGTCGAAGTCCGCGACGATTACTTCGATGCCCGGAAGCCTGCGCTTCAGCACGCCGGCGAGGTCGGGACTGAGTTCAACGGCGGTGACCGGCCAGCCGCGGTCCACCATGGCGGACGTTGCCTGGCCGGTGCCGGGGCCGATCTCGAGGACACGTGGATGGTCGCCCACGATCCCGGCCAGGTCGTCGAAGAGTTCGGGTGGATAGGTGGGGCGGACGCGGTCGTACAGCTCCGCGTCCTCCCCGAAGGTCTGCCGGAGACTCTCTCTAGTCACCCGCCAATGCTGCCCGCCCGGCTTCCAGGCGCGCCACCGGAATACGGAACGGCGAGCAGGAGACGTAGTCGAGGCCGACGTCGTGGAAGAAGTGGATGCTGTCCGGGTCGCCGCCGTGTTCGCCGCAGATGCCGAGCTTGAGATCGGGCTTGGTCGCGCGACCGCGATCCACTCCGGTCCGCACCAGTGCGCCGACGCCCTCGCGGTCGATCGACTCGAACGGCGACACCGCGAAGATCCCCTTCTCCAGGTACCGCGAGAAGAACGCGCTCTCGACGTCGTCGCGGCTGAAGCCCCATGTGGTCTGGGTCAGGTCGTTGGTACCGAACGAGAAGAAGTCGGCCGCTTCCGCGATCTGATCCGCGATCACCGCGGCCCGCGGCAACTCGATCATCGTGCCGATCGGGATCTCCCCCGCGACGCCGACCTCGGCGAGCACACGTTCGACCTCGTCGCGGGCCAGATGCAGCTCCTGTACGGCGCCGACCAGCGGGATCATGATCTCCGGCCACGGATCCTTACCTCGGCCCCGCAGCTCGACAGCGGCGGACGCGATCGCCCGTACCTGCATCGCGAACAGACCAGGGATGACCAGTCCGAGCCGCACGCCGCGTAGGCCGAGCATCGGGTTCTGCTCGTGCAGCCGCTGGACCGCCGCGAGCAGCGCCGCGTTGCGACCCGGGTCCTCGCCGCGCTCACGCGCCACGGCGACCTTCACCGCGAGCTCCTCCATCGACGGAAGGAACTCGTGCAGCGGCGGGTCGATCAACCGGATCGTCACCGGCAGGCCGTCCATCGCGGTCAGCAACTCCAGGAAATCCCCACGCTGCAAGGGCTCCAGCTCGGCCAGCGCCGCCTCGAGCTCGGCGTCGCTCTCCGCGAGGATCAACCGCTCGACGGACTCGCGCCGCTCCCCTAGGAACATGTGCTCGGTCCGGCACAACCCGATGCCCTCGGCCCCGAACCGCCGCGCCCGCGCCGCGTCGTCCGCGGTATCCGCGTTGGTGCGTACGCCGAGACGCCGTACCTCGTCCGCGTGGGTCATCAACCGATGCACCGACGCGACGAGTTCCTCGCCGGCTTCCGGGGCGAGCGAGCCCTCGAAGTACTGCACGACCGGTGACGGGACGACCGGGACCTCGCCGCGGAAGACCTCGCCGGTGGTGCCGTCGATCGAGATCAGCTCACCGGCTTCCATGATCGTGCCGTTGACCTTGATGGTGCCTTGGGCAACATTCACGTCGAGGTCCTCGGCGCCGCAGACGCAGGTCTTGCCCATGCCGCGGGCAACCACCGCCGCGTGCGAGGTCTTGCCGCCGCGGCTGGTCAGGATGCCCTGCGCCGCGATCATGCCGTGCAGGTCGTCCGGATTCGTCTCACGCCGTACCAGGATGACCTTCTCACCGCGATCGGCCGCCTCGACCGCCGCGGCCGAGGTGAAGACGACCTTGCCCGATGCCGCGCCCGGCGAGGCCCCGATCGCCTTGGTGATCAGCTCCTTCTCGGCGTCCGCGTCGAACCGCGGGAACATCAGCTGCGCGAGCTGCGCACCCTTCACCCGCCGGAGCGCCTCGTCGGTATCGATCACGCCTTCGTCGACCAGGCTGGTCGCGATCCGGAACGCCGCCGCCGCGGTCCGCTTACCGACGCGGGTCTGCAGCATCCACAGCTTGCCGCGCTCGACGGTGAACTCGATGTCGCACAGGTCCTTGTAGTGCCCTTCGAGCGTCGCCATGATCTGCATCAAGTCGTCGTACGACGTCTGGTCGAGCTGTTCGAGGTCCGCGAGCGGGACCGTGTTGCGGATGCCTGCGACGACGTCCTCGCCTTGCGCGTTCTGCAGGTAGTCGCCGTACACGCCGTGCTGACCGGTCGAGGGGTCGCGGGTGAAGGCGACGCCGGTGCCGGAGTCCATACCGAGGTTGCCGAAGACCATCGAGCAGATGTTGACCGCCGTGCCGAGGTCGGTCGGGATCCGCTCCTGGCGGCGGTAGAGGATTGCGCGGTCGGAGTTCCACGAGCGGAAGACCGCCTCGGTCGCCAGGTCCATCTGGGTCCGCGGGTCCTGCGGGAACTCGCGGCCGGTGTGGTCATGGACGGCTCGCTTGAACGTCTCGACCAGGGCCTTCAGGTCGTCGGCGTCGAGGTCGAGATCGTTGCGGGTGCCCTTGGCTTCCTTCGCCGCCTCGATCGCGTCCTCGAAGACATCGCCTTCCATACCGAGCACGGTCTTGCCGAACATCTGGATCAGTCGCCGGTACGCGTCCCAGGCGAAGCGTGGGTTGCCCGACTGGTGCGCGAGACCGTTCACGGAGTCGTCGTTGAGGCCGACGTTGAGGACGGTTTCCATCATGCCTGGCATCGATACAGCGGCGCCGGAGCGGACCGAGACCAGCAGCGGGTCGTCGGCCTGGCCGAGCTTCTTGCCCATCTTCTGCTGCAACAGATCGACGTGCTTGTCGATCTCGTCGGCGAGGTCGGCCGGCACCGCGCCGGTCTCCAGGTAGGCACGGCAGGCGTCGGCGGTGATGGTGAAGCCGGGTGGTACCGGCAGGCCGAGATTGGTCATCTCGGCCAGGTTCGCCCCCTTCCCGCCGAGCAGCTGTTTCATGTCCTTGTTGCCTTCGGCGAAGTCGTAGACGAGTTTCGGCACGGTCACTCCCTGGGTTGCAGGCGGGTGCTTTCAGGCGCGGGCAGATAACCCGCTGGCCCGTCGACTCCGGCGGCGGGGGCGTGCTTTCAGGGTAAGCCTAAAAACCAGTCCAGTTGAACACTGGTCTCACGATGCTGACGTGACGCTCCCCACAGGTCGAAGGCCGGAAAACCCTTCCCTGGTTGACAACGCGAGACAATCGGGCTGTCTCAAAATGAATCACAGGCGGGACGCGTAGCGCGGTTTGGTCGGGGTACCGGTCGTTGCCGGCAGCTAGAGTCGGCGGGTGCGCATCGTTTCCCTGCTGCCCTCGGCGACCGAGATCTGCTTCGCGCTGGGTGCCGGCGACGAGGTCGTCGGCGTGACGTTCGAGTGCGACTATCCGGCGGCGGCGCGCGGTCGGCGGATCGTGTCGACCACGGCGTTGCCCGAGGGCCTGACGCCGGGTGAGATCGACGCCGTCGTACGGCGGAAGGTGGCGGCCGGGGAGGATCTGTATCACCTCGACGCCGGTGTACTGCGCGAGCTCGCGCCGGATGTGGTGATCACGCAGGACCTGTGCGCGGTGTGCGCGATCGAGGTGACCGACGTCGAGGAAGCACTCAGCTATCTGGGCTGCCGGGCCGAGGTGGTCACCACGGATCCGCACAACCTCGACGAGGTGCTGACGTCGATCGAGACGGTCGCAAAGGCGATCGGTCGAGACAGCACGCCCCTCGTTGAGGAACTGCGCGACAGGCTCAAGCAACACCAGCATCTGGTTGCAGGGCCGCGGGTCGCGTTGCTCGAGTGGACGGATCCGCCGTTTGCGCCGGGGCATTGGTTGCCGGAGATGGTGGAGCTTGCGGGTGGGACGAATGTGCTGGGAACAGCCGGTCAGCGGTCGGTCTCGATCACCTGGGACGACGTACGCGCCGCGCGACCCGAGGTGATTGTGTCGGCGCCGTGCGGGTTTGATCTGGAAGGTGCCGCGAAGCTGACTGCGGAGTTGCCATTGCCCGCGGACGCGCAGGTGTGGGCGGTCGACGCGAACGGGTACTTCGCGCGGCCGGGGCCTCGCTTGGTGGACGGCATCGACGTACTGGCTGCCATCCTCCAGGGCGAGGCCCCGGATCACGCGATCAGGGTGCGTTAGAGCTTGCGGCGTGTCCTCAGGTAGTCGCCGACCACGGCGGCGCCGAGGCCGTCGGGGTCGGGCGCGAGGACCCGGCCGCCACTGCGCCGGGCGAGCAGGTCGACGAACGCGTTCAGCCGCGGATCGTCACCGAGACGGAAGACGGTCAGCGTGGCACCCAGCTTGGCCAGGCGGTCGACCTCGAAGATCGTCTTGCGAAGCGTGGCCGGCTCGGGTGGGTACGAGAACTCGGCCGTGCCGTCGGGCTCCAGGTGAGCGGTCGGCTCGCCGTCGGTCACCATCAGGACGACCGGCTGGGCGTCCGGGTGGCGACGCAGGTGGCGCCCGGCGAGGAGCAGCGCATGGTGCGCGTTGGTCCCCTGCTCCCAGGTGCCTTCCATCCCGATCAGCTGCGGCAGCTCCACCACCCCGGCGTACCGGCCGAAGGTGATCAGCTGGAGTGCGTCGTTGCGGTAGCGGGTCGAGATGAGTTGGTGCAGCGCGAGCGCCGTACGCTTCATCGGCAGCCAGCGGCCCTCCTGGACCATCGACCACGACGTGTCGACCAGCAACGCGACCGCGGCCCGGGCGCGATGCTCGGTCTCCGCGATCTCCACATCCGCCACGTCGAGCTTCACGCCGCCACCACCGGTGTGGGCAGTCCGCAGTACGGCGTTGCGCACCGTCCGCGGCACGTCCCACGGCTGGGTGTCGCCGAACTCCCACTTCCGCGTTGACCCGCTCAGCTCACCGGCCGCACCGGCATTGGCCGCATCACGCTCACCGGCCCCGCGAGCAGCGCGCAGTACGTCGGCCAACGCCGTCTGGCCGAGCTGACGCAACGCCTTCGGGGACAACCGCAGCGAACCGTCCGGCGCCCGCTCGATCAGACCCTGATCGCGCAGCTCCCGCTCCAGCTCGCTCAGCCGACGCGCGTCGACCGTTGCCTCATCACCCAATTGCCGGGTGAGCGCGTCGAGGTCGATGTCCTCGAGCCGCGCGCCCGGATACGACTGCGCCAGCTGTTCGGCCAGCGCATCCAGCTCCGCGAGGTCGGACATCGCCCGCGCACCCTCGGCGAGACCGAGCGGATCCTCACCGCTCATCTGCTCGGACCCGTACCAGTCCTCACCCGGTCGCAGCGCCTGCAGCTGAGCATCCAGCTGGGACAACTGCTGCGCGAGCTGCGGACTGCCGAACGCCTGCTGCGACAGCTCCATCAACTCGGCCCGCTGCTCGGGTGTCATCGAGTTCATCATCCGCTGCGCCGCGGCCGCACGTTGCGCGAGTACGTCGATGAGCTCCTCGACGTTCTGCGGGTTCTCCGGGAAGAACTCGCCGTGCTTGGCCATGAACTCCTCGAACAGCTCCGGCACCTCGGGCCGGCCCTGCGCGTGCGCCGCGAGCAACGCGTTGAGGTCGGTCAGCATCTCGTTGATCGCCTCGACGTCCTCGGGCGTGGTCTGCTGCAGCGCCTCCTTCATACCCTCGAACCGCGACCCGAGCAGCTCACGCCCGAGCAGTTCGCGGATCTCCTCGTACTTCGCCCGAGCGTCCGACGACTGCCAGTCGTAGTTCGCCAGCTCCCGTACTGCGGCCGCCGTACCGGACGGGAGCGCGTCGAGCTGCGCCTCACGGAACCGGGCGTCGTCGGACGGGTTCGGGAACAGCTCGTGCCGCTCCGCCTCCAGCGCCTCGTTCAGCAGCCGCTGTACGTCGCGCAGCGTGCCGTCGAGGTTGTGCCGCCGCTCGATCTCGCGACGGCGCTCCCACAGACGGCGACTCAGGTCGTCCAGACCCTGAGTGTTCCGGGTCCCGCGCCGGAGCAACTCCTCCAGCGCGGACCGCGGCGACGAACCGTTCATCACGTCGCGGCCGATCTCGTCCAGCGCGTCCCGCAGATCCGCGGGCGCCTTGAGCGGATCAGGCCCGTCGTGCCACGGCCCGTACGACCAGCCCTCTGGAATCGACGACATGATCAGCCGCCGTAAACCGTCGTGTCGTCGTCGGCGTCCTTGGCGACTCGTTTGGACAGGTAGAGCATCTCCAGGGCGAGCTCGACGGCGGCGGCGATCCGGCCGGACGAGTCGTCCGGCTCGACGCCGGCGCGGGCGGCAACATCGTGCAGGACGGGCAGCTCGGGCAACGCGGCCAGCACGTCCCGGCCGGGCACCCGCTCGCCGGTCGTCACAAGGTTGCCGTCGGCAACAGCATGGGCGAGCGGGGTCAGGTCGAGACCGGCGAAGCGCTCGCGTGCCGTGTCGGCCACCGACCGACGCAGCAGGTACTCGAGCAGCTCGATCTCGCGCCCTTCCTCACCCGGCTCGAACTCGAGCTTGCCCCGCAGTACTGCGGGCACCGCCTCCAGGTCGACCGGTCGCGCGACGGCCGGCGTCTCGCCGGTGATCGCGCTCCGGCGCAACGCGGCGGCGGCGATCGTCTCGGCCGCGGCGACCGCGAACCGGGCGGACACACCCGACCGCTGGTCGATCGCGGTCGACTCGCGCAGATGCCGGACGAATCGAGCCAGTACCTCGAGCAGCGGCTCGCCGACCTCAGCGGTGAACTCGGCCTCCTGCCGGATCACGTCGACCTCGGCGTCGATGTCGAGCGGGTAGTGGGTCCGGACCTCGGCGCCGAACCGGTCCTTCAGCGGCGTGATGATCCGGCCGCGGTTGGTGTAGTCCTCGGGGTTGGCCGTTGCCACCAGCAACACGTCGAGCGGCAGCCGCAATGTGTAGCCGCGGACCTGGATGTCGCGCTCCTCCATCACGTTCAGCAATGCGACCTGGATGCGCTCGGCGAGGTCGGGCAGCTCGTTGATCGCGACGATGCCGCGATGCGAGCGCGGGACCAGGCCGAAGTGGATGGTTTCGGGGTCGCCGAGACTGCGGCCCTCGGCAACCTTCACCGGGTCCACGTCGCCGATCAGGTCGCCGACCGAGGTGTCCGGCGTGGCCAGCTTCTCGGCGTACCGCAGGTCGCGGTGCAGCCAGGCGACCGGCAGGTCGTCGCCGAGCTCGGCGGCGCGGCGCTTGGAAGCAGGGGTAATCGGGTCGAGCGGGTGCTCGGGCAGCTCGGCGCCCTCGATCACCGGGGTCCACTCGTCGAGCAGCCCGACCAGCGTGCGCAGCAGCCGGGTCTTGCCCTGACCGCGCTCACCGAGCAGTACGACGTCGTGCCCGGCGAGCAGCGCGCGCTCGAGCTGCGGAATCACCGTGCGGGTGAATCCGACGATTCCGGGCCACGGATCACGCCCGGCCCGGAGCTGTTTCAGCAGGTTGTCACGGATTTCGGCCTTGATCGACCGGGGCAGATAGCCGGCGGCCCGGAGGTCACCAGCCTTACGGGGAAGTTCAGCAGGTGCACTAGTCACGCTGAAGACGTTAGCTCGGTCAGCCCAAACTGCACCTTGTTTATCTCACCGCCTGGGCGTGACGCGTCCAGAGGTGAAGAGGTGAGTCGGTGTGAACGTCAACGGGACCCAGGGGTGCTCCGGAGAGTAACGAACGACGAAATGGTCCCCGTCGAGCGGCTCGGTCGGCAGTACGTCGTACTCGTGCACCGGCTCCTCGGCGAACGCCAGCCGGTCCCCGGTCGCCTCCTCGGTCAGCACGAGGCGGTCACCACGCAGTACGACGTCCAGCCGCACGCTGGCGCGCTCGTACCGTCCGACATGCCGGTCGTCAACCGGACCGTCGACCGGTTGCGGCGCCGCGGGGTGGCTGACGCCCACGTAGTGCTGGAACACCTCGGAGGCGAGCGGCTCGAACAGCCTGGTCCCGTTGCCGGAGTTCGTCAGCAGGCACATGATCAGCCGGGCGTCGGGATCGACCCGCAGGAAGGCGGTCTGCGAGATCGTCGAGCCGTCGTGGCCGAAGATCCGGCGGCCGTCCCAGTCGTAGATCCGCCAGGTCAGGCCGAGATCGATGAAGCCGCCGATGCCGCCGGCGAACGGCACCTGCGGCTCCTGCATCGCCGCATACCTCTCGTCGTCCAGGTGCATCCGGGCGAACTCGAGCAGGTCCGCGGCACTCGCCGTGATCAGCCCGGCCGGGCCGATGCTGCGCGGCAGCTGCCACGTCTTGACCGGCGAGCCGTCCTCAGCCGTGTGACCGCGGGCGGCCCGGTACAGGATGGCTTCCTCGGGCAGGGTGACCGTGTGCGTCAGGCCGAGTGGTTCGACCAGACGCGCCCGCAACGACTCGTCCCAGGCCCGGCCGTCGAGGACCTCGATCAGCCGGCCGAGTACGACGAATCCCGCGTTGCAGTACGAGTACGCCGTACCCGGCTCGAAGAGCTGCTCCACGTCGGCGAGCAGAGCGACGTACCGCTCCAGGCAGTCGTCGCCGCGGCCGGTGTCGGTGAACAGGTCGCCGTCGATACCGCTGGTATGGGTGAGCAGATGACGGACCGTGATCCGCGGATCAATAGGTGCCTCGGGCAACAGTTTGACCACCGGGTCGTCCAGCTGCAGCCGGCCCTCGGCGGCGAGCTGGACGATCATCGTCCCGGTCCACGGCTTGCTCACCGACCCGATCTGGAAGACCGAGTCACCGGTGGTCTCCACCCCGGTCTCGGTATTCAGCACGCCGTACGGCGTGATCGTGGTCGCACCGTCCTGCCAGATGCCGAGCACCGCACCGGGCACCTCAGCCGCTACCGCCAACTCGTTCAACCGCGCAGACCAGTCAGGCATGTGCCTAACCTACTTCTTGAATCCTTCCAGCGCCGCGCGAATATCGGCCCAGGCCGCTGACTCGTCCAGGCCCTGCTCGAGCAGGATCTTCGTGGCGATACCCGCCTGGTCGCGGTAGAAGGCGAGCAGGAGATGCTCGGTGCCGACGTAGTTGTGGCCGAGGGTGAGCGCCTCACCGACCGCGCCCTGTAGGACGTGCGCCGCCCGCCGGGTGTACGGCGGGTTCTCGGCGTCGAGCTCCTTCGGTTCCGTCGACGGCTCGGCGGCCGGGCTCTCGACATCGACGGCTCGGAGGACCGATTCGTCGGTGATGCCGTGCTTGACGAGCACCTTGGCGGCGATCGCGCCCGGCTCCTTGTACATCCCGAGCAGGAGGTGCTCGGTGCCGATGAAGTCGTGGTTGCGGGCCCTGGCGATATCGGCGGCCGCCTGCACCACCGAACGCGCCCGCTGGGTGTAGCGCTCGAACGCCGGCCGCGCGGTCCAGGAGTCGGCGAACCGCTTGTGGGCCGCCTGCTTACTGACGCCGAGCACCGCGCTGATCTCGACCCACGACTTCCCCGAACCGCGGGCCCGGTCGACGAAGAACCCGAGCGCGGCGTCGCCGGTCGTGGTGAGTTCGCTGATCGTCGCGGCCGCGGTCGCGAGCTGCTCGAGCTCGTCGTCGCTGCCGGCGTCGGTCTTGATCGTGTTGATGAGCTGCTGCAGATCAGGTCCAGGAGTCATGCGTCAACCCTAGGTTGACGATCGAGCCGCGTCAACCCTGGGTTGACGATCAGCAGTGATGCCGGACGAAGTCGGTCAATGACCATCCGGTGCGGCCGTCCGGCAGCCGCACATGCACCCAGGTGTCGCCGTCGCGCGGCGAGATCGGCGTCAAGCGGTCCCCGTAGTACACCGTCGCGACCACCGTCCGGCTCCGCGGCGCGTCCCTGACCGTCGCGTCCTGCGCGCACACCGTCAGCTGATCGTCATTCGCCTGATGGTTGCGCAGGGCAAACACTCCGCCGACCGCCGCGATCACCAGGACGCCGGCCCCGGCGAGCAGGAGCCGTCTGGTCGAGCGTTGCCGCGGAACAACTCCCGTGCCGAGCGCCTTCGCGAAGTCGGCCGCCGTCGCGAAGCGCTCCCCCGGATCCTTCGCCATCGCCTTCCGGATCACGGCGTCGTACTGCGTGATGCCCGTGATCGGCGGCGGCAGCATCGCGACGGCGTACGCCAACTCGGGGAGCGTGCGGCGTTCGTACGGGCGCTTGCCAGTGAGGAGGCTGTAGAGCGTGCCGCCGAGCGCGTAGACGTCGGTCGCGGGCGTGACCGGATCGCCGCGCCACTGCTCGGGCGCCATGTACGCGATCGTTCCGGCCATCGCGCCGAGCGCTGGGCCGGACGGTGCGCCGGTGTGCAGCCAGGCGGCGTCACCGCTCAGGTCCAGGCCGGTGGTGGATTCGAGGCTGGCGAGCTGACGGGCGACGCCGAAGTCCGCGACCATCGGGCGGTCGTTGTTCAGGATGATGTTGGCCGGCTTGAGGTCGCGATGAATGACACCCGCACGATGCATCGCGTCGACAGCATCGGCGACCTCCGTCATCAGCCCGACCGCCCGCTCGATCGGCAGCGGACCTTCATCGTCCAACAGATGCTGGAGATCCGGGCCGCTCAGCCGGTCCATCACCAACCAGGCCTGATCACGTTCACCGCCGACCTCGTGCACCCGCACCACGCCCGGATGCACGACGGCCGCGGCCAGCCGCGCCTCCCGCCGCAGCCGTTCGCGGTACTGCGGGTCGACCAGCTCGGGATGCACGACCTTGATCGCGACAGCGCCCCCGTCCGCCAGCCGGTTCGCGGCGTACACCACCCCTGTCGCTCCCGCACCCAGCGGCTCCGCCAGCCGGTAGCCAGGTACGTCGACGATCACGGCTCGCACACTAACTGGCACTGTCCGCTTCCGGAAGGGAATCTGCTGTCAGTTCGACCAGGGTTTCCAGCTGTGCCAACTCGGCCACGACCTTGCGCCGGAACCGCTGCAGATTGCCGGGATCGTCACCGGTCGCACGTAGCGGCGACAGCAGCTGCCGGACCGCTCGGCCGAGCCGATCGTCCGCGGCATCGTCGATGACCGGCAGCAACTCGCGAGCCTCGGCCAGCGCCTGGCTGAGCAGCTTCAGCCGGATCGGCTCCTCGAGCAGCAGCGCCGCGACGCGGAGCATCCGCCGGCCGGCCTTCAACGCGAGCTCCGGGCTGATCGGCTGTGCCGGCGCGTCCCGCTGCTCGCGGACCACATCGATCCAGGGCTCGATCGTCGTACCACGCCAGATCGGGCCGGACGAGAGCTCGCCGTCCGGGTCCGGGATGCCGTGACTGCGACGGCGGCGCCAGGCCGTGACGAGCTGCCGGTTCAGGCCGAGCGCGTCGGCGATCTCGGCGAGCCCGTAGTACTCCTTCCGCTCACTCACGGCCTCACTGTATCCACTGATGACAGCTCTTGCCATCTCTGAAGACACGTCCTACCGTCATCACAGATGACATCGACACGGAGGTTCTGATGACACGGAAACCCGCCCTCCTCCTCACCGCGGTCGCCGTCACCGGTGCCGCACTGACCGCCGCCGCGCCCGCGGCGGATGCGGTCGAGGTGCCCGAGCACGCGATCATCGTGTGCCAGGACGCGACCATGTACGAGAACTACGACTTCTCGATCCCCGGTCCAGTGCACCCGATCCGGACGCTGACGTACGGCGACAAGGTCGGCCACACCCGCGGCAAGCACCCGGTCTACAACGGCTGGGCCTCGATCCAGGACTTCGGCCCGAACGACTGGGGCTTCGTCCGGATCGAGTGCCTCGGCGGTTGGGGGTCGTGGTGATGAAACGACTCGCTCTGATCGGTGCGCTCGTGGTCGCGGGCGCCGTACTCACGTCTGTCCCGGCGAACGCCGCCAACGGTCACGTCGGCGTCCGCGAGACCGTCTGCGCGCAGGACCTCGAACTGCGCGTCGCGCCCGGCGGCGCCCGGATGGGCACGCTGCACAAGCCACAGACCTTCCTGGTGAAGGAGATCCACGGCGAGTGGGCCTGGGGGTTCGCGTACGGCGATATCAACCATGACGGCTGGGTCCAGGACGGATGGTTCTGCTGATGCGGCGGCTGATCGCGGCAGTCTGCGGGGTTGTGCTGGGCGTGGTGGCGTTCGCCCAGCCGGCTCACGCGGTCAACCAGTACACGACGATCGGCAACGTGCAGAAGCCGGCGGCCTGCAACAACCACGGGGTGATGCCGGCCGGCGGTTGGCTCGCGAACAAGTCGTGCGGCTACGTGATGGGTACGGCGATCGCGGGGACGAGGTTCGACGTCCACACGACGACGTCGAACAACTTCCACTTCGGCCGCTGGCGGGCCGGGGACGGGTCGAACTTCTGCGCGTTCCTGGTCCCTGGCGCGCTGGACACCTCGCACTCGACGTCGGTGGCGGCCAGTTGCAGTGACGATACGAGTGAGCGGTTGTCCCACCGCCGTACGTTCGGCCGGGACTTCGATGCGGCGCCGCACACCGGGAACGGGGCGATCATCGTCAGCATCAACCCGTCGGCGTGCACTGGTTACTACAACTACTTCACCGACAGCACCTACGCCGGCGGCAGCCTGCACGATCCGGTCGGCTTCACCCTGCCGGCGAGCGGCGGCTACCGGTACTCCACGAACGATCTAGGCGCCGCGATGATCCGGGTCGATGCCCTGGGCGAGACGATCTGGCTGTTCGTGGCGCGCAGCTGTATCGCGTCCCAACTGCCAGGCAACCTGAACAACGAGAACGACTGACGTTAGCGTTCCACTCATGCAAGCTCTGCCCGATGTCATCAGCCCCGGCCTGCGAGTGCTGTTCTGCGGGATCAACCCGGGGCTGATGTCAGCGGCGACCGGGCACCACTTCGCCCGGCCGGGGAATCGGTTCTGGCCGGCGCTTCACCAGAGTGGATTCACTCCGCATCAACTCGCGCCCGCCGAGCAGCAGGAGTTGCTCAGCTACCGGCTCGGCATCACCAACGTGGTCGACAAGCCGAGCGCCCGCGCCGACGAGCTCACCCGCCCGGAGCTCGTCGCCGGCGGCGAGAACCTGGTTGCCAAGGTGCTCCAGGTGCAGCCCGAGTGGCTCGCCGTCCTCGGCGTCACCGCCTACCGCGACGCCTTCGCCGACCGCACGGCGGCCATCGGCAAGCAGGACCGCACGATCGGCACGACCCGCGTCTGGGTCCTCCCGAACCCGAGCGGCCTGAACGCCCACTACACGCTGCCGAAGCTCGCCGAGGCGTTCGCGGAGCTGCGACGGGTGAGTTGACCGGTCGTTCGGCAGGATGGGGTTATGCGAGCCACGGACCTGCTGCAGGCGATCGACCAGCTTTCGTACGGCGACCGGCTGCGGCATGTGGCGCTCGAAGGCCGCCGGTTGGGCGGGACCGCCGAGCTGCTCGATGAGCTTGGGCGGGGAACGCCGTACGAGCGGACTCTTGGTGTCACGATTGCGCAGGTCACGGGTGACGTCGCCTATGTGACCCGGCTACTCAACGACCCGACGCCGGCGGTGCAGCATCGCGCGCTCGCGGCGGTCGGGAAGGGTGTCGCGGTCTCGGACGACGACCTGCGGATCCTGTACGACGACGCACCCGCCGTATTGCGCACGAAGCTCCTGCACGTGATCCGGAAGACCCGCCGATCCGCGCTCGCCTCCCGGCTGATCGACGACCACCGCGAGCGCTGGGGCGACCAGGCCGCCGCGAGTCTGCTCTCCAGCACGGACGGCGAGACCGTCGAGCGGCTGCTGCCCGAGCTCGCCTACATCCTCGGTCCGGGCGAGTGGGAGCGGCTCGGATCACGGCACCCGAAGGTCGTCCTCGCCTACGCGCACAGCACGCTGCCGTCCGGCCCGGATCGGGACGAGTGGTGGCAAGGCACGGCGTACGGCGTGGTCGGGGCGCTCGAGCACGATCGCGCCCAGGTCACCGAGCTGCTGACATCGGCACTCCTGCCGGATCAGTTGCCTCCAGCAATCACCTCGATCCTCGGCCGGTTGGATCCGGAAGCGGTTCTGCAGATCCTGCTGACGCCCGAGCGGCCGAGGTGGGCTGCTCTGACTCCCGCGGTACGCCGACGGCTCTACCGCTACTCCGACGACGAACTGATCGCGCTCGGTCGACTGCTCTGGCCGAACCTGACCGAGCTGCTCGGCGACCTGCCGCCGTCCCGCCGCGCGACGGTCTTCAACGGCATCACCAGCACGGTCGACCTCGGCCAGCACGTGCTCGGCGAGGACCTGCTCGCCGTCCTCCCCCGTTCCGTGCGCTTCGAGCAGGCCCGGCGGATGCTCGCCCTGCCGACGATTGCTGAGGGCAACCACTCGCGCTGGCACACCACCGCGTTCCTGCCGTACGACGAAGCGTTCGCGCTGCTCGAGCCGGAGATCACGCAGCCGGACGCAGACGATCGCGCTTTGGTATACCAGCTAGTCGTAGCGTCGGCCGGCCACTCGCGGGAGCCGGCCGCCGTCGAGGCTGCGGTCGCCTGGGTGACGCGAGCCCGCAACGATCGCGACACCGTTCGGCAGACCGTCCTGCGTGCCCTCAGCAACCTTCCGCCGTCGATGCTGAGCGGCGCTCTGACAGCCTCGCTCGAGAGTTTGCTGACGAGCGCATTGGAGGCGCGCGACACCAGTTGGGGCACCCAACGAGCGCTCAGCACGCTCGCGACCACCGCCGTCCAGGAAGGTGCCCGACGCAACGATCCGGTCCTGCTGGAGTGGGGGTTGAAGGCGCACGGGCGGATGACGGAGAACCAGGGCTCGATCCCGCTGTACGGGCTGATCGAAGGGCTGCCGCGCGGCCAGGAGACGGCTGTCTACGACGTACTGCGGAAGTACGTCGACGACGGGGTGGCGCGGAAGGAGTTCCGGCTGCCGTTCGCGATCTCGCGAGCGTTCGACGATCGCGGCTGGTCGAACGAGCACCTGCAGGCCGCGCTCGAACAGGCGGTCTGGTCGAACCAGGAGTACACCGTCGGCGAGGCGACCGAGCTGTGGTTGTGGCCGTCCGCGACGCGCGGCGAGCGGGTCGAGCGGATCATCAGACGCGATGTCGGGATGGCGCGCTGGGATCCGGTCTGGCAGGCGGTGACCGAAGTACGGACCGATCTGCTGGACGACGTACTCGCGCATCCCGATCGGATCCGCCGGTTCGAGCGGGACCATCCGGCCTGGAACGTCTCGGACCGCGCGATCCGCCGCTGGCTCCCCCGCCAACAGGCGCGGTACGCCGAACTCGTGGCCGGCGCGGCCGCTGACGAGCGGATGCCGGACTGGGCTCGTGCGAACGCGGTGTCGATGCTGGGGCATGTGCCGAGCGCGGGGCGGGCAACGCTCGAGCCGTTCCTGACGGATGAATCCGTGCTGCTGCAGGAGGCTGCGCTCGGGGCGTTGGCGTGGACGGATTCGCCGCAGGAGGCGTTGCCGGTTTTGCTCGCGCACGCGGGTGACGACCGCGCCCGGGTCGCGATGTATGCGGCGACCCGGGCGGCGATGTTCGTGCGGCCGAGTCGGTTGCCGGGGTTGTTGCATCCGGTGCTGGTCGGCGAGGGCGTGAAGATCACGTCCCGCAAGGAGGCGGCGCGGTTGCTGGGCAAGCTCCGCGCTCCTGGTGCGAGTGCCGTTCTTGCGGACGCGTGGGCCTCGGCGCATCGCGACGTGAAGGCTGCGATTGCCAGTGCGGCTTCGCAGTACCTGCTGCATGAGCCGGCGAGTTGGGCGTTGCTGCAGCAGGCCGTGCATGACAGCGCGGCTACGGCGACGGTTCTGACGCAGCGGCCGGCGTACGGGATGGCGGCGAAGTACCGCGCTCGGTATGCCGATCTGCTGGTCGCGGTGACGAACCGGCCTGAGCCTGAGGTGGTGCGGAGTGCGGTGCGGTCGTTGCCGCGGTGGGCGCGGTGGAATCCCGCGGTGGCGCCGATCTGCGTGGACTTCATCACGGATCTGTCGACAGCGATGGTGTGGAACGACGCGACGACAGCCCTGGTCGCAATCGACCCCGAGCTGGTAGGCGACGAGCTCGTCCGGGCCGCCCGTCTCTTGGTCCGGCTCGAGGCCGACCCACGCCGGCCCGATGCGACGCCCGACCGCGATCATCCCGCGAGGCAGCGGCTCGAGGTGCTGGTGCAGCGCCTGACCCAGACGTTCTATGCGAAGCCGGACCGGCAGATCCTCAGGACGGTCGCCGCGGAACTCGACAGCCCGGAGCTGCTGCAGCTGCGGTTGGATCTGCTCGTCGATTCACTCGACTGGCACAACCTGCAGGCCGATCTCGGCGCTCTCGTCGAGGCCGTTGAAAGGCGTCCGCTGGCGGCGCACTACGCGTCGTCCCGGCTCGGCGGGCGGCTGGGCGTGCTCACCTCGCGTTGGACACCGGAGCTGCTTGAGGAGCCGGCCCGCGCCCTGCTTCGCGGCGAGACGCTGGCGGCGGGATTGCTGGCCGGTTCGCTGATCGCCGAGGCGGGTCACCGGACCGGTTGGGCTCCGGTGTGGCGCGAGTTGCTGGCCGAGTTGCGCAAGCATCCGCATCCCGACGTACGGCAGGAAGCGCTCAGTGTGAAGACGGCTACCGAGGTCTAGGATTCCTCGCCGGCGGCTTCGCGGGCGCGTTTGCGGCGTTTGCCTTCGTGCATGGCGACGACTCGGGCGATCGGGATCGCGCGGCCTTCCTCCAGGAGGTCCTCGGGGAGGTCTTGCGGCGCCGGGAGCTCGTCGGCCCACGGGTCGCGGTCGCCCAGCAGCTGGACCGCGTTCCGGACGGTGAAGTCGCGCGGGGTGACGCTCTCCAGGTCGTCCCAGCCCACCGGGTACGAGACCGTCGTACCAGGCCGGACCCTTGGGCTGTACGCGGCCACGATCGTCGCGCCGCCGGAACGGGTCGAGTCGACGAACACCTTCCCGTGCCGATCGTCCTTGATGTACGCCGTGGTCGCGACCGCCGGATCGATCTTCTCCGCCCGCGCCGCGATCGCCCTGGTTGCGGCCGCCGCGTCCTCGATCGACACCGTGTCGACGATCGGCACGATCACGTGCACACCCTTCGCGCCGCTCGTCTTGACCGCGCCGGACAGGCCGGAGTCCGTCAGCGCCTGGCGTACGAGCAAGGCCGCCTGGACCGCCATCGTGAATGTCTCACCCTCCGGCGGGTCGAGGTCGAGGACGAGATGCGTGACGTGGTCCCAGGCACCGGCCCGCATCAGTGTCGGGTGGTACTCGACGGCACGCTGGTTGGCGAACCACAGCAGCGTCCGCCGGTCGTCGCACAGCGCGTACGACACCTCGCGCTTCGACGCCTCGGCCCACACCTGCACGGTCTTCACCCAGTCCGGCGTGTACTTCGGAACGTTCTTCTGCATGAACTTCGGCTGCCCCGGACGGATCCGGATCACCGACAACGGCCGCTCCCGCAGCTCCGGGAGGATCCGCTCGTGCACCGCGTCCAGGTAGTCGACCAGATCCCGCTTGGTCGCCTCCGCCCCGTCGAACAACGGCTGATCCAAGTTGGTCAGGTCTACGCCGTCCCGCGTCTCATCCGGCTTGCTCGCCATCCCCAGAGCTTAGAAGGGTGATGAGGGCTTCGAGAACCACTTTGTCCTCGCCGGGTTGGAGCGTCTGCGGGTTGAGGGCGATCGCGTCGTCGGAGAGGCCGAAGGTTCCGACGGCGATTCGAGGGTTGCCGTCCCAGAGTTTCTTGATCACCTCGTCGCGGGTGCCGGGGAGTCTGAGCACCGCTCGGCTGTGCGGTTGGCCCGCCTCGCTCGGGTACCCGCGCTCGACCACCAGGCCGGGGACCGCCTGCAAGCCGGCGATCCAGTCGTCGACCATCCGCTCGTACGACGCCAGCATCGCGTCCTCGTCCTGCTCAAGGGTCCACTCGACCGCGGCGAGCAGGCCGAGGAGCTCCTCCTTGCCGACCTTCATCCCGCGGCCGATCTCGTGGTTGGGCGACGAGTGCGCGCGGATCCGGTCGATCAGCCAGGCCTTCCCCAGCACAAGGCCGCTCGCCTGCGGCCCGCGCAGGCCCTTGCCGCCGCTGACGATCACCGCGTCGGCGCCGATGTCCCGGGTGAACCGCCACAGCGACGAGACCGGCGGGATCTGAGCCGCGGCGTCGACGATCACTGGCGTAGCGGGGGCGTCCTGCGCGACCCGGACTACCTCCTCGATCGGGAGAGCGCCGGCCGCGTAGTGCGCGCCAGCCATCCAGAGCATGCAGGCGGGCCGTCGTACGAGTGCTGCTTGTAGCTCCTCGACGGACGGGCCGATCTCGACGATGTGGACGCCGAGGAAGCGGGCCGAGTAGTCGTAGCCGTTACGTTGGCTCGCGAACATCACGACCTCGGCGTCGGTCGGGAACGCTTGCGATTCGGTGGTGATGCACGACGCGATCGCGAGGGTGATGGCTGCCGCGGCGCCGGACGTGACGTAGGCGGATTCGTTGTGGGTCAGTTCGGCGAGACGCTCACCCGCGCGCACCTGCAACTCGGGGAGGTCGACGAAGCGGGTGGCGGCGTCGGCCATCGCCTGGATAACAGGCGGCGGCATCAGCGAGCCGCCGAGGAACGTGACCGTGGCGTTGGCGTTGATGACCTGGCGGACGCCGAGCGGGGTGCTCATGCGATGAACTTTGACATGGCAGGTACTCCGGATCGCTCCGCGAGCCAGGCGTCGAGAAAGTCGTTGTCGGTGCCGTCTCTGTGAGTCACGTGGTAGACCTCGGCATCTCGGGTGGCAGAGATCAGCGACTCGCACCATTCTTCGTTGTCGATGGCAAACAACGTCCGACAGCTGATCGCGGGCGCGTGGCGCGCCGGATCGAAGTACGACAGTGTGGTGGCGAGGGTCTCGGCTGAGGAGCCTGTGCGGAGATGATCGTTCAACTCCTCCAGCGGGTAGAGGGATGACCTGAGGCGTGCCTCCATCGCCCTGTAGAACAAGAGATCCGTCACGCGAATCGAGCTGAAGCCGGGGCGCCGTGCAGCCGTCAGCATCGCCAGATCGTCGCCGGTGACCGCGACCTTCTCCGGATCCACTTCGGCCAGTCCGTGCAGGAACTCGGCCGCCCGTAGGCAGTCGGCGGCGATGCCGCGGTAGATGTACGTCGCGGAGTCGTCGATGCCCATCGTCAGCAGACCTGGGTACGCCGCCGCGAACCCCTCGTCGGCGAGCCGCTGCCCGCGGTGCATGAGGCTGAGTACGACGTACCGGCTGCGGTCGTTCGGGTGCGGGATGTTGTTGACGCTGCCGTAGCGCGGGGTGATGAGGAGTGCGGGGAACGGTCCGTCGCCGGCCGGGATGCTGAGGTTGCCGTACACGCGGTACGGGCCGGTGCTGGTGATCCGCAGCGTGTAGAACGTGGCTTCGTCGGTCGTCCGCGCCGGTACGACATCGAGGACGGGCCGGCCTGGGATCGCCGCCAGCTCGTCGTCGACGGCGGACCAATAGCTGTCGAAGTTCATTCGTTCACCGTCCCGGGGTGAGGTGCTCGGCGAGGAAGTCCTCGACGACCCGCATCACGTCCGGCAGGCCGGCGTGGTGCGCGCAGTGTGGATAGGTCCGCAGCGTGGTCTCGCAGGTCAGCGCGCGGTGGAGTGCGAACCCGGTCTCCGGCGGGCAGACGTCGTCCTCGAGGCCGACGTACAGGAGAGTTGGCGCTTGGACCTTCGGCGCGAAGTTCAGGCCGTCGTAGTACGCGACCGTCTCGCGTACGCGGTCGACGTCCTTCGGGTGGATCCGCAGGTACTCGTTGATCTCCTCGTACGGGTACGAGCGGGTCAGCGTCGGCGCGGTCATGATGCCGCAGAGGTACGGCGCTCCCGCCGCCACGCAGCGGATCACGTCGGGCATCAGCGCGGCTGTGGAGATTCCGAGCCCACCGCCCTGGCTCGATCCCTGCAGCCCGATCCTCCCGTTGTCGACGTCGGGACGATCCAGCAACACCTCGACTGCGCGGACTACGTCCAGATAGAACCCGCGATAGCCGTAGGTGTTGGGGTCGACGATGTTGTGGGTCAGCAGTCCCGGGTAGCCCGGGTTGAACGTCTCGTTCGACCTGAGCTTGCCGCGCGGCGCGACGGCGAGTGCGGCGTACCCGAGCTCGGACCATTCCTTCGGGATCGTCGGCTCGGAGATGTAGCCGGGGATCGTGACCAGAGCCGGCAGCGGCGCCGGATGATCGCGCGGGATGGTATACCAGCCGGCGATCCGCAGACCGCCGTAGCTGGTATAGCGCAGGTCGTAGACGATCACCTTGTCGGTCGAGAGCGTCGGCATCTCGGTGAGGACGGGGTCCAGCGGGTACGACGCACAGTCCGCCAGACCGGTCGCCCAGAAGTCGTCGAAGTCGTCGGGCAGCTCGACCTCGACGGTCGTATTCTCGGGGTCTCTCAAGAGCGTTCCTCTCGGTTCTCCAGCGCTTGGACGATGCGCAGTCGGTAGAGACGCGTCGGGCGTCCTTTGGGGTGGTGCTGGGCGGTGCCCTCGACGCTCACCAGGCCGCCTGCGTCGAGGGTGCGGACGAGACGGCGTCCGCTCTGATCCGTGATGCCGAGATGACCGGCAAGCTCTCCGGGCGAGAGCGTGCGGCCTTGGAGTTCGTGGTCCAGCGCGGCCAGCCGTGACACGGTGGTCGCGCTCAGACCGACGTACTTCGCCAGTTGTTCGACCTCTTCACCGTGCTCGCGGTACGAGAACCGGAGCGCTTCGCCGGCCGGGCCCATCGGGCCGATGACGACGCCGCTGTCCTCGAAGAGGTACGCACAGGGTTCTTCGGATAGCTCGGCACGCGCGGCGGCTTGCTCGGCGAGGAGGACGCAGTTGCGCGCGGACACGCCGACGCCGAAGCCGGCGGAGATCTGTGCGCCGAGCGCTGCGGCGGCCTCGGCCAGCGCGGGTACGGCGACCCAGTTGCGGGTGATGCGCTCGAACAACGCCTTGTGGGCGAAGACGACGACACCGCGGCGCCCGCGGTTCTCGATCCAGGCGCCGGCGAATTCCGGGGTGTTGAGCAGGTGGTTCATCAGCCCGATCCGGGCGCGTTCGACGTCCGCCGATCGGTCGATGAGGAAGACACCGGCGGCGAACCGCTGGGCGCTGGCACGCTCGGATTCGATCCTGAGCGCGAGCTCGTGCAGCTCGGTGCGAATCGTGGCCGGCACCGGCATACCGCTCATGATCCGGAGCTGCCCGTCCAGCTGCTCGCGGACCGCGGCGCGGCCGCTGATCACGTAGCTGCGGTCGCCGAACTTTTGGTATACCGAACGGTGGAAGTCGACGATCTCGTCCACGGTCTGGGTCGGTGCGTAGGGCAAACAATCGATCTGGTCCTGGTCGAGGTCCAGTGCACTCGCCACCGCTTCGACCGCTTCGGCCGGGAACGTGTCGATGCTGACCGGTGTCGGACCCCAACCGCGTTCTTGGGCGCGGTACAGCGCGAGCGTCAGATCGAGCGCCGACGAACGGATCACGCCGACCGGGAGCCCGGGCGGCAGCAGTTCGCGGCTCGCGGCGTACGGGACCGGTCCGGCGAGGAAGCCGTCGAGTCGCGTCGTGCTGAGGAACTCGGCGACCTTGTCCCGGATCTCGTCCTCGTGGTCGTAGCTGACCCACTCGAGGTCGACACCGCCGAGCGTGCGGGCCGCTTCGTGGTACAACTCGTGGTGGGTCGCGTGCCTGACGACGCCGATCACGATGCCCACGACACTCCTTCAACGAACCAGGTTCGGAAGTGATTCGTAAATCCAATGCCGTCTAACGTCCCCTGATTTCGGGGGTCGGGTCAAGGGATCGTGCGGGATTCGTTCAAGCAGTGGACGTCTTCGCGGTCTTAGCGTCGCGGGCATGATTCTCGTCACCGGTGGGCTCGGCATGATCGGCGCCCACACCGCCCGCGCCCTCCTCGACCTCGGGCACGAGGTCGTCATCACGTCCCACCGGCGTACCGATGCCCCTTCGTTCCTGGACGGCAAGGTCGTCGTCGAGCAGCTCGACGTCACCGACCGGTCCGCCTTCCTCGAGCTCGGCGATCGGTACGCGATCAGCGACATCGTGCATCTCGCGGGGAGCATTCCTGCCGAGGATCCGGTCGCGTACTTCCGCCACGACACCGTCGGGTTGCTCAACGCGCTGGATGCGGCGCGGACGTGGGGCGTACGGCGGTTTGCGGTCGCCAGCAGCATCGGGGTGTACATCGGGCAGGACGAAAGCCCTTGGCACGAAGGCCTCCCGCTCCCGACCGCCGACCTCCCGCACCTGATCGTCGCCTTCAAGAAGGCCGTCGAGCCCGTGACGACCCACAGCCTCGCCGGAACCGGCATCCACCCGATCGTGCTCCGCATCGGCTCGACCTGGGGCCCGCTGATGGACCCGGAGTCGATCTTCAGCCCGATCCCGCCGTACGTCAGCGCCGTACTCCGCGGCGAGACCCCCACTCCCCTACCCGCCGACACCGGCGGCGACTGGTGCTACGCGCCGGACATGGGCCGCGCGATCGCGTCCCTGGTCAATGCCGAGGTCCTCAACCACACCACCTACAACGTCTCCAGCGGCACCCCCTTCACGTACGCCGACGCCGCCGACCAGCTCTCCGTCGAGCCCGGCGGCGAAACCAGTCCACACCTAGACATCACCCGCCTGACAACGGAGACCGGCTTCACCCCCACCTTCACCTTCCCCGAAGCCGTCGCCCACTACATCACCTGGCGCACCACCAACCCACGCTGAAAGGCCTCACCCATGCTCGACCCCACCATCCGCCGCGTCCTAGCCGGCCCCGCCTTCGCCCACCTAGCAACAACCCTCCCCGACGGCTCCCCCCACAGCACCCCGGTGTACGCCGGCACCCGAGGCAACCACATCGTCTTCTTCACCGGCCCCGGCATGCAGAAAGCCCGCAACCTACGCCGCGATCCCCGCCTAGCTCTCTCGATCGTCCCCGCCGACAACCCCTTCGAACCGATCGCCATCCGCGGCCGGGCCGTCGAGTGGATCGAGGGCGACGAGGCATGGGCGATCATCGACCAGCTGGTCGCGAAGTACATAGACATCAAGTACCCCCCCGACCACGAGCGGGTCGTCATCGTCGTAGAACCCGACCACCAGACGGTCGGCATGAGCTGACCAGTCGACAGGTAGTTGCCCTCAGCATCTAGATCCTGGCAGGCGTCGATGCGTTAGCCCCACTGGCCGGCGGCTCGGAGGCAACAGTCCTGGCGCGTTCCAGGGTCGAGCGCGGGAGGAAACCACGCTCACTCGAACGACACCGCATCCTCCCAACCACATGGTGGTGGGCAGCCGGGCAGCCACCCTCACGCCAGACACGACGTGCTCCCCCACCTCATTTGGGTGGGCGGGCGGGCAACCACACGCCGGCAATCACACCGTCCCTCACCACATTTGAGTGGGTGGGCGGGAAGTCAACATCCGCCCTGGCGATCGCCTTCGTCCTCATCCGATGAGAGCGGTCCGGCGAACCGGCGATCATCTGCACCAGATGGGTCGGCCGGAGCACGATCCGCGCCGCCGAAGGCGGCCAATCGACCAGTCGCCGCGAAGCGGTGTCCTTTGGCCGGTGTCCTTCAGCTGTTAGCCGCCGGAGACGCCGATCTCGGCTTCGGCTAGATCCGTGGACAGGCCGTCGGTGTCGTCTAGCCAGCCTTGGGGTAGGACGACGTGGTCTCGGGGGCTGCCTTGGCGGCCTCGGGGGGCGCCTAGTTCGGCTACTGGGAAGGGGACGATGGGGTCTAGTTGGGCTAGGAGTTCGTCCAGGTGGGTGAGGGTGTCGACCATGCCCAGGGCGGCGCGGAGTTCGCCGCCGGCGGGGAAACCCTTCAGGTACCAGGGGACGTGCTTGCGGAAGTCGCGTAGCCCGCGCTGCTCGCCCATGAGCTCGGCCAGCAGCTCAGCGTGGCGGCGCATCACGACGGCGACTTCGCCGAGCGTCGGCAGGTTCAGCGCCTCGCCGCCACCAAACGCCACAGCAAGATCCCGGAACAACCACGGGCGCCCCAAACACCCGCGCCCGACAATCACCCCGGCGCAGCCTGTCTCGGCGACCATCCGGAGGGCGTCACCGGCTTCCCAGATGTCGCCGTTCCCCAGCACGGGAATCGATACGTGCTCCACCAGCGCGGCGATCGTCGACCAGTCCGCCTGACCGGAGTAGGCCTGTGCCGCCGTACGCCCGTGCAGACCGATCGCGGCCGCGCCCGACTCCTCGGCGATCCGCCCGGCATCCAAGTACGTCTGGTGCGAGTGGTCGATCCCGATCCGCGTCTTCATCGTGACAGGGATGCCGTACGGCGTCGCCGCGTGGACCGCGGAGCGGAGGATCGCGCCGAGCAGGTTCCGCTTCCACGGCAGTGCGGCACCGCCGCCCTTACGCGTCACCTTCGGGACCGGGCAGCCGAAGTTCAGATCGATGTGCGCGACACCGTAGGCATCACAAAGGATCTGCACAGCACGCCCGATGTAGACCGGGTCGACGCCGTAGAGCTGCACCGACCGCACCGTCTCGGAGTCGGCGAACGTCAGCATGTCCAACGACTTCTGGTCACCCTCGACGATCCCGCGGGACGTGATCATCTCGCAGACGTAGAGCCCCGCACCTTGCTCCGCGCACAGCTGCCGGTACGCCGCGTTGGTGATCCCGGCCATCGGCGCCAGCACCACCGGCGTGTCGATCGTGAGCCCGCCCAGCTGCAACATCAGGCCTTCGCCACCAGCACCTGGCCGTTGCCGGAAACCTGTGCTTTATAAGGCTGTACGGCGTTCGCCGTCGTCGTCACGTCGCACGCGATCCCCGCGTCGGAATGCTTGACCACGGCAACATCATCCATCGTGCAGGTGACCTTCGCGGCATCGGCGGCCGACCGCTGCACGGCGTCGACGACCTTCGCGCGAACGATCGCGACCGAGTCCGACGTGAACTTGTACGACGCCGAGTACTGCTTCGCGTCGACCGTCAACGTGCCGCTGTACGACTTCCCGGCGTACGTGACAGTGCACGTGAGCTCGTGCTGGCCCGCGGTCTCGACCTTGTCGATGCCGGGGCACTTCACCGTCGTGGTGGCTGCCTTGCCGGCCGCGATCTGCGCCTGCTTGGAGATCGCGAAGGTGATCCGCGACGCCAGCGGAGCGTCGTCGGCCGGCTCGCCTGTCACCTTCGGCGTCGGCCACGGCTTCGACGGCGTCGGCAGCGGGGTCAGCGAAGGCGTAGAAGCGGTCGGGATCGGGGCGCTGGACGGCGCGCTGGCGGAGGAAGACGCGGACGGCGAGCTCCCGGCCGAAGGCTTGCTGTCCGAGCAAGCAGACAACAAGAACACCGCCAGCGCAGACAACCCGAAGACGGCCAGCCCGAAGCGAACCCGATCCCGCGACAGCCTCATCCTCAGCAACCCACCAGGTGCTGCGCGAGGTACCCGGTGACCTCGGTCAACGCGACCCGCTCCTGCTTCATCGAGTCGCGCTCCCGGATCGTCACGGCCTGGTCCTCGAGCGTGTCGAAGTCGACGGTGATGCAGTACGGCGTACCGATCTCGTCCTGTCGCCGGTACCGCCGCCCGATCGCGCCGGCGTCGTCGAAGTCGACGTTCCAGCTCTTCCGCAGCTCGGCGGCGAGATCACGCGCCTTCGGCGACAGATCCGCGTTGCGGGACAGCGGGAGTACGGCGGCCTTGACCGGCGCGAGCCGCGGGTCGAACCGCAGTACCGTGCGCTTGTCCACCCCGCCCTTCGCGTTCGGGGCCTCGTCCTCGGTGTACGCGTCGAGCAGGAACGCGAGCACGTTGCGGGTGAGGCCGGCCGCGGGCTCGATCACGTACGGCGTCCAGCGCTCGCCCTTCTCCTGGTCGAAGTACGACAGGTCGGCGCCGGAGTGCTTGGAGTGTGTGGACAGGTCGAAGTCGGTGCGGTTCGCGATGCCCTCGAGCTCGTCGAACTCCTTGCCGCCGAAGTTGAACCGATACTCGATGTCGACGGTGCGCTTCGAGTAGTGGCTCAGCTTCTCCTTCGGGTGCTCGTAGAACCGCATGTTGTCCGGGTTCAGACCGAGGCCGGTGTACCAGTCCCAGCGGGCCTTCAGCCAGTACTCGTGCCAGTCCTCGTCGGTGCCGGGCTCGACGAAGAACTCCATCTCCATCTGCTCGAACTCGCGGGTCCGGAAGATGAAGTTGCCCGGCGTGATCTCGTTGCGGAAGCTCTTGCCGACCTGGGCGATACCGAACGGCGGCTTCTTCCGGGCGGTGCCCATCACGTTCGCGAAGTTGATGAAGATGCCCTGCGCGGTCTCCGGGCGGAGGTAGTGCAGGCCCTCCTCGGACTCGACCGGGCCGAGGTAGGTCTTCAGCAGGCCGTTGAACATCCGCGGCTCGGTGAACGTGCCCTTGTTACCGCAGTTCGGGCAGGCGATCTCGGCCAGCTTGACGTCGTCGACGCCCTTGTTCTTCCGGCGGGCGAAGTCCTCGCGGAGGTGGTCGTCGCGGAACCGCTTGTGGCAGGACTGGCACTCGGTCAGCGGGTCGACGAACTCGGCCAGGTGGCCGGAGGCCTCCCAGACCTGGGTCGGCAGGATCACCGAGGAGTCGAGGCCGACGATGTCGTCGCGGCCGGTCACCATCGTCCGCCACCACTGGGTCCGGACGTTGTTCTTCAGCTCGACCCCGAGCGGTCCGTAGTCCCAGGCCGACTTGGTACCGCCGTAGATCTCGCCGCAGGGATACACGAAGCCTCTCCGCTTGCTGAGGCTGACGACGGCATCGACGGTTTCCACGGGCACTTTTCGACTCCAGAACAGGCACAGGTGAAGCTACGGAAAGGTCCAGGCTATCGGTCCTTGGTGGCCGCCATCGAATCCGTGCTAGGTCAGCAAATCCCCGGGCCAGTCCTCGTACGCCGTCGGCTCGTTGATCGCCTCCGACAACAGCGGCACCGCGGCCACTTTCACGTCGTACGGCGACAACGCCCGCCGGTAACTCCCGACGTTCACGAACTCCAGGTCCAGCGCCAGCAACTCAGGGTCGTCGACGTTCCGGCCGACCCGGGCCGAGACGAACCCCTTCTGCTGCGAAAGCACGTCGACCGCGGCCTTCACCCGCTCCGCGAACTCGGCCTGCGAGGACTCCGCCACCCGGAACCTGATCACCACGAACACGGGCCCAACCATAGGACCTGGAACAATAGAGGTATGAGCACCCCCAGCAGTCCGTTGCGGCAGCGGATCACGAAGGTCAGTTATCCGTATGTGGCAAAGCTGCACGCCGCGCCGAAGTTGACGTTGCCGGGGATCACCCTGGTGCTCGCACTGGCCGGAGTGTTCGCTCCGGTGGTGATCGGAGTGCCGGCGCTGGTGCTGCTGGCGTTGTTGCTGGGGTGGCTGGCATTCCTGTCGTGGCCGGCGGTGACGGGCGGGCCGAAGTTCCTGCGGCTGTTCTCGATTCTCGTCATTCTGTTGTTCGCCGTGTCGCGGATCGCAAACGGCTGATCAAGGCCGGCCGAGGCTGTCGTACGCCGCTTCGACCGCGGCCTCACGCAACTCCGACACCGGATCGTGGTCGAGCATGACCGCGCAGTCCGACAGGCCGCCCAGTGCGACCATGCAGCGCACCACATCCGACAGCGACGGGTTCGTGCCGATCAGCAGCTCCGCGAGCGCGCCACGCCATTCGATGAAGCGTTCGGCCAGTTTGAGCTCGTGCAGCACCGAGAGGTCGCGGATCGCGAGCTGGATCAGCGCGCGGTGCCGGTAGGCGAGGTCGAAGTACGAGCCGAGGAGCTCGCGCGGCGCGATCGGCGCGGCGGCCTGCTGCGCGGCGGCGTACGCCTCGAAGTCGGCGATCAACGGCTCGACCAGGCTGTTCAGCAGATCCTCGCGGGACGCGAAGTGGTAGTACAACGCCGGCTTGGTCACCCCGAGCCGGTCGGCGATATCGCGCAGGCTGGTCTGCTGCAGGCCCTGCTCCGCGAACAGGTCCAGCGCGGCCTGCTGGATCCGCGCCCGGGTGTCCCCGGTCCGTTGTCTCGGCATACCCCGAAGATTAACTGACCTTCCGGTAAGTAAGCCATTGACATCGCCGGGCGGGTTTGCTTACCTTCCGTTAAGTAAACAAAAGGGGGTTCGCGATGAAGGTCCTGATCTCGGGTGGCAGCGTGGCCGGTCCGGTGCTCGCGCACTGGTTGCACCGCTACGGTTTCGAGCCGACGATCGTCGAGCGCACGCCCGAGCTGCGGCACGGCCTCGGCGGTCACGCCGTCGACCTGTTCAGCTCGGCCGCCGAGGTGACCCGCTGGATGGGCTGCTGGGACGCGATCGACGCGGCCCGCACCCGGATCGAGTCGATGACGATGGAACGGTTCGGCCGGCGCCCTGTCGAGGTCGACCTCAGCCGGATGTACGCCGGGATCTCGAGCAGCCACGTGGAGATCCTCCGCGGCGAGCTGACCAGGATCCTGTACGACGCCTCGCGCGACTCGGCCGAGTACATCTTCGGCGATTCGATCGCGAGCCTGGACGACGACGGCAGCGGTGTCGACGTCACCTTCGACTCCGGCACACAACGTCGGTTCGACCTGGTCATCGGGGCCGACGGCCTGCACTCGAACGTACGCCGCCTCGCGTTCGGGCCGGAGGAACCGCTGCGCCGCTGGCTCGGTGGTTACCTCGCCGTCTTCTCGATGCCGGACATCTTCGACGTCGGCAACCACACCCTCGCGCATCTGTCGGTCGACAAGCTCGTCGGCATCTACGGCGTGCACCAGACCGGCCAGACCCGCAGCGGCTTCCTGTTCCGTACGCCGCACGAGCTGCACTACGACTACCGCGACAAGGACGAGCAGAAGGCCTTGCTGGTAAGGGAGTTCAGCAACTACGGCTGGAAGGTGCCCCAGCTGCTGGAGCACCTGGAGTCGGCCGAGGACTTCTACTTCGACTCGATCGCACAGATCACCCTGGACACGTGGAGCACCGGCCGCATCGGACTGGTCGGCGACGCCGGCTATTGCCCCGGCCCAGCGGTCGGCGGCGGGACCAGTCTGGCCGTCATCACGGCGTACGTCCTCGCCGGCGAGCTGGCCAAGGCACGCGACGATCTGGCGTCCGGGCTGAAGAGCTACGAGCGGATCATCAGGCCGCTGGTTGACCAGAGTCGGCGGATCGGTCCGAAGTTGATGGGCACGATCATCCCGGGCAGCCCGCTGGCACTGCGGCTGATGCCGTTCGCCGCTGCATCGCTGGCGAAGCTGCCGACCGGAGTGCAGCGTCTCATCTGGTCGCAGAACGCTGTGGGCAAGACGCTCAGCTCAGTGGACCTCGTCCAGCCCCAGGTCGGTCAGGCGGCCGCGTAGCCACGCCAGCTCCTTGGTGATCCGTTTGACCAAGGAGTGTCGACCACGCGGCCACGTGTACACCTCGGACTCGAGGTGGTGCGTGAGTGGATGGCCTCCACCGACCAGTCTGGTCAAACAGTCGTCCAGTACGCCGGTCGTCACGCTCAACCCGTCCGGCGCCGCACTGTGGGCCGGCAGGTGCGTATGCATCCGCCAGGCCGCGTGCCCGGACAGCTCATACGCCTGCGCCACGTCATCCACGCCCGGCCCGCCCCACTCACGCACCTGACGCAGGTACTTCGGCGTGCCGAGCTGGCTGAGCACGTACCGAGCCGCCGCATCAGACGGGTCCACCAGCGTCGGCGCAACGGACAACTGCCCTTTGACCACATCGACACCCGCCCGCCACAGCATCTGGAACACATCCGCCGGCTCCTCGAACTGCACGGCCAGATGGCACGCATCCAATCCCAGCCCGATGCGCGACGTACCGCCGTACGGACTGGAGTAGCGGTCCAGCCACGCAGCGGCCTGGCCGACCATTTCGAGGACGCAGCCGGGCTCGGTCTCGACGGCGAGCCGGATCGTCCGGCCGGTCCTCGTCTCGGTGCGGGCGAGGTGCTGCTCTACCCGGTCGAACGCTTCGCGCGCGGCACGGTTGCGCGCCTTCGACCACGGCACGCGCCAGGCGAGCGGCACGGTCGAGATCGAGCCGTACGACGCGTCCGCGGGGAGCAGCTCGGCCAGTACGTCGACCAGGTCGAGGGTGTAGCGAAGGCGCTCCGGGTCGGTCCAGTCCGGGCAGTACAGCTTGGTGCCGACGATCTTGTCGGTGAAGTGCGAGTGCGGCGTGCCGTTCAGCGTGACGACCTCGAGCCGATTGCGCTGCAGCGATCGGCGGAGCTTGCTGAGCGAAGCCGGCGAGTTCGCGAGCCGATCGGCCAGCTGATGCGGGAGCCACAGCCCGACCCCGAGCACAGGTACGTCGAGGGCCGCCCGCACCGGGCCGGCGCAGTCGTCGAGACCGGCGATCAGCTCGTCCAGCTCTCCGGCCGGATGCACGGTCGCGCAGTACCCCAGATGGACGATCGAACCATCCCGATGACGGAATCTCATCAGCGCTCCTCACCCCGTTAGGCCACCGAAGGTAATTGCGGGCGGACTCTCCGTGACCTATCAGCACTCTAGGAGCCTGACGGCCTGGGCGGAAGGGCTGATTTTCAGTTGGTGATGTGTTCGGGTTCGGCAACCAGTTCGCGAGAGCGGTCCGCGACGGCCATCGCGGCGAGCGCGGTGGTCAGCGGTACGGCGGCGATGATGCCGAGGCTGCCGACGAGACCGCGGACGATCTCCATCGCGACCGACTCGGTGGACAGGACGGCCCGGCCGGGCAGGTCCTGGATGGCGAAGACCAGCAGCACCGGCAACGCTGCCCCGGCGTACGCGAGGACGAGGGTGTTGACCACCGAGGCGACGTGGGTGCGGCCGATGCGCAGGCCGGCGGCGACGAGCTCGCGGCGGTTGGCGGTCGGGTTCGCTGCCGACAACTCCCAGACGGCCGCCGCTTGGGTGACCGTCACGTCATCCAGTACGCCGAGTGCGCCGATCACCATGCCTGCGACCAGCAGGCCGGTGAGGTCGATGTCGGGCACCAGGGACTTGGCACCCGACGCGCCCTCGGACGCCAGGCCGCTCAGCTGGCAGAACTTGGTGAAGAACCAGCCGAGCAAGACCGTCAGCCCGAGTGCGACCACTGTCCCGGACAATGCGATCGAACTCTCGGCATTGATCCCGTGCGTGAGGAACAACGCGATCGCCATGATCACCGTGCCGCCGACGACCGCGACCAGGAGCGCGTTCTCGCCATGGAGGATCGCCGGGAGGATGAACTGCGTCAGCATGACCGCCGTCACCGCAAGCGCGATCAATGCCGCGAACCCTCGCCAGCGCGATAGCGCGACGACCGCCACGGCAAAGATCGCGGCCAGCACCAACAGCGAGTTGGTGCGGTCGTGGTCGACGTACGAGTACCGCTCGGCGACCGTCGGCGCGTCCTGCACGCCGAGCATGATCGACTGCCCGACCTTGACCGGGATCGACGTCTGATTGGCCGGCGGGACCTCGACCGGGATCACCTTGCCCTTGTCGGGGCCGCTGGTGAGCTTGACCGTCGCCTGGTCGCACTGGGCCGGGGTTCCGGCTTTCGGGGCCGGGCACGGTTTGATCGCCGTGACCTCGCCGCGGGCGGTCTGGGTCTGGTACGACGCAACCTTCACGTCGCCGTTGGGCCACATGACGATCATGCCGACGACCGCGGCGAGGAGCAGCGGGATCAGCACCGCGGCGACCACGATGCGGACCCGGCGAGCGACGATCGCATCGTCGTTCACCACTGAGGTGTCGACCACATGGTCGCCGTGACCGTGCCCATGACCGTGGCCGTGGCCCTGGGGAATTTCCAGCTTCCGGCGCCGGTTGCTCCGGTGGTCTGCGCGCCGACGCCCGACGTTGCGGCTGGCCAAAGTGACTCCTTGTTTTGACAACCAGTTCCAATAAAATGAAAATGATTGTCATGAGATCAGGTCTTCGAGCTATTGTCGCCGGTGCCGTCGTCACGGCGACACTCGCCCTGGCCGGATGCGGTGGCCCGTCGGCCACCGGCGCCGCGGACGGGAAGCTCGACGTCGTGACCTCGTTCTACCCGCTCGAGTTCATCGCTCGCACGGTGGGTGGCGACGCCGTGCACGTGACCACCCTGACCGCACCGGGTGTCGAGCCGCACGACCTGGAGCTGACCCCCAAGCAGGTCGGATCGATGGTCGAGGCGAAGGTCGTGATCTACGAGAAGAAGCTGCAGCCGGCCGTCGACGAGGCCGTCGATCAGAACGCGCAGGACGCCGGCTTCGACGTCTCGCCGGCCGCCCAACTGGAGACGACGGGCGCCGACTTCGAGGAGCACGGCGACGGTGCGGCGCCGGCCGCCCACAAGGAGGACGCGCTCGACCCGCACTTCTGGCTCGACCCGGTGCGGTATGCCGAGGTCGTCAAGGCGGTCGAGGAGAAGCTGGCCAGCGTCGACAGCGCCAACGCCGCCGGGTACCACGAACGCGCCCAGGCCCTGCTCGGTCAGATCAGCAAGCTCGACGCGCAGTACAAGACCGGTCTGACCGACTGCAAGCTGAACACGTTCGTGACGAGTCACGAGGCGTTCGCCTACCTGGCGAAGCGATACGGTCTGACGATGGTCGGGATCGCCGGGTTCACGCCGGACGCCGAGCCGACGCCGAGCCGGATCAAGGAGGTCCAGGACATCGTGAAGGCCCAGAAAGTGACGACGATCTTCTACGAGGAGCTGGTCAGTCCGAAGGTGGCCGACACGATCGCGAACGACGTCGGTGTCAAGACCGCCGTGCTCAGCCCGATCGAGGGCCTGTCCGACGCCAACTCCAAGGAAACGTACCTGACCCTCATGCAGCAGAACCTGCAGGAACTGCGGACGGCGAACGGCTGCAAATGACACCTGAAGACTCCCCCAGGGCCGTCCAGGTCTCCGATCTTTCGGTGGATCTGGGCGGTCGGCTCGTGCTTCGGGGTATCGATCTGCGGATCCGGCAGGGCGAGGTCGTCGCCGTGCTCGGGACCAACGGGTCCGGCAAGTCCACGCTGATCAAGACCATCGTCGGCCTGCTGCCGGCGGCCCGCGGCGAGGTGCGACTGTTCGGTACTCCGGTCCCCCGCTTCCGCCAGTGGCGCCGCGTCGGGTACGTACCGCAGCGCATCACCGCGGCCGGCGGCGTACCGGCGACCGTGTACGAGGTGGTCTCGTCGGGCCTGCTCTCCAAGCGGCGACTGTTCAGCCCGCTCGGGGCGGACGGCAAGCTGGCGATCGAGCAGGCCCTCGAGGTCGTCGACATGGCCGACCGGCGCAAGGACGCCGTCGCCGAGTTGTCCGGCGGGCAGCAGCAGCGGGTCCTGATCGCGCGGGCGCTGGTGTCCGACCCGGAGCTGCTGATCCTCGACGAGCCGACCGCCGGCGTGGATCTGGCCAGCCAGCAGATCTTCGCCGACGCGGTCCGGGACCGGGTCGCCAGCGGTACGACGGTCGTGATGGTGAGCCACGATCTCGGCCCGATGGACGCGCTGATCGACCGCTCGGTGGTGATGCGCCGCGGCCGCATCGTGTACGACGGGCCGCCGCACGCCTCGCAGACCCACGCCCACGTCCACCACTCACACACCGACGACATCGACGACGGAGCGGGGTGGACACCTTCATGAGCATGTTCGAGCTCGCGTTCATGCAGCGGGCGCTGATCGCCGGCCTGCTGACCGGTCTGTCCGCCCCGGCCATCGGGACCTACCTGGTGCAGCGGCGGCTGTCGCTGATGGGTGACGGCATCGGCCACATCGCGATCACCGGCGTCGCACTCGGGCTGCTCACCGGGAGCGCCCCGGTCCTGACCGCCGTACTCGTATCGATCGCCGGTGCGACCGCTATCGAGCTGGTCCGGGCGCGCGGCAAGGCCACTGGGGACGTGGCGCTCGCCCTGCTGTTCTACGGCGGTATCGCCGGCGGTGTGCTGCTCATCGGGCTGGCTGGTCAAGGTGCGGCCACCCTGAACACCTATCTGTTCGGTTCACTGACCACGGTGTCCCAGAGTGACCTGTACGTCGTCGTCGGCCTGGCCGTGGCCGTGCTGGTCGTGGCGATCGGTCTGGGACCGCAGCTGTTCGCGGTGTGCCAGGACGAGGAGTTCGCCCGTACGACGGGACTCCGGGTGCAGCTGCTCAACCTCGTGATCGCTGTGATGGCTGCGGTGACGGTCACCGTGGCGATGCGGACCGTGGGCCTGCTGCTGGTCAGTGCGCTGATGGTGGTCCCGGTGGCGACAGCGCAGCAGGTGACGCGCTCGTTCCGCAGTACGTTTGTCACTGCGTGCATCATCGGGGTGCTGGCGTGTCTGGCCGGGATCGTCACGTCGTACAACGCGAATGTGGCTCCGGGCGCGACCATCGTCGTACTGGCGCTGGCCGGGTTCGTGGTGGCGGCCACGGTCGGGACGCTGCTCCGGCGGCGGTCCGGGCGGGCGCGTCCGCTCGCGGACGAGGAGCCGGAGGTCGGCGTACCCGCGCCTGAGCCGCATGTGGTGAGTGCCGGGCACCCGCACGCGCACAACCAGGTCTGCGGTCACAAGAAGGTCGAACACGGTGACCACGTGGACTATGTGCACGACGGGCACCTGCACGCGGCACACGGGGATCACTGGGATGAGCACTGACACTTGCTGACTTCTGAGAGAATTGGGCGTGGTGATGAGATGACAGGAGGAACGGTGGCTATCGGAACACGCTCGACCCGTCAGCGCGCGGCGGTCGCGCAAGCGCTTGACAAGCTCGACGAATTCCGCACCGCCCAGGAGATCCACCAGGACCTCCGGTCCGCCGGTGAGAACGTCGGCCTGACCACTGTCTACCGGACCCTGCAGGCGCTCGCGGACTCCAGCGAGGTCGACGTACTGCGCAACGCCGACGGCGAGACGGCGTACCGGCGCTGCTCGAAGGGTCATCACCACCACCTGGTCTGCCGCAACTGCGGCCGGACCGTCGAGGTCGAGGGACCGGCCGTGGAGCGCTGGGCCGACAAGGTCGCCGCCGAGCACGGGTACGCCGACATCAGCCACACCCTCGAAATCTTCGGCACCTGCCAGGACTGCCAGGCCTGAGCCGCCGGCAAAGCGCTGCCGGCGGCTTCTGCCCCGATCAGTGCACGCCCTCCGCGGCGGTGCGGATCAGGTCGGTGACCTCGTCGGGGTGGGAGACCATCGCGACGTGGCCCGACTCGACCTCCACCGTCGTCGCACCCATCCGGCCGGCGAACTGACGCTCGGCGTCCGGCGGGATCGCCTCGTCGCCCTTCGCGACCAGGTACCAGGTCGGCAGGGACTTCCACGCCGGTACGCCCATCACGTCGGTGAACGTCGACCCGGCGAGCGGCTGCTGCACGGCGTACAGGACCCTCGCCTTGGCGGGCTCGAGGTCGCCGGCGAAGTGGCCGACGAAGTCGTCCTCGGACAACCAGTTGAAGCCCTGCTGGTCGGTGAACAGATGGACGAGCGCCGCCGGTGTCGGCCCCTGGGACAGCAGCGCGCCCAGCGCCTCGCCGTTGTCCAGGGCGAACGCGGCAATGTAGACCAGGCCGACCACGTTCGGCGCCTCGGTGCCGAGCGCGGTGACGATCTGACCGCCGTACGAGTGCCCGGCGACGATCGTCGGACCGTCCTGGAGTTCCAGTACTTGCCGCAGCCGCGCGACGTCGGCGGCGAGCGACGTGAGCGGGAACTGCGGAGCGGTCACCCGGTACCCGTCCGCCTGCAGCCGTTCGATGACGCCGCTCCAGCACGAGCCGTCGGCCCAGGCGCCGTGCACGAGGACGATGTTCGGTCGGTTGTCCATCTCGGGAGGTCCTTTCATCGCAGTCTTGAGTTCATGCTCGCGAGCCGGCCGCGGTCAGGGGTATCCGCACGTTGACTGATCCCGGTGGGAGACTGCTCAAGTGGCTCCCACTGGCATCGGGGTGATCGGACGGGACACTGAGCTGTTCCAGCTCGCGCAACTCGTTGCCGCACCCCACACCGCGCCACGCGTACAGGTCCTGCTCGGCGATCCCGGCCTGGGCAAGACAGCACTCATGGCCGACGTGACCGAACGGGCGCGCACCGCGGGCCGCCGCGTACTCAGCGTCGTCGGCCGCGAGTCGGAGAGAGATCTCGCGTACGCCGGTCTGCACCAGCTGCTCCGCCCGGTGCTCGACGTCGTCCCGAAGCTCCCGAACCGCCAGGCACAGGCGCTGCTCGGTGCGTTCGCGCTGACCGACGAACCGGTCCCGGCGGACAGCCTGCTGACGGGAATCGCCGTACTCACGTTGTTGTCGCTCGTGGCCGAGACCACTCCCCTGCTCGTCGCCGTCGACGACGCTCAGTGGCTGGATCGCGCATCGCTGGACAGTCTCTCGTTCGCTGCGCGTCGGCTGGACTCCGAACCGCTCGTCATGTTGATCGCCGCCCGTGGTGCGACGGCTCCGCCAGGGTTCGACTTCGCCGAACTCCGCCTGCAGCCGTTGGGTACTGCGGACGCCAGGCTGCTGCTCGATCAGCAGCCGCATCCGCCACGCGAGCGGGCGCGAGAACAGGTCCTCGCCCAGGCCGCCGGAAATCCGCTCGCACTGATCGAACTGTCGAAGGCGATCGCCGCCGATCCAGGTGCCGGCCGGCGTTGGGCGGCCGAACCGTTGCCGCTGACCGATCGACTGCGCAGCGTGCTCGCCGCACAGGTCGCCGTACTGCCTGAGTCGACGCGTACGGCGCTGCTGCTGGCCGCAGTCGCCGATAGTCCGGAGCTGGCGTTGCAGGTGCCTGGGCTGGAGGCTCTTGCTCCCGCTGAGCGGGCCGGGCTGATCCGGGTGGACGGCTCGGGGCCTCAGTTCACGCATCCGCTGGTGCGTGCCGCCGTCTATCACTCGGTGCCCTTTGCCGAACGGGCCGCGGCTCATGCGCGGATCGCCGATGCACTGGTCGATCAGCCGGATCGGCACGCCTGGCACCGTGCGGCAGCGGCGCTCGAACCCGACGAGAAGCTCGCGGCGCTGTTGGAGGCGACGGCCGCGCAGACACAACAGCGTGGCGGTGCGGCCGCGGCGGCACGAGCGTTGGAGCGGGCGGCCGAGCTAAGTCCGTCGGAGGGCGACCGGGCTCGGCGGCTATTGACGGCGGCCGGGCTCGCGCTGTCGAGCGGTCAGGCGGACTGGGTCGAGGATCTCGCTGCGCGAGCGCTGGCGTTGACCGCCGATCCGTCGGTGCGGATTGCTGCTCAGCAGTTGATCGGCTGGGCGTTGGTCTGGTCCAACCAGCACGGCGCCGCGTTGTCGACGCTGCTCACGGTCTCGTCGGAGGCGGCGGCACGGCAGCCGGCGATCGCCTGGGATGCGATCGCGTTGGCTGCGACAGTTGCGTACCAGTCGGGTGATCCGGGCGATCGGTCCGCCGTACTCGACGGGTTGAAGCTGTTGCCGCCCGGTGACGTTGTGCCTCGGCTCTGGGCGTGGGCTTGTGTGGAGCCGTCGGCGGAGCTTGTCGGTGAGCTGGATCGGCTCGGGAAGGTCAGTGATCCGGGCATGGCCGGCGCGGCCGCGTGGTTGCTCGACGCAACGGAACTCGCCGTGAAGTTGTTGCGCGAGGCACTCAGTCGGCTGCGCGAACCCGGGATGCGTGGCGGAAGCGGCGCGGCGCTGTCGGCATTGCAGTGGGCCTGTATCGACAGCGGCCGCTGGGACGAGGCGCTCGCGGCCGGCCGGGAGGCGTACGACGCCGCTTTGGCATACCAAATGGAGACTGTTGCCGCGTCGGCCGATCTGAGTACGGCGACGGTGCTGGCGTTCCGCGGTGAGGCCGCCGAAGCGCGACGGTTGTTGGCCAGGGCAACGAAGGCCGCGGATCAGCGGGAGTACCGGTCGGTGGCCGCGCGGGCGTTCCATGCGGCGGGGAAGGCGGCATTCGGTGCGGGCAACTACGGCTCGGCGTACACCGAGTTGCGGCGGCTCTTCTCCGATGCCGGTGAGCCGTTGCATCACCACGTGTCGTACCTGGCGATCGCCGACCTGGCCGCGGCCGCCGTCCGGGCCGAACGCGCCCCCGAGGTTCATGCTCTCGTCGAGAACGCAGTCGCGATGGGCCCGCGTCAACGGCAGTTGGTCGCACGAGCCCGGGCGCTCATCGGCGAACCGGAGTGGTTCGAGCAGGCGCTGGCCGATCCCGCGGGTGAGCAGTGGCCGTTCGAGCGGGCGTTGCTCCGGCTCGACTACGGCGAGTGGCTCCGGCGGCAACGACGCATCAACGACGCCAAGCCGGTCCTCGCCGCCGCGCTGGAGACCTTCCGCCGACTCGGAGCGGTCCCCTGGACCCGGCGTACCGAGACCGAACTCCGCGCCTGCGGCGTAGCCGAGCCGCTCACCCCGACCACCATCACCGACGCCCTCGCCGAACTCACCGCACAGCAACGCGAGATCGTCCTGCTCGCCGCCCGCGGCCTGACCAACGCCGAGATCGGCGATCGTCTCTTCCTCTCCCCGCGAACCATCGCCTCGCACCTCTACCGCGCCTACCCCAAGCTCGGCATCTCCGGCCGGCACCAGCTGCACAACTTGATCGGATGAGAGTTTGCCTTTGAGTGCGCTCTAAGGCGTACGGTCGAAGACATGAACGCGACCGAGCTGCTCACGGACCGCCGTACCGCCATCGCGGCACACCACCCGGAGCTGGAACCGATCGACCCGGACCTGCTCTGCCTGCTCGAGCTCCCGGACGATCTGCCCGAGCAGCTGTCGATCGCCGAGGCCGCCGAGCTCACCGGCCTCACCGCCCACACCCTGCGGTACTACGAGCGGATCGGTCTGCTCGAGGTGGGCCGGGACGCGGCCGGCTACCGCAGCTACGACCGGCGGGCGATGGCGCGGATCCTGTTCATCAGCCGGCTGCGTGCCTCCGGAATGCCGATCGGCACACTCAGCCACTACCTGGCGCTGGTGCAGGAGGGCGACCACACAGCACCCCAGCGGCTCGCCCTGATGCAGGAGCACCGCGCCAAGATCCACCGGCAGCTGCGTGATCTGCAGCTCGCCCTCGCAGTGACCGACTACAAGATCGACGTGTACGGCGGCACTGCCACTCCGTAACTTTCCGCGCTCACCCCGGGGTACCCGGGCGGAGCCATGCCAACTTCTGGGAGATTCTGATGAAACTGGGTAGTCAAGGCGCCGAGGTCAGCCGGCTCGGACTCGGCTGCATGGGAATGAGCTACGCGTACGGCGCAGCCGACGACAACGAGTCCGTCGCCACCCTGCACCGCGCGCTCGACCTCGGCATCACGTTCCTCGACACCGCCGACCTGTACGGCTTCGGCGCGAACGAGGAACTGGTCGGCGCGGCGATCACCGACCGCCGGGACGAGGTGTTCCTGGCGACGAAGTTCGGGATCACCGGCGACGGGCGCGACCCGTCGAAGCGCGGCGTGAACGGGACGCCGGAGTACGTCCGGTCCGCGATCGACGCGTCGCTGCAGCGGCTGGGCGTGGACCACGTCGACCTGTACTACCAGCACCGCATGGATCCCGCCGTACCTGTCGAGGAGACGGTCGGGGCGATGGCTTCGCTGATCGAGGCGGGCAAGGTTCGGTACCTCGGGTTGTCGGAGGCGTCGGCCGAGACGATCCGGCGGGCGCACGCCGTACATCCGATCACCGCCGTGCAGAGCGAGTGGTCACTGTTCAGCCGGGACATCGAGGAGTCGGTACTGCCGACCTGTCGCGAGCTCGGCATCGGGATCGTGCCGTACTCGCCGCTCGGTCGCGGCATGCTCACCGGCGCGTTGCCGTCGGAGCTTCCGGCCGACGACTTCCGCCGTACCCTGCCGCGCTTCTCCGGAGACAACCTCGACGCGAATCTCGCGCTGGTCGAGGAGATCCGCTCGGTGGCGGCTCGGTACGACGCCACGCCGGGCCAGGTCGCACTCGCCTGGGTGCTTGCGCAGGGCAACGATATCGCGCCGATCCCGGGGACGAAGCGGCGCAAGTACCTGGAGGAGAACGCGGCGGCGGTCGAGCTTTCGTTGACCGCGGAGGATGTGGCCGGGCTGTCGAAGCTGACCCCGGTCGGCCTGCGCTACCCGGATATGAACTGGGTCGCCGGGGAGACGGCCCCGCAGAACTGATAAACTGACCGCAGTAAGCCTTCCGTACCGGACTCTTCCGGCGGGAGGCTTTTCTGCGTTCTGATCACGTTCTGAGGAGACGTATGTCTGATCTGTTGGTGCGCCGTGTCCAGCCTTCCGACCGGGATTTGATGGAGCGGCTGTGGTTGATGTTTCGCCACGACATGTCCGAGTTCCAGGGCCAGCTGCCGCGGCCCGACGGCAGCTACCGCACCGAGTGGTTGGAGAAGGTTCTCACCGGCGATCCGGAGTGGGCCGGGTATCTGATCTCGGTCGGCGAGAACCCGGTCGGTTTCTGCTTCATGCGCGCGCTGCAGCAGCCGGTACATGTGCTGAACGCGTTCTTCATGGTGCGCCCGGTACGCCGGAGCGGTCTGGGACTGCGGGCGGTACAAGAGGTGCTGTCGAACCACCCCGGTCCGTGCGACGTCGCGTTCCAGGGCAACAACGAGAAGGCAGTCCGCTTCTGGCAGCGGGTCGCGACCGAGGTATCCGGCGATGTCTGGACCCAGGAGGCCCGACCGATCGCCGGCAAACCCGACGCGACTCCGGACCTGTGGATCTCATTCAAGGTGTGACGGCAGCCCGAAGTACTCGAAGAGGCCCTGGTCGAAGAACGTGATGTTGTGCGTGATCCCGGCCCTGGTGACGGTGAAGACCTGGAGGGTGTGCGGGTGGTAGCGCCCGTCGTCGGTGCGCACGTACGCGCCGACGGCGGGCTGGCCGTTCGCCGTCGTCGGCACCATCCGCCAAGCCGGACCGCGCATCGCGTAGACACGCTCGATGAACGCGCCGTACGCGTCGCGCCCCACGAACCACAGCGGCGCCGGCGGCATCTCCAGCACGACCCGCTCGGCGAGCAGCCGGCTCAGCTCTTGTACGTCGGCGGCTTCGAAGGCGCGGACGTAATCGTCGACGATCCCCTTGATCTCCTTGTCGGTGGGCTCGTCGACGTCGTCCTCGGTGACATCTACCTCGGCCAGGCGCGCCCGAGCACGCTGGAGGGCGCTGTTGACCGAGGCCGGGGTCGTCTCCAACGCCTCGGCGACATCGGCGGCTGACCAGTCCAGGACGTCCCGCAGTACCAGCACCGCCCGCTGCCGAGCGGGCAGATACTGCATCGCGGCCACCAGCGCGAGCCGCAGACTCCCCTTGGCTGCCAGGGCCGCAGCAGGGTCGCCACTGGTGGGGAACGGCTGCAACCAGGGCACGTCGAGGGCCAACTCGATCGGTGCCTGGGCATCGGTCGCCGCTGCGACCAGACCTGACGGGAGCGCACGCCGTCCACGTCCCTTGAGCGCTGTCAGGCAGGCGTTGGTCGCGATCCGGTAGAGCCAGGTGCGCAGCGAGGCCCGCTCCGCGTCGTACGAGTCGATCGCGCGCCAGGCCCGGAGGAAGGTCTCCTGGACGAGATCCTCCGCGTCGTGCACCGAACCGAGCATCCGGTAGCAGTGCGCCAGCAGTTCACGCCGGTACGGCGCCACCTGCTGGTCGAAGTCGTCTCGGTCCACGTCGCGAGCCTCCCACTGATCAGGGTCTGTGGAAGTACGTACCGCGCGGGCCGCCGGAATTCATCGCAGCGCGGCCGATGAATCCGCGAGGTGCGCCAGGTACATACCCACGTCCTGACTCAACGAGGGAGAAAACCTGATGGCCGCTGTGATGATCGACCGCCCGGCTGACGTCGGCACCCGGCGCGGACTGATGCTCGCCGTGTTGCTGCTCGGCCAGTTCATGGCACTGCTGGACACATCCGTCGTCAACGTCGCGATGCCCACCATCGGCACCGACTTCCATGCATCGGGCGCCTGGCTGCAACTGGTCGTCGGCGGCTACATGGTCGCGTACGCGATGACCCTGATCACCGGTGCGCGGCTAGGCGACCTCTACGGCCGCCGCCGGATGTACCTGATCGGCGTCGTGCTGTTCACGCTCGCGTCGCTCGCCTGCGGCCTGGCTCCGGCCATCCTGCCGCTGGTGCTGTTCCGCTTCGCTCAAGGCATCGCAGCCGCAGTGATGGTGCCGCAGATCATCAGCGTGATCCAGACCCATTTCACCGGCCCCGCTCGCGCCAAGGCCCTGTCCGCGTACGGCGTGACGCTGTCCGCCGGCCAGGTGGCGGGCCTGGTCGTCGGCGGCCTGCTCCTCGCCGCGAACCTGTTCGGCGCTCAGTGGCGCCCGAGCTTCCTGATCAACGTCCCGGTCGGCATCCTTCTCGCGGTCCTGGTCCCCCGGCTGGTACCGGCCGACCGTCCGACGGCCGCGCGTCGTCTGGACCTGACCGGGCTGGCGATCTCGACCTGCGCAGTACTCCTGCTGGTGCTGCCGATGGTGATCGGGCACGAGCTCGGCTGGCCGCGGTGGAGGTTCGTCTGCTTCGGCGCGGGGCTCGTGCTCGCGGTGGTCTTCGTCCGGGTCGAGCGCCGGGTCGACGATCCGCTCCTGAATCTCGACGTACTCCGTGCCCGCGGCCTCGTGGCGGGTATCGCGACGCTCACCTGCACGCTGTTGGCACTCGGCGGGTTCATGTTCAGCTTCACCCTCCACCTGCAGGACGGTCTCGGCGAATCGGCCCTCCACTCCGGGCTCACCTGGCTGCCGTTCGCCGTCACCTTCGGTCTGGTCGGGTTCTTCTGGCGTTCCCTCCCGGGCCGGCTGCATTACCTGGTCGTTCCCACCGGCCTCGCGCTGTGCATGCTCGGGTACGCCGGCGCCGGTTCATTCGTGTGGCCGGCGCTGGTACTGGCCGGGGCCGGCATGGGCCTGTCCGCCAGCCCGCTCGTCACCCAAGCCCTGGTCCACGTCCCACTGAGCAGAGCGGCCGATGCGAGCGGAGTACTCACCACGACCATCCAACTGAGCCAGGTCGGCGGCGTGACGATCTTCGGAACCCTGTACCTGTCGACAGGCTCGCTCACCACGACGAGTTGGTACCTCGCCGCTGTCGCCGCGATCGGCATCGTCGCGGGCAGCTTCCTCGCCCGCAGCGTCCGCCAGGCCTAGAAGACGACCACCGAGCGGAGTACGTCGCCGTGGTGCATCTTGGTGAAGGCTGCCTCCACGTCGTCCAGCCCGATCGTCTCGGAGACGAAGCGGTCCAGCGGCAAGCGACCCTGCAGGTGGAGGTCGATCAGCAGTGGGAAATCGCGGGTCGGCAGGCAGTCGCCGTACCAGCTGGACTTGAGCGACCCGCCGCGACCGAAGAAGTCGAGCAGCGGCATCTCGAGGGTCATGTCAGGTGTGGGTACGCCGACGAGCACGACCGTCCCGGCCAGGTCCCGCGCGTAGAATGCCTGCTTCCACGTCTCCGGACGGCCGACCGCGTCGATCACGACGTCCGCGCCGAATCCGCCGGTCAGCTCCTGAACCGCCTCGACGACGCCGTCGTGGTCGAGGTTCTTGGAGTTGATCGCGTGGGTCGCGCCGAGCTCCTGCGCCACGGTCAGCTTGCGGTCATCGATGTCGATGGCAATGACCTTCGCGGCGCCGGCGAGCCGGGCTCCGACCACAGCCGCCGTACCGACGCCGCCCGAACCGATGACCGCGACCGTGTCACCGCGACCGACGTTGCCCGTGTTGATCGCGGCACCGAGACCAGCCATCACGCCACAGCCGAGCAGCCCGGCGACCTCCGGCTTCGCGGCCGGGTCGACCTTCGTGCACTGACCCGCCGCGACCAGCGTCTTCTCGGCGAACGCCCCGATGCCGAGCGCCGGGCTGAGCTCGGTCCCATCCGCGAGCGTCATCTTCTGCTTCGCGTTGTGGGTGTTGAAGCAGTACCACGGCCGCCCGCGCAGGCAGGCGCGACAGTTCCCGCACACCGCCCGCCAGTTCAGTACGACGAAGTCCCCCGGCTGTACGTCGGTCACGCCCTCGCCGACCGACTCCACGATCCCTGCCGCCTCGTGCCCGAGCAGGAACGGGAAGTCGTCGTTGATCCCGCCCTCCCGGTAGTGCAGGTCGGTGTGGCAGACCCCGCAGGCCTGGACCTTCACCACTGCCTCGCCCGGACCCGGATCCGGGATCGTGATCTCCTCGATCGTCACCGGAGCACCCTTGCCCGCCGCCACCACGCCACGCACCGTCTGAGCCATTCCCCGAACCTAACCGCCCGCCCCCACTCCCGTCAGCCCCCTCGGCGTGTACGTCGCCGTGTCCCCCGGTCGGTGGACACACAGTCCGTCAGCCGGTGCTCCCGCCGACCGGCCCCGGGCCGCGAGAGTTGAGGCATGGAGAACGACAACGCAGTGAGGGTGCGCGGCCTGGTCAAGCGGTACCCGGACAAGGTCGCGGTCGACGGTGTCGATCTGGACATCCACCGGGGCGAGGTCTTCGCCCTGCTCGGCCCGAACGGGGCCGGTAAGACGACGACCACGGAGATTCTGGAGGGGTATCGCCGGGCCGACGAGGGAGAAGTGAGCGTGCTGGGGACGGACCCGGCGCACAGCGACCGGGCCTGGCGCAGCCGACTCGGCATCGTCCTGCAGACGTCCCGCGACGAGGCCGAGTCGACGGTCTCCGAGCTGGTCAACCACTACGCCGGCTACTACCCGAACCCGCGCGACCCCGACGAGGTGATCGCCGCCGTCGGGCTCGAGGAGAAGCGCAAGACCCGCCCGCGCAAGCTGTCTGGCGGTCAGCGCCGGCGGCTCGATGTGGCGCTCGGCGTGATCGGCAACCCGGAGCTGCTGTTCCTCGACGAGCCGACGACCGGGTTCGACCCCGAGGCGCGCCGGCAGTTCTGGACGCTGATCGAGGAGCTCCGCACCGAGGGCACCACGATCCTGCTGACCACCCACTACCTCGACGAGGCCGAGCACCTCGCCGACCGGGTCGGCGTGATCGCCGACGGCCGGATGATCGAGATCGGTACGCCGGAAACACTCGGCGGCCGCGGCGCCCGGACCGCGCGGGTCTCCTGGACCGACGCCGACGGACAGCACGAACTGCGCACCGACCAGCCGACCGCCGAGGTGGCCGCCCTGATGGCCCGCTTCGGCGGCGAGGTTCCCGAGCTCGAGGTCCGCCGTCCGAGCCTCGAAGACATCTACCTGGACCTGATCGGCAAGGCCACCGCCGCCGACACCGCCGCACTCGCGATGGAAGCTGGAGCACTCTGATGGCGAACACGACCACGCAGCGCCCGACCTCGAAGGCGTTGCCGTCGACCCTGGCGATCGGCCTGGCCCGGACCAAGCTCGAGGTCCGTGAGTTCTTCCGCGAGCGGGAAGCGCTGATCTTCACGTTCTTCTTCCCGATCATCTTCCTCGGCATCTTCTCCGCCGTGTTCGGCAACACCGACTTCAACGGCGTCAACGCCGCGACCTACTTCACCCCCGGGATGATCGCCTCCGGCATCTTCCTGAGCAGCTTCCAGTCGCTCTCGATCAGCATCGCGCTGGAGCGCGACGAAGGCCTGCTGAAGCGGCTCCGCGGTACGCCGATGCCGCCGCAGGCCTACTTCATCGGCAAGATCGGCCAGGTCCTGATCACCTCGATCGCGCAGATCGCGCTGCTGCTGGCGATCTCCGGGCTGCTGCTCGGCGTCGACCTGCCGACCGAGCCGGGCAAGTGGGCGAACTTCGTCTGGATCTTCATCCTCGGTACGGCGTCCGGATCGGTGCTCGGGATCGCGTTCAGCGTCGTACCGAAGTCCGGCAAGGCGGCGTCCGCGGTGATCACGCCGATCGTCCTGCTGCTGCAGTTCATGTCCGGCGTGTACTTCGTCTACAGCAGCCTCCCGGCCTGGATGCGCAACGTCGCCGCGATCTTCCCGCTGAAGTGGCTGGCCCAGGGCATGCGGTCGGTGTTCCTGCCGGACGGCTTCGAACTGACCGAGCCGGCCAAGTCGTGGCAGCTCGGCACCGGCGCGATCGTGCTGTCGATCTGGCTGGTCGTCGGCCTGTTCCTCGCCCAGCGGGTGTTCCGCTGGACCCGCCGGGACGCGGGCTGATGAACGAGGTCACCGGTACGACGTCGGCCCTTCCGGACCGGCGTCGTACCGAGCTGTCTCCTGAGCCTGCCTGGACCGGACCTCGTGTGTGGATCCTGTTGTGGAGGAAGATGGGGTCCGTGCAGAGCTCGAGCGGTGGCGCCGGACAGCCCGTGTGGACCCGGGCGTTGATCGGTTGGCACATCGTTTTCTGGGTGCTGCTCGGGATGACGCTGGCGCTGTCGTTCCTGGGGCATCTCGGGACGGTCCGGCAGTCGGTGTTCGCCGGTACGGTCGTGGTGCTCGGAGCGGCGTACCAGTTCATCGGGCTGCCCGCGATCCGGTCGCGGGAGCGGCTTCCGCGGTACGCGTATCGGCTGGTACTGATCGCGGCGCTGGTGGTGCTGATCGGGATCTATCCGCAGTCGGTGTTCCTGATGTTCATCGGGTCGGCGCAGATCTGGTTGCTGTGCGAGGACATCCGTGAGGGGATCGGGCTCAGTGTCCTGCTGATACTCGGCGTGGGTACGGCGCAGTTGTGGAGCGCGGGGTGGGGCTGGAAGGCGTTCTGGGAGATCCTGCCGTGGATGCTGGTCAGCCTCGTGGTCAGCCTGCTGTTCGGGATCTGGATCGAGAAGGTCATCACGCAGAGCCAGCAGCGCGCCGAGCTGATCGAGCAGCTCGAGGCCGCGCGGGACGAGCTCGCCGAGGCGCACCACAGTGCGGGTGTGATGGCCGAGCGGGAGCGGATGGCGCGGGAGATCCACGACACGCTCGCGCAGGGGATGACGAGCATCGTGATGCTGGCGCAGGCGGCGGCGGTCGAGCTTTCACGCGGGGCCGACGCTTCGGCGCGGCTGGCGGCGATCGAGGACACTGCCCGGGAGAACCTGGCGGAGGCGCGGGCGTTGGTTGCCGCGTTCACCCCGGTTGCGTTGTCGGAGGCAACGTTGACCGAGGTACTGCGGCGGCAGGCGGAGCGGTTCGCGACCGAGACCGGTGTCGACGTACAGGTGTCGCTGGACCTGCCTGATGACGAGGTCGCGGCGCTGCCGCAGGCGCAGCAGGTCGTACTGTTGCGGTCGGCGCAGGAGGCGCTGGCCAACGTACGCAAGCATGCGCGCGCGACGCAGGTGCGGATCACGCTCGGGTTGTCCGACGACGGGGTGTGGATCGAGATCCGGGACGACGGCTCCGGGTTCACGCCGGCGACCGTGTCCGGCGGGTTCGGGTTGAACGCGATGCGCGGGCGGGTCGAGGAGTCGGGCGGTTCGGTCCAGGTGGAGAGTGCGCCGGGACGCGGTACGCGCGTGCAGGTGTTGATCCCGGCTGTGCAGGAGGATGCGTGATTCGGGTTCTGGTGGTCGACGATCATCCGGTCGTACGGTCGGGGCTGACCGGGATGTTGTCGGTGACCGAGGACATCTCCGTGGTCGGCGAGGCCGGCGACGGTTCGGAAGCGGTGGCGCTGGTCGAGTCGACGCGGCCTGACGTCGTACTGATGGATCTGCGGATGCCGCGGATGGACGGCGTGACCGCGACCGGGGCGATCGTGTCCGGGTACCCGTCGACGCGGGTGCTGGTGTTGACGACGTACGACACCGACACGGACATCCTGCACGCGGTCGAGGCGGGCGCGGCCGGGTATCTGCTGAAGGACACCCCGCACGCCGAACTGCTCAACGGGATCCGCGCGGCTGCTCGTGGTGAGACCGTGTTGGCTCCGCCGGTTGCGGCGCGGTTGATGTCTCGTCTTCGTACGCCGGCTGCACCTGCCGCGGCTTCGCCGTCGCCCCGTGAGCTGGAGGTGCTGGCCGCGGTGGCGCGCGGGCTCAGCAACGCGGAGATCGGGCGTGAGCTGTTCATCGGCGAGGCCACGGTGAAGACCCATCTGCAGCGGCTCTTTGCCAAGCTGGACGTCGACGACCGCACGCGCGCCGTGACGGTCGCCATCGAGCGCGGCCTGCTGCCGTCACCGGGTCGCTAGAGCTTCAGGCCGCCTTCCTGGGCGGGACCGTTGAGCCGGCGGCTGAGATCCGACTCCGGCTGGTGCGCGACGGGGTGCTGGTCGGCGCGAGCGGTCGGGTTCACGCCGGCTCGCACCGCATCGGCCAGCTGTTCGGCTTCCTGGGCTGCGTCCTGCTGCTCGGCATGCGCGCCGTTGGCGACGCCGACGGCGAACTCGGCGACCGACTGGAAACCGCCGCTGCTCTTCGCGAGGTCCGCGTGCAGACGTTGCGCGTTGTCACGCGTGTCGGCGATCGAGTCCTGCATCCGGCCGATGGTCCGGCCGAGATCGGCAGACGGCTGGAGCTCGCTGGGCGCGGCGGTGTGGAACTTGTACGCCGCCTGCCTGCCCTCCGACAGTTGGGCGGTCATCTGATCTACCCGGCTGTCGACGACATCGACGACGTTCTTCAGGTACTCGACGCCGGTCCGGAGCTTCGCCACGTCGGCCGTCGCCCGACCGGGCAGCTGCTCGATCCTGTCCAGATCCTTCAGCGCGCTCTCCAGCGCCTGCGAGCCGGCCTGCAGGCAGTGGCGGTCCTGCGGGTTCGTGCCGGTGCGCTGCTCACCCAGCGTTCGCTGGACGCCGCCGATGCGGGCTGACTGCGCCTCGACGTCGCCCTGGTACGCCGCGAGCGTGTGGACCAGGTTCCCCTTGGCCGGAGCAACGGCGGCGCCTTCGGCCCGCTGCACCGTCAGCTCCGCTGCGGCCAGGCCGTCGACACCCGGTCTCAGCATCGCGAGATCGTCCGAGCGGCTGCCCAGCACCCGGCCGATCTGATCGTCGCCGAGATCGTAGGTCACCGACCGTAGCGTCGCATTCACCTCGATGACCGCCTTCGCGATCTGGTCGGTGTAGTGGGCGAATTCCGCCTCGTTCGCCATCAGTTCGTCCTTCGTCCGCCGCGCGGTCTGGTCGGGGCCGCGCTCTCGTCATGATCGATGCCTTGCACAACGAGCCTAGACGCAGCCGGGTCGACCACCCTGCCTGCGGGTCACCCCTCGGCGGTGACCTCGTTCGGTACGGCGCCGCCGTACCTGCGGTCGCGCTGCGCGTAGAGCTCGATCGCCCGCCACAGGTCGCGGCGGTCGAAGTCCGGCCACAGTGTGTCCAGGAACACCATCTCGGCGTACGCGAGCTGCCAGACCAGGAAGTTGCTCGTCCGCTGCTCCCCCGACGAACGGACGAACAGGTCCACCTCGGGGATGTCCGGCGCGTACAGGTGCCGCGCGATCGTCTTCTCGGTGATCCGGTCCGGCTTGAGCTTGCCTGCGGCAACTTCCGCCGCGATCGACTTCATCGCGTCGGCGATCTCCGCCTGGCCGCCGTAGTTCACGCAGAACTGCAGGGTGATCGTGTCGTTGTCCTTGGTCCGCTCCTGCGCGTACTCGAGCTCGTCGATCACCGACTTCCACAACCGCGGCCGCCGCCCGGACCACACCACCCGGACCCCCATCGCATCCAGCTCGTCCCGGCGCCGATGGATCACCTCCCGGTTGAACCCCATCAGGAACCGCACCTCCTCGGGCGACCGCGCCCAGTTCTCCGTCGAGAACGCGTACGCCGAGATGTACTTCACCCCGATCTCGATCCCACCCTTGATCACATCGAGCAGCGAGGCCTCCCCCGCCTTGTGCCCCTCGGTCCTCGGCAGCCCCCGCTGCTTGGCCCACCGCCCGTTCCCGTCCATCACGATCGCCACATGCCGCGGCACCAGCTCCTTGGGAATCCCCGGCGCCCGAGCCCCGGACGGGTGCGGCTCCGGCGGCACCACCACCTTCTTCTCCCCCGAACCCCCCAAAATCCCCCGACCCCGACGACGACCAATAGGCGACATACCCGCATCCTCCCACCCCCTCCCACCCACCCCTGCAACAACCTGCAACCTGTGGATAACCCACCCCGCCGAACACCCTCCGTATGCCACCCTTACACCACCAGCAACCCAAGAACGGAGCCCCACCCCATGCCCCGCCGACCGGCCCTCCCCACCGCCACAGCCGCCCTCTGCGCCCTCACAGCGCTAACCGCGTGCCAAAGCTCCCC
>NZ_SZPZ01000012.1 GCF_005233875.1 Kribbella jiaozuonensis | reverse complement strand
GGTGGGCTGTGTCAAGGATTGTGGACGGTTGGTTGGGGTTGTTGGTTAGGCGGCGGTGGGGGTTTGGTGGTTGGTGAGGGCTTCGTGTGGGGTGCGGTAGCCGAGGGTGGAGTGGAGTCGTTGGCGGTTGTAGAAGACTTCGATGTATTCGGCGACTGCGGTTCTGGCGGCGGCTTGGGTTGGCCAGGTGTGGCGGTGGTAGAGGTCGTTTTTCAAGGCGGCGAAGAAGGTTTCGGCTGGTGCGTTGTCCCAGCACACGCCGGTGCGTCCGAGGCTGGTGCGGACGGCGTGTGTGCGGCAGTACTGGACGTACTGGCTGGAGGTGTATTGGGTGCCGCGGTCGGAGTGGAAGATCGCGCCGGGAGCGACTCGGTGTGCGTCGAGCGCCATTTGGAGCGCGTCGACGACCAGGCTGGTGCGGGTGTGGTCGGCCAGTTGCCAGCCGACGACCATCCGGGTGGCCAGGTCGATCACGGTGGCCAGGTAGAGCCAGCCCTGGCCGGTGCGCAGGTAGGTGATGTCGCCGACCAGCCGTTCGCCCGGCGCGCAGCTGTCCGGGGCGAAGGCACGCTCGAGGAGATCGGGTGAGTTGACCGGGTGGTCACCGGGCAGTGTGGTCCGTCGGTAGCCGCGTGGCTGCACTGCCCGCAACCCCAGGCCACGCATCAGCGCCGCGACCAGTCCCACGCTGCACGCATACCCGTCGCGGTTCAGCTGGGCAGCAACCCGCCGGCACCCGTAGGTCTGCCGGGACCGGTCGAACACCTGCCGGATCTGGCTGCCCAGGACCCGCCGCCTGGCACCGGCCACCGTCTCGGCCCGGTGACGCCAGGCGTAGTACGACGATCGCGGCAGCGCCAACAGATCGCACATGAACACGATCGGGTAGTTGTCCTTCTCCGCCTCGATCAACCCACACCGTGCGGCTACCGAGAGGTCCGGGCGAAGAAGGCCGCGGCTTTTTTCAAGAACTCGTTCTCCATCCGCAACCGGCGGATCTCGGCCTCCATCTCCTCCACCCGAACCCGCTCCACCGGCCCCGCCGGCTCCCGCGCACCACCCTGCGCACCAACCTGCGCACGCCGGAACTCACTCACCCACTTGTTCAAAGTCTTGCGCTCCACACCCAAATCACGCGCAACCTCTGTCACCGTGCGGTCCGACTGAACCACCAACTGCACAGCCTCTGCCCGAAACTGCGCACTAAACCGCCGACGCTTCTCGGTCATAAACAGATCCTCCTCGCTCCAGAGCACCTGTCCAACAACCTCGATACACCTCA
>NZ_SZPZ01000011.1 GCF_005233875.1 Kribbella jiaozuonensis | reverse complement strand
GGTCGGCCTCTGGAAGCCCAAGTGAGAGCAGTCGAGGCTCGCAGTGCGGAACCAGTGCGGAGCCCCCGGCACCGAGAGGTTTCTGCGCAGGTCAGAGCGAGGGCATCACCCCTCTGTAAATCTGTCGACGTATGTCTACGCAGGTTCGAACCCTGCACCCGCCACAAGCGCTAAAACAGCCCCTGACCTGCGGAAACGCAGGGCAGGGGCTGTCTTCGTGTGTCCGGCCACGTCCGGCCAAATCCGGGTCACCACGGCTGTCCGTGCGGAATACGTGAGGAAGTTTGAACGCTAGGCGGCCCGCTCGTCCGGCGCGTCCCTCAGTGCCGCCTCGACTCGCCGCCGGGCGATCTCGTCTTGTCCATCGACGCACTTCGCGTAGACCTTCAGCAGGACGTTCACGCTGTGCCCTGCCCACTCGGCTACCTGTGTCGCGGGGACGCCAGCGTTCAGCCACAGCGACACTGCCGCATGTCGGAGGTCGTACGGCCGCCGGGCGAGCGGCGTCGCGGCTTGGGTCTCTCCGAGAGCCTTCGCTCTGGCCTTTGCCCAGACCCGGGCATAGGTGTTCGAGGACACCGGATTGCTGTACGGCGGAGGTAAGGGGATGCCCGCCCGGCCGGTGCGGCTGACGAACAGTCGGCCGCCGGGGCCACAGCGGAATTCGGTCGTGTGCCGACGCAGCAGCTCGACCAGTTCCGGGCACGCCGGGACAAGACGCGTCGCCTTGTCGGGCCGATGTTTCAGACTTCGATCCTCGCTCGCCTCGCCGCTGTCGGTCCACTCCGCACCGGCATGCTGGGTTGAGCCGGTCAGCAGCAGTTCGCCCCAGCCTTTCTCTGGCAGCGTGCAATCCGTGAGGCGTAGATGCTTTGCCTCGGACGGCCTAAGCCCAGCGAAATACAGGCACCCGAAGAATGCCTCCAAGGCGGGATGGATCTCGCGGACTGCCTTGAGAAAAGCGCGGGCCTGCTGAGGATTGGCGACGACACGGCGGTCAACAACGTCCGTGTTCTCTCGCTTCATGTACTGCACTTTGTCAACCGGATTCGCCTCAAAGAGTTCCAGTTCCACGGCGTATTCCAAGGCGCTGTAGAACGCGGAGCGTTTGCGGCTCACGGTTGCGGGCGCGGCCGGTTTTCCGTCGAGCTTCAGACTGAGAGCGTCGAGGGCGCGACGCATTGTCGGCGCGTCGCGCAGTTCGGACAGGTCAGGCGAACTTTCGGCGATCCATCGCAGCAGAGGAGCGTCTTCGTCTTTCGGGATTGCGTTCTGGATGGAAAGGGCCCCGCGAGCGGACTTGTTGAAGGTCCAGCTCCGAAGGATCGAACGAATACTGTCCGCGTCGTGAGCGGTCTTGGATGGCAGGAGTGCAGCGGTCACGGTCGTAAGCGCCTCAGCGATGTTCTTGCGGTGACGCGGCGAGGCATGCGGCCACTTGACGTCTACGAACTCTGCCGCGTGCTCGTACCAGGTGCGGCGGCTTAGTTCCCGCATCATGTTCTGGGGAAGGCCGCTTTCAATGTGGAACGCAATGCCTTCGCGAGCGGCTGTCGTCAACTTCGATCGGAAGCTGTCCGCAAGTTTGGACTGAACGAACGTCTCCTGAGACCGGTTGCCCGCGACCTCCCATCTGACGGTGTAGG
>NZ_SZPZ01000010.1 GCF_005233875.1 Kribbella jiaozuonensis | reverse complement strand
TTTCAACGGAGAGTTTGATCCTGGCTCAGGACGAACGCTGGCGGCGTGCTTAACACATGCAAGTCGAGCGGTAAGGCCCCTTCGGGGGTACACGAGCGGCGAACGGGTGAGTAACACGTGAGCAACCTACCCTCAACTTTGGGATAAGCCTCGGAAACGGGGTCTAATACCGGATAACACCATACTTCTCATGGGGTGTGGTTGAAAGTTCTGGCGGTTGGGGATGGGCTCGCGGCCTATCAGCTTGTTGGTGGGGTAATGGCCTACCAAGGCGTCGACGGGTAGCCGGCCTGAGAGGGCGACCGGCCACACTGGGACTGAGACACGGCCCAGACTCCTACGGGAGGCAGCAGTGGGGAATATTGCGCAATGGACGAAAGTCTGACGCAGCAACGCCGCGTGAGGGATGACGGCCTTCGGGTTGTAAACCTCTTTCAGCAGGGACGAAGCGAGAGTGACGGTACCTGCAGAAGAAGGACCGGCCAACTACGTGCCAGCAGCCGCGGTAATACGTAGGGTCCGAGCGTTGTCCGGAATTATTGGGCGTAAAGGGCTCGTAGGCGGTTCGTCACGTCGGGAGTGAAAACTCGGGGCTTAACCCCGAGCCTGCTTCCGATACGGGCAGACTAGAGGTAGGCAGGGGAGAGCGGAACTCCTGGTGTAGCGGTGGAATGCGCAGATATCAGGAAGAACACCGGTGGCGAAGGCGGCTCTCTGGGCCTTACCTGACGCTGAGGAGCGAAAGCGTGGGTAGCGAACAGGATTAGATACCCTGGTAGTCCACGCCGTAAACGTTGGGCGCTAGGTGTGGGGGACATTCCACGTCCTCCGTGCCGCAGCTAACGCATTAAGCGCCCCGCCTGGGGAGTACGGCCGCAAGGCTAAAACTCAAAGGAATTGACGGGGGCCCGCACAAGCGGCGGAGCATGCGGATTAATTCGATGCAACGCGAAGAACCTTACCTGGGTTTGACATATAGGGAAATCTCGCAGAGATGCGGGGTCCGTAAGGGTCCTATACAGGTGGTGCATGGCTGTCGTCAGCTCGTGTCGTGAGATGTTGGGTTAAGTCCCGCAACGAGCGCAACCCTCGTCCTATGTTGCCAGCACGTCCTTCGGGATGGTGGGGACTCATAGGAGACTGCCGGGGTCAACTCGGAGGAAGGTGGGGATGACGTCAAGTCATCATGCCCCTTATGTCCAGGGCTTCACGCATGCTACAATGGCCGGTACAAAGGGCTGCGAAACTGTAAGGTGGAGCGAATCCCAAAAAGCCGGTCTCAGTTCGGATTGGGGTCTGCAACTCGACCCCATGAAGTCGGAGTCGCTAGTAATCGCAGATCAGCAACGCTGCGGTGAATACGTTCCCGGGCCTTGTACACACCGCCCGTCACGTCATGAAAGTCGGCAACACCCGAAGCCGGTGGCCTAACCCTTGTGGAGGGAGCCGTCGAAGGTGGGGCTGGCGATTAGGACGAAGTCGTAACAAGGTAGCCGTACCGGAAGGTGCGGCTGGATCACCTCCTTTCTAAGGAGCACTCGGCGCCGGCTCGTAAGAGTTTGGTGTCTACTTGCTGTTTCTCGAGCGAATGTCTCGGGGCAGCAGTGCTTCGGACTGTGGAACATTGACCATTAGGCCAGGAACTCGGATCGATCGAGCTAGTACTGCCCACCTTTCGGGGTGAGCGTGGAACGTGAGGACGGTGCGAGGGATGGGCCGAGGCGCGCTGTTGGGTCCTGAGGAATCGGGCCCTGGACTTGTAAGAGTCTTGGGACTGTTTCTTCTAGGGTCACTGTCACACTCGTGAGGGTGTGGTGGGTGGCTGGGGCCGGCTCTCACCAAACCGTTGGTGTGGGTGTTCTGGATCGGGTGTGTTGTTTCCCTGGTTTGGGTGCCTGCCTGGTAGGTGGTGGTTTGGGGCTGGTTTTCCTGCCCGTATTTTGAGAACTGTATAGTGGACGCGAGCATCTCTTTGTAGCGTAATTTTGCTTTTTGTTGTTTGTTTTGTGACAAGCTACTAAGGGCAATCGGTGGATGTCTTGGTACCAAGAGCCGATGAAGGACGTTGGAGCCTGCGATAAGCCCCGGGGAGTTGGCAACCGAGCTGTGATCCGGGGGTGTCCGAATGGGGAAACCCAGCTGGCATTCTAAAGCCAGTTACCAGTGCCTGAACACATAGGGTTCTGGAGGGAACGCGGGGAAGTGAAACATCTCAGTACCCGCAGGAAGAGAAAACAATAGTGATTCCGTGAGTAGTGGCGAGCGAAAGCGGATGAGGCTAAACCATGTGCGTGTGATAGCCGGCGTGCGTTGCGCATGTGGGGTCGTGGGAGCATTCGAGACCTAATGCCGTGGGTCTAAAGAGTTATCAATCACTGTTGAAGTCGAATCTTCTGGAATGTTGAGCCGTAGTGGGTTATAGCCCTGTAGGCGTAAGACAGTGACTCTTGAGTGTTTTCCCAAGTAGCACGGGACTCTTGAAATCTCGTGTGAATCTGGCGGGACCACCCGCTAAGCCTAAATACTTCTTGGTGACCGATAGCGGACTAGTACCGTGAGGGAAAGATGAAAAGTACCCCGGGAGGGGAGTGAAATAGTACCTGAAACCGGTTGCCTACAATCCGTCGGAGCATTCCCTTGTGGGGTGTGACGGCGTGCCTTTTGAAGAATGAGCCTGCGAGTTAGTGGTGTGTGGCGAGGTTAACCCGTGTGGGGTAGCCGTAGCGAAAGCGAGTCTGAATAGGGCGAAATAGTCGCATGCTCTAGACCCGAAGCGGAGTGATCTATCCATGGGCAGGTTGAAGCGTGGGTAAGACCGCGTGGAGGACCGAACCCACCAGGGTTGAAAACCTGGGGGATGACCTGTGGATAGGGGTGAAAGGCCAATCAAACTCCGTGATAGCTGGTTCTCCCCGAAATGCATATAGGTGCAGCGTCGCGTGTTTCTTACCGGAGGTAGAGCACTGGATGGTCTAGGGGGCTTACCGGCTTACCGAAATCAGCCAAACTCCGAATGCCGGTAAGTGAGAGCGCGGCAGTGAGACTGCGGGGGATAAGCTCCGTAGTCGAGAGGGAAACAGCCCAGATCACCAGCTAAGGCCCCTAAGCGATTGCTAAGTGGAAAAGGATGTGGAGTTGCCCAGACAACCAGGAGGTTGGCTTAGAAGCAGCCACCCTTGAAAGAGTGCGTAATAGCTCACTGGTCAAGTGATTCCGCGCCGACAATGTAGCGGGGCTCAAGCAATCCGCCGAAGCTGTGGCACTCACACAAGTACCCGGCCAACTTGTTGGTCCAGGTGTGTGGGTGGGTAGGGGAGCGTCGTGCAGCGTGTGAAGCAGCCTAGTGATGGAGTTGTGGATGCTGCACGAGTGAGAATGCAGGCATGAGTAGCGAATGACGGGTGAGAAACCCGTCCGCCGGATGATCAAGGGTTCCAGGGTCAAGCTAATCTGCCCTGGGTAAGTCGGGACCTAAGGCGAGGCCGACAGGCGTAGTCGATGGACAACGGGTTGATATTCCCGTACCGGCATTAACACGACCCGACCGAACCCGCTGATGCTAAGCCAACTAAACTTTGATGTCTTCGGACGGATGAGTGGCGTTGGTGACCCGAGGTGGTAGTAGGTGCATTGAGGAGTGACGCAGGAGGGTAGTCCAACCGCGGCGATGGTAGGCGCAAGCTGATCCGCGGGCAAGGTGGTAGGGCGAGGCATAGGCAAATCCGTGTCTCATTGAGCCTGAGAGCCGAGGCGGACCCGTTCAGGGGAAGTGGATGATCCCATGCTGCCGAGAAAAACTTCGCAGTGAGTGTTAGAGCCGCCCGTACCCCAAACCGACACAGGTGATCAGGTAGAGAATACCGAGGCGATCGAGTGAACCATGGTTAAGGAACTCGGCAAAATGCCCCCGTAACTTCGGGAGAAGGGGGACCGGATCCGTTACATCATTTACTGGTGGAAGCGGTGATGGTCGCAGAGACCAGGCCCAAGCGACTGTTTACTAAAAACACAGGTCCGTGCGAAGAAGTAATTCGATGTATACGGACTGACGCCTGCCCGGTGCTGGAACGTTAAGGGGACAGGTTAGTCGGCTTAGGCCGGCGAAGCTTTGAACTTAAGCGCCAGTAAACGGCGGTGGTAACTATAACCATCCTAAGGTAGCGAAATTCCTTGTCGGGTAAGTTCCGACCTGCACGAATGGCGTAACGACTTGGGCGCTGTCTCAACCGTGGACTCGGCGAAATTGCATTACGAGTAAAGATGCTCGTTACGCGCAGCAGGACGGAAAGACCCCGGGACCTTTACTACAACTTGGTATTGGTGGTCGGTACAATTTGTGTAGGATAGGTGGGAGACTGTGAAGCTCGGACGCCAGTTCGGGTGGAGTCATCGTTGAAATACCACTCTGATTGTTCTGGCTGTCTAACTTTGGTCCGTTATCCGGATCAGGGACAGTGCCTGGTGGGTAGTTTGACTGGGGCGGTCGCCTCCTAAAAGGTAACGGAGGCGCTCAAAGGTTCCCTCAGCCTGGTTGGCAATCAGGTGTCGAGTGTAAGTGCACAAGGGAGCTTGACTGTGAGACAGACATGTCGAGCAGGGACGAAAGTCGGAACTAGTGATCCGGCGGTGGCATGTGGGAGCACCGTCGCTCAACGGATAAAAGGTACCCCGGGGATAACAGGCTGATCTTCCCCAAGAGTCCATATCGACGGGATGGTTTGGCACCTCGATGTCGGCTCGTCGCATCCTGGGGCTGGAGTAGGTCCCAAGGGTTGGGCTGTTCGCCCATTAAAGCGGCACGCGAGCTGGGTTTAGAACGTCGTGAGACAGTTCGGTCCCTATCCGCTGCGCGCGCAGGAGACTTGAGAAGGGCTGCCCCTAGTACGAGAGGACCGGGGTGGACGAACCTCTGGTGTGCCAGTTGTTCCGCCAGGAGCACGGCTGGTTGGCTACGTTCGGGAGTGATAACCGCTGAAAGCATCTAAGCGGGAAGCACGCTTCAAGATGAGGTCTCCCACCGGGTTAACCGGGTAAGGCCCCCAGTAGACCACTGGGTTGATAGGCCAGAAGTGGAAGCGCCGCAAGGTGTGGAGCTGACTGGTACTAATAGGCCGAGGGCTTGTCACACACACAACACTGGACGTGCACGACACGGGAGTGTTGTACAGACTTCGACAAGTACTGCGCTGCAAGTAACGATGTTCGCGTTCACTGTACGGTTCCCGGAATACGGTCACCCCAGCAACCAGATCCCTGAGGGGGTTTGTGGTTCTGTGTTGGTTGATAGTGTTCTCATATTGTTTCGGTGGCCATAGCGTCGGGGAAACACCCAGTCTCCATTCCGAACCTGGAAGTTAAGCCCGCCAGCGCCGATGGTACTGCGACCGGGAGGTCGTGGGAGAGTAGGACGCCGCCGGACATTCACACTGTTAAGGGCCACCCCA
>NZ_SZPZ01000001.1 GCF_005233875.1 Kribbella jiaozuonensis | reverse complement strand
CATCCGCCTCAGCTACATCCGCCTCAGCTACATCCGCCTCAGCTACATCCGCCTCAGCTACATCCGCCTCAGCTACATCCGCCTCAGCTACATCCGCCTCAGCTACATCCGCCTCAGCTACATCCGCGTCCGCGGGTACGCCGTCCGACTCGACATCATCCGAGTCGGACGCGATCCGCTCATCCGAAGGCGCCTCGTCCTCGCGGTTGTCCTCAGGAGCATCCGCCTGCGTGGCGTCGTACTCGCGGTCCTGCTCCGCCTGTGCGCGGTCAGCCTGCTCCGGGTCGTAGGCGTTCGTCGACGGGGCGGCCGGCTCAGTCTCGCTGTCCTCTTGGTCAGCAGCCTGCGCCTCGACCGAGGCCGATGCCGCCTGCTCCTCCGGAGATTGCTCGTCGTCTGAGTCGTCTGAGTCGCCCGAAACGACCCGTGCGACGGTGGACTCGTCGCTGCCTGGTTCCTGGACGTCGTCATCCGCCGCAGACGGAGCGTCCACCGCGGCTGTGCCGACGTCGGACGAGGTCTGCTCGGCCACGGCCTCGCGATGAGACACAGCCCCCGCGTCCGTCTCGGACCCGGCAGCCTTATCAGTCGCCTCATTCTCAGCCGCGGGTGTTGCAGTCGGCTCGGAGTCGGGTCCGGCTCCTGTCGCCGGTCCTGTCTGCTCCGAGTTCGCGTTGGCGCCAGCTCCAGGTACTACGGCTGCTGCGGCGCCACTGCTCTCCGCTGCGGGTGAAGCCTTCGAAGCGGACTGCTCCTGGCTCGGCTCAGCTGCTGCGGTTGCGCTGGACGAAGACGGCGCGGCCTCGGATCCGACGTGTTGAGTCGCGGGCTCGGGCTCGTCCCGGCGTACCTCAGGCTCGGTCGTAGGTACGGCGACGGCTTCCGGTGCGGATGCTGCCGTCGTCTGCTCGGACTGGGTCGGGTTCGACTCATGCTCACCGGCAGACTCCGCGGTGGCTTCGGGTGCTTCAGGTGCAGAGGGCTCCACCGGCTCCGCGGTCTCCGCAGTCGGCTCGCGGTCTGCATCGGGTACGGCGTCAGCGGCGGTGGTCAGCTCGGCGTCAGCGCTAGTGGCCGGATCGGCGTCAGCGGCGGTGGCCGGATCGGCGTCAGCGCTGGTGGCCGGATCGGCGTCAGCGGCAGTGGTCGGCTCGGCCGCAGGTGATGGTGCCGTCTCGGGACCGGCGGTGGGCGACATGAATTCGCTGAGCGCGGGCGGTTCTGCGGCGGCGGTCGGTGCCTGGGACGACGACGCGGCGTCGGCCGAGTCGGCCTCGGTTGCGGGTACTTCGGTTGCGGGTACTTCGGTTGCGTCGCCGACGGGCTGGTCCACGGAGGCTGCCGAGGGCTCTTCGGGGGCCTTCGTTGCGGTCGGGTCGATACGGGTGAGCACGGCCGTCGGCGGCTCGGCGTCGGACGGCTCGGGAACAGACAGCTCAGGGCCTGAGGGGGCAGACGCCGACGGGTCGGACGCCCGACCGCCGGGCACCGGCTGAGCAGGCGCACCCGACTTCTGCGCGGCCGGCTCGTCCGCGATCGGGTCATCCCCGGTTGCCTCGTCCGCGGTTGACGCGTCCGTCGCCTCGTCCGCGGTCGACGCGTCCGTCGCCTCGTCCGCGGTCGACGCGTCCGTCGCCTCGTCCGCGGTCGACGCGTCCGTCGCCTCGTCCGCGGTTGACGCGTCCGTCGCCTCGTCCGCGGTCGACGCGTCCGTCGCCTCGTCCGCGGTTGACGCGTCCGTCGCCTCGTCTGCGGTTGGCTGGTCCGCAGTTGGGTCGGAGGATGCGGGCTCGGCGGCCGACGCATCGTCGTACGCCGCGGGTTCAGTCGTCGCGGACTCGGCCGGCTCCGAGGCAGGCGCGGTTGGCGCGGGGCCGGTCGGGGCGTGATCGGTCGGCGCGATGTCGGTGGCGACGGTGTCGCGCGCGGCAGGATCGGCGACCGGCTGCTCGGGGGAGGCCGCGGGGTTGGTTGCCGGGGTCGCGGACTCCGGCGACTCCACAGTTGGGGCGAGGGCGGTCGGAGCCGGAGCGGTCGGAGCGTGGTCGGCCGGGGCGGCGGTTGGTGCCGCAGAGGCCTCCGCCTCGGCGGCGGTTGGTGCCGCAGAGGCCTCCGCCTCAAAGTCGGCCGGGGCGGCGTTGGGTGTCGCGGGGGCGGTGGGCTCGGGAGGTGGGGTGCCGAGGGTGGGGCGGGAGGGGGGTGTGGGGATGGAGTTTTGGAGTTCGCGTTTCCAGGCCAGGCGGACTACCGGGAGTTCGGTGGTGCGTTCCGAGGGGTCCTCGTCGGCGTACGGCGTGGTCTCGGGGGTGGCGGACGGGCCTTGGCCGGTGGGGCCTGAGTTGGGGGTGGCGCCGGCTGGTTCTACGTGGGGGGCGGCGGGGGGTTGGAGGAGGGTGCCGTCGATCCATCGTTGCTTCAGTAGCGGGCGGAGGATCTTGCCGCCGGGAGTCGTCGGGAAGTCGCGACGCGGTACGCCGATGACCTGTGCGGGGAGGCCGAGGCGGGTCTGGATCAGGCTGCGGATGGCCTGGTCCATGCCGGGGACCGACTCGGGCGTCAGCGCGTAGAACACGACCAGGCGGTCGGTCCCGGACTCCTCGTCCGCGACGCCGCACGCCGCGACCAGTCCGTGTTCGGCGCCGACCACGGTCGTCGCGACGGACTCGATGTCGTGGGCGTAGTGGAGCTTGCCGGACATGATGATGCGTTCGCTGTCCCGGCCGGTGATGACGACCTGCCCACCGGTGATGAACCCTTGATCGCCGGTCGCGAGCCATTTGCGCGCCGGCCAGTTCCCCACCGGGAAGGCAGTGCGATCGGCCTCCAGGTTCCCGAGGTACCCAGGCGTCACCCGAGCCGACGCGACCTGCAGCTGACCGATCCGCCCTTCCGGCAGTACGGCGCCGTTCGGTGCCACGATGCGCACCGTCGTACCGGGCGCCGGTGCCCCGACGGACACCAGCGACAACACACCCGGCATCTCGGTCCGCGGCTTGCCCGGCCGCGCGACGGCGACCTTGCCGGACGACGGCCGCTGGTCCACCCACTCGACCACGCCGGTCGGTGGGATGCGGACCCGATGCACGTTCGGTGTCAGACCCGGCCGCGCGAAGGTGATCCCGGTGACCGTCTCCGTCATCCCCCACGCCGCGACGAAGGTCTCCGGTACGACGCCGAACCGGTTCGTCACGCGCAAGAACTCCGACATCACCGGCACGGTGATCTGCTCGCCGCCGCTGACCAGACTGCGCAGCGCGGACAGGTCCCAATGCCGGTCCGGCTCCCCCGCCACCGCGGCGGTCGCGAGCCGGTACCCGAAGTTCGGCGACCACGAATGGTTGACCCGGTGCTGGTCCATCAGGTCGAGCCAGCGCAGCGGGTTGGCGAGCACCCAGTCCGTGTTCACGTGGATGTTCGTGCACCCCGTGAACACCGGTAGCAGGTGGTACAGCAGGAACGCGCCGCTCCGATCGAGCGGCAACCAGTTCAGCGTCGTCTGCCCCGGCCGCACCGGCAGCATCGCCGGCGTACCAGCGGCGAACTCGACCAGCCCGCGATGCGTCAGCTGCACGATCTTCGGCGTACCGGTCGATCCCGACGACAGCATCAGTACGGCGACATCGTCCGCGGCGGGCCGGTGGAAGTCCGAGGTCGGCTCGTGGCCGGCCATCGCGTCGGGGTCGAGGACCGGCAGGCCGAGGTCGTTCGGGAGGTCGGACGGGCGGCCGATCAGGACCGTCCAGCCGAGCAGGTCGGTGATCTTGCGGAGCCGCTCGCGGCCTTCCTCGGTGCGGTCGCCGCCGGGGTTCGGCGCGACGAGCAGCGGACGGATGCCGCCGAGCGTGCAGGCCCAGAACGCGGCGAAGAACCCGACCGGCTCGGTGCAGTGCACGACCGCGGGATCACCCGCACGTACGCCGTTCGCGCGCAGGCCGGCCAGTATCCGGGCGGCCAGCTCGAGCAGCGTCGGGAAGTCCAGCTTGGTCTCGCGGCCGTCCGGCCCGATCTCGACCACTCCGGCACCGCTGAAGTCACGCGCGGCCCGGAGCAGTGCGCTCGGCAGGTCGCGTGGGTAGCCCGCGGGAATCATCAATGCCGGCCCGGTGGAGATCGCCGGCCGGTCTGCACCACTTCTCACGCCGATGCCACCACCAGCGGCAACTCGGGGTCAGGTGCGGGTACGACGGGACGCATGCACACGCCGGCTACGAGCGTAGAGACGCCGACCAGTTGGCGACCCACGGACACGCGCCTCCCGAACTGGACGGAGCGGGTTCAGGGCAGACCCGCCTCACTTCACACCGAAAGCAGCCCCGTATTTCCGCCGACCGGACGATGCCGTGACCGGGCGCACCCGGTATGTCATCGCGCCGACCGACAGCCGTGAACCCTACCAGCCGCGACCCGCCCTGGAGGAGTCCGTTCTCACCAGCCGATGGTTAAGAATTGTGCGACTCACGACACCGATCACAACGAGTGTCAGCGCGTTCCGATACGGCCCGTCGTGACAAACCTGGCGACAGGTCGCGCGTACGGCGGGAACATGGGCCGATGAGTGAGACGGGCCCCCAGGTCCGCACGACTACCGGACTCGTTCGGGGCCGCAGCGAGAACGGATTGTCGGTGTTCCGCGGCATCCCGTTCGCCCGGCCGCCGGTGGGCGAACTGCGCTTCGCGGCGCCGCAGCCGGCCGATCCGTGGGACGGCGTACGCGACGCGTTCTCGTTCGGGCCACCGCCGCCGCAATCGCTCGTCTTCGGACCGCCGTCCAACCCGGCGACCGGCGACGACTGGCTGACCGTGAACGTCTGGTCGCCGCAGCTCAACGCAGCCCTTCCGGTGATGGTGTGGATCTACGGCGGCGCGTATGCGATCGGGCAGTCCGGCGATCCGTCGTACGACGGGACCCGGCTGGCCGCCGAAGGTGATGTCGTCGTGGTGACGTTCAACCACCGGCTCGGGGTCGACGGGTTCGGGCAACTGGAGGGCGCGCCGGCGAATCGCGGCCTGCTTGACCAGGTCGCCGCGCTGGAGTGGGTGCGCGCGAACATCGCTGCGTTCGGCGGCGACCCGGATCGGGTCACCGTGTTCGGAGAGTCGGCCGGGGCGGGCTCTGTTGCCTCACTCCTCGCCATGCCCCGAGCGGCCGGCCTGTTCCGCCGGGCGATCACGCAGAGTGCGCCCGGGACGTCCTTCTCGCCGCCGCTGGCCGCCGACATCCTGACCGAGATCGCTGCCCTGCTGGACGTCGCGCCGACGGTCGACGATCTGCGCCGCATCCCGACGGCCGACCTCGTCGCCGCCTCGGACATGTTCGCCACGGCGATGCAGCCGGAGATCAGCCGGTGGGGCGCGGCGGCGTATACGGGCATCCCGTTCGCGCCTGTCGTCGACGGTGACGTCCTCCCGCGTACGCCGTTCGACGCGCTGGCCGATGGAGCCGCCCGCGAGGTCGAGCTGATCGCCGGCCACACGCGGGACGAGTACCGCCTGCTCCTCGCCGCCGACGGCCGCCTCGGCAACCTGACCGAGAACGACGCCGCAACTGCCCTCGAGATCCTCGCACCGGCCGGCTACCGCGAGGCCTACCCGGACGCGACCGCCGAGCGGATCTATGAGCTCGTCCACTCCGACTGGCTCTTCCGCATGCCGAGCCATCGGCTGGCCGAAGCGCAGATCGTCGGCGGTGGTCGCGCGTACGTCTATGAGCTGGCTTGGCCGGACACCGGCCTCGGCGCCTGCCACGGCCTCGACGTACCTCTCGTCTTCGGCACCACACCCCTGCTCGGCTTCCTCCTCGACCCCGAGCAACTCCCCGCGGCGGAGCAGGTCTCGCAGCTGTTCCGGACGGCGTGGACCGCGTTCGCCCACACCGGCGACCCCGGCTGGCCGCAGTACGACGCCACACACCGACAGGTCGCCCTATTCACCACCGAGCTGACCATCACGCCGTACCCCGAGGAGGTGTCGCGGCGTCTGTGGGCCGGGCATTCGTTCGCACCGCTCTAGGCGTGTCAGCGCGATGGCGGTCCGGTGTCAGGGCACATCGGCAGCGTGGTTCTCGACAGCAACGAACAGACTGAGGAGCACGAATATGTCGACGCAAACCCCCACCAACCACCAGGACCGCCCGGAGCTGCAGAAGGCGGCTCAGGAGTTCGTCGATGCCGGCTTCGGCGGACTCGAACTGCGTGTGCACGACGAACACGGAGAGTGGGTCGGTACCGCCGGCATCCGTGAGCTCGGCAGCGCGGAGAAGCCGCCGCTGGACGGGCAAGGCCGGGTCGGCAGCGTCACGAAGACCTTCGTCTCGACCGTCGTGCTGCAACTGGTGGCCGAGGGCAAGCTCGACTTGGACGGCCCGGTCGCGCCACACCTCACCAGGTTCGAGCTGGACCCGCGAATCACTGTGCGGATGCTGCTCAACCACACCAGCGGGCTGTTCAACTACACGGGCGAGTACTTCCCCGACGGCACCGTCGTACCGGGCCTCCCGGCGACCGGCAAGGACTGGGCCGAACACCGCCTGCAGGGCTACACGCCGGACGAGCTGGTCGAGTTCGCGCTGGCCAAGCCGGCGCGGTTCGAGCCGGGCACCGAGTGGAGCTACGCCAACACCAACTACACCGTCGCCGCGCTGCTGATCGAGGCCGTCACCGGCCGCTCGTTCGCCGCGGAGCTGGAGTCGCGGATCCTGAAGCCGCTCGACCTGAGCGGCACGCTGGAGCCGGGTGACCGGACCGACCTTCCCGGAGCCCACTCGCATGGGTACTTCCGCTACCAGGACGGTGACGACTGGAAGCTGGTCGACGTCACCGACCAGAACCCCTCGCTCCTGTTCGCCGCCGGGAGCATGCTCTCGACCACGCAGGACCTGCAGGTGTTCATGTCCGCGCTGCAGAGCGGGAAGCTCCTGCCCGCCGACCTGCTGGCCGAGATGCGGACGCCGGAGCCGAAGAGCGGTCCGCTCAACTACGGCCTGGGCCTGTTCGCGCAGGACACCGGCTCGGAGACCATCTACCACCACAACGGCAGCGCACCAGGCGGGTACGGCGCCCTGATGTTCAGCAGCGCGGACGGTACGAGGACGCTGACCGCCCTGATCACGATGGGCGACGCGGAGGTGGACCTGCTGCAGGTCTTCCCGCCCGCGCTCGACCGCCTGGTGAAGGCGGTCTTCTGAACCGAACTGGTGGGCGAAGAGGGGATCGAACCCCCGACATCTTCCTTGTAAGGGAAGCGCTCTACCGCTGAGCTATCCGCCCGGATCAAACGACCGGAGGAGTCTACCTGAGGTTCAGGGCTGCCAAAGCCTCCGCGTAGTCGTCGGGGTTGCGCGCCTCCGGGATCGCGTTGACGACGGACCAGCGGATCAGGCCCGTACGGTCGACCACGAACGTGCCGCGCAGGGCGCAACCACGCTCCGCGTCGAAGACGCCGTACGACGTCGCGATCTCGCCGTGGGGCCAGAAGTCTGTCAACAGGCTGAAGCCGAGGTTCTGGTTGTCCGCGTAGGCGCGGAGGGTGAACATCGGGTCGCACGAGATCGCCAGGAACTCGGCTGCCGCCAGCAAAGAAGGCCGGTCCCGGAGGGCGGCCAGTTCGCTGGTGCAGACCTGGCTGAAGGCGTACGGATAGAAGACCAGTACGACGTCCCGCCTGCCGGTGAGGTCGCTCAGCCGGACCTGTTCGCCGTACTGGTTCCGAGTGCTGAAATCGGGGGCCCGGCTGCCGGCAGCCGGGATCGTCACCCGCGGCGGCCGGACTTCGGAACCACCAGTTTGGTCGCGGACCAGTCGTCGGTGACGCTCAGCGTGCTGGTCGTGGCCAGGCCCGCCACCGGGGCGGCCTCGGTGATGTCGCTGGTCTCGACGTACCCGTCGCGACCGACCTTCGGCGTCAGCAGCCAGACGACCCCGCCGGCCTTCAGGTCGGTCAGGATGTCGAAGAAGGCGTCGACCAGGTCACCGTCGTCCTCGCGGAACCAGAGCAGGACGACGTCGACGACCTCGTCGGTGTCCTCGTCGACGAAGGCCTCGCCGGTGATCTCCCGGATCGCATCGCGGAACTCGTCGTCGCAGTCATCGTCGTACCCGATCTCCTGGACGACCCAGCCGGCCTCCAGGCCGAGCCGGGAGGCCATGTTCGGCACTCCGCCCTTGCCGTCCGCGTGGTCCGCGGTCGCGCTCACGTGTCCTCCTCCGTGGTCCCCGCTTGCCCGGGGGTAGGTGTCAGTTACCACTCAGCTAGCGATAGTCCATCGTGACGTACCGCGTCGCGCAAGTATGCACCAGGGATCCGTGACGTGTCCGGTATCCGCGTGGCGGGTACCGGGCGTGTCCGCTGGGATCAGGTCCGGCCAGCCGGAATCGGGCCGGAAGGGAAGGCGAAGTAGAACGCATTCCGAACAGGTGACAGGATTGCGGTGAAGAGCAACCAGAGAGAACGGCAGGACACCGTGGCTTCCGGACACGAACCACCAGCCATCATCACCGAGGGGATGCCCACCCAGCTCCCCGACATCGACCCCGACGAGACGCGTGAATGGGTCGAATCGCTCGACGCCGTCCTGGACGAACGGGGCAAGGCGCGAGCGCGCTACCTGATGCTCAAACTGATCGAGCGAGCCCGGGAGCGACAGGTCGGCGTGCCCGCACTGCGGAGCACCGACTACATCAACTCGATCCCGCCCGAGCGGGAGCCCTGGTTCCCCGGCGACGAGCACATCGAGCGCCGGATCCGGGCTTTCATCCGGTGGAACGCCGCGGTGATGGTGAGCAAGGCCAACCGCAAGGGCCTGGAGGTCGGCGGCCACATCGCCACCTACCAGTCCGCTGCCAGCCTGTACGAGGTCGGCTTCAACCACTTCTTCCGCGGTAAGGAGCACCCCGGCGGCGGCGACCAGATCTTCATCCAGGGTCACGCCTCCCCCGGTATGTACGCGCGCGCCTTCCTCGAGGGCCGGTTGTCCGCGGACGACCTGGACGGGTTCCGCCAGGAGGTCTCCCGCGGCCCGCACCAGGGCCTGTCGTCGTACCCGCACCCCCGGCTGATGCCGGACTTCTGGGAGTTCCCGACCGTCTCGATGGGACTGGCCGCGCTGAACTCGATCTACCAGGCGCGCTTCAACCGGTACCTGCACAACCGCGGCATCAAGGACACCAGCCAGCAGCACGTCTGGGCGTTCCTCGGTGACGGCGAGATGGGTGAGCCGGAGTCGCTCGGCGCGATCGGCCTGGCCGCGCGCGAGGAGCTCGACAACCTCACCTTCGTGATCAACTGCAACCTGCAGCAGCTGGACGGACCGGTCCGCGGCAACGGCAAGGTCATCCAGGAGCTGGAGGCCTTCTTCCGCGGCGCCGGCTGGAACGTGATCAAGGTGATCTGGGGCCGCGAGTGGGACAACCTGCTGGCCCAGGACCACGACGGCGCGCTGGTGAACAAGATGAACACCACGCCCGACGGCCAGTTCCAGACGTACTCCGTCGAGTCCGGTGAGTACATCCGGAACAACTTCTTCGGCGGCGACCAGCGGCTGCAGCAGATGGTCAGCAACCTGTCCGACGAGGACCTGCGCAAGCTGCCCCGCGGCGGTCACGACTACCGCAAGGTGTACGCCGCGTTCAAGAGCGCGACCGAGCACGTCGGCCAGCCGACCGTGATCCTGGCCCAGACGATCAAGGGCTGGACGATCGAGGCGCTGGAGGGCCGCAACGCGACCCACCAGATGAAGAAGCTGACCTCGGACGACCTGAAGGCGTTCCGCGACCGGCTCTACCTGCCGATCGAGGACAAGGACCTCGAGGACGCGTACAACCCGCCGTACTTCCACCCCGGCACCGACTCGCCGGAGTACCAGTACATGATGGACCGCCGCAAGCAGCTCGGCGGTTCGCTGCCGCAGCGCAAGGTCGCACCGAAGACGCTGAAGCTTCCGGGCGACGACGTGTACAAGCCGCTGTCCAAGGGCAGCCACGCGCCGATCGCCACCACGATGGCGCTGGTCCGGCTGTTCCGGGATCTGATGAAGGACCCGGAGATCGGGCACCGGATCGTCCCGATCGCCCCGGACGAGTACCGCACGTTCGGTATGGACTCGATGTTCCCGACGGCGAAGATCTACTCGCCGCACGGGCAGAACTACGAGGCCGTCGACCGCAACCTGCTGCTGTCGTGGAAGGAGTCCTCGGCGGGCCAGCTGCTGCACGAGGGCATCAGCGAGGCCGGCGCGATGGGCTCGGTGATCGCGGCGGGTACGGCGTACGCCACCCACGGCGAGCCGATGATCCCGTTCTACATCTTCTACTCGATGTTCGGGTTCCAGCGCACCGGCGACTTCATGTGGGCGTTCGGCGACCAGCTCGGCCGCGGCTTCCTGATCGGCGCCACCGCCGGCCGGACGACGCTGACCGGTGAAGGTCTGCAGCACGCGGACGGACACTCGCCGCTGCTCGCCTCGACCAACCCGGCCGTCGTGCACTACGACCCGGCCTTCGCGTACGAGATCGCGTACATCGTGAAGGACGGCCTGCGCCGGATGTACGGCTACGGCCTGGACGCGGACAAGCCGGTCGGCGAGGACGTCTTCTATTACCTCACGGTCTACAACGAGCCGGTGGCCCAGCCGGTCGAGCCGGAAGGCCTCGACGTCAACGGGCTGCTCAAGGGCATGTACCGCTTCAACGAGTACCAGACCGCCGAGGGCGACGACGTACCCCGGGTGCAGCTGCTCGGGTCCGGTGTCGCGCTGCCGTGGGTGCAGAAGGCCCAGCAGATCCTCGCCGAGGAGTACTCCGTTGCCGCGGACATCTGGTCCGTGACCTCGTGGAACGAACTGCGCCGCGACGCGGTCGCCGCCGAGCAGCACAACCTGCTGCACCCGGAGGAGCCGGAGCAGGTGCCGTTCGTGACTGAGCAGCTGAAGGACACCAAGGGCCCGGTCGTTGCCGTCAGCGACTTCATGCGCGCGGTGCAGGACCAGATCTCCCGCTGGGTGCCGAACGACTACACCTCGCTCGGGACCGACGGCTTCGGTCTGGCCGACACCCGGGCCGCGGCCCGTCGGCACTTCCAGGTCGACGCGGAGTCGATCGTCGTCGCGACGCTGGAGATCCTGGCCAAGCGCGGTGACGTCAAGCCGGAGGTCGCCGCCGAGGCTGCCCGCAAGTTCCGCATCGACGACCCGACCGCGGTCGCCGGCGTGAAGCAAGAGGGCGCCGGCGCCTGACGCCGAAGCATCACGGGCCGCTCATCCCACACCGGGGTGAGCGGCCCGCTTGCATATTCGGTGGGAATGCCCGGCGGACCGGCCATACCCTTCTGACCATGCCTGAGCTGATCGAACCGACCGCCGAGCTGCGCGACTCCTTCCTGGAGTCGTCCCGCGAGTGGGGCGACGAGCACCAGGACGGCGCCGGCCTGTGGGAGGCCACGGATCTCAGCACCGCCGAGGGTTTCGCCGACTGGATCGAGCGTCTCCGCGAGCAGAGCGACGACAACCTGCAGATCCCGGCCGACCGGGTGCACGCGTCGTACTGGTGGATCGTTGAGGACGGCACCTATCTGGGTGCGATCACGCTCCGGCACACGCTCAACGAGAAGCTGCTCGAGGGCGGCGGCCACATCGGGTACGGCGTTCGCCCGTCGGCGCGTCGCCGTGGTCTGGCGTCCTGGGCCCTGGGTCAGGTGCTCGGCAAGGCCCGTGCCCGCGGCCTGGACCGGGTGATGGTCAGCTGCGACGACGACAACGTGGCGTCGGCGCGGACGATCGAGCGCAACGGCGGCGTCCTCGAGGACGTCCGCGACACCTGGCTCGGCCTGACCCGCCGCTACTGGATCGACCTACGACAAACCTCGTAGTCGGCACCCGAGCAAGTTGCGCATTCCGTCCGACGCGGCAGGTGCCCCGGAATTCCTAGCGTCGAGGCATGAACACGATCATCATCGGCGCAGGACAGGCCGGGCTCGCCACCGGTTACCACCTACAGCGGCTCGGTGAGCCGTTCACGATCCTCGACGGCAACGCCCGCGTAGGAGACCAGTGGCGGTCGCACTGGGACAGCCTCAAGCTCTACTCGCCGGCGAAGTACGACGGACTGCCCGGCTTCCCGTTCCCGGCCGAGCCGTGGCACTACCCGGGCAAGGACGAGGTCGCCGACTACCTCGCGTCGTACGCCGAGCGCTTCGACCTGCCGATCCGGCCGAACACCCGGGTCGACAAGCTCGAGCGGCTCGACGACCAGTGGATCGTCACGATCGGCCGCGAGCAGCTCACCGCCGACAACGTGGTCGTCGCCACCGGCACCTTCGGGCGTACGCCGTACCTCCCGGACTTCGCGGTCGACCTCGACCCGGCGATCCGGCAACTGCATTCGTCGGAGTACCAGCGGCCGGAGCAGCTCAAGGACGGCGCGGTTCTCGTCGTCGGCGGCTCGCACTCCGGTACCGACATCGCGTACGAGGTCGCGCAGACACACCAGACGATCCTGTGCGGTCGCGATCCCGGACAAGTGCCGTTCACACCGGGCAAGCCGAACCAGGCCTTCTTCTGGCCGCTCATGCTGTTCGCGTGGCGGCATGTGCTCACCCGCCGGACGCCGATGGGCCGGAAGGAGATGGGCCACATCCGGCACCACGGCGGGCCGATGATCCGGGTCAAGCGGGCAGATCTGCTCGAGCGCGGGGTCGAGCGGGTGCCGGCTCGGGTGACTGGAACGCAGGACGGTCTGCCGATGCTGGCCGACGGCCGGGTGCTGGACGTCGCGAACGTGGTCTGGGCGACCGGGTTCCGCCAGGTGTTCGACTGGATCAAGATGCCGCTCGTCGGCGCCGACGGCTGGCCGCGCGAGTACCGCGGGGTGGCCGAGAACGCACCCGGGCTGTTCTTCTGCGGGCTGTCGTTCCAGTACTCCTTCAGTTCGATGGTGCTACCGGGGGTCGGCCGGGACGCGGCGTACGTCGCCAAGCGGATCGCGGCGCGGGTCCGCACCGAGCGGAGTCTTGCCGTCGCCTGAGCCGACAGGGCATGCTCGCCAGTGGGGGACAGCTGATGGGGATTGTCGACGATCTGCAGCGAGCCCGGATCGCGTTCGAGCGACGCGACTGGGCCGCTGCGTATGACCGGCTGACCGCGGCCGACGGCGAACCGTCGTCGGCCGGTCTCGGCGCGGACGATCTGATGACGCTGGCGATGTCCGCGTTCCTGCTCGGCGATATCGACGACTGCATCCGCGCTCTGCAGCGCGGATACCGGTTGCGGATCGACAACGGCGAGGTGCCGGGCGCAGTGCGGTTCGCGTTCTGGCTCGCCCGCGTGCACAACGGCCGCGGCGAGGGGGCGGTCGGCAGCGGGTGGGCCGCGCGGGCCGAACGGTTGCTGGCCGACCAGCCCGACGATGTGGTCGAGCGGGGGTACCTGCTGATCCACGACTTCTTCCGCTGCGTGGATCGCGGCGACTTGGACGGCGCAGTGGCCGTAGGCGACGAGATCGTCAGCGTCGCGCGCCGGCACGGTGATCCTGATCTGCTCGCGCAAGGGCTGGTGTGCAAGGGCCGGATGATGATGTACGCCGGTCACGTGCCGGAAGGCCTTGCCACCCTGGACGAGGCGATGGTCGGCGTCGCGGCCGGCGAGCTCTCACCGGTCTTCGCCGGCACCGTCTACTGCGCCATGATCGACGCGTGCCAGGAGGTGCTCGACTTCGGGCGCGCCTCGGCGTGGACGACGGCACTCACCCGCTGGTGCGACTCGCAGCCGGATCTGGTGCCGTTCACCGGCCAGTGCGCCGTCCATCGAGGGCAGATCCTGCGGTTGCATGCGGCGTACCCGGAGGCGTTGGAGGAGTTCGAGGACGCCTGCCAGCGGTACGCGGCGTTGGGGTACGACGTGGCGGCAGGGCTGGCGATGAGCGAGCGCGGCGACGTACTGCGGATCCGTGGTGATTACGCTCTCGCGGAGTCGTCGTACGACCAGGCCGCCAGCTACGGGTACGAGGCGCAGCCGGGGCGTGCGCTGCTGATGGTGGCGCGTGGGCGGGTGTCGGGCGCGGTTGCCGCCGTACGGCGGTTGCTTGCGGAGACGGGTGATCCGGTGCATCGATCGCGGTTGCTGGCCGGGGCGGTCGAGGTACTGATCGCGGGCGATGAGCCGGCCGAGGCCGAGGAGGCGGCGCGTCAGTTGTCGACTATCGCCGAGGAGTTCGGGTGTGCGGGGCTGCGGGCGTCGGCGGCGTACTGCTCGGCTCTCGTGGCATTGGCGGCCGAGGATTCTGACCGGGCGCTGCCGCAGGCTCGGACGGCGGCACAGTTGTGGAGTGAGCTGCGGGCGCCGTACGAGGCCGCGCGTGCGAAGGTGCTGGTCGGGCGGGCGGTCCGGCTGCTCGGGGACGACGACTCGGCGACTGCCGAGCTGACCGCAGCGTGCCGGACGTTCGCCGAGCTCGGGACCGTCGCAGCGCGTCAGGAGGCGGAGAAGCTGATCGGCCGCAGTACAAGCGGACTCACCGGCCGGGAGCTGGACGTGCTGCGATTGGTTGCGGTGGGCAACAGCAATGCCGAGATCGCCGGGCTGCTGGTGCTGAGCGACAAGACGGTGGCGCGGCATCTCACCAACATCTTCGCGAAGCTCGACGTACCTTCACGGACGGCGGCCGTGGCGTACGCCCGCGACCACGACCTGCTCTGAAAGGTCCTCCGGAGGGAGCGCGTTCCCTCCAGCGGGTGAGGTGGCGCCGGGCTGGTTCGCCGGATGCTCGAACGGTGAACACGACTGAACGCCCTGTCCCCCGCTGGGCCTACCGCCTTGCGCACATCGTCCCGTTGCTGACCCTGCCGTCCGGCCTGTGGCGACTCGGCCTGGTCTTCGGCTCGTCGATGGGCATGATCGACGCCAACGGCAACCCGACCTACCTCGAGGGTCTCGGCGGCAAGGTGTACGTCGTCAGCCTGACGATCTTCTCCGAGCTGGTCGCGCTCACGGCTCTCGGCCTGGTGCAGCGCTGGGGCGAGGTCGCCCCCGGCTGGATCCCGTTCATCGGCGGCCGGCGGGTCGCGCCGTACGCCGCGATCATCCCCGCGACCCTGGGCGCCCTGTCCCTGATCGCGATCTGGACCTACGGCTTCCGCGATGTGTGGACGGACCACTTCATCCCGTTCTCCAGCACGGCGTGGAAGGCGCTGATGCTTACCTGCTACCTGCCGCTCTACCTGTGGGGTCCGGCGCTGCTGGTCCTGACCTGGGCGTACTACCGGCGCCGGGTCAGCGCGACCGCGGTCGTGGCTTCAGTGCGATAGCAGGCAGCGGCGGGGCGGGGAGCGGGTCGCCGTCGTAGCCGGGGACCATCGGGAAGCGGTCGTTGCCGCGCGCGGCGATGGCAGCCTGCCAGGACTCGCGGGCGGCGACGATCTCTTCGTGGGAGCGGCCAATGAAGTTCCACCACATCACCAGCTGCTCCTCGAACGGTTCGCCGCCGAGCAGGAGGAAACGGACACCGTTGTCGGAGGCAACTAGATTTATCGACTCGCGGTTCGCGCCGAGGTAGACCATCTCGCCGAAGCCGGGGTGCAGGTCTCCGACGGAGAGCGAGCCGTCGACGACGAGTACGGCGTACTCGTTGGACGGGGTGAGCGGGAGCGCCAGCGTGCGACCGGGCTCGACGGTGATGTCGGCGCCGACGAGCGGGGTGTAGGCGGGCGCTGGTGAAGTGACACCGGCGACCGTGCCGATCATGACGGTCGCGCGGGCGCCGTCGAGTTCGAGCTCCGGGAGGTCGGCGTACGCGTTGAAGGCCGGCGGCGTCGTCGTACGCACCGAGTCGGGAAGCGCGACCCACAGTTGCGCGCCGTGCAGCATCGGCGGGGCGGTCGGGGTCGAGATCTCGGAGTGGGCGATGCCGTTGCCGGCGGTCATGATATTGAGCTCGCCCGGCCGGACGAACGCGTGCGAGCCGACGCTGTCGCGGTGCTCGATCTCGCCCTCGAACAACCAGCTGACCGTCTGCAGACTCGTGTGCGGATGCGGCGGCACCTGCATGCCGCGCTCCCCCGGTACGTCGTACGAGTCGACGCGTTGCGTCAGGTCATCCGGCCCGTAGTGGTCCACGAAGCACCACGCGCCGACCATGCGACGGTTCTTGTTGGGCAGCAGGCGCCGCACCTTCGTCGTCCTGCCGAGCACGACCTCCCGCGCCTCGAGCAGCTCCAGTGCGGGCCCTTCGCAGTCACCGGTGCCGATGGTTTCGGCCGGATCCTTCTCGAGATCGCTCATGATGCCGTCCATTCCAGGAGTTGCTGCTGGTCCCAGGTGTTGATGACGCGGTCAGGTGTGACACCGCAGTCCTCGGCGCGTTCACAGCCGTAGACCTGCCAGTCGAGCTGACCGGGTGCGTGCGCATCGGTGTCGATCGAGAACATGCAGTCCATCTCGACCGCCATCGACAGCAGGCGTTTGGGCGGGTCGAGGCGTTCGGGCCGGGAGTTGATCTCGACCGCCGTACCGAACTGACGGCAGGCCTCGAACACCACCTCGGGGTCGAACTCCGACTCGGGACGCGTACCGCGGCCGCCGGTGATCAGCCGGCCGGTGCAGTGACCGAGGATGTCGACGTGCGGGTTCGCGATCGCGCGGACCATCCGCTCGGTCATCGGCTCGGACGCCATCCGCAGCTTCGAGTGCACGCTGGCGACGACCACGTCCAGCCGGGCCAGGATCTCGGTGTCGCAGTCGAGCGTGCCGTCCTCGTTGATGTCGACCTCGATCCCGTTCAGGATCTGGAAGCCGTCCAACTCGTCGGCCAGCTTCTTGTTGAGCTCGGCAACGACCTCGAGCTGCTGGAGCCGGCGTTCGCGGGACAGCCCGTTCGCGACGGTGAGCCGGGGCGAGTGGTCGGTCAGCGCGACGTACGAGTGGCCGAGACGATGCGCCGTACGCGCCATCTCCTCGATCGGGCTGCCGCCGTCGGACCACTCCGAGTGCAGATGCAGGTCGGCCTTGAGGTCCGCGCGCATCTGCTTGCCCGCGGTGGTCAGCTCGCCGGCCGCCTCCTCCAGCTTGACCAGGTACGACGGGGTCGCGCCGTCCATCGCCTCGACGATGACGGCCTCGGTCTTCGGGCCGATACCGGCGATCTCGGTCAGCGTCCCGGCACGGCGGCGGGCGCGCACCTCGGCGGCCGGTAGCGCGGCGATGGTGTCGGCGGCCCGCCGGTACGCCTTCACCCGGTGCGTCGGCTGCCGGTCCCGCTCGAGGTAATACCCGATGGCGCGCAGTGCCGCGATCGCGTCCTCGACGCCTGCCTTGTCCGTCATGTCTCCATCATGGCAGCGGGGGCCGACAGGGAGGTCTATGGTCGGTCCGTGGCTAAGGGTGCGCATCTGGCGCGGGCGGAGCGGTTGCAGGGCGCGACCGGGGCGCTCGCCACCGCTGCGATGGCGGCGATGGAGGAGAAGCTGCCCTGGTTCGCGAAGCTCTCGGCGCAGGACCGGTCCTGGATCGGGCTGGTCGCGCAGTCCGGGATCTCGGCGTTCGTCGAATGGTTCCGCGACCCGGACGCGCACTCCTCGATGCCGACCCGGATCTTCGGGTCGGCGCCGCGCGAGTTCACCCGGGTCATCTCGCTGCATCAAACGGTCGACCTGGTCCGGACGACGATCGAGACCATCGAGACGACGATCGGCACGCTGCTCCCGCCCGACGACGTACCGATCGTCCACGAAGCCATCCAGCGCTACGCCCGTGAGGTAGCCTTCGCCGCTGCCACGGTCTACGCGCAGGCGGCCGAGATGCGCGGTGCCTGGGACGCCCGGCTCGAAGCCCTCCTCGTCGACTCCGTGATCCGCGGCGAGGCCGACGAATCGGTCCGGTCCCGCGCCTCCGCCCTCGGCTGGACCGGAGCCGCCGGTACGACGGGATCGGCCGAGGTCGCCGTGGTGGTCGGACGGGCCGCGGACACCGAGACCACCTCGAACGTGGCCGACATGGTCCGCCAGGCCGCCCGTGAGGCAGGCGCCGACGCCCTGTGCGCGATCCAGGGCGACCGCCTGGTCGTAGTACTCGGGGGTACGAGCAAACCTGTGGAGATCGTACAAAAACTGGCTCAATGGTTTGGACCCGGCCCGATCGTCGTCGGCCCGGTCGTGAAGGACCTGATGTCGGCCGTCACCTCGGCCCGCGCCGCCGTCGCCGGCCTTCGCGCCGCGGCCGCCTGGCCCAACGCGCCCCGACCGGTCCAGGCCGACGAACTGCTCCCCGAACGGTCACTCTCCGGAGACGGCCACGCCCGCCGCCAGCTCGCCAACGAGGTCTACGGCCCGCTCACGATCGGCGATGGCGTGCTGCTCGACACGGTTTCGGCGTACCTGGACTCCGGCGGATCGATCGAGGCGACGGCCCGGACGATGTTCATCCACGCCAATACCGTCCGGTACCGGTTGAAGCGTGTGGCGGACATCACGGCGTACAACCCGCTCGATCCCCGCGACGCTTTCACATTGCGTGTCGCACTGACCTTGGGTCGCCTGCTCAATCCGGAGCCCGGAACCGCCGTTTTGTAGGATCTCTACAAACCGGCCTCCGAGAATTCGTGCTCGCCCTGCGGCTCTCGACGGGCCCTGTTGAGGGAGAGTTGGCACGTGCTCGTCATCGTCGCACCCGGTCAGGGTGCCCAGACCCCAGGATTCCTCGAGCCGTGGCTGGCGGATCCCGTGTTCGAGAGCCGGCTGAACTGGCTCTCCGCGGTGGCCGGTCTCGATCTCGCCCACTACGGCACCCAGGCGGACGCGGACACGATCCGCGACACCGCGATCGCGCAGCCGCTGCTGGTCGCGTCCAGCATGCTGGCGGCGCTGGCGGTGTTCCCGCACCCGGCCGACGCCTTCACCAAGGTCGGCGCGGTCGCCGGCCACAGCGTCGGTGAACTCGCCGCCGCGGCCGGCACCGGCGTACTGACGGCCGAGCAGGCGATGGTCCTGGTCCGCGAGCGCGGCAAGGCGATGGCCGCCGCGGCCGCGCAGACCGCGACCTCGATGACCGCAGTCCTCGGCGGTGACCGCGAGGAGATCCTGGCCAAGCTCGCCGAGCACGGCCTGACCGCGGCGAACGACAACGGCCCCGGCCAGATCGTTGCCGCAGGCACCGTTGAGGAGCTGGCCGCGCTCGCCGCCGACCCGCCCGCCAAGACCCGGCTGATCCCGCTGTCGGTCGCGGGCGCGTTCCACACCAAGCACATGGAGCCCGCCGTGCAGACGTTGGCGAAGTACGCCACCGCGATCAGCACGCACGACCCGCGGACCCGCCTGATCTCGAACCGCGACGGCCATGTCGTCCACGACGGTCGCGACGTCCTGCAGCGGCTCGTCAACCAGGTGAACGCGCCGGTCCGCTGGGACCTGTGCATGCAGACCATGTCCGACCTCGACGTGACCGGCATCCTCGAGCTGCCGCCGGCGGGCACGCTGACCGGTATCGCGCGCCGCGCGCTGAAGGGTGTCGAGACGTTCGCGCTCAAGACCCCGGACCAGCTCGACGACGCCCGTGCGTTCGTGGAGAAGCACGGCAGCCCGTCCGAGATCGACGCCTCCCCGACCTGGCGGCTGCTGGTCGCCCCGATCAAGGGCACCTTCACCCGTGAGGTCGACGTACGCCGGGAGTCCGGTGACACCGTTGCGGCCGGTGAGGTCGTGGCGAAGGTGGCGAGCCTGCGCGACGAGGTCGAGGTGAGCGCGCCGCACGGCGGCATCGTGGTCGAGTGGCTCGCCGAGGAAGGCGACCCGGTCGCCCCGGGACAGCCGCTGGTCCGTCTGCACCCCGCCGGGAGCCCCGCATGATCACGGCGTCGACAGGTTCGACGTACGCCGGAGTGCTCGGCATCGGCTCGTACCGGCCGCGGCGCGTGGTGCCGAACTCCGAGATCCTCGAGCAGATCGACTCCAGCGACGAGTGGATCCAGACCCGTTCCGGGATCAAGGAGCGGCGCTGGGCGAGCGATGACGAGACCGTGCTGATGATGTCGGTGAACGCGGCCAAGGACGCGCTGGCCGACTCCGGTATCGACCCGGCCGACATCGGCTGCGTGATCGTCTCGACCGTCACCCACCTCTACCAGACCCCGGCGATCGCGACCCAGATCGCGGTCGCGGTCGGCGCCCCGACCGCCGCGGCGTTCGACATCTCCGCCGCCTGCGCGGGCTTCTGCTACGGCATCGCGATGGCCAACGACCTGGTCCGCGGCGGCAGTGCGAAGTACGTGCTGGCGATCGGCGTCGAGCGGCTCAGCGACATCACCGACCGGACCGACCGCAGTACGGCGTTCATCTTCGCCGACGGCGCCGGTGCCGCGATCGTGGGCCCGACCGACGAACCGGGGATCGGCCCGGTCGTCTGGGGCTCGGACGGTACGCAGCACCAGGTGATCAGCCAGAAGGAGTCCTGGCAGGAGGTGCACGGCAACCACAACTGGCCGCACCTCACGATGGACGGCAACCCGGTGTTCCGCTGGGCGTCGTTCGAGATGGCGAAGACCGCGCAGCAGGCGCTGGACGTGGCCGGCGTGAAGGCCGAGCAGCTCGACCTGTTCGTGCCGCACCAGGCGAACATGCGGATCACCGACGCGATGCGGCGGGCGTTGAAGCTGCCGGAGCACGTCAAGGTCGCACGGGACATCGAGCGCCAGGGCAACACCTCGGCGGCGTCGATCCCACTCGCGATCACCGCGATGCGCGAGGCCGGCGAAGCCAAGAGCGGCGACCTCGCACTGATCATCGGCTTCGGCGCCGGGCTGGTGTACGCCGCCCAGGTCATCCGCTTGCCGTAGTCCATAGTTGTCCGGGGGCGGCTCAGGTGGCCGCACCCGGCTGTACCAAAGCTGTACAGCCAGCAGAAATCCGAAAGGGAACCAGAGAACATGGCCAGCACCGAAGAGATCCGTTCCAACCTCGCCGAGATCGTGAACGAGATCGCCGGCATCCCGGTGGAGGACGTCCAGCTGGACAAGTCCTTCACCGACGACCTCGACGTCGACTCGCTCTCCATGGTGGAGGTCGTGGTGGCCGCCGAGGAGAAGTTCGACGTGAAGATCCCCGACGACGAGGTCAAGAACCTGAAGACCGTCGGCGACGCGGTCGCGTTCATCGAGCGCGCCCAGAACGGCTGACCTACGCCGTCACCGTGCTGGCCCGGGGTGCTCATCGGGCTGCCTCGATGAGCACCACGCAGTACACACCCCTCGCTCCCAACCGCAGATCCCTGATGTGAAGGATGAGGTAACCATGTCGAAGACCCGAGTCGTCATCACTGGGCTCGGAGCCACGACCCCGCTCGGGGGCGACGTGTCCAGCACCTGGGAAGGGCTGCTGGCCGGACGCTCCGGCGCGCGGCGGCTGACCGACGAGTGGGTGCAGAACCTGGCGGTGCAGATCGCCGCACCGGCCGCGGTCGACCCGACCGAGGTGATCGAGCGGGTCAAGGCCCGCCGCCTGGACCGGACGGCGCAGCTCGCCGTCGTCGCCGCCCGTGAGGCGTGGGCCGACTCCGGCCTGGAGGACTCCGGCCTGGACAAGGAGCGGCTCGGCGTCGCGGTCGCGTCCGGTATCGGCGGCCTGCACACCACGCTGTCAAACTACGACGCGCTGCTGAAGAACCCGCGGCGCGTGTCACCGCTGGCGATCCCGATGCTGATGCCGAACTCGTCCGCGGCGTACGTGAGCCTGGAGTTCGGCGCCAAGGCCGGCGTCCACACCCCGGTCTCGGCCTGCGCGTCCGGTAACGAGGCGATCTGGCTGGGTCTGGACCAGATCCGGCTCGGCCGCGCGGACGTGGTGATCGCCGGTGGCGCCGAGGGCGCGATCATGGCGCTGCCGCTGGCCGCGTTCGGGATGATGCAGGCGCTGAGCAAGCGGAACGACGAGCCGGAGCGCGCCTCCCGGCCGTGGGACGTGGACCGCGACGGCTTCCTGCTCGGCGAGGGTGCCGGCGTACTGATCCTGGAGTCGTACGAGCACGCGAAGGCGCGCGGCGCGAAGATCTACGCCGAGCTCGCCGGTGCGGGCATCTCGGCCGACGGCCACGACATCGCGCAGCCCGACCCGACCGGTTCGGGTGCGCGGCGGGCGATGGAGCGGGCGCTGTCCGAGGGCGATCTGACCCCGGCCGACATCTTCCACATCAACGCACACGCCACGTCGACGCCGCAGGGCGACATCGCCGAGTCGATCGCGATCCGGCAGGCGCTCGGCAAGGAGGCCGACCACGCGGTCGCCACCGCGCCGAAGTCGATGATCGGTCACCTGCTCGGCGGTGCCGGTGCGGTGGAGTCGGTCGCGACCGTGCTCGCCCTGCACAACCGGGTCTCACCGCCCACCATCAACGTGGACAAGCTCGACGACCAGATCGACCTGGACGTCGCGACCGAGCAGCGCAAGCTGCCCGACGGGGACATCGCGGCGCTGAACAACTCGTTCGGCTTCGGCGGCCACAACGCCGCCATCGCATTCAAAACGCTGTAATCCCCGGAGGACACCCATGACCGTTGCCCCGGCAAGACCCGCCAAACTCCCCCGTGAGCAGGACCCGCGGAACCCGCTCACCCGGCTGACGAACCTGCTGGACCCGGGCAGCCTGGAGTTGATCACCCCCGACAACCTGTCGGGGATGATCGCGGCCCGCGGGCGGATTGCCGGGGCGAAGGTCGTCGCGTTCTGCTCCGACGCGACCGTGATGGGCGGCGCGATGGGCGACGAGGGCTGTGACGTCGTGGTCAAGGCGTACGAGGTCGCCCGCGAGGAGCAGGTGCCGATCATCGGCCTGTGGCACTCGGGCGGCGCGCGTCTGGCCGAGGGCGTGCTCAGCCTGCACGCGGTCGGCAAGATCTTCTACGCGATGACGCAGGCGTCCGGGAAGATCCCGCAGATCTCGGTGGTGCTCGGTCCGGCCGCGGGAGGCGCGGCGTACGGTCCGGCGCTGACCGACATCGTCATCCTCGGTCCCGAGGGACGGATCTTCGTCACCGGGCCGGACGTGGTCCGCTCGGTCACCGGCGAGGACGTCGACATGCTCCGGCTCGGCGGCCCCGAGCCGCACGGCCGCCGGTCCGGCGTCGTCCACATCACGACGGACTCCGAGGACGCGGCGATCGAGCAGGCGCGCCGGTTGACGGACCTGCTCGCGAATCAGGGCTCGATGTCCACGGACATCCCGGACACCGATCTGTCCGGGTTCCTGCCGGAGTCGGCCAAGCGCGCGTACGACGTCCATCCGCTGGTTGGAGGGGTGCTCGACTCGTCTTCTGCAGTTGAGCTCCACCAACGGTGGGCGCCGAACATCGTCACCACGCTGGGCCGGCTCGGCGGGCGGACGGTCGGTGTCATCGCCAACAATCCGCTCCGGCTGGGTGGTTGCCTCGACGCACTGTCGGCGGAGAAGGCATCACGCTTCGTCCGGATGTGCGACGCGTTCGGCGTACCGCTGGTCGTGCTGGTCGACGTACCGGGTTATCTGCCGGGCGTCGGGCAGGAGTGGGACGGCGTCGTACGACGGGGCGCGAAACTGCTGCATGCGTTCGCGGAGGCCGTCGTACCGCGGGTGACGTTGGTGACGCGGAAGACGTACGGCGGGGCGTACATCGCGATGAATGCGCGATCGCTCGGGGCGACGCGGGTGTTCGCGTGGCCGCGGGCCGAGGTGGCTGTGATGGGTGCGGTCGCGGCGGTCCGCGTGCTGCACCGGCGGAAGCTGGCCGAGGTCGACCCTGAACTGCGGGCGCAGGTAGAAGCCGAACTGGCCGTCGAACACGAGAAGATTGCCGGCGGCATCGACCGCGCCCGCGAGATCGGCGTGGTGGACGAGGTCGTCGAACCGACCCGCACCCGGACAGCGTTGGCAACTGCCCTCGCGAAGGCCGAGGTCGGCGGACCGATCCGCGGGAACCACGGAAACATCCCGCTCTAGAAACGGCTCGAGGGGCACGGATCCAATGGATCCGTGCCCCTCACGTGGTGCGGCCGCTGTTGTTAACAACCACCGGGGGTGTCCCGACACCCGGTGGCCCAGCGGCCACGGCCCCTCCCACCCTGGTAGAACGTCTGATGCTCAGTCTCATCGAAAAGTTCGCGGAAAGCTCTGCCCTTCACGGCATTCTTCTGAAGTTCTCAGGAACGGCTTAGACAACCTGGTGCAGCCACCGCACGGGCGCGCCGTCGCCGGCGTAGCGGAAGGGCTCCAGTTCGTCGTCCCAAGGGCGACCGAGCAAACGCTCGACCTCCTCGGTCAGGTCGGCCTCGCCGCTGGCGGCCTTGAGCATGGCCGCCTTCAGCCGCTCCTCCGGCACCATGATGTCGCCGTGTACGCCGGTGGTCGCGTGGAAGACCCCGAGCTCGGGCGTGAACGAGTACCGCTCGCCCTCGACGCCGTTGCTCGGCTCCTCGGTGACCTCGAACCGCAGCTTCTGCCAGCCGCGCAGGGCGGATGCCAGCTTGGCCGCGGTACCGGCCTCGGCCTGCCAGGACAGCTCGGCCCGGTACGTGCCCTGGGCCGCAGGCTGCGGTGTCCAATCCAGTTTCACGGGCACGCCTAGGATGCCGCCCGCGGCCCACTCGACATGAGGGCACAACGCTGACGGCACCGTGTGGACGTACAGAACGCCACGAGTTGTCGCCACCGGGACCTCCTGTGCTCGAGGGGCGCCTTCCCCAGCGTTCTCGAAACACACCTGTCAGTCCTGGCAGACTCGTACATCTTGCACCACGAGCACCTTCAACACCAGTAACCTCGCCGTGTCAACTACATCACCATCGTGTCGCGATTCAGGTCGACGAGCGGCGAGGCTCCGGGGCCGGCCGGATTACGGGAAGCGGGTCGCGAGCGCGATGCAGGCGCCGGCGGCGGCGAGCGTGAAGAGCATCGCGATACCGGCGTACCGGGCCGTGATCTCCTTGTCGACCTCGTCGTACCCGACCGACGAGCCGATGTCCTTGTAGACGTCCTTGAGCTCGCCCGCGGACTCCGCGGTGTACGCCTCGCCGCCGGTGGTCTCGGCGATGCTGCGGAGCTCGGTGCGGTCCGGTGGTACCCGCTGCCGGATGCCGTCCATCTCGATGAAGCCGGAGTCGGTGCCGAAGCAGATCGTATACACCGGGGTGTTCTTCGCCTTGGCCGCCTGCGCGCCTTCCTGCGCCGTCCGGCCGACCGTCCGCTTGCCGTCCGACAGCATCACGATCCGGGCCGGGGCCGGGTCGTTCGGGTGCGCGGGGTCCGGCGGGACCTGGGTGAGCGCCTGCAGCGAGGTGAAGATGCCCTCACCGGTCGCGGTCGACTCGGCCAGCTCGAGCCCGTCGATCGACCGGTCGATGGTGGCACGGTCCGTGGTCGGCGGCACGATGATCGACGCCGTGCCGGCGAAGTTGACCAGCGCCACGTTGAACTTGGTCGGCAGGTTGTTGACGAACTCCTTCGCCGACTCCTTCGCCGCTTCCAGCCGGTTCGGCTCGATGTCGGTGGCCATCATCGACAGCGACACGTCGATCGCGACCACGATCGTGGCCCGCTCGCGTGGCACCTTGACCTTGTCCTTCGGCTGCGCGAACGCCAGGATGCAGGTCAGCGCGGCGAGCAGCGCCAGCCCGACGGCCAGGTGCCGCCGCCACTGCGGCCGCCGCGGTGCGACCCGGTCCAGCAGCGCGATGTTGGTGAAGCGCAGCGCGTACTGCGAGCGCCGGTGCTGGAGGAAGATGTACCCCGCGATGATCACCGGGATCAGCAGCAGGAACCACAATCTGGCCGGAGACAGGAACTCCATCAGCGAGCCACTCCCTTCGGCGGTTGGTGCAGGCGGGGCGCCACTCGCCGGTAGGCGAGCACGAACCGCACGGTGTCGGCGACCCAGTCACGATCGGTCCGCAGTACAAGGTGCCCCGCACCTACCCTACGCAGGGCGGCCCTGGTTCGTTCCCGCTGAGCGAGAGCTGCTACTCCGAATGCTTCCCGGACCTTGCGCCGCCGGGTGTCGATCTCGCGCACCTCGCCGGTCTCCGGGTCACCGATCGTGACGACGCCGATGTTCGGCAGTTCCAGCTCGCGCGGGTCGACGATCTCGACCGCGAGCACCTGGTGCTGAGCGGTCAGCTTGCGCATCGCCCGCTCCCAGGACGGCTCGATCTGGCTCGCGACCTCACCGTCCTGCGGGGTCAGGAAGTCGGACACGATCACCCGTAGTCCACGTTTGCGCTGCGTCCGCGCCATCGACTCCAGCGCGGCGGCCAGGTCGCTGCGATGCGCCTCTTCGTCACCGCTGAACTGCTCGGCCAGCAGCGCGCGCAGCAGACCGTAGAGCGCGAGCCGCCCGGACCGCGCCGGCCAGCGCCGCAGCGCCGAGTCACGCAGCATCAGCCCGCCGAAGCGGTCGCCGAGGCGGTGGGTCAGGAAGCCGACAGTGGCAACAGCCGCGACGGCGAGCTCGCGCTTCTCGAGCGTCGACGTACCGAAGTCCATCGAGCCGGACAGGTCGACCAGCGCCCAGGTCTCGAGCTCACGGTCGGCGATCAGGTCGCGGACGTGCGGGATCGTGGTCCGCGCGGTGACGGCCCAGTCCATCCGCCGTACGTCGTCGCCGACCTGGTACTCACGTGCCTCGGCCAACTCGGTGCCCGGGCCCGGGAGCAGCCCCAGGTGTTCCCCGTGCAGGTACCCCTCGAGACGCCGTACGACGGTCAGCTCCAGCCGCCGCAACGCACGCTCGGGGGCGAGCTGCGAGATCGTCATCGCAACTCGTGGGTCTCGGCGGTTGGGCACTAGACGAACTCCGGGCGGCCGGTCCCGTCGGCGCCGTCGCGCCAGACCGGCTGCGGCGGCGGGACGGTGGCCAGGATCCGCTCGATCACGGCCCGCGGGTCGATATTGTCCGCGACCGCGTCGAAGGTCAGGCCGAGACGGTGGCCCATCACGTCGAGCGCGACCGTCTGGATGTCGCTCGGCAGCAGGTAGTCCCGACCGTGAATCAGCGCCAGGCCCCGGCCGGCCGCGATCAGGCCGAGCGTCGCGCGCGGGCTGACACCGAGCTCGATGATCGGCTCCAGGTCGGGCAGGTGGAAGTCGGTCGGCGTACGGGTCGCCATCACCAGGCGCACGGCGTACTCCGCGACGAGGTTGTGGACGAAGACCTGCTCCGCCGAGCGCTGCAGCTCGAGGATCGTCTCCGGCTTCAGCACCTGCCGCGGCTCCGGCGGGTCGACGCTCATCCGGCGGAGGATCTCGAACTCCTCGTGCCCACGCGGGTGCGGTACGTCGATCTTGACCAGGAACCGGTCGCGCTGCGCCTCGGGCAGCGGGTAGACGCCCTCGGACTCGATCGGGTTCTGGGTGGCGATGACGATGAACGGCTTCGGCATCGGGAAGGTCTGGCCGCCGATCGACACCTGCCGCTCGGCCATCAGCTCCAGCATCGCGGACTGCACCTTGGCCGGTGCGCGGTTGACCTCGTCGGCCAGCACGAAGTTCACGAACGTCGGGCCGAGTTCGATGTCGAAGGTCTCGCGGGTCTGGCGGTAGATCCGGGTGCCGACGATGTCGGACGGGACCAGGTCCGGGGTGAACTGGATCCGGGCGAACGTGCCGCCGACGACGCTGGCGAAGGTGCGGACGGCCAGCGTCTTGGCGACGCCCGGCACGCCCTCGAGCAGACAGTGACCTTTCGCGAGCAGTGACACCATCAGGGTCTCGACCATGTGCTCCTGGCCGACGATCACCCGCTTGACCTCACCGAGGGCCTCGCCGATCAGCCTGGACTGCTGGGCCACCGAACCCGTGGGCACCGTCGTCTCGGTCATGCATGTCCTTCCGGGGCCCGCGAGCGGACCGTGTCAAACACCGTCATTCCCCACTTCGCAACACCGGCCATTCCATCAGATCGCCGGGGCCAGCGGGCGCAGGGCCCACCGGGTCCTCCACCATCCTGCCCCTCCCGGCCAAATCCCGCGCGCCGAGCTTTGGGCCTGGCTGCTGGCCCAGCAGCAAGCGGCGGGCGGCCGTGGCGACAGTGCTACCAGGGATGTGGTGGGATTGGGGTGATGACTGCGACCGAATCCCAGACCGAGGTGCAGCCGGCGGACGCGCCGGAGGAGCGCCCTGCGCTGGAGATTCCGGAGCCGCTCCCGCTGCAGCCGGAGGACCCGCCGCGGGTCGGCGAGTTCTGGCTCCGCGGGCGACTCGGCGCGAACGCGGCCGGCTACCTCTACACGGCCAGCGACGAGGCCGGCCGGAACGTGGTCGTCGCGATGATGACCGAGGGCTCCGCCGACGACGCGGCCGCCCGCGACCGGTTCGTGTACGCCGTCGACGACCTGCCCGAGGATGCCGTCCTAGGCCACAACGACTCCGATGACGACGACCTCGCGCTCTGGGTCGCGGTCGGGCCGATCAGGGAGGACGACGGGTCGAGCGCGGCCTCCGACGAGCGATTGATCGCGGAGCGTCGCGGCGAGGAGATCCTGTCCGCAGTACTGATGGACCGGATCCCGCAGATCGGCAAACTGCGCGGGCCGGAGTTCCGCCACTACTGGGAGAGCCGCCGGCGTCCGGGTCTGTTCCGGATCTGGCCGCTGCCGTGGCCGAACGCTTTGCGGCCGGCATCGCGGTGGGCGCTGGCGTTCGCGTTGCTCACGATGGCGCTGATCATGGCTCTCGCTGTGTTCCTGGCGTGGCTGCTGTTCCGCCATGCGCAGCCGCTCGAGCCCGAACCCGTCATCCCGACGCCGACCAACACCGCCACGGTGACGATCACCCCGACCACGCCCCCGCCGGGGACCGGCTCGACCTCGCCGTCCATCACGGTGAGCCCGAGCCCGGTGCCGACCGGTCTGCCCACCACTCTCCCGACGGGGTCCATCCCGACGGCGACGAATCCGGGCGACAAGTTCTAGTCGGTCTGTTGCCGTCGTTTCAGGGTCAGCAGGCCGATCAGGCTGATGACCGCCCAGGTGCCCTCGAGGAGCAGGAAGCCCCAGGAGAGCTGGATCGCGGCGATCGTGGCCAGGACTCCGGAGCCGAGCAGGTTCAGGAGTTGGTACGTGATGGTGCGCTGGCGTAAGCGACCCGCCTGCGCGGCGGCGAACGCGATCAGAATGGTGACCGCGCCAACGATCTCGAGAACGTCGAGTAGATGCATGAGGACGACCCCCTCCGTCAAAGGGTGAGGCGTCGTCTTGACAGACCGGGTACGGCGCCGCTCGTCCGGGGAGCCCGCTTGCGTCGAACTCCTGTTATCAGGATAGCAAGCGCAGCAATTCCGGATCCCGCCAGAGCTTCTCCGGTACGGGCTGGCGCACCAGCGCGGCGTCGGCGCGGATCTCGGCCGGTGACGACGCCGCGATCAGGACGGACGTGACCGCGGAATGCCTGCTGGGAAAGGCGAGTGCGGCTTGCGGCAGCGAGACGCCGTACCGCTCGCAGACGGCCGAGATGCGTCGCGCCTGGACGGTGTCTGCCTGAAGGATTTGCGGGGTGAGTACGCCGGACACGATCACGGAGACTCCGCGTGCAAGGCAACGATCGAGCAGCGGTACGGCGTCGCGGTCGAGCAGGCTGTACTGCGCTGTCAGCAGCACGCAGTCGAGCTCGACGTCTCGCACGAGGCGGTCGAGCTCCTGCCAGTGGTCCGACACCGCTCCGACTGCCTTGATGGTCCCGTCGCGCCGCAGCCGGTCGAGCTTCGGGTAGACCGATTCGTCCTTGGCCAGGACGAGGTCGATCGCGAGTCCTAGTTGCTCGCGACTCTTGTCGATCGAGGCCTTCGGATCGTCGCCGACCACCTTCGTCGAGACCAGGAACTCGCCACGCGGGCGCTTCTGCAGCGCCGTACCGAGTCGTCGTTCCGAGTCGCCGTACGCGGGTGAGGTGTCGAAGAACCGGATGCCGGCCTGGTATGCCGCGTCGACGGTGGCGACCGCGGTCGCGTCGCCGTCCGGGCCTGGCGGCTCGCCGAGATGCGAACCGCCGAGCCCGAACCGCGGAGGCCGGAACCGGATCGTCGATTGGGGTGCGAGCACCTGGCTGGGTGCGGCCATCGCACTCACCTCCCCTGGTCGGTATCTACCAGGATCGGGGGTACGCGATGACTTCGCATCCCGAACGCCTACCGGCCGGATTCGTAGAGGGTGCGCACCTCCGCGTCGGTGAGAGCGCGGTCGTACAGGTGGACCTGGTCGATCATGCCGTCGAGGAAGTCGACCTGGTTGCCGCCGAACTTCGCCCGGCCGATCACCGTGTTGCCGGTCGAGCTGGAGTCCAGGGCGCACGCGCTCTTCGTGGCGACGAGCTCGCCGTCGACATAGAGCTTGAGCTCACCCTTCACGACATCGCGTACGCCGGTGACGTGGTACCACTGCCCCGGGTTCGGCTTCGTCGGCGACAGCGCCCGGATGCCGGGGAAGCTCATCGCGAAGCGCTGGTCCTGGCCGGAGTACTGCAGGAAGAACGCGCTGTCGCGATCGCCGTCCTGGCTGACGAAGGTCTGGAACGCGCCGTCCGCCTTGTTCAGCTTCACCCACGCGCTGGCGGTGTAGTTCTTGCTGGTGTCGAGCAGGGCCGCGCCGGTGTCGACGTACTGCCCGTCTCCGTTGAGCGCGACCGCCTGGCCGTTCTTGCCGGGGGCAAAGGTCGCGCCGCCCTGGAGGGTTACGTCGTTGTTGCCTACGGCATCTTCTCCGGTGCCGTCGAGCGGATAGAAGTGTATGCCGTCGGCACCAGGTGTGCCGGGTCCCGGGTTTGGTATACCACTGCCGGTCCCGTCGGCGCCGGCGATGATCTGCTGGTTGATCGTGCGCACTTGCGCGAAGTCCATCTTCGGGACCCGGCGGTCGTAGGTGTAGAACCCGTTCAGCTCGCCTTCGACATCGGTCATCTGGGTGTAGACCGATCCGCTGATCCCACACTGCTTGGCGGATTTCAGGACGTCGGTCTGGTTCTCGACGTACCGCCGGGTGAGGGTCGCCGAGTCGGGCTCCATCTCGTACGCCGATCCGTCGCCGAACCACATGTGATCCGGCACCTTCAGACCGAACCCGCCATGCTCGCCGTCCACGGCCGCTCGGGTCTCTGTCGGCGCCGTGGTCGCCGGGCCGAGGTACGCATGGTTGTCGATCAGGTCGCCGCGACCGGAGTCGCCGTGCGAGTTGCAGCAGTTCACGCCGCTGTGCGCGTTGACGAGGCGGGACGGGTCCTGCGCCTTGACGTCGTCCGCGATCCGGCCGGTCGCGGCCCGGTCCCACTCACCCCAGCCTTCGTTGAACGGGACCCAGACGGTGATCGAGGTGAAACTCTTGTGCTGGTCGACCATCTGGTGCAGCTCGGACTCGAACTGCGCGCGCCACGGGTCGGGCATCGCGTCGGTCTTCGTCGCCGGCATGTCCTGCCAGACCATCAGGCCGAGCTTGTCGGCCCAGTAGTACCAGCGATCCGGCTCGACCTTGATGTGCTTGCGGACGGTGTTGAACCCGAGTCGCTTGTGCTGCTCGAGATCGAACCGGAGCGCCGCGTCGGTCGGTGCGGTGTTGAGCCCGTCCGGCCAGAAGCCCTGGTCGAGGGTCGACAGGTTGAACAGGATCTTCCCGTTCAGCGCCATCCGGAGCTTGCCGTCGGCACCTTTCTGCAGCCCGACCGATCGCATCCCGGCGTACGAGCCGACTTGGTCTACCATTTTGCCGCGGTCGATCAGGCGGACCTTGAGGTCGTACAGGAACGGGTGGTCCGGGGACCAGGTTTTGGGATTCCGGATCGGCAGCCGGAGTTCGGTGTCGGCCTTGCCGCGGACCTGGCCGACGGCCTTGCGGCCGTCGTACGCGGTGACCTCGACGTCGAGGCCGGCCGGTCCTGAGGTTTCGGCGGTGACCTTGAGGGTCTGGTTCGGGAGGTCGGGCGTGAGTTGGAGACGGTCGATGGATGCGACGTTCAGCGGCTCCATCCAGACGGTCCGCCAGATGCCGGAGCTGCCCTGGTAGAAGATGCCGTGGTCGCCGACCTCGCGTTGCTTGCCGATCGGCTGGTACGTCTCATCGGTCAGGTCCTCGGCCCAGACGATCAGCTCCTGCGGGCCTTTGGCGTGCAGCGCAGTGGTGACATCCACGTCGAAGCCGTCGTACCCACCGCGGTGCGTGGCGACCTGGCGGCCGTTGACCCAGACCTTGGCGTCGTAGTCGACAGCGCCGAAGTGCAGTAGGAGGCGCTTGCCCTTCCAGTTGTCTGGGACGGTGAAGGTGCGGCGGTACCACATCCGGTCCTGGTGCTTCTGGAGGCCGGAGAGCGCGGACTCGATCGGGTACGGGACGAGCACCTGCTCGTTGAGCGTGCGGCCGATCGGTGGCTGTTCACCGACTGCGGCCGGCGCCCATTCCCAGAGGCCGTTGAGGTTGCGCCAGTCGGGGCGGGTCAGTTGGGGGCGCGGGTACTCCGGGAGCGCGTTCGTCGGCGAGACGTCGTTGGTCCAGGGGGTGGTGAGCGGCGGGGTGCCCAGGTGCCATGCCGGTTGGGCTGCGGGTCGGGCCGGGGCTGTGGCTTGGGCTGTTGGGACCAGGGTTGTCGACAGCAGGACGAGGGCGGCCGCGAGCGGCTTGAACATTGGAACGTTCCTTTCGGGGCGGAGAAAGGCAGTCCCATGACAGCGCTGTCATCACACGAACGCAAGAGCTCGCGCACAATCAAACATTCACGCAGACCGGGGTCGGGGTGCTGGAGTCGCTCGTCAGCGTCAGGCCGCCCGTCGTTTGGTCTACCAAGAATGTGGTGATGTTGTTCGACTTCTGGTTCGCGACGAAGAGCAGCCGGCCGGTCGGGTCGAATGCACAGTGCCGCGGCCAGTCGCCGCCACAGTTTGGTATACCAACGAGCTCGAGATGCGGGCCGTCGGTGCTGAAGATCGCGATGCTGTTGTGCCCGCGGTTGGTGACGTAGACGAAGCGTCCGTCCGCGGAGATCACCACCTCGCCCGGGTAGTTCTCACCCTCGGCGACCGGGATCGACTCCAGCACGCTCAGTACGCCGGCGTCGTACGCGCAGACCGTGACGGTGCTGTCGAGCTCGTCGGCGACGTACACGTAGTTGCCGGATGGATGGAATACCAAATGTCGCGGGCCGGCGCCGGTCTTGACCTTTGCCTGGTGCTGCAGCGCGAGCTTGCCGTCCGTGAGTATGTAGGTGTAGATCGTGTCGGTGCCGAGATCGACTGCGAGCACGTATTCGCCGGCCTGCACGACCTGGTGGGCGTGCGGCGCCGAGCCCGCGTGCTTGACCAGATCGGTTTGTTGCCCGAGGCTCCCATCTGCGGCGATCGGATGGACGGCGATGTCGCCGGATCCGTAGTTCGCACTGAGCAGGTACTCGCCGACATTGGCGAGGTGGCAGGGGCCGGATCCCTTGTTGGGTTGACGATTCAGCACTCGCGGGGTGCCCGAGATGTCGATCGCGGTGACGGCGCCCGCGTCCTGCTCGTTGACGGCGTACAGGAAGTTGCCGGACCGGATCACGAAGGACGCGTTTGGTATACCAGCGATGCTGCCGGTCGAGGTGATCTTCCCGGCATCGTCGTACGTCGCGATGCCGATGCCGTCCCCGTACGTCCCGAGATACAGCGTGCGATCGCCCACGCCCGGCTGCACCTCGCCGGGCTGCACCCTGCCGGGCTGCACCTCGCCGGGCTGGGTTGCGCTGGCCTGGGCCTCACCGGGCTGGGCTGTGCCGGCCTGCGATCCGGGTTCGGGTGCTCCGGGTTCGGGTGCCTCGCGGGTTGCGGCTTGATGGATGGGAGCTAGGGCGGCAGCGGTGAAGCCGAGGAATCCTCGGCGACTGACAGTCACGCCGCCACCGGAACGCTCACCCACGACGGATCGCCAGCCGGCGAACTGAACGTGACCGTCGACCCGATCACACTTCGCCCGAGATACCGCGGATCAACCGTGTCCACGACCAGCACGAGATGATGCCCGGCCGGCACCTCCCAACTCGTCGCCTCCAACCGCACATCAAGCGACACGGACTTCCCCGGCGTAGCCCCGCGCAACGTGTACGGCTTGTGCGACATCAACGACCCAACCCCCAACGCATCAACGTCGTACAGATAAGCGAACAGCGACGTATCAGCCGCCGACGGCTTCACGGCCAGATGCAACTTCGGCATACCATTCACGACCGTCGCAGAACTCAACCTCGGCCCCGACCAAACCCCAGCGAACGACCGATCCACCAACGGCGTCGCCACCCCGACCGGAATCGACAACAACCCCTGCAACGCCCCGGACACCAGCGCCACCCCACTATCCGCGACCGTTGGTATACCAGCCCCGATCGACCGACTCCACCCAGTCGACGCACCACCCTGAAGCGCCCCACCCTTGGTCAAGTACGACGTACGCGCCTGCCCAACCGAAGCCCAATCGGCATACCCACGCCACACCCCACGCTGCGACTTCAACTCCACCGGCGCCTCGGCATCCGCACCGTTGTCGGCACCAGTCAAGTAATGCCGCAACCAGCCGGCGAGCTCGTCCCACGTCTCATTTGGTAGACCAACCGCCCCGGTCACCTCAGGCGTCGCATGATCGCCATGCGCAAGCAACAACCGCTTCGGCCCGGTCAGACTCGTGAAGAAGTCCGTGTACTGCGACGGCGGAAAGATCGAATCCTCGAACGCGTTCGCCAGGAACACAGCCGGCTTCTTCGCATTGATTTGGTCTACCATCGTCGCCGCAGACCGCTCCGGCGACAACTGACTCGCCTCCGCAATCGCGCCGTCAAAGTCGCCGGTGACGAACTTCGTCTGCAGCGACGCCATCTCCGGCCCCGGCCGCCCCGTGATGTTGCCCAGGGCAAGCAGACCGGCAACGGACTGCAGCGCGACGGTGTCGTTCGGATCCAGCGACCGGATCAGATCGGCCCATCCGCTGAGCGCGCCGACCGCCTTGATCCGCGAGTCCTTCGCGGCCGCGAGCAGCGACGTACCCGCGCCGTACGAGATCCCCACTGCGGCAACCCGGCTGGTATCCGCCGGCGTGTGCTGGCCGGCCCAGTCGATCACCTTGCTGACGTCGGCGACCGTCGGCGGCCCGGCGATGTCGATACCGCCGCCGGAGTCCCAGAAGCCGCGGCTCGAGTACGAGATGACCTGGAACCCGGCCGTGGCCAGCTTCGTACCCTGGCCGACGTACTCCACGTTCGGCACACCCCAGCTCGACGGCATCACCACGAGCGGGAACGGGCCGTCGCCCTGCCCGGTCGGCGTGAGCACGACCGCGCCGATCTCGGTCCCACCGGCGCCGGGGATGCGCTGGTACGCCGTACTGAAACCCGGCGCGGCCTGGCCGGCGTCAGCAGCACGCGGACCGATTGTGATCAGAGTCAGAGCGACAGCGAGGGCGGCTGCAAGTCTGCGCACTGGTGACCTCCGGCAGTAGGAATTACCGGAGGGTAACCAGAAAGTTGCCGCTGTGTCACTACCTCAGCACGGTGAGTGCCGGATCGACCCCGGTCGCCTCGACCGACCAGTCCCACAGCTCGCGCGCCAGCTCGGCATCCTGTGCGGTCCGGGTCGGCAGCACGACCTTCGGCGTACCGCGGTACTCGAAGAAGCCCGGCCCGACGAACGAGCCAGGCCGCAGGCCGGGGTACGTCGCGGCGTACAGGCTCGGCCATGCGCCGGCCGCCGCCGACTGTGCGATGAGACGGGTCGCAGCGGCCCAGAGCCGCGCCTGGCGGTGATTGCCCGCGAGCTCAGGCCCGGCGGCCTGCAGATGAGTCGAGGCGTACCCGGGATGCGCGCCCACACTCAGCAGATCGGCCCCGGCCGCGCGCGCCCGGCGATCGAGCTCGAGCATGAAGAGCAGGTTGGCGAGCTTCGACTTCCCGTACGCCTCCCACTTGCGGTAGCTGCCGGCCGGCCGCCGGAGATCGGCCTCGCTGATGCCGCGCACGGTCTTGTGCATGAACGAGCTCACGGTCACCACGCGACTGCCGCCGACCAGCACCGGCATCAGCCGACCGGTCAGCGCGAAGTGACCGAGATGATTGGTCCCGATCTGGAGCTCGAACCCGTCGATGGTCTCCCGATGCGGCGGCGCCATCACACCGGCGTTGTTGATCAACAGATCCAGCCGGTCGTACGACCTGATGACCTCGCCCGCGGCCTTCTCGACACTCGCAAGATCAGCGAGATCCAGCTCGAGCACCGTCGGCGCTCTCCCCGCCTGCTGCGTCAATGTCTGCGCGGCCTGCGCCGCCTTCTCCGGATTGCGCGCGGCGACCAGCACATCCGCGCCGTGTCTCAGCAGCTCCAACGCGGTCTCGTACCCGAGTCCACTCGTCGCGCCCGTCACGAGCGCCAGTTTCCCGGTCAGGTCAGGGATGTCCGCAGTACTCCAGCTCATGCGCCCACAGTAGTCGTGGGCGCACGAGCTGGAATCGTCACTACAGGATCTTGCGGGCCTTGAAGGCGTCGGTCACCGTTTGCGCGGCGGCCTTGCCGTACAGCAGCCGGGCAGCCTGGACGGTGTCCTGGGCCGCGGCGGCGAACGAGGTGTCGGGGTCGTAGAAGTACGTCGCCTCGAGGATCAGCTTGTTCGCCTTGGTCCGGCCCAGCGCCTGGTGGATGTCCCAGAGCGCGTTCGACCAGATCTCACCGTCGTCGTGCACCTCACCGTCGATGTCGTCGGTGGTCTTGCCGGTGTCGGTACGACGCAGGCAGTGCGGCTCGTCGGTCGTGTACGACGTGGCGTCCCAGTCCATCACGCACGGCAGGTTGAAGCCCTTGCTGACCGGGACCGACATGGTGACGGCCCAGTAGTCGCCGAAGCCCTCACCGATCGCGCCGCCCTGCTCGGACTCGCCGAACCCCGGGACGATGTCGTCCTGGATCGCGTGACCGTACTCGTGCCAGATCACCTCGGCGTCCTCGGCGTCGTCCACACCGCCGTCGCCGGTGGTGATCATGTCCGTCGACGGGTCGTAGAACGAGTTGTCGTCGCGGATCGTGTCGACCGAGAAGTCCTGGGACTCGTTGTTCGCGTCCTTGAACCCGAGCGACTGGATGTACTCCTGCGCCTGGTTGATGTGGTAGTACACCATCACCTGTTCGAACTTGTTGTTCGCGCGCTGGTAGACGAACGTGTTGTTCTTGTTCTGCGCGACCCCGCCGTTGCCTTCCTTGATGTTGACGAAGGCGCCGTTGAGCTTGCCGGAACCGTCCAGGTTGCGCAGGATCACGTTCTTCTGCGCGGTGAACAGGATGTCCTGGTTCTTGTCGTTCATGTCGGTCAGCTTCTCGTTCTTCAGGCTGACCACCGGGTTCGGATCGAAGACCGAGCCGCGGCCGTCGACGTTGTCGCTGATCACCTTCGACGCGACCACACTGCCGGTCTTCGCGTCGACGAGCGACTGGCTGACGCCTTCGGTCGACCGGCTGGTGACGTTCCAGACCAGGCGGGCGTCCGGTCCGCCGACCACGGCGAGCTGCGCGGCACCGCTGGTCGCCTCGGGCTGCTTGGCGAAGCTCTTGTTCGGCCCGGCCATCCGCGCGCGGTTCGCCTGCGCGGTGACGGTGGCGTTCGCGGCCTGTGTCGCGGATGCGGGTGCGACCTTCGCGCTGACGTCGAGGTTCGCCGGTACGGCGTCCCGCCCGTCGGCGATCTGCACGGACCCGCTCTTGTCGACGTGCTTGGCGTAGTACCCGTTGACGACCGGCAGGCCCTTGAAGGTCTGCTGGTACCAGTAGTGCTTGCCGAGCAGTGACGTCTTCGTCTTGATCAGCTTGAGCCCGTTCGGATTGGCTGCCGCTGCCTCCGGCGCGGCCCCCGCGGCGCTGGTGAACGACAATCCCAGCGCGACAGTAGCCAGTCCTGCGGTGGCGGCCACAAGTGCCTTGCGGCTTTTCGACATACGCTTCCCTCCCACGTTCCTGTTGCGTAACGCAACCACTACGATCCGTCGAACCCTAGTTCGGCGTACCGCCCGCTGGGAAGCGGAACTCCGCGTGATTCTGCGGAATTCACGGCGGCAAGGGAAATCCTTGTTATCCGAGGGCGAGCGGCTTCGCCGGGTACTCACGCAGTACCAGCGAGGTGCTCACCGGCCCCAGCCGGCCGATCGCGTCGACCACCTGCTCGAGCCGCGCCGCATCTGGGGTGTGAACGTCGAGCAGGAAACAGTCCTCACCGGTCAGCCGGTACGTCGAGACGACCTCCCGCAACGTCGCGAACAACTCGAGCGATTCGGGGATGCGGGCATGCGTCGTCCGGACACGTACGACGGCGTGGATGTTGAGCCCGACCTTGGCCGGATCGACCACCGCGCGATACCCGGTGATGACGCCGGACCGCTCCAGCCGCTGGATCCGCGCCGACACGGCGGGTTGCGACAGGTTCACCTTCCGGCCGATATCGGCCCCGCTCAACCTGCCGTCGGACTGCAGGATCGCCAGGATCTCCCGGTCGATCGCGTCCAATGAACCAGTCGTTGCCTCGCTCATCGACCTTCATTTCATCAGCTCACGGCGCCGTACGGCGATGACTCCTCCATGATGGCAGGCGTTGACCCGCAAAGGAGAGTTCATGACCTTCGTCATCATCCCCGGCCTCGACGGCTCCGACGAACACCACTGGCAGTCCCGCTGGTCGGACGAATGGCTGCCGGATGTACGCCGGATCCAGCCGTCCTCCTGGTCCGCTCCCGACCTGGACGACTGGTCCCTCGCGATCACGCGGGCCGTCGAGAGCACGGCTGACGACATCGTCTTCGTCACGCACAGCCTCGGCTGCCACGCACTCGCCCATTGGTTGATCGGCAGGGTCGACGCCCGCTTGCGTGGCTCGTTCCTGGTCGCGCCCCCGGACCCGCTCGCGCCGACCTTTCCCGTCGACCGGCTGCCGACCTTCGCCGCGCTTCCCGCCGTACCGCTTTCCGTCCCGTCCCTGCTGGTCGCCAGCACCGACGACCCGTACTGCAGCATCGACGCCGCTGCCCGCCTCGCCGACGGCTGGGCGGCCCCGCTCATCGCGCTCGACGAACTCGGCCACATCAACAGCGACAGCAATATCGGCTCCTGGACCGAGGGCCGTCATCTCCTGCGTGCATTCGTCGCCGGACTCGGGTTAGCGGACAGGTCCTGACCGCTACCTCTCCTAGCGTTGGAGCAACACTCAGGAGAGGATCCCGTCATGACGAAGCTGAGCCTGCAGGCACTGAACCGTGCCACGCTCGACCGCCAATGGCTGCTCGAACGCCACGACGCAACCGCCCTGGAAGCGATCGAACACCTGGCCGGCATGCAGGCCCAGGCCCCGCTGGCGCCGTACGTCGGCCTGTGGACCCGGCTGACGAACTTCCAGCCGGCCGAACTCGTCAAGCTCCTGGAGGACCGCCAGGCCGTCCGCGGTTCGTTGATGCGGGCAACCATCCACCTGGTCTCGAGCCGCGACTTCCTCGCGTTCCGCCCGCTCATCCAGCCCCGGCTGGACCGCGAGATCTACCAGAACATCACCTACGGCCGGCACCGCCTCGAGGGCCTCGACATGGACGCCGTACTCCAGGCCGGCATCGACCGCATGACCGAGAGCCCCGCGACCGCCGTACAACTCCGCGAGTACCTCGGCCCACTGTGGCCCGACCGCGACCCCGCCGCCCTGGCCCACGCCGTCCGCTGCCTCCTCCCCACCATCCAGATCCCACCCCGAGGCATCTGGAACAAAGGCGGCAACCCCACCATGACCACCGCCGACCTCTGGCTCAACTCCCCCGTCACCGACAAGCCCTCCGCCGAAGACCTAGTACTCCGCTACCTGGCCGCCTACGGCCCCGCGACGGTAGCCGACGCCCAAACCTGGTCCGGCCTCACCCACCTCACCGAAATCTTCGACGGCCTGGACCTCCGCACCTACACCACCCCCGACTCCAACCGCCCCCTCTACGACCTCCCCCACATCCCCCTCCCACCCGAAGACACCGAACCCCCCACCCGCTTCCTCCCCGAATACGACAACCTCCTCCTCTCCCACGCCGACCGCACCCGCTGGATAGACACCCCCACCCGCCAACGCCTAACCCTCCAAGAGGTCCTCACCAAAGGCTCAATCCTCCACAACGGCCAAGCCAAAGCCCTCTGGAAACTAACCAAAACCACCAAGTCCCAAGCAACCCTCGAGATAGCCCCCTTCACCAACCTCCCCCACAACGCCTGGCAATCAATCGAGTCAGAAGCCCACAACCTCCTAACCTTCACCAACCCAGAAGCCACCCACACGCTCACCCGCGCCGAGACCTGACGAACTCAACCTCTCCGGCGAGCCGATATGGTTCGGCTGTCGGCGGAGGTGCGCCAAACACCGTTGATGCCGATGAGACCGCGGCGCATTTTCGGATCCGACTCCGTGCGCCGCGGTCTGCTCATCCTTTGATTCGACGCCTGATCCAGCTCTGTGACAGTCAGCTCCATGCGGCGGGTGGAATGCCGCCGGCTTGCTCAAGGGTGTGGACTCGCTCCACCAACGAGGGCGTGCTCGACATCACCTGCGCTCGACGGCTGGTCTCGCGACCCAGATCCTGTTGATGCTGCATCTGCCATCCATACAAGACCTGCACCAATGTGGCGCCGTAGCCGAGCATCGCCGCTTTCCGGTCCGCCTCCTTGACATGCCAGCGATTGAGCCACGCAAGGAGTGGCGGGGCGATAAACGGGGTGAGGAACAGGACCGGCCAGATATACCCGTGGCCGAAGGTGAACGCCGCAAGCACGATTCCGGCGTACGCCATGATCATGAAGCCCCCGATGATGCATCCAAGGGCGGGCACGCGCCTCATCAGGCGGGCTATGGCGCGCACGACGATCAACCCGCAGCGCGCCGGGATCGAGTACCAGAAGTTGACCAGGCTCAGCCATGCCCGCCCGCCGAGGTGGTGGCTCAGCTCGTGCGCCAGAGCGGCTTCCAGGTGCTGTGGAGGAAGGGTGTAAAGCGACCATCGCGTAACCGCGACGGTGTGGCCGGGAGTCGGTGTCGCACTGACCTCATCCGACTCCTGAATCCACAATGAGAACCGTCCTTCGGGCACGCCCGCTCGGCCGAGAAGGTGCTGCCAGGCCGGTCCGAGCCGTTGTTGCTCAACAAGGGTCGGCCGACGCAGTCGGAAGAGATACTTCGCCAGCAGTTCCTCGGTTGACGGCAGCAGGATCATGGCGCCGGACAGGATCCAGAGTGCGATGACGATCCAGCCCCACTTGAACCCGATCGCACCTGCGATCCAGATGACGAGGACCAGGCTCCAGAAAAACCACGGTACGGCCGACAACAGCGCCGTCCAGGCAGAGGCCTCGGGCAAGTTGCGTGGCCGAGATTCAGAATGCCCCCCGGCCGGACCAGGCAATTGTGGCTGCGGCTGCGGCGGCGGCTGGTTGTAGCCTTGTGCGCCGGGATACGGCGGCACCGGGCCGGGCCTGAACCCCTCAGCACCATTCGGGTCGTGGGGTTCACCGGGGCCGGCCATTGGATGCTTCTCCTCGGGGTTGGGCGGGGTGGGTCCGTCCATTATCAGTACAGGGAGACGTGGACGTGGTCGAAGTGGCCGCCGGTGGCGTCGGATGGGTTGTAGACGCCGCCGCCGTTGTAGGGGATCCAGGTGCCGCGGCGGGCGGACCAGATCTTGCCGTACCAGATCACGTAGTGGACTCCGGTCTGGCCGGCGGTGGTCACGGCCCAGTTTGCGATCTGGTCGCCGCGGGCGCGAGCGGGCGCGGACTTTCTGGAGTCGGTGCCGACCATGACGTCACAGGCCAGGCCGCGTGGATGGTCGCTGGTCGGGTTCCATGCGTGCGCGTCCCAGCAGCTCATGCTCAGGTTGCCGAGATTCTTGCGTGCCGCCGCGACCCAGGCCGCCGTACGCGGCGTCACCAGACCTCCGGTACCGGTCGGGTCTGCGACGGTCGCCTTCTGCTCTGGCCAGACGCCATTGACAGGCTTGCCCGCGGTCAGTCCGCCCGATTGCCCGCAGTTGTCGTCGTCCTGCAATCCGTCGACGACCGACCCTCCGGCCGGCGCGCCGGTGCGACCGGCGTACGGGTTCCCAGCTCTGGTCAGATCGATGCCGGCTGCGGAGGCGATGTCGCGGGCCTCTTGCTCACGTACGGCGTACCTGTCGGGAAACGCGGATACCTGGACCGCCTGAGCAGCATCACCGAGCGCCATCGAGGGCCAGCCGTTGATGTCCACGAGTCCAGGCGGATCTGGCGCCTGGGACCCACCGAAGAACGCGTTGGCGGCGTACCGCGGATTCATGATCTGGTTTCGCGAGCCCCAGCCGGCCGCGGGTCGCTGCTGGAACAGACCGACCGAGTCGGCATCACCGTAGGTGAGGTTCTGGAGATCCGACTCCACCAATGCCGTCATCAATGCGATCAGCGTCGCCTTGCCCGGAAGGCCTCGCTGCACCGCAACGCTGTCGATCAGTTTGGCGAACGCGACCTGTGTGCCACGAAGCGGCCCGCTAGCTTTCGGATCACCGGGCTGACCGGGAATCCCAGCGGGGCAAGCGGCCTGGGTCGTCGTACCGCCACCGAACGGAGCGAGCATCAGCAGGCTCGCAACTCCGATCACCGCCAGCGCGGCTGCACCTTTGGCGAACCATCCGCGCCCGACGACCGAGAGGAGCCCACGACTGAGATCACGCTCGTCGAACATCGCAGTCCTCCGCCGTCACGGTCCAGTCCCGCCGGACACGTCGCTGATGACCCACTGGCCGTTCTCGTTGGCCAGCGTGATGAGCAGAGGTACGTCGAATCGCTGGGCGTGCTTGCCGGTGACGTCGATGGTGACCTTGACGAAACGGGTGATGCGGCTGGGAGTGTCGACCGGGGCTTGCGCATTCGCGGGTGGAGCAGTGACCGGAGCTGAGAGGACCGTCGACTTACCGCCATCGGTCTTGAGCGCCTCGTACGTCGGATCACCGGCTGCGGTGAAGCTCGATGCCACCTCAGAGGTCATGTACTTCGCGCATTTCGCCACGAGGGCGGCATACGTCTCCGTTGCCGGGTCGCGGGTGTAGAAGGCTCGCGCCCACGCACCAACGACATCGTTCGCCATGGCCGTCGCCTCGGCTGCCGGTCGCTGGGTCTGGGGCGGTGGGGTCGTGAGTGCAGAGCTCGTGGGGGCGACGGGTTGGTTCGACTCGGTCGACGGCGCAGTCGGGAGGACCACCGAGCGGCCAGGCGTCAGCAAGCTGATCGGTGTCTCTTTGTCCTTGTCCTTACTGCCGAGAAGTCGCGGCAGTCCACCGCCGACACCGAGGATGACCACGGCGAGGATGACCACCAGGACCACAATTGCCGCGGGACTCGTCGGCTCGGCTTGGCGTTGATTGCGCAGCCAGGCCATGCGCTGCGCATGATCGTCACGGCGCCAGTTCTTCTTCGCGCGGCGTCGCTCGCGGCCGTTGAGCTCGTCCAACTCTTCCGGATAGTCGTAGTCGTTGCTCATCAGCGAGCGCCAGCCCTCGGGGGCATCCGGGCGCGGCCGACCGTCCCGACGGTCCGAATCCGAACCGTCGGGGTCAGGTGCACGATGCCGGGACTGACTGGCGCCTTCCCGGCGGTCGTGGGGCGATCGTGGTTTCCGGGCCATCCGACATCACCTACGCGTCGGCACGTGCACCGTCACGCCGTCCTTGGTGACAGTCGAGTACTCGCGGAACCTCCGCGGCTGCGAGCTGGCGGCCTTCCGCCGTACCCGCTGGCCCTTCGGCGGACCTTCGCGCAGGCTCGCGGAGTGCGTATGGGCACGCGGCTCGTAACGGACGTCGTTGGAGGGCGCAGGAATGGGCCGCCGAGAATGCCGGGCCTTCTGCGCGTCACCACTAGCGCGCCGTGCTCCACCCGACGAAGAGTTGTTCGACGACGCGACTCCCGCGCTTGTGACCGTGATCGTCGGACGCCTATCGGCGTCCTTCGATTGCGAACGCGCGCGAGCGAGGTTGAGACCCGAGGTTGAGCGCGTCGGGTTGGCCGCAGCCGCGAGCCGACCAGCTGCCCCACCGGCAGCACCAGCAGCGGCCGCATGCTGACCGCCAGGACCTTGCCCGTTCGGACTTCCTCCCGCACCATCCATGCGGCGTCCGCTAGCACCCGAGGTGAGCTCATGTGGCGAGCTACCCGCAGAACTCCTCGCCAGAGAACCAACCACAGGAGCCTGTCGATACACACGCACAGATGAGACCCGCTGAGAAGCCGGCTCGGTGGTCCGGATGCGATCCCGACTCCGCTCCGCAGGTGCCGGCGCCGCACCCCGACTGCTCAGGGCACCCATAACTCGCCTGACCGCACCCATCGCGCCACGACGCGCAAGCCCACCCAACATGATGCTGCCGGCACCAGGCCGCATCATCGTCGTAAGGCTATCCAGCAAACGCCGCAGCCGGAATCCGACGATCAACACGACAATTGCCAGGCCTGTAACCGGCAGCCATCCCAACGGGCCGGTCAATGTGAACACGGCTGTGACAAGGGTCAGCGCGGTTCCGAAGACAAGCATCGCCAAGAAGGACTGCAATACGAGGCCCACTAGTGCCTCGAACCAGTTCAATCCCCATTGCCGGGGACGACCAGGGATGATCCAAAGACAAGCGAAGAACACTCCCACAACAAGAAGCAGGAGTGCGCCGATGAACGCCATCAGCGCCGTGAACGCCAAGCCGATGTTCAAGAACCCGAACAGTGTGGCCGCGATCGCGGCGAGCATGACGACAGCTGTACGTCCGAAGGGATTGTCACCCTTGACCCACTTGACCGTTGGAGCGTCATCACCACCCTCGGCCGGAACGATTACCTTGTTGACGTAGTCCTTCCGTGCGTCCGCGCTCACACCGACGTCGAGCATGCCCTTTCCGTAACGCTCGCAGGCCGAGATCGATCCGAACTCTGCGATACACCAGGGCGTCACGGCGAACCCTCGCCAACTGGCGTCGGCTGATTTCCGCAGCAGGGTGTCTCTAGGTGTGCCGGTGAAACCCGGCTCGGGCCAGGGAATCGGGCTCTGGATCGTCGGCCCTAAAGCATCTGACGATGCGCTCATCACTGCACCTGCCCCGAGCTGGCGCGCGCCGTCCACTCCGCGCAACCACGTTGCCGGTGCCACTGCGAAGCTGACACTCAGCACACCCGCGACCAGAACCCAAACCATCTGCCCCAGCGCACTGCCTGTTGCACGACGCTGCGTGTACGCAGCCACCGCACCGAATGCGAGGGCCGACGGCAACAACCATCCGACGAGTTGCGTTCCCGTAGCACCGATCGTGGTGGCGGTCGCATCAGTCAGCGGCTTGACGTCGGTGAACGAGAACAGCCACCAACCGACAGAGATCGCCGCGCGGGTAATCGCCAGGATGTACATCATGACGATGTAGGCGTACCCGTTGAAGATCATGTTGAAGGTGTCGGTCAGACCTGTGTCGAAATCCAGGCCGTAATTCATCGGGCTGTACTGCTCGAACAGAGTTCGGGTGTCGCCGTGGGTTAGGTCGGGGGTGGGGAGGAGGTCGGCGAAGCCCGTGGGGTTGGTGGGGCCCTGGTTGGGGTCGGCGGCTAGGGCTACTTGGGCTGTGATTATGAAGGAGATGGAGAGGACGGTGGCCGCGGTTCGGAGGCGGCGGGGCCACCTCATGCGACGTGCTCCTTGTTGCCGGTGGGGCGGTCTGGGTCGGGGGTGGGGTCGTCGCCGTGGGCCGGGTACATGGCTTCGTTGTACGCGGCTTCGTCGGCCTCTTGGTCGTAGACCTCGTCGGGGCCGATCGGGGACTCGTGGCGGAGGCTGCGGCGGGGTTCTTGGCCGTTGGGTTGAGGCTGGTGGCCGTTTTGGTGCGGCGTGGCGGGGTCGTGAGCCTGGCCGTTTTGGAGGGGCTGGGCGGGTTCGTGGGCCTGGCCGTTTTGTTGGGGCTGGTGCTGGGGGTGTGAGCCGTTGGTGGCCGGGTGGGGGTCCTGGCCGTTGGGGGCCGGGGGGTGACCGTTTTGCTGGGGCAGGGGCGGAGTGGCCGGCGCGGCGGGCTGGGGTGCCGGTTGGGTGTACGTCGGTTCGGGCGCGGACGGCGCTGCTGACGGAGTGGGCTGCGACGGCGCGATTGGTTGCTGAGGCGCGGCAGCTGGGTGCTGTGTGGCGTGCTGCGGAGCGGGCGGCTGGCCCGCGGCGGCGTCCCGAGGTGAGACACCGGCGCCGTACTGCGCGGCCGCGGCGGTGTCGCGAGGTGAGGCAGCGGCGCCGTACTGCGTGGCAGCGGCGGTGTCCCGAGGTGAGCCGCCGTTGTGCGGCGCTCTAGCGGCGTTGTCCTGGGGTGAGACAGGCACGGTGTCCTGAGGCGAGGCGCCCTCGTACGGCGACGCTGGAGTGGCGTCGTAGGCCGGGGCCTGTTGTGTGTGGGCCTCGGATTGGGCTGTGGCGGTGGCGGCTGGCTCGAAGAGAGCCTCGTCTTCGGCGAAGGGGTCTTCGGGGGCGGCCGCGGGGATCGCCGGTTGGGCGGGGGTGTTGGCGTGTTCGGATTCGGGGGTGGTGCGGAGGAGGGCTGCTACGCGTTCGCTGGGGATGTCGATCTGGACGGTGGCTACCTCGTCCCAGCGGTCGCGCATGATGCAGTGGCCGTGGCGGATGGATTTGCCGTTGGCGGCGGTGTTGATGCCGCGGACCAGGGTTTGGTACGGCGCGGTCTGCGGGCGGCCGAGGAGCTCGAGCAGGGAATCGACCTGCTCGCGCGAACGCAGGCTGAACGCGAACAGCGTCGTGATCTGCTCGACCAGACCAGGAAGCTTCAAGATCGACGCCGGGTCCTGGGTGTCCAGGACGAGCGAAGCACCCAGCGCACGGCCGACACGGGCGATGTAGTCCAGGAAGGACGCGCCGTCGGGGGTCTTCGTCAGCAGGTGGACCTCGGGGACGATGACGACCTTCGAGCGGCCGCGGAACTCGCGGCGGCCCGTCGTACGGACCATCCAGGCGAGGCAGCCGCGCAGGCAGGCCATGCCGACGCGTTCGATCGGGGACCACGACTCGGGCGCCGACTCGGGCGACGGCAGCGTGAGGCCGGGCATCTGCACGACCCAGAGGCCCGGGTTCGTGGTCAGGGACGACAGGCCGGACGGCGGCCCGGCGACGACTGAGCCGAGACCGGTCTCGACCAGGTCGCGCAGGGCGAAGCCGACCGTACGAATGGTCTCCGAGTCGGAAGCACAAAGCCGCTGGATGACGCCCCACGACGAGGGGTCCGGCGACTGGATCTCGGCGCGGGTCGCCGCCATGACCGGAGCCTCGGCCGCACCACGCAGATGCGGTGGCAGCAGCAGCATCAGCTGAGACGGCGCCTGCAGCAACGCGTCATCAACAGGCAACACCCGCAACAGGTCAGCAGCACCTGAGAACTGGGCAGTGATCTCGATGACGGCGGTCGGTACGCCGTACTCCGCGGCGACCGCCGACACACCTGCAGCATCGCCCTTCAGGTCCAGCAACGGCACCCAAGCGCCGGCGAACGCCGAGTCCAGACCGCCCAGCATCGCGGCTGTCGTCTTGCCTCGACCCGACCGGCCGAGGAAGAGCGTCGTCGTCGCGTCACCAAGCGCAGAACCGGCAGCCGCGTCGAACCGCACCAGGCCGGGCGTAGACCCGGTCAGATAGCCAATGGCAGGACCGGTCGCGTCACCGATCGACGCGCCGCCCCAGAACCAGGACCCGAAGAACGCAGTCGACTCGCGCACATGCCCGAGGTCCGGCACGCGCAGTTGGTCGCCCGGCAAGGACTCCAGCCACAGGTCGCGCTGCTCGTCCGCGCCCGCGGCGACCGTGATGCCACGGTCCGCGTAGTGCGCGATGACGGCGTCGACGTACGCCTCGAGGTCCTCACGGGTGTCCGCGCTGACCAGCAACCGCGGGTGGTCCTCGACCAGAGTCAGGCCACTGCGGTTGATGTCGCGCTTGACCTCACGCATCACGCGCTCGGTCTCCACGATCTCGTCGGCGGTCTCCTCCGCCGTACCCTTCGCGGCCGAACGGCGCTGCTCCTTCGCGCTCTTCCGGGTCTCGTCGACCAGGTGGCGCGCAGTCTTCTTCGTCAGCACCCGAAAGCGGACCGACGCCTCAACAGTGACGTCGATTTCGTCGCCGTCGTCATCGATCGCCTTGATCTCGGACAGCGTCCGCAGCCACTCCCCCGCTCCCGGCGTCTCGAGCTCCTCGGGGAAATCGGTCATCGCCAGCACCGTCGTGTACGCCGCGATCTGCCCACGCGTGTCGTAGATCCGCAGGTGATCGGTGTACGGCACCACGCGCCCGGACGTCAGCCGAGCCAACGAAGCACCCGTGATCAGACCACGCCGCGGCGCTGCGACCGCACCACGATGCATCTCCCGGCTGATCAGCCAGGAGATCACCTCGGCCGGCGCGGTGTGCGCACGCCAGACCGTCGAGCCCAGCTGGCGAGCGAGCTTGCGCACCCGCTCGTCGAGGTGCGCGAGTTCACGCGCACTGACCCGCCAAGACGTCGTACCGAGAGCGTCACTGATCGAACCCCGCACCTGCGCGGTCGCCCGCGGGTCACGGTCGCTCAGATGTACGCCGAGAGCCACGTACCGCTCCGGCATCCGCATCTCGTCGATCCGGTCGGCCCGCGTCTGCGCCCACGACTCGTGATCGCCCAGCCGGTAATGGCCGGCCACCGAGTCGATGTAGTCCTGACCGGTCGAACGGCCCCACACCACCTTCAGGTGGCTGAGCCGGTCGCCGAGGATCGTCGCGGCCGCGCTGACGGCTGCATCCAGAGCCGCGTCCTGCTCCGACTCGGTGGCCAGGTCCGTGTTCGCCACCGAGATCAGGAACCATGCCTCGGCGCTGCGCTCGGTCACGAGCAGGCCGTCGGCGATGGCAACAAGACGAGGTGGCGGCAGGCCGCGCTCGCGGCCGACCCCCACCAGGTTCAGGAGTTTGTCAGCGATCTTCATTCGCGGCCCTTCCCTGACGACGTCCTGCGACTCACCCGTTGTACGTGATCCGAACCCAGCAATCGCGCCCGCTGGTTCACGGTGATGTCCGCACCCGCGCGGACCATCGGATCGAGCTCCACCACGACCTCGCGTTCCCACTCCGGCGTCACTCTGGCCTTCGCCAGGTCGGCCACCTTCCGGGTCGCGACGCGCTCACGCCACGGCAGGTACTCCGTCTTGTCGGCGGCCCGCGCGCCGAGACCGATGATCGGGCGATGCGCCCGCAACGCGTACCGGACGGCCAGCGCCCATTCCGTCACCCGGCGGCGGCGTTCGTGGAACTTGCCCGGCCGCCAGCCGAACGCGGTGATCACGAACGGCGGCACGACGTACAGGCTGACCGTGGGCTTCTTCGGTACGCCGATGAACGGGAACAGCAACGCGATCCAGAGGATGATGATCACCGCACCGAAGATGATCATCCGGCGCCTGGCGCCTTCTCCGAGGTCGATCCCGAGCAGGTCGTACTGCCGGGTCTCGATCTCGAAGTGGTGGGTAAGGGTACGGCCGACGCGCATCAATTACCTCCGGACAGCAATCCCCAAAAGCCCTTGAGCACGTTGATGGTCTGGTTGTTCGCGTAGATCAGCCCGCCGACCAGTACCCCGGCCGCGATGTGGCCGAACAGCTCGCCCCACTCGCGCTTGAAGTAGTGGCCGATGGCACGCAACACGAGGATCGCGATGAAGATGTTCCCCGCGATGACCAGGACCCAGTCCTTGAAGTCCGCGCCCGTTGGGACATTGGGGTCGGCCATGGGCACGGCAAGCTGAACCACGCTCGCAGCCAGTTCGTGCGTCATCATTGCGGTGTCTCCCTTGTTACCTCGGTCATCCGATGGCCGGTCGCTGGATTCATCCGACGGCAGCCACTTGCCATCGTTCTGCTCCGTCGGTGGCGACAGTACGCCTCAACGTGAGCGTGTACGTCTGGTCCAAGGTGGTGTCACCGACCCCGTCCCAGGTGACGGCCGCGGTCGCCCGCCGCTCGTCGTCGTTGCCCGTGTAGACCTGCCAATCCTTGAGCTCACCGAACCTGACCGCACCGTTCAGGCTACGGATGGTCGAGCCCGGCGCGGTCACCGCCGACACCTTGTTGTCCGACTCCGCATACGCGCCGAAGAACGCCTCCGCGTCCTTCTGCGTCGCTGCGGTCAGATCGTCGTCGGGAGCTCCGGCCGACGGCATGTTGTCGGGCAGCGCTGCCCGCACGTCCGGCACGAACGTCGGCGGTCCGCTGGCCACGACCCGGGCCGCGGTCCGGGCCACTGGGACCGACACGCGTTCCCAGACGACCGGTCCGGTCTTCCAGCCCTTGCCCAGCCGGGTGAACGTATGCACCCGGACCCGGACATCGACAACTGCGGTCAGACCGTTGGAGTCGGCCGTGACCTGTCCCGGGTAGGCGACATCAGCCGTTTGCTTACCGCGGCCGTTCCACCCCGCGCGACTGTCCAGTCCGGCGGCCAGGTCGAGACCGACCTGGGCCGGGCGGGCGTCAGGGTTGTTCTCGTCCCAGGAGAGGTACGAGACGGCGTACCGCGTCGCGACCGCGCGCGACTCGTCGGCCGGGAAGCTGCTCTGCCCGCTGACGACGGTCTCCGGCGCCTTGTTCGGAGCGATCCAGGAACGGATGCCGCTGATCGCTGCCAGCAGCAGCACGACGACCACGAGGCCGCGGAAGAATCGCCTGGCCCACGTGGAGAACGAGGACTCCGGCTCGGTCGACCACGGTGTCTGCCCAGGCTCCAGCACTTCGCGGACCGGCCCCGGCGCGGCGTGTGCACCATGTGCGCCGTGCGGGGAACGCTGTTTCAAACGTTCGGGTGTACGGTGCGCGGGATCCTGTTGCGGCACGTCCGCAGGACGAGCTGCCGGCCGACGCGGCGGCGCCATCACGCCACCGGGCGGAGGCGGTGTCTGCTGCTGCGGAGCCGAATACTGCGCTGCTACGCCCTGCGCTTGCCGAGGGGTAGGTTGCACCGGGCCACCGGGGTGGGCCCACCACTCCGGCGCGGTGCTCTGCGGGCGTCCCTTGCCGGGCTTCTTAGTCCGGCGCTGGTCCGACCAATGCTCACCTTTTGGCGGCAGATTCAGTACTGTGCGCCACCAACTCATCCCTACCCGCCCCTCAGACAGCAGTTACGCGGACAGTAGCCGGGAGGATACGGCAAGCAACCGTCCACTGGGAGACCTGAGCCCAGGATCCGGATGGTCCATCGCTCCCCGCAGCCATACTGTTACCCCGCTCGCGGGCAGTGTCACCCTCACCGTCACTATTACCGGCCAAGCGTGACACCTTCGGCACCGTCGTCATAGCTCCTCTCTCATGACCGTTCAGGTCGACCGGGCAGCGCACACCATGCCACACGCCGTGGACAGGTTTCGAATATCCGTGCGAACAACATGGTAAAGAATGCACCAACTGATCACAAAGAGTAACCGATGCGACGATCCGCCTGTGGAAAACTCTCCCGTGGCGAGGGGGTCAAATTAGCCTGTGGACAACCGCTTGCCGAAGAGGCTTCCGGGCATAGGGTCGGAGTGACCCTGCTACCCCGTGGAGGACCAGGATGGAAACTCGCCGACTGGGCAGACTCGGACACCAGAGCTCGGTACTGATCTACGGCGCCGCGTCGCTCGGCGGAGTCGACCAGGACCGGGCGGATGCCTCGATCCAGGAAGCTCTGGATGCCGGTATCAATCATTTCGACGTCGCCGCGGACTACGGCGACGCCGAGCTGCGACTCGGGCCGCGGATGCCGGAGATCCGGGACCGCATCTTCCTCGCCACCAAGACCGGCCGCCGGACGGTCGAGGAGGCCTGGAGCGAGATCAACCGCTCGCTCGAGCGGCTGCAGACCGACCACGTGGATCTGATTCAGATGCACGCGGTCTGCGACATGGAGAACCTCGATCTCGTCACCGGCAAGGGCGGTTCGCTGGAAGCGGCCATCCGCGCCAAGGACGAAGGTATGGTCCGGGCGATCGGCATCACCGGTCACACCGAGCAGGCGCCGTCGGTGCACACCGAGGGCCTGCGCCGGTTCGATTTCGACAGCGTGCTCACCCCGTTGAACTACAAGCTCTCGACCGACCCGCAGTACGCAGCTGACTACGCCGGCCTGGTCGAGGCCGTGAAGGCGTCGGACGCAGCGCTGATGACGATCAAGATGATTGCCCGACGCAACTGGCAGGACGGCGAGGACAAGGCGTACGACACCTGGTACCGGCCGTTCGACGAACAGCGCTACATCACCGCCGCGACCGCCTGGCTGCTGAACGGTCATCCCGAGATCACCGGTCTCGCTACGGCGGGTGAGACCCGGCTGCTCAAGCAAATGATCGTTGCAGAGCGAGAGCGCGCCGACCTCACCCCCGAGGCAGCCGCGTCGATCCTCGGCGAGGTGCAGGACTACGCGTCACCGTTCGTGGACTCCATCTGACGGCGACGTGGCCCAGGTCACATACGAGACTCCGCATTCCGGTCAATGTCGTACGCCGTACGACATTGGCCGGCGTGCTCCGTCCGGGGGCCGGGAACAAGTCCGGGGCCGATCGATGTTGAGCTAGGCGTACTCATCTACTTTCGGAGGTCGTAGTGGCAACGGTCGAGCTGACCCAGGACAACTTCAACGAGGTGGTCGGTGGCGACGGTCTCGTGCTGGTGGATTTCTGGGCCGAGTGGTGTGGCCCGTGCAAGATGTTCGGGCCGGTTTTCGAGAAGTCGTCCGAGCAGCACGGTGACATCACCTTCGGCAAGGTCGACACCGAGGCTCAGGGCGAGCTGGCGCAGGCGTTCCAGATCTCGTCGATCCCCACGCTGATGGCGGTCCGTGACGGCGTCGTCCTGTACTCGCAGGCCGGTGCGCTGCCGGCAGCGAGCCTGGAGGACCTGATCGGTCAGCTGCGCGCGGTGGACATGGAAGAGGTCAAGGCGCAGATCGCCGCCCATGAGGCGGAGCACGGCAGCGAGCCGCACACGCACTGATCCAACACACGCACTGAATCAATTGGTTGACGGAATCCAGGGACTCCGGTGGAGTTCCTGGATTTCGTTTGCCACCTCACGCCGGGCCGGTCCGTTCGCGATCTGAGGATTCGAATTGATGGCGGCGAGTAGCTCGCCCCGGTGGGTCTCCGACAACTGACCCCAGCCGTTCCGGATCACTCTGAGCGCGTGGTACTGCTCGTTGCCGGTGAGCGAGGTGTTGATCGCCGTCAGCAGGACCTGGCTGTCGAGCAGGGAGGGGTCGCCTTCCATCAGGCCGAGGGCGAGGACGCGGACGATCGGTGAACCGGTGAAGAACAGGTCCCTGACCTCATCCTTGTCGAACTTCTCCACGGCCGACGCGTTGGCGACACGTTGGACGATCCGGTCGAGAATCTCGCCGCGGACCGCCTTCAGCTCGGGCCCGCGCAGCTCGGTGTAGATGGTCGCGTAGGCGTCGAGCTGCTTCTCCATGCCCAGAGCCCGCAGGGTGTCGGCGCTCTTGCGCGCGGTCGCGGCAATCTGACGGACCAGGTGTACTTCGAACTCGCCGAGCTTCATGCGCCTGATCCGGTCGACGATCGACGGCATGATCACCAGCAGCAGCCCGGCCGCGAGGACGGTGATGAGCGCGCCCTCGCTGACGCCGGTGAACAGGCCGACGAGCCCGGCGACGAGCAACGCTCCGCCGGTCACCAGGCAGAGGATCCTCGACGACAGGTCCACCACCGGGCGGGCCCTGACTGTCCAGGCTGGCGGGGCATCCGGCGCGGAGCGAGCGGGCCGCACCGGCGGCCCGTAGGGCATCGGCCCACCAGTCGGACCGGACGGCGACGGCGGCCCGGACTGGGTGTGGCGGGCGGGTGGGGTTGGGTTCACGTCCGACATCGGGCAGGGCCTCCGTACGTCGTTGGCGCGTCCTGGTGATCGTGCCTGCGTCGTCAGCTATCAGCAAGAGATCAGGCGGGTATCCGTGGTCCGGCGCATCAGCGTGGAGGCGCCGACCTGATCCGTGAAGCCCCAGCGTCGGTAGAACGGGACGAGCTCGGGCTGGCAGACGAGCTCGAGGCTGCGGACGCCGGCGAGCTCGGAGTGGTTGATCACCGCGTCCAGGAGCGCTGCGCCGAGACCGGAGCCGCGGCGCGACTCGTCAACGATCACGTCCAGCACGAGCGCGACGTGCGTGTAGTCGGTGATTACGCGAGCGAAGCCGACCAGGCGGTCCGTCGGGCCGTGGATCAGGGCGACAATCACGTCCGAGTGCTCGACCAACCGGGCGACCTCATCGGGAGTACGGTCCGACATCCACCACGCCGTACACATCAGGTCTGTCAGCTCCGGGATGCGGGACGGCGGCACTTCGGACCGGATCGTCAGCATCTAGAAGTCGCGGGAGCTCAGGACGCAGAACTCGTTGCCTTCCGGGTCGGCCAGGACGGTCCAGCTCGGCCCTTCGGGCTGGCCGACGTCGACACGCTTGGCACCGAGGGCCTCCAGGCGGGCGATCTCGGCGTCGCGGTCCTGGCTCGTGTTCGGCGCGAAATCCAGATGCAGCCGGTTCTTCAGCGTCTTGCCCTCGGGCACCGGGACGAACACCATGCCGGGACCGATCCGCTCCCACGGGATGTCCTTGACGGTGTCCGGCTCGACCCAGCCGGGGACGTTCACACATTCGTCGTCGGTTTCGATGATCGTCTTCCAGCCGAAGGCCTCGGCCCACCAGGCCGCCTGCTTCCGGACGTCGTGGCAGTCGATCACAACCGTGTACCACCTGAGCACCATGGCAGGAACCTTCGCACAGCCCACCGACAGAAAACAGAAAGAGCGGGCCCTGGGCAGGAGAAAGACGCCAGGGCCCGCTCTCGGGGCTGACCGGAGCAGCGACATGGTGGCCGAGGTCGTGCGGGCAGATGAGGTGCTGCCCGAGGAGGGTCACCGAAGGGGCTGCTCGAGGAGACGGTCAGCGGGGACGGCGGGACCACGTCGTCGGGGTCCCGCCGGTTCGTCAGCGGAGTGGGTTGAACGGCCGCAGTTCCTCCGGCGCGCGACCGGTGGTGATGGTCTCGGCCAGCAGCTGTCCGGTGATCGGGCCGAGCGTGATACCCCACATGCCGTGACCGCCGGCGGCGAAGACTCGCGGCGACGCGGTCGCGCCGATCAGCGGCAGACCGTCCGGAGTACAAGGCCGCGGACCGACCCACTCGAACGTCCGGGCGTCCAGGTCGGCATCCCGCAGCAGCGGCCGGGCGGCCTCGACGATCGCATTGATCCGGCGCGGGTCGAGCTTGGCCTCAGGCTTGCGGAACTCCATCATCCCCGCGACACGGAGCCGGTCACCGAGCGGCGTGCAGGCGATCCGCTGCGCCGGGAAGTACACCGGACCGGCCGGCACATGCGCCATCGGCACGCTGAAGCTGTACCCACGACCCGCCTGTACGACGGTCTTCACGCCGTACTGCCGTGCCAGATCGCCCAGCCACGCACCGGTCGCCATCACGACCGCATCGAACGGGTCGGTCTCGCCGTCGCCGGTGATCAGCCGGACGCCGCGGATCTCGTCGACGATGTCCTTCACGACCACGCCGTTGATGATCTGCCCGCCGCGAGCGATCACCGAGTCCGCGAGCAGCTGGACATAAGCACCCGGGTTGATGAACCGCTGGCCGTGCAGCCGGATCGCGGCGCCGATCTCGTCGGACAGCGAGGGCTCGATCGCGCGGGCGTCGTCACCGCTGATCGCCTCGAACTCGATGCCCTGGCCGGCAGCGTGGATGTGCTCGATCTCCTCGAGCAGCACGCTGCGCTCCTCGACCGTCCGGTACGCGGCCAGGAACGACTTCGCCTCGTATGTCTGGGCCTCGACACCGGCCTTGGCCAGGAAGTCGAACGCGTCCAGCGCCTGACGGTTGATCGGGACCAGCGACTCCATCGCGGTCTTCCAGCGTCCGGCGGTGCTGTTGCGAGCGAAGCGGGTGAGGAACTTGAGGAGCCGCGGGCTCGCGGTCGGCGGGACATACACCGGTGAGGCAGGGCTCAGCACCGCACGGACGCCGTACTTGAGGACCGCTGGTTCCGGCAGTGGGGTGGCCAGGCCGGGCGTCAGCCAGCCGGCGTTGCCCCAGGACGCGCCCGCGGCGACACCTTCACGGTCGAGCACGGTCACCTCGACGCCGGCCTCCTGGAGGAACCAGGCGGTGGCCAGCCCGACCATGCCCGCGCCGACGACGGCAACGCGGTCAGGAACGATGTGCGGTACTGCGGAACCAGCTGTGGTCATGTATCGATGGTGCGGCCACCGCGAGCGGCTGTCATGGTGCGATCACACCATTGACGGGATCAATGACTGTGCTCATCGCACAATAACCTGCACAATGGCCTGGTGATCACCGCGCCTGACCTGATTGCCGCCGTCGGACCTGCCCTCTTCGAGATGGTGGTGACCGGCAAGGGCGACACTGAGGTGCGCGATGTGTTCCTGGCCGACCCTCAGGAGGCTGCGACCGGTCAGCCGGGCGATCTGGTCCTCGGACTCGGTCTGCGCGACGCAGAGGACGCTGTAGAGCTCGTGGAGCGCTGTGCGGCCAGCGGCGCGTCCGCAGCGGTTCTGCGTACGGCGCTCGCCCACGAGCCGACTGTGGTCACGGCAGCGGACAAGTCCGCCCTGACGCTGGTCGCACTGCAGCCGAGTGTCACGTGGGCGCATGTGGTGTGGCTGATGCGCGGCGTCATCGACCGTGCCGCCGCACCGGACTCCCCTGCCGCTGGAGACGCCGGCGTACACCAAGAGCTGTTCGCGCTGGCGGATGCGGCCGCGGCGATCGTCGACGCGCCAGTGACCATCGAGGACAACCAGTCGCGTGTTCTGGCGTACTCCTCTGGTCAGGACTTCACTGACCCGACCCGTGTGTCCACCATCGTCGGCCGTCGGGTGCCGGCCGAGGTGATCGCGCATTTCCGCGCCCGTGGCATCTTCCGGCGGTTGGCGCGGTCCAGCGAGCCGTTCCTGGTGCCGGACGGACCGAATGGGATCCGCCCACGTCTCGTCGTACCGGTCAGGGCTGGTGGTGAGTGGCTGGGGTCTATCTGGGCTGTTGTCGACGGTCCGGTGAGTGATGCGGTCACTGCGGAGCTCAGCAACGCCGCATCCGTGCTCGCGCTGCACCTGTTGCGGCTGCGGGCGCAGGCCGACGTAGCGCGGCGGAGTGCGATCGATCGGCTGCGGACGATCCTGCGGCAGTTCTCGCCGGACAACCCGGTCGACGTACGGCTCCCGCGGCAGCCGTGGCGGGTGGTGGCGCTCGGGTCGCCGGACGGGTACGACGTACCGCAGCAACTGGACCTGTGGGAGTCGACCGGGCGTCGGCACGGGTGGAGCGAGCCGCAGCTGGCTGACCTCGACGGGACCGTACTGGCCGTGGTGACCGACACGGACGGGCCAGGATCGTGGAACTGGTTGCAGAAGCTGGTGCAGGAGCAGGCGCCGGGGACGTACGCGGCTGCTGGTGGTCCGGCGCGTGGTCCGGCTGATCTGCCGAGCTCACGGGCGGAGGCGGTCGAGTTACTCGGTCTGGTACGGCGGGGTGTCGCGCCGGGGCCGGTGCTGCGGGTGGAAGAGGCGTGGCATGTGCTGACCGTTCATCGAGCGGTCACGTCGCTTGATACCACCAAGCTGGATGGTCCGCTCGCGACGCTGCTGCGGCACGACATCGAGCACGACACCGGATATGTGGAAACGTTACAGGCGTGGCTGGATTATCCGGGTCAGCCGCAGCGGGCTGCGCGGGAGTTGCATCTGCACACGAACACGTTGCGGCATCGGATGAAGCGGATCGGGGAGATTGCGGAGTTGGACCTCTCGGATCCGCAGCAGCGGCTGGCTTTGCAGTTGCAGATTGCCGCGGTGCGTACGGAGCACTGAGATGTACGCCACAGCCCCATGTAACAAGGCTTCACATTCCGGCAACTGTTGGGCAACATCCGGCTGACAGAGTCTTCCTTGTCAGCCGGTCCGGCCTTTCACCAGGAGGCCGGAACGGCTCGGGTCCGAGCTTTTCACCAGGAAGCTCGGGCCACCCGTGGGCCCGGCGATTGTCTGAGCGATCGCCGGGCCTGCGGTATTTTTCCGGGCTTACGGTTGCCTAGGACAACCGGTTGACGATGGTGCGGTAGACGGCGGGGAGGGCGGCCGCGGCCGGCACGATGCGGGGCGCGAGGAGTGGGCGGTTGCGGGCCCAGAGCAACGATGCGGTGAGCAGGCGGCACTCCCAGGAGACGCGACGCCAGGCCGCTTCGTAGTCCTGTGGGCGGTCGGCGCGGATGCAGTCGACGAGCTCGGCGGAGGTGCGGAGGGCGACGGCGATGCCTTCACCGGTGAGTGCGTCTACGTAGCCGGCGGCGTCGCCGACCAGGAGGACGCGGCCGGCGGTGCGGGCGTGGACGCGTTGGCGGAGCGGGCCGGCACCCATCACTGCGCTGGCGGGCTGGGCGCCTTGCAGGCGGCGCTTCAGCGCGGGGAAGGCGTCGAGATGCGAGTCGAACGTGCCACGCGCGGAGGTGAGCACGGCGACGCCGACCAGATCGTCGGCGACCGGAGTCACGTACGCCTCGCCGAGCCGAGACCAGTAGACCTCCACAAGGTCGGTCCAGGGTGACACGCGGAAGTGCTGCCGAAGTCCGCGCCGGACCTCCCCAGACTTCTCACCAGAAAGATTCAGTTGGCGGCGGATGGGTGAGTGGAGGCCGTCGGCGGCGGCTAGGTAGTGGGCGGTGAAGTTGGCGGCGGTGACTGATGAGGTGTTCTGGGTGATGGGGCCGACTCGGGCCTGGATGACGGGGATGTTGAGGTCGGACAGGCGCTTCAGCAACGCGGCTTGGAGGGTGGTTCGGCGTACGCCGAGGCCGGGGCCGGCGGTGAAGCGGGCGTCTACCTGGTGGGTGGCGTCGACGTAGCGGATTCCGTGGAACGGGCGGCCGGAAAGTTCCACGCCCAGGCGGGTGAGGTACTCGACCGCGCTGTGGGCGATGCCCTCGCCGCATGCTTTGTCGATGGGCCCCGACCGCGGCTCCACAACGACGACCGACAGCCCGGCGAGTGCAGCCCGGATCGCGGTGGCACAACCGGCCGGTCCGGCCCCGGCGACGAGCAGGTCGACCTCCGGCGTACCGGCTCGCCGGACGTCGCCAGGCCGAGGTGCGGCGTCTGGATGGCTCACTTCGCCAGGGCGGAGTTGAGTGCGGTTTCCTCGGTGCGGATGCGGACGGCGAGCAGCGGGATGTTCAGCAGGGTGAAGACCAGCGCCGTGATCCACGCGGTGTGCACCAGCGGCAGTGCGATCCCCTCCGCGACCACAGCCACATAGTTAGGGTGCCGGATCCACCGGTACGGGCCGCCGGCAACCAACCGCAGACCCGGTACGACGATCACGCGCGTGTTCCACTGGTGTCCGAGGACCGAGATGCACCACCACCGCAGCCCCTGCGCGAGCAGCACCACCGCCAGCATCGTCCATCCCAGCCAGGGGATGAACGGCCGGTACCACGCCTCCACCAGGCACGCGGCCAGCAGCCCGGTGTGCAGCACGACCATGAACGGATAGTGGCCGCGCCCGGACTCCACCCCGCCCTGCGCGAAGCTCCATTTCGCGTTCCGCAGCGACACGACCAGCTCGGCCACGCGCTCGCACGCGACCAGGATCACCAGGCCCAGATACCAGCCGTACATCACCACTCCATCAGCACGAGCTCGGAACAGAAACCAGGTCCCATCGCCAGCAGCACGCCCGGACCCTCAGGAGAAGGATCCAGCTTGAGCGTGTCACCGAGCACATGCAGCACCGAGGACGACGACAAGTTGCCGACCGCATCCAGCGACGTCCAGGTCAGATCCAGCGCTCCCGGCCGCAGCCCCAGCGTCTCCGAGACCGCGTCCAGCACCTTCGGCCCACCCGGATGACTCACCCACGTGCCAATATCCGGCACGGTCAACCCGTGATCCTCCAGGAACCCCCGGACATCACCACCCAAGTACTGACGCACCACCTCCGGCACATCCGCCCCGAGCACGATCCGGAACCCGCCCGACCCGATGTCCCACCCCATCACCCGCTCCGAGTCCGGATACAGCCGCGACCGCGTCGCCACCACCGAAGGCCCCGACGCGAGCGGATGCTCCGACCCCGTCAGCACAACCGCGGCCGCCCCGTCCCCGAACAACGCCCCACCCACCAGATTCGGCAGGGATGCGTCGTCCCGCTGCAACGTCAACGAGCACAACTCCACCGACAGCAGTACGGCGACATGCGTCGGCCACGCCGTCAGGTAGTCGTGCAGCCGCGCGATCCCCGCCGCTCCCCCGACACACCCGAGCCCGAACAACGGCAGCCGCTTCACGTCCTCCCGCAGCCCCAGCCGCATCGCCACCCGCGCGTCGATCGACGGCGCCGCCACCCCGGTCACCGTCGTGAACATCAGTACGTCGACGTCGTCCAACGTCAGCCCGGCATCCTTCACCGCGCCCGCGACCGCCTCCGCGCCGAGATCCACGGCCGTCGCGATCCACTCGTCGTTCGCCTCGCCGAAGTCCTTGAGTACGGCGTACCGCTCCAGCGGCAACGCGAGATGCCGGTACGACACCCCCGCGTTCGCATGCAGCCGCCGGAGCAGCGCCGAGCTCCGCCCGTCCGGCAGACAGATCGACGCGAACGCCTCGGTCAGCTCCGACTGCGGATAGCGGTACGGCGGGAGCGCGGGCCGGACCGCTGCGATCCGCGTCATCGTGGCATCGTTACGTCGGTGAAGACCGTGAAAGGTCTGGCTCTTGCCTGCCACCCCGGGCCGACTGTCGCCGTGACCGCGCTCGTCACGGCTGTCGCATGGTCGGCCGGGCGAAGTCCGGCCGGGTGTCTCCTCGTCGCAGCAACGATCCTCACCGGCCACCTCTCGATCGGCTGGAGCAATGACGCGATAGATGCCGCCCGCGACACCATTGTGAACCGCCGGGACAAGCCCGTGGTGCTCGGACTGGTGAGTCGCCGGACGCTCACGATCGGTGCCGGCATCATGCTGGTGGTCACGATCCCGGTCTCCCTTGCCAACGGACTCGCGGCCGGCCTGGTTCACCTGCTGTTCGTCGCCTGCGCCTGGGCGTACAACCTGGGCCTGAAGTCGACCGCGATCTCCTGGCTCCCGTACGCCGTCGCCTTCGGTGCACTGCCGTCGTTCGTCACGCTCGGCACCGCAGACGTCTGGGCGCCCTGGTGGGCCACCGCGGCGGGCGCCCTCCTGGGGATCGGTGCCCATTTGGCAAACGTCGTACCCGATCTGGACGACGACCTCGCGACCGGCGTACGAGGCTGGCCGCAGCGGCTCGGGTCCTACGCCCGGCTGCTCGCCCCGCTCCCGCTGGCACTCGCGACCGGGCTGCTGGTGATCGCACCCGCCGGAGCGATCGGCATCGTCGGCTGGATCGCGCTCGCCGTCGTCGCCGCGCTGCTCGTCACGATCCTGCTCTGGCGCAACGCGCCCTTCCTCGTCACGATCGCCATCGCCGCGGTCAGCGTCATCACGCTGGTGTTGCGCGGTGACGCACTGATCTAGGCGGCGCCTGCGGATCGAGTACGGCGTCCGGCTTCAGCGGCGCGTTGCTGCCGAGGATCGCGGCCGTCAGCGCCTCGGCCGGCTCCTTCGCGGCGCGCGGGTTGGTGATCAGCACCAGGTCGATCGGCGGCAGCTCCGGCAGCCCCGCGCTCGGCGGCGGCTCGACCAGGTCCGCGGGCATCAGCGATCGCGCGAAGATCGCGATCCCGAGACCGGCCCGGACAGCCGCGAGTACGCCGTTGACGCCGCGCACGATGCAGGTGATCCGGCAGGTACGACCGGCCTGCTCGAGCGACTGCACACCGAGCGACCGGCTCAGCGACGGCGCCTGGTACGCGACCAGCGGCACCGGGCCGTCCGGCGCGATCCTGGTCCCCGAGATGCCGGCCCAGACCAGCGGGTCACGGCGTACCAGCCGGCCGTTCGGTTCGTAGCCGCCGCCGACGCCGTGCTTCACGTACGCGAGGTCGAGGTGGCCGGACTCGACCCGGCGGAGCAGGTTCGGGCTCTGGGCAACGGTCAGCTCGAGGTCGATCCGCGGGTACAGCTGGCGGAAGTCACGCAGGATCTTGGGCAGCGGCGTGAGCGCGAGATCGTCGGTCACGCCGAACCGCAACCGGCCGCGCAGCTCGGAGCCGGTGAAATACCCGGCAGCCTCTTCGTGCGCGGCGAGGATGGTCCGGGCGAAGCCGGCCATCGCCTCGCCGTCCGCGGTCAGCGTGACGGTGCGGGTGTCCCGGACGAAGAGTGGTCGCCCGACGGCCATCTCGAGTTTGCGGACATGTTGGCTCACCGTGGGCTGCCGGATACCGAGCCGCTCGGCCGCCTGGGTGAAGCTCAGCGACTGCGCCACGGCCAGGAACGTCCGCAGCTGGTCCGGGTCGTACATCGATTCCCCCTTCATTACGTGACGCTATAAGACTAATAGGAGTAATTCGCTGGGGGAATCCAGTACCGAACCGTGAGGATGGACGTGTCCTCCCCTGACCAGTCCACACGCGTAGGGATCGCTCTTGACCACCCGGGCCACTTCCGGTTCTGTCCCGTCCACCGACTTCCATCTCCACCGCACCACCGACTCGACCCGACTCCGGGACACGCAGGCGCGCCGTCCCGGTTTCAAGGACACCTTCAGCGCGCTGCGGGTCCGCAACTTCCGCCTCCTGGTCAGCGGGCTGCTGGTCGTCTCGACCGGCGGCTGGATCCAGCGCATCGCGCAGGACTGGCTGGTGCTGACACTCACCGGCAGCGCCACCGCGGTCGGCATCACCACCGCGCTGCAGTTCACCCCCACGCTCCTGCTCGGTCTGTACGGCGGCGTCATCGCGGACCGCTTCCCGAAGCGGAAGGTCCTGCTCGCGACGCAGACGACGTTCGGATCGTGCGCCGCCGTGCTGGCGGTCGTCGGCTTCACCGGCCACGTCCAGGTGTGGCACGTCTACACGATGGCGTTCGTGCTCGGCCTGTCCACCGCGGTCGACAACCCGACCCGGCAGTCGTTCGTCACCGAGCTCGTCCCGCGCGACACCGTGCGGAACGCGATCAGCATGGTCTCGTCGACGTTCCAGCTCGGCAGCATGGCCGGGCCGGCGCTCGGCGGCGTGCTGCTCGGCGTACTCGGCACCCCGTGGGCGTTCGCTATCAACGCGTGCACATTCTTCGCCTCGATCAGCGCGCTGCTGCGGATGCGCGAGAGCGAGATGCACGGCGGCCACGCGGCCCGCAAGGCGAACGCCGGGATGCGGATCCGCGACGGACTGCGTGACGGCGTGCGGTACGCGTTCCACGAGCCGGCCGTCCGGTGGGCGATCGCGCTGGTCGGGATCTACGGCATGTTCACGATCAGCCTGCCGGTGACGCTGACCGCGTTCGCCGACCGGGTCTTCCACACCGGCGCATCGGGGTACGGCGTACTGAACTCCGTCGTCGCGGTCGGGGCGCTGTGCGGGGCGCTGCTCTCGGCCCGGCGGGTCCGGCCGACGCGGTTGCGCAACCTGATCGGGATCGCGTGCCTGCTCACGATCACCCAAGTACTGGCGGCGATCCAGCCGTCGCAGTGGACGTTCATCCCGGTGCTGGCATCGATGGGGATGGCGACCCTGATGTTCCTGACCGCGGCCCAGTCGATGGTCCAGTTGACCACTCCGGACGGCCTGCGCGGCCGGGTCTCCGGGATCTACAACCTTGTCTTCATCGGGGGCGGCGCGATCGGCGGGCCGACGGTCGGGTTCCTCGCTCAGCACTTCGGGGCGCGGTCGGCGCTGCTCCTCGCCGGGCTGATCCCGTCGGTCGCGACGATCGCGATCGGGCTGCGGCTGCGGCGGGACGGCCAGTTCCGGCTCGTCCTGGTTCGGACCAGGTCCCCGTGGCACCAGGTCCCGATCCGGCTCAACCTCCAGCAGACCGAGATCATGCTGTCTGCCCCGTCGAGCACGCCCATCACGCGGACGTCGCGCCCGTTCATCCTGGGTCGCCGTCAGCACGCCCGGATGGACTCGCATCTGCGTCCGAGCCGGGCACGCCGCCGGCCACAACACCACTGAGCTCCTGGGGCAGGTCCGAGCTGCTGCCTTCAACTCGGACCTGCCCTGGGCATCTGTTTACGGAGCGGTGATCACACCGACAGGCGGGACCTGGACGGTGCGGTGGTGCTTGGTGCCGCCCAGAATCACCTTGCGCAGGGCAACGTTGTTCTTCGTGTTCGACTCGTACAGGCGGTTCTCCGGGTTCGCGCTCACCTGGACGTAGTACGTGCCGTTGGCAAGGTTCGTGATGTCGAAGGACTGCCCGGGCAACGACTGCTCGTAGGTGTCACCGTTGCCGACGTCAAGGACCTCACGCACCGACAGCGAGCCATGATCGCCGCACGCGGTGTGCAGGTCGGTGTTGTACGGGTGCCAGTTGGCGTTCTTCACCGTGTAGTCGATGGCATCCGTCGCGGCCAGGCAGAATGCCTCCTTCTGGCTGCGGACCACCTCGGTCTGCTTCGAGTTCAGCAGGCTGTAGCGGGCGAAGTCGGTGAAGTGCCAGTGGTTGTGTCCGGGCCGGCCGTCCCACTCGAGCGTCCCGGTGTTCTGGTACCCAACCTCCTTGCCGTGCGTGTCATAGAAGTACTGGTACGCGTCCATCAGGTCCTTACCCTGCCGGCGGAACCCGTCCAGCACGAGCGGCGACGGGCCTGCATTCCACACGGTCGCCGAGAACTGCAGGAAGTCCTTGGCCGCATCCGGCGTACCCTCGTCGCCCGGCGCCGCCACGATCCCCCAGGCCGGCACCGCCCGCAGGTCAGGTTTCGGCCCCTTCGGTACGGACGCCTTCCCGGTCGGACGGGCCGTGTGAGGCTTCAGCGCCACCGAGCTCGCTGCCGCCTTCCGGTCGCCGGACGGGTCACCCTTCTGGATCGTGACGTTCAGCTTCACCGATGCGTCCGCCGCCGGGATCTTGAAGAAGTCCCGGTAGCCTTGTTGACCGTGACAACGGCCTTGTACTTGCCGTTGGCAAGCTTCACCGGATCGCCGCCGCCGTACGTCCGCGATGACCATCCCGTCTGCACGCCCCAGACCGCGCCCTGCGTGAACGGGTTCGCCGTACAGCCGTCCGGGTACGGCGAGGTCGCGGGCGCGTCCGGCCGGGTCCGGGACCCTTCGCCGTTCAGACACAGCGCCTGGTCCTTGTCGAGCACCTTCTTGCCCGCGGCATCGGTGAGCGTGATGTGCAGGAACTTCCCCAGGCCGGAGAAATCCGTGACGAGCCCCTTCGGCAACTGCCGGGTCGCCTTACCGTTGACGTACTGCGTCGCGACCACCGGCGAGCTGTACGACGCGCGCGTGGCCCGCACCTCGATCGGTGCGTTGCCGGCCACCACATGCGTACCGAGGTCGAGGTCGGTCCCGTAGTCCTCGACGTTCTCCAACGTCACATCGGTGCTACCGGCAACCAATTTCATGGCCGGTCGAGCGACTTGAGTGCTCGCCGACGCACCGGCCGCCGCGAGCGCGACCAGTCCGGCCGCACCGGCCACGGCGATCGCCGTACGGCCGAGTTTTCGTGCCTTCACGATGATGGAACCCCCTCTTGCACCCGGCCGGCGTCCTCACGAAGCCGGCCTGTTGCTGCTACGACGACCGAGCCGCGGAGCGAAGTTGATCAAGGTTCCATGGCAGTCGTGTCACAGGAAGTCACCGGCGCTGAATACTTGACTGTGTAAATTAAGCCGACCTAGGCTCGGCCGCGTCCGCTCACTCCTCCCCCGGAGGAACATCGCATGTCCTTGAGACGCCCCACTCTGACCGTGCTGGCTGCCATCGCCCTGGTGTCGACGGCAGCCGCAACCGCCCCCGCCGATGCGATCGAGGCGAAGAAGCCGACTCCCGCCACCTATCCGCAGGTCGCCGCCAAGCCGTACATGGGCTGGAGCAGCTGGAGCCTGCAGTCGACCAACTATCCGGGCGTCAACCCCGACGGCCCGGGCAGCTTCATCAGCGAGAAGAACATCCTCACCCAGGCGAACGCGCTCGCCACCAAGCTCAAGCCGTACGGCTACGAGTACATCAACGTCGACGCCGGCTGGCAGGACGGCGGTGACGAGTACGGCCGCCCGGTCGCGATGGCGAAGCGCTTCCCGCGCGGGATGAAGGCGGTCGGCGACGACATCCACAAGCTCGGGCTGAAGTTCGGCATCTACACCACCGTCGGCCTCGGCACGGACGTGTACCGCGACGGCAACACGCCGATCTACGACGCGCCCGGCTGCTTCACGCGCGACATCGTCTACCCCGACCTGCGCAAGACCAACGGCTGGGACGCGGCGTACAAGATCAACTACGAGAGTCCGTGTGCGCAGAAGTACGCGGACTCGATCGCGAAGCTGTTCGCGTCCTGGGGTGTCGACTTCATCAAGATGGACGGTGTCGGCCCGGGCTCGTGGAAGGGCGCGCCGGACGACCCGAACCACAACAACACCGAGGACATCGAGGCGTGGTGGCGCGCAGTACAGAACGCCGGCCGACCGATGCAGTACACGCTGTCCTGGTCGCTCAGCCATCGGTACGCCGACGTGTGGAAGCAGAACTCGAACGGCTGGCGGATCGATACCGACGTCGAGTGCTACTGCGACACGATCGTCAAGTGGGACAGCTCGGTGAAGGCACGCTGGTGGGACCTTCCGCAGTGGATCGACGACGCCGGTCCGGGGCACTGGAACAACCTGGACGCGCTCAACGTCGGAGTCGGCGCGATGGACGGCCTGACCGACGCCGAACGGCAGAGCTACATGACGTTCTGGGCGATCAACTCGGCGCCGCTGTTCGCCGGTGACGACCTGACCAAGCTCGACGCGTACGGCCTGAAGCTGCTGACGAACCGCGAGGTCATCGCGATCGACCAGTCCGGCAACCCGGCCCGTCCGCTGAACCAGGACCAGTTGCAGCAGGTCTGGTACGCGCAGAACAAGGACGGCAGTACGACGGTCGCGCTGTTCAACCTGGCCGACTCCCCCGCCACGGTGACCGGCAACTTCGCTCAGCTCGGGATCGACGGCAAGGCGACTGTCCGCGACATCTGGGCGAACCAGAACACGCGCAACGTGTCCGGCGCAGTCAGCGCCCAGCTTCCGGCGCATGGGTCGAAGCTGTACAAGATCACCCCGAACGGCAGCGGAGCGATCCCGGCCGATCTGACCGCGACCGACGTGAGCCGGACGACGGTGTCGCTGACCTGGCGGCCGAGCGCAGGTGCGTCGTCGTACAAGGTGTTTGCCAATGGCAAGCAGGTGGCGACCAGCTCGGGTACGAACGTCGTCGTCAGCGGGCTGTTGCCGCAGACGCAGTACACGTTCACCGTGCAGGGTTCCAAGGGTGCGTCGAGTGCGCCGGTGACGATGTTCACCGCGAAGAACGGCGGGCCGGTGCGGTACGAGGCCGAGGCGTCGAGCAGCACACTGACCGGTGACGCGGGCGTCTCGGGATGCACCCTGTGCTCGGGCGGTTCGAAGATCGGCAACATCGGCTACGGGTCGACGGTGACGCTCAACAACATCACCGTGCCGACGACCGGGACGTACCTGGTCAAGATCGCCTACACCGACGGTGACACCAGCCGGCAGAGCATGCTCACGGTGAACGGCACCGACAACTACTGGGCCAACTACAGCGGTCTCGGCGACAACGACTGGGGTACGCCGCAGGTGACGTACCTGCCGATGAAGCTGACCGCCGGGGCGAACTCGATCAAGGTCAGCAACCCGAACGGCTACATCGCCGATATCGACTGGATCACCGTCTGATCCGGTCCATCGAGCCGCGGGGCCGGCACCACCAGGGCCGGCCCCGCGCTTTACTGGACCAATGAGCGCCTACCCCGAACCCCTGATCCCGCCCGGCGGTACCGCACCGGTCCCGCGGCGGATCCGCGCGATGCTCGACGACCGCGTCGTCCTCGACACGACGGACGCGATCTACCTGTGGGAGTTCCCGCCGTACCCGCAGTACTACATCCCGGTCGGGGACGTGGCGGACGGAGTACTGACCGACACCGGCGACACGAAGTCCTTCCAGCACGGGGTCGCGCGCGTGCACACCGCCGGGTCGGGCCACGCCTGGGTGTACGACGACGGCGTCGCAAAGGACCGCGTCCGGTTCCAATGGGACGCACTCGACCGGTGGTTCGAGGAAGACGAGGAAGTCTTCGTCCACCCCCGCAACCCGTACTCCCGCGTCGACGCGATCAACTCCACCCGCCGGGTCGAGGTAGCGGTGGAGGGCATCGTGCTGGCCGACTCGAGCTCGACCGTCATCGTCTTCGAGACCGGGCTACCACCGCGCTACTACTTCCCGAAGACATCCGTCCACCTGGAGCACCTGACCCCGTCGGAGACCGTCACCGCCTGCCCGTACAAGGGCCGCACGTCGGAGTACTGGTCGGTCCCCTCGGTCCCCGACGTCGCCTGGTCCTACGACTTCCCCACAGCACCCCTGCTACCGATAACCGGGCACGTAGCCTTCTTCAACGAGAACGTCGACCTCACCATCGACGGCGTACCCCAAGACCGCCCGATCACCCCGTTCTCGAACCCAGCCGCTCGACCGACCGACGGAGCCGTGCGGTGATCAGATGCCTGCGGTGGTGGCGCCGTCCATGGTGATGATTGAGGCGGTGACGTAGCTGGCCTGGGGGGAGGCCAGGAAGACGGCGACGTTGGCGACCTCTTCGGGTTCGCCGAAGCGGCCCATCGGGACGTCGCGGACCATCTCGGCGAGCAGTTCGTCCTTCGACTTGCCGGTCGCGCGGACCGCGGCCTCGAGGCCCTCGTCGACGCGGTTGGTGCGGGTCGTTCCCGGGTTGATCACGTTGACCCGGACGCCCTGCGCGGCGTACGCCTTCGCATAGCCGACCGACGCGAGCATCAGCGCCGCGTTGGCCGCGCCGCCGCCGATGTGCAGCGGGTTCGCCGCGCGACCGCCCTGGCCGACGACGTTCACGACCGCGCCGCTGCCGCGCTCGGCCATGCCACGGATGACGGCCTCGGTCGCGTGCATGTACGTGAAGTACTTCGCCTCCATCGCCGCGTGCAACGCCTTGCTGTCCAGCTCGTCCACCGGAGTACGCCGCGCTGCGCCCGCGCAGTTGATCAGGATGTCCGGTACGCCGATCCGCTCGAACACCGCCTTCGTCGCGTCGGCATCGGTCAGGTCGACCGCTTCCACCGCGAACGTCAGGTCCGGGAACTGCTCCTGCGCCTTGGCCAGATTGGCGGGGTCACGGGAGATCCCGGTCACCGTCGCGCCCTCCCGCGCGAGCGCCTCGACGCAGGCAAGCCCGATGCCCTTGCTGGCCCCGGTGACGACCGCGGTCTTCCCGGTCAGTTGCAGATCCACGTGACTCCTCAGAGGTTGGCGTCGTACTCCGTGCGCGCTGCGGCGATCTCGTCCATGTGGTCGTAGGCCCAGGTGCGCATCGTCGCGACGGCCGCGGCCAGGCTCAGGCCGAGCGGCGTCAGCGTATAGCTGACCGTCACCGGAACAGTAGGAACTACCTCACGCCGTACGACGCCGTCGCGCTCGAGGTGCCGCAGCGTCTGCGTGAGCATCTTCTGGGTGATGCCCTCGATGATCGACTTGAGTTGCCCGGACCGCAGCGTGCCGCCCTTCTCGAGCGTGCTGATCACCAGCATCGTCCAGGTGTCGCCGATCCGGCCCAGCACCTGACGTGTCGGGCAGGCGCCTTTGGTGGCGTCCCACTTGCCTCTGACCTGGTCGGTATCCATTTGGTGCCTATAGCAGTAGTAAGTGCTGTCTTCCGGCCGCCACGACCCGCTCGTAGCGTCGTTGCCGAGTCTAGTTGAAGGAGCGGAACGGCAATGAGAGCAGTGGTTCCGGTGGACACCGGCGCGGTCGAGCTGGCCGAGGTCGACGAGGTCCGGCCCGGCGCGGACGACATGGTGATCGAGGTCGCGGCGTACTCGATCAACCGCGGCGAGACGTTCCAGTTGGAGCGGCCGCGGGACGGCTGGCGACCAGGCAAGGACATCGCGGGCCGGGTGGTCGAGGCGGCTCCCGACGGCCCGCCCGTCGGCAGTCGCGTGGTCGCGCATCTGCCACACTCCGGCTGGGCCGAGCGCGCGACCGCGCCGGCCACGCAGGTCGCAGTACTGCCGGACAACATCTCGTTCGAGCAGGCCGCCGCGCTTCCGCTCGCCGGGCTGACGGCGCTGCGGTTGCTGCGTACGGCGGGCAGCGTGATCGGACGGCGAATCCTGCTGACCGGCGCGTCCGGCGGAGTCGGCCATTACTTCACCGAACTCGCCGCCGGGGCCGGCGCTGAGGTCACGGCCGTCGTCTCCTCCCCGGCCCGCGGCGCCCGACTGCCCGAGCTCGGCGCCGAGGACCTGGTATACGACGTCGCCGACGCGCGCGGGCCCTTCGACCTCGTACTCGAGTCCGTCGGCGGCGAGAGCCTGCCGGTCGCGTTGACCAAGCTGGCTCCCGGCGGTGACCTGATCTGGTTCGGCGAGGCCAGTCGGCAGCCGGTGACGCTCGACTTCTTCGACTTCTTCACCGGCCCCGAGGCCGCGCGGATCCAGCACTTCCACTACGTCCACGGACCCGATGACCAGGACCTCGCGACGCTCGTCCGGCTGGTGTCGTCGGGACGGCTCCACCCGGAGCTCGGCCGGATCGAGGACTGGTCGCGGACCGACGCCGTACTCGACGACCTGCGCAACCGCCGCATCCGCGGCAACGCCGTACTCACACTGCACAAGGAGGCACCACGAATGAACGACCCGAAGACCGTTGTGACCCGGTACGTCGAGGCTGTGGCGGCAGGTGATCTGCCGACGATCCGGGCAAGCTTCGCACCGGACGTGGTCTGGACCTACCCGGGTGATCTGCCACTGTCCGGCGACTGGAAGGGCCGGGACATGGTCGTGGACGAGTTCCTCGGCGCGGCCGCCGGCAACCTCTTCGCTCCCGGTACGCCGGTGACGATCGAACTGGTGAACGTGATCGCGGACGGCGAGCAGGTGTTCGCCGAATGGACCGCGCAGGCAACGGCTCGCGCCGGTGGTGCCTACAGCAACAAATGTGGAGGAGTCTTCACTGTTCGGGACGGGCTGATCGTCTCGGTCCGCGAGTACCTGGACACCGACCACGCGCGCCAGGTGCTGTTCTGAGCAATTGCCGCTGGTGTGGGCTTGAACGGGTAAGTACAGTGGGTAACCAGATCGACACTCTTTGTTTCGACGCCTGATGCCCGAGCAGTTGCCCTGAGCACCGACGCCGGAGGACCACCCGTGCCGACCTCACCCACTCCCGCACTCTGGAAGACCATTCTTCACCACGATCTCCCTGCATCGCTGGTGGTCTTCCTCATTGCAATACCCCTCTCCTTGGGGATCGCCGCCGCATCCGGCGCGCCGCTGATCGCCGGCCTGGTGGCCGCTGTGGTCGGCGGCGTCGTCGCCGGTGCGCTCGGCGGATCCCCCTTGCAGGTCAGCGGTCCGGCCGCGGGCCTGACCGTGGTCGTCGCCGGCCTCGTCACCCAGTTCGGCTGGGCCGCGACCGCTGCGATCACCTGCGCGGCCGGTGTCGTGCAGATCCTGCTCGGCGTCACCCGCATCGGGCGGCTGGCGCTCTCGCTGTCACCCGCCGTCGTGCACGGCATGCTCGCCGGGATCGGCGTGACGATCGCCGTACAACAGCTGCACGTCGTGCTCGGCGGCAAGGCCCAGAGCTCGCTGATCGACAACGTGATCGCGCTCCCCGCGCAACTGATGACGCACCACGGACATTCCGTTGCCGTCGGCATCTTGACGGTCGCCGTCGTGCTCGCCTGGCCAAGAATCCCCAGAATAAAGGTGATTCCGGCGCCACTTGTTGCTGTCGTCGCCGTGACTGCGCTGGCCGCGGTCTGGATGCCCGACGTGACGCGGGTCGACCTGCCGGACCATCCGTTGCAGAGTCTGATCCTGCCGACGATGCCCGAAGGCACGCCGATCGAGATCGTCACCGCAGTACTGACCGTTGCCCTGGTCGCCAGTGTCGAGTCGTTGCTGTCGGCTGTTGCCGTGGACAAGCTTCATCGCGGCAACCGGAGCAACCTCGATCGCGAGCTGATCGGGCAGGGCGCCGCGAACGCCTTGTCCGGTGCCCTCGGCGGTATGCCGGTCACCGGCGTGATCGTCCGCTCGTCGACCAACGTCGCGGCCGGCGCGCGGACCCGGGCGTCAGCGATCATGCACGGCCTGTGGATCGCCGCGTTCGTGCTCGCCGCCGGTGCGATGCTCGAGCTGATCCCGATGGCCGCGCTGGCCGGCGTACTGCTCGTCACCGGATTGCGATTGGTGCAGCTCGCTCACATCCGCACGTTGCGCAGGCACGACGAGTTGCTCGTGTACGTCGTGACCGCGGTCGGCGTCGCCGTACTCGGACTCGCCGAAGGTGTATTGCTCGGACTGATCCTTGCCGTCATCCGCGTGCTGTACCGACTTGCTCGCGCGACCGTCACCGCGACCGAGTCCGACGGCGTGTGGACCGTGCGGATCCGCGGCACGCTCGTATTCCTGGGGGTCGCGTCGCTCGTGCGGACGCTGCGGTCCATCCCTGCCGGCGCCACGGTCCGGGTCGAGCTCACCGTGGACCATCTCGACCACGCGGCGTACGAGGCGATCGAGGACTGGCGCCGTGGACACATCGCCCGCGGCGGCACGGTCGAGGTGAATCCCGCTCAGTCCGGCCGGCAGGTATCGATGCTGGACGGGGTCCGCGAGTTCGAGGCGTCGGCCGACGAGATCCGGCCGCTGCTGGCGCGACTCGCGGCCGAGGGGCAACGACCGGAGCATCTGTTCATCACCTGCGCGGACTCGCGGATCGTGCCGACGATGATCACCACCAGCGGGCCGGGCGACCAGTTCTGCGTGCGGAACATCGGCAATCTCGTGCCGCCGAAGGGCTCGAACAGCAGCTCGGTCGACGCCGCGATCGAGTACGCCGTCGAAGTACTCGGCGTGAAGTCGATCGTGGTCTGCGGTCATTCCTCCTGCGGCGCCGCCGCGGCCGCGCTCGCGGCCGACGTACCGGAGGGTTCAGGCCTGGAGAGCTGGCTGCGGCACCTCGAGCCGTCGCTACGGCGTGCGGTCGCGCTGCCGGACATCATCGATCCGGCAACCGGCGTGAAGCTCTCGCCCGCGGACAAGCTGTCAGTCGCGAATGTCGCCGTACAACTCGAGAACCTGCGGAGCTTCGCCTGTGTCCGCGAGGCCGAGGCTCAGGGCCGGCTCGAACTGATCGGGCTCTGGTTCGACATCGGCGCGGCCGCGGCCAGGCTGGTGCTGGAGCGCGAGCCGTTCCTGGTCCGTGCCGGCGACGAGCTGTCGAAGATCAGAAGCAGCGGTACTGCGAGCGCGATCGCGACCAGACCGTCCAGCCAGTAGTGGTTCGCCGTGACCACAACGACCGTGAAGGTGAGCAACGGGTGTGCGATCCACAGCCAGCGCCACCGCGATCGCGTCGCGCGGATCAGGAACACCGCCACCATCAGCGCCCAGCCGACGTGCAGACTCGGCATCGCAGCGAACTGATTCGCAACCCCGGAGTGCGTGCTCGGCCCGTAGACCGACTGGCCGAGCAGCACTCCGGTGTCCACCCAACCCGGCATCATCCGCGGCGGCGCGAGCGGGAAGAGCATGTGCCCGATCAACGCCAGCCCGGTCAGTGACGCGAGCGCCCAGCGCGCCTTCCCGTACTCGGCCGGGCGACGAATCATCAACCACAGCAGGACCATCGCGGTCAGCGGGAAGTGCACTGTCGCGTAGAAGAGGTTGGCGATGCGGGCGAGTCCGTCGACCTGGAGCGCGTGCTGCTGGAACGTCGCCTCGCTCGGCAGCCCGAGCCAGGCCTCCCACCGGATCAGCTCGTGGGCGTGCTTGATCGCTGACCCGGAGTGTTCCGCCGACAGGAACCGGCCGAGGTTGTAGACCCCGAACAGCACCGCCAGCAGCCCCACCTCGCGGACGATCCGCCACACCCCACCCCGACGATTCCGCCCCAGCTCCGGAAGCGCGGGTTGCCCCACCCGGTCCAGAGTCATCTGCGCCATGCCGACCCCCAGCCTCAAACCGAACGCTCGTTCTCTGTAATTCCACCCTGCGCCTGACGCCCGGCCGATATCAAGAACGGTCATTCGTTTTGCACTGTGATCCTCACCTCACAGCGCTGGGATATTGGCTGGCGCCGCAGCGTTGCGCCCGGAAGGATCGGCCGGCATGGAGACGGTCTTCATCCGCTGGACCTGGGTGCGCGCGGTCCTGCACAACGGGTGGTGGCTGGTCACGAGCGTCTACCTGGTCGTTGACGCCGGCCTCTCCCCGGCCCAGCTCGTGCTGATCGGGTCGGTGCAGAGTGCGTTCGCGCTCGTGTTCGAAGTACCGGCCGGTGTCATCGCGGACACGATCAGCCGCAAGTGGTCGCTGGTCATCTCACAGGTGCTGATGGGTACGGCGATGCTCGCGACCGGGCTGTTCGAGTCGTTCCCGGCGCTCCTCGCGACCCAGGTGCTCTGGGGTATCTCGTGGACGTTCGCGAGCGGATCGGACGTCGCGCTGATCACCGACGAGCTCGATCGACCCGACCGGATCAACTTCGTCCTCACCCGCGCCGCCCGCGCCCAGCTGACCGGTGCCGCGACCGGGCTCATCACACTCGGCCTGCTCGCCTGGGCGACCCGGCGCGACGTCACGATCGTCGTCGCCGGCGCCGCGATGATGTCGCTCGCGCTGTACGTCGGGTTCCGCTTCACCGAGCACAACTTCGTCCCGACCCGCACGGCCCGCTGGTCCACGTCCTGGACCACGTTCGTCCGCGGCGTCACGCTCGTACGACGGAGCCGCGCGATCCTGCTGATCTTCGCCGCGACGTTCCTCGTCAACGGCGCTTCGGATGCCGCCGGTCGACTCACCCAGAAGCAATTGATCGACCTCGGTCTGCCGCCCTCGATCCTGTGGTTCACCGCGCTCGGCGTGGTCGGGCTGGTCGTCGGCGCGCTCGTACTCCGGCTCGTCACCAACCGCATCAACAGCAGCCACGCCGCGACCGACTACGCGCTGGCCGCCCTCGTCGGCGTACTCAGCATGCTGCTGCTCGCATTCGCCCGCGATCCGGTCCTCGGCGCGATCGCCGTCGTGCTCCTGAACGGAATCGTCAACCCGCTGACCCGGGTCATCAGCACGATCTGGATCAACAGCCGCACGACCGCGGACATCCGCGCGACAACCCACTCGTTCCTGGCCCAACTCGAGTACCTCGGCGAGATCGTCTGCGGCGTCACGATCTCCACCCTTGCCGGCCTCACCACCCTGCCGCTTGCCCTCACCGGTTGCGCGGTCCTGTTCGGCGCAACCGCCGTACTCATGCGGTCGTCCAGGTGATGGTCGCGCGGGCCGGTGTCGCGTCGATGTGGACGAGTGCGTGGTCCGGGATGTCGTCGTACGGCGCGACGACGACCGGGAGGTTGAGGTTGTAGAGCTCGGCGGCGACGAGGGCGCCGAGCGGGATGATCGGGTCGGGGCGGGTCAGAATGATCGCGGCGGGAGCGGTGCGGGCGCGGATCTGTTCGGCGAGGACGCTGCTCGCTGAGCTCGAGCCGCGGCCGGATTCCATCAGCAGGATGCGGCCGGTGAGGACGGCGCCGCGCTGGGGGTGATGGGCGTCGACGATGCGGCCGTGTTCGTCGGTGCCGCCCCAGAACGAGAGCGGCGCCGTGAGGCGGATGGGCTCGCCGGTCGCGGTGCCGGGGTGGAGAGTGCGGCCTTGGATCATGAGTCGAGCACGACCTGACCGGCGCGGGCCGAGGCGACACATTCGGCGAGCGAGCCGAGGACCGCGTTGACGTTGATGTTTCCGGGTGCGTAGTGCGCCCACTTGCCGGAGTTCGTCATCACGTTCTTCCAGTCGGGCGACAGGATCGCCGTGACGTACGTGCAGGTGTCGACGACAACAGTCACGCCTGCGTTCTCCAACACCTCGAGCGTCGGGCCGAGGCGTCCCCGCGTCGCGCGGCCGGTCGACAGGTAGAACGGCACCTTGAACGGCGGCCCGTCCGCGACCAGCTCGGCAAGTCGCAGGCATTCGGCGTACGACGCGTGCGGCGTACCGACGCTCACCGCATCGAGCTCGCCGGTCGTCGACAGCTCCCGCCTGACGCGCTGCAAGGTGGCGAGATCGACCTCGCTTGTCGGCAGGTCGGCGAATTCACGCGGCGCCTCGGGCGTGATGTCGACCGCGTGGAACAGCGCGACTCCCCCAGCGGATGCCGCCGCTGCGCCGAGTGCCTTCAGGTCGTCCTCGGTCACATCCGCTGGAATCCCTACCAGCACAGGGATTCCGGCACCTACGACCGAGCCGATGTGGTGCCCGAGCAACGGATACGCCAGCTCGGTGTGGAGGAAGTCACCCAGCGGCCGGCAGTCGAACACCACGGTCCCCTGCCGCGCCTCGGTCGTCTGCAGTCCGGCGTACGGCGCTCGTCCGGTGATCGCGGCGCAGACGTCGAGGAAGTCGCCGTACCGATCCGTCCGGGCGCCGAGGACCGAGTTCGCGAACACGATCGCGTTCGACTCCGCCCAGGCGATGTGCTCGCCGAGCGCGGGCCGGTTCGGCAGCTGGTACGGCGCGCAGGTGAACGTCGGCGTACATCCGAGGTCGACGTACGCCGTCATGAGCTCACGCCCCGCGGTGGCGAGCTCCTGATCGCGGACGAGGGCCGGATGGATGAGGTCCATCGAGCCGACGTTCAGCGTGGTCGGGACGCGTACGCGGGCGCCCAGGTCGCCGAGGCGGTGGGCGAAGTCGAGGCTGACCTGACCGTGGTACAGGCACGAGTCGACGTGCGCGGACGTGATCTCGACGAGCCGCGGCGCATCCGAGATCCGCGCCTGCCCGACGATCACCCGCATCGCGAGCGCGACGCCCTCCCCGTCCCGACCGCCGAGCATTGCCTCTTCCTCGGCGGTCAGGTGAAGGGTCTGCATACCTCAGACGGTAACCCGCCGACTCGCGACGAGGGTTCCCGACGCGTACCCGTCGGCCCGCAGCAGCGCGCCGGGGTTCGATTCGAGGATGTCGATGCTGAGTGGTCCGGTCAGGTCCTCGGAGCTGATCGGGCGCTCGTCGAGATAGATGTCGACCCGATCGATGCTCTGGGCATCTATCGCGACCGTCAGCGTCGTACCGCTGATCGACGTCTTCAGCTCGAGCCGGCGGACCGGTAGCGCCGCGAGCAGCGCGCCGGCCTTGTTCAGCAGGTCGACGTTGCCGTCGAGCAGATCGGCCTTGGTCATCCGGTGCGTCTCGTGCGGCTTCACGCCGAGGTCCTCGACCGGCGTACCGGCCAGCTTGCCGACGCGCAACGTACGGCGGATCGCGACGCGCAGGTTCGCGCCGTTCGGCAAGGCAATGTACGGCGAGGTCTCGTCGGGTGGCGGCGGTTCGTTGAGGAGGGATGCGAGCAGGCCGTGGGTCCAGACGTTAGCGCCGCCCGCGCCGGTGTTGTCGTCGACGCCGAGGATCGTGCCGATCTCGTGGTCGGCGAACCCGGCCGTGAAGATGTCGGTGGCCGAGTAGACCCGCGCATCGGTGATCAGCACCACCGGGCCGTGGTACGTCTGCCCGACGTCGTTCGCCCCGTCCTCCGGCGTGATCGGCTTCGCCGCGGAGTACTGCGCACCGGTCTCGATCGCCAGGTCGAGCGAGTCGAACCACGGGCCGAGATCGATCCCGGCGGGGTTGTCCTTGTGCCGGCGGCAGATCTTCAGGTTGAGCGGCGTACTGATGAACTGGACCGGCTCCGGCGAGATCCGTCGCGGTGTCATCGTCTGCAGGGTGAACTCGCTGGCGTAGATGTGCCCGCCGCCGTTGTCGCGTACGTCGACGATCAGGCCGGTCTGCGGCAGGATCGCGGCGAGGCGGACGAACTCGTCCCGGAACGCGACCGGGTCCTGCACGCTGAACGTGAAGATCCGCAGGTGGCCGAAGTTGCCGGACGAGGTGACGACCTCGCGGGCCCGGAAGACGCCGGGCATCGTGGTCGGCAGGTCCGCGCCCGCGACGGCGGCCGGTGTGGCCAGCTCGGCGGAACTCTGACCGCGTTCGAGTTCGACGACATCGCGCACGTACAGCGCCTTCTTCGCGCGGGACTTCTCGTCGGAGTCGAGATCGAGACCCATCAGCGCCGACGCTTCGCTGACCGCGTCCAGGTCCGTCATCGGCGGGAGGTTGGTGGCGACCTTCCACTGCTCGCGCAGCTCCTGGTTCGAGCCGTCGAGACCGACGTACGTCAGCGTCACCCAGTCCTCGTCGGGCGGGGACTGGATCACGAGCGGGCGGAGCGTGAGAGATTCGAGGCCGCGGGCGAGGTTCGCGGCGTCGTTGCTGCCTGCGAACAGGGCTCCGTTGAGGGCGACGGCGCGGGCGATCGGCGTACCGTTCCAGTGCGTCACCTCGGCGCCCGCGCCGAACTGCGGGGCCTGGTAGCCGGTGATCGTGCGGGTGATCAGGTAGTGCTCGGTGCCGTCGGGGTCGTAGCACTTCTCGATCATGAACGGCAGGAACGCGATCTTCCCGGCGAACGGCACCGGCAACAGGTAGTTGGTGTGCAGGTCGCGGACCGAGTGGAAGATGCTGGACATCTCGCGGTGGAACATCCACTCTTCCTGCATCGTGTCGTCCGTCTGGCGCTCCATCCGGGCGCGCAGCACCCGCAGACGCTGCAGCGGATTGACGGCGTGCATCGCGACTTTGAGCGGCAGGTGCACGTAGTTCTCGCCGAGCAGCAGAAGCGCTTGATCCACCAGGAGTCTGCGCTGGTCGAGTGTCAGCGTTCCCGCAGAGTCGAGGAAGTCGGCCAGCGGTACTGCCGGCGCTTCTTTGACGGTTGCCGAGGTCCGCCGTCTCGCGGCGGTCTTCTTCGCGGCTGCTGCGGTCTTCTTCCCCGTGCGTGTCATCGTGCGTGGTTGAGACATGTCTTCCCCCAAAGCAAAAGCGGCCCCTCCCCCGCGATCTCTCCACGGTCGTTCGCGCACCAGACGATGTCAACGGCGGGCGGTTGACCACCTGCCTGTCAGGATGTGCGGGTGAGTGAGTTCTGGAACAGCATCACGTCGGTCCAGCCCGAGCCGTCCCTGCGGTTGGTGATCGGGACCGGTGTGGTCGCGCTGCTGCTGATCGCCTGGCGACCGTTGTGGCAGTACACGCGGCAGGTCGTGACGATCGCTCACGAGGGCGCGCACGGTCTGATCGCCGCACTGGTCGGACGGAAGCTGGCCGGCATCAGACTGCACTCGGACACGTCTGGCGTCACGGTGTCGCGCGGCAAGCCGAACGGCGCGGGCATGATCGCAGTACTACTCGCCGGCTATCCCGGCCCTGCCCTGTTCGGCTTGGCTGCAGCGTTCGTGCTGAGTCGCGGGTACGCCGTTGCGCTGTTGTGGGGACTGTTGCTGGCACTGGTGATTCTGCTGCTGCAGATCCGCAACTTGTTCGGACTGTGGTCGGTGCTGGTGTTCGGCGCTGTGGTGTTCGGGGTGTCGTGGTGGGGGTCGGCTGAGGTGCAGACCGCGTTTGCTCACTTGCTTACGTGGTTCCTGCTGTTGGCGGCACCGCGGGCGGTGCTGGAGTTGCAGCGGTCACGGCGTGGCGGGCAGGGGCGTAGCTCGGACGCTGATCAGCTGCGTCGGCTGACTGGTGTGCCGGCGTTGCTGTGGGTCGGTGTGTTCGGGCTGGTGACGCTCTTCTGCCTGGCGGTCGGTTTCCTGTGGTCCGGAGTACTACCGAGCTAGACCGGTGGCAGCGTGACACCGAACCCGGTGACTGCCAGTCGGAGCAACACCTGACCGGGTCGCAGGAGGTCGGCGACCTTGGCCGCGCTCAGGACCTCTAGCTCAGCCAGTCGCTGCTCGTAGGTGCCGGCTACGCGCGCTCGCTGCAGCTCGAACGTGTTGTGCCAGACCTTCTGGCGGGACTCACGCAGGAACCGCTGCGAGGCCAGCCGGTTGAGCGGCGTCAGCACGTGGTCCAACAGACTGCGTACTCCGGTCGCCGCCAACTCCTCGTCCTCCGCCGCCACTCTGGCCGACAACACACCGTCGATCCGCTCGTGATCCCGCCGCCGCCGATCCATCAGAGACCGATCCAGGAAGTCCTCATCACTGATCACCGCAAGCAACGCCTGCGGCAGGTCGTAGTTCACATGCGCATTGATCCCCAACAACACATGCCCCAACGCAGGCAACTGAGCCGAAGCCTCAAACGCCAACCGCCAGGGCCTGGGCGGGAGATCTGCGTCGTGGGCTCGGAGGTACAGCTCCGCGAACTCCACATCCCACACCTCGACCCACGCCGGATCCTCGAAGCGGGCGTCATCGATGGCTTTCCCAACCGCCTGCGTCGTCCGCAGATACGTACTGAGGAAGAACCGCCGATGCGCAACCTCCTCCGGCAGCTCGTCGAGACGCTGCTGCATCCGAGCGACCACATCCGCAATCGGACTACCATCGTTCATCGGATCTCCCAGGGGGGAGGGATCATGCGTACCAGAACAGGACCACTGTCCTTCGACCCAGTGGTCGTCGGCAACCGCGAGACGGATGCCTGGGCCGCCTACTACCGGCACGAGTGGCGCGAGTTCCTCGTAGCCGCAGTCGGCATGGTCGCCGCCGGCTTCGGCATGGCACCGCACCGAACACTCACCGGAGCCTGGTACGTACTCCGCGCCAACCAGGTCTGGGCGCCGTACCCCGACAACCAACCGGACGTGGCGCGCGCCTACATGCGCCGCTTCTACGAACTGGTCGCCGCCTCGAGCGGCCTACTCTTCGAACCAGCGCACGCCGCCGCCTTCGAGGTGGAGTGGTGGCGCGTCCACCGCGAGCACCAGCACTCCGAGGACGTCACCGAAGAGCAGCTCGAGACCGCGCTGATCGACCTCTACTCCTACGTGTACGACGCCGACCGCGACGCCGTACACCAGGCAGCGCGCAAGCGGGTCGAGGCGATGAACCTCTCGGACCGCTGGGTCCGAGCAGGATGCGATCGCGACGACCCGCTGCTGGCGGCGGAGCGGCGCGCACTGGTTGCGTCGTACGCCGCCCTCCGCGTTGCTGTCGACGCCTAGGAGCGCCCACCCGCGATCGGTCGACCGCGCTGCGCCACGCCGGGACCGCCGTACGGGTAGTCCGCCGCGCCCGGGTCGCTGGCCTCGTCGAGCTTGGCCGTCTCTTCCGCGGTGAGATGCAGATCCGCCGCCGCGAGGTTGTCGTCGAGCTGCTCGAGCGTACGGGCGCCGAGGATCACCGAGGTGATCGTCGGCCGATCCACCAGCCAGGCGAGCGCGACCTGCGCCATCGAGATCCCACGCGCCTTGGCGATCTCGCGGACGGCGTCGACCACGTCACGGACCCGCTGGTTACGACTACGCCGGTACCAGGACTCGACGCCGCGGTCCGGGTTCTCACCGAGGCGAGTCGCCCCGGTCGGCTCCTCGTCGAACGAGTACTTCCCGGTCAGCCAGCCGCCGCCGAGCGGAGACCACGGCAGCAGGCCCAGCCCGTTCTCCTGCGCAGCCGGAACGATCTCCCACTCGATCTCACGGACGAGCAGGTTGTACTGCGGTTGCAGCGTCACGAGCTTCGACCAGCCGCGGTACCCGATCAGGTCGCACGCCTTCTGCAGCTGCCACCCGGTGAAGTTCGACAGACCGCCGTACGCAATCTTGCCGGCCCGTACGGCGTCCTCGAGGAAGCTCAGCGTCTCCTCGAGCGGCGTGACCGGGTCCCACGCGTGCAACTGGTACAGGTCGATGTGGTCGACACCGAGCCGGTCCAGCGACGCGTCCAGCGCCTTGCGGAGATGGATGCGCGACGTGCCCACGTCGTTCGGCCCGTCACCGGTCGGGAACCGGCCCTTGGTCGCCAGTACGACGTTGTCGCGGGCGGAACTTTTCGCGAGCCAGCGTCCGACGATCTGCTCGGACACGCCGCCGGAGTACACGTCCGCGGTGTCGATGAAAGTGCCGCCGGCCTCGATGTATCGATCAAGCTGTCCGTGCGAACCGGCCTCGTCGGTCTCGCTGCCGAAGGTCATGGTGCCGAGCGTGTAGGTCGAGACCACAGCGCCGCTCGCGCCCAGCGTGCGATATTCCACGATTGCTCCCTCTCTCAGAACTGTCCCAGTCGAAGACTACGGTGACCGGTATGAAGACAAGTGAGCTGCTGCTGGATGCACATAGCCGGGTTCAGGAGGTCCTGCACGATGTCGTGACGGGGCTCGACGACAAGACTCTCGCGGCACGACCGGGTGATTCGGCCAACTCGATCGCTTGGCTCGTGTGGCACCTGACCCGGGTCCAGGACGACCACCTCGCGGACGCGGGCGGCTACGACCAGGTGTACACGGCAGACGGCTGGCACGAGCGGCTCGGTCTGCCGCTCGACGCAGCCGACACCGGGTACGCACACACGTCGGACCAGGTGGCGCTGGTCCAGCTGTCGGCGGACCAGCTGCTCGGGTACTACGACGCCGTGCACGCGCGCACTGCGCAGTTCCTCGAGACGGTCACCGACGAAGGTCTGGACCGGATCGTCGACAAGCGGTGGAACCCGCCGGTCTCGCTCGGGGTCCGGCTCGTCAGCGTGATCGACGACTGCGCGCAGCACGCGGGCCAGGCGGCGTATGTGAAGGGCCTGCTCAGCTGAGCGTGGTCTGCCAGAGTGAGGTGCCGGCGATCAGGTAGAGCTTGTGATCCGGCATCAGTACGGCGTCGGTCACCTGGCCGTCCGGGCCCTGTGAGTCCTGGACGGTCCAGTGGCCGTCCTGGTCCGTGAGCACCTTCACCTTGTTGTCCTGGGCAACGATCTGGATGATCTTGCTGCCGTCGACGACCGGCGGCGGCAGCTTGTCCTTGTCGCCGACGGGGACGGACGGGACGCCTTGGAGCCGCTTTGCCGTACCGGATGCGTCGAGCTGCCAGAGGGCGAGCTGACCGTCGACGTACCCGGAGATCACGCAGTCCTTGGCGCAGGTGGCCGTGTTCGCCTGGCTGCGGTTGCCGGGGTCGGGCAGGACGATCCGGGACCAGCCCTGGTTGAGCTTGGTCGAACGCCAGACGGCTGCTTCCTGGGCGACGACGTTGGGCGCGAGCCGGACCTGCGAGCCGAAGAGCAGGATGCTCTCGCCGAGCGTCGTGCCGAATCCTGGGCCGACGAGGAGGTTCGGCGTACTCTGCAGGGCTGTTTTGGTCGGATCCTGCCGGGTCCATTTGTTGCCTTGGGGCAGCCAGACCATGGCGTCGTTGCCGGTCACCACGCCGCCCCACGAACCGAGCAGTGCGCGGCCGCTCGGCGTGATGACTGCGCTGTAGAGGTCGCCCGCGGTCTGGCCGCCGAATGTGAAGAAGTCCTGTGGCTGCTCGATCAGTCCGGTTTGCGGCGTGCCCGACCAGACCGTCCAGCGGGTGTTGGAGTGCGCGCCGCCCGCTGCGCCGCCGAGGGCGAGGATCTGCTTGCCGTCGTACGCGATCGAGTACCAGATGGCTTCGAACGCGTACGGGCTGGCCGGGTTGGGCTTGACGGTGATCGGCGTGGGTTTGCCGGTGCTGTCCTGGAGGAGGAGCTCCGGGACGACCTTGGCGCCGCGATGGCGCAGGCCGATGAGCAGCTGATCGTCGTGTGCGGTCAAGGTGACGGGCTCGGCCGGGGTGTCGACCTTCGTCCACGCGACAGGGCTCGGTGCCGGCAACTTCTCGTCACTGCAGGCGGTGAGGGTCGCGAGCACGAGGATCGCGACTGCAGCAAGGCGGCGCATCAGCGGCTCTGCGGGAGCTTGGTGGTCTTCTTCCGGCCGGTCCGCGGCGCGGACGGTGGTGGCACGACCGGACCGATATCGCCGTCCGGTGCGGTGTCGAGGTCGATGATCACCGGGGCGTGGTCGCTCGGCCCGGTGCCCTTGCGGGCCTTGCGATCGATCCACGCGGCCTTGACCCGCTCCTCCACCGCATCGGTCGCGAGCATCAGGTCGATCCGCATGCCGAGGTCCTGGTGGAACATACCGGCGCGGTAGTCCCAGTAGCTGAAGATGCGGTTGCTCGGCCAGCGGTCGCGGACGACGTCATGCAGGTCCTTCGCGGCCATCAGCTCCGCGAGCGCCTGCCGCTCGGGTGGCGTCACGTGCGTCTGACCGACGTACGCGGCGGGGTCGAAGACGTCGGCGTCGGTCGGGGCGATGTTCATGTCACCGCAGACGATCTGGTCGGCCGGACCGCTCGCGATGACCTCGGTCAGGGCCGCCAGCCAGGCCAGCTTGTAGTGGTAGTGATCGGAGTCCGGGACGCGCCCGTTCGGCACGTAGAGCGAGTGGATCCGGATGCCGCCGCAGGTCGCGGCGACCGCGCGGGCCTCAGGATTCGGGAAGCCGGGCGCTCCGGCGACACCGGTGACGACATCCTCGAGCCCGACCTTGGACAGCAGGGCGACGCCGTTCCACTGCGGTTCGCCGTACAGGCCGATCTCGTAGCCGCGGTCGGTCAGCTCGGCGCCGAGCAGGGTGTTGAAGGCGTCGTCCGCGAGCTTGGTCTCCTGCAGGCACACGACGTCCGGCTGCCGCTCGTCGAGCCAGTCGAGCAACCGCGGCATCCGCTGCTTGACCGAGTTCACATTCCACGTCGCCACTCGCATCCGACCAAGGTAGCGGCAGCAGGGGACAACTTTCAGCCGAGCTTGGGTGCACGCCAGACGAGAGTGTTGAGAAGGTCGGTCGAGGGACGTTCGACGCTGTTGTTGTGGCGGGGTTTGTCCTGACGTCCCCAGGCGTCGTTGCCGAGCCACGGCGGTACGCCGAACGGCAGGTCCCGCGCCGGGATCGACGCGTAATCCGACTCGAGGAACTTCGGCCCGTAGTTCGATACCGCGTTGTCGCCGTCAGGATCCGGAGTCACGATCGCGCGCAGGTCGGTGACTGCCTGACGCCAACTGTCGACGAGCGCCGACGGGTTGCGGCTCGACGGATGCGGCACCTCGAACACCGGGACGTCCGGCCTTCCGTCCCACATCTGCAGCGCCGCGCGAGCCTGGACGCCGAACGCGACGATCGCCTGCAGTTGTGGGCCGGTGATCAACTCGAGCAGGGTGTTGCGCCAGGTGAGCTGATCGGGTCGGGCCAGCAGCGGCGCGGCCTTCTGCGCCCGCGACGGCCTGAGCGCGTACGCGTAGGCGTTGACGAGCGTGTAGCTGCGGGTCAGGCCGAGTTTGGTCAGGAAGCCTTGAACGCGTTGGCCCGCGTCCCCCACCAGCGTGCGCCCGGCGACGCGCTCGGTCGGCCCCGGATCGGACGCTATTGCCAGCAGCCGGGCCGTGCGGTTGAGGCGGCCGCGGTAGAAGACCGGGCCCCAGTCGTACCAGAACAATTCCTGGAAGTCCGCATAACTCGGGACTTTTGCGAAGTGCCGCGCCACCGTGACCGGCGGGCCCGCATCGAAATCAGCCATCGCCATACCTCCCCCTCGACGATCCATGACCTTAGGCTCAAAGATCAGGGGCGGCACGGGGAATTCTACGGGAGGGCGAGCGATGTTTGTACTGCGTGGAACCGTGGTGACAATGCGACCGGACGGACAGGTGCTTCCCGGTGGCGCGGTGTATGTCGGCGATGACGGACTGATCGCGGCGGTCACTCCCATCGACGCAATACCGGCCGGTTTCGAGAACGCCGTACAACTCGCCGCCGGTGGGCTGATCTATCCCGGGCTGATCGATCTACACAATCACTTGATGTACAACAGCCTGCCGTTGTGGACCGAGCCCGCGCGGAAGAAGCCGTGGACCTCTCACAACCAGTGGGGCAGCGCGCCGACGTACAGCTCGCAGATCAGCCAGCCGGCCCGGCTGCTCGGCGCGGCCGCGGGACGAGCCCTGCTCAGGTACGTCGAGACGCGGGCGATCGTGGGCGGTACGACGTCGATCCAGGGGAATCCGCGCGGCGCCGTACCGCCCGACAACGACCTGATCCGGAACGTCGACTCGGAGAAACTCGGCACCCACGACGATTTCATCCGGGTCAGCACCCTTGTTGCCGACAGCAAGGAAGCGCTCGCGCCGTACGCCGCGGCGGTGGCGGCCGGGCGGGGATTCATCGCGCATTCGGCGGAGGGGTCGGATCCGAAACTGCGGTCCGAGTTCCAGTTGCTGGAAGCGGTCGACGTGGTGAAACCGCAGTTGGTGGCGATTCATGGTGGTGCGTTGAACGCCGATGATTTCGCCGCGATGAAGGCCGGGAATTCCACGCTGGTGTGGTCACCGTTCTCGAACCTGTGGCTGTACGGGGCGACGGCGGATGTGCGGGCGGCGCATGCCGCCGGGGTGCGGTTGTGCCTCGGATCGGACTGGGGTCCGTCGGGGACGCGGAGTGTCTTGTGGGAGTTGAAGGTCGCGGACCTGTGGAACAAGACCCAGTCGGTCTTCACGGACGAGGAACTGGTCCGGATGCTCACGTCGAACCCGGGCGACGCGCTGTCCGGGGTCTGGCCTACGCCGTTGGGTCGGTTGGAGCGCGGCGCATTGGCCGACCTGATCGTCGTCCGGCGCACCGATCCGGACTTCTACCGCTCGCTGATCGTCGCTCGCGAAGTAGACATCCGCCTTGCCGTCGTGGGTGGGCGTGCTCGCTACGGCGTGCCGTCGCTCATGAATACGCTCGCGCCTGCGGCGACCCGCATCAGGACCGGCAAGCTCTCACGCTTCATCGACTACGGAGACTCGTCGGTCACCTTCGCGACGGTTCTCGCTGACCTCGAGAAGGTTCGCCAGGACCCGGTCGGCGCTTCTGTCCGCGCCGAAGCCACCTTCACCGCGCTCGCCGCCGCGGCCCCTGGCGCCTTCTCCCCCAACGCGACCTCTTCCCTCCCCGCCGACAGCTTCGTCCTCCTACCAGACATGCCCGCACCCGAGCTCGACGACCAGTTCCGCCGCCGCGGCCCGGTCGGCGCCACCCCGCCAGCGGTCACGGTGCCACCGCCGGAGCCACTGGTCACCGGTTCCGCCTGGTTCGACGCAGTGGATGCCAACCCCTTCCATCAGGGGCTGCTGAGCGGACTCCGCGCGTACGCCTGACTTCCCGTAGTTATCCACATACTCAAAGTCACCGGTCTCCGGCCTGCTGAATCGCGGCATTCTCTTGATGACGAGAGGGGAACGGATGGCAGATCTCGACTGTGAGCCGGCGGACGTGACCGCGCTGGTGGCGTACCTGCGCGACATCGGGCAGCACGAGCTACTGACTTTGGAGGAGGTGAGCGAGCACTCGTACTGGATCGAGGCCGGCCTGCTGGCGGCGGAGCAGCTGAGCGGCGATCCGGGGCGCCCGGACGCGGGCGACCTGCGGCGGATCGTCACGCTCGGGCGGGACTCGTGGCACCGGATGATCGAGGGCAACTTGCGGCTTCGTAAGTTCATCGAAGTGCAACAGCCATGAGGGACCGGGGACCTACCGAAGGAAGAGCGACAGCCAGCAGGCTGACGTGATGCCGGACAGCGCAAGCACAAGACGCGGGTAGTGCTTGTTGATCAGCCTCACCATTGGAATCACCCCTTTCATTCTATTTGATAGCGGATGTAAGTCAGATGGCCTTGAGGTGACGCTTCTTCAGAGGCTTGGGCTTACGCAGCTTGGTCATATCGAGCTGGTAGCTGTTCACCCGCTTTCCTCCGGTGTGCTGCATGACCTGGAGGAAGCCCTTCGCTTCCATCGACTTCAAGCGATTCCAGATCGGTCCCGGGTGCTGATCCATCGCATGCCCCATCTGATTCGTCGTGAGACCCGAGACGAGTCCCGAAGGATCAGCGTGCTTCTTCAGCAAGACCCACAGCTCACGTTCCCTTTGGGTCAAACCCATCACGCGCTTCCTCGACGGGATGACGAGGGAATCACCTAGCAGTTCAGCCAGTGCTTCCAACATGTCATCGCTGATCGAAATGGTGATCTGGTGATTCATGCTTCCTCCGCTCGGAACAACTGTGGCTTGGTGGTGATCTGGTGATTCATGCTTCCTCCGCTCGGAACAACTGTGGCTTGGTGGTGATCTGGTGAAGCACTTCCTGAACATCCATGTCGTTCAGGTGCTTAGAGATCTGATCGACAGTCAATGTCGGACCGAAGTGATTGAGGCACCAAAGGATGTGGAAGGCGACAGCCTCACCAAGCCTTGGCTTAGCCATGTCGGGATCAAGCTCAACGGGAGTGACCCTCCGAGAGACAGGCTTCCTCTTCGGGATCAGCTTCTTGGTTCTAGTTCCGCTTCCACTTCCGTGCGCGCGACTTCCCGTTGCACTTCCGCTTCCGATTGAACTTCTCTTTGGACTTCCAGTTGATGTTCTAGTTCCTCTTCTACTTATGCGCAGAGGTCTCGCAGTGGCCTCATTGAGTCCTCGCTGAGTGCTCATTGAGTTCTCGCTGTGGTCTCGCGGAGGACTCTCAGAGACCTCGCCGAGTTCTCGCCGAGAAGGGACACGCTTCTTAGCCCAACGCTTGTCGATCGACTGGTAGGTGTTCGATCCCTTGACAGTCCATCCGGTGATGTCGGCGTACTGCCCATCGCCATAGCGGGAGATGAAAGAAGCCTCTTCGAGTTCGTCAAGCCATGAATCAATGTCGTCGGGTGCGTGCTCATCCATCGGGAAGACACCAGAGCGGACAAGCATGGGGTTGGCCTCAAAGCCTCCGTAGTCGTCGGCGTAGACCATCAGACCGATGAGGAGAGTCCGGGCTGGGAACTTCAGCCCGCAGAACGCAGGAGAGCGGAACAGCTCTTGCTGAACCATCCTGTTCCTAGCCATTGAGATACGCTCCTAGATAGCCATAGCGGGTATTGGACGGGTCAGGGGTCAGCAACCCTGGCCCGTTCTTCATTTGGGGTCGCCTCCGGTCATCACGTCTTCGACCTTGGGGAAGCGTTCCGGGTGAAGCAGATACGCCTGCTCAACGGAGTTCAGCTTCTTGGGTCGCTTGCGCTTGGGCCGGGCGAGAACACCCTCACGCTCCAGCAGCTCCTTCACCGCACGGTTGATCAGGTAGTTCTTCGAGCGGTCATCCCGGGACTGAAGAGCATCAAGCCCATCAGCCAGCTCGGATGGAAGAACAACGGACGTATGCCGCTTATCAGTCATCAGGTGGGCTCCTTCGGTTGTCTTGCTAACTCTTGCCAGAACCTAGCTAGATTCACCTGGTGCACGTCAAACAGAACTCCCGAATGATCTGGTATCGAAAAGCCCAAGCACACAAGGGAATGCAGGAACACACCTAGCCTTGGTATTGGAGTCACCCCTCCAACTCACCCCCTGCTTGCGCTCCCGTGGGCAGGGGGTGAGCTAACCGGGAGCAGGAAGGGGAAGCAGGGCAATGAGCAAGGCATGGAGTGGTGGCAGCACCAGGGCATGGCGCAAGCTGCGTGCTTCCGTGCTGGCCCGAGACAACTACCAATGCCAGCTCAAGATCACTGGTGTGTGCACTGAGCAAGCGACACAGGTCCACCACATTGATGGTGTGAAGCGCGGACTCATAGTCCCGCCTGATCGTCTGCAATCAGCGTGCAAGCCATGCAACAACAAAATTGGTGATCCCAGATCAAAGAGAATCACCAAGAACCAGGGTCAGTTTTCCCCTGGATCAGCTCCAGGACATCCCGCCCTGAGTGTCCGTTCTCTCCCCGGCACTGAGAAGCCCGTAGAGGCCCGTGCGGAGCTGCTGTGGAGTCCAGGGCGTCTAGAGGGCTATTCGTGGCTCAGAGGGCTTCTGGAGGTCCCCGAAGACGCATCCCCTCCGCTGTACATGTCGTTGCCTCCCGACGACGCTGTTGGGTCGTACGGGCAACAGGCCATCGACTGGATTGAGAGCACGCAGACAGACCCCACTGGACGGCACATCAAGCTCCGGTGGTGGCAAAAGCTGGGGATCACCCGTCAGCTCGAACACCGGGAGGACGGGAGCCTGTGTCATCGCGTCGTACTGGAGAGCTGCCCCCGACGAGCCGGGAAGAGCGTTCGTCTTCGTGGACTCGCACTGTGGCGGATGGCGCACCCAACTCTCTTCGGTGAAGTGCAGACCGTGATTCACATCGGCAGTGACCTGAAGGTGTGCCGGGAGATTCAGCGTGGTGCATGGCCCTGGGCCGAGAAGGTTGCTGGATGGACTGTGGCTCGTGGCAACGGTAAGGAGCAGATCGAAACACCTGATGGAGACCGGTGGATCGTCAGTGCGCAGGAGGCTGCGGGGTACAGCTTTGATGTCACCTTCGGCATTGTCGATGAGGCATGGAACGTGAAGCCTGATGCGGTGTCTGAGGGCTTGGAACCGGCAACCCTGGAGAGGCTGTCACCCCAGCTCCACCTGACCAGCACGGCACACCGCAAAGCCACCTCGCTGATGAAGACACATCTTCGAGATGCGATCACTTCTGAGGACACAGAAACCCTTCTGCTGCTGTGGGGAGCAACCGCCGGCCAAGATCCATCTGCAATCGAAACGTGGAAGGCTGCCTCTCCGCACTGGTCAGAGGACCGACGCAAGATGATTGCGGACAAATACTCCAAGGCTCTTGCTGGTGAGGCTGATCCGGCAGCAGATGACCCTGATCCCATGCAGGGGTTCCTTGCTCAGTACCTGAACATCTGGCAGCTCACTGGTGCATCTGCGGGCCGGGGAGAACCCATCGTGAAGCCGAACGAGTGGGCATCCCTGGTGGAGGACACACCGAAGCGGGTTCCGGATGCGGCAGCTATAGAGGACTGGTTCGGACAGGGTGTGTCTCTCGCACTCGCCTGGAGGCTCGAAGAAGAGGTTGTTGTCTCAGTCAAGGACTTCGATGATCTGACGAACGCAGTGGATGCACTGAAGGCAACCAAGTTCCGTCGTACCGCCACTGTGGGCGCGTCTCTGCTCGAAGATCCCGCACTGAAGGGTGTGCAGGTCAAGAAGGGATCGGGACGCGTGGGTGCATCTGTCCAGGAGCTGGGCCGTCTGCTGTCTGAGTACGTGGTCCTGCATGACGGCGGGGAACACCTGACTGGACAGGTCGTGGGAGCCAGAACGGTGCCTGGTGCAGATGGGCCACGGATGGTCTCTCACGGGCGTGCAGATGCCATCAAGACTGCTGTGTGGGCTGTGACGGACTGCCGGAAGAAGAGCCTGGGAAAGCCCCGAATCATCGTGGCCGCGTGATGAAAGCCCTTATTTCATTGAGTTTCCACTGTTGATCGAAGTAGCCGCGGAAGAGTGACCCGAGGCAAGCAAATGAGTTCCTGAGCGAATAAGCGGCGGCTTATGTAAACCTCCGCTTATGGGGTTTATTGGCGCGCTGTTTGGCCGGTCACCGGTCGTACAGGCTGCCCTGGAGGGTCAGGGCGGCCCGACTTTCGTTGTGGATAGGGAGTCCATCCCGCCTGAGTTCTTCGGGTACAGCTCCTATGACGACTTCGTTGCTCCCGCTTCTCGTGTCTCGCGTACGGAGGCCATTCAGGTCCCGGCTGTGAAGCGTGTGCGGGATCTCGTGTCCGGAAGCCTGGGCACTCTTCCCGTCGCGATGTACGGACCGACGCAGCAGAGCGTTGGGGACTGGCCGCTGTTCATTCAGCCGGAGTCGGATCTCCCGCGTTCCGTCACGATGATCCGCACTGTTGAAGACCTTCTGTTCGAAGGGATCGCCTACTGGCGTGTGATCCAGTTCGGGTGGCACGGCTACCCCACGAAGATCCGTCGTCTCGATCCCCGCAGCGTCACCATCCGGAAGAACCAGAAGGCGTACCTACGCCGTGATGGTTCGACACAGGGCATGGCTGAGGAAGAGCTTCCCGAAGCAGAGCTGATCATCTTCCACAGCCCCAATGACCCGCTGTTGGTTGCCGGTGCTCGTGCGATCCGTACGTGTCTCCAGCTCGATGCTGCTGCTGCTCGATCTGCTGCATCTCCCATGCCTCAGGGGATCTTCACCCCGGCTGAGGGTGCGGACCCGGCTGAAGACGATGACGTGGTTGAGCTGATGGCCGCGTGGAAGTCAGCACGGCAGAAGAACGCGGACGCCTACGTGCCCGCAGCCCTGAAGTACAACGCGTTGTCGTGGAACCCGAAGGACCTCCAGCTCGCTGAGGCCCGGCAACACGCAGTCCTTGAGATTGCTCGCCTGGTTGGTGTTGACCCTGAGGACCTGGGCGTGAGCACCACGTCTCGCACGTACCAGAACAGCGAGGACCGCAAGAAGGCGTTCCTGGATGACGTTCTTGGTCCGTATCTACACGCGATCGAAGACCGCCTTGGGATGAACGACGTAACCCCACGGGGCTACTACACGCGCTTCAACCTGGATGCCTATCTCCGCTCCGACACCCTCACGCGCTACCAGGCGTATCAGATCGGCCTTGAGGTCGGGGCCATCACGCACGAAGAGATTCGCGAGCTTGAGGACCGCCCACCCCTGTCCGCGGAACAGCTCACGCAGCTTCGTGAGACGCCTGCGTTGCCTGCGGCACCTACTGCTCAGGAGGACATCGAAGTGAACACCTTCAGTTCACCCATGATTGAGCTGAAGCTAGAAGCTCAGGCAACCGGCAGCACGTTCTCTGTCGATCGAGAGTCCCGCACCATCACCGGTCTTGCGGTGCCGTACGGGAAGACAGCCCGGTCAGGCGGCAAGCTCTGGCAGTTCTCCAAGGGAACGCTGGTCTTCAGCGATGTGTCCCGGGTGAAGCTCCTTGCTGGCCACGACTGGAAGCAGGCCGTTGGGAAGGCAACCTCCCTGGAGGAGACGGACGCGGGCCTGATGGCCAAGTTCTCCGTTGCTCGCGGCCCCGAAGGTGATCGAGCCCTGACCCTGGCGGAAGACGGCGTGTGGGACGGCCTCTCCGTTGGTGTCGCACAAGGCGGCATCTACAGCGAGAAGAACGGCGTGATGCATGCCATCGCGGCCCCTCTCGCCGAAATCTCCCTCACCCCATGCCCTGCGTTCGATGACGCACGGGTCCAGGCCGTGGCTGCGTCTTCGGCTTTCACTGGAAAGGAAATCGCAATGGAATGCGACAAGTGCGGCCACGTTCACGCCGCTGGTGTTGTCGAGTGCACCACCCCGCCGGCCACCTTCGATCTGAGCTCGAAGGTCGTGGCGGCACTGACTGCCGACCAGGCCAAGGAGCAGATCAAGGCTCTCTTCGATGAGTGGAGCAAGCCAAAGGAAGGTGACCTTCCGCCACGGGAGACGGTTGGTGTCGTCACCCCGCAGTTCGACGTGAAGGAAGAGCTGCCCTACAAGTTCGATCGGGGAGGCAACTTCCTCCCGACTGAGCACGTGTTCTCTGCTGACCTGCACGAGATGGCTCGCGCTCGTGACGAGTTCGGTGACCGGACCGAAGCGGGCAAGCGGGTCATGGCGCTGATCAAGGCCACGTTCGATGTGGACACCACGGATGTTGCCACGGTCAACCCGACCATTCAGCGTCCGGACATGTACGTGGATCAGCGGGACTACCGGACTCCGCTGTGGAACTTCATCACCAAGGGTGCTCCGCCGAACGGAGTGCAGCCCTTCGCGTTCCCGAAGTTCTCCAGCTCGTCCGGTCTCGTCGGTGATCACACGCAGGGGACCGAACCCACCTCGGGCACGTTCGTGACGACCAACCAGACCATCACTCCGACGCCGACCTCTGGCAAGGCTTCCATCACCCGTGAGGTGTGGGACATGGGCGGCAACCCGGCTGTGTCCGGCCTCATCTTCAACCAGATGGTCCGGGGCTGGAAGGAAGGTCTGGAGACCGCTACGGCCACGTTCCTGAACACGTTGACTGCGGCAACGGACATCACCCTCACTGCCGGTGCCGTCGATGACGACCTGGCGGCTGCGTGGGACGCGGCGGTTGCTGATCTTCAGTTCATCCGTGGCTACGACTTCGAGGCGTTCGCTGTGGAGAAGGCGCTCTACAAGACCTTCGTGGCTGCGGTGGACAGCACGGGTCGCAAGCTCTTCCCGCAGATCAACCCGACCAACGCGAACGGCACCAGCTCGCGCCGGTTCACGCAGCTCGATCTTGCTGGTGTGACGGGTGTTCCGTCGTGGGCTCTTCCGTCCACACCTGGCAGCCCGAACAACTCCTGGCTCTTCGACCCCTCGACCGTCCACGGATGGGCGAGCGCTCCGCAGCGTCTGGAGTTCCCGGGTACGGATGCTTCCGGCAACTACGCGCCGGTGGCGATGGTCGATTTGGCCATCTGGGGCTACAAGGCGTTCGCCAATTCCGATCTGGGCGGCGTTCGTCAGGTCATCTACGACACCACCGCGTAATGACCAGCCGACGCAAGAAGGGCCGTCCCGCAGTCGCTGAACCGGCTGCGGTGACGGACCCCGCAGAAGTCGAGGCCACGCCAGTGGCCAAAGGCACCGATCGTCGCCAGCAGCACAGAGGCGAACCGATCGGTGATCGACGCAAGCGGTACCGCACCAACTGACTGAAGGGCAGGTGATGACCATGGCGCTCCCGACGCTCGCTGAGCTGAAGGCGTACCTGGGCGGGGCTACGGGCTTCTCTGAGGCTCGCTGGACTGATCCTGCCCTCCAGTCCGTCCTGGACGCGGAAACAGCCGCACAGGGCCGTGTATGCCGTCTCCCGGCTGATCCGGAGGACTACCCGGACGATCTGGCGGCGGCACTGCTCCGGAGATGCCAGCGGGCCATCGAGATGAGGTCTCAGCCCCTGGCCGTGCTCCAGGACAACGACGAGTTCGGCAGCTCCACCGTCGTACTCCCTGGACGTGATCCGGAAGTGCGTCGTCTGGAGGCCCCGTTCAGAAGGCTGGTAGTCGGATGAGCTTTCTTGCAACACGTCAGGCCCTGGCTGATGCGGCGAGCACCGTTCCTGGTGTGAAGGGCTACACGACCAAGCCCAACACGGTGTCACCCGGTGATGCGTGGCCCCTCATCGGTTCGATCGAACGTGGCCCCGCTTACGCATTTCAGGTCACGTGGCGAGTCCTGGTGATCCTCAGCGGCAACGAAGACACGGCGATCGAGCAGCTCGATGAGCTGACAGATCCGTTGTTCGCAGCAATCAATCCGGTGGCCTTCGTGGACCGCGCGGACCTGACCAAAACAGACGGCGACCTGTTCGCCATTTCGATCACGTGTAGGAGTGAATGACCATGCCTTTCGCGCCGTATGTCATGCGGGATTCGCTGGTGAAGTTCGGAGCTACGGATTACACGCTCCAGGTCACCAGCGTCGTACTGACCCCGGACCAGGCCACGCAGACCATCAAGACCTTGAAGCCTGCTGGCATCTACAACGACGTGGACTCTGCGACCTGGACTCTCTCGATCAACGGTCCTCAGGATCACCAGGACGCGGTTGGTCTTGCCCGCTACCTGAACGACAACGCGGGAGACAAGGTCGTTGTGACCTTCGAGCCCGTCGCCGGTGGGGTCTCTGGAGAGATCACGGTCACCCTCAAGAACGTTGCCTTCGGTGGCGAACAGGGTGCGTGGGCAACCTTCTCCGTTGACCTTCCGGGTGAGGGTCAGCCGGTCTTCACCGATCCCGAGTAAGTGCCCGAAGCAACTAAGCCCGCGGTAAGAGGAGGGGTGACGTGTTCACGTTCAAGGTGGTTCCCGACAACGGGGATGAGTTCGTAATCAAGGCCGGTACGCGAGACGTGCTGGTCTGGGAGAAGACCAACAAGGGCAAGTCGTACGCGCAGCTTCTGCGTGATCCGAACCTGACGGATTACTACAAGCTCTCGCACATCGCTGCGAAGCGACAAGGGCTGTTCACGGGGTCTCTGAAGGACTGGGAAGACCAGCACGAACTTGACCTTTCGTTCGATGACGAAGCGGCGGACGAAGAGCCGGACCCTACCCAGTCGGGTCCCTCTCCCGATCACTCATCGAACTAGCCATACAGACAGGGATCTCACCTACTGCGTGGGCCGAAGAAGGAGAGCGAGCCATAGCGACAGCAGTTCAACTTCTTGCCGAAGACAACCACGCCGGCCAACTCCCACCAGACGCAATCGACCTCAGCAACGACACGAAGTGAAGGGAGGCACCAGAGCATGGGAATCGTCGTACGGGTCCGCATCACCGGGGCGAAGGAAACCCTGGCTGCGTTCAGGAAGCTGCCCAAGGACGCATCCACGGAACTCCGGAATGCGAACCAGCAGATCAGCACCGACCTGGCGGGGAAGATCCGTAGTGCGGCTACTTCGTCCAACGGACAGGGCGCTCTGGTGGCTCCCACAGTCAAGGCCAAGCGTGATCGGGTGCCGTCCGTCCAGGCCGGTGGTCGCAGGCGTGCAGGCAAGCAGTCACGTCGTAGCAAGGGGCAAGCACCCACCACCGCTTCAGACCTGATCTACGGCTCCAACTTCGGGGCCAACGTCCTGAAGCAGTTCCCTGCTACGACCAAGCCTGACCACTGGTTCTTCAGCACGGTCGAGGACAACGAACCCGCGATTGAACGGCAGTGGTTGGGGGCCGTGGACAAGGTGTTGGAGGAGTGGGGCAATGGGTAGTCCGACTCGCACTGTCAACGTCAAGTTCGATGGTGACTCGAAGGGATTGGGGCGAGCTGCCAACGAAGGTGAGCGGGACATTGATCGACTCACCAGGAACGTTGACAAGAAGTTCCGTGACTCCGGTGACAAGTCCGGCAAGAGCTTCTTCACCGGGCTGAAGAAGTGGTTCTCTCCGTCAGCGTTGGGTGAAGCAGGCAACGCGGGTGGCACCGTCTTTGGCAGCGGCTTCCTGGGGGCGTTGAAGACCCCGGTGCTTGGTCCTGCGATCGCTGGAGCCCTGGTGGCTGCGGTGGCCGTTGCAGCCCCTGCGGTGGGTGCTGTGGCTGCGTCCGGGATCGCACTGGCGTTCGGTGCTGGGATTGCGGGCCTGGGCCTGATCTTTGCGGCCAAGTCGCAGCCGGTGAAGGACGCGTGGTCGAAGACGCTCGATTCCATGGGTGCCGACATGACGCGGCTGTCCAAGCCCTTCGAGTCAACCCTGATCTCTATTGCCGGATTCGCAGATCGCACCTTCCAGAAGTTCAAGCCTTCGCTAGAGGCTGTCTTCAAGGAGATGGCTCCAGTCGTAACCACCTTCGTTGATCAGGTATCGAAGGGCCTTGAGCAACTACAGCCTGCCGTGCGTCCGTTGGCAGAGGCATTCAATGCAGTGCTGGGGGCTCTTGGTCCAGCGACTCAGAGTGCGATCGGCAAGGTATCAAAGGGATTGCAGACTCTGTCTGAGTCCGTGAAGGCGAACCCGGAAGGGCTTGCCGACATGACCCGTCTGGTTGGAAACCTGACGGAGGGAACCCTCAACCTCATCACTGCGCTGAACAACGCTGATGGTGCGATCAAGCGGTTCGAGAACAACCCGAAGGTGAGTGCCTTCCTGGACAAGACCGGACTGTCGATCGGCGGCCTTGCGAACACCACAGTGAACAACCTTGTTCCTGGACTTGGCTTGGCGAGGACCGGGCTTGATCAACTGGCTGGATCAGCCGACAAGGCATCGACTGCGGTTGGTCTCACGGGTGACGCGGCCAAGTACTTCACGCAGGGTCTGAGCGACAGCCAGGTTGCTGCGATCCTTGCTGGCAACGCGGTTGCTGGTGCGGGTACTCAGGCTGAGAGTGCTGCTGCCAAGTTCGATAGGCAGACGAAGGCAACTGATGCCCTGATCCAGTCCACGTTCCGGCTTCAGAACCTTGCACTTGGATTGGCCGGGGCTGAGGTCAACTTCCAGGCGTCCCTTGATGCTGCGTCCGCTTCGGTTAAGGACAACGGGAAGAACCTGGACATCAACAGCGAGAAGGGCCGGAACAACAAGTCAGCTCTGATCGCTCTTGCTCAGGCAGCCAACCAGCAGACGCAATCCATGATCGAGTCCGGTGCGGGTACTGCTGCTGCGGGTAGGTCCGCAGAGAACGCACGTTCCAGCTTCGTTCGGATCGCAACGCAGATGGGGCTGTCGAAGAAGGAAGCTGATCGCCTCGCCACTTCGTTGATCGGCATCCCGCCGAACAAGACCAGCAACGTCCAGGTCAACGGAGCCACTGCTGCAAAGGGATCTGTTGATGCCTTGGGTCGCTCGATCAAGAACCTTCCGAGCACGAAGGTCGTAACGGTCAAGTACACCGTGGCTGGCATTCCCCGATCGACTCCCTCGAACATCATCGGTTCTGCTGGTCGTGCGTCTGGTGGTCCTACTCAGCCGTTCCAGACCTACAAGGTGGGTGAGCGGGGACCTGAGTGGCTGACCATGGGCTCTCAGCCCGGCTTCATCACGTCCGCGGAGAAGGGTGCTCCTGGCAACCAGGCACCGCAGGTGCTTGAGGTCCACATCGAGGTTGGCGGCGAGGTCACCAAGGTTGTTCGTCAGGAGATCAAGGCGGACAAGCGACAGACCAAGCGCGTTGTACTCCAGGGGGTTGGGTCGTGACTGCTCTGACTGTCAGCTTCGACACCACGTTGTGCCGTCGCGTTCTCCAGGTCACCTCGCTTGCTGGCACCACCGATCACGTGGAGGTTCAGCGAGCTGTCAGCCCGTACGTGCAGTGGGAAGACGTACGCGGCTGGAGCACGCAGGCCATCGCCAGCAGCGCGGTCACGTACTACGACTATGAATTTCCGGAAGGTGTGGCCTACAAGTACCGGGTGTTGGAGTACAACGCATCCGGTACTCACACGGCCACCACTGAGTTCAGCGTCTCTGCTGTCACCTTCGATGATGTCTGGCTGAAGGTGCCTGCCGCACCGTTCCTCAACCGCACGGTGATCGTCGCGGACAAGAGCACCATCACCAACAAGTCCAGGTCCGCATTGATGGATGTGGTCGGCCGGACGAACCCTGTGCAGATCGGTGGCGTGCGCAGCTCGCTGAGCTACACACTCCAGCTCCTCACCCTCACGGCTGCTGAGGAGCGGGACATGGAGTACACGCTTTCGACCGGTGACGTGATCTTCATTCATCTGCCATCGAACGTGGACCTGATCCCCGGAGGGTATTTCTCCGTTGGTGATGTGACGCGGGAACCAACCATGCGGACCTCTAGCCGGCGGGTGTGGAGTTTGCCGCTGGCAACTGTTGCTGCACCGGGCTCTGATGTCATTGGAAGCGCGTACACCATCCAGTCGGTCCTGGCTGAATACGCCACGATCACGGACATGATGGCGGACAACGCCACCATCGCTGATCTGCTGGCTCGCACCGGCACGCCTTCAGAAGTGATCGTGCCATGAGAGGCGTAAGTGATCGGTTCTTGAAAACATTGCGTGGGAGTCACAGCGCAGTGTTCCGCGCTCGAGTATGCACGAGCTTCCAGACCGGTACGAACCCGACTGGGACTGAGATTCCGATCCTGCCGGGATCGGACGTGCAGTGTGCTTCGACAGCGGACATCAGGGCCACGCTGAACCTGACCACTAGTGCGAGCTGGCCCCGTCGAGCTGGTGACCTGCTGGCCCCGTACGGCAATGAGATCTACGTCGAACGTGGGCTGTCGTACGGCAACGGACAGACGGAGTTTGTTGGCCTGGGGTACTTCCGGATCAACGCGCCCGAGCAGGAGGAGACACCAAACGGACCCGTAGAGATTTCGGGTGCTGATCGAATGGCCGGGATCAAGGATGCACGGTTCCTGACTCCTCGCCAGTTCGCCAGCTCGCTCACCCGTGGACAGCTCGTGAGCACTCTCATCACTGAGGTCTACCCCTCTGCGGTGATCGAGTGGGATGACACGGGAGTGCGGGACGCAGCAGTTGGCCGGACTGTGCTGGCCGACCGAGAGCGCTTCGACACCTTGCGGGATCTGGTCACCTCTCTCGGGAAGGTTGGCTACTTCGATCACCGTGGTGTGTTCGTGGTGAGGACTCCCCCGGATGTGTCGGGTGCGCCTGCTTGGACCATCGACGCGGGAGCCAACGGAGTCCTGGTGAAGATGTCCAGGGCAATCACCCGTGAGGGCATCTACAACGTCGTGGTGGCCAGTGGTGAGGCTACGGACACAACCCCTCCTGTTTGGGCTGCTGTGGCCGATCTGAGCCCTTCCAGCCCTACCCGGTACGGAGGCCGGTTCGGACCTGTTCCGCGGTTCTACAGCTCGCCCTTCATCACCACCACTGATCAGGCCCGCAGTGCTGCTTCCGTGCTGCTGCGAAAGAGCCTTGGTCTGCCGTACCAGGTCGCTCTTCAGTCCATTGCCAACCCGGCCCTGGAACCAGACGACGTGCTGAAGGTGCGCTACCCGTCCGGGACGCGTTCTCTGTCGCTGAAGACCGAAGCTCACATCATCGACACGGTGACGATCCCGCTCGATGAGGAAACCCCCGTCAGCCTTCGTACGCGCAAGCAGTACGGCGAGCAGATCGGAGATGTGACCGAATGATCTCTGATGATTTGGCCGGTCTGCTGAGTAGGCCGGCTAATGGAACCGGTGTTCAACTACGTCAGGGAGTCGTGCAGTCCTGGGACTCCGATACGGGATCGAACACGATCACTGTTGCCGGTGGCACCCTGGTCAACCTTCCGTCTCTCAGTGGTGAGTCCATGGCTCTCCAGGTGGGTGATGTGGTTGCGCTACTGACTGCCGGGGATCGTGTGTGCGTCCTGGGCAAGGTCACCAACCCGGGAGACCCCGGAACAGTTCCGACCTGGGCAGCAGACATCAGCGCGTTGGGTGACACCGTTCAGACCATCAGCACCGTGACCATCCCCGCGATTCAGAGTGACGTGACGGTGGTGCAGGGAGATGTTGTTGATCTGGGCACCGATGTGTCCACTGCACAGTCCACCGCAGACACCGCAGTCACGAATGCAGCCACTGCACAGAGCACGGCTGATGGTGCCGCTTCTACGGCCTCTGCTGCGGCCTCTGCGGCTGCAACAGCTCAAGCCGGGGTAGATGCCCTCCAGACCGATCTGGACGCGGCAGAAGCTGACGTGGCGGCTGCACAGGCTGACATCGCGACTCTCACCGGTACGACCATCCCCGGGTTGTCGTCTGACATCGCGGACGTTGCTGCTGATGTCGCCACTGCACAAGCAGACGTTGATGCGATCCTCCCGATCACTGAGACGAAGATTGCTGACGATGCGATCACGACACCGAAGATCGCAGCCCTTGCCGTCACTACTGCTCTACTGGCTGCTGGTGCTGTCACTGCTTCAAAGATTGCCGCAGGCACCATTACCGCGACCGAGATTGCGGCTGGTGCGATCACCACGGCGAAGATCGCTGCTGGAGCTGTCACGACGACTGAGCTTGCTGCTGGTGCTGTTACCGCAGCCAAGATCGCAGCAGGGACCATCACTGCCACGGAGATTGCTGCTGGTGCCATCACCGCAGCCAAGCTCGATGCCGCTGCGATCACGGGCAAGACGATCACTGGCGGGCTGTTCAGGACGGCGACGAGTGGCAACCGCATTGAGATCGACTCGACTGCTGCCAACCAGATCAGGTTTGCCTCTGGCAACGCCAATGAGACCGCACCTGGTGTGCTCTTCTCGCGCGTCCTTCCGGGGTTCACCACCTTCTCTGAGGTTCGCCTGGTGGTACCAGAGTTGCTCGGCACCGCAGACGGTTGGGTCGCGATCACGAACGACTCGATGACGGGCGACACCGAAGTCAACCTGAACGCTGACATCGTGCAAGTGTTCGGCGGCTTCAATGTCGATGCCACCAGCGGCTTCCCGCAGACCATCAGCATGGCCGGGAACGACTTCATCTTTAACGGTTCGGATGTAGTCACTGATGACGACACACAGACCCTGACGAACAAGACCGTTGCCTACGCCAACAACACCTTCACCTTTCCCCAGCCCGCACGCAGCCTCAGTGCGACGGACATTCTTGGCATCAGCTCAACATCCTTCGTGCCGGGCTCTCCTGTGGTCGGCACTGCATTCACTGCGCCACCTAGCGGTTCCGTCTACATCACCGTTTCCGGTCATCTGGAATCGAACGCTGCAAGCAACTTCGGCTACCTGGCGTTCGAGGTGCGTGCTGGAAGCAGCGTTGGTTCGGGATCGGTCTTCCATGCCGCCAACACTGACGAAGGCATCATGGCCGGTTCTGCTGCCTCTGGTGTCACCCGAAGCTGCGCCGGTAACCGCTACCTGCTCACCGGTCTCACGCCGGGCAGCTCCTACAACGTCCAAACGGTGCACCTAGTCACCACAGGAACCCTTGACGTCTTCTACCGGTCCGTCCTGGTCGAACCAGTTCTCTGAAAGGCAACGAATATGAGCTACAGCAGCATTCGAGACATCGCCACTGATGGAAGCCTGATGGGCCGGATCACTGCGGCTGCTGCTTCCGAGAGCATCGACAACCCGGAATCCTGGGTTGCCTCCCGCATGTGGCAGTTCGCTGCACAGCCTGGCTGGGGTGACAAGTGGGCCTATGCCAAGGACAACTGGCAGGTCAACGCCAACCCCGACTTCGGCATTCGCACAGACGTGATCTCTGACGCAGACATCCTCTCTGCGGTCCAGGCCCTGAACGGAGGCAACTGACATGGCTGACACCACACCGACCTATGACCTCCCGTTCCTGGAGCTGGGAGACGCACCGGACATCGCATCCGGGCTCGAAGACCTGGCCACTGCTGTTGAGACGGAGCTGATCCGGATTGATGCAGACGTTGCCAAGGTCAACGGACTCTCGACTGTGGTTGCTTCTGACACCAACACCGAAGGTCCGTACTCCAACACCACCGCCACGTCAGGCACCAACGTCTGCGGTGTGGCCTTCACTGCTCCGGCCTCCGGTGCCGTGCTGGTTCACTGGAAGGCTGATTTCTGGTCTTCGCAGACCGACAAGGTGTCGTTCGTTTCGATGGAAGTTCGAACCGGAGCAACGGTCACCGCTGGTGCCGGTAGCGGCTCGCAGGTTGTCGCGTCGAACAGCAACGACGCACTCAAGGTCAGTGGCACGGTGACCAGTGGCGTAGAGGCCCGGCTTGGTGCTGGGACCTTCCGGCTGATCACTGGCCTGACACCGGGCAACAGCTACCACGTCCGGCTGATGCACTTCACCGAAGCCAGCGGCAACATCACGGTCTTCTACAGGCAGGTCGTGGTGCAGCCCATGCTGTGAGACCTAGGCTGACGGCGTGGAAGATCTGGCAGTCACTGCGATGACAACCGTCCTGTCCGGTGTGCTCGAAGACCTGGACGAAGCGAAGCGAGTAGCGGAGCTGTTGATCAGCTCGGCACAAGACGTTCGCTACGACACGCGAGCTGGCAACCTGACAGTGACCTTCATCCGCGATGAGTTGGTCAGGTAGTAGCCAGCCGGCCAACTTCGATGCCTGATGCAACTGAATAAGAACATCATGAGGAAGACCCCCGGCCATGGAGCGAACCGGGGGTCTTCCGTTGGATCAGCCAGGGTGACGATGCGGGCTACGCACGCCTTACTCGCCCCCTGGCTGGCTTGTTGATGTGCTCTTGGTGTTTCAGCTCTGCCTCTGTTGCGGACTCATCACTCCAGCCCATGAGGTAGTGGCCGCCCGCATCATTCGCCTGATGGTGGGTGTGCTCGGGGTACTTCGGCAGTGAGCAGTACTGGAACCAGTCACGTCCCGGAACACTTCGATATGTAGACATGCACTGGCCTGCGTAGGTCCTCTGCGGACCGTAACCACCCCACTCGACACCCATCGAAGTTCCTTCCGCTCAATTCCGACTCAATGTGAGCGAGTCTTCCACACTCTGAGTCAGTTTGACTCATGATGAAACTGATGGGCTCAGAGTGAGGGATGTTGCGGCATGACGGGTGAAGCCTGAACAGGCACGATTCGAGATGTGGAGGCGGAGGCACTGGACGAGCTGATTGCAGGCAACGTGAGAGCTGCCCGCGCCCGCCTGCGGATCAGCCAGCAAGACCTTGCTGACGACATGGGTTGGACCAGGACGATGGTATCCAGCCTGGAATCAAAGTCCCGTCACATCAGGACCGGAGATCTGGTCCTACTTTGCCAAGCACTCAAGATGCCATTGGCTGAGCTGCTCGACGGTGCACCGGCAGAAGTGTTCAAGGCTCTGGGACTGGACAGGCGCAAGAAGCCGTAGGAGCCGTTTTAACGGCTTGAAGGGTCCGGGGGTAGCTCCCAGTGCCTAAAAGGGGCTGAAATCGCCTCAGAGGCCCCGTTCCGTGGCTCAGGAGAAGGCCCGGACAACTTCCGCCATCTGGGATTCATCCGGGAATGCCCCGATCATGGTGCTCAGGTCACTCATATCCAGGACATGTGCCACTTCGTTCTTGAGACGAATTGTGGTGTGTTCCGCGGTTGCAACCTTGCCCCGGCCAACTGGCTGAACCGTGATCGTGAAGAGCGTGTTCACGACCGTCCGCTTTCGAGCCAGAGACAAACTCTTCCAAGCCTTCATCACATCCGGAACCGAGATCAGGCCATCGAAGATTCGAGCACGGTCCCTGTCGATCAGTCCGGCATCAATCTTTTCCATCCGATCCTGAAGATCAGAAGTGATTCGAGTGAGCTGAGCCATGGTGATCAGCTTGGCCGTGAATGCATCAGCAGCTTCGTTCATCTGCGCTTCGATTGCAGATCGTTCCTGCTCCAGGTCTTTGCTGGCCGGCTGTGCGGGAGTGAGTAGCTTCCGTGCGTCGTGCTTGGTCAGGATCAGCACCACAGCACGGGAGACCAGGTGCTCAAGCTCTTCGATGTCCCGATACACGCAACACCGGTACATACGGAACGGTGTGCCGTCCCGGTTGGGTCGCATGCCGGGTAGCAGCCCCTTCCCGCACTTCCCGCACTTGGCAATGTTGGTGAGCAGATGTTTCCGCCCACTGCCGGGGGTTGTCCTCCGTGAGGGATCAGTAAGAATCCGCTGGCAAGTCAGGAACTCGCCAATGGGAACGACGGCATCCCATTCGGCTTCACCTACAACCTGACCCCGGTAAACCGACTGCCCGATGTTCCGGGGACGAAGCAGCATCTTCCGGAGAGATGTGTAGCTCCACTCCTTGTCCATGGTGGTTTTGATCCCACGTGAATTCAGATCCCGGCAGATTGCCTTCAGGCCCTCACCAGCGTTCACAGCTCTGGTTGCCTTCAGCAGCTCAGCAGCTTCATCGGGCTTGATGGTGATTCCGTCCCTCTCGAAACCGAAGGGGCGAGCTGATACCCGGCGAGACTTCCCGTCAATCGCCATCTGCCTGTACTTGGCAGCCAATCGCTCTGCTTTGTGTTCGACTTCGAATCGAGCTGTAAGACCCAAGATGCCTGCAACCATCCGGCCCGTTGGTGTCTTCAGATCAATGTGCCCCGACTTCACAGTGTGGGTCGGGACATTCATCGCATTGCAGACCTTGGCGTATTCCTCAAGCTCTGTGGTGCTGCGGTGGAGGCGGTCGGTGTGCCACACCACCACCACGTCAATCTGGCCTTCCCTGATCCAGTCCAGGAGCCGTTGGTAGTCCTCTCGGAGCTTCCCGTTGCTGGCTGACCTGTCGTTGTCCCGGAAGACCTCTACGACCTGCCACCCCATCCGGTCTGCCAGCTCCTGGCAGTCCTGCTGCTGGCGTTGTACGCCTAGCCCTTCCCCTGCCTTGCCTAGCTCACGGTCCTTCGAGATGCGGACGTAGATGGCTGCGCGGAGCTTGCTGCTGCTGACGTGAGAGTCCCTCATGGCTGTATAGCGTATCCGTGAACTTGGAACTCGTCGTGTCGTTGGCCCGGAGGTACGCCGGGAAGGGCATCTCGCTGCTGGATCTGATCCAGGAGGGCAATATCGGGCTGATGCGGGCGGTGGAGCGGTTCGATCATCGGCTGGGGCACCGGTTCTCGACGTACGCGATCTGGTGGATCCGCCAGTCGATCGGGCGCGCGATCTCGGACCGCTCGCGGCTGGTCCGGATGCCGGCCCAGGCGTACGCCGACGCCTCCCGGGTGGCGACGAGCCGCAACGACCTGACGCAGCAGCTGGGGCGGGAGCCGACCAACCCCGAGCTGGCCCACGCGACCGGCCTTACCGTCGCGCGGGTCGAGCGCGCCCAGGCGTGGCGGATGCAACCCGAGACGCTGGACCTCGACGACTCCGATTCGGTGATCGACGACGACCCGATCGTCCTGCGCGCCGCCCTTCGCCGTGACCTGGCTCACCATCTGCAGTTCCTCGACGACCTACATCAATCCGTCCTGCTGCACCGGTACGGCCTGCAGGGCCGGATCCCTTGCACTCCTGAAGAAACGGCCACCCGCCTGGACCTGACCACCGAACGAGTTCGCACCCTGGAACGCGAAGCACTCCGCCACCTTCGCCGTCGAGCCCTCCCCCAGCTCCGCGACTATGTCGCCTGACCCTCGACCCACCGACTTGGAGCCGACTGGGATGATGACCATGTGAGACTTCTCCGCACCTCCTGGCCGCGTGAGCTGGCTGACGCCGTCTCGGCAGCCGCCCGCGAGTCGACCGGGAGCAAGGAAGACATCCTGGCCGCCGTACAGCTGACCAACGGCCGCTGGGCCGCCGGCACGCGGACAGCCGTCTACCTGCCGTCGGACTCTACCGACGCCGACCGCCGGGTCGGCTGGGAGCAGATCGAGCGCGCCGGCTGGGACTCCGAAGCATCTGTGCTGCACATCTACGAGACCACCGACTTCGGTACTCCGCTGCGTGCGACCGAGCTCAAGGTCGAGGACCCCGGACGCTTCGGCCAACTGCTCCGCGAACGCGTCGACGCGAGCATCATCGTCCAGCGGCACGTGCCGCTGGCGGGCAAACGCGGCGTACGCATCGTTGGCCGCCGGAATCCGTCCGTCACGGACGCCCCGGTCAGCTGGAACCTCGTTCTGGACAAGGGATTGGAGCCCGACCAGCCGGGCGTCGTGGATGCCGCGGAGGCAGCACTCCGGCAGGTCCGCGACGAGTTCGGAATCTGACCCCGCAGGCAGCCGAATCCCGTTTTTGTAGTTCGCTGCCCGCCTGCTAACCTACTCAGGTCCTCAGGGTTTCGGGGTCACGCACTACCACGATCCCGCGTAGCTCAATTGGCAGAGCAGCCGGCTGTTAACCGGCAGGTTACTGGTTCGAGTCCAGTCGCGGGAGCAACAAACCAGCCGGTCTCCTCTTCACAGGAGCCCGGCTTTTTCGTGGCCCGCGACCGCAGGTAGGTTCGACGAATGCACCGTCGCGCCCAGGTGGGGCTTCTTGCCGGACTGCTACTCCTCACCGCTTGCGGCACCGAAAGCGCAGCTGTGACGACTGACAGCAAGCCGTCCTTCACGCAGTTGACGCCCCGGCCGCTCGGCCCCACTCCCTTCACCACCGTTCACCCCGATCCGACGCCCGCACCGCCGCGGCCGACCTGCCCGGACTCCGGCGCCTCGATCACCGTCGGACCGGTCGACGCCGCCCTCGGCCACCGAGCCGTGGTGGTCAAGCTGACCAACTGCCGCTCCACACCGATCACCGTCGACGGCTACCCCGACATCGCGGTGCTCGACGCCGATCGCCGAGCGATGAACGTGACCGCGACCCACGGCACGTCGTACATGGCGATCGACCCAGGCCCGAAGAAACTCGTCCTTCGCAAGGGTGAAACGGCACTGGCCGCGATCTCCTGGTCCAGCACGGTCGAAGCCGGTGCGGACAAGGCATCCGGCACCTACCTCGCCGTTGCCCGAGGCAAGGGCGAGCACGCGGTCGTCTGGCCGGTGGACACCGACCTGGGCACGACCGCGAAAATCACGCTCACCGCGTGGTGCCGAAACTTCCCCACCTGAAACAAGGGTTTGATAGTGGCCTAGACCAACACTTTGCCGGTACGTTCCTCTGCAGATCCCGAGGGGGCCTCGGGGATGGAGGGGAAGGAAACCCTGTGAACGTCAAGAAGTTCCTGAACACCAAGAGCGGACGGCTGCTGGTCGCGGCCGTGCTCGGGGCCGGTGTGCTGGTCGGTGTCACGGTTGCTGCGAACGGCGCCGTGAAGCCGGACTGCAAGAGCCTCTCGTACCCGCTCTGCCCGCGCTCGGTCGCCGCTACGCAGGTCGTGGACAACAGCCTGCCCGCGAGCAAGATCGTGCCGGCCGACCGGAACGCGTTCCTGAAGGACACCGACGTCTATGGCAAGTCGGGTGTCGCGAAGGACTTCGATCCGGTGGCGATCGCGAAGATCGGCGGGTCGTTCAAGACCAACAAGACCAAGGTGGGCGAGTTCAGCCTGCAGCCGGGCACCTGGCTGCTGAACTCGACCGCTTTCTTCGCCCGCACCACCGCGGGCGCACCGGGCACGCGCCCGCAACTCGCGCTCCGAGTCGGCGCCTCCGACACGGCGTTCGGCACCGACTACGGCACCATCCTCGGCGCCGAGATCTCGCCCGCGAAGGACCGCGAGCTGACCGGCGCAACCGTCAAGATCGTGACAGTCGCCAAGGCAACCACCGTCGAGGTCTTCGCCTTCGGCTACAACGACGACGGCAGCGCCGCCGGCGGCGGCGAGATCACCGCCTCCGCCTCGGTCGCCGCCGTACGCGTCGGCTGACCGTCACCGCGTGAGCAAACGAGGCCCTGACCGCACCCAGCGGTCGGGGCCTCTCCACGTCTCCGGGGCCGTCGGCGCTCGCCTACTTGCCCTTCTTCCGATCGATCGCCCGCTGAATCCGATCCTGCGGCTGCCCGAGAATCTTCGCCAGCAGCGGCACGCGATACTTGTACGCCGCGATCGCGCCTACCACGATCACCAGAAAAATGAACCAGCCCATGGGAGTTCCTCTCATCCGGACTGCCTCCATCATGCCCGCTAGCTGGTCACCAGCACTCCGTCGAACCCCTGACCCCACCCTGGTTTCACACCCCACCCCCACCAACCCGATACGATCACCCGCACACGGGGCGGTAGCTCAGCTGGTTAGAGCAGGGGACTCATAATCCCTGGGTCACGGGTTCGAGTCCCGTCCGCCCTACTCCGCAAAACCGCAGGTCACGGCCACATTTGGCCGTGACCTGCGACTGATCCAGAACCATTCGTGACATGTCCCGTGACATGAACTCGTGTTAACGTCGCAGCATGGCCGCATCGGGGAAGCCGCGGGAGCGTCAGCGCGGCAATATCACTGCGCTCCCCTCGGGGGCGCTGCGAGTGCGGGTGTACGCCGGTCAGGATCCCGTTACGAAGAGGCCCTTCTACCTGCAAGAAACCGTGCCACCCGGCCCGCGGCAAGCTCAGGAGGCGGAGAAGCTCAAGACCCGTTTCCTCAACCAGGTCGACGAAGGGCGGAACCCAAAGACCCGCGCCAACGTCGGCCAGCTCATCGCCAAGTACTTCGAGATTGTCGACGTCGACGTGCTGACCTTGCGGGGGTACCGCTCGAAGTACAAGAACCACATCAAGCCACTCCTCGACACAACACCGCTGGCGAAACTCGGCCAGATCGGCACCGGCGTCGAGATCCTCGATTCGTTCTACGCCGAACTCCGCCGCTGCCGCCTTCACTGCGACGGCAAAGAGTTCATCGACCACCGTACGGCGGGTGCTCATCAGTGCGACGAGCACGAGGGCAACCGCTGCCCTCGCAACAACCCTCAGGGATGCCGCCGCTGCCGCCGCATGTGCAAACCGCACGTGTGCAAAGGCCTCGGCGACTCAACCATTCGCCAGATCCACTGGATCCTCAGCGGTGCCCTCGATCGGGCAGTGGTGTGGGGATGGATCGCGGTGAATCCCGCCGAGCATGCGAGCAAGCCCGGATTGCCCACGCCAGATCCACACCCGCCGACTGTCGACGAAGTCGGTCGCCTGCTCACAGAAGCCTGGAAAGAGGACGAGGACTGGGGCGCCTTCCTATCCACGAAGACCACGACCGGCAATCGCCGCGGGGAGATGTGCGCGCTGCGCTGGAGCGATCGCACGCGCCGGGAAGACGGCGCCACGTCGGTCCTCAACGTCCGACGCTCGATCTTCGTGAACGACGCCGGCCAACTCGAGGAGAAGGACACCAAGACACATCAACACCGACGGATCGTCATGGACCCCGAGCCCGACGCCGTCCTCGACGAACACGAATCACGCTGCCGCCAGCGCGCCGCCGAGCTCGGACTCCCATTCGACCCGGACGGGTACATCTTCTCTTCAGCGCCGGACGGAAGCCGGCCGCTTCATCCGGACTCCGTCAGCAAACGCTACGCGAGGATGGCAAAGCGACTCGGAATCGAAACCGAGCTCAAGAACCACCGCCACTACAACGCAACCGAGCTGATCATGGCGGGCTACAACGTGCGTTCCGCCGCTGGACGCTTGGGTCACTCGGGGGGTGGCACCACGACGCTCCGCGTCTACACAGCCTGGTGGTCGGAGGCCGATCAGCGCGCGGCAGGAGCAACGCCCGTGCGTCTGCCCGCCAGGCCGACGGCACGTGAATCCGATGCCTCCAAGCCTGCCGTGCCGGACGTCATGGATGAAGACCTCAAGCTATACGAACGGATCGCAGCCGACCTACGCGGCGCGATTGACGCCGGCATCCTGGGGCACGGTGACCCGTTGCCGCCAGAAAAGATGTTGGCCAGCCGCTACGGTGTCTCCCCGAGCACGGCTCACCGTGCGGTCGCACTGCTCGTGGCAGGAGGCCTCGTCGCAGCATCAAGGGGAAAGCGTGCGACGGTGCTCGCGAACGACAAGGCCCCTATTGCCACTGTCACAGAACTCCGCCTGGAAGGCTCGTAGGCTTGACGGGCGCTTGGTGCGAACCGACTCATCTAGCGTCCACCCCTCGGATTCTTCGATGTCTTCAGGCGTCGTCGATAAGCAGCCTGGCGGCAACCGCCAGAGCAATACTGCGGCGGACGGCCTGTCCAACTGCGCGGCAGCGGGCATATGCAGGCCTCGCAGATCCTGGCGGTCGCTCGCGGCGCTTCCCTCCACCCGTGGCGATCACAAAAGATCAGAGGCAATCGACCGTCTCCAGGGATGCCCTGGCCGGCCTTCTGGTAAAAGCGTTCGAGAACGCGTCGGCGCAGGGGTTCGGGCAGCCGGAACCCATCGTCGAGCAACGCATCTCGAAGCTTTTGTGAGTGTGCTGGATGGCGGAGCTTGCTCATCGCCTTGCCCTCGATCTGCCGAACGCGTTCTTCCGTCACCCCATAGGGTTCGGCAATCTCAGCGAGGGTCCACGGCATGCCATCGAGTAGCCCAAATCGAAGAACCAGGATGTGAGTCTCCCCCGCTGAGAGCGCAAAAAGTGCCTCCAGCAGCCCCTCCAGGAGCTCTTCGGGCACAGCCCGCTGGGCCGTCGGGTCCTTGAAAGCCACTCGTCGCATCGGCATCAGGACTCCTTCGCCGCTACGTCCCCAGGGTGTCCGTCCGGACCGCCGTGGTCATCGTCCACGCCATCATTCTGCATGCCGATGACATCGCCGCGGAGCGGTCCACGCAACACTTCGGTCCGGGGCAGACGATCGGCCAAGCGCTTGAAGACGGCTCCTGACTCACGGAAGACCGCAGGGACGTCTTCCGGCTTCGCCTGACACAGGGCCACGACGACAATCGTGCCAAAAACAACCACGAGAAGAGCGAACGGCATCAGTGAGAGCAACAACAGCGTGACGGACGTGGACACGGCTAGGCCTCCGGGCATGACCGAGTACCCCCGAGCAGGGTCGCGATCGGGGGTACGGTTGAGGGCAACAAAAAAGCCCCCAGTCAGATCGACTGAGGGCACTGCGGGCAGACTGCCGCCCGAACTCGACCAGAATAACACGTCTGTGATTCCACGCCAAACACGAGTTTGCGCAGGTCAGGCCACGGCAGGACCTCCGAGCAGAGTTTCGTAACGCACCGGATCCACCGCCGGGCGGTGGAGGTCGGGGCCAACGACCGACGATCCGGAACGGCGCGCCGTTTCCACGGAACAGCGGGCCGTCATTGCTCCCCGAAACTTCACAAGGCTGATCAGTCGTGGCGCACTTGCGAATGGCAGGCAACGATCGCGCCAAGGCTGGCAGATCGGCTGCGCATCTACTTCGGCATTGCTGTCTCAGAGGCCTCGGCCCGAGCACGCCTGCGAGCTCGTGCCGACTGGCCGTCACTCCGTGGTGTCTCGATCTCCCTGGCGGGCTTCCTCACTAGCAGCTTGGCTCGCCGCGCGTTGAGTCCCATCCCGGTATCCATGGTCACTAGCCGGACTGGAGTGCCGGCCAAGGTCTGTACCGCGAGCGCCCGGTCGATGATCTCCGCATCCTCATCCGCAAGGGGTCGGTGCGCCGGATCGTCGTAGAAGACCCGTAAGTCGACCCGGCCTCGAGGTGTCCCCCCGAGCGAAGCCACCGCATGCCAGTCGGCGTCCTTGGACCGGATCGGCACCGTGCTGTCTGGGTCGTCCAGCAGCTTGTCAATGACGGCCAGAGTCACCGAGGCTCGATAGCGCGTGTTCTGGTTGCCCGACTCCTTGAGCCGGTCGAGTTCGCGGATGACCACCTCGGGGAGCACAAGCAAGACGTCGTCGAAGGCGATACCGAGTTCCTCGGGCCAGGGGATGCTCGCGATGACCGCGGTCGGGTCGTCGTCCTGAGTCCATGCCGGGTGGTGCAAGAAGACGCTGCTATCCACCACCGCCAGAGCCTTGCCGGCCGCGGCGGTCCACGCGGCGATCTGCTCTTGGAGCGCCTCGAATGCGGCTGTGAGCATGGCCTGCCGCTCGGACATCTCGGCTTCAAGCAACCAGAGGCCTTGTGGCGTGCCCATCAGTACCGGGTCGATTAGGCGGTAGAAGGCCGGGGTGAGCAGGAGTTGGTCTATGTCGGTCTGGGCGATCTGGCCGCGCAGCGTCCGGGCGGTGTTCATCACCCATCGGACGTAGCCGTCCTGATTGCCGTAGTTGTTGGTGATCTCGACTGATGCTTTGCGGAGCATTTCGAGGACGTGATCCCGGTTGACTCCGGGGGTCAGAGTGACGAGCATGGGCGAAATTCTGGCACGCCGGCCGCCGACGGGCCTACGTTTTTGTCACGTGCGTTACCACGCGCACAAGCACAGCCGCGACTGTAGCTTCTGGAAAGTCGCGAACTCTCAGAATGGTGGCTCGTCTGGCCACGCGACCTGAACTCCCCAGCCCGACAGTGCGGCTGTGGGCAGGGGCAGGTTGTTCACGACATAGAGGTCGAGGATGTCGTTGCGGTCCATGAAAATGATCGACCGCCGCTGTGAGGCATCTAGTGCGTTTCCGATCCATGCCCGAGCCTGTTTGGTGATCTCTCCGCCGGCCACGATGAACGCATGGTCGACCAGCACGCGCTTCCCAATCTCTGGGTCGAAAATCTCGTGTCCCAGCATCATCAGTGCTTGGTTGTGGATCTCCGCGACGTTCGCGTTCCCCGCGCGGCTCACGCCGGCCGCGTCGAGCTTGCCCTTCTTCGCCTGGAGGCCGAAGTAAAGGACGTGCTGCGTCGGGAGGGTGAACTTCATCCAGACGTCCTTGCCATACTCCAGCGCCTTGTCCTTGTGCCCGGTGGCAGTAACTCGGTGAAACCCCATCTGCCGAAACAGTGGCAGCAGAACGTCCTCGATCAGGTCATCCTCTGACGCACCGTCCAAGTAGGTACGCAGCTGCTGGCGACGTTCGAGTTCGGTTGCTGAGAACGGCCTGTGCGGGTTGTGTTCAGGAGCTGTGATGGTATTCGTTGCGACATGCCGCAGGTAACACTGCCTGTCTGGGGCGTAGTACGCCTCGAAACCCTCCCTGGCCAGCGAGGCGTTGAGCATCGCCAACGCGGCAGGGCGTTGGTCGTCTTCATCGGTGGCATCCGTCGGGTCCATGAGTCGTTGAATCACCCTGGCGAACGTCGGCGGAACCTTCCCGGTGCCTGCGTGCGGTTCCTCAAGAATCTTCTCGAGCGTCTCGGCCACCCAGCGCTGGCGAGTCGTCCCGTCGTGTGTGTAGTCGGTCTCGATGTCACTGAAGAACTCGGTGATGTACGAGCTGCTGCGGTACGGGAATGGACCCACGTTCCCGCAAATCATATCGGCCAATTGCATCATCGTCCGTCGTTTGAATCGCATCCGTCCCCCAAGAGATCCGCAGCCAGTTCGCAGGCTATCTTGCAGCAGGATCCTCTCCCGACGGAGCCTTGCGATAAGAGTCACGGAGGACTGCCGGACCGCGCTGGGTCGTCGGGGCCGTGCAGTAGGTGCCAGCGCAGTCAGTATGGCGAGCAGTTACCAGTCGAGATCCGCCCGGACATAACGCGAGTTGCAAGGTCAGCTCCGGTCTCAATGGTCCGCCGATTGCGATAGCCCAAGGAGCTACTGCGCTCGCACCCGCGCCTCCTGGTACTTGGCTCGTGCTCCGCTGCAACAACGTGCAAACGACTGTTCGACCCACAGAGACCTGACTACGCTGCGAAAGATGAATGGGGCTCATAGCAACAAACCGGTAAATCGCCCACACCAGCCAGCTCGGCCGACTCCACCACCCGTCACCGGGGTTTCTGCTCCACACTCCCCGGTGCCGCATCCGCAGGCACAGCTCGAGGTCCGGCCACAGGCACGCCTGTCTCCGCAGTCGGGAGGCCCCGACAGGGAGCGCGGCACGTCACCCGCGCCGCCGTCTCGTCGGGCCGCGTCGATCCTGCCGAATCAGCTCCGACGACCACCAGCCAGAGAAGGCCGGCGGTGGGAGCTGTCCGGCCTGACCGAGCTGATCATGGCTTTGCCGTGGCTGTGGTGGTCGTGGCTGTCGATCCAGCTCATCGGTACTCCAAGCACGACCGTCTACGTGATCGCCATGGTCGCGTGGGGGGCGTTCGCGCTGGCATCGTTGCACCCGACCGGCGAGGCGTTCCTCGCATGGAGGGTGTGGCGACTGCGTCCCCCGAACGGCCTGGAAAGTCAGCGTCTCGGACCCGCCTGGTTCGCAGTTTGCGCAGCGGCCGATGTAGACCCGAACCCTGTACCGGATATGGATTCATGAAGGCCCGGAAGCTACTGCACCACCCGTCGCGGGTTCGACGATCGCCGTGACGAGCTGGGCCGCCCTGGTCCTTCCGGCACGCAACCTCGAAGCAGTGCTGGCGCACGAACTCGCGCATCGCCTGGCGCTCCCCCGGCCGGTTTCGCTCATCGTGTGCTGCCTGTCGATCCCTGCCCGGCTGATGGGAAAGGCGCTCCGTGCGACTTGGAGACAGCCGGTTGTCGGGTTCCTGCTGAAGGTGTTCTTCGTGATCTACGCCCTCGGCATCATCGGCATTTGGGCTTGGTGGGGCTTCTCCTACGTGATCGTGTTCCTGCTGTCGCCGTTGGCCGCGCCGTTTGTCGTGCCGGCCGCCGCACGTGCTTCGGAGATGTATGTCGATCGGATCGCGCTTGACCTCGGCTACGGTCCTGCCCTGGCGGAGGTCTTCACTGGCCGCGAGTACCAGCGAGCGCAATCCTGGTCTGCGGCGCCGCAGCAAGGGCTGAAGGACTCTCAACCGCTCGATTCTGCCCGTCTACGGGCGCTGGAGCGCCTTCTCGCGTCGGCGCCTCAAGCCAGCCACCAGCCTCGTTACTGAGCACCACCGATTCCATCCGAGGCCTGTGGATAACCGCCGACAGGTCTCCCGCCGATAGGGCACTCTTGATTGCAGACCTTCGGGACGTGGCCACCAGCGCAGCACCCGTCATGCCACCGCACATGATCGGTTCCGGGGCAAGCACGCTGGAAGGCCGCCCGAAGGTCCCGCCGCGAATGGGGGGTCTGCCGAGCCGCGCTGCGTGGGTGGCGGCGTCGGTGTGTCGTTCACGCGCAAATGATGTGGTATCTGCCGCCGCTCCCGCGGCGAACATCTGGCGAGTGTCGGTGGGGCATGGGACCGTATCTGGTATGGAGCTGACGGGCAGCGACTTCGACGAGATCCGGCGCGAGCATCTACGCGGCGTGCGGCGTCACGATTTCGCGCTGGTGTGGCTGGCCGCCGAGGAGCGCGCCGACGCTCTCGCGGCGCAAGGTCGTGAAGACGGCTACCTCGCGGGCGTTGTTTCGGCTTGCCGCTGGATCGCGAACGCCGGCGTCCGATACGCACAGCCCATTAACGGTCGGCGCGGCGAGCTGGCACGGTCGCCGATCTCGCGCAAGCGTGAGCTGGCGATCGAGGAGTCGATCGAGGCAGAAGCCCTAGAAGCAGAGCGGCTGCATGCCCTCCGGCGGGAGTCGATCGATCCACCCGGTTATGTCGCGGGCGTGCATGCAACGTTCGGCTGGACGTGGCGGCGTTCGGGCCAGCCGCCGCTCGAGGTACCGGGCCGACTCGCTGGCTAGGGCCTAACTCTCCCCTTGGTTCCGCTGCGGGTCGCTTGATCAATCCCAGGTCGCACGCCAGTCAGGATGGCTGTTGAAGGCAGTTGCGAGGTGGTCGAGCTGCTCCCGCAGCACGAGCGTTTCGGGAGCATCGGCGGCCCGAGCTTCGGCGTACTGCGCGAGGACGAGCCTGAGCGCGTTGCACTGCCGGCGGATGTTGAGCGCCCAACGGAGGAACGCGGCACCACCGGGACCTTGGCTGTATTCGCGAGACTCGGTCGCGACCTCGCTCTCCCACCGCCGGATCTGGTAACTGAGGAAGTCGACCAGCGGGTCACCGCCGGAATCGGGCAGGTCAGGCGCTGGCCGCGCGAAGTGCTGGTCAATCCAGCTCTGGGGCTGACCGAGCACCCGCCGCACGTCTCCGATCCCCTTGCTCGTCATGACAGTATTAGAGCATATGTTCGATAGGCCGCTATCGGCTAAGTGTCCCCCTACATGCGGCGGCCGGCCTCCTGCGTCGTCGCAGCGGAGTTCGACTCTTCCGTCCAGCCGAACAGGTAGTGGCGCCCCGCGTCGTGGGCGACATGGTGCTTGTGTTGCGGGTCCTTTGGCTTCGTGCAGTACGAGACCGCCCATGAGTTGTGCCGGTAGGTGGCCATGCAGGCCCAGCTGTAATCTCGCTCACCTTCCGACCGATTCTCTGGCGTCATGCAAGGAATTCTAGCGTAATTCTCTACTCTCGGTCTGTGCGCATTTACAGCGTGACACGGGCCCGGATTCGCGACATGACGCCGGTCCGCGTTACTTGGCAACATGCCGGGCATGGAGCCAGAAGAGCTGGACGCCTTGGTGGCCGCGAACGTGCGCGCCGCTCGCGCCCGGCGGCGGCTCCGTCAAGAGGATCTGGCGGACGAGATGGGCTGGTCCCGGCAGACGGTGTCCACGGTTGAAGCCGGTACGCGTCGGGTGACGCTGGCTGATGCGGTGGCCCTTTGCGCTGCGCTCGAGATCGATCTGCGCGAACTGCTCCTGGGCGCGCCGGCCGAGGCTCTCCGAGCCCTGGGGATCCCGCCTGCTTGAGGGCCCGCGGACTTAGGTTGCTAGGCCATGCCGCGCGGTCGCAGAAGACCTGCGCGCAGACCGGGATGGACTGTGGGTTCGGCCTCCCGCCGGCCAAGGTCGGCGAGTAGTCGCGGGGTGGTGGTTCCCTGCCCGGCCACGCGGGGTTACCGTGGTGTTGCCGGTGATTTCTCGCCTCAGCAGGGCGCTGAGCGTCTTCGGTTCTCCCTCATGAGGTCCATACCGGGATCGGAACCGAGGTTGTGGAATGCCCGGAGTTCATTGCCGGGACCGACCGGGTCGCGGCCTTGCCGCGGTACCAGATCCATGTCGACGAAACGCTCGAGGCTCACTCGGACCGTGGTCATCGAGGTGCCGCGAATCGGGCGTGTCCGCGCTGGGATATCAATGCCGGCGATAAGGATCCAGCTTTTGGCTCTCACCGGCGAGCCGGCGGCGCGGGTCAACGCACTGCAGGCGGAGTTCCGGAATGTCGGCGTCGTGGCCGACCCCGTGTAAGCCGCCCGCGCAAAACTGAAGGTCCCGGCCGGGCCCCCCACCCCTCCTCCGGCCGGGGCCTTCGCTCCATGAAACCCGACCCCGTAGAGGTGGGGCAACAAAACCGTGTGATCCGGCCCAGCATGTCCCCGCGCTGAGAGGTTCCTGCTGTCTAAGGGGCAAGACCAGCGACTTCTCCCACCGACTCTCGCGGAGTTGCGTCTAGCGACCTTGATTCATCGTGGCTCGAGGTGGCGACTACTGGCCGTCTGTGCAACAGAATCACGCAGCCGTGGTGGTGATCGGGTCAGCTGTCTTCGCCGTCTTGTGGCAGTGTCGGAAGGTCGTCGGGCCGGAGGTCGGGGCGGTGTCGGAGGTAGCGCATACCGTGGCGGGCTTGGCCGGCCTGCGTGGAGGCGTCGGCGGCGACTTCGGCCACGACGGTGGGTTGAACCTTGGTCAGTGGCTTCTTGGAGTCGGGGCCTCCCCAGCGGTATGAGGTGATCTCGTCGGGCCATGGGTGGTCGTCGGCGGCGGGCTGGAGTACGGCGGCGAGCTGGGCGGACTGGTCGGGTTTGAGCGGCACAGTGCGGCCGATGACGACCAGTTCTCCCTGGCCGTTGTAGAGGCCGGCGATCACGACGTCGGGGCGGCTGATCGGTCCGAGAACTCCGCCGACGATGATCTCGCGGGTTTCTCGGTGCTTGACCTTCTAGAGGGTTGAGTTCGGTGTCGTGCACTGTCACGTTGAGATGGTCATTCAGTAGGTGTGCGACACCAGTTTCTGCGGCGAGGCGCGGTCGGGAAGTGACGTGGAGAGCCATGGATGAGATCCAGGATCAGATTCAGCGTCATATCGATCCGCTGGTCGGTACGGGCGCGGAGGCCGACGCTGTCGGTCAGCACGATGCTGGCCGACCATCTCGCCGAGACCCACTGAGCTGCGCCCACGGCTGTGCCGGGGCGGAATCCGCGACGATCATCAGGAGGAAACCATGACTACTCCGACGGCCCACGACTCGGCCGCGCCGCAGACCAGCGTCGGTCCCTTCTCCACGCCAGGCGCCGGCCCGACACCGTGGGAGGTGACGGAGTGGGCACTGCAGCGGATCCAGAAATTTCAGTTGTGCACGGTACGCCGGGACGGCCGGCCCCATGTGACCCCGTTGCTGGCAATCTGGGCGCTCGACGCAATGTGGTTCACCACCGGCGAGAACGAGCAGAAAGCCAAGAATGTCAGCGCCAACCCGCACTGCGCGCTCACCGCCGGAACCGCCACCCTGACCGGCAACGACTACGTCATCGAAGGCACTGCGAGCCTCGTCACCGACCAGGCCACCAGGGAAGCCGTGGCGACCGCGTTCGAACAGGCCTACGGCTGGCAGCTAACCCGCGAGGACGGAACCTGGCATCAACTGGGCAACGCCGTTCGGACCGGGAGTGCTCAGCTCTACAGGGTTCAGCCCGACAAGGCATTCGCCTTCAGCACCGGTAGCGAGTCGTCCCAGACTCGCTACCGGTGGAGCTGATTGCCCAGGACCTCGCTGCTCACCCCCGTCCGCGACACCCGTCGCGCACCGTCCAGGAACACCGCTCAGCGCGCTGACCTCGATCAACACCCGAGCGAGCTCAGACCGAACACGGTGCACCCCAGCAGAATTGAGCTTGACCCAGGCGTCGCGGCGGCCTGGCGTGTAGCGCGAGGCCGCGCCTTTGACGACGAGTCCCTCGACTCCCATCGCAGCGGGCAGCACCTCGAACCACTCGGTGGCCTCGTCGACGTCATCGGTGACAGGTGTGAGCTGCAAGGGCGGGACCCAGCCCTTGGACAGCTGCTCGAGACGTTGCCGGCGGACGGTCCAGCGCTGCGTACGCAGGTCGACACCGCCGGTGGCGAGCACGTCGAACGCGGCGTAGGAGGCCGGAAGCTCGGCCGCCTTGGCCCGGGCCTTCGCGGGGCTGGTGACGAGGCGCTGCTGAAGCGCATCGAAGCTGAGGCGACCATCGGCGCCGAGGATCACCAGCTCACCGTCGAGCACCACGCCATCGGGGACCTGGAGGATCGCGGCGGCAGCGATGTCAGGGAACCGGTCGGTGATGTCGCTGCGGTTGCGTGTCCACAGCCGCGCTGCCTGCCCGCGGCGGACGATCGCGACACGGTAGCCGTCCCACTTCACTTCATATCGTGAACCGCCCGGCATCGCCCGCGGGCCGGGGATCTGGTCGACCGATTTCGCCAGCGCGACCTCGACCGGCCCAGCCAGGTCGGCCGGGATCCGTACCTGGTCGGTGTCAGTTGGCCGACGCGCGGGACTCATCGCTGCTCCAACCGCGCCACTCCGTCCAACGTGGCCACACGACCATCCGCGGGCTCGTCACGGGCAGCGACGCGCTGCGCAACGGGCAGCACCGATGGTGCTCTGGGACCTCGGCCCCGTCGCACTTCCCGCACCGCCACCCGCCGGCCACGTCACCAGCATGCGCCCGTGCTCAGCTCATGTCACCGTACGGCGACCGGTTCGGCGGCGCCAGTGTGATGCCCTCCGACTGTGCCTTGGACCGGATCGCATCCTCGGTCCTCCCGAGTTTCGCGCTCATCACCCCCACTGGTGTGTTGCCCTCGGCAAGCTCCCGCAACTGCTGCACCTGCTCGCCGGTCCAATCCTTGCCACCGTTGCGGTTCGATGTTGCCTCCGGCATCATCTGCTCCTTCCGTCGCAGTTCTTGAACGCCCTGTACCCAGGCAACAACCGTCATTTGGCGGGGGTGAGCCGCCGCGAGCCGCGCTTGCAACTGTTGACCATGGCGCTCTGCGAGCGGTCCATGAGCACGCCTTCAGCACAGCAGACAACCTGGCGTGTGCGCAGTTGCTCAGTTGCGGACCGACGACAGGGGCAGCAGGCGGGCAGAGCGTATCGCCGTTCGATCGTCTCTCCGCTGGGACGCTGAATGCCGGCTGAATACAGGACTCGATGCTGAGAACCGGGCACTCAGGTGGCCGGAAGCCCGCGCGGGAGAGCTGGCTGCTCAGGTCACGCGCGTTGCGCCAATCAGCGCGCGTGACCGCTCCGTGCGGGCGGTGGTCGGTTCCGGGGCTGCTGGTCTGAACTCCCGGATCCTGGAGACCCTGACCTCGCGCGCGATCCGGGTCCCCTGACACCGCCGGCGCCCACCAAAGTCACACCGGCGCCTCACTAGCCACATCGCGCTCTAGGCGTCGGCGTTACACCGACAGGCTCAGCGGGGCAGCTTGCGGGTCTCGATCAGCTGGGCCGCGACGTCGCGGAGCTTGGTGTTGGTGTCTTGGGAGTAGCGGCGCAGGATCGCGAAGGCGCGATCGCCGTCGACGTCGTAGCGCTCCATGAGGATGCCCATCGCCTGCCCAACCAGTTTGCGGGCGTCGACAGCGTTCGCGAGGTTGACCTCGTGCCGGGCGCTGGCGACGGCGACGGAGGCGTGCCGGGCGAGGATCTGCGCGACTGCCTCCTCGTCGGGTCCGAACGCGTCCGGGTGGACCGAGTACAGGCCCAGCACGCCAACCGTTCCCGCTGCGGTGGTGAGCGGTACGTCGAGGACGCTGCGCACGCCGAGCCCGACGACTTTGGCGGCCCATTGCGGCCAGCGATCGTCGGTGGTCGTGTCGCGGACCAGCACAATCGAGTGGTCACGCATCGACTCGGCCAGCGGGCCTTTTCCGCCGTCGACCTGATGCTGGTAGATCTCGGCGACGACCGGATCGGTGACGGCCGGGATCTCCAGATCGCCCCGCGCGACACTCAAGGCGACGCCGGCATGCGAACAGTCCAGCGCCTGCAGCGCGAAGTCCACCACCGCCTGGACGGTCTCCTCGACACCATCGGAATCATGGAGTTCGATCGCCAGCCGGGCGAACCGCTCGGCGGCGTCACCTCCAGCCAGATCGATCGCGGACACCTCGGGCTCCTCCGGGCTTGTGAACCCGGAAGCCATGGCCTGGCCGTCGCGATCCATACCCAAGATCTTCCCAAACCGACGCCTAAACACACCCAACTCCAGCCGAACGACACTCAGCTGATCAGGCTGACACGTTCGGTGAACAAGCCCTGCCATTCAGTTGGTAGCGTGACCGTCGGCTCGTGCTGGAGATCCATGCCTCACGGAGTTCAGGACGGGGCCGCTGGACCGGGCCATCGGGCCGGGCCCCTCAGCTCGCCGGCGAGGGCCCGCCCGAGGCGTGGGGGCTTGGTGACACGGGGGTACAGCCTTCACCGAGTCACGCAGTCGCAATGACCGCCCGCACTGCACTCGACGTTACCAGCACATCGGATCTCCACCCCTGCCGACCGATTATCGGAGCCTGGCGCGCGGAGCCGTGCTGGTCGATTGTGACCGCTGGGGAAGTACCGCGGGCGGTGGTTCGCACCAGTTGAGTGCCGGACGCCCGCGACACGAGCGCGAGGAGGGGAACGTCGCGACCACTGCTGAATTTGAGCTTCTGCTGGTCAGGCCACCCGGGTGGCGGGGGCGTCAGCGCGTCCCGGAGGAACCAGAGAGTCCGGCCGCGCGCGGGGGCTCGGCGCGACCGGGCCCCAGGTCGGCGAATCGTTACAGAACCTCGGCGTGGTGTGACTGGGCTTCTTGTCGGTGCGACGTTCGCCGTCGCGTGTTCAGCTGGTGTCGCGTTCTCCGTAGTGCTTGTCGGCGGCGCGGTCAGGAGACAATGCGGCGTGGGTTGCTGAGACCGGCGGTGAGCCCGGATTCGATTGTGCGTTCGGCTTCGCGCCGGCCGAGCCCGACCCGCAGCGCGGCGGACAGCAGTTCATCACTCACCATTTGCGCATCGAGCGCGCCGGACGCCGCGACGCGTCCCAAGGCGTATGCGGACGCGTTCAGCTGGTCGTTGCGATACCCGGGCGTCGACGTGAGGAGCTTGTCGAGTTGCCCCTCCAGAGCCTTCAACCCGTAGGCCGGACCGAGTACACGCACACCTGAAGACGGTCCCGGGCACGGTGCCGGCAGAGCATGTGCGGTGAGGCCTGCGATGATCCATGCCGGCAGGATCTGGGGACGTCGGATGAGGTCGGCTCGATACCGCTGGCCTCGGGTCACCGACCCCGCTGCGACCACATAGCCACCATTGCCGCGGGTATCGATCTTCCATCCAAGCTTCCCAGCGGTATTGCCGAGGACGATCTCACCGGGCTGCCGGAAGTACAGGTGCTGTCCACCGGAGCCAGTGGTGACAGTCCAGGTACGGGGAAGCCGCTGACCGGCGATGCTGGCCAGGTGCTCGAGGACGTCGCGGCCACAAGTGACACCACGGGTGTTCCAGGGTTCAGGTGGGCTCTCGCCTAGATGCCTGGGTCGGTCCAGGTCGATCACCAGCAGGTTCGAGGGGCCGGTGGCGACACCGATGTTGTACGGAGCATCGCTCCACCACTGAGCGATCTGGCCGGGGTCGGTGGTGGCTGCGTGTGGCCAGTCGTCGACCGCCGGCCTCTTCGATCCCGGTCGGAGCGGAAACACGACCAGACCGCGGGCAGCGTGCCAGAGCGCTGACCGAGCCAATCGACCACCTCTTCCAGCACTCACGCGTTCCGGGCTGTTCACCGCACGTGCTGTGGTGCTCATTGTTGTTCTCCTAGCTGGTAAGGGGCCGGGAGGAGCGGCGCGATCGCCGCCCCTCCCCTGGCCTCGTCAGGCAGCGGGTTCGTGCCCGAGGCACGTGACGACGGCGGTGATCAGGTCACGCGCGGCGGGCGGGGTGACGGCGTTGCCGCACATCTTCACCAGGTCCCTGTTCGCGGGCGGCCTGCCGGTCTTGGGGTTGATAACGGAGAAGGAGTAGTCGGTGGGGAATGCCATTCCGGCGGCTACCTCGCCGGGCGTGAACATGCGGAACAGGCATTCGGGGACCATCTGCTCGGCGGCTTTGAGGTCTTCCGGGGTGCTCTTGGGTCGACCGCCGCGGGGGCCGGTCTGGATGAGCGATTGGTGCCCGGCGGTTGTGAAGGTGCGCAGGTAGTCGTTGACGGAGGTGGTCATTTCCGCGCCGCCGGTGTTGTTGCGGTGCACCAGCGCGTACCGGTCGACAGTGGTCAGAGCACCGAGCGGATCCGTAGCGGGCCGGGCAGTGTGGGAGTTGCCGTAGTAGGGCGACACCAGCGCGTAGGCATCACGGGTCATGAGGGTGCGCAGTGGGGCGGTGACCGGTCGGGCGTCGTCGTTCCACGATCCGCCGGCCGGGGTGACCAGTGCGTGATGGTTGCCGCTTGCACAGAACGTCGCGGCCGGTTCCAGGATCGATCGTGCATCTGAACCGCCGCCGCGCAGCTCGGCAACGAACGGCGTCACGAGTGCCGTCTCGGCGCGGGTCGTCTGCGTCCTGAACGGCAGGTCCACGGTCTGCGCCTGCTTGCCCTCGCGCCCCTCGACCGGCACCGCGAGCGCTTTGGAAGCGGTGGTGTGCAGTGTCCGGAGTACGTCGTTCATCGCCCAGGCGCGGTAGTAGGCGTCCGGGTCGCCGTGGCGCGGGTGGTTCGGGTCGGCGGCGTCGTACTGGTTCCCGGCTGCTTCGAGGTGGAACGCCTGCCCCCAGTACCGCGCGATCCCGGCCGCGATCCTGGCTCGTGTCTTGGGCTGGAGCCGGTCGCCGATGAGCTGACCGGGGATCGTCCAGTCGATCGCAGCTGCGGCGGGCAGGTAGGCCGGTTCGACGATCGTTCCGCAGGCGGCGTGCACGTACACGTACTGGTCGCGGTAGCGGCCGACCGTCCGGCCCGGCTTCCACGCCTGCCGCGATTCCACGACCTCGTCACACTTGGTGCAGTACGCGCGCGGTCTGAGGATCTGCTCGAAGTCCGGCGCCGGCGAGCCCTTCCGCCAGCAGGCGATGTAGATCCGGTCCCTGGACTGCGGTGCGGGCATCCCGTACGCCTGCGCGTGCATCGAGTTCAGCGAGATCACGCGGAACTGGTAACCCAGCTTCATCAGGTCTTGCCGCCACAGCTGCCACGCCACCCGGTACTTCGGTCGCAGCGCAATGTCCACGACGTTCTCAATGATCATCACCTGGTAGCGGTGGTACTCGGCGAACTTCAACACGTCGAACATCAGCAGCCGCGACCGTTGCGCGGCCTCGCTGGACAGCGGGTCCTCGAACAGTCCTTCCTCGATCGCGGGCAGCGGGTTGCTGTTGGCTTGGGTCCACTTCGTGCACTCCGGCGACGCCCACAGCAGGTCCGTGCGCGGGAAGTAGCCCGGGTTCTCCTTGTGCAGATCGGCGGTGGAGTGGTCGGCGTAGGGGTGGTTCAGGTTGTGTACGTCGACGGCCAGCTGCCAGTGGTTCGCGGCGATCCGTACCGTGACGCCCGGGGCCTGAACGGCGCCCGTGCTCGAGCCACCGGCACCGCAGAACAGATCGGTCAAGGTCAACGTCATCGTTCAGCTCCTTTCAGAGGTGGTGCGGGGAGCGCCGTGGGTGCGTGGTCCTTCACCACGACGCTCCCCGAGCCGGTGGGTTAGTTGGCGGCCTTCTGGGCCTGCGTGGCCTTCTCGGGCTTCTCGGTGTCGTCGATGTGGTCGTTGAGCTGCCAGTCGGCGTGGTCGGCGTCGATGCCGATGAACGTCTGGCCGCACGAGCACACGCTCAGGAGCTGGCCGTTGCGGATCGGCTGCGGTGCGGGGGTGACGTCGCGGTGCTGGGGCCAGGCAATGTTGTTGCCTTCGGCCTCTTGCTCGGTGAGCGGTTGGGTGTTGGTCGGGTTCTGCACGGTTGTCTCCTTGCGACTGGTCCGTTGCCCGCTGGTGGGCTTGTGTAGCGGCAGCCCCGTCCTTTGGGGCCTGCCGGCTACTGCCGCCTAGCGGGCCGGGTCAGAGGCTCCGACCAAGTCGGTTCCGGTCGTTGTCAGCTGGTGGACGCTCTTTGTCCTCCAGGTGAGAACTGCCGGAACCGACTTGGTTGGAGGGGACCTGGTCCGCTAGCCGCCCGCCAAACCCAGCCACAGAAGGTCTTTCGTCCCGGCCGGAGGCCGGGGTGCTCTCCTGCCCGCCGGGCGGGAGAGCACCTCCGCTCCTCGGCGAGGATTCAGTCGAGCCCGATGGTTTCGGGCTGTTGCTCGTACTGCTCTAGGTGGTGCTGGTCGTGGTCGTGCCAGCGGGCGAGCTCCTCGTCCCGCAAGGCGTCCTCGTCGGCCTCGCGTTGGGCGTCTGCGCTGTCGCGTTGCCGGACTTCGATCAGCGCGCGTTGCGCTCGCCGTACTGCCTCGGCTGTCTCCTCGGCGGTCGGTACGCGCAGGTCGTCGGCTTCGAGGACGCGCTCCTCGCCGGCTGTGGCCTCCCGCAAGTCGGTTCGCGGCTCGGCGCTGACCTGGTCGGCGTCGAGCCGCTGCCAGGATTCGTTGCCAGCAGCAAACGAACCCTCGCCCGTCTCGTCCGGGGCTGCGGCCTCGTCCGCCGTCGCGGTTTCGACGACGTCGGCGTCCGGGATCGCGTCCGCCGCTGTGGTCGCGCCGTGCTCGTCGGGTGTCGGGAGCTGGTCGTGGACCAGCTCGGCCTCGACGAACTCGTCCGCGGGCTGGGCGATGGCGAGGTCGCGTTCTCTTGCGTCCGCGACCTCGGCCAGGTCGCGCTCGTCGACCACGGTCCAGTCGTCGTGCTCGCGCTCCGCGGCGAGCCATTCGGCTGCCGTGGTTCCCTCGGTCGACGCGGCCTCGTCGGCCAGTTCGATGCCGCGGGTTTTCAGCTCGTCCTTTGCCCGGCTCGCGGCCTGCTTGGTGGCTGCCGTGTGGGCGAGCCATCGCGCACGGGCTTCGTCGACCTCGACGAGGTCGGCAACGATCGCGTCATGAGCCTTGGCCAGCGCTCGTGCGTCGTCTGCCTCGGCGCGCAGCCGCTCGCGGGCCTCGCGTTCGGTGGTCGCGTCGGCTTCGGCGTCGCGCAGGGCTGCTTGCTGGCGGGCCTTGTCCGCGGCCTGTCGGGTGGCGGCGAGTTCTTCGCCGACGTAGGGCGGTGCCCAGTTCTGTTCGCGTTGGTAGGCGGCGACCCGGACGCGGAGCTGGCCGACGGTCATCTCGGCTTCTGCGCGTTGGTCGTCGGGGCGGCCGAGTGCGTCCCACGCGGCACGCCATGCGGCATGCGCCTCGGTCTGTCCGGCAGGGGGCGCGGCACCGATGGCGTCGGTGTCGGAGTCGTGACCGGTCAGGTCGCGGTAGCCGCCGATCGTGGCGGCGCGCGTGATCCAGGTCTCGCGGGCGTCCGTATCCTCGGTTGGGCAGCGGCCGATCTGTTCGACAAGCCAAGCGGGTTGTTGCTCGGCGAGGTCGAACGCGAGGTCTCTCGCGGAGTTGTCGGCGTCCAAGGCGAGGCGCTGGAGGTAGTCGGCCCATTCCGGCTCGTCGACTGCAGGGAGGCGTTCGCTGTAGGTGGCGCCCTCGGGGTCGAGCCGGGTTGTTTTGGTGATCCGGTCGTGGATCACGTTGGACAGTTCGCGGGCGTTGCCGAGATCGCGGCGAGCGATTGCCTCGGTCAGCACGGCCTCGGGGTCGTGGCCGGCGAGTTCGACCCGGCGCAGCAGGGCGGTCAGGGTTGCTGCGCCGGCTTCTGCGGCGAGTTTGCTGCGCTGCTTGATCGTGAGCAGTCCGTTGGCGGCGGCGGTGTCGAGCCACCGCGCGGCGCGGCTGGTGGTGGCCAGGCTGATGGCGTCGGTGAGCAGTTCGGCGGGTGTGCGGTGCCGGGCGGCGTCGGTCGCGGACTCGTCGCGGGCCTCGGTCGCTGACCGTTGTCGGCGTTCGTCGGCGGCGTCCAGGATCGCCGAGAGCACTGCGCGCGGCGAGCGGTGCAGCGACCGTGCGGTGTCGCCGGTCTCGGCGCCGTTCGGTGCGGCCCGGGTGACGACGTACAGCATGTTGGTGGACCGTCCGCGGCTGGCCTGGACGTAGAGCGAGTTCAGCGACGTCGCCGAGGTGACGACGCCGTAGCAGCCGTCGACCGTGAGGCCCTGGGCGGCATGGACGGTGGAGGCGTAGCCGAGCGCGACATGCTCGGCGACGTACTGCGCGGGCAGGACCATCGTTTCGCCAGGCGTCGCGGGGTCGGTGCCGCCGTGGCCGAGCGCCTCGACCCGCAGGCTGCCGTCGGCCAGCACCTCCCGGATCCGGTACTGGGCGCGGTTGATGGCCGCGCGTTTGTTGCCGAGGTGCCCGGCGATGGTCCAGTCGTTGCGGCGGGCCTGGATGATGTCACCGGCACCGGCGCGGGTGCCTTGCAGGCCGAGCTTGACGGTGCTGGTGTCGTCGACCAGGCCGAGCCCGACCAGCCGGGACCGCAGCTGAGCTGCGACGCGGGCGGCCTGGTCGTTGGTATCGACCAGCAACAGCGAGTGCTTCCCGTTGAGCCGGTCGGACAGCCACGCGTCCCCGGCGAGGGTCTCGGCGCGCTCGACGTTGCCGCCGTCGATGATCCGTCCGCGGCGGTGGTACACGGCCAGCACCGTTTCGTCCCCGGCCCGAAGCCGCAGCGACGCCGGGCCTTCCCATGGCTCGGCGAACCGGCGGGTCTCGGTCAGCTCGTGGGTCAGCGCCCGGGACGCGATCAGGTCCATGCCGCCGCCGGCGCCGACCGCGGCGAGCTGGCGCTGATCGCCGACGAGGACCAGCTTGGCCTTGAACTGGTCGCACAGTTCCTGGATCTGGGCAAGATCCTGGGTGCTGGTCATGCCCGACTCGTCCAGCACGACGAGATCGCCTTCTCGCACCAGCCAGTCGCCGTCGACGAAGTGGGTGGTGACCAGCTGCCGCTGGGCGCGGAGCCAGCGGGCGACGTTGACCGCGGGTACGCCGTCGGCGGCCAGGACCTCGGTCGCGATCTGCGACGAGGCCAGGCCGATCACCCGGCGCCGTTCGCCGTGCCCCAGTGAAGGCCACAGCGTCGGGTCGGTCCACGCCTTGGCCAGGGCGCCGACGACGCGGGACTTCCCCGTGCCCGCCGGGCCGACCAGTACCTCGGTCATCGCCCCGGACATGAGGATGCCGCGGACGGCCGCGGCCTGGTCGTCGCCGAGCTCAAGCCCGGTCTTGGCCAGCTGCTTCACGAACGCTCCGGCCTGCTGCGACGTGGTAGCCGGAGCCCCGGCCGGGTAGGTAGCGCGGGCGAGCTTGCGTTCGGCGTTCAGATGCCCCGGGGTCGCGTAGGTCGAACGGCCGGGCGCCTCGTACGACGACCGGCCGTTGGCCAGGCGCAACTCGGCGGGCAGCTCCTGGCTGCCAGGCTTGGCGGTGCCGAGGTTCACGGCTCGGTCCAGGCCCTTGCGGGTGAGCCGTTCGAGCAGTTCGGTGACCTGCGCGGCGTCGAGTCCGCCGAGCGCGTCGGGCAGGGCGAGGCTGATCGCGCGGGTCAGGTCGCCTTCGCGCCACTCGGCCTGTTTCTCCTGCACCGTGGCCAGCGCGGTCTCCAGGACGGCGTCCTCGTCCAGCGGTGCCGGGGTCATCTGGTGCTGTCGGTTCGACAGCACGGTGTCGGCGACCGTCGCGAGTCCGCCGGCGACCTCGGCGCGCAGCTCGCGGTCCCACCGGTCGAGCCGCTCCGCCGCAGTCTCGCCGTCGTGGGACTTCGCGCGGCGGGTCGCCTTGGTGGCGCGTTCCTGGATCCGCTCGAGTTCCAGCGCGTTGGGCTCGCGGCCGAACCGCTGCCGGAACTCGGCGACGATCGTCGCGGTCTTCTTCGTGATCGCGACCCGTCGCGAGCTGAACAGGTCCATCACGGACTGGTCGATCCCGACGATCTCGCGGGCCTCTCCGTCCGGGCGGAGCTTGAACTGCACACCGAGCGACTTCGTGAGGTGCTGCTCCATGACCTGCTCGCCGACCGCGCCGGCCGCGGCCTTGTACTTGTACAGGCCCTGGCCGTCGAGCGTGCGCCACTTCCCGTCCGTTCCCTGAACCCGGTTCAGGATCGCGTTGTGGATGTGCAGCTGCGGATCGTGGTCGCGGGAGTCGTGCTGGAAGAACGACGCGACCGTCAGGTCGTGTGCGTCGGCCCACCTCCCGGCGGCGCCGCCGTGATGCCCGACCCGGACGTATCCGGCCTTGTCGGACAGGTAGTCCAGGGCGGCGTTGTTGCCCGCCCAGATCGCGGCCTCGACCGCTTCGCGGTGCTGCCGCCAGGTCGCGGCCTCGGTAGCTGAGGCCTGCACCGCCTGCTCCAAACGGTGCAGCCGGAGCGCTCCCGAGCCGCTCTGGTGCGCCTGGGCCAGTGCGCTGCGGGCGCGCTCCAGTGCGCCGGCGGCCCGGACTTCCTGGGCCTCGAAGGCGGTGTGGAGCACCGTCACCGACTTCTGCACCGAAAACGTCGCGTCGTGGAACGACACGTTCTTCTGCGCCTTCTTGCCCGCCTCGATGTGGAGCAGCTCGCGCCGCTCCGCATCCGCTCCAGGCTCGGCGGCCAGAGCAGCGGCATACCACTCGGCCTCGGTCTTGTACGCCCGCCCGGCGTGGCCGAGCGTTTCGGCCTCGTCCCACAACGCCGGGTCCTTGAACCGCTCGTCGCGCGGATCGAGGTACCGCTCGTACAGCGCGTTCATGTCCTGGGCGTCGACCTCGCCGTGCAGACCGAGCGCGGCAGCACCCCGGCCGTACCAGCGGCCCGGCGGCTCGCCGGCGGCCGTCGCGCCGGTGTAGTAGTTCTCCCGCCCGGCCGCCACCGCGCCGGTCAGATACTCCGCGCTGTGTCCGGCGTGAACGCTCATCATCAGCGGTCACCTGCCGTCCACGGCCCACAAACGGCGGCCTGGGCGCCGTCCTGGGCAGCGGCCAGGACCGCGCAGGCGGCCATGCCAGAGGCCGCGACGGCGGCCTCCAGCCCGACTCGACAGACGGAGTGAGGGCTCCACTTGATCGTGATGCAATGGTGTGTATCCAGGTTCTTCATCCTGTGGCTGCCCTCGGGGCGCTGCCGGATGGTGCTTTTCGCGATGGCTGATCCCTGGATCGAGTCGCGCTGATCGGTGTCCTTCATCAGTGGTTGCTCATTTCGAGTTCGTCAGCTTCGTTCGCCTGCTGGGTGTCTGGGTTGTTGCTGTTGGCATCGGTTGTTGCCGTCTCGGCCTGGTCGTAGGCCGCGGGGTTGGCTACGTCGGATGTGTCGTCGTGTTTGGGCTCGACCCATCCGGCGAGCTCGGCGAGCCGACGGGCCTTGGAGAAACCGCAGTCCAGAACTCGGGTGATCTCGCGCTGACTCAACGGCGCGCCGCCGTGCTCGCGGGCCGAGACCTCGAACAGCTCTGCCAGGTCACGCTTGTCGGACTGCTTTGCCCGGCTGGTCTCGCCACTCCCCGCACCGTTCGCGGGACTGCTCTGGGCAGGCTCGGCGAACGATGCACTGATCACCGATGCACCGCCGTTGCGGGCGGCCGCCGGTGCAGGCGCAGGGTGGTGCACCGGCGCGGCTGCACTGCTCGCAGAATGGGAGCGCTCTGATGCGGCTGCACCGGTGCGGATTCCGTGGTGCAGCGCAGGTGCTCCGTTCGGCAGTGGTGGAGCACCTGCACTGCCGAACTGTCCGACCTCGGCGCTCCGGTCGGTGCGCTGCGTGTTCTGGTGGTGCAGTGCGCCGAAGACGTAGCCGACGATCAGAGGCAGCACCGTGGACGCCTCGTCGGGCTCCTCGTCGGGCTCCTCGTCGATCTCGCCAGTGTCGGCCAGCCCCATGTCGCTGTGCGCCGTCTTGGCCGGACGGATCTGGTCACGGCGAGCAACTGCGAGCAGGTAGAGAACGAGCCAGGCCGGAACCTCGGCCGGCGACTCATGCCCGGCAGCACCGTTGTCGGCGACCGGGAGACCGAGTGCGGCGGAGTCGACGAGCGCGAGCAGCTCCCCCGCGCTGATCCGCTCGGTGGTCGGTAGCAGTGCGGCGAGCTGTCCTGCGGTCAGGAGGCCGTCGCGGATCGTCTGCAACGCGGCCGTCCGGGCAGCGCGTGCGGAGTCCAGCGGCAGGGTGCGGCGGCTGGGGCAGACGGTGTTGAGGCGGGACGACATGCGCACGACCTGCTGCACGAGTGCCCGTGCCTGGATCGGGTCGTCGTTGCCGGTGCGGGCCAGGTGAAGCCACACGCGGGTCGTGATCACCGGTGAGGTGATCCAGGTCAGCGCGGACAGCTTCGGGCGCGCGGGCTGCGACAATTTCAGGTGGAGGCGCAGCATGTGCGCGAGCATCTCGACGAGTACGGCGTAGGCCAGTGGCGCGAGGGCGTGCGCGATCGCAACGTCGACCGCGCCGTTCGCGGCGTCGATGTTCAGTACGACCGTGCCGCCGATGAACAGATAGGTCGTGAACAAGGCGCCCGGGATGCGCCAGCCGCGGGTCAGAGCGGCTAGCCGCAGCGCGGTGCAGGCGATGACCATCCCGTCGGCGACCAACGGCACGAGCGCGCTGCCGAACTTGTCCGAGACCGCCCGGAACGATTGGGTGCCGCCGATCCCGGCGACCGCGAAAGCCACCACGACCGCGACGACGATCAGCACCTTCCGCCCGGTCCAGTCACGGGACAAGTTGCTTCGAGCAACCGACCTGGCAGCGCGGTGCAGCATCCACCCGACACTGGCGACAGCCGCGACGGCGAGCAGACCGGTGACGAGCAGCACGACGCCGTCCTTCGTCGTCAACGGGTCGCCGGCGGCGAGGTCGTTGAGGATGTTGGTGAGGGTGTTCATCAGTAGCTCCCGTCCTGGGGTACGGCGGTCAGCCCGCCGGCCTGCCCAGCGCCGTGTCCGCCGCGCCTGGCGGCGTGGATCTGGTCGCGGGTGGGCGCGGGGCCGTTGTTGTCGCGGTCCCCTGCCCACCAGGTGACGAAGGGGTCGAGCTGGTCGATGAGCGGCAAGGCGGTTGCCGGTTGTCCGGCCTCGTCGAGGTGGGTCGGCAGGTCGCAGGCCGTGGAGTAGATGGCGACGCGGCGCATCACGCCGGGACGTTGCCGGTCGTGCCAGTCGCCTACCAGCCGAAGCGACGCGTCCGGGCCGTAGAAGGCGGCGAACCAGGCGTCCATCAACCAGAGCAGTTCCTCGACGATCTCGGGGTGCCACGGCCAGCACGGCGGCAACGTCTCGCGGGCGTCGCCGTAGCGCAGGTACACGGTCTGCATCCACGGCACCAGTTCGGACAGCACCTCTTGTGCGGCGGTCTCGTCCTCGGGCAGCCGCAGCCAGGACCGCACCGGATCCTGCTCGCTGGCCTTCTTACCGCCGCCGGCGGCGACCTTCATGACCGTCTCGCTGAGGTTCTCCACGACCTTCGCGAGCTCGGTCACGGTGCCCTTAGAGGCGGTCTGCCGCATTCCGCCTTTCAATGCCTGCACCTCGCGGCTCAGCTTCTCGAGCTCCCGAGCGAGCGCCGCGACGGCTTTCTGCGCGGTCTGCTCGGGATCGTCGTGATCGGTGTGCTTCACGCCTCTCCCTCCTCGCAGTGGCAGTGGATGTAGGCGTCGATGGCGTCCTGCAGCGCGATGGGATCGACGGCGATCCAGCCGGTCAGTGTGCCGTTCTCGTCGTAGGCCCCGGCCGCGTCGATCCGCAGCCGCTCGGAGACCTCCTGGCAGTCCCACCGCACCCGCACCTCGTTGCGCGCGGCCTCAAACGGCGTGCTCATGCCGCACCCGCCTTCCCGAGGACGGACAGCAGGCACTCTGCGTCGCGTCCTGTCGTTCGTCCGGCAGGCATGTGCTGGCGTGGCGAGGCTGGAACTCGAGCCCGGCCAGGTCGTGGGCCGGGATCGGGAACTGACACAGGGAGCAGATCGGGAACGGGAAGTCGTGCGGGATCGGAGCAACAGTGAGCTGACGCGTAGCCATCACTTCACCTCCTGGTCGACTGGCCGCTCGGTCCGCGCGGCGAGTGCGGCGCGGGCCTTGCGGGTTGAGCTGTTGAGTCGCACCCGGGCGACGAGTTCTCGCAGCGGGTCGGCAGCGTCAAGCCACGTCAAAGCCGCGGCCAGTCGCACCCGGGCGTGACCCGGGTGGGTTGAGCTCACCGGGGTGTTCGCGCTGACGACTGTTCCGCCGGCGGCGATCTGGTCGTCTCCGGTGAGGGGTGCGAGCATCCATCCGAATCGGTCGAGCATCCACTCGCCGAAGCGATCCACTTGACGAGCGAATGCGCGGGCCGCGTGCAGGTCCTTGACCCGGCCACCGGCGGCGTTGAGCTGGGCGCGTACCCGGTGCGCTGTGTGGGCGTACCGTTCGGTGCGCACGTCCCAGCGCCGGTAGTACATCCGGGCCTTGACGATCGCGGGCGGCATGTTGTTGCTGATGACAAGCATCTGGCCGGCGCGCAGCTCGCCGGTCTGCCCCGGGTTCAGCACCGCAGTGCGTCGGGTGGTCTCCGACCGCGACCCGGTGGCCCGGTCCCGGGTGATCGCGGGCTCTTCGCGCTCGCCGGCCAGCGTCGACCAGTAGCGCAGGTCGTCGTCGTCACCGGTGCCGCCGAACACGACCTTCGTGTTCGTGTTGGTCAACAGGGCACCGGTGGCGGCGTCGCCGAACCGTTCCCGCATCTGCGCGCGGGACTGCGCGGCGATGTGCATGCAGATCCCGCGCGACCCGAAGTCACCGCTCCACCGGTCCAACGGGATCAGGCAGATCAGCGCGGCTTCGTCGAGCACCATCGTCAGGAACGGGTCGAGCCGCTCCCCCGGCATACCGGCCGCGATGCTCTTCGCGCGCCGCGCGAGATCCGCCGTCAGCGCGGTCACCAATGGTGAGGTCTTCGCGTCCTCCGCGCCGAGCAGGTACACGGTGCCGGTCTCGTCGAGCAGCTGCTGCACGTCGAACTGCTGCCCGCCCGGCGCGGCCGACGCGGCAGCGGACGGAACCGACAGCCAGCTCAACGCAGGCATGATCGTCGTACTGATGCTGCTCTGGGTGTTGGGGTTGTTCTCGAAGAACTGCGTAGCCTCCTGCATCATGCCCGCGGCCTCGGGCCCGGCCATCCGCAGCTCGAACAGCACGTCACGCTTCGCCTGGTCCGACGGGTGCGCGACCCACTGCTGCACGTCGTACATCGAATATCCGCCGATCGCCGCGGCGTGCAGCAACGACTGCAGGGTCTGCTTGGCGAACCCGTCCCACCGCTCGCCCTGGCCGTCATGCTTCGACCGGCCGATACCGTCGATCAGATCCGCGGCGCGATCCATCGCCGTCGCTGCCAGCTCGCACCCAACAAGCGGGTTGAACCGCACAAACGTCACCGACTCGTCGCCGTCCAACTGGCCGGCGAGCTGCGAGCCAGGCTGGACGATGCCCGACGGGTCGAATACCCACACCGGCCCACGCTTCGCGCGGCGCGGATAGGTGTGGACGAGCAGGTCGAGCTTGGTCGACGTCGTGATCAGTGCGCCCGGTGCCTCGACCGCGTAGTTCATGATCTGCTGCGTCTTGCCTTTGCGCGGGCCACCGAAGGTGATCGTGTGATCCTCGGCCGACGACCAGATCCCGACCGCGCCAACCCGGGCCACCTTCACGCCCAGCTCAGACAACGGCACCCGACGCCGCTTCCACCGAGACACCTCGTCCAGGCTCGGACGCACCTGCGCCGCCTTCGATCGGACTACCCGGGCGGATGCGCCACGCCACACGTCGGCCTGCGAGGCCAGCCCGTCAGTCTCCCGACCGGCGCGGTGCAGCTTGCGCAGCAGGCCCCGTGAACTCGAGCGGGACAGCACCACTCGCGCGACTGTTGCGACCAGCGCCAGCACGCCGGCGGCGATCAGGAGCCACCAGTACGCGTGTGCACTCGCGCGGGCCGGAACGATCCGCAGCAGGGATCCTGTGTAGAGCAGCCAGGCAGCGAAGGTGACACCGCTGCCGACGGCGCGGTTCACCCAGACAAGCACGACAGAAAGTGCAGCGAGCACGCCGCCGGTGATCAACCATGCACCCGCGTGTCCTGGCGCTCCTGTGCGAGAAGCAATGACGCCAGCGAGCCCAACCCACAACGGGAACGCGAGCAGCAAGCCGGGACCGACCCGCCAGAACAGCAGCGCAGCGGTCACGACACCCACACCGCCGACCGTCGCCGTCCACGTACCAGCCCGCACCGCCAGCGCGTTCGGCGCCCAAAACACCAACACCAGCCCCAGCACAGTCGCCGCGACCGACGCGGCACCGAACCTCGGCAACACCACACCCTCACGGGCGGTCGGACGCCTGTTCATCGCAGCGCACCTCCCACCAGCACCGCGACCGCAGAGATCGCCACACCGACGGCAGCGGCCAGGAACGACACCCGCGCCAGCCGGTGCTTCGCCCAAGCGATCTCCGCCAGCCGCTTGGCCTGGTGGCTGATCGCCTCCCACGGCTCAGCGACCAAGCCGCCGTACACCGTCGGATCGATGTGGCAACGCAACTCCTTCACCGACCGAAGACGCACCGCGCCGAAATACAGAAACTCCCCCGGCGACAACTCGTAACCCGCGTAGTGAAGGCGCGGCGTCACCACGAGCATCGCCGCGGCCAACGCCACCGCGAGGGCGATCAGCGACAGTCCGAACAACACACGAACCACCAGCGGGGAGCCGTGCGCCTGCGACACCAGCGACAACACCACAGCCGCAGCAGCCGTCTCCACCGTCGCCGCGAACCCGGCCTTAGTGTCCGCTCGATCAATCGCGCCGGCAGCCGAGTCGTGCATCCGCCACGCCAGATCCACAGCAGTCGACTCGTTCATCGACCCTCCCCCGCCACGGCCTCACGACGGTCCCCGCCGGGCGGCGCGGCAAGCCGCGCGACACACCGGACCGACACCGGACCAAACCGGGACTGCGCTACGAAAGCACCATCGCCGCCGAACCCCGTCGCGACGCCGAGCGCCTCGGCCACCGCAGCGACCGTCCACACGCCGTCGGCATCTGTCGAACCGCCCGGGATCATCACCGCGTTGACCTGCGGCAACGGCAACTCGGGGTAGTTGGCAACAAAACCCGCCAACTCGAACAGCCCGCGAATGAGGTCCGCCCGATCGCGCGACACCTCCGGATCACCAAACCGAGGCACCCATTCCGTGCCCGGCGAACCAGCATCAGTCATGCTGGACACCTCCTGAAATCTCTGCTGAGTGACGGGAGAACCGGCCCTGCTCTGGTTGGCGCCTGCGGCAGGGCCGGTCTTGGATGTCTGGGGATGTGAGGACAACTGGCGGCTCATCCGGCGACCTGCGCCGGCCGCCACTCGGCCGCGTCCACGACTCCCCCGCTGGAGATCGCGGCGGCAGCCATGTCATCGAGGGCCTGACTCGGAATGAACAGCCTTCGGCCGACCTTGACAGCCGGGAATGAGTTCGCCTGGATCACTCGATAGAGCGTCATCTCAGACAGTCCGAGCACCTTCGCGGCGGCGGCAACGCTAAGGAACTTCCGTACGGCCTCCGCGGCCGTTGCGTCTTCACTCACTCGCTCTCTCCTTATCAAGAGTTAACTAGGTTGACCTAGGTTAACCTAGGTCACTTGGATGAACAAGACTTGCGCCCGACTGACTGACCTAGCTACCTAGGCCGACTACGGTTGACGTATGCAGGTAGAGACCAACGACCCACGCCCGCCGTATGTCCAGGTAGCTGACGGACTACGCCGAGCAATCCAGGCCGGGGAACTGGCGGCCGGCACCAAGCTGCCGTCCGGCCGCGAACTCGCCAACGAGTGGGGAGTTGCTCTGATGACTCTGCAGAAGGCCATCGAACAACTGCGTCTCGAGGGACTCGTGTACACCCAGCGGGGCCGCGGCGTGTTCGTCGCGTCTCGGGATGGAGTACCTCCGACCGATGACCTATCTGCACTACGGGAGGTCGTGGAGGAACTGCGGCGCAGACTCGATGTGGTCGAAGCACGCCTGCGCTCCGACGATGGTGCCTCGACTTGAGGTTCTTCCGCTCGACTCGCGGCTTCTCCTGTGTACTTGGCTTCGCTCATGCATGCAGCGTGGCGGCGAAACGATCGATTGATGTGCACTCCGCGGGTTGCGCACTTTTGTGCGCATTGTCCGCTCCAGCTGGCGGTTCACTACAGGAACGGGACCACACCAACGAGGAGGAGTGCAGATGCACGTAGGTGAGCGCATCGGGGCGTACCGCAAGCGGCGCGGAATGTCGCAAGACGCCCTCGCCGGCCTCATCGGAATGTCGCGATCCTGGCTCTCACAGGTAGAGCGCGGCATTCGCGGCGTCGATCGCCTGTCCACCCTCAACGACCTAGCGACCGTCTTGCGTATCGACGTAGCTGACCTGATCGGGCGTGATTGGGTCCTCGCGCCAGACGCATCCGAGCAAGTCACGGCAGTCGACGCCGTACGCAGCCAACTCGCGAGCTACCACCATCTGCTTGGTGAGCCGACGTCACCGTGGCCTCTTCCGCAGCTCCGCAACGGCGCTGTGCAGGTCAACCAGGCCTATCAGGCAGCGCAGTACCAGAAGGCGACCGCGATGCTGCCGGACCTCATCCAGGCCGCAGACGCGTACGACGGCTACCAAGGCCGCGACGGTCGGGAGACACACCTCGCCCGATGCTCCGTTTACACGGCGGCCTCCAAGCTCCTGACCAAGGTCGGCGAACATCACCTTGGTTGGCTGGCCGCGGACCGCGCCACCCACGCGGCCCTTGCCGCCGAGTCGAAGGCTGCGCAAGGCATGGCCGCCTATCAGGTGGTCATCGCGCTTCTCCGCAGCCAGCAAAACGATGACGCTGAGCGCGTCGCTGTCCGGTCGGCAGAAGGTCTGATGTCTCTCACTGGCTCGGACACTCCGGACGCCGTATCGCTTGCCGGGTCGTTGTGGCTCATCTCGTCCGTCATCGCCGCTCGCCGGTCCGATCGCGCCACCTCCACCGAGCGACTCAATACGGCAACGCAGCTCGCCGATCTCCTGGCAAACGACGGCAACCACTCGTGGACCGCCTTCGGCCCGACGAACGTCCTGATCCATCGAGCCTCGGTCGCGGCCGAGTTCGGCGATCCGTCTGGTGTACTGCGTGTGGCAACCGAAATCGACACCGAAGCCATGCCGGCTGGTCTTCAAGGCCGCCGCTCGCGCCTGCATCTCGACCTCGCTTGGGCACAGGCTCAAGCCAAGAACGACATGGAAGCGATCCTCCACCTACAGCAGGCCGAACGAGTCGCCCCCGAGTCGATCCGCTATCACACCATTGCCCGGGAGCTGGTCCGCGAACTACTCAAGCGCGCCCGCAAACCCACCCCAGCCCTGACCGCCATCGCAACCCGCGCAGGAGTCCTCGCGTGACCAGTCGAACTCTCTACATCGTCACCTGTGGCGCCCCCCTCGCCTCCCGCGTTGGCGACGGTGTACGCACGGCCCGCGAACACGGCTGGACTCCCTACGTCATCCCCACCGACGCAGCGCTGCCGTGGCTTGAAGGCCAAGACCTGGCGGACGCGCCCGTCCTGACTGGTAACCGGAGGCCGGGCGAACCCAGGCGCGCGCCAAAGGCCGACGCTGTAGCGGTCGTGCCGACGACGTTCAACACCCTCAACGCATGGGCCAACGGCAACGCCAACACCTACCCGCTGACAGTCCTCTGCGCCGCGCTCGGATCGCGCACCCCAACCGTCGCGACCCCCTTCGCCAAATCTGACCTGGCCGGCCACCCCGCCTGGCTCGCATCCCTCGCAGTGCTCCGGTATGCGGGAGTCGGCATCCGCGACCCGCACAACGGCTCAGCCACATCACTTAAGCCACTCGAATCCGGTACCGGAGACCAGGTCGCAAGAGACTTCCGGTGGGACTGGGTACTCACCGAACTCAAGCTCATGTCAGGCAATGACTCGTGATCTCGCCAAACGTCAACCTGACAACACGCCGGAGTCCAGGACGTGACGCAAGCCGCGCCGGACCGGATCCCATCGACCTAGGTGCGTCCCCGAGGGGAAGCGCTCTGCCGTCCGACTCCGAGACAGCGCGATTAACTCAAGCTGATCGGAAGAGGTCAAGGAACTGTCAGGCCGCGAGACCGACCAACTTCTTCCTGATGTACATAGATCCCTGTGCATCCACATCCAGAAAGCTCATCAGAAACTTGGCGATCATATTGCGTAGGTGCTCGTTGTCCCAAGCAACTCTCTGCCTAGGATCATTGAAACTGCTTTCAATTAATTCGGTGAGCTGCGCGGCGAGCCATTTGCCTTTAAGCAGTTCGCGTCCTCGGCCAGCGGCATAAACGCGGTCGATCTTATCGAGAACCATTTTTTCGATCCTGTCGTATTTCACTCCACTGTAGAGCGAGGTATCTCGAACGGCCGCCTTCGCCGCGGCGAGTTTCTGTGAATCTAGTTCCCTGCGCATGGCTCCACTATGCACAAGACTGTGAGCAGCCCCGAGACCAACCCAAGTTCTTGACCGCAAGGCCTTAGCCAGGTAGCACTGTTCAATCCATGGTCGCCAGTCGTCAGCGAGTTTCTCAGACCAATTTCCCAGACTGTTGACGACCTCGACCGCTGTTGCCTTATCTAAGGATGCAGCCGGTTGCAACGCCTTAACGAGATCGCCATCCGCGAAAGCGTGAGCCTCGCTGTCAGCATAATACGTGTACAGAACGTGCGGAGACCGTCGCTTCCCGCCCGTAATGTTGTCGCTGTCGCGGTCAACCACGAAAGCGACCGATCGACTTCCGCCACTGTTCTTCTGGGCCAACTTGCCTTCGGCCTTGCAGTAGTCGAAGAGAGCGAGAACCGCATCCTTTCCCCCGGAGACCTGGCCATTTTCATCAGAGATTTGCTCGACCATGTAAATCTCGTAACCGGCTCGCCCGACTGTCTGTTCTGCAGAACAGAGCTTCTCAATGAAGTACCGGTCCGTGACCTTACCTTCGACAACGACGAAGAGCGAGTTGTCGTGTGACATCCTAATGCGTCGCAAGAACCCAGCGCGACCATAAGTCAGACGTGGCATGCAAAGAATCCCCCCACCAGGAAACTTAGAGTTCAGAAATCATGCTATCTGGAAGAAAAGCCATCACCTCAGGCGAATGCGTTGCCATGATCAATTGGGCATCAGGATTTACGATCCTCATGCAATCGACAAGCCTGCGTTGCCAATCCACATGCAGTGATAGCTCCGGCTCGTCAATGATCACCGGAGCATTCCCTGCGGCGAGAGTCTCCAGAAGCAGCTGCAACATCTGCTTCTCACCGCTTGAGAGAGATTCGAGCGGGATGGCCTCGCCGTTAGCAGAGACGGAAACCGCACGCCCTTGGAGAGTGACCTCCTTGCCGCCGCTGTAAAGATCGGACAGGAGTTGTTCGATCTTTCTCTGCGGCTCTTGTGCCTTCTCGATGCCCTGTTGGACGGTTGCAATATCGGTGACCACCTGCCGCACCAACTGACTGTCGGCATAATTCTTGTGCAGGGTCGACTCCGGAATATTGACCATTCTCCCCATCCGCTGGCCGGAGAAGAATGCCTTGATCAAGGGAAACGCCTCACTGAAGTCCATCTCCTCGGGCAAATGGCGCTTCCCTCTCCCTTCGGCCAAGACGGAATTGAATACGTTTGCCAGGCCAAGTTCCTGGGTTATTGAAATTTGGGCCAATGCCCGCGCATTATAGTCAGACCATAAGCGCTGAATCTCCCCTGCAAACAGCTTGTCAAAAGAGGCCTCGTCGACCAGTTCCATCGTGGGCCGACTTCCCCTTGGGCCGCGCCGACGCGTTTCACTCACCCTTGAGATCGGCAGGTATCCGTGTTGGATCGGGCCTTCCTGCTCCTCCGGTTCGCCGTTTCCAGTTGTGTTCCAGGGGAGGGCTGCGTTGATATCTTCACCCAGGTCGCCGTAGTAGACCTGACCTCTTGCCATAGCCAGCTCGCGGGCTCTCTCTAACCGGCGTACTACACTTGGTGATCTAAGTTCCCGCTTCGTAATCTCCCGCATGAAGACGTCACCACCGGCGTCGATGACGACCCTGGCTGACGTGAATGGGACTCGGATTAGCGGCGTCGCGTCGTCGAGTAATGCACTATGCAAGATCTTGAGTAGCGACGTCTTGCCAGAGCCGTTTACGCCCCAAAAGACAGTCGTTTCACGAAGGCTCCGCTTTATGGATTTCTTGCGACCGCCAAGGCCGTTGACCTCAAACTGAACGATATTTGCCAACGCGTTCCCCCTGTCATTTCCCCATGCATGCCTCGAGCGAAGCACTCTACAAGGTCGCTTACAGACTGTCAGCCCCCGTGACCCGCCTGTGCGGCCAAAGGCGACGCAAGGGCCAGGCGGTCGGGGTGGTCGGCTGGTAGATCACAGGACACCATCGCCCCTACGCTCGACGATCCGCCCGCGCCGGAGGTGTTCCAGCGGAACTCAGCACGCTGGATCTGAGCGTCGAAGCGCCCGGTGTTGCGCACGCTGCCCGCGATCTGCATGTCGTTGCCCCGCCCATTGCATGTCGCGCGAACTCGCAACACTGGACCCTGCCGGCGCCAGGCAACCATATTCCAGCCAAGCGCCACGGCTCCCACCACCGCACTTGCAAACGCGGTACCCCTTGCCCCCAGTCCGCGCTCACTATCCCCGCCTCTCACCCGCCAGGAGAAGGGACTTTACCGAGCGAGCCCGAAAGACGACGAGCGCCACGCTGGGTCCGTCTGGTGAGGATGACCGACCCTGGAGACATGGACGGCCGAACCATTGTCTGCACCCTCGACGGGCGGGACCTGACCAACAGGGTCCGCTGGGAGGACAGCTACGGCCATGCCTTCTGCACCCTGGCCGAACTGGAGGGGTGGGAGAGCGCCGAGGACCCCGACCACGAGCCTCCCTCGAACGAGGCACGGTGACGATGACCGGTCACTCTATGGCTGGGATGCTGGGTTGCGGCTCACCAGGCGCGATTCTGGTTCTGGTCATCCACTTCTTCCGCCCCTCGTCGGTCCAGTCCTCGACAGCGTGGTGCACGACGACCGAACGGTGGTCGTAGTACCAGACCTCCACCGAGCCGTCCTCATCGACCGTGACGGCGATCCACTCGCCGTCCGGACCTATGAAGTCGTGCTCCTGGTGCTTCCACTGACCCTCACTCATGGACAGAAGGTAGAGCCCGCACAACGGTGCGGGCCGGGTGCGACACGCTTGCGTCACTGCCAGCCGAACACGGCGGGCAGCGTCGACACGATCGAGCCGACGCCGACAAGCCCGAGTCCCCACAGCTCCAGCCGAACGCTGCCCGTGGCGACCTCGCGGATCTTGTCGTTGACCTCCGCGAGTGCAGTCTGCGACCTGGCGTCGGCCTCCCGTCCTGCTGTCTCGACGTCATTGATCCTCCGATCGACTTCGCGGCGCTCTTTGGCGATCCGGGCCTCAAGCGCGATCAGGCGCTCACGGACGAACCGCATCTGCACATCGACCCCTGCATCGCTCGGCGGGCTGACATAAACCTCGCCGGTGGCCGCAGCGACGTTCCATGAGGCAGTCGTGTCGGCCGAGACGCTGTGGACTCGCGGCGTGCGCCGCAGCCATCGCCACAAGCGGGCAGCCACCGGGATCAGCGGCTTGCCGCCACCGTGTTCGTTCCAGTCCTGCACCAGAGCGACTACCGCTAAAACGGTTCCGATCAACGTCAGCACCAGGCCGACAATTGCGCAGATCCTCACCCCGGAAGACTAGGGGCTGACGATCTGTTTGGGAGCGACAGACGCCCCGAGGAAGCGCAAGCAGTGACGGCCGGGCTGGGTGAACATCCGTAACGCCCGACGCAGATGCTCGATTAGTGAGTGAACCGCTACGAGGGGGAACTGTGGGTTTCGACCAGAGCATGACGTTTCGCGACTGCCCGTGGTGCGGGCTTACGCATACGCAGATGGGCATTGCGGCTCCGCTGTCTTCGTACGCGGGCAGGGATGGACGCGCTCGGTACTGGACACCGTTGACCTGTCCGGCATGCGGTGGGGCGATGCTTGTAGAGCACAACGGGCCGGACCAGCACATCCATCAAGAGCTCCAGATCGTGCCAGCAGGGGACAATCTCGGCCAGGCAATCAAGCACTTGCCGCCCGACGTCGCCCAGTACTACAGCGACGCCATCAAGGTCCTGCGGGCGGGTGTCCCAGATGCCGCTGCGGTACAACTCCGGAGGACGTTAGAGGCCGCCGCTGCGCACTACGGTGCCGCCGAAAAGACGTTGGTCAACAGCATCAAGAAACTGATCGCGGACGGGCACGTCACAACGTCCTTTGGCGATGTACTGCATCACGTCCGGGTTGTCGGGAATCTGGGTGCTCACCACACGGATGTTCGAGTAGACACCGATGCAGCGCAGCGGGTGCTCCTGTTCACTGCGGCGCTGCTCCGGGATTTGTTCGAACTTCCGGCTGAGCTGGCGGCCTTGAAGGCTGAGACACCTGCTGATGCGGACGATGCCCCTGGTGCTACACCTGCCCCGTCCCCCTGATAGCGGCCAAACCCAGGCCAGCTCGGCGCATGTCGAGAGTCGGCTTGCCGATCCGTAGGGGCGCGTAGCGCTCTTGACATGGGTCGTGATGGCCGGACAATCGAGCGGCCAGGGGACGGGGCCAACAAGCGGGGGACGGCTTCACGCGACTCGTGGCAGTTGGGATCGCGTGGACGTGGAAGCGTCCTGCTGCCGCGCGCCGAAGGCGCGCCCTTGATCCATAAGAGCCCGAAACGGCAGCCGGCCACGGACCGCTACCTCAATCTCCTAGACCACGCGTCGCACATCAGGTGGCGGACGAGTGTCGCGGATCTGTTGGCGGATCACAAGCGCGGACGGCCGAGTCCAGCCCGATCTGCGATCGCGTGACATGACTCGTGACATGAAATCGCGTCAAACAGAGTGGATTCAGTCAGCTAGAGGTGCTCGATCCCGAACTCCGGGAGCCTGAAGTGGAGCGGTGTGGCAAGTGGCGTGGCTCTCATAATCCCTGGGTCACGGGTTCGAGTCCCGTCCGCCCTACCCCGCATCACCGCAGGTCAGAGCGCTTTCGAGCCTCTGGCCTGCGGAATGACTGCCACGCGCTTCACCAACCCTGGCCGATGTGAGGCGATCAAGAACGGGTACCTGCGAGCCAACTGATCAAGCGCTCTTCGGCCGCCGAGTGGTCCGCGATGTGGCCGCCTGGGGACCAGACCGCCTCGGCGTCAGGGATGCCCGCGACGAGCCATTCGGTGTGCTGGCGGGGAATGCCTTCGTCTTCGGTTCCGGCCATGACCTTGGTCGGAGCTTTTACCTCGTCGAGTGTGAAGCCCCAGGGGGCGGATAGCGAGATCAGGTCGTCGACGAAGCCACCCGGCCCGTTGACGATGCCCTCCCGAAACGCCTGCAGGAGCATGTCGTGCAGTTCCCCGGACACCTCGGGCAACGGGTCAGCCGCGTCGAGCCAGGCAACCAGATCGCGAAAGTCATGTTCGGCGAGCCAGGCGGCGTCGTGGGCTGCGGGCCGCTCCCATTCGCCGACCTCGGCCTCGGACATACCGGCGAAGAAGTCCAGGTCGGATGCGGCGTACTCGGCGGGGCTGAGTTCGGTTACACATCGCGTGACTCGCTCAGGCAACCGGGCAGCCACGGCGAGAGCCCGCGGACCGCCCGCCGAGATTCCGAGTACGGCGAACTCGTCGATCCCGAGCTGGTCCGCGATCAGCGCGACGTCCTCGGCGGCGTCTACGACCCGATGGCCCGGACGACGCGTCGATCGCCCGTAGCCGGGCACGTCATAGGCGATCGCGCGGACCTGATGCCGCTCGTAGAGATCGCCGATGTGCCGCACGTAGCGACTACCGGGGCAGCCGTGCATCAGGAACAACGGCCGCCCGTCACGCACACCCCACTCCGCGTACGCAATGGTTCTTCCGTCCGGTGCCGTCACAAAGTCCGTGTCCACCATCTGCTCTACCCCCACCCTGACAAATAAGACAGCTCATGCGACGGCTGATAACGACGTACCGTCACTCTCCGAACAGCAGTGGAGCGGTGCCGGGCTCGCCGGCATAGCGGAAGTAGAGCGGGTCAGCAAAGGTGGCAGGTACCTTGCCGAGGCCCTTGATGACCGTGGCGGTGCCGTTTGCGTGGCCGACGGCGTACAGGTAGCCGGACTGGGTGTCCTTGTCGATGCCGAGCAACAGCGTGCCGTACTGGCCGCATTTCTCTGCGATCAGGGCGTCGAAGGCCTGCCAGGTGGAGGCCCTGACTCTCTTCACGACCGGCTTCATCGGCGACGTCAGGGGAAGCCGGATCGTGTACAGGGCGCCGCCGTGAGTGTTGGCCAGGAAGGTGTCGTACGTCGCGGCCTGGCTGATCAGCGCCATCGTCTTGACGGCCGCGAAGCCACCCGCGGACTGCGGGTTGGTCCAGCCGAACCCGCCTTTAGAGTCCCATCGGGTCAGCGTGCCGTTTCCACGTAGCGCGTAGTGGTTGGCCAACGCGAAGGGGTTCGTGTCGTGCGGGTAGCTCGTCTCGAGGAAGGTCGCGTCAGCCCAGCCGCCACCGATCCGGAAGTTGTGCGACTGGGTCCGGTCGACCTCGCCGGCTGTCGTGAGGAAGTAGGTGCTGCTGTAGAGGCCCGAGCCGATCACCACGTGGCCGGCGTACGCACCGCCGAAACCAGGTACGACGGGATCGTTGAAGAACAGACTGCTCAACCTGGGGCGACCTTCGGGAAAGAGGGCGGTGTACCGCTGCTTCTCCTGCACCGTCGCCGGTGAGCCGGCAGTAATCACCCTGTGCGTGTGATCACCACCGGCGGTCACCGACCCCGACTCGAGCTTGCATGCCGCGGCGGCGGTCGTGTCGGCGGCCAGCGACCCGCCCGAAGTCCCGGCCAGCAGCCCGGTCACCAGCGCAGCGGCAGCTGCTATCCGCCCTGCAGTCCAGAGTCGTCTCGACATGCTGGCCCTCACTCCCCGGGCATTGCCCTTCGGGGCGCGGCAAGAAGTGCACCCCTTCCTACTTTGATACTCGCCAGGCCCGGAAAGTTACACCGCCGAGCCCAACTCGCGAACGTCACGAGCCAGCGGTGTATCACGTTGTTTTCGCGCGCGGTCCGATTGATATAGACCCGCGGAGGTCTCCCATGACTCGTCGCAGACTGCGTTTGATCACCTGGTTGGGGGCTTGTGCCGCCATGTGTGTCCTCGCGTTTCTGACGCCTGCAGCAGGCACCGCACAAGTCAGGGCCGAGTGCTGGACGAAGGCTCAGACCGCTCCGTGGACCGGCCGCGCCATGGACGTTCCTGACGTACTCGGAAAGCAGGTCGGGTCAGCCGCCCAGCGCCTCGACACCGCCGGCCTGCCCTGCTTGGTCATGAACCACGCACCTGGCGAGGTCGATCCGAAGGCGGTTCTGGTTGCCAAGCAGGACCTCCTCAGCTCGCCGGATCCAGACGGCTCAGTCCCAGTCGTCGGCCTCTGGCTCGGTGTCGTCCTCCCTGACCTGACCGGCGAAACGCTCGCCGCAGCTAGGAAGGCTCTATCCCAGCTCGGACTCGTCGCGCAGCCGTCGCCGGCCAAGGCATCTGAGGGTTGGGCGGTGGTCAAACAAGACCCGGCTGCTGATGCGTACGCCGTCTTCGGGGACGCGGTCGTGCTCAACATCGAGGAGCCTGTCCAACCAATCCCGGTCCCGGACCTCGTCGGGCACACCGAAGATGAGGCGAAGGATCTCGTCGAGGCGGCAAAGCTCGTCTACGATCCGCGGATCATCAAAGTCGGCGCACGGCCCGGACGAGTTGTCAGCCAGCAGCCCCGCGCTCGTGAACTCGTCGCCGCAGGCACTTCGGTGACGGCGGACATCGTGCGTGAGCCCAAGGTCCAACTGGTCGCGGTACCTGCTGTCGTCGGTCTCGACGAGACGACAGCTCGCGCGGCGATCGAGACAGTAGGGCTGGTGTTCGACCCCAGGATCGTCAAGGACGGATCTGGGGCAGGAAAGGTTGTTTCGCAGTCGCCGACGAACGGCCGCCGAGTGCTCGTCCGTACGGCGATCACCGTCGACATCGAGCGCAGCTCCGGCGAGCCGGTGCACGCGCGCACGACCGTACCGGACGTCATCGGTGAGCCTGAGCCTGCTGCGCGGAGCGCCATAGTGCAGGCTCGGCTCAAGCTTCAGTCCCGGATCGTCCGACCCGGAACAGCCGTCGCGGGCACCGTCCTCAACCAGCGTCCGTTGGCGGGAACCGAGGTCGATGTCGGGAGTGTGGTCACAGTCGACCTCACCCGTGAGGTGGAGCCGCGACTGGTGGCGGTCCCGGACCTGGTCGACCGTAGCGAGGACGAGGCCCGGACAAGGGTCGAACAGCTTGAACTGATCTTCGATCTGGTCGGCGAGAGCCGTCCGGCAACTCTCTCGCGGCATGTTGTGCGACAGGTGCCACCGGCCGGGCAACTGGTGCCGGCAGGAACCACGGTGACGGTAGAACTGGCGGCCGACGACGTGGCGCAGGTGCCCTGGTGGCTGGGTCCGCTACTTGTGGCCGGCGTCTTCGCGGCCTGGACCGCCAGACGTCTTCAGCAACGACACCGCGACAGGGGCCCTCGGCAACCAAGCATCCATGCCGGTGGACAGCCACTGACTCGGGTAGAAGCGCGAATCGAGGAAACCGGGCCAGCGCACCGAGTGCGCCTGAGACCCGGCCTTGACCGCGGCAGACAGTACATCCAGGAGGACGAGACAGATGAGCGACACTGGCGGACACATCACTGTTGTCTCGCACCTGAGTGGTTCGAACGAGGACGCCACGCACGAGCTCACCAAGCTGATCGAGACCAGCGGTGTGCTCAACGAGGTACCCCGGCTGAGCATGTCAGCGCACCTGCTGAGCGGTCCTGTGGCCGGGGCGATCGCGCATACGCTCGAGCAGAATCTCGGCGACCCTATCCTTTGGGCGTGGCAGACCCATCGGGCACTGACAACTGCAGCGAAGGCCACTCTGACCGGAGCCGGGCCGCCCGAATACGTCAGCTTGGCCAGCCACAAGATCACCTCGGTGCACCATCCACAAGTCGAACTGATCGTCGATGAGACGCCTGCGATGACCATCACTTTCGATCTGAACCTGCTGTTCCGGCTCGAGGCGCTCCTACTGACAGTTCAGCGCGGGTACCTGATCGGACTGAGTCCGGCCGGATGCCACGCCGAAGCGACGTTCGGAGCGCACGGCATGGAGGTCAGTCGCTCTGAGGACTACAGGCTCCCGAAGCTGGTCGAGGTACGGAACGGACTCCCTCTCCTGCCGGCCGCCGCCTACGCGATTGCCACGCAGTGACGCTTCGGTCAGTCGTTGTCGAGGTGGTCGGCTAGTTGGTGGAGGGTGGATTGGAGGCGGCGGACTTGGGCTTCGGTTAGGCCTAGGGACTCGCCTAGGTGGCATTGGGCCTCGCGGAAGACCGGCTTGAGAGCCTCGCCGGCGGGGGTTAGGGCGACGGTTACTGAGCGGGCGTCGGTTGGGGAGCGGTCGAGGGTCATTAGGCCGCGGTCGGCTAGACGGCGTAGTAGCGGGGTGAGGGTGCCGTGGTCCAGGCGGGTGGCTCGGGCTATGGCGCCGATGGGGCTGGGGCCTAGGCGGGTGAGGGTGACCAGGACGAGGTACTGGGGGTAGGTCAGGCCGTGCGGCTCTAGGACCGGGCGGTACAGGGCGGTGACCGTGCGGGAGAGCGAGTACAGGTCGAAGCAGAGCAGGTCGTCGAGGACCCTCGTCTCGGTCATGGCTCGCTCCTGTGGTCGGGGTCTCACCCGGTGGGGACTTGACGGCAGCATATCTTGTGCACAAGTATCTTGTACACAAGATAACTTCTGAAGGAGATTGCGATGCCTACTCGTACTGCGCGGACCGCTTGGAACGGCACTCTGGAGCAGGGCTCGGGGCAGGTGGAGCTGAGCAGCTCGAAGGTTGGGACGTACGACGTTTCGTTCCCGAAGCGCGCTGCTGATGATGCGGGCGGTACCACCAGCCCGGAGGAACTCATCGCAGCTGCCCACACCGCTTGCTATGCGATGTCGTTGAGTGCGGAGATTGCTGGGCGGGGCGGGAAGCCGCTGTCGCATGAGGTGAAGGCTGACGTGACGCTCGGACCGGATCAGGCGAATGGTGGCTTCAAGCTGACCGGCATCAAGCTGACGGTTCGTGCTGAGGTCGATGGTCTGGATGAGGCCGGGTTCGCGGAGGCGGCGCAGGCGGCTAAGGCGAACTGCCCGATCAGCAAGGCGCTGGCCGGCGTCGACATCACGCTGGATGCAGCACTCGAGAGCTGAACCCTAAACACACAGAAGGCACTGCCCGGGGAACCCATGGTCCCCGGGCAGTGCTGATTCTGCGCGAGGTGGGCGACGTGGGCGTGGCGTACGCGGTGCTGGCGTCGGCTGGAGCTCGCGTGGTGCGGTGCTGGCGTGCGCGGGAGCTGGCGCGGCGCGGTGTCGGCGTGCGCCGGGCCTGGCGTGCGCGAGAGCTCACGTGGTGCGGTGCTGGCGTGCGCGGGAGCTGGCGCGGCGCGGTGTCGGCGTGCGCCGGGCCTGGCATGTGCAGGAGCTCACGTGGTTGCGATGTCGGCGTGTCTGGGAGCTGGTGTGCGCGGGAGCTGGCGCGGAGCGGGTCGGCGTGCGCCGGGGCTGGCCTGCGCAGGAGCTCGCGTGGTGCGGTGCCGGCGTGCCTGAGAGCCGGCGTGCCTGAGAGCCGGCGTGCCTGAGAGCTGGCGTGCGTAGGCGCTGACGTGGTGCGTGATGGCTTGCGCGGGAGCTGGCACGGAGCGGTGTCGGCGGACGCGCGAGCTGGTGTGGGCTGGAGCTGAGCTGGTGTGGACTTGAGGCCTGCGATGGGTCGGGGGCGGGCGTTGGGGCCGTGGGTTGGTGGGTGGGTGGGGCGGATTGGTTGGGTGGTGTGGACGGGTGGTGCGGGAGGGTGGGGGTGGCTTGTGGAGGAGGGGTTTTGGACTGGAGAGGGTTGCCGGTGGGTGAGTGTTTGCGTGGGGGTGAGGTGGAGATGTTGCAGTTTGCGTTGGATCGGGTGCGGAGGCAGTTTGGTTGGAAGACGGGTGGGCTTGGGGCGGAGGAGTTGCGGCGGCGGCATGCGCCGTCGGCGATGACGTTGGCGGGGCTCGCGAAGCACATGGCGTTTGTGGAGGATGGGTTTGCGGCTCGGGCGGCGGGGCGGGGGTTGGGGGCGCCGTGGGATGGGCGGGGGTGGGTTGAGAATGATCGGTGGGGTTGGGAGTCGGCGGTTAGTGATTCGCCGGAGGAGCTTTACGGGCTTTGGTATGGGGCTGCTGCGCGGTCGCGGGCTGCGTGGCAGGAGCTATCTGCGGATGGTGGGCTTGATGTGGTGATTGCAGATCCGGATCCTCGGTGGTCGTGCAATCGGCGGCGGATTCTTGTTGATCTGCTTGAGGAGTATTTGAAGCACACCGGGCATGCGGACGTGTTGCGTGAGGCGGTTGATGGTGTGACGGGGAACGATCCTGATTGAGGTGGAGAGGGTCGTCGAGGCGTTGGGGGCGTCGTACGGCGTGCGTGCTGTTGAGGTGACGGAGATCCTCGCGGGTACGGCGACCAGCAACTATCGCGTCGTCGACGAGGGTGGGCGGCGGTGGTTTGCGAAGGTGTATCGCGGGGAGGTCGGGCGGGAGCGGGCGGCTATCGGGCTCGCTGAGTTTGCGATGCAGGGTGGCGTGCCGGTGGCTGAGGTGCGGCGGACGCTTGATGGTCGTGTGATCGACGAGCGGGTGCCGATGTCGTTGTGGGAGTTCGTCGATGGGGAGACGGCGGAGGGTGGGCTGGTCGGGGCGAGGTGGGCGGCGGTCGGGGGTGTGTTGGGGAGGCTGCATCGGCGGTTGGCGGAGCATCCGGCGGCGGCTCCGACGGTGCGTGCAGGCGTTGGAGTGCGGGGGGTTGTGCGGTCGCGGCGGCAGTTCGATCGGGTGATTGACGACTACGCGAGTCGGGCGGTGCGCAGCCCGTTCGAGAGTTGGGCGTTGGAGGCCGCCAGGGAACGGCGTGCGTTGCTGGGGAGGGCGCAGGCCGTTCTGGATGAGTTGCCCGACCTGACGGTGCAGGTGGTGCACGGGGATTTGGCGGCGCCGAACTTGATGATGTGCGGGGACGAGGTTGCAGCTGTCATTGACTTCCAGCCGCCAGGTCCACGCTTCATGGCGTGGGAGATCGCGCGGATCGGGTGCGACCCGCGGACGCTGATGCTCGGCGATGGGTGGGTTGACGGATTGGGTGAGCTGCTGGCTGCTTATCGCGAGGAGCACCCAGCGGCGCGCCCTGACGATCTGGTGTCCACGGTCGCCGTCGGATGTGCCTACACGCTGGGCTCGACGTTTCCGTTGGCCGAGCCGCAGGAAGCGGTCACGCCGTCGCTCGAGCTCTACGCTCGCGCACGGCACGAGACCGCGCTGATGATGCTCGAACGGCTCGACGAAGTGCAGGAGACCTTGCGCGAGTCACTGAGCTAAACGGGGATTGAGATGTGGAAGAGGCGCTCGGCGTTGTGTAGCGACTCGGTGACCACGGCTTGGGCATTGGGGATCATGTCCTGCTGGTAGGACGCGAGGTCCTCGCCGGAGGTCAGCGCGCGGGCCAGTCTTGCGGCGTCCCAGAGGGCGGTGTTGGCGCCGGCTCCGGCGGCAGGGGTCATGGGGTGGATGGCGTCGCCTAGGAGGGTTAGGTGGTTTGAGGACCAGGAGGGGACTTCGATGCAGGTTCGCAGGGTGATGGGGAAGGCGGCGGTCGGGTCGGCGGCGGCGACCAGGGTGCGGATTGATGGGTGCCAGTTGGTCACCGAGCGGGTGACGATTGACCAGAGGTCGGCGGCGGGCATGGTGAAGAGTTCGTCGTCGGAGGCGCCTAGTACTTCGTTTGTGCCGGTTAGAACTGCCATCAGGTAGTCGCCGTACTCGGCTGGGGGCTCGCGGAAGATTACTGGGCCGAAGGCCAGGCCGGTGCCGGCGCCGTTGCTGGCGAAGCAGAAGCCGCGGAGGAAGGGCGGTGGTGCAACCTCGCGGACGTTTGTTGTCAGGGGCACCTTTCCGTAGATGCAGCGGACGCCGATGTCGAGTACGTCTTGTTCTGGTAGGAGCTGCGCGCGGACCCGCGAGCCGACGCCGTCGGCGCCGACGAGGACGTCGGCGAACGTGGACGTGCCGTCTGTGAAGGCGAGCTGCACGCCTCCGGAGGTCTCGGCGTACGAGTCGAACTGTTTGCCGAATTCGAGTACGTCGTCCAGGCCGGTCATCAGCGCGCGGCGGAAGGCGTAGCGGTCCACTGACGTCACCGCGTCCGGACCGGCTACCGGGAACTCCTGCTCGAACTGCACCTGGAGCTGGGAGTCGAAGCCGGCGACCAGATCGCCTGGTTGTGTCGCGGTCGCGATGACTCGACGGCGCACAAAGTCGGGGAGGACTGCGGCTAGGGCCTCCTCCCCTACCGGGCTGATGTGGATGCGGTAGCCCTGGTTGCGGTGGCGGGGTGAGGGGTCGCGCTCGAAGACCTTTACGTCGACGCCTGCCTTCTGCAGACCTTGCGCCAGAGCCAGCCCGCCGATCCCGGCGCCCACGATCGCTACCTTCATCGTCGTCTCCAATCATCCGTGCATCAAACTCTATCATCCGTGTGGTTGATTAAGTTAGCACGGCGGATGGCTGTCCGCTAGGATGATTTCGTGCGGAGATCACCGGGACCCGACGAGCGGCAGCGGGACGCCGAGCGCACCAGGCAGCAGTTGCTGGATGCGGCGGTGATCGAGTTCGGCGCGCACGGGTTCGGTGGTGCGCGGGTGAGCGAGATCGCTGCTAGGGCAGGCGTGAACAAGCAGCTGATCTCGTACTACTTCGGCGGCAAAGAAGGGCTCTATAAAGCAGTCGCCGACCGGTGGCGGGCGGGCGAGCCGGATATTGCCGCGGACGCGGAATCACTTGGTGAGGTGGTCGCGGCCTACGCTCGTACGTCGATCGCCCAGCCTGATTTGCTGCGCTTACTCGTGCGTGAGGCTGTCGATCGGGACACCAGCGCGCTGGATCCGGAGGGGCAGCGGGCCAGGTTCCAGAGCATGCTCGACGATTTCCGGCAGCGGCAGACTGATGGCGAACTGGCGGCCAACCTCGATGCGGCGTACACGGGGCTCGCGCTGTTCGGGCTGGCTGCGGCGCCGGTGGTGTTTCCGCAGATCGCGAGGGCGCTTGGTCTTGATCCGGACAGTGAGGAGTTCGCGGCGAAGTACGCCGAGGAGACGGCGCGGCTCGTGGAGCACCTGAAGGAGGACTAGATCGCGCCGGAGATTGCTCGGTTGCGGAGTTCGGCTTTGTAGGCCTCTAGGGCGATGAGTTCGCCGAACATTCGGTTGTACTCGTCTGGGCGGTCGATCGGGTTCGTGCGTTGGAGCTTGGATTTCAGGTCTTGGATGCGGCGGGCGCAGGTCAGTTCCTGCAAGCGGGCCAGCAACGCTTGGGCGTACTGCTCGTCGGGCTCGCGGCCGAGGCGTAGCGGGTCGACGGCGAGTGCGCCGACGACTGCGGCGGCCGGATCGTTGCCGATGGCATCGCGTACGGCGACCACCCAGGCCTCGGCGGCGGGTGCAGCGGCGGGGCCGCCTGCCTTTGCCATTGCGGTGCGGATCGCCGCTAGCCAGGGGTGGGTGAAGTCGTGGTCGTCGAGTTCGTCGAAGGCGACGCCGACCAGGTTGGGGTGCTGCATCGCGACCTTCAGGGCGTCCCACTCGATCACGTACCGCTGGTCACGCGGTGAGGGCACGTCTGCGCGGCGAGGCTGCTGCGGCGCACCAACCGGCTGCCCATGCTGGACGGCAGCCGCGCCCCCAGTCTGGTCAGAGCCCGGCCGCCCAGGCTGGCCGGAACCAGGCTGGCCGGAACCAGGCTGTCCAGAACCCGGCCGCCCGGACTGCCCAGGAGCTGCCCCCTGCCGAGCGGCAGCGCGATAAACCTCCGAGCGCACCTGGTCCTCATCCATCCCCAGATGCCCGGCGAGTTCCCGCGTGAAGGCGTCCACCTTCGACCGGTCGCGAATGCTGATCACCAGCCGCGCCGCATCCCGCAGCGCATCGACCCGCGTGTCCGCCCGATCCAGGTCGTACTTCGACAACACGTTCCCCAGCACGAACCGATACAGCGGCACCCGCCGTCCGATCAGCTCGCGGACCGCCGCATCGCCCTTCTCCAGCCGCAGATCGCACGGATCGAGACCGTCCGGCTCGACCGCGACGTACGTCTGCGCCGCAAACGCCTGGTCCCCCGCGAACGCCTTCAACGCCGCCCGCTGCCCCGCCTCGTCCCCGTCGAAGGTGAAGATCACCTCGCCACGGAACTGATCGTGATCCAGCAGCAACTGCCGCAGCACGCGCGCGTGATCGTCGCCGAACGCCGTACCGCAGGTCGCGACCGCGGTCTGCACCCCGGCCAGATGACAAGCCATAACGTCGGTATAACCCTCGACGACGACAGCCTGCCGACCCTTGGCGATCTCCCGCCGCGCAAGATCCACGCCGTACAGGACCTTCGACTTCTTGTAGATAGGCGTCTCAGGCGTGTTCAGATACTTCGCTTCGATGCGGTCGTCGTCGAACAGCCGCCGCGCGCCGAACCCGATCACGTCCGACGACGCGTCCCGGATCGGCCACATCAGCCGGCCGCGGAACCGGTCGTACAGCCCGCGCTGCCCATCAGCGGACAGCCCCGACGCGACCAGCTCGGCGTTCGTGAAGCCCCGCCCGCGCAGGTGGTTCGTCAGTACGTCGCCACCCCGCGGCGAGAACCCCACGCCGAAGTGAACAGCGGCATCCTTGTCGAACCCGCGCTTGTCCAGGAACTGCCGACCCGGCGCCGCCTCGGCCGCACCGAACAGCTGGTCGACGTAGAACTCGGCCGCGACCTTGTGCGCCTCGACCAACCGCGGCCGCTGGTTCCCCGGACCGCGCGGCACCGGCGCACCGGAGTCCTCGTACCGCAGCTGGATCCCGACCTTCGAGGCCAGCGTCTCGACCGCCTCGGAGAACGTGATCTGGTCGATCTTCTGGATGAAGTCGATGACGTCGCCGCCCTCTTGGCAGCCGAAGCAGTAGAAGAAGCCGCGGGAGGGGGTGACGTTGAACGACGGCGACTTCTCGTCGTGGAACGGGCACAGCCCTTTCAGGTTGCCGCCGCCGGCGTTCTTCAAGGTCACATACGAACCCACAACGTCGTCGATCCGGGCCCGCTCGCGCACCAGCGCGATGTCCTCTTCCTTGATCCGGCCAGCCACCCCGTGAGTCTAGCTGGACCGATCACATAGGTTTGCGGGTATGCCACGAACTCTTCGCCCTGGTCAGCGGTCCGAGTTGTACGTCGTCGATGTCACCAGCGGCGAGCACCGTCTGGTGTTCAGCTCGTCGGACATCCTCTTCGAGGCGCCGAACTGGACACCGGACGACGTTCTGATCGTCAACGGCAACGGCCGCCTGTTCCGGGTGAACGACGGGCTCGAGGAGATCGAGCTCGGCGGAGTGCCGGACATCAACAACGACCACGTGGTCAGCCCGGACGGGCAGACGGTCTACGTGTCCGCGGACGACGGCCACCTGTACGCCGTACCGATCGAGGGCGGGCCCGGACGCCGGGTGACGAACGATCGCGGCCCGGGCTTCCACCACTACCTGCACGGCGTCTCGCCGGACGGGAAGACGTTGGCGTACATCGGGCTCGAGAACCGGGACGGCCAGCGGATCACCAACGTCTGGACGATTCCTAGCGCCGGCGGCGCCGACGTCCAGGTGACGGACGACGAGTTCGCCGACGACGGCTCGGAGTACAGCCCGGGCGGCAAGTGGATCTACTTCAACTCGGAGCGGGCAGGCCAGGCGCAGCTGTTCCGGATCGCGGTCGGCAGCGGTGAGGTCGAGCAGTTGACAGACGACGAGCGCGTCAACTGGTTCCCGCACCCCGCGCCGGACGGCTCGGCGATCGCGTACGTGAGCTTCCCGCCCGGCACCGAGGGGCATCCCGCCGACATCGGCGACGTAAGACTGCGTCTGCTGACCAACGACGGCGTCCGCGAACTGACGACGCTGTTCGGCGGCCAGGGCACGATGAACGTCCCGAGCTGGTCGCCGAACAGCACGCAGTTCGCCTACGTCACCTACCCGATCTAGACGTCGGACAGCTCGATCGAGGTGTCGGCGAGGCGGGCCGGGTCGACCGCCTTGCCGGAGCGGATCAGCTCGCGGACCGCGTCGAGTCCGGTGTCCCACAGGTTGACGTGCATGCCGGCCAGGACGTGGTGGTCGTCGTCGAGCCAGAAGACCATGTAGGCGCCGGACTTCGGGTCGCCACGGAACACGACCTGGTACGACGTGCCGCGCGGGATGTCGCCGGCGTACTCCATGCCGAGGTCGAACTGGTCGGTGAAGAAGTACGGGATCGAGTCGTACGCCACGTCCTCGCCGAGCATCGCCTTCGCCGCCGCCTTGCCGCTGTCCTTCGCGTTCTGCCAGTGCTCGACGCGGACCGGGCGGCCGTACTGCGGGTGCTCCCAGCGGGCCACGTCACCGGCGGCGTACACGTCGGCCGCCGACGTCCGCAGGTCTGCGCCGGTCACGATGCCGGAGCCGTTGTCCGGCGTCGCGACCTCGATGCCGGCCTCCTCGGCGAGCTCAGTGTTCGGGCGCACGCCGACGCCGACGACCACCAGGTCCGCCGGGAGCACCTCGCCGCCGGCCAGACGGACACCGGTCACCTTGTCGGTCCCCTCGAAGCCCTCGACCCCGATCCCGAACCGGAACTGCACGCCGTGCTGCCGTTGGAAGTCGGCGAACACCTCGCCGACCTCTTCGCCCATCACGGACGCCAGCGCAGTGGACTGCGGCTCGACGACCGTCACCTCACTCCCCCGCTCGCGCGCGGCCGACGCCGCCTCCAGCCCGATCCAGCCCGCGCCGACGACGACAACGCGCGGCTTCGCGGCGTACGCGTCGGTCAGCGCCTGCGACTCCTCGGCCGTCCGCAGGTAGTGCACACCCGGCAGATCGCCACCCGGTACGTCGAGAGTCCGGACCCGGCTGCCCGTCGAGATGAGCAGCTTGCCGTACGACACCTGTGAGCCGTCGTCGAGCGTGACGGTGTGCGCGGCCGGGTCGATCGCGGTGACCGTGGTCCCCAGGCGCAGGTCGATCTTGTTGTCGTCGTACCACTGCTGATCGTGCAGCTGCGCGGATTCGGTCCCCTTCTTGGCGAGCAGCACGTCCTTCGACAGCGGAGGTCGCTCGTACGGCAGGGACTGCTCGCTGCCGATCAGGACCACACCACCGGTCCAGCCTTCCGTCCGAAGGGCCTCGGCGGCGGTCGCTCCCGCGAGACTCGCACCGACGATGACGATCTGCTCTGCATCAGCCATAAGAGGACCTTAGTCCTCGGCGAACCCTTGCCGCGCGCGACAACGATGACTAATTTGTCGAGGACATCAGACGTCCTATGTCCTCCCTGGAGAGTCATGCGCGTTCTCACCGCCCTACTGATGATCAGCACCTTCATAACCTCACCAGCACCCGCCACCGCCGAAGCGCCGTTCGTCGACGACAGTGTGCTGTTCCAGCAGAAAACCGAGGGATATTCGTGCTTCCGGATCCCCGCCGTGGTGCACGCGACCGACGGTGAAGTGCTCGCGTTCGCCGAAGGCCGGGTCGCGGACTGCGGCGACGACGGCGACATCGACATCGTGCTCAAGCGGTCCTCGGACGGCGGCAAGACCTGGGGTCCGCTGCAGGTCGTCTCCGACGGCAACGGCAGTACGCACGGCAACCCCGTACCGATCGTCGACCAGAAGACCGGCCGGATCGTGCTCGTCACCACGCACAACGGTCCGCAGCCGTGCACGAACGGCTGTGACCGCGATCCGTACGTCCAGACCAGCGACGACTTCGGCGCCACCTGGACCGCGCCTCGCGAGCTGACCGACGCCAAGCTGCCGAGCTGGAACTTCTGGTACGCGACCGGCCCGATGCACGGGATCCAGCTCCAGCACGGACCGCACGCCGGCCGGCTGATCGTCGGCGCGACCTACGAGACGTACGACGGCGTCGGCCCACACGTGTACGGCGGCCATCTCATCTACAGCGACGACTCCGGCGAGACCTGGCACATCGGCGCGACCATGGCCCGCGACGACGGCAAGGTGATCGTAGGCGAGATCACCGTCGTCGAGCTGACCGACGGGCGGATCTACGCGCTGGCACGTGAACGCGGTACCGATCCGGGCAACCGTGCGTACGCGATCAGCAGCGACGGCGGGGCGACGTTCGACGCGCCGTTCAAGACGATCCCGCAGCTGGTGATGCCCGACGTACAAGGCTCGCTGCTGCGGTTCAGCGCGCGCAACGAAGGCGATCGGCAGAACCGGATCCTGTTCTCGGCGCCGGCGCATCCGGCCGCGCGCGAGGTGATGACGGTGCGATCGTCGTACGACGAGGCGCGGTCGTTCGGCACGTGGCAGCAGGGGAAGGTCTTCTACTGGGGACCGTCGGCGTACTCCGACATGGTGCGGCTGGACGGGGATCAGGCCGGGCTTTTGTACGAGGCGGGCGTCGCGAGCCCGTACGAGACGATCCGGTGGGCCCGGTTCAACGAGGCGTACCTGTCGACGCCGAACGGTACGCCGCCCGGCATCCCCGGCCCGCCCGCGCCCGGGCCGCGCACCGCTGACGTTGGTCCCGCCCACAATCCGGCGTACGTCCGCGGCGGGGCGACTGTTGCCGCGGGCAAGTTCGGGAACGGGCTGGCAATGGACGGCGTGGACGACTACGTCGAGGTGCCGTTCGACCGGTCGATCGACCTCGGTGCGGACGACTTCACGCTGATGACCTGGATCAAGTACGGCGCGACGACGGGGTCGCACGCGATCCTGTGGGCCTATCGCACCGGCTCCGGCACCACGCCGCAGATCTGGTTGCGGGCAGAGCCGGCGAGCAATCGGATCCGCGCCTTGCTGGCGGTGGATCGCTACAACGTGACGGTGCAGTCTGCGTCGGCGTATAACGACGATCAGTGGCATCACGTCGTACTCCAGCGGGTGAAGGGGAAGCTGCGGTTGCTGGTCGATGGTGTTGAGGTCGGCTCTGCGACGGCGCCGGCTGGTTCGGTGACGGCGGGCAAGGAGTTCGGCGTACAGGGCATTCATGTCGGCCAGCGGGTCGACGGCGCCAACCGTTTCGTGGGGACGCTCGATGAGGTCCGCGTTTACCGGCGTGCCCTGTCGGATGCGGAACTGCAGCAGATCCGCGACACCAACAACCCCATCCGCTCGCAGCTAGGGCTGGATCTTCCCCTCGACCAGGTGGGCATGCCAGGCCAGAGCTGAAGGGTCGGTGAGGGACGCGACCTGGTCGACGACGACGCGCAGGCGGGCGTTGTCGTCGACCGCGTCCGCGAAGTCGGACTGGAACGGGAGGTCGAGGTTGCGTGGCGCTGTCTTCCACAGCGCCTCGACCAGTTCGGTGAGGAGCTCGCGCTGAGTGGCGCGGCGGGCCTGGCGCTCGCGTGAGTCGAGGACGTGGAACATGCCCACGCCCTTCAACAGACCGATCTCGGTGCGGATGCCGTCGGGGACGACGAGGTCAGCCTCGTAGCGGATCAAGCGGGAGCGGCCGAAGACGGCATGTGTGGCCTGCTCGGCGGCGGTGGCGAACCGGCCGATCAGCTGACTCGTGAGGTCCTTGAGGCCGCCGAGCGCACGTCGACTGTCGTCGAAGGTCGAGCCGGGCCAGTAGATCAGCGAGGTCAGCCGGGCCCAGCCCTCGTCGAGCTCCGCGTCGGTTGCCTCGGGCAAATACATCTGCCGGACCGTCTGCCAGTACGGCGCTCTGTCCGCATCGACCGCGGCGAGATCGAGATGATGCGCGACGATCGCGTCCTCGACATCGTGCACGGAGTACGCGACGTCGTCGGCGAAGTCCATCACCTGCGCCTCCAGGCAGCGGCGCTCCCCCACGCCCGGACGCAGCCAGGTGAAAACGGCGAGATCGTCGTCGTACACCCCGAACTTGCGCTCGCCGGGGCGGCGCGGCCACGGGTACTTCGTCGCGGCGTCGAGCGTGGCGCGACTCAGATTCAGCCCGACGCTGCGTCCCTCGGCGTCGAAGGTCTTCGACTCCAGCCGCGTCAACAGTCGCAGCGTCTGCGCGTTGCCCTCGAAGCCGCCGATGTCCGCCGCGACCTGGTCGAGCGCGCGCTCACCGTTGTGGCCGAACGGCGGATGCCCGAGATCATGCGACAAACAGGCCGCGTCGACGATGTCCGGATCGCAGCCGAGCGTCGCCGCCAGCTCGCGGCCGATCTGGGCGACCTCGAGGCTGTGGGTCAGCCGGTTCCGGGTGAAGTCGTCGCTGCCGGCCGTCACGACCTGCGTCTTGGCCGCCAGCCGCCGCAACGCCGCACTGTGCAGCACGCGCGCGCGATCACGCGCGAACGCGGTCCGGCCCGGTCGCTTGACCGGCTCGGCAACCCAGCGCTCCGCGTCGTGCTCGTCGTACCCCTCATGCTGCTTCCTCATTACTGCACACAGTAGCCGCGAGCACCGACAGTTTCGCGACGTTCAGATGGCCACGCAGTAACGCATCCAGAGCACGCCGTCCTTGAAGACCTCGGTGCCGACGTGGTGCAGGTTGAGCCGGCGGGTGTCGTACCAGCGTTCGCCGGAGCCGACCAGGACCGGGTGGACGAGCAGGGCCAACTCGTCGATCAGCTCGAGCTCCAGGCAGGCTCGCAACAGCGCACCGGACGAATCGACTCGGACGGTGTGCACACCTCTGCGGTCAAGCACGTCGAGGACTTCGGCGAGGTCGACCTGGTCGTAGCCGGTGACGAGTTCGCGGGTGGTCGAGTCGGGTGGGCGTGCGGGCGTTTGGTCGGCGTACAAAGCAAGGACGTCGGACCAGTAGCCGAGGTCGCGGAGTGAGGTCCAGCTGTGGACGCGGGCTCGGCTGTCGACGACCGCCAGCAGCGGGCCCTCCGGTCGCGGGCCGCGCCGGGGAGCAGCGAGTACGTCGGACTCCTGGGCAAGGATCGTGTCCGCGCCGATCAGCGTCACCTCCTCCTGCCAGAGCGAGGCGAGCGCATAGAACCGGGCGAGGTCGACGTCGAACCCCGACGCCACCCCGTCCAGCGAGACCGCCAGCTGAGCCACCACGTGCATACCGCCAAACCTAGGGACGCCCACCGACAAACCTAGTTGCAGAGACTTCTCTGCAGAGATTACTCTGCAACAATGCGACGGATCGATGCCCGGAGTCTGCGCGGACTCGCCCACCCGCTCCGGATGCGCATCCTGGAGGCGATCGAGCTCGACGGACCGGCCACGTCGAGCACGCTGGCGACGCGACTCGGCGAGAACACCGGGACGATCAGCTGGCACCTGCGACTGCTCGCCGAGCACGGGTACCTCGAGGAGGATCCCGATCGCGGCACCAAGCGCGAGCGCTGGTGGCGGCTCCCCGATCGGCAGACCGTTCTGGACCCGTCCGAGTTCCTCGACGATCCCGAGACGCGGCGCGCACTCGACGTCTATCTCCGCGATCTGGTCGAGCGGTACTACAACCGTGTCCGCACGTACCTCGACGAGGACTGGCCAGGTGAGTGGCAGCACGCGGCGGGCCTGTCCGATTGGCGCGACCTGCACCTCACGCCGGATCAGCTGCACAACCTCAACGAAGAGATCGCCGCTGTCATAGATCGGTATACCGGCACCGAACCGGCGGACGGCGCCGAGCGGGTGATCGTCCAACTGCAGTCGTTCCCCCGCCGCTCATGAGCCTCCTGCTGAGCAATCGGGACTTCCGCCTGTTCTGGACCGGCGAGACGATCAACCGCTTCGGCAGCGCGACCTCCTCGGTAGCACTCCCCCTCGTCGCCATTTCGATGCTCGATGCAACAACCTTCGAGGTCGGTCTGCTCACCGCGGCCGCCTGGGCGCCGTGGTTGCTGATCGGACTCCCGACCGGCGCCTGGATCGATCGGGTACGCCGTCGACCGGTCATGCTGATCTCCTGCGTTGTCTCTGCCGGCCTCTTCGCGTTGGTTCCGTTGTCCGGCAGCCGACTGACCATCCAACTGCTGCTCGTCGTCGCGGTGCTCGCCGGCGCGGCATCGGTCGTGTTCCAAACGGCATACACCGCATATCTGCCGACGCTTCTGGCCTCGGCCGATCACGCCGAGGGCAATGCGAAGCTGCATGGCAGCGCCTCGGCAGCGCAGATCGCCGGGCTGGGCTGCGGCGGGCTCCTGGTGCAACTGATTGGTGCCGCCGACGCTGTCCTCGTCGACGCGGCCAGCTTCCTGGTCGCCCTCGCTTGTCTCGCCGCGATCCGCTATCGAGAACGCCGTACGACGATCCCGCGACAGCCCGGCGCGATCCGGGCCGGCATCAGGCTGGTCGCGCAGGACGTCTGGCTGCGCACCCTCACGTTCTTCGGCGCCGTCTCCAACCTCGCACTGATGGGATACCAGGCGATCATCGTCGTCTTCCTCGTCCGCGAAGCGGGCCTCACCGCAGGCACAGTCGGCACCCTGATCGCGGCAGCATCAAGCGGCGGAGTCCTCGGCGCCTTCGTTGGACGGCATACCATACGGTTTGGTACGGCGAGGGCGCTGCTGCTGTGCGAACTCGGATTGCCGACGCTCGCACTGCTGATCCCGTTGAGCGGCGCGAGCCCGTGGTTCTACCTGGTCGGCGCGTTCGGCGTGAGTCTCGGCGTCGTCGGCGGAAACGTCGTGAAGGCAACGTTCCTCCAGTCCTACTGCCCGCTCGACCTCTTCGGCCGCCTCACCGCAACGACGGCCTTCGTCAACTACGGCACGATCCCGCTCGGCGCACTGCTCGGCGGCGTACTCGGACAGACCCTCGGCCTCACACCAGCCCTCTGGATCACGACAGCCGGCGTGCCGCTGGCCGGTCTCGTCCTGCTCGCCTCACCGATCCGCCGGCGCCGCGACCTCCCGACTCAGCGGGGCAGCGTCGTGCCCGCGGTGGCGGTCGACTCCAGCCGCGAGCGGATGGCCTGACGCGCCAGCTCGTACGCCGCGCCGCCGTCGTCGTGCAGGATCGACGCGAGGTTGGCGGCCTCGTAGTACGCGTTGAGCTCGAACGCCAACTGCTTGGCGTCGGCCTCCAGCTCACCGTTGTCGACGGCAGCCTGGACGGCCTCCTCGAGCAGTCCCATCCACTCCCAGTGGACCGTGAGGAGGGCGTCGTGGACGGCACCGCTTCGGGCGGCGTACTCGTGCGAGACCTTCTGGAAGAAGCAGCCACCCGGGAACACCCGGCGCTGCGAGTAGTCGAGCCAGTGCTTGCTCAACGCCCACACGCGCCCGAGACCAGGCTCGACCTCGTACGCAGGGATCACCACGTTGTCGGCGTAGATCCGCCGCGCGGCCCGGATCGTCGACAGCTGCAGCTCCTCCTTGGAGCCGAAATGCGCGAACAGCCCGCTCTTGCTGATTCCGAGCTCGGTCGCGAGCCGCCCGATCGACAAGCCTTCGAGCCCGTCGACCGACGCGATGTCGACCGACCGGCGCAGCACGGCGCGGCGGGTCTGGTCACCCCGCACCAACCGTCCGTCGACCTTCTCCACGGCTCCCGATCCTAGTTGCCCTTGACGATGATCTCGTGCAAAAGTAATAGTACGACCGTTCGTATAGTTAGGGGAGGACGTTCATGCAGCAGCTGATCGGCACGGGTCTGCGGACCATCGGAGCGGTGTCGCCACGGCTCGGCGGCCGGCTCGCGTTCGGGCTGTGGCGCCGCCCGCTCGCCCGCGGCCAGATCCGTGACAGCGAGCGCCACGTCCACGACGCGGCACGGGTCGAAGACATCGACGGCGTGCTCACCTACGCGTGGGGCGACGGCAAACGGCCGGTGCTGCTCGTGCACGGCTGGCGGTCACGGGCATCGCGGTACGCCGGATTCATCACGCGACTGCTCGAGCTCGGATACAGCCCGGTGTCGTACGACGCGCCCGGGCACGGCGACTCCCCCGGGCCGATCGTGTCGATCCTCGGGCATCAGCGAATCATCCAGCAGCTCGAGGAACGGCACGGACCGTTCGAAGGCGTGATCGCACATTCGCTCGGCGTGCCGTTCGCGTTGTACGCGGTCCGCGAGGGCGTGGCAGCGCGGCGGATCGTGACGATCAGCGGCGTCGCGGACTTCGGCTACCTGGCCGATACGTTCTGCGCGGCGCTCGGGCTGGGTCCGAAGATCAACAAGCACCTGCGCCGGTCGATCGAGCGCGGGTACTTCGACGGCGACAACCAGATCTGGAACCGATTCTCGGTCGCGACCGGGAAGGCCGAGCTACTCGTGATCCACAACGACGAGGACGACGTCGTGGACCCAGCGCAGGCGCAGGTGTTGCTGCGGAACTATGGCGAGCGGGCGCATTTCCTGCCCACCACAGGCCTCGGCCACAGCCGGATCCTCCAGGACCCGGCTGTGATCGCCGAGGCGGTCGCCTTCCTGCAGGACTCAGATGTCCCGGAAGGTCTCGATCTGAGCGCCTAGCGAGTTGAGCCGGGTGGCGAGGTCCTCGTAGCCGCGGTTGATCACGTAGACGCTGCGCAGTACCGACGTACCCTTCGCGGCCATCATCGCGATCAGCGTGACGACGGCCGGGCGAAGTGCCGGCGGGCACATCATCTCGGTGCCGGAGAAGTGCGTCGGGCCTTCGACCATCACGCGGTGCGGGTCGAGCAGTTTGACCCGGCCGCCGAGCTTGTTCAGGTCGGTCAGGTAGATCGCGCGGTTCTCGTAGACCCAGTCGTGGATCAGCGTCTGCCCGGTCGCGATCGCCGCGATGACCGCGAAGAACGGCAGGTTGTCGATGTTCAGCCCCGGGAACGGCATCGGGTGGACCTTGTCGATCGGCGCGTGCAGCTTCGACGGGCGGGTGGTGAGGTCGACCAGCCGGGTCCGGCCGTTCTCGGCCAGGTACTCCGTACTGCGGTCGTAGTCGAGCCCCATCTCCTCGAGCAGCGCGAGCTCGATCTCGAGGAACTCCACCGGCGCGCGCCGGATGGTGATCTCGGACTTGGTCACGATCGCCGCGGTGAGCAGGCTCATCGCCTCGATCGGGTCCTCGGACGGCGCGTAGTCGACGTCGACGTCGATGTCTGCGCGGCCGTGCACGGTGAGCGTCGTCGTACCGATGCCGTCGATCTTCACGCCGAGCAGGTCGAGGTAGAAGCACAGGTCCTGGACCATGTAGTTCGGGCTGGCGTTGCGGATCACGGTCACGCCGTCGTACCGCGCGGCGGCCATGATCGCGTTCTCGGTCACGGTGTCGCCGCGCTCGGTCAGCACGATCGGCTTGCCCGGCGTGATCGCCCGGTTGACCAGTGCGTGGTACTGCCCGCCGGTCGCCTTAACCTCGAGGCCGAACGGGCGGAGCGCGGTCAGGTGCGGCTCGACGGTGCGCGTGCCGAGGTCGCAGCCACCGGCGTACGGCAGCTCGAACGCATCCTCGCGGTGCAGCAGCGGGCCGAGGAACATGATGATCGAACGGGTACGACGGGCCGCCTCGGCGTCCATCGAGCTCAGGTCGAGGTGTGCCGGCGGGACGATCTCGAGGTCACCGGCGTCGTTCAGCCAGGTGGTGCGGACGCCGATCGAGTTCAGCACCTCGAGGAGACGGTTGACCTCTTCGATCCGGGCGACCTTGCGCAGCGTCGTACGGCCCTTGTTCAGCAGCGATGCGCACAGCAGCGCGACACCGGCGTTCTTGCTCGACTTGACGTCGATGGATCCGGAAAGTCGCCGGCCGCCGGCGACGCGAAGGTGGACCGGGCCGCCGCCGAGAGAGACAATTTCCGAGTCGAGCGCCTCGCCGATCCGGGCGAGCATCTCGAGGGTGAGGTTCTGATGACCCTTCTCGATCCTGTTCACCGCACTCTGGCTGGTGTTCAGTACTTCCGCGAGCTGCGTCTGCGTCCAGCCGCGATGCTTGCGGGCGTCCCGGATGAGGTTTCCGATCCGGCTCAGGTAGTCATCGGTCACGCGCCGGACCTTATCTCACATGTGAGATACCTCTGCACCGACCCGCCGGTGCCAGCGTATCCAATGTCACGTGCAGCCGAAGCCCGAGGGTCCTGAGGACCCGTGTGACCTGGTGAAACGCCCGCAGCCTACAGTTACCCCCAACTCCCGCCGCACCCCGGAGAGGATCAGCAGATGCCCGACGACACCTCCGCCGCGGTGGTCAACGAGTTCGAGGCGGAGTCGTGGCCGCTCGAGGCAGCCGCGGACAGCTTGCACCAGGTAATCGAAGGATTCCACAACGGTGATACCCGGCCGCTGGTGATCGGCGACGGCGACCAGCCGGTTCTGGTGGTGCTGGCGATCGCCGACCTGGCCGACTTCCGCGCCCGGATCGCCGAGCTGCTCGGCAACCCGGTCGACGCCGGCTGGCTGCGGTACTACCTGCGCTCGAACTTCGACATGAGCTCGGAGCGGCTGGTCGAGCTGCTCGGCGTGGACACGGACCACGGGCTGTCGTCACTGGCCAGCCAGGTGAACGTCGAGCAGGCCGCGACGCTGATGTCCGACCACGTACGCCGTACCGAGGCCGGCGGGAATCCGCTGATGCTGATCGGCGACGGGACGATGGCGACCGCCGCGCTGCTCTCGTTCCAGGCGTTCCAGGTGCTGCTGGCGATGGAGGGCGACGGCAAGGGCGAGGACGACTCCTGCGCTCACGACGACGAGGAGAAGCCGACCACGCCGCTGGAGGTGCTGGCCGAGCGGATCGGGCCGGTCTCGACGCAGCTCGTCGCGCAGATCAACGCTGGTCGCGAGCCGGGCCTGCCGCGGTACGAGCTGCACTTCGAGGACGATCTGGTCGACCACCTACGCGACCTGGAGGCGCGGGCGCAGCAGGCGCCGGGCGCCGGGGCGTACGACGAGTTGAACCAGCTGCTGCATCAGTTCGACCAGATGCGCAGCGGGCTGGTCGAGGTGGACGTTGACGAGGAGGAGCCGGACGAAGCGCCGTACCTGGAGGCGACCGACCTCAAGGCGGCGCTGCCGGACATCCGCGACACCTTCCGCGAGGGGGCCGACGATCCGTACCTGATCGGGCTGGACGGGCGACCGTTCGCGGGACTGATCTCGTACGACCTGTACGAGGAGCTGCAGAAGGTATCGGTCGAGCTGGACGGGACCGACGAGGCGCCCGTGCTGCCGCTGCCCGAGCCGCGCTGGGAGAACGGGCCGCGACTGCTGCCGTTCGAGCTCGCGCTCGAGATGTGCGAAGCGGTGATCGAGGACATCAGCAACGGCGAGGCGTCGATGCTGTTCATCGCCGACGAGGACAACGAACCCGAACTCGTCCTTGCCCCGCTCGTCTGGCTCTGGGCGTACGTCGACCACCTGGACCTCGAAGCCGCCGAAGCCTGATTTCGACGCTGCTCGAAATGACTCCCCCGGGTGTCAATCTGGATCGGTGAACCGATCGTTGCCGACTGCGCTCGCCTGTTGCCTGGTGGTGGCGGGATGTTCGTCGAACGGATCCGATCACGCTGCCCTCACCGTCGACCAGGCGGTGACGCTGGCCGACCAACCTGTCCACCTGAAGGTGACCGACATACCCGCGAACGAGTCGGCAACCGTCGGCGCCGACGCGGTAGACCGGGACGGAAAGAAGTGGCACGGCGAAGCGACGTTCACCGCCGACGCCCACGGCACCGTCGACCTCGACACCGCGAAGCCCACGAGCGGGAGCTACCAGAACGTCGACGGGATGGGGCTGTTCTGGTCGATGAACCCGCCGGACGGCGATCCCGACAAGCAGTCGTACATCCCGCCGACGGACAACGGACGATTCGTCGAGCACCTCGACGTCTTCGTGAGCCGCGACGGGAAACGGCTCGGGAGTACGACGCTCACCCGGCAGTGGACGTCCGCCGGCGTGACAAGCCAGTCGCTCACGATGGCCAAGCACAAGCTCACCGGGATCTACGTCGCCCCGAAGCCGGACGGCGCCAAGCATCCCGCGGTCCTCCTGCTCGGTGGCTCGGAAGGCGGCATACCTCCGCAGTCGAGCCCGAACCTGTTGGCGTCGCACGGATATCCGGTGCTGGCGCTGGCGTACTTCCACGCGCCCGGCGTACCGGACGACCTGCACAACATCCCGCTCGAGTACTTCGCGTCGGCGGCCGCCTGGCTCGCGAGGCAACCCGGGGTCGATCCGGCGCGCCTGGTCGTGATGGGTACGTCGTTCGGCACTGAGGCGGCGTTGCTGGTGGCCGATCACTTCCCGCATCTCATCGACGGGACCGTGCTGTTCGCGCCGGGCGCCCACCTGACGGGCTCCTTCCCCCGTCAAGGCGGCGCGGCGTGGACTTATCAGGGCAAGGCGTTGGCGCCGGAGGATCCGATCCCGGTCGACGGCGTGGACGGTCCGGTCCTCGCCGTGGCCGGCTCCGCCGACGCGCAGTGGGGTTCGAGGCAGTCCGCGGAGCTGATCATGCAGGAACTCGACACAGCGCATGCCGAGTTCCCGCACGAGGCGGTGATCGTCACCGGCGCGGGTCACGGCGTCGGCGGCACACCGTACCTACCGCACGGCACGATCCTCGACCACCCGATCATCGGGCCGACCGCTCTCGGTGGCACCCGCCCTGCGAACGAATCCGCCCTCCTGCAGGGCTGGGCGAAGACGCTTGCGTTGCTGGGGTCGCTCAGCTGATCGGGAAGAGGGGCTGCCACTCCGAGAGCGTGGCGAGCTCGTAGACGTCGGCCGGGGTGTACGGGTCCTTGGCGAGGATGTCGCGGAGCTCGGCCTCGTCGGCTACGTCGTAGATGAGCAGGGCGCCGGTCTGGTCGGGGAACGGTCCGGCGGTGACGAGCTTGCCGGCTTCCTTCAGCTCGGTCAGGTACTCGCGGTGGGCCGGACGGACCTCGAGACGGCGGTCGGTGTCGGCGGGGTCGAAGCGCAGCTGCACGACATAAAGGGCCATGCCGAAACCCTACAACGACCGAAGAAACAAAGGGATTTGGTGCGGGAAAGGGAGTCACGAGCCGCCACAGCGGCTGGTTCAGGTCAGACCCGAAAGTCGACGAGTGATCTCCCTTCCCGCCCGGTTATTCTGACCAGTCCATGACCCGCTACGCAAGGGGTTGGTTAAGAGAAATTCCTACAGACAGTTGATTCAAATAACGCTTCGTGATCGAGCCCCCGGCTGCCTCGATGCGAGCGCCGATGCAGTCGTACAGTCGGTCACGCCGCTCGATTGTCAAGGCCCGATGACCCGAGTATGAGGACAAAAGTTCGAGGTACTGCGCGGCCGAATAGTCCACATCCCAGACATATCTGCGAAACTCGACGGACCCGAAAAGCCCACTTCGTTCGATCCCTTCGGGATCATTAGGTACGTCGTCCGCCGCGGGTAATCCGTCCGTGGTGGCGTCGTCGGTGAATCGGTCGTAGCAGGACTGCACGTCGGCGAACAACTGCTCGCTTCCGCCCGCGACGTGATGTGTCGACACGACCGCCAGCGCGCCACCCGGCCGCAGGACGTCGACACATCGCTGCATGCGCGTTGCCGGGTCGAGCCAATGGAACGCGGTCGCCGAGACGACGAGTTCGAAGGTCTGCGCCGGCAGGTCCCAGGTGTCGAAGTCCGCGACGATTACTTCGATGCCCGGAAGCCTGCGCTTCAGCACGCCGGCGAGGTCGGGACTGAGTTCAACGGCGGTGACCGGCCAGCCGCGGTCCACCATGGCGGACGTTGCCTGGCCGGTGCCGGGGCCGATCTCGAGGACACGTGGATGGTCGCCCACGATCCCGGCCAGGTCGTCGAAGAGTTCGGGTGGATAGGTGGGGCGGACGCGGTCGTACAGCTCCGCGTCCTCCCCGAAGGTCTGCCGGAGACTCTCTCTAGTCACCCGCCAATGCTGCCCGCCCGGCTTCCAGGCGCGCCACCGGAATACGGAACGGCGAGCAGGAGACGTAGTCGAGGCCGACGTCGTGGAAGAAGTGGATGCTGTCCGGGTCGCCGCCGTGTTCGCCGCAGATGCCGAGCTTGAGATCGGGCTTGGTCGCGCGACCGCGATCCACTCCGGTCCGCACCAGTGCGCCGACGCCCTCGCGGTCGATCGACTCGAACGGCGACACCGCGAAGATCCCCTTCTCCAGGTACCGCGAGAAGAACGCGCTCTCGACGTCGTCGCGGCTGAAGCCCCATGTGGTCTGGGTCAGGTCGTTGGTACCGAACGAGAAGAAGTCGGCCGCTTCCGCGATCTGATCCGCGATCACCGCGGCCCGCGGCAACTCGATCATCGTGCCGATCGGGATCTCCCCCGCGACGCCGACCTCGGCGAGCACACGTTCGACCTCGTCGCGGGCCAGATGCAGCTCCTGTACGGCGCCGACCAGCGGGATCATGATCTCCGGCCACGGATCCTTACCTCGGCCCCGCAGCTCGACAGCGGCGGACGCGATCGCCCGTACCTGCATCGCGAACAGACCAGGGATGACCAGTCCGAGCCGCACGCCGCGTAGGCCGAGCATCGGGTTCTGCTCGTGCAGCCGCTGGACCGCCGCGAGCAGCGCCGCGTTGCGACCCGGGTCCTCGCCGCGCTCACGCGCCACGGCGACCTTCACCGCGAGCTCCTCCATCGACGGAAGGAACTCGTGCAGCGGCGGGTCGATCAACCGGATCGTCACCGGCAGGCCGTCCATCGCGGTCAGCAACTCCAGGAAATCCCCACGCTGCAAGGGCTCCAGCTCGGCCAGCGCCGCCTCGAGCTCGGCGTCGCTCTCCGCGAGGATCAACCGCTCGACGGACTCGCGCCGCTCCCCTAGGAACATGTGCTCGGTCCGGCACAACCCGATGCCCTCGGCCCCGAACCGCCGCGCCCGCGCCGCGTCGTCCGCGGTATCCGCGTTGGTGCGTACGCCGAGACGCCGTACCTCGTCCGCGTGGGTCATCAACCGATGCACCGACGCGACGAGTTCCTCGCCGGCTTCCGGGGCGAGCGAGCCCTCGAAGTACTGCACGACCGGTGACGGGACGACCGGGACCTCGCCGCGGAAGACCTCGCCGGTGGTGCCGTCGATCGAGATCAGCTCACCGGCTTCCATGATCGTGCCGTTGACCTTGATGGTGCCTTGGGCAACATTCACGTCGAGGTCCTCGGCGCCGCAGACGCAGGTCTTGCCCATGCCGCGGGCAACCACCGCCGCGTGCGAGGTCTTGCCGCCGCGGCTGGTCAGGATGCCCTGCGCCGCGATCATGCCGTGCAGGTCGTCCGGATTCGTCTCACGCCGTACCAGGATGACCTTCTCACCGCGATCGGCCGCCTCGACCGCCGCGGCCGAGGTGAAGACGACCTTGCCCGATGCCGCGCCCGGCGAGGCCCCGATCGCCTTGGTGATCAGCTCCTTCTCGGCGTCCGCGTCGAACCGCGGGAACATCAGCTGCGCGAGCTGCGCACCCTTCACCCGCCGGAGCGCCTCGTCGGTATCGATCACGCCTTCGTCGACCAGGCTGGTCGCGATCCGGAACGCCGCCGCCGCGGTCCGCTTACCGACGCGGGTCTGCAGCATCCACAGCTTGCCGCGCTCGACGGTGAACTCGATGTCGCACAGGTCCTTGTAGTGCCCTTCGAGCGTCGCCATGATCTGCATCAAGTCGTCGTACGACGTCTGGTCGAGCTGTTCGAGGTCCGCGAGCGGGACCGTGTTGCGGATGCCTGCGACGACGTCCTCGCCTTGCGCGTTCTGCAGGTAGTCGCCGTACACGCCGTGCTGACCGGTCGAGGGGTCGCGGGTGAAGGCGACGCCGGTGCCGGAGTCCATACCGAGGTTGCCGAAGACCATCGAGCAGATGTTGACCGCCGTGCCGAGGTCGGTCGGGATCCGCTCCTGGCGGCGGTAGAGGATTGCGCGGTCGGAGTTCCACGAGCGGAAGACCGCCTCGGTCGCCAGGTCCATCTGGGTCCGCGGGTCCTGCGGGAACTCGCGGCCGGTGTGGTCATGGACGGCTCGCTTGAACGTCTCGACCAGGGCCTTCAGGTCGTCGGCGTCGAGGTCGAGATCGTTGCGGGTGCCCTTGGCTTCCTTCGCCGCCTCGATCGCGTCCTCGAAGACATCGCCTTCCATACCGAGCACGGTCTTGCCGAACATCTGGATCAGTCGCCGGTACGCGTCCCAGGCGAAGCGTGGGTTGCCCGACTGGTGCGCGAGACCGTTCACGGAGTCGTCGTTGAGGCCGACGTTGAGGACGGTTTCCATCATGCCTGGCATCGATACAGCGGCGCCGGAGCGGACCGAGACCAGCAGCGGGTCGTCGGCCTGGCCGAGCTTCTTGCCCATCTTCTGCTGCAACAGATCGACGTGCTTGTCGATCTCGTCGGCGAGGTCGGCCGGCACCGCGCCGGTCTCCAGGTAGGCACGGCAGGCGTCGGCGGTGATGGTGAAGCCGGGTGGTACCGGCAGGCCGAGATTGGTCATCTCGGCCAGGTTCGCCCCCTTCCCGCCGAGCAGCTGTTTCATGTCCTTGTTGCCTTCGGCGAAGTCGTAGACGAGTTTCGGCACGGTCACTCCCTGGGTTGCAGGCGGGTGCTTTCAGGCGCGGGCAGATAACCCGCTGGCCCGTCGACTCCGGCGGCGGGGGCGTGCTTTCAGGGTAAGCCTAAAAACCAGTCCAGTTGAACACTGGTCTCACGATGCTGACGTGACGCTCCCCACAGGTCGAAGGCCGGAAAACCCTTCCCTGGTTGACAACGCGAGACAATCGGGCTGTCTCAAAATGAATCACAGGCGGGACGCGTAGCGCGGTTTGGTCGGGGTACCGGTCGTTGCCGGCAGCTAGAGTCGGCGGGTGCGCATCGTTTCCCTGCTGCCCTCGGCGACCGAGATCTGCTTCGCGCTGGGTGCCGGCGACGAGGTCGTCGGCGTGACGTTCGAGTGCGACTATCCGGCGGCGGCGCGCGGTCGGCGGATCGTGTCGACCACGGCGTTGCCCGAGGGCCTGACGCCGGGTGAGATCGACGCCGTCGTACGGCGGAAGGTGGCGGCCGGGGAGGATCTGTATCACCTCGACGCCGGTGTACTGCGCGAGCTCGCGCCGGATGTGGTGATCACGCAGGACCTGTGCGCGGTGTGCGCGATCGAGGTGACCGACGTCGAGGAAGCACTCAGCTATCTGGGCTGCCGGGCCGAGGTGGTCACCACGGATCCGCACAACCTCGACGAGGTGCTGACGTCGATCGAGACGGTCGCAAAGGCGATCGGTCGAGACAGCACGCCCCTCGTTGAGGAACTGCGCGACAGGCTCAAGCAACACCAGCATCTGGTTGCAGGGCCGCGGGTCGCGTTGCTCGAGTGGACGGATCCGCCGTTTGCGCCGGGGCATTGGTTGCCGGAGATGGTGGAGCTTGCGGGTGGGACGAATGTGCTGGGAACAGCCGGTCAGCGGTCGGTCTCGATCACCTGGGACGACGTACGCGCCGCGCGACCCGAGGTGATTGTGTCGGCGCCGTGCGGGTTTGATCTGGAAGGTGCCGCGAAGCTGACTGCGGAGTTGCCATTGCCCGCGGACGCGCAGGTGTGGGCGGTCGACGCGAACGGGTACTTCGCGCGGCCGGGGCCTCGCTTGGTGGACGGCATCGACGTACTGGCTGCCATCCTCCAGGGCGAGGCCCCGGATCACGCGATCAGGGTGCGTTAGAGCTTGCGGCGTGTCCTCAGGTAGTCGCCGACCACGGCGGCGCCGAGGCCGTCGGGGTCGGGCGCGAGGACCCGGCCGCCACTGCGCCGGGCGAGCAGGTCGACGAACGCGTTCAGCCGCGGATCGTCACCGAGACGGAAGACGGTCAGCGTGGCACCCAGCTTGGCCAGGCGGTCGACCTCGAAGATCGTCTTGCGAAGCGTGGCCGGCTCGGGTGGGTACGAGAACTCGGCCGTGCCGTCGGGCTCCAGGTGAGCGGTCGGCTCGCCGTCGGTCACCATCAGGACGACCGGCTGGGCGTCCGGGTGGCGACGCAGGTGGCGCCCGGCGAGGAGCAGCGCATGGTGCGCGTTGGTCCCCTGCTCCCAGGTGCCTTCCATCCCGATCAGCTGCGGCAGCTCCACCACCCCGGCGTACCGGCCGAAGGTGATCAGCTGGAGTGCGTCGTTGCGGTAGCGGGTCGAGATGAGTTGGTGCAGCGCGAGCGCCGTACGCTTCATCGGCAGCCAGCGGCCCTCCTGGACCATCGACCACGACGTGTCGACCAGCAACGCGACCGCGGCCCGGGCGCGATGCTCGGTCTCCGCGATCTCCACATCCGCCACGTCGAGCTTCACGCCGCCACCACCGGTGTGGGCAGTCCGCAGTACGGCGTTGCGCACCGTCCGCGGCACGTCCCACGGCTGGGTGTCGCCGAACTCCCACTTCCGCGTTGACCCGCTCAGCTCACCGGCCGCACCGGCATTGGCCGCATCACGCTCACCGGCCCCGCGAGCAGCGCGCAGTACGTCGGCCAACGCCGTCTGGCCGAGCTGACGCAACGCCTTCGGGGACAACCGCAGCGAACCGTCCGGCGCCCGCTCGATCAGACCCTGATCGCGCAGCTCCCGCTCCAGCTCGCTCAGCCGACGCGCGTCGACCGTTGCCTCATCACCCAATTGCCGGGTGAGCGCGTCGAGGTCGATGTCCTCGAGCCGCGCGCCCGGATACGACTGCGCCAGCTGTTCGGCCAGCGCATCCAGCTCCGCGAGGTCGGACATCGCCCGCGCACCCTCGGCGAGACCGAGCGGATCCTCACCGCTCATCTGCTCGGACCCGTACCAGTCCTCACCCGGTCGCAGCGCCTGCAGCTGAGCATCCAGCTGGGACAACTGCTGCGCGAGCTGCGGACTGCCGAACGCCTGCTGCGACAGCTCCATCAACTCGGCCCGCTGCTCGGGTGTCATCGAGTTCATCATCCGCTGCGCCGCGGCCGCACGTTGCGCGAGTACGTCGATGAGCTCCTCGACGTTCTGCGGGTTCTCCGGGAAGAACTCGCCGTGCTTGGCCATGAACTCCTCGAACAGCTCCGGCACCTCGGGCCGGCCCTGCGCGTGCGCCGCGAGCAACGCGTTGAGGTCGGTCAGCATCTCGTTGATCGCCTCGACGTCCTCGGGCGTGGTCTGCTGCAGCGCCTCCTTCATACCCTCGAACCGCGACCCGAGCAGCTCACGCCCGAGCAGTTCGCGGATCTCCTCGTACTTCGCCCGAGCGTCCGACGACTGCCAGTCGTAGTTCGCCAGCTCCCGTACTGCGGCCGCCGTACCGGACGGGAGCGCGTCGAGCTGCGCCTCACGGAACCGGGCGTCGTCGGACGGGTTCGGGAACAGCTCGTGCCGCTCCGCCTCCAGCGCCTCGTTCAGCAGCCGCTGTACGTCGCGCAGCGTGCCGTCGAGGTTGTGCCGCCGCTCGATCTCGCGACGGCGCTCCCACAGACGGCGACTCAGGTCGTCCAGACCCTGAGTGTTCCGGGTCCCGCGCCGGAGCAACTCCTCCAGCGCGGACCGCGGCGACGAACCGTTCATCACGTCGCGGCCGATCTCGTCCAGCGCGTCCCGCAGATCCGCGGGCGCCTTGAGCGGATCAGGCCCGTCGTGCCACGGCCCGTACGACCAGCCCTCTGGAATCGACGACATGATCAGCCGCCGTAAACCGTCGTGTCGTCGTCGGCGTCCTTGGCGACTCGTTTGGACAGGTAGAGCATCTCCAGGGCGAGCTCGACGGCGGCGGCGATCCGGCCGGACGAGTCGTCCGGCTCGACGCCGGCGCGGGCGGCAACATCGTGCAGGACGGGCAGCTCGGGCAACGCGGCCAGCACGTCCCGGCCGGGCACCCGCTCGCCGGTCGTCACAAGGTTGCCGTCGGCAACAGCATGGGCGAGCGGGGTCAGGTCGAGACCGGCGAAGCGCTCGCGTGCCGTGTCGGCCACCGACCGACGCAGCAGGTACTCGAGCAGCTCGATCTCGCGCCCTTCCTCACCCGGCTCGAACTCGAGCTTGCCCCGCAGTACTGCGGGCACCGCCTCCAGGTCGACCGGTCGCGCGACGGCCGGCGTCTCGCCGGTGATCGCGCTCCGGCGCAACGCGGCGGCGGCGATCGTCTCGGCCGCGGCGACCGCGAACCGGGCGGACACACCCGACCGCTGGTCGATCGCGGTCGACTCGCGCAGATGCCGGACGAATCGAGCCAGTACCTCGAGCAGCGGCTCGCCGACCTCAGCGGTGAACTCGGCCTCCTGCCGGATCACGTCGACCTCGGCGTCGATGTCGAGCGGGTAGTGGGTCCGGACCTCGGCGCCGAACCGGTCCTTCAGCGGCGTGATGATCCGGCCGCGGTTGGTGTAGTCCTCGGGGTTGGCCGTTGCCACCAGCAACACGTCGAGCGGCAGCCGCAATGTGTAGCCGCGGACCTGGATGTCGCGCTCCTCCATCACGTTCAGCAATGCGACCTGGATGCGCTCGGCGAGGTCGGGCAGCTCGTTGATCGCGACGATGCCGCGATGCGAGCGCGGGACCAGGCCGAAGTGGATGGTTTCGGGGTCGCCGAGACTGCGGCCCTCGGCAACCTTCACCGGGTCCACGTCGCCGATCAGGTCGCCGACCGAGGTGTCCGGCGTGGCCAGCTTCTCGGCGTACCGCAGGTCGCGGTGCAGCCAGGCGACCGGCAGGTCGTCGCCGAGCTCGGCGGCGCGGCGCTTGGAAGCAGGGGTAATCGGGTCGAGCGGGTGCTCGGGCAGCTCGGCGCCCTCGATCACCGGGGTCCACTCGTCGAGCAGCCCGACCAGCGTGCGCAGCAGCCGGGTCTTGCCCTGACCGCGCTCACCGAGCAGTACGACGTCGTGCCCGGCGAGCAGCGCGCGCTCGAGCTGCGGAATCACCGTGCGGGTGAATCCGACGATTCCGGGCCACGGATCACGCCCGGCCCGGAGCTGTTTCAGCAGGTTGTCACGGATTTCGGCCTTGATCGACCGGGGCAGATAGCCGGCGGCCCGGAGGTCACCAGCCTTACGGGGAAGTTCAGCAGGTGCACTAGTCACGCTGAAGACGTTAGCTCGGTCAGCCCAAACTGCACCTTGTTTATCTCACCGCCTGGGCGTGACGCGTCCAGAGGTGAAGAGGTGAGTCGGTGTGAACGTCAACGGGACCCAGGGGTGCTCCGGAGAGTAACGAACGACGAAATGGTCCCCGTCGAGCGGCTCGGTCGGCAGTACGTCGTACTCGTGCACCGGCTCCTCGGCGAACGCCAGCCGGTCCCCGGTCGCCTCCTCGGTCAGCACGAGGCGGTCACCACGCAGTACGACGTCCAGCCGCACGCTGGCGCGCTCGTACCGTCCGACATGCCGGTCGTCAACCGGACCGTCGACCGGTTGCGGCGCCGCGGGGTGGCTGACGCCCACGTAGTGCTGGAACACCTCGGAGGCGAGCGGCTCGAACAGCCTGGTCCCGTTGCCGGAGTTCGTCAGCAGGCACATGATCAGCCGGGCGTCGGGATCGACCCGCAGGAAGGCGGTCTGCGAGATCGTCGAGCCGTCGTGGCCGAAGATCCGGCGGCCGTCCCAGTCGTAGATCCGCCAGGTCAGGCCGAGATCGATGAAGCCGCCGATGCCGCCGGCGAACGGCACCTGCGGCTCCTGCATCGCCGCATACCTCTCGTCGTCCAGGTGCATCCGGGCGAACTCGAGCAGGTCCGCGGCACTCGCCGTGATCAGCCCGGCCGGGCCGATGCTGCGCGGCAGCTGCCACGTCTTGACCGGCGAGCCGTCCTCAGCCGTGTGACCGCGGGCGGCCCGGTACAGGATGGCTTCCTCGGGCAGGGTGACCGTGTGCGTCAGGCCGAGTGGTTCGACCAGACGCGCCCGCAACGACTCGTCCCAGGCCCGGCCGTCGAGGACCTCGATCAGCCGGCCGAGTACGACGAATCCCGCGTTGCAGTACGAGTACGCCGTACCCGGCTCGAAGAGCTGCTCCACGTCGGCGAGCAGAGCGACGTACCGCTCCAGGCAGTCGTCGCCGCGGCCGGTGTCGGTGAACAGGTCGCCGTCGATACCGCTGGTATGGGTGAGCAGATGACGGACCGTGATCCGCGGATCAATAGGTGCCTCGGGCAACAGTTTGACCACCGGGTCGTCCAGCTGCAGCCGGCCCTCGGCGGCGAGCTGGACGATCATCGTCCCGGTCCACGGCTTGCTCACCGACCCGATCTGGAAGACCGAGTCACCGGTGGTCTCCACCCCGGTCTCGGTATTCAGCACGCCGTACGGCGTGATCGTGGTCGCACCGTCCTGCCAGATGCCGAGCACCGCACCGGGCACCTCAGCCGCTACCGCCAACTCGTTCAACCGCGCAGACCAGTCAGGCATGTGCCTAACCTACTTCTTGAATCCTTCCAGCGCCGCGCGAATATCGGCCCAGGCCGCTGACTCGTCCAGGCCCTGCTCGAGCAGGATCTTCGTGGCGATACCCGCCTGGTCGCGGTAGAAGGCGAGCAGGAGATGCTCGGTGCCGACGTAGTTGTGGCCGAGGGTGAGCGCCTCACCGACCGCGCCCTGTAGGACGTGCGCCGCCCGCCGGGTGTACGGCGGGTTCTCGGCGTCGAGCTCCTTCGGTTCCGTCGACGGCTCGGCGGCCGGGCTCTCGACATCGACGGCTCGGAGGACCGATTCGTCGGTGATGCCGTGCTTGACGAGCACCTTGGCGGCGATCGCGCCCGGCTCCTTGTACATCCCGAGCAGGAGGTGCTCGGTGCCGATGAAGTCGTGGTTGCGGGCCCTGGCGATATCGGCGGCCGCCTGCACCACCGAACGCGCCCGCTGGGTGTAGCGCTCGAACGCCGGCCGCGCGGTCCAGGAGTCGGCGAACCGCTTGTGGGCCGCCTGCTTACTGACGCCGAGCACCGCGCTGATCTCGACCCACGACTTCCCCGAACCGCGGGCCCGGTCGACGAAGAACCCGAGCGCGGCGTCGCCGGTCGTGGTGAGTTCGCTGATCGTCGCGGCCGCGGTCGCGAGCTGCTCGAGCTCGTCGTCGCTGCCGGCGTCGGTCTTGATCGTGTTGATGAGCTGCTGCAGATCAGGTCCAGGAGTCATGCGTCAACCCTAGGTTGACGATCGAGCCGCGTCAACCCTGGGTTGACGATCAGCAGTGATGCCGGACGAAGTCGGTCAATGACCATCCGGTGCGGCCGTCCGGCAGCCGCACATGCACCCAGGTGTCGCCGTCGCGCGGCGAGATCGGCGTCAAGCGGTCCCCGTAGTACACCGTCGCGACCACCGTCCGGCTCCGCGGCGCGTCCCTGACCGTCGCGTCCTGCGCGCACACCGTCAGCTGATCGTCATTCGCCTGATGGTTGCGCAGGGCAAACACTCCGCCGACCGCCGCGATCACCAGGACGCCGGCCCCGGCGAGCAGGAGCCGTCTGGTCGAGCGTTGCCGCGGAACAACTCCCGTGCCGAGCGCCTTCGCGAAGTCGGCCGCCGTCGCGAAGCGCTCCCCCGGATCCTTCGCCATCGCCTTCCGGATCACGGCGTCGTACTGCGTGATGCCCGTGATCGGCGGCGGCAGCATCGCGACGGCGTACGCCAACTCGGGGAGCGTGCGGCGTTCGTACGGGCGCTTGCCAGTGAGGAGGCTGTAGAGCGTGCCGCCGAGCGCGTAGACGTCGGTCGCGGGCGTGACCGGATCGCCGCGCCACTGCTCGGGCGCCATGTACGCGATCGTTCCGGCCATCGCGCCGAGCGCTGGGCCGGACGGTGCGCCGGTGTGCAGCCAGGCGGCGTCACCGCTCAGGTCCAGGCCGGTGGTGGATTCGAGGCTGGCGAGCTGACGGGCGACGCCGAAGTCCGCGACCATCGGGCGGTCGTTGTTCAGGATGATGTTGGCCGGCTTGAGGTCGCGATGAATGACACCCGCACGATGCATCGCGTCGACAGCATCGGCGACCTCCGTCATCAGCCCGACCGCCCGCTCGATCGGCAGCGGACCTTCATCGTCCAACAGATGCTGGAGATCCGGGCCGCTCAGCCGGTCCATCACCAACCAGGCCTGATCACGTTCACCGCCGACCTCGTGCACCCGCACCACGCCCGGATGCACGACGGCCGCGGCCAGCCGCGCCTCCCGCCGCAGCCGTTCGCGGTACTGCGGGTCGACCAGCTCGGGATGCACGACCTTGATCGCGACAGCGCCCCCGTCCGCCAGCCGGTTCGCGGCGTACACCACCCCTGTCGCTCCCGCACCCAGCGGCTCCGCCAGCCGGTAGCCAGGTACGTCGACGATCACGGCTCGCACACTAACTGGCACTGTCCGCTTCCGGAAGGGAATCTGCTGTCAGTTCGACCAGGGTTTCCAGCTGTGCCAACTCGGCCACGACCTTGCGCCGGAACCGCTGCAGATTGCCGGGATCGTCACCGGTCGCACGTAGCGGCGACAGCAGCTGCCGGACCGCTCGGCCGAGCCGATCGTCCGCGGCATCGTCGATGACCGGCAGCAACTCGCGAGCCTCGGCCAGCGCCTGGCTGAGCAGCTTCAGCCGGATCGGCTCCTCGAGCAGCAGCGCCGCGACGCGGAGCATCCGCCGGCCGGCCTTCAACGCGAGCTCCGGGCTGATCGGCTGTGCCGGCGCGTCCCGCTGCTCGCGGACCACATCGATCCAGGGCTCGATCGTCGTACCACGCCAGATCGGGCCGGACGAGAGCTCGCCGTCCGGGTCCGGGATGCCGTGACTGCGACGGCGGCGCCAGGCCGTGACGAGCTGCCGGTTCAGGCCGAGCGCGTCGGCGATCTCGGCGAGCCCGTAGTACTCCTTCCGCTCACTCACGGCCTCACTGTATCCACTGATGACAGCTCTTGCCATCTCTGAAGACACGTCCTACCGTCATCACAGATGACATCGACACGGAGGTTCTGATGACACGGAAACCCGCCCTCCTCCTCACCGCGGTCGCCGTCACCGGTGCCGCACTGACCGCCGCCGCGCCCGCGGCGGATGCGGTCGAGGTGCCCGAGCACGCGATCATCGTGTGCCAGGACGCGACCATGTACGAGAACTACGACTTCTCGATCCCCGGTCCAGTGCACCCGATCCGGACGCTGACGTACGGCGACAAGGTCGGCCACACCCGCGGCAAGCACCCGGTCTACAACGGCTGGGCCTCGATCCAGGACTTCGGCCCGAACGACTGGGGCTTCGTCCGGATCGAGTGCCTCGGCGGTTGGGGGTCGTGGTGATGAAACGACTCGCTCTGATCGGTGCGCTCGTGGTCGCGGGCGCCGTACTCACGTCTGTCCCGGCGAACGCCGCCAACGGTCACGTCGGCGTCCGCGAGACCGTCTGCGCGCAGGACCTCGAACTGCGCGTCGCGCCCGGCGGCGCCCGGATGGGCACGCTGCACAAGCCACAGACCTTCCTGGTGAAGGAGATCCACGGCGAGTGGGCCTGGGGGTTCGCGTACGGCGATATCAACCATGACGGCTGGGTCCAGGACGGATGGTTCTGCTGATGCGGCGGCTGATCGCGGCAGTCTGCGGGGTTGTGCTGGGCGTGGTGGCGTTCGCCCAGCCGGCTCACGCGGTCAACCAGTACACGACGATCGGCAACGTGCAGAAGCCGGCGGCCTGCAACAACCACGGGGTGATGCCGGCCGGCGGTTGGCTCGCGAACAAGTCGTGCGGCTACGTGATGGGTACGGCGATCGCGGGGACGAGGTTCGACGTCCACACGACGACGTCGAACAACTTCCACTTCGGCCGCTGGCGGGCCGGGGACGGGTCGAACTTCTGCGCGTTCCTGGTCCCTGGCGCGCTGGACACCTCGCACTCGACGTCGGTGGCGGCCAGTTGCAGTGACGATACGAGTGAGCGGTTGTCCCACCGCCGTACGTTCGGCCGGGACTTCGATGCGGCGCCGCACACCGGGAACGGGGCGATCATCGTCAGCATCAACCCGTCGGCGTGCACTGGTTACTACAACTACTTCACCGACAGCACCTACGCCGGCGGCAGCCTGCACGATCCGGTCGGCTTCACCCTGCCGGCGAGCGGCGGCTACCGGTACTCCACGAACGATCTAGGCGCCGCGATGATCCGGGTCGATGCCCTGGGCGAGACGATCTGGCTGTTCGTGGCGCGCAGCTGTATCGCGTCCCAACTGCCAGGCAACCTGAACAACGAGAACGACTGACGTTAGCGTTCCACTCATGCAAGCTCTGCCCGATGTCATCAGCCCCGGCCTGCGAGTGCTGTTCTGCGGGATCAACCCGGGGCTGATGTCAGCGGCGACCGGGCACCACTTCGCCCGGCCGGGGAATCGGTTCTGGCCGGCGCTTCACCAGAGTGGATTCACTCCGCATCAACTCGCGCCCGCCGAGCAGCAGGAGTTGCTCAGCTACCGGCTCGGCATCACCAACGTGGTCGACAAGCCGAGCGCCCGCGCCGACGAGCTCACCCGCCCGGAGCTCGTCGCCGGCGGCGAGAACCTGGTTGCCAAGGTGCTCCAGGTGCAGCCCGAGTGGCTCGCCGTCCTCGGCGTCACCGCCTACCGCGACGCCTTCGCCGACCGCACGGCGGCCATCGGCAAGCAGGACCGCACGATCGGCACGACCCGCGTCTGGGTCCTCCCGAACCCGAGCGGCCTGAACGCCCACTACACGCTGCCGAAGCTCGCCGAGGCGTTCGCGGAGCTGCGACGGGTGAGTTGACCGGTCGTTCGGCAGGATGGGGTTATGCGAGCCACGGACCTGCTGCAGGCGATCGACCAGCTTTCGTACGGCGACCGGCTGCGGCATGTGGCGCTCGAAGGCCGCCGGTTGGGCGGGACCGCCGAGCTGCTCGATGAGCTTGGGCGGGGAACGCCGTACGAGCGGACTCTTGGTGTCACGATTGCGCAGGTCACGGGTGACGTCGCCTATGTGACCCGGCTACTCAACGACCCGACGCCGGCGGTGCAGCATCGCGCGCTCGCGGCGGTCGGGAAGGGTGTCGCGGTCTCGGACGACGACCTGCGGATCCTGTACGACGACGCACCCGCCGTATTGCGCACGAAGCTCCTGCACGTGATCCGGAAGACCCGCCGATCCGCGCTCGCCTCCCGGCTGATCGACGACCACCGCGAGCGCTGGGGCGACCAGGCCGCCGCGAGTCTGCTCTCCAGCACGGACGGCGAGACCGTCGAGCGGCTGCTGCCCGAGCTCGCCTACATCCTCGGTCCGGGCGAGTGGGAGCGGCTCGGATCACGGCACCCGAAGGTCGTCCTCGCCTACGCGCACAGCACGCTGCCGTCCGGCCCGGATCGGGACGAGTGGTGGCAAGGCACGGCGTACGGCGTGGTCGGGGCGCTCGAGCACGATCGCGCCCAGGTCACCGAGCTGCTGACATCGGCACTCCTGCCGGATCAGTTGCCTCCAGCAATCACCTCGATCCTCGGCCGGTTGGATCCGGAAGCGGTTCTGCAGATCCTGCTGACGCCCGAGCGGCCGAGGTGGGCTGCTCTGACTCCCGCGGTACGCCGACGGCTCTACCGCTACTCCGACGACGAACTGATCGCGCTCGGTCGACTGCTCTGGCCGAACCTGACCGAGCTGCTCGGCGACCTGCCGCCGTCCCGCCGCGCGACGGTCTTCAACGGCATCACCAGCACGGTCGACCTCGGCCAGCACGTGCTCGGCGAGGACCTGCTCGCCGTCCTCCCCCGTTCCGTGCGCTTCGAGCAGGCCCGGCGGATGCTCGCCCTGCCGACGATTGCTGAGGGCAACCACTCGCGCTGGCACACCACCGCGTTCCTGCCGTACGACGAAGCGTTCGCGCTGCTCGAGCCGGAGATCACGCAGCCGGACGCAGACGATCGCGCTTTGGTATACCAGCTAGTCGTAGCGTCGGCCGGCCACTCGCGGGAGCCGGCCGCCGTCGAGGCTGCGGTCGCCTGGGTGACGCGAGCCCGCAACGATCGCGACACCGTTCGGCAGACCGTCCTGCGTGCCCTCAGCAACCTTCCGCCGTCGATGCTGAGCGGCGCTCTGACAGCCTCGCTCGAGAGTTTGCTGACGAGCGCATTGGAGGCGCGCGACACCAGTTGGGGCACCCAACGAGCGCTCAGCACGCTCGCGACCACCGCCGTCCAGGAAGGTGCCCGACGCAACGATCCGGTCCTGCTGGAGTGGGGGTTGAAGGCGCACGGGCGGATGACGGAGAACCAGGGCTCGATCCCGCTGTACGGGCTGATCGAAGGGCTGCCGCGCGGCCAGGAGACGGCTGTCTACGACGTACTGCGGAAGTACGTCGACGACGGGGTGGCGCGGAAGGAGTTCCGGCTGCCGTTCGCGATCTCGCGAGCGTTCGACGATCGCGGCTGGTCGAACGAGCACCTGCAGGCCGCGCTCGAACAGGCGGTCTGGTCGAACCAGGAGTACACCGTCGGCGAGGCGACCGAGCTGTGGTTGTGGCCGTCCGCGACGCGCGGCGAGCGGGTCGAGCGGATCATCAGACGCGATGTCGGGATGGCGCGCTGGGATCCGGTCTGGCAGGCGGTGACCGAAGTACGGACCGATCTGCTGGACGACGTACTCGCGCATCCCGATCGGATCCGCCGGTTCGAGCGGGACCATCCGGCCTGGAACGTCTCGGACCGCGCGATCCGCCGCTGGCTCCCCCGCCAACAGGCGCGGTACGCCGAACTCGTGGCCGGCGCGGCCGCTGACGAGCGGATGCCGGACTGGGCTCGTGCGAACGCGGTGTCGATGCTGGGGCATGTGCCGAGCGCGGGGCGGGCAACGCTCGAGCCGTTCCTGACGGATGAATCCGTGCTGCTGCAGGAGGCTGCGCTCGGGGCGTTGGCGTGGACGGATTCGCCGCAGGAGGCGTTGCCGGTTTTGCTCGCGCACGCGGGTGACGACCGCGCCCGGGTCGCGATGTATGCGGCGACCCGGGCGGCGATGTTCGTGCGGCCGAGTCGGTTGCCGGGGTTGTTGCATCCGGTGCTGGTCGGCGAGGGCGTGAAGATCACGTCCCGCAAGGAGGCGGCGCGGTTGCTGGGCAAGCTCCGCGCTCCTGGTGCGAGTGCCGTTCTTGCGGACGCGTGGGCCTCGGCGCATCGCGACGTGAAGGCTGCGATTGCCAGTGCGGCTTCGCAGTACCTGCTGCATGAGCCGGCGAGTTGGGCGTTGCTGCAGCAGGCCGTGCATGACAGCGCGGCTACGGCGACGGTTCTGACGCAGCGGCCGGCGTACGGGATGGCGGCGAAGTACCGCGCTCGGTATGCCGATCTGCTGGTCGCGGTGACGAACCGGCCTGAGCCTGAGGTGGTGCGGAGTGCGGTGCGGTCGTTGCCGCGGTGGGCGCGGTGGAATCCCGCGGTGGCGCCGATCTGCGTGGACTTCATCACGGATCTGTCGACAGCGATGGTGTGGAACGACGCGACGACAGCCCTGGTCGCAATCGACCCCGAGCTGGTAGGCGACGAGCTCGTCCGGGCCGCCCGTCTCTTGGTCCGGCTCGAGGCCGACCCACGCCGGCCCGATGCGACGCCCGACCGCGATCATCCCGCGAGGCAGCGGCTCGAGGTGCTGGTGCAGCGCCTGACCCAGACGTTCTATGCGAAGCCGGACCGGCAGATCCTCAGGACGGTCGCCGCGGAACTCGACAGCCCGGAGCTGCTGCAGCTGCGGTTGGATCTGCTCGTCGATTCACTCGACTGGCACAACCTGCAGGCCGATCTCGGCGCTCTCGTCGAGGCCGTTGAAAGGCGTCCGCTGGCGGCGCACTACGCGTCGTCCCGGCTCGGCGGGCGGCTGGGCGTGCTCACCTCGCGTTGGACACCGGAGCTGCTTGAGGAGCCGGCCCGCGCCCTGCTTCGCGGCGAGACGCTGGCGGCGGGATTGCTGGCCGGTTCGCTGATCGCCGAGGCGGGTCACCGGACCGGTTGGGCTCCGGTGTGGCGCGAGTTGCTGGCCGAGTTGCGCAAGCATCCGCATCCCGACGTACGGCAGGAAGCGCTCAGTGTGAAGACGGCTACCGAGGTCTAGGATTCCTCGCCGGCGGCTTCGCGGGCGCGTTTGCGGCGTTTGCCTTCGTGCATGGCGACGACTCGGGCGATCGGGATCGCGCGGCCTTCCTCCAGGAGGTCCTCGGGGAGGTCTTGCGGCGCCGGGAGCTCGTCGGCCCACGGGTCGCGGTCGCCCAGCAGCTGGACCGCGTTCCGGACGGTGAAGTCGCGCGGGGTGACGCTCTCCAGGTCGTCCCAGCCCACCGGGTACGAGACCGTCGTACCAGGCCGGACCCTTGGGCTGTACGCGGCCACGATCGTCGCGCCGCCGGAACGGGTCGAGTCGACGAACACCTTCCCGTGCCGATCGTCCTTGATGTACGCCGTGGTCGCGACCGCCGGATCGATCTTCTCCGCCCGCGCCGCGATCGCCCTGGTTGCGGCCGCCGCGTCCTCGATCGACACCGTGTCGACGATCGGCACGATCACGTGCACACCCTTCGCGCCGCTCGTCTTGACCGCGCCGGACAGGCCGGAGTCCGTCAGCGCCTGGCGTACGAGCAAGGCCGCCTGGACCGCCATCGTGAATGTCTCACCCTCCGGCGGGTCGAGGTCGAGGACGAGATGCGTGACGTGGTCCCAGGCACCGGCCCGCATCAGTGTCGGGTGGTACTCGACGGCACGCTGGTTGGCGAACCACAGCAGCGTCCGCCGGTCGTCGCACAGCGCGTACGACACCTCGCGCTTCGACGCCTCGGCCCACACCTGCACGGTCTTCACCCAGTCCGGCGTGTACTTCGGAACGTTCTTCTGCATGAACTTCGGCTGCCCCGGACGGATCCGGATCACCGACAACGGCCGCTCCCGCAGCTCCGGGAGGATCCGCTCGTGCACCGCGTCCAGGTAGTCGACCAGATCCCGCTTGGTCGCCTCCGCCCCGTCGAACAACGGCTGATCCAAGTTGGTCAGGTCTACGCCGTCCCGCGTCTCATCCGGCTTGCTCGCCATCCCCAGAGCTTAGAAGGGTGATGAGGGCTTCGAGAACCACTTTGTCCTCGCCGGGTTGGAGCGTCTGCGGGTTGAGGGCGATCGCGTCGTCGGAGAGGCCGAAGGTTCCGACGGCGATTCGAGGGTTGCCGTCCCAGAGTTTCTTGATCACCTCGTCGCGGGTGCCGGGGAGTCTGAGCACCGCTCGGCTGTGCGGTTGGCCCGCCTCGCTCGGGTACCCGCGCTCGACCACCAGGCCGGGGACCGCCTGCAAGCCGGCGATCCAGTCGTCGACCATCCGCTCGTACGACGCCAGCATCGCGTCCTCGTCCTGCTCAAGGGTCCACTCGACCGCGGCGAGCAGGCCGAGGAGCTCCTCCTTGCCGACCTTCATCCCGCGGCCGATCTCGTGGTTGGGCGACGAGTGCGCGCGGATCCGGTCGATCAGCCAGGCCTTCCCCAGCACAAGGCCGCTCGCCTGCGGCCCGCGCAGGCCCTTGCCGCCGCTGACGATCACCGCGTCGGCGCCGATGTCCCGGGTGAACCGCCACAGCGACGAGACCGGCGGGATCTGAGCCGCGGCGTCGACGATCACTGGCGTAGCGGGGGCGTCCTGCGCGACCCGGACTACCTCCTCGATCGGGAGAGCGCCGGCCGCGTAGTGCGCGCCAGCCATCCAGAGCATGCAGGCGGGCCGTCGTACGAGTGCTGCTTGTAGCTCCTCGACGGACGGGCCGATCTCGACGATGTGGACGCCGAGGAAGCGGGCCGAGTAGTCGTAGCCGTTACGTTGGCTCGCGAACATCACGACCTCGGCGTCGGTCGGGAACGCTTGCGATTCGGTGGTGATGCACGACGCGATCGCGAGGGTGATGGCTGCCGCGGCGCCGGACGTGACGTAGGCGGATTCGTTGTGGGTCAGTTCGGCGAGACGCTCACCCGCGCGCACCTGCAACTCGGGGAGGTCGACGAAGCGGGTGGCGGCGTCGGCCATCGCCTGGATAACAGGCGGCGGCATCAGCGAGCCGCCGAGGAACGTGACCGTGGCGTTGGCGTTGATGACCTGGCGGACGCCGAGCGGGGTGCTCATGCGATGAACTTTGACATGGCAGGTACTCCGGATCGCTCCGCGAGCCAGGCGTCGAGAAAGTCGTTGTCGGTGCCGTCTCTGTGAGTCACGTGGTAGACCTCGGCATCTCGGGTGGCAGAGATCAGCGACTCGCACCATTCTTCGTTGTCGATGGCAAACAACGTCCGACAGCTGATCGCGGGCGCGTGGCGCGCCGGATCGAAGTACGACAGTGTGGTGGCGAGGGTCTCGGCTGAGGAGCCTGTGCGGAGATGATCGTTCAACTCCTCCAGCGGGTAGAGGGATGACCTGAGGCGTGCCTCCATCGCCCTGTAGAACAAGAGATCCGTCACGCGAATCGAGCTGAAGCCGGGGCGCCGTGCAGCCGTCAGCATCGCCAGATCGTCGCCGGTGACCGCGACCTTCTCCGGATCCACTTCGGCCAGTCCGTGCAGGAACTCGGCCGCCCGTAGGCAGTCGGCGGCGATGCCGCGGTAGATGTACGTCGCGGAGTCGTCGATGCCCATCGTCAGCAGACCTGGGTACGCCGCCGCGAACCCCTCGTCGGCGAGCCGCTGCCCGCGGTGCATGAGGCTGAGTACGACGTACCGGCTGCGGTCGTTCGGGTGCGGGATGTTGTTGACGCTGCCGTAGCGCGGGGTGATGAGGAGTGCGGGGAACGGTCCGTCGCCGGCCGGGATGCTGAGGTTGCCGTACACGCGGTACGGGCCGGTGCTGGTGATCCGCAGCGTGTAGAACGTGGCTTCGTCGGTCGTCCGCGCCGGTACGACATCGAGGACGGGCCGGCCTGGGATCGCCGCCAGCTCGTCGTCGACGGCGGACCAATAGCTGTCGAAGTTCATTCGTTCACCGTCCCGGGGTGAGGTGCTCGGCGAGGAAGTCCTCGACGACCCGCATCACGTCCGGCAGGCCGGCGTGGTGCGCGCAGTGTGGATAGGTCCGCAGCGTGGTCTCGCAGGTCAGCGCGCGGTGGAGTGCGAACCCGGTCTCCGGCGGGCAGACGTCGTCCTCGAGGCCGACGTACAGGAGAGTTGGCGCTTGGACCTTCGGCGCGAAGTTCAGGCCGTCGTAGTACGCGACCGTCTCGCGTACGCGGTCGACGTCCTTCGGGTGGATCCGCAGGTACTCGTTGATCTCCTCGTACGGGTACGAGCGGGTCAGCGTCGGCGCGGTCATGATGCCGCAGAGGTACGGCGCTCCCGCCGCCACGCAGCGGATCACGTCGGGCATCAGCGCGGCTGTGGAGATTCCGAGCCCACCGCCCTGGCTCGATCCCTGCAGCCCGATCCTCCCGTTGTCGACGTCGGGACGATCCAGCAACACCTCGACTGCGCGGACTACGTCCAGATAGAACCCGCGATAGCCGTAGGTGTTGGGGTCGACGATGTTGTGGGTCAGCAGTCCCGGGTAGCCCGGGTTGAACGTCTCGTTCGACCTGAGCTTGCCGCGCGGCGCGACGGCGAGTGCGGCGTACCCGAGCTCGGACCATTCCTTCGGGATCGTCGGCTCGGAGATGTAGCCGGGGATCGTGACCAGAGCCGGCAGCGGCGCCGGATGATCGCGCGGGATGGTATACCAGCCGGCGATCCGCAGACCGCCGTAGCTGGTATAGCGCAGGTCGTAGACGATCACCTTGTCGGTCGAGAGCGTCGGCATCTCGGTGAGGACGGGGTCCAGCGGGTACGACGCACAGTCCGCCAGACCGGTCGCCCAGAAGTCGTCGAAGTCGTCGGGCAGCTCGACCTCGACGGTCGTATTCTCGGGGTCTCTCAAGAGCGTTCCTCTCGGTTCTCCAGCGCTTGGACGATGCGCAGTCGGTAGAGACGCGTCGGGCGTCCTTTGGGGTGGTGCTGGGCGGTGCCCTCGACGCTCACCAGGCCGCCTGCGTCGAGGGTGCGGACGAGACGGCGTCCGCTCTGATCCGTGATGCCGAGATGACCGGCAAGCTCTCCGGGCGAGAGCGTGCGGCCTTGGAGTTCGTGGTCCAGCGCGGCCAGCCGTGACACGGTGGTCGCGCTCAGACCGACGTACTTCGCCAGTTGTTCGACCTCTTCACCGTGCTCGCGGTACGAGAACCGGAGCGCTTCGCCGGCCGGGCCCATCGGGCCGATGACGACGCCGCTGTCCTCGAAGAGGTACGCACAGGGTTCTTCGGATAGCTCGGCACGCGCGGCGGCTTGCTCGGCGAGGAGGACGCAGTTGCGCGCGGACACGCCGACGCCGAAGCCGGCGGAGATCTGTGCGCCGAGCGCTGCGGCGGCCTCGGCCAGCGCGGGTACGGCGACCCAGTTGCGGGTGATGCGCTCGAACAACGCCTTGTGGGCGAAGACGACGACACCGCGGCGCCCGCGGTTCTCGATCCAGGCGCCGGCGAATTCCGGGGTGTTGAGCAGGTGGTTCATCAGCCCGATCCGGGCGCGTTCGACGTCCGCCGATCGGTCGATGAGGAAGACACCGGCGGCGAACCGCTGGGCGCTGGCACGCTCGGATTCGATCCTGAGCGCGAGCTCGTGCAGCTCGGTGCGAATCGTGGCCGGCACCGGCATACCGCTCATGATCCGGAGCTGCCCGTCCAGCTGCTCGCGGACCGCGGCGCGGCCGCTGATCACGTAGCTGCGGTCGCCGAACTTTTGGTATACCGAACGGTGGAAGTCGACGATCTCGTCCACGGTCTGGGTCGGTGCGTAGGGCAAACAATCGATCTGGTCCTGGTCGAGGTCCAGTGCACTCGCCACCGCTTCGACCGCTTCGGCCGGGAACGTGTCGATGCTGACCGGTGTCGGACCCCAACCGCGTTCTTGGGCGCGGTACAGCGCGAGCGTCAGATCGAGCGCCGACGAACGGATCACGCCGACCGGGAGCCCGGGCGGCAGCAGTTCGCGGCTCGCGGCGTACGGGACCGGTCCGGCGAGGAAGCCGTCGAGTCGCGTCGTGCTGAGGAACTCGGCGACCTTGTCCCGGATCTCGTCCTCGTGGTCGTAGCTGACCCACTCGAGGTCGACACCGCCGAGCGTGCGGGCCGCTTCGTGGTACAACTCGTGGTGGGTCGCGTGCCTGACGACGCCGATCACGATGCCCACGACACTCCTTCAACGAACCAGGTTCGGAAGTGATTCGTAAATCCAATGCCGTCTAACGTCCCCTGATTTCGGGGGTCGGGTCAAGGGATCGTGCGGGATTCGTTCAAGCAGTGGACGTCTTCGCGGTCTTAGCGTCGCGGGCATGATTCTCGTCACCGGTGGGCTCGGCATGATCGGCGCCCACACCGCCCGCGCCCTCCTCGACCTCGGGCACGAGGTCGTCATCACGTCCCACCGGCGTACCGATGCCCCTTCGTTCCTGGACGGCAAGGTCGTCGTCGAGCAGCTCGACGTCACCGACCGGTCCGCCTTCCTCGAGCTCGGCGATCGGTACGCGATCAGCGACATCGTGCATCTCGCGGGGAGCATTCCTGCCGAGGATCCGGTCGCGTACTTCCGCCACGACACCGTCGGGTTGCTCAACGCGCTGGATGCGGCGCGGACGTGGGGCGTACGGCGGTTTGCGGTCGCCAGCAGCATCGGGGTGTACATCGGGCAGGACGAAAGCCCTTGGCACGAAGGCCTCCCGCTCCCGACCGCCGACCTCCCGCACCTGATCGTCGCCTTCAAGAAGGCCGTCGAGCCCGTGACGACCCACAGCCTCGCCGGAACCGGCATCCACCCGATCGTGCTCCGCATCGGCTCGACCTGGGGCCCGCTGATGGACCCGGAGTCGATCTTCAGCCCGATCCCGCCGTACGTCAGCGCCGTACTCCGCGGCGAGACCCCCACTCCCCTACCCGCCGACACCGGCGGCGACTGGTGCTACGCGCCGGACATGGGCCGCGCGATCGCGTCCCTGGTCAATGCCGAGGTCCTCAACCACACCACCTACAACGTCTCCAGCGGCACCCCCTTCACGTACGCCGACGCCGCCGACCAGCTCTCCGTCGAGCCCGGCGGCGAAACCAGTCCACACCTAGACATCACCCGCCTGACAACGGAGACCGGCTTCACCCCCACCTTCACCTTCCCCGAAGCCGTCGCCCACTACATCACCTGGCGCACCACCAACCCACGCTGAAAGGCCTCACCCATGCTCGACCCCACCATCCGCCGCGTCCTAGCCGGCCCCGCCTTCGCCCACCTAGCAACAACCCTCCCCGACGGCTCCCCCCACAGCACCCCGGTGTACGCCGGCACCCGAGGCAACCACATCGTCTTCTTCACCGGCCCCGGCATGCAGAAAGCCCGCAACCTACGCCGCGATCCCCGCCTAGCTCTCTCGATCGTCCCCGCCGACAACCCCTTCGAACCGATCGCCATCCGCGGCCGGGCCGTCGAGTGGATCGAGGGCGACGAGGCATGGGCGATCATCGACCAGCTGGTCGCGAAGTACATAGACATCAAGTACCCCCCCGACCACGAGCGGGTCGTCATCGTCGTAGAACCCGACCACCAGACGGTCGGCATGAGCTGACCAGTCGACAGGTAGTTGCCCTCAGCATCTAGATCCTGGCAGGCGTCGATGCGTTAGCCCCACTGGCCGGCGGCTCGGAGGCAACAGTCCTGGCGCGTTCCAGGGTCGAGCGCGGGAGGAAACCACGCTCACTCGAACGACACCGCATCCTCCCAACCACATGGTGGTGGGCAGCCGGGCAGCCACCCTCACGCCAGACACGACGTGCTCCCCCACCTCATTTGGGTGGGCGGGCGGGCAACCACACGCCGGCAATCACACCGTCCCTCACCACATTTGAGTGGGTGGGCGGGAAGTCAACATCCGCCCTGGCGATCGCCTTCGTCCTCATCCGATGAGAGCGGTCCGGCGAACCGGCGATCATCTGCACCAGATGGGTCGGCCGGAGCACGATCCGCGCCGCCGAAGGCGGCCAATCGACCAGTCGCCGCGAAGCGGTGTCCTTTGGCCGGTGTCCTTCAGCTGTTAGCCGCCGGAGACGCCGATCTCGGCTTCGGCTAGATCCGTGGACAGGCCGTCGGTGTCGTCTAGCCAGCCTTGGGGTAGGACGACGTGGTCTCGGGGGCTGCCTTGGCGGCCTCGGGGGGCGCCTAGTTCGGCTACTGGGAAGGGGACGATGGGGTCTAGTTGGGCTAGGAGTTCGTCCAGGTGGGTGAGGGTGTCGACCATGCCCAGGGCGGCGCGGAGTTCGCCGCCGGCGGGGAAACCCTTCAGGTACCAGGGGACGTGCTTGCGGAAGTCGCGTAGCCCGCGCTGCTCGCCCATGAGCTCGGCCAGCAGCTCAGCGTGGCGGCGCATCACGACGGCGACTTCGCCGAGCGTCGGCAGGTTCAGCGCCTCGCCGCCACCAAACGCCACAGCAAGATCCCGGAACAACCACGGGCGCCCCAAACACCCGCGCCCGACAATCACCCCGGCGCAGCCTGTCTCGGCGACCATCCGGAGGGCGTCACCGGCTTCCCAGATGTCGCCGTTCCCCAGCACGGGAATCGATACGTGCTCCACCAGCGCGGCGATCGTCGACCAGTCCGCCTGACCGGAGTAGGCCTGTGCCGCCGTACGCCCGTGCAGACCGATCGCGGCCGCGCCCGACTCCTCGGCGATCCGCCCGGCATCCAAGTACGTCTGGTGCGAGTGGTCGATCCCGATCCGCGTCTTCATCGTGACAGGGATGCCGTACGGCGTCGCCGCGTGGACCGCGGAGCGGAGGATCGCGCCGAGCAGGTTCCGCTTCCACGGCAGTGCGGCACCGCCGCCCTTACGCGTCACCTTCGGGACCGGGCAGCCGAAGTTCAGATCGATGTGCGCGACACCGTAGGCATCACAAAGGATCTGCACAGCACGCCCGATGTAGACCGGGTCGACGCCGTAGAGCTGCACCGACCGCACCGTCTCGGAGTCGGCGAACGTCAGCATGTCCAACGACTTCTGGTCACCCTCGACGATCCCGCGGGACGTGATCATCTCGCAGACGTAGAGCCCCGCACCTTGCTCCGCGCACAGCTGCCGGTACGCCGCGTTGGTGATCCCGGCCATCGGCGCCAGCACCACCGGCGTGTCGATCGTGAGCCCGCCCAGCTGCAACATCAGGCCTTCGCCACCAGCACCTGGCCGTTGCCGGAAACCTGTGCTTTATAAGGCTGTACGGCGTTCGCCGTCGTCGTCACGTCGCACGCGATCCCCGCGTCGGAATGCTTGACCACGGCAACATCATCCATCGTGCAGGTGACCTTCGCGGCATCGGCGGCCGACCGCTGCACGGCGTCGACGACCTTCGCGCGAACGATCGCGACCGAGTCCGACGTGAACTTGTACGACGCCGAGTACTGCTTCGCGTCGACCGTCAACGTGCCGCTGTACGACTTCCCGGCGTACGTGACAGTGCACGTGAGCTCGTGCTGGCCCGCGGTCTCGACCTTGTCGATGCCGGGGCACTTCACCGTCGTGGTGGCTGCCTTGCCGGCCGCGATCTGCGCCTGCTTGGAGATCGCGAAGGTGATCCGCGACGCCAGCGGAGCGTCGTCGGCCGGCTCGCCTGTCACCTTCGGCGTCGGCCACGGCTTCGACGGCGTCGGCAGCGGGGTCAGCGAAGGCGTAGAAGCGGTCGGGATCGGGGCGCTGGACGGCGCGCTGGCGGAGGAAGACGCGGACGGCGAGCTCCCGGCCGAAGGCTTGCTGTCCGAGCAAGCAGACAACAAGAACACCGCCAGCGCAGACAACCCGAAGACGGCCAGCCCGAAGCGAACCCGATCCCGCGACAGCCTCATCCTCAGCAACCCACCAGGTGCTGCGCGAGGTACCCGGTGACCTCGGTCAACGCGACCCGCTCCTGCTTCATCGAGTCGCGCTCCCGGATCGTCACGGCCTGGTCCTCGAGCGTGTCGAAGTCGACGGTGATGCAGTACGGCGTACCGATCTCGTCCTGTCGCCGGTACCGCCGCCCGATCGCGCCGGCGTCGTCGAAGTCGACGTTCCAGCTCTTCCGCAGCTCGGCGGCGAGATCACGCGCCTTCGGCGACAGATCCGCGTTGCGGGACAGCGGGAGTACGGCGGCCTTGACCGGCGCGAGCCGCGGGTCGAACCGCAGTACCGTGCGCTTGTCCACCCCGCCCTTCGCGTTCGGGGCCTCGTCCTCGGTGTACGCGTCGAGCAGGAACGCGAGCACGTTGCGGGTGAGGCCGGCCGCGGGCTCGATCACGTACGGCGTCCAGCGCTCGCCCTTCTCCTGGTCGAAGTACGACAGGTCGGCGCCGGAGTGCTTGGAGTGTGTGGACAGGTCGAAGTCGGTGCGGTTCGCGATGCCCTCGAGCTCGTCGAACTCCTTGCCGCCGAAGTTGAACCGATACTCGATGTCGACGGTGCGCTTCGAGTAGTGGCTCAGCTTCTCCTTCGGGTGCTCGTAGAACCGCATGTTGTCCGGGTTCAGACCGAGGCCGGTGTACCAGTCCCAGCGGGCCTTCAGCCAGTACTCGTGCCAGTCCTCGTCGGTGCCGGGCTCGACGAAGAACTCCATCTCCATCTGCTCGAACTCGCGGGTCCGGAAGATGAAGTTGCCCGGCGTGATCTCGTTGCGGAAGCTCTTGCCGACCTGGGCGATACCGAACGGCGGCTTCTTCCGGGCGGTGCCCATCACGTTCGCGAAGTTGATGAAGATGCCCTGCGCGGTCTCCGGGCGGAGGTAGTGCAGGCCCTCCTCGGACTCGACCGGGCCGAGGTAGGTCTTCAGCAGGCCGTTGAACATCCGCGGCTCGGTGAACGTGCCCTTGTTACCGCAGTTCGGGCAGGCGATCTCGGCCAGCTTGACGTCGTCGACGCCCTTGTTCTTCCGGCGGGCGAAGTCCTCGCGGAGGTGGTCGTCGCGGAACCGCTTGTGGCAGGACTGGCACTCGGTCAGCGGGTCGACGAACTCGGCCAGGTGGCCGGAGGCCTCCCAGACCTGGGTCGGCAGGATCACCGAGGAGTCGAGGCCGACGATGTCGTCGCGGCCGGTCACCATCGTCCGCCACCACTGGGTCCGGACGTTGTTCTTCAGCTCGACCCCGAGCGGTCCGTAGTCCCAGGCCGACTTGGTACCGCCGTAGATCTCGCCGCAGGGATACACGAAGCCTCTCCGCTTGCTGAGGCTGACGACGGCATCGACGGTTTCCACGGGCACTTTTCGACTCCAGAACAGGCACAGGTGAAGCTACGGAAAGGTCCAGGCTATCGGTCCTTGGTGGCCGCCATCGAATCCGTGCTAGGTCAGCAAATCCCCGGGCCAGTCCTCGTACGCCGTCGGCTCGTTGATCGCCTCCGACAACAGCGGCACCGCGGCCACTTTCACGTCGTACGGCGACAACGCCCGCCGGTAACTCCCGACGTTCACGAACTCCAGGTCCAGCGCCAGCAACTCAGGGTCGTCGACGTTCCGGCCGACCCGGGCCGAGACGAACCCCTTCTGCTGCGAAAGCACGTCGACCGCGGCCTTCACCCGCTCCGCGAACTCGGCCTGCGAGGACTCCGCCACCCGGAACCTGATCACCACGAACACGGGCCCAACCATAGGACCTGGAACAATAGAGGTATGAGCACCCCCAGCAGTCCGTTGCGGCAGCGGATCACGAAGGTCAGTTATCCGTATGTGGCAAAGCTGCACGCCGCGCCGAAGTTGACGTTGCCGGGGATCACCCTGGTGCTCGCACTGGCCGGAGTGTTCGCTCCGGTGGTGATCGGAGTGCCGGCGCTGGTGCTGCTGGCGTTGTTGCTGGGGTGGCTGGCATTCCTGTCGTGGCCGGCGGTGACGGGCGGGCCGAAGTTCCTGCGGCTGTTCTCGATTCTCGTCATTCTGTTGTTCGCCGTGTCGCGGATCGCAAACGGCTGATCAAGGCCGGCCGAGGCTGTCGTACGCCGCTTCGACCGCGGCCTCACGCAACTCCGACACCGGATCGTGGTCGAGCATGACCGCGCAGTCCGACAGGCCGCCCAGTGCGACCATGCAGCGCACCACATCCGACAGCGACGGGTTCGTGCCGATCAGCAGCTCCGCGAGCGCGCCACGCCATTCGATGAAGCGTTCGGCCAGTTTGAGCTCGTGCAGCACCGAGAGGTCGCGGATCGCGAGCTGGATCAGCGCGCGGTGCCGGTAGGCGAGGTCGAAGTACGAGCCGAGGAGCTCGCGCGGCGCGATCGGCGCGGCGGCCTGCTGCGCGGCGGCGTACGCCTCGAAGTCGGCGATCAACGGCTCGACCAGGCTGTTCAGCAGATCCTCGCGGGACGCGAAGTGGTAGTACAACGCCGGCTTGGTCACCCCGAGCCGGTCGGCGATATCGCGCAGGCTGGTCTGCTGCAGGCCCTGCTCCGCGAACAGGTCCAGCGCGGCCTGCTGGATCCGCGCCCGGGTGTCCCCGGTCCGTTGTCTCGGCATACCCCGAAGATTAACTGACCTTCCGGTAAGTAAGCCATTGACATCGCCGGGCGGGTTTGCTTACCTTCCGTTAAGTAAACAAAAGGGGGTTCGCGATGAAGGTCCTGATCTCGGGTGGCAGCGTGGCCGGTCCGGTGCTCGCGCACTGGTTGCACCGCTACGGTTTCGAGCCGACGATCGTCGAGCGCACGCCCGAGCTGCGGCACGGCCTCGGCGGTCACGCCGTCGACCTGTTCAGCTCGGCCGCCGAGGTGACCCGCTGGATGGGCTGCTGGGACGCGATCGACGCGGCCCGCACCCGGATCGAGTCGATGACGATGGAACGGTTCGGCCGGCGCCCTGTCGAGGTCGACCTCAGCCGGATGTACGCCGGGATCTCGAGCAGCCACGTGGAGATCCTCCGCGGCGAGCTGACCAGGATCCTGTACGACGCCTCGCGCGACTCGGCCGAGTACATCTTCGGCGATTCGATCGCGAGCCTGGACGACGACGGCAGCGGTGTCGACGTCACCTTCGACTCCGGCACACAACGTCGGTTCGACCTGGTCATCGGGGCCGACGGCCTGCACTCGAACGTACGCCGCCTCGCGTTCGGGCCGGAGGAACCGCTGCGCCGCTGGCTCGGTGGTTACCTCGCCGTCTTCTCGATGCCGGACATCTTCGACGTCGGCAACCACACCCTCGCGCATCTGTCGGTCGACAAGCTCGTCGGCATCTACGGCGTGCACCAGACCGGCCAGACCCGCAGCGGCTTCCTGTTCCGTACGCCGCACGAGCTGCACTACGACTACCGCGACAAGGACGAGCAGAAGGCCTTGCTGGTAAGGGAGTTCAGCAACTACGGCTGGAAGGTGCCCCAGCTGCTGGAGCACCTGGAGTCGGCCGAGGACTTCTACTTCGACTCGATCGCACAGATCACCCTGGACACGTGGAGCACCGGCCGCATCGGACTGGTCGGCGACGCCGGCTATTGCCCCGGCCCAGCGGTCGGCGGCGGGACCAGTCTGGCCGTCATCACGGCGTACGTCCTCGCCGGCGAGCTGGCCAAGGCACGCGACGATCTGGCGTCCGGGCTGAAGAGCTACGAGCGGATCATCAGGCCGCTGGTTGACCAGAGTCGGCGGATCGGTCCGAAGTTGATGGGCACGATCATCCCGGGCAGCCCGCTGGCACTGCGGCTGATGCCGTTCGCCGCTGCATCGCTGGCGAAGCTGCCGACCGGAGTGCAGCGTCTCATCTGGTCGCAGAACGCTGTGGGCAAGACGCTCAGCTCAGTGGACCTCGTCCAGCCCCAGGTCGGTCAGGCGGCCGCGTAGCCACGCCAGCTCCTTGGTGATCCGTTTGACCAAGGAGTGTCGACCACGCGGCCACGTGTACACCTCGGACTCGAGGTGGTGCGTGAGTGGATGGCCTCCACCGACCAGTCTGGTCAAACAGTCGTCCAGTACGCCGGTCGTCACGCTCAACCCGTCCGGCGCCGCACTGTGGGCCGGCAGGTGCGTATGCATCCGCCAGGCCGCGTGCCCGGACAGCTCATACGCCTGCGCCACGTCATCCACGCCCGGCCCGCCCCACTCACGCACCTGACGCAGGTACTTCGGCGTGCCGAGCTGGCTGAGCACGTACCGAGCCGCCGCATCAGACGGGTCCACCAGCGTCGGCGCAACGGACAACTGCCCTTTGACCACATCGACACCCGCCCGCCACAGCATCTGGAACACATCCGCCGGCTCCTCGAACTGCACGGCCAGATGGCACGCATCCAATCCCAGCCCGATGCGCGACGTACCGCCGTACGGACTGGAGTAGCGGTCCAGCCACGCAGCGGCCTGGCCGACCATTTCGAGGACGCAGCCGGGCTCGGTCTCGACGGCGAGCCGGATCGTCCGGCCGGTCCTCGTCTCGGTGCGGGCGAGGTGCTGCTCTACCCGGTCGAACGCTTCGCGCGCGGCACGGTTGCGCGCCTTCGACCACGGCACGCGCCAGGCGAGCGGCACGGTCGAGATCGAGCCGTACGACGCGTCCGCGGGGAGCAGCTCGGCCAGTACGTCGACCAGGTCGAGGGTGTAGCGAAGGCGCTCCGGGTCGGTCCAGTCCGGGCAGTACAGCTTGGTGCCGACGATCTTGTCGGTGAAGTGCGAGTGCGGCGTGCCGTTCAGCGTGACGACCTCGAGCCGATTGCGCTGCAGCGATCGGCGGAGCTTGCTGAGCGAAGCCGGCGAGTTCGCGAGCCGATCGGCCAGCTGATGCGGGAGCCACAGCCCGACCCCGAGCACAGGTACGTCGAGGGCCGCCCGCACCGGGCCGGCGCAGTCGTCGAGACCGGCGATCAGCTCGTCCAGCTCTCCGGCCGGATGCACGGTCGCGCAGTACCCCAGATGGACGATCGAACCATCCCGATGACGGAATCTCATCAGCGCTCCTCACCCCGTTAGGCCACCGAAGGTAATTGCGGGCGGACTCTCCGTGACCTATCAGCACTCTAGGAGCCTGACGGCCTGGGCGGAAGGGCTGATTTTCAGTTGGTGATGTGTTCGGGTTCGGCAACCAGTTCGCGAGAGCGGTCCGCGACGGCCATCGCGGCGAGCGCGGTGGTCAGCGGTACGGCGGCGATGATGCCGAGGCTGCCGACGAGACCGCGGACGATCTCCATCGCGACCGACTCGGTGGACAGGACGGCCCGGCCGGGCAGGTCCTGGATGGCGAAGACCAGCAGCACCGGCAACGCTGCCCCGGCGTACGCGAGGACGAGGGTGTTGACCACCGAGGCGACGTGGGTGCGGCCGATGCGCAGGCCGGCGGCGACGAGCTCGCGGCGGTTGGCGGTCGGGTTCGCTGCCGACAACTCCCAGACGGCCGCCGCTTGGGTGACCGTCACGTCATCCAGTACGCCGAGTGCGCCGATCACCATGCCTGCGACCAGCAGGCCGGTGAGGTCGATGTCGGGCACCAGGGACTTGGCACCCGACGCGCCCTCGGACGCCAGGCCGCTCAGCTGGCAGAACTTGGTGAAGAACCAGCCGAGCAAGACCGTCAGCCCGAGTGCGACCACTGTCCCGGACAATGCGATCGAACTCTCGGCATTGATCCCGTGCGTGAGGAACAACGCGATCGCCATGATCACCGTGCCGCCGACGACCGCGACCAGGAGCGCGTTCTCGCCATGGAGGATCGCCGGGAGGATGAACTGCGTCAGCATGACCGCCGTCACCGCAAGCGCGATCAATGCCGCGAACCCTCGCCAGCGCGATAGCGCGACGACCGCCACGGCAAAGATCGCGGCCAGCACCAACAGCGAGTTGGTGCGGTCGTGGTCGACGTACGAGTACCGCTCGGCGACCGTCGGCGCGTCCTGCACGCCGAGCATGATCGACTGCCCGACCTTGACCGGGATCGACGTCTGATTGGCCGGCGGGACCTCGACCGGGATCACCTTGCCCTTGTCGGGGCCGCTGGTGAGCTTGACCGTCGCCTGGTCGCACTGGGCCGGGGTTCCGGCTTTCGGGGCCGGGCACGGTTTGATCGCCGTGACCTCGCCGCGGGCGGTCTGGGTCTGGTACGACGCAACCTTCACGTCGCCGTTGGGCCACATGACGATCATGCCGACGACCGCGGCGAGGAGCAGCGGGATCAGCACCGCGGCGACCACGATGCGGACCCGGCGAGCGACGATCGCATCGTCGTTCACCACTGAGGTGTCGACCACATGGTCGCCGTGACCGTGCCCATGACCGTGGCCGTGGCCCTGGGGAATTTCCAGCTTCCGGCGCCGGTTGCTCCGGTGGTCTGCGCGCCGACGCCCGACGTTGCGGCTGGCCAAAGTGACTCCTTGTTTTGACAACCAGTTCCAATAAAATGAAAATGATTGTCATGAGATCAGGTCTTCGAGCTATTGTCGCCGGTGCCGTCGTCACGGCGACACTCGCCCTGGCCGGATGCGGTGGCCCGTCGGCCACCGGCGCCGCGGACGGGAAGCTCGACGTCGTGACCTCGTTCTACCCGCTCGAGTTCATCGCTCGCACGGTGGGTGGCGACGCCGTGCACGTGACCACCCTGACCGCACCGGGTGTCGAGCCGCACGACCTGGAGCTGACCCCCAAGCAGGTCGGATCGATGGTCGAGGCGAAGGTCGTGATCTACGAGAAGAAGCTGCAGCCGGCCGTCGACGAGGCCGTCGATCAGAACGCGCAGGACGCCGGCTTCGACGTCTCGCCGGCCGCCCAACTGGAGACGACGGGCGCCGACTTCGAGGAGCACGGCGACGGTGCGGCGCCGGCCGCCCACAAGGAGGACGCGCTCGACCCGCACTTCTGGCTCGACCCGGTGCGGTATGCCGAGGTCGTCAAGGCGGTCGAGGAGAAGCTGGCCAGCGTCGACAGCGCCAACGCCGCCGGGTACCACGAACGCGCCCAGGCCCTGCTCGGTCAGATCAGCAAGCTCGACGCGCAGTACAAGACCGGTCTGACCGACTGCAAGCTGAACACGTTCGTGACGAGTCACGAGGCGTTCGCCTACCTGGCGAAGCGATACGGTCTGACGATGGTCGGGATCGCCGGGTTCACGCCGGACGCCGAGCCGACGCCGAGCCGGATCAAGGAGGTCCAGGACATCGTGAAGGCCCAGAAAGTGACGACGATCTTCTACGAGGAGCTGGTCAGTCCGAAGGTGGCCGACACGATCGCGAACGACGTCGGTGTCAAGACCGCCGTGCTCAGCCCGATCGAGGGCCTGTCCGACGCCAACTCCAAGGAAACGTACCTGACCCTCATGCAGCAGAACCTGCAGGAACTGCGGACGGCGAACGGCTGCAAATGACACCTGAAGACTCCCCCAGGGCCGTCCAGGTCTCCGATCTTTCGGTGGATCTGGGCGGTCGGCTCGTGCTTCGGGGTATCGATCTGCGGATCCGGCAGGGCGAGGTCGTCGCCGTGCTCGGGACCAACGGGTCCGGCAAGTCCACGCTGATCAAGACCATCGTCGGCCTGCTGCCGGCGGCCCGCGGCGAGGTGCGACTGTTCGGTACTCCGGTCCCCCGCTTCCGCCAGTGGCGCCGCGTCGGGTACGTACCGCAGCGCATCACCGCGGCCGGCGGCGTACCGGCGACCGTGTACGAGGTGGTCTCGTCGGGCCTGCTCTCCAAGCGGCGACTGTTCAGCCCGCTCGGGGCGGACGGCAAGCTGGCGATCGAGCAGGCCCTCGAGGTCGTCGACATGGCCGACCGGCGCAAGGACGCCGTCGCCGAGTTGTCCGGCGGGCAGCAGCAGCGGGTCCTGATCGCGCGGGCGCTGGTGTCCGACCCGGAGCTGCTGATCCTCGACGAGCCGACCGCCGGCGTGGATCTGGCCAGCCAGCAGATCTTCGCCGACGCGGTCCGGGACCGGGTCGCCAGCGGTACGACGGTCGTGATGGTGAGCCACGATCTCGGCCCGATGGACGCGCTGATCGACCGCTCGGTGGTGATGCGCCGCGGCCGCATCGTGTACGACGGGCCGCCGCACGCCTCGCAGACCCACGCCCACGTCCACCACTCACACACCGACGACATCGACGACGGAGCGGGGTGGACACCTTCATGAGCATGTTCGAGCTCGCGTTCATGCAGCGGGCGCTGATCGCCGGCCTGCTGACCGGTCTGTCCGCCCCGGCCATCGGGACCTACCTGGTGCAGCGGCGGCTGTCGCTGATGGGTGACGGCATCGGCCACATCGCGATCACCGGCGTCGCACTCGGGCTGCTCACCGGGAGCGCCCCGGTCCTGACCGCCGTACTCGTATCGATCGCCGGTGCGACCGCTATCGAGCTGGTCCGGGCGCGCGGCAAGGCCACTGGGGACGTGGCGCTCGCCCTGCTGTTCTACGGCGGTATCGCCGGCGGTGTGCTGCTCATCGGGCTGGCTGGTCAAGGTGCGGCCACCCTGAACACCTATCTGTTCGGTTCACTGACCACGGTGTCCCAGAGTGACCTGTACGTCGTCGTCGGCCTGGCCGTGGCCGTGCTGGTCGTGGCGATCGGTCTGGGACCGCAGCTGTTCGCGGTGTGCCAGGACGAGGAGTTCGCCCGTACGACGGGACTCCGGGTGCAGCTGCTCAACCTCGTGATCGCTGTGATGGCTGCGGTGACGGTCACCGTGGCGATGCGGACCGTGGGCCTGCTGCTGGTCAGTGCGCTGATGGTGGTCCCGGTGGCGACAGCGCAGCAGGTGACGCGCTCGTTCCGCAGTACGTTTGTCACTGCGTGCATCATCGGGGTGCTGGCGTGTCTGGCCGGGATCGTCACGTCGTACAACGCGAATGTGGCTCCGGGCGCGACCATCGTCGTACTGGCGCTGGCCGGGTTCGTGGTGGCGGCCACGGTCGGGACGCTGCTCCGGCGGCGGTCCGGGCGGGCGCGTCCGCTCGCGGACGAGGAGCCGGAGGTCGGCGTACCCGCGCCTGAGCCGCATGTGGTGAGTGCCGGGCACCCGCACGCGCACAACCAGGTCTGCGGTCACAAGAAGGTCGAACACGGTGACCACGTGGACTATGTGCACGACGGGCACCTGCACGCGGCACACGGGGATCACTGGGATGAGCACTGACACTTGCTGACTTCTGAGAGAATTGGGCGTGGTGATGAGATGACAGGAGGAACGGTGGCTATCGGAACACGCTCGACCCGTCAGCGCGCGGCGGTCGCGCAAGCGCTTGACAAGCTCGACGAATTCCGCACCGCCCAGGAGATCCACCAGGACCTCCGGTCCGCCGGTGAGAACGTCGGCCTGACCACTGTCTACCGGACCCTGCAGGCGCTCGCGGACTCCAGCGAGGTCGACGTACTGCGCAACGCCGACGGCGAGACGGCGTACCGGCGCTGCTCGAAGGGTCATCACCACCACCTGGTCTGCCGCAACTGCGGCCGGACCGTCGAGGTCGAGGGACCGGCCGTGGAGCGCTGGGCCGACAAGGTCGCCGCCGAGCACGGGTACGCCGACATCAGCCACACCCTCGAAATCTTCGGCACCTGCCAGGACTGCCAGGCCTGAGCCGCCGGCAAAGCGCTGCCGGCGGCTTCTGCCCCGATCAGTGCACGCCCTCCGCGGCGGTGCGGATCAGGTCGGTGACCTCGTCGGGGTGGGAGACCATCGCGACGTGGCCCGACTCGACCTCCACCGTCGTCGCACCCATCCGGCCGGCGAACTGACGCTCGGCGTCCGGCGGGATCGCCTCGTCGCCCTTCGCGACCAGGTACCAGGTCGGCAGGGACTTCCACGCCGGTACGCCCATCACGTCGGTGAACGTCGACCCGGCGAGCGGCTGCTGCACGGCGTACAGGACCCTCGCCTTGGCGGGCTCGAGGTCGCCGGCGAAGTGGCCGACGAAGTCGTCCTCGGACAACCAGTTGAAGCCCTGCTGGTCGGTGAACAGATGGACGAGCGCCGCCGGTGTCGGCCCCTGGGACAGCAGCGCGCCCAGCGCCTCGCCGTTGTCCAGGGCGAACGCGGCAATGTAGACCAGGCCGACCACGTTCGGCGCCTCGGTGCCGAGCGCGGTGACGATCTGACCGCCGTACGAGTGCCCGGCGACGATCGTCGGACCGTCCTGGAGTTCCAGTACTTGCCGCAGCCGCGCGACGTCGGCGGCGAGCGACGTGAGCGGGAACTGCGGAGCGGTCACCCGGTACCCGTCCGCCTGCAGCCGTTCGATGACGCCGCTCCAGCACGAGCCGTCGGCCCAGGCGCCGTGCACGAGGACGATGTTCGGTCGGTTGTCCATCTCGGGAGGTCCTTTCATCGCAGTCTTGAGTTCATGCTCGCGAGCCGGCCGCGGTCAGGGGTATCCGCACGTTGACTGATCCCGGTGGGAGACTGCTCAAGTGGCTCCCACTGGCATCGGGGTGATCGGACGGGACACTGAGCTGTTCCAGCTCGCGCAACTCGTTGCCGCACCCCACACCGCGCCACGCGTACAGGTCCTGCTCGGCGATCCCGGCCTGGGCAAGACAGCACTCATGGCCGACGTGACCGAACGGGCGCGCACCGCGGGCCGCCGCGTACTCAGCGTCGTCGGCCGCGAGTCGGAGAGAGATCTCGCGTACGCCGGTCTGCACCAGCTGCTCCGCCCGGTGCTCGACGTCGTCCCGAAGCTCCCGAACCGCCAGGCACAGGCGCTGCTCGGTGCGTTCGCGCTGACCGACGAACCGGTCCCGGCGGACAGCCTGCTGACGGGAATCGCCGTACTCACGTTGTTGTCGCTCGTGGCCGAGACCACTCCCCTGCTCGTCGCCGTCGACGACGCTCAGTGGCTGGATCGCGCATCGCTGGACAGTCTCTCGTTCGCTGCGCGTCGGCTGGACTCCGAACCGCTCGTCATGTTGATCGCCGCCCGTGGTGCGACGGCTCCGCCAGGGTTCGACTTCGCCGAACTCCGCCTGCAGCCGTTGGGTACTGCGGACGCCAGGCTGCTGCTCGATCAGCAGCCGCATCCGCCACGCGAGCGGGCGCGAGAACAGGTCCTCGCCCAGGCCGCCGGAAATCCGCTCGCACTGATCGAACTGTCGAAGGCGATCGCCGCCGATCCAGGTGCCGGCCGGCGTTGGGCGGCCGAACCGTTGCCGCTGACCGATCGACTGCGCAGCGTGCTCGCCGCACAGGTCGCCGTACTGCCTGAGTCGACGCGTACGGCGCTGCTGCTGGCCGCAGTCGCCGATAGTCCGGAGCTGGCGTTGCAGGTGCCTGGGCTGGAGGCTCTTGCTCCCGCTGAGCGGGCCGGGCTGATCCGGGTGGACGGCTCGGGGCCTCAGTTCACGCATCCGCTGGTGCGTGCCGCCGTCTATCACTCGGTGCCCTTTGCCGAACGGGCCGCGGCTCATGCGCGGATCGCCGATGCACTGGTCGATCAGCCGGATCGGCACGCCTGGCACCGTGCGGCAGCGGCGCTCGAACCCGACGAGAAGCTCGCGGCGCTGTTGGAGGCGACGGCCGCGCAGACACAACAGCGTGGCGGTGCGGCCGCGGCGGCACGAGCGTTGGAGCGGGCGGCCGAGCTAAGTCCGTCGGAGGGCGACCGGGCTCGGCGGCTATTGACGGCGGCCGGGCTCGCGCTGTCGAGCGGTCAGGCGGACTGGGTCGAGGATCTCGCTGCGCGAGCGCTGGCGTTGACCGCCGATCCGTCGGTGCGGATTGCTGCTCAGCAGTTGATCGGCTGGGCGTTGGTCTGGTCCAACCAGCACGGCGCCGCGTTGTCGACGCTGCTCACGGTCTCGTCGGAGGCGGCGGCACGGCAGCCGGCGATCGCCTGGGATGCGATCGCGTTGGCTGCGACAGTTGCGTACCAGTCGGGTGATCCGGGCGATCGGTCCGCCGTACTCGACGGGTTGAAGCTGTTGCCGCCCGGTGACGTTGTGCCTCGGCTCTGGGCGTGGGCTTGTGTGGAGCCGTCGGCGGAGCTTGTCGGTGAGCTGGATCGGCTCGGGAAGGTCAGTGATCCGGGCATGGCCGGCGCGGCCGCGTGGTTGCTCGACGCAACGGAACTCGCCGTGAAGTTGTTGCGCGAGGCACTCAGTCGGCTGCGCGAACCCGGGATGCGTGGCGGAAGCGGCGCGGCGCTGTCGGCATTGCAGTGGGCCTGTATCGACAGCGGCCGCTGGGACGAGGCGCTCGCGGCCGGCCGGGAGGCGTACGACGCCGCTTTGGCATACCAAATGGAGACTGTTGCCGCGTCGGCCGATCTGAGTACGGCGACGGTGCTGGCGTTCCGCGGTGAGGCCGCCGAAGCGCGACGGTTGTTGGCCAGGGCAACGAAGGCCGCGGATCAGCGGGAGTACCGGTCGGTGGCCGCGCGGGCGTTCCATGCGGCGGGGAAGGCGGCATTCGGTGCGGGCAACTACGGCTCGGCGTACACCGAGTTGCGGCGGCTCTTCTCCGATGCCGGTGAGCCGTTGCATCACCACGTGTCGTACCTGGCGATCGCCGACCTGGCCGCGGCCGCCGTCCGGGCCGAACGCGCCCCCGAGGTTCATGCTCTCGTCGAGAACGCAGTCGCGATGGGCCCGCGTCAACGGCAGTTGGTCGCACGAGCCCGGGCGCTCATCGGCGAACCGGAGTGGTTCGAGCAGGCGCTGGCCGATCCCGCGGGTGAGCAGTGGCCGTTCGAGCGGGCGTTGCTCCGGCTCGACTACGGCGAGTGGCTCCGGCGGCAACGACGCATCAACGACGCCAAGCCGGTCCTCGCCGCCGCGCTGGAGACCTTCCGCCGACTCGGAGCGGTCCCCTGGACCCGGCGTACCGAGACCGAACTCCGCGCCTGCGGCGTAGCCGAGCCGCTCACCCCGACCACCATCACCGACGCCCTCGCCGAACTCACCGCACAGCAACGCGAGATCGTCCTGCTCGCCGCCCGCGGCCTGACCAACGCCGAGATCGGCGATCGTCTCTTCCTCTCCCCGCGAACCATCGCCTCGCACCTCTACCGCGCCTACCCCAAGCTCGGCATCTCCGGCCGGCACCAGCTGCACAACTTGATCGGATGAGAGTTTGCCTTTGAGTGCGCTCTAAGGCGTACGGTCGAAGACATGAACGCGACCGAGCTGCTCACGGACCGCCGTACCGCCATCGCGGCACACCACCCGGAGCTGGAACCGATCGACCCGGACCTGCTCTGCCTGCTCGAGCTCCCGGACGATCTGCCCGAGCAGCTGTCGATCGCCGAGGCCGCCGAGCTCACCGGCCTCACCGCCCACACCCTGCGGTACTACGAGCGGATCGGTCTGCTCGAGGTGGGCCGGGACGCGGCCGGCTACCGCAGCTACGACCGGCGGGCGATGGCGCGGATCCTGTTCATCAGCCGGCTGCGTGCCTCCGGAATGCCGATCGGCACACTCAGCCACTACCTGGCGCTGGTGCAGGAGGGCGACCACACAGCACCCCAGCGGCTCGCCCTGATGCAGGAGCACCGCGCCAAGATCCACCGGCAGCTGCGTGATCTGCAGCTCGCCCTCGCAGTGACCGACTACAAGATCGACGTGTACGGCGGCACTGCCACTCCGTAACTTTCCGCGCTCACCCCGGGGTACCCGGGCGGAGCCATGCCAACTTCTGGGAGATTCTGATGAAACTGGGTAGTCAAGGCGCCGAGGTCAGCCGGCTCGGACTCGGCTGCATGGGAATGAGCTACGCGTACGGCGCAGCCGACGACAACGAGTCCGTCGCCACCCTGCACCGCGCGCTCGACCTCGGCATCACGTTCCTCGACACCGCCGACCTGTACGGCTTCGGCGCGAACGAGGAACTGGTCGGCGCGGCGATCACCGACCGCCGGGACGAGGTGTTCCTGGCGACGAAGTTCGGGATCACCGGCGACGGGCGCGACCCGTCGAAGCGCGGCGTGAACGGGACGCCGGAGTACGTCCGGTCCGCGATCGACGCGTCGCTGCAGCGGCTGGGCGTGGACCACGTCGACCTGTACTACCAGCACCGCATGGATCCCGCCGTACCTGTCGAGGAGACGGTCGGGGCGATGGCTTCGCTGATCGAGGCGGGCAAGGTTCGGTACCTCGGGTTGTCGGAGGCGTCGGCCGAGACGATCCGGCGGGCGCACGCCGTACATCCGATCACCGCCGTGCAGAGCGAGTGGTCACTGTTCAGCCGGGACATCGAGGAGTCGGTACTGCCGACCTGTCGCGAGCTCGGCATCGGGATCGTGCCGTACTCGCCGCTCGGTCGCGGCATGCTCACCGGCGCGTTGCCGTCGGAGCTTCCGGCCGACGACTTCCGCCGTACCCTGCCGCGCTTCTCCGGAGACAACCTCGACGCGAATCTCGCGCTGGTCGAGGAGATCCGCTCGGTGGCGGCTCGGTACGACGCCACGCCGGGCCAGGTCGCACTCGCCTGGGTGCTTGCGCAGGGCAACGATATCGCGCCGATCCCGGGGACGAAGCGGCGCAAGTACCTGGAGGAGAACGCGGCGGCGGTCGAGCTTTCGTTGACCGCGGAGGATGTGGCCGGGCTGTCGAAGCTGACCCCGGTCGGCCTGCGCTACCCGGATATGAACTGGGTCGCCGGGGAGACGGCCCCGCAGAACTGATAAACTGACCGCAGTAAGCCTTCCGTACCGGACTCTTCCGGCGGGAGGCTTTTCTGCGTTCTGATCACGTTCTGAGGAGACGTATGTCTGATCTGTTGGTGCGCCGTGTCCAGCCTTCCGACCGGGATTTGATGGAGCGGCTGTGGTTGATGTTTCGCCACGACATGTCCGAGTTCCAGGGCCAGCTGCCGCGGCCCGACGGCAGCTACCGCACCGAGTGGTTGGAGAAGGTTCTCACCGGCGATCCGGAGTGGGCCGGGTATCTGATCTCGGTCGGCGAGAACCCGGTCGGTTTCTGCTTCATGCGCGCGCTGCAGCAGCCGGTACATGTGCTGAACGCGTTCTTCATGGTGCGCCCGGTACGCCGGAGCGGTCTGGGACTGCGGGCGGTACAAGAGGTGCTGTCGAACCACCCCGGTCCGTGCGACGTCGCGTTCCAGGGCAACAACGAGAAGGCAGTCCGCTTCTGGCAGCGGGTCGCGACCGAGGTATCCGGCGATGTCTGGACCCAGGAGGCCCGACCGATCGCCGGCAAACCCGACGCGACTCCGGACCTGTGGATCTCATTCAAGGTGTGACGGCAGCCCGAAGTACTCGAAGAGGCCCTGGTCGAAGAACGTGATGTTGTGCGTGATCCCGGCCCTGGTGACGGTGAAGACCTGGAGGGTGTGCGGGTGGTAGCGCCCGTCGTCGGTGCGCACGTACGCGCCGACGGCGGGCTGGCCGTTCGCCGTCGTCGGCACCATCCGCCAAGCCGGACCGCGCATCGCGTAGACACGCTCGATGAACGCGCCGTACGCGTCGCGCCCCACGAACCACAGCGGCGCCGGCGGCATCTCCAGCACGACCCGCTCGGCGAGCAGCCGGCTCAGCTCTTGTACGTCGGCGGCTTCGAAGGCGCGGACGTAATCGTCGACGATCCCCTTGATCTCCTTGTCGGTGGGCTCGTCGACGTCGTCCTCGGTGACATCTACCTCGGCCAGGCGCGCCCGAGCACGCTGGAGGGCGCTGTTGACCGAGGCCGGGGTCGTCTCCAACGCCTCGGCGACATCGGCGGCTGACCAGTCCAGGACGTCCCGCAGTACCAGCACCGCCCGCTGCCGAGCGGGCAGATACTGCATCGCGGCCACCAGCGCGAGCCGCAGACTCCCCTTGGCTGCCAGGGCCGCAGCAGGGTCGCCACTGGTGGGGAACGGCTGCAACCAGGGCACGTCGAGGGCCAACTCGATCGGTGCCTGGGCATCGGTCGCCGCTGCGACCAGACCTGACGGGAGCGCACGCCGTCCACGTCCCTTGAGCGCTGTCAGGCAGGCGTTGGTCGCGATCCGGTAGAGCCAGGTGCGCAGCGAGGCCCGCTCCGCGTCGTACGAGTCGATCGCGCGCCAGGCCCGGAGGAAGGTCTCCTGGACGAGATCCTCCGCGTCGTGCACCGAACCGAGCATCCGGTAGCAGTGCGCCAGCAGTTCACGCCGGTACGGCGCCACCTGCTGGTCGAAGTCGTCTCGGTCCACGTCGCGAGCCTCCCACTGATCAGGGTCTGTGGAAGTACGTACCGCGCGGGCCGCCGGAATTCATCGCAGCGCGGCCGATGAATCCGCGAGGTGCGCCAGGTACATACCCACGTCCTGACTCAACGAGGGAGAAAACCTGATGGCCGCTGTGATGATCGACCGCCCGGCTGACGTCGGCACCCGGCGCGGACTGATGCTCGCCGTGTTGCTGCTCGGCCAGTTCATGGCACTGCTGGACACATCCGTCGTCAACGTCGCGATGCCCACCATCGGCACCGACTTCCATGCATCGGGCGCCTGGCTGCAACTGGTCGTCGGCGGCTACATGGTCGCGTACGCGATGACCCTGATCACCGGTGCGCGGCTAGGCGACCTCTACGGCCGCCGCCGGATGTACCTGATCGGCGTCGTGCTGTTCACGCTCGCGTCGCTCGCCTGCGGCCTGGCTCCGGCCATCCTGCCGCTGGTGCTGTTCCGCTTCGCTCAAGGCATCGCAGCCGCAGTGATGGTGCCGCAGATCATCAGCGTGATCCAGACCCATTTCACCGGCCCCGCTCGCGCCAAGGCCCTGTCCGCGTACGGCGTGACGCTGTCCGCCGGCCAGGTGGCGGGCCTGGTCGTCGGCGGCCTGCTCCTCGCCGCGAACCTGTTCGGCGCTCAGTGGCGCCCGAGCTTCCTGATCAACGTCCCGGTCGGCATCCTTCTCGCGGTCCTGGTCCCCCGGCTGGTACCGGCCGACCGTCCGACGGCCGCGCGTCGTCTGGACCTGACCGGGCTGGCGATCTCGACCTGCGCAGTACTCCTGCTGGTGCTGCCGATGGTGATCGGGCACGAGCTCGGCTGGCCGCGGTGGAGGTTCGTCTGCTTCGGCGCGGGGCTCGTGCTCGCGGTGGTCTTCGTCCGGGTCGAGCGCCGGGTCGACGATCCGCTCCTGAATCTCGACGTACTCCGTGCCCGCGGCCTCGTGGCGGGTATCGCGACGCTCACCTGCACGCTGTTGGCACTCGGCGGGTTCATGTTCAGCTTCACCCTCCACCTGCAGGACGGTCTCGGCGAATCGGCCCTCCACTCCGGGCTCACCTGGCTGCCGTTCGCCGTCACCTTCGGTCTGGTCGGGTTCTTCTGGCGTTCCCTCCCGGGCCGGCTGCATTACCTGGTCGTTCCCACCGGCCTCGCGCTGTGCATGCTCGGGTACGCCGGCGCCGGTTCATTCGTGTGGCCGGCGCTGGTACTGGCCGGGGCCGGCATGGGCCTGTCCGCCAGCCCGCTCGTCACCCAAGCCCTGGTCCACGTCCCACTGAGCAGAGCGGCCGATGCGAGCGGAGTACTCACCACGACCATCCAACTGAGCCAGGTCGGCGGCGTGACGATCTTCGGAACCCTGTACCTGTCGACAGGCTCGCTCACCACGACGAGTTGGTACCTCGCCGCTGTCGCCGCGATCGGCATCGTCGCGGGCAGCTTCCTCGCCCGCAGCGTCCGCCAGGCCTAGAAGACGACCACCGAGCGGAGTACGTCGCCGTGGTGCATCTTGGTGAAGGCTGCCTCCACGTCGTCCAGCCCGATCGTCTCGGAGACGAAGCGGTCCAGCGGCAAGCGACCCTGCAGGTGGAGGTCGATCAGCAGTGGGAAATCGCGGGTCGGCAGGCAGTCGCCGTACCAGCTGGACTTGAGCGACCCGCCGCGACCGAAGAAGTCGAGCAGCGGCATCTCGAGGGTCATGTCAGGTGTGGGTACGCCGACGAGCACGACCGTCCCGGCCAGGTCCCGCGCGTAGAATGCCTGCTTCCACGTCTCCGGACGGCCGACCGCGTCGATCACGACGTCCGCGCCGAATCCGCCGGTCAGCTCCTGAACCGCCTCGACGACGCCGTCGTGGTCGAGGTTCTTGGAGTTGATCGCGTGGGTCGCGCCGAGCTCCTGCGCCACGGTCAGCTTGCGGTCATCGATGTCGATGGCAATGACCTTCGCGGCGCCGGCGAGCCGGGCTCCGACCACAGCCGCCGTACCGACGCCGCCCGAACCGATGACCGCGACCGTGTCACCGCGACCGACGTTGCCCGTGTTGATCGCGGCACCGAGACCAGCCATCACGCCACAGCCGAGCAGCCCGGCGACCTCCGGCTTCGCGGCCGGGTCGACCTTCGTGCACTGACCCGCCGCGACCAGCGTCTTCTCGGCGAACGCCCCGATGCCGAGCGCCGGGCTGAGCTCGGTCCCATCCGCGAGCGTCATCTTCTGCTTCGCGTTGTGGGTGTTGAAGCAGTACCACGGCCGCCCGCGCAGGCAGGCGCGACAGTTCCCGCACACCGCCCGCCAGTTCAGTACGACGAAGTCCCCCGGCTGTACGTCGGTCACGCCCTCGCCGACCGACTCCACGATCCCTGCCGCCTCGTGCCCGAGCAGGAACGGGAAGTCGTCGTTGATCCCGCCCTCCCGGTAGTGCAGGTCGGTGTGGCAGACCCCGCAGGCCTGGACCTTCACCACTGCCTCGCCCGGACCCGGATCCGGGATCGTGATCTCCTCGATCGTCACCGGAGCACCCTTGCCCGCCGCCACCACGCCACGCACCGTCTGAGCCATTCCCCGAACCTAACCGCCCGCCCCCACTCCCGTCAGCCCCCTCGGCGTGTACGTCGCCGTGTCCCCCGGTCGGTGGACACACAGTCCGTCAGCCGGTGCTCCCGCCGACCGGCCCCGGGCCGCGAGAGTTGAGGCATGGAGAACGACAACGCAGTGAGGGTGCGCGGCCTGGTCAAGCGGTACCCGGACAAGGTCGCGGTCGACGGTGTCGATCTGGACATCCACCGGGGCGAGGTCTTCGCCCTGCTCGGCCCGAACGGGGCCGGTAAGACGACGACCACGGAGATTCTGGAGGGGTATCGCCGGGCCGACGAGGGAGAAGTGAGCGTGCTGGGGACGGACCCGGCGCACAGCGACCGGGCCTGGCGCAGCCGACTCGGCATCGTCCTGCAGACGTCCCGCGACGAGGCCGAGTCGACGGTCTCCGAGCTGGTCAACCACTACGCCGGCTACTACCCGAACCCGCGCGACCCCGACGAGGTGATCGCCGCCGTCGGGCTCGAGGAGAAGCGCAAGACCCGCCCGCGCAAGCTGTCTGGCGGTCAGCGCCGGCGGCTCGATGTGGCGCTCGGCGTGATCGGCAACCCGGAGCTGCTGTTCCTCGACGAGCCGACGACCGGGTTCGACCCCGAGGCGCGCCGGCAGTTCTGGACGCTGATCGAGGAGCTCCGCACCGAGGGCACCACGATCCTGCTGACCACCCACTACCTCGACGAGGCCGAGCACCTCGCCGACCGGGTCGGCGTGATCGCCGACGGCCGGATGATCGAGATCGGTACGCCGGAAACACTCGGCGGCCGCGGCGCCCGGACCGCGCGGGTCTCCTGGACCGACGCCGACGGACAGCACGAACTGCGCACCGACCAGCCGACCGCCGAGGTGGCCGCCCTGATGGCCCGCTTCGGCGGCGAGGTTCCCGAGCTCGAGGTCCGCCGTCCGAGCCTCGAAGACATCTACCTGGACCTGATCGGCAAGGCCACCGCCGCCGACACCGCCGCACTCGCGATGGAAGCTGGAGCACTCTGATGGCGAACACGACCACGCAGCGCCCGACCTCGAAGGCGTTGCCGTCGACCCTGGCGATCGGCCTGGCCCGGACCAAGCTCGAGGTCCGTGAGTTCTTCCGCGAGCGGGAAGCGCTGATCTTCACGTTCTTCTTCCCGATCATCTTCCTCGGCATCTTCTCCGCCGTGTTCGGCAACACCGACTTCAACGGCGTCAACGCCGCGACCTACTTCACCCCCGGGATGATCGCCTCCGGCATCTTCCTGAGCAGCTTCCAGTCGCTCTCGATCAGCATCGCGCTGGAGCGCGACGAAGGCCTGCTGAAGCGGCTCCGCGGTACGCCGATGCCGCCGCAGGCCTACTTCATCGGCAAGATCGGCCAGGTCCTGATCACCTCGATCGCGCAGATCGCGCTGCTGCTGGCGATCTCCGGGCTGCTGCTCGGCGTCGACCTGCCGACCGAGCCGGGCAAGTGGGCGAACTTCGTCTGGATCTTCATCCTCGGTACGGCGTCCGGATCGGTGCTCGGGATCGCGTTCAGCGTCGTACCGAAGTCCGGCAAGGCGGCGTCCGCGGTGATCACGCCGATCGTCCTGCTGCTGCAGTTCATGTCCGGCGTGTACTTCGTCTACAGCAGCCTCCCGGCCTGGATGCGCAACGTCGCCGCGATCTTCCCGCTGAAGTGGCTGGCCCAGGGCATGCGGTCGGTGTTCCTGCCGGACGGCTTCGAACTGACCGAGCCGGCCAAGTCGTGGCAGCTCGGCACCGGCGCGATCGTGCTGTCGATCTGGCTGGTCGTCGGCCTGTTCCTCGCCCAGCGGGTGTTCCGCTGGACCCGCCGGGACGCGGGCTGATGAACGAGGTCACCGGTACGACGTCGGCCCTTCCGGACCGGCGTCGTACCGAGCTGTCTCCTGAGCCTGCCTGGACCGGACCTCGTGTGTGGATCCTGTTGTGGAGGAAGATGGGGTCCGTGCAGAGCTCGAGCGGTGGCGCCGGACAGCCCGTGTGGACCCGGGCGTTGATCGGTTGGCACATCGTTTTCTGGGTGCTGCTCGGGATGACGCTGGCGCTGTCGTTCCTGGGGCATCTCGGGACGGTCCGGCAGTCGGTGTTCGCCGGTACGGTCGTGGTGCTCGGAGCGGCGTACCAGTTCATCGGGCTGCCCGCGATCCGGTCGCGGGAGCGGCTTCCGCGGTACGCGTATCGGCTGGTACTGATCGCGGCGCTGGTGGTGCTGATCGGGATCTATCCGCAGTCGGTGTTCCTGATGTTCATCGGGTCGGCGCAGATCTGGTTGCTGTGCGAGGACATCCGTGAGGGGATCGGGCTCAGTGTCCTGCTGATACTCGGCGTGGGTACGGCGCAGTTGTGGAGCGCGGGGTGGGGCTGGAAGGCGTTCTGGGAGATCCTGCCGTGGATGCTGGTCAGCCTCGTGGTCAGCCTGCTGTTCGGGATCTGGATCGAGAAGGTCATCACGCAGAGCCAGCAGCGCGCCGAGCTGATCGAGCAGCTCGAGGCCGCGCGGGACGAGCTCGCCGAGGCGCACCACAGTGCGGGTGTGATGGCCGAGCGGGAGCGGATGGCGCGGGAGATCCACGACACGCTCGCGCAGGGGATGACGAGCATCGTGATGCTGGCGCAGGCGGCGGCGGTCGAGCTTTCACGCGGGGCCGACGCTTCGGCGCGGCTGGCGGCGATCGAGGACACTGCCCGGGAGAACCTGGCGGAGGCGCGGGCGTTGGTTGCCGCGTTCACCCCGGTTGCGTTGTCGGAGGCAACGTTGACCGAGGTACTGCGGCGGCAGGCGGAGCGGTTCGCGACCGAGACCGGTGTCGACGTACAGGTGTCGCTGGACCTGCCTGATGACGAGGTCGCGGCGCTGCCGCAGGCGCAGCAGGTCGTACTGTTGCGGTCGGCGCAGGAGGCGCTGGCCAACGTACGCAAGCATGCGCGCGCGACGCAGGTGCGGATCACGCTCGGGTTGTCCGACGACGGGGTGTGGATCGAGATCCGGGACGACGGCTCCGGGTTCACGCCGGCGACCGTGTCCGGCGGGTTCGGGTTGAACGCGATGCGCGGGCGGGTCGAGGAGTCGGGCGGTTCGGTCCAGGTGGAGAGTGCGCCGGGACGCGGTACGCGCGTGCAGGTGTTGATCCCGGCTGTGCAGGAGGATGCGTGATTCGGGTTCTGGTGGTCGACGATCATCCGGTCGTACGGTCGGGGCTGACCGGGATGTTGTCGGTGACCGAGGACATCTCCGTGGTCGGCGAGGCCGGCGACGGTTCGGAAGCGGTGGCGCTGGTCGAGTCGACGCGGCCTGACGTCGTACTGATGGATCTGCGGATGCCGCGGATGGACGGCGTGACCGCGACCGGGGCGATCGTGTCCGGGTACCCGTCGACGCGGGTGCTGGTGTTGACGACGTACGACACCGACACGGACATCCTGCACGCGGTCGAGGCGGGCGCGGCCGGGTATCTGCTGAAGGACACCCCGCACGCCGAACTGCTCAACGGGATCCGCGCGGCTGCTCGTGGTGAGACCGTGTTGGCTCCGCCGGTTGCGGCGCGGTTGATGTCTCGTCTTCGTACGCCGGCTGCACCTGCCGCGGCTTCGCCGTCGCCCCGTGAGCTGGAGGTGCTGGCCGCGGTGGCGCGCGGGCTCAGCAACGCGGAGATCGGGCGTGAGCTGTTCATCGGCGAGGCCACGGTGAAGACCCATCTGCAGCGGCTCTTTGCCAAGCTGGACGTCGACGACCGCACGCGCGCCGTGACGGTCGCCATCGAGCGCGGCCTGCTGCCGTCACCGGGTCGCTAGAGCTTCAGGCCGCCTTCCTGGGCGGGACCGTTGAGCCGGCGGCTGAGATCCGACTCCGGCTGGTGCGCGACGGGGTGCTGGTCGGCGCGAGCGGTCGGGTTCACGCCGGCTCGCACCGCATCGGCCAGCTGTTCGGCTTCCTGGGCTGCGTCCTGCTGCTCGGCATGCGCGCCGTTGGCGACGCCGACGGCGAACTCGGCGACCGACTGGAAACCGCCGCTGCTCTTCGCGAGGTCCGCGTGCAGACGTTGCGCGTTGTCACGCGTGTCGGCGATCGAGTCCTGCATCCGGCCGATGGTCCGGCCGAGATCGGCAGACGGCTGGAGCTCGCTGGGCGCGGCGGTGTGGAACTTGTACGCCGCCTGCCTGCCCTCCGACAGTTGGGCGGTCATCTGATCTACCCGGCTGTCGACGACATCGACGACGTTCTTCAGGTACTCGACGCCGGTCCGGAGCTTCGCCACGTCGGCCGTCGCCCGACCGGGCAGCTGCTCGATCCTGTCCAGATCCTTCAGCGCGCTCTCCAGCGCCTGCGAGCCGGCCTGCAGGCAGTGGCGGTCCTGCGGGTTCGTGCCGGTGCGCTGCTCACCCAGCGTTCGCTGGACGCCGCCGATGCGGGCTGACTGCGCCTCGACGTCGCCCTGGTACGCCGCGAGCGTGTGGACCAGGTTCCCCTTGGCCGGAGCAACGGCGGCGCCTTCGGCCCGCTGCACCGTCAGCTCCGCTGCGGCCAGGCCGTCGACACCCGGTCTCAGCATCGCGAGATCGTCCGAGCGGCTGCCCAGCACCCGGCCGATCTGATCGTCGCCGAGATCGTAGGTCACCGACCGTAGCGTCGCATTCACCTCGATGACCGCCTTCGCGATCTGGTCGGTGTAGTGGGCGAATTCCGCCTCGTTCGCCATCAGTTCGTCCTTCGTCCGCCGCGCGGTCTGGTCGGGGCCGCGCTCTCGTCATGATCGATGCCTTGCACAACGAGCCTAGACGCAGCCGGGTCGACCACCCTGCCTGCGGGTCACCCCTCGGCGGTGACCTCGTTCGGTACGGCGCCGCCGTACCTGCGGTCGCGCTGCGCGTAGAGCTCGATCGCCCGCCACAGGTCGCGGCGGTCGAAGTCCGGCCACAGTGTGTCCAGGAACACCATCTCGGCGTACGCGAGCTGCCAGACCAGGAAGTTGCTCGTCCGCTGCTCCCCCGACGAACGGACGAACAGGTCCACCTCGGGGATGTCCGGCGCGTACAGGTGCCGCGCGATCGTCTTCTCGGTGATCCGGTCCGGCTTGAGCTTGCCTGCGGCAACTTCCGCCGCGATCGACTTCATCGCGTCGGCGATCTCCGCCTGGCCGCCGTAGTTCACGCAGAACTGCAGGGTGATCGTGTCGTTGTCCTTGGTCCGCTCCTGCGCGTACTCGAGCTCGTCGATCACCGACTTCCACAACCGCGGCCGCCGCCCGGACCACACCACCCGGACCCCCATCGCATCCAGCTCGTCCCGGCGCCGATGGATCACCTCCCGGTTGAACCCCATCAGGAACCGCACCTCCTCGGGCGACCGCGCCCAGTTCTCCGTCGAGAACGCGTACGCCGAGATGTACTTCACCCCGATCTCGATCCCACCCTTGATCACATCGAGCAGCGAGGCCTCCCCCGCCTTGTGCCCCTCGGTCCTCGGCAGCCCCCGCTGCTTGGCCCACCGCCCGTTCCCGTCCATCACGATCGCCACATGCCGCGGCACCAGCTCCTTGGGAATCCCCGGCGCCCGAGCCCCGGACGGGTGCGGCTCCGGCGGCACCACCACCTTCTTCTCCCCCGAACCCCCCAAAATCCCCCGACCCCGACGACGACCAATAGGCGACATACCCGCATCCTCCCACCCCCTCCCACCCACCCCTGCAACAACCTGCAACCTGTGGATAACCCACCCCGCCGAACACCCTCCGTATGCCACCCTTACACCACCAGCAACCCAAGAACGGAGCCCCACCCCATGCCCCGCCGACCGGCCCTCCCCACCGCCACAGCCGCCCTCTGCGCCCTCACAGCGCTAACCGCGTGCCAAAGCTCCCCCGAAGCCGGCCGACCCAACACCACCCCCACATCCACTTCGCCGGCCACCAGCCCCACTCCGAGCGCACCGTCCACGCCCACCTGGTCCGCAGATGAACTGGCCGCCATCACCGCCGCCAAGGCTCAATACCTCACTGCTCGTGCGGCGGCCGGACAGGCGCTCCAAAAGCCGGAGGGGGTACGGAGCCCGGTCCTCGAGGCCGCCGGCAACGGCGGTGCGTGGCTCCAATCGATTCTCGAGCGCCTCGATTTCTTCACGCGAAACGGGCTCTATCAGGCGGGCACCAGCAGGATCATCTCGACCGCGCCGAAGTCGGTCGATCTCAGTGCAGAACAGCCGACCGTGGTCCTTGGGACCTGCATCGACGGGACCGGCGTCCAGATGCGGTACCGATCGACCGGAAAGCCGGTGCCGGTCGCGAGCACAGTCGGCGGCGGCAAGCACGGTGTCAGCGCACGACTGGTCTACGCAGCGAATGCGGCGGGCAAGAAGATGTGGTTCTTGATCGAAGAGAAATCGGCCGGCACATGCTGAGAGTCCTCAGATCGGTCTTGCTGACAATGGCGGCAGGGGTTGTCGCCGCCTCCCTGACAGTTGGCTCCGCCAGCGCCCTTCCAACCCCGCCGCCGGGCTACGAGTGGTTCCAAGACCCCGACTCGGGTGAATACACGCTGGTGCTCATCGCGCATCTCCCGGGCGAGAACAAGACCGAGGAGAAAGGCAAGGATCCGCAGTCGATCAAGAAGCCGACATGCCAGTTCCATGGTGCGGCTCAAGCTTGTACGTCCTCGCTCGGCAATTGGTCCAACAGTCATCAGTGCTATATGCGGCGCGAAGCGCCCCAACCTCCGTTCAGCGATCCTCGCTGGGAAGGTCATACGGACGGCAGCCTCTGGGCCTGCGTTCGCGAGCAGGGTTACGACGAGGGCAGGCATCTGGTAACCGAGTGGGTCTGGCTTCCTGGAGAACCAGACACGGTGGTTGTCGATCCCGTTACGTTGGCCTACCGAGCGATTGCCGCGATGAATCTCGATTCGCCGCTGATAAAGACAGCTCCCGCGACGGATCAAATCGGCTTGGTAAACATGCCCGTATGGATGTGGGTCACGAAGACCGAGAACACCTGGGGCCCGATCGTCCGGAGTGCAAGTGTGCCCGGGCTGGCGGTCACGGCGACGGCGCACGTCAAGGCGATCAACTGGTCAATGGGCGACGGCAGCACGGTCCGCTGCGACGGCGCGGGAACGCCGTACGACAAGTCCATGGGCATCAAGGACTCGCCCGATTGTGGCCACCGATACGCCAAGACCTCAAAGCACCTCCCGAACTGCAAGTACTCGTTGACGGCTACCGCGCAATGGGAGATCACCTGGCAGAGCAATCTGGGTGATACCGGGGAGATATCCACCACCCAAGAAGCCGCTACGCTGTTGCGGATCGGTGAAGCTGTGCCGGTGTTGGTCGATCCGGACGGTGGCGACGCGGTTGCGCCCACCAAGGCTGGGTGCTGACACGAGGTGCAACCTGCGGAGCGCGACAGCATCATCGGTCTGAGGCGTGGCGCCGCCGGGGCATCGCAACGGGTTCCAATCCCCCGCTGCGCCGACTGCTTCTCGATGCAGCAGCCACAGTTGGCGTCGTCGCTTTCACGTCCGCGTGTCACGGCTCTTCGGAACGCGGCCGGGCCGGCATCGGTCAGGCCACGACTGCGTCTGCCCAGAGCAGGCCGTCGGCCACTCGTATTTCTGGAGCTGTGTCGACGACGGCTTGGAGTTCGGCAGAGTTGGCGGCCATTGCTGCTGCGAAGGCTCGGTATTTGATGGCTCGGGCCGCTGTCGGTGACGCGGTCAAGCGGCCCCGCACAGCAAGTCGGGTCGCGCTCGCACGCGCCGGGAACGGAGGCACCTGGCTGAGGCAAGTCGAAGCACAGCTCGACTTCTCGGTCGAGAATGGTTGGTACCAGACCGGCGACGCCCGGATCACGATGCTCGACGTCCGTGCCGTGAACCTCGAGGTGGCACAGCCTGAAGTCAAGCTCACGAGCTGCGTCGACAGCTCGGCGGTCGTCGATCGGTATCAATCCAACAGCCAACCGATCCCGGCCGTGAGTGACAACGGCGACCGGCACCGTCTCGAATCGCGCCTCGTCTATGCGAGGAGCGCTGAGACAGCACGCAAGATGTGGATCCTTGTCGACGAGAAGACGACGAAGACCTGCTGATCAGTCGCTTCTCCGGCTGTGGATAAGTGCCGCGGTGGTGCGCTGAGACGTAATAGGTTTTGGGTATGACGACTTGGGCCTCTGTTGATGAGATTCGGGTGGACCTGGTGGGGGTGCTTGGGCGGTTTCGGGGTGGGGGTTGGGCGTTCAGTTTTGGGGATGGGGGGCCTGAGGCTGTGATGTTGACGTATGACGAGTTTGAGGATCTGGGTGGGGAAGGGAAGTTCTCGGTTCCGGATGAGGTGGTTGAGCTGGGGGTGTTGGGTCGGGAGTTGCCTCGGTTGATGGAGGGGGTGCGGGCGGGGACGGGGGCGCCTGTGGTTTGGGGGGAGGACGGGGAGCCGGAGGCGGTGGTGATGTCGGCGGCGCAGTATCGGGAGTTGCGGGGGGACGTTCAGCCGCCCGCCGGGGTCGTGGACGACCCGACGGTGCGGAGGTATGCGACCGAACCGCTGCCGGACAGCAAGCCGTTGGATCTGGATGAGTGGGCTGCCAACGATCCGTTCACCCGTGAGCTTCTCGACGAGATACGCGCCGAGGAGAGGGCAGAGGGCGATGACCGATGACGCCCGGTATCTGGTAGTTGGAGTCGAGAAGTTTCATCAGGACGTGCGTGCCCTGCGCCAGCAGGCCAAGATGTCGGGTGGCGCGCACCGGTACCTGTACCGCGAGGTCCTGCGAGAGATCGAGAGGCTTCGGGCCGGGACCAGCGATGGACACCATGCGCTCGGGTACGAGGCGGGCAAAGGTGATCTCCGCGACTGCGTGACGGCGTACCTGCGCTCCGATCCCGGGCGCAAAGCTGACTACCGGCTGGTGTTTCGCGAGCTCGGGCCGGCCGGTCCTGGGGAGTTGCCGCGGCGGGAGTTGCTCGCGATCAAACCCCGGCGCGGCCGGAACAACGTCTACGCGCATGTGTGCGCCCGGCTGAGTCGCCATCCGAACGACAGACAGCCCGGCCTCAACCGCTTCGGGGACCGGAGACCGGATGCGCGCGGCAACGAGGCCGCCCGGCGGGCGGAGTTGGATGCTAAGCGGGCTATTGCTCATGCGTGGGATGGGCAGCAGCCGTTGCGGGCCTCGCGGGCGATTGTTGTTGGGGCGCCGTCGCGAGGGCCTACGGAGGTGGCTCGGGATCGGGGGTCGCAGGAAAGCGCTGGTGCGCGGTCGGGGGCGACCGGGCGGGAGGGCATGCCAGTGGGATTGCCTTCGGCGCGTTTGCCGGAGGGGCGGCCGCGGTGGTCGCGGCCGGGACCTACGGGGTGGCCTGGTAGGCAGACCTGATGGTCTGTTGGGGGTCACGAGGCTCCCGACGTCAGGTCCAGGTGGGGGAGGGAGCGGAGTTGGTTTTCTTGGTGGTAGGTGAAGAAGGCGGCTATTAGGCCGGTGGATTCTCGGCGGGTTCTGGGGTCGGCTTTTAGGGCGGTTGGCCAGTCGCCGGTGAGGAGGGCGGCTAGGTGGGCGACGGTGGCGGGGCTGGGCATGGCTGAGGCTGGGGGGCGGCAGGTGGTGCAGACCATGCCGCCGGAGGCGGGGTTGAAGGCTCGGTGGGGGCCTGGTTCGCCGCAGCGGGCGCAGTCGTCGAAGGAGGGGGCGTAGCCGGAGATCGCCAGGGAGCGGAGGAGGAAGGAGTCGAGGACCAGGCCTGGTTCGCGTTCGCCGGTGGAGAGGACGCGGAGGGCGCCGGCCAGCAGGAGGTGCTGCTGGGTGGCGGGTTCCTTCTCCTCGACGACGAGGCGGTCGGCGGTCTCGAGCAGGACGGTGCCGGTGGTGTACCGGGCGTAGTCGCCGACGATGCCCTCGCCGTACGCCGCGATCGACTCGGCCTGGGTGACTACGTCGAGTGTCCGGCCGGTCGCGAGTTGCAGGTCGACGTGGCTGAACGGTTCGAGGCGCGCGCCGAAGCGGGACGACGTACGGCGGACTCCCTTGGCGACCGCGCGGACCTTGCCGTTGGCGCGGGTCAGGAGCGTGGCGATGCGGTCCGCTTCACCCAGCTTCTGGGTGCGCAGCACGATCGCCTGATCCCGGTAGAGCGGCACCGCACCAGTCTCTCACTGAGCGCGGACATACTCCTCGAAGCCGGTCGGCTCGACGCCGGTGATGTCACGTACGGCGGTCGACACCTGGCTGAGCTCGCCGCTGGCGATCGCGGCGTACGACGTCACCCAGCCGGCGACCTCCCACGCGGGGGCGCCGTAGGACTCGCGGGAGCGGTACGCCTCGTCGAGGGTCTCCGGCTCGTAGCGGACCTTGCGTCCCCACGCGTCGGTCAGCACCGCGGCCGCCTCGGCGAGCGTGAACGCGCGAGGCCCGGTGAGGTCGTAAGTCGCGCCGGAGTGGTCGGAGGCGACCCGAGGCAGGCCGTCCGACGCCCCGAGAGCGCCCGACCCCGACGATGCGATCGGGGCGGAGGCAGGCCGGGCCGGTGCGCCCGGAACCGAGGTGCTTGGAGCCGGGGCGGCCGAGGGTGGGGCGGCCGAGGCGGTCTGGGGCGCGGGGGTGGTTGAGAGGAGCACCGTGGCCGCTACGGCGGCCACATCGTCGCGGGAGACGGCTGCGACGCGGCCATCGCCCGCCGGGCCGCGGATTACCCCGTCCTCCCCCACGCCGCCGGAGACGAAGTCGAGGTAGAGGTTGTCCCGCAGGAATGTGAAGTCGACGCCGGTCGACCGGATGTGTTGCTCGGTGTGCCAGTGGTCCCGCGCAAACGTGAAGGTCGCCCCGGGCGACGCCCCGACGAACGACGTGTAGACGATCCGCTGCACCCCGGCCGCCACGGCCGCATCAACCGTTGCCTTGTGCAACGCCACTCGATCCGCCGACTCCGTTGCGCTGAGCAACATCAGCACATCGACCCCGTCCAGCGCGTTCAGCAGCGCCGCATGCTCGCCGTACGCCGCCTGCATCACCGACGCACCGGGCACCGAAGGAGCCCGCCCCGGATCCCGCACGATCAACCGCAGCGGTACGCCGGCCAACCGCGCCGCGATCCGGGAACCGAGCTGCCCGGTCGACCCGGTGAGACCGATCACTTGCCCACCAGGCCCATCCCGCTGTCGGTGTACCGCTGCCCCGCCACCGCATCCGCCGGGAAGGTCGCCTCCAAAGCGGCCAGCTCGTCAGCAGACAACGTCACATCCAGGGCGCCCAGGTTCTCGGCCAGGTACGTACGCCGCTTCGTCCCCGGGATCGGCACCACATCGTTGCCCTGCGCAAGCAGCCACGCGAGCGCCAGCTGCCCGGGCGTGACCCCCTTCGACGCAGCCAGCGCCTGCACCTGCGCGACCAGGTCGAGGTTCCGCTGGAAGTTCTCCCCCTGGAACCGCGGCAGCCCGCGCCGCATGTCGTCCTCGGGGAAGTCCGCCTCCGACTTGATCTGCCCGGTCAGGAACCCGCGCCCGAGCGGGCTGAACGGTACGAACCCGACACCCAGCTCACGCAGCGTCGGCAGTACGACGGTCTCCGGGTCGCGCGTCCACAACGACCACTCACTCTGTACGGCGGTGATCGGATGTACTGCGTGCGCCGCCCGCACCGTCTCGCCGTTCACCTCGGACAGCCCGATGTACCGCACCTTTCCCGCCTCCACCATCGAGGCCATCGCGCCGACCGTCTCCTCGATCGGCACCTGCGGGTCGCGCCGGTGCAGGTACCAAAGGTCGACGTGGTCGACACCGAGCCGCCGCAGCGACGCATCCAGGGCCTCCCGCGCGTACGCAGGTGAGCCGTCGACGACGCTCGGCAGCGCCGTGCCCGAAGCGGGCCGCTTGAAACCGAACTTCGTCGCGAGCACGACCTCGTCGCGGCGCCCGGCCAGCGCGCGGCCGACGAGCTCCTCGTTCTCGCCGTCGCCGTACACGTCGGCGGTGTCGAGGAAGGTACAGCCGGCGTCGATCGCCGCATGGATCGTCGCGATCGACTCGGAGTCGTCGGCCCGGACGCCGTACGACTGGGACATCCCCATACAGCCGAGGCCGAGGGCGGAAACGGTCAGGTCACCGAGCTGGGATTCACGCATGCCCCGAACCTACCGCCGGGCCGCACCACGAGGGGCACGGGGTGAGCCATATTCCTGTCCAGACAACATTACTGTGACATTTTGCCGCCGCGAAGCACAAAAGCCGCAACATTCCATATCTTCGGCTGGCACAAGTGAGCAACAAAGGGGTGGACATGTTCCTGCGTCGGGCGCTGCGGTACCGCTGGGCACAGGCCCTGGTACTGACCGGCATCAGCCTGCTGATCGGCGCCTGCGCCGTCTTCGGGCCGTGGTTCGCCCGCGCCGTCGAGCAGACCGTGATGACCGAGACCCTGTCCGGGCAGCGTCTGCCCGCGTCCTGGCTGCTGGCCTCGACCAGCCGGCAGGTCGGCGGCAGCACCAGCCCGGAGGACCTCGACAAGCTCCTCCCCCACGACCTGAAGCCGCTCTTCACCCCGCCCTTGCACGGCATCTACAACGACGTCAGCTGGAGCATCCCGGCCACCGCGGGCGACCCGTCGCCCCTTGCGCGCGTGCGCTGGCGGGACGGGTACTGCGCTCAACTCACCGTCACCGAGGGCCGCTGTCCGCAGGCGGCGAACGAGGTGATCGCCTCCACGGTCGACAAGACCACCTGGGACTTCCGCCTCGGCACCACCGTGGCCGCGACGCCGAGCGACGTCGGCAAGGGCGGCGGCAGTCTCATGATCGTCGGCTTCTACCAGCCCAAACAGGCGCGCGGCGACTTCTGGTACGGCGACTATCCGACCGGCCACTCGCATCAGCCGGCCGACAAAGACCCGGGCGCCGCCAACGAATTCTTCACCGACAGCTCGACCTTCACCGGGGACAAGTGGTCGCAGCGGGTCACCTCGGACTTCGGGCCGATCCCCGGCGTGGCCCGGCTCGGCGACCTGGATCGCCTGAAGGAGGCGACCGAGACCGTCAATGGCAACGCGCGGGAGATCGGCGTAGCCGCGCAGAACACGTCCTCACTGGCCACGCTCGTGGACCAGATCCAGGCGGAGCGGAAGCAGGCGACCACGATCATCCCGCTGGTGATGGTGCAGGTCGCGTTGTTCGCGGTCGTCGTACTGGCGCTTGCGCTGGCGGCTGTGGTCGACCAGCGGCGGCCCGAGATCGCGCTGTCCCGCCTGCGTGGATCGTCCGCGCGCCGGACCCAGCGCGCCCTGTGCATCGAACTCGGCCTGCCCGTACTCGTCGGCACCCTGCTCGGCGGCCTCGCCGGCTTCGCGTTGCTGCTGATCGTCCGAGCGACCTGGCTACGGTACGGCGCACCGATCGAACTGCCCTGGACGGTCCCGGCCGCGCTGGCGGTAGCCGTCGTACTCGCGCTGATCGTCGTCGTGCTCCAGGTCCGCGGCACCGTCCGGCAGTCGATCTCCAACCTGCTGCGTCGTGTCCTCCCGCTCCGCCGCGGCCGGACGATCGGCGTCGCCGACCTGTGCATCATCGTCTTCGCGGTGGCCGGGCTGATCGCGGCGCTGACCGGCGACGGCCGCGGTCCGCTGCCGGTCCTCACGCCCGCGCTGCTCGGGCTCGCGGCCGGTCTGATCTTCGCGCACCTGCTGCTGCCGACCGCTGGGCTCATCAGCCGACGAGCGCTCCGCAACGGACGACTCGGCCTGGCGCTCGGCGCACTGCAGATCTCGCGCCGCCCGGCCGTGACCCGGATCGTCGCGGCCGTCGCGGTCGCCGCCGCGCTCCTCACGTTCGCCGGCCAGGCCTCGTCGATCGCCGCCACCAACCGCGAGACCCGCTCCGGCTACGAGACCGGCGCCGAGGGCGTACTGCGGATGAACTCCCTGTATCTGGGCGCGTTCATGCAAACGGTCAACCAGATCGACCCGGACCGGCACTGGCTGACCCCGGTCGTCATCTCCCGGCCGCCCTCCCCCGACACGCTGCAGACCGAGATGATCGAGCCGGACAGCTTCCGCCGGGTCGCGTTCCAGGGCGATCAGCTCACCGACGCGCAGGGCTGGCAGGCGTTGCAGGCGCCGAGCGACCTCGCCCCGCTCGCGTTCCGGAGTTCGCAGCTGACGGCCACGGTCTCGGTGAACGGGATCAAGCCGATCATCAGCCGCGCGGCGAACGGTGACGCGATCGACGGCGGTGCGCCGAAGTCCGTCGTACTGCGGGCGAACGTGGTCAGCCACCGCGACGGGTCCCGCTTCCTGGTCTCGTTCCCGCCGATCCGGTTCCCGTCGACCAAGCCCGTCGTACTGCGGGCGCCCGTGGACTGCCTCGGCGGCTGCGACCTGCTGCGGCTCGGCATCGGCCGCGAGCCGCTCGACCCGGCCGGTGTCCAAGGCAACGTTGTGATCAGCAACATCTCCAGCGACGACCACCCGACGATTGCCCTGGGCAAGGCCGAAGCCTGGCAGACCGTTCCGCAGCTGGGCTCCGACCAGAGCTCGATCTCTGCCGCGCCCGGCGGTGCGCTGACGATCGCGATGAAGAGCTTCGGCGCCGATCTGTTCCTCCAGTACGCGACCGTGCCGCCAGTCGTACCTGCGCTGGTCACCCCGGAGTACCACTGGGTCGACAACGCCACCACGAGCCCGGCGGCCGACGCCAGCCCGATGACCCTGGGCCGGATCGACCGGCTGCGCGGACCGGTCAACCGGTACAGCGATCGCACCGCCGTGGTCGATCTCGAGACAGTACGGCGACTCGGCGGTGTCGTCGACGAGGAAGGCACCGACTTCGAGCTCTGGCTGAACAAGGACGGTCTGGCGAACGTCGACGCGATCACCGACAAGCTCACCAAGGCCGGGTACAACGCCGAGCTGATCGATCGCCGGGACGACCGGATCGCGGCGTACGGGCGGTCGGCGAGCGCGCTCGCGTTGCAGCTGACACCGGTGGTCGGCATCGCGGCGTGGGTGCTCGCGATCGTCGTACTGCTGCTGACCGTCGTCACGTCGTGGCGGTCGCGGGCGCAGGACTACGCGAGCCTGAAGATCACCGGCGTACCGGCGAGCGCGACCGGGCGGGCCGCACGCTGGGAGCAGACCGGTCCGGTCACGCTGGCTGTCCTGCTCGGGACGATCTGTGGGCTCGTCGGTGCGCACGTCGCACTGCCGCTCATACCGCTGTTCGCCACGAGCGGCGGGCCGGTGCCGCTCGACCTCGGCATCAGCTGGCCGGTCGCACTGATCCTCTGGGCCGGAGGTACGGCGATCCTCGCGGCCGCGACGCTGTTCCTCGGCAGCGGCGTCAACAGACGCTCCACCTACAACCGCATCCGGGAGGAGTTGACGTGAGCGGCCTCGCCATCAGTACGACGGGACTCGTGCACATCTACCGTGCCCACGGCCATGACGTCGCCGCGCTGTCCGGTATCGGGATCACCGTCCGGCCCGGTGAGCTGGTCGGACTGCTCGGTCCGTCCGGGGCCGGGAAGTCGACGCTGCTGCAACTGTGCGGCGGTCTGCTCACGCCCAGCGCGGGCCGGCTGCAGGTCGGTGAGCACAACGTCGCCACGATGACGGATGCCGAGCTGGACCGGATGCGGTCCGGTGACGTCGGCATCGTCCTCCAAGGTGCCGGACGCAACCTCATCCCGTACCTGACCCCGGCCGACAACATCCGCTACGCCCAGCAGGCCGCACCTGACGAACGCGACCTGCCGACCCCGGAGACGATCCTCGAACTCGTTGGCCTGGGCAACCATGGGACAACACCCCTGTCCCAGTTGACACCCGGGCAGGTCCAGCTGTGCGCCGTTGCCGTCGGCATCGCAACGCTCCCCGGCCTGCTCCTGGCGGATGAGCCGACCAGCCAGCTCGACCACCACGCCCGCGACGAGGTCCTCGCGGCGCTGCGCACGATCAACACGGAAACCGGGATGACCGTCCTGCTCGTCACCCACGACCCGGAAGTCGCCGCGACGCTCCCCCGCACCATCACCATCCGCGACGGCCGGATCGCCTCCGAGGGCCGGTCCGGCGAGGAGTACGCCGTGGTCGCGGTCGACGGATCGTTGCCGCTGCCGCCGCATGTCGCCGAGGTCCTACCAGCCGGAACGCTCGTCCAGGTCACCACCGACGACGGCGTCATCCGGCTCACCCCCGTGGAGCAGGAGGGGAACCAGTGATCAACGTCAGCCAGGTGACCGTGCGGTACGGCGAGTTGACCGCGGTGTCCGACGTGTCGTTCACCGTCCCGCCCGGCTTCGTGCTCGCGGTCAGCGGACCGTCCGGCGCCGGTAAGAGCTCGTTGCTCTGGGCAATCGCCGGCGCGGTGCCGGTGGCCAAGGGCCAGGTCGAGATCGACGGGCTGGTGATCACCGACCGGCCGACGGCGGCCGCGCACGGCGTCGTACTGATCCCGCAGGGCAACGGACTCGCACGGGTTCTGACCGCTCGCGAGAACCTGTCGATCCCCTTGCTGGCCGAGCGAAAGCCGGGTGGCGAGGTGGAGCGGACCATCGAGCAGGCGCTCGCGGGAGTCGGGCTCGAGGAGAGCGGCGACCACCTGGTCGAGGAGCTGTCCGGTGGCGAGCAGCAGCGCGTCGCGGTCGCTCGCGGGATCGCCCAGCAGGGCCGGGTGATCCTTGCGGACGAGTCGACCAGCGAGCTCGACAGCACCAACCGCGAACGCGTCCTCGACCTGCTGCACGAGGAGGCCCGCCGCGGCGCAGCCGTCGTGATCGCCACCCACGACCCCAACGTCGCGGACAGCGCCGACGGCCACGCCGTGATGGACGAGGGCCACCTCAGCTGGCTACGGCGCCTCTGACCGGTACGGCGACCATCGTCGGGTCGAGCTGGATCCGCGCGATCCCGATCGGCGTCAGCATGTCGTGCAGGGCGTCTTCCGAGACCCGCATGAACTCCTGGACGCCCGCTGCCGCGCGGAGCCGGTCCAGGGTGGTGAAGGCGATGCCGACGCGGAGTCCGTCGGGCAGCCGGCCGGTCTGCAGGGTGGCGATATCGCCGGCCGATCGAACGGGGACGAACCAATCAACGGTATGTCGAGTGCTCACACTTCAACGCTAACGTTCCGATTTCCCCGGACTCTTTTTCTTGCAGAGTTCGAACGGGTTTCTCACAGGCCGAGCTGCGTGGGCACCACCGGTGGGCCGTTCCGCAGCAACCGGTCGACCAGGGTCGGGAGGTCGCGCGGCGCGAAGCGGCCGTCATGAGCAGCCAACTCCGACAACGTCCACCACTTCATGCCGTGCACGTTCTCCGCGCGGAGCTCGGCCTCATTCATGGTGCCGGCGGGATCGAAGGCCGCCGTACGGATCAGGAAGTAGTCGTTGAGGACGCCGTCGTAGCCAGTTGCGTGGCCTTCGGCAACGACTTCCTGGTGCCAGATATGCGGCGGGTCGGGGAAGTCGCTCAGCCCGACTTCCTCGACGAGTTCACGACGGAGCCCTTCGATCAAGGTCTCGCCGGCCTCGACGCCACCGCCGGGTGTCGCCCACACCGGGCCGCTGGAGAACTCGAAGCGGACCAGCAGGATGCGCTCCTCCTCGTCCACGATCACCGCCCGCGCCGCGGGGCGCAGCCGAGGAAGGCGCAGCTCGAGCTCACGATGTTGCTCGACCGCGCGGAAGCCGAAGCGGGCGTTCACCTTGCGCATCGGCGCGTTCGACAGCGCCGTCCAGGTGTGCAGGAAGCGTTGGGTCGTGCGGTGCTTGGCCAGCTGCTCGAGGTTCGCCAGCTTCAAGAACGTGCCGAGGTGGTGACCGCGGTGCTCCCGCAGTACGAGCGTGTCGTCCTGCTGGGCGTGTTCGGCGTCGGCCCGCGGCAGGTAGAGCAGCGTGTACCCGGCCGGCTCGCCCGCGTCGGTATGCGCCATCGTCACCAGGGCGAGGTAGTTGCGGTCGATCCGCGCCTCACTCGCCTCGAGTTTGTCGACCGTCCACGGCACGAGCTCGCGGGTCATGCCGCCGGTCGGTACGTCCAGATCCATCGCGGTGTGCAGATCGGCGTACGCCTGCTGGTGTTCCGGCGGGCACACGCCCGCCCACGAGGTCAACTGGTAGCCGTTCGGCCGCCCTGCCGACTCCCGCAGCTCGTCCAGCCGCAGGTCGTCGTACGGCAGCGGTACGACGAGATGTTCCTCGACGTGCTCCACCTCGAACCCGAGCCGTTCCGCGAACGCGGCTCCCGGCCACGGCTCACAGGGCACGGCGAGCTCGGTCTGGACGATGGTCCGCTCCAGCTGAGCCGACCGCGTGACCGCCCACTGCCACAGCGCAGTACCGATCCCGCGCCGCCGATGCTCAGCCGGTACGTCGATCTCGACCTCGACCGTGTCGAGGTTGTCCGTCAGCCGGTACTCGAACAGCATGCCGCCGAGCACGCGGTCGTCCTCGAACGCGCCCACGGCGATCCGCTGCTTCAGCGGGCTGGGGTTGCGCAGCGAGTAGCCGAGCGTCTCGCGGCCGGTCATCAACGCGGCCTCCCGGCCGGCGACCGCACCGGCCCGGAAGGCGTCGTACCACTCGTCGAACAAGGCCAGGTCGGCCGGGTCGATCTCGCGAACGAGGATCACCCGGCCGACCCAATCAGACAAACAGGTCAAAAAGCCAGAGGTTAAACCGGCGCGACCTTGCCCTGGTACATGTACATGATCACGAAGTTGTCCGCGTACGGCGCGTTCTTCAGGATCGGGTCGTCGTCGGCCGGGAACTTCGCCACCCGGGTGCCCTCGAGCGCGGGGTTGTTACCGTAGCGCTCCCAGAGCGGGATGATCGGCAGCAGTTCGTTGAAGGCCATCGCCGCGGCGGTGACGTTCTTCTTCTGCTCGTCGATGTTCAGGCCCTGTGCGGACTTGTCCACCACGGACTGCAGGTCGATCGGACCGGCCGAGGTGGTCTGCTTCAGCGGGAAGTTCATGCCCTTGCCGCCCGTGTTCGCCGCGATCACGTAGTTGAACGTGTACAGGTCCTGGACGAACGAGAAGTACGGGTGCGGGTGGCTCGATGCACCCCAGCTCTGGATGGCGATGTCGAACTTGCCGGCCAGCACGTCGGGGTTCAGCTGGGTGAAGGTGATACCCCGCTTGGTGATGTTGAAGCCGAACTTGTTCAGCTGGTCGGCCGCGTTGGTGGCGGCCGGGTTCCAGTCGGCGAACTCGGTCGGGAACTTGATGTCGTACGCCGCCGGCTTGCCGTTTGGCAGCGTCCACTTTCCGCCGGTCTTCTTCCACCCGGCCGACTGCAGCAGCTGGGTGGCCTTGGCCTCGTCCTTCTCGTACGCCTGCAGCTTCTTCTGGTCGGCGTCGGAGACCCAGTCCGGCACGAGGATGTCGGAGAAGCCGGCCATGAACTTGCAGGGCTTGCCCGAGTCGCCGAGCGCGACGGTGCCGTTCTCCTGCCGGTCGAGCACGTAGGCGATCGCCTGCCGTACCTTCGGGTCGGACAGCTCCGGGTGCGCGGTGAAGTTGAACACCAGCGCCGGGCCGGAGTACACCGGCGGCCGGAGGATCCGGAAGCCGCTGCCTTCCAGCGTCTTCTCGGTCGCGACCGCGAAGCCGTGGGTCGCGTAGTCGACGTCCTTGTTGAGGACGACGGGGGTGATGTCGGAGGTCTCACCGTTGTACAGGAGAACCTTGCTGAAGCCGATCTTGTCGGCGAACAGGCCCTTGTCGTTCTTGACCAGGTTCATCTGCGCGTTGGTCATGTTCTTCGCGTCGAAGTTGAACGGACCGGACACGACCGGGTTCTCCGGACGGAACTTCTGGAAGTCGCCGTTGAGCTGCTTGCCCTCGGCGCTGTCCAGGCTGGTCTTGGCCTTACGCATCGTCTCGGCCTTGGTGGCCCACTCGCCGTACACCGAGTCCGGCAGGATCGGGGCACGGAGGATGTAGCGCTCGAGCACGGTGGACGGCGTACCGATGGTGAACACGGCGGTGGTGTCGTCCTTCGCCGTGACGTCGGACAAGAAGGTCCACGGTGGCTGGCGCATCAGCCACTGCAGGTTGAACGTCGACACGACGTCCTTCGCCGTGACCGGCTTGCCGTCGCTCCAGGTCAGCCCGGACCGGAGCTTCATCGTGTACGTCTTGTTCGCCTCGTCCAGCGTGCCGGACTCGGCCATCATCCATTCCCACTTCTTGTCGGCCCAGTAGTAGAGGCCGCCGCTGGGGTAGACGAGGTCCAGGTACGGGCTCGACTGCTGGATGCCGTCGGTGACGCCGGCGGCCAGGTTGAAGTGGCCCTTCGGCGGCAGCTGGTACGGGTACGCGCCGTGGAACTCCTTGTTCGCCGACTTGCTGCTGTCGGTGCTGCTGCTCGGAGAGCTCGGCGAGCAGGCCTCCAGCGACCCGATGCCGGCCACGCCGACACCGGCGATGCCGAACAGCTGGAGCACGTGCCGGCGCGAGATCGCGTTCGTCCGGGGGCTCGGCCCCGGAGAGTTGGTGCCGGAATCGTTGGTGCCGGTGGGACTCATTCCTTCGTCCTTTCTGATCTGGCGCACGACTGTGTGCGTCAGCCACTACTGGTTTGAGTTACTGCGAACCGCCCTCGCGTTTTTCCCGCCGCCGGGTCCACACGACCCCGACGACAACGATCAGGCCCAGTAGCAGGCCCAAACACAAGGTGAACAGGGTGACGACGAACTCCGGAGTACCCGGCGACAGCGTGAGCAGCAATGCCCCGCTGGCCAGGATCAGGAACGCCGCCCAGCCGAGCGCCAACCGGCCGATCTGCGGTGACATCAGGCCACCGGCTCATCGGGCCGGACCTCCCCGGCGCCGTCGCGGGCCACCACGTGGCAGGCCGCGGACTGACCGGACCGGATCTCGACCAGCTGCGGAACCTCGCCGTCGCACAGCCCGTCCTCGAACATCGGGCAGCGCGGGTGGAACGAGCAGCCGCTCGGCAGGTGGGCCAGACTCGGGATCTCCAGGCTGCGCAGGGATTCGCGGCCCTTGGTCTTGGTCAGGTCCGGATCCGGCTCGGGGATCGCGTCGATCAGCGCCCGGGTGTACGGATGCGTCGGCGCGTTGATGATCTTCGGCGTCGGACCGAACTCGACGATCCGGCCGAGGTACATCACCGCGGTCTTGCCGTGCCAGCCGAAGTACTTCGCGATCGCGAGATCGTGGGTGATGAACAGGAACCCCACGCCGAGGTCGTCGCGCAGCCGGCCGAGCATCGCCAGCACGCTGATCCGGATCGACACGTCCAGCATCGAGGTCGACTCGTCCGCGATGATCAGCTTCGGGTCCAGGGTCAGCGCCCGCGCGACCGAGACCCGTTGCCGCTGACCGCCGGACAGCTGGTGCGGGAACTTCGGCAGGTAGTTCTCCGGCGGGGTCAGGTCGACCTTGCGGAGCAGCTCCGCGGCCTTGTCGGCGGCCGCTTTGTTGCCCTTGACAACACCGTGCTTGAGCAACGGCGCGGTGATCGTCTGCTGGATCGTCCGGGTCGGGTTCAGCGACGCGTACGGGTCCTGGTGGACGTACTGCACACTGCGCCGGAAGGCGCCGAAGTCGTGCCGGTTCATCGACCAGATGTCGTTGCCGTCGAACTGGACCTGGCCGTCGGTCGGCCGGGCCAGACCGGCCGCCATCCGGGCCGCGGTGGTCTTGCCCGAGCCGCTCTCACCGACCAGGCAGAGCACCTCGCCGGGGTTGACCGACAGGTCGATGTTGTCGACCGCGCGGATCGGCCCCGCCTTGGTGTCGAACACCTGGCTGACGCCGCTCAGCGTCATCAGCGGCGTCCGGCTCACGGTCTCCGGGGTCTGCTCCAGCGCGCTCATGATGCGGTCCCGAGGTCTTGGTTGCGCGCCTCGCGGTCGAGGTGCACGTCCTTCCAGTGGATGCAGGCGACGTCGTGCGCGCTGCCGTCCTGGTCGGTCACGGGGACCAGATCCGGTTCGGCTTCTCTGCACTCGTCGGTGGCGAACTTGCACCGCGGGTTGAAGGTGCAGCCCGGCGGCAGTGCGGCCAGGCTCGGCGGACCGCCCGGGATCGACTCCAGGTCGGGCAGGTCGCCGACGATCGGCGGCACGGCCTTGATCAGGCCGAGCGTGTACGGGTGCCGCGGGCGGTAGAACAGATCGCGGACGCCGCCGGTCTCGACCAGGCGTCCGGCGTACATGGTCGCGACCCGGTCGGCGAGCTCCGCGGCCAGCGACAGGTCGTGCGAGATGAAGATCATCGAGAAGCCGAGCCGCTCCCGCACCTCGTGCAGTACGTCGACGATCGACCGCTGCGTAAGGATGTCGAGCGCCGTGGTCGGCTCGTCCAGGATCAGGACCTCGGGCTCGAGCAGCAGGCTCATCGCGATCAGCACCCGCTGCCGCATGCCGCCGGACAGCTCGTGCGGGTAGCAGTCCATCACCCGCTCCGGCTCCAGTCGCACCAGCCGGAGCAGATCACCGGCCCGGTCCTCGATCTCCTGCCGGGTTGCCTTGGTGTGCGCACGCATCGTGTCGTGCATGTGCGCGCGGATCTTCAGCACCGGGTTGAACGCGTTCATCGCGCCCTGGAAGACCATCGCCGCGTCCCGCCAGCGGAACTGGCGCAGATCGCGACCGTCCAGCCCTAGTACGTCGATCTCGGTGCCGTCGCCGCGGTTGAAGATCACCTTGCCGCTGGCGTGGCCGAGCCGCGGCAGCAGCCGGAGCAGCCCGAGCCCGAACGTCGTCTTGCCGCAGCCGCTCTCGCCCACCAGCGCCAGGCTCTCGCCCGGGTAGAGGTCGAGGTCGACGCCGCGTACCGCTTGCACCGTGGCGCCCGAGCCGGTCCGGTACTCGACCTTGAAGTCGCGGATCGACAGCAGTGGCTTGCCTTCGCCGCCGCGCACCGCGCGGGCGGCTCCCGAGGTCGTCGTCGTCACCATCGTCACCGGTCCCGGAGGCGCGGGTTGAGGATCTCTTCGAGGGATCGAGTCATCATCACCAATCCGAGCAGCAGCAGGATGATCGCGACAATCGGGCTGAGGATCCAGGCCAGACTGTTGTCGTTGAAGATCGCGCCGGCGATCCAGGCGCGGTTGAGCATGATGCCCCAGTTGGACCCGGTCAGTGGCGCGAGACCGAGCAGGTACAGGCCGACCAGCTGGTAGATCGCGTTGGTCACGCCGATCATGAAGTTCATCAGGATGAAGCTGGCCATGTTCGGCAGGATCTCGACGAACACCACCCGGGGTGTGCCGAGATCGAGTAGTCGCGCGGCTTCGACGAACTCGCGTTCCTTCAGCGAGAACACCTGGGCCCGGACCGCCCGGGTCAGCACCGGCCAGGACAGGCCGCCGACCAGCAGCGCCAGCAGGACCGGCGAGTCGAGCTTGAAGAACGCGCCGAGGACCGCGAGCAGGACGATCTGCGGGACGGTCAGGAAGACGTCGGCCAGCGTGACGACGACCGAGTCGACCCAGCCGCCGAGGTAGGCGGCCAGCGAGCCGAGCACGATCGCCAGCACGGTGGAGATCGCCGCGGCGACGAAGCCGACGAAGATCACCGTCCGGCCGCCGGCGATCATCTGGACCAGGACGTCCTTGCCCTCGTTGTCGGTGCCGAGCAAGTGGCCGGGTGAGCCGGCCGGGAGCAGGATCTCCTTGACGTTCGGCGCGACCTCCGGCGTGAAGAACGGCCCGATCGCGCTGATCAGGATCAGCAGGACCACGATCACGAAACCGATGAACCCGGCCGGACTGCGGCGCAACGACCTGATGATGCCGGCGAAGCGGGAGACGCCGGTGGTTCCGATCGAGGAGACGGGGATCGTTGCTTCGGTCATCTCGTCACCCCTTGCCCTGGACGCGGATCCGCGGATCGAGCCGGCTGTAGAGAATGTCCGCGAGCAGGTTGGCCGCGACCACCGAGATCGTGACCACCAGGAAGATTCCCTGCAGTACGGCGTAGTCGCGGCCGTTGACCGCGTTGAAGAGGCTGAACCCGATGCCCTGGTAGCCGAAGATCTTCTCCACGAAGATCGATCCGCCGACCACGAATCCGAGCGAGACCGCGAGCTGGCTGAACAGCGGCAGGACGGCGTTGCGGCCGACGTACCCGTTCCTGATCCGGGAGTCGGACAGGCCGCGGGCCCGGGCCACCGTCACGTAGTCCTCACCGAGGGTCTCCACCGTGGACGACTTCATCACCAGCGCCCAGGAGCCGACCGTGGTCAGTGTGTAGGCCAGGATCGGCAGCGTCGCGTGGTAGAAGATGTCGTTCAGAAAAGCGAGGCTGAACGACGGATGCACGCCTGGCGTGTACGAACCGCGCGCTTCGGTCAGGTTGAACCATTGCAGTTTCACCCCGAGGAAGACCACGATCAGGATCGCCAGGATGTAGTTCGGGATCGCGTGCAGCAGCGCGCCGACCGAGGTGAGCAGATGATCCAGCCAGGTCTCGCGGCGGTACGCCATGGTCATGCCTGCCGCGATGCCGATGATGAACGCGATCACCGTGGCCACGCCGACGGAGAACAGCGTCCACGGCAGGTAGGTCTTGATCACCGAGGCGACCGTCGTGCCCGGCGAGAGCGCCGAGTTGCCGAAGTCGCCGTGCAGCAGGTTCCCCATGTACGTCAGGTACTGCTGGATCAGCGGCGCGTTCGGGTCCAGGGAGAAGAGGTTCTTCGCCTGCGCGGCGGCGGCCTCGTAGGAGATACCGGTCTGCGCGATCTGGGTCTGGATGTAGGTGTCGACCGGGTTACCCGGCAGCAGCCGGACCAGGAAGAACGTGCCGGTGGTGACGATGAAGACGGTCAGCACGGCTTTGAAGAGTCTTCGGACAAGCCAGGCGCTGAAGAAGCGCCGAACTGCCGAGGGTTTCGGTTCGACAACCGGCCCTTCGATCAGCTCCGACGCGGGTGTCTCGACCGCACCGCTCACTGCTCACCTCCACGCGACTGCCAGGGAAAGTCGGTGGCGCAGACCACTCAACAGCACGACTTAGTAACGCTGTCTTGCAAGGATCTGCGCATAGTGACGACAGTGTGCGCAACCTCAGTCATCGAGTCAACGTCTTGAGGCAACGTTGAGACAACGTTGCGGTCCGTGACGCAACGGTACCGGGGCGTACTGGAATCGCCCGCCTCTGAAACAGAGACGGGCGATTCGCCGGAAGAATGTGACGGAGTCAGCGCGTGGCGCGGTTGACAGCCGAGACGACGGCCTTCAGCGAGGCAGTGAGAATGTTCGCATCCCGCCCGACACCCCAGAAAACCTCGTCACCGACCTCGCATTCGACGTACGCCGCGGCCAGCGCGTCACCGCCCGCGGAGAGCGCGTGCTCGTGGTAGTCCAGCACGCGGACGTCGTACTTCAGCGGCTTGATCGCATCGACGAAGGCCGAGACCGGACCGTTGCCTTCGCCAACCAGCTCGTGCGGCACGCCATTGGAATAGACCTGAACCCGGAGTTGGTCGCCCTGGCCCTCGCCGGACGTCGAGTTCACGCTCAGCAGCGACAGCTTGCCCGGTGCGAGGTACTCGGCCGCGAAGATGTCCCACATCTGCTGCGGGCCGACCTCGCCGCCCTCGTTGTCGGTGTGCTGCTGGATCACCCGGCTGAACTCGATCTGCAGCCGGCGCGGCAGGTCGAGCCGGTGCTCGGACTTCATCATGTACGCGACGCCGCCCTTGCCGGACTGCGAGTTGACCCGGATCACGGCCTCGTAGCTGCGGCCGACGTCCTTCGGGTCGATCGGCAGGTACGGCGCCTCCCAGGCGATGTCGCCGACCGGCTTGCCCTCGGCGGCGGCCTGCTTGTCGAGTGCCTCCAGGCCCTTCTTGATCGCGTCCTGGTGCGAGCCGGAGAAAGCGGTGTAGACCAGGTCACCGGAGTACGGCTGACGCTCGGGGACGCGCATCTGCGTGCAGTACTCGACCGTACGGCGGATCTCGTCGATGTCGGAGAAGTCGATCTGCGGGTCGATGCCCTGGCTGAACAGGTTCATCCCCAGCGTGACCAGGTCGACGTTGCCGGTGCGCTCGCCGTGGCCGAACAGGCAGCCCTCGACCCGGTCCGCGCCGGCCATCAGCGCGAGCTCGGTCGCGGCCACCGCCGTACCGCGGTCGTTGTGCGGGTGCAGGCTGATCGCGCTGTGCTCGCGCCGGGTCAGGTGCCGGCCGAACCACTCGATCTGGTCGGCGTAGACGTTCGGGGTGCACATCTCGACGGTGGCCGGCAGGTTCAGGATGATCTCGCGGCCCTCGGCGGGCTGCCAGACGTCGCTGACCGCCTCGCAGACCTCGAGCGCGAACTCCAGCTCGGTGCCGGTGAAGATCTCCGGGCTGTACTGGTACCCGAACTCGCAGTCGCCGAGGATCTCGTCGGCGTACTTCATCACGGTCTCGGTGCCGCGGACGGCGATGTTGCGGCACTCGGCCTTGTCGACGTTGAAGACGACCCGCCGGAACAGCGGCGCGGTCGCGTTGTACAGGTGGATGGTGGCCTTCGGCGAGCCCTGCAGCGACTGCACGGTCCGCTCGATCAGCTCCTCGCGGGCCTGGGTCAGCACCGAGATCGTCACGTCGTCCGGGATCGCGTCGGACTCGATCAGGCTGCGGACGAAGTCGAAGTCGTACTGGCTCGCGCTCGGGAAGCCGACCTCGATCTCCTTGTAGCCCATCTTCACCAGCAGGTCGAACATCCGCCGCTTGCGGGCCGGCGACATCGGCTCGACCAGGGCCTGGTTGCCGTCGCGGAGGTCGGTGGACAGCCAGCGCGGCGTGCGGTCGACGGACTTGGCCGGCCAGGTGCGGTCGGGCAGCTCGATCGGCGGGAACGCGCGGTAGCGGTGGGTCGGCATACCGGACGGCTGCTGGACGGGCTTGGGCTGGTTCTTCGGTGCCACGGGGGTTCTCCTCGGGAAGCTGTCTACTGCGGGGTCGCTAGGACGACCGGCGAACGACAGAACTCCGCGGCGAGGGAACCGGCCTTAACAGGCCTCGCCGCGGCAGCGAAGGAGGAGAAGCTGGTGCCGCATGATGACAGCTACTTTATGCACAACTCCCCCGGCCCGTCGAACCGGGGGTCTCGACGGACGAGACACGAAGAGTGACGGCGGGCTCGCTGAGGATGTGCTGAAGATTGCCTCCGGGGTTCAGTTGGCGGTCCGTCGACGGTGCGAGGATGGCCCGATGACTGCGCGGGTGCTGGTGGTGGAGGACGCGGAGCCGATCCGGACCGCCGTCGGTATCGCGCTGACCGAAGCCGGCCACACCGTGCGCACCCGGCCGGACGGCGAGGGCCTGGAGCGGGACCTTGCGGAGTACCGGCCGGATCTCGTGCTGCTCGATGTGATGCTGCCCGGGCGGGACGGGTTCGAGCTGCTGACGGTCACGCGCGAGACGTCGAACGCCGGGGTGATCCTGTTGACCGCGCGCGACGCCGTCGGCGATCGGCTGCACGGGCTACGGACCGGCGCCGACGACTACGTGGTGAAGCCGTTCGTGCTGGCCGAGCTGATCGCGCGGGTGGAGGCGGTACTGCGGCGGATGGGACGGCTGCGAACGGTTCTCGAGGTCGGCGATCTCGAAGTAGATGTCGAAGCGCGATCGGTACGACGGGGTGGGACGCCGATCGAGCTGACGGCGACCGAGTTCAAGCTGCTCACGTTCCTGGCCGGCCGCGACGGGAAGGTGGTCGGCAAGACGCAGCTCTTGACCGCAGTCTGGGGGTACGACGACTACGCGGACAATCTGGTCGAGGTGTACGTCAGCGGGCTCCGGCGGAAGCTGGAGGCGCACGGTCCGCGGCTGCTGCATACGGTCCGCGGGTCCGGGTACGTGCTGCGCCCATGAGCGGGTCGCTGCGGGTTCGCGTGACGGTGACGGCTATCGCCGTACTGCTGATCGTGCTGCCGATCACCGGGCTGGTCGTGAAGGCGGTGTTCGATGCGCAGGCCGAGCGCAGTCTCGACTCGCTGCTGACCGGGCGGGCGCAGCTGGCCCAGCAGCTCGCGCGGCAGAACGTTGCTCCGGGCAACTTGGTGCGGAGGGTGGATGCGGATGGTGTACGGGTCACGTTGATCCTGCGGAACGGGCGGCAGCTGGGCGCGCCGCCGATCGAGGCCGGCGGGAACGTGCGGCAGGTGAAGGCGACGTTGCAGGCGGGCGTTCAGACGAAGGGCGCGACGCTGATGCTGTCCGCCGATACCAGTCTGCTCGCCGACGCGAGCTCGCGACTTCGGACGGTGCTGTTGCTCTCCGGCGCTGCGGCGATCCTGATCACGGCGCTCGCGTTGGCGATCGGCATGCGGTTCGCGCTGGCGCCGCTCGATGCGATGACCGGTTTGGCGCGGTCGATCGCGGCCGGCCGGCGGGGCGGGCGGTTGCAGCCCGAGCGGGCGGACACCGAGCTCGGTCGTACGGCGGCCGCGTTCGACGAGATGCTCGATGCGCTGGAGGGCGCCGAGGGTGCTGCGCGACGGTCGGAGGACCGGATGCGTGAGTTCGTCGCGGATGCGGCGCATGAGTTGCGTACTCCGATCGCCGGTTTGCAGACCGCTGCGGAGACGCTGATCCAGCTTGGTCCGCGGGCGGCGTCGAGCGAGCGGGGACAGCTCGAACTCCTGCTGGTGCGGGAATCCCGGCGCGCGGGCACGCTGGTGTCCGACCTGCTGGAGTTGAGCCGGATCGATGCCGGCCTGCAACTGCAGCTCACGCAGGTCGACCTCCATCACCTGGCCGAGTCGCAAGCCGCTCGCCTCAGCCTGGTCGCGCCTGACCTGGACGTCGAGGTCGACGGCATCGCCATCGTCACCGCCGACCCGGAGCGGTTGACCCAGGTCCTGGCCAACCTCGTCGACAATGCCCGTCAGGCCGGCGCCCAGGCGATCCAGATCAGCGTCACCCCGGCCGGCGTCATGGTCGAGGACGACGGTCCCGGCGTACCTCCTGAGGTCCGCGACCGGATCTTCGACCGCTTGGTCCACAGCCCGCAGAGCAAAGGCGCCGGTCTCGGTCTGGCCATCGCCCGTGGAGTAGCCCGAGCCCACGGCGGCGACCTCACCGTAGGAGACCGCGCCGATGGCAAGCCGGGCGCGGCCTTCTACTTGCGACTGTCACACCCTCAATAGGCCGTCGATGGTGGTGGTGTGGTTGGCCAGGATCTTGCCGGGGTCTTCGCCGAGGACGTGCTGCAACATCGTGGCGTAGACGTCGCGGAAGTCGGTGCCGGCTTTGAGGTCGCCGTTGGCGAGGTCGGTCAGGCTGGGCTGGTTGCCGAAGAAGCCGCCGGAGACCTTCTCGCCGAGGACGAAGACCGGGCCGGCTGTGCCGTGGTCGGTGCCGTCGCTTCCGTTCGCCTGGACCCGGCGGCCGAACTCGGAGTACACCAGCACGACCGCGTTCTTCCCGCGGTCCGTCTTCTGCAGCCGCTGCACGAACGGCGTCACCGCGCCGTCCAGCTCGGTCAGCAGCCGCTGCTGCGTACCGCGCTCGTCCGCGTGCGTGTCGAATCCGCCGAGCGAGGCCGAGTACGCCCGGGTCGGTACGCCGGCCTCGATCAGCCCGGCGATCAGTTCGAGCTGCGCGCCCAGCTGCGACGTACCGCCGGCTGACGCGCCCTTCGTTCGCTCCTCGTCGTCATCGTCCTCCTGCTCGTGGCCGCTCTTGACCGCCTTGCCCAGCACCTGCGTCGCGTTCTGCAGGTCGAGCACCGACTTGGCGGCCCGCGCCTGCCAGTGGCCGTCGCCCGGACTCGGTTTGCCCAGCGCGGCGTACGCCGTACCTAGTGCACCGCCTGGCAAGGACAGACCGCGCAACGGGAGGGACGCGGCGGCCGTGGTCTCGCCGGCGAGGAGTGGCGGCAGGGTGGGTTCGACGGAGACGGCTCGCAGCGGGTCGGCGCCGGTTGCGTCGAGCCAGCGGCCGAGCCAGCCGGTCGGGATCGGCGACTTGGGCGATGCCGTCTGCCAGATCGCCATCGACCGGAAATGACTGCGATCCGGGTCCGGGTACCCGACGCCGCGCACGATCGCGAGCCGCTTGTCGTCCCACAAGCCCTTCAGGCCCTTCATCCCCGGATTCAGTCCGAGCCCGTCGCCGAGATCGAGCACCTCGTTGGTCTGGTACGCCAGATCCGGCCGGGCCTTCTGGTACGCCGGGTCCGCCGCCGGGACGACCGTGTTCAATCCGTCGTTCCCGCCGTACAACGTGATGACGACGAGCACCGACTGGTCGCTCGGCAACGGATCGTCGACGGCCGCGGCCATCAGTTCGGACCAGTTCACCTGCGTCGCTCCGGCCGCCAACGCACCGGCCGCAGTCACGCCACTGAGCGTCAGGAAGCGCCGTCTCGTCAGGTTGTCCATGTCCTCCGCCTATCCGCTTACGACGTACTCGGGGGCGCAGGCCGCGACCGCGGTCAGCTGCGCAGGGTCCTTCACACCGGCCAACGCGGTCTTGGTCCGGTCGGACCAGCCGTCGACGCCGAGCAAAGCAGCGGCGTCCTGTGAGTCCTTGACGGCCGAGAGATCGGCCTTCTTCGCCAGTTGCTGGGCGAGTTGCAGCCGGGTGACACCGGCCGAGGTCGTCAGCCAACTCGCGCCGGCCGGCCAACCGCCGACGCTCGGCGGGCGGTACGGCAACTGGCCCATGCCACGCAGACCGGCGAGCAGCTTGCTCTGCTCCTTCTCCTCCAGCTTGCTCGGCCGGAGTTTCAGCGCGCGGAGCAGGCCGACCGCCCACTCCACCGGCTCCTTCACCAGACTCGACGCCGGGTCCTTGAACGCCCCCTCGGCAACCATTGCCGTCAGCAACGATCTGATGTCACGGTTGACGCCGTACGCCGTTGTCAGCCGGGCGACCGTGGCCGCATCGGGCGGCGTTGCGGACACCAGCCGGAACCACAGCCGGCCGATCACGAACCCGGCCGACGCGGGCTGGGCAAGCGCGAGCCGTGCGAATCCCTTCGCATCGAAGTCGCCGGTCCTGCCGAGCACCGTCTTGCTGCCGGTGTCGAACCGCCTGCGCTGCAAGGTCGCAGCGTCCTTGCGCAACACCCAACCGGTCAGGCAGCGAGCGCCTTGCGCGACATCAGCCTCTTGGTAGTGACCGATGCCGAGCGTGAACAGCTCCATGAACTCGCGAGCCAGGTTCTCGTTCGGCGAACCCTTGCGGTTCTTCTGCCCGTCGAGCCAGCGGATCATCGCGGTGTCCACGATCATCGCCTGCGCGAGGTCGCCGAACCGGCCGAGGGCGAGGGTGCGCTGGGTCTGGTTCTGCGCCAGCATCCAGGCCGTGTTGCGGACCTTCTGGTTGCTGGTCGCGAAGTGCCCGTGCCAAAACCAGGTCAGCCGCTCCCCTGCGGTCCGGCTGACCACCATCCGGTCCAGCCACCAGATCGTCAGCTTCCGCTCCTGCGCGGCCCGCTGCTTGTTGGCGGCCTTCTTCGCGTCCTTGTCCTGGTCCTTCTTCTTCACGGTCTCGGGCGGCTCCAAACCGGTCGGCACCGGGACCGCGGCATCCTTCGCCGGACCCAGCAGTCGCCGTACGGTCGCGTCGACGCCGGCGTCCAGGTCACCCGGCGCCGGCCCGAACCCGAACCGGTCGTTCAGCCGCCGTACGACGGCCCGCTCGCTGATCTCGGTCATGCCCCGATGGTTTCCAGGTCGCGGCCGGCGGACCAGGATCCGGAGCCTTTCCTCAGCCGATCCACAGGTCCCGCGTTCTAGAGGCCGCCCTTGCCTTCAAGGGCGCTTGAAATTTTAAGCTGTTGGTATGACGGAATCCCTCCTCGACCGGATCGGCACGCATGGGCTCGGCGTACTGGTCACCATCAAGCGCGACGGGCGGCCACAGCTGTCCAACGTCACCTACGTCTTCGACGGCACCCGGGTGCGCGTCTCACTCACCGACGGCCGCGCGAAGACCAAGAACCTGCGCCGCGACCCACGCGCCAGCCTGTACGTCGACGGGCCGCGCGGGCGGACGTACGTCGTACTGGAAGGGAAGGCCGAGCTCAGCCCGGTCGCCGCCGATCCGTACGACGCGGTCGTCGAGGACCTGGTCGACTACTACCGGACCGCGTCCGGCGAGCACCCGGACTGGGACGAGTACCGCGCGGTGATGGTCGAGGACAAGCGGCTGATGTTCTCGATGACGGTCGACCACGCGTACGGGATGCCTAAGCCGTAGCTTCCTCTGCCTCGGGCGCCACCCGGGTCGCGCGGGCGGCCTCGCGGTAGCGCCGGGGTGCGACGCCGTTGACGCGTTTGAAGGCGTTGCTGAACGCACTGTCGGACGTGTAGCCGAGCGAATGCGCGAGAGCGGACAGCGACTGATCGTCGTCGCGCAGCGCTCGCTCGGCGAGGCGCATCCGCCAGTTGAGCAGGTAGGTGAGCGGCGGTACGCCGGCCACGGAGCGGAAGCGCTCGGCGAACGTCGTACGGGACATCGCCGCGGCCCGGGCGAGCTCGTCGAGCTGCCACGCCCGGCCGGGCTGGTCATGCATCAGGCGCAGGGCCGGCGCGATGCGCTCGTCGGCGATCGCGCGCAGCCAACCGACCGGGAGATCGTCTGCTTGCGCGAGGCAGGCACGGAGGGCCTCGAGGAAGAGCAGGTGCGCGACGTCGTCGGCGGCCAGACCCGCGCCGAGCTCGGAGGTCGTTGCCTCGTGCAACAACCGGTTCAGCAGCCAGTGGAAGGTCGCCGACCGCTCGTCGATGGCCCGGAGATGGATCACCGGCGGAAGGGCGCGCATCAGCAGTTCGTCGCCGGTGCGATTCAGGCTGACATGGCCGCCGACGCCGACGACCCGCGGACCGACGCCGGTGAGCGTGCCGTTGCCGAAGCGGGCGATCGGGCCGTCGGTGGCGCCGAACGCGGCGACGGCGTCCTCGACCGGTACGGCGTCGGAGTTGCCCTTCACGAACTCGTGCCGGCCGTCGAACAGCACGACGTCTCCCGGCTCCAGCTCGATCCGACCCGTCGCCAGCTCGTCGTCGAAGTCGATCCAGCACGTGCCCTCGACGGCCGCGGTGAACTTGAGCCGGTTCGTCGCCGGGTAATGCAGCGCCCATTCCCCGATCGCCTCGAAGCCGCGCGAGACGTGGCAGTGCGCCTCGGTGAGCGCGAGCGTGTCGGTCAGCGGGTCAGCCATATCCGTACTATCGCGCAAGTTATCGGCACTCTCAAGCATTCTGCGTCCGGGCCCCGGACCCTAGCGTTGAAGCATGCAAACACCAATGGGATCTGGATTCACCGCCGCGTCGACGACGTACGACGTGATGGAAGGCATCGACCTGCACGGCAAGGTCGCGATCGTCACCGGCGGGTACTCGGGGCTGGGCAAGGAGACTGTCCGCGCGTTCCGGTCCGCGGGTGCCGACGTGATCGTGCCGGCGCGTGATGTTGCGCGGGCGGCCGGTGAGTTGGCGGATATCGACGGGGTTGTCGTCGACGAGTTGGACCTGCTCGATCCGGCGAGCATCGATGCGTTCGCCGAGCGTTTTCTGGCGAGTGGGCGGGCGCTGCACATCCTGGTGAACAGTGCGGGGATCATGGCGAACCCGCTGACCCGGGACGCCCGCGGATACGAGTCGCAGTTCGCGACGAATCACCTCGGGCATTTCCAGCTGACGACCCGACTGCTGCCGGCATTGCGGCAGGCCGGCGGTGCGCGGGTGGTGGCGGTGTCGTCGCGCGGGCATCGGTACAGCGCGGTCGATTTCGACGACCCGAACTTCGAGCATCGCGAGTACGCGCCCTATCCGGCGTACGGGCAGTCGAAGACCGCGAACGTGTTGTTCGCCGTCGAGCTGGACGAGCGGGAGCGGGCCAACGGCATCCGTGCGTTCGCCGTACATCCGGGCAGCATCATCACGCATCTGACCCGGTACTCGAACCGCGAGACGTTGCGCGAGGGCGGGTTCCTGGACGAGAACTACGAGCCGATCATCGATCCGGAGCGCGGACTGAAGACGGCCGAGCAAGGTGCGGCGACGCAGGTGTGGTGCGCGGTCAGCCCACAGCTCGACGGGTACGGCGGGGTGTACTGCGAGGACGTCGACATCGCAGTGGTGCACGGGTCCGACGTACCGGACACCGAGGTGCTGGCCGTGACGCCGGGCGCGTTCGGCGTACTGCCGTATGCGATCGACCCGGAGAACGCGCGGCGGCTGTGGAAGCTCAGCGAGGAACTTCTCGACCGCGGATAAACCAGTCGCGGTAAACCGGTCGCTCGGTGGACGCTGTGCCTGTGGAGATCACAAAACTGTCCCCCGACGACGAAGCCGGGTGCGCCGAAGCCGTTGCCATCAAGAGCGCGGGCCTCAAGCTCGACTGCCCGGAGATGGTGGAGCCGACGGTGCGTGGGTATGCCAACATGCTCCGCTACGGGTGGGACATGGAGCCCGAGTACGCCTATCTCGCACGGGAGGCCGACGGGACCGCGGTCGGGCTGCTGGCCGTGGGCGTCAACACGTACGACAACACGAACCAGATCTGGATCGACGTGGACGTCCATCCCGATCATCGTGGACGTGGTGTCGGGTCGGCGTTGGTCGAGTACGCCGAGGGATTCGCCCGCGAGCTCGGACGGGACACGGTCGGCTACGGCTGCATCGACCTGCCGAAGGCGGATGCGTTCGCCCGCCGGCACGGGTTCGTCCAGAAGGCGATCGAGGTCAACCGTCGGCAGGACCTGACCGGGCTGGACTGGGATGTGGTGCAGCGGCTGTACGACGACGCGGTCGCCGCGTCCACGGCGTACGAGCTGACCAAGCTGACCGGGCCGCTGCCGGAGGAGTTGCTGGAGGACATGGTCACGCTGACCGCCTCCATCAACGACGCCCCGAAGGACGACCTCGACATGGAGGACGACGTCTACAGCCCCGGGCGACTGCGGGCGTACGAAGAGGCGCAGTCGAAGAGCGAGCACACCGTGTACCGCGTGATCGCCCGAGAGAAGTCCACCGGCGCCCTTGCCGGCCACACGGTCATCTCCGTCGAGCGCGAGCGTCCCCACCTCGGCGAACAGCACGACACCGCCGTGGACCGGGCCCACCGCGGCCACCGACTCGGCGCCCTGGTCAAGTCCGCGATGCTGCTCTGGCTCCGCGAGGCCGAGCCCGCTCTGACCCAGGTGGACACCTGGAACGCGGAGTCCAACAACCACATGATCAGCATCAACGAGCAGCTCAACTACAAGATCGTGGCGCGCATCCTCGCGTACCAGAAGAAGATCTGACAACAGACCGGGGGCGCCGCAACCAGCGGCGCCCCCGGCTTCTATTGCTAACAGATCACTCGCCGACGAGCTGGTTCCAGTGGCCGGTGATCGAGAAGATGCCGGTACCCGCGATGGTGCCGCCGGTGACCCGGCCGTAGGACGTGACAGCCGTCGCCGAGCCGTTGAACTTGCTCATCGCGTACTGGTACGCCGAGTCGGTCTCGTTGTCGAAGCCGGTCACCAGCGTGCCGCCCTTGACCCCGCACTCCCTGGCGGCCAGCGACTCGTACGCCGCGAAGCCCGTGCTCCGGACCAGCTTCAGGACCGGCTTGGTCGAGGCCGCGGCCGGGATCCGGACCGTCCACAGCGCGCCAGCCTTGGTGGTCATCAGCAGCGTGTCGTAGGTCGGGGTCTCGGAGATCACGGTCATCGCCTTGAAGCCCTTGAAGCCGGCGAAGTGGCCGAGTGCCCGGAAGGTGGCGCCCGACGCCGCGTAGCGGTACAGGCTGCCGTTGGTGCTCAGCCCGTACAGGTACGAGCGGTTCGGCGCGGTGATGGCGTAGTTCGAGGTCACGAGCTGGGTGAAGCTGGTCCAGCCCGAGCCGATCCGCGCGTACGTCGGCCGTGCGTTGTCGGTGTCGAAGTAGGTGACACCGCGGTACAGCGTGCCGTTCTGCACGAGCAGGCTGTGGTAGTAGAAGTGCGTGTCGGTCTGCACGCCGTACCACGTCGTGTTGAGCCGCGTGCCGACGAACGGGAACTCCGCGAAGAACTCACCACGCGGCGGCTTGCCCGGCGTGACGAGTGCGTCGTTGATCCCCGGCGTCGGGGTGTTGAAGCCGACATCCTGCAGGCATCCCCCGGAAGCGAGCTTGGTGTTCGGCGTGGTCTTCAGGTTGCCCTTGGCCGCGTGGGCGATCGCGGGCGTCGGCTCTGACCGGACGGCCGCGGTGGCAGGGACAGCGGCAGCCGTGCCGGCGAGCATGCCGACCCCGGCCAGGGCGAGCGCGAAGCGCTGCAATTTCATACTGGGAGTCCCCCTCAGGACATGAACAACCTCGATGGGCCTCGAGATCGAGCGCGAGCATAACCTGCGCGGGGGACGAACGCGCCGCGATTGCACGTTGTTGCAACGGTTCCAGGCTAGACCGCCTGGACCACTGTGACCTTCATCTCGTTGGAGAGCGTGAAACCCAACGATTTGTACAGGCGGATGGCGTTGGTGTTGGCGCCGCCGGTGTGCAGAAACGGGGTGCGGCCGGTCGCCGTGATCTGGGCGGCGACCGCACGGATGAGGCGGGTGGCCAGGCCTTGGCCCTGGTAATCCGGGTGGGTGCAGACGGCGCTGATCTCGGTGTGGTCCGGTAGCGCGAAGCGGGTGCCGGCCATGGCGATCAGCTCGCCGTTGCGGCGGATGCCCAGGTAGGTGCCCAGCTCGATCGTGCGGCTGCGGAACGGGCCGGGGTCGGTGAGGGCTACCAGGCTGAGCATCTCGGGTACGTCGTCGACGCCGAGGACCACCGTCTCGGGATCAGGGGCAGGCAGCGACGCGGGGGCGACGAACTGGACCAGCGGGATCGCCAGGTCCACCTTCAGTACGTCGGGGATCGGCAGGCCCGGCCGCATCAGGGCGCCCGTCGTACCCGGGCCGAGCAGCGCGACCGCGTCGGCCCAGTCCTGCTCGGTCGGCTCGTCGGGCAGGGCGAGGAACGGCGCAACGGCCGACGGGTAGCGGCGGGCGTTGCCGCGGACCTCGGCGACGTTGGCGTGCCGGCCGGTGAGGGCGGCGTACACGGGATTCTGCAGATTCATCAGAATCCCAGTTTGCGCAGGTTCTTCGCGTCTGTCTGCCAGTTTTTGGCGATCTTCACGTGCAGGTCGAGGTACACCGGCGTACCGAGCAACGCCTCGATCTGCTTCCGGGCCGCCGCGCCGACCTCACGCAGCCGGGCGCCCTTGTGGCCGATCACGATGCCCTTCTGGCTCTCCCGCTCGAGGAAGATGTTCGCGTAGATGTCCAGCAGCGGCTTGTCCTCGGGACGGTCCTCGCGCAGGTTCATCTCGTCGATCGTGACCGCGATCGAGTGCGGCAGCTCGTCCCGGACACCTTCCAGCGCGGCCTCGCGGATCAGCTCCGCGACGAGCGTCTCCTCGGGTTCGTCGGTGATGTCGCCGTCCGGGTACAACGGGAATCCGTTCGGCAGCAGCTTCACGAGCTCGTCGGCGACCACGTCGACCTGGTAGCCGGAGGTCGCGGACACCGGCACGATCGCGGCCCACTCGATCCCGGCGGACTCCCCCAGAGCCTGGATCTCGGCCAGGTGTTCGACCATCCGGTCCGGCTCGACCAGGTCAGCCTTGGTGGCAAGGGCAACCTTCGGGGTCTTCGCGACCTTCGCCGCCTCGCTGACCAGGAACCGGTCGCCGGGGCCGATCTTGTCGCTGGCCGGCAGGCAGACCGCGATCACGTCGACCTCGGCCCAGGTGGTCTTCACCAGGTCGTTCAGCCGCTCGCCGAGCAGCGTGCGCGGCTTGTGCAGCCCCGGGGTGTCGACCAGGATCAGCTGCGCGTCCGGCCGGTGCACGATCCCGCGGACGGCGTGGCGCGTGGTCTGCGGCTTCGACGAGGTGATGACGATCTTCTGACCCACCAGCGCGTTGGTCAGCGTGGACTTGCCGGCGTTGGGCCGACCCACGAAGCAGGCGAACCCTGCCTTGAATTCCTCAGGTGTGGACGACATCGCGGGCCTCTCCGGTGCCATTGGCATGTACCACGGGAATGTTGGCGCCGGCGAAATGACGGACGACCCCGACATCGACGGACCCGGCGTCGGTGACGACCGCGGCCGCCTCCAGACCCTTCACCCCGGACGCGAGCGCCATCGCCACGGCCAGCTGCAGTGCGGTCAGCTCGACGGTGTCGAGCGCGACGGTGCAGGCGGCGTACGTGCGTCCGTCGGAGTCGCGGACGGCGGCCCCTTCAGTGGCCCGGGTCCGGGCCCGGGCAGCGCGGGCGAGCGTGACGAGTTTGGCGTCCTCGGCCGAGAGATCTGACAACAAAACTCCAAAGACGATGATGGGGAGCGGGTGGGCTCCTGGGTCAGGCGTGCTGGTGGTTCTGGTCCTGGGGCGCGGGAGTGGGCTCCTCGCGTCGTACCAGAACCGTACCTACCTGGTTGCGGCGACCGGACGGCCGCTCCGCCGTCAGCGACAGCCCCTCGATCGCGACCTCGGCGCCGGGGATAGGCACCTTGCCGAGCAGCTTGGCCATCAGACCGCCGACCGTGTCCACATCGTCGTCGTCCAGCGGTACGCCGAACAGCTCGCCGAGCTCGTCGATCGGCAACCGGCTCGACACCCGGTACGAGCCGTCGGACAGTTCCTGCACCGAGTCCGGGTCCTCGTCGTACTCGTCGGTGATCTCGCCGACGATCTCCTCGAGGATGTCCTCGATCGCGACGAGTCCCGCCGTACCGCCGTACTCGTCGACGACGATCGCCAGGTGCATCCGGGCCGCCTGCATCTCGCGGAGCAGCTCGTCCACCGGCTTGGAGTCCGGGACGTACATGCACGGCCGCATCACCGACTCGACCCGCTCGGTCGACTCGGCCTGCGCATTGTCGTAGACGCGGCGCATCACGTCCTTGAGGTAGACCACGCCGAGGATGTCGTCGAGCGACTCGCCGATCACCGGGATCCGCGAGTACCCGGACCGCAGCGCCAGCGAGGTGAGCTGGCGGAGCTTCTTGTGCTTCTCGATGTAGACCATGTCGGTCCGCGGCACCATCACCTCGCGGACGATCGTGTCGCCGAGCTCGAACACCGAATGGATCATCTGCCGCTCGCCGGACTCGATCACCGCGGACTTCTCCGCGTAGTCGACCAGCGCGCGCAGCTCGGCCTCGGTCGCGAACGGGCCCTCGGCGAACCCCTTGCCCGGGGTCAGCGCGTTGCCGATCAGGATCAGGAACTTCGGCAGCGGACCGAGGATCTTCGTCAGCGCCATCACCGGACCGGCCGAGATGATCGCGAACCGGTCCGAGTGCTGCCGGCCCAGCGTCCGCGGCGCGACCCCGATGATCACGTACGACACCAGCACCATCACCACAGCGGTGATCAGGATGTGTTCCCAGGTCACCGACAGGACGCCGGACAGCGCCTGGGTGACCAGCACGATCGCGGTGATCTCGCAGATCAGCCGGAGCAGGAGCAGCGAGTTCAGGTACCGCGGGGCGTCGGACAGCAGGTCCCGCAGCCGGACGGCGCGCAGGTTGCCCAGCTCGACCTGCTCGTTCGCGCGCACCTTCGAGTACGACGACAGCGCTGCCTCGGCGCCGGCGAACAGACCGGCGAGCAGGACGAGCACCGCAGCCACAACCAGGAGAACGAGGTCGTGGGAGGTCACCGCAACGTCACTCCTGCCTCAGACACTCTCGAGCCGGTTTCCAGGTGCCCGCCATGCTTCCAGCAGGCGGCCCTGGATGTCCCACATCTCCGCTTTCTCGGCGGGTTCCGCGTGGTCGTACCCGAGCAGGTGCAGGATGCCGTGCACCGTCAGCAGCTCCAGCTCGGCCCAGGTGCCGTGGCCGGCCTTCGCGCCCTGCGCGGCCGCGACGGTCGGGCAGAGCGCGATGTCGCCGAGATGACCGAGCGGCAGGTCGCCGTCGTCATCGTCGGACGGACCGGGCCGCAGCTCGTCCATCGGCCACGACATCACGTCGGTCGGACCCGGCAGGTCCAGGAACTCGACGTGATACCGCGCCATGGTGTCCTCGTCGACCAGCTTGATCGACAGCTCACACTCCGGGTGCAGCCGCAGGGACGACATCACGAACCGGCTGAGCCGCATCAGTCCGTGGGCGTCGATCTCCACCCCGGACTCGTTGTTGACCTCGACGTTCATCGGTGGTTGTCAGCACTACCTTCATAGTTTTCGTACGCCGAGACGATCCGGCCGACCAGCTTGTGCCGGACCACGTCGTGCGAGGTCAGCCGGCAGAAGGTCAGGTCCTGCACACCCTCGAGAATGTCCTGGACCACACGCAGACCCGAATTCGTCCCGGTCGGCAGGTCGACCTGGGTGACGTCGCCGGTGACGACCATCTTCGAGCCGAAACCGAGCCGGGTGAGGAACATCTTCATCTGCTCCGGCGAGGTGTTCTGCGCCTCGTCGAGGATGATGTAGGCGTCGTTCAGCGTCCGGCCGCGCATGTAGGCCAGCGGCGCGATCTCGATCGTGCCGGCCGTCATCAGCCGCGGGATCGACTCCGGGTCGAGCATGTCGTGCAGGGCGTCGTACAGCGGGCGCAGGTACGGGTCGATCTTCTCCGACAGCGTGCCGGGCAGGAACCCGAGCCGCTCACCGGCCTCGACGGCCGGCCGGGTCAGGATGATCCGGTTGACCTCCTTGGCCTGCAGCGCCTGGACCGCCTTGGCGACGGCCAGGTAGGTCTTGCCGGTACCGGCCGGGCCGATGCCGAAGACGATCGTGTTCTTGTCGATCGCGTCGACGTACCGCTTCTGGTTCAGCGTCTTCGGGCGGATCGTGCGGCCGCGGCTGGACAGGATGTTCTGTGTCAGCACATCGGCCGGGCTCTCGGCGGTGGCCTGCTTGATCATCGCGATACTGCGCTCGACCGAGTCGGCGGTCAGCCCGTGCCCGGTCCGGATCACCGCGATCAGCTCGTCGATCAGCCGCTCGGCCAGGGCCAGTTCGGCCGGTTCACCGTTCAGCGTGATCTCGTTGCCGCGGACCATGATGTCGGCGGCGAACTCCTTCTCGACGATGCGGAGGAACTCGTCCCGGGCTCCGAGCAGGGCCACCATGTCGATGCTGTTCGGCACGACGATCTTGTGCGACGCCTGCGCGCTGGCGGCGGCGCCGTTCGCGCGCGCCTCCGGTTCGATACTGCGTGGCCTGGACAGGCTCTTCCTCCTGAGTACTGGGTGTGTGGTCTCCCATGCTAGCCGCCTCGTCCGACACCCTCACTCGTAATTCCCCGGGACACGCTCCCCGGGGGCCTCCCGGGTGCGGTCTGCGGCTTGCCCGCCCGGCCCGGTGCGGCATTCGGGGCGAGTACGGCGCTCAGCCGATCCAGCTCGGTCTGCGCCCGTTCGAGGCCCATCCGCCGGTCCCGCTCGGCGGCCCACTCGCGGGACGGGTGCAGGTTGACGGTGACCCCGCCCGGGGACGGGCGCAGCATCTCGCCCAGGTCCTGGCGGCGGTACCGGTCGGCCACATCCGGCGACTTGTTCCGGTTGCGCTCGTAGCTGCGCAGCATCCGGTACGTCGCCTCGATCGCGGCCCGCGTCGACCCGGAGCTCGCGGGCGGTCGGTCGAACTCGTCGGAGTGCGTGTTCTTCCCGTCGTCGATCCCCACCGAATGGACGGGCGTGAACACGTGCAGCGACTCCACCCGCGCGGTCGGATCACCGTCGTACACGGAGTCGTCGCGCCAGGCGTGTGCGCCGGAGTAGCTGTCCTGCAAGGCGTGTGCGGCCGCGCCGAGGTACCTGAACTCGGCATCACCGGACGCGTGGGCGGTCGCGAGCTGCTCGAACAGGTACTCGGTGTTCGTCGCGAAGTTGTCCCAGCCCTTGCGGAACGGGTCCGCCATGAAGTGCTCGCGCTGCACGTTCGGGTTCGCGTACGCCGAGTGCGTGGTCGGACCGGGACCGGCGTACGGGAAGGACATCCCGGTGCCGGCGTAGTTGTCGATCCGGCCGGCGCCGAGCGGGCGGTCCTGGTACGCCTGGGCCTTGTCGAGCGCCACGGCGTAGTCGTCCTGTCGCAGGCCGTGGATCGTCGCGTCCGGCTCGGCCAGGTGCTGGTAGAGCCGCGTGACCGCGGCGTAGGTGATGTCGTGATGGCCCGACCACCGGCCGTCACCGCGCTGCCTCATCCCCTCAGGTTCCCATCAGATCGGGCCATTCGGTGTCAGCTCTGTTGTCAACCTGGGACAGGGTCTTGGCGTCGTCTTTTCGTGGCTCAACCGGCCGTGGTGTACGAAGAGTGCGTGACACATGAGTCCTCGTGGGATGCCGACGAGGCGCTGACGGCTGTCTACACCGCGCATTACACCTCGCTCGTCCGCCTCGGTTCGCTGCTGCTGCGCGACACCGGTGCGGCCGAAGAGATCGTGCAGGACGCGTTCGTCGCGATGCACGGTCGCTGGCACCGGCTGCGCGACCCGCACAAGGCGCTCGCGTACCTGCGGACCGCGGTGGTGAACCGCTGCCGGTCCCGCCAGCGCCACCTGGTCGTCGTGGACAAGCACACCCCGAAGTCACTCCCCGACGAGCCCAGCGCCGAGCAGGCGGTACTGCGGACCGCCGAGACCGACCGGGTGATCGAGGCGATGCGGACCCTGCCGGAGAAGCAGCGCACCGTGATGGTGCTGCGGTACTACGGCGACCTGTCGGAGGCCGAGATCGCCGACACGATGGGCATCAGCCGGGGCTCCGTGAAGAGCCACGCCGCGCGCGCGACCAAGTCGCTGCGCCAGCTCCTGGAGCAGAACGTATGAACGACCAGAACCCGAACGAGCCGTTCGACGAGCTGATGCGCCGGGCCCTGCACGACGAGGCCGACCGGATCGAGCCGACCGACGCGCTGCCGGAGATCCGCGCCCGCGCGCACGCGCAGCGCCGACCCGCCCGCCGCCCCTGGCTCCTGACCGCCGGCGTGGCCACGGTCGGCACCGCGGCGGCGATCGGCGCGTTCACAGTGTTCAACGGGAACAACAACCTCGCGAACGACGGCGACGCGGTGGCCGGCCCGGGTACGACGACGAGCGCTTCCGAAGTACCGCAGAGTCAGACGCCATCGAGGGTTACGCCGTCTCCTGCCCCGGCGACGGTGCCGCGGGCGACGTCACCTGCCGTGAAGACATCGCAGCCGGCGGACCGCGGGAAGCCGGAGCAGTCCGTGTCGAGTGCCGTCGTACCGGTCTATTGGCTCGGGGCGAACGTCGGTGCGCAGGCGAAGTCGACGGCTCGCCTGTACCGCACGTGGTCCAAGGTCAGCGGCCATCCCGCCGAGGAAGCCGTCCGGATCATGACCACCAAGCAGCCGGAGGACCCGGACTACTACTCGGTCTGGCGCGGCGCCGCGGTCAACTCCGTGACCCGCTCGGACGGGGTCGTGACGGTCGACTTCAAGCAGCTGCCGAAGACCACCCTGGCCCCCGACCTCGCGAACGTCGCGACGCAGCAGTTGATCTACACGGTGCAGGGCGCGCTGGCGGACGACACGTCCGCGGTCCAGATCACCCAGCAGGGCCGGGCCGGTCAGAAGCTGTTCGGCCAGGTCGACACCAGTGCGCCGCTCGGCCGGGCGCAGGCGGCGGACGTCCAGGCGCTGGTCTGGATCACCTCGCCGAGCGAGGGCGCGGTGACCGGCAGCAAGGTCACGGTGCAGGGCACCGCGAACGCGTTCGAAGCGACCGTGAACTACCAGCTGACCAATCTGAAGACCCGCGAGACGAAGAAGAGCTTCACCACCACCGAGGAAGGCCAGAAGTTCTCGCCGTTCACGTTCTCGGTCTCGCTCAGTCCGGGCCCGTGGCAGATCGACGCCTACCTGATCTCCGACGCCGACGGCAGCATCACGAACACGGACTCGAAGACGATCGTCGTCAAGTAGCCGGCAGCACGAGCGTGAACGCCGCGCCGCCTTCCGGTGCTGGACCTGCGGTGAGCGTGCCACCGAGCCGCGTGACCAGCCCGTGCGCCAGCGCGAGGCCGATTCCGGAACCGACCGGCCGCCGGCCGCGGTACTTCTGATTGAGTACGCCGGGCTCGAACGCGACCGCGTAGTCCTCGACAGCCAGCCCCGGACCGCCGTCGCGGACCTGGATCGTGACGGCACCGGGCGCGTGGCCGAGCGACATCGTGAGCTGTGCCTGCGGCGGAGTGACGCGCAGAGCGTTCTCGGCCAGGCCGTCCAGGACCTGCCGGATCCGGCGCGGATCAGTCGTCGTGACCGCCGGCACCGGCGGCAGGTCGAGCCGGAACCGGACACCTTGCCGCTCGCAACGAACGCGCCAGACCTCGGCGCACGCGACCAGCGTCTCCCGTAGATCGACCTGGGCGAGGTCGAGCTGGAACTGATCCGCTCCGATCCGGGCCAGGTCGAGCAGGTCACTGACCAGCCGCTCGAGGCGCTGCGACTCCTGCTGGATCACGTGACCGGCATGCCGCGGATCGGTGGCGACCCCGTCCGCGAGCGACTCGGCGAACCCGTGCACGGCGGTCAGCGGCGTACGCAGCTCGTGCGAGACCGAGAGCAGGAACTCGCGCTGCCGCGCCTCGCTGTGCTGCAACGCGATCGAGAGCTCGTTGACCGCGGCAGCCACCTCGGCCACCTCGGTCGGTCCTTCCACCGGTGCCCGGAGGTCGCGTCGGCCCTGACGCATCGCCGCGGCGACATCCGCGGTACGGCGCAACGGACGCCCGAGCAGCCGCCCGAGCAGGGTCCCGGCCAGGGCAGCGACCAGCAGACCGGCGCCGAGCGCGAACAAGATGTTGCGAACCAGGGTCCGCCGGGTGTCGGCAGCCAACCGGACCGGCTCCACCAACGCGAATCCCGAGCTGTCGCCGAGGCCGCGGGCCTCCACCAGGTAGTCGGTACCGCCGACCCGCACCTCGGTGGAGATCTGTTGCGTACTGCCGATCTCGCCGAGCCCGGCCGTGATCGCTGCCTGGGTGGAGGATCCGTCGGTCGACTGGACGCCGCGCCGTGGCAGGAGCAGTACGACGACGATGCCCTGCCCGCGGACGACCTGCGCAACCCGGCCGAGCCCGGCCGCACGTGAACTCAGGCCGCGCTGGTCCACCTGCCCGGCGATCACGTCGGCCTGCGCGGCCAACGACTGCTGCAGTACGTTCTGCGCCGAACGTCTGGCCAGGCCCGCCATCACCAGACCGGCCACCAGTACGGCGACTCCGGCGACGGCGACACAGGTCAGCACGATGCGAGTGGCCAACGAGCCGCGACCGGCCTGGTCCGGCGTTCGGACCTCGGCGGCCATCAGTCGTGTTCGGCCGCGTAGCCGACGCCGCGGACCGTGCGGATCGGGCTGGCCGCGCCGAGCTTGGCACGCAACTGGGCGATGTGTACGTCGACCGTGCGGGTGCCGGCGGCGGACTGGTACCCCCAGACCGAGCTGAGCAGCTCGTCACGCTCGAACACGCGGCCGGGCCGCCGCAGCAACTGCGCCAGCAGCTCGAACTCGGTCGACGTCAGGTTCACCTCGGCCTCACCCGCCCAGGCCCGTCGGCGACCGGCATCGACGCGCACCAGGCCGACCGAGAGTATTTCGCCGGCCGGCGAGGCTCCGGCCGGAACGCCGCCGGACGCGCGCCGGAGGACGGTCCGGACGCGGGCGGCAAGCTCCCGCGGACTGAACGGCTTGGTCACGTAGTCGTCGGCGCCGAGCTCGAGTCCCAGCAGGCGATCGAGCTCGTCGTCGCGAGCGGTGACGAACAGGACCGGCGTCCAGTCGCCCGCGGCCCGCATCGTCCGGCAGACATCGGCGCCGTCACGGCCCGGCAGACCGATGTCGAGGATCACCGCGACCGGGTGCAGCCGCCGCCAGGCAGCCAGCGCCGATTCGCCGTCCGACTCGATCCGGACGGCGAATCCGTCGCGGCGCAGGTACAGCTCGATCACCTCGGCGATCGCCGCCTCGTCCTCCACCACCAGGACCAGCCCGCGACCGGCGTCGGCCATCCTGTGCTCCCGGGAATCCTCGGTCAGGGTGTCTCGTCCCCGGCCAGCTCGCGATCGATCGCGTCCAGCGTAGACCCGATCTGATCGAGCTCCTGCTCCGGCGACCCCACCTGTCGGGTCGCCGGAGCAGGACCGGTGCCCTGCCCACCGGGCTCGTTGCCGGAGCTGCCGCAGGCGGTCAGTCCGAGTCCGAGACACGCCGTACCGAGCAGGACGGCCAGGACCTTGCGCATCACTTGGCCGCCTGGCAGTACTTCGCCTTGAACGCCTCGAGCTTCGTCTTGGCCGCACCGAGGTCCTGGAGCCGCCCGGAGCGGCGTTCGGCACGCTTCTCCAACCGGTCCGCGACCTTGGTGTGCCCCTTCGTCTTCTGCTCGGCGGCCCGCGCCTTCAGCCAGGCGACCGAGCCCTTCACGTCGGCGCCGCCGCCGATCCGCTGGGCCAGCTTGTCGCGCCGCTCGAGCATCTTCGGCAGCCGGTCGGCGCAGAGTTTCTGCGAATCCTCCGGGCTCAGCGTGACCTGCTTGTACGACGTACTCGGTGACGGCGCCGGGGTCGGATCGGCCGCGGCGATCGTCGTACTCCCGACGAGTCCGCCGACCAGGACGACCGCCGACGTACCGGCCGCGATCGCACCGCGCACAGACCTGCGCATGTTCTGCTCCTCGTTCTCGTGCCTTCGTGCTGACGAGAACGACTCTGCCCGGCCGGCGTTCGAGGAGCTTCGGGACCGTGTTCGGGGTTTGTAAGAGTTGTCAGTCCGCGCGGTCGATCGTCGCTGACAGGAGGCCGGGGAAGGACTTCTCGAACTCGGTGCGGCGGAGGCGGTTCAGGCGGCGGGCGCCTTCGTCGCGTTGTTCGATCAGGCCGGCGGAGCGGAGTACGGCGAAGTGGTGGCTGGCGGTCGCCTTCTTGACCGGGAGGTCGAAGGTGCCGCAGGCGCGGGACCAGTCGGCGTGGGTGGCGAGGTCGCGCAGGATCGAGCGGCGGACCGGGTCGGCGAGCGCGTCGAGGGCCGTCTGGAGTGGTACCTCGGCCGGGTCGACGTGGCTCAGCGTGCGTGCTCTCGCGGTCTCGACGGCCATCGTGCTCGATCCTTGTTGTTCGGTTCCTGTCTAACAGTCTAGCTAGGTCCAGCGGGAGCGGGCGAGGAGGGCGGCTGCGGCGGCGACGCCGGCCGTGGAGGTCCGCAGTACGGTGTCGCCGAGGCGGACCGGGTCGACGTCGAAGGTCTTCAGCTCGGTCGGGGCGATGCCGCCTTCGGGACCGATGACGAGCACGATGTCGCCGGAGGGTGGGACCTGCAGCGACGCGAGTGGGCTGGTCGCTTCTTCATGCAGTACGACGGGGAGCGCCGCGTGGGCGAGCCGGTCCGCGACCTCGGCTGTGGATGCGATCGGCGCGACCTCCGCGAACCACGTACGCCGCGACTGCTTGCTCGCCTCGAACGCCCACGCCCGCCACTTCGCGAGCGTCTTCTCCACCCGCTCCGGACTCGCCCGGAACTGACTCCGCTCCGCATTCCACGGCACGATCACATCCGCGCCGACCTCGGTCAACATCTCCACCGCAAGCTCGGCCCGCTCCCCCTTAGGCACAGCCTGCACCACAACCACCCGCGGCTCAGCCGCGGCCACACTCCCACGCTCATCAACCGCCACAGTCAGCGCAGCCTTCGAGGCACCCACGACCGGCCCCTCGACCCAGGCCCCGTGCCCATCCGTCAGCCGGATGCGCTCACCCACCCCGATCCGCCGAACCACGGCAGCATGCCGACCCTCCGGCCCGTCGAGCACCAACTCGTCTCCGACGAGGTCGGGGTGAAAGAACACCGCGACGCCCACCTACCGAGCACCTCCTCCGCAAGCAGGCGCCGCAGGCGCCCGGTCAGCATCTAGTGGGCGCCGAAGGCGTCGCGGAGGCGGCCGAAGACGCCTTTGTGGGTGGCTTGGACCTGGCCCTGGGGGCGTTCCTCGTCGCGGGCGACGGCGAGTTGGCGGAGCAGCTCGGCCTGGTCGTCGTCGAGCTTCGTCGGGGTCTCGACGATGACCTGGACGATCAGGTCACCGCGGCCGGCGTGACGCAACCGCGGTACACCGCGAGCCGTCAACGTCAGCCCGGTCCCGGACTGCGTGCCGGGCCGGATCTCCAGCGGCGTCGTCTCGCCTTCGAGCGTCGGCAGGTCGATCGTCGTACCCAGCGCGGCCGCCGTCATCGGCAGCGTGACCGTGCAGTGCAGATCGTCGCCGTTACGGGTGAAGATGTCGTGCGGCTCGACCTCGATCTCGACGTACAGATCACCGGCCGGCCCGCCGCCAGGCCCGACCTCGCCCTGCCCGGACAGCTGCACCCGGGTCCCGCTGTCCACGCCGCCCGGGATCTTCACCGTGACGGTACGCCGCGAGCGCACCCGCCCGTCCCCGGCGCACTCGACGCACGGGCTCGGGATCGTCGTGCCGTACCCGCGGCAGTTCGGGCACGGGCGCATCGTCCGCACCTCGCCGAGGAACGACCGCTGCGTGTGCGTCACCTCGCCCCGCCCGTGGCAGATCTCGCAGGTGACCGGCTCGGACCCGGCCGCCGCGCCGGACCCGCTACAGGTCGGACACAGTACGGCGGTGTCGACCTTCAGCTCCCGCGTCGTACCGAAGGCTGCCTCGGCCAGGTCGATCCGCAGCGGGATCAGCGCATCCTGACCACGCCTCGTCCGCGGCCGAGGCCCACGGGTCGCGCCGCCGGTCTGGCCGAAGAACGCGTCCATGATGTCGGTGAACGTGAACGCCTGCCCGAAGCCGGCACCGCCCGGCCCGGCGCCCGCGGTCGCGAACGGGTCACCGCCGAGGTCGTGCATCTGCCGCTTCTGCGGGTCGCTGAGCACCTGGAAGGCGCGCCCGATCTCCTGGAACTTCTGGTGCGCGTCCTCGGAGTCGTTCACGTCCGGGTGGTACTGGCGTGCCAGCTTGCGGTACGCCTTCTTGATCTCGTCCGGTGAAGCGTCACGGCTGACACCTAGGACGGCGTAGTAATCGGTGCTCATACTCCAGACCAGGGGGTTGTCATCATTTAGGAGTCGGCCAGGATCTGGCTGACGTAGCGGGCGACGGCTCGCACCGCGCCCATTGTGCTCGGGTAGTCCATATGGGTCGGGCCGACGATGCCGAGCGTGGCCAGCGCCTCCGACTTGGACCCGTATCCGGTCGCGACCACCGACGTGGTGGCCAGCTCCTCGAACGGGTTCTCGTGGCCGATGCGGACCGTCAGCGTCTGCGGGTTCGTCGCCTCGCCGAGCAGCCGGAGCAGGATCACGTGCTCCTCGAGCGCCTCCAGCACCGGCTTGACGTTCCGCTCGAAGTCGTCGCCGTACCGGGTCAGGTTGGCCGCGCCGCCGACCGCGATCCGCTGCTCGCCCACCTCGTCGGTGAACGCTTCGAGCAGCGTGGTGACGATCGACGCGACCAGCGCCCGGTCGCCCGGCGCGAACAGCTCCGGTACGCCGCCCAGCGAGGTCGTCGCGTCGGTCAGACGCTGCCCGGCGAGGACCGAGTTGAGCCGCGAGCGGAGGTCGGCGATCAGCTGCTCGTCGACGTCGTGCGGGTGCTCGACGATCCGCTGCTCGACCCGGCCGTTGCTGGTGATCAGCACCAGCAGCAGCCGGCGCGCGCCCATCGTGACGACCTCGATGTGCCGGACGCTCGAGCGGTTGAGCGACGGATACTGCACGATCGCGACCTGGCGGGTGATCTGCGCGAGCAGCCGGACGGTACGGCGGACGACGTCGTCCAGATCGACAGCTCCGGCCAGGAACGAGGTGATCGCCTTCTTCTCGGCGATCGACAGCGTCTTGACCGTGCTGAGCTTGTCGACGAACAGCCGGTACCCGGCGTCGGTCGGGATCCGGCCGGCGCTGGTGTGCGGCTGGGTGATGTACCCCTCCTCCTCCAGCGCGGCCATGTCGTTGCGGACCGTCGCCGGCGAGACGCCGAGGTTGTGCCGATCGACCAGCGTCTTCGACCCGACCGGCTCATGGGTCGCCACGTAGTCCTCGACGATGGCGCGGAGAACATCCAGCTTGCGGTCGTCCAGCACGCGCATCACCCTCTCTCGATCGACCCTTGGCACTCGAAAGTTCCGAGTGCCAGTCTACCGAGCCGTAGTACCCACACGGACGCACTACGGCGTGGGGCGGGTCTCAGCCTCGACCTCAGGCTGTCTCGGGCGACGCTCCCAACGGTACGGCGGCAGGCCGCTGGACCGTACTCGCGACGTCCACAGGCTGATCCTGGACCGCCGCGTCGAGCAGGGACTCGAGTACGTCGAGCACGTGGTACGCCAACGCTCCGTCAGCACGGTGTGGCTCACCGCGACGAAGCGCCCTCGCCGTATCCGCCACGCCGACACCACGGCCCGCACCGGCGTACCCACCGGCGACCGGCACCTCGGTCCACTCGCGCTGCTCGGCCGTGGCGATCTCGACCGTGCCGTCGAAGCCGTTCGGGTCCGGCACCGACAGGCTGCCCTCGGTCCCGTGCACTTCGATCCGCGGCAGGCGAGCCGCCCAGACGTCGAACGACATCAGGACGGTGGTCAGCGCACCGGACTCGTGCTCGAGTACGCCGGTGACGTGCGTCGGCACCTCGACCGGGAACGTCGTACCCGCCTGCGGACCGGTGTGGATCTTCCGCTCCTGCTTCGACTGACCGGCCCGCGCGGTCACCCGGCGTACCGGACCGAGCAGGGTGACCAGGCTGGTCACGTAGTACGGCCCCATGTCGAGGACCGGGCCGCCACCGGGCTGGTAGTAGAACTCGGGCGCCGGGTGCCAGAGCTCGTGGCCTGGTGTGGTGAAGGCCGCGAAAGCAGCATGCGGTACGCCGATGTCGCCGCGGTCGATCACTGCGCGAGCGGTCTGGGTCCCCGTGCCGAGCACGGTGTCCGGTGCGCAGCCGACGCGGAGGTTGTTCGCGGCGGCGTACTTGAGCAGCGGCTCGGCAGCAGTGCGGTCAACGGCCAGCGGCTTCTCGCCGTACACGTGCTTGCCGGCCTCCATCGCGGCCTGGTGCACGGGAGCGTGCGCGGCCGGGATGGTCAGGTTGAGCACGATCTCGACGTCGTCCGCGGCGTACAGCTCGTCCGGGGTGAGTGCGCGGATGCCCTCGTGCTGGTCCGCGATCGCCTCGGCGCGGGTGCGGTCCAGGTCGGCGACCGCGACCACGTCGACACCGGGCAGCTTGCCCAGGTGGTCGAGGTACGTGCCGGAGATGACTCCGGTGCCGACGATGCCGATGTTGGTCACTTGCTCGCCCACAGCAGCCCCCGCTCGATGATCGTGCGTACTTCGGGAGTCTCCAGGTCGTCCAGCTTGTGGCCGACCGTGCAGACGAAGACCTTGCCCTCACCCCAGGTGCGGGTCCAGACCGCCGGCATCACCGCGCCCTCGATCCACGGGTAGTCCGGGTGCGACTCGAACGTGGTGGTGGCGAGCACGTTGTCGGTCGGGTCGTAGTGCACGTAGTACTGCTCGGTGTGCACGTCGAAGTGCGAGATGCCCTGGACGATCGGGTGATCGGCCTTCTCCGGCACGATGTCGACCCGGTAGTCGGTGAACCCGTGCGGGTGCGAGATGAACTGCCCGCCGACGATGAAGTTGTAGTCGGCGCTGTCCCGGAACGAGTCCGCGATCCCGCCGTGCCAGCCGGCCAGGCCGGTGCCGGTCCGGATCGCGGCGTCGAGCGCCTTGACGTGGTCGGCGGGGATCTGGCTCATCGTGACGCACTGCAGCACGAGGTCGACGCCGTCCAGGTCGAGGTAGCTCTCGGTCGTGTCGGAGACGGTGACGTCGTACCCGTTCTCCTTCAGGTACGGAATGAACAGGTCGGTCGCCTCGACCGGGGAGTGACCTTCCCAGCCGCCCCGGACCACCAGTGCACGTCGTTCGGTCACAACGACCACCCTTCGAAAGTTTCGATGTTCCGATCGGAACACTTGCGAGCCTAAGGGCGAGGGAGAGGGCTTGCCAACCACCAGGCTCAAGTAATGTCGACCGCATGAGCACGTGGACGGAAATCGGCGACCGCACCTGGGTCCGGCGGTACGACGAGTGGGATCTGAACGTCGGTCTGGTTGTTGGATCCGAGGGCGCCTTGGTGATCGACACCCGCGCCACCACCGAAGAGGCCGAGCAGCTGCGTGAACACATCCGCGAGCTCACCGAGGCGCCGGTCAAGTGGGTCGTCAACACGCACGCCCACTTCGACCACGTTGCAGGCAACAGCGTCTTCACCGACGCCACGGTCTACCTCCACGAGAACGCAACGACCGAAGAAAACCTCGCGGGTACGACGTTCGCCGCCGCCAAGGTGATCGACCTCGGTGACCGCCGCGTCGAGCTCCTGCACGTCGGCAACGCGCACACGTCCGGCGACACGGTCGTCGTCGTACCGGATGTGGACGTGGTCTTCGTCGGCGACCTGATCGAGGAGTCGGCACCGCCGTCGTACGGCGAGGACTCGTTCCCGCTCGAGTGGCCGGACACCCTCGAGTCCGCGGTCGGGATGATGACCGCGGCAACCAAGATCGTTCCCGGTCACGGCGCGGTCGTCGACGTCGAGTTCGCTCGCGACCAGGCGATCGACCTGGGCAAGGTCGCCAATACGATCTCCACGCTGCACCACGCCGGCACGCCGCTCGACGATGCCCTCAAGCACACCGAGGACTGGCCATGGCCGGTCGAGAAACTCCAGGACGCGATCCGTCGCGGCTATCAGGCTCTGGGTGCGCCGCAACGCCCAAGTCTGCCCTTGCTCGGCCCGGGATGACCCTTTCGGGTAGTTGTCCGTTGACACGACGTCACCTCGTCGCGCAACTTGTTCGGAACGGACATCGCCCGACCGGATGAGGTGGGACCTGTGGCCACTACCGAGCAGACTGTTCACTCCGATGGTCGGGTCGAGCTGACCGATCCTGATGCGCTGGCCAACAGCCCGTACGCGAATGCCGAGCTGGCGCCGACGCGGTTGCCGGAGCGGACGTGGACGACGTACAACTACGCCGCGCTGTGGATGGGGATGGCGCACAACATCCCCAGCTACCTGCTCGCGTCCGGTCTGGTCGCGATCGGGATGAACTGGCTGCAGGCGTTCCTCACGATCACGCTGGGGAACCTGATCGTGCTCGTCCCGCTGCTGCTGAACAGCCACGCAGGAACGAAGTACGGCATCCCGTTCCCGGTCTTCGCCCGCGCGTTCTACGGCGTCCGCGGCGCGAACTTCCCGGCGCTGCTGCGGGCGTTCATCGCCTGCGGCTGGTTCGGGATCCAGACCTGGATCGGCGGCCAGGCGATCTACGTGATCGTCGGCGAGCTGTTCGGCAACGGCTGGCTGAACGCGTCGGCGATCGGCGGGCATCCGTGGACGATGTGGCTGAGCTTCGCATTCTTCTGGGTGCTGCAGATGGTGCTGATCTTCCGCGGTATCGAGGGTCTGCGCCGGTTCGAGAACTGGGCGGCGCCGCTGGTGACGGTCGCGTTCGTCGCGCTGATGGTCGCGATCCTGGTCAAGGCCGGCGGTTTCGGGCCGATCCTGTCGCAGCCGTCGAAGCTCGGCTGGGACGCCGACTTCTGGAAGATCTTCGCGCCGTCGCTGATGGGCATGATCGCGTTCTGGGCCACGCTGTCGCTGAACATGCCGGACTTCACCCGGTTCGGGAAGGGCCAGCGGCAACAGGTCTGGGGCCAGATCATCGGTCTGCCGACGACGATGTCGTTCATCGCGCTGGTCTCGATCATCACCACCTCCGGCACGGTCGTGCTGTACGGCTCGGCGATCTGGGACCCGGTCGAGCTGACCCGCCGGTTCGAGAACCCGGTGATCGTCACGATCGGCCTGATCATGGCGATCCTCGCGACGATGTCCTGCAACGTCGCGGCCAACGTGGTGAGTCCGTCGTACGACTTCGCGAACGCGTTGCCCCGCTGGCTGAACTTCAAGACCGCGGGCCTGGTGACCGGAGTGATCGGCGTGGTGATCCAGCCGTGGCGGCTGATCTCGGACCCGTCGATCTACATCTTCGTCTGGCTGTCGTTCTACGGCGGTCTGCTCGCCTCGGTGGCCGGGGTGCTGATCGCGGGCTACTGGCTGATCGACCGGACCAACCTGTTCCTCGCCGACCTCTACCAACCGAACGGCCGCTACTGGTACGCCGCCGGCTGGAACTGGCGCGGTGTCGTGGCAACCCTCCTCGGCTCCCTGCTCGCGGTCGGCGGCGCGTACTCGAACCCGGGCGCCGGCCCGTTCCCGCAGGACGGCCTGATCCCGTTCCTCAAACCGCTCTACGACTATTCGTGGGCAGTCGGCCTGGTGGTCGGCTTCCTCGCGTACGTCGCGCTCACGCTCACCGCGCCGAGCCGCCAGTCAACGGCGTCGCACGCGGCTCCTAGTTACTAGAGTTGGCCGGGTGGCTGACAGGTATGGGAACGACGTACTAGCTGGTGACTGGCGGAAGCCGAAGAACGGGCGGACCGTCGAGGTCGAGATCGAGAAGGGGATGGTCGTCGAGGAGCCCACGTCCGGGTTCGTCGGCGCGATCGTGCGCTGGGAGCACGGCGTCGTCGATCTCGAGGACCGGCACGGCAGGATCCGCACGTACCCGCTCGGTCCGGGCTTCTGGATCGACGGCAAACCGGTCAGCTTGAAGCCGCCGAAGAAGGCCGGCCCGCCGAAGAAGACCCGGACGGCGTCGGGCTCGGTCGCGGTCGACAACGTCCGGGCCAAGGTCGCCCGCGCCAGCCGGATCTACGTCGAGGGCCGGCACGACGCCGAGCTGGTGGAGAAGGTCTGGGGCGACGACCTGCGGATCGAGGGCGTCGTGGTCGAGTACCTCGAAGGCGTCGACGACCTGGTCGAGATCGTCAACCGGTTCCAGCCCGCTCCGGGCCGGCGGCTCGGCGTACTCGTGGACCACCTGGTCGAGGGGTCGAAGGAGTCGAAGATCGCCGCCCAGGTCAGCAACCGCTACGTGCATGTCGTCGGTCACCCGTTCATCGACATCTGGGAAGCGGTGAAGCCGTCGTCGGTCGGGATCAAGGCGTGGCCGCGGATCCCGCACGGGCAGGACTGGAAGAAGGGCGTGCTGCAGTCGTTCGGCTGGCCGGCCACCGATCAGGCCGACGTGGCGGCGGCCTGGAAGCACATCCTGTCCAAGGTGAACAGCTTCGCCGATCTCGACCCGGCGCTGCTCGGCCGGGTCGAGGAGCTCATTGATTTCGTGACTCTGGACTGATCTCCGGCATCCGCTGCTCGAGCCACGCACGGATCCGCCGACGGGCACGCCGTACGTACCAGGTGACCACACCGAGCACGGCGCTCAGTGCCAGCACGGCCCCGGCGAGGAGCGCCGCGACGAGACGTACGGCGTCGACCGTGCCCGCCAGGATCAGCAGCAGGATCCCGATCACAGCTGTTGCCGCAGGCAACCATGGCTCGAAGATCTGCGGCCGCTGCGCCGGGCTCAGCTTGGCGCCGCGGACCATCCGCTCCCAGGCCGTCTGCCGGGCCGGCTCGGTGAACCAGCGCGCCGTGCGCAACAGCCACGAACCGGGCTGATGCTTGCGGCCCGCGGCGGCCTTCACCCAGTTGCCGACCTCAGGCCCGAGACCGGACGAGACGTCGACCATCCGGTCGGCGATGCCCTTGGTGATCGCGCGACCTTCGGGCGAGGCGTTGAGCTCGTTCCGCATGGTCACCAGCGCGCCCATCCCGGCGTCGACCGGGAAGTCCTTGGCCAGCCGCTCGATCCGTTCGGCGACCGCCTTGATCTCCCAGTCCTCGGCCTGCAGCACCTGCCGCTGGGTCTCGCGGATCCAGGCTGCATCCGCACCGAGCATCGAGCCCAGATGCGCGACGCAGTGCAGGCGACCCATCAACCAGTCCCACCGCCGCCAGTCGGCCGCACCGAACGCGCCGAAATGCCCGACCTGACTGCCGTACAGGATGCGTTCGTTGAGCTGGTTGGCGATCGAGCCTTCCTGCAACTCGTCGAGTACGGCGAGCGGAATGTCCGGCCCGAGCCGGAGGAACTGGAACGGCGCGCTGCGCTGCTGCGGAGTGCGTGCCGACGTACAACGAGAGACGATCTCGACCTCGAGCGCGGTGTCGACGAGCTCCCAGCCGACCACCGTGACCAGCTCGGCGAACGCGTCACCGAGAGCGCGCTGGATCTGCAACTTCTCGAAGATGTCGTTCAGCCCGACCGCGACGGCCTCCGCGCCGCCGGCCGGTCGCAGGTCCAGATCGGCCGCGGCCAGCTCCACGTCGAGCGCGTCGCGAACCGCCTGTACCTTCATCAGGCAGTCGCTCGTCGCGGTCAGCCGCTTGTCCAGCTCGGCACGTTCGGCTCCCGGCGCCTTGCTGATCCGATTCCGCAGCGAACGCAGGATCAGCCGCACGATCCGCTCGGCCGCACCGGTCCCCCACAGCCAGCTCGGGTTGCCGTCGGCATCGTCGCGTACGGCGGTCGTCGAACCGTCCGGCCCCGGCACCCACGGATGCTTGGTCGCGAGGATCTCGTCGATCTCCGGCTCCGACAGCGCGGTCGCGGCGTCCAGCACGGTCGACTGGTCGTGGCTCGCGATCGTCACGGCCTCCCAGACCCCACCGGCCGCCCGACCCCGCGAGTACGCCGGTTGCAGCGCCGTGGCAGCCGCCTTCAACCGGGCTCGCTCTTCTGGTTGCTTCAGGCAACGATCGAAGAGCCGCTGGGTATCGGACCAGGACGCATCGGCCTCCAGCAGCAACCGCTCCAGCTGCTCGACGTCCGAGCGGAAGTCGACCTCGCGCGGGAACTGCACAGCCGACAACGCCGTCACCCGCCAGCTCGGCTCCTTCGCACCGGGCAGGGCGGTCGCGGCGTGCCCGATCCCGGCCGACGGTACGACGTACAGCACGTAGCGCGTCGCCTTGCCGGTCACCGGCCGGCGGGCGACCACGTCGAGCACGGGCCCGAACGGCGCGTTGTCGAGTACGCCGCCGTCCACCAGCCACGACCCGGCCTCGGCCGGACCGGGCTGCATCCGCGGCGGACTCGCAGCCAGCTCGGGCGTCTCCAGCACCGGACCGAACGCCGCCGGGAACGACGCCGACGCCCGCGCCGCTCGCGCGAGCAGCTCGGTGTCCTGCAACCCGTTCGTCTCCTTGACCGAGAACTTGCGCTTGGCACCGTCGTACGTCGGCGCGTCCTCGCTCGTGAACCCGTACAGATACCGATGATCCGGTACGACGAACGCCTGCCCGGCCGCGTCCCTGGCCTTGAACTGCTGCACACCCAGCCCGGACGCCGTGACGAACAGCGTCACCGGCTCCTCGGCATCGCTGTCGCCCGCGTCGGCCACGCCCTTGAGCAGGTCCTCGAGCTGCTGCAGGAAGTACTTGCCGTCGAGCACCGAACTCGACTTCACGCCGGCCGACGGCACGAGCTTGCCCACATCGAGCGAGCCGAGCGCGACCCACTTCTGCCGCAGCCAGGGACCGTTGTCACCGTCAGGATCCAGCGTCGAACCGTTCGCGATCGCTGTCGCCAGCAACGAACCGTTCAGGCCGCCGGCACTCGTCCCCGCGATCACGTCGACCACCACGCGCCGCCGCTCCTCGCCGCGGTGGCACAGTTCGCGCCAACGGTCGGCCAGGACAGCGTCGTACGGCTGGGATTCCGGCGCGTCGGACCCGCCGGACGCACGCCGGATCAGATCCAGCTCGTGCGTCACCCCGCCCATCCAGACCGCCAGGCTGACACCGCCGTTCAGAACCAGCGCGATCCGGATCTCGTGGTCGGTCATTCACAGTCCCCCTTCGCAGTTAGGGATATCACGAATGCACCGTTGTCGCAGCGGAGAGTGAACAAAAGGTTGTCGCAGTCTGCACAGAGGGTCATTCTGGGTCCTGGGGGTGGTTGTCATGCGGGCGTTGGTTGCGACGGTATCGGTGACAGTCCTGTTGCTGACAGGGTGTTCGTCGACCGACGGCGGTACGCCGACGCCGGTGGTGACCGCGACCGCCGACGACACCACCGAACCGGCGCCCGAGCCGACCGATGCCGAGTCGACCCAACCCGAACAGAAGCAGCCGTCGATCAGCATCGTCTCGCTCCCGATCGGCCCGGGGGCACAGGCGGATCAACCGTCCGACCAATCGAAGCAGTGCGTCGGCGTGAGCCTGACCGGGCTGGACCTTCCGCACGGCACCACGCTCACCTACGGCACGCCCGGCGTCGATCCGGCCTTGTTCGAACTCGACCAGTCGGCCTGCGGCGGCCAGGGGCCGGAGTGCCCCGGCAATAAAGTCACCGCCGACGACCAGCCGGCCTGCTACGTCGGCGTACGTCAGGTCACTCCCGACGAGGGGCAGCACGCCACGCTGGTCGTTCCGGCGACCGCTACCTGCGCCAGCGCCGAGGACTGCGCGTCGATCAAGCAGAACAACACCAGCTCGATCGGATTCGACACGCGTGCGCTGGGGAACCCCGAGCCGAGCGAGACACCCGAGACGCCGACGAGCTGAGATGGCCGACGAACGGTCGCAGGCCGAGCGCTGGATCAGTTTCGCCGCCGGCATCATCACGCCGGTGACGCTGCTCAGCGCGCTGCTGTTCTACTTCGGCTACGTCTCGTCGCGTTCGCAGTACGCGTACTTCGGGATCGACGTCGACACGATCGGCCTGAGCACCCAGGACTACGTGATGCGCAGTCCGCAGCCCCTGCTGGTCCCGCTGCTCGTGATCACGCTGCTCGCGGTGGCGGCACTCCTTCTGCACCACGCGATCCACCCGACACCTGTCGCAGTGCGCCGCGCCGCCCGCGTCGCCGTACTGGTCCTCATCCTCGGAGTGGCCGGCCTCCTCGCGTATCCGCTCATCGGCCACGTGCCGTACTACGCCCTCATCGTCCCCGGCGTGATCGGCTTCTCCGCGGCGGCGCTTGCCTACCTCACCTATCTACGCCGCAAGGCCGACCCGACCCTCGGCCCGCAACGCATCCTCATCGCCCTGCTCGCAGTCGTCACGGTCACCTGTGCCTTCTGGGCGACCGCGACAACCGCGCAGTACTCCGGCCGCGGCCTGGCCCGCGCCGACGCCCGGCACCTGAACCGCTTCCCGGTCGTCATCCTCGACACCAAGGAGAAGCTCGCCCTCCGCTCCCCCGGCATCGAAGAAACCACCCTCCGCGCCGGCACCGGCCAGACCTTCAACTACCGCTACCGCGGCCTCCGCCTGCTGGTCGTAGGCCAGAACCGCCTCTTCCTCGTCCCGCAAACCTGGTCGGCCTCCAACACCACCGTCGTCATCCCCCTGGACGACTCGATCCGGGTCCAGTTCCAGTTCCAGAACGACCCGCCCTAGCCGCCCTGCTGCCGCAGCTTGGCGCGGAGCTCGGCGATCTCGGCTTCCTGTTTCAACCGGGCGAGCTCCGCGTAGTCCGTCGCCGTTGCCGATTGACCAGCGAGCTTCAGCCGCTGCTCCTCCACCTCCACGGCACGTTTGAGGTTGTCGAGCTCGCGCTGCTGCGGGGCGGTGAGCGCCTTCGACACTGTCTCGTAGGCGCCGCCGAACGCAGCGGGCACGCCGGCGAGCGCTTGCAGTCCCGCGTCGGCGCTCGCGGTTCCGCCATAGTTGATCTTGGTGATCGCGCCGAGCTCGGACGTGGTGATGCCGGTCGAGCGCTTCCCACTCAAGGACTTGCGGACCGGTACGTCGACGAGCTCGCCGGCGCGGTCCATTACCAGGACACGTTCGCTTGAGATCAGTGCCGATTTCTGCGCCGTGCCAACGGCGTGGCCGATCTGGACCCGGCGCGGTGTTCGGTAGTAGAAGCGGTCGGTCTTGAACGTCGGCGTGGTGGAGGTCGGCGTGGCCGTGCCGTTCTCGGTGACGAGGGCCGCGACGCCGAGGGCGTTCTCGAAGAACGTCTCGACCCGTTTGCCTTCGGCATCGGTCCCGAACGTCAGCACTCCGGCGTACCAGGTCGGCAGCGAGGCGAGGTCGACGAGTTCGTCGTACACGATCTTCGTCTCGGTCAAGGTGCCGGACCGCCACGCGGCGAAGAGTTGGTTCGCGCGATCGAGCTCGCGCTCGTTGTCAGCCTTCAACCGGGCCAGTGTCGCGACCGCCTCCCGCTCAGTCTTCATCTTCGCCGGGTCCGGTACTGCGAGCCGCAGCCTGCGACGGGCTGCGTCGAGGGCGCCCACCAACGTCTGTTGCTCTTCGGTCAGCTCGGTCTGGCGCGTCGCCTGCTCGGGAAACGCCGCGAGGTACGCCTGCCACACCTGTTGCTCCGGCGACAGCGGCTCCTCGTCCGCCGGCTCTTCGTCCGCTGGTACGTCGTCGCCCCCGTCGCCGAGCGGCTCCTCGACAGCGGCGTTGGCACCGGCCGCTCCCAGCAGCGCGGCCAACGGGACGTTGCCGGTCGCAAGCGCCAGGGCTGTGCCTGCGATCGTTGCGCCGGCGGTGAGTACCTGGCCGAGATGGCCGGTTGTCTCGATCGACGTGCTGGTGAGGCGTCCGTCGTCGGTCAGACCGACTTCGAACGCGTAGTCGCGCATCAGTCCGCTCTCGACCTTGACCTGCAGGCACGGAGTCGGATCGGCCACGGTGACGAGCGTGAAGCTGCGCTCGGCTGTCCGCGACTTCGCCTGACGGGTGGTCCCGTCAGGTGCTTTCTCGGTGACGATCGTGTCGACCGTCTCGGTGACCGTGGCCTGCAGCCGGACCTTGGTCACGGGCAGCCGGTACTCAACAGTGGTCTCTGTTCCCATGGTTCCCCCCTCGTGCAAAGACCTGATCAGAGCGTACGCTCTCCGTAACCGTTTGAGGGGGGCTCGAATGGTCATACGGGTGGGAGATCCTGCGTCCCTGACCAGGGTTCTGGATGTCGCGACGACGCTGACGACCAAGGCGCAGATGCCGATGCGTCGCGACCGCGAACTCACCTGGTACCGGCTCGTCCGGACGACCAACGAGGAGCTGGGATCGCGGGTGCGTCCCGAGGTCCTCGAGCTGATCTACAAGGAGCTGTGGAAGAACCTCGCGACACAATCCGACCTGTCGGCGGTACCGGCGCTGCTCGTGCGCAGGCTCCAGGTCGAAGCGCTGGCGGACCCGGGTCGGACGGTGCCCGCGCTCACCTCGGCGGTCGACGTACTCGACGAGCTGACGTCGGACGACAATCCGCTGGGTCGCGACGCCGCGGTCCGTGCCATCGCCGGACAGCTGCTGCAGCTGAACGAAGGCATTCTGCAGCGAGCCAGCGCCGTCAGCCGCGAGTACCTCGGCGAAGCGCTGACCACGGCCGCCGACGACACCACGGATGATGTCCGGCAGCTCGCCGATGCCGCGCGCTTGACTCTCACCGGGCACCTCACGCGGATCCCATCAGCGCTCGACAGCCAGATATCCGTTGCCCAGCGCGCGTTTCCACACTTCGTCACGGGCGTCACCGCCGGACTGGATTCCGAGACCGTGCACCGCATGATGGTCATCGAGCCCAGGACGTACTCGCCCGGACGCGCGCTGAGCTACGCCGCCTGGCTGCCGACCCTGAACCATCTCTCGGACTTCAGGACCGACCTGGGCGAGCCCGATCAGTTCAACGTCGGTCTGGCCCGTGCGGACACACCGGCGGTCGCGTTGGTCAATCGTTCGTTGCAACCCGATCAGGACTATCTCGTCTGGGCGAGCGTCGGGCCGGCGGATCCCGATGCGTTGCCGGACCCGATGGGCGGTATCGATCTGTCCCGGATGGTTGCCGGCGACACCCTCGAGGTGGTCCTGTTCGATGCCGATGGCAACAGTTCGAGCGGTACGCTCCGGCTCGGCAGCGGCCGCCCGCTGGGCGTCGGCGAGCCGGCCGACGACGTCGACGTACCGGACGAACTGCGGAGAACCCGGCTGTACTTCCGCTTCCACACCCCGACCGAGCCCGGGCAGTCCCACCTTCGCGTCTGCCTCTACCACCACGGCGCACTGCTCCGCGTGCATCACCTGGTCCTGTCGATCGGCCGCCAGACCGCCCGCTTCAAGGTCGGTACGCCGTACGCGATCGCCTCGTCTCCCACCACCACCGACGTCAGCCGCCTCGCCGAACGCAGACTGAGCATCTACACCAACAGCGTCGGTGACGGCACGCACGGGTTCTTCTTCCGTGGCGCCGACGACGAACAAGAGGTGTCGATGTCGGCTGTCTTCGACGGTCTCGAGGTCAAGGACCTGTTGCAGATGATCCGCGGCGGCCTGCGGATCGCGGCCTGGGGATCGGACAGTCCGCCGAAGGCGACGGCGTACAAGTACTCGCGACTCCCGGACGGGACCTTCGGCTCATTCACCGGCCTGCGGAAGGATCTGATCGAGCTCGCCCGGAGCGGGTACGACGCGTGGGAAGAGATCTCCAGTCACTTCGCCAACTCCACGCGCCGCCGCGAGCTTCAGCAACTCATGCGCCGTCCCGGTGGGGTGGTCGACATCGCTCCTCGCAACGACTCCACCTTCGTGCCTCCGATGGCCGGCCTCTACGACTTCGACCTGGACACCGATCCGAACGTCCCGCTCGCCCTCTGCCCGGAGGCCGAGGAAGCGCTCCGCTTGCGGACGCCACTGCTGGAGTCCGCCTGCTTCGGGGCGGACGGCTGCGAGCACGCGGACACCGAGGTCGTCTGTCCCAGCGGTTTCTGGGGCCTGCGCCACGATGTCGGCGTACCGCTGTCCGACAACAACGACGACGACGCGACACCACGCCTCGATCTGGGCGGCGATTCGCCGCGCGCGGCCTTGATCGGCACTGTGCCCGACACTGTCGTCGCCGGCGTGACCAACCACGCCGGCGATGTGATCAACCGACTGCCCGGATCGGTGCACGTCACCGACCGGAACCTCTGGTTCAAAGAGGCGGCCAAGCCGGCGACGTACCCGATCCTGTACTTCCTGTGCCACGGCCAGCAGCGCGACCGCGGCGGACCGGTGCTGGTCCTGGACAAGCTCGGACGCGCGGCGATCTCCAAGTCGAATCTCGCCGCCAAGCACGTCGCGCTCGAGCACCGGCCTCTCGTCGTACTGAATGCCTGTGACACCGCCGCACTTGAACCGGACAAGGCGATCAGTCTCGTCAAAGGCTTCACCTACAACGGAGCCGGCGCTGTCATCGGTACCGAGACAGCCATCTTCCCCAGCCTCGCGTACGCGTTCGCGAAGACGTTCCTCGACGGCGCGCTGACCCCCGGCACCAGCCTCGGCTCCGCACTGCGAACGGCCCGGCTGGAGCTACTCAGACTCGGCAACCCGCTCGGCCTCGCCTACATCCTCTACGGCCTGCCCGACGCCCGCCTCAACTGAACGTCCGCGTGCTGACCTTGGCAACCTCAGGCAACCGCTGATCCGCCGCCGACTTCGGCACCATCCGCGTGACCGCTTGAGGTATCGAGCCGACCGCGAACACCCGAGCGTCGCCGCCAACCCTCACCACCACGAACGCCGCCTCACCCGGCACCCGATCCGGAAGCACCACCTCACGCGACCCTGCGGCGAGCTCCCCCTCGAACACCATCGACGAAGTACTGCCCGGCTCCGGCGGCGTCCACGAGGTCATCCAGAACGCCTCCACCGTCACCCGCGCATCCTCCGGCAACTCGAGGCGGACGGTCCGCTCCGTCTCGTCGTACTCGACAACGGCGGCCCCGCTCCCGCGAGTCGCGGCGTCAACCTGAGCGGCAAGAACCCCCGGAATCCCGACCATCCCCTGCACGACGGTTACCGAGGCGTTCCGCCTGCCAACCTCCTCCCGCAAGAACTCCTTCGTATCGGGCGGAACCATCCCCCCGAACACGAGCACATCGATCCCGCCGGCGTCGTAGTCCTCCAGCACCTCCCCGAACTGATTGGTCACGTCGGCCCGGTACCCGGACTCCCGTAACCTCCCCACCACCTCTTCCAACACGCTCGGACTACGCCCGACCACAAGCACCCGAGCAGCTTCGTCGTTCATCTGAACTCCAGAGATCATTATGTTGGTAGCGCCAACGTTGGCACCACCAACATAACTCACGCACACAACCCCCAACGTGACGCGGTGGGGTGAGAGCGTCAGGCGCTGTCGCGGATGATCAGCTCGGTGTTGTAGATCTCGGGGCTGGTGAGGTGCGCCCCGCCGATCTTCGCCAGGAGGATCTCGGCCAACCGGGCACCGAGTTGCTCGACCGGCTGCCGGACGGTGGTGAGTTTCGGTGTGGTCATGGTCGCGAGGACCGAGTCGTCGAAGCCGACGACGGCGACATCGGCGGGCACGCGACGGCCGTGTTGGGAGAGGACGCGGAGCGCGGCAGTCGCCATCAGGTCCGAGGCGACGAACAGCCCGTCAAGATCAGGATGCTGATCCAGCAACCGCAGCGTCGCCTGCTCGCCGCCGTCGGCCGTGAAGTCGCCGTACTCGACAATGGCCGGCAGCCCGGCTTCCTTCATCACGTCCTTGTAACCGGTCAACCGGTCGATCCCGGCCGTCATGTCGAGCGGTCCGGCAACAGTCGCGACCTTCCGCCGCCCGATCGCGAGCAGATGCTCGACCCCGGTCCGCGCCCCAGCCACGTTGTCCACGTCCACACTTGCCACCGGTACGTCGACACCGAGCGGCCGGGCACTGAACACGATCGGCAACGGCAACTGCGCCAACTCCTGCAGCACGTTGTCGCGCCCGTGGTGGCTGATGATGATCGCGCCGTCGACATGCCCGCCGCGCAGGTACCGGATGAACCGCTGGTCATCCCCCTCGGCCGGCTCGATCAGCAGCACCAACTGCGACGACGTCGGCGCCAACGTCCGGCTGACGCCGCTCAGCATGCCGGCGAAGAACGGGTCCGAGAACACCCGGCTGTCCGGCTCCGGTACGACGATCGCGACCGAATCCGTACGACGGGTCACCAGCGCGCGAGCCGCCCGGTTCGGTACGTACCCCAACTGCCGGATCGCCTGCTCGACCGCGGCGACCGTCTCCGGCAACACCTTCGGCGAGCCGTTCACGACCCGCGAGACCGTTGCCCGCGACACCCCGGCGACCGCCGCGACCTGCTCCAACGTCGGAGAACCAGACCCTTCCATCGGCCCTCCTCGGCTGTCGATCGGCCTGCGTTCACACGGTAGTACGTCCTAGGTCGAAGGCGCGTCAGCCGTTGGCCACCCGCCGGGGTGTGTTGACAGATTTCTTCAGTTGCCGACCCGGGTGTCGGCAACCTTCTCCGCCTGGTCGACGGCCTGCGCCCACGCCGCGTCGGGCGACTGCTTACCGTCGTCGACCCGGGCCAGTGCCGCGCTGAAGATCTGGTTGATCTCGCCGTCGCGGGGACCCTTGTGCTGCTTGAGGATCACGTTCCGGGCCCGGTTGATGAAGATCTGACCGACCGGCGCCTTGTTGAAGTACGCGTTGACCTGCGACTTCACCTGCGGGTCGTTGTACGCGTCGAGCGTCGACGGGAACGAGCCGATCTTCTTGAACACCTTCACCTGCTGCTCGGGCGCGGTCAGCCAGGCGGCCAGCTTCGCGGCCTCCTCCGGCTGGGGCGACTGGATCGGCACGGTCAGGTACGAGCCGCCCCAGTTACCGCCGCCGCCGGGGAACACGTCGGCGACGTCCCACTTGCCCTTGCCGAAACTGCCCGCGTTGTCCTGGATCACGCCGAGCAGCCAGCCCGGGCACGCCATCGTCGCGAACTTGTCGGTGCGGAAGGCGGCGTTCCATTCGTCGCTCCAGGCGACCAGCCCGGCGGACAGGCCGTCCTTGCTACCGGCCACCACCTGGTTCCAGGTCGACCTCAACCGCGGATTCTCACCGGCGAGGAAGCGGTCCTGGTTCGAGTAGTACGCCTGGATCAGCTGGTTGCGCATCGCCTCCCAGGTCAGTACGGCAGAGTCGTACCAGGCCGAGCCGGGCACCCTCTGCTTGAACTTCCGTCCGTTCGCGAAGTACGACGGCCAGTCCTGGAACATCTTCGCCACCTGCGTACGGTCGGTCGGCAGCCCGGCCTTCGCGAACAGGTCGCGCCGGTAGCAGATCGCCTCCGGACCGATGTCGGTGCCGTACCCGATGATCTTCCCGTCCTGCGTGGTCGCGCCGGCCACCTTCCAGTCGAGCCAGCGGTCCTTCAGGTCGTCCGCGCCGTACTGGCGCAGGTCGACGAACTTGTCGGCCTTGGCCAGGTACTTGTAGATCCAGCTGACCTCCATCGCCTCGATGTCGGCCAGGCCGGTCCCGGACGCCAGGTTCGCGTCGAGGTTCTTGACGTGGTCGTCGACGGTCTTGGCGTGCTGCTCGACGATCGTGATGTTCGGATGCGCGGCCTCGTACTCCGTGTACAGGTCGTCGTACCCGAACTCGTTGAAGGTCGCGATGGTCAGCTCGATCTTCGGGCCGTCCGTCTTGGCGGCGGTCGGACCGGACGTACTGGAACCACCACCACAGGCGGCGGTGACGAGCAGGACCGCGGCGCAGGCCAGCAGTCCGGCTATGGGGCGATAGCGGGCACTGGGCCGCATGTCACGTGCTCCCTGGAACTTGGACGGAGTTGAGAGCGCTCTCGGATCGCGAAAGTGACCTGAGTCTCATTCGTCCAAACCAGATATGTCAAGCTCTCCGCGGTCACGCTGAGATACGAGCGTCACAAGGTCCTGACATAGTGTCATCGCTGGTCACGCTGCGAATCACGATGATCACCCAGGGCCGCAGACCCTGGCAGTTAGCTGTGTGTGACCGCCCTACGGCAACAAGTCGCGAACCACCGCGTCGGCCAGCAACCGCCCCCGATCAGTCAACACAAGCCGCGCACCAGGTCCACTCCCGTCGCCCTCTGACTCACCCCGCCGCCCGGCGACGGCTCCGCCGTCGCCGGGCGGCGGGGAGGAGGTGAGCGTTGCAAGGCCGTGCTGGACTACCGACCTGGCCGCGGAGCGGCCCGCCTCGTCGAGGACTGTAAGCGGGAGGCCGTCGGCGAGCCGCACCTCGAGGAGGACTCGTTCGATGCGGCGGGTTTCTTCGTCGAGGGTTTCGCGGGCGTGCGCGGGGCTTTCGCCGGCGTTCAGGCGTTCGGCGTACGCCGTGGGGTGCTTCACGTTCCACCAGCGGGTGCCGCCGACGTGGCTGTGCGCGCCCGGGCCGATGCCCCACCAGGTGTCGCCGCGCCAGTAGAGCTCGTTGTGGCGGCAGCGGGCCGCCGTACTGCGGGCCCAGTTCGACACCTCGTACCAGCGCAGGCCCTCGGCCGAAAGCAGCTCGTCGGCGAGGACGTACTTGTCGGCCAGATCGTCGTCGTCCGGCATCGGTAGCTCGCCGCGCCGGATCCGTCGCGCCAGCTGAGTCCCGTCCTCGACGATCAACGCGTACGCACTCACGTGGTCGGGCTGAGCGGACAGCGCGGACTCCAACGAGGCCCGCCAGTCGTCGAGTGTCTCGCCGGGAGTCCCGTAGATGAGGTCGAGATTCACATGCTGAAAGCCGGCCGCGGTCGCCTCCTTGACGGCCTGCAGCGCGCGCCCGGGAGTGTGCTGGCGGTCCAGGATCTTGAGCACGTGGGTCGAGGCGCTCTGCATGCCGAAGCTCACCCGCGTGAACCCGGCCTCGAGCAGCGCCTCCAGATACGCCGGGTCCACCGACTCCGGATTCGCCTCGGTCGTCACCTCCGCACCGGGAGCGAGACCGAACTCGTCCCGCACCGCGGCGAGCATCTTCGCCAGATCAGCGGCCGGCAGCAACGTCGGCGTACCGCCGCCGAAGAAGACCGTGTCGACCGGCCGGTCCAGCTCCCCCAGCACCCGCCGGGCGAGTCGCACCTCGCCGACCGCGGTCTCGGCGTACGACGCCTGCGACCCGCCGCCACCCAGCTCCTTGGCGGTGTAGGTGTTGAAGTCGCAGTATCCGCACCGCGACGCGCAGAACGGCACGTGCAGGTAGAACCCCAGCGGCCGGCTCGCGGCCTCGCGGACGGCGGACTCCGGCAACGCCCCGTCCCGGGGCGCAACCTCCCCCTCGGGCAATGTTGACGGCACCCACCCATCGTACGGACCGTTTATTTCTTGATCGGATCTCCGTCGTTTCGTGGTCACAGGATGTCCGGAAATGGCTACATTCGGCTTATGGACACCGAGGCTCAGCCGGTCGGACGTCGTACCCGGAACGCGGTCGTGGTCGCGATCATGCTCGGAATGTTGCTCGCGGCCCTCGATCAGACGATCGTCGCGACCGCGCTGCCGACCATCGTCAGCGACCTCGGCGGGGCCAACCACCTGTCCTGGGTCGTGACGTCGTACCTGCTTGCCGAGACGATCATGACCGCGCTGATCGGCAAGTTCGGCGACCTGTACGGACGCAAGCCGATGTTCCTGATCAGCGTCGTGCTGTTCCTGGCCGGCTCCGCACTGTGCGGGATGGCCGACTCGATGCTGTGGCTGGTCGGCTCCCGCGCGATCCAGGGCCTCGGCGCCGGCGGAATCATGGTGACCGCGATGGCGGTGATCGCGGACGTCGTACCGCTGAGTGAACGCGGGAAGTACCAGGGCGTGATGGGCTCGGTCTTCGGTGTCTCGACCGTCGCCGGGCCGCTGCTCGGCGGGCTGTTCGTCGACCACTTGAGCTGGCGGTGGGCGTTCTACGTGAACATCCCGCTCGGCATCGTCGTCCTGATCGTCGCCTCGATCACGCTGCCGTCGGTGAAGGCCGCGGTGAAGCCGAGCATCGACTATCTCGGCATCCTGTTCATAGGTCTGGCCGCGACCGGGTTGACGCTGGTGACGACGTGGGGCGGCAACGAGTACGACTGGACCTCGCCGGTCATCATCTCGATGACGATCGGGTCCATCGTTGCGCTAGGCATCTTTATCCTGGTCGAACGTCGCGCCGCGGAACCGTTGCTGCCGCTGCGATTGTTCCGGTCCCAGGTGTTCACGGTGTGCTCGGTGCTGAGCTTCATCATCGGGTTCGCGATGCTGGGCGGGGTCACCTATCTACCGACGTACCTGCAATTCGTCCACGGCGCGTCGGCGACCGAGTCCGGGTTGCAGATGCTGCCGCTGGTGCTGGGTCTGCTGGTGGCGTCGGTCGGCGTCGGTCAGGTCATCAGCAAGACCGGACGGTACCGGCTGTTCCCGATCGTCGGCACGGTGCTGATCGGTATCGGGCTCTTCCTTCTGTCGTTGCTCGACAACACCACGTCGTACGTCGTGACGGCCGGCTACATGGTCGTTCTCGGCGTGGGTGTGGGGCTGTGTATGCCAGTCCCGACCGTGGTCGTGCAGAGCACCGTCGACTACGCGGATCTCGGGGTCGCGACGTCCGGCGTGAGCTTCCTGCGGACGATGGGTAGCTCGTTCGGGGTTGCCGTGTTCGGGTCCATCTATTCCCACCAGCTGCCGGTTCACCTGGCTGAAGCCGTCCGGGCCACCGGCGCGGATCCCCGGGTGGTGACGACGGTCGAGGGTGTGCGCAACCTGCCGGAATCGATGCGATCGGCGGTGACGGCGGCGTACGCGGACTCCTTGCACACCGTGTTCCTGTGGGCCGTGCCGGTTGCGGGACTGGGCTTCCTGACCGCGTTGCTGCTGAAGGAGGTCCCGCTCCGCGACAGCGCCCGGATGGCCGCGTCCGACGTCGGCGAGAACTTCGCGGCGCCCTCGTCGTTCGACTCCGAACACGAACTCCAGAAGCTCGCGGCCCTCGTCGTACAGCACCACAAACGCAACCCCGCACCCGAGGTTCTGGCCGAGTCCGGGATCCCGCTCAGCCACGCCGAGGCCTGGATGATCATGCGCGTCTTCCGCGGCGGCGCCGAACAGGGCTCCGCCACGCTGGCCGAGATCACCGGCGATCTCCGGATGCCACCCGGCGTGCTGGAACCTCTCGCCTCCCAACTGGTTGCCGAGGGCTACTTGTCCGAGACGTTGGGCCATTACCGCTTCACCACCCTCGGCCTGGAGATGTTCCAGCGCTTCGTCGGCGCCTTCCGGGTCTGGATGCTCGACCGCCTGACCGACTGGGACCCGGACAACTCCGAAGCCTTCTCCAAGGCCGTCGACCGCATCGCCGAACAAATGATCGACCAAGGCCAATCCCTCACCACCGGCAAACACGCCGCCCTGGCGGCCACGAGCACCCAGTAGCTTCGCCGGAGTCAGTGGCCCATGCTTGAGGGGTGGCTGATGGGGACGTGGCGGCGGCTCTGGCTGGAAGCTTCCTCGGAGGGCTACCGGGTGAGCTGATCGAGCGGTTGCTGACGTCGGGTGAGCGAGTTGGTTACCCGGCGGGTAGCACGCTGTACCGGGAGCGGTCCTCGCCGCGGGCGTTGCTGGTCGTGCGCGGCTTGCTGCGCGTCTACATGTCCTCGCCGGAAGGGCGTCAGGTGACGGTCCGGTACGCGCGAGGCGGCGACGTGCTCGGGATCGCCGTACTCGTCGCGGGGCCGGCGGATGTCGGCGTACAGACTTTGTCGGAGTGCACGCTGTTCCGGATCGACGCCGGGCTGTTGACGACCGCGGCGCGCACCGACAGCCGGGTCGGGTGGGCGATGGCGGAGGAGCTAAGTCGGCGGCTGTACGAGAATCTGCAGCAGACCGCGGTCAACGCCTTCGGCACGGTACGGCAGCGGGTCGCCGCGCACCTGCTGGACCTGGCTTCGACTCAGCAGAGTCCGCGCGGGGAACTCGTCGCCCGGGTGTCTCAGCAGGAGCTCGCGGATGCCGTCGGTTCGGTCCGCGAGGTGGTGGCGCGCGTGCTCCGCGACTTCCGGCTGGCCCAGCTGGTCGCCACCTCCGCCGACGCGGTCCACATCCTCGATCCCACCGGGCTGCACGACCAGACCTGGAACCCCGACGACGCGTGACCCCCGTTACTCCGGCGCACGACAAAAGTCACAGACGTGGGCGCGGCCTCCGGCGAAGACTGATGCCCTCGGCCCCGAATCCGTCGGGGACGATCGCACCTCAGGAGTTCAGATGTCCACGGAAGCAACAAGACTGCCCGCGCGCACCGGCACCGGGGACCCGGTCCGAGCGGTGTCGGTGATCAGCACCGGCAGCGTCGAGATCCACCCCGAACACGCGCAGGGCTCGAAGAAGCCGCTGTACTGGTGGCTGCTCACGTCCCGCCGGTGGCTGCCACCCCGCCCGATCAACGTGTACGTCGTCGAGCACGCGAACGGGCTGGTCTTGTTCGACACCGGCCAGGACCGCGCCTCGGTGACCGACCCGTCGTACTTCCCGGGCGGGTTCAACGGCGTCGTTTATGACCGGCTGGCCAAGTTCCACATCGCCGAGGACGAGACGCTCGACGCGCAACTGGGCACCCTCGGGTACTCCGTTGCCGACGTCGACAAGGCGGTCATCTCGCACCTGCACCAGGACCACATCGGCGGGATTCCCCAGCTCGGCAGCAGCGAGCTCCTGATCACGCCGGAGGAATGGGCCCAGCTGTCCGGGTTCTCCCCCGAGGCCCGTGGCTTCCTCCGCGCGCACATCGACGTACCGGGGGCGCGTTGGAAGCACATCGACTTCACCGGCGCCGCTTTGGATCCGTTCACCGAGTCGTTCGACGTCATGGGCGACGGATCGATCGTCCTGCTCCGCACGCCCGGTCACACGCCGGGCTCGATCTCGATGCTGGTACGCCGGCGCGACCTGCCACCGCTCCTCATGGTCGGCGACCTCACCTACGAGGCCGGCCTGCTCGAACGCCGCCAACTCCCCGGCGTCGGCAACCGCGGCGAACTCGCCGCCACCACCGACAAGGTCCTCGCCCTCGCCGAGCACCTCCCCGGTCTGGTCATCCTCCCCGCCCACGACCCGACCGCGGCCCAGCGCCTCGTCGACAGCTCCCGGCGGCCCCAATGAAATTCACCAACACGATCACCATCGACCGGTCCGCGACCGCGGTCTTCGCCTACCTGGCCAACCTCGAGAACCTCCCTCAGTGGAACTACGCGCTGGCCGAGACCCAGCAGCTGACCCCCGGTCCACCCAGCGTCGGCACCCGCTACCGGCAGACCCGCACGATCCCTTCCCACGCGGTGGAGTCCCTCGAAATCATCGAGCTCGTCCCCAACCAGAAGCTCACCGTCGAAGGCACCCTCAGCGGTCTGCCGGCGACCCTCACCTACACGCTCGACGCGACAGGCGACGCCACCACTCTCACCAATTCGGTCGACCTCCGCCCGCCTCGCCCGCTGAACCTCGTGGCACCCATCGCCGCAGGTCGGATCAAGTCAGCCGTGGCCGCCAACCTGAACGCACTGAAGCAACTCCTCGAACAGTCATAGGTGGGGATAGGTACAGGGTGGTCGGGCAGGGAAATGCAATGGAGTGACTGCCGGGAGGCGGCAGGGTCGGAGTATGTCTACGGTTGGGTTAATGAGGGCGAGGCTCTTCACTCCGGTGCGGGCGCTGGCGACGATGCTCCTGTCAATCGCGGGAGTCGCCGCCGCGGTATTCGTGCTCGTCAGCAGTGCGCTCGTCCCGGTCGGGATCGGGCTGTACGCCGTACCGCTTGCCGTCTGGCTGAGGTCGGCGGACCAAGTCGCGCGCAGGGTGAGCAGCAGCGGGCCGAGATAGCGCCGTCACCAAACACATCGCGAGTATGTTCGCCAAGCTCGGCCTGCCGGTGTCCGACGACGACCGTCGCGCGCTGGCCGTCCTCGCCTACTTGAACCGGTGACCCGTATCCTCGCACCCATGCTGAGTGACGGAGTGCGGACGGTCTCCGCGGGTGGGGTCGATCACTGGGTCCGGGTCGCGGGCGCCGCCAATGACGGAGTACCGCTGGTGCTGGTGCACGGCGGGCCGGGCGAGAGTTCGTACTCGATCGAGCAGTCGGTCGGTGACGCGGTCGCGGAGTTCGCGCCGGTCGTCTTCTACGACCAGCGCGGCTGCGGTCGTACGGCGCGGTCCGACCCGAGCACGTACACGATGCCGCAGCTGGTCGCCGATCTGGACGAGTTGCGTACGGCGCTGGGCGTCGAGCGGATCGCGCCCTGGGGCGTCTCCTACGGCTGCCTACTGGCCGCGGAGTACGCCGTTGCTCACAGCAACCATGTGGACCGGATGATCCTGCACGCTCCCCCGATCACCGACCCGCTCCATCCCGGCGTGTGGACGATGCGCCCCGCCGCGGTCGACCCGATCCTCACACCGGCCGAGCGCACCGCCCTCCGGACCCAACTCGAGCCCCTCATCGACCCGATCGAACGCACGGTCGCGGCCATCGGCGCCATCGCCCAGAGCGAGAACGCGGTCAACTTCTTCTACTACGACCCGGCCAACATCCCCGACGATGATCCCGAGTCTCCCGAATCCAACCTGGAGATGGCCCTCGCTCTGGTGGGCACCGAACGCCCCACCCTGGCCGACGACCTGGCCACCCTCGACATCCCGACCTTGATCCTCGCCGCCCTCTGGGACCGCCACGTAGGCTTCGACATCCCCCGCGACCTAACCGCCCGCCTCCCCCAAGCCACGCTCGAGATCTTCGACAAGTCCGGCCACTCCATCGACCAGGAAGAACCAACGAAGTACGTCGAGTCCATCCGCAAGTTCCTCGGCCGCTGAGACCTACTCGTACATCTTGTCGAGGACTTCGGCGTACTCGGTTTCGACGTACTTGCGTTTGAGTTTCAGGCTCGGCGTCATCTCACCGGACTCGACGGTGAGATCCCGGTCGAGGATGGTGAACTTCTTGATGGTTTCCCAGCGGTTGAGGGTTGCGTTGAGTTCGTCGACGTAGCCCTGGACCATCGCCTGGGCCGCGTCCGACGTGACGATCTCGGCGTACGGCTTGCCGCCCAGGCCGTTCGCGGACGCCCACCCGACGACAGCATCCGGGTCCAGCGTGACCAGCGCCGAGACGAAGTTGCGCTTGTTGCCGTGGACGATGAACTGGCTCGCGTACGGGCAGATCGTCTTGAAGCGACCCTCGATCACCTGTGGCGCGACGTACTTGCCGCCCGAGGTCTTGAACAGGTCCTTCTTCCGGTCGGTGATGAACAGGAACTCGTCCTCGAAGTGCCCGATGTCCCCGGTGTGGAACCACCCGTCGGCGTTCAGTACTTCGGCCGTCTGCGCCGGCTGGTTGTGGTACCCGCTCATCACCCCGTCGCCCTTGATCAGGATCTCCCCGTCCTCGGCGATCTTGAACTGCGTCCCGGGGAACGCCGGCCCGACGCTTCCCAGCCGGTACTGCGAAGGCCGGTTCAACGTCGACCCCGCCGACGTCTCGGACAGCCCGTACCCCTCGAGGATCAGCAACCCGGCCGCGTGGAACCACTCGGCCAGCGTCTTGTCCAACGCCGCCGAACCCGACACGAAGAACCGGATCCGCCCGCCGAACCGCGCCCGGATCTTCGACAGCACCAACCGATCCGCCGCCGCGAACTGCGCTGCCAGCAACCCGGAAGGCTCCCGCCCGGCCTGCCGCAACGCAGAAACCCGGGACCCGACCCCGAACGCCCAGTCGAACATCCGCGCCCGTGCCCCGCCCTCGGACTGGATCATCGTCCGGATCCGAGCGTGGGCCTTCTCGAAGATCCGCGGCGCCGCCGCCATGAACGTCGGCTGTACGACGGCCGCGTTGTCGACGATCTTGTCGATCCGCCCGTCCACCGCGGTCGCGAACCCGATCTGGCACTGTACGGCGAGCAGCACCTGCCCGAACACGTGCGACAACGGCAGCCACAGGAACTGCAGGTCGTCCGGCGACAGCACCCGCATCCCCTCGACCGCAGCGCCTTCGTACGTCCACGCCGAGTGCGGCAACCGCACGCCCTTCGGCCGCCCCGTCGTACCGGAGGTGTAGATCAGCGTGCAGAGATCGTCCGGCTTGATCGCCGCGATCCGCTCGTCGACCGCGGACGGGTGCTCGGCCAGGTACTCGTCGCCCAGCGCGTCGAGATCCCCGAGCGCGATGACCCAGTCCCCGTCGCTCTCCTCCGGCGTGCCGTCGATCAGCACGACCTTGCGCAGCGACGGCGTCTCGGACCGGTGCTCGCGGAGCTTGTCGACCTGGCCCGCGTCCTCGGCGTACACCAGTTGTACGTCGGCATCGGCCACGATGAACGCCACGTCGGGCGAGATCGTCGTCGGGTAGATCGTGGTCGTCGCCGCGGCCGCGAGTACGGCGGCCAGGTAGCACTCGATCCACTCGATCCGCGTGCTGGACGCGATCGCGACCCGCTGCTCCGGCTCGACGCCGAGCGCGACCAGCCCGGCCGCCCGCCGACGGGCCAGCTGCTCGGTCTCCCGCCAGCTCACCGACGTCCATTGCTCCCCGCGAGGGAAGCGGAACGCCTCCCGCGCAGGGGTCGCCTCGACCCGCTCCAGGAACATCTGGGCCATCGTGTCCTTGCGGTTGCTCAGGAGAGCGAGCTGGCCGGAATCGGCGACAGGCTTCATAACTGGCCTCCATCGGGGGTCAAGTAACCGGAGGGTAATCGCAAGCGACCGGTCCTGACCATGGCACTCGCTCGCCCTGGTGCACCTTCTCCATTACGTTTCCGCAACATGCACACACGGCGGGTGGCCTTCGTCTCACTATCCGTGCTGATCGTCTCCGGCCCAGGGTCGTACTGCTTCTCGCCGGGCGAGGAGTTCTGCGATCTGTACGGCGTTGAGCGCGGCGCCCTTCCGCAGGTTGTCGTTCGACACGAACAGGACCAGACCGCGGTCACCCGGCACGGACTGGTCCTGGCGGATCCGGCCGACGTACGACGGGTCCTGGCCGGCGGCGAGCAGCGGGGTCGGAAGGTCCGCGAGAGCCACGCCCGGCGCGGCGCCCAGGATCTCGGTCGCGCGCTCCGGCGTGATCGGCTCGGCGAACTCGGCGTGGATGCTCAGCGAGTGGCCGGTGAAGACGGGAACGCGGACGCAGGTGCCGGCGACCGGGAGGTCCGGGATGTGCAGGATCTTGCGGCTCTCGTTGCGGAGCTTCTGCTCCTCGTCGGTCTCACCGGTGCCGTCGGCAACGATCGATCCGGCGAGCGGGAGCACGTTGAAGGCGATCGGCCCGGCGTACACCTTGGGCTCGGGAAGGGTGATGCCTTCGGTGCCCCGGGCAAGCTTCCCGCCGACCTCGGCCAGCGCACGGGCCTGATCCTCGAGCTCTTGCACACCAACGCCGCCGGAGCCCGAGACCGCCTGGTAGGTGGAGACAACGAGGCGCGTCAGCCCAACCGCACGATGCAGCGGCGCGAGGACCGGCATCGCGGCCATCGTGGTGCAGTTCGGGTTCGCGACGATGCCCTTGGGCAGGTTGTCGAGGTCCCCCGGGTTCACCTCGGAGACAACGAGCGGTACGTCGGGATCCATCCGCCAGGCGGACGAGTTGTCCACGACAACCGCACCCGCCGCGGCGACCTTCGGCGCGAGCTCCTTCGACGCCGTCTTCCCGTTGGAGAACAACGCCAACTCGAGCCCGGAGAAGTCAGCCGTCGCGGAGTCCTCGACCACAACGTCCCGATCCCCGAACGGCAACGTCTTCCCCGCCGACCGGGCCGAGGCGAAGTACCGCACCTCGTCCACCGGGAAGTTGCGCTCGACCAGCAACTCCCGCATCACGCCGCCGACCTGACCCGTAGCACCGAAACACCTACTCGCATGCCGAAACAGTAGTAGGTCGGCGGCGTGGACGTCCGGAGATTTCAGGGACCGGACTAGACGTCCGCGGCCAGCGTGCCGCCGTTGGCGACGTCGGTCTTCTCGATCTCGGTGAAGACGATGCGGACCGATTCGCGCTTGGCGCCGAGGATGGCGATGGCGGAGTCGGTGACGGCGGCGACGAACTCGCGGCGCTGGTCGAGGGTGCGGCCGGAGAGGAGTTCGACGGTGATGTTCGGCATGGTTCTCCTGAGGGGTTGAGGTTGGGGCCAGTGTTTCAGGACAGGACCGCGTCGGGGCGGGCGGCGGCCTCGTCCGGGTCGGTGTCGAGCGAGTCGACCAGCTCGTCGACCTCCGGGCGGTTCTCCGGCAGCAGCAGGCCGAGGCCGACGTACACCACCAGGGAAGTTGCCAGCGGCAACGCGACGACCAAGGTCTGGTCGGTGGAGCCGACGCCGTACTTGACGATCGCCCACGCGATCAGCCCGATCCCCCACGATGCCAGCGCGGCGCGTGACCCGCTCCGCCGGAACCACGGCAGCAGTCCGAGCATCAGCGGGATCGCGATCGGTCCCATCGTCGCGGCGACCAGGTCGACGACGATCTTCAGTACGACGCCTTCGCCGTTGGTGGCGATCGCGATCAGCATGCTCACCGTGACGAATGTGAATGTGACGATCCGCGCCATCTTCAACGTCGCCGCATCGGTCAGCCGGCGTACGCGAGGCACCAGCACCGGCGCGAGATCCCGCGTGATCACCGACGAGATCGCGTTCGCGTCGGACGCCACCATCGCCATCGTGTGCGAGAAGAACCCGGCCAGCACCAGCCCGATCAGCCCGCTCGGCAGGAGCAGCTGCGAGAGCTCGACGTACGACTGCTCCGGCTTGCCGGGATGCACCAGCAGCGGCGCCGCGCACATCGGGATGAAGAGCACCAGCGGCCAGACCAGCCAGAGCGCCGACGACAACAGCGCGGACTTCTTCGCCGCGGATCCGGACGGCGCGGCCATGTAGCGCTGCGCCAGGTTCCACATGCCGCCGTTGTACTCGAACGTCTTGATGAACAGGAACGCGATCAAGAAGATCGGCGTGTAGGGCCCGTTCAGCGCATGCCCGTGCCCGGCCGGCAGCTGGTCCCACATCGTCCACAACGTCGGTACGCCGTCAAGGTGCGCGAGCACGCCGATGAACATCGCGATGCCGGCGCCGAACTGGATCACGAACTGCCCGAAGTCGGTGAGTACGTCGGCCCACAGCCCGCCGAGCGTCGCGTACAGCATCGTCACGACACCGGTGAGCAGGATCCCCCACCGCATCGGCACGCCGGTGAATCCGTTCAGTAGTACGGCGATCGCGACCCACTTCGACGCGATGTCGACGACCTTCAGCGCGGCACCGGAGTACGCGAGCGCCTGCTGAGTCGGCAGGTTGTACCGGCGGGCGAGGTACTCCAGTGGCGACACAACCCCGTGTTTGGCGCGGAGCCGGTTCCAGCGGGCGGCGAAGAGGAACGCACCGATACCCACGCCGATGCCGATCGTCATGGCCCACCACACGTAGACCGTGATGCCGTAGCTGTAGGCAACGGCCGCGAAGGCGACGAACATGACGGCGCTGTAGCCGGACATGTGATGCGAGATGCCGGACAACCACCAGGGAATCCGGCCACCGGTCGTGAAGTAGTCCACGACGGTCTTGATCTTGCTGCGCGACCAGACGCCGATCAGCACCATCAACACGAAATACGCGACCAGGACAGTCCAGTCCAGAGCGGTCATGAGGATCCTCCCAGGGGCGATGGGGTGACTGACTGGAAGGTTCCATTGAACAGAACAGAGTGTCAAGCGGCGGAACCCGGAACAATTCCGGGTCGTGTTCCAGGCTTGACGACCGGTTCCATGATGTAGAACCTAGTTCCGTGACTCTGCAGATCAGGCACGCCACCCATCCCGAGCAGCTCCCCGCTTTCGACACCGCCGCGCTGCGCCGCCACTACCTGGTGGACGACCTCTTCGTCCCGGACGCGATCACCGCGGTGCTCACCCACCACGACCGGATCGTCCTGGCCGGCGCCCGTCCCGCAAACGGCCCGCTGACGCTGGACACCTACCCCGAGCTGCGCAGCGAGTACTTCCTCGAACGCCGCGAGGCCGGCATCGTCAACGTCGGCGGACCCGGCACTGTCACCGCGGACGGCACGAAGTACGAGCTGACCACCGGCGCCTGCCTGTACGTCGGACGCGGCGTCCGCGAGGTCGTCTTCGACGGAACCGACGCGGCGTTCTACGTGTTCTCCGCCCCCGCGCACACCGCCTTCCCGACCGCACAGGTCAACCCCGGCGAGGGCAATCGGCTCGAGCTCGGCGACCAGCAGACCGCCAACCGGCGCACGATCGACCAGTACATCCACGCGGATGGCGTGCAGAGCTGCCAGGTCGTGCTCGGCGTGACCACCCTGCACGCGGGCAGCACCTGGAACACCATGCCCGCCCACATCCACGACCGCCGTACCGAGTGCTACCTGTACTTCGGTCTGCCCGAGACCGAGCGGATCGTCCACCTCCTCGGCGAGCCCGACGAGACCCGGCACCTGCTCGTCGCGGATCGGCAGGCGGTCATCTCGCCGAGCTGGTCGATCCACTCCGGCTGCGGCACCTCGTCGTACAGCTTCGTCTGGGCGATGGCCGGCGAGAACCAGGCGTTCGGCGACATGGACGGTGTCGACGTACAGGATCTGCGGTGACGTTCAGCCTCGAAGGGCGTACTGCGCTCGTGACCGGCGCGCGTCGTGGCATCGGCGCCGCCATCGCAGCGGGGTACGCCGCGGCCGGAGCCGAGCTGATCCTGATGGCCCGGGACGCGGCGCTCGAGGACACCCTCGAGGCGATCAAGCAGAACGGCGGCGGGCAAGCCACCGTCGTGATCGCCGACTTCGCCGACCCGGCCGCGGTCGAGGCGGCAGCCGTCGAGCTGGCCAGGGATCGGCACATCGACATCCTGGTCAACAACGCCGGCACGATCCGCCGGGCGCCGGCAGCCGAGACCACGACCGCGGACTGGCAGCACGTGATCGACGTGAACCTCAACTCCACCTGGGCAGTCACCCGGCCGATCGGGGCCGCGATGGCGGAACGCCGTACCGGGAAGATCATCACGATCGCCTCGCTGCTGAGCTTCCAGGGCGGGATCACCGTTCCGGCCTACACTGCCAGCAAGCATGCGGTGGCGGGACTGACCCGGGCGCTGGCCAACGAGTGGGGGCCGGCCGGGGTTCAGGTGAACGCGATCGCGCCCGGGTACATCAGTACTGACAACACCACCGAGCTGCGTGCGGACCCGGCCCGCGAGGCCGCGATCCGGCAGCGCATCCCGGCCGGACGCTGGGGACGGCCGGAGGATGTCGTCGGCGCGGCGGTGTTCCTCGCCTCGGCGGCCGCGGACTACGTCAACGGGCACGTGCTCGCGGTCGACGGCGGCTGGCTCGCCAGATAGGAGTGCAGGATGAGCGACATGGGTTCGCCCTCGGCCATCGACAAGACGTTGATGGTGCTGGACGCCGTACTGGAGCACTCGCGGTTCACCGATGTCGTGAACGCGACCGGTCTGGCCAAGTCGACCGTGCACCGGATCATGGCGTCGCTGGTCGAGCACGAGTTCGTCGCCCAGGCCGACGACGGCTCGTACCACCCGGGACCGAAGGCCCTGCGGCTGGCCGGGCATGCGTTGACCAACGTCGATCTGGCCACGGTCGCTCGTCCGGTGCTCGCGGATCTCGTCGCGCAGACGCGTTGCACGGTGCATGTCGGGCTGCTGAACGGTGACGAGGCGATCTACGTCGCCCGCCTCGACGGCCCGAAGCCGTACCGGATGCCGTCGCGCGTCGGCAAGGCGATCTGGCTGCACTGCACCGGCATCGGCAAGGCGCTCCTCGCCGAGAAGGACGAAGAGGCCCTCGACGTCCACATCACCCGGACTGGTCTTCCGGCTCGTACGCCGCTCACACACACGACCGCCGCCGCACTGAAGGCCGATCTCGCGCAGGTCCGCACCCGTGGCTACGCGCTCGACGACGAAGAGAACGAGCCCGGTATCCGCTGCGTCGCCGCCGTCATCCACGACCACACCGGCGCCGCAATCGCAGCCGTCAGCATCTCCACGCTGTCGTTGGAGCAGTCGATCGCCCAAGTAGCTCTCATGGCGCCGGCCGCGATCGAGGCCGCCCGCAAGATCTCCGCCGCGCTCGGCTACCGCGAACCTACGAACTGACGCTACGCCGCGACCGGTGACGGACGACGGCTTTCTGCCCAGCGGACGACCGGGACGAACAGCGCGCCGGTCAGGGCGAACCAGACGCCGAGGATGATCCAGCCGGGCACGCCCAGGCCGAGCGGTAGCAGGGCCAGAACCGTCGGAGCGATCATCGTGCTGATCGACATGCTCGTGTTCCATACGCCTTGGTACTGACCCTGGGCGTGGTTCGGCGCCAGGTCGAAGCTGAGCAGGAACGAGCCCGAGGACTGCATCAACTCGGCGATCACCTGGACCAGAGCGCCCGCGGCCAGCAGCGCGACTGCGATCAGCGCATTCCCCCAGGTGGCACCGGCCAGCAGGACCATCGATGCCAAGAGCAACCATCCTGCGATGCGGGTGGCACGAGCGGCGGTTGTCGGATCCGCGATACCGCGCGACGACCGTACCTGGAACAGTGAGACCACCACGGTGTTGATGATCAGCAGCAGCGCGACCGTCCAGCGCGGCGCGTCCGTGTGGTCGACCACCCAGAGCGGGATCGCGACATCGAGTACGGCGAAGTGGATGCTCATGCCCGCGTTGAGCGCCGCGACGGCGAGGTAGCCACGGTCGCGCAGCGCGATCCAGACCGGTCCGTCGTCGTCACGATGTTGCGACGCGACGCGCGGGATCGCCAGTACGACGAAGGCCGCGATGCTGCTCAACACCGCGTCGAGGACGAACATCACCCGGTACGCCGTGGCGGTGTCGAAATGCAGCGCGAACGCACCGATCGCGGCGCCGGCCATGATGCCGATGTTCGTGATCGCCCGCAGGTACGCGCGGGCCGCGACCCGGCCCGCGCCGACGGTCACCGCGGCGATCAACGCGGCCCGGACGGCACCCGCGCCGCGGTCGATCATCGTCAGCACGATGCTCACGACCAGGAACTGCCAGAAGTTGTTCACGACGAGGTAGAGCAGCGACAGCCCGCACACCATCAGACTCAGCACGACGAACAGGCCGCGCGGCCCACGCCGATCCGCCAGATGTCCGAGCGGTACGGCGGACAGCAGCCCGAACAGCCCCGCGACCGTGAGGCCGAGGCCGACCTGGGCGATCGACAGGCCGACGATCCGGTTGAAGTACAGGACGCTGACCGTCATCAGTAGGCCGTTGCCGACGCGGCTCAGCAGAGTCGCCAGCGCCAGCGGCCGCAACGGCCCCGGCTCGGGCAGGATTCCCCGTCGTACGGTCGTCTGTGCGCTCATCCGCGCGCTGCCACGCGCTGCGCGGTGTCGCGGAGCTCCTCCATCAGGTCGACATCCGAGTCGAGCATCCGCCGCATCTTCGCGGGGTCCTGCTGCGCGAACATCAGCGCGACGGTGACCTCGTGGTCCGGACGGCTGACGATCTGGATCGGGTCGCCGGCACCGATCGTGCCTTCGCGAAGCACCTTCAGGTACGCGCCGGGCCGGCACGCCTGGTGGAAGCGCTTGACCCAGTGCGGCTCCTGCATGCGGTGCTGGAACGTGATGCACGGGATGCGCGGTGCGCGGACCATCACCTCGACCTCGTCACCGATCCGCCACACCTCACCCAGCAGGGCTCCGTTGACGTCGAGCCCTTCGGTGCGGAGGTTCTCGCCGAACAACCCGGTCGGGATGTCGCGACCGAGTTGGCCGGCCCACCAGTCGGCGTCCTCCTCGGCGTACGCATAGAGGGCGAGATCCGGGCCGCCGTGGTTCTTGGTGTCGCAGACGCGGTCGCCGGCCAGGCCGAGCTCGCCGACGCGGATCCGGCCGGGCTGCGGTCGCTTGTCGATGGCGGTGAAGCCGGTCTCCTTCGGACCCGGAATCAGCTTCTCCACCACATTGACCGTCAGCAACCGCATATCGGCATCCTCTCCCGGCGACCGGCCGCGATCCACGGTTTATCCGCGCTTGAGCGGGAGTATGGCGATGATCACCAGGGTCGCTGCGGTCGCGGCCGCGCCGATCCAGGCGGCCGCGGCGTACCCGGACTCGCTGGGGAAGACACCGGTGGTGTGGGCAGCGAGGATGAGTCCGCCGAGGGCGCTGCCGGTGGAGAAGCCGACGCTGCGTACGACGGCGTTCACGCTCATCGCGCTGGCCGTCTCGGATTTTGGCGTCACAGCGAGGATGACGGCGGGCATGGCTGCTGAGAACGCACCGACGCCGAAGCCGAGGATGCTGATGGCGAGGATCGGTTCGACCAGGTGTGAGCGGGCGACCGCGAAGAGTACGAATGCGGCGAGGACGACCGCAGTACTTGCCGCTAGCAACCATCGGGCGCCGAGGCGGTCCCGCCAGCCGGGGACGAGACGGCCGGCGACGAAGCCGAGGATCGAGAACGGGACGAGGACGAGACCGGCCTCGAAGGTGTTGAGGCCGAAGCCGTAGCCGGCCGACGCGGGGGTCTGCACGTAGCGGGTGATGAGGCTGAACAGCAGGTACATGCCGACGCCGCCGGTCAGCATCACCAGGTTCGCGGCGGCGACCGCGGGGTGACGCAGCAGGCGTACGTCGACCAACGGATTCTCCGTGTGAGCCTCGAGGAAGGTCCAGCCGGTCAGCAGCAGGATCGCAGCTGCGAGGATGGCGATTGCCGTGGCGGCGTGATGGCGCCAAAGGTTGGTGTCGCCAATGACCAGCAGCAGTGCGGGCAAGGCGATCGCCAGCAGGATCGCCCCGCGCAGGTCGAGACGGGTCGACGGGCGTGACGGCGCCTCCGGCAGCGCGAAGAAGGCGGCGACCAGAGCGGCGGCAGTAATGACGAGCCCGAGCCCGTACGCCGCGCGCACGCCGGCCACGTCCGTGAGGAAGCCGGACAACGGGTAGCCGATCCCGATCCCCGCGGTCGATGCCACCGACAACAAGGCGATCGTCCGCGCTGCCCGCTGCTCGTCCAGGTGGTCCCGCGCGACCGCCATCATCAGCACGACCAGCCCGAGTCCCGATCCCTGCAGCGCCCGCCCGGCCAGCAGGAACGCGAACGGCAACGGCAACGGCAACACGGTCAGGACGCTGCCGACGACCATGGCGGCGAGCATCCCGAGCACGACGGTACGCCGCCGCGGTCCGGCCCCGAGCCGACCGAACACAGGCGTTGCGACGGCTCCGGCGAGCAACGCGATCGTCAGGGTCCACTGCGAGGCCGCGAGCGAAACGTCGTACGCCTCGGCGACCGCCGTGATCAAGGGTGCGCCGAGGCTGCCGATGACCGCGCCGGCCAGTCCGACGGAGACCAGGAATCCCGCCAGCGCGGGGGCATGTCGCTGGGCGGGTCTCGCGGTGGTCATTGGTTCGTCTCGGTGGTGATGTGGTTGAAAAGGCCTGGTTTTATTCGGGTTCTGGCTTGGTGGGACCATGCTTCGTCGACCTGCGGCAGGTCGAGCGCGGCGTTGGTGTTGAGAAGCATGCCGAAGGCAAGGAACGACTTGATCGTCACCGGATCGAGCTGCGCCGTATCGGCGACGGCCTGCCACAACCGCGCGAAACTTGCGCGTACGGCGTCGCGCACCTCGCCGTCGCCGGCCGCCGCAGCCGCCGTGCCCTGAAGTTGGAGCAGGAGCGTCGTCCGATCGGCGAGCATCTCGTTGTACTCCTGCCCCATCGCCGTCAGCGCCTCGATCCCGTGCGACCCACCCGCAGCCGCCAGCATCGCCAGCGCCATCCGGCCGAATGCGGCATCCACACACGCCAGGAACAGCTGCTTCTTCGTCCCGAACAGCCGGAACACGTACGCCTGCGTGATCCCCGCCCGCCGGGCGATCGTCTCGGTCGACGCGCCGTACAAACCGGCGGTCGCGAACTCCTCCTCCGCGATCCCGAGGATCTGCTCGCGCCGTTCTCGCCCAGTCATTCGCATACCGACGAAGTTAGTAGGTAGTAACTAGTAACTTCAATGTCTCCTCGATTACGTTTACGCATGTATATTTACATTCGTAAACCAGGATTCGAGGGAGTGGGGACGATGACAGACCAGCGATTCACCCGCCGACGCGTGATCACCACCGGCGCCGTGGCCGGCGTCACCGCAGCAGCTGCCGGAGCGGTGGCAGGCGCAGCGTTCGTCCAGGGCGGGGACGCGCCGCCGCCGATCCAGGCCTCCGCTCGGCGGCGCTTCGAGGACAAGGTCGTACTGATCACTGGCGCGACCAGCGGGATCGGGCGGGCTGCGGCGGTGCTGTTCGCGGGCGAGGGCGGCAAGGTCGGGTTCTGCGGGCGTCGCGAGCAGCTCGGCAAGCAGGTGGAGGCGGAGATCCGGTCCGCGGGCGGCGAAGCGACGTACGTCAAGGCCGATGTCCGCGTCGAGGACGACGTACGGCGGTTCGTCGACGGGATCGCGGGCAAGTACGGCGGGCTGGACGTCTGCTTCAACAATGCCGGGATCAGCATCGAGCGGCCGCTGCACGAGTACACGACGGCCGAGTGGGACGACGTGACGAACACGAATCTGCGCGGCAACTTCCTCGCGCTCAAGTACGAGGTGCCGCACCTGCTCAAGCGCGGCGGCGGGACGGTCGTGGTGACGTCGTCGTCCAACGCGATCGCGACGACCGAGAAGCGTGCGGCGTACACGGCGACCAAGCGTGGCCTCGTCGGCCTGGTCCAGTCAGCTGCCCACGACTACGCGGCGCGCGGCATCCGCATCAACACGCTCATCCCCGGTACGACGAACACCGAGCTCGTACGCCGGCTCGCCGGGATGATGAACGTCCCCGACCCGGTCTGGAACGCCCTGGCCGCGAACTGGGGCAAGACCCACGTCCACGGCCTGCAACGGATGGCGACGCCGAACGAGATCGCCGTGTTCGCGCTCGCGCTCGCGTCCGACGACTTCCCCTACCTGACCGCGTCCCAGCTCGTCATCGACGGCGGCAAGACGGCGTACGCCGGTTAACCGAGGACTTGCCGGACGAGGCGGTCGACGTACCGGCCCTCGTCCGGCAGCTCGAACCACGGCATCGCGACGCTCAACTGCGCCCGACCGTGCAAGGCGAGCCACAACTCCAAGGAGGTCTCGCGGATCTCGTCCACCGACGCGTCCGGGAGTACGGCGCCGACCGCGGCGATCAGCGGCTCGAACGCGGCCCAGCCGAGCTCGACCAACTCGGCGGCCGGGGTGCTCGGCGCGTCGGTACGGCGGTGGGCGTGGAACATCACGGCGTACCGGCCCTCGTACTCGCGCGCGTAGGCGAGGTAGGCGAGCGCGAGTGCCTTGACTCGATCTCGCCCCGTGCCGCCCACCGCGGTCAGCTGGTCGCGGAGATCGCCGAAGAAGCGGGCCTTCACGGCTCGCAGCAGCTCCGGAAGGTCGGTGAAGTGCAGATACAACGCGGTCGGGCTGACGCCGGTCGCCGAGGTGACCGTGCGGACCGACAACGCGTTGAGGTCATGGGTTTCCAGCAGCTTGGCCGTCGCAGTGACCAGGGCGTCCCGCAGGTCGTCACCGGAACCACGTGGGCTCCGGGCTCTGCGGTTCTCGACGGTCATCTTCCGGAGTTTAGTCCTGGATGGCTTTGACGATGGCGATGTTGCGAGTGAGCCAGTCCTGCGGCAGCGTGCCGTCGGTGTTCTCGAGCGTGCCGAGGACGTTGACCATCTGCCGGACGATCACCCAGTCGCGAGCACGGTCCTCGTCCAGGCCGGCCGCGTCGATCGCGGTGTAGAACCGTTGCCGGACCGCGAACCGAAGGTCGCCGGCGGCAACTACTTCCTCCCAGCGGTTCCAGATCAGCGGCGCGACCTCGAAATGCGGATCACCGGACAGTGGCTTCGGGTCGATCACCAGCCAGGGCTCGCGTTCCGCGGCCAGCATGTTCTCGTAGTGCAGGTCGGTGTGGATCAGCCGGCCGTCGGTCGCCGGGTCCGCGATGAAGTCCTCCGACAACGAGATCGCCTGCTCGACGTACCGATGCGGGACCGGCGCCGACGCGGGCAACCTGCGGAAGCCTTCCACCCAACGCTTCAGCTCCCCCGACAACGACCGGAACTGCGGACCTGCGGTGACATGCAGTCGTTTGTAGGTCTGGCCAACGATCTCGCAGGCGTCGAGCGCATCGATCGTGGTCAGGTCCCGCGGCTCCAACCGCTCGAGCAGCAAGGCGAACCGGCGCGGGTCGGCCCGCAGCAACTGCACGGCGCCGTTACCGGCCCAGGTCCGCAACGCGAGGTGCTCGGTCTCGGCCTCCAGATGCGGGAACTGCACCTTCAGCACGGCCCGCTGCCCGTCGGCCGTGGTGACCGGCACGACCAGCGCACAGTTGCCGTAGAACGACGCGCCGTCGACGCGCAACTGCCACTCACCGAGCAGGTCCCGCGTGAGACGCGGCAGCCGATCGAGCCAGTCCGCCCAGTCCTGCCCGCGTGAAGCAACCGCGAGCAGACCGGCGGGAATGTCGACCGGCACCTACTTCTTACCGGCCTTCTCGACCGGTTCGGAGGTGCGGAGGGCGGCGATGAAGGCCTCTTGCGGGACCTCGACCCGGCCGACCATCTTCATCCGCTTCTTGCCCTCCTTCTGCTTCTCGAGCAGCTTGCGCTTCCGGGTGATGTCACCGCCGTAGCACTTCGCCAGGACGTCCTTGCGCATTGCGCGGATCGACTCGCGGGCGATGATCCGGGACCCGATCGCGGCCTGGATCGGCACCTCGAACTGCTGCCTCGGGATCAGTTCCTTCAGCTTGCCGGCCAGCGCGACGCCGTACGCGTAGGCGTTGTCGCGGTGCACGATCGCGGAGAACGCGTCCACCGTCTCGCCCTGCAGCAGGATGTCGACCTTGACCAGCGCGGCCGACTGCTCGCCGGTCGGCTCGTAGTCCAGCGACGCGTAGCCCTTGGTCTTCGACTTCAGCTGGTCGAAGAAGTCGAACACGATCTCGGCCAGCGGGAGCGTGTAGCGCAGCTCGACCCGGTCCTCGGACAGGTACTCCATCCCGAGCAGGTTGCCCCGCTTGGACTGGCAGAGCTCCATGATGACGCCGATGAAGTCCTTCGGGCTCAGGATCGTCGCGCGGACGACCGGCTCGTAGATGTCGGCGATCTTGCCTTCGGGGAACTCGCTCGGGTTCGTGACGACGTACTCCTTGCCGTCCTCCATCTCGACCCGGTAGACCACGTTCGGCGCGGTCGAGATCAGGTCCAGGTCGAACTCGCGCTCGAGCCGCTCCCGGACGATCTCCATGTGCAGCAGGCCGAGGAACCCGCAGCGGAAACCGAACCCGAGCGCGCCTGAGGTCTCCGGCTCGTACTGCAGGGCCGCGTCGTTCAGCTGCAGGCGCTCCAGCGCGTCCCGCAGCGTCGGGTAGTCGTCGCCGTCGATCGGGAACAGGCCGGAGTACACCATCGGCTGGGGGTGCTTGTAGCCGCCGAGCGCCTCAGTCGCACCGTGGACGGCCGCGGTGACGGTGTCACCGACCCGGGACTGGCGAACGTCCTTCACGCCGGTGATGAGGTAACCGACCTCACCCACGCCGATGCTCGGCGTCTTCATCGGCTCCGGCGAGATCACCCCGACCTCGAGCATCTCGTGCACAGCGCCGGTCGACATCATCTTGATCCGGTCGCGGTGGACCAGCTCGCCGTCGACCACCCGGACGTAGGTGACCACGCCGCGGTACGTGTCGTAGACCGAGTCGAAGATCAGGGCCCGCGGCGGCGCGTCCTTCACGCCCTTCGGCGGCTCGACCTGCGCGACGATCTCGCTCAGCAGGTCCTCGACGCCCTCGCCGGTCTTCGCGGAGACCCTGAGTACGTCGGACGGGTCGCACCCGATGATGTGCGCCAGCTCCGCGGCGTACTTCTCCGGCTGCGCGCTCGGCAGGTCGATCTTGTTCAGCACCGGGATGATGTGCAGGTCGGCGTTCAGCGCGAGGTACAGGTTCGCCAGGGTCTGCGCCTCGATCCCCTGCGCGGCATCGACCAGCAGGACCGCGCCCTCACACGCTTCGAGCGACCGCGACACCTCGTAGGTGAAGTCGACGTGGCCGGGCGTGTCGATCATGTTCAGGATGTACGTCGTCCCGTCCGGGGCCAGCAGGCCGCCCGGGGTGTCCGGACCGGGCGCGAACGGGAGCCGGACCGCCTGCGACTTGATCGTGATGCCGCGCTCGCGCTCGATGTCCATCCGGTCGAGGTACTGCGCCCGCATCGAGCGGTCGTCGACCACGCCGGTGATCTGCAGCATCCGATCGGCCAGCGTCGACTTGCCATGGTCGATGTGGGCGATGATGCAGAAGTTCCGGATCAGCGACGGGTCGGTGCGACCCGGCTGCGGCACATTCGTGGGGCCAACGGGCACGGAGGGGATCCAGTTCTGGTCTTGGGTGATATCCGGTCAATCATCCCATGCGGGTCCAGCAGATTCGAAAATCACTAGCGAGGGCCCGCTAGCGTGGTGAGGTATGGCGCACGCTGCTGGGGTCAGGCTGCCCTACGAGAAGATGCCCGTGTCGGTCCGGGACTGGGTGGAGCGTGCGCTCGGCTCAGCGGTGGTATCGGCTTCCACCCAGCAGGGCGGCTTCTCGCCCGGCGTGGCCGCCCGCCTGGTGACCGCCTCGGGCCGCCGAGCCTTCGTGAAGGCCGTCGGTACGTCGCTGAACCCGAAGACGCCGGAGCTGTTCCGCCAGGAGATCACCGCCATGCAGGCCATCGGCCCCCTCCCGATGGCGCCGCAACTGTACGACGTGTACGACGACGGCGACTGGGTCGGGATGCTGTTCGAGGACATCGACGGGCGACTGCCCGCTCATCCGTGGGAGCAGGCGGACGCTGAGCGGGTCCTGGACGCCGTCGCCGAACTGACCGACGCCCTGGACCCGTCGCCGTGGCCGGACGCACCGGTCATCGCCGTACGCAGCCATGACTTCCTGAGCCGGTGGAACAACGTGCTGGAGGACGATCTCGCCGTACCGTCCTGGATGGAGGGCCGGGTCGAGGAGTTCGCCGAGCTGGCGCAGACCGGACTCCGCGAGCTGGCCGAGGGCAAGGCGCTGGCGCACTACGACCTCCGGGCGGACAACATCATCCTGACCGACGACAGGGTGGTGTTCATCGACTGGGCGCACCCGGGGCTGGGGCCGCGCTGGACCGACAGGGTGATCCTGCAGGCGGAGATGCGCGCGTCCGTCGTACTCCCGGAGCTGCCTGACGACATCGGGATCACCGGGTTCATCACAGCTGTGGCCGGTGGTCTCTGGTGGGGTGCCGCCCAGCCGGCGCCGCCCGGGCTGCCGACGATCCGCACCTGGCAGCGGGAGAGCGCCCTCGTCCACCTCGACTGGGTCCGCGACCGGCTCTGATGCAGCATCCCCGGCGGACGGACGTCTCTCAGGGTGTGACGAATCTAGTGGTGAGTATCGATCAGCATCCTCACCAGGTGGCGGCCGGCGACGAGGCACGTGACGCCGTGACAGCGCTGTACGGCCGGGAGTGGCGCGGTCTCGTGCGCCTGGCCGTCCTGGTGATCGATGACCGACAAACAGCCGAAGACATAGTCCAGGAGGCGTTCGCCCAGCTGTACCGGCGATGGCCGCTGAGGGACTCCGACAAGGCGCTGGGATACCTGCGTTCGACCGTGCTCAACGGAAGCCGGTCCGCGCTGCGGCGCCGCCGGGTGGCGCGCCTCTACACCCCGCCGCACCAGGCGCCACAGGACTCCGCCGAGAGCACCGCCGTACTCGGGGAGCAGCGCGAGGAGGTACGCCGGGCACTCCAGGGCCTGCCCACCCGGGCCCGCGAGGTGCTGGTACTGCGCTACTACCTCGACCTCCCGTTCGACGAGATCGCCGACCTCCTCGGCATCAGCCCATCCACCGCCAGGGCGACCGCGTCGCGCGGCCTCACGGCTCTCACCAAGAAACTCGAGGAACTGCGATGAACGACACCGAGACCCGTCTGCGCGACTACCTGAACGCCAAGGCCGACACCGTCCCGGACTCCGCCCACGGCCCCGGCCTGGAGCTGGACAGCACCGGTACGTCCACCCGCCGCCACTGGGCGCCGATGGCACTGGCCGCGGCCGGCATCGCGGCGGTGCTGACCCTGTCCGTGCCGTTCCTGCACGGCTTGGTCAAGCACGACGACCAGCCGGCCGTCAGCGGTCTGCCGGCCAGAGGTCCGGTTTCGGCCGGAGCCCCCAAGATCCCGTACACAACTCTGGTCCAGAACAACCCGGACAACCCGCTCGACACCTGGTGGGCGGCGATCCACGACGGCGGCAAGACCGTCAAGAACCCGGGCGTGAAGGGCAACGTCGTCGCGCGGACCGAGGGCGGCTGGCTCGTCAACACCGGCTACCCCGATCCGGACAAGGCGCAGGTCGCCGTCGTCTCGACCAGCGGCAAGGTCCGGCCGGTCGGGCCGCTCGGGGGCTTCGGCCCGCGGGTCTCACCCGACGGGCAACAGTTCGCGGTCGCGCTCTCGAAGTACGGCCGGGCCGAGAATCGGGTGGTCGTCGTCGACATCCGGACCGGCAAGGAGGTGTCGAGCCTCACCGTCAAGACCCCGAACCTCGAACTCGTCGGCTGGAACAAGGACGGAATCTGGTTCGGCGAGCACTCTCCGGACCCGGTGCCCGTGAAGCTCTGGCAGCCCGGATCGAAGGATGTCCGGACGGTCGGGACATTCGGCCCCGGCAGCCTGCACATGACGCGCAGCAACAACATCGTCACGCACATCACCTTCAAGGGCGGCCAGTCCTGCGTCACCGCTGCCACGCTGGGAGCCAAGGGACTCGAGGCGAAGCGTGAGTACTGCTTCAAGGCTCCGGTGGCCGCGGCGTACGTGACGGTGTCACCGGACGGGGCGACGATGACCATCAGCAACATCGGGGTCGCCGTCGACATCGCCACCGGGAAGGTCACGAAGATGAGGCTTCCGGCCACGACGAAGTGGTTCGAGGACGCGCTCTTCGAGGACCCGGACAACATCATCGTGGTCGACGAGTCCGGGCCGGCTCAGAAGCTGTTCCGGTGTGCGGTCGCGACCGGTGAGTGCAAGCAGGTCGCGGTTGCCAAGTCCGACGAGATGATCCAGCAAGTACAGCCCTGATTGTGGGACATCGGCTCAGCACGCGGTTGGGTGCTGAGCCGATGTCTTGTTCAGCTGTCTACTCGGACGATGGTGGAGCCGGAGCCGTCTGCGCCGTCGGAGAAGCGCAGTTGACCCAGGTAGCGGGTGCCGGGTGTCAGGCCGGTCCAGGACGCAGTGATGTTGGTCTGGCCGGCGACTGTTACCTGTTGGCTCGCCGGCGTGGCCGTCAGGTTGCCGGCGGCCTTCTGCAGTTCCCAGTGGTTGAGCTTGACGGTCTGCTCGTTCGCTCCGGCGTACAGGTCGACGTACACGTCCACCTGGCCGCCTGCCGGCCGTGGGAGGTTGACCTCCTCCTCTGCCGAACCACCTGTGCTGCTGCCGAACAGCGTCGTCGTACCGGCCTGGTAGACGAACACATCCAGGTCAGTGCCCGCCGGATAGTCCGCGTCGAACGTGGAGAACCTGGCGTGCGTCGTACCGGCCGGGACGCTGACCGTGAACTTCGCAACGTGGTCGTTCGCCTTCGGGGCGGTCGTCGGGAACGCCACGCCACCCGGGTTCTTCAGCGCCGCTTCGCCGACCGCGGCCGCGTCCAGACCGATCGCAGTCGTGTTGAGCGTCCCGGAGTACCCGGCCGTCACCGGGACCTGGACCGAGCCGCTGGCCCCGGTGCCGTTGACCTGCGTCGGCGCCTTGACCGTGAGCGGCTTGATCGCGAGCGTGCTGGCCACGGAGTGCTTTGCGGACTTCCAGACCAGGCGGCCGAACGAGTACTGCTCGAGCGGAGCGCCGCTGTTCTCGAACGTCACCTTGTACGTCGTACTGCGGCCGGGCAGCGTGATCAGGATCCGCGGCGACACCGTCACCTTGAGACCCTTCAGGCCCTCGACCTTCGGGAAGTAGATCTCCGGCAGCTTGCTGACGTTCGTCACGGTCCGGGTGACGGTCTGCTTGCCTGCCAGGTCGCCGATCGCGATCGTCGGGTAGTTGAGGTCGCTCAGGTCGATCTTGCCGTTCGCACACAGCTCATGGGTGGCCGGGACCTGGCCTGAGCCGCAGACGAACTTGGTCCAGTCGGTGTACGTCGAGTCGTAGACCAGGCCGGGATCCATCCCCAGCTTCGGCTGGACAAGGCCGGCGCCGTACCCGAACGGGTTGGCCTGCGAGCCGGAGTCGTTCTTGATCGGCTTGCCCACGGTGTCTTTGTCGGTCGCGGTCGTCATCATCGCGGACTTGATCGCCATCGGGGACCACGTCGGGTGCTTGGCCTTCAGTACGGCGGCGATGCCCGCGATGTGCGGCGTGGACATCGACGTACCGCTCATGAACGCGTACTCGCCACCGGCCGCGCTGAACGCGGTCGTCGCGGCGAGGACGTTCGTACCCGGCGCCATGACGTCCGGCTTGAGTAGGTCACCGTTGCCGGCCGGGGACGGGCCGCGGCTGGACGAAGCGGCCACCATCGGAGCAGTCACGCGAACCGGCGTACCGGCGCTGATCGTCGCGGTCGGGTTGGCGGTGCCGCTGACGTACGCCTTGACCTCGGGAGCAGCCTTGTCGTCGAGGTGGACGGTCGGGACCGAGTGCAGGTCGGAGTCGAGCGTGCTCGGGGTCAGGTTGAGCAGGATCATGCCGATGCCGCCGGCGTTCTTCACCTGCAGGCTCTTGTCAACGCGGGCGTTCACGCCACGGTCGCAGACGACGATCTTGCCCGTGGCCTTCGCCGGGTCGAGCGTTCCGGCCTGGCAGAGCGTGAGGTTGGCCGGGTCGGCACCCGGGAGCCCAGCGTCCTTGGCAAGGATCACCGGCGCGCTTGGTACGCCGGCGCCGATGCCCGCACCGGTATACGTCTTGCCGTTGCCCAGGGTGAGCTTGGTCTGGATGTCGCGGTCATGGGTGCCGTTGGCAACTGATGTCACCCACGGGTACGTCTTGCCGACCGTCGCCTCGCCCGGACCGGTGTTGCCGGCGCTGGTGGCGACGAACACGCCTGCCTTGGCCGCCCGGAGGAACGCGAGCCCGGTGGCATTCACGTACGACGAACCGCTGCCGGAGATCGAGTAGTTGATGACATCCACGCCGTCCGCGACCGCGGCGTCGATCGCGGCCACGATGTCGGCGTCCGTACCGCTGCCGCCGCCGGTCGCGTCGACCGCCCAGAGTGCCTTGTAGATCGCGAGGCGGGCGTGCGGCGCCATACCGGAGCCCTTGCCGTAGTCGCGGCCCATGACGCTCATCTCGACGCCGTAGTTGCCGGCCGCGGTGCTCGCGGTGTGCGTGCCGTGGCCGCCGTAGTCACGCGGCGACTTGTACTCCTCCGGGATCGGCCGGGTGCCGATGCCCTTGTCGAAGTACCGGGCGCCGATCACCTTGTTGTTGCAGGTGACGGGCGCCTCCTCGCCGGCCTGGCAGGTGCCCTTCCACTTCTTCGCGATGATCGCGTCGGACTGCTTGGTGGTCTTGATCGGCGCGAAGCTCGGGCGCTCCGGTGTGTAGCCGGAGTCGATCATGCCGATGATCACGCCGTCGCCGGCCTTGTCGATCCCACCGGCCTGCTGCCACGCGCCGCCCTTGCCGGACATTTGCAGAAAGCGTGGGGTGTCGACGGTGTCGGCGTGCACGATGTCGCTCGGCTCGATGCTCTTCACGCCGGACTGCTTGGCCAGCTTGACGGCGTCGTCGTACGACATCTGGGCGGAGAAACCGGCGTACGTGTAGTTGTAGTCGTAGAGCTTGGTGATCTTGCTCGTGCTGAGCAGCTCGTTGCGCTCGTTGGTGAGGTGCTTGACGTAGTTGATCACCGGGGCGGCGGTCTTCAGCAGCTTGCCGCCGGGCGCGACCTTGGTGGCGGCGAGGCCGGCGATGTCGCCGTCGTACTCGGCCACCGGGGAGTCGTCGAGCTGGACGATGTACGAACCGGTCTCGGAGCGCTTGAGCTCGGGGGTTGCCTGTGTCGCCGCCGGTTGGCTGGCGTTAGCGGCGTTGACGAGCAGCGGTACGCCGGCCGTCGCGGCGATCAGGGCCGTGGCGACGATGATCGCCGGGCGTTTGCGGGTCACGGAGTTCCTCCAGGGCTTGGGCAGCGCGATGGTGGAGCTGGGGGCTCGCGGGGCCCCGAGTATGCCGTCGCGCCCGCCTCGATGTCACCCTCGGACCGGACGGATGCCGACAGCAAGGGAAAACCCGATGCCCGATCTGACCGAGTCCATCTCGGTAGCCGCCTCGCCCGACACCCTTTATTCATTGGTCAGCGATCTACCCCGGATGCGCGAGTGGAGCCCCGAATGCACCCGAGTCACCTGGTCGCACCACTCCGGCCCCACCGCCCCGCCCACCGCCCCGCCCACCGAACCCGCCGCCGCATCCACCGGGCCTGCCGCCCCGATACCTTCCAGCGGGCCTTTGGTCGGGGCGCGTTTCATCGGTCATAACCGGGCCGGCGCTGTCCGCTGGTTCACCTTCGGCCGGGTGGTCGCCGCCGAGCCCGGCCGCCGGTTCGCCTTCTCCATCCACTTCGGCCCGATCCCGATCTCGCTCTGGGACTACGAGTTCACCCCGACCGCAACCGGCTGCGAGGTCACCGAATCCTGGACCGACCACCGCCCCCGCGTCCTGCGAGCGCTGTTCCGACCGATCTTCGGCAACCGCACCCCGCGCAACGCGGACGGCATCCACACCACCCTCACGCGGCTGAAATCCACCGCCGAGCCGGCGGCGCGGCCGGAGTGAGTTTGGAGCTGGGGTCGCCTTGTTGGTAATCTGGCTCTTCGCGCGCCCACGGGCGGTGTATAGCCGTGCGCCGCGACACCTTCCGTATTGACCGCACACACCTGATCGAGGCTCTTCTTCGTGGCGAACATCAAGTCCCAGATCAAGCGCAACCGCCAGAACGAGGCTGCGCGACTTCGCAACAAGTCGGTGAAGTCGACCCTCAAGACGGCTGTGCGCCGCTTCCACGAGGCCGTCGACGCCGGTGAGGCCGACAAGGCCCAGGAGACCGCCCGCAAGGCCGGCCGCCTGCTCGACAAGGCCGTCAGCAAGGGCGTCATCCACGCCAACCAGGCTGCCAACCGGAAGTCGGCCCTCTTCAAGAAGGCCGCCTCCCTCTGAGGCCCCGGCCGCGCGCCTGCCGGCGGCCCCCGAACGATCGGCCCGTCCCCAACGACCGGCCGATCGTTTTTGCGTGCCCGAACCAGGTTGATGCAGCGCCTCTCCGCACCGGCTCTCCGCACCGGCTCTCCGCACCGGCTCTCCGCACCGGCTCTCCGCACCGGCTCTCCGCACCGACTCTCCGCACCGGCCCTCGGCGGAGGCTCTCGGCACCGGCTCTCGGCACCGGCTCTCGGCGGAGGCTCTCGGCGGAGGCTCCGGGGTCGGCCGGCTCGCGCAGACGGCGCGGCGAGACGCCGGGGTGCGCGACTCTGTGTCAGCGGCGGCCGTGGGCTCGGGTGACGGTGAGGACCATCCGCTCCAGGGCGTACCCGGCGTCGCCCGACGCACCCTTGACGTCGGCGTCGGCCTGAGCGACGGCCTTGATCGCGGTTGCGAGCCCACCAGGAGTCCAGCCACGGGACTGCTGCTTGAGCTGCTTCAGCTTCCACGGCGGTACGCCGACCTCGCGCGCCAGATCCGCCTCGCGCATCCCGCTCGGCGCACTCGAGTACTTCGCCAGCCCGCGCAACCCGCCCGCCATCGCACTCGTGACCAGCACCGGCGCGACCCCGCAGTCCAGCGCCCACCGCAGCTGCTCGAGCGCCGGCTCGGTCCGCCCGGCGATCGCCGCGTCCGCGACCGCGAAGCTCGTCACCTCGGCGCGCCCACCGAAGTACTGGCCGATCAACTCGGCCGTCACCGCCTGACCACCGGAGTCCGACACCAGCTGCGAACATGCCCCGGCCAACGCCCGCAGGTCATGCCCGACCGCGTCCACCAGCGCCGACGCCGCGCCCTCGTCAACGGTCCCGCCGTGCAGCCGGATCTCCCCCGCCACGAACTGCGGCAGCTCCCAGGCCTTCGGCGCCGTCGCGACGACCTCATTGACCGATGCCTTCCGCAACTTGTCGAGAACGCCCTTGCCCTTCTGGCCGCCCGAGTGCACCAGCACCGCGAGTACGTCGTCCGACGGCGAACCGGCGTACTCGAGCAGATGCGGCACCATCTCGCTCGGTAGATTCTCCAGCGATCGCATAACCAGCACCCGCTCGCTCGCGAACAGCGACGGCCCGGTCAGCTCCGCGAACACCCCGACATCCAGCGTAGCCGCGTCGACGTCGGTCGCCTCGACCTCGGAGGCGCCCTTCGACACCGCCGCGATCGCCGACCGCACCGCCCGATCCGCAAGGAACGACTCGGTCCCGGTCACCAGCAACACATCACCGAGCTTCGGCGCAGAACCCCTACGAGCAGCCACGCGGCCAGCATCCCACGCCACTCCGACAATCCAAGTGCGCACCCTCGCCGAACCAACCAAGATGACCCCATGACCCAACCTGCCGACGCGTTGATCGTCGTGGACATGCAGACCGCTTTCGTCTCCGGCACGGATGCCGTGCCTGGAGCTGGTGAGCTGCTGGCCCGCGTAGGCGAGCTGCTCGACCGAGCGCGCGAAGCCGGCGCAGTCGTCGTACATCTGCAGAACGACGGCCCGCCCGGCGCCGACGACGAGCCGGAGACGCCTGGTTGGGAGCTTTACCTCCCGGTGAAGCCCGGCCCACGCGAGCACGTCGTCCGCAAGCCCCGCGACGACGGCTTCGATGCGACGCCACTCGGAGAGATCCTCGTCGCCGCCGGCGTCCGCTCACTCGCCATCTGCGGCGTCATGTCCGAGATGTGCGTCCACGCGACCGCGAAGACAGCCCTCGCCCGCGGCTACCACCTGCTCCTCCCGCACGACGCCCACGGCACCTACAACATCCCCGCGATTCCCGGCGTATCCGAAGAAGTCCCAGCCCACATCGCCTCCCGAGTAGCCGCCTGGTCCCTCGGCAACCAACCCGAAAACACAATCCCAACCGCATCCGTCACTTTCGCCCAGCTCTAGACGGTATGACGTGACGCCTTCGTCGTGACGGGGTTGTGGGATCACCCTCGCCGCGCCACCTCTTGGTCGCGAACCCGCGGGGAGGCGTCAAGGGTGGGCTCGGAGGGTGTCGGTGGCCAGGTCAGCCAGGTGGGCGGAGGGCGTGTTGGTGCTGCTGTGAGCCTGCATCGCGAGGGCGCCGACGAGAATGGCCGACAGGTCGTCGACGGAGATATCGGGCCGGGCGTCGCCGGCCTGTTGAGCACGGACCAGCAGGTGTCCGAGAGCTGCCATCAGGTCTGTGCCTGCCGATGCCACGGCGCTCTTGAGGTCACTGTCGGGGCCGGCCGCGGCCAAGGTGTCGAACAGGGCCTTGTTGGTCGTGCCCTCGAGGACCAGCCGCTTGAAGAAGCCGAAGAACGCCGGGCCTGGGCCGTCGGCGACCGCCAGAGCCCGGGCCTCGACGCCCAGGCGCTCGAGCACCGTGAGAAGGACCGCCTCGATGAGAGCGTCCTTGGTCGGGAAGTGGCGCGAGACCGTGCCGGTGCTGACCTCCGCGCGTCGGGCGATCTCTGAGATCGGAACAGCCAATCCCTTCGTCGCGAACGCGGCTTCGGCGACTTCCACCACCCGAGTGCGGTTCCGCTGTCCATCGGCTCGCAATGCCCTGCCCGACTCAGCCATCGGTCCCCCGTACTCGGACCTCGCATCGGACCTCGCATCGGACTCCGCATCGGGCGCTGCATCGGACCGTTGCTAAACGGGATGCCCGTCCCGTATCGTCATATCCGGGATACACATCCCGGATAATAGCAGGAGGGTCCGATGGCGATAGCTGATCAGTCAGGCCGCACCGTGTTCATCACGGGAGCCAGTGCCGGGGTAGGTCGGCAGACCGCGATCGTGCTGGCCGCGGCCGGTGCGACCGTAGTGCTGGGGTGCCGTGACCTCGCCAAGGGCGCTGCGGTTCGGGATCACATCCGAGCCGTGACGCCGGCCGCGCGGGTGAGCGTAGTCGCTCTCGATCTCGCCTCGCTGGAGTCGATCCGTGAGGCTGCGAAGCAGGTGTGTGCGGAGCACGATCGCATCGATGTCCTGATCAACAACGCCGGCGTGATGCGGCCCCCACGCAGTACGACGGCTGACGGGTTCGAGCTCCAGTTCGGCACTAATCACTTGGGTCACTTCGCCCTCACCGGGCTGTTGCTGGAGCGACTGCTGCCAGTTGCCGGCTCGCGGGTCGTCACCGTCGCCAGTCCTGCGCACCGCCAGGGGCGGATCGACTTCGACGATCTGCAGTCGGAACGGCGGTACCGGCGATCGGCGGCCTATGCCCAGTCGAAGCTGGCGAATCTCCTCTTTACCTATGAGTTGCAGCGCCGACTCGCGGTGGGTGGTGCGACGACCGTGGCACTGGCTGCCCACCCCGGCGGTGCCCGCACGGAACTGAACCGGAATCTGCCGTTTCTGTTCCGCGGCGCGTCGTGGGGACTTGCCCGCCCGATCACCCATCCGGTGGAGATTGGGGCGCTTTCGATCCTGTACGCGGCGGTCGACCCGGGGGCGCTGGGCGGCGAGTACTACGGGCCGGATGGTCTGTTCGAGTTCAAGGGGCAACCGACGCGGCTCGAGTCGACGCCCCGGTCACACGACGCCGCGACTCAACGGCGGCTGTGGGAGGTATCCCAACAACTCACGGACGTGCGGTACGACGCGTTGGCGAAGAGCCGCTGAGCGTTCAGACATCACCTCATACCGTCCGGTCCTGAACGTCACGGCGCGGGATGTGTTGTGGTGAGCGCCAGTTGGTTGTGGTTGTTGGTGACGGCGAGGGTGCCGCTCACGTTGGTGGTGGCGGTTCGGATGGCGTCATGGGACAGGAGTTCCAGAGTCCTGGGGGCCGGATGGCCGTAGTCGTTGTCGCGGCCGGCAGAGATGAGAGCCAGGCGGGCGTGGGTGGCGGCGATGAATTCTGGCTCCTGCTGGGCAGAACCGTGGTGTGGGACCTTCAGGACATCGGCCCGTAGATCGACACCTGATGCCAGGACTGCCCGCTGGGATTCGGGCTCGAGGTCTCCGGTGAGCAAGATGCGCAGACCGGCGACCTCGACCATCATCGCGATGCTGGCGTTGTTCTCCGGCGACCCTTCATCCGACGAGGTCGCGGACGACGTGCCGGGCGCAGGCAACGCCGGTACCTTCGCCGGCCACAGCGTGGTCCAACTCAGCTGACCAACGACCCGCTTCTCGTGGAACGTGACCGTCCGCAAACCGACCCCATGGTGCGACGCGAGCTCGACCACCCGGTCGTACTCCGCCCGCGGCGAGAAGTATGGCGTCACCTCGATCTCATCGACCTTCCGCCCGTTGAGTACGCCGGCCAGGCCGCCGACGTGATCGGCATGGAAGTGGCTGAGTACAAGCACCGGGATGTGCTTGATCCCCAGGTCCCGCAGACATCGATCCATCGCGGCCGGATCCGGACCCGTGTCGACGACAACCGCCGTACCCTCACCGGCTCGGAGCACAAGCCCGTCTCCCTGCCCGACATCGCAAACCGCGAAGACCCAGTCGTCGGGCGGCCAACCGAGCGAGCCGACAGGTCGCAGTACGACGACCGCCAGCACCACCACCGCCAGGATCATCGCGATCGGCCGGGCCAGGATCCGGTGCAGGCCGAGCACGAGCGCCAGGCAGAGCAGGGTCAGTACGACGATCCCGAGCGCGGTTGCCGGCCAGGCGTTTGCGGCGCCTGGGAGGCCGGCACCCTCACGGGCGACCAGGATGATCCAGCGCGCAGGCCAGCCCGCGGCCCAGCCGACCAGCTGGGCTAGTTCCGTGCTCAGCAAGGCGACTCCGGCCGCGATGAAGCCGAGGATCGTCGCCGGACCGACCGCTGGTCCGGCCAACAGATTCGCCGCAACCGCGACCAGCGACACCTGCCCCGAAAGCCACGCGACGACCGGCGTACACGCGAGCTGAGCAGCAAGCGGACACGAGATCGCATCAGCCAGCCACCCCGGCAACCACCTCGCCAACGCATCCCGCCAGCCGGGTCCGAGCAGGACAATCCCCGCGGTCGCGAGCACCGACAGCGCGAACCCGGCCGAACGCGCCAACGACGTGTCGAGGAGCAGCAACACAATCACCGCGACCGACAGACTGCGTACGGCGCGACGCCGCGCTCCCCCGCTGGTCATCGCAGCCAGCGCGATCAGGCCCATCGCGGCCGCTCGGAGCACGCTCGGCTGTGGCCTGGCGAGGATGACGAAGACCACGACCATCATCACGCCGACCACGGTCAGACCGCGCGCACGCACTCCGACCAGCCGCGCCAACGGGAGCACGAACGCCAGCAACAGGGTGAGGTTCGTCCCTGACACGGCGGACAGGTGAGTGAGGCCGGTGGTCTGAAAGTCCGAATTCAACTCGGCAGACACCCCGGACACGTCGCCCATCACCAGCGCCGGGACGAGACCGCGGACATCATCAGGCTCGTTGGCGACAGCCTTCCGGAGGCCGGCACGAACCTGCTCAGCGGCGCGCAGCCACCACGGCGGTTGATCCACAACCCGCGGCGGCGAACGGGTCGAGAGCATCGCCGCAACATCCGAGCCGTCCTCGACAGCCTCCAACCTGCCGGTGGCGTCGACATGCTGGCCGTACCTGACGGTCTGCCACTTAGCCGTCCCGATGAGGAAGACCGGCGTACGGATGCGGGTCGTGGTCATGCCGGTGGAGCTGGAGTGGGTGCGTACCTCCTCGACGATCGCTTTGACGACGACGTACGGCGGACGTCGACTGGTGGTGCTCTGGCGAAGCGACGGGTCCCCTTCGATCTTGAGGCGAACGTTGACGCTCGCCGAGTCGGCAGCCAGCCCGCGAATCGGCCCCGCGCGAAGGCTGGCGGACTGCAGCGCCGCAGCAATCCCCAACCCACCGACCACAACCAAGGACCCAGCCGCCGCCCACCCGATCGTCCGCTGCGGGTGCATCTGTCTACTGCGCAGGACCAGGCCAAGCGCGACGGCAAGCGCAAACGCAACAACGGAGACAACCACAGCAACAACCGGCCGCTCCCCAACCAACACAACCGCAGTAACCCAACCCACCCCCGCCGGAGCCAACAGCCGCACATCGAGCGGTTCACCCACAGGCGGCTCGGTCAGAGGCGGGTCGGCCGTGGGTGCGTTCGAGGTGTGTGGGTTGGGGGCGGGTGGGGTGCTAGTGGGGAGTTCGTGGCTGGTGGCTGGTTGTTTGTTAGAGGCGGACATGGGGTTTTAGGGAGTCGAACTTTTTGGGGCCTACGCCGGGGACCTCCTGGAGTTGGTCGATGGTGGTGAAAGGGCCGTTCTGGGTGCGGTAGTCGAGGATCCGCTGGGCGAGGACGGGGCCAACGCCGGGGAGGGCGTCCAGTTGGGCGAGGGTGGCGGTGTTGAGGTTGACGGGGTCTGTGGATGCAGTGGTCGGCGTGGATGACGTGGTTGCGCCGGGTGGGTTGGTGGGTGGGGGTTGGTTCGGCAGGCCGACGTTGATCTGCTCGCCGTCGGTGATCTGGCGGGCGAGGTTGAGGGTGGTGAGGTCTACGCCGGGGAGTGGGCCGCCGGCCAGGGCGAGTACGTCGGCTATGCGAGAGCCCGTCGGGGCGCGTACGAGGCCGGGACGGCGGACCTTGCCGGCGACGTACACGACGAGCAGCGGTTGGCCAGGTGAGGTTGCGGCGCCGGGCGACTGGTTGGTGCCTGGGGATTGGTTAGTGCCTGGAGGCTGGTTAGTGCCGGACGGTTGGTTGGGGTCGGATGACGGATTGGTGCCTGGCGACTGACTGGCACCGGGTTCCGGTTGGCCGGTGTTGGGTTGTGTCTGGCCGGGTTGGGTTTGGCCGGAGGTTGGCTGGGCGACGGGTGAGCCGGTGGTAGCGATGCTGGGTTGGGCGTTCGGGAGGGTTTCAGGCCGGGCTCGAAGGAAGGTCCAGGCGGCCCAGGACAGGCCCACGGCCAATACAGCGAGCAGGACGAGGACGTGCCGTGGCGTGAGGGTCCAGCGAGCATCTCGGAGTCGCTCGGGCCGGACCTGTTCCGGGATCCATCCACCTCGCACCTCGTCATCACGCTCCTCCAGGTAGTCGTCGCGGGGGTGCTCGCGACTGGGGTCGGTCGGATTGTGAAGGTTCTCGCCATCGCCGCGACCAACGTGCGCAGCTAGCCCCAGGCCTCGTCCAACCGCGTGCGTGGACTGGTCGCCGCCACGGCCACCGCTGTGCGCCCGTTGGCCCGTGTCGCCACCAACTGCGTCAGCAGGCTGGTTGGCACCTCGGCCTGCTCCATGCACAGGCTGGTCGCCGCCGTGACTCACGCCGTACGCGGACCGGTCGACACCCCGGGCAACTGCGGGCGCAGGCCCGTCGCCGCCATACCCCGGTTGGTCGCCGACGCGGCCCACGCCGTACGCCGGTTCGTTGCCGATGCGGTCCAAGCCGTACGCCGGTTGGTCGCTGCCGCCGGTCACGGCGTGCGCTGACTGGTCGGCAGCTCGGACAACCGCAGGCGCGGACTGGTCACCGTCACGGCCAACGCCGTACCCCGGTTCGTTGCCGCTCCGGGACACGGCGTGCGCAGACTGGTGGACGTCCCGGGCAAATGTGGGCGCAAGCTGGGTGCCGCCGCGGGCAGCGTCGTACCCCGGTTGGTCGTCAACGCCCACGCCGTACGGCGGTTCGTTGCTGGTACGGGACACGTCGTACGTGGACCGGTCGGCGGCCCGGGGGGCTGCAGGCGCGGGCTCGTCGTGGCCGCGGACGACGCCGTGCGGCGGTTGGTCGACGGCATGGGTCAGGTCGTGCGTCGGCTGGGCGTGGTCGCTGGTGATGGCGTGCGTTGAGCGGTCGACGCCTTGGGCGGGTGTGGGTGCGGGCTTGGCGTCGTTGTTGTCAACGCCGTACGACGGGTGGTCGTCGGCGTGGCTCGCGTCGGGCGTCGGGTGGTTGGTGACGGCGGGGTGGGCGGGGGCGGGGTGCGCGGTGTTGTGGGTGGGTGGGAGGGCTGTGGTGGTGGGGTGGGTGGGGGGTCGGGCGGCTAGGCGGGCCAGGGCTCGGGCTCGGGTGGTGGGGTCGGGGGTTGAGGTACGGCGGAAGGCCTTCACGTGCAGAGAAAGTACGAGTTCGGGGCGGCCGCGGGACGACGACTTCGGACCTGTGGAGAACCTCGGGTGGTTAGCGGGGGCTGACTACTACGGCCAGGAGGCCGGGGCCTACGTGGGCGCCGATTACGGCGCCTACCTCGCGGAGGACGACTTCTTCCGCTTTGGGGAGGCGGTTGGAGAGGTCGTCGGCCAGGGATTGGGCTTTTTCCAGGCTGGAGAGGTGGTGGACGGCGAGCTGGACGGGGGCGTCGCCGGCGCGTTGGACGGCGATGTCGGCGAGGCGGGCGATGGCTCGGCTGGAGGTGCGGACCTTTTCCAGGGGGACGATGCGGCCGCCGCTGATCGTGAGGAGCGGTTTGACGGCGAGCGCCGTACCGAAGAGGGCCTGGGCGGCGCCGATGCGGCCGCCGCGGCGGAGGTACTCGAGGGTGTCGACGTAGAAGTACGCCGAGGTGAACTTCATCGTGGCTCGCGCCGCTGCCTCGACCGCGGCGGCGTCCGCCCCGGCGGCGGCTGCGGCGGCCGCCGCGAGGGCCGGGAAGCCGAGGCCCATGCCGAGCGAGCGGGAGTCGACCACCCGGACCGGGATCGGTGACTCCTTGGCCCCGATCATCGCGGCCTCGAACGTGCCGGACATGTCGCCGGACAGGTGGATCGACACCACCGCTTCGGCGCCGTCGGCTGCGCAGGCGGCGTACGTGTCAGCGAAGGTCTGCGGGGCGGGGCGGCTGGTCGAGACAGGCGTGAATGTCTTGAGCGCCTCCGCGACCGCGTCGGCCGACGTGGCGCCGTCGTCGTACGACGTGCCGCCGATCACGACCTGGAGCGGTACGACGGTCAGCGGGTGGCGGAGCACCTCGTGCGTGGACAGACCGGCCGTGGAGTCGGTGACGACCTGCACGCGGGCTGCCATGCAGCGAGGTTACCGGACAGTTAATGTCTGAGCGGAGTGCCAGACTCCGGATTATGAAGGAGACAGTGGCGGAGGTCACCGAGATGCAGGGGTTGCTGGACACGGCGTACGCGCGGTCGACCCAGCATCTGCGGAACATCATCAAGGACCAGCGCCGGCTGGATGCCGAGGAGCTGGTGCGGGTTCTGACCGGGATGTGCACGCTGAATCTCGCCACCGTGACGGCGCGGGGTGAGCCGCGGATCAGCGCGGTGGACGGGCATTTCTTGCACGCGCGGTGGGTGTTCACGACGTCCGGGTCGGCGGCGAAGGCGCGGCAGCTGAGGAAGCGGCCGGCGGCGAGTCTCTCGTACGTCGACGGTGAGCGGATCGGGGTGTTCAGCCACGGGGACGTCGAGTTCCTGACGCCGGAGCACCCGGACTTCGCGGAGATCGAGGAGCATCTCACCAACCACTACGGCAGTTCGCCGTCGAGCTGGGGTGACGACATCGTCTACTGCCGGCTGCAGCCCCACTGGATGGTCGGCTACGCGTTCGACAAGGCGGCGGTTCTCAAAGATTAGCGAGGTGAAGGCCACCCCTCCCGGGCCTTCACCTCGCTTGGGACTACTGCCGGGCTGGTGGCGTCCCCACGTGCGTCATCAGCCCGGCCTGTCCTGCTGACTCCCCCTGGTTGTCAGCCTGAAGTTGATGGAGCCTCGACGAGCTACTCCCCGTATCCGGTACCGCGCAGGACCGGCCTTGACCGCGAGCTCGTCGAGGTTCCGGGAGGTCCCAGCGGCCGGCCCGCCGACGGGTGACCAAACCCGTCGGTTACCCGTGCCGGCCGGGTCGTGGCACTCGTCCCCTGTGTCGTGTGCCTGACCCGATGCTGGAACCCCGCCCCGGAAGCGGTGCCCTGACGGTGCACAGCGTCCGGTACAGGCAGGACAGATCCACACTCCACAGCACCCCGGAGCTCTCGACAGCCGCTCGGCGCCCCCACCAACCAGCCGCCGGATGCCCTCCGCGTCGCCTTCGCCGCGCCGGCCGGCAGTCCGGCGGTGTCCCATGGCCTCTTCATGGTTCACCACCTCTTTCGCTGCCGCCGCCCGGTGTCGGACTCTGCTTCGTGGAACCTGCCCTACGGCTGTAATTCTTGGTCCGGCAGCCATGTCAGGACGAGGCAGATCAACCGGCAGTTACCCGGCAGCTTCCGCGGATCCACGTCATAAAAGCGGTCAGGAAAGAGCAGACAGTACGTCGTTCGCCAGCCGCTGCACCGCGGCCGCCGGATCCGGCTCGGGCCAACCGTCCGCAGCCGAAGCACTCTCACACGACTCCTGCAGCACCGCCCACGCGGTCGGCAGCATCGGCGGGTCCATCGACCGCTGCCACGCCAGCAACTGCCCGCACAACGCATCTCCCGCGTCCGAGCGTCCCAGCGCGTGCAGCACCGCCACAGCCTCCGGCAGTACTTCGAGGAGGTACACGACCCGCCCTTCGAGCAGTAGCCGGTTCACAGCATCCCGGATCGACACCCGCGCCTGCTCGACCTCACCGGCGGCACGCGCCAGCCGGGACCGGTACAGCATCACCAGGTAGTCGAAGTACCCGCGGTGGCCACGGATGTCGGCGTCGGCCTGGTCGAGCAGCGCCCGCGCCTCGTCGTACCGGCCGTCGTGGAACTCGACCATCGCCAGACAGCCGGCGACCTTGGTCCGCTCCGGGTCGTCCGAGGCCTGACTGTCGCGGGCGAGCACGGCCCAGTGACGCGCCTCGGCCAGGTTCCCCAGCTCGAGGTCGACACGGCTGAGCGCCATGTACGCGATCTCGTCGGGATAGACGCCCGGATTGACCAGTGCAGCCTCCCAAGCGAGCAGGAGCTCCTTGGCTTCGACCAACCGACCCCACCGCAGCAGAGCCAGCCCACAGGTCGCCTGCACGGTCGCAGACCGCTGTACGTCGCCATGCTTGCGAGCGTCGTCTACCAGCGCCGGGATCTCGGCCAGGCTCTGTGTGTCGAGCAGATGCGAACCGGACGACACCCAGCCGCCACGAGCGACCAGACCCATCTCGGTCTCGCCCGGGATCAGCGTCCGCGCCTCCTCGTAGTGCCGACGCGCACCACGGATGTCACCGGTCAGACTGGACAGCCGCCCCGCGATCGCGAGCAGCCGGCCACTGATCTCCTTGTCGGACACCTGAGAAGCGCACAGCGTCGCCCAGCGGATCCCGCTCTCGGCCACACTCGCCTGGTACTGCCACGCGATCCGGAACCCCAGCACGATCCGCGCAGCCGCGTCCCACTCCCCCAGCTCGGCGGCCCGCTCCAGCGCCACCTCGAACAGCGCAGAGTTCGCATGCGCCGCCCGGTACTGCCGGTCGCGGTCCGGCGACGACCAAGCGCCCTCCAGCCCCGCGACGTACGTCGAACACCACGCGACCGCCCGGTCCCGGAACTCGACCAAGTCTGAACCCTGCGACGTCAGACCGGCGTACGCGTGCTCCCGGATCGTCTCCAGCAGCTTGTACCGCGAGCCGTACAGCTGCTCGAACTCGAGCACCGGCTGCAGCAGCGACTTGTCCACCAACTCGGCCAGCAGCATCGGCACGTCGAGACCGTCGATCGGATCGCCTGTACACACCCCGGCCACCGCTTCGAGCGTGAACGGCGACCCCAGCACCGAGCACCGGTACAGCAACTGCCGCGCCGCATCGGACAGCGCGTCGACGCTCCAGGCAATCGTGTCCGCCAGCGTCCGCTGATGAGGTGCGCCGAATCGCCGCGGCCCCGACAGCAACCGGAACCGATCGTCCAGCGCCGCCAGAATCGTCTCCACCGACAGCGACCCCGCCCGGGCGGCCGCCAGCTCGAGCGCCAACGGCAGCCCGTCCAGCCGGCGACACAGGCGAGCCACGGTCGGAGCGTTGGCAGGCGTCAGAACGAATTCCGGCCGTACCCGGGCCACTCGGCGGCAGAACATCTCGACGGCCGGCGACGCCGCGATCTCGTCGAAGTTCTCGTCGTTCGGCGGTACGCCGAGCACCTGCACCCGGCGTACGACTTCATCCGGCAGCCCCAGCGGGATCCGCGACGTCACCAGCACGCCGATGCCCGGGAAGCTGCGGACCATCCGGTTGGCGACGGTCGCGACACCGTCGAGGACGTGCTCGGCGTTGTCCTCGACGATGACCAGATCACCGGGCCGGCGGCCGGACAGTACGTCATCCAGGTCCGACGTACCGGGGGCTGTGCCGAAGGCGTCGAGGATGGCTGACGGTACGGCGGCGTCGCGCTGGACCGTGGTGAGGTCGACGACCACCACTGTGGTGTCCGCGCCGGAGAAGCGGTCAGCCGCAGCCAGCGCGAGCTCGGTCTTGCCGACTCCGCCGGGGCCGACGAGCGTGACCAGCCGGTTCTGCCGCAGCAGGCCTTCCAGCTCGAACAGCTCCTGCTCGCGCCCGACGAGTCCGTCCGGGATCGGCCGCGTGCCGCGCCAGCGCAGACCGGTCGGGGCCGGATCGGCGACGGATATGACAGCAGGCTGCACGACCCGACGCCCAGTACCGTGCCCGGCCGCGGCGAGGAACTGCGAAGGGTCCTGCAGACCGAGCGCGGACGCCAGCAGCCGGACCGAGTCCTTCCGCGGCCGCGCGACCCGGCCGGCCTCGATCTCGCGGATCGACCGGACACTCAGCCCGGCGCGGTCGGCCAGCTCCTCCTGGGAGAGGCCGGCCTGGACCCTGAGGTCGAGCAACAGATCGGCGAAACCCCGCCGACCGTCAGCCCGGCCATCCGTGTCCGACACAGCACGTCACCCCTCTGGAGGCCCCACGTTCCTGTCACAACATAGCGTGACGTGCGTGTCTGTGCGGGGCCTGACCGGCGTGCGGGATGCGGCCTGGGTCACACCAACTTGTTGATCAAGGCAACAAAAGCAAAGCTCGGAGAAAAGCCTGCGGGATCAGAAATGCGTGTTTCAAGCAGTCGCGCGAACCGAGCGGGATTCATTTTCGGCGGTGTACAGAGAAAGGATGCCGGACCAGTCGTCGATGCGTGCGCTGGTGTCGGCGCGACCCGCGTCGGCATTCAGCAAGCTGCCGTCGCAAACCCCTCGGGTTGCGCGAACCAGGAGCTCAACGGTGACGTCGCGCAAGGTGTCCAGGGCTGCCATGCCGCAATTCAAGCGGAGTCGTGTTTCGCAAACGTAACGCGATCGGCAACATCACGATAAGTCACCAAAATCCCGGGAATGATTGTTACCCGGTGGTCCGTTAACCGGGCAGCCAGGAAAGCCGGACCTGGCGCTGCGGATTGTCCACATTGGTGTCGACCAGGCAGATCGATTGCCAGGTGCCGAGCATCAACCGCCCTTCGAGCACCGGAATCGACGCGTACGGCGGAATCAGCGCCGGCAGCACGTGGTCGCGGCCGTGTCCGGGCGAACCGTGCCGGTGCCGCCAGCTGAAGTCGCGCGGCAGCAACTCGTCCAGCACCGCGAGCAGATCCGTGTCGCTGCCCGCACCGGTCTCGAGGATCGCGACCCCGGCCGTCGCGTGCGGCACGAACACGTGCAGCAGCCCGTCGCCCTGGGCCTGGTGGGCCTCAGCGGCGACGAACTGCTCGCACCTGCTCGTCAGGTCGAACACGACCTCGGTCCCGCCGGTCGCGATGTCGATCAGCTCAGAGCGCATCCCAGCAGCGTAGCCCTAAGACAAATGTCGCCCGGCCCCACGACATGAGACCGGGCGACGTGCGCTCAGGCCGGGACGATGTTGACCAGCTTCGGCGCCCGCACGATCACCTTGCGGGTACCGCGGCCGTCCAGCGCCTTCTGCACCGCGTCCGAGTCCAGCGCCAGCTTCTCCAGATCGGCGTCGGAGATGTCGGGCGCGACCTCCAGCCGGTCCTTCACCTTGCCGGCCACCTGGACCACGCAGGTGACCGTGTCCTGGACCAGCAGGGCCGGGTCGACCTTCGGCCAGCCGGCCTTGGCGACGGTCGGCTCGTGGCCCAGCTCGGCCCACATGTCCTCGGCCGTGTACGGCGCGACCAGGCTCAGCAGGATCGACACCGTCTCGACCGCCTCGCGGACCGCCGGGTCGGCCGCACCCGGGCCGGAGTCGATCGCCTTCCGGGTCGCGTTCACCAGCTCCATGATCCGGGCCACCATCACGTTGAACCGGTGCGAGTCGATCAGCTCGGTCGCGTCGGCCACCGTGCGGTGGGTCAGCTTGCGCAGCTCGACGTCGCCGGTCGAGGGATCCGAGCCCAGCGGCGCCTCGACCGCAGCAGCCAGCCGCCAGGCCCGTTGCAGGAACTTCAGCGAGCCCCCCGGCGACATGTCGGCCCAGTCGATGTCGTCCGCGGGCGGGCCGGCGAACACCATCGTCAGCCGGACCGCGTCGACGCCGTACTCGTCGATCTGGTCGCCCAGGTTCACGCCGTTGCCCAGCGACTTGCTCATCGCCTTGCCCTTGTTGATCACCTGGCCCTGGTTCAGCAGCCGGGTGAAGGGCTCGACGACGCTCAGCAGGCCCATGTCGTGCAGCGCCTTGACGAAGAAGCGCGCGTACAGCAGGTGCAGTACGGCGTGCTCCTTGCCACCGACGTACTGGTACACGGACATCCAGCGGTCCGCGGCAGCCTGGTCGAAGGCGCCCTCGGTGTACTGCGGGGACAGGTAGCGCAGGAAGTACCAGGACGAGTCGACGAACGTGTCCATCGTGTCCGTGTCCCGCTCGGCCTTGCCGCCGCACTTCGGGCAGTCGACCTCGACCCACTCACGGTCTGCGGCCAGCGGCGAGACGCCCTTCGGCTGCAGGTCCGCTCCGCGCAGGTCCGGCAGCTCCATCGGCAGCTGGTCTTCCGGAACCGGCACCTCGCCACACGACGGGCAGTGGATGATCGGGATCGGGCAACCCCAGTAGCGCTGCCGGCTCAGCAGCCAGTCGCGCAGGCGGTAGTTGATCGTCCGCTCGCCCAGGCCCTTACCGTCCAGCCAGTCGATGATCCGGGACTTCGCGTCGGCGATGTCCAGTCCGTCCAGGCTGATCTCGTCGTTCGCGCTGTTGATCGCGGCGCCCTCACCGGTGTAGGCCTTGCCGTCGAAATCGGCGGGCGGCTGCACGGTACGGACGATCGGCAGGTCGAACTTCTCCGCGAACTCCCAGTCCCGGGTGTCCTGGCCGGGCACGGCCATGATCGCGCCGGTGCCGTAGTCGGCCAGCACGTAGTCGGCGGCCCAGATCGGGATCCGCTGCCCGGTCACCGGGTTGATCGCGTACGAACCCAGGAAGACGCCGGTCTTCTCGCGCTCGGTGCTCTGCCGCTCGATCTCGGTGGTCGCCTTGACCTTGGTCAGGTACTCGTCGAAGGCAGCCTGCTGCTCCGGCGTGACCAGCTCGGCGGCCAGCTTCGCGTCCGGCGCGACCACCATGAAGGTGGCGCCGAACAGCGTGTCCGGACGGGTGGTGAACACCTTGATCGGCTCGTCGTGGCCCTCGACCTCGAAGTTCGCGAACGCGCCCTCGGACCGGCCGATCCAGTTGCGCTGCATCAGCAGGATCTCTTCCGGCCACTGCAGCAGCTCCATGTCGTCCAGCAGCCGCTGGGCGTACTCCGTGGTCTTGAAGTACCACTGGGTCAGCTCGCGCTTGGTCACCTCGTGACCGCAGCGCTCACAGCGTCCCTGGATCACCTGCTCGTTGGCCAGCACGGTCTGGTCGTGCGGGCACCAGTTGACGTACGACGCCTTGCGGTACGCCAGGCCGCGTTCGTACAGCCGCAGGAACAACCACTGGGTCCAGCGGTAGTACTCCGGGTCGGACGTGTGCAGCCGGCGGGACCAGTCGAAGCTGATCGCGTACCGGCGGATCGACTCGGCCTGCGTCTCGATGTTGGCGTAGGTGAACGTCGCCGGGTGCTCGTTGCGCTTGATCGCGGCGTTCTCGGCGGGCAGGCCGAACGAGTCCCAGCCGATCGGGTTCAGCACGTCGTACCCCTGCTGGAACCAGTAGCGGGCCAGCACGTCGTGCAGTGCGAACACCTCGGCGTGACCCATGTGCAGGTCGCCGGACGGGTAGGAGAACATCGTGAGCGCGTAGCGCCGCTCGGCCGAGCCGTCGTCCTTCGCCTTGAACGGGTCCAGCTTCTCCCACACCGGACGCCACTTGGCCTGCATGGCGTTGAAGTCGTAGCCACCCCTGTCGATGGGGGTGTCTTCCACCTGCTCGCTCACGGTCCTACTCCATACTTCGGGTGTTTGTTGAGCCTTAATGTGCCAGATGGCACGCCTGGACATAAAAAAGCCCCTCACGCAGGAGGGGACGCCGCACTGACCACTGCCAGCACGGCTACATAAGGAGCAGGCTCACTCGCATGTAACCAGAATACCACTGCGCGTCGGGCCGTCGTTCTAGATGAACTCGGTGCCTCCGGCGCGGCGGTGGTTGCCGGGGGTGCGGCCGTATTTGCGGCGGAAGGCTGTGGAGAAGGGGCGTACGTCGGAGTAGCCGCAGGCGTGGGCTACGTCGGTGATGGTGAGGGTCGGGTCTAGGAGGAGCTGGGCGGCTAGCTCGAGGCGTAGGCGGCGGAGGGTCGACATGATCGACGCACCGGTCTGCTGGGTGAAGAGGCGCTCGGCGTGACGCTCGGAGAGGTGGGCGGCTGCGGCGACGTCCCGGACGGTGATGGGGCGGGACAGGTTGTCGCGGAGGTGTCGCTGCATCGCTTCCACCACCAACGGACCGCGGTCACGCCGGACCGGCTCCACAGCAAGGTCTTCGTCGAGTGCGAATGCACGAGCCGTCTCCAGAACCAGAGTCGCACCCAGGGCGCCGAGCGCGGTGCCGTAGCCGGCAACCGGCGCAGCCGCCTCGGCGGCAAGCGCCGAGATGAGCGATGGGATGGCGCCGCCCCGGCTGGATATCACCGGCCCGTCGGGCCGGGTGAGACCGGACCACCACCCTGGAAGGTCGGGGGCGACTGCACGGCGGTTGTCGCCGGGGTGATGCGGGGTGGCCGGACGGCGGTCGGCGCTGGGGAGCGTTGGCGCCTCCCCGGCTCGGATGCCTGAGGCGGCCGGGCGGAAGGTGAAGCCCCAGAAGGCGATTCCTAGTGGGGCCGAGTGCGACGACTCGATTTCGTGGACGTCGCCGGGGCGGGCGAGGAACAGGGAGCCGGGTGCGACGTCGTACTGGACGGAGCCTGAGTTGAAGCGGCCTTCGCCGGAGTACGCGAGGCAGACCTCGTGGAAGGAGTGGGTGTGCCAGTAGTTGCGCCAGTACTCCGGCCGGTAGTGCCCCCAGCTGAGGAAGTCCGCGTGGAAGCCGTCGACCTCGCAGGACTCCAGTAGTCCCGCGAGGTCGACGAACCGATCCGCCGCAGCGACGGACGCAAGGCTCAAACGGCACTCCTGCCGGTCGGGTCGACTCCTCGCAGCATCATGCCCTGACCGAGCGACCAGTCGTGCGTCTTGACCGCCGGCGGGTCCGACGGGTCGCGGTACTGGATCAGCCACGTGGTCCGGGCCGCGTCGCTGGTGTTCACCCCGGACCCGTGGACGGTGAAGTAGCTGAAGAACAGTACGTCGCCCGCCTCGGCCGGCTGCGGCGTCGCCTCGTCGAAGGACGGCTCGAGCAGGTGGTACGACCCTTCCGCCTCGTGCTCGCGCGGACCGGACTTGTGACTACCGGGAATGACCCGCACGCAGCCCTTCTCGACCGGTGCGTCGTCGAAGTGGAAGATCGCCGCACCGACGCGGTGGTACGTGTGCGGGAAGAACGGGTAGTCCTGGTGCAGCGGGAACGGCGAACCGTTCTCCGGCGGCTTCACGAACAGCTTGGTGTGGTGCAGCTGCACGTTGTCCACACCCATCACCGCGGCGGCCACGTCGGTGAACCGCGGGTCCACCAGCAGCTTCGAGAACGCCGCGTCGTAGAACTGTGCGTCGTGCAGGTGCTGCAGCTTCGTCGGCGCCTCGGTCATCCCCCGGGCGGCTCCCCAGGTGGGGTCGTCGGACCGGTTCAGCTGGGCCAGCAGGTCGTGGCTGCGCTGCCGGTAGTACGCCGCTTCTTCCTTGCTGAGCAGGCCTTTCACCAGCACGAAGCCTTGCTCGGCGTACTGCTGTGCCGTGGTCGACAGGTCGGGCCTGTCAGAAGTGATCGTCATCTCGAAGTTCCTCCTGATCGGGTACTTCGAGCCTACGAACGCCGGCGTCCGGACGGGAGGACCCGCCCGGACGCCGATGTTCGTCAAACGGACATGCTCTAGAGACCGAGCTGCCCCATCCGCACGCTGATCCGCGGATCCGTGGACACCACCGGAGCGCCGGAGCGGACCCACGGGTCGCCGCCGAAGTACGTCTTGAAGATGTTCTCCGCGGTCCGGGTCGCGAGCGCCTGCGAGGTCAGCGTCGGGTTCGGGCCGCCCAGGCCGTTGGACAGCGCCGAGTTGTCCGCGATGAACAGCCGGTTCACCGCGCGGGCCTCGCCGCGCGGATCGAGCACCGAGTTCTTCGAGGACGAACCCATCCGCATCGACGACTGGACGTGCAGGATCAGCGGTGCCCAGTCGATCCGGTACACCTTCTTGGCACCGGCTCCACGCAGCAGCTCGGCCGCCTTCCGCGCCATGAACTCGCGGTTCCGCAGCGTGCGCTTGGTGCGTTGACGCTGCTTGAAGGTGACCTTCGGGATCGGGCCGTTCTCGTCCGCCGGCAGCGCGGACAGCGTCACCCGGTTCTGCGCCTCGACGTCGTCGTCGGTGATCACCAGCACGCTGAGCAGGTGATCCAGCCCGTGCGACAGGACCTCCTTCAGCTCCGGACCCATCACCCGTCCGGCCGGCCCGTCCCACGGTCCGGTCGCGCCGCGGCCGTTCTTGTACTGGCCGCGGATGCCGCTGTCGGACAGCGTTCCCGCGAAGGCGGCCAGCGCGGGCGGGAGGCCGACGTTCTCCAGGCCGCCGTACCCCGGGTAGTCGAGGCGGGCGCTCGAGCCGACGCCCTTCGGGTTGCCGGTGTAGTCGTCGAAGACGCCGAACACCCAGTCGAAGAAGTGGTCGGTGTACCCGCGTCCGACCCAGCCGTTCGGGTTCGGCAGGCCGGAGTTCATCCACAGCCGCGGGTTCTCCGTGCACCCACCCGACATCACCACGACGCGCGCGTCCTCGCGATGCTCTTCACCGCCGGACCGCCAGGTGACGCCGGTCGCCGTCAGCTGACCGTGGACCTTCTCGGCATGTACCCGCGTGACGAACGCATCGGCGACCAGCTCGACCGGCTTGCCCCCGGACGACCAAACGTCCGCAGTCAACGCCATCGGGACGTAACTGTTGTCCGTGGACCGCTTCGCGAACTGGTTGCGCGGGGCCCCCTTCGGCCGCATGCACCCCTGGAAGCAGTACCCGCAGAACGTGCATCCGGTCGCCTTCGGATGAACGAGCAGGCTGGAGTCAGACGTCTTCCCCGCCGTACCACCAGGCTGCAGGATCGCGTTCTCCTGCGGACGGTACGACGGCCGGTGCGTCGTCTTCGTGGTCTGCACCGGCAGCCCGAGCGTCTCGGCCCCGCGGAAGAACGTCTGCTCCTTGTGACCCATCGCCGCGGTCATCACCGGCATGGCCGCCTCGACCCATTCGAAGTACGGCACCAGCTCGCCGTACGTGAACGGGAAGCGGTGATTGACGTCGTACTGCGACTTGTCCGCGCCGTCGTACCCCTCGAAGACACCCGGGTACGCGCGCGGGTAGTTGCCGTAGAAGTGCTGCGTCGTCCCGCCGACGCCGGACAGCTGCCAGACGAACGAGTTCTGCGGCCACTCGCGGAACCAGGCCGGCTTCGACCGGTCCGACGGACCCCAGCGCAGGTACCCGGTGAGCGGGTTGTTGGCGTCGTCCTCGTACGTCGTCCAGTTCTCCCGCGGGTGCGCGTTCCGCGGTCCGGCCTCGAGCAGCAGTACGTCGAGACCTTGCGCGGCGAGCTCTTTCGCCACGACCGGCCCACCACCACCGGCTCCGATCACGATGACGTCGCGCATCAGTCGTGCACCTCCTGGCGCCCCTGGTAGTAACCGATGAAGTCGTCCCAGCCCTCGACCGGTCCGTGTGGCTGGTAGCCGGTGGCAGCCCAGCCGACCGGTCGCTTCCGCAGCGTGCGGCTGACCTTGTCGTAGACGGCCGACTCGCCGTACGCACCGAACGTCGCGAACTCGATCAGCGCGCCGCCGACGAACTTCAGCAGCCCGGACACCGATTCCTTCAACGGCTCCGGGAACTGGACGTCGAGCAGCGCGACCAGGTCCGCGTCGGTCTTCTCGATCAGCTCGAACGCCTGCGCCTTCTCGGCGTACGAGAGGCGGGCGAACGGCGACAGGTGCGGGCCGTTCACGGCGAGCGGATTCACCTGGGTGGCCATCAGGTTCAGCAGGCCGGCGATCGGGAACGACAGCGGCAGCGCCTCGTCGCTCTCCAGGTAGGCCGCCAGCGCCTTGTCCAGCGTGTGCAGCTGCACGGGGAGTACGTCGAGGCCCGGCAGGTCGATGCGCGAGTCGGCGAGGCCGGTCACCCAGGGCGGCCCCGATCGGCTGCGCGAGCTCGTCCGGGAACGGGACGAAGTTGTCGAGCGAGTTGATGATGAAGTCGGTCGCACCGGCCTCGATCGCTCCGGGTGTCGGGCTCGGCGTGCCCTGGGTCCGCGAGTACGCGTCCGGGCCGGGCATCGCGAACACGGTCAGCCCGTTGAGCGTGTCCCGCGCGAGCTCCGCGAGTACCGGCTTGATCAGGCCGACGGCCGGCGGCAGCAACGGGTTGGTGGCGGCGTCGGCCGGCGCCAGCAGGCTGCGGGCCAGAACCCCACCGCCTCCGACGGCCGCGCCGAGGATGCCGACCCGGGCGAGGAACGCCCGTCTGGAAAGGGTTCCCGCTCTGACCATGCGCCGTCCTCCAGCTGTGGGACCAGTAGGTCTACTGGTCCCACAACGACGGCGTAGGCGCCGGGGTTACTCCCCGGTTGCGTCTTCTTCGACCGGTACGACGATCGGCCGCAGCCGGGCCCAGAGCACGAACAGGGCGGTGAACACCAGCATGCCGATGCCGCCCCAGAGGTTGATGTTGATGCCGGCGGCCTTGTCGATCTCGGTCTGCTTCTCGACGATGCCGAGGATCGTCAGCACCAGGCCGTAGATCCCGATCAGCAGCGCGATCATCACCCGGATGTCGAACGCTCCGGCCTTCTTCTTCTCTGCCATCTCGAACGCTCCCTCAGGCGAAGACGATGTTGAGGACGATGGTCAGTGCGAGCGAGATCCCGGCCAGCAGGACCGGCTTGCGGTACCAGCCGCCGTCGCCGGCGACCGCGACCTCGGTGCGCTGTTCCTTCGGCGTCAGCGAATACACCAGGCCGACCAGCTCGGTGTCCCGTTTCGGCGTCGTCCCCAGACTGACCAGCACACTGATGATGATGTCGATCACGAAGGCGGCACCCGCACCGACGAAGCTGGCGCCCTGACCGGGCAGGTTGATCACGCCGTTCTCGGACAGGACGAAGACCAGGATCGCGGTCCCCGTACCGCTGACCAGACCGATCCAGCCGGCCGTCGCGGTCATCCGCTTCCAGAACATACCGAGGATGAACGTGGCGAACAGCGGCGCGTTGAAGAACGAGAACAGCTGCTGCAGGTAGTCCATCAGGTTGCTGTAGCCGGAGGCGATCGCGGCCGTGCCGATCGCGACCACCGTGCCGGCGACCGTGACGATCCGGCCGGTCTGCAGGTAGAACTCGTCCGGCCGGTCCTTGATCAGGTAGCGCTCGATGATGTCGTACGACATCACCGTGTTGAACGAGCTCAGGTTGGCCGCCATGCCGGCCATGAACGACGCCAGCAGACCGGTGATGGCCAGGCCGAGCATGCCGTTCGGCAGCAGGTCGCGCATCAGCAGCAGCAACGCGTCGTTGTAGTCGACCTCGCCGCTGCCGTTCGCCTTGAACTGGGCCAGCTCGGGCACGATCACCGCGGCGATGATGCCGGGGATGATGACGATGAACGGGATGAACATCTTCGGGAACGAGCCGATGATCGGAGTACGCCGGGCCGCCGACATGTTCTTCGACGCCAGCGCGCGCTGGACCTCGGTGAAGTTCGTCGTCCAGTACCCGAACGAGAGCACGAAACCGAGGCCGAAGACGATCCCGATCACCGACAGGAAGTTGTTGCTGAAGCCACTCAGCGCGTTGCCCGGCCAGGCCGACATCTGCTCGGCGCCGCCCGGCGACGCGCTCACCTTGTCGACCAGGCCCTGCCAGCCGCCGACCTTGTGCAGGCCGACGAGCGTCAACGGCAGCAGCGCGGCGACGATCACGAAGAACTGCAGCACCTCGTTGTAGATCGCCGCGGACAGACCGCCGAGGGTGATGTAGCTCAGAACGATGGCAGCGGCAACGATCACCGACACCCAGATCGGCCAGCCGAGCAGCACGTTCACGATCGTGGCCAGCAGGAACAGGTTCACGCCCGCGATCAGCACCTGCGCCAGGGCGAAGCTGATCGCGTTCACCAGGTGCGCGGGCTTGCCGAACCGGCGCAGCATGAACTCCGGCACGCTGCGGACCTTGGAGCCGTAGTAGAACGGCATCATCACGACGCCGAGGAACAGCATCGCCGGGACCGCGCCGATCCAGAAGTAGTGCACGGTCGGGATGCCGTACTGCGCACCGTTCGCCGACATGCCCATGATCTCGATCGCGCCCAGGTTGGCCGAGATGAACGCCAGGCCGGTCACCCAGGCCGGCAGCGATCGGCCGGACAGGAAGAAGTCCAGGCTGCTCGAGACCGCGCGTCTGGCCAGGTACCCGATGCCGAGCACGAAGACGAAGTACAAGGCGATGATGATGTAGTCGATCGCCGTGGCATCCAGTCTCAGGATGGATTGTTGCGGAAGCATCGCCCCTCCGGATCGTCGCTTGTGACGCATCGTGGTGTTACCGGTGAGGAACGTTACTCCTACTTTCAATCATGCGGGCGGCGACACCGGCGCCCGCTGGTTCTCCACCCGGATCTCCACCCTTGGTCGGTCCTTTCTAGAGACCGGTCAGACCTACCGTCCGTGACATGAGCTTCGGAACGTTACCCAACGCACTCGTCGTCATCGCCGTCGTCGTGATCGTCCTGGCCCGGCGGCTGTCCTGGTCCGAGCTGGAGAACTCCGACACAGACGTCTGGCGTGGGCCGCTCGTCCTAATGGGGGTCGGGGTCTACCAGTTGTACGACCGGCACACCGGGATGGGCTTCATCGACGTCGTACTGCTGGTCATCGGCGCCGCGGTCGCGCTGATCGCGGGGACTGCCTCCGGCCGGGTCGCGCAGGTCGAGCGGCGCGCCGGGAAGGTGTTCTTCCGGCTCGGCATGCCCGGACTCGGCATCATGGTGGCCTACCTGGTGATCCGGCTCGGGCTGGCCGGAGTCGGGCATCTGCTCGGCGCCTCGATGTCCGGTGGTCCTGCGCTGATGGTGTCGATGGGTGCGAACCTGTTGACTCAATCTGTGGTCATCCAGAACAAGGCCCGTCGCGAGGCAGAGGAGTACAGCACCCGGTGAAGCTGAAGGCGCTGCTGCCGACGCGGCCGCACGGCGAGAGCGGCTGGGTCGGCCGCGTTCTCACCGCCGGCGTCGTGGTCGCCGTACTGGCGACGGCGCGCCCGGCGGACGCGTGGGTCTGGGTCGTACTCAGCGTGAGCTTCGTCGTCTTCTGCGTCGGTTCGGTGCTGATGGCGTCCCGTCCGTACGCCGCTCTCGGGCTGCTGTCCGCGGTCGCGGTGACCAACGCGCTGATCGCGGGGTATCCGCAGTCGAACGCACTGGCGCTGGTGCTGGTCGGGATCACGGACATCGCGGTGATCGATTTCAAGCGGCACGGCAATCGGCCGATCATTGCCGCCGGCATCGGTGTCGCGGCGGCTTATGCGGGATCGGCATGGTTGTTCGGTCAGCCGGATACTTGGTACTTCACGCAGTTGTTGTGGACCGCCGTACTGATTGCCTTCGGGTTGAACCGGCGGCAGTACGAAGTGCAGGCCCAGCAGACCGAGCAGCTGCTCGAGCAGACCCGGCTGGCGCAGAGCGAACACGCCCGGGCTGCGACGCTGGAGGAGCGTGGGCGGATCGCGCGTGATCTGCATGATGTGCTCGCGCATTCGCTTGGCGCGTTGAGCGTTCAGCTGGAGGTGGCCGAGGCGCTGCTCGACGAGCGCGGTGATACCGAGGGGGCGCTGGAGCGGGTACGGCGGTCGCGGCGGCTCGCCGTACAGGGGTTGACGGAGGCGCGGAATGCGGTGGCTGCGCTGCGTGCTGACGCCGTACCGGATCTGGATCAGGCGGTTGCTGTGCTGGCGGAGCAGCATGAGAACGACCACGGTACGGCGGTGCGGCTGAGCGTGACCGGCGTTGTTGCGCGGACTGAGTCGGGGGTGACTGTTGCCTTGCTCAACGCTGCCCGTGAGGCGCTGACGAACGCGGCGCGACATGCGCCTGGTCAGCCGGTCGAGCTGGTGCTTGCTTACTCGGACGGCGTGAGGCTGTCCGTGCGGAACAAGGGCGCGACGAGTGGCGAAGGGTTCGGGTTGGCTGGCATGCGAGAGCGGCTGGCGCTGGTTGGCGGGACGCTGACGGCAGGCCCGGACGGGGATGACTGGCTGGTGGTCGCGGAGGTGCCGAATGAGTGATCCGATCCGCGTCGTGGTGGCGGATGACCAGCAGGTCGTGCGTGAAGGTCTGGAGGCGCTGCTCGGGCTGATCGACGGTGTCGAGGTCGTGGGTGCTGCTGCGAATGGTCTGGCGGCTGTCGAGTTGGTTGCTGGGGGCAACGTCGATGTGGTGCTGATGGACCTGCGGATGCCGGTGCTCGACGGTACGGAGGCGACCGCGCGGATCGCGGCCGAGTTCCCGGACGTCGCCGTACTGGTGCTGACGACGTACGCCGATGATGCGTCGATCGCGAATGCCCTGCGTGCCGGTGCTCGCGGCTACTTGACCAAGGACGCCGGCCGGGCCGAGATCGGGGCCGCGCTGCGGTCGACGGCGGCCGGGCAGTCGACGTTCGATCCTGAGGTGTCCAAGCGGTTGATCGCCGGCCTCGCACCCTCGGCTGGTGCGGGCGGCGACGGGCTGACCGCTCGGGAGACCGAAGTACTGCGGTTGATCGCGCGCGGGCTGAGCAACCCGGAGATCGCCGGGAAACTGTTCATCAGCGAGGCGACCGTGAAGACACATATCAACAACACGTTCGCGAAGATCGGCGCCCGGCACCGCGCGGAGGCGGTCCGGTACGCCTATCGCAAGGGGATCGCGTCAGATTCGTAGCTCGGCGACGACCGGGCGGTGGTCGCTGCCGGTCGGGTTCATTACCCAGGCCTTGGTGGGTGTGACGCCGCGCACCAGGATGTGGTCGATCCGCGCCATCGGGAACTTCGACGGCCAGGTGAACCCGAATCCGGTACCCGCCGCGCCTTGCGCCGACCGCAGTCCGGCCGTCAGCGGGGCGAGGCTGCGATCGTTCGCCGTACCGTTGAAGTCGCCCATCACGATCACGCCGGCCAGCTTCTCGTCGGCGATCGCGCGGCCGAGCGCCTTGATCGTGTTGTTGCGTTGATCCGAGGTGAAACCGCTGGTGCCGACGCGCACGGAGGCGAGGTGGGCGACGTACACCGCGACCTTGCCCTCAGGGGTGCTGACCTCGGCGCGCAGCGCGCGGGTCCAGGCGAAGCCGACGTCTACCGACTTGGTCTCGACGACCGGGTACTTCGACCAGAGGGCGACTGTGTCGCGGGACACCTGGTACGGGTACTTCGTGGCGAACGCGGCCTTGTAGATCTTGAGATCCTGGGCGGTGAGCTCCTCGAGCGCCATCACGTCCGCGTCGGCGCCGAGCAGATCACTCGCGGTCGCCTTCGGGTCCGGGTTGGCGGCGTCGACGTTGTGGGTGAGGACCCTCAGGTCGTACGCGCCGCCGGAGCCCTTGCCCGGGAGCAGCAGGTCGCCGAACATCACGCCCCAGACGAGAGCGGGGACGAGGAGGGCGACGCCGGCCGTCGCGGAACGCCGTACGACGGCTGCGACCGCCAGGATCGGCACGGCGACGCCGACCCAGGGCAGGAACGTATCGAGCAGACTGCCCAGGTTGCCGATCGAGTTCGGAACGTAGCGGTGGAAGATCAGCGTCGCCGCGGCCAGGATCGCCAGGAATGCGATGAACCAGCCACGTCGCCACATGCCGCCTTTCTTCCGTCGGCGCGTGCTGCTGCGCGACGGCGGCTGGCGGGTGGCGACTGCGGTTTGGCGGTCCGGCATGCAGCGATTGTTGCGGACACTCGGCCCGGACCAAAGTCGATGGCCGGTCAGGCGCGGCGATTTCATCCGTCCGGAGGACAGTTCTGACCGTTCTGATGAGGAATCTGTGAGAGGTCTGGTGCCTTGGAGTGACAGCGCAGACAATGCCCGTATGCCGTCAGCGCATCAACTCAGCCAGCCGTTCGTCGTCAAGCGCCACGGAATCGGGACCACGACGACCGCGCTGGCGCTGGGGACTGTGGTGTTCGGGTTGATGGTTGCGCTGACGCTGGTGATCGTCGTCGTGCAGGCGATCCGCGGGGAGTCGATCCGGGAGCCGCTGGAGGCGGTCTGGCTGGCGTGGGGCGGTACGCCGCTGATCTTTGCGGTCGGGTTGCCGATCCTGTTGATTGTGGGGGCGATCACGGCGCTGGAGGAGCGGCGGGAGTCGGACGATGAGGACGTATTGCTGACTGTTGACGACTCCGGGATCTATCTCGGTGGTGAGCAACCTCGCACGATCCCATGGGGCGAGATCCGCGGGGTGTGCCGGCTCGAGCGACACCAGGTGAACGACGAGGGCGACGACATCTGGGAACCGCGGCTGGTCGTGATGTTGCTGGACGAGGGGGCGCTGCCTCGCAGTACAAAGGCGTGGGGGCCGTCGTGCCCGTGGCCGGGGACACACGAGATCCTCGGGCGATCCCTCGCGTACGACGAACTCGTGAGCGCCGTGGCTCAACGTGCCCCACACATCCAGGTAACCAACCGCGGCCGCGTCGAGGACTAACTCACGACGTACTGCCGTTGAAGCCCCCGCGTACTGCGGGAAGCCCCGCGTGCTCCGCGGCCGCTTCCTTCGTCGCTCCGCTCCTCAGCGCAACCACTACGCGCGCCCCCACCCACCCCCGGCTCAGCGCCGTACATCCCTTTCCGGCTATCGCCGGGCGTTTCCGGCTAGCGCCGGGCGTTTCCGGCTGCCGCCGGGCGTTTCCGGCTACCGCCGGGTGTTCCGGCTACCGCCGGGGTGTTGTCGTCCGCCCGCGTGCTGCGCGGTCGCTTCCTTCGTCGCTACGCTCCTCAGCGCAACCGCTACGCGCGCACCAGCCGGCCGCGGCTCAGCGCCGTACATCCTCCCCCTCCGGCTCTCGCCCCGGCGTTCCGGCTATCGCCGTGGGTTCTGCTGCGGCGTGCTCGTGGTCAGCTCCGCGTGCTGCGCAGCGCTCCACCTCCCCCTTGTGGACCGGGCCGGAACCCTGGAGCTGCAAAGATGGGCGGGGTGGGTCGCCGGGGCGCGGGAGAGGATGGGGCCGGGCCAGCTTCTGGTCCGGCGCACGAGCGCGGGCGGATTGTCGATGTGCTTGGGGCTGGGGAGCACAATCTGCGTGATGTTGATGTGGCTTTCGGGCCGGGGTTGACGGCTGTTGTTGGGGTTTCGGGGTCGGGGAAGTCGTCGCTGGCGTTCGATGTGGTTTATGCCGAGGCTCGGCGGCGGTTTCTTGAATCGTTGGCGCTTGGTGGCAACGGAGCGCGGGTTCCCGCCGCACGGGTTCGGCGGATCGACGGGCTGGGGCCGGCGGTGGCCGTGGCTCAGAACGTGCTCAATCGGAACCCCGCCTCGACAGTGGCGACCTCCGTCGGGCTGCATCCGTTCTTGCGGATCTTGTACTCGCGGTTTGCCGAGGTCGAATGCCCGCACTGCCACGTGCCGGTGCGGGCGATCTCCGCCGAGGAGCGTCTCACCACAGCCCTGGACCTGCTCGCCCGCAGCGACAGACTCAACGTCGACGTCGCGATCGTGCGCGGGCTGGTGGGAAGTCACGCGCGTCTGCTCGCCGGCATCCGAGGACAGTTCGACCACGTCACCGTCGACGGGTGCCCGCGGCCGGCGAAGTCGACGAAGCGCCTCGATCCAGCACTCCCCCACGACGTCGTCGTACGAGTCGCCACCCTTCACCCCGGCATGTCCGCCGCCGAGGTCCGCGCAACCTTGGAACGAGCCGACGCGCTGGGCAAACCCGAGGTGCTGCTCGGAGGCACACCCGTACTCCGGGCGCCGATCTGCCCGCGGTGCGGCGCATGGGTCCGCCCGCTCGCACCGTCAGCCTTCCGGGGCGACAACGACACCTCGTCACACCGCATAGCCGGCGTCACACTCCAGGAGCTGACAGCTCGATCGGTGACCGAGGTCCTCGACTTCATGGAGCAACTCCCACTCGGGTCGCCGGCGAGGCGCATCCAGGACGAGTTGCTCAGACGCCTGCGTCCGCTGCAGGACCTCGGCCTTGGATACCTCGCCCTCGACCGATCGATGCCGACCCTCTCGCGCGGTGAGGCGCAACGTACCCGGCTCGCCGTCGTACTGTCGGGGCGCCTCGAAGACCTCCTGCACGTCCTCGACGAGCCGACGATCGGCTTGCACCACAGCGATCTCAGCCGATTGCTCGACGCCATCGCCGCCCTGCCCGGACCGGTGTTGATGGTCGAACATGACCCGCTGGCCGTCGCCATGGCCGACGAGATCGTCGAGATCGGGCCCGGCGGTGGGGACGGCGGAGGACGGCTGGTGTTCCAAGGCCCGCCCGCGGACCTCTGGCGCGCCGGCACGGCATCCGGCATCGGCTTCTCCGCCGGCGTACGCCGCCCCCGAGCGCAACGCCCGCTATCCGACGACCGCATCCGCATCACCGGCGCGAACCTACGCAACCTCCACGCGGTCGACTGCGAGATCCCACTCGGATCGCTGACCGTGATCACTGGTCCATCCGGAGCGGGCAAGACCACCATCAGCCAGCAGGTCTTGCTGGCGTCCCTGCGCGAACATGCCCCGGTCGGATGTACGACGTTCGACGCGCCGGCGACACGTGCTCGCGCGGTGGACCAAGCCCCGCTGGGCAACAACCCGCGGTCGAATCCGGCGACGTACACCAAGGTGCTCGACCGGATCCGCGACGTCTTCGCGAACGAGACCGGACGGTCCGCCTCGGACTTCACCTTCAACCGGCCCGAGGGCGCCTGTCCGGACTGCGAGGGCATGGGATCGGTGGCGATGGGCCTGAGCTATCTCGCGCCGATCTGGATCCCCTGCGAGACCTGCGACGGCCAGCGCTACCGTCCCGAAGTACTCGAAGCGACCTGGGCGGGCCGGTCGATTGCCGATGTACTGGCCCTGAGCGTCGACGAGGCCATCGAGGTGTTCGCCGACCACCCGTCGGTCAGCCGCATCCTGCAACCTCTGCAGGAGGTCGGGCTGGGCTATCTGACGCTCGGGCAACCGTCTCCGAGCCTATCCGGTGGAGAAGCCCAACGCGTACGGCTCGCCCGCGAGGTGGCCAAGGCGCGGTCCGGCGACCTGATACTGCTCGACGAGCCGACGACGGGTCTGCATCCCGGCGACCTCGATCGGTTGCTCGCAGTACTCGACCGGCTGACGGGCAGCGGTTGCACGGTGGTCGTCGTCGAACACCAGCCCGACGTCATCGCCGCCGCCGACTGGCGCATCGATCTAGGCCCGGGCGGCGGTCCCGATGGCGGGCGTCTGCAGCATTGCGGGCCGCCCGTCGCCGACAAGCAGCCGCCGGTGCGACCTCGCCGCAAGCCGCGCACCGACCGCCGGTCCAGCAACGCGATCCGCGTGCGCGGCGCCCGCGCCCACAATCTGCAGGGAGTCGACGTCGATTTCGCGAAGGACCGGTTCACCGTCGTCACCGGTGTATCGGGTTCGGGCAAGTCGTCGCTGGTCCACGACGTCCTCGAGTCGGAGGCGACCAGACGGTTGCTCGAGTGCTTGTCGGTCTACGAGCGGCAGTCGGTCCGCGAGGGACCAGAGGCTCCCGTCGACTCATTGACCGGCCTCGGCCCGACGATGAGCGTCGACCCGTCCGGCCTGAGCTTCGACGGGAGCGGTCCGGGCTTCTACGTCTGGGATGCCGACCGGGTGACCGTTGGCCGATCCAGCGACCTCGACCGCCTGCTCGCCGTGATCATCGCAAGGGCCGGTGTCCGCACCTGCCTTGCCTGCGGTCACGAGGCAGTACGACGGACGTCGCCGAAGCCGGAGGCGCCGTGGAGCTGCAGCGACTGCGGGACCAGCGCAGTACCGATCGAGCCGCGACACCTCGTGGGCTCACCGATGTCGATCTGTCCGCAGTGCCTCGGCCTCGGCGTCGAGCACGAGTTCGATTTCGCCAAGCTGATCGTGCATCCGGATGCGCCCATCGCCGACGGAGTCTTCGGCGGCGCCCTGTCCTGGTTCCGCGCGAGCGCCGGGCTGTCATGGTTCCGCGCAGGCCTCGGGTCACCGATTCAGTTGCTGGCCGAGCGCTTCGGTTTCGACCTGAATCGCGCTCCCTGGGCGGAGTTGGACGACGAGGCCCGACAGGCTGTCCTGTACGGCGACGGGTCGTGGGAGGGGCTGAACCACTGGGCGTCGAACGACGTCGGCGGCCAGTATTCGCACGCCTTTCCGTGTCGCGAGTGCAGCGGCCGGCGGCTGCGCCCGCCGTACCTGACGATCCGCATCCAGGGACTCGCGCGGGACGAGTTCTTCGCTGCCTCGCTCGCCGACCTGGAGAACGTACTGACCTCGATGGACGTGCCCGACGATGCACAGGCGGCAGACGCCCGGACCATCGCGATCCGGCGGCTCGGCTTCCTCCGTGCCGTCGGACTGGGCTACCTCCAGCTGAATCGGAGCACCTGGACGCTATCGGCCGGCGAGGCGCAGCGGGTCAAGCTGGCATCGGTGCTCGGCGACGGACTCGTCGGCATGACGGTACTGCTGGACGAGCCCTCCAGGGGTCTGCATCCGTCGGAGGTGACCGCCCTCGCCCGGACGCTGACCGATTTGCGGGCCGCCGGCAACACCGTCATCGCCGTCGAGCACGACCCGATCATCATCCGCGCGGCCGACGACGTGATCGAGATCGGTCCCGGTGCTGGGCCGGCCGGCGGTCGCTTGGTCGGTCCGGATAGCCCGCAGTCGGTGACCCGAGCGGTTCTGGACGGACAGGTTCCAGTGGCGCACCGCGACCGCCGTCGGGAGCCGACAGGTTGGATGAAGGTGACCGGGGCGCGCGAGAACAACCTCGACGGACTCGACGCTCGCGTGCCGCTCGGCGTACTGGTCGGGGTCTGCGGGGTGTCAGGGTCGGGAAAGTCTTCGCTCGTCGTCGACACCATCGCGCTCGGTCTGGCCCAACCGAAGACCAACATACCTGGCCGCGGCGTGGTCCGCCTCCGGCCCGGCGACCACGACACGATCTCCGGCGCGCCCGAGCGAACGGTTGTGGCCGACCAGTCCCGCGCGGAGATCACGTCTCCGGGCATGTTCCTCGGACTGATCGGCGCCGTCCGGAAGGAGTTCGCCGCGAGCGAGGCAGTCATTGAACAAGGCGTCACGATCAAGGACCTGACCTACAACTGCGATGCCTGCAAGGGCAAAGGGGTGTGGCAGCAGGACATGTCGTTCCTGCCGTCGGTTCGCCAGACCTGCGATGCCTGCGGAGGATCCGGATACCGCCACGAGGCCGCCGCGCTGCTCGACCGGGGCCGGAGTCTCGCCGACATCGACGCCCTCACCATCGCCGAACTGGTCGACGAGTACGGCGACGTTGACGCCGTACGCCGGGTTGGCGGTGCCGCCGTCGAACTCGGACTCGGCTACCTCGTACTGCGGCAACCGGGCTGGAGCCTGTCGGGCGGCGAAGCGCAGCGGCTCAAGCTCGCCAAGGAGTTCGCCCGCAAAACGAAGGCAACCGCCCTGTACGTGCTCGACGAGCCGACCGTCGGTCTCCAAGCCACGGATGTCGCAGTACTCGTCCGCACGCTCGACGCGCTCGTTGCTGCTGGCAACAGCGTGGTGGTTGTCGAGCACGATCCGGCCTTCCTCGCCGCCTGCGACTGGCTCATCGAACTCGGACCGGGCGCGGGACCGGACGGCGGCCGGATCGTCTTCGAGGGCCCGCCCGACGCGATCGCCGGCACGCTGACAGCGCCTCATCTCCTGGAGGTACTGCGATGAGCATCGGCGCCCTGCTGCTCGGAGACCCGTCCCCGTCCTTGCGGTGGCGGGCCGCCCGCGAGCTCGAGGGCGCCGACGATCAGGACGCGGAGGTCGCCGCGTGGCGAGTCGAGATTGATCGAAGCCCTGAGATCGATGCGCTGGTCGCGGAGCTGGCCGAGGCTCGGCCTTATGAAGCAGGCTATCTGCTGTGTCGGCTGGCCTATCTCGGGTACGGCGGGCCTGCGATGGCGGCTGCAGTGGAGACGATCTTTCGGCATCAACGGCCGGACGGCTCGTGGTCGGTTCCTGGGCCGATCGAAGGGGCTCGCTTCGTCACGATGCATACCGTCGTACCGCTGCGCGGGATCGCCGCCGCCGGGTTCGCGACGGATCCTCGCGCCGAGCGTGCTTACAAGTGGCTCCTCGGCGTCCGCCTCGACGACGGATCGTGGCCGGCCGGCCCGAAAGCTGACCTCGGCCAGGCGGGGCGACCGGCGCCGCCGGAGAAGGAGTATCGCCGGCTGCCGCGCGGACTTGGTTGCCGATCGGCGACGACCGGTGCGGTCGCCTGCCTGGCCATGCATCCCGAGCGACGGCGGTCCGAGGCCGCGCGGACCGGCGTCGACCACCTACTCGCCCGCGAGACCCGGGACGCGTCGGCCATCGGTTGGGAGGTATCACGGCTTGTCGGGCTCGAACGGGCGATGGGGCAGATCACGTTCTACGCCACCTTCGACCTCGCCTTCCTGCTCGATCTTGCGTCCCGCTGCGGCGTTTCCCCGCAGGACCGCCGGATCCGCGAGCTGGTCAACTATCTGGAGACCTTGCGCGGTCCGTACGGCCTGTGGCAACACTCCAGCCATCCGCAGCTCGCCGGGTGGTTGTCTCTCGAGCTGGAGACCAGCCTTCGTCGCCTCGAGGACGGCGACTGGGTCGGCAACGAGGAGCCTGCCGGCTTCACGCCGTACCAACGCGGACGACGCCGGTACTGAGCCTGCTGGCCGCGGCGTCGGCCGGTCGCGGGCTAGCGTCGGGGTATGACGGCTCCTGACATCAACAGTCCCGACGAGCAGATCCGCTACCAGCGAGGGCTGGAGGTGCTGAACGCGGTCGACGGCGGCTCTGCACCCGCCGTGATGGAGAACCTCGCCGACATCGCGCCGGCGCTGGCTCACCACATCGTCGCCTTCGGCTTCGGTGACATCTATTCGCGGCCAGGGCTTGATCCCAAGCAGCGCCAGCTCGTCACATTGGGCATCCTGACCGCACTCGGCGGCTGCGAACCGCAGCTCGAGGTCCACATCCGCACGTCCCTGAACGTCGGCCTGACGCCCACCGAGATCGTAGAAACCTTCACCCACGCCGCCGGCTACGCCGGCTTCCCCCGCGCCCTCAACGCAATCACCATCGCCAAAAAAGTCTTCACCGAACGCAATCTGCTGCCTGTGAAGGACGACTGAATCTACTCGGCGAAGAAAGCGCCTGCGTGGCGCGCGGGCGAGACTATCCCTTCGGGCCGAGGAGTTTTTCCAGGTCGGTGAGGACGTTCATGGCGCCGAGTGGGCCTAGGCCGAGGAACCAGACCTCGTCGTCGACGCGTGCGGACTTGTCTGCCTTCACCGCGGCCAGGGACTTCCATAGGTTGCCGTTGACAACCTTGTTCTCGTCGGTGGTGTCGGGCTTGCCGTAGCTGGAGTAGAAGATCCAGTCGCCGGCGGCCTTGCCGATGTTCTCCTGGGAGACCTCGACCGCGAGATCCTGCACGTCCTGGATCTTCGGCCGCGGCAGGCCGATGTCCTTCAGGATGACGCCGATGAACGACAGGTTGCCGTACAGCCGGATCTCCCCCGGCCGGAACCGCACCAGCGAGATCGTCGGCGTACCCTGCACCTTGGACTTCACGTCGTTGGCGCGCTTCTGGTAGTCGTTCAGGATTCCGGTGGCCTTGTCCTCCTCGCCGAGCGCGTCCGCGACCAGCAGGAAGTTCTCCTTCCACGGGAACCCGGGCCGGATGCTGAAGACCGTCGGTGCGATCGCGCTCAACTTCGAGTACAGGTCGTTCGCACGCAGCTTGCTGCCGAGGATGAGGTCCGGCTTGAGCGCCGCGATCGCCTCGAGGTTGAGTTCGCTGATACCGCCGACCGTCTTGATCCCCTGCGCCTTGTCGGCGAGGTACGACGGTACGCCGTTCTGCCCCGCGGTCGTGGCCATGCCGACGGGCGTGATCCCCAGCGCCAGTACGTCGTCCAGCTCGCCGCTGTCCAGTACGACGACCCGCGTCGGCTTCGCCGGGATCTGCACCGAGCCGAGCGCGCCCTTGACGGTCCGCGGGAACGCACCGGGCGCCGCGTCCGAGCCAAGTTTCGCGGTCTCGGTGTCGGCGGTGCTGAACAGCCGCCCGCCGGTCGCCACGTCCTTGTCCCCGACCCCGGTGTCCGCACTCTTGGTGTCGCCACCACCGCAACCCGCGACGAGCAGTACGGCGGCCGACACGACGATCCCTATCAGCTTCTTCACGGAGGTTGAGCCTACAACAACCAAGGTTAGGCAGTCCTAACCAGGTCCACCTGTTGGCCGGCCGCGAGCTCCACCGCCCGCTCCCCGTCCGGCAGCGCGATCCGGTGCGTGCCCGCGTGCGACGCCCGTACGACGGCCTCGGTCAGTACGCCGTTCCGCCACGTCACGTCGAACGACAGACCGCCGCGCGCCCGCAGACCGTGGAACGACCCGTCCGGCCATTCAGCAGGCAGCGCCGGCAGGACGCGGATCACGTCGGTGTGGCTCTGCAGCAACAGCTCCGGGATGCAGCCGGTCATGCCGAAGTTCGCGTCGATCTGGAAGATGTCGCCGTCGCGGTGCAGGAGGTTGTCCGACACCAGCCGGCCCAAGTAGTCCTGGATCACCGCAGCAGCCTTCGAGGGCTCGAACAGTCGTGCCCACAACGCGACCAGCCACGCCGCAGTCCACCCACCGTTCACAGCACCATCGGTCCGCAGGTCCAACGAGGCACGAGCAGCCGCGGCCCATTCCGGCGTACGTGTCGGGTCGATCTCTGCTCCCGGATACAAGCCGTAGAGATGCGACTGATGCCGGTGCTGCGGCTCGGACGGCGGCCAGTCGGTCGGCCACTCGTACAGCCGCCCGTCCGGCGTCACCCGCACCGAAGCTAGCCGATCACGCGCCGCGGCAACACGTGCAGCCACCGCGGACTCGAGCCCCAGAACCTCAGAAGCCTCGACCAGGTTCGCGAACAACTCGCGGATCAACCAGATGTCATAGGTAGACGTCAGATCAACCGAAGCCTTCGCTCCCGACGGCAAGATGAAATGATGCTCCGGGGCAGTCGACGGGATGAACTGCAGCACCCCGTCACCGTCCTCGACCAGCATCGACAGCACGAACTCCGCCGCACCCGCGATCAACGGATACGCGCGGTCGCGCAGGAAGTCCACGTCCAACGTGAACCGGTAGTGCTCCATGAGATGCGCCGTCAACCACACCCCGCACGTCGCACACATTGCCCAAACAGGATCGTCCCCGCCCGCACCCACCGGCCAGGTCGCCCGCCACAGGTCCGAGTTGTGATGCGAGACCCACCCCGGTGCGTCGTACAAGATCCGAGCGGTGTCGGCACCCGAAACAGCCAGTCCTTCGAGCAGATCCGTCAGCGGGTCGAAGCACTCGTGCAGGCCGGTCAGGTCGGCCGGCCAGTAGTTCATCTGGGTGTTGATGTTGTTGGTCCAGTCGCTGGCCCACATCGGCCGGCGGTCCTGGTTCCAGATGCCTTGCAGGTTGGCCGCCTGCGTCCCGGGGCGGGAGGACGCCATCAACAGGTACCGACCGAAGTTGAACGTCAACGCGACCAGGTCCGGATCGTTGCCCCCGGCAGCCACCGCCTTGATCCGTTCGTCGGTCGGCAAGTCACTTGCCGCACCCAACGAAAGCGAAGCCCGGTCGTACAACGCCGCGTGGTCCTCGACGTGCCGCTCCCGAAGCTTGTCCACAGCAACCGAATCCAGCACCTCGACCGCAGACCGCAGCGCCACGAGAGGATCCCGCCCCGGCGCCACCGACCAGCCGGCAAATGTGCTCGCAGCCGACAGCAGCACCGTCACGCTGTCGGCGCCGCGTACGGCGACACCGGCAGCGGAGGGGCCGACGGTGCCGCCGTCGGCCAGCACACGGAGAGCGACACCGAACCCGATGCCACGCCCTTCTTCGTACCGGATCGGATCCGGACTCTCCCGGTACTCGATCGTCAGATCCGACGGCGCATGCCCGACCACACCATAGGTGCCATGGGCAACTTCCGGCCGGACCGGGTGCTGACTCTCCAACGACAGTTCGAGGTCGACAGCACCCGGCCGGTCGGCCGTGATCGTCCAGACCATCACCTGGTCCGGCGTGGACACGAAGGTCTCACGCCGGAACCGGGTTCCATCCACTGTGTATTCCACACCGACGATCCCGGTCCGCAGCTCCAGACTGCGCCGGTAGTCGGTCGCCGAACCCGCCGACCGGATCACCAGGTCGGCGAGCGGCTGGTACGACTCCACCAACGGACCCTGCAACGCCCGGGTCCGCTCGGTGGCCGCCAGCCGATCGCCTTCCTGCAGCAACAACCGTCGTACGTCGGCCAGCACCGCCGGGCCGTCCGGCACGGTCAACGTGCGCGGACCGTCGCCCGACCAGACGTCGTCGAGGTTGAGCGCGATCCGCTCCTCGCCGACCCGGCCGAACACCTTCCCGCCGAGATGCCCGTTGCCCACCGGCAACGCCTCGAACCAGTCCGGTGCAGGGGTGCGGAACCACAGTTCGTGCGACATGAGGTGTTACTTGCTCCCGGACTTGTACTTGTCGTAGGCCTGCTGGTTGATCTCCAGGTACCGCGGCATGCCGGTGCTCTCGAGACCCTTCACGTACGCGTCCCAGTCGGTGTCGATGTTCTTCGAACCGGTGATGAACGCCAGCTGGTTCTGGTTGACGTACGTGTCCAGGTTGGTCTGCAGCGTGGCGATCTCGCCGCTCAGGCTCGGGTCCGGCCACATGAACGCCTGCGGGAACCACTGCGACTTGTCGACATGTCCCTCGTATTGCTTGGTCGCGTCCCACAGCCGCCGCTCGAGGCCGGCGCCGCTGTAGATGTCCTTCGGCGTGACCTGCGCATTCCGGAAGGCCAAGGTGTTGTTGTACTGGCCGAGCGCGCCCCAGCTGATGTTCTTCGGCGCGTTCTGCACCGGCTTGTACAGCGGCTTGGTGCTCGCGTCGAGGGCGATGTCACCGGCGGCGGGCTTCGTCCAGCCGACACCTTCCGGGCCCATGTTGGTGATCATCTGGCCTTCGTCGCTGTAGATCCAGTCCAGCATCTTGATCGCCGCGACCTGGGCCTCCTTGCTGGCCTTGTTGGTCAGCATGAACGTGTAGCCGGTCGAGGTCGGGTGGTTGTACCCGGTGTAGCTCTTGCCCTCGGGACCGGTCAGCGGCGGCACGGAGTCGTACTGCTTGTCGCGGCCGTCCTTGGAGTCGAGCTGAACGAAGATGCCCGGCCACAGCACCGGCACCGATCCGAGCTTGACGGCCTTCGGGTCGTTGCCCTGGGCCTGCAACGCCTGCGCGTTCTGGGTGAACGCCGCCTGGTCGATCAGGCCGTCCTTGTAGAGGCCGTGGATGTACTTCAGGCCTTCCTTCCACTGGTCCGAGGTCACCGGGGTGACGACCTTGTCGCCCTGCAGCGTGAGCAGCGACCGTACGCCGTTGTTGGCACCGACCGGGTCGTACGCGAACGCGTTCATCAGGTACGCGATCAGGCTGCTGTCCTGGACGTCGGTGGTCATCGGGATCTCGTCGGCCTTGCCGTTGCCGTTCGGGTCCTTGGTCTTGAACGCCTCGAGCACGTTACGCAGATCGTCGGTGGTCTTGGGCACCGCCAGGCCGAGCTTCTTCAGCCAGGCGCTGTTGATCCACAGCTTGTCCGGGTAGGTGCAGTGGAAGCAGTCGGCCCACTGCGGCAGCGCGTAGATGTGACCGTCGGGCGCGGTCGCCATCTCCTTGTACTCCTTGTTGGAGTCCAGCACCTTCTGGATGTTCGGCGCGTTCTCCTTGATCAGGTCCTCGAGCGGCACCGCGACACCCTGCTGGCCGAGCTTGAGCACCTCGGCCTGGGTGAACGCGTCGACCCACGGGATCAGGAAGAACAGATCCGGGTAGTCGCCACTGGCGAGCGCGATCTGCCGCTTCTCCTTGGCCGGCCCGGCGTCGTACGTCGTGGTCTGCCAGCGGAACTGGATCTTGAACTTGTCGCTCATGATCTTGGTGACCGCGTTGGTGGTCAGGTTGGTGCTGGAGTCCGACGGCGTGAACGTGTCGATGACGGTCTTGCCGTCGGACGAGGTCTCGTTCGCCGCTCCCTTGGACGTTTTGTCCGAACTGCACGCCGCCAGGACGAGCGCGCCGGCGGCGGCCAGCGCGACGACCTTGCTCACGGATGAGCGCATTGCTGTGTTCCTCTCTGAAGTGGGTCGAGCCTCTTGGCTCAGCCCTTGACCGCGCCGACCATTACGCCCTTGGTGAAGTGGCGGGCGACGAACGGGTAGATGATCAGTACGGGCAGGCTCGAGATGACGATGAGCGCGTACTTGAGGACGTTGGCCAGCTGCTGCTGTTCGAGCTGCTGGGCCAGGTTCGTCGTGGTGGTGGATCCGGTGAGGGTGTTCAGGATCAGCACGTTGCGGAGCACGATCTGCAGCGGGTACAGACCGGGATCCTTGAGGTAGATCAGGGCATCGAAGTAGCTGTTCCACTGGAAGATCGCGTACATCAGCGCGATCACCGCGATCACCGGCTTGGACAGCGGCAGCACGATCGACCACAGGAACCGCAGGTCGCTGGCCCCGTCGATGGTGGCCGCCTCGTACAGCTCGTCCGGGATCGTCGACCGGAAGAACGTCCGGGCGATGATCACCTGCCAGACCCCGATCGCGCTCGGGATCACCATCGCCCAGCGGGTGTTCAGCATCCCGAGGTCCTGGACCACGAGGTACGTCGGGATCAGGCCGCCGGAGAACAGCATCGTGAAGATCAGCACGCTCATGATCACGTTCCGGCCGAAGAACGTCCGGCGGGACAGCGGGTACGCGATCGCGATCGTCAGCGTGACGCTGATCAGCGTCCCGCCGATCGCGTAGATGAACGAGTTCAGGTAGCCCTTCATGATCAGCGGATCGCTGAAGGCCTCTTTGTACGCGCGGATGCTCGGCTCGATCGGCCAGAACAGCACCCGGCCGGCACTCACCGCCGACGGGCTGCTGAACGAGTTCGCGACGATGTAGATCAGCGGGACGGCGACGATGATCAGCGCCAGCCAGAGCATGACCTTCACGCCGACCAGGAAGATCTTGTCGGTGCGGGTCTCCTCGATCGCGGTCCGCTTCGAGCTCTCCGGGCGGGGCGCCGTACGCCGGAAGCCTTGCAACGTGATGCTCATGACCAAAGTCCGTTTCCGGTGATGCGCTTGGCGACGAAGTTCACGCCGAGCAGGAGGAAGAGGTTGATCACCGAGTTGAAGAGCCCGATGGCGGTCGCCATGCTGAAGTCCGCGTTCAGCAGACCGGTCTTGTACACGTAGGTGGCGATGATCTCGGACTGCTGGGTGTTCAGCGGGTTCTGCAGCAGGAACGCCTTCTCGAACCCGATCGACATGATGTTGCCGACGCCGAGCACCAGGATGATCACCGCGGTCGGCATGATCCCCGGCAGGTCGACGTTCCGGATCCGCTGCAGCCGGCTGGCGCCGTCGATCCGGGCCGACTCGTGCAGCGCCGGGTCGATGCCCGACAGCGCCGCCAGGTAGATCACCGCGGAGTACCCGGTGGTCTGCCAGACGTCGGACCAGACGTAGATGTGGCGGAAGTAGTTCGGGTTCCCGAGGAAGTCGACCGACGGTACGCCGAACAGCCCGATCGCGTCGTTGACGAAACCGAGCCGCGGGGACAGCACCAGGATCGTCATCGAGACCACAACGACGGTGGAGATGAAGTACGGCGCGTACGTGACCAGCTGGACCGTCTTCTTGAACCGGCCGTTGCGGATCTCGTTCAGCGCGATCGCCAGGATGATCGGGATCGGGAAGCTGGCCAGCACGGTGTAGACCGACAGCAGGAACGTGTTCTTCACCAGGGTCCAGAACACCGGGTTCTGGAAGAACAGTTCGAAGTTCTTGAACCCGACCCAGTCGCTGCCCCACGGGCCCTTGACCGGGCTGTAGTCCTTGAACGCGATCACCGCGTTGGCGATCGGGATGTACTTGAAGATGACGAAGTACGCGAGCGGTACGACGATCAGCAGATAGAGCTGCCAATGCCGCCGCAGGCTCCGCCGGGCCTGGGTCCGGCGGGATGTTCGCGGTGGCTTCCGGGCAGCCGTCTCACCCGCCCGCGACGCCGGGGGCGCCGGCGCCGGTTTCACCTCGAAGGTTGCGCTCACTCCGCATCCTTTCCCTCACGCGCTGGAGTGGAACCGATATCCGATAGGATCTCGGGTTTCGCTATCCCGGAGGATGACACACAACCCCTGCGGAGCGGAAGAGTTCCCGGCCCGGTCGATACCGGACGGTGACCGATGCCACTGAATCCCTTGTAAACAAGGAGTAATCAGTGTTGCCCGCAGCAACTACCGGACGGCAAACGCCAAATGATCCGATGGCCAGCCATCGGATCCGGGCATACACCGATCAAGCCCGGGGTCGCTCTGAGCCGCCGACACCGGACCGATCCACAATTTATTTCTGCTGTTAACTATATGGCAGTCAACCCGCCCGCCGACCCAAATGTCAAGACCTGACTTCGTCGGCGTGGAGGCCGGAATCGTTCGCGGCCGGCCGTCGCGCGACGGCATCAGGCCGGTGTCGACCCATCTCCAGGGGTGCGGCGCAGGGGTGGCGCCTTGTCGTGACGGGTGGCCACGTCGACGGCCCAGTGGGCGATGGCGTGGAGTGCGTCGGGGTTCAGTTCGTGCCAGCGGTGGCGACCCACCAGAGTGGTCCGCACCACATCGGCTGTCTGCAGGATCTTCAGATGCTGCGACACCGCCGGCCGGCTGATCGGGAACAATTCGGCCAGCTGCCCGGTGGTCGCCGGACCCTGCGCCAGCCGCGTCACCATCCGTCGCCGGGACGCATCGGCGACCGCCGCCAGGACGGCGCCGACCTCGACCGCCACAGCACTCCTTCAATCGGTAAGCCCGACCTTACGCGTAAGAATCTACTTACGCAACGCGGCAAAAACCTGACCCGACCATCACGGGGGAACGGCCGGGCCAGGCAGTATCGATAGTACCCCGGATCACCGCCCGTGGTCGGCTAATTCGGAGGCGGACGCGCCGGGTCTCCTCTACCCTGAGCGACATGCAATCCCGCTCCTGAAAGCGCACCTCCGCGGCCCGATCCGGGCCACCGTCGTGCGTCACGTCAAGCGCTTGACCGCCGGTCGCGCTTCGTCATGCCCGCACACGCTTTCGGGAGCACTTCGACATGTCTGTCTACCGGTCCGCGGACCCTGTTCGGACGTACTACGTCTACAACGGCGCCTGGTCGTTCCTCGCCGCGCTGTCCTTCACCCTCAGCGCGGTGTACTACGTCCGCGACGCCGGCCTGAACCCGCTGCAGATGGTCCTGGTCGGGACCACGCTCGAGCTCGCCTGCTTCCTGTTCGAGATCCCCACCGGCATCGTCGCCGACCTCTACAGCCGCCGGCTCTCGATCATCATCGGCTTCGTCCTGATCGGCGCCGGCTTCCTGCTCCAGGGCCTGGTGCCCGCGTTCCTGGCGATCCTCGCCGCGCAGGTGCTGTGGGGCGTCGGCTTCACGTTCACCTCCGGCGCCGACCAGGCCTGGATCACCGACGAGATCGGCACCGAGCGCGCGGCTCCCGTGTTCGTCCGGGCGCAGCAGTTCGAGCTCGGCGGCAGGATCGTCGGGATCGTCTGTGCCGGCGCGCTCGGCCTGGTCAGCCTGCCGCTGCCGATGGCGATCTCCGGCGCCGGGATGATCCTGCTCGCGCTGATGCTCGCCGTCTTCATGCGCGAGCAGAACTTCCACCGGACCCCGAAGGAGGAGCGTGAGACTTTCCGGCAGATGGCCGAGACGTTCAAGAGCGGCCTCGAAGCGGCCCGGCGGCGTCCCGTCGTACGCACACTGGTCATCATCAGCCTGATCTCCGGCCTCGCCAGCGAGGCGTTCGACCGGTTGTGGTCGGTCAAGATCCTGAACTTCAGCTTCCCGACGGTCTTCGGTACGTCGGACCCCGCGTTCTGGTTCACCGCGCTCGCGCTGGTCGGGACGCTGTTGTCGCTGTTCACGTCCCTGGTGCTGAACCGGCTGTCCCCCGACCGCCTGTCCGCCGCCCATCCCACCGGCATCCTCGCGACGCTGGCGATGCTGCAGGTGGTCGGCATCTGCTCGTTCGCCCTGCTCGGCAACCTCTGGCTCGCGCTGGCCGCGATGTGGCTCAACACCGTCGCCGGCACCCTCGCGTACCCGATCGAGTCCGCCTGGCTGAACCGCCACGTCGACTCCCGCTCGCGCGCGACGGTGATCTCGATGGTCTCCCAGGCGAACGCGATCGGTCAGGTCGTCGGCGGCCCGCCGCTGGGCGCGTTGGGCCGCTCGTCGCTGCGCGCCGCGTTGCTGGCATCCGGGCTGATCTGGACGCCGATCCCCGTGTTGTACCTGCGCCTCAAGGACGTACGCCGTACCCCTGAAGTCAGTCGTCGATCTTGACCCGGACCTCTTCGCGGCGGTTGTCGTACGACGACTTGATCAGGCTGGCCACGGTCGTCACGAACAACGTGGCGAGGATGAAGCCGAGCGACGTCAGGATGCCGATATGCGGCAGGTGGATCGCGCCGATGTCGTCGATGTGCGAGCCGTGCAGCGCCTCGATGATCAGCTTGACGCCGATGAACGCGAGGATCACCGACAGGCCGACGTTCAGGTAGATGATCCGCTCCAGCAGGCCGCCGATCAGGAAGTACAGCTGGCGCAGACCCATCAGCGCGAACGCGTTGGCGGTCAGCACGATGTACGCGTCCTGGGTGAGGCCGAAGATCGCCGGGATCGAGTCGAGCGCGAAGATCACGTTCGCCATCCCGATCGCGGCGATCACGATCACCAGCGGCGTGAGCAGCCGGCGCCCGTCGATCCGGGTGGTCAGCTTGTCGCCGTCGTAGTCGTGCGCGAGCGGGAGGATCCTGCGCAGCCCCCGCAGTACGGCGTTCTCCTGGAAGTCGCTCTCGTCGTTCTCGCCCTCGAGCGCCAGCCGGATCGCGGTATAGACCAGGAACGCGCCGAAGATGTAGAACACCCAGCTCGCCGCCGAGATCGCCGCCGCGCCGGCCAGGATGAAGATCGCCCGCAGCAGCATCGAGACCACGATGCCGATGTACAGCACCTTGTCCTGCGCCAGGCTCGGGACGGCGAACCGCGCCATGATGATCACGAACACGAACAGGTTGTCGACGCTGAGGCTGTACTCCGTGATGTAGCCGGCGACGAACTCGCTGCCGCTCTGTCCCGGACTGAACAGGAACAGCCCGAGCGCGAAGAGTCCCGCGAGGCCGACGTAGAACAGCACCCAGCGGGTCGCGTCCTTGATCGTCACGGTGTGGTTGCGGCGCGCGATCACGATCAGATCGAACGCGACGATCGCGAGCAGGCCGACGATCGTGAGCACCCAAACCACTGGTGGCATGACTGAGACCATGACGAACCTCCGGACGTGGGCATACCTCTAGCTCGGTCCGGAGGTCTCTCCCACCCAAGTTCCCTTGGGCCGGCAGCACCGGTTCGGCCGCTAGGCCTCCCGTGATGACGACACTGCCGTGGCGGAATACTCCCCTCCACAAACGGTGCAAGCATATCCGGTCCCGATCTATTCCCGGACACACTGCCTCGCTGCTCAGAATCGTATACCGCATACTGACTCCAATGCTAGAGATGAGACATGAATGTCTCAAATGGGTTATCCTTGTCTCATGGCTGTTGATCGGGAGCGGGTACTGCGGGATGCCGCCGGCCTGCTGATGCGGAAGTCCGGGGCGACGATGGACGAGGTCGCGCGGGCGGCCGGGATCAGCCGCGCGACGCTGAACCGCCAGTTCGCCGGCCGGGATGCGCTGGTGCGCGCGCTCGAGGAACTAGGGCTGGCCGAGTGTGAGAGCGCGGTCGAGAAGGCAGGTCTCGATGACGGTCCGGCCGCCGACGCGGTGCGGCGGTTGGTGCGGGAGCTGGAGCCGTCCGCGGGCCTGCTCGCGTTCCTGTACTCGGAGAACCAGCTCTTCGAAGGAGACGGGCAGCACGTGGGCTGGGCCCGGCTGGACGCGCGCATGGTCGCGCTGTTCCGGCGCGGTCAGGAGGCCGGCGAGTTCCGGATCGACCTCAGCCCGGTCTGGTTGAGCGAGGCGCTCTACGGACTGCTGGTCTCCGCGGCCTGGGCCGTCTCCGAGGGCCGGGTCGCCTCCAACGACTTCACCTCGAACATCACCGAGTTGCTCCTCGGCGGCGCAGTACGGAGAACGCAATGAAGCAGCAGGTCACCCGACCGGGGCGCTGGCTGGCGCTCGGCGTACTCGTGCTTGCCGTGCTGCTGGTCGCGGTCGACGCGACGGTCCTCGGCCTCGCAACTCCTTTCCTCACAGAGGATCTGCAGCCGTCGGGCACGCAGCTGCTGTGGATCGGCGATGCATACTCGTTCGTCCTGGCCGGACTGCTCGTCTCGATGGGCAGCCTTGGCGACCGGATCGGACGCAAGAAGATCCTGCTGATCGGCGCGACGGCGTTCGGCGCGATCTCCGTGCTCAACGCGTACGCAAACTCGGCCGAGCTGATGATCGTCGCCCGCGCACTGCTCGGTGTCGCCGGCGCGACGTTGATGCCGGCCACGCTCGCCCTGATCCGCAACATCTTCCACGACCCGCGCGAGCGCAGTCTCGCGATCGGCATCTGGGGCGCCGCCGCCTCGGCAGGTATGGCGGTCGGTCCGATCGTCGGCGGCGTACTGCTCGAGAACTTCTGGTGGGGTTCGGTCTTCCTGATCAACCTGCCGGTGATGGCGGTGCTGGTGGTCGTCGGCGCGAAGCTGCTGCCCGAGTCGCGCGACCCCGCGCCGGGTCCCTGGGATCTGGTCAGCGTCGCCCTGTCGATGGTCGGCATGATCGGTGTCGTCTATGCGATCAAGGAGTTCGCGGCGCAAGGCTTCGGCTGGATCGCGTTCGCGGCGCTGGTCATCGGCGTGGCCGGGCTCTACGGATTCGTACGGCGTCAGCGTCGGCTACCGATTCCGTTGCTGGACCTGCGCCTGTTCCGCAGCCGTGGTTTCAGCAGCGCGGTGCTGGCCGATCTGCTCACGATTCTTGGGCTTTCCGGGTTGATCTTCTTCCTCTCGCAGTACCTCCAGCTGGTGCAGGGCATGCGGCCGATCGAGGCCGGTCTGGCGGAGTTGCCGGCCGCGATCGGGGCGGTCGTCGCCGGTCTGCTGGCGGGTCGCGTGGCGCGGCGGTTCTCGGTGCGTGCGGTGGTCGCGGGCGGCTTGGCTGCGATCGGTGTGGCGCTGGCTGCGCTCACCACGATCAGCCAAACGACCGGGTACCCGCTGCTCGGCGCTGCGTTGCTCGTGGTCGGGGCGGGAGCTGGGTTCTCGTTCACCGTCACGGCTGACGTGATCCTGGCCGCCGTACCGAAGGAGCAGGCTGGGGCGGCGAGCGCGGTGTCCGAGACGGCGTACGAGCTCGGTGCGGCGCTTGGTATCGCACTGCTCGGCTCGATCGTCACGGGCATCTACCGCGGCTTCTCGAGCCCGGCCGGTACGCCGGAAACAGCGCACGAGTCGCTCGGCGGTGCCGTCGAGGCCGCGGGGCACTTGCCGCCGGACGCCGCTGCCGCCCTGCTGGATGCGGCCCGTCAGTCCTTCGCCGATGGCGTCGCAACCGCCGCCGGGGTCGGGGCCGTCGTCCTGCTGACAACAGCGGTCGCGGCGTGGTTCCTGCTGCGCGGTCAAACCCTGAGCACGCACGAACACTAGGCAAAAAGTTTCCATTTCCGCGCTGAGCTCTGGGAGATTCCGCCGGATCGGAGTACAAACAGTTCCTGTTAGGTCTTACCGCCCCTAGGCCTAGGAGGAATCTGTCATGGCCGGAATCACTGCTGAAGCCTCATGGTTCTGTTGCGGGAACGCATGGGGACCCTGTGGAAGCGCCGGGCACGGCGCCTGCGGCACCTGTAACTCGGGAAACATGCAGCACGCGTGGCCGAACACCTCGGACTCGTGCTTCGCCATCACCCATCCGGACAGCTGCGGGATCACCGGGATGTCCCGGCGCACCTGCGGCTTCCAGCACGCCACGACCAGTCTGTGCACCGGTAAGCGGATCGTCACGTCGATCGCCGACTGCGGTCCGCAGACCGACCTGTTCTGCGGTGAACGTACCTGCTGCGGCGGGAACTGCGCCTCGAACCGGGTCATCGACTTCACGCCGGCCGCGTTCAGCGCGCTCGGCCTCAGCCTGAACAGCGGCCTGTCCCCCGTGACGATCAACGCGGCCTGAGAGGAGAACCGAGATGACAACCACGATGGATCGCCGCTCGCTGCTCAGCCGCGCCGCTCTCGGTGCGACCGGACTGGTCGCTGCCACCGCGATGGGATCGCTCGCGCCGGAGACGGCGTTCGCGTCGTCCCGGCAGTTCGCGGACGCGGGTCAGCCGGACCCGAACTTCGCCGAAGGCCTGATCATGGGCCGCAACCAGGATCTCCTGCAGGTACAGGGATCCGACGGCCGGTTGCACCGGATCCAGCTGACCGGCGTGACGAGCGTCTGGAAGCTCCGCCCGACCACGATCGACCAGGCCAAGATCGGCGACGGCCTGTACGCGCGCGGCGTACTGCTGCCGGACGGCGTGCTGGCCGCCGAGGCCGTCTGGGTCAACATCGTCAACCTGACCGTCGGGATCACGTCGATCAGCCGCTCCGGCGTGCAGTTCGACCACCACGGCCAGAAGGTCGTCGGACACGTCCAGTCCGGTACGACGGCAGCCGTGTACAACGGCACGCCGGCGGTATCGGACCTGTCGATGCTCAAGGTCGGCCGGCATGCCCAGGTGATCGGCGCCTGGCGACCGGGTACCAACGAGATCGACATCGCGACGATCTACACGTCGAACTGAGATGGGCACCGGTTTCGCGGCTGCTCAGCCGCTGCTGATCGGATTGCTCCTGCTCTGGTCGTCGTACGGCAAGTTCGCCGAGCCGCAGCAGGCGGACCGCACCGCACTTCCCCGACTGGTCGGCGAATCACGTGCTAAGCCCGCCTATCAAGCGGTTGCCGCGGTCGAAGCCATCATCGCGCTAGCCCTTCTTCTACCGCCGGTCTGGGCAATCGAGGCAGTTGCCGCGGTCGCGCTGTCGATCGGCTTCACCGGCTTCCTCATCTACTCCAAGGTCGTCGTGCCTGAGGCCTCCTGTGGATGTGCCGGAAAGTCGGCGAAACCCGTCGGCCGGCGTGCCATCGCCCGCGCTTTGTTGCTACTGGCAACTGCTGCGCTGGCGACAACGGCAACAACCGGTTGGTGGTCGGCGGGTCCGGCCGTGCTGGTTCTGGTCGTAGAGGCAGCTGTGTTCGTCATGCTGTCCGCCGAGCTCGACCGCTACTGGTTGCTCCCCATCCGCCGATTCCGGATCAGGCTCAGCCATCCGTATGCCGGTACGGCATCCAGCACCGCCCCACTCGTCGCCACGCAACGACGGGTGCTGCTCAGCCCGGCGTACCGCGCGGTCGACGGATACCTGCGCTCCGACATCCACGACTACTGGGACGACGACGACTGGCGCTACCTCAGCTACATCGCCAGGTACGACGGCCGCCGCGCGACCGCCGTCTTCGCCGTACCGCATCATGACTCCACACCGGAGTCCGTCCGGGTCGCCGTGGTCGACGAGACCTCGGGTCTGACCCTCTACCGCCCGACGGTGCTCGCCACCGTCTGACCGTTTGAAGCGATGCCCCCGCGGACCTGGCCGCGGGGGCATCGTGCTGTTGACAGAACCCATAATCGTTAGGAAGCTTTCCTAATAGTTAGTCCCCTGCAGCTCCTCCGCCCCGGAAATCCAGGAGACCTCATGAGACCCCGCTCGATCTGGGCTGTCACCGCGCTGGCCGTCGCCACGCTCGGGCTCAGCGCTCCCCCGGCTGCAACCGCGGCCGCCACCGACTACCAGGCCGAGGACGCGACCATCTCGCAAGGTGTGGTCGAGTCCAACCACGCCGGCTACACCGGCAGCGGCTTCGTCAACTACGACAATCTCGTCGGCAGCTATGTCGAGTGGACAGTGTCGGCACCGGCCGGGCCGGCCGACGTGACACTGCGATACGCGAACGGTACGGCGGCCACCCGGCCGATGGACTTCACCGTCAACGGTCAGCCCGGCGCGGTCGGCATCACGTTCCCCGGAACGGGTGCGTGGACGACCTGGCAGACCAAGACCGTCCGTCTCCAGCTCACCGCCGGGACCAACAAGATCCGCGCTCGCGCGACCAGCGCCGACGGCGGGCCGAACGCCGACAAGCTGACCGTCACACCGACCACCGACGACAGCACACCGCCGTCGGCGCCCGGCAACCTCACCGTCAGCGACATCAAGTCCAACGCCGCGACCTTCCACTGGACCGCCGCGACCGACAACGTCGGCGTCGTTCGGTACGAGATCAACCGCGGCGGCAACGTCCTGAAGGTTGTCGATGGCAACACTCTCGCCGCGACCGTCGACACGTTGACGGCGAACACGTCGTACGACATCTCGGTCGGCGCGTTCGATGCTGCGGGCAACGCTTCGCAGCAGAGCAATGTGGTCACGTTCACCACGCCGGGCAGTGGGGACACGCAGCCGCCGTCGGTGCCCGGGAACCTGCATTCGACCGGCGTCACCGCGAACAGCGTGTCGCTGGCGTGGAACGCGTCGACCGACAACAGCGGCAGCATCGCGGGGTACGACGTGTATCAAGCCTCGACGAAGGTCGCGACGACCGGCTCGCTCACCACGACGGTCACCGGGTTGACGGCGAACACGGAGTACACGTTCACCGTCAAGGCGCGTGACCCTGACGGCAATGCTTCCGCGGCGAGCAATGCCGTCACGGTTCGTACGTCGACCGGCGGCGCCGGCGGGATTCCGGCGTACGACAAGGACATCGCGAAGGTCGATCTCGGCTGGAGTGTGGCGTTCCTGCCGGACGGGTCGGCGCTGGTGACCGAGCGGGACCGGTTCGAAGTACTGCGGGTGACGGCGTCGGGTCAGAAGACGACGCTCGGGAAGGTGCCGGGCGTGGTGACGACCAGCGGTGAAGGCGGTCTGCTCGGCTTGGCGTTGTCGCCGAACTTCGCGACCGACCACTGGGTGTACTTCTACCACACGGCTTCCGGCGACAACCGGATCGTGCGGATGAAGTACGAGGACGGCAAGCTCGCCACGACGTCGTCGCCGGTGCTCACGGGTCTCGCCAAGAACCGGTACCACAACGGCGGGCGGATCGCGTTCGGTCCGGACGGCAAGTTGTACGCGACCGTCGGCGATGCGAAGAACTCGGGTAACGCGCAGAACAAGAACTCGCTCAACGGCAAGATCCTGCGGATGAACCCGGACGGTACGCCGCCGAGCGACAACCCGTTCTACAGCAGCGGCGGCAACGCGCGGTACGTCTGGAGTTGGGGTCATCGCAACCCGCAGGGCCTCGCGTGGGACTCGCGCGGTCAGCTGTGGGCCGCTGAGTTCGGCGAGAACAGTCAGGACGAGCTCAACCTGATCCAGAAGGGCGGGAACTACGGCTGGCCGTCGTGCGAGGGCACGATCGGCGACTGCGGCGGGTACATCGCGCCGAAGCGGACCTGGTCGACCTCGCAGGCCGGGCCGAGTGGCATCGAGATCGTCAACGACTGGATCTACATCGCCGGCGTCACCGGCGAGCAGCTCTGGGTCACGAAGATCAATGCCGCCGGCAACGGTGTGGATACGCCGCAGGCCGTGTTCTCGGGTCGCTGGGGACGGCTGCGCAGTGTCACGCGGACGCCGGACGGCGGGCTGTGGCTGACGTCGACGAACGACGACAAGAACGGTGGTACTCCGAGCACGATCGACAATGTGATCGTGCGGCTGAAGTTCTAGCCTTTGCCGCTTCGCAGGATCGCGTCGAGGGCTTCGGCCGGAGGCGGGCCTACCGGGAGCTGTGGGCCGTTGGTTGGCTTGAGTGCGTCGAGCATGAGAGCCATGTAGCGGCGCCACAGCTCGGGGTCGATGGTCCGGCTCATCGCGAAGGCGGGGCCGAGCATGGCGAAGATCGCGGCGACGTCCTGCGGGGCGGCGTCGGCTCGGATCGCGCCGGCGCGTTGGGCTTTCGTGAAGAGTTCGGTGACCGAGGCAACGATGCGTGGCCAGATCCGGGCCTGCTCGTCGTAATCGCCCTGTCCGGTGAGGGTTTCGTACAGACCGCGGTCGGCGGCCTGGCGGGCGGCGGTGCGTTCGAAGAACTGCACGAGTCCGTCCCACGGGTCGTCGATGCTCAGTGCATCCTCGGCGTCGACGACGATCTGCTCGGTGGCCTCTCGCAGTACCTCGGCGGCGATCGCGTGCTTGTTCGGGAAGTGCCGGTACGCCGTACCCGTGCCGAGGCCGGCGTGCCGCGCGATGTCGTCCAGGGTCGCGCCGAACCCGTGCTCGGCGAACACCTCGCGCGCGGACGTCACCAGCCGCTGCCGATTGCGCACCGAGTCTTTGCGGGTCATGCAGCTACGCCGTGGTCGATCAGGCTCTGCGCGCACTGCACGACTGTCTCGGCCGCTGGTCTCGGCTTCCAGCTGAGCAGGCGATCCGCCTTCGCGGTGGTGTGGCGGTTGCGCCGGCCGAGCGAGATCGTCAGCGCTCGCAACGATGGGTCGGTCAGCGACGCCAACCGTACGACGAAGTTCGGTAGCTCGCGGGTCGGCACTGACTTGGCCTGTACGCCGAGACCGGCCTTGAGCGCGGCGGCGATCTCCCGCATCCAGACGAATTCGCCGGTGCCCAGGAAGCGTTCGCCGGCCGCCTCGGGTGAGAGCATCGCGCGGATGTGCAGGTCGACCAGGTCACGTACGTCGACGACCTCCAGCCCGATCTTCGGCGTACCGGGCATCTTGCCGGACAGCATCCGCTGGATGATCCGCGTCGTACCGACGTTGTCCGCGCTGAGGATCGGGCCGAGGACCGCGCCGGGCAGGATCGTGGTCAGCTCGGTCGGGCCGTCGTACGACGCCATGAAGTCCCAGACTGCCTTCTCTGCAAGGGTTTTCGAGCGTCTGTAGGCGGGCAGCTTGGGGTCGTCGACAGTCCACAAGGTCTCGTCGGTGATGCCGTTCTCAGCGTACGACGCGGGGCTGGCTGCGTTGGCGGCGGACGTCATCACGACTCGCTTGACGCCGGCTCCCGTCGCGGCCTTGAGTACGCGCAGGGCGCCGTCGCGGGCCGGGATGATCAGGGCGTTGGGGTCCTTCGAGGTTTCGTCGCCGAGTGGGGACGCGACGTGCAAGACGTAGTCGACGTCTGCCATTGCCGCATCCCACCCGCCGTCGTTCATCAGATCCGCTGTCGCGAACGTGAGCCGGTCTCCGGGGTCGCCGACCGCTGCGCGCACCGCGTCGGCCTTCGTGAGGCTGCGGATCGTCGTGCGGACGGCGTATCCGCGCTCGAGCAGCGCGACGATCGCCCAGCCGCCGACGTACCCGGTCCCGCCTGTCACCAGCACCGTCTCAGCCATCTGCTCCACCTCGCCGCTTAACGGAGATCTGCTCTCCGGTTATCAGCGTAGCACGAAGCGGAGAGATGCTCTCCGGTTAGCGCAGACTCCGCTTGTCGATCCAGGTCGAGATCTCGGTGCCGATCTCCTTCGGGCGATCCTCGGCGGCGTGATGGCCGGCCTCGCCGACATGCACGACGTCGAGCGCGGCGATGTTGGCCTCGCACCAGTTCTTGTAGTCCTCGTTGATCAGCAGCGTCGGCGAGCCTTCGAAGGTGAGCAGCAGCTTCGGTACGTCGGCGCTCGCCGCCAGCCACGCGTCGTACGCGTCGATCCTTGCGACCAGCTCGGCCGGATCGCCGCCGAGCGGGATCTGACGGGCCCAGGCGAGGATCGGCTTGCGGGACTCGGGGGTCGGGTACGGCGCGAGGTAGGTCTGCAGGTCCTCGTCCGGGACGGGGGTGAGCACGCCGCCGGTGAAGGCCTGGCGGACGAAGAGGTTCTTCTCGAGGACGAGGTCCTCGCCGGGGCCCGTCGTACGGATCAGGCGGGAGCGTTCCGCGGCCTGCGGCGAGAGGTCCTCCCACGCCATCGGCTTCACGATGCTCTCGAAGAACGCGATGCCCTTCGCCCGCTCTGGATGACGCGCGGCCCAGTCGAACGCGAGCGCACCACCCCAGTCGTGGCCGACCAGGATCACGTCGTCGAGCTCGAGCGCGTCGAACCAGGCGTCGAGGTAGCGGGCGTGGTCGGCGAACTTGTAGTCCAGCTCGGGCTTCCCGGAGCGGCCCATCCCGATCAGGTCGGGCGCGAGGCGGCGGCCTTCGCCGACGAGCGGGGTGATGTTGCGCCAGACGTACGACGAGGCGGGATTGCCGTGCAGGAAGACGATCGGCGTACCGCTGCCGGTGTCTTCGTAGTGGATGGTCGAGTCGAGCAGTTCGATATCAGGCATGACCGTTCCTCACAGTGGAGTGTCGAGTAGTTCGGTGAGATCGCGCACGAAGCCCTTCGTCCGCGCGCCGCGGCGGCCACCGAGCGGCGCCAGCAGTTTGTCCAGCAGAGCGGCAACTTCCGCGATGGCGGGCTCGATGGCCTCGCGCCCCTTGGCGGTCAGCTCGAGCCGCATCGTGCGCGTGTCAACGGCATCCCGGGTCCGCTGCATCAGCCCGTCGGCGTCAAGACTCCGAGCCAACTTCGAGACGTACAACGCCTCCAGCCCCGTGTGATCAGCCAACTCCCGCTGACTAGGGACCCGCCCGTCCCGCTCCAGCCCGTACAACGACGCGAGCATCACGTACTGCGCATGCGTCAACCCCCGATGAGCCAACGCCCGATCCACCGCCACCCGCCACTTCATAGACAACCGCCACACGAGATGCCCCGGAGTCGCTTCACTCATGACAGATACAGTACATGGCTACTAAGTACATGGCTACTATTTTTCTGGACGGAGCTGTAGATGGACGTGATGGGATACGCTGTGACAGTACCGTCACATCGAAGGGCTCTCACCATGGCGATCGGACAGATGGATGACCTCGGTGCAGCCGTTCGTGCCGAGCGCCGGCGACTCGGGCTGTCGCAGGCCAAGCTGGCAGCGCAGGCCGGGGTCTCCCGTGAGTGGCTCGGCCGGCTCGAGCACGGCGCCCGCCGGCTGGAGGCGGACAAGGTCCTGAGCGTGTTGCAGGTGCTGGATTTCAGCCTGCTGGCGAAGGACGAGCAGCCCACCCAGGCGGATATCTCGCAGGCACAGAAGATCGCCTGGACAATGGCCCTCGAGGCGCAGCCGCTCACCGATGACGGCTTCCAGAAGATACTCCGCAAGATCGTCGCGCATCGAGTCGCTCGCTCCGCCGCGTGACGGGACTCGGCGGATCACAAGACGGCCAGACACCGGTTGATGCCGATGATGCGCAGTACCTGAACGACGACTACGCCTGGATTCGATCCCGGGACGAGTTGAACGACGCCGAGGCGTCGAACATCGCCGATGGACTCCTCTGGCTCGGCGACCAGGTGCTCGAGCCCGGTGACCTGCTGCACCAGTCCTTCCTCCGGGAGCTGCATCGCCGGATGTTCGGCGAGGTGTGGACCTGGGCAGGCAAACTGCGGCAGCGCGACACCACGATCGGGGTACTGCCGTCGCGAATCCAGGAAGAGCTGCAGGTGCTGCTGGGCGACGCGGCGTTCTGGATCGAGCAGGAGACGTTCGGCTCCTCGGAGATCTGCGTTCGGTTCCACCATCGGCTCGTCTTCGTTCATCCGTTCGTGAACGGCAACGGCCGGCACGCACGCCTCGCCGCCGGTGCGCTCGCAGACTCCCTCGGGCTAGGAGCAGACCATCTCACCTGGGGCAGACGTTCCGGAGTACCTGCCAGTGAAGCTCGCCGCTACTACCTTGACGCTCTGCGCGCCGCGGACACCGGTGACTACGCCGCCTTGCTCGCCAACGCCATCAGCTGACGACGCGGCCGAAGTCGGAGTAGGTGGGGATGCCTGTGGTGAGGGCTTGTTGGGCGAGGGTTAGGCGGCGGGTCATGGAGGGGCGGAGGTGGGGGGTGGCGGCTTCGAGGGTTAGGTAGTGGTGGGCTCTTGCCTCGGAGGGGTCGAGGGTGAGGGGGGTGTTGTCGAGGATGCCGCCGTCGAAGATGAAGGCGAGGGCGTCGGACCAGGGGCCTAGGGCGGGGACCCAGTCGACGACGAGGAGGGGGCCGATTTCGAGGTCCAGGCCGATTTCTTCTTTGACCTCGCGGCTGCAGGCCTCGTACGGCGATTCGTCGTACTCGACGATGCCGCCGGGGATGTCGAGGGTGGGTTTGTAGGTCGGCTCGAGGAAGAGGATGCGGCCGGAGCGGTCGCGGATGAGTGCGCCGCCGGCTGCTGTCTTGCGCGGCAGGCGGGCGGCGATGCCGGGGTTGAACTCCTTCTCCGGCTCCCCCTCGGCGGCGAGATCGTTCTGTCGGTTCACGGGTCTAGTGTCAGGCAGACCACGACGGAGGAAGGTACTGCGATGCTGCGAGGGCGTTCGGACAAGGGCCACTGGTTCGGGACGGTGATCGACGCGCCGGATCCGCAGGCGCTCGGCATGTTCTATCACGCGGTGCTCGGCTGGGAGATCCACAAGGACGAGCCCGACGAGTTCGCACTCGCGGTCCCCGGCAACTCCGAGACGTACCTCGCGTTCCAGTCGCAGACCTCCGCCCCCTGGGCCCGCCCGGTCTGGCCGGCCACCGAGGGCGAGCAGCAGATGATGATGCACCTGGATATCGAGGTCGGCGATCTCGATGTCGCGGTCAAGCACGCCGTCGAGCTGGGCGCCACCCTCGCCGAGTTCCAACCCCAGGACGACGTCCGAGTCCTCCTCGACCCAGCCGGCCATCCCTTCTGCCTCTACGCCAACGGCTGATCCAGGGAACGGGTCATCCAGACCGACGCACCCCGTTCCGGATCCCCGTCGACCCGGCCGCTGCGCTCGAAACCGACCTTCTCGAGCACGCGGAACGACGCCGCGTTCCACTCCCGCACGCCCGCCCACAACCGCCGCCGGCCAGTACGCCGAGCCGCCTCGACCACGGCCCGCGCCGCCTCGGTCGCGTACCCGTGCCCGCGAGCCCGCGCCGCCAACTCGTACGCGATCTCAGGCTCCTCGAACGTCGCATTCCCGACGGTGAGTCCGCAGTACCCGATGAACTCCCCCGTCGCCCGCAGCTCGATCGCCAGCAACCCGAGCCCGGGCGCCGCGCCGAGTGGATTCTCGACCAACCATCCGCGCATCTCCTCGAGCGTCGGCCGCCCGTCGGCGTCGATCCGGTGCACCGCACGGTGGTCTCGCTCGGCCCACAGCCCGCGATGGTCCGCGGCATCGGACGGCCGCCAGCGCCGCAGGTGCAGTCGCTCGGTGGTCAGCTCCGCGGGGAAGTCCAGCATGAGATCAACCGTATGAGTGTGGTGGGCGTCACGTCACATGCGGGGTGGTGGGCGGTGTCTGGTGTTCGTCGAAAGGAGTGCGGACATGCACATCGTCGTACTGGGAGCCGGGTACTCCGGTCTCGTCGCGGCCAAGCTGGCGGCCCGTCGGACGGGCTCGGCCGTCACGCTCGTCAACGCTCGGGAGACCTTCGTCGAGCGGGTTCGGATGCACCAGCTCGCGTCGGGGCAGCAGCTGCCGGAGCGGCCGATCAAGGACCTGCTCGAGGGGACCGGGGTCGAGTTCGTGGCCGGTCGCGTGCAGCGGATCGATGCCGCGAACCGGAGCGTCGTACTGAGTGATCGCGAGCTGCGGTACGACGTGCTGATCTACGCGCTCGGCAGCCGCGCCGACCTGAACTCGGTGCCTGGGGCAAGCGAATACGCGTACACCGTGGCCGATGTGGACCAGGCGGGCCAGCTCCGCGACCGCCTGCGGACCAGCGGCACGATCGCTGTCGTCGGCGGCGGACTGACCGGGATCGAGGCCGCGACCGAGCTCGCCGAGACGTACCCGGATCGCGTCGTACGGCTCGTCACCAGCGGTCGACTCGGCTCGGCCCTCTCGGAGCGCGGGCGCAAGCACCTGCACCGCGCGTTCGACCGGCTCGGCATCGAGCTCGTCGAGAACGTCCGCGTCGCCGCCGTGGACACCGACGGGCTGAAGCTGGACGACGGGGATCGCGTGGCGGCCGACGTCGTGGTGTGGACGACCGGCTTCGAGGTGTCGCCGCTGGCCGCCGAGGCTGGGTTCGCGGTCGACGAACACGGACGGATGCAGGTCGACGCGACGCTGCGTTCCACCTCCCACCCGGACGTGTACGCGGTCGGGGATGCGGCAGCGGTACGCCGTACCAGCGGTCAGGAGCTGCGGATGGCCTGCGCGACCGGTCTGCCGGCGGCGGCCCACGCCGTACGCTCGCTCAAGGCTCGTCTGGAGGGGCAGGAGCCCAAGCCGCTGCGGTTCCGCTACATCAACCAGTGCATCAGCCTCGGGCGCAACGACGCGCTGATCCAGTTCGTCCACGCGGACGACTCGCCGCGCAAGACCGTCCTCACCGGGCGCGCCGCCGCCCGCTACAAGGAGACGATCGTACGCAGCGCGTACCTTGCCCAGCGCCACCCGGGTCTGACCGCCTTGACCTGATCGATCAGTTTTCAAGAAGCGCCCGGCGTACGGCGGCTTCTAGTGTTTGGAGTGTTCAGACCGACCCGAGAGGACACTCCGATGGCCGCAACGAAGAAGACCACCGCCAAGACCAAGTCGTACGAGGGCTTCAGCGAGGCCGAGCGCGACGCCATGAAGGAGCGGGCCAAGGAGCTCAAGGGCAAGGAAGACCCGACCGAGGCGCAGCTGGCGAAGATTGCGGGCATGGCCGACGGTGACCGGGAGATGGCTCAGCGGCTGCACGACCTGATCGCGGCCGAGGTGCCGGAGCTGTCGCCGAAGCTCTGGTACGGCATGCCCGGCTGGACGCTCGGCGGGAAGAACGTCTGCTTCTTCCAGGACGCCGCCAAGTTCAAGGCCCGCTACGCCACCTTCGGCTTCAGCGACGAGGCCAAGATCGACGACGGCGACCTCTGGCCCACGTCGTACGCCGTCATGAAGCTGACACCGGCCATCGAGAAGAAGCTCATCGCCCTGGTCAAGAAGGCCGTCCGCTAGCGGGGAAGTTGCCGGCCGACGGCGCGTGGCACAATCTCGCAGGTGCAGATTGGGTTGTTGGGGCCGTTTGAGGTGCGTACGGGCGATGGTGGCGTCGCCGACGTGCCGGGGGCGCGGTTGCGGGGGTTGTTGATTGCGCTGGCCCTTGACCCGGGGCGGGTGGTGCAGAAGGCGACGCTGGTTGACTGGATCTGGGGGGAGCAGCCGCCGGCCGACGCGGCGAATGCTTTGCAGCGGTTGGTTTCCCGGCTGCGGAAGGTGCTTCCGGAAGGTTCGGTTGAGGGGCACACGGACGGCTATCGGCTGCAGGTGGATCCGGACGCGGTCGACGCCGTGCGGTTCGAGCGGCTCGTCGCGCGGGCTCGGACCGATCAGGATCCGCAGGGGGTCCGGCTGCTGCGTGAGGCGCTCGAGCTGTGGCGTGGTCCCGCGATGCAGGATGTCGGTCTCACCGAGAGCGGCGCGTTCGACGCGGCAGTGACCCGGCTCGACGGGCTGCGCCTGACCGCGATGGAGGATCGGTACGACGCTGAGATCACGCTCGGCCACGGCGCCGAAATGGTCACCGAGCTGACCGATCTCGTCGCCGCGAACCCGGTCCGCGAACGCCTGGTCGCCGCCTTGATGCGAGCCCTCGTCGCCTCCGGTCGCGACACCGAAGCGCTCCGCGTGTACGAGCGCACCAGAGAGACCCTCGCCGACGAGCTCGGCGTCGACCCGTCACCGGAGCTGTCCGCCCTCCACGTCGCCCTCCTCCGCGGCGAGCTGGTACGACGAGACGAGAAGCGCAACACCAACCTCCGCGAAGAGCTCACGACGTACGTCGGTAAGGACGCCGATGTCGCCGCCGTCCGCGACCTCATCGCCGAGCACCGCCTCACCACGCTGATCGGACCAGGCGGCTCGGGGAAGACCAGGCTGTCCGCCGAGACCGCGCGTACCCTGCTCGGCGACCTTCCCGACGGAGCCTGGATGGTCGAACTCGCGGCCATCGGCCCCGATGGCGACGTAGCCCAAGCGACCCTGTCCGCGCTCGCGCTCCGGGACGCACTGCTGGGCGACGTACCGGAGGCGGACCCGACGGACCGTGTCATCGCCGCCGTCCGCGAGCGGGCGATGCTGCTGATCCTGGACAACTGCGAGCACGTGATCGAGTCGGCGGCCGCGTTCGCTCACCGAGTGCTTGGCGAATGCCCGCGGCTGCGGATCCTCGCGACGAGCCGCGAGCCGCTCGGCATCACCGGCGAGGCCCTCTGGCCGGTTGCACCGCTCGCCGTCCCCGCTGACGGCAGCGAGATCGACACCTCGCCGGCGGTTCGCCTGCTGCAGGACCGCGCCGGTGCAGTACGTGCAGATCTCACAGCGGACGCGCAGACCCTGGCGACGATGGCCCGTATTTGCAGGGCATTGGACGGTATGCCGCTCGCCATCGAGCTCGCCGCGGCCCGCCTGCGCACGATGTCGTTGGAACAGCTCGCCAACCGCCTCGACGACCGCTTCCGCTTGCTGACCGGCGGCAGCCGTACGGCGCTCCCCCGCCACCGCACGCTGCGCGCGGTGATCGACTGGAGCTGGGAGCTGCTGTCCGACGCCGAGCGATCGGTACTGCGCAGACTCTCGGTCTTCGCCGGCGGCGCCAGCCTGGAGGCGGCCGAGCAGGTCTGCGCCGGCGGCGAGGTCGAGTCGTGGGAGGTGCTCGACCTGCTGACCGCGTTGACCGAGAAGTCGCTCGTGGTCACGAAGAACGAGGGCGCTCCGCGGTACCGGATGCTCGGCACGATCAAGGAGTACGCCCAGCAGCGTCTCGACGAAGCGGGTGAGTCGGATCTGACCCGGCGTACCCACCTCGCGTACTTCACCGAGCTCGCCGAGACCGCGGACCCGCATCTGCGCCGCGCCGAACAGCTCGAATGGCTGGCCACTCTCGAACCGGAGCACGACAACATCGCCGCGGCGATGCGGGGCGCGCTCGCGGCTCAGGAGGCCGACGGAGCGATGCGGCTGGGCGCGGCGGCCGGCTGGTACTGGTGGTTCGCCGGTCACAAGGTCGAGGGCAACGAGTACCTGATGGCGGCCCCCGGCGTACCAGGTGAAGTGGACGACGAGATCCTGGCCGTGGTCTACGCCTTCGTCACGAACCTGCTGACATCAGGGCGAGGACGCGACCAGTACAACGCAGAGGAATGGATCCGCAAGGCTGCCGACGTCAGCCGCCGGGTCCGGAACCCGCACCCGGCCGTGAAGCTGTCGACCGCCCTGGAACGACTGCTGGATGGACCGAGCGCGTTCGTCTCGGCGTTCGAATCGCTGCTTGCCGACGACGATCCGTGGGTACGGGCGCTGGCTCGCCTGCAGACCGGCAAGATGCGGATCATGCTCGGCGACGGCGACCCTGAAGCGGACGCCCTGCTCGAGGCCGGGCTGGCCGAGTTCCGCGCGATCGGCGAGCGGTGGGGTATGTCGTTCGCGCTGACCGAGCTGGCCGACCGGGTCGCTGTCCGCGGCAATTTCGCGGCCGCGTGCGAGTACTGCGAACAGGCGATCGCGGTCGCCACCGAGGTCGGCGCCACGGAGGACGTCGTACGGACGCGGTCGCGGCAGGCGCAGCTCTATTGGCTGGCAGGTGATCTGGAGTCGAGCGCGACCGCGATGGCCGAGGCACAACGGGCGGCCGAACGGGTCGCCTGGCCGGAGGCGCTGGTCGAGCTGGCGCTGTCGAAGGCGGAGCTCGCGCGCTGGAGCGGAGATGCCGATGAGGCGAGACGGCAACTAGCCGTGGCGACGACGATGCTGGGGCACGAGGCCGAGCGCGCCAGTCTGCGGACGATCCGGCACGACGTGCTCGGATACCTGGCCGAGGATCTCGACGAGTCCTGGGAGCACCGCACCGCCGCGGTCCAGGCGGCGACCGAGACCGGCCACATCCCCAGCATCGCGCAGGTACTCGTCGGGATCGCCGATCTGGCGTTGCGCACCGGTCAGGACGAGCAGGCTGCCCGGCTCCTCGCGGCGAGCGCCGTCGTCGGTGGTCTGCCGGATCTGTCGAACCCCGACCTGACCCGGATCGAGCAGGAAACGCGCAGTCGCCTCGGTGACACGAGGTTCACCGAGGCGACTGAAGAGGGACGGCAGGCGGACTGGTCCGAGCTGGTCCGGGTCACGCTCGCTTCTTGAACGTCGAGGTCGCCCAGATGTAGCCGACGACCGCGATCCCGACCAGCCAGGCGAGCGCGGCGAGCAGGTCGCCGGTCGCCGCCGAGCCGTTCAGCAGCCCGCGCAGGGACTCGATGATCGGCGTGAACGGCTGGTACTGCGCGAACTGCTTCACGCCCGGGCCCATCTTGTCGGCCGGCACGATCGCGCTGCTGAAGAACGGCAGCATGATCAGCGGAACCGAGGCCAGCCCCGCGGTCTCAGGAGTCTTCGCGAACAGACCGAGCGCGACGGTCAACCAGCCGGTCGCGAGACCGAGCAGTACGACGATGCCGATCACGCCGAGCCACTGGACGAAGCTCGCCGACGGGTTGAACCCGAGCGCGAAGGCCACGCCGATGATCGCCGCGATCGCGACCAGGTTGGTCATCAGGCTGGCGATCACGTGACCGGTCAGCACCGCGCCACGCGGTACGTCCATCACCTTGAACCGGTTGATGATGCCCTTGGTCATGTCCGAGTTCACCGACGTGGCCACTGATCCCAGTCCGTAGCAGACGGCCAGCAGGAGCATGCCGGGCGTCGCGTAATCGACGTACGGAACACCGACGCTGAAGGCGTCGCCGAGCATGTAGACGAACATCAGCATGACCACGACCGGCATCAGTACTGCGTTGAAAACCGAGGTCGGGTTGCGGGCGATGTGCTTGAAGTTGCGGCGCAGCATCACCACTGAGGGGTTCTTCATTTCGCGACTACCTCCGCGGTGTCGTGGCCGGTCAGGGCCAGGAAAACGTCATCGAGATCAGGGGTGTGGACGGAGAATTCCTCGGCGTCGAGCGAGTGCTCGTCGAGGCGATCGAGCAGCGCGCGGACCGACTTGGTGCCGCCGTCGCTCGGGACCCGCAGGGTCAGTGCGTCGTCGTCGCGGGTCGATTCCGGCAGGATTCCGGCGGCGACGTCGAGGTCGTCGATGGTGGCGAACCGGAACCGCACATGCGTGCCGGGGATCTGCCGCTTGAGCTCCTCGGGGGTGCCCTCGGCAACCAACTTGCCCTGGTTGAGTACGGCGATCCGGTCGGCCAGCTCGTCGGCCTCGTCCAGGTACTGCGTGGTGAGGAAGATCGTCACGCCGTCGGCCAGCAGTTCGCGGATGATCGTCCACATCGTCCGCCGGCTGCGCGGGTCGAGGCCCGTCGTCGGCTCGTCGAGGAAGATGATCCGCGGGCTGCCGACCAGCGTCATGGCCAGGTCGAGCTTGCGGCGCATGCCGCCGGAGTACGTCGCCGCGGACTTGTCGGCCGACTCCACCAGGTCGAAGCGCTCCAGCAGACTGTCGACGATCCGCTTGTCGACCTTCGTCGATCCGCGGGTGAGGTCGACCATCAGCTGGAGGTTCTCCCGGCCGGTCAGCAGCTCGTCCACGGCCGCGAACTGGCCGGTGACGCCGATCGCCGAACGGACCGCCTTGGCCTCGGTGGCGACGTCGTGCCCGGCCACCCGGACCGTGCCGCTGTCAGCCTTGATCAACGTGGTCAGCACGTTGACCGTGGTCGTCTTGCCGGCCCCGTTGGGGCCGAGCAGCGAGAAGACGGTGCCCGCGGGGATCTCGAAGTCGATGCCGTCGAGCACGGTCTTGTCGCCGAAGGTCTTGCGCAGTCCTGAGACCGCGATCGCCGAAGTTGTCATGGGATTACCTTCGGCAGCCGCCCTGACACGCACCTGACACGCCGCCTACACCGTGTCAGGCCCGGTGTCTCCCGCTCATGGCGGCGCGGTGTCAGCGGTCCTCACGAGAGTTGTCGTCAACACCGACTCGTTAAGGACAGACACCATGCCGATCTTCGCCACTCCCGCACCGATCTCCGCCGACGTCGACATCATCTTCGGCAACGTCACCGTCCACGCCGGTGACCGGACCGACACCGTCGTCGAGGTCCGCCCGGTCGACCCGGCCTGGGACCTCGACGTACAGGCCGCCGAGCAGGTCGTGATCGAGTTCACCGACGGGAAACTGCAGGTCAGGCACCCGAAGCTGCGGACGCTGTTCTCCAAGAAGTACGGCGAGGTGACCGTCCTGATCGAGCTCCCGACCGGGTCCGACGTCCAGGGCTACACCGCCAAGGGCAACTACGTCGTCGACGGCGAGGTCGGCGCCTGCCAGCTGAAGACCGCGAACGGCGACATCCAGGTCAGCACGGTTGCGGGCGACCTGCGCGCCAAGTCGGCCACCGGCAACATCAGCGTCGACATGGCGCGGGCAGCGGTCAACGCCCGTACGGCGAGCGGCGACATCCGGGTCGGCCAGCTGGGCACCGGAGCGGCCGATTTGTACACGGCTACCGGCTCGCTCGCGATCGGCGTACCGGCCGGCGTCGCCGCCCAGCTGGACGCCCACACCTCGATCGGCCGCGTCTTCAACGAACTCGACGCCGACGAGCCGACCGACCGCACCATCAACGTCCGAGCCCGCACCCACGGCGGCAACATCACCATCCGCCGCGCCTGACCGGCACGAGATATCAGGGGCGTGTCAAGGTCTGTCGGTCGGCTCCGACTGGGGGGTGAGAGGCCGGACCGCGGCTTCTCACCTAACTGAGGAGCAATCTCATGTCACAGGTCAGGGTTCACAACTTCTCGATCTCACTCGACGGGTTCGGCACCGGTGAGGGTCAGGCGCTCGAGACGCCGTTCGGGCACGCCGGGGAGCGGCTGCACGAATGGTTGATCGGCACGCAGTTCTTCCACGCGGGAGACCAGCTGGCCGGCGGGACGCTCGGCGCCGACAACGCGTTCGCGGCGCAGCACAACCCCGGTATCGGCGCCGAGATCATGGGCGCCGGCAAGTTCGGCCCGCCCGGCTGGCAGGACGACCCGGACTGGAAGGGCTGGTGGGGCCCGAATCCGCCGTACCACACGCCGACGTTCGTGTTGACCCACCGCCCCCGCCCGTCGATCGAGATGGAAGGCGGCACCACGTTCCATTTCCTCGACGCCACCCCGACCGAGACCCTCGCGCAGGTGCGCGAAGTCATCGGCGACGCCGACATCCGCATCGGCGGCGGCGCCACGGTGGTCCGCGACTTCCTTGCCGAGGGCCTCGTCGACTACATGCATGTCGCGGTGGTCCCGATCGTCCTCGGCCGCGGCGTACGCCTCTGGGACGGCCTGGAGTCCCTCGAAGACACCTACAACATCGAGCCGGTCACCACCTCCTCAGGCACCACCCACCTAACCTTCACCAAGAAGCGCTGAGTCTGCTGATGATGTCGGTGGCCTCGTCGTTCGTGGGGTCGAGGGTAAGGGCGCGTTGGGCGGCCGTCCGGGCTAGGTCGGGGTCGCCGTCCACCTCGTGGGCCCAGGCGGTCATCGTCCAGGCGGCGGAGGAGTCCGGGCGCAGGTCGGTCCACAGGCGGAGCAGGGGCCAGACGAGGTCTGTGCGGTGTAGCTCGATCGCGCCCCACACGGCGTCGTCGAACCCGTCGTCCTCGGGTTGCTCGATGGCGGTCAGCCGGTCGTACGTCGCTTTCGCCGCATCCGGCCCTTCGGATGCGAGCGTCTCGGCGACGGGGCCGGCGATCGGGCGTTGCGACGTACGCAGCTCCGTCACGCCCTCCCCCGGCTCGCCGACGAGGGCGATGTCGAGCGCCGCCTTCGCGATGGACGAGGCGGGGACGGTGTTGGAGTTGGCCAGCACGACGACGCCGGTACGTCGGTCCGGCACCAGCACGATCCTTGCCCCGAAGCCGGGATCGAGTCCGCTGTGGCTCAGGGTCCTGTGCCCGCGATAGGTCCCGAGCGCCCAGCCGAGGCCCATCGCCTCCTCCCACGGCGGACGACCGACTTGCACCACGGGCTGCGACATCAGCTCGAGTTCTGGTGCGTTCGTGATCCAGCGGGAGAGCTCGACCAGGTTGGAATGCAGGGTCGAGCTGGGGGCGTGCCGCCTGGTGTACGGATACGCGTCGCCGGGCACCATCAGCGGCATCCCCACGTGGGGTGACGCGGCCAGCTCCGCGGGTACGTCGGCGCGGAGGAAGGTGCTGTTGCGCATCCCGGCCGGCGCGAGGACTTCCCGCCGTACGGCATCCTCGAACGTCGTGCCCGTGGCCCTCGACAGCGCCAACCCGAGAAGCTCGTAGCCGGCGTTGGAGTAGGAGAACGCCGAATCGTCCCGCAGCCGCCAACCCGACAGACTGCGAGCGAACTCGCTGAGCGCGTCGTCGCCGAGCTGCGGATCGTGCCAGCCGTACTCCGACACGTCGGGCAGACCGCTCGTGTGGCTCAGCAGGCGCCGCGCCGTCACCTCCCCGGCCCGGCCGTCGGCCAGCGTTAACTCGGGCACCCATTCGGTGATCGGCGCGTCCAGGTCGAGCTTGTGGACGACCGCCGTCGCGACGAACGGCTTCGACACGGAGGCCAGGTGGAACATCGTCTCCGGCGTGACTGGCGTACCGCGGCCAACGTCCCGAACACCGAACCCACGCGAGACAACCTCGCCGTCCCGCACGACCGCAACAGCCAGGCCGGCCACGTCATGCGACGCGACGAAGCCCTCCACCAGCGGCCAAAGCCCGTCCTCGAAACTCCCCATCGAACGACCGTACGCCTTGTTAATCTGCCCAGATGGTTTCCCAGCGCTTCCTGCTGCCGCGGTCGACGCCGGCCGCCGCGGGCATGTCGTCCAGTTCGATCCTCGCGCTGCTGGACGAGCTCGAAGCGCGGTCGATCGAATGCCACTCGATCATGGTCGTACGCCGCGGTCACGTCGTCGCGGAAGGCTGGTGGACGCCGTACTCCGCTGAGCGCCCGCATCTGCTGTATTCGCTGACCAAGTCGTTCACGTCGATCGCCGTTGGTCTGGTGATCGCCGACGGGCTGCTGTCGCTGGACGACCGGGTGATCGACGTACTGCCCGACCACGTTCCGGACGACATTTCGGAGCAGGGCCGCCGCATCACCGTTCACCACCTGCTCTCGATGACGGCCGGGCACGGCAAGGACAGCCTCGAGGAAGCGTGGGAGCTGGAGCCGAACGACCTGGTGAAGGGATTCCTGCGCGCACCGTTTGTCGCCGTCGAGGGGACGCAGCACGACTACGACAACGCGACCACGTTCATCCTGGCGCGCATGATCGAACGGGTCACCGGCTGTGGGCTTCCCGAGTTCCTCGACGAGCGCCTCTTCAAGCCGATGGGCATCGACCACGCCGAGTGGGACCGGGTAGCGAGCGGCGCCGCCTTCGGCTTCCACGGTCTTCACCTCACCACCGAGGCCATCGCCGCCTTCGGCGAACTGCTACTCCGGGGAGGCCGTTGGGGCGACCAACAACTCGTCCCGAGCGAATGGGTAGGCCTGGCAACCAAACGCCACATCGATACCCTCCCCCTCCCCAACTGGCTCCCGAACCCCGACTTCGAGTCCGGCTACGGCTACCAGTTCTGGATCTCCCGCCACGGCTACCACGGCCACGGCTCCTTCGGTCAGTACTGCGTAGTCGTCCCGTCCCACGACCTCGTCATCGCCCTCACCGCGTCCGTCGGCCCCACCGACGTTCGCCCCGGCCTCTTCTGGAACCACCTCCTCGACGACGCCCCAGCAACCCCCGAGTACGACGACGTCCTCGCCAACCGCCTCCGCCACCTGTCCTTCCCACCCGTAGCAGGCAAAACCGGCCCCTCCATCAAGGCAACCCTCGCCCCCTCCCCCTCCTCCGCCCTCCCCGCCGGCACCCCCATCACCGTCACTCCCACCCCCGACGGCTGGCTCCTACAACTCGGCACCCTGACGGTCAAAGCCGGCCACAACCACTGGCAAGAATCCGCACCCCTGGGCCGCCCCGTCGTAGCCTCCGCCGCCTGGCAAAACAACACCTTCACCGCCGACCTCTACGTCATCACCACCCCCCACCGAGTACGCCTCACCATCACCACCAACACAGCCACAACAACCTGGAACACAGTCCCCCTCACCGGCCCCGACCTCACCCTCCACCTACAACACCCCCTGATGACCAGACCAGACGTCTCGTAGCCCCTCTCTCGACCTGCCTCCCGCGACGAGGCATGTCGTATCGTCGGACGCGATGTCACCTCGCCTGCTTCTCGTCGACCTCGACGCCGATCTCGTCTCGGCCTGGTGCGAGGTCTTCGCCGAGGAGATTCGTACCGGCGCCGTCGAAGTACGCCAAGGTTCGTTGCTGGACGTGCTGCCACAGGTCGACGCCGTACTGAGGCCCGAGATCCAGCGCTCGGTGTGGGCCGCGATCGCCGACGAATACCGCGGCTACCAATCGGTCGGGTCAGCGAGCATGGTCCCCACAGGAGACGAGCCCTGCTGCTGGCTCGTCTACGCACCTACCATGCGCGTGCCGATGCCTCTGACCGGCGGGCTGGACATCGCCGTACACGACGCCTTCTGGGCCGCATTGTTGGCCGTCGGCAACCATCCCACCATCACGAAGATCGCCTCACCGGGATTCGGCACCGGGTACGGCCGCGTGTCAGCCGGTCGAGCCGCACAACTGATGGCCGCCGCCTACACCATGTGGCAACTGCCGGCCACCACCCGCATCTCCCAGCGCGAGCAACTCCTCCAACACCCATGACCAACGTTCTCGTCGAGTGCCAGGTTTGGGGCAAGGCCGCCCGCAGGTAGGCGACTGAGGCGTACATGCCTGCTATCGGCGTGCTGCCCACCGATCAGCCGGGAGTCAGGCGGAAGATTGGCCAGCCGATTTCGGTGCGCCATTGGGCGGACTCGTTGGTGTCGCGGGGGCCGACCAAGTAGGTTTCGTGGACCGGGCCGGCCACGGTCATGGTGTGGGTGGTTGCCCAGCTGCCCAGGCGGCCGTAGGTGACGTCGATGTCGTCGTGTGGTCCGGCGTGTACGGCGATGGCGAGCTCGACCGCCGGGAGTTCGACAACCTCGATCCGCCCGCTCGTCCGGGGTTCGCGGACGGGATGGAACACGGTCAGCTCGCCCGATCCGTGGGTGAACAGTTCATTCGCGTATCGGCCGGCGGGCGGTCCGGTGCGCTCGTCGGGCGAGAACGCGGCGTCCAGCTCCGCCATGGCAGCTGCGTACCACTGATGGACGCCGTCAAATCCGACCGTGCCGCGGATGGCGGCCACCGTGCGGGCCGGTACGGAGCGCAGGCTCACCGGCAGTTCGTCGTTGTCGGTGCGAAGCAGCGTGCGCAGCGACACGACGGCGGCGCGGGTTCGGTCGAGCGTGTCCTCCAGCCGCCGCAGGTGTGCCGCGACCAGGTCGGCGCGCAGCAGAGGATCGTCCGTGGCAAGGATCTGTTTCACCTCGGCCAGCGGTACGTCGAGCTGCCGCAGCCGATGGATCACCTGTGCGGACGGGATCTGCGCCGCAGCGTAGTACCGGTAGCCGCTCGTGGCGTCGACGGTCGCGGGCACCAGCAGACCGGACTCGTGGTAGCGGCGCAGCGTGCGCACGCTCAGGTGGGTGAGGGTCGCGAACTCTCCGATGGTCAGCCCAGCGTGCATGCCCCCACTGTGCACCCTCCCGCCGGGAGAGAGTCCACGACTTGACCCTCTCCCGGCGAGAGAGCCCAGCTTGGACGGCATGGAACAGTTCGATTGGACCCAAGCGACCAAGATCACGCCGGATGAGCTCCCCGACCTGATCACCACCTACCTGACCGCGCACCAGTCGCGTGACCTCGATACCGCGATCGCGCAGTACACCACCGATGCCGTTGTGATCGACGACGGCCGCGAGTACCACGGACCGGCGGAGATCCGCACCTGGCTGGCCCGTGCAGCCACCGAGTACACCTATACAAGCAAAGTCACCGCTGCCTATCGCTGCGACCAGGACCACTTCGATGTCCTGCATCGCCTGGAGGGCAACTTTCCGGGCGGCGTCGCGGACCTGCACTTCCGCTTCACGCTCCGCGACGGCCTCATCGCGCGGCTGATCATCGAATCCTGATGTACGGCACTGACGCCGGGACCAGCGTCGGCTCGAGACGGACCAGTCCCTCGGGCAAGGCGTCGACCCATTCAGCCAGGTCAGCGGTGACCCGAAACATCGTCGCCGGGATGTACGGCTGAGCTTGGTCGTCCGAGCCGGTGCCGAAGGTCTCCAGGCGCCAGTCTCGCCAACGGGCGTGCAGTACGTCGTACACCTCGTCGATCTGGGCGCGGGTGAACCGGCTGGGCACTACGCACAACTGTCCGGGCAATTTCGGCGACAGTTGCCGGATCACCGCGTCCACGTCGGTGGCAGCGACGACCAGGACCTCCTGATCTGCGGAGGGACGGAAGATCGTGATGTGGATGATCGGTCCGGACGGTCCGCGGTCGTGGACGTCGGCGTCCAGCTCGACCACGCCATGCCGCCAGCCACCGGGCGGCGGCGGGCACGGTGGCTCCCGCCAGACTGCCCGCGTCTCCCGAGGCGGGAGCTCCGCCGACAACTCCTCGACCTCGATGCTCTCGTCGCCCCAGACCCCAACCACCGAGAGGTAGCCCAGCCCGGGGTCCGCGGCCGAGCCGGCGGCGATCGCGTCGGCATCCGCCCCGATCAACCGAACCGACCGATGTGACTTCCAATCCGGTGCTCTCGGGGTCCCGTAATGCACGCGCGCCAAATCCAACCAATCACCATCCGCCCTGGCCACGAACCGCCCCCAGGTCCGCACCCGGTCGCCCACCCCGAACACCAAATCCCTTGCCGCCATAACTACATGCTGCTCCACGTGCTGCTTGGATGGGCGGTGATGACCAGACAACCGACGCTGTTCCTGACCGTGGGACTCCCTTGTACCGGGAAGACCACGGCCGCGCGGCGGATAGAGATCGAGCACGGCGCACTTCGTCTGACCAAGGACGAATGGGTGAAGGCTCTCTACGGGCACGACAACCCGGACTCAGCCCAACGGGTGATCGAAGGACGGCTGATCGAGATCGGGCTGCGCGCTCTTGAGCTCGGCAACAACGTCGTGATCGACTACGGCCTCTGGAGCCGCGACGAGCGCTCCGCTTTACGGCAGGCCGCAGCAGATCTGGGCGCAACGGCAGAGCTGCGGTACTTCGAACTCCCCGCAGCCGAGCAGCGCAAACGTCTCGACCAACGCCAGGCCGAAGCACCACATACGACCTGGCCCATGTCCGACGAGGAACTCGCCGAGTGGGCCGCCAGCATCGAGATCCCGACGCCAGGCGAACTCAACGGCACCGAACCTATCGACGACCCGCCCGCCGGATTCGCGACCTGGAAAGAGTGGCGCAACCATCACTGGCCGCCGGCGGGCGGCTAGGTGCTATTTGCCGCCGAAGGTCTCCAGCAGGATTTCACGTTCGCCTTCGGTCAGGTTCGTGTCGATGAGCTTGCTGTGCATGCCGTGGAAGCGTTCACCGACCCGGTCGAGGTTGCCGTTCTCGGTGACCGCGAAGAGGGCCGAGGTTCCGGGGGTGACCTCGGTACGGATCTTGTGCAGCTGCTCCTTGGTGATCCCGGAGTCCTGTGTGACCTTGCTGATCGCGCCGATCGCGGCCCCGGCCACGCCACCGATCACGGGCACGAAGAAGAGGGCGCCGAGGAGGACTCCCCACAACGCACCCCACCCGGTCCCGCGCCAGGTTTCCTCGTGGCTCTGCTTGGTGGTCGGATGCGAGTCACCCTCGGGCCACGAGACGACCGCGTGGTCGAGGACCTTCACCAGCCCGTCTGCCTCACAGCCCTTCAGGATCGAAGCAGCGCCCTCGGCTCCACCCGGACTGTCGAACTTCCACACCGTAAAGGCGGTCATCGTGCACTCCTTGCCGTCAATCAAACCGAGCACGCTTCCTGCGCTGTACTTGCCGCACCCATCGTCACCCCGGACAAACGCAAGAACGTCACCCCACGGGGATGAATCTGACCGCGCAACCCGCCGATCGGCGATTAGGCCGGGAAGGCCTTCCAGTGCCCCTCGGAGATGACCTCGACGGTGCCATCGGTCACCTTGATGGCGGTCTGATCGTCGATGGCGTACGCCGGACCGGCGATCTCGGCAGCCCACTTCTCCGCGTCGGCCATCGTGTTGCTCGGCATGAGCTCGTGGTCCAGGTGCGGGTAGATCGAGAAGTCGACAACCCCGAGCGTGCGGTCGTCCGGTGCAGCAGGCCACTTGACGAAGCCGTCACCGATTCGCGGTGTCATCACCATGCTGCCGGCACTGAGCCCCACCCAGACCGTCTCGGGCAGCGACGAGATGACGTCCGACAGCCCCGACTCCCGCATCCAGTGATAGAGGTACGTCGCGTCGCCGCCGTCTACCAGGAGCGCGTCGGCCTCTCGCACCCACGGCACCCACCGCTCCTCGCCGATGCTGGGCAGCGCGGTCAGTTCCAGCACGCCCAAGGACGCCCAGCCCAGGCTGGTCAACATGTGGAACGGAGGCTCGCCGGCGATGACGCCTCGCACCGAGGCAGGTCCCAGCATCGGGTGGCCCCACTGCGCCGTGGGGATACAGAGCGCACGGGACTCGGAGATCGGCTTGCCCAGCAACTCGACCAGCGCCTCACGAATGCTCTCGTTCGTGACGCCTCCGGATGTCAAAAGCAGCTTCACATCGCCTCCCGAGATTGGCCACCCTTCACCTGTTCAACGAACAGTACGTTCCGGATCCGACAACCTCTGCCCGCAGCGAGCGGGTCAGGCTCGTCCGTAGCGGATGAGGGCTGCTGCGGGGTGGCCGCCCTACCGTTGGTTCGGACTCTGGCCGGTGACGGGAGGAAGCCCATGAGCGACGCCGTAGAGGTCAGGAGCCGAGCGCGTGGGGTACTCGCGGCCACGTGCATCTCGACGCTCGTGGTGAATGCGAACACCTCGGCGGTCAGCATTCTCCTTCCCGCGATCTCGGAGGACACCGGTACTTCGGTCCAGACGCTGCAGTGGGCGGTGACCGGCTATTCGCTGGTCGGTGCCGCGGTGATCGTCACCTCGGGCTCGCTGGGTGACGTCTTCGGCCGCAAGCGGGTGTTCCAATTGGGCCTGCTGTTGTTCGTGGTGTCGTGCGTGATGATCGCGCTCGCCGGGTCCGGCGGGCTGGTGATCGCCGGACGCGTCATCCAGGGCGCGGCCGGGGCGACCATTCTCGCGTGCGGCCTGAGCCTGCTCACGGTCGCCAACAAGGATGCCGCGCAACTGCGGGCGGTTTCGCTGTGGGGCGCGGCCGCGGCCGTCGGCGCGGCCGCTGGTCCGTTGGTGGGCGGCGTGCTCGTCGAGCTCAGCGGATGGCAAGGGCTGTTCTGGATCGACGCCGGTGTGGCCGTGCTCTGCATGGTGCTGACCGCGGCGACCGTGAGCGAGTCGAGGGATCCGGATCGACCGAGAACGATCGATTACGCGGGCACCGTGCTCGTCGCGCTGACGCTGACTCCGCTGATCCTCGGGGTCACCAAGAGCGGGGACTGGGGATGGATCTCCTTCGCCACCTTGGGTTGCTTCGCGATCTCGATCGCGGCGGGGTACGCGTTCATCGCCGTCGAGGGACGGGTCGCCGTACCGCTGCTGGACCTCTCACTGCTACGCAACCGAGTCCTGGTGGGCTCGACCATCGCGATCCTGATCGGCGCGGGCACGATCAACGGGCTGATGTACCTGCTCAGCCTCTATTTCCAGGATCCCTCCACCCTCGACTTCAGCTCGCTCCAGGCCGGTCTGGCGACGTTGCCTGCGACCATCGGTCTCGTCGTCGTGGCGCCCTTCGTACCCCGTTTGGCGAAGAAGTTCGGCGGACGGCAGACGATCGGCGTCGGGTTCGCCCTCACCACCATCGGATTCGTCATCGTGGGGTTCGTCGACGCTTCATGGAAGTACGCCGCGTTCCTGCTGCCGCTGGTTGCCATCGCGGTGGGCATGGGATTGTCCAACGGTCCCGCATCGTCGGCGGCGACAGCGTCGGTGCCGGAGAACCAGGTCGGCGGGGCCTCCGGTGTCTCCAACATGGCCCGGTACGTCGGCGCCGCGGTGGCGACCGCTCTGGCCGCCACCATCTACGGCACGGTGATCGGCAACCACACCGCCGACGGTGCGCCGAAGGGTGATGCTCTCGCCTCGGGCCTGGCCGCGGCCTCCTGGATGATGGCGATCTTCAGCTTCCTCGGCGTCCTGATGGCGTTCGTGATCGGCCGGCACCGCGCGGCGACCGGGACGTTGTACGACGCCGCCTCGGCAGCGGCCGCACACACCCACACCCTGCCAACCTCGGCAACCGCCGGCCGAGCCGCGCCCGAGCGAACCTGAACGCGTACGTCCCCGGGAGGAATCGATGACCACGACCCAGCCGACACCGCCGGCACCCTTCACGACCGAGGACTACTCGGCCCGGATGCGACGCGTCGTGGGCGACGCCGAGCGCGCGGGACTGGACGGGCTGCTGATCACCCCCGGGCCCGACCTGGTCTGGCTCACCGGATACCAACCCACCGCCATCACCGAGCGGCTGACGATGCTCATCCTTGCCCCGGGCAAGGACCCGACGCTGCTGGTGCCGACCCTGGAGCGGCCGGACGCAGAAGCGGCCGTCGGTGCGCCGAGCCTCACGATCGTGGACTGGGCCGACGGGGACGACCCGTTCGCGAAGGCCGGCAGCTACCTTCGCGCGACCGCGACGATGGGCATCGCGGACTCGGCCTGGGCGATGCACCTGCTCGGCCTGCAGGAGACGCTGCCCGGATCTTCCTATCGATCGCTGACGCAGAGCCTGCCGATGCTCCGGGCGGTCAAGGACGCCGACGAGCTCGCCCGGCTGGACGCAGCAGGCGCGGCCGCGGATGCGACGTACGAGCAGATCGTCGGAGTCCGGTTCGCCGGCCGGAAGGAGACCGACGTCGCGGCCGATCTGGCCCGGCTGCTGCGGGAGTTCGGGCACGAGCAGGTCGACTTCACCGTGGTCGGCTCGGGCCCCAACGGCGCCAATCCGCACCATGAGGCCGGTGACCGCACCATCGAGGTCGGCGACGTGGTTGTCCTCGACTTCGGCGGACTGATGTACGGCTATGGCTCGGACACCAGCCGTACCGTCTGTGTCGGCGAGCCGTCCGCCGTGGTCCGTGAGGTGCACGAGATCGTCCGTTTGGCTCAGCAGGCCGGCGTCAAGGCGGTCCGGCCGGGCGTTGCCTGTCAGGAGATCGATCGCGCGGCCCGCAAGGTGATCACGGACGCGGGCTACGGCGAGCGCTTCATTCATCGCACCGGCCACGGCATCGGTACGACGACCCACGAACCGCCGTACATGATCGAGGGTGAGGAGCAACAACTCGTCCCCGGGATGTGCTTCTCCGTTGAGCCGGGCATCTACCTGGCCGGGGATTTCGGGGTCCGGATCGAGGACATCGTGACGGTTACCGGGGACGGCGGTCGTCGGCTCAACAACACCGAGCGCGACCTCCGCATCGTCGAGTAGGTCCGGCGCATCAGGCGCAGGTCGACCCGGCAGCTCATCCGCCGAGGATGAAGATCGGGCAGCCAGGCCGGTTCCAGACTGTCACCGGTGGCCCACTTTCTGGGGCCTACTGCGGAGGCTCTCTCATGGATGGACGAGCTTTACCTCGAGGAATCTGATGAGCGCAGCGGAAGTACCGGCCGACCACACCGAGGCCGTTGCCGCCGGACGCACACGCGCCAAGACCCAGTGGATCTCTTGGGTGGCGCTGGCGATGATGACGACGAGTTCGGTGGCCAGCCTCAGGGCGGCGCCGACGATGGCGGTCTACGGACTCGCCTGCGTCTTCTTGTACCTGCTCCCGGCCGTCGTGTTCCTGCTGCCGACCTCGCTCGTTTCCGCGGAGTTGGCATCGGGCTGGAACGGCGGGATCTACAACTGGGTCTCGCAAGGCATCTCGAAACCGGCCGGCTTCCTGGCCGTCTGGTGCCAGTTCGCGATGACGATCTTCTACTACCCGAGTCTCCTCGGGTTCGTCGCGAGCACCCTCGCGTACGTGTTCAATCCCGAGCTGGCCAGCAGCGGGGCGTGGACCGCGGCGGTCATCATCGTCGTCTACTGGTCCGGCGTCTGGGTCTCCTCGCGCGGCACCAAGGGCGTCGCCGGCCTGGCCAGCGGCGGTCTGATCATCGGGACGTTGGTCCCGGGCGTCGTCCTGGTGACCCTCGGCATCGTCTTCCTTGGCCAGGGCAACCAATCGGCCGCACCGATGACGTCGGACAACATTCTCCCTGCCTGGGCAGGGCTTTCGAGCCTCGTGCTGATCGTCAACAACTTCCTGTCCTACTCCGGCATGGAGATGAACGCGGTGCACGTGTCGTCCCTGAAGAAGCCGGCCAAGGAATTCCCGAAGGCGATCTTCCTGGCCATGGGTCTGGTGCTCGCGATCTTCATCCTCCCCGCGTTGGCGATCAGCTGGATCGTGCCCGCCAAGGAGCTCTCGCTCACGGCCGGCGTCATGCAGGCCTTCGACGCGGTCTTCGCGAACTTCGGTTGGCAATGGCTGACGCCGATCGTCGGGATCATGCTGGTCACCGCGTCCCTCGCCGGCATGCTGACCTGGCTGGCCGGACCTTCCAGGGGCCTGCTGCTGATCTCCCGCCAGGAGGGCTACCTCCCGCCGTTCCTGCAGCGACTCAACAAGAACGGCGTACAGCAGAACATCCTCGTCGTCCAAGGCCTGCTCACCACCCTGATCGGCCTCGCGTACGCGTTCATCCCCGATGTGTCGAGCGCGTACTGGATCTTCTCGGTGATCACCACGCAGGTCTATCTGATCATGTACCTGCTGATGTTCGTGGCCGCGGTCCAACTGCGTCGCAAGGATCCGGACCACCCCCGTGGCTACCGGGCGCCGATGCTGGTCGGGCTGTGCGGCGTCGGGTTCGCGGCCTCGCTGGCGGCCCTGCTGGTCGGGTTCATCCCGCCGTCGCAGTTCGAGTCCGGCAACACCGCCGTGTACCTCTTGATCGTCGGCGGCGGCGCCCTCGGTCTCGGCCTGCTGGTGCCCTTCCTGTTCTACCGGCTCCGCAAGCCTTCCTGGAAGCAGCCTGAGCCGCAGGGGGTGACTCCGGAATGAGCACACCTGTCGAGACCCAGTCCGGACGCGAACGGTCCTGGATCTACATCACTGCCTGCGTCATCCTCGCCGTCCTGCTGATCATCGGGCTGCTCACCTTCCACTCCCGGAAGGAGAGCAACGAGGCCGACCAGAAGGCCGACCAGCTGATCGCCGCACTGGCCGCCACCGGGTCCCGTACTCCGGACAAGGACCAGATCGTGCGTGTGCTCGGGAGCGACGGAGGCGCGACCTGCGAGGACCCGAACAACGCGCTGGGCCGGGCCGTGCTGTTCACCCAACTCGCCAACGGCGCTGCGGGCCCGGGGGCCAGGCCGGTCATCGTCGACAGCCGGGCGCTCAAGGGCCAGCTCCTGATCATCCAGATCTACTGTCCCAACGAGCTGAAGGACTTCCAGAAGTTCGTCGAGGATCTCAAGACCGACGACGTGGTGGGCGACTGAGATGGCGGACCTGCGGCAGCGCATCGCGAACCTGATGCCGGTGGCGCGCGACGAACTCGCCGAGCTCGTTGCACTGCGATCGGTGGCCGACCCCCGCCAGTACCCCGCCGCCGAGTGCGAGCGCACTGCGCAATGGGTGCTGGAGAAGTTCGCCGACATCGGTTTCACCGACGCCCATCTCGAAGAGACCGCGGACGGCAGCATGGCAGTCGTCGGATCCCGGAAAAGCTCCGGTACGGCGGCTCCCACGGTGCTGCTCTACGCCCATTACGACGTACAGCCTCCGCTCGACGACGCCGCCTGGCGCACGCCCCCGTTCGAGCTGACCGAGGTCGACGGACGCTGGTACGGCCGCGGGGCCGCCGACTGCAAGGGCAATATCGTCATGCACCTGGCGGCTCTGCGCGCACTCGGCGATGAAGTCCCGGTCGACCTGAGGCTGGTGGTCGAGGGTTCCGAGGAGCAGGGCACCGGCGGCCTCGAGGCGTTCGTCCCGGAGAACGCGGATCTTCTCCGTGCCGATGCGATCCTCGTCTGCGATACGGGCAACGCCGCGGTCGGGCGTCCGGCGGCCACCGTGAGTCTCCGCGGCATGGTCAACGTCGTCGTCACCGTCGAGGCCCTCACATCGGAGATCCATTCCGGGATGTTCGGCGGCCCCGCCCCCGATGCCCTCGCCGCCCTGGTGGCGATGCTGTCCTCGCTGCGGGACGCGAAGGGGAACACGACGATCACCGGGCTGGACAACACCCGTACCTGGTCTGGTGCGCCGTACCCGACCGAGCAGTTCACCTCGGACGCCGGGGTCCTCGACGGAGTCTCATTGCTCGGGGACGGCAGCGTGTCCGACATGCTTTGGGCTCGGCCGGCGGTGACCATCCTCGGCATCGACTGCCCGCCGGTGGTCGGCTCGGCTGCCGCCGTGGTCCCGAAGACCTCGGCACGGCTGAACCTGCGCATCCCGCCGGGCCTGTCGCCCGACGTCGCCCAGCGTGCCCTCATCGAGCACCTGAAGGCTGCCGCTCCGTGGGGCGTGCATGTCACGGTCGAGGTCGAGGCGACCGGTGCTCCGTTCGAGGCGTCCACCGACGGTCCGGCGTACCGGGCGATGGCTACGGCGATGCAGGAGGCCTACGGCCGGCCGATGGCGAGTCTCGGGCAGGGCGGCTCGATTCCCTTGTGCAATGTGTTCGAGGAGACGTACCCCGACGCCGAGCTCATCCTGATGGGGGTCGAAGAGCCCTTGGCCCTCATCCACGCCCCCAACGAGAGCGTGGACCCGACCGAGATCGAGGGCATGGCCCTGACCGAGGCACTGTTCCTCCAGCACTACGCCTCCCTGAACAGCTGAGACGTCGGCGCGACGTGACCCGCTTCGACGTCGTGGTCCGCGTCGCCAGGCTCGCCCTGGAGTCCAGTGCCGAGGGTGTCGAGACGCTCGAGGATTCGGTCACCAAGGCGGCCTCGGCGTACGGCCTGCATGTCGACCTGGTGGTCCTTCCCGAGCAGATCCTGCTTACGGAGCGGTCGTCCAGGGAGGTCAGGCAGGCAGCGGTGGTGAGGGCGGCGCCCGGCATCTTCCGGCTCGACCAGGTCGCCGCCATCAAGCGCTTTCTCGTCCAGCTGCAGCGACAGCCGATCGACCCCGACGAGGCGTGCCGCCGTCTCGACGCGATTGCACAGTCGAAGCCCCGTTGGCCCGCGTGGGTGCGGATCCTCGGGGTCGCGCTGTTCGCGGCGGGGTTCGCCCCGAGCGTGGTGGCGACCTGGGGCGAGGCGGGTGCGGCCGCCATCCTTGGGTTGGTCATTGGCGCGCTCGTCGTCCTCACCGCCGGGCGTCCCCTCGAGGGGCTGGTCCCGTTCTTCGGCGCCTTCATCGTCACCACGCTCGCTCTCACGGTGATGTCGGGCCTCGCCGAGACCACGGGCGTCACGCTCATGGTGCTGCCGGCGCTGTTTATCGTGGTCCCCGGCGACACTCTGTCGGCGGCCGCCGAGGAACTCCTGGGTGGCCGCCTCACCGCCGGCGCGGTGCGCCTCGTGTCCGGGTTCCTCACCCTCGGGCTGATCGTGATCGGCATCGTCGCGGCAACCGGTGCCACCGGCAACGGATCCGCTCTCGCCGAGACACTGCCCCCGCCGGAGCTCTCCTTCGTCGTCGTCCTGGCCGGGTGGGTGGTGTTCTCCGTGGGCCTGGTGCTCGCGTTCAACGCCGAACCCGGAGCGCTCGTCTGGTTGGTGCCCGGCGTGATCGGCACGTTCCTCGTCCAGCAGGGAGTGACCCGTCTCGCCGGCGCGGTCATCGGCACGCTCGTGGCCGGTACCGTGCTCGGTGCCTGCGGCAACCTTGTCGGCGCCTACCCGCAACGACCCCCGCGCCTCATCCTGTTGCTGGGCGGGTTCTTCGTCCTGACCGTGGGCGGGGTCGGCGTACGCGGCGCCACCGCCCTCCTCGGCGGGGACATCGTCACCGGACTGCAGAACCTGTCGGACTTCGCCCTCCAGGTCCCGACCGTCGCGTTGGCGATCGCTGCCGGCGTCATCGTCAGCAACCATTGGGTACGCCGTCAGGTGGCCTGACCGTTCGACCTCTGCCCGGGCTAGGTGGCCTGCCCGCTCGACCTTTGCCCGGGCTAGGTGTCCTTGCCGGCGCGGCGTCGCAACGGGCCGACCATGTGTGGGCCGGCGAGCCGGGTCTCCAATCGATGCGCCTCACGCTTGACCGGTTGCGCGAGGTACTGACCGAGGATCACACCGGACGCGAGCGCCAGCGCCGTGGCGAGCGCGGAGGCCAACTCGAGGGCGCCGTCCTTGCCTTCCGCGAAGAGAGCGAGCCCCCGGTAGATGTCGAGTCCCGGCAGGAGCGGCACGATCGCGGGAACCACGACGCCGAGCGCCGGGACCCGGAAACGCCCGGCAACGAGGTAGCAGACCGCACCGATGGTGACGGCAGCGACCGCCGACCCCCAAGTCCGGCCGACCTCGGACCTGTCGACAGCCAGCAGAACCCCTGCCCGAGCGCCGCGACCAGGGCCACCGCTATCAGGGACCGCCGCGGGGAGTACGACGCGAACGCGAAAGCCGCGGCGGCCAGGGCGGCGCCGAGCACCGTGACCCCGACCTCCGCGGGCCCGGCCGCGCCCGGCGTGAAGGTGGTCAGGCCCACCCCGAGCAGGTCGCCGACGGTGAGCCCGGCACCCACGCCGGCGATGATGCCGGCCGTGTTCAGCACGGCATCGATCAACCGGGCGCTGGCCGTCACCGGGAAGCCGGTCAAGGCGTCCTGGGTGGCACCCATGATGCCGACCCCGGCCAGGAGCATGACGATCCCCGCTGTGACGACGCGAGACGGGTCCACCTCGAGCTCTGTTGCCGAGGCGATCACCGCTACGAGCGTGGCGACGAAGCCCCCGGCCGCCTGCTGGTAGAACGCCGGGATGCGGTGCAGGGGCAGGAGCAACTGGGTCCCGTCGATCGCACAGGCCGCCAGGAACGCGAGCAGGCAAACGAGCGGGCCGCCGCCCAGGGTGAGCGCGATTCCGATTCCCATCACGCCCCAACCGAAGGTCACCGCCCATCGGCGTCGGTGATGACCGGTGGACACGATCCGGGCGACCTGATCACGAGCCTCGGCCCTGCTGATGTCGCCGGCAACGAGGCTGGTCAGCGTTTCGTCGACCTCGATCAGGTGCGCATAGTCGACCGGGCGCCGGGTCACCCGGCGTACCTGGATCGCGGCGGGCTCGTCACGCGTCGGTTGGTGGCGGAGGGTCAGGTTCACGAACGTCACGTCCGCGGTCACGTGACTCACCCCGCAGGCCCGTGTCACCGCCAGCATGGCGACCGTGACATCAGCCGCCCCGGCCCCCGACGACAGGAGCACCTCGCCGATCCGCAACGCCAGATCGAGCGTTTCGTACACCTCGCGTCGCTCCGTCATGTCCTGTCCGATCACGACTCCCAAAGTCGCGTCACGCGCGCCGGGCGACACTCGTCAGGAACCCATCGTCGGAGCCCCAGCGCCCCGAGTCATCGTCCGGCGTGGGTGATTGCGCCGCTATGGGATCTAGATACTCGGTTGACGGCAGACGGCTCCGATCGATCCGATGGCCTTGTGAGCCCCCGCAAGGTGTACGCCGACCAGGCCGACATCGGCACCCCGCTCGTCCGCGAGCTGGTAGCTGCACAGTTCCCACAATGGGCCGCGTTGCCACTGGAGCCGATCGACTCCGGCGGACTGGTGAACGCGATCTACCGCCTCGGCCCCGACCTGTCCGTACGCCTACCGCTCCGCCCCTCGACCGCCGGCATAGTCCAACGAGAGCAGGCAAAACTCGCGGCACTAGCGCCGTTCCTCCCCGTGGCCATCCCTTCCGTCGAGGCGATCGGCACACCCACCAAGGCGTACCCCGGCGAGTGGTCCATCCACCGCTGGCTCCCCGGTGCCCACCCCTCCCCCTCCACGCTGGTCGATCCACGCGGCCTGGCAACGGACCTCGCGGCCTTCATCGACGCCTTCCGCCAAATCAACCTCCCGGACCGCCCACCGGCCTACCCAGGCGAACGCCGCACCCGAGCCCCGATGGCCTCACTGGACTCCCCGACACGGAAGGCAATCGACGACCTGGCCGACCTGATCGACACCCGCGCAGCCCTTGCATCGTGGGAGGAATCCCTCGCGGCCCCCTACGACGGCCGCGAGGTCTGGGTCCACTCAGACCTCACCCCAAGCAACCTACTCGTCTCCCCGAAGGGCCGCCTAACCGCAGTCCTAGACTTCGAAACCTCCGGCCTCGGCGACCCAGCCTGCGACCTCTTCCCCATCTGGTACCTACTACCCGCCACCGTCCACCCCGAATTCCGCACCACCCTGAACACAGACCCCCCAACCTGGCTCCGCGGCCGCGGCCGCGTCCTCTCCCAGGCCCTAACCGTCCTGCACCACCTCAAGGACACCAACCCAGCCCTCGCAACCTCCGCCCGTCACGCCATCAGCAACGTGCTCGCAACTCCATAGTCACCGCAGGTGGAGCTGAGGGGACTCGAGCCTGCTCTCGTCCAGGGCATGGGCGGAGCAGCGTAGGTGACCCACGCGGGCCAGCTCTCATTGCCTTATTTTGCAGGGCGTTCTCGCGTCGCTGGTTGTTGCGAGTCGGATCGTTGATGTTCGCCTTCCCGCGACAGTCCTCCGTCGACTGATGCGCGACCCTGTCCGCCAGGTGATCTGCGAAAGTCGGAAGGGCGTATCGCGGCAAATGAGAGTGCCGCCGACTGGATCGAGTGCATAGTCGGCGCGCACATGCCCTCCCGGCGTAGTAGAAACCTGTCATGCCCGATTCGGTGAGCAAGTCCGCTGCCCCAGTCGCTGACTACGACGGCTTCGCCGCCGCATACTCGGCCAGCAACGAGAACAACCTCTTCAACGCTTACTACGCGCGTCCGGAGATGATCCGCCTCGCCGGCGACGTCGCGGGCCTGGCGATTCTCGACGCCGGCTGCGGTTCAGGCCCCCTGATGGAAGCTCTGCGCGGCAAGGATGCGTCGGTGTCCGGCTTCGACCTGAGCCCCGCCATGATCGAACTCGCCCGCGAAAGGCTGGGCGAGGACGCGGACCTGAAAGTCGCCGACCTTGGTGCGCCCCTTCCCTATCCCGACGACGCATTCGACAGCGTCGTCGCGTCACTGTCCTTGCACTCGTCAAGGACTGGGCCTCGGCACTGGCCGAGCTGCGGCGTGTGCTCAAACCAGGCGGCCGGCTCATCGTCTCGATCATCCATCCCACGGTCTACGCGGTCGTTTACCCCGAGGCCGACTACTTCGCCCTCACCCAGTACTCCGAGGACTACGACTTCGGCGAAGGAACCGTATGGATGACCTACTGGCACCGCCCCCTGCAGGACGTCATCAACACCTTCATCGACGCGGGGTTCGGCATCAAGACGGTCACCGAGCCGCCACCCGCGGCCAACACCCCCGCGGAACTGCTCCCCAACGCAGACGGTCGCTCATTCATCTGCTTCCTATTCTTCGAGCTGGAAGCGCACTGACCACGTTGCGGCACCGCCCGTGACCAAGGCGGCACTGCCCAGCTGGTTCATGACGCGCTCCAGCATCCGCTGCTCCCTGCGTTGGGCCGACTCCGTCAGTCGGTCGCCAGACGCGCAGCCTGTCGCGCATCAGTTGGCGGAGATGTGTCGCACCTCTGCGACACCATCGAGAGGGCTCAGCAGGAGGCTCAAACCTGGCAGCCAAGTTGGTGGAGGCGAGCGGTTCTCCCAGAGCTCTCCCACTGGGGCCTCAAACGAAAACAAGCCAGGAGGCGAAGTTCCTCCTGGCCTGCAATGTCTCTCGGTGGAGCCTGGGGGATTCGAACCCCTGACCTCTTCCATGCCATTGGCGGGGGTCGCGTTGGCGACCTACACGGGATTGCACTCATCCTCTTACCTGCAAGGCGTTCTCGCGCTTCTGGTTGTTGCGAGTTGGACCTGCATCAATACCGTTGTTACGCATGGTTGGTTCCCAAAATCCTCCCATGGCGACCGGCGGTCCGGTGGCCCGCCGACAACTCCCCTCCCGCCGCTCGCGATGACTTCCGGCCAGGTTTGGGGTTGGTGGCCTCGCCAGCCTGGACTACCCACAGTTGCGGATCGTTGTCGACAAGTGGCCAACGCTGTAACGTTGGGTGACGGCGGGCATGCAGATCTGGGGGGCCAGTGGACAGCGCATCCGCCGAATCACGATCGCAGAGGGGGCGTTTTGATCGACTTTTCATCTCTGTATTCCGACGGCGAGTTTGACGTTGAGAATGGCGATTTCTCACAGCTTGCAATCCGAGACAGCGGCAACAACACCGGATTCCATTACTTCTATGACGAGGAGTCTCATAGTCTAGTAAGAGACTTCCTCCTTCAGGACGGGCCGCAGGTTGCGACACTGTGTCAGGTTAAACTGATAAAGAAGGGCGATACTTACACGCCCCGGATCCGCCTGTGGAAAAAAGACAAAACTCGCCCAGGGAGAAAGATCCTCGAAGAGGAGGTGCAAGCAACAAATGAGACCAAAAGAGTCAAAGCGAACGTGGACACTGACGGCTGCCACGAGAACTTTTGGAAAGTCATCCGATTCTTAGAGAGCTTCAGCGGAGTCGTTCTACCTGAAGATGAATTCCGAGTCATTCACGGCGACAGTTTATCTCTCGCCCGCAGCCTGGAAGGTGAGGATAAAGCCACGATCGTCGAGGCTGTTCGCACAGCTATAGGTGGCTCGCTCACGGAGGAGGATATTGCCGTTCTTGCGAATCGCAAGGGCGCACTCGAAGTTTTCAAGCAACTGCTGTTTGATGAGGGCTACACGGAACAGTACCGGAATGAGCATTCGATCCGGAGCATCGGCGAAGAGGGCATCTGGCAGCACTTCTTCGAGGCCAACCAATGGATCTTCGGGTATGGCCTGAGCTTGATCTCCAGCGAGTCATTTAGCGATCAGAAGCTCGAACAGATAACGACTGGGGCAAATATCTTCGGAGGAGCAGGCAAGCGAAGTGACGCTGTCCTGCGATCCAAGGGATATATCAGCAGCCTAATGTTCGCCGAAATCAAGACTCCTGCCGCAGCCTTGTTGTATAACGAGGCTTACCGGCCTCCCGATGTATTCCGGCCCTCAAAAGAGCTCAGTGGTGGCGTAGCTCAACTTCAGAAGACAGCCGAGAAGGCGGTTAGAGGAATTGGAGACCAGTTGCGTCGAGCGTACGACTCAGATGGCACTCCCCTAGGGTTCGAGGTGTCGACCGTCAAACCTAAGCAGATCCTTATCATCGGCAAATTAGACGAGTTCGTCGTAAACGGAGACATCAACCCGGAGAAGTCGATGAGTTTCGAGCTATACCGCCGCTCAATGATCGATATCGAGATCATCACCTTCGACGAATTGTTTGAACGCGCAAGATTCATTGTAGGGGACGACTCGAAGCCATCTACCTAATTCTGCCGCTTGACGGTTACGCGTCAAGCGCACGGGCAGTCCTCCCGCATCGCCCCGATAGCTGCCGACCTTAGGTGCGGTGCGGTGCGGGTCAAGGGTCGGAGATCCCGGAGGGACGCCGTAGGCGCCCTTGACGCATGCCGTGCCGGGCCGTCCCTTCCATGATTGCTAGCGCGGCGATGCGGGAACCCACGGCCAGGATGGCGGCCCGGGCAACCCGCGAGGCGGTAGCCGGCCATTCCGGCGTGTGGCGCACCGGCAGGGTGTCGGATCGTTGATGGCGAGTTGTGCTGTCTTCGACTCGGCACCCTTTGGCACGTGCGCGTCAAGCCAAGGGACGCGCCGGGAGCGCAGCGAAGCGGAGCGGGAGGCAGGCGTCCCGCCCTGCGGTGGCGGCGCGCTTTCGGGCCCTGGAGGGGCCCGTCTCGAAGACGTAGAGAAACTTGTCAGGACCGTGCATTCCGACGGAACGTGCTGGTGCAGTCCCCAGGCAGACAGGCGGCCTCAGCCAGCCCCGTTGCCTGGCGGGTTTCACGCAAGTCTGTAAGACCAACCCTCGGGAAGGTCTTCAGGTCGATACAGGATAGCTGTGTCCGGAACAGGCGAGCCGCTGTCCGCGAGCTTCAGTGGCACGCCAAAGAATCCTAAGGTAAACCAAGTCGTTCCCGGGATGAAGTAGCGGTCCGGATCGGACATGACCTCTCTAACGATCTCCTCCAACCTCGCGAACGGCCCAGTCTCCAGATCTGGTGGCTCAGCTGGCATAAGCACGGAAGCCCATGGCAAATGTAGATACCAACGCCGCCGTCCAGAACGAGATATCGCAAATACGGCCTGCGGTGGCAGACCCGGCTTCTTTGGCCATATCTTAGAATCAATTCGAGTCAACGCTTTGTAATACTCCGGCCATACGTTGACGAGAACCCCCACTCCCAGCATGTAGTCCTCGACGTCCAAGTCTTCTCGCAGGCCAGCTAGCGCCGTCAGAGCGTCCATGTAGGCGACTATCCCGATATGCAATGCCACCGGCGCAAGTTCGAGCGATTGTCCAGTCCTGTAGGTCGAAATCTCTCCCTCATGATGATCCCGAATGGATCCGAGAATTCCGCCTGCGCTGCCGTGAGTCACGAGGGATGTAAGGCGGTAGTATTCATACAGGTGATCTAGATCATATCGTGCTGCTCGCGTCGCGAGAGATTGATTGCTCCATCCTCGACTGAAGCCACTTCCCCAGTTGGCTCTGGCTTGCTCGAAACGCTGTCGCGCGCCGCGTCCAACTCGTTTCAGCGAGTGTCTATATTGACTTTTGGATCTGCGGTCCAGGAGGTCCGCTCCGATCTCAAGCTCTAACATGAGAGCTTTTCCTAGATCAAGATGTTCCAAATATCGCTGCGCCTGCTGCAGGTCCACCGTGACGGTATGGAGATTTATGGCATGCTCGATCAAGGCCCGGCTGGTGCGAATTGCAGCGCGGCCACGTCCAGACTGGATTTCAGCAAGCAGGTCAATCAGGTCGTTGACGGCCTGCGTGAATATCAATTTGGGCGCTTTATGTGTTGGGGTGTCAGCGAGAATCAGAGATACCAGCGCAGTTTGCGACCTGATTGCGACGTGAACCGCACCATCCAGCATTGGCACCTGCTCGGCGATGAGTGCCGGCAAGTCATGGAACCGACCGAATGGATCGGGTTCCTCTGATTCTTCGTGGTATCGCCCAAAAGGATCACGCACGCGTCTAGCTTAGGATAATTTCCCGGATCGTCCAGCTTCGAACTGACGAGATCCTTGCGGAGATGACTTAGCCGGTTCAGCGAGAGAGTCCAAGGACTGCAGCCACACTGCCGATGTCCTCGACCACTGCATCTGCGCCAGCCGCAGCCAGATCCGCGGCCTTGCCGGGCTTGTTCGCATAGCCGATGCTTCCGGACTCGGGCGGCGATAGCGGCGGCCGCGTCGCCTGACCTGGTGGCCGATCACGACACATTCGTCCACGGCAACGCTCAGAATCGAGGCGGCTCGATACACCAGATAGGGGCTCAGCTTCATCCGCTCTACGTGAACCGGATCGCGTGCTTCGATGTGGCGGATGTGGTGGGCGAGGTTGACGGACTCGAGGTAGGCGCGCACTGATGCCTCGGTCTCGGGGCCTATTGCTCGGCCCCCTGGACGGCTACACCGGTAGTCGATGGGGTGAGTTGGCCGGCCAGACCCTCGCAGAGTACGCCAGGTCAAGAAGGCCGTTGCCGTATTCGAGCCGCTCAAGGAAGTGGACGGACGGCTACTGAAGAGTGGGGCCGACGTCACGGACAAGGTTGCGATGGCGACAGCCGTCTGAGCACGTCGACCTCGACGGATCAGGCGGAACGCTCGGACGAAGTCCCCAGCTGGCGAGCGCTGGGTTCAACTGCCGCCGACCATCGCGGTGATGTACGAGCTGCTCTTGGCGGACCAGACCCTCCGGCACCTCGTTTGCCTTCACCTCGTTGCAGGGCAAGCCGTGGTATCGCTCGAACTTCCGGCAGCGGTTCTGGCGACCGGCGTGGGATGGAGTCGATACGGACGATCCGTCCTCGGAGCGTCATCGCCCGGCGATCCTGCCGGGATTCACCTTCCATTAAGGCCGACACACTCACGCCACCTGGTTGACGGAGACGGCATCGTGGAGGTTGCACGTCGAGCTTGGCTCGGGCACAAGATGAAGGGAAGGTCGCGTGTATGACCACGTGACTGCGGAGATGGAACGGCAGATCTTGGAGGCGTTGGAAGAGCGCTTCCTGTCCTCAGTGCTCGCCCTGGACGACGATGAGCGGGCCAAGCTGCTCACGTGGGTGCCCGTGATCGAGGACACCGTCCAGAAGGCTCAGCAGGAGGCGGCGCAGGTTGCGACGAAGCTGGTGGGAGTGGACTTTCGCTCCCACGATCCCTCTAACGAGAACAGGTGAGGGGGTGAAAGTGCCTCCTGACCTGCTAACTCTTGCAGTGGAGCTTAGGGGATTCGAACCGCTGACCTCATCCATGCCATTCACACTGAACCTCCGCGGCTCCGCAAACTGGAGCGTACCCGCCGTCCGTCAGCGTCCGCAGCCGTCCGGCCGGGTGCGACTCCGTTGTCACTCAGCTAGTCACTCAACTCCGAGACGCTGCCGCGCAGCCTCAAAGGCCGCTACGGTGCCTTGATCGCCTTGATCACGTGGGGTCGAGGTCAACGCCAACGACACCGGGAGACCCAGCTTGACACTGTCCGGAGCAGGCTCATCGACTACGCAAGTCACACAGAACGTGACGGGGTGGGTCCAAACCTGGGGTCCGCTGATCACGCTAGCGAGCACCGTCCTGCTGGCCGCCATCACGGCCTGGCTCGCGTGGCTCACCAAGGTAATGGCTGATGCTGCCCGAACTGCCGCTAAGCATTCACAGACGGCGGCGGAGGCATCGCAAGCCTCGGTCGCCGCAACAGAGGCCGCGATCAACATCGATTTCGCAGTGACTCCGAACCTCGTTTTCCTCGGCAGCGCCCTCAAGGAACTTCTTGACAAGGCAGAGGCCTCCGGGTTGAAGGCGAAAGACCCCATTACTTCAGATTTCTTGCAGCCGCTCATGGAACTTGACGGTGTCAAAGTAGAATGCATGGAATCTACGGTCTATATCCACGGGTGTCGAATCGACGCGATCGGAAAGCCTGTCGAAGACAGTAAAACCATGACCATTACGACAAGCTGCGAGATCGATCTGGAATCACGCGAAGAAAAGCTCCCACACCAGCTACACCGAGGCGAGAATATAGACTTCAAATTCGAATCGAAGCCTGAACCTCCCGGAACGAGGATCAAGGAGATCCGCGCAACCATCTTCTACGGGTTCACATCCGGCGGAGAAGTGCGCGAAAGATCTGCCTCGTGGCATGAAGAATCCTGGAACGGCCGATCTAGAGGTAAAAAGACACCTTCACGCAAAGGCGGCAAAGAGAGCTCGTCCCGCTAGACTTCGGCTCTAAGATCCTTGATGCGAGCGTAGCAGACATTACTATCGTTCACAGCCTTCATTTCCTTCTTCAGGTACCAGCTTCTTGCTGCCTCATTCATAGCATCAGCAAACAGATATCGTGCTCCAACTTGCCCGCTCACCTCGACTGCGGTGCGGCAGGCATGCCCTAGGAAGGCACTCCTAAGGCCTTTGTGTTCAAGATCAACCGCCAGTCGCCCGAGAAGTATCGCAGGGATAAACCTCGGCAGCCCATGCCGATTGTTCGAGGTCAGGGCACTGGATTCCATGCTCGAAGCAACCAGGGCGCGGCAAGCGATGACTACGTCATTCTCATCTGCGATAACGTAGGTCCTCGCGAGATCGCGTTCCTCAGAGGTCCTTGCCGTCTTCTTGAGCCACTCGTCAAACTCCGGAACACCGCAATTGAGTTGCGTCACATCATGAGCGCCGTTCAACGGCACGATTTCCGCGCTCACATCAACTCGCGGAGCTTGCTGGGGCGACGAGGAGCATCTAGATCCTCAAGCATCTCATTGAACGTCGCTTCGGGAATGACTACGTGCGCTTCGATCCGCGGCGGGGCAAGAACGGCCGGCCGCATCTCAGCCGGGCTAGAGCCGCTGTAAGCCCTCAACTTGAGAGTGACAGTACCTGCCTCCTTTGACAAATCGTCGACAACAGCGTCGCTTAACTGATCCTGCACTTCGCCTAGCGGAATGGTCGTATCGCCGATTTGCATGGCCATCTGAGCCACCTGGAGGAACTCATGCCGACTTGACTCCCCCACAGCCTCTTTGAGAAGGCCCCAAGCAGCCTCCTCCAACTTGACCTCCGCCGATTGCCACTGCCTTCGGACGGGCTGGCCACTCAGGAGTTGGCGCGCAGTAAGCAGATCTCCTATACCCTCAGCATCAATCTCCGCTGGCACCGGGAAGTGGCGCTCGGTCCGTGAGGGAAACGACACCAAGACTCGTCGGTCGCGCCGGACGCTACGACTCCCTGAATGTTGTGTGGCTGGGCTCGCTGAGCACCTAGAACGACAGACGGTTATGCGCGCAACGACCGGGGATCGCTGGCAGCATCACAACCTCGTGTTCTGCTCCGCGACCGGAACCGAGCTTGACGCGGCAAACGTGCGACGAGACTTCCGCCGTGTCGTTGATCTGACACCAGGCCTGAATAGCGCGGACTGGACGCCCCGCGAGTTAGGTCACAGCTTCGTGTCCCTGCTCAGCGAGGGCGGTCTGACCAAAGAACAGATCTCGCTCCTGGTTGGCCACAAGAGCACTCAGGTCACGGAGACGGTCTACCGACACCAGCTCCGACCGGTCCTGATCGAGGGAGCGGAGGCGATGGACCAACTGCTACCTGCAAACCGGTAGTCACTCAGTTAGACACTCAGGTCATGCCAGAGGCCGGTCTCCCGAAGGGGAAACCGGCCTCTGACCTGTGGTGGAGCTTAGGGGATTCGAACCCCTGACCTCTTCCATGCCATGGAAGCGCGCTACCAACTGCGCCAAAGCCCCGCGGTGTCTTGCGACTCCGGAAGTTTAGCGGATGGGGGGCGGCAAAGAAAAATCGGTTGGCTCGTGGGGCTGGTGAGGTACGCGACAGGTCGGTTGCCCTCTCTGATGGGCTCGCGTAGGCGACAGTTCGCCGCTGTCTGTAGGCCGAGCAGCGTGCGCGGCATCACGCTCTGCGTCCGCCGGAGGCGGCTCACGCTGGCGCCGCGGAACGTCGTCGTTGAGGGTGCCGCACCGGCCCAGTAGCTCGACGGCGAGACACTCGCCGTGGGGCCGTTCCAGCGCCGGCGGAGCCGGCCAACAAGACGGCCGCCGCGAAGCGGTGTCCGTTCGGATGGCACACCAGGCTAAGTAGCTCCACGGCAAGACAGTCGCCGCGGGACGGACCCGGCGCCGGCGGAGCCGGCCAACAAGTCAGTCGCCGCGAAGCGGTGTCCTTTGGGGGTGTCACACCAGCCCAACAGCCCCATGGCGAGGCAGTTGCCCCGGGACGGATCCAGCGCCGCCGGCGAAGCCGGCCATACAAGACAGCCGCCGCGAAGCGGTGTCCTTTTCGGGTGGCACACCGGGCTAAGTAGCTCCGCGGCAAGACAGTCGCCGAGGGACGGATCCCGCGCCGGCGGAGCCGGCCAATAAGACAGCCGCCGCGGAGCGGTGTCCTTTGGCTGTTCACCCGACGTACAGGAGTCAGCGTTGGGGGTCGTCGCTCATTACTGGTTCGGGGAGGGAGCCGGCGTTCCATTCCTCGATTCGCCAGCCTCGGCGGCCGTTGAGGAGGGAGACCCAGTTGCAGTTGGCCAGGCCTCCGAAGGCGGGCCAGTTGGCTTGGGGGATGCCGAGGAACACGCAGATGCCGACGCGGGCGGCCAGGCCGTGGGTGGCTATGACGATGGTGTCTTCGGAGGTGCCTTCCTCCGAGATGCGTTGGAGGGCGCCGCTGAAGCGGGTGGCGACTTCTTCGACGGTTTCGCCGTTGGTGCCGCGGCGTTGGGTTTCGCCGCTGAGGATGCGGGCGGCGGCTTCGGGGTTGATGGCGGCGAGTTCGGCCGAGGTGAGGCCGGCCCAGTCGTCGACGTCGATCTCGCGCAGCGCTTCGTCGTACTCGATCTTGAGGTCGGTGAGCGCGGCGAGCTCACCTGCCGTGGCGACTGCGCGTTGGAGGTCGCTGGCGAAGAGTCTCGTCGGCGCCAGGGCGGCCAGGCGGGCGGCGGCGGAGCGGGCCTGGGAGAGGCCGACCGAGTCCAGCGGGATGTCGGCCTGGCCTTGGATCTTGTCCTGGAGGTTCCACTCCGTCCGGCCGTGCCGCCAGACGATCAGCCGGCCCGCGCTCATTCGGCCGAGGCCGAGCCAGACAGACCCGAGCCGGGCAGACCTGAGCCGGGCAGACCTGAGCCGGGCACGACAGCACCGGGACCGGCGACCGGGGACGGCAGCGGGATGACCGGGCAGTCGCGCCAGAGGCGCTCGAGCGAGTAGAACGCCCGCTCCTCGTCGTGCTGGACGTGGATGACGATCTCGAGGTAGTCGAGCAGTACCCAGCGGCCCTCGCGCGCGCCCTCCCGGCGTACCGGCTTGGCGTCGAAGTCGACGCGGAGCTTCTCCTCGATCGCGTCCACGATCGCGCGGACCTGGCGGTCGTTCGAGGCGGAGGCGACCAGGAACGCGTCGGTGATCGCGAGCTGCTCGGACACGTCGAAGGCGAGGACGTTCTCGGCCTTCTTGTCGTGGGCTGCTTCCGCAGCCGCGGTCAGCAGCTCGATTGCGCGTTCACTGGCAGACATAAACGTCCTAACGGTTGGTGTAGAGCTCACGCTTGGCGATGTACTGGACGATGCCGTCCGGCACCAGGTACCAGGTCGGGTTGCCCTTGGCGACCCGGGCACGGCACTCGGTCGACGAGATCGCCAGCGCCGGCACCTCGAGCAGGGTGATCCGGTCCATCGGCAGCTGGTCGAGCGGCAGCACGAGGCTCTCGGTCCCCGGCCTGGTACAGCCGACGAACTGGGCGAGCTTGAACATCTCGTCCACGTCCCGCCAGGTGAGGATCTGGGCGAGCGCGTCGGCGCCGGTGATGAAGAACAGTTCGGCGTCCGGATACAGCCTGGAGAGGTCGCGGAGGGTGTCGATGGTGTACGTCGGACCCGGCCGGTCGATGTCGACCCGGCTGACCGAGAACCGCGGGTTCGACGCGGTCGCGATCACGGTCATCAGGTACCGGTCCTCGGCCGGAGAGACCTTCTTGTCCGACTTCTGCCACGGCTGGCCGGTCGGAACGAAGATCACCTCGTCGAGATCGAAGTACGCCTGCACTTCGCTGGCCGCGACAAGGTGGCCATGATGGATCGGGTCGAACGTGCCGCCCATCACACCGATGCGTCGTACCCGCTCCACAGAAGCCACGTCAGCCCTTCAAGACAGCCGCCTAGCTGTGCGGCCGGCCCTTGCCCATGATGACGGTGACGAGCAGCAGCAGGATGAACACGACCAGCGCGAACCCGCCGTACCACCACTTCGAGATGTGCGACGCCTCGACGGCGGTCGCTTCGATGGCCGCCACCTGCGGCACGAGGATCGAGAACATGATGCGAAGCCTATCTCGTGGCCGCCCCGACGACAGCGACCGGTGGCCTCACGAGGACACCGGTCGCGGTAATAGGTCAGCTGTGGCGGACGTGACGGGTCAGCAGCCGGCGCCAGGCAGACGGTACGGCGTGGGCGCGGCGGGCCTGCGCTGCGACGCGGTGCCGCTCGTCGATGTGGGCACGGGCAACTTCGGGGGTGATCATGATTCCTTCACTGGGGTTGGTACGGCGGAGCTGGGGCGGACTGACCCCAGTACCTGTGATTGTACGGTTTTGACTACGATGTCACAAACGAATTAAAGGTCTGAAACATTCCAAGCCTTAGAATCTGCGGTGAACAGGAGGCGTCATGGACGCGATCGACCGGCAGCTGATCGAGGCGCTCCGGCTGAACGGCCGCTCCAGCTGGGCGGAGCTCGGCCGCGAGGTCGGTCTGTCCGGCCCGAGCGTCCAGGAACGGGTACGCCGGTTGGAGGAGCGCGGCGTACTGCTCGGGTACCGCGCGGTCGTCGCGCCGGATCAGGTCGGACTCGGGACGAGCGCGCTGATCGGGCTGTTCCAGCGTGACGACGTCGAGACCGATGACATCGTCGAGCAGGTCCGGGACATCGTCGCCGTCGAGGACTGCTGGTTCGTGGCCGGTGACCAGGAGCTCGTGGTCAAGGTCCGGGTCGCGGACGTCACCCAGCTCGAGGCGGTGGTCGGCTCGCTGCGCCGCGTCAACGGCGTGGTCAGGACGCGGACGACGGTTGTGCTTTCGACTCGGTGGGAAGGGCGTCCGGCGCCGCTGCCCGAGTGACCAGCAGTACGGCGCCGGCCGCCAGCGCGAGGGCCGCGGCGATCGGATAGAGCAGCTGCGGTGCGTGCTGGTACGCCGATCCGCCGAGCGCCGGCGCGAGGAACATGCCGCTGATCGACGCAGCGGCGTACAGGCTGGAGTACCGCCCGACCATCCCCTCCGGCGCCGCGTCGGCGACATGCGCGGTGGCCGTCGGTTTGTAGAGCATCTCCCCCGCCGTGATCACGACGATCGCCAGCGTCGCCCCGGCGAGCGCGGGCCAGATGCCGAGGATCGCGAGCCCTGCGCCGACGAGCGCGAAGCCGACTGCGATGACCCGGGTCGCGCGGTGGCCGCGGAGCCGTACGGCGAGCGGCGCTTCGCACAGGACGATGACGGCGGAGCTGACGCCAATGAGTACGCCGTAGGCGACGGCCGGCGTGCCTGCGTCGCGGAGCAGCAGGGGCATCGTCGCGAAGATCTGGCGGTAGACGGTGTCGACGATGACGATCGTCGCGAGGACGAGCAGAACCGGCCGGTCAGCCAGAACCGTCTTCCACACGCCGGCGGTGGAAGCAGTCGCCGTACGGCGGGCCGGCGGGACCCATCGCCAGACGATCGCAGCGAGGATCAGGCTTGTCGCGGCGTCGATCACGAAGACGAGCGAGAAGTTGTAGGCGGCGAGCAGGCCGCCGAGCGGTGGGCCGATGGTGAAGCCGGCATTGCTCGCCGTGCGGGAGAGGGCGATGCCTTCGCGGCGGCGGTCCGGCGGGAGCGCGGTGGCGACGAGGGCGCTCATGTTCGGGCGGCCCGCGCCGCCGAAGAGGCCCGCGCAGACCGCGACGGCCGCGATCGTGGCGCCGGGCGCGAACGGCATCGCGATACAACTCGCGGCCCAGAGCAGTTGGCTGGCGACTGCCGCCGTACGGAGGCCGAAGCGGTCGCCGAACCAGCCGCCGCCGAGGTTGCCGCCGAGCAGCCCGACGCCGTACGCCGCCGCCGCGAAGCCGGCCTGTTGCGCCGACATGCCGCGGTCCTCGACCAGGTAGAGGGTGAGGTAGATCCAGGCGAGGGCGCCCGCGGAGCTGACGAGTTGGCCGACCATGACGGCCTTGAGCCAGGTGGGCAGGTCCGCGATGCGGCGCCAGTACATGCCTTGACCTCCTCTAGTAAGTTCCTGTTGGGAACCTACTTGGCCAGCTAGCGTGGTGGCAACCGGAATCGAAGGAGTACGTCGTGCGGCGGAGCACCTTCTCGCCCGAGCCGGACTGTGCGATCGCGCAGTCCCTCGGCGTCATCGGCGACGGCTGGGAACTGCTGCTCGTCCGGGATCTCGCCCGCGGGCTGGAGCGGTTCGACCAGCTCGCCGAGTCGCTGCACATCTCGCGGAAGGTGCTGACCGAGCGGCTCAACGGTCTGCTCGAGAGCGGGATCGTGGTGCGGTCGGCGTACCAGGAGCGGCCGACTCGGTACGCGTACCGGCTCACTGATCGCGGGCGGGCGTTGCTGCCGGTGCTCGTCGCGTTGCAGGACTGGGGTGATCGGTGGCTGCTTGGGGACGGGTCGTTGAGTGGGACGAATTCTGACGACGAGCCACCGACGCATCGGTTGCACGAGCTGGTGGGTCAGCGGGTGCCGTCCGTCGCCCTGCCGTCGATCGCTGGTACGACGGTCGACGTGGTGGACTCCGACGCGCGGGCGACGGTGCTCTTCGGGTATCCGGCGACCGGGCGGCCGACGCCATTGCCGGACGGGTGGAACGAGATCGCGGGGGCCAGTGGGTGCACGTTGGAGAACCGGCTGTTTGCCGGCCGGTACGACGACTTCGTCGCGCGCGGGATCGCAGTCCATGGGGTGAGTACGCAGCGGACTGACGAGCAGCAGGCGTTCGCGCGGGCGGAGGAGATTCCACACCTGCTGCTGTCGGATCTCGATCTGGAACTGGTGGCGGCGCTGCGGTTGCCGACGTTCCGGGCGGGTGGGTACGAGCGGTTGAAGCGGGTCCTGCTGGTGATCGGGCGCGACCGGATTGTGCGGGCTGTGCGGTATCCGGTGGTTGATATCGCTGATGCAGTCGAGTGGGCGCTCACGACTGCTTGAAGAAGGCATTCACCTCTTCGGCGATCCGTCGTACGGCGGCCGGCTTGCCCGTCGGGTTGACGCCGCCGGGGTCCGAGGACGAGCCGTGGTCGTAGCCGTCGAACTCGATGCGGCGGCAGTGCGGGAGGACCTGCTCGAGGGTGTCGCGGCCGGGCTTGAGGCCGGGGAGGCCTTTGGTGCCGCCTAGGAGCAGTACGTCGGCGTTGAGGGCGCGGAAGTTGTTGAACGTGCCGGCGAGCTCGGCGACGATCGTGCCTTCGGCGTGGATGGTGGGGGCGAGTTGGCGCATGGTGATCGCGTCGGCGGGGGCTTGGCGCTCTTCCTTGGCCATCATCTTCTCGGTCATCCGGCGGAGCAGGCCGCGGGGAATGACCTTGAGGAACGGCGGGGCCATCTCGAAGCCGAACATACTGGTGACCATCCCGGCGGCGAGGTCGCCGCGGGCGATCTCCTGGTCGAAGCGGGTCAGCCATGCGCGGTGCGGGGCGCCGTCGGCGACGATCGCGGGCTCGTAGAGCGCGATCTGCTTCAGGGGCAGGGTCCGGGCGGCTTCCAGGACGACCGCTCCCCCGGCGCTGACGCCGAAGGCCTTCTCGGCGCCGGCCTCGGTCAGGACTGCTTCGAGGTCCTCGACCTCGGTGCGGACCGTGTGGCCGGGGCGGTGCGGGCCGGAGAGGCCGCGGCCGCGGCGGTCCGGGAGGTAGACGGTGAAGTCTGACGCCAGAGCTTCCGCGAGGAGCGTGTGGCTGCGGGCGGACTCCATGCTGCCGTGCAGCACGACGACGGCGGGGCCCTGGCCGGTCTTGTAGTAGCCGATCTCGGTGCCGTCGCGGGAGGTCACGGTGCCTTGGGTGAGTTCTGCGGTCTTCATGGATCGATAGTTACATGGGATCTAGTTACATTGCAACTAGTTACTTTGCCCCCTATGCTGAGGGGGTGACTTTTCGACGCTCACCGCTCGCGCTCGCGATCCTCGGCCTGCTGGAGAACGGGCCGATGCACCCGTACGGGATCCAGCGGCTGATCAAGCAGTGGGGCAAGGACCAGGTCGTCAACGTCGGGCAACGGACCAGCCTGTACCGGATGATCGTGCGGCTTGAGGAGGCCGGGCTGCTGACGGCCGGAGCGGTCGAGCAGGACGAGCGGTATCCGGAGCGGACGGTCTATCACCTGACGGACGAGGGGCGGAAGGTCTGTCGGGAGTGGTTGGCGGAGATTCTGACTACGCCTCGGAACGAGTTCCCGGAGTTCCCGGCTGGGTTGTCGTTCGTGATGCTGCTGACGCCGGAGACGGCGGGCGAGCTGCTGAGCCAGCGGCGGGAGTCGCTGACCAAGCGGATCGCGGAGCTGCATTTGGAGCTGCGGTCGGAGGTGGATGGGCAGCCGATCCCCCGGTTCGCGCTCCTGGAGACGGAGTACCAGGTCGCGGTGGCGATCGCCGAGGCGAAGTGGATCGATGGGGTCCTGCACGACCTGCACACCGGCAAGCTGACGTGGACACCGGGCCCGGTGTGACAGACACCCGGAGGACCACCGCGGGCCGACCGGGGGCCGACGCCGCGGGACCGCGCGGCGCGGCGGGTGTGGAGAGCGCGCACCGCGCGGTGGGTGTGGGCGGCGCGCGTGGCGCGGTGGGTGTCGGCGGTGGTCGGGCTGTGGTTGAGGTGTGGTGGGCTCGGGTTGGGGCGGCTCGGGATGGGTTTGTTGGGGATTTGGATTCGGTGGAGCGGGGGCGGTTGGCGGCGTATGTGCGGGAGGTGGACCGCGCGCGGTTTCTGCTGGGGGTGACGATTACTCGGCGGGCGCTTGGGCGGCGGTTTTCGTTGCTGGCGGCAAGTGTTTCGTTGGATCGGACGTGTACTGAGTGTGGGAAGCCGCATGGGAAAGTGCGGGCTGAGGGGGTGGAGTTGTCGGTGACGCACTCCGGGGACCTGGTCGGGGTTGCGTTCGGTGAGCGGCCGGTGGGGCTTGATGTGGAGAAGGTTGATGCGGGGGTGGATGTCGATGGGGTGGCTCGGGTTGCGTTGAGCGCTGACGATGTGCGGGCGTTGGCGGAGTACGACGGGATCGCGAAGGCGCGGGCGTTCACGGCGTACTGGACGCGGAGAGAGGCTGTGCTGAAGGCGACCGGGGAAGGTTTGCGCGGGGAGCTGCGGGGGCCGGTGCCGGCGGGGATTCAGGTGCAGGAGCTCGACGTGGGCGCAGATCACCGGGCGGCTCTGGCGGTGGTGAGCGCAGAGCCGCCGGTCGTGCGGATCGAAGACGCAACGCAACTGCTGAGCTGACGCGATCCCGGGTGGGGCCAGTTGCTGAGCTGGCGCGGGTCGGGCTAGCTGGTCAGGTGACGTGGCTGCGGGGGCCCAGCTGCTCAGTTGATGCGTGTGCGGGGCCGCGGCAGCCGGGCTGAGGGGGCTTAGGTGCGGAGTTGGCCTTCGCCGGTGACTATGTATTTGGTGGACGTCATTTCGGGGAGGCCCATGGGGCCGCGGGCGTGGAGTTTTTGGGTGGAGATGCCGATTTCGGCGCCGAAGCCGAATTCGCCGCCGTCGGTGAAGCGGGTGCTGGCGTTGACGACGACCGCGGCGGAGTCGACCGCTTGGGTGAAGCGGCGGGCTGCGGACTGGGAGCGGGTGATGATCGCCTCGGTGTGACCGGAGCTGTAGCGGCGGATGTGCTGTACGGCGTCCTCGAGCGAATCCACCACCGCCGCCGACAGGTCGAGCGAGTTGTACTCCGCCCCGAAGTCCTCCTCCGTCGCAGCCACGACACCCGCCCCACGAGCACCTGCCACGTCGCTTGCGGCGTCGCCCGCAGCGGCGTCACCCGCTTCGTCGGTGGCCGACGATGCCGGCAGGCTATTGCCTGCGGCAACTACTGTGGAGTCGCCGTGGACTGTTACGCCGGCCTCAAGCAGAGCCGGAAGGGCACGCGCCAGGAACTCATCCGCAACAGCGGAGTGAACCAGCAGGGATTCGGCGGCGTTGCACACGCTGGGTCGCTGGGTTTTCGAGTTCAGCAGGATCTCGAGACCGACCTCGAGGTCGGCGTCCGCGTCGATGTACACGTGGCAGTTGCCGACGCCCGTCTCGATCACCGGCACCGACGACTCGCCGACAACAGTCTGGATCAGACCGGCCCCACCCCGTGGGATCAGTACGTCGACCAGCCCGCGCGCCTGCATGAGCTCCTTCACGGCAGCACGATCAGTCGGCACGCCCTGGATCACATCTGCCGGCAACCCACACGCCGCGGCAGCATCCCGCAGTACCGCGATGATCGCCGTGTTGGATGCCGCAGCGGAAGACGAGCCGCGCAAAAGCACAGCGTTGCCGGACTTAAGGCAGATGCCGGCGGCGTCAGCGGTCACGTTGGGCCGCGCCTCGTAGATGATGCCGACGACACCAAACGGCACCCGGACCTGGCGGAGCTCGAGACCGTTCGGCAGCGTGTACCCGCGGACCACCTCACCGACCGGATCGGTCAGCCCAGCAAGCTGCTCCAGCCCGGCCGCCATCCCGTCGACACGCGCCGGGTTGAGCGCCAACCGGTCGACCGTCGACTCCGGCGTACCCGCCTCACGAGCCGCTGCGACGTCAACATCGTTCGCCGCCACGATCGCGTCCGTGTTTTCGCGCAGCGCCGCCGCCATCGCGTGCAGCGCCGCATCCTTCGTCGCCCGGGACGCGTCGGCCAAGGCGTACGACGCCTCGCGCGCCCGCCGCGCCAGCTCGATGATCTCGCTCACTCGCTCATCCTAGGTCCGTTGTTCCAAGTAAGGACCCGACGTCTCAACCGCGGAAGCCGGGCGATCGCGTGCGACACCGGAACGACCGCCGCCAGCGCGACGTTGAACCGACGGTCACTCGGCGCGATCGGCACACCCTCAGCCTTCAGCCGACGCCAGGCCCAAACGCTGAACGGGATCACGACGAGAGGCGTCGTCACCAAGCCCGGCGTGTAGCGGCGCAGTACTACGGACTGCGCGATATGCGTCCCAGCGTGCAGTCCGAAGCCCAGCAGCGAGGCCTGGAAGAACTTGCTCCGCCCACCCGTCGCAGCACCAACGGCAGACGCAGCGGCCATCGCGACACCGGTGAGACCGATCGCAGTGGCAGCTTCACTTCGAGAGGTACGCACGAAGGACGGAAGGTCAGGCTGCCGGGAGAACGACGGCATCGTCGCGAGTTCCTCGAGGTCGTGGACGATCCACGCCGCGAGCAAACCCCACGCAACCTTCTTCACAGCAACACCAGGTCGTCACGATGGACTACTTCGCGCTCGTACGCCGCACCCAGCTCGCGAGCGAGGTCCCGGGTAGAGCGCCCCAGAAGGTCGGGCAGCTCGGCAGCGTCGTAGTTGACCAAGCCGCGCGCGATCACGACGCCCGATGGCGACACGAGATCGACCGGGTCACCGGCGGAGAAAGTGCCTTCTACCGCAGAGATCCCGGCCGGCAGCAGGGACGCTCGGCGCTGAGTGACAGCCCGGACGGCGCCTTCGTCCAACCGGAGCACGCCCTGCCCCGAGGTGGCGTGGGCCAGCCACAGCAGCCGGGTCTTGCGACGGCGGCCGGTCGGGTGGAAGAGAGTGCCGACCCGATCACCGCGGAGAGCCTCGCCGACCCGCGCAGCAGACGTCAGGACGACCGGAATCCCTGCCTCTGTGGCGATTGCGGCCGCCTCGACCTTCGTCTGCATGCCACCGGTACCGACACCGGACGCACCAGACTTGCCGATCGCGAGCGGCTCCAGATCAGCAGCACCACGGATCTCGGTCACCATCGACGTACCAGGCTTCCGCGGATCCCCGTCGTACAGGCCATCGACGTCAGAGAGCAGCAGCAACAGATCGGCGTGCACGAGGTGACTGGTCAAGGCGGCCAGCCGGTCGTTGTCGCCGAAGCGGATCTCGGTGGTCGCGACGGTGTCGTTCTCGTTCACGATCGGTACGACGCCGAGCTCGAGCAGCCGCGCGAACGTGCGGTACGCGTTCCGGTAGTGGCTGCGCCGCGTCACGTCATCGACGGTCAGCAGCACCTGCCCGACCCGCAGCCCGTGCGCCGCGAACGCATCGCTGTACCGAGCCATCAACAAGCCTTGCCCGACCGAAGCAGCAGCCTGCTGCGTGGCGAGGTCACGCGGTCGCGACCGCAGCCCCATCGGGGCCAGGCCGGCGGCGATCGCGCCGGAGGAGACGAGCACGACCTCGGCCCCCTCCACCCGTCGCGCCGCGATGGCGTCGACGAGCAGCCGGAGTCGTTCGAGATCGATCTTGCCGCGCTGGGTCAGCGATGACGAGCCGACCTTCACGACGATTCGCGTGGCCGCAAGGACCTCCGCGCGAGCGTCCATCAGAAGTCCTGATCTGTGCTTTCTTCCGCCGCTTCGAGCTCGCGCGCTTCCTTGCGCGCCAGCTTCTCCGCCTTCACCGCTGCTCGTTTCGCCTCGGCCGGGGACAGGTCGACCTCGTCCTCGCCCCATTCCTGCTTGTAGTCGGTCCGCAGGCCCCTGTTGGCGTGGTACTCCGTGTCCTTCTCGCGCCGCCGCTGGGCCGCCGGACGATCCTCCTCCAGCCGGTGGTCCTCACCGCGCCGGGCCAGGATCTCCGCACCGGCCAGTACGTCGGGAGCGAAGTCGAACACGATCGCGTTCGGTCCGTCGCCGATCATCACCGCGTCGCCGGCGAGCGCGCCCAGCTTCAGCAACTCGTCCTCGACGCCGAGCCGGTTCAGCCGGTCGGCCAGGTAGCCGGTCGCCTCCGCGTTCGCGAAGTCGGTCTGCCGGACCCACCGCTCGGGCTTGTCACCCTGCACCAGCCAGCCGGCGTCCTCCGGCAGCTTCTTCACCTTGAACTCGGGCCCGCCCTGCGCCTGCGGCCGGATCACGATCCGCGTGGTGTCGGGCTTCTCCTCTTCCGCACGACGCCGTACGACGATGTCGGCCATCGCGAACTTCAACGCCTCCAGGCCCTCGTGCGACGCGGTCGAGATCGGGAACACCCGCAGCCCGCGCTGCTCCAGCTCGGCCTGCACCATCTCGGCGATCTCCCGCGCGTCCGGTACGTCGATCTTGTTCAGGGCAACGAGTCGCGGCCGGTCCTCGAGCCCACCGTGCGCCTGCAGCTCGGCCTCGATCGTGTCGAGATCGCTGAGCGGATCCCGACCCGGCTCGTACGTCGCGCAGTCGATGACGTGGACGAGCGCCGCACACCGCTCCACGTGCCGCAGGAAGTCGTGCCCGAGACCGCGCCCTTCACTCGCACCCTCGATCAGACCCGGTACGTCGGCCACGGTGAACGTCACGTCACCGGCGACGACGACGCCGAGGTTCGGGATCAGGGTGGTGAACGGGTAGTCGGCGATCTTCGGCCGGGCGCGGCTGATCGAGGCCACCAGCGAGGACTTGCCCGCACTCGGGAAGCCGACCAGACCGATATCGGCGACGACCTTCAGCTCGAGGACGAGCGTGCGCTCCTCGCCATCCTCACCCAGCAAGGCGAATCCAGGCGCCTTACGCGCGCTGCTGGCCAGGGCCGCGTTGCCCAGACCGCCCTTGCCGCCTTGGGCAGCAACGAATTCCGCGCCAGGGCCGACGAGGTCAGCGAGTACGACGCCGTCCGCCGTGCTGATGACCGTTCCGTCGGGGACGGGCAGTACGACGTCGCCGCCGTTGCTGCCGGCCTGGTGATCACCCTTGCCCTGGGCACCGTTCGTCGCGGTGCGGTGGCTGGAGCGGTGGTAGTCGACGAGCGTGGTGACGTCGGGGTCGACGCGCAGGATCACGCTGCCGCCGTCGCCGCCGTTCCCGCCGTCGGGACCGCCCAGGGGCTTGAACTTCTCCCGGTGCACCGAGGCGCAGCCGTTTCCGCCGCGGCCCGCGGCGACATTCACCGTCACGCGGTCGACGAAGCTGGGGATTGCCATCGGTGTGTCTCTACTTCCTGTCGGGTCCTACCAAGTACTTCAACCACATACACAGCAAAAGGGCGGGTCCGCGGTATTCCGCGACCCGCCCTTTGCAGAGCTTACTGATTCGTCCGGGTGGCGGTGTTACTCCGCCGGGGCCGGGACGATGTTGACGACGCGGCGACCGCGCCGGGTGCCGAACTCCACGTGGCCCTCGGCCAGCGCGAACAGCGTGTCGTCGCCGCCACGGCCGACCAGGTTGCCCGGGTGGAAGTGGGTGCCACGCTGACGGACGATGATCTCGCCGGCGTTGACCAGCTGACCGCCGTACCGCTTCACGCCGAGGCGCTGCGCGTTGGAGTCGCGACCGTTGCGGGTCGAGGCCGCTCCCTTTTTGTGTGCCATTTGGTAATCAGCTCACTTCTTCGCGTCGATCGCGGTGACCTTGACCTGGGTGTAGTGCTGACGGTGCCCCTGGCGCTTGCGGTAACCGGTCTTGTTCTTGTACTTGAGGATGGTGATCTTCGGGCCCTTGCTGCGGCCGAGAACCTCAGCCGAAACGGCCACCTTGGCCAGCGCCGCAGAGTCGGTCGTCACGGTGTCGCCATCGACGACGAGGACTGCCGGAAGGGACACAGTGTCGCCCACCTTGTCCGTCAGGCTGTCGATCTCGATGACATCGCCGACGGCGACCTTCTGCTGGGTGCCGCCACTGCGCACGATCGCGTACACCGTGGATCTCACTCTCTGCTGGTTCGGAAAATTACAAGCATGACGCGGGAGGCTGTAATCCACTCACTCTCACATCAGGCACAGGTTCGGTGCGCCTCAGCGCACCGAACCAATAGCTTACAACCCCGGGTCGGCAAACCCGAAATCGGTTAGCTGCCGGTGGTGACGAGCTCGGAAGGCTCCGCGCCTTCACCCTCGGTAGCAGTCTTGCTCCGGCTGCGGCTGCTGCGCCGCCGCCGGGTGCTCTTGGTGGCGCCGTTCTGCGCGGCGTCGGCCGGATCGGCGGCCTCGCTGGCCCCGACCTCGGAGCCGGCCGTCTCGGAGCCGGCCGGTGTTTCGGTGATCAGCGTCGTCGCCGCGGCGGATTCGGCCGGGAAGCCGGTCGCCTCGGGGCTGACGTGCTCGTCGGCGTCGGCAGAGATCGGGTAGCCGGTCGGTTCCGGCGTACCTTCACCGTCCTTCTTGACCGTCGCGGCGGCGATCTGCGCGAGCTTCTGGGCTGCGTCGGCGTTGTGCTGCGCGGTCTCGGCCTCGGTGGCCTCCTCCTCGCCGCGGCCCTTGCCCCGGCGGCGGCGCGAGCTCTTCCGGCCGCCCTCCTCCGCCTGCGCGGGCTTGCCGTGGTCGTGACCGTTGCCGTTCGCCTGACCGTTGCCCTGACCGTTGTTCTGACCGTTGCCGTTGGACTGCCCGTTGCGGCTGTCGCGGCGGCGGGACTCCTTCGGCTCGTCGTGCAGGATCAGACCGCGGCCACCGCAGTGGTCGCAGTTCTCGCTGAAGGCCTCGAGCAGGCCGGTACCGATCCGCTTCCGGGTCATCTGGACCAGGCCGAGCGAGGTGACCTCGGCCACCTGGTGCTTGGTCCGGTCGCGGCCCAGGCACTCGACCAGCCGGCGCAGGACCAGATCGCGGTTCGACTCGAGCACCATGTCGATGAAGTCGATGACGATGATGCCGCCGATGTCGCGGAGCCGGAGCTGCCGGACGATCTCCTCGGCCGCCTCCAGGTTGTTCTTGGTGACGGTCTCCTCGAGGTTGCCCCCGGAGCCGGTGAACTTGCCGGTGTTGACGTCGACGACGGTCATCGCCTCGGTCCGGTCGATGATCAGCGAGCCGCCGGACGGCAGCCAGACCTTGCGGTCCAGCGCCTTCTTGATCTGCTCGTCGATCCGGTAGTTCGCGAAGACGTCGCCGTCCCCGCCCCATTTCTCGACCCGGTCGGCCAGGTGCGGCGCGACGCCCGCGACGTACTCACGGACCTGCTCGTAGGCACGGTCGCCGGAGATGACCAGCTTCGCGAAGTCCTCGGTGAAGAGGTCGCGTACGACACGGATCAGCAGGTCGGGCTCGCCGTACAGCAGCTGCGGGGCCTGGCCGTTCTTCGACTTCTTGTCGATGTCCTCCCAGGCGGACTGCAGGCGGCTGACGTCGGCGGTCAGCTCCTCCTCCGAGGCGCCTTCCGCGGCGGTCCGGACGATCACGCCGGCCTCGTCGGGGACGATGTCCTTGAGGATCGTCTTGAGCCGGTTCCGCTCGGTGTCGGGCAGCTTGCGGCTGATGCCGCCGTTGCCGCCGCGCGGGACGTACACGACGTACCGGCCGGGCAGGCTGATCTGGTTGGTGAGCCGGGCGCCCTTGTGGCCGATCGGGTCCTTGGTCACCTGGACCAGGACCGATTGGCCGGACTTCAGCACCTGCTCGATCTTGCGCGGACCGTTGGCGCCACCAAGGGTCGCCCAGTCCACCTCACCGGCGTACAGGACCGCGTTGCGGCCCTTGCCGATGTCGATGAACGCGGCCTCCATGCTCGGCAGCACGTTCTGCACGCGGCCGAGGTAGACGTTGCCGATCAGCGACGTCTGCTCGGCGGTGGTCACGTAGTGCTCGACCAGGACGTTGTCTTCCGAGACCGCGATCTGGGTCAGGTCCTCGCGGGACCGGATCACCATCGTCCGCTCGACCGACTCGCGGCGGGCCAGGAACTCGGCCTCGGTCACGATCGGCGCGCGGCGGCGGCCGGCGGCGCGACCCTCACGGCGGCGCTGCTTCTTCGCCTCGAGGCGGGTCGAGCCCTCGACCGCGGTGATCTCGTTGTTGACGGTCTTGCTGCGCGGTTCACGGACGCGTACGACGGTCTCGTCGGGGTCGTCTGGGGACGCGGCGCTGTCCTCGCCCTTGCGGCGACGGCGACGGCGACGACGCCGGGACGAACTGCCCGCCTCGCCGTCCTCGTCGGAGTCGGCCGCACCGTCCTGGTCGCCGTCGTCGGACGCGTCGGCGTCCTGGTCGGCGTCCTGGCTGTCGTGCTCGTCCTCGTCGTCGGACTGGTCGTCGGCGTTGTCGTCCGCACCGTCGCCGGACTTGCGACGACGACGCCCACCACGGCGGCGACGGCGACGGCGAGTCCCCTCGCCACCTTCCTCGCCGTCCTCGCCCTGTACGTCGTTCGCGCCGTCGGACTCGTCGTCCGCGGCGGTGTCGGCCTCGGCGGCGGTGGCGCCTGGGGCGGTGGCGTCTGCGGTCGCGCCTCCGGTCGTCGCGCTTCCGGCTGCTTGCGCGGCGGCGGCCTTGCGGGCGGACCGGCTGCGGGTCCTGGTGGTGGTCTTCTCGGCGGCCGGGTCGGTGTCGTCGGCGCTCGCCTGCGGCTGGGCGTCGGTCGACTCCTCGGCTACCTCGATCTCACGGGCCTCGGCGTCGCGGTTACGACGGCTGCGGCGACGGCGGTTGCCGGTCGGCTGCTCGTCGGTACCCGGCTCCGGGGGCTCGTCGGAGGTCGCCTCGACCGCCGTCGGCTCGGCCTGCTGCGGTGCGGTCTGCTGCGGTCCACCGGTCGGCGCCTGGAACAGCACGGCCGCGGGGGCGGCTGCACGCCGACGGGTACGGCGGGTGCCGGACTCCTCGGGTGCATCCGAGGCGGCGCCGTCCACGGAGGTGCTGGAAGAGCCCGAGGTGTTGGAGGGACCGGCGTGGTCCGTGGTGAGCGCGGTGGTCGCGCCGGAGTTGGCCTCGGCTGCGCTCGAGTTGGCCTCAGCTGCGCCGCGGTTGCGGCCGCGACGGCCGCGGCTCGTCGCGCCGCTGTCGGCGCGGTCCGTGGTGCCTGCGGCGGAGTCGGCCTGGGCCGGGGCGTCGGCGTGGGCCGGTGATGCCTCTGCGTTCGCGGTGGACTCGGCGGTCTTCGCCGTACGGCGGCGGGAGGTGCGCTTGCGGGCGGAGGTGCCTGCGTTCGCCGCGTCGTCGGCCGATGTGTTGGCGGCGGCGTTCGGCGCGCGCTCGGCGTCGGCAACCGGGCCGTCCGTCATCGGAGAGTCTGCGGACAGCAGGTCCGGGGCGGAGGTCTTCTTCGTGGTGCGTTTGCGGGCGGTCTTCTTCGCGGGGGCCGCATCTGCGGTCTCCGCCGCCTCGTCGGGGACGAACTGCGGGAAGATGTCCTGGTCCGCGGTCTTCTTGGCGGCGCGGGCGGTCTTCTTGGCCGGAGCCTTCGCCGCGGCCTTCTTGGCCGTGGTCTTCTTCGCGGCAGTCTTCTTGGCTGCCGCCTTCTTCGCCGGCGCGGGCGCCGGATCGGCGGCCTCGGCGTCGGACTGGGTCGGGACCGCGTCGGCGGTCTTCACCGTGCGCTTGCGCGTGGTGGTCTTCTTCGCAGCCGGCGCCTTCTTCGCGGTCCTGCGGGTGGAGGCGGCTGGCTGGGCGGTGGCAGCCGTGTCGGCTGCCTCGGTGGTCGGCTCGTTGTCGAGCATGTAGTGCGGGTCTCCTCAAGCCCTCCGGCGCATCCTGCGACCCCTGTCACGGGTCCGGCGCGGCCACAAGGCGGTCACGGTTCGCCGCGCCCGGCCCGGAAATCTTCCCGGGGCCGCCGCGTGGCGGAAGCCTGCTGGATCCGCTCCGCCCGCGCTCAGGGCACAGAGGGAGCGGCGGCGTCGCCCTCCGCTGTGTGCGTCTGGTGGGGATCTGCCTGGCCGGTCGCGGTCGCCTGGTTGGCGTCGCGGTCACGAGCGAGCGGGTCTTCCACCGTGCCGGTGTCCGTGGTGAGCGGGCCCTGGGCGAGCCTGGTCAAAAGAGCCGGGCCCGTCACCGGGAGCGTCGCTACCTCGAGCGCGCCGGCGAGAACGTCGTCGGGTCTCACGGCCGGGGTTCCGTGCCGTAACACCACTTGCAGTATCGCACACGTCTCAACCGACCCCGGTTCACTCGCGACGGTGAGTCGGAGAACGGCAGCCCGACAGTCGAACGAGCGAACCCCCCGTTTGGTCATGCGCTCGACCAGAATTTCCTCCCGCGCCAGGAACGCCTCCACCGCGGCTCCTGCAGTCGCGGGATCCACCCCCGGTAACGCGATCCGCCACTCGCTGGCCTCCAGCCGCTCGGCCAGCGACCCCGGCCCGGCGACGACCACCTCGAGTACGTCGAGCCCCGGCGGCAGCGCCTCGTCCAGGGCGGCCCGGACCTCCTCGGCGTCCCGCTCGTGTGTGAGCGAGATCTCCAGGTACTCGGCCTCGGAGGCGGCGCCGGTCGGCGCGGCACCGGCGTACGAGATCTTCGGGTGCGGGCTGAAGCCGTGCGAGAACGCCACCGGGAGCTCGGCCCGCCGTACGGCGCGCTCGAACGCCCGCTGGAAGTCGCGGTGTGAGGTGAATCGCAACCGCCCCCGCTTGGCGAATCTCACCCGGAGCTTCTGGACCGCGGGGAGCTGCTGCGAGGGCGGTGCTTGAACTGGTGCCACGGAGGCATTGTCGCAGGCTCAGGGCTGGGCCGCGGACTTGCCGGTCAGGTAGAGGGCCCAGCCGAGGAGGCCGAAGGAGATCAGGGCGAGGATCGTGCGGAGCAGGTTGAAGGCGACCCATTTCGACTCGTTGAACGCGGCCCGGGCGGCCGCGACGTCGATCGTGGCCGGATCCCCGGCGGCCTTCAGCGCGTCGTTCAGCGGGACGTTCACCGCGATCGTGACGATGATCGAGACCAGGTACAGCACGAACGCGACCGCGATCCACGGCAGCGACTTCTCCTTGAGGCTGAGCAGTCCGGCGAGCACGGTGAACAGCGCCGCGCCCAGGAAGCCCAGGCCGAGGAAGAGCGGGTTCACGATCGCCCGGTCCACCGCCGTGAACGCGCTGACGAAGGTCTTGTCGTCGGTCTTGGCCAGGCCGGGCATGAACGCGTTCGCGTAGATCGCATATACGCCGGCCACCAGACCTGTTGTCATCGTGGCCGCCATCAGGGACGCCACCCGCAGTCCGTTCATCTCACTCCTTCTGTACGGCGGGAACTCCCCGCACCAGAAAAGTTATGAGAACCGCGGTCCCGGGAACATGTCGGCGAAACTCACGTGCATGTCTGCTCGGCTCAGAGCTTCGCGCACTGCCCGGATCGGGGTCCGGAGACCTTGTTCGGCGCCTCGAGATTGGTCGGATTCGGGGCGTTGGCGGAGCAGGCGAGAGGGCCGTTGACGATGTTTCCGGCCAGGGCCGGAGGTTGGGCGGTCGAGGCGTTGGTGACGGAGACCGGGCCCTGGACCGTGCTTCCGACGAGGACCACGCTTCGGCTGACATGATCGGCGGTGACCGGGCCGGCGACAGTGGAGCGGAGGAGTTGCAGGTCGGCGGCGTGGTCGGCGCGGACCGGACCGGAGACTCGTGCGTCGGTCGCCACGAGCGATGCGCCTGCCGCGACCACGACCGGGCCGTTGACGGTTGCGTTGGTCAGACAGGTGACGCCGGAGCGCAGGTACAGCGGGCCGTTCTGCGTGCCGCTGATCGTCGTGGTGCAGGCGGGCGCCGGGTGCAGCAGCGTGACGGCGAACCGGCGCGGGCTCGCGATGTTGCCGGTGGCATCGACAGCGCGGTACTCGACCTGATGACGCCCGTACCCGGGCGGTACGTCGTCCCACGGCACCACCCGCGGTACTCCGAGCTTGCCGTAGACGAGCTGATCGATCTCGGTCCCCTCGGCCGTGAACTTGAACGGCAGGGACGCATCCGTCGGCCAGCCGTAGTAGTTGTACCAACCGTCGCCGTCGACACGGAACTCCGGTACGACGTACCCCGGGCTGTCGTCCGTTGCCGTCAGCCCCATCGTGAAAGCGTCGTTATATACGTACTCAGGACCGGTCGGCTTCTGCACGGTGAGCAGCGGTTTCGACATCGTCGGGGTGACGACGGCCTCGACGCCGTCGACCTGCCAGGTCAGTGTCTGGGCGCCGGTCCGGGCGGTCAGCGTGTGCCGGCCGGTCAGCTTGAGCGGGGCGAGCGCGAGGTCGCGGTCGTTGCCCGAGTTCGCGACGGTCTGCCCGTCGACCTGCCAGGTGATGGGGGCGCTCGGCTGCGAAGTCTCGGCGTACACGACCTCGTCGGCGCTCACCGGGTGCTCGGTCGAGGTGGATCCGGTGAATGTCGGCGTACCGGTCGACGACGGTGCGGTCAGCGTGGTGTCGATGGTCCAGGAGCGGGTGGCGGTCGGGCGTACGGCGGGGTCGCGGATGAAGCTGGTCGGGTCCACGATCGTCGCGGTCAGGGTGTGTTTGCCCGCGGTGAGGTGCTGGGTGGACAGGTCGACGGAGCGGGCGCTCGCGGTCGGCAGCGTCGTACCGTCGACGGCCCAGGACACCGTGAGCTCGTGGTCCACCGGATGCAGCGTTTGCAGCCAGACGATTTGGTCTGCGGCGACTGGGCCGACCGGCGTGCTGTCCTGGAACAGGTTTGCCTTGGCCGAGAGTCGTTGGGTCATTCGCTCGCGTGAGATCTGGTCGAAGTAGTACCCTAGCGCCTTCATCATCGAGTGCGCGCTGGGCCGCCAGACGCCTGAACCGGCGTACATCCCGCCTTCGTAGCGGCCGATCGTGCCGCCGGATTCCGACGGCTCCCCCAGCCAGCGGTACCACTTCGCGTGCTGGTCGAGCATTTGCTGCTCGGTCAGCAACGTGTGGTGGATCGAGGACGGCTCGGGACCGACGTACGGCGCGCCGCGCTCGCCCCGGGCGTAGTAGTCGTATTCGTCCTGCAGCCCGCCGAGCGAATGGCCGAGCTCGTGCGGCGTGATCAGCGCGGACAGCGCGTTGCCGCCGGACGCGGTCGCGTATGTGCCGCCCGCCCCGCCGTACGTGTTGCTGTTGCCGATAGCAAGGATCTGCCGGTTGGAGGAGGTCGTGCCGGGAACCAGATCGGCGTACTGCGTGGCGGCCGCCGAGCTGACCGTCAGTAGACGCTGGACGCTGCCCGGGTTGCAGCCGCCCCAGAACCCCATCTGCAGCGGGGTATCGCGCTGGGGCGAGGTCAGATTGGGATCGCAGTCGACGCCGGACTCCGGGGAGGCGATCTCGACGGCGTACACGTTGACGTAGTTCCGGTACGACTTGAACGGCTCGATGCTCCAGAGGATGTTCAGGTGTTTGTCGAGCTGCTCGCGGAACTTCGGCAGCTCGGCCGCGGTGTATCCGTCGCCCATCACGACCAGGTTGAACCGCGACGCCGCCGGGCCGGTCACCTGGATCGGCACCACCGTCGCTTCGGGTGCCGCGGCCCTGGCCGACTGCGTGACGAGTGCTCCCGCGAGGAACACGAGGACAGCGGTCAGGACCTTGATGCGCATGCGGACTCCCCCACCTGGGCGACGGTGTGGTCAGCAGCTTACGAAGCGGTGCGCCGCGATGTCAGCGGCTTCCGCGTGGCGACCGGGCCCGATGCCCCGGGGGCGGCACTAACTTGCATTCATGACCAATCCAATTGACGACACCATCGCCGTCGAGCGGGAACGCGTGATGCGTCCGGTGATCCGGCTGGTGGCGATCTACCTCGGCCTGAGCATCCTGATCGCGGTCCTCGTCGCCGTCTTCCACCACAGCGTTCTCAACTACCAGTTCGCCCATGCCCCGAACCACGACTCACCCGATCCGGCCGTCCGGGACCAGGTCCGGACCAGCCTGTCGTGGGCCTTGTGGTCGCGGCCGATCACGGCGCTGATCATCCTGCTCGTCTACCTGCGGATCATCAGAGGGCTGCGGCACGGCAAGCGCTCGTCGTACCGGCGGATCCGGGTGGTGGCGATCGTGGTGACCGTGCTCAACGTGTACTACATCGCGTCCGGCCAGAATCCGGTCTGGATGAGCATCGGCCAGGGTCTGCAGATCGTCGTACTGATCACCACCTTCGTCCTCGCCAACCGCCCCGACGTCAAGGCACACTTCAGGCCGGCCCAGGGCGATTGATCCCGATCCGGGGTGCCGTACGGCATCATGAAGGTTCGGGGAACGTGTGAGGAAAGGACACCGATGACGGAACCGGCACAGTCGCCGCGGCGGGAGCCGGACCCTGCGGTCGTGGATGCCGGCGACGGCGACGGCAAGGGCATCTACTGGGTGCTGAAGAACGTGCTGGTCGGACCACCGGTGAAGCGCATCTTCCGGCCGATCGTGGTCGGCGCGGAGAACATCCCGGAGACCGGCGCGGCGATCATCGCCAGCAACCACCTCTCGTACTCCGACTGGATCTTCATGCCGCTGGCGCTGCGCCGCCGGGTCACGTTCGTCGCGAAGTCCGACTACTTCACCGGGGCCGGGATCAAGGGACGGTTCCAGCGCGGGTTCTTCAAGGGCACCGGGCAGGTGCCGATCGACCGGTCCGGCGGGTCGGCGTCCGAGGGGGCGATGCGGGCCGGGATGAAAGTGCTGGAGCGCGGCGAGCTGTTCGGGATCTACCCGGAGGGGACGCGGTCGCACGACGGCCGGCTGTACAAGGGGCGGACCGGCGTGGCCCGGCTCGCGCTGGAGGCCAAGGTGCCGGTGATCCCGTGCGGCGTGATCGGGACCGATGTGGTCGCGCCGCCCGGGAAGGTCGTCGCGTCGTTCGCGTCGCCGACGGTGAAATTCGGTGAGCCGCTGGACTTCTCGCGGTACGAGGGGATGGAGAGCGATCGGCTCATCCTGCGGGCCGTCACCGACGAGATCATGTACAAGATCATGGAGCTGTCGGGCCAGGAGTACATCGACATGTACGCCACCAAGGCCAAGTCGCTCGAGGGTCGCGCGATCACCGGAGCGCCGGACAAGGTCCGTAAGACGGACACCTGATCCGGCTGGTGAGATGCTCGGGGTCTAGGCTGGTAGATCGTGGACGGACCGATTGCTTACCAGGGTGAGCCAGGCGCGAATTCGGCGATGGCGTGCACCGAGATGTTCCCGGACCGCGAGCAGCTTCCTTGTACGACGTTCGAGGACGCGCTCGAGGCGGTGAGCAGCGGGCGCGCCGGGCTGGCGATGATCCCGGTGGACAACTCGATCGCCGGCCGGGTCGCGGACATCCACCACCTGCTGCCGGAGTCCGGGCTGCACATCGTCGGCGAGTACTTCCTTCCGATCCACTTCCAGCTGCTGGCAACTCCTGGTACGACGCTCGACCAGATCAAGACCGTCCGCAGTCACGTGCACGCGCTCGGGCAGTGCCGGAAGATCATCCGTGAGCACGGGTGGTCGACGGTCGTCGCGGATGACACCGCGGGCGCGGCGCGTGAGGTCGCCGAGCTGGGCGATCCGACGGTTGCTTCGCTCTCGCCGCGCGCGGCCGCCGAGCTGTACGGGCTGGACACGCTCGCGTCCGATGTCGAGGACGAACACCACAACACGACCCGCTTCCTGGTGCTGTCCCGCGAGCCGGAGGTACCGCCGGTCGGGTCGGGTCCGGTCATCACGAGCTTCGTGTACCGCGTGCGGAACGTGTCGGCTGCCCTCTACAAGGCGCTCGGCGGATTCGCCACCAACAGCGTCAACATGACCAAGCTGGAGTCCTACCAACTCGGCGGCATGTTCTTCGCCACTCAGTTCTACGCTGACATCGAAGGCCACCCCGAGGACCCGAATGTCGCGCTGGCCCTGGAAGAACTCGCCTTCTTCTCGGTCGAGGTCCGCCTGCTGGGCGTCTACCCGGCGCACCCCTTCCGCAACTCCATCGCCGAACCGGCCGCGAACCGGGCCCTCCGCCCCCACCACTAATCCGCAGGCGCCGGCCCCCTAGGGTGCGCGGGTGGAGATTATTGCGGTGGACGGGCGCGATCCCGAGGTGTTCCGACGGTTCTACGACGTCAAGTTCGGGGTTCGGCAGGAGGAGCTCGAGTTTCCCGTCGGAATGGGGGTCGAGGAAGCTCGGGTGCTCATGAGTGGGGAGCATGCTGATGTCCGGGCCGACGGGCTCGGACTGGTGGACGGGGACACCTGGCTGGGGGTTGCCTGGCTGGACTGGTGGTTGGTGGGGAACACGGACACCGTGGACGTGGAGCTGGCTGTGGCTCCGGAGTACCGGCGGCAGGGTGTCGCGAGTCGCTTGCTGGAGGTTGCGATCGGGCGGGCTCGGGCGGACGGCCGGCGGATTGTCTCGGGGACGAACCTCGCGGGCGATCCAGTGACGGGTGAGAGTGCGGGTACGGCGTTTGCTCGGGCGCGAGGGTTCGAGAAGAAGCATGCCGAGCTGCATCAGGTGCTGGAGTTGCCGGTCGATGTGAGCGGGCTGGAGCAACCGGTTGACGGGTACGAGCTCGTGCAGTGGCGGGAGCAGGCGCCGGACGAGTGGCTCGGGCAGTTTGTCGAGCTGTTGAGTGGGATGAGCGAGGACGTGCCGACCGGCGATCGGACGGACGAGCCGGTGCAGTGGACACCCGAGCTCGTGCGAGACGCAGAGGCTCGGCGCGTGGCTCAGGGGCGGTTCACCTACACCACGGCGGCCGTGCACATCGCGTCCGGCGAGCTCGCGGCGTACACGCAGATGGGCGGTACGCCGGAGAGCCCGGGCCGCCTCAACCAGTACGACACCTACGTACGGCGTACGCACCGCGGAAACGGACTTGGTATCGCGGTGAAAGCACCGAACCTGCGGGCGATCCAGACCGGCCCCGCCGTGATGCACACCTGGAACGCGCCGGAGAACACCCCGATGATCGCGGTGAACGCCAAGCTCGGGTTCCGGGCGGTCGCGCAACGCACGATGTGGGAGCGGGTGCTCTAGCCGAAGGTCCAGGTCGGGTGCTTGGCCGAGAGCACGTCGCGATGCCCGGCCCAGTCCGCGGCGGGCAGGGCGGCGACGTCCAGCAGCGTCGGTCGGCCGGCGCGCAGTTCGTAGCCCCAGGTGAACGCAGCGATCGGTACCACGTGGCGCGAGTGGATCACGTCCGGTACGACGGTGAGGAACGTGTCGGCGCGCCACATCCCGTCAGGATGGTCCGGGTTCGCCGGCGCATCGAAGAACGTCGGCAGGTAGCCGTACGCGTAGAACGGGTCGGTGGCGTCGAAGTTCGGGGCGAGATCGATCGACACCTCGGCCCCGCGCGTGACGACCTGGATCCAGCCCATGATCGCGTTGATGCCGTGCCCGTGGTACCTGATCGACGCGGTGCAGATCGGGAAGCCGCGGAACGCCTCGGCGTTCAGACCGGGTACGACGAGTTGGTGCCCGGACGCCCACGGATCGTCGTTCGGCACCACCCGGACCGAGATCAACCCACGATGAGCACGCACCTCGAACGGGACCGACTTCTCACGCTGCATGGGTCAATCCTGCACTGTAGACAAATCGAGGCCAGTGAGATCCGAAAGTCTTGTCATGAAGGGTTGTGTGCGCGAGGCGATCGGAGCAAGGTGAAACGCAGAACAGTGACTTGGGGGCCGACTGTTCGGTGGGGGAAGGCGGTAGGGACCGTCTTCGGTCGAGGGGTGCGCTGGGGGTGAATCTTCTCGGTTCGGCGCGCGTACGTCGACCTGCCCGTGCGCCCCCGCGGAAGGGGGAGAGATGCCGAGGAAGGCCAACGGGCGAGCGGACAAGCACCGGGACGATCACCGGATGCCGGGTGAGGCACCGGCGACCGAGCAGAACGGGCACGCCGCGAACGGACAGCCCGCGGCGGACGGCATGCCGATGACCGGGGCACCGGCCTCGAGCAGTACGACGATGAGCGGCGGCGGATCGCCCGCGGCAGACATGGGCGGCGGCGGGTCACCGGCAGCCGACATGGGCGGCGGCGGATCACCCGCGGCTGACATGAGTGGTGGCGGATCGCCTGCCGGTGTGGGGATGACAGGCGGCGGCCAGGCCAGTGGTGCCGGTATGAGCGGCACGGACGGGCGGACGGAGTTCCCCAGCCGCAGACAGTGCGGTGTGATGGAGGTACACCGGCGGCTGCTGACGACAGATCCGTCGTACGCCGCAGCGCGGTCGGCGCTCGAAACCGCGACGATGAACTACGTCTCCGGCGAGGATCGCTTCACCGGGGTCGCTCGCATCCCGTGTGTCGTCCACGTCGTCTGGAACACCAACGCCCAGAACATCTCGCAGGCGCAGATCGACAGCCAGATCGACGTACTGAACCGCGACTACCGCGCCACCAACCCGGACACCAGCATCGTGCCGAGTGTGTTCAGCGGGCTGGTCGCGGACTCGCGGGTCGAGTTCTTCCTGGCGACCGAGGACCCGAACGGGAACCCGACGACAGGTGTCACCCGGACCCAGACCAGTACGGCGAGCTTCGGCACGGACGACAAGGTGAAGTCGTCGGCGACCGGCGGCATCGACCCGTGGGACACCGCGCACTACCTGAACATCTGGGTCTGCCAGCTCGGCGGCGGTCTGCTCGGGTACGCACAGTTCCCGGGCGGTCCGGCGAACACCGACGGCGTGGTCATCCTGCACAGCGGGTTCGGCACCAACGGTACGGCGGCGGCACCGTTCGACCTCGGCCGGACGACGACGCACGAGGTCGGCCACTACCTGAATCTGTTCCACATCTGGGGCGACGACGGCAGCGGCTGCAGCGGTTCCGACGAGTGCGCCGACACCCCGAACGCGGCCGGCCCGAACTTCGGCGTACCGACGTTCCCGCATGTGACCTGCAGCAACGGGCCGAACGGTGACCTGTTCTACGACTACATGGACTACACCGACGACCGCGGCATGGTCATGTTCACCACCGACCAGGTGGCGCGGATGCAGGCGACGCTGGACACCGTCCGGATGGACCTGCCGGACTTCGGCGCCGCTGGTACGCCGGAACCGGCCGGCTCGGTGGTGTCGTGGGGCGCGAACCGGCTGGACGCGTTCGTGCTCGGCACCGACCTGGCGATGTATCACAAGTGGTGGGACGGATCGGCCTGGGGACCGTCCGTCGCCGGATACGAGTACATGGGTGGTATCTGCATGAGCGCTCCTGAAGTCGCGTCCTGGGGCCCGAACCGGCTGGACGCGTTCGTCCTCGGCACCGACCACGCGATGTACCACAAGTGGTGGGACGGCTCGAACTGGGGACCGTCCGTCACCGGCTACGAGTATCTCGGCGGCGTCTGCATGAGCCCGCCGCGGTTGGCGACCTGGGGACCCGATCGGCTCGACGCGTTCGTCCTCGGCACGGATCGGGCGCTGTACCACAAGTGGTGGGACGGCTCCGCCTGGAACGGCTACGAGTATCTCGGCGGAGTCTGCATGAGCCCGCCCGAAGTCGTTGCCTGGGGCCCCGATCGGCTCGACGTGTTCGTGCTGGGAACGGACAACGCGGTCTACCACAAGTGGTGGGACGGGTCGTCGTGGAACGGTTACGAATACCTCGGCGGCGTCTGTGCCTCCCCGCCACGCGTGGTGGCCTGGGGCGAGAACCGGCTCGACCTGTTCGTCATCGGCACCGACTCGGCGCTGTACCACAAGTGGTGGGACGGCTCGTCGTGGAGCGGGTACGAGTACATGGGCGGCGTGTGTACGACGGCGCCGACCGTGGTCTCGTGGGGCTCCGACCGGCTCGACGTATTCCTGCTCGGGACCGACTCCGCGCTCTACCACAAGTGGTGGGACGGATCCTCCTGGGGACCGAGCGTCACGGGATACGAGTACATGGGCGGGATCTGCACCGACGAGCCGCGCGTGGTCTCGTGGGACACGAACCGGCTCGACGTGTTCGTCACCGGCACCGACAAGCAGCTGTACCACAAGTGGTGGGACGGATCGGCCTGGGGACCGTCGGTCACCGGCTACGAACCGCTCGGCGGGATCATCAGCGACTTCAAGCTGACCGTGCCTGACTCCCCCGCCTCGATCGGGCAGGCGGTGAAGATCTGACCAGCACGCCGACCGGACGCTGGACGCATTCCTTCGAGGAGGACCACGACGGGATCAGCGTCTACCGCCGCGACGACTTCGCCTTCCCGCCGGCCCGTGGCCGGCGGGGGGTGGAGTTCCGCCCGGACGGGACGTTCGTACCGCTGCAGATCGGCCGCGGCGACGCTCCTTCCCCCGGACCGCCCGGGCGCTGGGACCCGGCCGGCCGGTTGCACCTGCCGGACGGGACCGGGCGGATCGTTTCCTCGGCGCCCGACCGACTCGAGATTGCTTGGCAGGACCAACAATGAATGTTCGCTATCTCGTCGTACCGACCGCGGACGCCGCCGGTGGCGCGCGGTCGGCACGGTTCGGGGAAAAGACCCTCCTCTGGGTCCCGGCCGAACAACGCCTCGGCCGGGCCTCCCGGACCGTTCCCGGTCTGCTGCTTGTCACGCAGGTGGGCCGGAGTTTCCAGGACGAGTACCCCGATGTCACGCCGCTGCTCGACCACGGCCGGCATCTGGTCATCTCGTCGGCCGACAAACCCCGTCGGCGGTCCAACCACCACTGGCGGATCGAAGCGCTCCGCCCGAACACGACGGTCGTCGACCATCAGACGGCCTCTGCGGCCCGGGTCGACCCGGTCGTCGCGGATCTGGTCGGCGAGGTGTCGACAGCGTCGTACCAGAGTGACCTGACCTGGTTGGCCAGTCTGCCGACCAGGCATTCGTTGAGTACGACGTTCACGCAGGCGATGGATTTCGCGTCCGACCGGATGGTTGCCCTTGGCTACCAAGCGGCGCGGACGCCGATCAACGTCGGCGCGGGGCATTCGGCGGACCTGATCGGCGATCGGGCCGGTGTCGGGGTTGACCGGAAGCTGGTCATCATCACGGCGCACCTGGACTCGATCAATATCGCCGGCGGTCCGGCCGCGGCGGCTCCGGGGGCGGATGACAACGGCAGCGGGTCGGCCGGGGTGCTCGAGCTCGGTCGGCTGCTGTCGACGCGGAGTTGGCAGCACGACATCCGGCTGATTCTCTTCGGTGGTGAGGAAGAGGGGCTGTTCGGCAGCAAGCAGTACGTCGCTGCGCTGCCGCCGGCGGAGCGGTCGCGGGTCCGCGCCGTACTCAACATGGACATGATCGCGACGAAGAACACCGCGACACCCGGCGTACTGCTTGAAGGCGCTGCGGTCTCGTCGGGTCAGATCGCGGATCTCGCGACGGCGGCTGCGACGTACACGGGGTTGACCGTCGAGACGTCGCTGAATCCGTTCGCCAGCGACCATGTCCCGTTCATCAACGCTGGTATACCAGCGGTTCTGACGATCGAGGGCGGGGACAGTGCGAACGGCCATATCCACTCCGCCAATGACACGTTGAACTTCATCGACTGGTCGCTGGCCGCGGAGATCCTCCGGATGAACATCGCCGCTTTGGCGGGCTGGCTGGAGCCGGCCGCAGTACAACGCCGTCCACAGCCGGCGGGCTCGGTGGTCTCCTGGGGACCGGGCCGGATCGACGTGTTCGCGGTCGGCATGGATTCCGCCTTACATCACAAGGCCTTCGACGGAACCTGGCACGACTTCGAGTCGTTAGGAGGCATTGTCCAGGGGGTGTCCGGTGGCCCAGCGCCGTAGCGAAGAGGTGCTCGGTGCGGTGCATCGGCGCGCGGGGGCGAAGGTCTCGATGCGGAGCATCGTGGCCTTTGCACCCGTGCGGCGAGGTGCCGTGTCGAGTGCCCCGCAGTAGGCGATGGGCCGCCGGACACCCCCTATAAGCTGACAGGTATGTGGAGCCCGAATGCGCGTGACGTTGGCGGACTTCCGACCCGGTACGGCGTACCGACGCGTGCGCGGGCTCTGCTCCGCAGTGAGTGCATCGACGCGGCCGGCCTGGCTGAATTCGAGGCGGTCGGCGCCGGACTGGTGCTCGATCTGCGGTCCGATTGGGAGTTGAGGCAACCACATCCGCTGGCCGGAGATTTGGTATACCAGCGGATCCCGTGGATCGACCCGGCGGCCGAGGCGACTCGTGATCCGGCCGCCGAGCCGCGGCTGGTCGACGTGTACCGCAACAGCCTGACCCGCAACGCGGCCCACGTCCGCAGGATCTTCACCGCGATCGCCGAGGCACCGGCGGATCGGCCGGTTGTCGTGCACTGCAAGGCCGGGAAGGATCGGACCGGGCTGACGGTCGCGGTGCTGCTGGACCTGGTCGGCGTACCCCGCTCGGACATCGCGGCGGACTACGCGATCAGCGAGACGAACCTCGGTCTGCAGGACGCGCCGGCGTTCTCGCGGTCCCACCCGGACACGATCCTCGGATCGCTCTCGTATCTCGACGGGCGCTTCGGCGGGGTCCGCGGGTACCTCGCCTGGCTAGGCCTGAGCGAGACGCAGATCCATCGGCTCGCGACGCGACTCGTGCCGACGGACGTGCAGGCGATCGTGTTCGACTTCGACGGTCTGCTGATGGACACCGAGACGACGATGGTCGAGAGCTGGCAGACCGAGTGGGCGTACCACGGTCTCGAGCTCGACCTCGACGGCTTCTGGCCGGGACACGGCGGAGACGTCAGCGAGGACAGGTACGCCGTACTCGCGGCAGCCGTCGGGAGCGGGTTCGACCGGGCCGAGAGTCATGCGCGACGGCTCGCCCATCGGGAGCAGATGCATGCCGAGCTCGACTTCCGGCCGGGGATCCGTGCTTGGATCTCGTCGGCCCGGGAGCTGGGGCTTCGGGTCGCGATCGCCAGCAGTTCGCCGCGGAGCTGGGTGGTCGGTCACCTGGAGCGGGTCGACGCGGTCGACTTGTTCGACGAGATCGTCACCGGCGACGAGGTCACGACCCACAAGCCCGACCCGGCGATCTACCAGCTGGCGCTCCAGCGGGTCGGCGTACCCGCCATTGCTGTCGAAGACACGGCCCACGGCGTCGCGGCGGCGCAGGCTGCGGGGATGTTCGCGGTCGCCGTACCAAATCCGTTCGTCACGCCGGACGCGGTCGCGGCCGCCGACCTGGTTCTGAGCAGCGCTGACGAGGTGTTGCTCACCGACCTGCTCCTTTCAGCGGCATCGAAAGGGTCGACGGCCCGTAACTGAGTGACCTAATCTGCGTCGGCGTCGCGCGCTGGCAGGATCAGACCGAGACGACGCCGACTCCGGCGTACTACTGCAACTAAACGACTGAGAGCGGGAGCAGCTTCTTGCCCGTGGGGCCGGTCTGGATCTCGGTGCCCATTTGGGGGCAGACGCCGCAGTCGAAGCACGGGGTCCAGCGGCAGTCCTCGACCTCGATCGCGCCGTCTTCCTCGAGCGAGTCCTGCCAGTCCTCCCACAACCAGTCCCGGTCCAGGCCCGAGTCCAGGTGGTCCCAGGGCAGTACTTCGGCGTACTCGCGCTCCCGCGTCGTGTACCAGGCGAGGTCGACCGGTTCGTCGGCGAGCGCCTGCTCGCAGGCCTGCACCCAGCGGTCGTACGAGAAGTGCTCGCTCCAGCCGTCGAACCGGCCGCCGTCGCGCCAGACCGCCTCGATCACGCGGCCGACGCGGCGGTCGCCGCGGGACAGCAGGCCTTCGATGATGCCCGGCTTGCCGTCGTGGTACCGGAAGCCGATCGCCTTCGCGTAGCCCTTCTCGGACCGGATCGCCGCGGCCAGCTTCGACAGCCGGGCATCGGTCTCCTCGGCGCCCAGCTGCGAGGCCCACTGGAACGGCGTGTGCGGCTTCGGCACGAATCCACCGATCGACACCGTGCAGCGGATGTCGCGCCTGCCGGACACCTCTCGGCCGGTCTCGATCACCCGCTTCGCGAGCGCGGCGATCGCCAGTACGTCCTCATCGGTCTCGGTCGGCAGGCCGACCATGAAGTACAGCTTCACCTGCCGCCAGCCGTGGCTGTACGCCGCCGAGACCGTGCGGATCAGGTCCTCCTCGGTGACCATCTTGTTGATCACCTTGCGCATCCGGTCCGACCCGCCCTCGGGCGCGAACGTCAGACCGCTGCGCCGGCCGTTGCGGGAGAACTCGTTCGCCAGCGTGATGTTGAACGCGTCGACCCTTGTCGAAGGCAACGACAACGAGACGTTGCTGCCCTCGTACCGGTCGCCGAGGCCCTTTGCCACATCCGCGATCTCGCTGTGGTCGGCACTCGAGAGACTGAGCAGACCGACCTCCTCGAACCCGGTCTGCTTGAGGCCGTTGTCGACCATGTCGCCGATGGTGGTGATGCTGCGCTCGCGCACCGGCCGGGTGATCATGCCTGCCTGGCAGAACCGGCAGCCGCGCGTGCAGCCGCGGAAGATCTCGACCGAGAAGCGTTCGTGCACAGTCTCGGCCAGCGGGACCAGCGGCTTCTTCGGGTACGGCCACGCGTCGAGGTCCATGACCGTGTGCTTCGCCGTCCGGAACGGAACACCCTGGCGGTTGGGGATGACGCGCTGGATCCGGCCGTCCGGCAGGTAGTCGACGGTGAAGAACTTCGGGATGTACACGCCGCCGGACTTCGCCAGCCGGAGCAGTACTTCGTCGCGCCCGCCCGGGCGGCCCTCGTCCTTCCACTCCCGGATCACCTCGGAGATCGCGAGCACGATCTCCTCGCCGTCACCGAGCACCGCCGCGTCGATGAAGTCCGCGATCGGCTCCGGATTGAACGCGGCATGCCCGCCGGCGAGCACGATCGGGTCCTCGTCGGTGCGGTCGACGGCGTGCAACGGAATGCCGGCCAGGTCGAGCGCGGTCAGCATGTTCGTGTAGCCGAGCTCGGTCGAGAACGACAGCCCGAAGACGTCGAACGCCCGGACCGGCCGGTGCGAGTCCAGCGTGAACTGCGGGATCGCGTTGTCCCGCATGATCTGTTCCATGTCCGGCCAGACGGAGTACGTCCGCTCGGCCAGGATGTGGTCGCGCTCGTTCAGCACTTCGTACAGGATCTGCACGCCCTGGTTGGGCAGGCCGACCTCGTACGCGTCCGGGTACATCAGGGCCCAGCGCACGCTGACCGAGTCCCAGTCCTTGCTGACCGAGTTCAGCTCACCTCCGACGTACTGGATCGGCTTCTGCACACTCGGCAGCAACGCCTCCAGGCGCGGGAACAGCGATTCAACAGTCATCGGGCACTTCCGGTCGGGGAGCAGAGCGCCTACCAGACTAACGCTGCCGCTGCTCTACGCCGGAATCGAACGCGGTCCGGACCAGATAGCGGTAGTCGTCCACGCAGTCTGCGACCGCGCTCTCGAACTGCTCGTCGGTGATGATCCCGGCCCGGTACAGCTCCACCTCCTGCAGCAACCGGTTCCCGAGCTCCGAGGGAGGGTTGAACTCCGCAATCCGGCTTTGGAGCGCGGTCGCGCGATTCCGGGTCACCTGCCGTCGGGCCTCGCGGTCACGCCGCTCCCGCCGCGGCGCGAGCCGGGCTTCGACCACCTTCCGTACTCCGAGCGCGAACGAGGCGGCGAGGATCGCGACGTAACCCGGCGGCAGGAATCCGACGATGTCGAGGCCGGCATCGAGTGCGAACGCGAGCGGCCCGGTCAGCAGTACGACCGCGAGATCGACCGGCGACGAGGCCCGATCCAGCAGCTTCCCCAGGTCATCGATCACCGGGGGCGCACCTGTCGCCAGAGATCGTCGCGAATACCCCGGACGACCGATTCGGGTGCGCGGTCGACCATCCGGGTGAAGAGCCGCAACTGACTCGCCAGCGGCTCCGGACGGATGGGCGTGTGCAGGAGGGTCGCCGCAGAAGGGCGGTCGGAGCGCGTGATCAGGTACCGCAGGAGGTCGCGGATGACGTGGTCGGCCTCGCCGCGCGGCAGGCGTCCGATGGTCACCAGCAGCTCCCTGAAGACCGCGTTGATCTCCGCGGCCGACGCCATCGGCTTGCCCTGCTCCGGCGTCGTCGTACGGAGCTGCTCAGCGGCCATCCACGAGAGGTCGACGAACCCCGCACCCTGCGCCGCCTCGCTCGCGTACGTCTGGAGGGCGGCCATGGGCAGGAATCGACGCGAGCTCGGAGTCGGGCGGGACTTGCGCCTCCGTCCGGCGGCGATCGACGCCAGGGCGACGACGAAGAACAGCACCAGCAGGGCGCCGGCGGCCACGAAGAAGGCTGTGACAGCACTCCGGCTCGAAGCCACCGAGTCGGCCACGAAGAAGGCGAGGAGGCCGGCGACCATGACAGGACCGATCAGGCTGGGCGACGTACGCCGCCGGCGCTCGGTGCCGAACGTCGTCGCGTAGTCGGCCAACTCGAGATCCGCCTGACCTGCCGACCGCGCGAATGGCTGGTCGTGCACGCTCACGCATCGTCCTCTCTCTCGGTCGCCCCATTGTTCCTGCTCGCGGTGGGCTGCATCCAGAGCGTAGTCAGGCGAGGTGGGCGAGGAGCAGCGGGTTGATGACGTCAGCGTGGGAGTAGGTCACCAGGTGGGCGGCTTTCTCGATGATTTCGAGGTGGGCGCCGGGGAGCTGGCCGGCCAGCGGTACGACGGTCTCCGGCGGGACGGACTGGTCCGAGTCGGTGGTGATCAGCAGGACCGGGGCGGTGATGTCCTGCAGCTTCGGGAGGAGGTTGAGCGTGCTGATCGCCTCGCAGCAGGCGGCATAGCCCTCGTCGGGACAGTCCTGCAGCATCTGGCGGACCGGCTCGATGTCTTCGGCGAACTCCGGGAGGAACCAGCGGCCGAGCGTGGCGTCGGCGATCGACTGCGTGCCCTCGGCGCGTACCTGCGCGGCGCGGTCGATCCACATCTGCGGGTTCTCGGCCGTGTTGGTCGGCGGGCAGATCGCCACCAGCCGGTGGATCCGCTCCGGCGCGTGCTCCGCCAGCCACAGCCCGACCGATCCGCCGAGCGAGATCCCGACGTACGACGCCTGCTCTACCTCGAGCATGTCGAGCAGCTCGACGACGTCGCCGCCGAGGTCGTCGATCGTGTACGGGCCGTCGGGGACCTCGGAGCCGCCATGACCCCGATGATCGAACGCAACCACCCGGAACCGCTTGGCGAGTACGTCCACCTGCGGCGCCCACATCGCCTGATTGGCACCCAGCGACGACCCGAGCAACACCACGGGCGCATCAGCCGAACCGGTCTCCACGTAGTTGAGTCGCATACCGCCACCCTACGAAGTCAGCGGCATGATCGTCGTGCGGCGGTGGTGCTCGAAGACGACCGAGCTGCGGATGTCGGCGATCTCCTGCCGTTTGGCCAGGGCGAGCACCAGGTCGCGGAGGGCTTCGGTGTCCTTGACCGCGACGTGGGCGAGGAAGTCCGAGCCGCCGGACACCATGAACATGTCCAAGGTCTGCGGCAGGTCCATCACGTATGCCTGGAACGCCGTCGCCACCGCCATCGCCTGCGGCCGGAGCTTGATCGAGATGATCGCCTGGGTCGACCGGTCGATCGCCTTCAGATCGACGGCCGCGTGGTACCCGCTGATGACGCCGCGATCGCGCAATCCGCGGATCCGCTCCAAACAGGTCGACGGGGCGATCTTGAGCTCGGCCGCCATGTCCCGGTTGGTCCGGCGGGCGTCGTTCTGCAGCATCCGCAGCAGCGCCGTATCAAGTTCGTCCATGCCGGCCAGTTTCGCAGATCTGCCGAACGATGTTCGGAGTCTGTGCGGAATGCCTGACCATCGGGCTAGCTTGAGCGGCGTGCTGACGAACAAACTGGTCGTGATCATCGCCACCGAAGCGCCGATCGGCGTAGCCCTCAACACCGCCGCTCTTCTAGGCGTAGGCCTAGGCCGCCACCACGACGACACCGTCGGCCCGGACACCGCCGACGCCTCCGGCACACCCCACACCGGCATGTGCGCCTACCCCATCCCAGTACTCCGAGCGCCGGCCGAGCAGCTCCACGCGCTCCGCGCCGAAGCAGCAACACGCCCCGACCTCACCATCCACGACATGACCCAGGTAGCCCAACAGGCCCGCACCTACGAACAGATGTCCACGAGGTTGAGCGGCACAAAGCCCGAAGACATCGAGTACCTGGGCCTGGCCCTCTACGGCCCCCGCCCAACCATCGATTCCCTCACGGGCGCCCTCCCGCTGTACCGCTAGATGGCGGTGAGTTTGTGGGGGTTGGCCAGGACTCGGATGGTGGTGATTTGGGGGCCGTCGGCGTCGACGGTCAAGAGGTGGCGGTGGCCTCGGATGGTTATGTCCAGGGCTGGGCCGGTGGCTAGGTCGACTGGGGTGATGATGACGTCTGTGTGGGCGTAGATGTGGGTGAAGAAGGCGGCTACCTTCTCGCGGCCTACGACCGGCTTGCGGGCGGCTCGGCGGATGCCGCCGCCGTCGGTCCAGGAGGTGACGGAGTCTTTGAGGAGGTCCTCCAGGCGGGCCAGGTCGCCCTCGCGGGCGGCGGCTACGAAGTCGGCGATGAGGCGGCGTTGTTCGGCGGCGGTCGGGTGGAAGCGGGGGCGGTCGTCGGCCAGCTCGTGCAGGGCGCGGCGGTGGAGTTGGCGGCAGTGTTCCGGCGTACGGTCGAGGATCTCCGCGATCTCGTCGTACGGGAGGGTGAAGGCGGTGCGCAGTACGTAGACAGCACGCTGCGGTGGCGTGAGTCGCTCCATGAGGTGCAGTAGCGCCATCGAGATGTCCTCCAGCTCCAGCATGTCCGCGGAGACCGGCTCCGGGAGCCACTCGCCGGTGTAGCTCTCACGCCGCGCCTGCCTGGTTCGGAGTACGTCGATGGACAGCCGCGTCACCATCCGGGTCAGGTAGCGACGCGGCTCGGCCACATCGGCGCGGTCGGCGGCGGACCAGCGGACGTACGCGTCCTGCAGCACGTCCTCGGCGTCGTGCCAGCTGCCCAGCAACCGGTACGCGAGGCCGGCGAGCATGCCGCGGGCCGACTCGAACTCCTGCAGGATCAACCGGCCAGTTCCGGCTGCTTCCTGGTCGCGATGTTCAGACGGGTCCACAGGTTGATGGTGCCAATCGCGAGGAGCACGTTGGCAGCACGCTCCTCGCCGAAGTGCTCGACCACCGCATCCCACACATCGTCCGGTACGCCGTCACGCGCGAGCACCGTGACCGCATCGGTCAGCGCCAGCGCGGCACGCTCACGCTCGTCGTAGAACGAGGAGTCGTGCCAGGCCGCGAGCCCGAACAGGCGCTGACTGCTCTCGCCTTCCTTCAGCGCGTCCGTCGTGTGCATGTCGAGGCAGAACGCACACCCGTTGAGCATCGACGCCCTGACCTTGATCAGGTGCAGCAACGTGTGGTCCAGAACGCCCTGCACATAGTTCTCCACGCCGTACACGGCCCGGAAGCCGGCCGGCGATACCTTGCTGAAGCTCATCCGCTCTTCCATGCCAACACGACGGTGGCGCGGGCGGCCGGCGTGACAACGGCAGGTGTGACGCCGGTCACGCAGTCTTGAGGACCTGCCTGGCCTTCGTGACGGCGGCCTCGGTCGCCGGTTCCAGCTCGCCGCCCTGGCCGGCGAGTACGCCGACCGACAGGATCACGTCGTCGACGCCGGTCACGGCCGCGGTGTACTCGAGGCCGCGCTTGGGCCCGCTGGTCCCGGTGAGCCGGAACGCGAACGGCTTCGTGCCGTACGACGGGGCGGTGATCTTCTCGACCTTCATCGAGGTGTTGCCGGAGCCCTCGGTCTTCAGCGTCACCTTGGTGCAGGAGTCGACGGCCTTCGCGTACGAATCGCGGAGGTCGGCGACCTCGGCCGCGGTGCCCATCGAGTCGAGGCCGTAGTCGATGTACGGGCCTTCCTGGCCGCCGGTGAAGGTGCGGGTCACGCTCGCCTTCGACCCGGGAGCCTTGGTGGCGTTGAGGTATTTGACCAGGGTCTTGCAGCGGCTGCTCGACGACGAGAACGGCTTCGAGCCGTCATCGGATTCGTCCTTCTCCTGGGAGAACCCGCTCGGCAGGTCGTTGAGCTCGAGCAGCGCCTTGGTCAGCTCGTCAGTCGTCCGGGTCACAGGGACGGTCGACGCCGCCGTCGGTGTGCTGGGCGTCGAGCTCGGGACGGGCGTGAGCGGCGTACCGGCACCCTTCTTGTCGTCATCCCCACCACAGGCGGTGAGGGACAGCGCAAGGGCGGCGGCGAGGGCGAGCGGGAACCTTGTCACGGGGCCTCCCGGCCTGGACTGAGGAGCGGAGGGAGCGGAGCGACCGGAGCGACGAGGGAAGGCCGGGAGCAACAGCCCCGGGACACGCCGCGACGGAGTCGTGGCATTCAACAGAGTCATGGGGCCTCTCCGGCGGGGACTGGGAGCGCGGAGGGAGCGTACCTGACGTGTCAGTTCGCGGGTCAGTAGCGGTGGGACCTCAGGTGGATGTTCTGCAGCAGGCCGACCGCGAGCAGGCAGGCGAACATCGAGGAACCGCCGTACGACACGAACGGCAACGGGAGGCCGGTGACCGGCATGATGCCGAGCGTCATGCCGATGTTCTCGAAGGCCTGGAACGCGAACCAGCAGACGATCCCGGTCGCGACCAGCCGGCCGAAGGCGTCCCGTGCGTTGATCGCGATCCGCAGCCCGCGGAACAGGATCACTGCGAACAGCACGATGATCGCCCCGGCGCCGATCAGGCCGAGCTCCTCCCCCGCGACGGTGAAGACGAAGTCGGTGTGCTGCTCGGGAACGAATGCGTTCTGCGTCTGGCCGCCGTGGAACAGGCCCTGCCCGAAGACCCCGCCGTTCCCGATCGCGATCCGCGCCTGGTTCACGTTGTACCCGATGCCTTGCGGATCCGACGACGGGTGGGCGAACGCGATGAAGCGGGAGATCTGGTACTGCTTCAGGATGTGCAGCTTGATCGCGATCGCCGCGACCAGCACGCCCGCGGTGAGCAGACCGAGCATCCAGCGTTTCGGTACGCCGGAGACCGCGATGATCCCGAACACGATCGAGCCGAGCACCATCACCGTGCCGAGGTCGGGCTGCAGCATCACCAGGATCACCGGCAGCGCGGCGACCGCGACGGCCTGCGCGACGTCGACCGTACGGGCGTTCTCGTTGCGGTCGGTCTCACCCTTCTCCGCGATCAGCAACGCCATCCCGACGATCACCGCGAGCTTGGCGAACTCGCTCGGCTGGATCGACATGAACGGCAGCTGGATCCACGACCGCGACCCGTTGATCGTCGAGCCGACGCCCGGGACCAGGACCAGGATCAGTCCGACGATCGAGGCGGCGTACAGGACCGGGGCGAGGATGCGGACCCGGCGATGGTCGGTGACGGCGGCGCCGATCGCGAGGATCAGGCCGATCGCGAAGTTCAGCGCGTGCCGGACCAGGAACGCGTACTGGTTGCCGTCGGTCAGCGAGGTCCGGTTGTGGGTCGCGGACCAGATCAGCATCGCGCCGAGGAACGACAGCGCGACCACGCCGAGCACGAGGACCCAGTCCACCTGCCACACGGTCGACCGCCGGTCCATCCGCGACCGCATCCGGATCGGAGTCAGGGTTGCCATCTGCGCGCCCTCACTGCTTCGGCTTCTCTTGCCCGGGCGGCGGCGCCGGCTTGATGTTGTACAGCGTCTCGTAGATCTTCCGGACCGCGTCACCGCCGGCACCCGAACCGGTACCGGCCTGGCTGATCATCATCACCACGGCGTACCGATCCGTGTACGACGCCAGCCATGACGTCGTCTGCTTGCCGTAGACCTCGGCCGTACCGGTCTTGGCGCGGACGGGGATCTTGTCGAGCGGGAAGCCCTGGAACTTCCACGCCGCGGTGCCGCTGACCGTGGTCTGCTTCAGCGCGGTGTCGATGTAGCGCAGGGTGTTCTTCGCGACCGGGAGCTTGGCCTTCACCGCCGGCTTGATCTCATGCGGCTTGCCGTTCGCGCCGACCCAGGACTGGACCACGCGCGGCTCGAAGAGCGTGCCGCCGTTCGACAGGGCGGAGTACACGGTCGCGAGCTGCAGCGGGGTGACGGTGGTGTCGCCCTGGCCGATCGCGAAGTTCACCGCGTCACCGGCGCGGTATTTGTACCCGTCGACGCAGAACTCGCGGGCGAACTGCTTGAGGAAGGCCGACGTCCCGGAGGGCGGGTTGGCCGACAGCTTGCAGTAGTAGTCCTTCATCGAGTCGTAGTAGGTCTTCTTCCACTGGCGGTCCGCGATCCGGCCGGTCGCCTCGCCGGGCAGGTCGATGCCCGTCGGCTTGCCGAGGCCGAACTTCTTCGCCATCTCGACCAGCGGGTCGTAGGTGCTGATGTCGCTGGAGTTGCCGCCCTCCTTCAACCAGAGCGCGTACGCGACCCGGTAGAAGAATGTGTCGCAGGACAACGCCAGCGCCCGGTCGAAGCCGATCATCCCGTAGGAGGCCGACTCGTAGTTCTTGAACCGGCGGTTGCCGACCTCGAAGTACGACGAGCAGTCGAGCCGCGTCTTTGTGCTGTACCCGGCGCTCAGCGCGGCCGATGTCGTGATCGGCTTGAACGTCGAGCCCGGCGCCAACTGGGCCTGCAGCGCGCGGGAGACCAGCGGCGTGCCGGACTTGGCCGAGTACAGTGCGTCGAGCTCGCGCTGGGTGATACCGCCGACCCACACACCCGGGTCGTACGTCGGGTAGCTGGCCATCGCGACGACCCGGCCGGTCTTGGTGTCCATGACCACGGCGGCACCGGAGTCGGCGACGTACTTCTTGTGGGTCACCGGGTCGGTCTGCTTGCGCGCGGTCATGATCGCGTTCTTCAGCTGGGCCTCGACCGAGGCCTGGATCCGCGCGTCGATCGTGGTGACGAGCGTGGCCCCCGGAACCGGCGCGGTCTGCTTCTTGATGCCGGTGGTGTACCCGACCGCGTCGACGATGACGTCCTTCTCGCCGGGCGTACCGCGCAGGAGCTTGTCGTACGAGCGCTCGACGCCGGCGCGGCCGACCAGGTCGGACCGGTGCGGGACCGAGTCCTGCCCAGCCTTGTCCATGTCCTCGAGCTCTTCGGTGGTGATCGGCGAGAGGTACCCGAGGATGTGGGCCGCGTTCACCTTGTACGGCTCGGGGTACGCACGGAGCGTCTGCGAGTCGGCGGCGATCCCGGGGAAGTCCTCGCGGCGCTCCATCACGTCGATCGCGACCTGCTCGCTGACGTCCTTCGCCACCGGGATCGGCTGGTACGGCGTGCCGTTCCAGCAGGCGGGTGGTTTGGACGCGCCGGGCTCGCCGCACAGCATCGTGCGGGCCTTGAGATCCGCCGGCTTCTGGCCGAGCACCTTCGCCAGGCGGGTCAGAACGACGTTCTGCTGGCTGTCGGGGAGCTTGGCGAGCACCGAACGGTCGACGGTGATCATCAGCGAGACCCGGTTGCCGACGAGCGTCCTGCCCTGTGAGTCGACGATCGTGCCGCGCGGGGCCGGGATCAGGACCTGCCGGATGTGCTGGGCGGTCGCTGCCTGGGTGTAGTCGGCGCTCGACATCACCTGCATGTACCAGAGCCGGCCGAAGAGCGTGCACAGCAAGGAGAAGACGAGCACCCCGATCACGAACAACCGCAACCGGGCCTTGAGCGGCGCTTCGAAGCCGTCCCAGCTCATGGCGCGACTCGGCGCTCGCGGGCGGGTTGGACGCGGCCCATGATCCACATGACCAGCGGGATCACCACGATCGCGCCGACCACGTCGTACCCCGCCGCGATGCCGAGGCGGACGCCGAACTCGCCCCAGTCGACCGACGGGTCGTGCAGCAGCGAGCCGGTCGCGCTGTAGATGAAGAACGAGACCGCCGTCCCGAGCACGACCGTCAGCGCAACACCGAGCGGCCCGACGGGTCCGCTGGAGGTCTCGCGGCGGATCAGGCCGGCGATGTATCCCGCGATCGCGAGTGACAGCGCCCAGCGCCCGGCCGTGTGGTCCGCGGGCGGCACGATGTCGAGCAGCAGACCGCCGACGAATCCGGCGATCGCACCCCACTCCGGACCGCGGGACAGCGCAAGCGCGATCACCACGATCAGCGTGAGGTCACAGGTCACCCCGGCGACGGCGATGTTGGTCAGCACCGACGTCTGCACGGTCACGGCCACCATCAGGAAAAGGGCAGCCAGGCCGATGCGCAAAGCGATCACGGTGTCAGTTCCCCTTCCCTGGTATTTGGGCTCTCGGCGGACGGGCGGGTGGTCCGGTGACCACGCCGACGGTGTCGATCCGGGTCGGGTCGACGAACGGCTTGATGGTTGCGGTGGATCCGAGGGAGCCTTCGTTCGGCGTCACGGAGGTGACGACGCCGATCGGGACACCCGGCACGTACGGCGCGTTGCCGCTCGAGCCCCAGGTGACGATCCGGTCCCCGACCTTCGGCCGGGCCTTCGGGTCGACGAGCTTGTAGTCGAGGGTGCCGGCCACGTCGCCGCGTCCGGAGACGAAGCCGAGCGCCATCGACGAGTTCAGCCGGCCGCCGACGGTCGAGTTGCGGTCGCCGATCAGCAGCACGGTCGCGGTCCCCGTGGTGGTGCGCACCACCCGGCCGACCAGACCGGTCCCGTTCATCACGGTCATGTCGGTGTGCACGCCGTCCGCCGTCCCGGCGTCGATCGTGACCGTGTGGCTGAACGTCTGGGCGCCACCGATCCCGATCACCCGGGCCGGCGTCATCGTGTACGCCGGCGCGACCTTGAGCAGCTTGTCCAACTCCTGCGCCCGGTTGCGGGCGTAGTCGGAGGTGTTCAGCTCCTGGGTCAGATTCTCGTTGTCCTGCTTGAGTTTTTCGTTCTCTGCTTTCAACCTATCCATTTCCGCGAACCGGTCGCGGAGGTTGTCCACAGGCTGCCGGGCCGAACTCGCGGTCGACTCCAGCGGGCCGAACACACCGGCCGCGGCCTCCCGCAGCGGCTCGACCGGCGAACCGGCCGAGCGGCGGGCGTCGAGCACGATCAGCGTGAAACAGGCCAGGATCACCAGCACGAGCACGGTCCGGCGGCGACGGATCTGCCGCGGCATACCGGTCGCGCGGAGCAGGCCTTTCGCCGGGGTACCGAGGTCTTTGAGCATCGGGTGGTACCTCAGCGCCGGTTGTCGGTGACCAGGATGCGGTTGAGGGTCTCGATGTTGTCCACGCACTTGCCGGCGCCGAGGACGACGGCGTCGAGCGGGTTCTCCGCGACGTGGATCGGGATGCCGGTCTCGTGCCGCAGCCGCTCGTCCATGCCCTTGAGCAGCGCACCGCCGCCGGTCAGCACGATGCCGCGGTCGACGATGTCGCCGGCCAGCTCCGGCGGGGTCTTGTCCAGCGTTGCCTTGACCGCGTCGACGATCGCCGTGATCGGCTCCTCGATCGCCTGACGCATGTCGGCCGAGGACACCTTCACGGTCCGCGGCAGGCCGGAGACCATGTCCCGGCCGCGGATCTCGCTGTCCGGGCCGTCGGTGGTCGGGAACGCCGACCCGATCGTCATCTTGATCTGCTCCGAGGTCGCCTCGCCGAGCAGCAGCGAGAACTCCTTCTTGCAGTAGTTCACGATCGCCTTGTCGATGGCGTCGCCGGCCACCCGGATCGACTGGCTGGTGACGATGCCGCCGAACGAGATGACCGCGACCTCCGTCGTACCGCCGCCGATGTCGACGACCATGTTGCCGGTCGCGTCGCGGACCTCGAGGTTGGAGCCGAGCGCGGCGGCCATCGGCTCCTCGATGATGTAGACCTTGCGGGCGCCGGCCATGTATCCGGCGTCGCGGACCGCGCGCTGCTCGACCGCGGTGATCCCGGACGGGACGCAGACCACGATCCGCGGTTTGGCGAAGTACCGCCGGCGGTGGACGCGCTGGATGAAGTACCGCAGCATCTGCTCGGCGGCGTCGAAGTCGGCGATCACGCCGTCCTTGAGCGGCCGGATCGCGGTGATGTTGCCCGGCGTACGGCCGATCATCTTCTTCGCCTCGTGCCCGAACGCGACCGCCTCACGCGGGTCGTCCGTCCGGGTCGCGACCACGGACGGCTCGTTCAGCACGACACCCCGCCCGCGCACGTACACCAGCGTGTTCGCCGTCCCGAGGTCGACCGCCATGTCGCGGCCGAGCATGCTGTTCGCCACCGCGGCACCTCCCACTCGACCCCAACTCAGGCTAAGCGCCGCCCGCGCAAAGCCCGTGGACCGACACGACCCGGCCCGTCCAGGAACAGATCGTATCGGTCCACTCACCTGCAGTCGGCGGCGGGCTCAGGACATGCCCGGACCGGACGACGGGCATTTCAGCGTGCAGTTGTACGGCACCTCGCCGAAGTAGTCCGGTGTCCACCACCACTGGAAATAGCCGGAGTTCGCACCGTAGCTGTCGCCGTACTCACCGATCGAGGCTCCGGCGCCCAGACCGACACCGGCGTCGACGGCCCCCACGTTCTTGCCCTCCATGCTCGCGCTGGCCCCGAACTCGTCGACCTCGAACCCGGTCTGCCCGTAGCGGCTCTGACCGTTGTTCATCTGGTCGGCCCGCTGCGTGCTGCGCCGGTACCCCATCGAGACACCGGCCGAGGCTCCGGCCAGCAGGTACTCCTTGTACGACGCGTTGAAGGTGAAGCCGCGGTCATCGGTCGTGAAACACGCCTCCGCACCACGACCACTTCCGGCCCCGGCCGACGCGCCGATACACAGTGATCCGGAGCCGTCCCCGGCCATCTCCTCCTTGGCCCAGTCCGGAATCGGGATCGGGATGATCTTCGGCGCCGGCTTGTCCTTCGGTTTGGGCGCCGTCGGGCCTTGCGTCTTCTTCGGCCCGGGCCTCGGCTGGGAACACGCCGCCTTGTCCTTGGGCTTCGACGGCGGGCACTGCGTGTGGAAGTACCACCGGAAGCTCTTCGGGCAACCGAGGCCGAAGAAGTCTCCGATCCGGCTCAGGCACTTCTTCCAGGCGACGTTCTCGACCGCCTTCGCATTGGCGTAGGTGCGACCGCTGTCACCCTCGATGAGCATCAGGCCGTTCGCGTCACTGAACGTGACCGGGCTGTTCCCGGCGTACGCGTACGGGTTGAGCTGTTGCGGGTTCTGCGGGTCGAAGAGCGGGTCGACCGACAGGAAGCGGCCCTCGGTCGGGTCGTACTCACGAGCCCCCAGGCGGGTCAGCCCGGTGTCGGTGTTCGGTGTACCGCCGACGAACCCGCGTGCGCCGCCGGTCCAGGACGGTGCTGCGTCACGAGGATCGCCGAACAGGTCGAGCCGCCGATTGGTGACCTGGAGGGTCGATTCGGTGATGGCGGTCTGTGCGGTCCTGTTGCGATCCGAGACCGTCCAGGTGAAGCCGGATGCGGTCCGGACACCCAGATTCGGATAGTACCGCGTCCCCGTCGCCGTACCGCCGGCTCCGGCTCTGATCTCGCCGCCGCTCACGAAGAGCGTCGCCGAGTCCTTGTCCCGGCGGATCAGTTGGTTGCCGTCGGCGTCGTACAGATAGGTCGACGGGCCGGCCGCGGTGAGCAGGTTCTCGTCGTCCCAGGTGAGGGACTGCCCGGGCCGGGTGAGGGTGTTGCCTGCGGCATCGTAGGTGTACGACTTGGTCGTCGAGCCGGTTGTCACCGACCTGACGGCGTGGGGGCGGGTGTAGGTGTACGTGCTCGCCACATCTGCGGTGCCGCCGAGACCCTTCTTGACCAGCTTCGTGCGGTTGCCTGCTGAGTCGTAGGCGAATTCTTGCCAGTACGGCGCCGGTCCGCCGACGACCGCAGTGGAGGGAGAGGCGGCGCAGTTGTCCGTGGCGGTCCAGGCTGTGTCGACTCGGCGCAGGTAGTCGTAGGTGAAGCATTGGGTGTCGGTGCCGGTGGAGGGGACCTGGTCGGACGTCCTGGTGACGTTACCGGTTTGGTCGTAGGCGTAGGTGAGCTTGTCGAGGAGTAGACCGCCTGACTGGTCGCGGTCGGTGCGGACCTCGGCGAGGCGCCTCGTGGTGTCCTCGTACGACGTGGTGCGCCACAGCGGCCTGGTGTCGTTGCCGAGGAGCTGCTGGGTGACCTCGCCCAGACCGGTGTACTTGGTGTCGCGTACGTACGGCAGCGCACCGGTGACCTTGTCCGGCATGCCGAACGGGTCGTACTCGTAGTTGATCGTCTCCGCCGCCAGATCGCCCAGTGCGGGCTGTCGGGTCGACTTGAGGCTGCCGTCGTCGGCGTACCGCTGGGTGGTGTCGTAGACGCCGGCCAGCTTGCTCTGGGACGTCGGGATCGTCACCCGCTCCCCGGTCGGCCGTCCGCCGGTGTCGTAGCCGGTCACGGCGCGCACGTAGGCATCCGCACCGACGTACCGCGTCGACGACGTCGGCGAGCCCTTGGCGAGGGTGTCGTAGGTCCACTCCGCCAGGACCGTTCCACCGGACTTGGTCCGGATCTTGCGGCCCAGGTCGTCGTAGTCGGTCTGGACGACCCGGCCCCGCGCGTCCTTGCTCGAGATCACCTGCCCGGCATCGTCGTACGTCAGCTCAGCCACGCCCTTGTCCGGGTCGTCCGCCTTCACCTTGCGACCCAGTACGTCGTACTCGTACCGCCAGTTGTTGCCGGCCGCGTCGGTGATCCGCGCCAGCTCGCCCCGCTTCGTGTAGCCGTAGCTGGTCGTGTCAGCCGCCGTGTTGGTCGTCCGGCCGCGGTACTGGATCTTCGCGGTCATATTCCCCCGCGCATCCGAGACGGTCGTCGTCAACGTCCCGCCCCCCGGTGGCAGCACGGTCACGCGGTCGCCGCCGTACGTCGTGTACGTCGTCCACTGCCCGACGTTGTACGCCGCGAACGTCTCGCTGACCTGCCGCTCCGCCCCGTCGTACCCCAGCACCGTCGCACTCGGCACCCGACCCGGATCCGGCTTGAAGAGCGTCGTACCGGGAGCAGCGTCGCTGTTGTAGTACGCAGGACGCTTCAGCACGACCAGGCCGCGGCTGTCGTACACCGTGTCCGACAGGATCCGTCCGCCGGCCGGGCTGGGCTGCTGCGACTGCCGCTCGCGCCCGAACCCGTCGATCAGGCTGTACGACGCCACCTGGTTCCCGTTCGCCTTCAGGGTGAGCGTCTTGACCCAGCTCGGCCCACCGGACTGCCGTACGCCGTACTCGTAGGCCAGATGGGGTGTCTGCTGATTCACCTCGGTCCGTCCGGGTTTCCACACCTTGATAAGCCGCCCGAGCGCGTCGTACGTCGACGACGTGACCCGCTGGTTGGCATCCACCTGGGACACCGGCAGTGCCCAGGCCGGGTCGACCGTGCTGGTCGACACATGTCCGAGCGCATTGGTGACAGTTGTCGTCGTGTTCAGCCCGTTGACGTCGCTGTAGGCAGTAGTCGTCTTCCGGTGCAGCGCATCCTCCTGCACCAACGGCCTACCGAACGCGTCGACAGTCGTAGTAGCAGTCGTCAGGTACTGCGCCGGGTAGGCCTTGGCCTGCTCGGTCCGGGTGACATCACCACGCGTCGGAGCAGTCCCGAAGGCCGCCCCGTCGTACGACGTCCGCGTGTCGGAGATCGCATCTGCCGGCAGCGACGACGTCGTACCGCAAGCGACGCCGACAGTCGTCTCCTGGCTCGGCAGGTCCATCAGCATCGCGCCCGCGTTCTGTACGTACGCCGTGGTGGTGCAGCGGTCGTCCGTCGCCACAGCGGTGTCACCGAGGTCGTTGACCTGCGTGACGTTGCCATAGTTGTCGTACGTCGTCGACACGTCCGTACGACGTACTCCCCCGGCGGCCAGCGTGGTCCGGGTCCGGGTGCGGCCGTCCTCGACCTGGTAGGCCTTCTCCGTCCCCTCGGTCGCAGTCAGGCGCGACCACGGGTCGTGGATCTCCGCACTGACCTCGCCGCCGCCGACACCCAGGTAGGTGATCGACTCGTGCATGAACCCGGCGTACTGCTCCAGGTCCGGAGTGGCGGTTCCGGTGGTGTCGACGATCTGGTCGCTCTTCGTACCGCCGTTGGCGAGCTTGTCGCCGTTCATCCCGCGGAAGTACTGGTAGCGGGTCGCAGTGCGCGTCACACCGACGTCGTGTACCTCATCGCCCTTCACCACAACGACTTTCTGGTAGCCACGCCACTGCGACCACGTCCGGTACTTCGGGTCGACCAGCGGGTTGTCGTCGTACGCCCAGGCCCCATCGCCCTCGTAGACGTACGCGGTGAGCTCGTCGCGGTTGTCAGTCACCAGGTCGTGCTTGACCGTGTATTGGACCACGTACGTGTGGAACCAGTTGTCGCGGGGCGTCTCCTCCGGCGGCTCGGCCCATTTGACCGGATAGCAGCGTTTGCCGTTGGTGTCGGCAGCGGTCGGCAGAGAGGTCGGTGTGCAGTCCGGATCGGCGTACTTGATCGTGACCTGGCCGCCTGTCTCGTTGGTGATCGTGGTGATGCGCGGCTTCCATAGTGCGGGCCGGCTGTCGGTCGGAGTGTCGACGCGGTTCGGCAGCAGGGTCGGAGTGAAGGTGACCGGCGGTGTAGCGACCGGAGTGCCCGCGACGCCGGTGTGAGTGATGCTGCTCAGCCAGAGTCCGGCCGCCGTACCGTCACCCGGCGACAGATAGGTGTGGGCGAAGTCCCACCGGTCGACGTCCCGGTAGTTGCCACCGCCAACAGACACCTGCGTGGTGATCCGGCTCAGCCGCTTCGTCGACCAGAACGTCGGTGACGCGACCGTCGTACACGTAGCGGTCCTGCACTCCAGGTCCCACGGCACATCCGGCCACGAGGTCGCGTTGTGGGTCGCACAGTTCTGGCCGGGCGCGCACCGGTCGGCGCTGTCGAACACGACCCGAGCAGGCGCTCCGGCGTACGCGTTGTCGGAGCGGGTGCCGTAGTCGATCCGCCGCAGCACGCCGCCGCGGATGTACGTTCCGGTCGTCGCGCCGAGGTTCTGCGCGTACGAGTTCGTCTCGACGTCGTAGAAGTAGCTGATGGCGTTGCCGTGCGGGTCGACGACCTGGTCGAGGTTCCAGCGGTAGGCCTGCTGACAGGAGGAGGCGGCGTACGTCGCCTGGTGGCAAGGCTCACCGCTGTCGTTGCCGTAGACCGGAGCCGTCCACGTGGACTGGGTGGTCTCCTTGCCGGTCGCCCAGCCGGGCAGACGGTTCAGACCGAAGAAGTACTGCGTCCCGCTGGGCGTCGTCAGCTTCCAGTACTCGCCGTCGTTGTCGCCGTTGGCCGCACCGGTCAGCCGCTCGACCTTGGTCCCGTCGTCGTCCTTGAGGTGCCAGACGCCGTTCTCGCGGACGAGCTGACCGGACTGCTTCCCCAGCGACACCGTGGCGTTGTCGGTCTCCCAGCAGAGGTCACCGGTCTTGCGCTGCGCGTTGTTGCCGCCGAGATCGTCGGCGCACGCCGTGTAGCTTCGCTCGATCGACCCCGCACCGAGGTCCCAGCCCTCACCGAGCCACGACGGCTGGTTGTTGGTGGCAACAGTCCGGCCGTCGGTGGACTGCGACGAGTAGTCCGCGGACAGGTCCGGCTCGAGGCCACCTGGCACCGGCGGCGTCCGCAGGTCGTAAGCCCAGGTGAACCCACCGCTGTTTCCGTTCACCTCCCAGGTGCCGGAGGGCGCGAGTGAAGTCGCCTTGTAGTCCCCGGTCCCACTGGCCGACGCCGATGCCGATGCCGATGCCGTGGTGCGGCTCTGCGCCTTTGAGGGAGCCTTCTGGACGGCCGGCACGAAGTCCTTGCCGGGTACCGAGGCCACCTGTTGCGGCTGCACGGCCGGAGCGGCCTCAGGTTGTGCGACGGCCTGATTGGGTACGACGAGTGCCGCACCCAGCAGGCCTGCGATGAGTGGCGCGGTGACGTGGCGCCGTTTCCAGAGAGAAGTCATCGTCGTTCCTCAGGATCGCGTGGTGACGTAGCCGAGCTGGGTTTCCTTGGTCTGGCCCTCGCAGTTCGGGTCGCCGGTGTCGAAGAGCTCGTTCCAGCTCGCGCGGCAACGGAACAGCGGGTGGCTCACGACACCGTCGGGCGGCGCGGTCCAGATGTAGCCCGTCGTACCGACGACCGTCTTTCCCTCGCAGAGGGGATCGGTCGAGCTGAATGTGTCCTCGCCGGTCTTGCACTGCATCAGTGCGGTGGTGCCGGCCTGCGGGACCATGGACACGTAGCCCTGCATGCCTTCGGGCTTGTAGTTGCCCGGCACGCGTCCGACGGTCGTGGTGTGGTCGTACGGGTAGTTGGTGGCCAGGTTCCGGATCAGCGGTGCGGTGGCCTTGGCGTAGCCGAGCAGGCCTTCGTTGGTCGCACCTTCGCAGTTCGAGTCGTTGGACGCGAAGTGCCGGGTGTTCGGGACCATGCAGCGGTAGACCGGGAGCGTCTCGAACCCGGCCGGCTTGGACGTCCACAACTGACCGACCGGACCGAGGACGGCCTTGTTCTCACACGTGGCACTCCTGCTGAGGAAATAGTCCCGGGTGTTGTTGAGGCATGAGTTGACGGTCAGGCCTTCGGATGCCATCGAGCCCAGTGAACCGACGTAGTGCGAGCCCTGCGGCGCCGGACCGGTGGTGACGATGCTGATGCCTTCGTTGGTCAGGTACCTGGCCAACTGCCCGCCGTACGGATTCGGCCGCTTGGTCACCGGGTTGTCGAACTCCTGCTGCACCTGGTCGCCGGTCCGCGCACCTGTCCACACATGGATGTCGTCGACCTCGCCAAGGAACGGCGTCGCCCCGAGCTGACCAGAGCCGACACGGAACGTACCGGTGCTGTTCGCACTCGCCGCTGCGCTCTCGACGTTGCCCGGCTGTTCGCCGTCGACGTACAGGCGGATCTGTCCGGCTGCCTGGTCGTACACACCCGTGAGCTGGGTCCAGTCCGTTGTCGCGACCGTGTCGGACTCGACAGTCGCCTGATCGACGGAGAAGGCCCACCTGCGGTTGCTGCCGTTGTACTGCAGGGCGAACCCGCTGCGCTGAGCGCCGTCCTGACTCATCACGACCCGGCTGGTGCCGTCCGCCGCGTCCAGCTTCACCCGTACGCTCACCGCGAAGCCGGAGTCGGTCCGGACGACGGGGCTGCCGGTGCTGATGCCCTGTCCGGTACCGTTCAGCCGAACCGCTCCGGTGCCGACGGCACCCGCAGTACGGGTCGCGTCCTCGCGGATCGCGCCGAGCCGGTAGTTGCCGGAGGCATCCGACAGCTGACTGCCGTCGGCCTCGTCCATCGGCCAGAACAGCTCCTCGGTCGTCGGACGGCCTGCCAGGTCGTTGATCTCGGGCGCGGTCAGCACGCGCTGGTACAGCCGTACGTCGTCGATCGAGCCGAGCCAGCTGTTCGTGGCCTGCTTCGCCACCTGCGCCCGGCCGAGCTGGGCGAGCCCCGTCGCAGCCCACGGCGTTGCATGCGTTCCGACAGACCCCGGTACGCCGTCGACGTACAGGCGGACCTGCTTGGCGCCGTCGTCGTACACACCGACCAGATGAGTCCACCGACCCGCGACTGCAGGTGCTGCAGACTCGGACAGCTCACGTACGGCGTTGTCGTTGTTGGTCTGCGGCAGGACGAAGTTCCACCGCTGACGCTGCGGGTTGTACTGCAGGAAGAAGCCGCTGATCGACGACCCGTCCTGGCTGACCGCAGTCCGGTACTGACCGTCGACCTGGTCCAGCTTCACCCACGCCGACACCGTGAACGACTTGCTGGTGTTGATGGCGGACTTGGCGCCCAGCGCGACGTACCCGGCCGGCGTGCCGTTCGTCCACAGCGCATCGCCGATCCGTCCGGTTCGCCAAGCGACCGCGTCCCCGGCCGGCTTCACCCCGTCCAGCCGGCCGGGGCGATCATCGACGACCGCGGTGTCCGTGCCGTGGCCGTCCAGCCGCCACTGTGCGACAGGCGGCGTACCGCGGCCGACCCAGAACCGGAACTTCTTCTCGACCAGGGACACGTTCCCCGCCTGGTCGACTGCGCGGACCGTCAACACCTGCAGCCCGTCGGACCCAGGTGTCACGAGCGTCCGGGCGACGCCGTCCGAGCCGATAGCGACGTACTTGTCCTGCTGCGGGGTGTCGCCCGTCTGGTCAGCTCCCTGCAGCGTGTAGCGGAAGCCGGCCACATCCGTGTCGCGTGCATCAGCCGTGAACTCGAAGCCCCCGGTGAAGCCGGCAGCGCCGCTGGCCGGACAGACCACCTCGTCCGGGCACTCCTTGTACGTCGGCGACGAAACGCCCGGCGCGTACTGCGGTGCCGTCTTGTCGATCGTGTAGTCGCACCAGGCCGATGCGGACTTCGACTCGTGCAGACCGTCCCAGCCGATCACCTGGAACGACAACTTCCGGTTGTCGACGTTGAGCGACGCCGGAGTGTCGATGCTGAACCGGCCTGGTGAGTTGAGACCAGTCGTCTCGGCGGAGTGCAGCAGTGTGGTGTGGTCACGCTCGTAGATGCGGTAGCGCGCGGCGACGCTGCCCCCGTCCGGGTCGCTGATCGTCGCCCACAGACGCGGACCCCGATTCGGCGCGGGCGGCGGGGCGTACAACTGCGGGTTGATCCGGATCTCGCCGCTGCCACACACCCGGTCGTTCTCGACCGCCAGCTCGACCGGCGTGTTCGGGCGGGTGTTGTAGGTGACGCTGAGGACCGGCGTCGTACCGAACTTCTTCCAGGCCAGCTGGTCTTCCTCGTTGTTGGCCCGGAGCATCACCGTGGTCGAGCCGAGCCCGTTGGCAGGGTTGGTAGACCACTGCACGAAGCCGGTGGTGTTGTACTCGAGGTACTGCGACGGGCAGCCGGTACGGCCCGCGGCGACGTTGTAGGAGCCGATGCCCATCACTGCGGGCGGCTGGTTGTTCCAGGTCGTCCCCGGCGAGACCGGCCGGGTGCCCCAAGCCTCCACCCAGCGCGGCGAGCAGCTCGGCGCGTGTACTTCCAGTGCCTTGAACGAGCTGCTGAGGATCTCGCGGCCGTTCAGCCAGCCGGTGTCGTACTGGAAGTACGAACGAGCAGCCTGGATCCCGTTGCACCAGCCGTCGTCGTAGCACTGGCCGACCTTCGCGACGCCGTCGCCGTCGCCACCCCAGTAGCTGTTGCCCGGCTTCCCCCGGAAGACAATCGCCCAGCCGCTCATCCCGGGCGCCGTCGGCTGCCCAGGTACTCCGGCCGGCGCCGCGTTGAACGTTGCCGTGAACGTCCCAGCGGGGTTCGCAACCACTCTCGTGGTCGCCGTCCGCTTCACCTCGACCGGTTTGCCGGTACGCCGTGCTTCGGCGCTCGCCCGCACTTCCGGATCGGTAGTGCCCTCCGCGGGCCGCGCGACGGCTACCGAGCTCTGTACCAGCGATGCGGCGAGCAGCAACGCCGCGAGCACACCGGGTACGACCCGGCGCACACCCCACTTGCCTGACCCACTCCCCACTCGTCACCCCTCCAGATCGGATCGGCCGTGGCGGCCGACGCCGAAATGGTGGGGTGCCGTGCTTTCAAAACGCTTTCAGCGTCCCGAGTGGTCTAAACCGGGGTCAGGGCAGGTCGGGGAACCAGATCTTGATCTCGCGGCTCGCGGACTCCTCGGAGTCGGAGCCGTGGACGAGGTTCTCGCGGTTGGACAGCGAGAGGTCGCCGCGGATCGTGCCGGGGGCAGCCTTGCGGCCGTCGGTGGCGCCGTTCAGCGCGCGGATGACCTCGATCGCCTCGTCGCCCTCGAGCACCATCGCGACCAGCGGTCCGCTGGTGACGAAGTCCCGCAGCGGCGGGTAGAAGGCCTTCTCGACGTGCTCGGCGTAGTGCTGGTCGGCCAGCTCGCCGTCGATCGTGCGCAGGTCCATCGCGACGATCCGGAGCCCCTTGGCCTCGAACCGGCCGAGCACCTCACCGACCAGGCCGCGGCGGACCGTGTCGGGCTTCAGCAGGACCAGGGTGCGCTGCGACATCTGTCAACTCTCTCTCGAACTTGGGTGGGCGGCTGAGCCTAACTGCTCGTGCGCTTTCTTGGCCTCTTCGATGCGCCGGCCGAGGACGATCGCGGCGACCCAGAAGGCCGCGAACGCCGCGCCGAGGACGAACATCACCGGGACGACGAAGCCGATGCCGACCGCGCCGACCTGGACCACCGAGCCGAGCACGTACCCGACCTGGAACCTGAGCAGGCCGGCCGCGACGATCGCGAGCACCGCCAGTCCGAGGCAGACCGGTACGGCGACCGCGGGCCGGACGTCGGCGACCGAGATCATCACCGGCGTGACGAGGGCGAGCACGATCGACTCGAACCCGAGCACGATCGACGCGAGCGACCTCATTCCTGATCGGCCTTCGACTTGCGGACCAGCAGGCTGCGCGCCTCGCCGGCGGTGATGACCGAGCCGGTGATCAGTACGCCGCCGGAGCCGAGCGCGACCGCGTTCTCCTCGGCCAGCCGGATCGCGTCGTCGATCGCGTCGATCAGGTGCGGCCGGACCAGCACCCGCTCCTCGCCGAACACCTCGGCCGCGAGCTCGCCCAGTTCCTCGGCCGGCATCGAGCGCTCGACGAAGCTGTTCCGGGTGCAGACGACCGTTTCCATGATCGGCTCGTAGGCCTCGAGGACGCCGTACACGTCCTTGTCCTTCATGCAGCCGAGGACGCCGATCAGCGGCTCGAACTGGAACGCCTCCGAGACCGTCGCCGCGGTTGCCTCGGCGCCGTGCGGGTTGTGGGCGGCGTCGACGATGACCGTCGGGCTCTGCCGGACGACCTCCATCCGGCCCGGGCTGGTGACGTTGGCGAAGCCGGCCTGCAGCAGTTCGGTGGTGACGCGGCCGTCCGACTCCGGGCTGGCGCCGAGCAGCGCCTCGACCGCGGCGACGGCTGCGGCCGCGTTGTGCGCCTGGTACTCACCGTGCAGCGGGATGTACAGCTCGTCGTACTCACCGCCGAGGCCCTTGATCGAGACGACCTGGCCGCCGACCGCGAGCGTCCGGCTGACGATGCCGAACTCGATCCCCTCGCGGGCCACCTGCGAACCGACCTCGGCGGCCCGGCGGAGCAGGACCTCGAAGACCTCCAGGCTCTGCTGCGACATCACCGTCGTACCGCCGGTCTTGATGATGCCGGCCTTCTCGCCGGCGATCGTGACCGGATCCGCGCCGAGGATGTGCGCGTGGTCGACCGCGATCGGCGTGATCACCGAGACCGTGCCGTCGGCGACGTTGGTCGAGTCCCAGGACCCGCCCAGGCCGACCTCGATCACCGCGACGTCGACCGGTGCGTCCGCGAACACGGCGTACGCCATGCCGGTCATCACCTCGAAGAACGTCAGCGGGTGCTCCTGCTCGGCGTCGACGACGTCCAGGTACGGCGCGATCTCGGCGTACGCCTCGACGAAGCGCTCCTCGCTGATCGGCTCGCCGTCCAGCGTGATCCGCTCGCGCACCGACTCCAGGTGCGGGCTGGTGAACCGGCCGGTCCGCAGCCCGGCTTCGCGGAGCAGGGTGTCGATCATCCGGGCCGTGGACGTCTTGCCGTTGGTCCCCGTCAGGTGCACCACCGGGTAGGCCTTCTGGGGGTCGCCGAGCAGCTCGACGAGCCGCCGAACCCGGTCCAGGGAAGGCTCGATCTTGTGCTCCGGCCAGCGCGCCTGGAGCAGGGCCGACACGTCGGCGTAAGAGAGGTCGCTCATCAGAACGCCCAGTCTAGGTGGGGGCTGTGGATAAGCGTTCGGAGCACCCCTTGACAACCACTACGATTGTGCGCATGAGCCAGACGTCCCGTGTTCCAGACAAGCCCACCCTCGAAGGCCTCGAGGAGAAGTGGGCTGCCGTATGGAAGGAGCAGCAGACCTACGCCTTCGACCGCACCGCCGAGCGGGCCGACGTGTTCTCGATCGACACGCCGCCGCCGACGGTCTCCGGGTCGCTGCACGTCGGGCACATCTTCAGCTACACCCACACCGACCTGGTCGCCCGGTTCCAGCGGATGCGGGGGAAGAAGGTCTTCTACCCGATCGGCTGGGACGACAACGGCCTGCCCACCGAGCGCCGGGTCCAGAACTACTACGGCGTCAAGTGCGACCCCTCACTGCCGTACGACGCTGACTTCACCCCGCCGGCCAAACCGGACCCGAAGCGGCAGCTCCCGATCGCCAGGCAGAACTTCGTCGACCTGTGCGGTGAGCTCACCCATATCGACGAGCAGGCGTTCGAGTCGATGTGGCGGACGGTCGGCCTGAGCGTCGACTGGGACCATCTCTACACCACGATCTCCGAGGACTCCCGGCGGACGTCGCAGAGGGCGTTCCTGCGCAACTTCGCCCGCGGCGAGGCCTACCTGGCCGAGGCGCCGACGGTCTGGGACGTCACGTTCCAGACCGCGGTCGCGCAGGCCGAGATGGAGGCCCGGCCGTATCCGGGCGCCTACCACCGGATCGCGTTCCACGGCGCCGACGGCCCGATCTACATCGAGACCACCCGCCCGGAGCTGATCCCGGCGTGCGTCGCCCTGATCGCGCACCCCGACGACGACCGCTACAAGCACCTGTTCGGCACGACGGTGAAGTCGCCGCTGTTCGGCGTCGAGGTCCCGGTCCTCTCGCACCCGGCCGCCGAGATGGACAAGGGCGCCGGTATCGCGATGTGCTGCACCTTCGGCGACCAGACCGACATCCAGTGGTGGCGCGAGCTGCAGCTGCCGGTCCGGACCGTGATCGGTCGCGACGGCCGGTTCCTGCGAGAGACCCCGGCCTGGCTCGAAGGCTCCGCCGAGCTGTACGGCGAGCTGGCCGGCAAGACCGTCTTCAGCGCCCGCGAGCTGATCGTGGCGAAGCTGCGCGAGAGCGGCGACCTGGACGGCGAGCCGAAGCCCACCGAGCGGATGGCGAACTTCTACGAGAACGGCGACAAGCCGCTCGAGATCGTCTCCACCCGGCAGTGGTACATCACCAACGGCGGCCGCGACGACGCGCTCAAGCAGGAGTTCATCGAGCGCGGCGAGGAGCTCGCCTGGGTGCCCGAGCACATGCGCCACCGCTACCTGAACTGGGTCGAGGGGCTGAACGGCGACTGGCTGATCTCCCGCCAGCGGTACTTCGGCGTCCCGTTCCCGGTCTGGTATCCGCTGGACGCCGACGGCGAGCCCGACTACGCGCACCCGCTGATGCCGTCCGAGGCCGAGCTGCCGATCGACCCGACCTCCCAGGCACCGCGGGGGTACGACGAGTCCCAGCGCGGCAAGCCGGGCGGGTTCGAGGCCGACCCCGACGTGATGGACACCTGGGCGACGTCGTCGCTGACGCCGCATATCGCCTGCGGCTGGGAGCGGGACGACGACCTGTTCCGGCGTACCTTCCCGATGGATCTGAACACGCATGCGCACGAGATCATCCGCACCTGGCTGTTCTCCCGCGTCGTCCGGGCCCACTTCGAGAACGGCACGCTGCCGTGGGCGCGGTCGATGATCTCCGGGTTCGTCGTCGACCCGGACCGCAAGAAGATGTCGAAGTCCAAGGGCAACGCGATCGTCCCGACCGAGATCCTGGACAAGTTCGGCGCGGACGCGGTCCGGTGGCGGGCGGCGATGGCCCGGCCGGGGATGGACTCGCCGTTCGACGAGTCGCAGATGAAGGTCGGGCGGCGGCTCGCGATCAAGGTCCTGAACGCGTCGAAGTTCGTCCTCGGCTTCGGCGCGACTGAGGACGACCCGTCCGCGGTCGTCGTCGCCGACGCGACCGCGGTCACCGAGCCGGTCGACCTGGCGATGCTGCAGCAGCTGCGGTCGGTCGTCGCCGACGCCACCGCGGCTTTCGAGCGGTTCGACTACACCGGCGCGCTGGAGATCAGCGAGCGGTTCTTCTGGACGTTCTGCGACGACTACGTCGAACTGGTCAAGGAGCGGGCGTACGGCGGTCAGGGCGAGGCCGCGGCGGCCTCCGCGAAGGCGGCGCTGGCCGTTGCGTTGTCGGTCCAGCTGCGGCTGCTCGCGCCGTACCTGCCGTTCGCGACCGAGGAGGTCTGGTCGTGGTGGCAGGAGGGTTCGATCCACCTGACCAGCTGGCCGCAGCCGGATGTCGATCTCGCGGTCGCCGCGCAGGAGCCTGAGGTTCTGGACGCCGTTTCGGAGGTTCTCGCGGGGATCCGCGGGGCGAAGTCCGAGGCGCAGGTCTCGATGAAGACCGAGGTCAGCAAGGTCGAGGTCACCGGTCCGGCCGCGCGGCTGGAGCTGGCCGAGCGCGCCGAGCCGGATCTGCGGGCCGCGGGCCGGATCACCGGCGAGATCGTCTGGCACGCCGACGACTCCGACGCGGTCAAGGTCGTCGCCGCACTCTGAGCACGCTCCCGGTGCCCGTCTCCTGCTGGAGGCGGGCACCGGCACGTGTCGCCGAACGACTACCCTGCGAGACCGGTTTGTGCTGATGTGGAAGCATCGGGTCCGAACCCCGTGACCGAACGTCCGAGGAGCCACCCCATGAGCGACCCCACCAACCCGGCGGATCCGAAGCCGACGGAGAAGGCCGTCACCACGGCCGACGCCGGCGCGGACACCGCCGAGCTGGCCGCCGTCCCGGCAACTGCCGAGAAACCCGCTGGGGAAACACCTGGGGACAAGAAGACCGAGCAACCCAAGAAGAAGTGGTGGCGGCGGATCAAGGTCCGCGGTCCGTGGGTGACCGTCGTCGCGGCGCTCGTCATCCTGCTCGCACTGGCCTTGCTCGGCTACATCTGGGGTCTCGGGCCGCTCAACCGGCTCAACACCGAGCGTGGGATCACCCCGCCGGCCAAGCTGGCCGGACTCGACCGGATCACCGACGCGAACATCCGTAACCAGCTGCAGCTGGACCAGACGCGCCAGGCACTGAGCCGGATCAACAACGGCAAGCAGGCGACGGTCGAGGCGTACGGGACCATCGACGGCAACCGGATGTTCGTGATCATCGCGCTGCGCGGCAAGGTCGACATCGACAAGACCGTCGCCGACTCCGGCGCGACCGCGGACAACATCAAGAAGATCGGCAGCTCCACCTGCGTCGAGTCGTCCGGCAACCTGCCGACCCAGTGCTACCGCGGCTCCAACACCCTCACGGTCATCGCCCAGTCCGCGAACGAAGGCGTCAACGTCGACCAGGTCGAGCCCGTCGCCGAAGAGGCCTTCAAAGCCATGCGCTAGGCCAGCAGACCCGCGATCAGAATCATCACCGGGATCGACAGCAGCGTGCTGAGCAGGACCGCGCTGCGTGCGAGCGTCCGGCTCGCCTTGTAGTGGACCGCGTAGACGTAAACGTTCTGGGCTGTCGGCAGAGCGGCCAGCAGGGTCGGCGCCAGGAGTGCGGTCCCGTGAAGGTCCAGGACCCAGCGGGCAATGGTGTAGGCGACCAGCGGCTGGGCGAAGGTCTTGAGTCCTACCGCCAGTACGACGTCCCGCTGCAGGCTGACCGAATCCTTCGTCCCGGCGCTCAAGCTCAACCCGTAAGCGATCAACGCAACCGGCACGGCCGCCGCCGCGACCAGGTCGATCGGCCGCATCACCAGGTCCGGCAATCGCACACCCAGCAGCGAGAACAGCAACCCGAGCAACGACGCGACGGTCAGCGGATTGCGCAACGGCCTTGTCACCATCGTCCGCACCGACACCCGCCGCCCGGTCCCCTGCCGATCGTGGTCGAGTACGGCGAACGCGATCGGCGCCATGATCACGACCTGGAACAACACGATTGGTGCGACCAACGCACCGTTCCCGAGCACGTACGCCGCCACCGGTACGCCGAGGTTCCCGGCGTTCACGTACGACGACGCGAGCACACCGATCGTGGTCTCGGACCGTGTGCGCCGCCAGATCGCCACTGCGACCACGACGAACACCACCTGGACCACGAACAGGCTCAGCAGGTTGGTGACCAGCACGACCGAGAAGATTGCCCGCAGGTCTGCCCGCGCGACCGTCGTGAACAGCAACGCCGGCGTCGCGACGAAGAACGCCAGCCGGGACAGCACGAGCTCGTCCTGCGACCGCAGTACGCCGAGAAGGCCGACGACGTACCCGAGGACGGCGACCGCGACCAGCGCGCCGAAGGCACCGATGACGGCGGACACCTCAGGTTCTCAACGGCTTAGACACGCCCAGATCGTATCGGAAACCGCTATCCACGCGGCACCGCGGTTCAGCGCGTGGACGGTCAGCAGCCGCTGCGGCAACTGGTGACGATGCCGGCCATGGTGGCGCGGAACTGCTCGCGATCGGCCGGGCTCAGGTCCGCCAGCAGCTTGTTGAGCGCCTCGCCGACCTCCGCGTGGAAGGCCGTAGCGGCCCGCCTACCGGCGTCGGTGAGGTTGACCTGCAGGGCCCGCCGGTTGCCGGGGACCGGAGAACGCTCCGCCAGCCCGCGCTTCTCGGCCCGGTCCATCAGCCCGGTGAGCGCCGCCTTCTCGACGCCGAAACAAGCCGCCAGCTCAGCCATCCCACGCGGACCGCCGAGCAGCACACACAGCAGCTTGGCCTGGACCGGCGTCAGATCGTGCCGTTCGGAAACCCGCGCGTAGATGCCTTGCACCAGCGAAGTCAGCTGGATCAGCCCCGCGGCCGCGTCCAGCTGGCCGGCCGCCGGGTCGACGCTGTGCAGCGGACCCGTGCGGACGGCCGCCGGGGCGACCTCCGTCTCACTCACAGCTCCACGGTACAGGGCATGTATAGTTAACGATGCATACAGTAAATGCCATTAACTATTGAGGAGGTCCGATGTCCTTCAGCGACGAGGAGCTCGAGTACCTGCGGTCCCAGCGCATCGCGCGGCTGGCCACGGTCGGGGCCGACGGGCAGCCGGACGCCGTACCGGTGGGGTTCGAGTACGACGGCACGCACCTCTACATCGGCGGCGTCGACCCGGTGCGCACCCGGAAGTTCCGCAACGTGCGGGCCGGCAACACCAAGGTCGCCGTGATCCTCGACGACCTCCCCTCGACCGATCCCTGGATCCCCCGCTACCTGCGCATCTACGGCGAGGCCGAGCTGGTCGAGCGCACCGGCCGCTTCGGCCCGGGCAACTACCTGCGGATCACGCCGACCACTTCCTGGAGCTTCAACCTCGAGGGCAAGCCCTTCGGGTACGACGACACGGTCAGCACGACGCGCACCGTGCACGGCGAGGTGAGTTCGCGATGAGCTTCGACACGAAGGCCGGCACCCGCGGCGCGCGTCAGCCGAAGGGACGGGTGATGCGCTGGATGAACGGCCTGATGGCCCGCCGGATCGGCCGCGGCGCGAAGTTCATGGGCTTCGACGCTTTGGTACTGCGGACGATCGGGCGCAAGTCCGGCGAGGAACGGCGTACGCCGGTCGGCTGGTTCCCGGGCGCCGACGGCAGCCGCTTGATCGTCGCCTCCGCCGCCGGCGCTCCCGGCAACCCCGCCTGGTACTACAACCTCGCCGCCAACCCGGACATCCAGATCGACATCGACGGCAAGACCCTCGAGGTCCACGCCGAGCAACTCCACGGCGCCGAGCGAGCGGAAGCGTGGGATCGCATCACCACCGCCGCACCACGGTTCGCGGAGTACCAGGTCAAAACCGACCGAGAACTACCGGTCATCAAGCTGGTCCCGCGCAAGTAAACCGATACCGTGATGGCGTGCGTCTGATGCTGTTGACGAGCGCCTATTACTGACTGCCGGCTGCGGTGGTAGCGACCCGGATGCGCCCAACGGCACCTTCACGCACTGGGTGCTGCTCGATCTCGCACCGCAGACAACCGAGCTGTCAGAGGGCTCCACGCCGCCAGGCGCCATGCAGGCGAACAACTCCGCGGGCGAACCGTCGTACGCCGGTCCCTGCCCGCCGAGCGGCACGCACCACTACCGCTTCACTGCCGACGCCATCGCGCGTGGACGGCTGACTGCGGTGTACAAGCGTCAGTAGCCGTAGCCGCCGCCTGACGAGTTGGACGGGGGCTGGGTGGGGGCTGCGGCCGCGGTGGTGGTCGCGGCGTGCCAGGTGAAGCTCGTGCCGGAGAATGAGTCGGTCACGTTGTTGCCCTGGGCCTTGCCGGCGCCGGAGTCGAGCTTGAAGGTGTAGAGCGGCTTGCCCTGGAAGGTGAGCTGATCCGCGCCCGTGTCGGAGCGCTTCATCACGCCCAGACCGGTCACCGACTTCGCGTCGGTAGCGGTACCGGTCGCCGGCATCCAGAAGCTCAAGCAGTTGCCGGTGCACTTCACCATCCCGCCGGCCTCCTGGTCGGCGAAGTACAGCGTCTTGCCGGACGAGTCGACCAGCGTCTGACCGACGCCGCTCACGTTCTGGACCGATACCGCGGCCCCTGCCGCAGCCCCGCCGGTCGTCGTTTGAGCGCTCGATCCGCCGCCACACGCAGCCAGCGTTCCCACCGCGGCCACCGTTGCTCCGAGCAACAATACTGTCGTTTTCATCGCTATCTCCTTTCACCAGCAGATACGCGGGATACCGCCGACAGGTTCAGTTGAACCTTCTATCGCTCTTGTGCGTAGTTCTGAGGTGTGGATGACGACACGGTGATCCGCGCGTTGTACGACAAGTACCGGCGGCCGCTCTACGGCTATGTCCTGCGCTCGGTGGGCGGCGACCGTCAGTACGCCGAGGACATCGTGCAGGAGACGATGGCGCGGGCCTGGTCGCACGCGTCGGAACTGGACCCGGACCGGGCCGGCCGCTGGCTTTTCACGGTCGCACGCAACCTGGTGATCTCCGGGCACCGCAAACAGGCGGCCCGGGTGACCGAAGTACCGATCGACGACCGTGAGTTCGCGGCGCTCGGCGACGACATCGACCACGTGCTGCAGGTCTGGCAGGTGATCGAGGTCATGCGCGGCCTGAGCCACGACCACCGGCAGGTGATCGTCGAGCTGTTCTACAAGCGGCGGACCGTCAACGAGGCGGCGGTGGTGCTCGGCGTACCGCCGGGGACGGTGAAGTCGCGGAGCTACTACGCGCTGCACGCACTCCGCGCGGCGCTGGAGGAACGAGGAGTGACCGGCTCATGACGTGCCCGGAGACGATGTCGATCAGCGCCTACGTGCTCGGTGCGCTGGAGACGTCCGAACGTCGCGCGACCGAGGAGCACCTCGCGACCTGCGCGACCTGCCGCGAGACGCTGCTGCAGTTCGCCCACCTCCCGGGCCTGCTGCACGCCGTACCGGTTGAAGACCTCGAGACGGACCAGCCGGAGCCGGCGCCGCTCACGCTCACGAAGAAGAAGCGGCCGCGGCGCTGGGTGCTGGCGGCAGCGTCGGCGGCCATGGTCAGCGGTGTGCTTGGTTGGGGCCTGCTGTCAGCTCCGGCCTCGGCTACCTGGACAGCGACGGACGGAGTCGGCGGCATCGACACCACCGCGAAGTTGACCAGTCATGGCTGGGGTACGGACATCCAGCTCCGGTTGAAAGACCTGCGGCCGGACGAGCACTGCATGCTGATCGTCCACAGCCGCAACGGAACCACCGAGACCGCCGGCTGGTGGGCGTCGAACGGCAGCTACCAGGCGCAGGTACCGGCCAGCACGTCCATCCCCCTGCAAGACATCACCAGCCTCGACGTGGTGACGTCGGCCAACGCCGTCCTCAGCACGATCAGCCCGTCCACGAAGTAGCCTTCGGCAAGTGATCGGGATCATCGTCGTCGCTGTCTTCTTCGCCGGCATGGGGATCTACGGACTCGCCGCACCCGCCGCGCTCGTGCGGCCGTTCGGGATCCAGGTCAGCGGGCCGAACGCACGCAGCGAAGTACGGGCCGTGTACGGCGGGTTCGGGCTTGCCGTCGCCGGGATGCTGGTCGTCGCACTGCTGGACGACGGGATCCGCCGTGGGGCGGTGATCGCCGTCGCTGTTGCGTTGGCCGGGATGGCGGCCGGCCGGTTGATCGGGCGGGTGTTCGACCGGCCGGCCGCCTTCTATCCGATCTGGTTCTACTTCTGGGTCGAGCTGGTGCTGGCTGCGATCCTGTGGTTCTCGATCAGCTGAATCACCAGCTGTTGTTGGAGATTTCGGTGCCGAGGATGACCTGGTCGTACGTGTTGCCGTCGTTGTCGTCGGTGTAGGCGACAGCAACTTCGGCGTACGGCGAGACCGCGACCGACATCTGCTCCTGCCGGCCAGCCGTTGCAGAGCTTAGCTGCTGCGACGACAGCCGGCCGGTGTCCGTGCCGTCCGTGCCGAAGCCACGGATCCACACGTCGAGGTCGGTGGCCTGGACCGTCCAGCCGACCACGCTCTGCGCCTGGTCGTCGATGCCGATCGACGGTGCGATGCCGCCGGCCGCGACCTGTGCGTCGGCGTACCGCGCGGCGCCGGACGAGTCGAACGAGCGCGTGCTGAGCGCCGTACCTGATTGCCATGCGACCGCGAAGTCGCCGTTGAAGTTAGCGGCCACGGCTGCGTGCGTCTGCTGACCTGTGGTCGTCGCGTTGGCAACCCGGCGGGACAGGGTGGCTGCGCCGTTCGTCCGGCCCAGACGGATCAGGCCGATGTTGTAGTCGGCGTTGGCGTCGCCGTCCTCGTCCCAGACGACGACGGCGTCACCCGACGCCGACATGGCCACATCCGGGTTGTGGTGCTGCCCGGTCGTCTGCGACGCGGTGACCTCCCAGGCGCGCGTGGTCGGTCCGGTGTAGCCGGCCGCCTTCACGGTGGCCGGCGTACCGGTCTGGATGTCCTCCCACGCAACGGTGAACGCGACTGCGGCAGTGGACGGTGCGCCGTCCGGGTCCACAGCAACCCGCGGGTTGATCTGCTGACCAGTCGCGCTCGTGTTGGCGTTGCCGGACGCGGTCACCGTGCCGGCTGTGTTCAGGACGCGGTACGGGATGTTGTAGAAGCCGTTGCCGTCCGGGTCGTCCTGCCACACCACAACCGCATTGCCCTTGTCGTCGAGGCCGACGTCCGGGTGCAGGTGGCGCCAGTTGGTCACTCCGCTGTCGCCACCGACAGAGAGCTTCTTCTCGTACACAGCTGTGCCGTTGTGGAACAGCCGCACCCAGATGTCGCTGTGGACGTTGTCGGTCGCGTTGTCGGTGTCGCGGTCGTCCTCCCACGCCACGGCGACGTACCCGCTCCGGTTGATCGCTATGGACGCGTTGTCCTGGTCACCGGTGGACACACTGTTCGCCGTGACCCACGTGGGTGCGGCGATTTGAGCGTCGGCGGGTGTGGCTGTGGCAACCAGCGCGGTGGCTGCGAGAACCCCAAGAGCAAGGATCTTCTTCATGTCACACCGCCTGCAGTCCGGGCTGGCCCTCTTCGATCACGAACGACTTCGCTGTCGCCGCAGCGGCGCCGTGCTCCGACACCTTTGCCACGTTCCGGAAGTCGGCTCGCATCTCGGTGGGGCTGACGGTTGCGCGGATGTACCCACGTCGGTTGCTGTAGAACTTCAGCCACGGGTTCGTACCGGCATCCGGCACCGCGGTGGACGCGTCGCCGTCACCGCTCGAGGTGACCGAGCTGGTGACGAGCTCAGTGCCGATCGTCGCCGAGTTCGCGTTGTTGTAGTCGGCCTTGAGGTCGTTGGCCCACGCCCGGTGCACATCCCCGGTGAGTACGACGGGGTTGCGGACCGACCGATCCACCCAGCCCTGCTGGATCCGCGCCCGCGAAGCGCGGTACCCGTCCCAGGAGTCCATGCTCGCGCCGGTGGAGTTGAACCGGCGCGCGAAGAACACCTGCTGGCCGATGATGTCCCACGTACCCAGGTGCTGCCCCAGACCGTCCAGCAGCCAGGTCTCCTGCGGGTTGCCAGGCAGACTGCGGCTGGCCAGATCAGCGTCCGAGCACAGCTTCCATCCGTCACCACAGGCCTGGTCGTTGCGGTACTGCCGGGTGTCGAGCATGTGGAACGTCGCCAGACTCCCCCACCGCAGCCGCCGGTACAGCTGGATGCTGTTGCCGCTGTTCACCTGAGCAGGCCGCAGCGGCATGTTCTCGTAGTACGCCTGGTACGCCGCCGAACGCCGCGCGGTCCACTGCGCCGCGGTCAGCGCCGGCGTGTTGTTCTCGCGCACGGTGCCGGCGTAGTTGTTCTCCACCTCGTGGTCATCCGGTACGACGATCCACGGCGCGACCGCGTGCGCAGCCTGCAGGTCGGGGTCCGTCTTGTACTGCGCGTACCGCCGGCGGTAGTCCGCGAGCGACACGACCTCGTTGCCGAGGTGGAGTCGCGGGCGGCCCGTGGTCGGACCGTACTCGTAGATGTAGTCGCCGAGGTGCAGGATGACGCCAGGGTTCTCCTCGGCCATCCGGCGATAGACGGTGAAGTAGCCCTCCTCGTAGTGCGAGCAGGAGGTGAACGCCATCACCAGGTTCCGGCCTGCGGTGCCGATGGCCGGCGTGGTGCGGGTCCGGCCGACGGGCGAGACGTGGCCCTGGGCACGGAATCGGTAGAAGTAGTCGGAATCGGGGTTGAGGCCGCCGGCGATGGCGTGCACCGAGTGCGCGGCGGCGTACTTCGCGGTGACGGTGCCGGACGCGACCAGCGTGCTGAAGGTGTCGGTGGTCGACACCTGCCAGTCCACGGCGACATCGGCGTTCGCCATCCCGCCCTGGCCGTCGGCGTTGGTCGGCGACGGGGCCAGGCGGGTCCAGAGCACGACGCTGTTCGCGTCCGGCTCACCGGATGCGATGCCGAGCTGGAACGGGTACGGGACGGCGGCGGTAGCGGTGATCACTGACGACTGGGCGGCAGCCGGGAGGGCGCCGACACCAGCCGCGGCGAGTCCGCCGAGAACAAGGGTCCTGCGACTGATTGGGCTCATGGACCTCACCTTCACGGGTACTCAGGGCGGCAGGCCCCCGGAATGTCGAACGCTCGGTGACCATCCGGGAACCTTGAGTGTGCACGGTGTTTCATGCCCATGATTGCGCAGAGTTCGTAACTTTCCTACAGCATGAGGATGAGCAAAACCGCGGCAGGAATGCCTTCCAGGAGCGCGTTGAACCACAACCGGCGCTCGGAGACGACCAGTACGACGGCCAGGAACGTGTGCTGCGCCGCGGTGAAGGTCACCAGCGCGTTGCCCGCCGACTCGTGTCCGTTCGCCGCGAGGACGACGCCGATCACCAGCGCGGCCGCGGTGGTCAGGTTGTACCAGCCCAGGTTCACGGTCCACAGCCGGACCGCGTCGAAGTCGGTCGGTTTGGTGAGGAACAGCGGATACAGCTTCGGGTGCCGGTAGAGGATCGACTCCATCACGAACACCGCGGTCAGCATCACCGCGATGACGATCGCCAGGACCTGCGCCGCCGTACTCATGCCGGGCTCCCGAACAGCTCGCTCATCCGGCCGGTCTGGCTGATGGTGAGGAACTTCGCCGCCGGGGTGAGCACCGAGAAGGTGTTCAGCGTGCCGGCCGGGATGCTGATCGACGAACCCGGGCCGAGGTCGTAGCCCTGATCGCCTGCCTGGACGAGGATCCGGCCCTGCAGCACGTAGAACGCCTTGCTCCAGGACTCGCTGTGCGGTGGCGTCGCGTCGCCGCGGGGCGCGTCGATCTCGAAGAGCTCGTACTGCCCGTCGGTGTGTTCGGCGCCGATCTTGACGGTCACGGTCGCATCCGGAGCGGTGTGCTCGACCCCGCTGCCGGCATTGCTCAGATGCACTGATTCGGTCATGACCGCGACGGTAGGAAGCCGCGGCCCTCGCCGAAATCCCGTCCGGCTGGGCTCGAGCGCCGGCCGGAATCCCCACATTTCCGGGATAGGCGGCCCCGGTACGGCGGCGCATACTGAGCCCATGTGGGAGGGCCGGGCCCGGGCTGCGCGCCGGGATATCGCGGCACTGGCGACGTCGGGGATGGGCGTCGCCGGGCTGCACGCGGCCGCGATCGAGGTGGTCGAACGGGTCGTCGGCAGCGAGCTGACCTGCTGGGCCGGCCTGGATCCGGGAACGCTGGTGATGAGTTCGATGACCAGCGGTCAGGCGCGGATCCCCTCGGAGTACGAGCCGAGGCTGGCGGAGACGGAGTACGCCGGCAGCGTCCCGAACTCGTTCGCCGAGTTGGCCCGGAACGATCGCCGGGTCGCGCGGCTGTCCGACCTGCCGCACCGCGAGGTTGTCGGGCACAGGCGACTGAACGAGGTGTGGCGGCCGCTCGGGATCGAGCACGAGGTGCGAACCACGTTCACCGTCGACGGCGACTGCTGGGGTGCGGCCGGGTTCGTCCGGAGCGGGCCTGACTTCAACGACCGCGAGGTGGAGTTCCTCGGGTCGGTGGCGCCGGTGATCGGTGCGGCGACGCGGGTCGCAGTGCGGACCGATGCGCACGGGTACCGCGGAGGGGTCGGCCCGTCGATCGTCGTCACCGGGCCGAACGGCGAACCTCGGGCGATCACCGCGGCCGCGCGGACCTGGCAGGACGAGCTGAACGAGATCGCGCCCGGGCGGTTCGACGTACTGCTGCGCGCGGTGGTCACCGGCACGCGGGTGGCGGCCGGCGGGACGTTCCAGGCGCGGGTGCAGTCGGCGTCAGGCGGATGGGTCGTGTTGCAGGGCAGCCGATTGCTCGGAGACGGCGACGACGAAGTCGTGGTCACGATCGAGCCGGCGTCGGGTCATCACCTGGTCGGGATGCTGCTGGCGGCGTACGGCCTGACCACGCGCGAGCGGGAGATCTGCCTGGAGGTCATCTCCGGGCACACGACGACCGAGATCGCCGACCGGTTGTCGATCTCGCCGCACACGATCCAGGACCACCTGAAGTCGGCGTTCACCAAGGTCGGCGTACGCAGCCGGGGCGAACTGGTCGCGACCTTGCGCCCTGAGGATCTGACGGTCAGGCCGGCGTGAGCTGCTTGCGGTAGGTCCCCGGCGGTACGCCGAAGTCGCGCTTGAACGCCTTCGCGAACGCGAACTCCGACGTGTAGCCGATCTCCTTCGCGACCGTGGCGAGCGGGCGATCGTGATCACGCAACAGCCGCGCCGCCGTCGTCATCCGCCAACGGGACAGGTAGGTCAGCGGCGGCTCGCCCACCGCCTCGGTGAACCGGCGCGCGAACGCAGCCCGCGACAACCCGACATCGGCGGCCAGATCAGCGACCGTCCACGCGGCCCCCGGCTTCTCGTGGATCAACTCCAGAGCCTGCACGACGGACGGATCGGTCAGCGCCTGCGCCCAACCTTCGGTTGAGCACTCGTGGTCCTCGAGCCAGGCCCGCAGGATCAGCACGAGCAACGCGTCGACCAGCGCCGGTACGACGGCGGCCGAGCCGGGCCGCTGCGCGTCGAGCTCCTCACCGAGGATGCTGATTGCCGTATGCAACGAACGGTGGCGACCCGGGTCCGCCGGTACGACGACCACGTCGGGCAGCTTGGTGAGCACGGGGTGCGGGCGCTCGCGATCGAGGCGATAGGTGCCGCACAGCAGCAGCGCGCGGGCGCCCTGACCTTGCGGCGGCTCCTCGACGGTCGGGTCGAAGGCGACTGTCGGCGAGTCGGGATGGTCGACGAGCGCGTGGTCGAGCCCGCGCGGGAGCAGGACCGCATCGCCCGGTCCGAGCGGGATCGGGTCGCCGTCCGGCGGCAGCAACCACGCCGTACCTTGCAGGATCAGGTGGAACGTGGCGCCGAACGAATGCACGAACCGCAGCCCCCACGGACCCCGCACGTCGGTGCGCCCGGACGTGGCCGGGCCGGTCTTCATCGCACCGACGACATCTGCGAGCACATCCATGTCCTTCATCATACGCGCACTCATCAAGACGATGAGACATAAATCAGCGCTTGATGGACATAGATCCGCTCGATCGCTCGGCCTACTGTCGGTGACAGAAGCCAACGACTAGGAGTACAGATGAGCATCGTCGTCACCGCAGCAACCGGTCACCTGGGCAACCTCGTCATCGACGAGCTGCTGCAGCGGGTCCCCGCCGGCCAGGTCGTCGCGGTCGCGCGGAACGCCGAGAAGGCCGCCCCGATCGCGGACCGCGGCGTCGAGGTCCGGATCGCCGACTACAACGACCCGGCCGCGCTGGCGAAGGCGATCGGCGCCGGGGACACCCTTCTGCTGATCTCCGGCCTCGAGCCGAACCGTCTTGACCAGCACAAGTCGATCATCGCGATCGCGAAGGATGCCGGCGTCGCGCGGATCGCGTACACCAGCGCGCTCGGCGGTCCGGAGGCCGACTTCGACCTGGCCGCCGATCACCGCGCGACCGAGCAGGCGATCCTCGACTCGGGGTTGCCGTACACGTTCCTCCGCAACGGCTGGTACAACGAGGTCTACACCGACCAGATCCCCGTCCAGCTGGCGAACGGTGTTGTCGGCAGCGCCGGCGACGGCCGGATCGGCTCGGCCGCGCGCCGGGACTACGCGGCCGCGGCGGCCGTCGTACTGACCGGGGACGTGCACGAGAAGAAGGCGTACGAGCTGAACGGCGACGTCGCGTGGACGCTGACGGAGTACGCCGCCGAGCTCGCCAGGCAGTCCGGCCAAGAGGTTGCCTACAGCAACCTCTCGGCGGAGGACCACGCGCAGGTGCTGGTCGGCGCCGGGCTGCCGGAGCCGGTGGCACAGCTGTTCGTGGGTGTCGACGCCGCGATCGAGCGCGGCCTGCTGGCCGGCCGCGGCAGCGACCTCACCCGGCTGATCGGTCGTCCCACCACACCGATCGCGGACTCGATCGCCGCCGCGCTGAGGAGCTAACGAAGCCGGTTGTGCTGTTCGCCCAGGCCGTCGGCCCAGGTCCGGAGTACGTCGCCCGCGCGGAGGAACCGCGGCGGCTTCTGGCCTGCGCCGACGCCGGCCGGCGTACCGGTGCTGATCACGTCACCCGGGTACAGCGTCATGAACTGCGAGATGTAGTGGACCAGGTGCGCGACGCCGAAGATCATCTCGGCCGTCGAGCTGTCCTGAAGCACCTCGCCGTTCACGTCCAGCCCGAGCTTGATCGCCTGCGGATCCGGCACCTCGTCCGCGGTCAGGATCCACGGACCGAGCGGGCAGAACGTCGCCGAGTTCTTCCCCTTGTCCCATTGGCCGCCGCGCTCGAGCTGGAAATGCCGCTCGGACACGTCGTTGGCGAGCACGTACCCGGCGACGTGCTCCATCGCCCCGGCTTCATCGGCGAGGTACGACGCGGTGCGGCCGATCACCACACCGAGCTCGACCTCCCAGTCGGTCTTCTCGCTACCCCGCGGAATGATCACGTCGTCACGCGCTCCGACGACCGTGTCGGGCGCCTTCATGAACAGGATCGGCTCGGCCGGCGCCTCCTGCCCGCCCTCGGCCGCATGGTCGGCGTAATTCAGGCCGACGCACACGATCTTCCCGGGACTCAACGGCGCGGCGAGGTTCACCTCCTCGAAGTCCACAGCCGGCTCGGCCGTGGTCGACCGCGCTCGCAGCCGGTCCAGGTCGAACGGCTCCGCGGCGCCCGGCAACGGCCGGACCCGGCCGTCCCCGTCGAGTACGGCGTCGCGCAGACCGTCGTCGGTGTGGATCCGGAGCAGTCTCACTTGTTCCTCCAACCAGAGTTCTTCGCCCAGTTCAGGTACGCGATACCCAATGCGTGCGAGCCTTGCACCGGCATCAGCTGTACGGCGTCGTACACGCGCAGGGACTGCTGGTAGATCAGCAGGTCCTGTTCGGCGTACTCGCCCCATCGTGCGCACTGCACCGCGTTGGCCGGTACGGCGTCGCCGGTCCCGTCGACGCGGAACCAGACCTCGTTCGCGGACCGGATCAGCTTCTGCGTGAAAGTCCTGGCGAAGACCGTCACGTCCGTGACCGCTCCCCCGTCGATCCCCGCGTCGTACGCCGCGTGCACGAACTCGGTGCTGATCGCCGCGTGGCTCAGATCCTCGATCTGCTTGGACGCCGGATACGACGGTGTGTACTCCGAGATCCCAGCGGTCTTCGGGTAACCGGCATACAGCTCGCTGTACGGCGGCCAGTAGGTCCACACGTACGCGCCGTCGACGAGCCGGAGCGCGGGCTGGTACGCCTTCAGCATCTGCTGGACCCACGTCTTGTAGCGCGGCTGCTTGGTGGCCCGGAACAGCTCGACCAGCACCTGGCCGATGCCCTGGCTCTGGTTGTACGGCTGGATCGTCCCGTCGAACGGGATCGGCGCACCCTTAGGCCACACGTAGTCGCCGGTACCGTCCGGCCGCGAGACCCACTCGGGATCGTGGAACGCAACGGCTGCCGTGGCCGCGTCGAGCACCTCCCGCGCGAACTTCTGCCGCGACCGGAGCTTGCGCGACTGCAACACCATCCGGGCATAGCGCGCCAACGGGAACGCGACCATGCCGGTGTGCACGGCGAAGACGTAGTACTGCGGCTGGAAGGTGATCGTCGCCGCTGCGGGCGCGGGCGCCGCTGCCGGAGTTGTGCGGAGCTCGGCCGCGGTCCAGCGCAGCCCTGCCGTGTAGGCGTTGTTGACCGCGGTCACGGCGTACGTCGGTGCGGCGGGATCGAGGCTGACGCCGGGCAGCGTGACGACGGTCGTGGTGGCCGGGTTGCGGAGTACGAGGTCAAAGGTGCCGTCGGCAACGTTCGAGACCTCGGCGGTCGACTCGGCGGACCTGGAGCCGGCCCAGCGGAGCTGGATGGCCGGGTTGCCATCTCCGTCAGGGAGGACGCCGTGGCCGGCGGTGTAGTTGCCCGCCGTACGCCAGACCTTGCCGGACCGGCCGGCGTAGTCCGTGACGTGGCGGGCGTGGTCGGTGGTCTTCATCAGGTGCCGGGCGCGGTCCTCGAACGTGCGCAGGTAGCGCTCGTCCTGGTATGCCTCGTACATCCGGAGCAGGCTGAGCAGGAAGTAGGACTCACCCCAGGCGTAGACACCGGCCTCGTTGTCCTGCGGATCGGATGCCAGGTAGCCAGCCTGCGCGACGTCGAAGGCTTCGGGCGAGTCGTAGACGAGTGGATCGGCGGATGCCGACAGGGCCGGGATGCCGGCCCAGGCGGCGACACCACCGGCTGTCGTTCCGAGAATGAGCGTGCGGCGGCTGAACGGTTGCATGAAGGCCTCACAGGTGGACGGGAGGGCGGCTCAGCCTTTGACTGCACCGCCCATGCTGTTGAGAATGCGTTTCTGCAGCAGGAGGAAGACGAAGATCACCGGGACCAGCGAGATCACGGTCCCGGCCGCGAGACCGCGGACATCGGTCCCGGCGACGCCGCTCAGGTAGGCGATCCCGAGCGCGATCGGGTACTTCGACTGGCTGGTCAGCACGACCAGCGGCCAGATGAAGCTGTTCCAGACCGAGACGAAGCCGAGGATCGCGAGCACGGCCAGTGTCGGCGCGACGATCGGTACGCAGATCCGCCAGAAGATCGCGAACTCGTTCGCGCCGTCCATCCGGGCCGCTTCGACGATCTCGTCCGGGATCTGCGAGAACGCCTGCCGAAGCAGGAAGATCCCGAGCGACGACAGCACCGCGGGCAGGATCACCGCGGCGAACGTGTCGGTCAGCCCGAGCTCGCTCATCACCAGGAACCGCGGGATCAGCATCAGCTCACCGGGCAGGAACATGATCGACAGGAACAGCATGAAGAACACGCCGCGGCCGCGGAACGCGATCCTGGCCAGCGGGTACGCCGTCAGCGCGGAGATCACCAGGTAGATCGGGACCGTGATGCCGACATAGATCACCGAGTTCACCAGGAACCGCGCGTACGGGATCGTCGTCCACGCCTCGCGGAACCAGTCGGCGACCGGCGGCCGCGGAATCAGGTCGGGCGGGAACCCGAACACGTCCTGGCTGGCGGGCTTGGTCGCCGAGCTGAGCAGGATCAGGAACGGCCCGACGAACAGCGCCGCAACCGCGATCAGCAGCACGTAGAGGCCGACGCGACGCATGTTGATCCGGGGCCGGTTCCGGTACAGGCGGCGGGCCATCAGCCGTCCCTCCGTCGGGTCACCAGGAGGTTGAAGCCGGCCAGCACGATCGTGATCGCCCACAACAGCAGGCCGACCGCGCTCGCGTAGCCCATGTCGTAGTCCTGGAAGGCTTTGGACCAGATGTAGTAGCCGAGCGTGAGAGTCGAGTCGAGCGGTCCGCCGCGGGTCAGCACGTAGACGGATTCGAACGCGCGCATCGCCTCGAGCATGCTGAGCACGAGGGTGACCGCGAACGTCGGCCGCAGCGCCGGTACGACGACATGCAGCAGCCGCTGCCACGCGTTCGCGCCGTCGATCGTCGCCGCCTCGACCTGGTCCGACGGCACGGCCTGCAGCCCGGCCAGGTAGATCATCATGAACAACCCGGCGTTCTTCCACGCCTCCAGCAGTACGACGGTCGGCAGCGCCCAGTGCCGATCCAGCAGGAAGTCGATCGGCCCGGCGCCGAACAGGCCGAGCAGCCAGTTCACGACGCCCTCGCGGTTGAAGACGTACCGCCAGGCGACCGCCACCGCGACCATCGACGTGATCACCGGCAGGTAGTAGAGCATCCGGAACGCCTGGATCGCGCGCAGCTTGAGGTTGACGAGCATGGCCAGGAACAGCGGCGCGATCACGGTCAACGGCAGGAACATCAGCACGAACAGCAGCGAGTTCCGCAGGGCGATCCAGACCCGCGGGTCCTGGCCGAGCCGGATGAAGTTGTCCAGCCCGGTGAAGCGGACCGGATGGACGATGTCGTAGTCGGAGAACGCCAACTGGATCGCGATCACGGCCGGCCAGGCGAACATCGCGGCGTAGAACAGCAGCCCGGGCAGCATGAACACGTACGGCGTGTACCAGTGCTGCCCGACTACACGTCCTCGCATGGGTCGCCCCTAATGTCTGAAACCCAGCTTTCAGATTCCTTGATGTCCGGAACCGTAGCTCACGCGCACGCCAGCGGGAAGCGCTAACTCTGAGAAATTTCTGCGACCGTCCGTTGACTCCGGTCAAAAGATGTCGAACACTGTGGTGTCTGTAAGCCAGGTTTAGGACATTCCGTTCTGAGGAGCCACTCATGGCCCGATCCCTGCTCAGGTACCTCGCGGTGGGCGCCGCTCTCGCATTGGCTCTGTCCGGCTGTGTCTCGGGCAGCCCGGCCGGCGGCGACGAGCCGAAGCAGCAGTCCAGCGACGCGTACTCCGGTGACGTCGAGTGGTGGACGATCAACCTGCAGAAGAACTACGGGCCCGACATCCAGAAGTGGATCGACGCCTACCAGAAGGACCATCCGAAGGTCCACATCAACTGGGTGGACGTGCCGGGCGCGGACATCACCACCAAACTGCTGGCCGCGATCGCCAGCGGGAAGGTGCCGGACGTCGTCAACTTCACCTCCGCCACCACCGGACTGTTCGCCGGGTCGATGGCGGACCTGAGCTCGCTGTTCAGCCAGGACGACGTCGCCGCCTACCTGCCGAACCTGGCCGACCCGTTGGTTGTCGACGGCAAACGCATCGCGATCCCCTGGTACAACGGCGGTACGTCGCTCTCCTTCTACAACAAGGATCTGCTGGCCAAGGCCGGCTTCGATCCGGCCAAGCCGCCGAAGACGTACGACGATGCGCTGACACTCGCGACCAAGTACCACGACGCGACCGGCAAGTCGGCGACCAACTTCATGGCGTACTCGAGTGTGGTGCAGGCCGACGAGATCCCGCTGCTCTCGGAGGACGGAAAGACGGCCGCGTTCAACACGCCGGAGACCCTCGCACTGGTGGAGAAGTTCAAGCCGCTGTTCGCATCCGGCGCGATCGCGCCCGGCAGCCTGAGTGAGAACCCGCGGGACCTGCCGCAGTCGCTGGAGAACAAGCTGATCGCGTTCAACCCGGCCGCCGTCTCCAGCTCACTGCTGAACGTCGAGAAGAACGCGCCCGCCGTCTACTCGTCGATCGTGGTCGGCCCGCCGGTGACCGGTGCCGACGGCAAGTACTACATGTCCGGCCAGCAGGTGATGGGGATCCCGGCGAAGTCGGACAACCAGGCCGCGGCGGCCGCGTGGCTCAAGTACGTCGCGGCGCCCGAGCAGCAGCTCGCACTCTGCAAGCTCGTGCCGATCTACCCGTCGTCGGTGAAGGCGCTCGCGGATCCGTTCTTCACCGACATCTCCGGGAACACGCCGGCCGACCAGGCCCGCAAGATCCTGGTCGACACGTTCAAGACCAGCGTGGACGCGTCGATGGGATCGGGGAACGACGAGCAGTTGCGACAGCTGTTCGACGACCAGATCCGCGCGTACATGTCGGGTACCAAGACGGCGAAGCAGGCATTGGACGACGCCGAGAAGGCGTGGAACGACACTCTGGCGAAGGGGAAATGAGCGTGCTGAGGATCGGGATCGTCGGGGCCGGGATCATGGGGCGTGGCAACGCGCTGTCGTTGTCCGGCCGGACCGACGCCGGGATCACTGCGGTGACGAGTCGGTCGGCGGATTCGGCCGGGCGGCTGGCCGACGAGATCGCCGAACGGGGCGCGGCACGGCCCACGATCCATCCCGACCTCGACGCACTCCTCGCCGATGACGCGGTGGATGCCGTCGTACTCACGACTCCGGACGACATGCACGGCGAGATGATGGTGCGCGCGGCCGAGGCCGGGAAGCACATCCTGGTCGAGAAGCCGATGACCACCTCGGTCGCAGAGGCCGACGCCGCAGTGAAGGCGATCCGCGAGAACGACGTGATCGCGATGTGTCTGTTCAACCACCGCTGGGTTCCGGCGTACGCACAGGCGTACGAGCTGCTCGCGGATCTCGGCGAGGCCGCGGTCGCGTACGCGCGCAAGGACGACACGATCTTCGTACCGACCGAGATGCTGTCCTGGGCCGAGCGCACGACGTGTGCCTGGTTCCTGTCCAGCCACGACATCGACCTGGTCTCGTGGCTGCTCCGCGATCAAGTACGCCAGGTCTACGCGACCGCTCGCTGGGGCAAGCTGCGGTCGCTCGGGATCGACACCCCGGACGCGATCCAGATCCAGGCGGAGTACTCGCGCGGAGCGGTCGCCACGTTCGAGTCGGCGTGGATCTATCCGAACACGTTCCCGACCACGGTCGATTCGTACGTCTCGGTGATCGCCGACAACGGCGTCGTACAGCTGGACCGGCAGAAGGAGAGCGTCGTACTGGCGCGACCGGAGGGCTACAGCTACCCACGGAACATGCTGCAGCGCGTCATGCACGGGATCCCGGCCGGTGCGTACGCCGACGCGATCGCGCACTGGGTCGATTGCTGCCTCACCGGCAGGCAGCCGCTGATCACGATCGAGAGCAGCCGCGACGTGACCGCCGTACTCGAGGCCGCGCATCTGTCGATCGAGACCCGCCAGCCGGTCGAGGTCGCATGAGTACTGGGCCCGAGAAGCCGCGGCACATCGACGCGCGGATCAACCAGATCAGTACGGACGACCTGCTGAAGGCGTTCGGGTCGCCGGCGGATGATCTGGCCGGACTCCGCGCCTTCGTGGGGTCTCGGATGCAGCGTCCTGCCTGGCCGTTGCCAGACTCGTCGGATGGCGTACTAGAAGCTGCAGCGCCGTTGCTCGACGGTGTGGACGTGACCGGGCTGGGCAAGGGCCGGTCGCAGCTGTACGGCTTCCACTACCTCGGCTGGCTGAAGCCTGGTGTCGATGCCTGGTTGCTGACCGGCGACGATCGTTACCTGCGCGCCTTCGAGCGGCATCTGGACGAGTGGGTCGAGCGGCGCGACTCGGTCACCGGCGAGTGGCCGGGGCTGGATGTGATCTGGTACTCGCTTGGCACCTGGGCTCGGTGCCGGAACCTTCTGCCCACACTGGAGGTGTTGACCCCGTCATCGTTGTCCGACCGTGTCTGGGGGCGGCTGGTGGCGACGCTGGTCGGTGGGGCGCGCTGGGCGTACGACGAGCATGACGTGTTCCGCCACGGGAACTGGCAACTGGTGTGCGCTACCGAGCTGCTGCATGTCAGCGCCGTACTGCCCTCACTCGTGGAGTCGGCGGCCTGGGCGGAGCGTGCGCGCGAGCGGATCGAAGAGCATCTGGTGCTGGACATCTATCCCGATGGCGGGCACTACGAGCGGTCGCCCGGGTACCACGGGATGGTGCTGAGCGCGCTGCAGACCGCGGCACGGATCGATCCGGCGGTGGCTGGGCATCCTCGCTTCGCCGCGATGCACACCTGGCTGCGTGAGTTGGTGTCGTCAGGAGGATGGATACCGCATCTGCAGGACAGCGGGATCGTCTGGCCTGCTGAGCTGCTGTCGCGTGGCGGCTCGGTTCAGGACAAACCTTTGCCGTTGGCAACCGTATTGCCCGAGTCCGGGTACACGATCCTGCGGGGTGACGAGTTGCGGGCGGTGATCAACCACGGGCCGCATATCGAGCACGAACTGGAGTCGCATTCGCATCGCGCCGTTCTCGATCTGGTGCTGGACGGGTGGGGTGAGCCGTTGTTGTGGGAGGCGGGCGGGCCGCCGAGCTACGACGATCCTGGCTATTTGAGTTGGTATCAGTCGGGCCGCGGGCACAACACGGTGCGCGTGGACGACCTCGAGTTGTCGACGGATCGGCGGGTGTCGGTTGATCCACTGGTCGATACCGGTCCGGTTGCGGCCTTCTCCGGGCGGCATCACGGGAACGGGTTGGAGCAGGCACGCACGATCGCGATGGTGCGCGAGGAACCGGCGTACGTCGTCGTGACGGACAAGGCCGACGGGCCGCACACGTTCCGCGCGATGTGGCACGCGCTGCATCCGTGGCGGCAGGTCGGGCCTTTGACGTACGACGCCGGCTCGCCCGGCCTGTTGCTGATCGAGGCCGGCGATCCGGCGGCAACCACCGTGGAGACTTATGAGGGCGTCGCTCGCCACCCGATCGTGGAGAGTCGAACGGCTGAGTATGGCCCGCTGTATTCGCTGTCGCTCGAGCGCTCGAGTGGGAACTTCACCACGGTCCTCATACCGCACCGGGGCGACGCCCCCGATGTCACGGTCACCCGGGTCGACGGCGATCTGGTCATCATGCAAGGCTCCACAACCGACAGGATCGGCGCATCAAGCTGGACCCGCTCGGCCAACGGACAGTTGTCCTGGGCAACCGGTTGGCAGGTGCGGGAGCTACCTGACCTCGTCCGCTCCACAGATCAGATCAACGTCCTGGTCGAGGGGTCGCGGTACGTCGTCACCTGCTCCGGACGCTGCGGCCTGCGGGTCCGTGCCTCCGGCGAGCTCCGCCTCAACGGCATCGTCATCGACGCGGAGGTCGACGACGGCTGGGCGCACTTGACGCTGCCGCACGCCGGCGCGTGGACTGTTGAAGGGGGGACGGTTCATGGATGAGGTCACGTACGGGTGGTTCGATGCGCGGGTGGTGACCGGGGCGCACCCGGCCAGCTTGCAGCCCGCGACGGACCGGGATGCGATTGCCGCGCATCTCGACCGGTTCGAGCTGTCGGGAGCGCTGGTCAGTGCGATGGCGTCCTGGCTGCACGATCCGATCGGCGGCAACGCGGAGGCCTCCGCCATCGCGCACAGCCTCGCCGACCGCGGCGTACTCGCCTGCTGGACCGCGATCCCTGCCACCCCGGGCGAACTGGACTCACTCACCGCACTCGTCGATCGCGCCGTCAGCGAAGGCGTCGCGGCCTTCCGTATCCACCCTGCATCACACGGCTTCTCCCCCAGCCTGCTCGACGAGTTGTACGCCGGTCTGCAGGCCAACCGCCTGCCCCTGTGCATCGACGCCGCCGAGATCACCTGGCCGGCCCTGACCGCGATCGCAACGCGCTACCCGGAGCTCCCGATCGTCATCTCGAACCTCGGCTACCGCAAGCTCCGCGAGCTCTGGGCCGCACTTGATGGTCACACCAACATCTACGTCGACCTCGTCGATTTCGCCGCCCACCAAGGCGTTGAGTGGCTCGCCGCGAACAACCTCGCCGACCGGTTGGTCTTTGCGACCGGATTCGGGCTGCGTGATCCCGGCGAGAGCGTCGTACGGCTGGCGTGGTCCGGTCTCGATGACGCGACGGTCCGGCTGGTCGGGTCGGACACTGCGAGTCGGCTGTTCACCGGAGGGCACTCGTGATCGGGCGCCGGCCGACGCACCGGATCATCGACGTCCACGCGCATCTCGGCCCGTACTCGCTGTTCTTCATCCCGGAGCCGGATGCCGCCACGATGGTCGCGGTGATGGACCTGACCGGCACCGATGTCACCGTGCTCTCAGCGAATCGCGCGATCCAGCAAGATGCGCACCTCGGCAATTCGCAGTCGCTGGCCGCGGTCGACGCGCACCCGGGCCGCATCGCGGCGTACGCGGTGATCAACCCCTGGCAGGACCCGGAGCGCGAGCTCGAGCGGCTCGCGGCCGACGAGCGGTTCGTCGGGATCAAGGTGCACCCGACGCTGCATCGCTACCCCGTCACCGGTGCGCGGTACGCCGCCGTCTGGGAGTTTGCCGAGTCGACCGGCTGTCCCGTGCTGAGTCACTCCGAGCACCAGTCGCCGTACGACGCTCCTGCGATGTTCCAGACGGTTGCGGAGCGGTACCCGGGTGCTGCGGTCATGCTCGGCCACGCCGGTATCACCCCGGCCGGCGTGGCCGAGGCGATCGAGGCCGCGAGCCGGTACGAGTCGCTGTGGCTGGAGGTGTGCGGGTCGCAGATGACCGGACCGATGATCAGCGCGATGGTCGACCAGGTAGGTAGCGGGCGGGTCCTGTTCGGCTCGGACTTCCCCTTCATCGACCAGCGCATGTCGCTGGGCCGGGTGGTGTGCGCGCCACTGACGGAGAGTCAACGTCAAGATGTTCTCAGCGGGAACGCCCGCAAGCTGTTCCGGTGGCGGCCGCTGCCAGGAGAACGAGGGGTTGACGAGACGGATGAGTGACGAGACGGAGCCGGTGGCCGGTGAGCGGGTACCGGCCGTGACAGTCGGACTGTTCGGGCCGCGTCGACTGGTGAAGACGATGGCCGAAGTCGGGCAGGAGGTCGCCGAGCGGTCCGCACACGGCGTACGGTTCCTCACCGGCGGGTACGACGACCAGTCCGACGCCGAGGAGCGGTACCTGAGGCTGCGCGACCGGATCGACTCGGCCGTCTTCCCCGGCCCGTGGGCGTTCGACCTGGCGACCACCGGCCATTGGCTGACCGTCCCGTCCACCCACCTCCCACTGACCGGCGCCGCGCTGTACGCCGCCCTGCTGCGCGCCTCGCTGACCATCGAAGGCGTCGACCTGAGCCGAGTCAGCATCGACTCGCTCTCGCTGGCCGACGTCACCGAGGCGTACGGCGAGATCGGCCTGGACACCGCAGAGGTGTACGACGTCCCGTACGAGGGACCGGAGTCGGTTGACGGCTTCGCGGCGTTCCACCGGGACAAGTGGGAGCGCCGGCACACCACGGTCGCCCTGACCACGATCCTGTCGGTCGAGCGCGAGCTGCGTGCGGACGGCGTACCGGTGCTGCGGATCGCGCCGACGCGGTCGAGTGTGCGGGATGCGCTGGAGACCGCCGTACTGCTGGGTCAGGGCACACGGATGGGGGCGCACCAGCTGGCGATGATCGCCGTACAAGTCATTCCGTCCGGGGCCGAGTCCGGTGACTACTGGCAGCAGGAGCTGGCGCTGTCGACCCACCAGAAGCTGCTGGCCGAGGCGCGTCCGGTGGGCGCATCGGTGGCGCGTCGGTCGGACACGATGTTCCTTGTCACCACTACGCACGGCGCTCTGGTCCGGCTGACCGAGCAGTTCACGGTTGCGCCTTTCCTGAGTGCATTGACCGCACAGCTCGGCGTACCGGTCGCAGTGGGTGCCGGCACCGGCCAGACTGCTCGCGCAGCTGAGGCAAACGCACTGATGGCTGTTGAGGAGTCTGTTGCGACCGGCGGGAAGGTTGCGGTGTACCTGGACGGCGGCAGCGACCGCCTGGACCTGGAGCCTGGACCTGCTACAGCTGACACCGCACCCGTCGACAGTGCTCCGCTCGACCAGCGGGCGCTGGAGATCGTCACGTCGATCGCATCCGCCATGAGCGCCACACCGGGACGGCAGCTGGTTGTCGACGTCGAGAGCGTCGCCGCCATCATGCAGGTCACCCAGCGCACCGGACGCCGCATGCTCAAGGAGCTGGTCGAGGCAGGCCTCGCGTGGCCACTGCCCCCGGCCAGGTCGACCGGCGGCGGCCGTCCTCGCCAGCAGTTCCGCCTGCTCACCGAAAAGCTCGACTGACGCCCTGGAGGCACCTGTGCAGAGGACCCACGACCGCGCCGACCAGCTGTACAAGCGTGCCCGGCAGGTGATCGCGGGCGGGGTCTCCAGTGACGCACGCCGTGCCGACCGGCCGCTGTTCGTGGATCACGCGCTTGGTGCAGAGCTCTGGGATGTGGACGGCAACCGCTTCCTGGACTACGTGCTCGGCCAAGGCCCCAACCTGCTCGGCCACGCCGCGCCGCTGGTCGCCGACGCGGTCTCGGCTCAGGTACGCCGTGGCGTCGCGTACGCCGCTCAGCACGAACTAGAGGCGCAGGTAGCGGAACGCCTGTGCGCCATGGTGCCCGCAGCGGAGCTGGTCCGCTTCAACAGCGTCGGATCGGAGGCTGTGCACGGCGCGATCCGGCTGGCCCGCGGACACACCGGACGGCCGAAGATCGTGAAGTTCGAGGGCAACTACCACGGCTGGCTCGACCCGGTGCTCTACAGCGTCCACCCGGATCTCGCCCTGGCCGGCGACGCCCGGCATCCCACCGCGGTCGGCGGTACGGCGGGCCAACCGCGCCACGACGCCGACGACCTGATCGTCCTCCCGTACAACGACCTCGCTGCCGTCTCGGAGGTGTTCACGCAGTACGGCGACGACATCGCCGCCGTCATCCTCGAACCGCTGCTGTGCAATACCGGCTGCATCACGCCTCGACCTGGTTACCTCGAAGGGCTGCGGCAGCTGACCGCGCAGTACGGATCGTTGCTGATCTTCGACGAGATCATCACCGGCTTCCGCGTCGCTCCGGGCGGCGCCGGCGAGCTGCTCGGCGTCGTACCCGATCTGGCCGCGTTCGGGAAGGCGATGGCCGGTGGGATGCAGGTCTCCGCGCTGGTCGGATCGGCCGAGGTGATGGGAACGATTGCCGACGGCAAGGTTGCGCACGCGGGCACGTTCAACTCGCACCCGGTCGGGATGGCGGCCGCCGACGCGGTACTGCATCAGCTCGACGAGCACCGCGACGACGTCTACCCGCCGCTGAACGCGACCGGCGAACGATTGATGGCGGGGCTACGCGCGGCCGCGGCAAAGCACGGCGTACCGCTGCTGGTGGACGGTCCGGGTCCGGTGTTCCAGACCTACATCACCGACCAGGCCGAGGTGACCGACTATCGCTCGTTCGCTGCCTGCGACCGGGCCGCGATGGCTCGGTTCCACGCGGGACTGTTCGCTGCCGGGATCAACATCGTCCCGCGCGGACTGTGGTTCCTGTCCACCGAGCACACCGCGGACCAGGTCGACGAGACTATTGCGGTAGCGGAGTCAGTGCTTTCTTCCCTGTAGGCGTCGGGTCGAACGGCTTGCGATCCTGCGTGCAGGTCGAGCCATCGGCCGGTGCCTTCAGGTCAGTCAGGTAGTCGGTGATCATCGCGTCGGCGCAGGTGCTCTTGCCGAGCGTGGTGTGCCCGTAGCCCTCGACCGTCACCATCCGCGCGTCCGGGTACAGATCGGCGTACGGACGAGTCGCTTCGTACGGCGTGGCCGGGTCGTGCCGGGTGCCGAAGACGAGCACGGGCTGCTTGACGTTGTTCTTCCACGGCCCGAGGAACGCGTCGGTGTCGCGGATGCCCATGAACTCGCACTGGATGCCGATCCAGGCGCGGTAGCGGCCGAAGTGCGGGGCACGCTTGTCGGCGGCATCGGCGTACGCCGGGTACGCCAGCGGACCGCGGCCGGACTGCTTGGCCTCGACACACGGCTGCAGCGCACTGCCGATCGAGGTCGTGTAGTCCTCCTTGCGGCGGTTCCACTCGACCAGCGCTGTCGGCGCCTTGGTCGCCTTGGCTCGGTTGGTTGCGGAGAGCTGGGCCCACATGTCGGCGAGGGCCGGGAAGCCGGCCGGGTCGTACAGGTTCGAGAACATGATCGCCACGGCGACGGCGTACGTCACCTTGAGCGTGGTGCCGTCCGGCAGCGGGACGTCGACCGGGTGGGTCTTCAACCGCTCCAGCGTGCCTTCGACGACGGTCTTCGGGTCGCCGAGCGTGTTGAGGACGCAGTTCGCGGCCGCCTTCTTGCACTCGGCGAGGAACTGCTCGTACGTGTCGTACGCGCCATCGCCCTGCTTGAGGCGGACACCGACCGGGTTCTTGTCGCCGTTCGAGCCGGAGTACCACTCGGGGCTGAGCGTGCCGTCGAGGACGAGTGCACGCACGTTGTTCGGGAAGAGCTTGGCGTACGTCGCGCCGAGGTACGTGCCGTACGAGTAGCCGACGTACGACAGCTTCTTGTCGCCGACCGCCTGCCGGAGCAGGTCCATGTCGCGGGCCACGTTCGCGGTCGAGAAGTGCGCGAGCCGATCGGGTGACGTGGTCCGGCAGCTGATCGCGAGCTTCGCGCTGTCGACGATGAACTGGCGCTCCTCCTTCGCCGTCAACGGGAACGGCGGCACGTTCGCGAACGCCTTCACCTCGTCAGCGGCCGTGGGATAGCAGGTCGCCGGATCCGATCGGCTCACGCCCCGCGGGTCGAAGCCGAGGATGTCGAACTTCGCGCGTACCTCCGGGGTGTACGCGACCTGGGCGGCCTGCTGGACGAAGTCCACACCGGAACCGCCCGGGCCGCCGGGATTCGTGAACAGCGTGCCGACCTTGTGCGCCTGGTCACCGGCGGGCAGCCGGGTCAGCGCGATCGTCGTGGTCGGTCCGTGCGGGTTGTCGTAGTCCGTCGGGACCTCGACCGTTGCGCACTGGAACGGCTTGAGCTTGGGGTCGGTGCCGCAACTCCCCCAGGCGATCTTCGGTACTTCGGTCTTGGCCTGGGCGACGGCGGAAGTCAGCGGCGTCAGCAGGACCAGGGCCATACCGGTGACAGACAGTCTTCGAAGGATTCTTCTGGGCGTCATGTCACCGACCGTAGGCGGGTGACTGCTCCGGTCGCGTCCACCACGAGAAGGAGGCCGGAAGTCCACCGTACAGCGGACCCCGGCCTCCGTTCGTCGCTTCTTGCTATGCGCTCTTCTCGCGGCGCTTGGTGCGCTCGATCTGGTCGCGCGGGATCAGCGTCGGGTTCACGTTCTCCAGTACGACGTCGCCGGTGACGACGACCTTGGCGACATCCTCACGGCTCGGCACCTCGTACATCACGTTGAGGAGAACCTCTTCCATGATCGCCCGCAGGCCACGGGCGCCGGTGCCGCGCAGCAGCGCCTGGTCCGCGATCGCCTCGACCGCGTCGTCGCTGAACTCCAGCTCGACGTTGTCGATCTCGAACAGCCGCCGGTACTGCTTGACCAGCGCGTTCTTCGGCTCCGACAGGATCTTGATCAGCGCGTCGCGGTCCAGCGGCGACACCGTCGTGATGACCGGCAGCCGGCCGATGAACTCGGGAATCAGCCCGAACTTGAGCAGGTCCTCCGGCATGACGTCGGCGTACCCGCCGAGCTCCTTCGGCTTCTCCGGCTCACGCGAGGTGTTGAAGCCGAGGGTCTTCTTGCCGACCCGCTGCTCGACCATGTGGTCCAGACCGGCGAACGCACCGCCGACGATGAACAGCACGTTGGTCGTGTCGATCTGGATGAACTCCTGGTGCGGGTGCTTGCGGCCGCCCTGCGGCGGGACACTCGCGGTGGTGCCTTCGAGGATCTTCAGCAACGCCTGCTGGACACCCTCACCGGAGACGTCGCGGGTGATCGACGGGTTCTCGCTCTTGCGGGCGATCTTGTCGACCTCGTCGATGTAGATGATCCCGGTCTCGGCCTTCTTGACGTCGTAGTCCGCCGCCTGGATCAGCTTCAGCAGGATGTTCTCGACGTCCTCACCGACGTACCCGGCCTCGGTCAGCGCCGTCGCGTCCGCGATCGCGAACGGAACGTTCAGCATCCGGGCCAGCGTCTGGGCGAGGTAGGTCTTGCCGCAGCCGGTCGGGCCGATCAGCAGAATGTTCGACTTGGCCAGCTCGACGGCCTCGTCCTTCGCGTGCCGGCCCGCGCTCGAGGCGCCCTGACCGTCGCGGACCCGCTTGTAGTGGTTGTACACCGCTACCGCGAGCGCCTTCTTCGCCACGTCCTGTCCGACAACGTACGCGTTGAGGAAGTCGTAGATCTCCCGCGGCTTCGGCAGCTCGGTGAGACCGACCTCGGAGCCCTCGTTCAGCTCCTCCTCGATGATCTCGTTGCAGAGATCGATGCATTCGTCGCAGATGTAGACGCCGGGACCGGCGATGAGCTTCTTGACCTGCTTCTGACTCTTGCCGCAGAACGAGCACTTGAGCAGGTCGCCGCCGTCACCAATGCGTGCCACCGGGACAGATCCCTTCTATGCGCAGTCGAACCGTGAGCCGGGAGGGCGTGGGCCGCACGGACCGGGGCGGGTTTGTCATGGATACAGCTATCCCCGATCCGTTCTCGACGGTACCCCGTCCCGGGCCGAAAAACCGCGCTCGCCACCGGGTTGTGACTACGCCGGTGGCGAACGCGTTGAGCTCTTGACAGCCTGTCGGCCGGGTCAGACGCCGGCCGGGACCGGGGCCTTCAGGCTCTGCAGGACGTCGTCGATCAGGCCGTACTCGATCGCCTGCTCGGCGGTCAGGAACTTGTCCCGCTCGATGTCGCGGGAGACTTCCTCGTGCGACTTGCCGCTGGCGTCGGCGATCATGGTCTCCAGCAGCGCCCGCAGGCGGAGGATCTCGTTCGCCTGGATCTCGATGTCACTCGACTGGCCGTAGGTGCCCTCGGTGGCCGGCTGGTGGATGATGATCCGGCTGTTCGGCAGGGCGAGCCGCTTACCCGGCGTACCGGCCGCGAGCAGCACCGCCGCCGCGGAGGCCGCCTGACCGAGGCACACGGTCTGCACGTCCGGCTTGATGTAGCGGACGGTGTCGTAGATCGCGGTCAGCGCTGTGAACGAGCCGCCCGGAGAGTTGATGTAGATGCTGATGTCGCGGTCGGAGTCCATCGACTGCAGGCACAGCAGCTGCGCCATCACCGCGTTCGCGATCTCGTCGGTGATCGGCGTGCCGAGGAAGATGATCCGGTCCTCGAACAGCTTCGTGTAGGGGTCGATCCGGCGCATGCCGTACGACGTGCGCTCCTCCCACTGCGGGATGAAGTAATTCATGGTGCGTCCTTAACTGGAGTGGGAGATCAGGAGTTCGGGCTGCCCTGGCTCAGCTGGGCGGCGCTGGTCACGACGTGGTCGATGAAGCCGTACTCCTTGGCCGCCTCGGCGGTGAACCAGCGGTCGCGGTCCGCGTCGTTCTCGACCTGCTCGAGCGGCTGGCCGGTGTGCTCGGCGATCAGCTTGAACAGCAGCGCCTTCAGGTGCAGCGACTGCTCGGCCTGGATCTTGATGTCCGAGGCCGTACCGCCCATACCGCCGGACGGCTGGTGCATCATGATCCGCGCGTGCGGCAGCGAGTAGCGCTTGCCCTTCGCGCCGGCGCAGAGCAGGAACTGGCCCATCGAGGCCGCCAGACCCATCCCGACGGTGGCGACGTCGTTGGAGATCCACTGCATGGTGTCGTAGATCGCCATACCCGAGTCGACCGAGCCGCCCGGGGAATTGATGTACAGCCAGATGTCCGCGCTGGGGTCCTGGGCGTTCAGCAGGAGCATCTGCGCGATGATCGCGTTCGAGTTGTCGTCGCGAACCTCGGACCCCAGGAAGATGATCCGGTTCTTCCGCAGCTCGCGGTAGATGTCGTCGTCTTGTCCGCCGGCTCCGTTGCCGCCCGCGGCGGTGGGGATGGCTGCAAATGTCTCGTTCACAAAGCCGACATTACTGGTCGGCGGCGACAGACCTAAGGCTGGGCCACAGGTGTTCGCTCACGGCGCACCCCCGCCACGCAGTTCGTCTGCTGTGAGCGAATTCGGCGCCCTTTCGACCCCTCGACCGCTGTCTTGTCAGGTACTTCAGGAAATACGAACGGCCCGGAAACCCTTTGCAGGGTTCCGGGCCGTTCGGCGTCTCGTCAGGCCTTCGCGGGCTCCGCGACCGGGGCCTCGGCGTCGGCCGCCTCGTCGGCGCCCTCGGCCTCCGGGTCGGCGTACGTGCCGTCGGGCTGCAGGGTCTTCAGCTCGACCGTGTTGCCGGACCCGTCGGTGACGGTGGCGTTCTCGACCAGGTAGGCCAGCGCCTTGCCGCGGACGACCTCGGACACCAGGCTCGGGACCAGGTTGTTCTCGACCGCGTGCTGGGCGAACTGGTCCGGGCTGACGCCGGAACGCTGCGCGTGCCGGACGATGTGCTCGGTCAGCTCCTGGTCGTTCACGCTCAGCTCCTGCTGCTCGGCCACCAGGTCGAGCACGAACTGCGCCTTGATCGCGTCCTCGGACCGCTTCTTCAGGTCCTCGTCGAACTCTTCCTGGGTCTGCTCCTCACCCTCGAGGAACTGCTCCATCGTCATCCCGGAGTACCCGAGCTGCTGCTCCAGGTTCTCCTTGCGGGCGGCGAGCTCGTCGGTCAGCAGACCCTCCGGCACCGGCACGTCGACCAGCGTCAGGATCTTCTCCAGTACGGCGTCACGCGCCTCGCCGGCCTGCTCGAGCCGCTTGCCGCGCTCCAGCCGGGTCCGGACGTCGGCGGTCAGCTCCTCCGCGGTGTCGAACTCCGACGCGGTCTGCGCGAACTCGTCGTCGAGCTCCGGCAGCTCCTGCTCCTTGACCGCGGTCACCGTCACCTCGACGTCGACGTCCTCGCCCTTGAGACCGCCGCCGACCAGCTGGGTGACGAACGTCTTCTTCTCGCCCGCGCTCAGGCCGATGACCGCCTCGTCCAGGCCGTCCAGCAGCTGACCGCTGCCCACCTGGTACGACAGGCCGGTCGCCTGCGCCTCCTCGACCTTCTCGCCGTCCTTGCTGGCCGACAGGTCCAGGGTGATGAAGTCCTTGTCCTGCACCGCGCGCTCGACCGGGTTCAGCGAGCCGAACCGCTGCCGCAGGCCCTCGATCTGCTCGTCGACCTCGTCGTCGGAGATCGCGATGTCCTCGACCTGGGCCTCCAGGCCCTCCAGGTCCGGCAGGGTGATCTCCGGGCGGACCTCGACCTCGGCGGAGAACTGCAGGCTCTCCTTGTCGTTGAACTCGGTCACGTCGACCTCGGGCCGGCCGATCGCCTTCACCTGGTTGTCACTCACCGCCTGCGAGTACAGCTTCGGGAGCGCGTCGTTGATCGCCTCCTCGAGCACCGGTCCGCGGCCGACCCGCTGGTCGATGACCTGCGGCGGGATCTTGCCCTTGCGGAACCCGGGGACGGTGATCTGCGAGGCGATGCTCTTGTACGCCGCGTCGAGGCTCGGCTTGAGCTCCTCGAACGGCACCTCGACGATGAGCTTGACCTTCGTCGGGCTCAAGGACTCGACGGTGCTCTTCACGGTGGCGGTTCTCCTTGATTCGATGACATTGCAAGCCCGGGCGACAACCCGGACCGCAGCATTGCTGCAGGGATTTTGTCGGGGCGACAGGACTCGAACCTGCGGTCTCCTGCTCCCAAAGCAGGCGCGCTAGCCACTACGCTACGCCCCGCAGTGACCGCACGAGTCTAGTCGACCCGAACCAGTGCTCGCGCCACCACCCCGCCGACGTACCGTTTTGAGTCCAACGGGGTCCGTATGGAATCATGTCCGAGCACGCGGGTGTAGCTCAATGGTAGAGCCCCAGTCTTCCAAACTGACTACGCGAGTTCGATTCTCGTCACCCGCTCGGGCGAGCGGCGAGTCCTGCCTGCGGAAAGCGCAGGCCGGGGCTCGCCCTCTTATTTGTGCGCCTTCGCTCCGCTCGGCGCGAGCGGGGGCTCCGCCACCCGCACCCCCTGGGCCTTCGCTTCGCTCGGCCGCTTGGGTCGGGTTTGGCGCATCGCTCGGCCGCTTGGGGCGGGTTTGGCGGATGGTCCGGGTGCTTGGGTCGGGTTTTAGGGGGCTCGGAGGAAGGCGACTGCGTCTATTGAGGCGGGGGCTGTGCTGGTGGAGATGATCTTGACGGGGCCGGTGCGGAATGCGGTTGTTGGTAGGTAGGTCGTTACGCGGGTCGTGGTGGTGGCGGCTAGGGAGATGGTTCCGAGCTTCACGTTGGCGTGGTAGATGTCTATGCGGCCTTGGCCGGGGCCGTGGATGGCGGTTACGGCTAGGCGTTGGGCGGCTTCGGTGGGCTTGGTCAGGTAGGCGCCGTTGGCTTTCAGGATGGTGGTGGTGCCGTGGAAGGCCAGGGTGCTGGTGGAGCGCGTGACGGTGCCGGCTGAGGTGAAGGCGCGGTCGTCCTGGGGGGCCACCGAGCAGATCTGTGGGGCCCAGGCGGAGAGGTTGCCTAGATAGTCGCGGGAGCGGACCATGAAGCACTCGTCCCAGCCGAGGCGGGGGGACCAGGTGATGGACGTGATGCGGGTGTTCTGCCAGGTGGCGGGGTAGATCCACTTGCCGAGGGCCACGCCGGGGGCGGCGGTCTTGTAGACGACGTCGTACGACGCGATGTCGGTGTCGTCCTTGTAGGCCCAGCGGACCGTTGAGGTCCCGCTCAGCTGCACTCGGTCACCTATGCGCCAGGTGACTAGGGACGGCGCTGTGCCGTCTACTTCGCTGCAGTACGACGTGCTCCAGGCGCTCACGTTGCCTGCGTAGTCGCGTGCTCGTACCGACCAGCACGTGTCTGTGCCGATGGGGGCGGTCAGGCTCGCTGCGGTTGTCTTCAGGCCCTGCCACGCGGGGACCAGGTTCCACGCGCCGTACGGCGAGGTGCGGTTGGGGCGCTGCTGGATGCGGAGGTCGTAGCTCAGCACGCCGGTGGCGGGCGAGTTCGGGTCCTGCGGGTCGTTGAAGGCCCAATCGAACGACAGGCTGGTGTTGTCGCGGACGCGGTCCCCGGCCGACGCACTGGTGAGTACGGGCGCGACCGTGTCGGGGTGCTGCTGCGGGTCCGGGCTCAGCCAGCTCAGCGTGATCACCCGCGGGTTGCCGTCCGAGTCGGCGTACACGATCTTCGCCAGACCGGAGCCGTCCGCGCGGAAGCTGGGGCCGGCTGTGCGGATCGGTCCGTACCGGCGCTGTCCGAGAGCCGGATCGTTGAGGTCGGTGACCAGCAGGTCGGATCCAGACGCTTGGACCGCAAAACCGTTGCCCAGCTGGGAGTCCGCTGTCACAGACAGGTTGCGCGGCGGCTGCGGTCCGCTGACGTCGACAACCTGGTTGCAGCCGCTCAGCACGGCCCACCGGCCGTTCACGTCGTCCGGGCCGACGGTGCACGCGCTGGCGACCAGAATGGTCTTCACGTCACCAGTGGTCAGGTTCTTGCCGTCCAGCTGACCCGGCGACGTCACCTTCCACACGGTGTCGCCGGACATGGCGAACGGCGGGGCGTAGTCGGCCAGCTTCGTCTTCGAGGCAACGTCGTACACCTCTGCCGTCGCTCCGGCCGGCGTGCGGTGCGAGACGAGCTTGCCGCCCTTCCCGAGCACCACCTCGTCCGCTGCGGGGAACGTGAGCCCGCCAACCTTCGCCGTACTGCCGTCGAACGTCAGCAGCGCAGAGCCCTCCACCTGCAGCGGTTTGCCGACGCTCGTGCCGCCGGACGCGGTCCAGGTGGTCCCGTTGTTGCTGGTCTCGTAGACCGGGTTCGAGACGACCACGCGGGCACCGGACATCCCCACGTCGATCGCAGACCGCCCGGGGACCAGCACCCCCGCTCCCAGGTGCGGTGGCGGGTCGGCAGCCATCACCTGCGACGCCGACAACGGCAGCAGTACGACGGCGCACACAGCCGCAGCCTTGACCCGAAAGCTCACCACGAGAGACCCCCAGTACTCCGAAGACAACGGGCCGCACCCTAGTCAGTAACCACCGGTAACGGAAGCACCCTGGAAAACAGAGTGACACACCGTGACTCCAAGAGGATCCTGGAGGGCTGACCAAGGACGGCAGCCACGAAAGGAATGAATGCAGGCAGGAATCACGGTATCGGCGGCAGAACTGCCCGAAGTACTGCTGCACGTCGCAGTGGTACGCCCGGTCTTCCTCTGGGGCGCGCCGGGGATCGGGAAGAGCAGTCTGGTGCGGGCGTTCGCGGAGTCGCTCGGTCTGGAGTGCGTGACGCTGCTGGGGACGCAGCTCGCGCCGGAGGACCTCATCGGCGTACCGCAGATCGTCGACGGCCGCAGCCGGTTCGCACCGCCGGTGGCAATCGCCCGGGACGAGCCGTACTGCCTGTTCCTCGACGAGCTGAACGCATCGTCCGCCGAGGTCCAGAAGGCGTTCTACTCGCTCATCCTGGACCGCCGGATCGGTGAGTACGAGCTCCCGGAGGGCTCCGTCGTGATCGGCGCCGGTAACCGGGCCACCGACAACGCACTGGCCCGTCCGATGGCGAGCGCACTGGTCAACCGGCTCGTCCACGTCCACCTGCGTGCGTCCGCGAGCGACTGGCTGCAGTGGGCGGGTACGGCGGGCATCCACCCGTGGGTACTCGAGTACCTGCGCAACCGCCCCGACCACCTGTGGACCGCACCGCCGAAGACCGAGGAGCCGTTCTCCACCCCGCGCAGCTGGCACATGCTGTCCGACGCCCTGCACTCGTACGGCGATGACGTGTCCGACGAGACGCTGCGAGTACTTGCCTTCGGCACCTTGTCCGCCACGCACGCCTCCACGTTCCGCGCGTACGTGAAGACGGTCCGGCACGCCTTCGGACTGGACGCCGTACTCAAGGGTGAGACCGGCTGGCCGGCCGCTCCCGAGGACCGTGACCTGCTGTACTTCCTCGCCGAGACCTTCCGTGCCCGCCTGATCAAGGAACTGGCTGCCGACAAGGCATCCGCCAACCCCGCGGCCCGTCAGCTCGCGCACCGCGGCAAGGCGCTGCTGGTCGAGCTGGCGGAGATCTCGCTGGAGATCGCCCAGCTGGTGATCGCGTCCGACGACGACGGCCGTCCGGTGCTGCCGACGTGGTTCCTGGTCGAGGTCAGCCGCGACCTGCCGCGCCTGGTGGCCGCGCGTGCCTAAGCGCAAGAAGCAGCGGGACCCGGCGTGGGAGGCGATCCAGGCCGGCTGGACGGCCGTCGTACGGCAGCCGCTGTTCGCACCGATGGCCGACTGGGCGCGCAGCCCGGTCCGTGACGACGACTGTCCGGCGGACGCCTGGGCGATCATCGACTCGAACGGCCAGATCCGCACGCACCGGACTCGCCGAGCCACGCCGGACGAGTGGACGTGGGTCTTCGCTCACCTGCTCATCCACCTCGGCCTCGGCCACGCTGACCACGACCGGCCGGAGCCGGACCAGCCCGCGTGCGCCGCAAACGACGTGGCCGTCAACCGCTACCTCCAGTCGCTCAAACTCGGTACGCCGGTCGTCGAGCTGCCGGCGTCCTTCCCGGGAATGGACGACGACGCGCTGGCACGCCTCTGGCGGCGTGAAGGCGTGCCGGCGGAGTACGACGGACTCGGTGTGGCAGGCCGGCGATCCGACCTCGAGATGGCCCGCTGGAACGGCTGGGGCAAGAAGCCCGAGTGGAGCGAGCTGTTCGCCGCCGGACTGTCCGCCGCGGCCGCAGCGGCTGTCGAGGTCGCCGGCGGTGCACGCTCCTCGCTCGGCAACGGCCGTGGGCGGGACAAGTGGGACCTGGCGCTCGGCTGGTTCGTCTCGTCGTACCCGCTGCTCGGTGCGATCGCGTCGAGCATGACGATCGTTGCCGAGGTGGAGCTCGCCCGCGGCTGGGACATCCACACGGCGGCGGTCAACGCGTCCGTCGGCGAGATCTACGTCAATCCGCTCACCAGCCTGACGCTGAGCGAGTGGCGGTTCGTGATGGCCCACGAGATGCTGCACGCCGCCCTGCGCCATGGCGAGCGGGTCGGCGGCCGTGACCCGTACCTGTGGAACGTGGCCGCCGACCTGGTGATCAACGGCTGGCTCCTGGAGATGGGCGTGGGCAGCACGCCGGACGGCGCGCTGCACGACCCGGTCCTCAAGGGCATGTCTGCCGAGGAGGTCTACGACCGCATCACCACGGACCTGCGTCGCTACCGGAAGCTGGCGACCCTGCGTGGCGTCGGACTGGGCGACGTACTGGGCCACCCGCTACCGCACGCAGGCGAGGCCGCACGCGGCGCCGGGCTGGACGACATCTACCGACGGGCGCTCAGCACCGGACTGGCGTACCACGACTCCGCCCGCGGCACGCTCCCAGCCGGACTGGTCGAGGAGATCCGCGCACTGGACCACCCGCCGCTGGCCTGGGACGCACAACTGGCCCGCTGGTTCGAGGAGCACGTGCCAGCCGTCGAGAAGACCCGCACGTACGCCCGTGCCTCCCGACGCCAGTCCGGTACGCCGGACATCCCGCGTCCAGGCTGGATCCGCCCGGTCGAGCTCGACCGACTTCCGACGTACGGCGTGGTGCTCGACACGTCCGGCTCGATGGACCGCGAACTGCTGGGCAAGGCGCTCGGCGCGATCGCGTCGTACTCGCGAGCACGCGACGTACCGGCCGCGCGGGTCGTGTACTGCGACGCGGCGGCGTACGACGCCGGCTACGTGCCCGTGGACGACATCGCCGGCCGGGTGCAGGTCCGTGGTCGTGGCGGGACGGTGCTACAGCCCGGCGTCGACCTGCTCGAGCGGGCGAAGGACTTCCCCGCGGAGGGTCCGATCCTGCTGATCACCGACGGTCAATGCGACGTCGTCCGAGTACGGCGCGAGCACGCTTGGCTGATCCCCCGCGGTGCCTCGCTGCCCTTCACTGCAAAGGGTCCTGTGTTTCGCGTTGAGTGAACAGATGTAGTCGAGTGACTCTCCTGGGTGACAGGTTCACAGGCATGGCATGGGTCGTGACGGGTGAATTCAGGAAGCTGTGGATCGGACAGCTGGTGTCAGCGTCCGGCAGCGCAGTCACCACTGTCGCGCTGCCGCTGGTAGCAGTCGTGACCCTGCAGGCTTCGGCCGTAGAGATGGGTGCGCTGTCGGCCATCTCGATCGCACCGCATCTCGTGTTCGGCCTGCTGGCCGGCGTCTGGGTGGACAGATGGTCGCGCCGACGCGTGCTGATCTGGACCGACGTCGGACGGCTGTTCCTGCTCGCCTCAGTGCCGATAGCCGCGGCGATGGACGTACTGCGGATCGAGCAGCTGTACGTCGTCGCCGTACTGACCGGACTGCTCACACTGCTGTCCGACACCGCCTCCCAAACGATGATCCCGCTACTGGTGCCACGTGAGAACCTGATGCGGGCCAACAGCGCCGCCCTGCTGAACCTGAACCTTGCCTCGACCCTCGGACCGTCCGTAGCCGGCTTCCTCGTACAGGTCCTGACAGCACCGTTCGCGATCGTCATCGACGCCGCGTCGTACGTCGTGTCCGCAGTCGCGTCGTACCTCATCCGCGAACCGGACCGCGTGCCCCCACGACCGCGGTCCGAAGTACGCCTGTCGGCAGGACTGCGCGTGCTCTTCGGTCACCCGATGCTCAGGCCGCTGGTCATCTCCGCAGGTATTGCGGCCATGGCCGGAGCGATGCAGGGACCACTGGTCGTCCTGTTCCTGATCCGCGAGCTCCACCGGTCCCCCGCCTTCGTAGGACTCACGCTGACCGCGTTCGGCGCTGCCGCGGTCGCCGGAACCGTCGTGGCCGGTCCCTGGTGCCGACGGGTCGGCCTCGGCCGCTCGTACCTGTCCGGCGTCTTCCTTGCCTCACTCAACGGCGTCCTGCTCTTCACCGGTCGTACGCCGCTCATCCTCCTCGGCCAGGTCCTCGCCGGCCTGGGCATGTCGCTCTTCGGCGTCCCCCAGCGCACGCTCCGCCAGGCCCTTGCCCCCGACCACCTCCTGGGTCAGGTCACCGCCTCCTGGCGCACCCTCGTCATCGGCGGCCAGACAGCCGGCGCAGCCCTCTCCGGCGTCCTGGCCACCGCCCTCCACATCCGCCCGACGCTGCTGCTCGCCGCCGCCGGCATGCTCGCGGGGTTGCTGGTCGGCGTCTTCTCGCCGCTCCGCGGACTGCGGGAACTGCCCGAAGGGGAACCGGCCGGGCGATCGCTGGCGTAGTACTAATTGTGGATCGTGATAGGTCCGGACGGCCTCCCGCGTGGCTCCGGGGTGGGTTATTGCGTTTCATCCGGGGGGAATGGAATTGGCGGGACAAGCGCTTACCTACTGGGCGATACTGGAAAGTGCGCCGTTTTCTGGTCGCCCAAGCCCCTTGTGAACCGAAGTAGATGGGAAGTGCGCCCGTCCAGATGCCGTCAGAGCACGCTGTCACAGCGCCGTCGATCGCTGCCCCTACCACCCGTGTCCCCGAACGCAGCCGCAACCTATGGCGACTGCGTCCTTACCTGAAGCCACACAAATGGCGCCTCGCGGTGATGTTCTCCACCGCCATGCTGGGCGTCGGTGTCAGCCTCACCGTTCCACTCGTCACCAGGTCCATCATCGACGGACCGGTCACCCGCCACGAGCTGAGCATGCTGGTCCCGCTCGCGCTGCTGGCCCTCGGGCTGAGCATCGCCGAGGTCATCTTGGTGTGGATGCGCCGCTGGGCGCAATCCCGAACGGTCAGTGATTTGGAGGCGACTCTCCGGCACGACCTGTACGTCCGGCTCCAGTCGCTGCCGATGGAGTTCCACACCCGGTGGCAGAGCGGTCAGCTGCTGTCCCGCGTCACCACCGACCTGTCCACGATCCGCCGGTTCATGGGCTTCGGTCTGCTGTTCCTGGTGATGAACATCCTGCAACTGGTCGTCGTCACGATCCTGCTGCTGCAGCTGTACTGGCCGCTCGGTCTCGTGGTCCTGGTGGCCGCCGTACCGGTCGTCATGGTGTCGCTGAAGTTCGAGAAGAAGTACCTGCGGATCTCCCGCAAGGTCCAGGACCAGCAGGGTGACCTGGCCACCCGGATCGAGGAGTCGGCGCTCGGCTTCCGGGTGATCAAGGCGTTCGGCCGCCGGCCGCACGTCCAGCGCCAGTTCGACGACGAGGCGACCACGCTGTACGACACCGAGGTCGAGAAGGTCCGGCTCGCGTCGAGGTTCTGGAGCTTCCTCGGCGTCATCCCGAACCTGACCCTGGTCATCGTCCTGCTGCTCGGCGCGCTCGCGGCCGGCCGGCAGGCGATCACGCTCGGCACCCTGGTCGCGTTCATCACGCTGATGCTGTCCCTGGTCTGGCCGGTCACCTCGCTCGGCGCGATCCTGGCGATGGCGCAGGAGTCGATGACCGCGGCGGACCGGATCAGCGAGATCCTCGACACCTACTCGGTGATCAAGTCCGGCCCGGAGGAGCTCACCGACGCGCGTGGGCACCTGCGGTTCGAGCACGTCGGGTTCCGGTTCTCCGACGACTCCGCCGAGGTGCTGCACGACATCAACCTGGACCTCACCCCCGGTACGACGCTGGCCCTGGTCGGCGCGACCGGGTCCGGCAAGACCACTCTGACCGCACTGGTCCCCCGGCTGTACGACGTGACCGCCGGACGGATCACCATCGACGGACACGACATCCGGGACCTGTCCCTGGTGTCGCTGCGGAGCGCGGTCGCGTCCGCGTTCGACGACCCGACGCTGTTCTCGATGAGCGTCCGGGAGAACCTGACGCTCGGCCGCCCGGACGCCAGTGACGCCGACGTACAGCAGGCGCTGGAGGTGGCGCAGGCGCAGTTCGCCAACGAGCTGCCGTGGGGGCTGGAGACCCGCGTCGGTGAGCAGGGCATGTCGCTGTCGGGTGGACAGCGGCAGCGGCTCGCACTGGCCCGCGCAGTGCTCGCCAAGCCGGCCGTACTGGTGCTGGACGACACGCTGTCGGCGCTCGACGTACACACCGAGGCCCTGGTGGAGGAGGCGCTGCAGAACGTGCTCGCCGACACCACCGGCATCGTGGTGGCGCACCGCGCGTCGACCGTGATGCTGGCCGACAAGGTCGCCCTGCTCCAGGGCGGCACGATCACCCACGTCGGAACCCATCAAGAACTGCTGGCGACGGTGCCGGAGTACCGGCACCTGCTGGCAGCCGAAGAAGAGGAGGTGCACGCATGACGACGACCCAGCAAACACCTCCTCGAGCGAAGGAACGCGAACAGCAGCCGCCGGAGGAGCAGAGCTGGCGGGGCCTGTTCGAGGAGGACCCGGACCGGGAGATCTCCCGGGCGACGACGATCCGGCTGAAGGAGGACTCCCGCAAGCTGCTCGGGGAGCTGCTCCGGCCGTACAAGAAGCTGATCTGGCTGCTGGTCGCGATCGTGATCGTCGAGAACGGCGCCCGGCTCGCGGTGCCGTACCTGGTCCACCTGGGCATCGACAACGGCATCCCGCCGATCCTGGCGGGCGAGGGCTCGCAACAGCTGATCACGATCGTGATCGCGGTGTTCGCGGCCGCGCTGATCCAGGCGTGGGCGCGGCAGATCTTCCTGATGCGGTCCGGCCGGCTCGGTCAGACCATCCTGCTCGGCCTGCGCAAGCGGGTGTTCGACCACTTCCAGCGGCTCAGCCCGGCGTTCCACGACCGGTTCACCTCCGGTCGGGTGATCTCCCGGCTGACGTCCGACGTACAGGTCATCGACGAGATGCTGGCGAGCGGGTTCGACAGCCTGGTGACCGCCGTACTGACCCTGGTCGGTACGTCGATCATCCTGCTCACGCTGGACGTCAAGCTCGGTCTGCTCGCACTGCTGTCGTTCCCGGCGCTGCTGGTCCTGACGGCGTGGTTCCGGAAGCGGTCGGCGGTCGTGTACCGGCAGACGCGTGAGGCCGTCGTACTGGTCATCGTGCACTTCGTCGAGTCGATGACCGGGATCCGCGCGGTCCAGGCGTTCCGCCGGGAGCCGCGGAACGAGGAGATCTTCCACGGGGTCAACGACCGCTACCGGAAGGCGAACCTCGAGTCGTTCCGGCTGAACGCGGTGTTCATGCCGGCGATCAAGGGCGTCGGCAACATCACCATCGTCGCGATCCTGGCGTACGGCGGTTACCAGGCCTACCACGGCCACGTGACGGTCGGCGTCCTGACGGCGTTCCTGCTGTACCTGCGGCAGTTCTTCGAGCCGCTGCAGGACATCACGCAGTTCTACAACACGTTCCTGTCCGCGTCGGCGGCGCTGGAGAAGCTGTCCGGCGTACTGAACGAGACTCCGGACGTTCCGGAGCCGATCGAGCCTGCCAAGCCGGGCAAGGCGCGCGGCCACCTGGAGCTGCGGAACGTGCGGTTCGAGTACGTCGACGGCGTACCCGTGCTGCCCGGTCTGCAACTGGACGTGCCGGCCGGTCAGACCCTGGCCCTGGTCGGTACGACGGGTGCCGGCAAGACCACGATCGCCAAACTGGTCGCACGGTTCTACGACCCGACCGGCGGGCACCTGCTGCTCGACGGTGTGGACCTGCGCGACCTGTCCGAGGACGACCTGCGCGAGCGGGTGGTCATGGTGACCCAGGAGAACTTCCTGTTCACCGGCTCGGTCGCCGACAACATCCGCTTCGGCAAGCCCGACGCGACGATGGAGGAGGTCGTCGAGGCCGCGAAGGTGATCGGCGCGCACGACTTCATCATGGCGCTGCCGGACGGCTACGAGACCGCGGTGGAGAAGCGCGGTTCCCGGCTGTCGGCCGGTCAGCGGCAGCTGGTCGCGTTCGCGCGGGCGTTCCTGGCGGACCCCGCCGTACTGATCCTGGACGAGGCGACGTCCAGCCTGGACATCCCCAGCGAGCGCCTGATCCAGCGGGCTCTGAGGACGATCCTGGCCGACCGTACGGCGATCGTGATCGCCCACCGGTTGTCCACCGTCGAGACCGCGGACCGGGTGCTGGTGCTGGAACACGGGCGGATCATCGAGGACGGCTCACCGGACGACCTCATCACCCGTGACGGCCACTACGCCGGGCTGCACCAGGCCTGGGAGGAATCACTGGCCTGAGTTCCGTCGTACGACCAGCGGCCCGCAACCTCACCGGTTGCGGGCCGCTGGCTTTTCTTCCCGGAGTAATACCTATTAGCGTCTAGCGCCCGGGTGAACCGGGCCGGTACGGTCCTGCCACCCGTCGTGAGGAGAGTGGGATGCCGATCAGTCGTCGTACGTTGAATCTCGGGATCGCGGCCGGAGCCGCCGCCGCTGCATTGCCGACATCCGCCAACGCCACCGGACCACGTGGTGGCGGCGGTCACGGACATCACCAGCCGGCCGCGCCGGTCTTCGCCGAGACGACGTTGTGGGACAACACCGTCGACCCGCTGGCCAGCTACTTCGTCTACGGGTTGATCGCGACGCGTAGCGACACCCTCATCGCGTGCACCGAGGGCCGGCACGAGGTGTGTGACGCCGGTCCGCACGATCTGCTCATCCGGCGCAGCACGGACCGCGGACAGACCTGGCTGCCGACGCAGACGGTCGAGGCGTCGGTCAACGGTGAGAGCTGGGCCAACCCGACGTTCGTTGCCGACGGCCACACCGGCGAGGTCTTCCTGTTCTACAACCTCTGCGCACGGCTGCCCGAGAACACCAGCTGCTCCTCCGACACCGGCATCGTGCACTACCGCTCCAGCATCGACAACGGCGCCACCTGGGGCGAACGGCACAGTCTGGACGGTCTGTTCGACAGCTTCCCGTTCAACTGGGAGATGCACGGCCCTGGCCCCGGCCACGGCATCCAGCTGCAGTCCGGCCGACTGCTGCTCACCGTGTCGCACCGGACGATCATCACCGGCGTACCGACGGCAGACCGCAACTACGGCGCCTCCACGATCTACAGCGACGACCACGGTCGCACCTGGAAGGCCGGTGGCGAAGTACCGCTCGGGACGGGGCTGCCGACGGTTGGCGAGGCCAGGCTGCTGCAGCGGGAGGACGGGTCGATCGTGATGAACAGCCGGCCCGGCTCCGGCAACGACTGGCCGCGTGACTTCGCCATCAGCACCGACGAAGGTCTGAGCTGGTCGCGTGCGGTGATGGACTTCAGCGTGGGCCTGTTCAACGGCTGCGACATGGGCTTCCTCAGGTACACCGACCAGGCCAACCGCGTACTCCTCAGCCGGCCGGACTCTCCGATGCGCTGGAACATGACGGTCGCGGTGAGCTATGACGAGGGCAAGTCGTTCCGCTACAGCCGATCGATCAGCCAGCTCCGCGGGTACTACTCCGACCTCGCTCGGCTGTCCGACGGCACGATCGTCCTGCTGTACGGGTGCGACGGCGACATTGACAGCAGCCCGCGCCGGGTGGCAGTCGCCCGCTTCAACCTGGAGTGGCTGACCCAAGGACGCGACAGTCTGGCCACCGGGCCCGGCCTTTCGACGTCGTCGTACCCGATGAACTACCCGCGGCTCCCAGCGGGCGCTGTCGGCGCGTACGTCGACCAGTCGATCCACGTGGACCACGCCGACACGTACGAGCTCTGGCTGCGCTACTACCGCTCGGCCGACGGCGGACTGGTCACGGTGACCGTCGACGGGGACGCGCCGCGGGTCAGTGCCCTCGACCTGACCTCGTTCCGCGGCGAGGGCTACGACATGGTCCTGCTGGACCGTCGCCAGCTCACGGCGGGTCGGCACTCCATCCGCTTCACCTTGGCCGGTGCAGGCCGAGGCGGCGGTACGGCGGTCGCGCTCGAGCAGCTCACCCTCGCCAAGGCAGCGGCCACGCCGGACGTCCGCGAGGAGGTGACCGTCGACAACGGCGGGCTCGGCTTCGAGACCGTCGGGACGTGGGCCAGCGCACGCGGGATCCTCGGGTACTACGGCTTCAACTACCTGAGCCACGCCAAGGGCACCGGCGCCAACCTGGCCCGTTTCCGTCCCGCCATCCCCGGCACCGGTCAGTACGAGGTCCTCACGTCGTACACCGCCGATCCGAACCGCGCTTCGAACGCGAAGTACGTCGTACACCACGCTGCCGGTACGACGACGGTGACGGTCAACCAGCGCGTCCGCGGCGTACCTGATCCGCGTACTGGTGAGTGGGTGTCGCTCGGGACCTTCACCTTCGACGCCGGGCTGGACAGCTACGTGGAGCTCAGCGACGACGCCGACGGGTTTGTGATCGCCGACGCGGTCCGCTGGCGCAGGCTGCCGTAGTTCTGTCCGTAGGCCCCAGTACGTTGGGCGCATGTTGACGACGCTGGCGGTGGAGAACTACCGGTCACTGCGGCGGATCGTCATGCCGCTCGGCGGTTTGAACGTGGTGACCGGAGCGAACGGATCAGGCAAATCCAGCCTGTACCGGGCGCTCCGGTTGCTCGCCGATGCCTCGCGCAACGGCGCCGTCGCGGCCCTGGCCCGCGAGGGTGGGCTGCAGTCGACGCTGTGGGCAGGGCCGGAGCAGGTCCGCAAGGACCGGCCGGTGCAGGGCACGGTCCGGACCGGCCCGGTGACGTTGCGGATGGGGTTCGCGGGTGACGACTACGGCTATCTGATGGACCTCGGGCTGCCCGTGCCGATTCGTTCCGAGTTCAATCTGGATCCCGAGATCAAGCGGGAAGCGTTGTGGGCCGGTCCGTTCCTTCGACCGGCTGCCCTGCTGGTCGATCGGAGCAATCGCGAGGCGCGGATCCGTTCGTCCGGCGGCGAGTGGGAACGCGCGGGTCATCAGCTGCAGACGTTCGACAGCATGCTCAGCGAGTTCGCGGATCCGGAACGCGCGCCGGAGCTCATGCTGGTGCGGGACAGGCTGCGGGGCTGGCGGTTCTACGACCACTTCCGCACCGACGCCGACGCGCCGGCCCGGCGAGTGCAGATCGGGACGCGAACGCCCGTCCTGTCCCAGGACGGCGGGGACGTTGCGGCCGCCCTGCAGACGATCCGTGAGCTCGGCCCGCACGGCGCGCTCGACGAGGCCATCGAGCTGGGCTTCCCCGGCAGCCGTGTCGACGTCGTGAACACCGATGGGCGCTTCGAGGTTGCGTTCCACCAGCACGGTCTCCTCAGGCCGCTGTCCGGCGCCGAGCTGTCCGACGGCACGCTCCGCTATCTCCTGTGGGTCGCCGCTCTGCTGACTCCGAGACCGCCAGAGCTCCTGGTCCTCAACGAGCCCGAGACCAGCCTGCATCCCGATCTCCTGCCCGCCCTGGCAAACCTCGTCGTCACCGCGGCCAAGGAGGCACAGGTCATCGTGGTCACCCACTCGCGCCCGTTCATCTCCTCACTGCAAGCCCTCTCCCCCGACCTGCACACCATCGAGCTGGTCAAAGACCGCGGCGCCACCACCATCGACGGCCAGGGCCCTCTCGACGAACCACCCTGGAAGTGGCCCTCGCGCTGACCTCAGTGCTTGACCGACTCGAAGCGGACCAGGATCACCGAGCCGGCCGCCGAGAGGGCGAAGCCGATGATCGCTGCGGGCCACCAACCGGCGCGAACGGCGTCGTTGAGGACGAAGACGCCGACGGCGGCCGGAGTGATCGTCTGCAGCGCGATCATCGGCGTCGTTGCCAACGTCACCGAGCCACGCTGCAGCGCCAACGAGTACAGGATGAAAGCGAGCGCTCCACTGATCGGGAGCGTGTAGAGCGTGGGGCTGTGGAAGAGCTCGGAGATCGAGCCGTCCTGGAGCAGCCGGGCGGAGATGGCAACACCGGCGTACCCGAGACCGGCCAGCATTCCGAGCAGTGCGGTCGAGACACCGTGCTGCGAGCGGCTGGCGGTGGCGCCGAGTACGGCGATCGTGATGAGGCCGACGATGATGCCGATCGTGAGGCCGTGATGCTGCACGTTCGCGCCGGCGTCTCCGGCAGAGACCGCGAGCACGCCGAGGCCGACGCAGACCGCGGCCACGGCGGACCATTCGAGCGCGCTCAGCTGATCCGACATCAACCGCGTCGCGAGCAAAGCGGTGACGACCAGGCTGACCGCGATACCCGCCTGCGCCAAGTACAGCGGGAGTAGCCGCAGCGCGACGAAGTGCAGGCCAAAGCCGGCCAGGTTCAGCGCGAGTGCACCCAGGAACGCGGGCTGCTTGAGCAGCGCGACCACGAACCCGCCGAACCGCCGCGGACTCAGCTCCGACTCGGTCGGCACCTTCCGCGAACCGACCGCCTGCATGATCGCGCCGACACCGAACAGCACCGCGGCCCCCAGAGCCGCGCCAAGACCGAGAACCATCTACGCGACAGCCCTGCGACGCCAGGTGAGGTACAGACTCAGTACGCCGTAATAGACCAGGTACGACAGCGAGACCGCGACCACGATCGCGTTCGGGTTCGGCATCTGCGCGAGGAGTACGGCGTACGACGCGAGCCAGATCGCGGTCGTCAGCAGGTTCACCGAGCGGAACGCCTTCGTCCGCGACGGATACACGTACTTCACCGGGATGAAGACCAGGATCGAGCAGACGACCAGGATGATGCCGGTGGTGACCGGGCTCAGGCTGAGCACCACGACGTAGAACGCGACCACGTTCCAGTAGCTGGGGAAGCCGAGGAAGAAATGGTCCTCGGTCTTGGCGTCGACCCGGCAGAACTGGTAGCTGGAGGCAAGCAACGGCAGCGCCCCGAGGATCGCGCCCCAGGTGCCGGCCGGCAGGTAGCCGCCGGTCCACAGGAGGACGATCGGGGCGAACGCGTAGGTCAGGTAGTCGACGATGTTGTCGAGCATCGCGCCGTCGAACCACGGGATGGTTTCCTTCACCCGCAGCCGACGCGCGAGCATTCCGTCGGTCCCGTCGATCACCAGGGCCGCCAGTCCGAGCCAGAGGGCGCGGACCGCGTCGCCGTCGATGGCGGCGATCACGATCAGCAACGCGAGCACCGTTCCGCTCGCGGTATAGGCATGCAGTGCAAGTCCGGCCAGACGCAACCGCGTCGACCCGACGAACGGTTCCTGCACCGCGTCGTGTGTGGTCAGGACGACTCCCAGAACTCAAGCGACGCAGCAGCGCCGGGCCGGGTCAAGGTGAACCCAGCCGTCGCCAGCGTCTCACAAGCCTGGTCCGGCGACGGTCACCGCCCGTCATCCCACGCCGGATCTTTGCAAGGACTTAGTTGACCGGGTCCAGCAGGAAGAGCGGGATCTTGCGGGTGGTCTTGGTCTGGTACTCGGCGTACGGCGGGTACGCCTCGACGGCCCGGGGCCACCACTCGTCGTACTCCGCGCCCTCGATCTCGCGGGCGACGTACTCCTTCGTGGTCTCACCGTCCTGCAGGGTGAGCTTCGGGTCGGCCTTCAAGTTGTAGTACCAGACGGGGTTCTTCGGGGCGCCGCCGAGTGACGCGACCGCGGCGTACACGCCGTTGTGCTCCACCCGCATCAGCGGGACCTTGCGGATCTTGCCGGACTTGGCGCCGCGCATCGTCAGCAGCACCACGCGCATCCCCATGATGTCGACCGCGGCAGTGGTCCCGGCTTCGGTGACCTTCTCCACCTGATCACGGACCCAGCCGGCCGTGCTCGGCGCATATTCGTCGTCAGTGTTCGATGTCATGTCACCAATCGTAAGGTGACACGTCACCATCACCAACCGCCGCGTGTCGCGGAGCTGGTCAGGAGGCCGAGGGAGTTCTCCCAGGCCTGTGCGGACACCTCGGCGTGCTCGGTCTGCTGTTCCGGGGTCAGGTCGAGACGATCGAAGCCGGACTCGACGACGAGCAGGCGGGTGCCTTCGCCTTCGGGGGTCAGGGTGAATTCGACCAGGTTCGCGTTGCCCGGCGCGGGCTCGACGCCCGGCGCGACGGCGTACCGGTACGCGAAGCGGCGGCCCGGTTCGACCTTCTCGACGAAGCCGAGGAACTCGCCGTGTTCGTCCCAGCGCAGCACGAGCCGCCCGCCCGGCCGCAGGTCGAGCTCCGCACCGCCGAACGCGTACCAGTGGGCGAGACCGTCGGGCTGCGTCACCATGGCCCAGACCTCCTCCGGCCGAGCCTCGACGTACACCTCACGCTCCACGCTTTCCATGGGCCCCATCCTGTCAAATAGCGCAGGACTGCAGCTGGGTCGCGGTGGCGATGGTGGCTTCGATCCAGCGGCGGCGGAGGAAGTGCGCCTTGGCCAGCCGGTGCACACCGTCCAGGACGACCAGCCGGCCGCGGTACGCGACCAGGTTGATCGGGAAGTCGAGGTCCGCGTCCATCACCCGCTGGTAGTGAGCGCGGAAGTTCATCGGCGTCTCTGCGACCTGGTTCGGCGTGACCCGGAACCGTTCGCCGTCGAGCTGCCACAGCGGCAGGTCGAACATCCAGACCAGGTCGGCGATCTCGACCGGCTCGACCTTCAGGTCGAGCTCCCACAGCTTCGCCAGCTGCCAGCGGTACGGCGGGAACACCTCCCGCAACGTCTCCGGCATCATCGCGACCAGCTCTTCGAACGAGACGTCGGGCGCGGCCCGGTCCGCCCCGGCACCGAAGGTGTCGCCCAGCCCATCGATCGTCACGACGGAGCAGGCTACGCCATCGGCAGGGCCGCAGGTCTCAGCCGTGCGCCATCCGGTGGATGATCACGATCGCCGAGTCGTCCCCCGGCCCGCCGGCGGTCGCGACCAGGTCGGCCGCCCCGCCCACGAATCCCTGCGCCACAAGGCGTTCCGCGTGCCCGGTGAGCCGGTCCGTACCGCGGCCGATGTCCCGCCGCGGCGTCTCCACCATCCCGTCGCTGTACAGGAACAACGCGTCCCCGAGCCGCAGCTGCCCATGGTTCGCCTTGAACTCCGGCGCCTCCATCAACCCGAGCAACGGCCCGTCCGCGTCCCGCGTCTGCCATCGGCCCGACCAGGCGTCGAACTGGATCGCCGGCGGATGCCCGGCCGTGCGTACGTCGAAGTCCCCGGTCCGCAGGTCGAGCACGACGTGGACCACGGTCGCGAAGTCGTCGTCCCAGTCCTGCCGGCGGATGTACTGATTCGCCGACGGCAAGAACTCCTGCACCGGTACGACGCCGAGCAGTCCGCCGAACGCACCCGATAGCAGCAGCGCCCGGGTGCCGGCATCGATTCCCTTGCCCGAGACATCGACCAGCGCCACCTCGAGGAAGTCGCCGTGCATCGTCGACACCACGAAGTCACCCGAGAACGTCGATCCACCGGCGGACTGGATCGCCACCTCGACCCGCCAGCCCGGCGGCAACGGCGGCATCTCCCCCTGCGCGGTCAGCGTGTCCCGCAACTCCATCAGCATCGACTCGCTCCTGGTACCGGCCACGCCGAGCCGGCTGCGGACCTTGGCGCTGGTGATCATGATCCAGCCGACGATCACCAGCACCAGCACGAAACCGATCCGCGGCATCGTCATCCCGCGGGACAGGACGACGTACGAACCGAACGCGGCCGTGATCCCGGTCAACGCGACCAGCTCACCGAACCGCAGCAGCACGCCGCCGACGACCAGCGGGATGATCAGGAACGACGCCGGTACGAAGGTCATCCAGATGAAGCTCGCGATCGAGATCACCAGCTGAACCAGCGACAAGGCAACGAACGCCAGCCGATGGGAACGACGGGCACGACGACCCAGCGCTTCGACCCGGCGGCCGATGCGTCGTACCAGCGCTAGACCGCCGTTCTTCCTCATGGTGTGAAGAAGATAACGGTACCGATCGGTCCGCGCATCAATTCGCAACACAACTGATGGGTTTCAGCTCTTGCGAGTGAGTCCGGTCCGTTGACATTTGGGACACCAGAAAAGGTTGCGGCCGGCCAGGATCTTGGTCCGGATCACCGACTGGCAGACGAAGCAGTGCTGCCCCTGCCGCCGGTAGACGTAGACCTCACCACCATGATCGTCCTTGCGTGGGTCACGCCCCATCGCCTCCGGCGTGTGGTCGTCGGCAACGGTGTCGATCCGGCCGGTTTCGACGCCGTACTTCATCAGCGCGAGCAGGTCGTCCCACATGCCCTGCCACTCGCGCTTCTTGACCACGTTGCCCGGCGTCATCGGGTTCAGCTTGGCCCGGAACAGCACCTCGGCGCGGTACACGTTGCCGACGCCGCTCAGCACGTCCTGGTTCATCAGCAGCTGCCCGATCGGCAGCTTGCTGCGGTGGATCCGCTTCCAGGCGAGGTCCGGATCGGCGTCGTCGCGCAGCGGATCCGGTCCGAGCCGGCTGAGCAGCTTGTCGCGTTCCTCGCCGGTGATGACCTCGCAGACGGTCGCACCGCGCAGATCGGCGTACGACGTCGCGTTCTGCAGCCTGAGCCGCACCTGGCCGACAGGCTCGGGCACCGGGGCCGGGTGGATGTCCATCTTGCCGATCAGGCCGAGGTGGATGTGCAACCAGCCGGCACCCTCGAAGTCGGCCAGGAAGTGCTTGCCGTGGGCCTCGGTCTGCCGCAGTACATGCCCGTTGAGGAGCGCGGCGCCGTCGACGAACCGGCCCTGCGGGCTGGACGCCTGGACAAGACGGCCGCCGAAGGCGTCCCAGACGTCGTTGGCCAGGCGGTGCAGGGTGTGACCTTCAGGCATGATTCCTCATATGGGGACGACAGGTGGTTCTGGTGCAGCCAAGGGCGGACGCGCTGCGCCGCCCACTCCGGCCGTGGTCGGCACCGGCCGGTCGATGCGGGCCCGGGACGTTTCCCGGCCGCATCGTGAAGTAGAACGCCGGCCGGCGCAGCAAAAGTCCGAGGACGATCAGGGCAAGGGCGGGAGCTCGCCGGTCGACTCGTAGTCCGACAGCATCTCGATCCGGCGGGAGTGCCGCTCCTCGCCGGAGAAGTCGGTGGCCAGGAACAGGTCGATGAACCCGGTCGCCTCCTCCTCGGTGTGCATCCGCGCGCCCACGCTGATCACATTGGCGTTGTTGTGCTCGCGGCCGAGGCGTGCGGTGTCGGCGCTCCAGGCCAGCACGGCCCGGACCCCCTTCACCTTGTTCGCGGCGATCTGCTCGCCGTTGCCCGAGCCACCGATCACGATGCCCAGACTGCCCGGGTCGTCGACGACGGCCTGCCCGGTCCGCAGGCAGAACGGCGGGTAGTCGTCCACGGCGTCGTACACGGCCGGACCGTGGTCCACGACGTCGTGCCCGGCGGCAGTCAGGTGATCCACCAGGTGGTTCTTCAGCTCGAAGCCGGCATGGTCGCAGCCGATGTGCACTCGCATGGCGAGAAATCTACTGTCAGCCCGCCTGTGCGCGTACGCCGCCCGGCACAGTCAGCCCTGCGGTCAACTGAGTCACGGCGGCATAGGCCTGCTCGTACGGCGTGCCACTCGGGTGCAGCGTGAAGACCGCGACGATGGTCCGGTCGTCCACCCCGACCGTCCCGGTGGTGTGGAGTGCTTCGCTGACGAGATCCAACTCGGACTGCGGCTTCTTCCGGTCCGACCGGTAGCCACTCGACCCCTGGAACCCGGACCAGCCCTGTTTGATGCTGAAGTCCGGGTCGAACACGGAGGGGATCCCGAAGAACTGGTCGAAGCCGTCCGTGCCATACCGCGTCGGCCGGTGCAGCAGGTCCATCACGTACTCGCGGACCGGCTCCGGAGCACGGTCCAGGATGTATCGATAGATGCGGACCGTGTCGGCGGCAGTGATCGCGACGTACCCCCAGAAGCCCGGGTGGGTGGCGGGCGGTCCGGCCGTGTGAGTCAGGCCGAGCCGCTCCACCATCCGCTCCACGATCGCCGCGCCGCCCAGCTCGTCCCAGTAGTGGCTGGCCGCGTCGTCGTCACTGCTACGCAGCATGACCTCCAGCCGGGCCTGGTCGGCCGGCGGGACGTCGTACTGCGGACCCCTCCCCCAGAGGAAGTCCAGCACGATCAGCAGCTTCACCACGGACGCGGACCGGAACTGCTGGTCGGCGTTCGACTGCTGGACGAACTGTCCGGTGTGACGGTCGAACACAGCGATGCCGATCATTGGAACCTACTCACCACTTGGCGGATTGATTGGTGAGTAACCTTCGCTGGCAGGGGCGTTCGATTTCAACCCCTGAACCGTCAGTCGAAGATCGGACCGCGGTCGCGGGTGCGCTTGATCTCGAAGAAGCCCTCGGTACCGGCGACGAGCCGGACGCCGTCCCAGAGCTTGCCTGCAGCCTCGCCCTTGGGCGCCGGCGTGACGACCGGTCCGAAGAACGCGGTGCCCTCGACCGAGATGACCGGCGTACCGACCTCCATGCCGACCTGGTCCATACCGGCGTGGTGCGACTTCTTCAGCGCATCGTCGTACTTGTCGGTGTCCGCGGCCTCGATCAGCGACGCCGGCAGACCGACCTCCTCGAGCGCCTCCTTGACCACGTCACCCTTGCCGTCACCGACGCCCCGGCCGGCGACGTGGATCCGCTGGCCCAGCGCGGTGTAGAGCGGCAGCAGTACTTCGTTGCCGTGCGCCTGCTCGGCCGCGATCAGCACCCGGACCGGGCCCCACAGCCGGCTCAGCCCTTCCTTGTACTTCGGGTCGAGGTCTTCGCGACCGTCGTTCAGGACGGCGAGGCTCATCACGTGCCAGGTCGTCTTCACATCCCGGACCTGCTCGACCTCGAGCATCCAGCGAGATGTCATCCAGGCCCAGGGGCAGGCCGGGTCGAACCAGAAATCTGCAGAGGCAGTCATATTCCCCATCATACAAAGTTGAAGAACCCTAGATATCGTCTCGGTATCCAATACCCAATGTCGGGGGGAAACCCTCAGCGAACCTGAGAACCAGGTGCATAGGATGCGGACATGCCTGGAACCAACCTGACGCGCGACGAGGCGCGTTCCCGTGCGGGCGTCGTCAGTGACGTGACCTACGCGATCGAGCTCGACCTGACCGGTGCCCCGAGCGGCGCCCCGGTGTTCCCGTCCGTGACCACCGTCACGTTCACCGCGACGGCCGGCGCGAGTACGTTCGCCGACCTGATCGCGGACAAGGTCCGCTCGGTGACCCTGAACGGCGTCGCCCTCGATCCGGACGTGGTGTACGACGGTGCACGCATCCAGCTCGACGGGCTGGCGGAGCGTAACGAGCTGACCGTGGTCGCGGACTGTCTCTACTCCCGCACCGGTGAAGGGCTGCACCGCTCGGTCGACCCGGCCGACAAGGAGACCTACCTCTACACGCAGTTCGAGGTGCCGGACGCCCGCCGGGTGTTCACCACCTTCGAGCAGCCCGACCTCAAGGCCCCGTTCACCTTCACCGTCTCCGCACCGGCCCGCTGGGCAGTCATCTCGAACGCACCGACGCCGGAGCCGACGACGTACTCCGGTGAGAACGGCGAGGAGCTGGCCCGGTGGGAGTTCCCGCCGACCGAGCGGATCTCGACGTACATCACCGCGGTCGTCGCGGGTCCGTACCACGTGGTGACGGACGTGTACGAGGGTCCGCACGGCACGTACCCGATGTCGCTGGTGTGCCGTCCGTCGCTGAAGGAGGCGCTGGACGTCGAGGATCTGTTCGAGGTGACCAAGCAGGGCTTCGCGCTGTTCGAGGAGGCGTTCGGGACGCCGTACCCGTTCCACAAGTACGACCAGGCCTTCGTGCCGGAGTACAACATGGGCGCGATGGAGAACGCGGGCTGCGTGACGCTGCGGGACGAGTACCTGTTCCGCAGCCGTACGACGCACGCGGAGCTGGAGTCCCGCGCCAACACCGTGCTGCACGAGCTGGCGCACATGTGGTTCGGCGACCTGGTCACGATGACCTGGTGGGACGACCTGTGGCTGAACGAGTCGTTCGCCGAGTGGGCCAGCCACTGGGCCCAGGTGGTCGCGACGACGAAGTACTCCGACGCGTGGACGACGTTCTGCAACGCCCGGAAGAACTGGGCGTACCGGCAGGACCAGCTGCCGTCGACGCACCCGATCGCAGCCGACATGATCGACTTCCACGCGGTCGAGGTGAACTTCGACGGCATCACCTACGCCAAGGGCGCGTCGACGCTGCGCCAGCTGGTCGCCTTCGTCGGTGAGGACACGTTCGTCACCGCGCTGAAGGAGTACTTCCACGACCACGCGTTCGGCAACACCGAGCTGACCGATCTGCTCAAGCCGCTGGAGAAGGCGTCCGGGCGCGACCTGGACGACTGGACCGAGCGCTGGCTGCGGACCGCCGGTGTGAACACGCTGCGCGCCGACTTCGCCGTGGACGACGCCGGTGCGTTCACCTCGTTCGCGATCGAGCAGACCGCGACCGAGAAGTTCCCGGTACTGCGTCCGCACCGCCTCGCGGTCGGCCTGTACCGGCGTACCGACGAGGGCCTGGTGCGGACCGAGCGGTTCGAGGTGGACATCGACGGCGCCCGCACCGAGCTGCCCGAGCTCACCGGCGCGACGCAGCCGGATCTGGTGCTGCTGAACGACGACGACCTCACGTACGCGAAGATCCGGCTGGACGAGCGCTCCCGCGCCACGCTGGTCGAGTCGATCGACCAGCTGACCGAATCGTTGCCCAGGGCACTCGCCTGGGGCTCGGCCTGGGACATGACCCGGGACGCCGAGATGCCGGCCAGCCAGTACGTCGGCATCGTCCTGCGCGGTATCCGCGCCGAGACCGACCTCACCGGCGTCCGCTCCCTGCTCGCGCAGGCGAACAGCGCCGTCAACCAGTACGCCGCCCCGCAGAACCGTCCTGCGCTGCGGGCACAGCTCGAGGAGGCACTGGCCGGTCTGGTCGCCGACGCCGAGCCGGGCAGCGACCACCAGCTGGCATTCGTCCGGGCGTACAGCTCGGCCGTGTTCTCGGCGGCCGGCGCCGACCGGCTCGCCGGATGGCTGGACGGTCGCGACCTGCCGGAGGGCCTGGTCGTCGACACCGACCTGCGCTGGACGCTGATCGTGTCCCTCGCCCGCCTCGGGAAGATCGATGCGGACGAGATCGAGGACGAGCTCACCCGCGACACCACGATCACCGGTCAGGAGCGGGCCGCGCAGGCCCGTGCCGCCCGGCCGACCGCGGAAGCGAAGGAAGAGGCCTGGCGAATCGCGGTGGAGTCCGAGGACACCCCGAACGAGACGCAGTTCCGGACCATCCTCGGCTTCCAGCAGCCCGGCCAGGAGGACCTGCTGCGGCCGTACGTCGACAAGTACCTGAACGCGGCCAAGGACGTGTACACACGGCTCGGCTCGTCCATGGGCGAGAACGTCCTGGTGTACCTGTCCCCTCGCCACCTGGCCGACCAGGCGGCACTGGACGCGCTCACCGGCTGGCTGGCCGCAGAGTCGTCGGCGGTGGACGCTCCGACGCTCCGGTACGTCACCGAGGCACAGGCGGACCTGACCCGCGCCATCGCGGCGCAGGCGAAGGACATCGTCGCCTGATCGACGTTCAGACAGGGCCGGTCTCATCCGAGACCGGCCCTGTCGCGTTGAACCTCGATGTGCGGTAAGACTGGTTCGGTGCCCGCCTCCGACCCTGCCTTGGCCGGTGCGGCAGCTGTTGCGCTGACCGGACTCGCAGAGGCGTACAGACCCCGTCCCATCACTCCCTTGATGCCCTGGCGGTTCTCGCACCGCCTGGTGAAGCCGTATGTCATCACGGCCCGTGGGCGGCAGTGGGACGACCACATGGTCGAGGCGGCCCGCGGTACCGCCACGCGCCAACTCGACTTCGACGACGCGATGGGAGCGGTCGGGCTCGGCGTCGTCGTACTGCATCTGGGCGATGACGGCATCTACCTGGTGGTGCAGAGCTGGGCGAAGGACTTCCAGTCCCGGCTGAGCATCTTCAGCGGGATGGAGGTGGACGACCTCCGCCCGGCTCCGATCGGCGCCGCTCCGTGCGTCTGGGAGCTGGAGGTCCTCAGCCACGAACGCGCGTCGTACGTCCACCACATCCTGTCCGCGGACGTCGACATCGACGCCTGGCTCGACGACGCCCTCGACACCCGCCCGAAGGCGAAGTACGACGGCATCCCGTCCGGCACCTAGTTCTGACCGGCCGCGCCCAGCTTGTGGCGCTGCTCGGAGGTGAGCTCGAGGTCGACCGCCGCGAGCGTCTCGTCGATCTGGGCGACCGAGGAAGCACCTACGAGCGGGACGATCGGAATCTCACCACCCATCAGCCAGGACAGCACCACCTGGTTCGCGGTGGCGCCCGTTTCGCGCACCACCTCGTCCAGCGCGATCTTCCGCGCTCTCGTGCCGGCGTGGTCGTACAGCTCGTCCAGCGGCTTGTCGGCTCGGACATAGCTACCGCTGAGCAGCGGTGAGTACGCCACCAGTGTCAGGCCGGGCTCCGCACGCAGGTAGCTGAGCAACTGCCCGTCGGTGACGCCGATTGCGCCGTCCCGGGACCGGAGTCCACCCTGGTCGGTCCGTGCCCGGAAGTACGTGTGGTGATGCTGTAGAACGTCGCATGTCGGCAGACCGCCCGCAGCCGCCAGCGCCCGGAACCGCTCGATCTGCCAGCTCCAGTAGTTGCTCAGGCCGACCAGTCCGACAGTCCCCTCGACCGCGTGCTCCCCGAACGCCTCGACCTGCACTTCCAGCGGCGTGGCGGGATCCGGGACGTGCGCGTAGTACACGTCCACGTGGTCGCGGCCGAGGTTCTCCAGGCTGCGGGCCAGGGACTCCTTGATCACCTGAGCCGACAGTCCTTCGAGATCCTCGCTCAGCGCATTGGCGGGTCGCGGCGGTCGTCCGCCCACCTTGGTCGCGATCGTGAGCTCGTCCCCGACACCGCGACTCCGCAGCCAACGGCCGAGCAGTTGCTCGCTCTCACCGCCCTGGGTGCCGTTGACCCAGAACGCGTAGTTGTTGGCCGTGTCAACGAACGTCCCGCCCGCCTCGACGTACCGGTCCAGAATCGCGTACGACGTGGCCTCGTCGGTCGCCGTACCCATGAGCATCGCCCCGAGGGCGATCTGGCTCACCCGGCGCTGTCGCGCGGGGTCAGTTCCGATGGTCAGATAACGCATAGCAGGAGCGAACCAGCTAGAGCGCTGTCTAGGTCAAGCCATTGCTCTTCCGGATCGGCCGACCCCGTTCGGTAAGGATCAAACGATTGCTCGTCGGCGGATCGTGAGGGGTTGTGCGCGGTGCGCGATTCCCTTGCAGGGAAAGAGATTCTCGCCACCTGAGAGAGGCTCATTTATTCGGTCGTTCGGTTTAAGGTGGCCCGGACCATCCATCCACGGAGGTCCGGGTTTTTCTTGGGGAGGGGCCCTTGCCGTGACTCGCGTCGATCACCGGAAGCCGCCCGCTCGGGTTGCTCGCAAACAACAGAAGACCGCTGCCAGGCGCAGTACGCCGGCGGCAGGCCCGCGGAAGGCACAGCGTTCGCACAGCGCCATCGGCGCGGGCGTGGTGGCCGCGGCGGCGATGGTCGCGGTGTTCGGCTTCATCCTGACCCGGGGAACCTCGGACGACCCGCCGGCCGACGGACTGCGGATGGGATCGGGTACGGACAGCGGCGCCGCAGCACCGGCAGCTCCGACCGCCGGCGCGAGCGGGAGCGCCACGAAGGCAGACCGGCAGCCGCCGGCCTCCTCGGCCGCCCCGAAGGCCAAGGCTCAGAAGACGACGCCACAGGTGAACACCGGGCCGGTCTCGCCGAAGTTCAAGCGCGGCCAGTGGATCGTCGTAATCGACAAGTACCCGACCGACGTCGGCATGCCCGCGGACGAGACCGCGAAGAACACGGCGGCCGCGCTCACCCGCGCCGGGATCCCGGCGAAGGCGATGCTGGTCAACGGGCAGTACCCAGGGCTCACGAACAGCAGCTCGATGACACCGGTGATCAACACCTGGGTCGTCTACCTCGGCCCGGGGTCGTCCTCGGCGCAGGTGCTCAACCTGTGCCTCGATCCGCGCACCCAGGCGGCGTACCCCAGTCCGGCCTGTCCGACCTACGAGCCGGCCGCGTCCGCGGGCTGAAGAACCACGTCAGTGGCCAGCCGGGCATGCAGGTGTGAGTCGTGCCGCTTCCCGGTCGGTTCGACGTAGTAGTCGCGCATCACACCCTCCAGCTGGAAGCCGGCGCGGATCGCAACGTGGCACGAACCCTCGTTGATCAGCGAGTGGTCGAGTGAGATGCGGTGCAGGCCGAGACCGTCGGCTGCGAAGCCCCAGGTTGCTGCAGCGTCGAGTGCGCGCGCACCGAGCCGGCGGCCGCGGGCGAGCGGGCTGACCCAGTACGCCGCGACGGCCTGGTCCGGGACGCGGTGAACGTCCCGGAGCGACACGTTGCCGAGCACCTGGTCCGTACCGGCGTCCGCGATCGCGAAGATGGCGTTACCGCGGTTCCAGCCGTCGATGCGGGGCTCCAGCCACCGGCGGGCGCGCTGCTCGGCATGTGCGCGGATGACCGCCGTACCAGCGGTCCAGCGGAGGATGCCGGGGTCACGCAACGCCTCGGCCACTGCAGCCTCGTCGGATGCGACGAAAGGACGCAGTACGACGTCGCCCAGCTCGATGCGGCGGGGCTGCAGGGCCGGTGCCACGTGCTACAGCTTGTGCTGCTCGTCGCTGGCGTGCAGCAACGGCGGCTGGTGAGCGTGCGTCCCGAGCTGCTGTACGCCGGTGACGAGACCGCCGGTGAGGTCGCCGGTGGCGAACGACGTCTGCATGGTCAGCGCGGCCAGACCGGCGGCGGTGTCCGACAGTTGCCGCTTGGCCAGCGGACCGGTCACGATCTCGAGCCGGCGACCGGCCGGGTCGACGTACACCAGGACGCTGCTGTCCGGGTCGTCGAGCTCGTTGAACAGCTCGAGCGCGAACGGACGGGTCTCGGAGTCCGCGCCGCCGACGTACACGGAGAAGTGCAGGCCGGAGGTTTCCTCGGCGTACCGGACCGCTCGCTCGATGTCGTAGAGCTGATCGGGGGTGAATGCGTCACCAGCTGGCACTTGCGCCTCCGGTCGTGCGGGCGACGCCGGTGGCAGCAGTCGCGGTGGTACCCGGCGCGGCACTCAGCTGAGGCAGCTCGGGCAGGTTGGCCGGGTCCGGCTTGGTGGCCGTCGGTCCGTTGATCCAGACCGGCGGAGCCCACCAGGACAGCCCTGGGCGGTACCGCGGCCCGTCAGCGATCGACGACGCGAACACCAGCAACGCCAGCACCGCGACAACCAGCAGAGGGATCCCCACGAACACCAACAGGGAGTGCCCCGACAATTGAGGTATCACGCCCCGAAGCCTAGTACCCACAAGACCCGCGGCCGCCCCAGGGCCTCACCCTGGAGCGGCCACAGGTCCGCAAGCGGATCAGCAACCTCCGCAGTTCCCTCTCCACAACCCGCGCGGAGCGCGGCAGCCTTTGCTGTTCAGCAGCCGCCGCAGTTGTAGTACGTGATGTCCCAGTGGCTGCCCTCGTTCGCGTAGATGTTGCCGGCGCCGGAGCGCCACTGGGGGTAGCCGTCGCCGCGGTCGGCGATGCGGGTGAAGTTGTTGTGGACGTAGTTGGTCACACACGTGGTGATCGCCACGTCCACCTTGTAGCCGTTCCAGTGGCTGTACGTGCCGCTGGCGTGGCCGGTCTCGGTGCCGCCGGTGATCCGGATCGCGCACCCGCTCGCCTGCTTGAGCGTGCGAACGCCGTACACCGTGCTGTCGTTGATCTGGTCGAACGACGTACAGGTCGGGTTGTTGCGGTTCGAGCAGCCACCGCTGGACGACCAGGTGATGCCGGCGGCCGAGAAGATCGCGGTCGCCTGGGCGTGCGTCATCTTGGTCAGCGCCGACGCCTGCTCGACTGCCACCACACCGGGCAGCAGGCCGACGAGGACGGCGACGATCGGGACGACGACGCGACGGAGCACTGACTTCATGGGGACACTCCTTGAAATATGGGGCGGTTATTTCAAGGAGTGCACTGCCCAGGAAAGATATTGGCGAAACGTCAGATTGAATTAGAAATTAACATCCGAGCACTGGTAGAAGGCGTTCGCGGTGTCGGCGATGGTCCAGACCGCGAGGATCATGTGCCGTCCGGTCCGCCCGGTCGGGATGGTTCCGGGGTGGGACACGTCGGTCGCCGGACGCGCGCCGTTCATCGGGACGGTGAGGAACGGTTCGAGCTCCAGCGCGGACCGCGTCAGCGGCTGGGTCGGATCCCAGCCCTGCTTGGTCATGTAGTACTTGAAGTCGGTGGTCGCGTGCGCCGCGGTCAGATGCCACGAGAACGTGAACCCCTGACCACCCTGGAGCTGGGTGGCCGGCCAGGTCCCGCCGCGCTGATCGTCCAACTCGGCGAACTGCGGCAGCCCGGCCGAGCAGAGGCTCCCGTCGGCCGGACCGGCCTGCGGGAACCCCTTGGGTCCTTCCACACTCTGCGGCTCCCACTGGATCTGACCGCAGTCCTGCACGACTCCGTCCTGACAATTCTTGGCCCGGCTGATCGGCCCGGTCGTGTATCCGTGTCCGTAGGCGAGCGGCACCGACGTACACACCGTCAGCGCGAGCGCGCCGACGGCAATTCCGGCGATACCGAGTTTCCTTTTGCGCAGCATGCGAGCTCCTTCAACTGCTGGGGCGGTGGAACAGCGAAGGAAGGCGCCTCCTGCTCAATAGAAAACAACCGTTCAAATCTATTGTCAACGGTTGGTGAGCAGTTGGATACGGAAAGCTATATGTTCAGCGCACCGATCAGCCGCCGGAGCCGGTGGTTGTTGGGCAGGTCCTCGACCAGGACAGGTTCGCCATCGGGCCCGCCCAGCGGGATCCGCCAGTTCGGGTACTCGTCCGTGGTCCCCGGCTGATTCTGCGTACGCCGTTCGCCGACCGCATCCGTCAACGCGACCCCGACCAGCTTCGACGGCGTGTGCGCGACGTACTGATGCAACGCCTCCACAATCCGCTCGACGTCACCGTCGGTGTCGCTCAGCAGATGACGCTCGCGCAATGCCGCCAGCCAGGCGTCACGGTCCGCCTCGTCGACGGCAAGCTCCTCCGCGACCGGACGCGTCAGCAGACCGAGCCGGTTCCGCAGCTCGACGTGATCGCCGGCCAGGTACCCAGCTGTCGGCGGCAGGTCGTGCGTGGTGACAGTGGCCAGGCACAGCTCCCGCCACCGCTCCGGCGCCAGCGGCTTCCCGTTGGCATCCCGCTCGAACCACAGCACCGACGTACCGAGGATCCCGCGCTCGGTGAGGTAGTCACGCACCCACGGCTCGACCGTACCGAGGTCCTCGCCGATCACGGTCACCCCTGCGCGCTGGGCCTCCAGCACCAGGATCCCGATCAGCGCCTCGTGGTCGTACCGGACGTACGTTCCCTCGGTCGGCCGCTCCGGCGACGTGACCCACCACAGCCGGAACATGCCGAGGATGTGGTCGATCCGCAGCCCGCCGCCGTGGCGCATCACGGCTCGCACCAGATCCCGCCAGGCGGCGTACCCGGTCTCGGCCAGCGCGTTGGGCCGCCACGGCGGCTGCGACCAGTCCTGTCCCTGCTGGTTGAACGCGTCCGGCGGCGCACCGACGTGGATGTTCCGCGCCAGCACGTTCTGCAGCGCCCACGCGTCGGCACCGTCCGGATGCACGCCGACGGCAAGATCGTGTACGACGCCCAGCGACATGCCGGCCGCCTTCGCCCGGGCCTGCGTCCGCGCGAGCTGCTCGTCCAACTGCCATTGCAGCCAGCAGTGGAACTCGACCTCGTCCGGGTTCTCGTTGCGGAAGGCAACAACCGCCGGCGACACCGGCTCCTGCAGCTCCTCGGGCCACTTGCTCCACTCCGGCCCGTGCACGTCCGCGATCGCGGCCCAAGTGGCGAAGTCGATCAGCCCCTGGCTCTCCCGGTCGCAGTACGCGCCGTACTCCGCGATCCGTCCGACCGACGGCTGCACGCGGAACAGCAACTGCAGCGCCTCGCGTTTCGCCGCCCACACCGTGTCCCGGTCCAGCGCGGTGACGTCCTCGCTGAGCGCTCGCGCCTGGAGCGCCAGCGTCCGCACACGATCCCGCTCGGCCGGCGCGAGGTCGCCGTACTCGTCGATGTCCTCGATCCGGAGGTAGATCGGGTTGCTGAAGCGTCGCGACGCCGGCAGGTACGGCGAGGGCTCCATCCGCCCGGCCAGCTCCGCTGCGTGCAACGGGTTCACCAGCACGAAGCCGGCGCCCAGATCATGCGCCGACCATGCGGCCAGGTCACCCAGGTCGTGCAGGTCGCCAATCCCCCACGAGCGGCGCGAGCGAACGGAGTACAGCTGCAGCACCCAACCCCAGGTGCGGTGCAGCTTCTCCGGCTCGAGCTTCCGCGGCGTGACGATCAGCGTGCTGACCGAGATCTCCGGATTGGTACCGATCCGCGCGCACAGCCGGTGGTACCCGAGCGGCAGGTCCCCGGGCAGCTGGAACGTCGCCTCGCCGACCTGTACGCCGTCGACCCACTCCGGCTCGACCCAGTGCTCCTGCTGCGGGATGTCGCGCCGCTGACCGCCGTCCTCGAGGTCGACCCACACCTCAGCGGTCGACCCGTGCGGTAGGTGTACGGCGAACCACGGCGTCCATCCCTCACGCATCACCACGGTGGCGGGCAGAGTGCGGCGCCAGCGCGCCTCTTGGTGCTCGGCCAGCGCGAGTGCGGCCTTGTCCGGCGTGGACGCATCCACACCGAGCGCAGCGAGCACGTCGGCCACGACCTCGCTCGAGACGATCACATGCTCGCCCTGCCAGTTCCAGTACTCCGTCGCCACGCCATGGGCAACCGCTAGCTCGACAAGGGCTGCAGTAGGAGCTGTCACCTCAGCGAGTCTGCCGTATCAACCGCACCAACGGCTAAACGGCGCGCGCCGCCGTTACTCGTTCGAGCGCCGTCTACTCAGCATCAACACGGCCAGCAGCAGGACTCCGCTGGCTACGACGAGTCCGACCGCCACACCGGCCATGTTGTCGGTCAGCTGGTACAGCGACGTCGGCCAGATCACCAGCAGGATCGCGCAGGCCACCACGGCGTACGGCGAACGCCGGGTGCGACCGTACGCGACCAGCAGCGCCGCGGGCCCCGCCGTACCGACGGCCAGCGCCATGATCTCGCCGCGCTCCTGCACCAGCCAGCAGATCGACGAGCTGAACATCGCCGCTCCGGCCAGTGACCACGACGTCACCTGGTCCCGCACCAGGCCGAGCATCGCGAACACGAACGCGACGATGATGAAACCGGTGCCGGCGATGCCCGCGCTGTTCGCCGCCGATCCGGTGTCCGGAGTGAGGACGTCTGCCGTGATCACCAACACACCGACGGCCAGGATCCCGAACGTTGCCACCAGCAACGATGGCCCTTCGAGCCACCACAACCCGACCGCCGCCAGCGCGAGTGCGACGGCCACCCCGGCGACTCTGCCGGTCTCCCCCTCGATCGCCACGAACGTCGCGAAGCCGGCCACACAACACCCGAGCGACGCGAGCGCCGAACTCAGCTGCTCCTGCCGCCGCAGCAACGCGAGCACCATGGCCGCACCGATCAGTACGACGGCTGCCGTCGTACCCGTGCTGACCCGGGCCGCGCGGCCCATTTCGCCCCAGTTCGCCAAGGTCAGGAGCGCGACCGCCCCGAGCAGCAATGCGCCGCCGATGTACCCGAGCACCTCGACCAAGGCATTCGGATGACCCTCGACCGGTGGCGGCTTCGGCTTGGCCGGTTCGGCCTGCTGAGCAGCCTGCTGGGGATGGGGGCGACCGGGGTCGGCCAGGGCCGCGTCGATCTCGGCGTCGGCGGCGTCACGGATCGAGTCGGCCTGGTACTGGCGCAGCACACCAGCGCTCACGAGCCTGGACAGCTCGTCATCCAGCCGGCTCGACATGCTTTTCCGTCTCCTTGTCAGCCTTACTAAGATCAGGCGGCGAGATGCCTATTCTGACCAGCTACCTTCTGTCCTCGTTCAGTCACCCCCTGTTTTCCCGGTTGTTGTCGCCTCCGGACGCGTTTCCGACGTTCTTCCGCACCGGCAACGACGGCAAACTCGAGGTGACTGACCAGGTCGTGGTCGTCCCGGCCCGGATCGCGGGACTGATCATCGGCTTCTTCGTGCTCCGCTGGCTGCTGCACAAGGTGATCCGGCGGTTCGCCCGCCGGACCGGCAACGGCGCGGTCGCGGGTGTGCTGGCGAAATCGAAGCGCGGCCAGGAGTTCGTCGAGAACACGCTGGCGAACGAGCGCCGGGCGCAGCGCGCGGAGACGATCGCCTCGCTGCTGACCAGCACGGTCACGATCGTGCTGACCGCCGTACTCGTGGTGATGGTGCTGGCCGAGCTCGGCTTCAACATCCTGCCGGTGATCGCCTCCGCGAGCATCATCGGCGTGGCGCTCGGCTTCGGCGCGCAGACGCTGGTGAAGGACTTCCTGGCCGGCGTGTTCATGATCTTCGAGGACCAGTACGGCGTGGGCGACCTGATCGACATGGAGAAGGCGACCGGGACCGTGGTGGCCGTCGGTCTGCGGATCACCACCCTGCGCGGCGAGGACGGCACCACCTGGTACGTCCGCAACGGCGAGGTCGTCCGGATCGGCAACCTCACCAACCGCGACCCGGACAGCGGGGCCTCCTCCGGCGTCGGCTCGGTCACCGAGAAGGAAGAAGCCAAGACCGACGAAACTGCGCCGACCGAGAACCACGACGAAACCCGAGCCTGAGCTGGAGCCGCTCCGATATTGACGGGCCCCGCAATTGATAGGAAACTTTCCTAACTCTTTGCCCGCCCCCAAAGATCGGAGTTTCGCGATGCGTATGTTCAAGGCCGCCGTCGTGACGGCAGCCGTCGGTACGTTGCTCGTCGGCGCGGCCGTCGCCGCCCAGGCATCCACCCAGCAGGTCCAGGCGGACCCGGCCAGCATCGGCGCCGCGCCGTACGAGTACCTCGGCTGGGGTAACCCGCAGAAGCCGGCCGATGTGATGAAGGCAGCCGGCAACAAGTGGTTCACGCTGGCCTTCATCCTGTCCGACGGCGGCTGCAACCCGAAGTGGGACGGCGACCGCGCGCTGACCGGCGGCTCGGACCAGACCGCGATCAACAACATCCGGGCCGCTGGCGGCGACGTCATCCCGTCGTTCGGCGGCTGGTCGGGCAACAAGCTCGGCGAGAAGTGCACGTCCGCCTCCGCGCTCGCCGGGGCGTACCAGAAGGTGATCGACGCCTACAAGCTGAAGGCGATCGACATCGACATCGAGGACACCGAGTTCCACAGCTCGGCCGCGCGGCAGCGGGTCGTCGACGCGCTGAAGACCGTCAAGAGCAAGAACTCCGGGATCAAGATCTACATCACGATGGGCACCGACCAGACCGGACCGGACTCGTCGGGTGTCGACCTGATCAACCGGGCCGCCAAGGCCGGGCTGGCCAACGACGGCTGGGTGCTGATGCCGTTCGACTTCGGCGGCGGGTCGACCAACATGGCGACACTGACCCAGAAGGCCGAGGAGGGTCTGAAGGGCCGCCTGAAGACGGCCTACGGGTACTCCGACGACACGGCGTACCGGCACATGGGGATCTCGTCGATGAACGGCAAGACCGACGACGGCGAGACTGTCCGCCTGCAGGACTTCAAGACCATGCTCGCCTACGCGCAGCAGCACCACCTGGCCCGCTTCACGTTCTGGTCGGTGAACCGGGACAGGGCCTGTGGCGGCAGCAACAACGACGGCGACTCGTGCAGCGGGATCTCACAGAGCCAGTACGACTTCACCAAGGTCGTCGCGCAGTTCCACGGCTGAAAGCGAACGTCCGGCGAACCCGCGCGGGTTCGCCGGACGTGATGTCGGGATCAGGCGGTGAAGGTGACGTCCAGCGTGATCGGCACGGCGGACAGCGCCTGCGAGACCGGGCAGTTCTTCTTCGCGCCCTCGGCGTACTCGGCGAACTCGTCGGCGGTGATTCCGGGGACGTTGCCGTTGACGGACAGCTTGATGCCGGTGATGCCCTCACCCGGCTGGAAGGTGACGTCGGCCTGGGTGTCGATCGACGTCGGCGCGTGACCCGCACCGGCCAGTGCGTGCGACAGCGCCATCGAGAAGCAGGTGGAGTGCGCGGCGGCGATCAGCTCTTCCGGACTGGTCTTGCCGTTGGCGTCGTTCGCGCGGGAGGCCCAGGTGACGTCGTAGGTGCCGACACCGGACGACTCGAGAGCGACCTGGCCGGCGCCCTCCATCAGCGAGCCTTCCCAGTGGGCCTTGGCCGTACGAGTGGTAGCCATGCTCGTTGTGTCTCCTTAGAAGAGGTTCAGCGGCCGGACACGTCGATCGCGCCCGGGTACTGCGGTTCGTCGGTGTTCACCATGCTCTGCGCGGCCATCACCATGTAGGTCCAGATCTGCTCGTCCTGTTCCGGTGTCAGGGCGATCTCGTCCAGCGCGGCGCGCATGTGGCCCAGCCACAGGTCCCGGGCGCTCGGGGTGACGGCGAACGGGGCGTGCCGCATCCGCAGCCGGGGGTGCCCGCGCTGCTCGGAGTACGTCTTCGGGCCGCCCCAGTACTGCTCCAGGAACATCCGGAAGCGCACCTCGGCCGGACCGAGGTCCTCCTCCGGGTACAGCGCTCGCAGTTCCGGGTCGGCGGCAACACCGCGGTAGAAGGCGGCCACCAACCGGTGGAAGGTATCCGCCCCACCGACGGCGTCATAGAAGCTCTGCTGCTCACTCATGTCGTGCCCAGTCTCTCAAGTGGTCACAACGTGTTCGAGGAGGGCTGCCCTTTCCGCCTCTCCCAGCTGCCGCTTGGCGTGCGTCTCGCCGTCCACGACGACCAGTACGGACTCGGCCTTGGCGTACACGTCCTCCGACTCGCCACTGCGATCCACGATCCGCGACCCGAGCGTGTACGACGTCGTACCGACGGAGGCGACCCACACGTCCACGTCGTACGGCGGGTGCCGCAGCAGGATCGGCCGCAGGTAGTCGACCGTCTGACTGACCAGCACGACCGGGTACTGCGCGAAGTAGTCCCCCGTGGTCCCCATCACCTGCGCGAGGAACGCGATCCGGGCCTCCTGCAGGTAGTCGAAGTACCGCACGTTGTTCACGTGGTCGTACGAGTCGATGTCCGACCAGCGGACCAGGACCTGGTACGAGAACGTCATGCACCCACCAACTTGGTCAGAGCGGCCTTCTCGACCGGCGTGATCCGCCGGAGCCGGTTGGCCGTGAAGTCGAACGGCACGAGCTTGGTCCGCGCTTCGACATAGGTACGTCGCTCCGGCTCGGCGTCCAGGATCTCGTAGTCCACCGTGAACGACGCCGCGCGGATCTCGCTGATCCACAGCTCGATCCGGACCGGCTCCGGGCGGAACACGAGCGGCGCCCGGTACTGGACCTCGTGCCGGGCCACGAGCAGGCCGGTCTCCAGCGCGTCGGCGCCCAGCTCGGCCGCCGTACGGAACAGGAAATCGACCCGGGCGTCCTGGAGATAGTCGACGTGCCGGCCGTTGTTGACGTGACCGAGCGCGTCCATGTCTCCCCAGCGGAGCGGACAGTGGTAGACGTGGCGGTTGTGATGATCCACACGGCGATCATCGCATCCGGGGTACTACCCCGATGACAACGCGTGGGTAATGTCATCCCCGGCAGACCAGTCATCGATGGGAGTGGTGGATGAGCACGCAGCGGGTGGCGATCGTGACCGGGGCGGCCCGGGGAATCGGCGCGGCCGTCGCGCAGCGGCTCGCCCAGGACGGGAACGCCGTCGCGGTCATCGACCTCGACGAGGGTGCCTGCGACGCCACGGTGAAGGCGATCACCGAGGCCGGCGGTAAGGCGATCGGCGTCGGCGCCGACGTCAGCAAGTCCGACCAGGTCGCCGCCGCGGTCGAGCGGGTGGTGGCCGAGCTCGGCGCCCCGACGATCCTGGTCAACAACGCCGGCGTACTGCGGGACAACCTGCTCTTCAAGATGTCCGAGGACGACTGGGACACGGTCATGTCCGTCCACCTCAAGGGCAGCTTCCTGATGTCCAAGGCGGTCCAGTCGCACATGGTCGACGCCGGCTACGGGCGTCTGGTGTTCCTCTCCTCGACCTCCGCGCTGGGCAACCGCGGTCAGGCCAACTACGCCTCCGCGAAGGCGGGTCTGCAAGGTCTGGCCAAGACGCTGGCGATCGAGCTGGGCAAGTTCGGCGTGACCGCGAACGCGATCGCCCCCGGCTTCATCGAGACCGACATGACCGCGGCCACCGCGGCGCGGGTCGGCGTCGACTTCGAGGAGTTCAAGAAGGCGACCGCCGCGACGATCCCGGTGCAGCGGACCGGCAAGCCGGAGGACATCGCCGCCGCGGCGTCGTTCTTCTGCAGCGAGGAGGCCGGTTTCGTCTCCGGCCAGGTCCTGTACGTCGCCGGCGGACCGCGCAACTAGAGGGAGCCTGAGATGCCCCAGACCTTCAACGGTGTCGACGAGGTCGCGCACGCGGTCGGCACCCAGCTCGGCGAGACCGAATGGCTGGAGATCACCCAGGAGCAGGTGAACCAGTTCGCCGAGGCAACCGGTGACCACCAGTGGATCCACGTCGACGTCGAGCGCGCCAAGAAGGGCCCGTACGGCGGGACGATCGCGCACGGTTACCTGACGCTGAGCCTGATCGCCCGCTTCGGCGACGAGCTGTTCAAGGTCGAGGGCGTCACCGCCAAGCTCAACTACGGCGTGAACAAGGTCCGCTTCCCCGCCCCGGTCCCGGTCGGCACCCGTGTCCGCGCCGGCGCCTCGATCTCGAACGCAGTCGAGACCCCGGCCGGCGTACAGGTCTCGCTGAACTGGGTCATCGAGCTCGAAGGCTCCACCAAGCCCGCCTGCGTCGCGGAGACCGTCGTACTGCTGGTCCCCTAGAGCGGGCAGATCAGGACCGCGTGCGTCGCGATCCGGTCGTAGCCGAGCCATTCGTTGACCGCGAGCATCGGCGCGTTGCCGTCGTAGTTGGCGGTGTACGCCCCCTGCACCCCGGCGTCGGCGGCCCGGTGCAAGGCGGCGCTCTTCACCAGCTTCGCCAGACCGCGCCCGCGGTACTCCGGCATGGTCGACGTCATCCTCGACCACATCTTGGCCCGATCACCGTGATTGCGGGTGAAGGCGATGATCTGGCCGTCGTACATCGCGGCCACGCTCACCTCGCGAACCAGGTCCGGCGAGTTCCAGATGTCAGCGAGCCACGCGTCGTACGGGTGGGAGGAGATCTTCGCGTCCCCCGGCTTGGTGCGCTGGGCAACTTCGTCGGCGGCGTGCAGCATCCGCGGATCGACCTCGGTGAAGGGCACCAGGCTCACCTGGCTCGGGACCTCGGGACTGTCCTGGACCTTGCGCGGATCGATGCCCGCGTAGTGCACCTGCCGGGTCTGCCGGTAGCCGAACCGCGCGGCCCAGTCGACGCTGCTCGGGTCCGCGAACACCCGGGCCGAGGTCGCCCCGGCCGCCCGCAGGTCCGCGTGCGTTGCCTCCAGCAAGCTCGTGCCGATTCCGCGACCGCGGTACTCCGGCCGGACCAGCAGCCGCAGCTCCCCGTCCAGCGGGTCCGAGCCGCCGATCAGACCGCTCGATGCCCAGCCCACCAGTTCACCGTCGTCCAGCGCCGCGAACGCGCCGCGCCCAGGGACGGCGGGGGCGGTCAGCCGCCGGGTCAGCGAGCTCCGGGTGACCACCAGATACGGCACGAGCGCGTCGTGCAGCGCGAGCGCCGCGTCCACATCCCGCGGTCCAGCCGCCCTGATCTCCATCCCAACTCCTCGGGAACTCCAACGACCAAGTCCCCTGGAAAGTAACGCCCTTTCAGGTGCATACCGGAAGTAAACCGATTACAGCTCTGTTTCAGAGGGTTCGCGTGCCGAGCACGAGCCGGGCCCCCGTGATGTCGAAAGTCATCCTGTACCGCTCGAGGTACCCGGTACCCACCAGGCCGTCATGAATGATGTCCTGGAACAGAATCCGCGGCGCCGCCTGCGCGGTCTGCGGCGCAGCAGCCAGGTGAACACTCCCGGCGATCGTTGCCCACTGTCGTTGCCATACGTAACCGGTCTCGTCGGTCCCGGTCCGCGTCGTCACGTCGGGGCCCTCCAGATCGATCCCGCAGTCCGCAGCGAAGCGGGCGTCCAGGATCAGGCTGTCCGAGCCGGTGTCCACCTCGACGGTGATCTCCCGGCCGCTCGGGAGGACGAGCTGCGCGAACGGGTCGGCCGACACCGATTCACGCCGTACGTCGAGCGGAATCTCGGGGCCGTCGGCAAGGAATTCCTCCCGCGGCTGGATACTCAGCGTCTTCGCGTCGGGATCCGTCGTCACCGTCTGGTTCTCGAAGAAGGTCGGCCCGAGGATCCCCGCGAAGGCATCACCGAGATCAGCCACACCGGCGACGTGTCCCTCGACCACGTAGTCACCGAGCGCGATCCGCGGCACCCGGACCAGCGGCACCTCGATCGCCTGGCCGGACATCCGCCGTCCGGTGAACGTCTCACCGGTCGTTGCCCCGTCGAGGCGATCGGCGAGTGCGGACGAGATCACCGTGGTCCCGATGCCGGTGTCGACGAGGAACGGGTACTCCGTCGTACCGACGGTCACCGGAACCTGGACCAGATGCTGGAGGCGATCGAACGCGATCGTCGTCACCGTCAGTTGTCCAGCATGCGCAGCAGGCCGAGCTCGGTCTGGACGCGGCGGTATCCGAGCCAGTTGTTGATGGCAAGCATCGGCCCGTTCGCGTCGTCGTTCGACGTGTACGCCGACGTGATCCCGCTCGCGGCCGCCCGCCGCAGCGCCACGGACTTCACCAGCTTCGCCAACCCCCGACCGCGGTACGCCGGAATCGTGCCGGTCATACCCGACCACATCCGATCGCCGTCGGTCTCGACGATCGTGAACGCCGCCACCTCGTCACCGGCCATCGCCGCGACGCTGAGCGACTTGTCCATCGACGGGCTGTTCCAGATCTCCTCGAGCCACCGGTCGTACTCGATCGAGTCCATCGGCGCATCGGTCGGCTCGTCCAGCGCCGTGATCGTGTCGGCCGTGTACGCCGCGCGCGGATCCACCTCGTCGAACGACCGCAGCTCGATCCCGTCCGGCGTCTCCGGCTGCTCCGGCAACGACGTCAGCTCGACGCCGGCGAAGTGCATCTGCCGGGTGCCGTCGTACCCGAGGTTGCGGGCGAACTCGAGGCCGTCCGGGTGGACGAAGGACCGCACCCGAACGGCGCCGACCTCGGTCAGGTGCTGGTGCAACCGTTCGGCCAACTGACTACCGATGCCCTGCTTGCGGTGATCGGGATGCACGAACACCGTCAGCTCGCTCTCACCCGGCTCACTCGTCCAGACGGTCAGCCCGGCCGATCCCCAGGCGATGATCTCGCCGTCGCGTTCCGCGACCAGCGGCAGGTACCGCTGACCGGGCGATTGGACGGTGATGATGTGCCGGGTCGCCGCCGCCGACATCGCCTTGTAGGGGTACACCACCCGCCGTACCGCGGCCACCGCCTCGGCGTCGTCGCCTACTGCCTGCCGGACCACCACCCGCGTCGTCATGACCCGGACCCTAGCCAGCACGCCGTACCCACGCCATGCATTAACAACCAGCAACGCGATCGCAACAGCGGCGAGAGTCTCGTGATTCGGCTGTGTAGCGGAGTCGTACTAGAGTGACGCGGTGCTGTCGGACTGATCGCCCCGACCGCCGGAAGTGCCATCGTGGTTGCACGCGACGGGGTCACCGGCGGCGGGGCGTCCGCATCTACGCCTTGACCGCGTTCGGATGTCAGGCGTAAACAACAATCATGCAGATTACCGACGGCGCCTCGGCGGCCCGGACCTTCGCCGAACTGATGGTCTCCGACGGACCTCGGCCGGAGTACGCCGCAGCCTTCGAGCCGTTCGCCCAGCTGATCGGCAGCTGGGATCTCGACGTCACCTGGTACGACGAGACCGGCGCAATCACCCGGCAGACAAAGGGTGAATGGCACTTCTCCTGGGTGCTCGACGGGCGTGCGGTCGCGGACATCTGGATCACGCCGAGCCGCGCAGCCCGCGCCAGTGACGGCGACGGCGAGTGGGGCCTGTCGATGCGCATCTACGATCCCGAACTGCAGGCGTTCCGCTCGACCTGGATGGGCCCGAAGGCGGCGTTCGTGATGCCGTTCATCGCACGCGCGACCGCGGACACCATCACGCTCGAGTCGCAGAGCGCGAAGACCCGGTGGGAGTTCACCGGCATCACCGAGACCGGCTTCCACTGGCGCAACGAGGATGAAGATGCCGACGGCAACATCATCCTCCGGCAGACCTTCGTCGCAACCCGTCAGCGGTAGGTCGCGACCGCCGCCTCAGCGAGCTCCAACATCCGCGCCCGCAGGTCCGCCGGCTCCAGCACCTCCAGATCGCCGGCGAATCCGAGCAGCACGCCACACGCCGCCTCCTGCACCCGGAAGTGCATCCGCAGGTGCGGCCACTCGTCATCCGTCGGCACGTCCCGCGCCACTTCGCCCTTCGCAAGCATCGGACTGGCGATGCGCCGGATCATCTCGACCCGCTCCGGCCGCACGCGGACCAGCACGTCCACCCCGACGGGCGTCTGCCGTTCCAGTCCCGACCGCAGCCGCTCCCACTCGGCACGTACGTCGAGACCGTCCGGCCGATCCGCCAACTCCTCGAGGATGTCCGCCTGCTCCACGCGCGACACCCGGTACATCCGCGCCGCCCCGCGATGCGCCGCCACGAGGTACCAGCGGCCCGCCTGTTCGACGAGCCCCCACGGATCGACCGTACGGCGTTGCACGCCCTCACTGGCCGATGCGTAGCGCAGGCGGACCCGTCGGCGCTTGACCACGGCTTGTCGCAGTACGGGCAATGCACCGGTGTCCTCGGCGTCCGCGAACCACCGTCGGCGGTCGACCACGATCGCACCGGACAACGCGTCCGCGTCCCCTTGCAGCTCCGCAGGCAACGTCGCGGACAGCTTCCCCATCGCCGAGTGCAGTGCGTCTTGCAACCCGAGCTCCTCCGACAGAGCAGCCCGACCTGACCAGGCAAACAGCGCCTGCGCCTCCCGAGGTGTCAGCTCACTGACGTCGGCCCGGTACCCAGGCAGCAGCACACATCCACCGTTGCGCCCACGCTCGCTGTAGACGGGTACGCCGGCCGCGGACAACGCCTCCATGTCGCGCATGACCGTGCGCGCCGACACCTCCAGCCGCTCGGCCAGGTCGCGCGCACTCAGCCGCTCATGCCGCTGCAGCAACAGGATGATCTGCAACAACCGATCTGCTCGCACGAATTCAGAATATGCGACAGAAGATGTCTTATATACCCCGCGAAGCTGTTTGCCATGAACAACAACGATCCTCGTCCACTCTTCGTCCGAGCCCTCGACCAGACACAGCAGCTCGTCGACACCACCGGGCCTGACGCCCTCGACCTGCCGACGCCTTGCGACGAGTACGACGTCCGGACGCTGCTCGGGCACCTGCTGACCGTCAGCGCGCGGATCGACCTCGCCCTGCGTGGCGGCGATCCGCTGACGATCCCTGTCGTCACGACCGGCGTCGACGACGTACCGGCCGCTTGGAAGGAACGCCGGGTGTCGCTCGACGAGACTCTGGCGGACAACGCCGTACTGGGACGGGTCTGCACGCTGCCGTGGGGGACGTTGCCCGGTGCGGCTGCCATCGCCGCCTACACGGGCGAACTCGCCACGCACGCATGGGATCTGGCGAAGGCAACCGGTCGGGTCGACCAGCTCGACCAGGACATTGCGGCGCACGTGCTGCCGATGGTCCGCCAGTTCGTCCCGGCCGATGTGCGTGGCGGGCATGTGCCGTTCGGTCCCGTCGTACCAGTGGCTGACGACGCCTCGCCGTACGACCAGCTGGCCGGCTGGCAGGGTCGTCAGCCCTAGGCGATCCCGCCGTTCAGCGTCAGGCCGCCATCGATCGTGATGGTCTGGCCGGTGATCCACGACGCCTCGTCGGACAGCAGGAACCACACCAGCGAGGCGACGTCCTCCGGCTGGCCCAGCCGGCCCAGCGGGTACGTCGACGCGACCTTCTCCTCACGCCCTTCGTAGAGCGCTCCGGCGAACTTGGTCTTGACCACCGCCGGAGCCACGGCGTTGACCCGGATCTCCGGAGCCAGCTCGACGGCCAGCTCCTGGGTGATCCGGGACAGCATCGCCTTGGTCGCGCCGTACCACCCGATGCCCGGCGACGGGCCTAGACCGGCCACCGAGGACAGGTTGACCACGGCCCCGCCGTGGGCGCGCATCCACGCGTCCCGGCAGGCCTTCACCCACGAGATCGCGGCCAGCACATTGGTGTCGACCATCTTGGCCGCGACGCCCTGATCGACGTCGAGCAGCTTCCCGTAGATCGGATTGATGCCGGCGTTGTTCACCAGCAGATCCACCGACCCGTACGTCGCCACCGCCGCGGCAACCACCGCGCCGCGATGTGCGGGATCGGCCGCGTTGCCCGCGATCGCCAGTGCGTGCTGACGACCGCCGAGCAACTTCACGGCCTCGTCGAGCGTCTCCTGGGTGCGGCCGGTGATGACTACCCGCGCGCCGTCGGCCACCAGCCGCTGCGCGACCGCCAGCCCGATCCCACGAGAGGCTCCGGTGACGATCGCCGTACGGTTCTCCAGCGTCATCAGCTGAGACGCTCGAGCACGACCGCCATACCCTGACCGCCGCCGACGCACATGGTCTCGAGACCGAACTGCTTGTCCTCGAACTGCAGACCGTTCACCAGCGTGGTCATGATCCGCGCACCGGTCGACCCGAACGGGTGGCCGAGCGCGATCGCGCCGCCGTGCACGTTCAGCTTGTCCTCGTCGATCCCGAGCTCGCGGGCCGAACCGATCACCTGGACCGCGAACGCCTCGTTGATCTCGACCAGGTCGATGTCGTTGATGCTCATCCCGGCCCGGGTCAGCGCCTGCTTCGACGCCTCGACCGGACCCAGGCCCATGATCTCCGGCGACAGACCGCTCACCCCGGTCGACACGATCCGCGCCAGCGGAGTCAGGCCGAGCTCGCGGGCCTTGGTGTCGCTCATGATCACGACCGCCGCGGCGCCGTCGTTCAACGGGCAGCAGTTGCCGGCCGTGACCGTGCCGTCGGGACGGAACACCGGCTTCAGCCCACTCACACCCTCGAGCGTGGTCCCCGCCCGCGGGCCGTCGTCCTTGCTCACGACAGTGCCGTCCGGCAGCGTCACCGGGACGATCTCGCGCTCGAAGAACCCGTTGCCGATCGCCTTCTCGGCCAGGTTCTGCGACCGTACGCCGAACACGTCCTGCTCGGCCCGGGTGATCCCGCGCAGCGTCGCCACGTTCTCCGCGGTCTGCCCCATCGCGATGTAGATGTCCGGGATCTGCCCGTCCTCGCGTGGATCGTGCCACGTGTCGTTGGTCTCGGCGTACTTCTCGGTCCGTGCGACCGCGTCGGTGAAGACCGGGTTGAACGCGCTCGGGTCACCGACCCCGGCCGAGCCGAAGTTCTTGTACCGCGACACGCACTCGACGCCGGCGCTGACGAAGATGTCGCCCTCACCGGACTTGATCGCGTGGAAGGCCATCCGCGCGGTCTGCGTCGACGACGCGCAGAACCGGTTCACCGTGGTCGCCGGCGTGTTGTCCCAGCCGAGCTGCACCGCGACCCGACGGGCCATGTTGCCGCCGTGCTCGTCGTGCGGCTCCGCGCAGCCGAGCGCGAGGTCCTCGATCTGGTCCCCGGTCAGCCCGACCTTGTCGACCGCCGCCTTGATCATCTGTACGGCGAGATCATCCGGCCGGATCGTGGTCAGCGACCCCTTGTACGCGCGGCCGATCGGCGAGCGGGCCGTCGACACGATGACTGCTTCAGGCATCTCTCAATCCCTTTCAGAGGCCCAGATCGCGGCCGATGAGTTCCTTCATGATCTCGTTCGAGCCGGCCCAGATCTTCGTCACCCGGGCGTCGCGCCAGGCGCGGGCCACCCGGTACTCGTTCATGTACCCGTAGCCGCCGTGCAGCTGGACGCACGCATCCAGTACCTCGTTCTGCACGTGGGCGCTCCACCATTTGGTCTTCGCGGCGTCCACCGCGGTCAGCCGGTCCTCGTCGTGCGCGACCACGCCGTTGTCGACGTACGCCTGGGTGACCTCGACCTTGGTGACCAGCTCGGCGATCAGGAACTTGTTGTACTGGAACGAGCCGACGGACTGGCCGAAAGCCTTGCGCTGCTTCACGTACTCGATCGTCTCGTCGAGGATCTGGGTCGCGTGCGCGATGTTCGACACCGCGGCGCCGATCCGCTCCTGGGCCAGCCGCTCCATCATGTGGATGAAGCCGCGGTCGAGTTCGCCGAGTACGTTGTCGTCGCTGATGAACAGGTCCTCGAAGAACAGTTCCGACGTACCCGACTCGGTCTGGCCGACCTTGTCGAGCTTACGGCCGCGGGCGAAGCCCTCCATACCTTCTTCGACCACAAACAGCGTGATGCCCTTCGCGCCCTTCTCCGGGTTGGTGCGGGCCGCGACGATCACGAGGTCGGCCATGTCGCCGTTCGTGATGAAGGTCTTCGAGCCATTCAGCACCCAGCCGCCGTCGGCCTTCTTCGCGGTCGTCTTCAGCGCGGCGAGGTCGGAGCCGCCCGACGGCTCGGTCATGCCGATCGCGGCGACGTACTCACCGGAGCAGAACTTGGGCAGCCAGCGCTGCTTCTGCTCCTCGGTGCCGAGGTCGACGAAGTACGGCGCGGCACAGTCGTAGTGGATGCCGAAGCAGCTCGACAGCGACGCGGAGACCTTCGAGACCTCCTCGGCGAAGACCTGGTTGAAGCGGTAGTCGCCGACGCTCGAACCGCCGTACTCCTCGGGCACGTCCAGCCCGAGGAAGCCCTGCTTGCCGGCCTCCAGCCAGGCGGCGCGATCGATCGTCTTCTCTTCGAGGAACTGCTCCATCCGCGGCACCAGCGAGCGGTCGCAGTACTCCTTCGCACTGGCCCGGAATGCGTGGTGGTCCTCGTTGAAGATGACGCGATCCATGCGGCCTCCCCGAAATCTGAGATCAGTGGCTAAGCGCTTGCTTAGCTTCACGCGTTTGGTGCAAGGTGTCAACGTGTCCGCAGTCACGAGTCCCCTGGTCTGGGAGCATGTCCAGCCGGCCGCCGCGCGCCGGCTGCTGACCGGCGCCGTCGACGCCTTCGCCGAGCGCGGCTACCAGGCCACGACGACCCGCGACATCGCGTCCCGCGCCGGGATGAGCCCGGCCGCGCTCTACGTGCACTACCCGTCCAAGGAACGCCTGCTCTTCGAGATCAGCCTCTACGGCCACAACGCGGCCCTCGAGGTACTCCGCTCCGCCGACGCTGGCGACACACCAGCGGATCGTCTCCGCTCGCTCGTCTCCGCGTTCACGGCGTGGCACGCCCAGCACCACACCATCGCCCGCGTGGTGCAGTACGAGCTCGCCGCCCTCTCCCCCGAGCACCTGGCCGAGGTCGCGACGATCCGCCGGGCCATTTCCCTGCAGATCGAACAGGTCCTCACCGACGGCATGGCGGCCGGGGACTTCGCCGTCACCGACCTGCCCGGCACGACCCTCGCCGTACTGTCGCTCTCCATCGACGTGGCCCGCTGGTACACGCCGCACCGCGGTGACCCCGAGGCGCTCGGCAAGCTGTACGCGGACCTCGCCCACCGGATGGTCCAGGCATGACGAAGCCCCGCATCCACCTGGATGCGGGGCTTGAATCGTGGTGCGTCAGGCCTGCAGAGCAGCCTGGACGTCGAGGTGGATGTCCACCTTGTCGCCGATCAGCAGCTTGCCACCCTCGAGCGGGACGTTGAAGTCGATGCCCCACTCCTTGCGGCTGATCGAGGTGGAGGCCTCGAAGCCGATGATGGTCTGGCCGTAGGCGTTCTGGTCGACGCCGAGGAACTCGACGCCGAGCTCGACCGGCTTGGTGACGTTCTTGATGGTCAGCTCGCCGGCGAGGATGTAGTCGTCACCCTCGGGCTTGATCGCGGTGCTGACGAAGGTCATCTTCGGGCTGTTCTCGGCGTCGAAGAAGTCGCCGGACTTCAGGTGCCCGTCGCGCTGCTCGTTCCGGGTGTGCACGGAACCGAGCTCGATGGAGACGTTCGCACCGGACTCCTCGATGGTGTCCTTGACGGTGATCTCGCCACTGAACTCCTGGAAGGTGCCACGGACCTTGGTCATCAGGTGCCGGACGGTGAAGCCGATCTCGGTGTGCGCGGTGTCGAGGGCGTACGTACCGGCGACCAGGCCGGGGATGGTGCTGGTCAGGGTGCCGGTGGTGGTGTCGCTCATGGGGTCCTCTCGGGAAGGTGTACGTACTGGTCGGGGGCGACGCAGCCGGGTCTATAGTTAAAACTTCAACCGATGACTACGACAGTAGGCAGTAACGGTTTAAAAGTCAACTACATTCCCGGTACACTGTTCCCGTGACGACGATGGAGACTGGGACTCGGTGGCTCAGCCCCGAGCAGCAGGTGGCGTGGCGTGCGTACCTGCTGGGCACCGCACGCCTGATGGCCAAGCTGGACGACGACCTGCGCCGATTCGGTCTCGGCATCAACGACTACGAGATCCTGGTCCGGCTGTCGGAGTCCCCCGACCGGCGGCTCCGGATGGCTGATCTGGCCGACCGGCTGCACCAGAGCCGGTCGCGCCTGACCCACACGGTCGGCCGCCTCGAGGCAGCCGACCTGGTCCGCCGTACGTCGTGCACCAGCGACAAGCGCGGTGTCTGGGCCGAGCTGACCGAGGCCGGATTCTCGCTGCTGGAGCAGGCCGCGCCGTACCACGTCGAGGGAGTCCGGGAGAACCTGGTCGACCTCGCCAGCCCCGAGGACTTCGCCGCGGTCGGCCGGGTGTTCGACGCCGTCTCGGAGCACATCGGCCAGCGCTAGCCGATCTCCAGGGAGAGCTCGTCCCGGTCGGCGCCGCGGTACGCGAGCATCGAGTCGCGCATCCGGCGCTTGACCGGCGGCAGGTGGTTGACGGTACGCATCGCCGTACGCATGCCGGCCAGCGCGACCCGGCCGATCACGGGCTTGTGCACCGGGTCGGACGATGTCATCTGCGCCCGCGACTTGATCACCGCATCGAAGCCGTACTCGATCATCTTGGCCTCGTACTCGTTGACGGCCGGGATCAGCTCGCGCCGACCATCGCGTACGTCGATCAGCGCGCGACAGAGGTTCACGGCATCGCGGAGCGCGGTGTTCGCACCGACGCCGCGGCCCGGCGTCATGGTGTGAATCGCATCACCCAGCAGCGTCACGTTCGTGGTCTTCCACGGCTGGAGCGGGACCGAGGTCCAGATGTTCACCGGGAAGCACGTGCCCGGATCGGTCAGCTCGAACAGCCGCCGCAGGTTCGGGTGCCAGCCCGGGGTGACATCCAGGGCAACCTTGACGAGCTCCTCGCCGCTCAGCTTCATGATGTTCGCCGGCAGCTTGTCCTTGGTCGCGGACAGGCCCCAGTTGATGTAGTCGCGGGTGTTGTCGAACTGCAGTCCCGGCCACTGTCGGATGAGCTCCTCGGTGTTGCCGCCGATCCCGCTCTTCACGTGACCGTCGCGGTCCCAATGGAACTCCATCACGTGCAGGATGCAGGCGAAGCCGCGCGGCGCGGTGACGATCGAGATGCCCTCGAAGACCTTCGGCGACACCAGTTTGGCGCTCTCCGCGGTGATCGGCAGCTTGCCCGCGATCGCGACGATCCCGGTCTCCTCGGTCTTCGCCTGCGGCAGGTACTGACGTCGTACTCGCGATCCTGAACCGTCAGCGGCAACGAGCAGGTCGCCGGTAGCGCTCGTACCGTCGGCGAAGTACGCCGTGACCTGGTCGCCGTGCTGCTCGAACCGGGTGAACTCCTTGCCGAACTCGACGACGTCGTCCAGCCCGGTCAGCAGCACCTGGCGCAGCGTCATCCGGCTGATCGACTTCTCGCTCTCGACCGGGTCGGTCGACGCCGGGATCTCCATCGACAGGACCTCCTTGAGGTCCTCGGTGAGCATGTTGAAGTACTTCGGATCGCGCGCCTTCGTGGCCACGAACGTGTCGTACAGCTCCTTCGGCAGCAGCGCATGCAGCGCGCGACTGCCGTCCGGGTCGATCCCGACCCGGTACCCGTGCAGGCCGTCGGTCCGGAGCGCGTCCCGCTCGAACACGGTCACGCCGATCCCGGCCCGCTTCAGGCCGTGCGCCAGAGCCAGGCCGCCGGTCCCGCCGCCGATCACCAATATCTTCATTTTCTCTCGTCCCTTCAAGTATCTTGATGATTCGAGTATCTTGGAGATCCGAGAGAAATGCAAGCCCTATGCTGAGGCGGACCATGACCAGTACTCGTGAAGAGCTCGCCGGCCAGATCCAGGAGCGGATGATCCGTTTCATCGCCGGCGCGGTTCTGTACAACCACGCGGTGTCGGCGAAGGTGGGCCTGGGCGCCAGCGACTCGCAGTTCATGACGCTGCTGCAGACGTACGGGCCGCTCACGCCACGCCAGCTCGCCGAACACACCGGTCTGACGTCCGGGACGATCACCGGCGTCATCGACCGGCTCGAGTCGCACGGCTTCGTCACCCGCCAGGCCGATCCGGGCGACCGGCGCAAGGTCGTCGTCACGCCGAAGCTGGAGACGATCCAGGAGAAACTCGTCCCGCTGTACGCCGAACAGGGCGCGCGCATGCAGGAGGTCCTGGCGACCCGGACCGTCGACGAACTCGAGGTGATCTCGCGGTTCCTCGCCGACTCGATCGACAACGCTGTAGCCCCGAGCTAAAGACTTTGAGACCGCTCGCGCGTTTCGGGACGCTTGCGCCGTGACGGATATTCACGAAGACGGCCGGGCCGGCATCGACGCGAACCTGGTACGGCGACTGATCGCGCAGCAGTTCCCGCAATGGGCCGACCTGCCGGTGACGCCGGTCAAGGTCGACGGCTGGGACAACCGGACGTACCGGCTGGGCACCGATCTGACCGCGCGCCTGCCAACGGGTCCGGCGTACGTGCCGGCCGTCGACAAGGAGCATCAGTGGTTGCCGGTGCTCGCGCCGTACCTGCCTGTGGAGATCCCGACCGCGATTGCGAAGGGTGCTCCGGGTGAGGGGTATCCGCATCCGTGGGCGATCCGGCGGTGGATCGACGGGCGGACGGCGTCGGCTGACACGGTGACCGATCTGCCTGCCTTCGCGGAGGCGATCGCGGAGTTCATCCACGCGCTGCAGGGCATCGATGCGACCGGCGGACCGCTCGCCGGCGAGCACAGCTTCTACCGCGGTGCGTCGCTGCAGCACTACCACGACGAGACGGTCGAGGCCCTCGCCGTACTGAAGGATCGCATCGACGCAGACCTCGCGGGTGAGGTGTGGGATGCCGCTCTGGCGTCAACGTGGGATCGACCGCCGGTGTGGTTTCACGGCGACATCGCTTACGGAAACCTGTTGGTGCAGGAGGGCCGGCTCACCGCCGTCATCGACTTCGGTACATCGGGCGTCGGCGATCCGGCCTGTGATCTGGTGATCGCCTACACGTTCTTCTCCGGCTCGTCCCGCGAGGCCTTCCGGTCGGCGGTCGCCCAGGACGCGGGAATGTGGGCACGAGCCCGCGGCTGGGCGCTGTGGAAGGCGCTGATCACCTCAGACCTCCCGGTCGTGCAGACCGTCCTGGACGACTACGTCACACAAACGCGCTGACGCCTTCGTACTCCCCCACCGGCGCGACGCCGACGGTCTCGTACTCGAGCAACATGAGTCCGCTCGGCGTCGCGTCGTACTTCGCCAACTTCAGCCCGGCAGTGGCGCCCGGCTGATCGAACAGCCTGCGACCGGCGCCGATCACGGTCGGCGCAACCACCAATCGGACAAGGTCCACCAGCCCAGCGGCTAGTAACGCACTCCCCAGCCGGGCACTCCCGTGCACCTGCAACTCACCACCGGGCCGCGCCTTCAGCTCTTCAACGCCTTCGAAAGAACTCAGCACTGTCGTCGGCTGCCAATCGCCTTCACTGATCGTCCGGCTGACGACGTACTTCGGCAGCGAGTTCATCCGCTCGGTGAACGGATCGTCGGGGTCGGTGATCTGCGGCCAGTCCCGGGCAAACGCCTCATAGCTTCGGCGGCCCAGCAACAACCCGTCTGCTCGCTGCAGCCAGTCGGACGTCTGCTTCACGAACGCCTCGTCGATGAACGGCACCAACCATCCGCCGCGCGTGAACCCGTCGCTCGTGTCCTCGGTCGGCGAACCCGGGCCCTGGCTCACCCCGTCCAGCGTCACGAATTCCGTCAGTACGAGCTTCATCGGTTCTCCCTCTCGGCAAGCGCTGCCAGCTGCTTCGTGACCGTGCCCCATCCGTCGGCGAATCCCAGCTCCTCATGCTGCGCCCGGGCAGCCGACGTACCGTGGCGCACGATGATCCGGTAGTGCGTGCCCTCTGGATGCTCCGCGAGCGTCACCTCCGCCGTCATCAGGAACGGTTCCGGGCTGGCCGGACGCCAGTTGCTGTCGATCGCGTTGGTGAAGACGAGCCGCTCGATCTCCTCGACCACGAGGAAGCTCGCGTCGAGATGCGGTACGAACTGTGTCCCGTCCTCGCTCAGCTGCGTCACCATCGCGCCGCCAGGCCGAACCTCGAGCCGCTCGACCCGGCACACCGCCGGCTCCGGCACCCACCAGCGCGCGAACTTTGCCGGATCGGTCCAGGCGTTCCAGACGGTCGCCCGCGGGGCCCGGATCACGCGCTCGACGGTGAGATCAAGCTCGGGATCAATCATGATTCTTCCTCCTGGGATTCGGTGACGAGGCGTTCCAGCCGATCAGTGCGGTCCGTCCAGATCCGGCGCTGCTCGGCGAGCCAGTCGTCGACCAGCGCCAGCCGCTCGCGATTCAGCACGCAGGTGCGCACCCGGCCGACCTTGACCGTGCGGATCAGCCCGTTCGACTCCAGCGTCCGGACGTGCTTCATGAACGACGGCAGGGTGATCGGGAAGTCGGCCGCGAGCTCACCCACACTGGTCGGCCCGCGCCCGAGCCGCCGGATCACACTGCGCCGGGTCGGATCAGCGAGCGCGACGAACACACCGTCCACGTCAGCCGAATACTGTGCCATGAGGCTAAGTATTGCTTCGGCTGATACTTAGCGCAAGGGCTAACTATCAGGAAGCACGAAGGACCCCGCCTCCGAGCCGGAAGCGGGGTCCTTCTATACCTTGCTCAGTCGCGGGTGAGCTTGCGGTGGGTGACGCGGTGCGGACGAGCCGCCTCCGGGCCGAGCCGCTCGACCTTGTTCGCCTCGTACGACGCGAAGTTGCCCTCGAACCAGAACCACTTGGCCGGGTCCTCGTCGGTGCCTTCCCAGGCGAGGATGTGGGTCGCCACGCGGTCCAGGAACCACCGGTCGTGGGACACGACCACCGCACAGCCCGGGAACTCCAGCAGCGCATCCTCCAGCGACTGCAGGGTCTCGACGTCCAGGTCGTTGGTCGGCTCGTCGAGCAGCAGCAGGTTGCCGCCCATCTTCAGCGTCAGCGCCAGGTTCAGCCGGTTGCGCTCACCGCCGGACAGTACGCCGGTGGGCTTCTGCTGGTCCGGACCCTTGAAGCCGAACGACGCGACGTACGCGCGGCTCGGCATCTCGAAGTGCGCGACCTTGATGAAGTCGAGCTCGTCGGACACCTGCTGCCAGACGGTCTTCTTCGGGTCCAGGCCGCCGCGCGACTGGTCGACGTACGAGATCTTGACCGTTTCGCCCAGCTTCAGACTGCCTGCATCCGGCTGTTCCTCGCCGACGATCATCCGGAACAGCGTCGACTTGCCGACACCGTTCGGACCGACGATGCCGACGATGCCGGCGCGCGGGAGGCTGAAGCTCAGGCCGTCGATCAGCTTGCGGTCGCCGAAGCCCTTCTCCAGCTTGCTGACCTCGAGCACCGTGCTGCCCAGGCGCGGACCCGGCGGGATGTTGATCTCGTCGATGTCCAGCTTCTTGGCGCGCTCGGCCTCGGCGGCCAGCTCCTCGTACCGCTGCAGACGCGCCTTGCTCTTGGACTGCCGGCCCTTCGCGTTGGACCGGACCCAGTCGAGCTCGCGCTCCAGAATCTTCTGCCGCTTGGCATCCTTCTGACCCTCGACGACCAGACGCGCCTTCTTGGTCTCCAGGTACTTCGAGTAGTTGCCCTCGTAGCCGTACGTCCGGCCGCGGTCGAGCTCGAGGATCCACTCGGCGACGTTGTCCAGGAAGTACCGGTCGTGGGTGATCGCCATGACGGCGCCCGGGTACTTCTGCAGGTGCTGCTCCAGCCACTGCACGGACTCGGCGTCCAGGTGGTTGGTGGGCTCGTCGAGCAGCAGGAGATCGGGCTGCTGCAGCAGGAGCTTGCACAGCGCGACCCGGCGACGCTCACCACCGGAGAGCTTGTCGACGATCGCGTCCGGCGGCGGGCAACGCAAAGCGTCCATCGCCTGCTCCAGTTGGGCGTCGATGTCCCAGGCGTTGCGGTGGTCGAGCTCGGTCTGCAGGTCACCCATCTCGGCCAGCAGCGTGTCGTAGTCGGCGTCCGGGTCGGCCAGCTCAGCAGAGATCTCGTTGAAACGATCGAGTTTCTGCTTGGTGTCGCCGACCCCTTCCTGCACGTTCTCCAGCACGGTCTTGCCCTCGGTCAACGGCGGCTCCTGCAGCAGGATCCCGACCGTCGCCCCTTCCGCCAGCCGCGCCTCGCCGTTGGAGGGCTGGTCGAGCCCCGCCATGATCTTGAACAGCGAGGACTTACCGGTGCCGTTGGGCCCGACCACGCCGATCTTCGCGCCGGTGAGGAAGTTCAAGGTGACGTTGTCGAGAACGACCTTGTCACCGTGCGCCTTCCGGACGTTGCGAAGCGTGTAGATGAATTCCGCCATACGTAGAGCCTATGTGCTTTCTCCACAGGCACGAATTCGGGCGTCTCACCAAGCCGCGAACAGTGCATCTTCTCTGCCGACAAGGCAACCCGCACCGAAGGGACGGCAACGCGATGAGCGTCGGCGACACGTACGTGACAGTTCAGGGCTGGGTCGGCAGCGACCCCGACTTCAAGGAGGTCGGGCAGCAACCGCACGCCACCTTCCGGGTCGGCTCGACCCCACGCCAATTCGACAGGACCAGCCAGCGGTTCGTCGACAAACCGACGACCTGGTTCACCGTGGACTGCTGGCGAATCCTGGCGCAGAACGCATTCGAATCGATCCGCACCGGCCAGCCCGTCATCGTTACCGGCCGGCTTCGCACCCACGAGTGGACCAACGACACGGGCGAGCAGGTCAGCAAGGTGATCCTCGAAGCGTTCTCCGTCGGCCACGACCTCAGCCGAGGTACCGCGACCTTCACCAAGAACGCCCCTCGCGCCGACGCCACGTTCGACAGCCCCGCGCTCGCTCCACACCCCGCGCTGGCCGACACCACCGCGACGCCCTACCCCGCCGACGAGTACCCGGTCACACCGCTCCCGCTGTCGGCGGAGGCGGCATGATTATCTCACCCTTGACTTATATAAGCGCCGCCCGGCATTCTGAGGTCCATCCCAGCAGCCGAGCAGGAGAGGGAATCACCTGTGATCGACATCCTCGAGCACATCAATGCGGTCCAACGCGAGGTCAGCCGCACCGGCGAGACCGTGACGGTGCTGATGCGCCGCTCGTACCAGGCCGAGCCGGCGGAGGTGTGGCACGCGCTCACGGACCCCGACCGGATGAAGCGCTGGTTCATGCCCGTCTCCGGCAACCTCGAGGTCGGTGGCACCTTCCAGCTGGAGGGCAACGCCGGCGGCGAGATCCTGGAGTGCGAGCCGCCCAAGCGGTTCAAGGTGACGTTCGGTGGTCCCAACAGTCTCCTCGAGCTGCGATTGCTGCCGGGAGCGGACGCCTCGACCGAGCTGGAGCTCGAGCACTCGATGAGCGAAGCTCCGGCGCCCGGCGGCGCGGGCGCGCTCTGGGTCGGTCCGGGCTGGGACGGCGGTCTGCTCGGCCTCGGGCTCTACGTCACCGGCGAGCTCCCGGAGGTCACCGATCCGGCCGAGATGGCCAACTCCGCCGAGGTGATCAGCTACAACGAGCAGTCGGTCCGAGCCTGGATCGAAGCGATCCGCGCCTCCGGCACGACGACGGAGGAAGACCTGACCTCCGCGGCCAAGATCTCGATGTCCCAGTACGCCCCCGACGCAGAGCTCTGACCGCTGCTGGCCGCCGAGGCGCACGCAAACTCTTGCGCGTGCCCCGGCGGCAGCTCGACCATCGGTCCGGCGGACGCCTAGCCGCGGGCGGCGGCGAGGCTGTCGCGGCAGGTCGTGTACGCCGTGAGCTCGTCGCGGGCCGGCGCAACTACGTGGCTGTCGGCAACTTTCTCGAGCTCGGTCCGCAGCGCCTTCGCCACCTGACGGGACCGCCGCAGCGCCCCGTTGGTCGCGAACACCCGGCAGACGAAGGAGAGCGCCAGCCCCAGGACGGCACCACCGACCAGCATGATCCAGGCGTACGAGATGCCGTTCCATTCCGGCAGCGGCGGATCGTTGAGATCAGCGATCCGCGCCACCAGCAAGGCGATCAGCCACGCCGCACCGCCGAGCGTGACCAGGAACAGCACCCACTGCACGATCCGCGCGAAACTCCACCAGCCCGGATTGTTGGTGACACCAAGGTCCGTCCGCGCGACCGCCTGGTCGAGCTCGTCGCCCAGCGACTCCTCGCGCCGACGGATCGCCGTACGCACCGAGTCGGCCCACGGACGCGACAGACCTTCCGCGGCCTTGTTCGTGATCGTGCGGACGGCGGCATCCATCCGCGCCCGCTGCACGGGAGTTGCCGCAGGCAACGAAGAGCGCGCGATCGCGACCTCGCTCGATGCCGACTTGCGCAACGCCTTGCCCTGCTCGCGCGACACCTGGTCGCCGTGCAGCCGTCGCAACGGATCCGGACGGAAACGCCCGAGCCATTTGGTCAACGGCCATCCCGTCGCAGCACGGGCACGCTGCAGGTACGAGCGACGTACTGCGTCCGCAACCACCGACAGGCCGCTCGCGTCAGACAACGCGTCGACGAGTTCGGTGACGTCGGCCTCGGCGATCTCCGGCGTCTTCGCGTTCCCGCACTGGCTTGCCATCCGGTCCGCGACGCGGTCGACATCCGCGGAGAGGCGCTCGCGCGCGGAGCGTTTGTTGCTGACCCGCTTCACCAGCAGGCCGCGCACCTCTTCGAGACCGTCGCCACTGACAGCCGACGTCGCGACGACTGTCGGCGACTTGAGACCGTCGGCCTTGAGCAGCCGATCCAGGTCGTCGAGGCAGCTCTTCCGCTGCTCCGGCGTCAGCTTGTCGATGTGGTTCAGCGCAAACACCATCACCCCGGAATGCGAGGCGAACGGTTTGATGTACCGGTTGTGCAGGGCCGCATCGGCGTACTTCTGCGGATCCACCACCCACACGAGCAGGTCGACCAGCTCCACGAGCCGGTCGACGATCAGGCGGTGCTCGACCTCGGTCGAGTCGTGGTCTGGAAGGTCCAGCAGCACCAGCCCGTCCAGGTCCTCGGAGTGGGCCTCCTCGAGCGAGCTGCGGTGCTGCACCTGGTGCCGGCGCGGGATCCCCAGCCAGCTCAGCACCTCACCGGCCGGCTCGTCACCCCAGACACAGGCAAGCGGCATCGAGCTTGTCGGCCGGCGCGTTCCGATCGCGGCCAGGTCGAGCCCGGTCAGTGCGTTGAACAACGACGACTTACCGGAGCCGGTCGCACCTGCGAGCGCGACGACGGTGAGGTCGCCGGACATGCGCAGGCGTTGTCCGGCGCGGTCGACGATCTGCGTCGCCTCGGTGAGTACCACCGGGTCGAGCCGGCCGTCGCCGGCCTTCGCGGCCACCTCGATGGCATCGATCTTCTTCAGGACATCGGTTTCGCCCCGGACCGGGGTCTCGACCGTATCCACTGTTTCCGTCACGTGCAGTCCTCCACCGCGCGCGCGGCCTCCGTCAGTAGCCTGGCCGTCTCGGCGTCGACCGGATGCTGGTCAAGGACAGCCAGATAGCGGGCGAATTCGGCATCCATCAGTGCATGAACCTTACCGTCAAGGTCCTCACGTGCCTTATCGACCATGCCCTGAACTGCCTTGTCGCCGAAAACTGCTTCCAGCAGCCGCTGCCCGACAACCGCGCTGCCCGCGCCGGCGCTCGCCTCGGCACCCTTCGGGATCCCGGTTTCGCGGGCGAAAACCACCACCATCAGCGAGAGTCCGAGCCCATTCACGCCGTACTCGAGGATGCGTGCCGTCGACTTCTTGGCGCCGCCTTCCTTGCGGATCACGTCGAGCACGAACTCCTGCCACTCCCGGACCGCGCGCGCCGCAGCATCCGGGAACGCCGGCGACAACGCGCCGAGCGAGCTCTCCGGATCGTCCTCGGCGAGTTGAGCGTCGCCGGCGGCAAGCAGTTGGCGACCGGGGGCGGTTGCCTGCCAGGCCTTCTCGGCACGTTCCGCGGCGGCCGTCGCGTGCTCACGCAGCAACGACTCCAACCCGGATTGGATCGCGTCGCTGACGTCGCGCGTTTCCGCCGGCTTGTTGCCGAGCGACGTCTTCAGCCGGTCGCGCAGCCGACCCGCGTTGGACTGCAGCCCCTTCAGAAGCTCGCCAGTGCCGACAAACTCCTGCCAGCGCGCCAGCACTTCGCCTCGCAGCAGCGTCCCGTCCTGGCTCGCCTTGGCGATGTCCTTCACACCCTGGTCGTACGCCGACTCGACCGACGACCGCAGCTCGATCGCGGTGTCCGACTGTGCCTTGACAGCCTCCGCGAACGGTGGCGTCGTCTTCACCATCGCACTGACGGCACCCTGCAGGGTACGGCGAACCACACCTGCGCGCGCCTCGGCGTCGGCGGCCAGGTCGACCAGCCAGTCCTTGATCGAGGCAACCGAAGGCTGCGGCAACATTCCGTTGCCGTCGACAACGGTCTCTTGGATGGAGAACAGCGGCGAGTCGCCGAGTCCACGCTCGAGCAGCATCTGCGCGAGGTGCCCGGTGATGTCGTCGATCGTCTCGCTCGGAGCCCGGTCGAGCACGACCGCCACCGCAGTACTGCGATCCGATGCGGTCTGCAGGAACTCCCACGGGACAGCGTCGGAGTACCGCGCCGCCGTCGTGACGAACAGCCAGAGGTCGGCGGCCGCGAGCAGCTGGGTCGCGAGATCACGGTTCGCCTCGACGACAGAGTCGATGTCCGGCGCGTCCAGGATCGCGAGCCCGCGCGGAACGGTGTCAGCGGCAACCAACCGCAGCTGCCCCGCATCCTCCATGCCACCCGGCTCGTCCGACCTCGTCCGCGCCATCCCCGGCAGCACCCGGTCACCCACGAACCAGTCCGCATCCGCCGGGTGATGAATCAGCACCGGCGACCGAGTAGTCGGCCGCAACACACCAGGCTCGCTGACAACCTTGCCGATGACAGTGTTGACCAGCGTCGACTTCCCGGCCCCGGTCGATCCACCAACCACCGCCAGCACCGGCGCCTCAAGCTGCACCAGCCGAGGCAACAGGTAGTCATCCAGCTGATCCAACATCGCCTTCTGCTGCTGCCGAGCCTCGTCAGCCCCCACAACCTGCAGCGGCAACCGACTCCCCGCCAACACACCCCGCAACTTCATCAACGCAGTAATCAAAGCCATAGCAGCCTGCTCAGCCGCCAACCGCTCCGCCAACTGCGCCGCCGTCAGCTCCTCTTCCCCCTCACCCGCATCATCGGAATCCCCAGCCGACGCATCACCGGCATCACCGCCAGCTACTCCATCGCCAGCCGCTGGATCCTCGGATGCACCAGCCGACTCATCACCGCCACCATCACCCGACCCGGCATCACCCTCATCCGCCGAGCCAGCAGCCCCATCCCCCGCACCGCCAGCCTCATCCGCCAACTCACCCGCGGCACCACCATCTACAGCCCCAGCGTCACCAGCAGATCCATCCGCAACATCACCCGCGGACTCATCGGCAGAGTCAGCCGCCGCATCCCCGCCACCATCAGCCGCCGCGTCCCCGCCACCATCTGGCGCCGCCTCAACAGCCCCATCGACTGCCTGCTCAGCCGCCTCATCAGACGCACCGCCCACCGCGGCGTGCTCTGCAGCCTCATCACCCACGTCATCAGGCGTGCCATCCGCACCAGCAACCGCCGCGTCAGCCACACCAGCCGCCGCCCCGCCAGCAGAGTGCCGCCCGGTCGCACCAGTAGCACCATCAGCAGCAGCGGCCGTGGGCTCTCCAGCCTCACCGACCGCCTCATCCGAGCCACCGTCCGCCGCGCTGTCCCCAGCACCTGCGTCCTCCGCAGCACCCGCCTCAGCACCAGCCTCGCCCGAGCCGTCGTCCACCGGTTCGCCCTCAGCGTCGCCTGTCGACCCATCCGAGCCGTCTCCCGCTGACCCGTCTGAGCCGTCGTCCGCCAGCTCACGTCCGCCGTCGTCCGTCAGCTCGCCTGCGCCGTCGCTCGCGGACTCGTTCGTCGCCTCGTCGGCGCTCCCGGTCTCCGCCGCGTGCCCGCCGTCGTTGGTGTCATCGGCCGAACTCGGCGCAACTTCCTCCGCGTCCTCGACGTCACCTGCCGACTCGACGCCATGTGATGGCTGACCGTCGGTCTCGTCTGCAGCCGCATTCGCCGGCTCACCCTGCCCGTCGTCCGCCTCGCCGGTGCTGTCGCCGGACTCGCCGGTGCTGTCGCCGGACTCGCCAGTGCCGTCGCCCGCCTCGGGGGTGCCGTCCGCCTCGCCCTCAGCGTCGGCCGCCTCGCCCGTGGCGTCTTCGGTCGACTCGTGTGCGGCGTCGGACCCGTCTTCCGCGGGCTCATCTGCGGTCTCGTCGGCGGACGCGGCATCCGCCGTTCCAGAGTCCGCGTGCTCCGCCGTGCCTTCTGCAGCACCATCAGATTGGGCGCTCGCGGCGTCCTGAGTGGCGTTCTCCGCCTGCTTGGGGAGGCCGATGATGATGTTGCCATACTCGAGCGGAAAGCCGTCAGGCGACTCGTCCGGCTCGTACACGACACCCACCCGCGGCCGCTCCTCAGCAGTCACATCCGGTACGTCGGCACCTTCCGCGCGCGATCCCGCCGCGCCACCGTCCCGCACCGCGCTGCCATCAACGCCGTCCGCGCCACCTTCACCGCCCCGCAAGGCACCCTCGCTGCCCTCAGCCGCGCCCTCAGCGCCGCCGTGCGCGCGACCTTCACCCGCCGCTGCGGTGCCCTCAGTGCCCTCTGCCGGCCCCTCACTGGCCCGCGCGGTGTCCTCACCGGCCCGCGCAGCGTGCTCAGCGTCGTGTACGGCGTGCTCACTAGCCTGCGCGGTGCCGTCACCGCCCTGGGCGTCGTGCTCACCAGCCTGCGCGGCCCCTTCACCGGCCTGTGCGGTGACCTCAGCCTGTGTGGCGCCTTCGCCAACCTGCGTGTCGTCTTCGCCGACTCGTGCGGCGTCGTCGGATGCCTGCGCCGCGCCGTCACCGGCCTGGGCCGCGCCGTCACCAGCCTGCGCCTCGCCGTCGCCGGCCTGGGCCGCGGCGTGCTCGGCGTGCGACGGGTCGGTCGAGGTGGACGGGTCGCTGGAGTTCGACCCGTCGGCGGTGGACGCGGTCTCCGCGGTTGTCGACGCGGAGTCGTCCTCGGAAGGCGCGTCAGTTGTCGCCGGCTGCTCAGAGTCCTTGGCGGGGGTCTCAGTCGCCTTGTCTGCTGTTTCTGCGGGCTTGGGGTCCCCGGAGGTGCTCACCGCGGGCTCGGTCGACTCAGGGGCTGCTGAAGGCTGGGCAGACTTAGCAGCGCCGTCCTCCGTCGCACGGTCCTTGGAGGCAGGCGTGACTGAACCGTCGGCCGGCTCAGGCTGTGTGGCGGGCTCGTCGGTGGTCTTCCTGAAGCGGCGGCGCCAGAAGCCTCGGGACTTGGGGGTGGACTGGGCGATGAGGTTCGCCAGCTCCTGGGCAGGCTGATCCTGGTTCGGAACCCGCGGTTCCGAACCTTCACCAGCTGCTGACCTGGTGTCAGCCACGTCGTCCGCCCACGAGCACAGAGTGCCCGGTCGGACAGCGCAGAAGCAAAGTCATCGTCATCCCCGTTTGGCGGCGTGGACGGGTGGCAGTCACTGCGGTGGTGGATACGGACCGTATCCTCCCGGCGGTCCTTGCTGACCGGGGGGTCCCGGTGGGTAACCGGACTGACCGGCTGGGTAACCGGGTTGCCCCGACGGATACCCCGGCTGAGAGGGCGGATAACCGTCCTGCGGCCGCGGGTATGTGCCCTCCCCGGCGCCACCCCCCGGCACCCCAGGACCCGGACCACCGGACACCTGCCCGGCCCCGCCAGGCCCCATTTGACCACCCGGCCCCATCGGAGCCTGCCCCATCGGACCACCCGGACCCATCGGAGCTCCAGAACCCATCTGCCCCATCGGCATGCCGGGAGCACCAGGCGGAAAAGCGCCCCCGGCGTACTGCGGAGCCGCCTGTGCGAACGCGGGCATCGGAGGGAACGGCACGCTCGGCCTCCGCTCCCGCAGCTCGTCCAGCAACTGCTTCTCCGTTTGTAGTGCATCCGGCCCGATCACCTGGCGGACGATCTTGTCCCGCAGGTACGCCAGCTCGGTCGCGTTGTGCTGGAACGCCTTCGCGGCCGCTTCCGCCTGGGGCCCGTACCGCCGGGCGTTCTGCCGCAGCGCCTTGCGCCCTCGCAGCGTGGCTATCAGTGGAACGTCTTGTGGAACCAGCCATCCGAACCGCACATAGTCGTACAACCGGGACGCGATCATCTGTCCCTCCCGTGATCGCATCACGAGCGCGAAGACGACCAGGCAGATGAACAGCGGCACCATCAGACACAGGTACGCGACGATGAAGCCCCCGCCACCGGCCCAGCTCGCGGATGCGTTCCAGGAGGCGTGCGCCAGTACCGCAGCCAGGTACCCGACGACCGGCGCGAGAAAACGGACCACGGTACTTCGGTGGCGTATCGCGACGCCGATCCCGATCGCGGTGAACGACGTGAAGAGTGGATGCGCGAACGGCGAGATCACGCCGCGGATGATGAACAGTGCGAACGCACCGCGCAGACCGGCGTCGCTGCCGGCCTCCTCGGAGAGCGTGTTGAACACGCGGCCGTAGTACAGGATGTTCTCGGTGAAGGCGAAGCCGACGCCGACCATGCCGGCGTACACGAGGCCGTCGATGATGCCGTCGAACTCCTTGCGGCGTACCAGCGCCAGCAGCAGGATCACGGACCCCTTGGCGAACTCCTCCACCGGCGGGGCGACGAAGACCGCGGACCGGTCGCCGCCGACGCCGGTCTCGGCCAGCCGGTGCGACACCTCGGTGTTGATGAAGATCGCGGCCAGCGTGGCGATGAAGGCGCCCCAGCAGAGCGCGAAGACGATGTACCTCGTCGGCTCCGGCTCGTACCGGTCCAGCCAGAGATAGAGCGCGATGACCGGGATGACCGGGACGAACGCGAAGATCAGACCCCAGGTGAAGCCGCCCGCACCGGTCGACTTGGCCACGATGCCGAAGATCACCAGACCCGCGATCGCGAACACCACCGCGATCACGATGCCGATCAGGACGCCCTGGTTGCGGCGCTGGCCGGGGACCGGATGGCTGCCGAGCATGTTCGGCTGCGGGTACGGTCCGCCGGGCGAGTACGCCGACCCCGCCGCGGGTTGCGGCGTGCCTGCCGGGCCTGGTGAGGGGTGACTCATGCCCCGAAGCCTAGTTGGGGTGCCGATCAACCGGCAGGACCACCCACTCAGCGTTACCGGGATGGAACGACAACCCTGTACTTCGTCCGCGCTCGAACCGCGCCGATCAGGAACCCAGAGGCGGGATCACCCGCCGATCTGAGAGACTCTTCCCTGCCACGCGCCCGTAGCTCAGCTGGATAGAGCGACAGACTTCTAATCTGTGGGTCGCAGGTTCGAATCCTGCCGGGCGCGCCATTTCCGCCGCAGATCAGGCTGCTGCGTGCGCCGGATCACTCGGGTGGACCGTCAGCGGGACGACGTCGGTCTCGAGCCAGTCCGACAGCGGAAGCGACTCGAGGATCGTCGCCAGCTCCTCGGCGCTACCGGCTTGCCACAATCCCAGAGCGGGGCCGTCACCGCGCCTCCACAGGCGGACCAGCTTCCCCTCGGCGGCGAGCTCGCGGGTGCGCCGTGCCTCGCCGGCAACCTTCTCGTCGGCCAGCTCGGACGGAGTGCCTTCCGGGATCGTCAGTCTGAAGATGGTGAAGTACTCCGTTGCGTCCGCGCGCAACGGAGTCGGCGTCTTGGGGTCATTCGGATGCGCGGCGAGCGGCATGACGTCGTCATGGCGCCAGATTCGGAGCGGCATCGAAGCCAGCACCTCTTCCAACTGCTCGGCATCCTCAGCCTCGAACAGACCAAAGGTGCGCCACTCGCCAGGTTGGAGCGGCGGCCGCCACAGCCGAAGCAGCTGCCCCGCCGCGGCGAGCGCACGCGAGTGAGCCGTCTCTCGGCCACGCACCTCGTCGACCTCCGCCTCCGTCACGCCCTCCGGAACCTGCGTGGTCATCGTGACCAGGAACTGCATCTCGTCCTCCCGACACTCGGCCTGCTGCGGACAACAGGATCGCACCGGCAGAGATTCCCTCAGCGAGTTCCTAAGCACTTCTCAGTGTTCTCACGGAGCGGTGGTGTGAGCTGGTTCGTCTTATCTGTACTGACAGGTGACGGAAAGGCCGGTGTGGTGGCTTCGGGAGTTGTGAGCGTCCTTCATACGACAAACGGTTTGCGGGACCTGCGGTACGCCGCGGACGCGCTGGTGATCCTCGCCGGGATTCCGGGTGCCGGGAAGACCACTCTGCTCCGGCGGCTCTACCCGGTCGGCGCGGACCACGGCGGCGTCCGGGTGTTCGACTCGGAGCGCTTGCGTGCCCGCTGGATGCGAGTGCTGGGCCGGGTGCCCTATGCATGGTGGCGCCCTCTGTTGCACCTCGCGTACTACGCGCGTGTGCTGACGGCCATGCGTCCAGGCGGAGGCCCGCTGGTCGTGCACGACTGCGCGACCAGGCCTTGGGTACGCCGACTGCTCGGCTGGCGGGCGCGTCGGGCCGGACTGCCCTCGCACCTCATCCTGCTCGACGTCCCCGGCGATGTGGCGCGCTCCGGCCAATGGGCCCGCGGACGCGTCGTACGGACAGGCAGCATGGCAACGCACTGCCAGAGATGGCCCGACCTGGTCGCCAAGGCCGCTGAGGATCCGGGGTACGTCGTACCCGGCGCTCTGTCCGCTGAGGTGCTCACGCGGGCTCAGGCAAACAACGTGGCACGCATCTACTTCAGCTGAGCCGCAGCCGGGTCAGAGTCCCCTCGTCGCCGGACGTCGTCCAGATGCTGTCGTACGCGATCAGCATGCTGCCTGCGGTGATCTGCTGGCCGTCGGGGGCGACCTGCTCGACAGCCTGACCGGTCGACGGATCCAGCCGGGTGATGATGCCGTTGCCGGCCCGCAGCCAGACAGCGTCTGGCGTGGCGACCAGATCGCCTCCCACGCCGGCGCCGAGGCTGGGGTACTTCGCCTTGACGCTCAACTCCCGCGACAGCCGGACCAGGCCGTCGCTGGTGTCGACCCAGATGTCGGACCCACTGACGGCCGCGAGCCGCGGCGCAGGCAACGTCGTACGCGCGATCACAGACCCGTTGCCGGCATCGAGCGCGATCACAGCGTTCTCTGTCGACGAGGTCGCGACGACCAACTCCCCGGAGGCAGCCAACTGAAGACAGCGCACGCCGAGCGGGTACTTCGTCACTCGCCCGGTCACCTGGTCGACAAGGTTCACGTCGGACCCGCTCAGCACCCACAACCCGCGCGCAGTCGACGGCAGCGCCAGCTGGTCGAACACCTTCCCCACGGCAACCCGCCGTACGATCCGCCTGCTCGCCGGATCGATCTTGACGACATCCGTCCCCTGGTCGGTCGTTGCACACGCCCAGACGGCCGCCTGGTCCGTCCCGATGCCCTGGCAGTAGTCGCTCGGGTCGGAGTTCGTATCGAGCTTGAGCTCCCCGGTGGTCCGGTTGGTCGCCGGATCGATCCGTACGACGCGCCCGTCGTCGGTCTTCACCCAGAGCGCTCCACCCGCCGCGGTCAGCCCGTCCGCGTTCTCGATCGCGATGACGGTCTGAGTACGCGCGGAATAGCTCGCCGTACGCGTCGGACTCACCGAGACAGTGGCCGGTCCGGCAGGTGCCGGGTCCGCCCCGCCCGAACATCCGCCAACGACCAGAAGAAGAAGCCCCCACCCCAGAGAGGACACCAGGAAAGCAGCGCCCATGGCACCAGCATGGACCCGGAAGTCGTGCCTGAACAGGAATTGTCGGTGGCTGCTGATTGAGTCGTACTTCGAGATGGGGAGGAGTGCGGCATGAAGGTGCGAGTCGGGCGTGAGGTGCTGGCCGAGGCGGTTGGATGGGTGGCGCGCGGGTTGCCCAGTCGGCCGAGTGTGCCGATCCTGGCCGGGATGGTGGTGGAGGCGGCCGACGGGCAGGTGACGTTGTCCGGGTTCGATTACGAGAGTTCGGCACGGGTGAGTGTGCCGGCGGAGGTGGCCGACGAGGGACGGGTGCTGGTCTCCGGTCGGCTGCTCTCGGACATCTGCAAGAGCATGCCGCGGGACTCCGTGGATCTGAGCGGTGAGGCGGCTCGGGTCCAGGTGAGTAGCGGCGCGGCCCGGTTCATGTTGCACACGCTGCCGCTCGATGAGTATCCGCCGCTGCCGGTGATTCCGCAGGCAAGCGGAGTGGTCGACGGAGAGGTGTTCTCGCGGGCCGTCTCGCAGGTGGTGAGCGCAGCTGGTCGGGATGACACGCTGCCGGTGTTCACGGGGATCCGGCTGGAGATCCGTGGATCGACGATCTCCTTGCTCGCCACCGACCGCTACCGGTTGGCGCTGCGGTCGTTCCCGTGGCAGCCGATCGATGCCGGCGTCGAGGCCAACGCGCTGGTCCCGGCGAAGCTGCTCGCCGACGTGGCGAAGGCGATGGCAGGTCATGAGCTCACGCTTGCGCTCGGTTCGACCCGCACAGGGGACGGGTTGATCGGGTTCGAAGGCGGCGGCCGGCATGCGACCAGCCGGCTGATCGACGGCGAGTTCCCCAGGGTGCGCAGCCTGATCCCGGCAGAGAACGCGATCACCAGCACAGTCACCGTGGACACCGCCGCGCTCGTCGAGGCGGTCAAGCGAGTCGCGCTGGTGGCTGAGCGGTCGGCGCCGGTGCGGCTCACGTTCGCGGACGGTCTGGCGACGCTTGACGCAGGCAACGGTGAGGAGGCTCAGGCGTCGGAGTCCGTTGAGGTCACGCTGACCGGCGAGCCGGTGGTGACCGGCTTCAACGCCGGCTACCTGCTCGACGGACTCGCCTCACTCGGTACGCCGATCGCACAGTTCGCCTTCACCCAGACGACCAAGCCGGCCAACCTGACCGGCCTCCGCTCCCCCGACGACGCACCCACACCAGATTCCGCCTACATCCTGATGCCGATGCGCCTGCCGACCTGACGTCATCCGCAGGTCGTACGACCGAATCGTGCCGTGGACTGACGATCGCAAGCACCTGCCGCGATGGCACGTCGGCGATGCGCTTCCCACAGGTGGATGTCGTCGCGCGCTACGGGTATCTCGGCGTCGATCTGTGTCCGTTGCCTTCAGCCAAGGGCGATTCCCGGTCTCGCTTCCGGAGTACCTGGCGAATCTGACGATCTTCCTCTGGGCCTGGCTCGCCGGGACCTTGGTCTTCGAGACGGACTGTTGCCGCACGCAACTGATCTGGTACTCAACACCCAGTTCTCGCACCAATTCATCGCCGGTACGGCCCTCCGCCTGATCCATCGGTACGGCGCAACGCGATCATCATCGCGATCTTCGCGATCATGCTGGCCCACATATCGGCTTCATCATCTTCGAGCGCCTCGGCGACCAGGTGAACCACGTCCTCCTGGTCGCCGCCACGATGCTGCTGATGATCGGCCTTGCGGCCGCATTGCACTACGGCGTCGAGCGGCCGCTCGCACCACGCCTCAAACGCCTACTGGACCGGGCAACCCCCGGCCGACCAGTTCACGCGCTCAGGAAGTAGCCCGTCAGCACCCGGGCCATGGTCTCCGGCGGCAGCGTGTGGAACGTTCCGTCCTGCCCCTCCAGCGATCCATGCGGGAGCGTCTCAGCCGCCTGCCGTGCCGCCTCCTTCAACCAGTCCGGACTGGCGTTGCTGAACATCGCCAGCGTCGGTACGTCGACCGACGCCAACAGCTCATGCGGTACGGCGCTGTCGCCCATCTGCAGGCCGTCGTACACGAGGGTGTGCGCGATCGCCTCCATGCCGGCCCACATCGGCGTCTGCCGGATCTGGTCGACCGCCTCCTTCGGCTGGCCGACTGCCTCGACCATGAACAGCTCAGCCGCCCCACCAGGGTTCCCGGCGTCGACGAACTCCTGCAGCCGCTCGACGTACCGCTCCGGCACCGGCGGGGCGCCTTCGACCCGGAACGGCGGCTCCAGCACCGCCTGCTTCTCGAACGGCAGCCCGGCCTGCAGCAGCACCATCGACCCGGACGAATACGCACAGGCGTACTGCGCACCCGTCGCCGAGCGGATCGCCTCCAGGTCCTCCCACTCGCGCTCCACGGCGTACGGCAGGGTGTCGCCGGAGTCGCCGCGACCACGCCGGTCGTAGTTCACCACGGTGAATGCCGACGACAGCGCCTTGGCGTCGTCGACGTACCGCGAGCGCTCGGTGAACCCGCCCGCGACGAGCACCAGGACCGGCCCGCTGCCGTACGTGTCGTACGCCAACTCGGTACCGTCCTTGGAAACCACCTTCTGCATCACAGCTCCTTTGCCAGAGAGATCTCTGCCCATCCGTCGAACGGATCCGTGCCGGAAAGACACCCTGTGATCCACATCACAACACGCCGAGATCTTCCGGGCGACGGCGCACCTCACTACAGTTGGATTATGTATACAGGAGACTGCACACCATTCCGGGTTCGCTGATGCTGCTCCGCCAGCTGGAGTACCTCGTCGCCCTCGCCCGCGAGAAGCATTTCGCCCGGGCGGCGGAAGCCTGCTACGTCTCCCAGCCGTCGCTCTCGGCCGCGATCCGCAAGCTCGAGCAGGAGCTCGACGTACCGATCGTGCGGCGCGGCCGGCGGTTCGAGGGACTGACACCCGAGGGCGAGCGGGTACTGCTCTGGGCGCAGCGCATCCTGTCCGAGCAGGACGCGCTCCGGCACGAGTTGTCGGTGATGCGCGGCGGACTCAACGGCACGCTCCGGCTCGGCGCGATCCCGACCGCGATGCCGGTGGTTTCGTTGCTCACGACACCTTTCTGCGCGCGGCATACCAATGCCCGGGTGACGCTGGAATCGCTGTCGTCGCGGGACATCACCCAGAAACTCGCGGAGTTCGATCTCGATGTCGCGATGACGTACCTCGACGACGACGCCCTCGGCCAGGTGCGCAAGACGCCGCTGTACGAAGAGCGCTACCTGTTACTGACGCCGACCCACACCAAGCTCGCCGACCAGCCCGTCGCCACGTGGGCAGAGGTCGCCGAGCTTCCGCTCTGCCTGCTCTCACCTGAGATGCGCAACCGCCGGATCATGAACGGCTACTTCACTGACGACGGCGTCACCGCGACACCCGCGATCGAGAGCGACACCGTGTCGGGCTTGTACAGCCACCTGCACGGCAGCCACTGGTCGACCGTGATCTCGCACGCCTGGTTGCACATGTTCGGCGTACCGGACGGGATGCGCGTCGTACCGCTCAAGGGTCCGGCGCACGGGCCGCGGGTCGGTCTGGTGATCGCGGCGCGCAGTCCCGAGCCCGTTCTCGCGCGGGCGTTGCTCGACGTGGCGCGGCAGGCCGGCGTACACAAAGCTCTCGACGATCTACTCGACGTGCATTTGATGGATTCCGGCTATCTCGACATAGCGAGCAAGTCTTTGACCGTCGGACCGTGACACCGCGATGGTGGAAATCCCTTCAGAACAAGGAGATTCCCATCATGGCGAAGATTGTCTGTGTCCTGTACGACGACCCGGCGGCGGGCTACCCGACGTCGTACGCCCGGGACGACATCCCGACGATCGACGGCTATCCCGGCGGCCAGACGGCGCCCTCGCCGAAGGCCATCGACTTCACGCCGGGCGCACTGCTCGGCAGCGTGTCCGGTGAGCTCGGATTGCGTGAATTCCTCGAGAGCCAGGGCCACACACTGGTCGTCACGTCCGACAAGGAGGGCGCGGACTCGGTGCTCGATCGTGAGCTGCCCGACGCCGATGTGGTGATCTCGCAACCGTTCTGGCCCGCGTACCTGACCGCCGAGCGGATCGCGAAGGCGCCGAAGCTGAAGCTCGCGATCACCGCCGGCATCGGCTCCGACCACGTCGACCTGGACGCGGCAATCGAGCACGGCATGACCGTTGCCGAGGTCACCTATTCGAACAGCATCAGCGTCGCCGAGCACGTGGTGATGATGATCCTCGGGCTGGTGCGCAACTACCTCCCGGCATACCAAACCGTATGGGATGGCGGCTGGAACATCGCCGACTGCGTGGCGCGCTCGTACGACCTCGAGGGCATGCACGTCGGCACGGTCGCGGCCGGCCGGATCGGGACCGCAGTACTGCGTCGGCTGGCGCCGTTCGACGTGAAGCTGCACTACACCGACCGGCATCGCCTGCCGGAGTCGGTCGAGCGGGAACTGGGACTGACCTTCCACCCGAGCGCGGCCGACATGGTGCCGCACTGCGACGTGGTGACGATCAACGCGCCGCTGCACCCGGAGACCGAAGGGCTGTTCGGGGATAAGTTGCTCGGGACAATGAAGCGCGGGACGTACCTGATCAACACGGCGCGGGCCAAGATCGCCGACCGGGACGCGATCGTCCGGGCGCTGGAGAGCGGTCAGCTGGCCGGATACGCCGGCGATGTCTGGTACCCGCAGCCCGCGCCGGCCGACCATCCGTGGCGGACCATGCCGCACCACGGGATGACGCCGCACATCTCCGGCTCGTCGCTGTCCGCGCAGACCCGGTACGCCGCGGGCACCCGGGAGATCCTGGAATCGTGGCTGGCCGGTACGCCGATCCGCGACGAGTACCTGATCGTCGACGGCGGGCGCCTGGCCGGCGCCGGAGCGCATGCGTACTCGACCCGGGTGTAAGCCGGATCACGTGAGACGCGGGCATAACCGGTGAGTACACCTGGTTGAATGTATACAGAAGCCAGAATTCAAGGAAGGGTAGAAATGATCTTCACACGTAGGTTCGGTGCTCTGGCGGCTCGCCCGCAGTTCCCGGATGCCCCGGAGCTGCAGCAGGAGCTGTCCGACCCGCTCGATCTGGACGCCGAGCTCGCCAAGCTCACCGGCGAGGCGCCCGCCGCGCGCGACGACGACCGACAGGCGGACGAGTCGGCCGCCTGAGGCCGGGGCGGCGGCTATATGTCAGGCACGGCACTTGGTAGACTGTCTACCAAGTGCCGTGCTGTTTTCCGGAAGGGATCTCATGACGACGATCAGCGCAGGGCCAGGGGCGGGCGCGGAATCGGCCGGGGTGCGGCACGTCAAGCGGCCGACGCCGTTGCGGGAGTCGGTCTACGAGGCCCTGACCGAGATGATCATCGACGGCACCCTCGAGCGCGGCCGGCACCTGGTCGAGGTTGAGCTCGCCGGCTTGCTGGGCGTCTCCCGGCAGCCGGTACGCGAGGCCCTGCAGCGCCTGAACAACGAGGGCTGGGTAGACCTGCGCCCCGGTTTCGGCGCGATGGTGCATGTGCCGGCCGAGGACGAGGTCGACCAGTTGCTGGCGGCCCGCGCTGCACTCGAATCCGAATCTGCCCGCCTCGCCGCGCGTCACGCCACGAAGGAAGATGTGGCTCGGTTGCGCGAGCTCTGCAAGGTCGGTACGGCGTACCAGGAGTCCGGCGACATCGACGGCACCGTCCGCACGAACGGCGAACTCCACAGCCTCATCACCGAAATGTCCGGCAACCGTTTCCTCGTCGACTTCGCCGCGCAGGTCGACCGCCGGGTCCGCTGGTACTACACGCCGGTCGCCCCGGTCCGCGGCGCGGCCTCATGGCGCGAACACAACCGCCTCGTCAAAGCCATCAGCGAAGGCGACGAGGACAAGGCCGCCCAGATCATGCGCGAGCACACCGAACACACCCGCAAGGCCTACCACGACCTCCAGGCCGGAGCCGAGCCCGTCGAAACCCCCGAACCGGACACCACTCCCCGCCGCCGTCGCCGCACGACCAACTAATTCTTGGTCTTCTTGGTGATGGATTCCTGGTAGATTTCAGCGTAGGTGCGGGAGTCTTTGATCAGGTCGTCGCAGAAGGCGGCTACGTCGGTACCGATGAGTTCGATGACACCCTTGCCTGCCGCAACGCCTTCCTCGAAGAAGTCGACGATTCCGGAGAGCAGATTTCCCTCGGTCAGGTCGGTGGGGCCGACCTTGAACAGGTATTTCTGGATCTCCTTGTAGACGATCTGATAATCCGGCGGAAGCGCCTTGACCCGGGCCAGGTGCGCTCGCCATTGCTTCTTGCCTTCGATGATGTCTTGGATGCCCACGTCAGTCTCCTAACCGGCCGAGTTTCCTTGCGACGTTGCGATTCAGCTGCTCGCGCCACCGGTCGCGATAGGTGCGAGCGCCCTCTCCCCCGGCCAGCGCGGCACAGAAGCCGGCGATGTCGTCACCCAGTACGTCGTCGATGCTCTGCCCGTCAGCCGCTGTTTCTTCGAGCAGGCCAAGGGCGCTGTCGAGAATCGGCATCAGGTTGCGACCTGTGAAGCCCGAGTACGGCGACAGGTAAGCCTTGATCTGCTCCCAGGCGGCGCGATAGTCAGCCGGCAACGCTGCGGCCCGGACTTCGAACGCCTTGTATTCCCTGGTGAGATCGTTGCCGGTAATAGTGTTCCAGAAACTCATCTCCCACCCTCCTTGAGTTTGTCGATTCGGGATGACAGGTACTCCCATTTCGCCCAGAACTTCCCGAGCTCCGCGCGACCTGCGTCGTTGAGCGAATAGAACTTCCGCGGCGGCCCCATCCCCGACGGCCGCTTCGCCACCTGGACCAGCCCGTTCCGCTCCAGCCGCAGCAGGATCGTGTAGACCGTCCCCTCGATGACATCGGAGAAGCCGAGCTCGTTCAGCTGACGCGTGATGACGTACCCATAGGTCTCCTCGCGGCCGATGATCTCGAGCACACAACCCTCCAACGTGCCCTTCAACATCTCCGTCAGGTCATCCATCGCAAGCCGGCCCTCCCGGTACTCCGTATCACCAAGTACCACTATACGGTATCACCGAGTACCAGCCCAAGAAAGCGCGGCGGGAGGACAGCCGCTGTCCTCCCGCCGCAATCCGTCGACAACCTCAGGCGACCCGTTTCTTCCGGCCTCGCCCGGTGGCGGCCTTACGGGCTTCCAGCGCCGCGGCCAGGTGGGAGTAGGCCTCGACGGTCCGACGTGCGTACTGGTTGTGGTCCAGGATGCGGGGCCACCACAGCCGTCCGATCTGCTCGTGCATCCAGAGGAACCCGATCGCGAACCCCATGCTCACCAGCGCCCGGAACGCGAGGAACTTGCCCACCTCCGGCGGCAACCCCGGCGTACCGGTGATCACCCAGGAAGTCACCACCGCATGCACCAACAACGACAGCGGAAAGGCAACAGCCCAATACACCGCCGCCGGCGCGAACACCCCAGCCGGGACCTTCCCCAGCGCCGCGAGTACGGCGTACCCCGCACCGAACAGAACCAGCGGTACGCCGAGCCCGAGCCCCGTCATCACCGCCCAGCCGAAGGGCTGGCCGGCGAACCCGGCCAACCCTGCAGCAATCAAACCCGCCGCCGCGCCAACCGACGCAGCAGGCACCGAGTACTCGGCCAACTGCTTGTACGAGGCCATGTCAGTCCACGACCACACCGAAGCGGACCAGGCAGTAGAACAGCATCCCCAGATAGAAGACTGCCCCGAACCCGATGATCACATTCCGCACCGGCCCGGGCCGGATCTTCTTCGGCAGCAGCATGTTGTTGGTCAGCAGCAACACGATGCAATAGGCACCCATCGCGAACGTGGACAAGAACGCCAGGATGTCCAGGATCCCCGCCGGTCCGTCGGCCGGCCCGAAGAGCAGGATCAGGATGCCGAACAGGATCACGCCCCACAGGAACCCGGCGTACAACCGCGACATCGAGAACCGTTTGGCGCCCGGTACGAAGTAGTACGTCATGTCCGCCTGCCCGCGTGAGAACGAGTCGAACAACCCGAGCGTCGCGTTCAACCCGATCAGCGCGATGAAGGCGAAGAACAACGTCCCGAGCACCGGCGACCCGGCCGCCGCGAACGCGTCCGACATCGCCTTCAGCGCCGCCTCCCGGTCACCGCCTTCGATCAGCGAAGCGACGTTCGGATTCTCCCGCGCCGCCGACATCGCCAGCACGGTGAACGAGATCGTCACCAGCATCGTGATACCCCAGAAGAGCAGCAGCGCGTCGAACGTCACCCACTTGCGCCAGCCCTTCCACTTCGCCATCTCGGCCGGGTCCTCGGTGTCGAACATGAACCCGCGCGACGGCATCGACTCCGCCTCGCCCGCGGACCGCAGACCACGGATCTTGGGAATGTGCGCACCCATACCCGCACCGCTGTCCCGCAGCTGAAGCGTGTACCACATCTGCTGCATCCCGGACGGCCCCGCGAACGCGATCGAGCCGACCACGATCGGGAACCAGGCCGACGTCATCGCCTTGTCCGGGAAGTACCCGAACGCGAACATCCCCTGCAGCGTCTGCGAGAGGTCGTCCCAGTTGCCGACGATCGCCGCGATGACCGACGTACCGACCACCAGTAAGCCGATCAGCAGACCCAGGAGTTTCTCGAGGAAGTTGTAGATCACCGACAACAGACTGAACAGCACACCGACGAACACCAGAGCCACGCACGCGGTGACCTGCCAAGGTATGCCAGTGATCTCTTCGAACGCGGCCGCGCCGGCCGACAGATGGCCCGGCCACATATAGATCAGGATCGCCGCGACATAGAAGAACCACATCATCGGTTTGAAGATCCGTGCCGCACCGAAGAAGATGCTCTCCCCGGTCGCCATCGCGTACCGCGCCATCTCCAGCAGCACGAACGCCTGCAGCGTGACACCGACCATGAACAACCAGCGGATATCCGGCCCGAACACCAGGACGAGCCGGGGCCACATGTACGACTCCCCCATCCCCACTCCCAGCGCGACCAGGAAGACGGTCGGACCGAGGATGTGGATGGAGGGCGGTGCGTCCGGAAGTTTCCGGATCGGCATCGGTTCGAGCCTGCCCGCTTTCCAGACCTTCTCGGTCGCAGGGACCGCGGCGGCCGGCTCTTCGGGCACTTCTGAGGTCTTGCTCGTGACGTCCAAGGCGGACTCCTAAGTTCGACGCCAACTAGCTGACTACCAACTCCCCCGCAGACTGCTTCCTCCAATCAAGAGATCAACTCTGGCCGAGCGGCCCGGCGTTCCGGGCCCAGCGATACTTCGCACCGAGAACCTGGACCGGCGTCTCGGTGGTGTACGGGTACGCGACCACACCGTGGTCGAACAGGTACTGCGACGCCTCCTCGACCTCGACGTCACCGGACAGCGAGGCAACCACCGGCTTGTCGATGCCCTTGGCCCGGAACTCCTCGACCACCTCGGCAACAAGGCGGGCGAACACCATCGGCGGCGTCACGATCGTGTGCCAGTAGCCCAGGATCAGCGCGTGGATGCGCTCGTCGGACAGCCCGAGCGCGACCGTGTTCCGGTACGTCGACGGCGGCTCGCCACCGGTGATGTCGACCGGGTTGCCGGCGGCACCGAACGGCGGGATGAACTTCCGGAACGCCGCATCCAGATCGGCCGGGATGTCCATCAACGTGAGCCCGTTGTCGACACAAGCGTCCGACAGCAGTACGCCGGAACCGCCCGCGCCGGTGATGATCACGACGTTCTCGCCCTTCGGTGTCGGCAGCAGCGGGATCCCGCGGGCGTACTGGAGCATCTCGTTCAGCCCCGGGGCGCGTACGACGCCGCTCTGGCGCAGGATGTCGTCGTACACCTTGTCGTCGCCGGCCAGGGCGCCGGTGTGCGAGCTGGCCGCCCGCGCGCCCATGGACGTCCGGCCGGCCTTCAGCACGACGACCGGCTTCTTCTTGGACACCCGGGCCGCCGTCTCGGCGAACGCCCGGCCGTCCTTCAAATCCTCAAGATGCATGGCGATCAGGTTGGTGTTGTCATCGCTCTCGAAGAAGGTCAGGAGGTCATCCTCGTCGATGTCGGCCTTGTTGCCTACCCCAACGATCGCGGAGACCCCCATCCGGCTGGACCGGCTGAACCCGAGGATCGCCATCCCGATCCCGCCCGACTGCGACGACAGGGCAACGGACCCGCGCACGTCGTACGGCGTACAGAACGTCGCGCACAGGCTCTCCGGCAGGTAGTAGTAGCCGTAGATGTTCGGTCCCAGGATGCGGACATTGTGTTCACGGGCGATCGCGACGACCTCGTCCTGGAGCTCCTGCTCGCCGGTCTCGGCGAACCCGGACGGGATCAGGATCGCGCCCGCCACACCCTTCTGCCCGCACTGCTCGAGCGCTCCGGCAACGAACTTGGCCGGTACGGCGAACACCGCGACATCGACGTCGCCCGGCACGTCCAAGATGCTCGGGAAGGCCTTCCGCCCGAGCACCTCCCCGCCGCGCGGGTTGATCGGGTAGATGTCTCCGGCGTACCCGCCGTTGACCAGGTTCTTCATCACCGAGTTGCCGATCTTGCCGTCCTCGTTGGACGCCCCGATCACGGCTACCGCGCGCGGCCGCATGATCCGCGTCATCGCGGTCAGGATCTCCTCCTGGCTGAACCGCTCGACCGGCTTCCCGGCCTCGGCGTCCACGATGATCCGGAAGTCCACCGCGGTGGCGCCGTCCGGCCCGGCGAGCACCGGGTTCAGGTCGACCTCGGCGAACTGCGGGAAGTCAGTCACGAGATCCGACAACCGCTTGATCAGATCACCCACCGCGTCCTTGTCGACCGGCCGCGCGCCCCGGACGCCTTCGAGCATCTCGTGCGCATCGATACCGTCGACCATCGCCCGCGCCTCGTCGGCGGTCAGCGGCGCAAGCCGGAAGGTGACGTCCTTGAGCACCTCGACGAGTACGCCACCGAGCCCGAACGCGACCACCTTGCCGAACGTCGGATCGGTGACCGCCCCGACGATGACCTCCTGCACATCGCCGCCGGTCACCAGCATCTTCTGGACCTGTACGCCGGTGATCGCCGCGTCGGCCTTGTAGGCCCGCGCATTGGCGAGGATCTTGTCGAACGCATCGCGAGCCGCGTCCAAGCTGTCCACGCCGACCACCACGCCGCCGGCCTCGGTCTTGTGCAGGATGTCCGGCGAGACGATCTTCAGTACGACGGGGAACCCGATCTCGGCGGCGAGACCGGCGGCGCCCTCGGCAGTCGTGGCCAGTCCCTCGCCCGGGGTCGGGATGCCGTACGCGTCGGCGACCTGCTTGGCCTCGGGCGCGCTCAGCGAGGTGCGGCCGTCCGCCAGAGCCTGGTCGAGGATGGTCCGGACTGCTGCCTTGTCATAGGTCATGCCATGCACTCCATTTCAGATCACACCGGCGGCTTTGAGTTCCTCGAGCTCCCCGGTGTCGATACCGAGCGAGCCGTAGATGGCGGAGTTGTGCTCACCGAGACCCGGCGAGGTCTGCACCTCGACCGGCGAGTCGGACAGCTTGATCGGGCAGCCGACGGTCTTGAACGCGCCGCGCTGCGGGTGCTCCACCTCGACCACCGCGCCGAGGTCGGCCAGCGTCTCGTCGGCGATCAGCTCGGCGGTCGACATGATCGGCCCGCACGGCACGTTCAGCGCGTTGAGCTTGTCCATCACTTCGAACTTCGTGTGCTGCTCGGTCCACTGCTCGATCAGCGCGAACATCTTGTCCAGCTTGTCCAGCCGCGCCGCCGGCGTCGCCCAGTCCGGGTCCTCGGCCAGCTCCGGCTTGCCGATCAGGTTTGCGATCGGCGCCCACCCCGGCGGCTGGACGATCACGTAGATGTAGTCGTTCGGCCCACCCGGCGCACAGCGAAGCGCCCAGCCGGGCTGCCCGCCACCGGATGCGTTCCCGGATCGCGGTACCTCGCTGTCGAAGTTGTCGTTCGGGTACTCGCGCAGCGGGCCGTGCGTCAGCCGCTGCTGGTCACGGAGCTTCACCCGCGTCAGGTTCAGCACGGCTTCCTGCATGGCCACGGTCACCCGCTGGCCCTTGCCGGTGTGCGTCCGTTGGAACAGGGCCGCGAGGATGCCGGCGACGAGATGGATCCCGGTGCCGGAGTCGCCGATCTGCGCGCCGGTCGCGGTAGGCGGTCCGTCCTCGAACCCCGTCGTACTCATCGCGCCGCCCATCGCCTGGGCGACGACCTCGTACGCCTTGAAGTTCTCGTACCGGCCCGGGCCGAAGCCCTTGATCGACGCGAACACCAGGCCGGGGTTGAGCTCCTGGAGGCGCTCCCAGGTGAAGCCCATCCGGTCGATCGCGCCGGGAGCGAAGTTCTCCACCAGGACGTCGGCGTTCTTCACCAGGTCGATGAAGATCTCCTTGCCCCGGTCGGACTTCATGTTCAGCGTGATGCTGCGCTTGTTGCAGTTGAGCATCGTGAAGTAGAGGCTGTCGACGTCCGGGAGGTCGCGCAGCTGCTGACGGGTGATATCGCCGGTCGGTGCCTCGAGCTTGATCACGTCGGCGCCGAGCCAGGCAAGGATCTGGGTGCAGGACGGTCCGGACTGGACATGGGTCATGTCGAGGACACGGACACCATCGAGGGCCTTGGTCATGCTGGGGTCCCCTTACTTGTACATGGTCTGGTTCATGGTTCCGGGGGCATACGCGTCCGGGTCGACCCAGACGTTGATGAGCGAGGGCAGCCCCGATTCGCGGGCGCGCTGCATAGCCGGCCCGATGTCCTTCGGGTCGCGGACCTCTTCGCCGTACCCGCCGAGCATCCGGGCGAACTCGTCGTACTTGACGTCGCCGAGGGTGTTGCCGATCCGGCCGCGGTCGTGGCCGTACTTCGCTTCCTGGCCGTAGCGGATCTGGTTCATCGAGGAGTTGTTGCCGACGACACCGACGAACGGAAGGTTGAAGCGCACCAGCGTCTCGAAATCCCAACCGGTCAAGGAGAAAGCGCCGTCACCGAACAGCGCGACGACTTCCTTGTCCGGTCGCGCGTACTTCGCCGCAAGCACGAACGGGATGCCGACGCCGAGCGTGCCGAGCGGTCCCGGGTCCATCCAGTGGCCGGGTGACTTGGGCTGGACGACGCCACCGGAGAACGTGACGATGTCGCCGCCGTCGCCGATGTAGATCGAGTCCTCGGTGAGGAACTCGTTGATCTCGTGCGCGAGCCGCAGCGGGTGGATCGGGTTCGCGTCGGACAGCTGCCGCGGGAGTCGCTTCTGGTACGCCGCATCCTCCTCGGCACGCAGCTCCGCGAACCAGCCCTTGCGATCCGTCTTGTGCAGCCGGCCCGACGCCGCCTGGGTGACCGCGGCAAGGATCGCGCCCGGGTCGCCGACCAGGCCGAGATCGATATCGCGGTTCTTGCCGACGGTGCGGTAGTCCATGTCGATCTGTACGACGGTCGCGCTCTTCGGCAGGCGTCGTCCGTACCCCATCCGGAAGTCGAACGGTGTACCGACGATCAGGATCAGGTCGGCGTTGTTGAACCCGTACCGCCGGGACAGGTGGAAGTGGTGCGGGTCGCCGGGCGGCAGCGTGCCGCGGGCGGCGCCGTTCATGAACGCCGGTACGTCGAGGGTCCGCACGAACTCGGTCGCCGCATCGCTGCCGCGGGCCGTCCACACCTGCGTGCCGAGCAGTACGACGGGCTTCTCGGCCCGCACCAGCAGGTCGGCCAGCGCCTCGATGCTCGCCGGGTCGCCGATGCTCTTGGTGGATGCGCGATAGTGGCCGGCCTCGGGAACCGTCGCGGACTCGACCGGGACCGAGTTGTCCAGGATGTCGCGCGGGATCTCCAGGAAGGACGGTCCCGGTGCGCCGTTCAGGGACTCGCGGAACGCCATCGACACCATGTCAGCGACGCGCGCGGTGTGCGGCACGGTCGCGGCGAACTTGGTGATCGGCGTCATCATGTCGACGTGCGGCAGGTCCTGCAGGGACCCCATCTTGTGCTGGTTGAGCGCGCCCTGGCCGCCGATCAGCAACATCGGGCTCTCGGCTCGGAACGCGTTCGCGACACCGGTGACGGCGTCCGTCGTACCCGGGCCGGCGGTGACGACCGCGCAGCCGGGCTTGCCTGTCACTCGCGCGTAGCCGTCGGCGGCGTGCGCGGCGACCTGCTCGTGCCGGACGTCGACCACGGCGATGCCCTCGTCCACGCAGCCGTCGTAGATGTCGATGATGTGACCGCCGCAGAGCGTGAAGATCACGTCGATCCCCTCGGCCTTCAAGGCCTTAGCGACGAGGTGACCACCGGAGATCGTCTCCGGCTCCTTCACTTGGGCGGCGGGCTGGGTCTCCGACACTGTCTGCGCCATCTGCAGTCATCTCCTCGGAAGGCCGTCGTGCGGCGTGGTCTGTAGATTGCATACCGTATGGTGTAGTCGTAGTCTTATCCCACGCGATGGTGGTTGTCCAGAGTTCGCGTCGAGGAGCCTGGCTTTGGGGAAAGCCCTTATGGCGTTGAGGAATCAGCTCGAGCAGGCGGGTTTGAGCTGAGCCGCGAGGCACAGCTTGAGCAGGCTCTTGAGTCGTACATCGTTCGCCGTCCTGGCAGCGACCGCGACGGCTTCCGCGGCATGCTCGGTCGCGACAAAGGTGCGGTAGAACGCCTCGCTCCGGTGGCCCAGGGCACGCAACCACCAGCGGGCCGCGCCGGTCGGATGCTCCTCCGCGCCGAGCAGGTGCATCGCGGTCTGATGCGCGGCTGCCAGTCGGCGCCGTTCATCCCCCGTGATCTCACCGCTGGTCAGCGCCGTCGACACGCACAGCGCGACCAGCCGGGCAGACGGCTCGAAGCCGGGGCGCGCGGTGTCGAGGAACTGGGGCGCGAGCGGCAGCAGGTCCCGACGGCCGGCCGAGCTGCTGTGATCGTGGACGGCGCGAGCCACCGAACTCAGCACTGGGTGGACACAGGCAGGACGATCGGTCCAGGGTTCTCGGGCCAGACGGGAGACGATCTCCATGACACAGGGATCCGGACGCTGGACCTTCGCGTAGCCGTTCACTCGCCTGACACCGGCGTACCGAGTTGGCGGCGGACAGACAGGGCTGGGCGGCCGGGTTGTTTGAGGAGTCGCACGCTCAGCGCGGTGACGATGCCGAGCAGGCCGGCACCCAGGAAGAGCGGGCGGTAGCCGACCACCGCGATCAACGACGCGGCGGCACCGATACCGACCAGGCCGCCGACGGCCTTTGCGGAGTACAGGATGGCCTGGTTCTGGAGCAGGCTGTTCTCGCCGAAGAACTCGAGGACGAGGTTGGCCATGATCGCGTAGAAGGCGCCACCTCCGAGGCCGGCGAACATCGCGCAGACCACGAACGCCCAGCCGTTGCCGGCGATCACGAGACCGACATGCGCGAAGCCCTCGAGCATGAGTACGGCGGCCAGCACCCGCCGGCGGCCGAATCGATCGGACAAATGACCGGCCGACGATCGCCCGAGGCCGTTGACGGCAGCAAGCATTCCGGCGGCGGTGGCCGCGACGCTCAGGCTGAAGCCGGCGCCGTAGCTCGCGACGAAGCCGATGCCGAGCAGCGACAGCGCCGTACTGATTGCTAGCAGCAACCACATCAGCGGTAGCGCGCCGGTCTTCATCGCCTCCGCGGGACGGTAGTGCCGGGCCGCAGGCGCGTTGTTCGGGATGCTGCGATTCAGCTTGCGGTCGACAGCCCATGCCTGCGCGTCGAGGTCCGCAGGCCACCAGTACCGCGGCGGATCCTTCAGCAGTCCGCCGGCGACGAGCACGATCAGCACGGCAACCGCGGCGACCAGGTCGAAGACAATCCGCTCGTCCCAGACGGTCAGCAGGGCGATACTCGGTACGGCGCCGACGGCGAAGCCACCGGTCACGAAGCCGATCGTCGCGGTACGTCGGTCCGGGAACCAGCGTGCTGATGTCGTGATGCAAGCGGAGTACACCAGACCTGCACCGATGCCGCCGAGGAGCGCGTAGCCGAAGACCGCCGCAACATAGCTGTGCGCGTGGGCGAGCGTTGCGAGACCGATGGCGGCCAGCACACCGCCGAGGACGACGAGCTGCGTCGGTGTGGCACGGCGTACCCGCTGGATCCACGCGGCCGGGATCGCGACCAGCGCCTGGCAGGCGACGAAGATCGCCAGCAGCCACAGGGTTTGCGTCGTACCCCAGCCTCGGTCGAAACCCAGGGCGGCGGTGCCGAACGAGTACTGCAGCGGACTGATCGCAACCATGCAGGCCCAGGCCGCCCAGAGTTGCCAGCGCCGCGAGTGCCCGGTCAGCTCCCGGGCATCCTCACCGATCCGGTACCGCCGGCCGTAGACGTCACGCACATCCCGGGGCGTGGGTATCACGTGATTCATATCAACTCCTGACTACTGCATACCGTATGAAGTCTGTGGTACTCCTCCGCGCCGGAGCTGTCCAGACCTGGAGTGTTGCAACGGGCTCTTGTGAGCAGATTGCATACCGCATACAGTCGTCTGCACACTCGAAGGAGGCGGACGTGGACCTGATGGAGTACCAAGCCAAGGAACTCTTCGCCCGGCACGGCGTCCCGGTGACGCTCGGCCGGGTGATCGAGGATCCGGCCGACGCGGCGGACGCGGCCGCGGAGCTCGGCGGCCGGGTGGTGGTGAAGGCCCAGGTGAAGACCGGCGGCCGCGGTAAGGCCGGCGGCGTGAAGCTTGCCGCGACACCCGATGAGGCGGTGGCGAAGGCGGGCGAGATCCTCGGGATGGACATCAAGGGGCACACCGTGCACCGCGTACTGCTCGCCCCGGCCGCGGACATCGCCGACGAGTACTACTTCTCTTTCCTGGTCGATCGCGCCAACCGCGAGTACCTGTGCATCGCGAGCACCGAGGGCGGCGTGGAGATCGAGGAGGTCGCGCACACCAACCCGGACGCGATCGCGAAGGTATCGATCGATCCGGCGACCGGCGTCGACGACGCGAAGGCGGCGGAGATCGTCGCGGCCGCAGGGTTCCCGGTCGGCGCACAGGACGTCGTACGGAAGCTGTGGGACCTGTTCGTCGCCGAGGACGCGTCGCTGGTTGAGGTGAACCCGCTGGTGAAGTTGGGCGACGGTTCGCTCGAGGCGCTTGACGGCAAGGTGACGCTCGACGACAACGCGGCGTACCGGCATGCAGATCACGCCGGCTTCGAGGACCATGCCTCCGCCGATCCCCTGGAGGCCGCTGCGCTCGAGAAGGGCTTGAACTACGTCAAGCTCGACGGCTCGGTCGGCATCATCGGCAACGGCGCCGGCCTGGTCATGTCGACGCTCGACGTCGTCGCTTATGCAGGTGAGCAGTACGGCGTGAAGCCGGCGAACTTCCTCGATATCGGCGGCGGCGCCTCGGCCGAAGTCATGGCGAACGGACTGGGGATCATCCTGTCCGACAAGCAGGTCCGCAGCGTGTTCGTGAACGTGTTCGGCGGGATCACCGCCTGCGACGCGGTCTCGAACGGGATCGTGCAGGCACTCGAACTGCTCGGCGACCAGGCCGACAAGCCGCTGGTCGTGCGACTGGACGGCAACAACGTCGACCAGGGCCGCAAGATCCTTGCCAAGGCCAACCATCCGCTGGTGACCGTGGTGGACACGATGGACGGTGCGGCGGCGCGTGCTGCCGAACTCGCCGCGGAGAAGGGACTGTAGAGATGGCGATCTTCCTGACCGAGAAGAGCCGGGTCGTCGTGCAAGGAATGACCGGTTCGGAGGGACAGAAGCACACCAGCCGGATGCTTGCTGCTGGCACCAACATCGTCGGCGGCGTGACGCCCGGCAAGGGCGGCCTGTCGGTCGACTTCGCAAAGCGATCGATCCCGGTGTACGGATCGTGCGCCGACGCGGTGAAGGCGACCGATGCGGATGTGTCGGTGGTGTTCGTGCCGCCGCGTTTCACGAAAGGCGCCGTGATCGAGGCGGTCGATGCCGGCGTACCGCTCGTCGTCGTGATCACGGAAGGCGTTCCGGTGCAGGACACCGCGGCGTTCTTCGCGCACGCGCAAGCCAACGGGACACGGGTGATCGGTCCGAACTGCCCGGGGATCATCAGCCCCGGGCGCGCGAACGCCGGCATCATTCCCGCGGATATCGCCGGACCCGGACGGATCGGTCTGGTCAGCAAGTCGGGCACGTTGACCTACCAGATGATGTACGAGCTGCGGGACTTCGGGTTCTCGTCGGCGATCGGTATCGGCGGTGACCCGATCATCGGGACCACGCACATCGATGCGCTGAAGGCGTTCCAGGACGACCCGGACACCGACGCGATCGTGATGATCGGTGAGATCGGTGGTGACGCCGAGGAGCGGGCGGCCGCGTTCATCAAGGAGGACGTGACCAAGCCGGTCGTCGGTTACGTGGCCGGCTTCACCGCGCCGGAGGGTAAGACGATGGGCCACGCGGGCGCGATCGTGTCCGGCTCGTCGGGTACGGCGGCCGCAAAGCAAGCAGCCCTTGAGGCGGCGGGCGTGCGCGTCGGCAAGACCCCAACCGAAACCGCGGACCTGATGCGCTCGGTGCTAGTCGCGGTGTGACGGCGGGGCGGTGCTCTTGCGGATGATGAGTTCGGTCGGGACGGCGACCGGCGCGGTGCGGTGAACGCCGGAATGAATCTCGGCGATCAGTGCGTCGACGCTTTGACGGCCTACCTCGGTGAAGGTCTGGCGGACAGTGGTGAGAGGCGGCCAGAAATGGGCCGCCTCTTCCATGTCGTCGAAGCCGACCACGCTGACGTCGTCGGGGACCGCGCGCCCCCGCTCGTACAGCGCACGCAGCAGACCGAGCGCCATCTGGTCGTTCGCCACGAAGACAGCCGTCACCTGATCGTCCTCAGCGAGCCGACGACCGGCCTCGTACCCCGAGGTCGCCGACCAATCGCCGTCGAACACCGGCGGCACCTCGCGGCCGTGATCGATCAGCGTCTGCTCCCACGAGCGCCGCCGCCGGTCCGCCGCGAACGAGGTCGGCGGCCCACCGAGATGCCACACCGTCTTGTGTCCCAGGTCGAGCAGATGCTCGGTCGCGAGCCGCGCGCCCTGCCGCTGGTCGGTGTCGACGATCGGGTAGTCGTAGTGCGCGCTCGAGTCGACCACCACGACCGACAACCCCTCCGGCAGCCGTACGCCGGCCGCGTCGAGCGTGTGCGCCTCGATCAGGATGATCACGCCGTCGACCGCCTGCTCCCCCAGCCGCCCGAACGCGTTCGTCACCGCGCTCTGGGTGACGTCCAGCACCGGGACGAGGTTGATCGAGTACCCGCGGATCGTGGCCGCGGTGGCGATCGCGTCGAGCGTGCGCGTCGTACCGAAGCTGTGCAGCTCGAAGACGATCACGCCGATGCTGCGGTACTCGCCGTTCCGCAGCGCGCGGGCCGCGCTGTTCGGCCGGTAGCCGAGCTGGTTCATCGCGGCCCGGACCCTGTCGCGGGTCTCCGCGTCGACATTGTGCCGATCGTTCGCGACGCGCGAAACGGTCTGCCCGGAGACTCCCGCCAGCCGGGCGACGTCAGCCATCGACGGACCTCGCCGTCGTTTCCCCGGTGATACCTCCGCTGACATCCCCGCCTCCTCGGTCGTGTCCGCAGTGTAGACATGTTGACGTAAACACGTTACCGTCGCCGCGTCGATGTTGACGTCAACATTTGCGCGTCGCAGCGCGATCGGTGGCGTCGTGAGGGCGAGAGGAGGCCGACGGAGATGGCACAGTCCGTGGCCCAACGAGTGCAGCCGGCGGCGGTGGCGGGCCGGAAACGACGGCGCGCGTCGCAGGACGGCAAGGGATGGATCTTCGTCGGCCCGTTCCTGGCGGTGTTCGCGCTGACCTTCCTGGCGCCGATCGGGTACGCGATCTATCTGAGCCTGTACCGCAACCAGGCCTTCTTCGGCGGCCGGGTGTTCGTCGGGCTGGACAACTACACCGAGGCGCTGCAGGACCCGAAGTTCTGGGAGGCGTTCGGCCGGGTCGCGGTGTTCCTGGTCGTCCAGGTGCCGATCATGCTGATCCTGGCCCTGCTCGCCGCGCTCGCGATCGACAGCGCCCGGCTGCACGCGTCCGGCTTCTTCCGGATCGTGATCTTCCTGCCGTACGCCGTACCGGGCGTCGTCGCAGTGCTGATGTGGGGCTACATCTACGGCGACAACTTCGGGCTGGCCGCGAACCTCAACGACCTGTTCGGTACGACGGCGATCCAGCCGCTGAGCGCGAACTGGATGCTGCCGTCGATCGCCAACATCGTCACCTGGGAGTTCGTCGGCTACAACATGCTGATCTTCTACTCGGCGTTGCGCACCGTGCCGGGCGAGCTCTACGAGGCGGCCGCGATCGACGGGGCCGGTACGTTCCGGACGGTCCGGGCGGTCAAACTGCCGGCGCTGCGCGGGGCGATCGTGATCGCGACGATCTTCTCGATCATCGGCAGCTTCCAGCTGTTCAACGAGCCGAACATCCTGCGCACGCTCGCGCCGAACGTGATCACGACGTACTACACGCCCAACATGTACGCCTACAACCTGTCCTTCGCCGGCCAGCAGTTCAACTACTCGGCCACGATCGCGATCGTGATGGGCGTCATCACCGCGGTCATCGCGTACGTCGTCCAGCTGCGCGGATCCCGGGAGTCCCTGTGAGCGTCCTGTCTTCTCCCCTGCGTCCCAAGCGGTCCAAGCTGCTGACCGGCGCGATGGTGCTGTACCTGATCTACACGCTCGTCCCGCTGCTCTGGTTGTTGCTGAGTGCAACCAAGACCCAGGACGACCTGTTGTCGACGCCGGGTCTGTGGTTCGGCAAGAGCTTCGCGTTCTTCAGCAATATCAAGGACACGCTGACCTACAACGACGGCATCTTCCTGCGCTGGCTCGGCAACACCGTTCTTTACGTGGTCGTCGGCGCCGGCGGCGCGACGCTGCTCGCGACGGCAGCTGGGTACGGACTCGCGAAGTACAAGTTCGCAGGCCGGCGCGCAGTCTTCGCCGTACTGCTCGGGGCGGTCGCGGTCCCCGGTACGGCGCTCGCCGTACCGACGTTCCTGATGTTCTCGAACCTGGGACTGACCAACACCGTGTGGGCGATCATCATCCCGTCGCTGGTGAGCCCGTTCGGGCTGTACCTGATGTGGGTGTACGCGACCGACGCCGTACCTCATGAGCTGCTCGAGGCGGCCCGGATCGACGGTGCCGGCGAGGTGCGGACGTTCTTCACCGTGGCGCTGCGATTGCTTGCCCCGGGCATCGTTACGACGCTGCTGTTCGCGGTGGTGTCGACGTGGAACAACTACTTCCTGCCGCTGATCATGCTCAGCAAACCCAACCTGTACCCGCTCACCGTCGGCCTCACCCAGTGGAGCAACCAGGCGACCGGCGTGGGTGCCCGCCCCATCTACAACCTGGTGATCACGGGGTCGTTGCTGACCATCGTGCCTCTGGTGATCGCCTTCCTTCTACTCCAGCGGTTCTGGCAGTCCGGCCTGTCTGCGGGCTCGGTCAAGTGAAAGGCAACAAGATGAAGGTACATCGGCGAGGCATCCGGCGGCTGGTGGTCGTCGGAGCCGCTCTGACGGCGCTGGCCGTGGTGGCCGCGTGCGGCGGCGGGTCCAAGACCGACAGCAGCGGCAGTGCGAGCACGGGATCGGCAGATGCGGTCGACGCCGCACTGAAGGCCGGCGGCGAGATCACGTACTGGAGCTGGACGCCGTCGGCGGAGGCCCAGGTCAAGGCGTTCATGGCGCAGTACCCGAACGTCAAGGTGAACTACGTCAACGCCGGGACCGGCAACGACCACTACACCAAGCTGCAGAACGCGATCAAGGCCGGCTCCGGCGCACCGGACGTGGCTCAGATCGAGTACCAGGCGCTCCCCCAGTTCGCACTGCCCGGTTCGCTGGTCGACCTGAACCAGTACGGCTTCACGCAGTACGAGTCGGCGTACACCGCGTCCACCTGGTCGGCTGTGCACGCGGGTAGCGGTCTGTACGGGCTGCCGCAGGACTCCGGGCCGATGGCGCTGTTCTACAACAAGGAGGTCTTCGACAAGTACGGCATCGCCGTACCGAAGACCTGGGACGAGTACGTCGCCGCCGCGAAGAAGCTGCACGCCGCGAACCCGAAGGCCTACATCACCAACGACTCCGGTGACGCGGGCTTCACGACCAGCATGATCTGGCAGGCGGGCGGTCAGCCGTTCAAGACCGACGGCAAGAACATCAGCATCAACCTGGCCGACGACGGCTCGAAGAAGTGGACCGGCACCTGGAACAACCTCGTCGAGGGCGGACTGGTGTCGCAGATCCCGGGCTGGACCGACGAGTGGTTCAAGGCGCTCGGCGACGGCACGATCGCGACGCTGCCGACCGGGGCATGGATGCCCGGCGTGATGGAGTCCTCGGTCAAGGCGGGCGCCGGCAAGTGGCGGGTCGCGCCGATGCCGACGTACGACGGCCAGCCGGCCACTGCGGAGAACGGCGGTAGCACCGAGTCCGTACTGAAGCAGAGCAAGAACCCGGCGCTCGCGGCGGCGTTCGTGCGGTGGCTGAACCACGACGAGGGTGTGAAGCCGTTCCTGGCCAGCGGTGGCTTCCCAGCGACCACGGCCGATCTGAAGGACACTGCGTTCGTGGACAAGGCGAGCGCGTACTTCGGTGGCCAGAAGATCAACCAGGTGCTGACCGCTGCCGCCGGCAACGTGGTGAAGGGCTGGAGCTACCTGCCGTACGAGCTGTACGCGAACAGCATCTACGGCGACACCGTAGGCAAGGCGTACCAGGCGAAGTCCGACCTGAACGCCGGACTGAAGTCCTGGCAGGACGCACTGGTCACCTATGGCAACCAGCAGGGGTTCCAGGTCAACGGATGACCCAGTTCGCGGTCGGTGAGTCCGACTTCCTGCTCGACGGCCGGCCTTTCCGGATCCTGTCCGGGGCACTGCATTACTTCCGCGTGCACCCGGACAGCTGGGCCGACCGGATCGAGAAGGCCCGCCTGATGGGGCTCAACACCATCGAGACGTACCTACCGTGGAATGCGCACAGCCCGCAGCCGGGCACCTTCGACACCTCCGGGATGCTCAACCTCGAGCGCTTCCTGCGGGAGGTGGCCGCCGCCGGTCTGTACGCGATCGTCCGCCCTGGACCGTACATCTGTGCGGAGTGGGACAACGGCGGGCTTCCGGCCTGGCTCTTCCGGGAGCCGGGCCTGGGGGTCCGCCGGTACGAACCGCGGTTCATGGCCGCGGTTTCGGAGTACCTGTCTGAGGTACTGCGGATTGTCGCGCCGCTGCAGGTCTCCAGCGGCGGGCCGGTGCTGCTGGTACAGGTCGAGAACGAGTACGGCGCGTTCGGCGACGACCAGACGTACTTGAAGGCTGTCGCCGAGCTCATCCGGGGTGCCGGGATCACCGTGCCGTTGGTGACTGTGGACCAGCCTGTCGACGCGATGCTCGCGGCGGGCGGGCTGGACGGCGTACTGCGGACCGGGTCGTTCGGGTCGCGGGTTGCCGAACGGCTGGAGACGCTGCGGAGGCATCAGCCGAGCGGTCCGTTGATGTGCATGGAGTTCTGGGACGGGTGGTTTGATCACTGGGGCGGACCGCACCACACCACCAGCGTGGCCGAGGCGGCGGCCGAACTGGACGCGTTGCTCGCGGCCGGCGCATCGGTGAACATCTACATGCTGCACGGCGGTACGAACTTCGGACTGACCAGCGGGGCGAACGACAAGGGCGTCTACCGTCCGACCGTCACGTCGTACGACTATGACGCGCCGCTGGACGAGGCTGGGCATCCGACGTTGAAGTACCACGCGTTTCGGGAGGTGATCTCCCGGTATGCGACTGTTCCTGACGAGGTCCCCGCGTCCGGAGCGCCCGCGCCGGAAACGTCTGCGGCGCTGGGGTCACCGGTGCGGTTGCTGGCTGAACCGTGGGGCGTGTGGAGTGAGCAGGTCGGGATGCCGACGCTGGATGAGCTGGATGCTCGGCTGGCGTTGTTCCGGACTGAGGTGGCGGCAGAGGGGGCGGTGTTGCTGAGTGTTGGTGAGGTGCGGGATCGCGCTTATGTGTTCTTGGACGGCGCTCCCGTTGGAGTGCTCGACCGGGAGCGGCACGACCGAGCGCTGATGCTGCCGCACGGCGGCCACCTGCAGATCCTGGTCGAGGACCAGGGCCGAGTGAACTACGGCCAACGAATCGGCGAGCCCAAAGGCTTGATCGGCGGGGTCCAACTCGACGGCGCAGACCTGACCGACTGGTCCGCCTGCCCGATCAACCTCGACGCCGTCCCCGGCCTGTGGAACAACCTCGACGCCGTGCCCGGCCTGTGGAACGACATCCCGACCGCGACGCGGCCGCCGGGAACCCCCATCCGGGGAAGCCAGACCACGGGCGGCGACGCCGCCACCGCCACTCCAGCTGCGCCCGTGCCGGGCGTTGGGCCGACCGCGTGGCGGGCGCTCTTCGAGGTGGCCGAGCCAGCCGACCATTTCCTCTCGACGGTTGCTTGGGGCAAGGGTTTCGCCTGGGTGAACGGCTTCAACCTGGGGAGATACTGGCGCCGCGGCCCGCAGCAAACGTTGTACGTGCCGGGTCCTCTCCTCCGACCCGGCACCAACGAACTCGTCGTACTCGAGCTAGACGTGATGCTTGATCCCGTCGTCCACTTCGTCGCCGGACCGTCCCTCGGCCCGCTCGAGCTCTAGCTGGAACAGGTGGGTCCGGCGTCGCTGTAGGCCGGACCCACCTGGCTCAAACGCCGACCTTGCTGGCGAGCAGGTCGGCGACAGCGTGTACGGCGCGCAGCGTCGGCGCCTTGATGCCGGTGAGGTCGGCGAGCTCGACCACCGCCGCGAGGATGACATCCAGCTCGAGCGGCTTGTCCTTCTCGAGGTCCTGGAGCATCGACGTCTTGTGCTCGCCCACCCGCTCAGCGCCGTCCAACCGCTTGTCCACCGAGATCTCCGGGTGACACCCGAGCGAGCCTGCGATCTCGAGCGACTCCTCCATCATCATCCGGACCATCTGCCGCGTCCCCTGATGCGTCGCGATCTCCACCATCGTCGCCCGCGCCAGCGCGCTGATCGGGTTGAACGCCGCGTTCCCCAGCAACTTGATCCAGATGTCATGACGGATATCCGCCTCGACCGGACACTTCAGCCCGCCCGCGACCATCGCCGTACTGAACTCTTCACACCGCTGCGACAGCCCGCCGGCAGGTTCACCGATCGAGAACCGCGTACCTTCCAGATGCTGTACGACGCCAGGCCCGGCCAGCTCGGTAGAGCAGTAGACGACGCAGCCGACCGCACGGTCGAGGTCGAGCACCCGCGTGACCGAGCCGTCCGGGTCCACCGATTCGATCCGGCGACCTTCGTACGGCCCTTTCAGACCGTGGAAGTACCACCACGGGATGCCGTTCTGCGCGGCCACGACGACCGTGCGGTCGTGCAGCAGCGGTTGGAGCAGCGGGCCGGCGCTCGCGTACGAGTTCGCCTTGAGCCCGAGAAAGACATAGTCGACCGGACCGATCTCGGCCGGATCGTCGGTGGCCGGCGTCCTCGCCTCGAAGTCACCGCGTGGACTGAGCACCTGTACACCGTTCGAGCGGATCGCCTCCAGATGCGCGCCGCGGGCCACCAGGTGGACCTCGGTCCCGCCACGGTGCAGCGCCGCGCCGACGTACGCACCGATCGCGCCGGCGCCGAGAACCGCAACTCTCATAAGGGTCCCTGCCTTCCGGGTTTGTATACGGCATACAGTAGGCCGAGCTCGGAATGCGGTCAAGATCACACTCCCCGGCAAAAAGTTCGGTAGGCGGCGATGAATCGGCGGCGGCCCGGCAGTAGGTACGGGTGTGAATCACTCGACAGAAGGAGCAGGGACCATGGGCCACGTCATCGTCACCGGATTCGTCAGCCTCGACGGCATCGTCACCGACCCCGACGGCTCGGGCGGCACGCCGGCCGGCGGCTGGGCGTTCCGGCACGGTCCGGAGACGCACGGCGGGGACAAGTTCCGGCTGGGTGAGCTGATGGACACCGGTGTGCTGCTGCTCGGCAAGGACACCTGGCAGCTGTTCAGCAAGCTCTGGCCGAACCGCACCGACGACTTCTCCACCAAGATGAACAAGATGGCCAAGGTGGTCGCGTCCCACACGCTGACCGACCTGTCGGCCTTCCCCAACTCCACGCTGATGAACGGCTCGCTCAGCGAGTACGTGCGGTCCGAACCGCGGACCATCGCGGTCACCGGCAGCCTGAGCGTCATCCGCGCGCTGCAGGCGGACGACCTGGTCGACGAGTACCGGCTGATGACGCTGCCGTCGATCGTCGGCTCCGGCGAGCAGATGTTCGGCCCGTCAGACAAGCCCGTCCACCTGCGGCTCGAGTCGATCCAGCCGGCCGGGGCCGCATCGCTGGCGACGTACGTGCGTTGACCCTGCGCTTGGCAGGATGGCCGGGTGATGGTCTGGATCGGTGGCGCCCCAGGCGCAGGTAAGTCAACGATTGCTCGGGCGCTAGCGCGGCGGGGTGACCTGCCGCTGCACCCGATCGATCTGTGGACCTACGCGCATCTCGACCGGATGCCGCCGACCCGGCCGTTCGCGGAGGACCTCGCCGAGGGTCCGGAGTACGCCGCTGACGCGTTCATCCGGATCGCGCGGTTGCGGCTGGAGCTGGTCGTCGAGGATGTGCGCGAGCGCGCGCTGGGCGACGTACCTGCGCTGGTCGAGGGTCCGCAGCTCTTCCCGTCGATGGCTGACGACGTCCCGGCAGCGGTCTGGTTGGTGCCGGACGCGGAGCAGACCCGGCGAGCACGGGAGGAGCGGCTCGCCCGGGCGGACGATCCGGCTGGTCGAGCCCGGTTGGAGAGCCTGCTGGCGCGGGACGCCGTACTGGCAGATCGGGTACGCCGGGAGGCCGCGGAGCACGGACGCGCCGTCATCGAGGTGCCGGCCACGCCGGACTGGTCGGCTATCTCGGCTGCAGTCGAGGCGGCGCTGGGTTCGCAGCCACGGCTGTCGGCTGGTGAGGAGCTGTCACGGCAACGGCGGTACGAGAACCTGGCGGCGTGCCGGCAGGGGCGGTTGTGGCAGGCCGACATCGGGCTGGCCGAGCTCCCGCCGTACCCGTTCGCCTGCGAGTGCGGGACGTCCGGTTGTGCCGAGGTCTGGTCCGGTACGCCGGACGCGTACGACGCGCGCCGAGATCAGGGATGGCTGCGGACTCACTCAGCGTGCTAGGGTCTATCCGGTTGATGTTTTGCAGTTCCACGTTCGTTTCGAAGCGCCCGCGGATTTGTGATCCGCCGGGCGTTTTGTCGTATCAGGAGAAAATCATGGCTTTGGGAACAGTGAAGTGGTTCAACGGCGAGAAGGGCTTCGGCTTCATCTCCCAGGAGGACGGCGGCGCTGACGTGTTCGTCCACTACTCGGCGATCCAGACGCAGGGCTTCCGCTCGCTGGACGAGAACCAGAAGGTCGAGTTCGAGATCGCCCAGGGCCCGAAGGGCCTGCAGGCGGAGAACGTTCGCCCGATCTGAACTACTTGACGGCAGGCCCGGGTCACCGGGCCTGCCGTTCAGTACTCCACAGGTACTCGCCGTCCTCCAGTACTTCGGCGCGGCTGAGACCTACAGCCGCTGCTACAGCGGCCGATGCAGTGTGCTCCGGATGCACGTGCGCGATGATCCGGTCGACATCCTGTGTCCGCAGCCAGGTGACGAGTCCCTGCGCTGCCTCCTTCGCGTACCCCCGGCCCTGCCACGCGGTGCCGATGACCCACGCGATCTCCGCCGTACCGCTCGTGATCGTCGCTTGCACGTAGCCGATCAGGTCGTCGTCGTGCTGGATGACCCAGTTGAGCCATTGCTCGTCCTCACGCCCCGGACCTTCGATCTGCCGGGCGTAGCGCGCCTCCAGTCCCCCGACGGTCGGCGGCTCGCCGCCGGTGAACGTATAGAGGCTGGGGTCGGCCAGGACCTTCGCCATCGCCCCGGCGTACTCGACCTTCAGCGGGAGCATCGTCAGGCGGTCGGTCGTGATCATCGCGACACCGTAGCGCCATTTGCCGGTCCGGCAACATGAGGCGGACCGAGCCCGTTGCGGGGACCAGACTGTCGGCATGATCGAGATCGATTGGGCTGAAGAAGCCGGGCGGCTCCGTGCGTCGGCCGAGGGCGAAGGCGACTGGAACGCGGCGGTGGCCCGCAGTCTGGTTCGGGACGGGGGCAAGGTCGTCGCCGACATCGGCTGCGGTGGCGGCGGGATGGCCAAGGCACTGGCGGAGGCTCTGCCCAATGCGACGGTGGTGGCGGTCGACGCGGATCCCGACGTACTGGAGCAGGCGCGGGAGCACACCGCCGGACTGGTTCGCTGCGAGCTGGCGTCGATGGACGACGGCGTCGAGCCGTTGCGTCGGGCAATCGACGCGCCGGCCGACCTGATCTGGGCGTCGGCGTCGGTGCACCACGCTGCCGACCAGCAGGCCGCTGTGGACGCGCTGGCTTCGTTGCTGGCGCCGGGCGGGCGGCTGGCGCTGACTGAGGGTGGACTGCCGGCGCGGCACCTGCCGTGGGATCTCGGCGTCGGCGAGCCCGGGCTGGAGCTGAGGCTCGATCTGGCGCAGGACCGGTGGTTCAAGGTGATGCGCGACTCACTCCCGGGGTCGGTGCCGATGCCGTACGGGTGGACCGAGGCGCTGACCCGGGCCGGACTGACCGACGCGACCACGCGGAGCGTGCTCACCGAGACGCCCGCGCCGCTGTCGCCGGAGGGGACCGAGAAGCTCGTCCAGCAGTTCCGGACCCGGATCGCGCGGATGAGTGGTGAGGGGCACGGCCACGGGCACGGTCATGTTGTCCCCGACGAGGAGTGGCTCGAGCCGGAGGATCTGGCGGTCTGGAAGCAGTTACTGGACCCTGACGGTCAGTATTACCTCGGACGCCGCCGCGACCTCGCCGTACTGTCCGTCCGCAGCATCCACCTGGGACACGCGCCGCACTGACAGGGCACGCCGTCGCGGCAGTGTCGGAGGCTCGCCGTAAGGTGGGCTCCCATGAACGACCGGCTGGTGTGGATCGACTGCGAGATGACCGGCCTCGACCTGGCGGAAGACGCCCTGATCGAGGTCGCCGTGCTCGTCACCGATTATGAACTGAACGTGCTCGGTGACGGGATCGACCTGGTGATCGCTCCACCACCGGCCGCGCTCGAGCAGATGGGCGACTTCGTCCGCGACATGCACACCGCGTCCGGGCTGCTCGAGGAGCTCGCCAACGGCATCCCGCTCGCCGACGCCGAGCAGCAGGTGCTCGACTTCATCACGGCGTACGTGAAAGAGCCGCGCAAGGCCGCCCTGGCCGGCAACTCGGTCGGCACCGACCGGACCTTCCTCGTCCGCGACATGCCCCGGGTCGAGTCGCACCTGCACTACCGCAACGTCGACGTCAGTTCGATCAAAGAGCTGGTACGCCGGTGGTACCCGCGCGTGTACTACGCGACCCCGGCCAAGACCGGCAACCATCGGGCGCTCGCCGACATCACCGAGAGCATCGACGAGCTCCGGTACTACCGGGAGACGGTGTTCGTGCCGCAGCCCGGGCCCGACTCCAGCACCGCCCGGGCCGCCGCCAACCTCATCGCGGCACCCGTCCAGGACAGCCAAACCGGGTCCTGACACCTCGATTTCTGGTCCGGACAGTTCGTCGCTATGATTGCTCAGCCGTCGCGGTTCGGACGGCAATGGTGGGTGTAGCTCAGCTGGTAGAGCACCTGGTTGTGGTCCAGGTGGTCGCGGGTTCGAGTCCCGTCACTCACCCGATGGCCGGCCCTTGCCTGTCGCTGTTGCGGCAGGCCGGGGTCGGCTTCGTCATTTTGTGCGGCTGCGCTTCGCTTGCCGCAGGCGGGGGCTTCGCCACCCGCACCCCCTTGCGCCTTCGCTTCGCTCGGCGGCTTGGGTCGGGTTTGCCTTCAGCTCACCTGTTGGGGTCTGGGAGGATGCCGGGGTGAAGGTTTCTGGAAGTACTTGGTTCGGATACGGCGTGGTGGTTGTCGTGACGTTCGGGGTGGGGTTCCTGGCGTTTGCCGTGTGGGTGTTGTCCAAAGTCTTCTGAGTTGGGGTGTGATCTCTGCTGCTGGTCGGTGCGTCTCTTGGGGTAGGGCATCGACGAGAGGGTGTGGATGAGATCGACTGAGGAGTTTGAGGAGTTCGCGCGGGCTCGGATACCGCAGTTGTATCGGACCGCTTGGCTGCTGACCGGGGATCGGCATCATGCTGAGGATCTGGTGCAGGACACGCTTGCCAGTTTGCTGAAGACCTGGCACCGGATCGACAGTCCTGGTGCCTATGCGCGGACCACGCTCGTGCGGACTTTCATCTCTCAGCGGCGGCGTAAGAGTTGGTCTGAGCGGCCTACTTCGGATGTGCCTGAGGTGGCTGAGCGGGTGGGGGATGTGGAGTTGCGGGTCGCTTTGCAGAGCGCTTTGGGGCAGTTGGCGCCGTTGGATCGGGCTGTGTTGGTGCTGCGGTTCTTCGAAGATCGCAGCGTCGAGCAGGTGGCGCTTGATCTTGGCAAGAACGCCAGTGCGATCAGTACTCGCACCGCCCGCGCCCTGGACCGTCTGCGGGCGGTTCTTGGCGATGGTGCAGCCCAACTGATCGCGCTCTGAACCGAGGAGAACACATGAACACCCAACTCACTGACCTGATGAACCGCGCCACCGAGAACATCGAGCCGGTTACTGCTGACCTGCTGGAGCGGTCCGTCGCGCAAGGGCTGCGGCAGCGGAGGCGGCGTACGGCGTTGCTCACGGCGAGTGGTGCTGGTGCCGTGTTGGCCACTGCTGCGCTGATTGGTGGGGGGATCCAGCTGTTGAGCTCCCCCGCTGATGCTGGAGTGGCCGCTCCGTTGACCAAGCCGTCTGTGAAGGCGTCTACGAAGACTCCGCCCGCGACGGTGACGCCGAAGGAGACGCTGGCCACGCTGCGGTCTCTGCTCTTGGCGCGTGGGCTCACGCTCAGCAAGCCGGAGACGTGGGGCGGCGGGGACTTCGCTGGTGCCGCGTACGTCGTCGACGACGGTAAGGGGGCTGCCCGCGTCGACGTGATGGTGTCCGGGGGCGGCGAGGGGAACCCGTGCGTACCCGTCCGTTCGGGCTGCACCACGCTGGCCGACGGCTCGGTGCTCTACGCCTCACCGGTGTCGCCGGAGTACTCCGATGGCCGCCAGAAGCAGTACGGCGTCGTGAGCCGCTACGTGACGCTGTACCGCGCCGACGGCCGCAACATCAACCTGACCAGCTACAACGGCCCGGCCGAGAAGGGGCAGCCCCACACCAGGTCACACCCGATTCTGTCGGCGGCCGAGCTCTCCGACCTGGCCAAGAGCAAGTCCTGGAAGCTGCCGGCGGTCCACACCATCAAGCCATCGAGCAAGCCGTCGCTGAAGACGAAGTAGCCCGCGGGATCAGGTGCTCTTCCAGTGGGGCGATGAGGTCCGTCAGGTGGCGGACCTCATCGGCTGTACAGGGGGCGAGCGGCGGCGCGCAATGGGGTGGGCACAGACCGCGTGTGTTCAGCAGCGCCTTCACCGTCGGTACGCCGGGACGCACCGTGTGGATCTTGGTCAGCGCGGTGGACAGCTCCTGCAGGTGATCGAGATCGGCGCCGGGGGCAACCATCTGCAGCGCGAGCCCCGGCGCGAGATTGGCGATCCCTGGTGTGATGCCCTGCGCACCAGCGCGTACGGCGTCAGCCAGGCCCTGCTCGTCGCCCTGGCTGACCTCGATCCCGAGCGACTGCAGGTACTGCAGCATCTCCGGGTCGCCTGACGAGTCCTTGATCCCGGCCAGGTAGGGCTGCGCCGCGCTTGCGGTCTCCTGGGTGAGCAGCGTCGAGCGGGGTGTGTTGTAGGCGATCACCGGCAGACCGTGCCGGCTCAGCGCCTCGAAATGGGCGACCACCTCATCGGCTCGGTGCTTGAAGAACGTCGGCGGGCTCGAGACGATCGCGTCCGCGCCCGCTGCGGCAGCATCATCGGTACGCCGCTCCGCTTCCGCCGTGCCGGGCGCTGTGACGTTGACCAGGATCGTCCCGTCGGGAACCAGGTCCCGCCAGCGCTTCACCACGCCGGCGGTGAAGTCAGCGGACACCTCGGCCGGGATCAGCGGCCCTTCCCCGTTGCTCCCGAGCAGCATCAACCGGCGTACACCGACCGAGGCCATTGCCGTGAGCAACTTCTCCGCCGCCTCCGCCGACGGTACGCCCGGCGCGGACATCGGCGTCACCAGCGGCACGACCACGCCACTCAGCAGACTCATCCCTGCCACCTCTCGTCGTCGAACAGCGTGACCTCGCCTCGCTCCATCAGCACGATCAGGCTGAGCAGCGCGCCCCAGGTCTGGAACGGCTCGCTGTTCGGCTTGTCACAGGCCGCGCCGTGCACGCTCGAGTAGTTCTCGTGGATGTGGCGGTGCTCCCGCCACTCCTTCAGCACGAGCCGCTCGCTGCCCTCGGCGAGCCAAGCCGCCGCGTCCTTCTCCCCCGCCCTGCGCAACCCCAGGTAAACGAGGAAGTTCACCGGCGGCCAGGCACGCAGCTCCCAGTACGACGTGTCCTTGAGCTCGATCTTCTCGTTCCGCGGCGAGGTCGGCAGGATCCATTCGCCGCCGAATCCGTCGTCGGCGAGCAGGTGTTCCGCCAGCATCCGGCCTTGTCGCTCAGCTCCGACACCGACCAGCAGCGGGTAGAAGCTCATCGTCGACAACCGCTCCGTGAGCTGGCCCGTGTCCGTTCGCCGGCTGCGATAGATGCCGGCGGTCTCGTCCCAGAACGTCTCCATGGCTGCGACCACGGTGTCGTGGCGCGCGCGCAGTTCCGTCACGGCATCCGGTTCGCCGAGGATGTCCGCGATCTCGGCGAGCGACTCGCAGTCGACGGCGTACAAGCTGTTGAGGCCGACGTCATGCGCGGCGAGCAGGCTCTTGTTCTGGTCGAACGGTACGTCGTCGAAGACCGGATGCCCGTCCCACCCGCTCTCGCAGGTCGCGCCGAAGTGCTGGTGGATCCGCGGGATGTCCTGCGGCGACGGGTACTCCGGGTCGAAGTACGTCGAGCCCGCGCACAGCAGGTCGCCGTCGCGGCGGACGCGCCACCACCAGCGGTTCCAGGACAGCAGCGTCTCGAAGCATTCCTCCAGGAACCAGCGGTCGCCGAAGCGGCGGTACAGCTCGAGAACCGTCATCGACCCGACCGGCGGCTGCGAGCCGTCGTACGTCTTCCGGCCGGTGCCCTGTTCGACGTTCGGGACGAAGCCTTCCGGAGTGACGGCGCGGAGCATCTCGACGACGTTGAGGTAGGCAACGGCCTTGCTGTTCGGCGCTGCGAGCAGGGCGTTGAAGAACGCGTCCCAGCAGAACAGTGCGTAGCCGCCGCGCTTGCCGACGTTCCACAGCCGGCTGACGCCGGTGATCACGCGCGACTTCGACGGCTCGTAGATGGTGTTCCAGGAGATCGAGTCGCGGACGATCTCCTGGTGTTCCGTGGCTGGGGTGGCCTTGGTTGCGATCAGCTCGGCGATCTCGGCCAGGGTTCGGGGGCGACCCGTGCTGATGCCGACCGCTTGTGCGAGGTCGAGCGCGAGGTATGGGCCGTCGATGTCGCAGTACGGATCGTCAACATGCGGCGTGGTCGCGAAGACCTCGACCGTGCGCTCGGCGGTTGCACGGATCCGGTCCGCCTCGCGGACGACGGTGCCGGGGCGGTTCCACAGGTAGCTGACGCCGACCGTGAGCAGCGCGCTCTTGGGCTGGTTGGCCGTTGGCGTCACCAGCGCCACCAGGTCGTCGCCGGCGTGCGCGGTCTGGACACGGATCGTGATGCCGGCCCAGGTCAGCGTGGTCTCGGTATAGCTCCCGCCGTACGCGTGCGGGCCGAGCGTCACGCTCTCGGCGCCCTCGGTCCGGCGGCCGATCTGCGCCGTACGCAACGACGTCCCGCGGTAGTACTCCTTCAGTCCGAAGGAGAGGCCGAGCGCGTCCGGGAGCAGCACCTGGGTGAGCACACTGCGGGTGTCCCAGGTGTTCCAGCCACGCGCCACATCGTCCTGAAGCCGGTCGTACTCGATCGTCATGACACCAGCCTCGCATCGAAATCGATGCTAATGCGAATTACTTCACGGCGAGTACGCCGTGTGTCACGAGCTCGACGCCGATCGCCAGGGTCAGGAAGCCGATGATCCGGCTGAGCGCGCCCAGTCCCGTCGGGCCGAGCTTGTCGACCAACGGCGTACCGAATCGCAGCAGGACCGCCACGAGACCGGCCAGAACAGCCGCTGCGATGATCACACTCACCCGGTTCAGGATCCCGGGGTGTCGCGCGGTCAGCGCGATCACTACGCCGATCGCGCCCGGACCGGCGATCAGCGGCAGCGCCATCGGCGAGAACGACACGTCCGGCTTCGCCACTCCGTGCGTCTTCTCGTCGTCGGTCAGCGTCTGGCGGGACGCGATCATCCCGAAACCGGAGTGCGCGACCACCAGGCCGCCGGCGATCTGGAGCGCGGGCAGACCGATGCCGAGCCCTTCCAGGACAAGCGTGCCGAGCAGCGCGAACACGGCCAGGATCCCGAGCACATAGACCCCGGTCATGACCGCTTGACGCCTCATTGCGGCGCGATCCACGCCATCTGTCATCCCCGCGAAGGTGGCCAGCGCGCCGATCGGATTCGTGATCGGCAACAATGCAGCCAACGCAGAAACTGCAACGTGTACGGGCTCCACGGGCGGGAGCGTACACCTCCCGATCGGCCAGGAAAGGGCAGCTTGCCGTGCACCATGAAGTGACACCCGCCGACACCGCGCTCGCCGTCGGCAGCGGGGACGTCGAGGTCCTCGCGACGCCGCGCCTGCTCACCTGGCTCGAGTACGCGACCGCCCAGCTCGCCCTGCGCGTGCTCGGCCCCGGTCAGACCTCGGTCGGTACGGCGGTCCGCATCCGTCACCGCCTGCCGACCCGCGTCGGCGATACCGTCGACATCGTCGCGGACGACCCTGCTGTGGACGGTCGCCAGCTGCTCTTCCGAGTCCGCGCGACCAACTCCGCCGGCCAGGTGATCGCGGACGGTGAGCTGGAGCGCGTCGTGGTGGACCGCTCGCGCTTCCTCGCCAGCGTGCCCTAGGCGGGGTCGACGTACCAGTCGGGCAGCTCGCTCGGTTGGAGACTGGTGGCGTCGCCGGGGCGTGAGAGCGTGAGGATCGCCTGCTGGATCTCCTTGCGGGCGTTGAGTGCGTCCTCGATCGCGTACAGCCGGGTCGCGACCTCGGACTCGGACTCGTTACCGGTGACGTCGACCGCGGCGACCAGGAAGATCCGGTCGGCACCGACCCACTCCATGTGCAGGAACGTGATTCGCTCGATGTCCTTGTGTTCGAGCAATGCTCGGAGCACGCGGTTCCGCGCCAGCGGGGTCACCGCTTCGCCGGTCAGGAAGTCCATGTTCCGGCTGATCAGGAACAGCGCCACCACGCCGAGCAGGATGCCGACCACGATCGACCCGACCGCGTCCCACGCCGCGTTGCCAGTGAGTTGGTGCATCAGGATCGCGGCCGCGGCGATCAGGATGCCGATCAGCGCGGACAGATCCTCGACGAACACTGCCCGCAGTACCGGGTTCGACGTGAGCTGCACGTACCGCCACGGGCGCAGCATCCGCTCGATCGCACCGGCCTTCGTCTGCCGCATCGCCTGCGTGAACGAGATCCCCTCGAGCACGAAAGAGACCCCCAGTACGGCGTACGCCCAGCCGTACGACGTACCGTCCGCCTCGCCGTGTTGCAACGATTGGATGCCGTGCCAGACCGAGACCGCGGCGCCGACCGTGAACAGGCCGAACGCCGCGAACATCGACCAGATGTAGCCGACCCGTCCGTACCCGAGCGGATGCGTCCGATCGGCCGGCTTCTGTGCCCGCCGCTCGCCGACCAGCAGGAAGATCTCGTTGCCGGTGTCGGCCCAGGAGTGGGCCGACTCGGCCGCCATCGACGCGGACCCGGTGATCACGGCGACCACCGTCTTCGCGACCGCGATCAGCAGGTTCGCACACAGCGCGACCAGCACTGTCAGGAGGCTCTCGCCGCCGCCCGCATCATCGTCCGAGCTACTCACACCCCGACACTAATCGGTCTAACCGGCTGCTGTGACGACCTCGAACAGGAGTGGCGCGCTCGGAAACTCGGCCCACTCAGGCCGCGTCACGACGCGACGGAACTCGTCGGTGCCGTGGGCTGCGCGGAAGTCCGCCTCCGACTGCCAGTTGGCGACGTTGACCCACCGGTACTCGGCGTCGGTCGAGATCGCTCGGTGCAGACGCAGCGAGACGAAGCCAGGCTGCGCCATGAAGTACTTGCTGGTCTCGGTCCACAGCGCCTGGAACGCCTCGTCCCGCTCGGGACGCACCGAGAACCGATTCATCAACGTGACCGGCCCGTCCACCTGGTGGTCCCCCGTGGGCGCGATCCGCTGCTCGGCCGAAATCTGAGTCATGTCCGTTCCTCCCGTTAATTGCACTGATGTGCAATGACTGCACTCAGGTATACTCACGCTGGAAGCGGCCCGTCAAGAGGAATCGAGGAACTGGTGACTGACACCGCACCGGAGGCAGGCCGGGCCCGCCAGCGGCGGCGCACTCGGGCCGCGATCGTGAGCGCCACCGCGGAACTGCTCGCCCAGGGGCAGACTCCAGGCGTCAACGAGATCGCCGAAGCCGCGGACGTGTCGCGCCGCACGATCTACCAGTACTTCCCGACCCTGGACCAACTGTTGCTAGACGCAACCCTCGGCCTCCTCACACAAACCGACGTGGACGCGGCGATAGAGGCCGCGTCGCGGACTGCATCCAAGACCTCCTCGGCAGCCGCCTCGGCAGCCGCCTCCGGCGCCCCGTCTCGGGCCGCTTCCGGCGATGCTTCCGCGCGGGTCGACGCGATGATCCGTGCGCTGGGCGACGCCGCAACCTCCTCCCTGCCGCTGGGACGCTCGCTGATCCGGCTGACCGTCGACACACCCCCGGACGACGCACCGCACCCTCGGCGCGGCTACCGCCGGATCGCCTGGATCGAACGTGCCCTCGACCCACTCCGCACCGAACTGGACGACGACCTCTTCGAGCGACTTGTGTCCGGCATCGCGATGGTCGTCGGCTGGGAAGCCCTGATCGTCCTGCAGGACCTCCGCGGCCTCGACCCCGACGACCGGACCGAGGCCTCAGCCTGGGCCGCGCGATCGCTCATCCACTCGACCCTGGAAGAACAACAGCGCAGAACCTAGGACTTAGCCGGCCGGATGATCCGCTGCTCGATCGCGCGAGACACTGCGGCGGCTCGGGTATCGACCTCCAACTTGGTGTAGATGTGCGCGAGGTGAGACTTGATCGTCGCCTCGCTCACATACAACTTGCGAGCCAGCGTCCGGTTGGTCATACCCGTCGCGAGCAACCCAAGGATCTCCACTTCGCGATCCGTCAGCGTCGGCCCGGAGCGCCGCACCAGCCGAGCCGCGACCGTGGGCGCGAGCACAGTCTCACCACGAGCTGTGCCACGGATAGCCCGGAACAGATCATCCGGCGGAGCATCCTTCAGCAGATACCCGGAGGCACCTGCGTCGATCGCACTCAGGATGTCGGCCTCGGTGTCGTACGTCGTCAACACCAGCACGTACGGCGGCTCCGGCAGAGCCCGCAGGCGCGCTGTCGTCTCGGCGCCGCCTGGCCCGGCGCCGAGGTTGAGATCCATCAACACGACGTCCGGGTGGAGCGCGGCGACGAGTTGCTCGGCACTGTGCGCGTCGGACGCCTCGCCGACCACCGTCAGGTCCTCCTGCCCCTCGAGGATCGCTCGCACCCCGGCGCGCACGACGGGGTGATCATCGACCAGGGCAACCCGGATCACGGGCGCCCCGGCGGTGGGGTCTTCAGGGGTATGGATGCGGCCAGAGCCGTGCCTTCTCCCGGTTCGCTTTCCAGCACGAGCGTTCCTCCCAGTTGTTTCAGCCGTTCGCGGATCCCGGCCAGTCCGTGGCCGCGATCGGAGTCCATCTTGGCTGAAATTCGCGGAAGGCCTCTTCCGTTATCCACAACGTCCAGAACGACGGCATCTGGCTGATACGTCAACGTTACAACGGCTTCCGTCGCGGCCGAGTGCTCGAGCACATTGGCCAATGCGCCGCGGGCCGTGCGCAAGAACGCGGTCTCCACCTCCGAGCCCAGAGCGACCGGCTCACCGTGCACCACCACGCGGACCGTGGTCTCGCTGTGGGCGGACAGGCGCTCGCAGCTCTTCCGCAGTGCGTTCGGCAGCCCGGCTGCCAGTTCGGCCGGGGCGAGGTCGCGGACGACCCGGCGTACCTCGTCCAGGCCGTCTCGCGCGGTGGCTGCGGCCTGGGCCGCATGCCCGCGTGCTGACTCCGGGCGGTCGTCCCACTCACGCTCGGCGGCCTGCAGCAGCAGATTGATGCTAGAGAGACCCTGCGCGACGCTATCGTGGATCTCGCGCGACAACCGTGCCCGCTCCGCCAGAGCGCCGGCCTGGTGCTGCGCATCGGCCAGATCACCCTCTGCTGCGTGCAGTTCGTCCAGCAGCGCCTGTCTGGCCAGCGCGTCTCGCTCCAGCGCCCGATAGGCGCCTACGGCAAGTACGGCGATGCAGACCGGTCCCAGCACGATTGTCGGGTCGAGCCGATCGGCCATCCGGCTCCACTGCACCACGGTGACGACCACCATGCCCGCAACGACCACACAGGCCGGCCGGAACGGTAGAACGCGCAGCGCAACAAACGACAGCGGCACAGCACACCACGCGAACGACGGCGCCAGCAGGACCAGCGCGCACCACTCCAGAACGAGCAACGCGAGCCACAGCTTGTCGGGCAGCACTCTGTACGCCGCGTACGTCGCCAGCAGCAGCGCGGCGCCCGCGAGGACCCACGGAGCCCGGTCACCGAAGCCGTGACCGGTCAGGTACCGGATCGCGGACGCCAGCACCAGGACGACCAGCGCCGCGTGCAGTGCAGTCGCCAGTCGGTTTGCCTGGCTGAGGAGCGCCTTAGTACTGGTCATGGTTCAGCTGATGCTAGGCCCGGCAGACCGCGATCCGAATCATCCGTTCGGCTATCTGATGATGGCCGAACACCCGTCGTCCCGACCTCCCCCGCGGACGGAGGCTGGGAGCAGACCGAAATCCACGACCGTTTTGAGAGGTCCGCATGTCCGTCCGCACGCTGTCCGCCACCCTCGCGCTCTCCGCCACGCTGCTCGGCCTCGGCGCGTCCACCGCCTCCGCCGCCCGACCGGTCACGTACGAGCTGCCCGGTGACGCCGGCGGGTCGAAGTTCGAGGGGATCGGGTACGACGCCCGCACGCAGAGGTACTACGTGTCCGAGACGACCGGCGGCGAGATCCACCGCGGCCAACTGCGGTCCACGACCGCGACCGAGTGGCTGAAGGGCGACGGCACCGACGGTCGCTGGACCGCGCGCGGCGTGACCGTCGATGCCCACGGCCGGGTGTACGTCGCAGGCGGTCCGAACGGGATCGACCACCCGGGCGCGCCGGATCTGTGGGTGTACGACCGCGACGGGAGGCTGCTCGCCGCGCTGCGGACCGGCGTACCGAATGCGTTCCTGAACGATCTCGTGATCGGGCCGGACGGCGCGGCGTACGTAACGAACTCGAATGCCCCGCAGATCTTCCGCGTCGCCGAACGGCACGGCCGGTGGACGATCCAGACCTGGGCGGACGCCTCGGCGACGATCCCGGTGGCGACGGGCTTCAACCTGGGCGGGATCGTGCTCTCACCGGACCGCAGGGCACTGGTTGTGGCCCAGGGCAACGTTGGCAAGTTGTGGCGCTTCGACCTTCGGACCAGTCGGGCGACCGCTGTCGACACGGCCGGCGCGGACCTGGTCAACGCGGACGGGCTTGTGCAACAGGGCAACAGCCTCTGGGTGGTCCGCAACTTCTCGCGCGTCCTGAGCACGCTGCGGCTTTCCGCTGACGGCAAGGTCGCGCGGCTCGGGTCCGCGACCCCGACCGATGCGGACAGGGTGCTGACGACCGCGAAGCTCGCTCAGGGACGGCTGTTGGTGGTCGACAGCAAGTTCGACGAGACGACCGCGGTGCCGCCGTACCAGGTCATCACGCTGACCCCGCCGCGCCGATGAGCCGCCGCCCGATCGCCGTGGTCGCCGTCGTGCTGATGGCGGTGACCACCGCGTGTTCCACTGAGACCAGCAACCCAACGCCTTCTTCATCTGCGTCATCCACGCCTTCGCCCCCGAGGAGCGCCTCCGTGCCGTCAACGCTTGACAGCCAGCTGATCGCCGCCGCCTGGAAGAACGACGTCGCCGAGGCCCGGCGCCTGATCAAGGCCGGCGCGAACGTCAACGCGCTCGACGACACCGTCCAGAGCGCGTTCCTGATCGCCGCCAGCGAGGGCTATCTGGAGCTCCTCAACCTCACCCTCGCCAACGGCGCCGACGTCCGCAGCCTCGACAGCTACCACGGCACCGCCCTGATCCGCGCCGCCGAACGCGGTCACGCCGCCGTCGTCGGCCGGCTCATCCAGGCCGGCGTAGCGATAGGCCACGTCAACAACCTCGGCTGGACTGCCTTGCACGAGGCAGTCATCCTCGGCAAAGGCACCCCGGAGTACGTCGACACCGTCCGCCTCCTGATCGCTGCCGGCGCCGACCCCACCAAACCGGCTGTCAACGACGGCGCGACGCCGCTGCAGGCCGCGAAGGACCGCGGCCAAACCGCAGTAAGCGCCGCCCTCAACACGAAACCACCCTCCGACGCGACTTCCAGCGCTGCCGCAGCTGGTGAAGCGCTCCTCAGCGCTGCGACCGCAGGTGACGCCGACAAGGTCGCGGCCGCGTTGGCCGCGGGCGCGCCGATCGAGTCGCGCGACAAGCACCGCCGTACAGCACTCCTGCTCGCCTCGCTCAACGACCGAGTCGACGTGGCCCGGCTGCTCGTCGAGCTCGGCGCCGACCCCGACGCGCAGGACGACCAGCACGACTCCGCCTGGCTCGTCACCGGCGTGACCGGAAGCGTCGCGATGCTGGAGACCCTCCTGCCGGCCAACCCGGACCTGACCCTTCGGAACCGCTTCGGCGGCATCTCCGTCATCCCCGCCAGCGAACGTGGCCACGTCGACTACGTCCGCCGCGTCGTCAAAACCAAGATCAACCTCAACCATGTCAACAACCTCGGCTGGACCGCCCTCCTGGAGGCGATCATCCTCGGCAAAGGCACCGAGCCCTGGCAGCAGATCGTCCAGATCCTCGTCGACGCCGGCGCCGACCCCAACCTCGCAGACGCGGACGGCGTCACCCCACTCCAGCACGCCGAGTCCCGCGGCTACGACGAGATCGCCAACACCCTGCGAAGAGCGGGAGCCCATTAGGTCGGTGTGGGTTACCAGGGGACGGTTCCGGCGTCGTCGAAGAATCCGCCGGTCGGTCCGTCGTCGGGCAGTGTCGCGAGGTGAATCGCGATGGCCGCGCCCTGTTGTGGTGTGCGGACGCCGCGGAAGCCGTTGAGGTCGGTGGCGGTGAAGCCGGGGCAGCCGGAGTTGATCAGGATGTTGGTGTCTCCCAGTTCCTTGGCATATTGAATAGTGAGGGCGTTGAGGAAGGTCTTCGAGGCCAAGTAGGCGGCGGGGACCGGACCCATATCGACGTCGGGTGTGGTTTGCAGGGCGAGCGAGCCGACGCTGCTGGACATGTTCACAATGCGCGGTGCCGCCGAGCCGCGCAGCATCGGCAGCATCGCGTTAGTGACCCGGATGACGCCGATCACGTTGGTTTCCACGACACCTCGCACGGTCGCGGGCTCGACCGTGGTGGCTGTCTGTGGCACACCGCCGGTGATCGCGGCATTGTTGACCAGGACGTCGAGCCCGCCGGCATGGCCTGCGATCAACCCGGCCGCAGCGGCCACACTTGCGTCGTCGGTTACGTCGAGCGGCACGCCGAATGCATCGATCCCGTCCGCGCGCAGCTTCTCCACCGCAGTCTCGCGGCGTTGGTGATCCCTCGCGCCCACACCGACCCGCCAGCCAAGGGCGCCGAGGCCTGCAGCGACCTCATATCCGATTCCTTTGTTCGCGCCGGTCACCAGCGCGATAGTCCGTTCACTCATGCCGTCGATCATGTTGCGGACTCGGTCGGGCCGTCCAAGACCGGTCGGGTGCGCGGCGATACCGCACGGGTATTGGTCGCGGTCAGCGCCGGATACGCTGAGCTGGTGGAGACCCGGGAGTTGCGGTACTTCGTCGCCGTCGCCGAGGAGCTGCACTTCGGGCGGGCGGCGGAACGGCTCGCGATGGCACAACCACCGCTGTCCCGGGCGATCCAGCAACTGGAACGGCGACTCGGAGTTGTCCTGCTGCACCGCACCACGCGCGCAATCACCTTGACCGAGGCCGGGTCGGTGCTGTTGCGGGAGGCCCGGACCGCGCTGGACGCGGTCGAAGCCGCCGAGCGGCGCACCCGTCGCGCCGCGGCCGACCAGCCGCGGGTGGTGCTGGCCGCCAAGGCTGGAGCGTCCACGGAACTGTTGTCGAAGCTTCTGGACGCCTACGCCGCTGAACCAGGCGCCGTGGCTGTCGAGATGATGCTGTGCGGGCCTGGCGAGCCGGAAGGTCTGCTGCGCACCGGGCGTGCCGACGTTGCTCTGCTCCACCGGCCCTACGACACGACAGCCGGATTCGACACCGAGGAGCTGCACACCGAACAGCAGGTGGCGGTCCTGCCCGCGGGTCATCCCCTCGCCAACCGGGCGCAGCTGTCGTTGGACGAGATCAACTCCCAGACAGATCTGCCCCTGCCGCGCTGGCCTAGATGGGATGGCACCTATCCGGACGGCCCCGGTCCACAGGTCCGCGATCAAACCCAACTGTTCCAACTGATCGCGCTCGGACTGGCCCGCGTCGTCATGCCCGAGTCGCTCCGAGACCAGCTAGGCGACGACCACGCCATCGTGCCGGTGCCAGACGCGCCGGCCGTCACGACCGTCATCGCTTGGCCACCACACAGCAGATCCAAAGCCGTGGCCGACCTCGTCCACACCGCGACGCGCCTCTGACCGACTAGGCCCAGATCGCAGCTGACGAACCATCGGCGAAGGTCTCCGGCGGATTCGGGTACGCACGGGCTCGCCCCTCCGCGTATCGCCCGGCCGACCAGGCAGCCGCGGCCGCATCGAGTACGTCGTCAACCCCCGCCACCTCACCCGCCAACCCGATATCCCCGACCACACCCATCCCGACACCGGCGAGCAACTGCCGCCGCTCCTCCCCACCCGCCCAAGTGGACTTCGCATGCGACAACGGCCGACCCGCCATTGTCGCGAAGCACACCTCCGGATGCACCTCGATCACCGCACACTGCGCATCCGGCGCCCACGCATCGACCTCAAGGATCCGCTTGGCCAACGCGAACGCCTGCTGACTCACGCCCTTCCCCGTCGCCGCAACGTTCAACGCCGACGCTTCCGCGTGCGTAGCCGCCTCCAACGAGGCCCGCACCGGCGTCGCGAACACCGACGACGCCCGCCTCCCCACCACCCGCCGCGCGAGCACGTCCGCCTCGCGCGCCGCGCTCACCGGCAGGCCGATCGGGATGTCTATCCCCACCACCGCCAGCGACCCGTCGGCCTCAGCCCGCTCAACAAGTTCGCCGATCGTCACCGCGAAGTACGCCCGTAGATCCCCGGCGATGCCGATCCAGCCCTTCTTGCAGGCGTCGACCCCCAGCACCCGGCTAGTCACGGATCAGGCAGCGCGACGGGAGGTCGAACCAGCGGAGGTGATCGAAGTCGGTATTCACCTGGCCATCCGGGTCGCTGACCTGCTGACACGTGGACAGCAGCTCCCGAGCCTCGCCGAGATAGTCGTCTAGGGCAGACTCGGGCGCGGTGTGGTCGTGGCGCGGATACCTGAGCTTGCCGTCGGCGTCGTACCCGACCTGCGACAACCGCATCGGCGGCTCCACCGGACCGCGATGATGCCGCCAGAGACCGTTGGACGGGTCGAAGCGATAGTCGCCGAGCAGTCGCCAGCCGTCGCGCGCGACGAGCTTGACCGCCTCGACGACGTACGCGAACACGGCCTCGGAGATGAAGTAGTTGAAGTTGACCCGGACCCAACCGGGCTTGATCCCCTCACAACCGTGCAGGATCTCCTCCTCGAACAAGTGCGAGCGATCGATATCGATCCCGAGCAGCGTGTGACCGTATGGTCCGGCGCACGAACACCCGCCGCGCGACTGGATGCCGAACAGGTCGTTCAGCAGCGCGACCACGAAGTTGTGGTGCAGGTACCGCCCCGACGGTGCCTTGACCACGAACGAGACGATCGACAGCCGCTCGGAGTCCAGGTTGCCGAGGATCTGCAGATCCGGCTCCGCCTTCCACGCCTCGACCGCGCGCCGCAGGTACGCGTCCTCGTGCGCGCGGATCACCTCGATCCCAACGGCCTGCTTCAGCTGGAACGCCAGCCCGGCCCGGATCGACCCGATGATCGCCGGCGTCCCGCCCTCCTCACGATGTACCGGGTCGTCGAGATACCGATGCTCGAGCGGGTTCACGTACGCCACGGTCCCACCGCCCGGGACATCGGGCACCCGGTTGCGGAGCAGCTCCCGTCGAGCGACCAGCACGCCAGGGGTGCCCGGGCCGCCGATCAGCTTGTGCGGGCTGAGGAAGATCGCGTCCTTGTACGACAACGGATCCTGATCGCGTCCGCCGTACATGTCGATCTCGACGTACGGCGCGGCGGCGGCGCAGTCCCAGAACGACAAAGCGCCGTACCGGTGGAGGAGCGCGGAGACCCGCTGCGTGTTGCTGACGATGCCGGTGACGTTGCTGGCCGCGGAGAATGATCCGATCTTCACCGGCCGATCGACGTACTCCTGCAGCCTCGACTCCAGCTGGTCGATGTCGATGTGACCGTCCGTGTCCTGGCTGATCACGACCACGTCGGCGATCGACTCGCGCCAGGGCAGCTCGTTCGAATGGTGCTCGTACGGCCCGATGAAGACGACCGGCCGCTGGTCCGGCGGGATCTGATCGGTCAGGTGGTACGTGTCGTCGAGCTCGGCCGGGATCCGCAGGCCCATGATCCCGATCAGCTTGTCGATCGCCCCGGTCGCACCGGATCCGCAGAAGATCAGCGCGGTCTCGTCGTCGCCGCCGACGCTGTTGTGGATGATCCGGCGGGCGTCCTCGCGCAGCCGGGTGGTCTGCAGGCCGGTGCCGCTCGACTCGGTGTGCGTGTTCGCGTACCGCGGCAGCACCTCATCGCGGATGAAGTCCTCGAGGAAGGTCAGCGCGCGCCCGGACGCGGTGTAGTCGGCGTACGTCACCCGCCGTGGACCGTACGGCCCCGGCATCACCTGGTCGTCACCGATCACCGACGCCCGGATCCGCCGCAGCAGCGGCGTGTCCTGTGGCATCTCCCCCTGGCTACTCATGCCTCAGAGTAAGGCGCTGGAGTGATGTTCGTCGCGTACCGTCGTCGCGTCTGTGGATAAGGTCGGTCGCAGTCGACGGCGAGGAGTTGGGATGACGTTTTCCGGCGAGCTGTGGGACCGCGGTGCCGCCTCCGTGTACGAGGAGATCGTCCGGCACCCGTTCATCACGGGCCTGACCGACGGGACCCTCGACCACGACGCGTTCCGGTACTTCATCATCCAGGACAGCCACTACCTCCGCGCGTATTCGCGGGCGCTCAGCCTGGTCGCGGGACGCGCTCCGGACGACGACGCTGTCAGCATGTTCGCGCTGCACGCCGCCAACGCCATCGCGGTCGAGCGGGAGCTGCACACATCCCTGCTGGAGTCACTGGGGATCACCGCCGCGGATGTCGACGCGGCCGGGTCGGGTCCGACCACAACGGCGTACATGTCCTATCTGACGGCTGTGTGTGCCACCGGCACGTACGCCGAGGCCGTGGCCGCCGTACTGCCCTGCTACTGGATCTACCGCGACGTGGGGCGGGAGCTGCTCAAGCGGTCCTCACCGGACCCGCTGTACCGGAAGTGGATCGAGACGTACGGCTCGGAGGAGTTCGACGCGGTCGTCGAGCAGGTGCTCGCCGTCACGGACGGACTGGACGTGGGAGCCGCGGAGCGGGAACGTTGTCACCAGCACTTCGCGATGACGTGCCGCTACGAATGGATGTTCTGGGACGCCGCTTATCACGAGCTCGATTGGCCGGTGGGATGAAGGACTTCTACGACGTCGTCATAGTCGGCGGTGGGCACAACGGCCTCGTCGCCGCTACGTACCTGGCCCAGTCCGGGCTGTCCACGCTGATCCTGGAGCAGCAGGCGCATACCGGAGGCGCAGCCGTCAGCGAGCGCGTCTTCCCTGGAGTGGACGCCCGCCTCTCCCGGTACTCGTACCTGGTCAGCCTGCTGCCCGACAAGGTCGTCGCCGACCTGGGCCTGGCTCTCGACCTCCGTTCGCGCGCGGTCGCGTCGTACACGCCAGTCCGCCGTTCCGGCCGCGACGTCGGCCTAATGGTGGAGCGGCCCGAAGGCGCTGTCACGCGCGAGTCGTTCCGGGCGCTGACGGGCGGCGACGCGGAGTACGAGGCCTGGACCGACTTCTACGGATCGGTCAGCTCGCTGGCCGAGGCTGTCGCACCCACTCTGCTCGAGCCGCTCCAGACCGCCGCCGAGGTGCGCGCTCGTGTCGACAGTGCGCTCTGGGACGAGCTGGTGGAGCGCCCGCTCGGCGAGACCATCGAACGGCGCTTCACCGACGACACGGTCCGCGGAGTGGTCGCGACGGACGCCGTCATCGGTACGTTCGCCGGACTGGACGACAAGTCACTGATCCAGAACCGGTGCTTCCTCTACCACCTCATCGGCAACGGCACCGGTGAGTGGCGAGTGCCGGTCGGCGGCATGGGCGCGGTCACCGACGCGCTGGCAGCTGCGGCTCGGCGTGCGGGCGCCGTACTCGTCACCAACTCGTCAGTGACCGATGTCGAGGTGGACGGCGTACGCGGCTCGGTCACCTGGCTCGGCGGCGACGGTGAGCGGTCGGTGGACTGCTCCTGGGTGCTGTCGAACGTCGCGCCGTCGACGCTGGCTGCGCTGCGTGGCCAGAGCGGCGTGGAGAAGCCGGAGGGGTCGCAGCTGAAGATCAACCTCCTGCTGCGTCGTCTGCCTGCACTCAAGTCCGGTGACGACCCGACGCGGGCGTTCGCCGGTACGTTCCACATCGACGAGGACTACAGCCAGCTCGAGTCGGCGTACCAGTCCGCTCTGGGTGGTGAGCTGCCGGCCGTGCCGCCGTCCGAGGTGTACTGCCACTCGCTCACCGACCCAACCATCCTGTCGCCCGAACTGGTTGCCTCCGGCCACCAGACGCTGACGGTCTTCGGTGTCCACTTCCCCGCTCGATTGTTTGCCTCTGACAACGATGCTGCCCGCACCGAGGCCACCCGGCGGGTGCTGGCCGGCCTCGAGTCGTACCTCGCCGAACCGCTCGAAGACTGCATCGCCCGCGACGCCGACGGCAACCTCTGCATCGAGGCCAAGACGCCGTACGACATCGAGGCATCCGTCGGCATGCCCGGCGGCCACATCTTCCACGGCGACCTGCAATGGCCCTGGGTCACCGACCCCGCCGAAGCCGGCCGCTGGGGCACCGAAACCGACGTCGCCAACCTCCTGATCTGCGGCTCCGGCGCCCGCCGCGGCGGCGCCGTCTCCGGCCTCGGCGGCCACAACGCCGCCATGACCATCCTCACCCGCTAACCGATTTCGCTTCTCCCCCACAGCCCTGCTACGATCCTCTTCGTTCGAAAGCAAGAAATGCGCCGCTAGCTCAATTGGCAGAGCAGCTGACTCTTAATCAGCGGGTTCGGGGTTCGAGTCCCTGGCGGCGCACAACAGCCCAGGTCACCACGGTGTCCTGGGCTTTGCTGTGTCTCCGACACACCACTTACGCACCACTTTGCGGTTTGCCCTCGCAGATCTGACCGGCCACCTCTCGCCACGCCCGCTCCGATCGACCTTCATCTGATCGTGACTGTGCGTCACCTCACATCGCATCGCATCGCTGCCGGAAACTGCGTTCCGGCCGAGCGCCCCGCGTTGAGCCGCCAACCACCTCCCCGGCTGGAGGCATGACATGGCGAGGCCACCACTACAGATCGGATCCTGGGGGAAGACCTCCACCTGGATCGCCGAGACCGACAGCAAGGGCAAACCCGTCAAGCACAAGTCCCAGGCAAGGTTCCGCGACCACGACGGTCACATCCGCCCGGTCTCCGCCTACGGCAAGACCAAGACCGCCGCCGAGCGCGCTCTCCTGAAGAAGCTGCAGGACCGCGCCAACACCAGCCAGTCCGGCGAGCTCACCGCGCTGCACAAGATCAACCACCTCCTCGACCTCTGGGAGAAGAGATTCGAGGGTCTGATCGCCGACGGCAAACGATCCCCCACCTCCCTCGACACCTATCGCCGCGCCCTGAAGAACCACGTCCGCCCCGCCATCGGCGAACTCCGTATCGGCGAAGCAACGACCCCGCGCCTGGACACCGTCCTCGCGAAGATCAAGTCCACCGGCGGCCCCTCCATAGCCAAGACCTGCCGCGCGATCATCTCCGGCGCCATGAAACTCGCCGTCCGATACGGCGCACTAACCGTCAACCCGGTTCGCGAAGTCGACGCCATCGAAGCCCCCACCAAGAACCCACCCCGCGCCCTCACCCGCGAAGAAGTCACCCTCCTCCGCCAAAGCCTCGCCGCCGACCAACGAGCCGTCGAAGCCGACATCCCCGACCTCACCACCTTCATGCTCGGCACCGGCGTCCGCATCGGCGAATCCCTCGCCGTCCTCTGGCACCAAGTCGACTTCGAAGCCGGCACCGTCGAAGTCACCCACACCATCGCCCGCCTCACCGGCGAAGGCCTCATCCGCAAAGTGAGCCGCACCGGTTCGGACCACAGCATGTGCTCGCGCGCAAGCCGGTGCCGTCGCCGAGGCGTTAGTGGCTTGGACGGTTTAGTTGGCGGTTGGGGGGATGATCGGGAGTAGTAGGGAGGACGGGTGTTGGCCGCCGGTCCGGAGGGTGGTGGTGCCGGCGAAGACGGTGTCTGGGCGGGCGCGGTTGTCGGTGTGGACGAAGATGCCGTTGCCGCGCATTTGGACGCCGTAGGCTTCTGGCCAGGGGCCTTTGCCGGGGAAGGTGAAGTCGCGGCCGGTCAGGGTGACGCCGAGCCGGTACCCGGCTGGGATGATGACCGAGGTGGGCCAGATCTCCATGTCGATGCCGACCGGTTCGCCAGGTGTGAGCGGCTGTGATTCGGCGTAGGTCTGCCACGGGCGGTACGGCGTACTGAGGGCCGGGTCGGTTACGCGCAGCGAGGCGCGTAGCCAGCCGAATGCGATGGCGCCGTTGGGGTCCATCGCGCCGGGGAAGGTGACGTCTCGACCGCTTGGGTCCTGCACCCGGAGTACGAGGAACAGGTCGGCGTCTTCGGTGCTGGAGGCAACGGTCAGGTGGGCGGAGGCAGGTCCGGTGATCTCGGTCTCCGCGCTGAACGGGTCTGTCCACAAGGTGATCCCGTCGCCGAGAGCGTCGAAGTCGATGCTGGTCGTCCTCCGCGGCGGTGTGGTGTCCAAGTGCTGGCGATCCAGGTCGAGGTGGAACGTTGTCCACGCGGTCCGGGCCAGCGGCCACTCGTTCTCGGCCCGCTCTGCGAAGGTACCGTCCACCCGGCGTACGTTGAGGAACACCGGTGGCTGATCGTGCCAGCCGGTGGCCTCGTCCTTGAGGAAGTGGCCGAAGAACCTTTTCTGCAGCCGCAGACCGTAGTCGGTGTAGAACTCGACCCAATGCTGCTGCCCGTGGACCTCGAGCCACTTCTGGTCGGCCGGAATCGCGTTGTAGCCCTCGAACCCGCCGCGGGTGTGCAGGTGGTGTCCCCAGTTCGTGGCGGACAGGGTGGGCACGGTGATCCGGGTGAGGTCGGCCGATCGGTCGCGGTAGTAGTTGTCCAGAAGCGGATGGGCGAGCATGTCGGCGACCACGTCTGCCCGGCTCTTTTCGAGTACGTCCGGGTCGAGCGTTTCCGGGCCGGCCACTGATACTCCGGTGACCGGATTGCGTGCGCCACGGTCGCCGACACCGTGCTGCATCGCCTCCACCTGCGGTGGGAACCACTGGCTGAGGAAGTCGCTGGGGATACCGCCGTGGTGGGTGAACTCGCGGTAGTAGTCGGTCGCACCTTCCCACGGACAGATCGCTGCGAGGTGCGGTGGTTGAAGCGCGGCGACCTGCCATTGGTTGACGGCGTAGTACGAGATCCCCAGCAGGCCGACCTTGCCGTTGCTCCACTGCTGTACGCCGGCCCACTCGATGCAGGTGTAATAGTCACGGGCCTCGCGCGGCGAGAAGATGTCGACGTACCCGGGGGAGCGTCCGGATCCGCGGGCGTCGACACGGATGACGACGTACCCGTCGGGGACCCACTTCTCGGGATCGACGGTCTCCCAGTTCTGGTACCGGTTGGACGAGCCGGCGAGCGCGTCGGGATGCTCGGCCTCCAGGTTCGACCACGCGAACCGGAACGCCTCCTGGAACGACAGCCCTTTGGCATACGGCCCGTGGGTCATGATCACCGGATAACTGCCGTCCGTGTCGGGCCGGAAGATGTCGGCCCGCAGGACCAGGCCGTCGTCCATGGTGATCGGCACATCCCAATCGACGCGCATCAAGTTCTCCTAGGTAGGTATCTGGATGGATGTCCCTTCCAATGAACCGCGGCTGGCGTGGCGCCAACAGGGGGACGGTGACAGCGGCGGCAGATACTCTCGATCCGCTCAGGAGATGGAGGTCGGGGTATGGAGTTGCGGCAGCTGCGCCATTTCATCGCGCTTGCGGAGGAGCGCAGTGTGACTGGCGCGGCCCGTCGGGAGTTGATCGTGCAGTCGGGACTGTCGAACTCGCTGCAGTCGTTGGAGCGTGAGCTGGGCACGGAGCTCTACCTCCGCGGTACGCGGCCGGTGCGGCTCACCGCCACAGGGGAGGCCCTGGTGGCGCCGGCGCGCGAGGCGTTGCGCGCCGCGGAGACCGCTCGTCGCGCGGTGCAGGAGACCCGGGACGTGCTGGTTGGCCGGCTCCGTCTCGGGATCGCCCTCTCCGCGCAGTATCTCGTTCCGTTCGCGGGCTATCTGGGCGCGTTCTTGCGCGACCACCCTGGCGTCGACGTGCGGATGCGTGGCACCGCCGCGCTGGACATGCTGGACATGGTGGAGAACGGCGAGCTCGACTGCGCGATCGGACCGGCGCTGGAGCAACGCGGCCGGTTGCGCCTGACTTCGCTGGCCAGTGAGCCGCTGGCGTTGACTTGCCGCACCGATCATGAGCTTGCAGGCCGAGACAGCGTGACGGTCGCCGACCTCGCCGGCGAGCGCTTCGTCGACGTACCGCCGGGCTGGACCGCGCGGCTGCTCTGCGATGCCCTGTTCGCCGGAGCCGGACTTACCCGGCGGATCGTCGCGGAGGTCGGCGACTGGGAGGTGCTGCTGGAGATGATTGCCGCCGGCGCCGGTATCGGGTTCACCCCGGTGGGCCTGCAGTACAAGGTTCTGACCGCTCCCGACAGTCCGCTGCGTCACGTTCGAGTGGAAGGCGCGCAGCTGGATCGCCACCTCTATCTGATCCTGCCGCCGCGCGCCGAGACGAGCCCTGCGGCCGCCGCGTTCGCAGCGGGCATGTTGGCCCTGCACGGCGCCGGCTGAGGGGGTCCGGCCTCGGGATCTCCAGGAGAGATGGAAGGCATCTCATCCAGGCCCACGAAGTCCGGTATCGGCCTTCGTGGGCAGGAGGTTCTCACGAGTGGAAGCACCATTCGCTCGCGAGAGGTTGGAAATGAGTACAGCTACACGTTCGTCCCGCGTCGCGGTCGCTAGCACCAGCAGGCATCTGGCCGGTTTCTGGTTCGTGGGCGCCGCGTTCCTGACGTTGATGGCCTTCGGCACCGTTCCCACTCCGCTGTGGCCGATCTACCAGGTCAGGGATCACTTCGGTCCGACGACGGTGACGATCGCCTTCGCCGTGCTGGTTATCGGCACCGGCGCCAGTTTCCGGCTGCTGGGCCACCTGTCCGACCGGCTTGGTCGCCGCCGGGTGATCGTCCCTGGGCTCCTGGTCGCGATCCTCGCCGACGCGGTACTGGCCTTCTGGCCCGACCTGCCCGGCCTGATCGTCGGCCGGGTGTTGACCGGGGTGGCGATCGGCCTCATGGCTTCGACCGCGACGGCCTATCTCAGCGATCTGTACCACCAGGCCCGGCCCGGGCGGGACGGATCACCCGTTCCCGCACTGGTCGCGACCGCCGTCAATCTGGGTGGTCTCGCACTCGGCCCGCTGGCAGCGGGAATCCTGGCCGAATGGGCGCCGTCGCCCTTGCGTACGCCGTACATCATCTTCGGAGCGCTCATGGCCGCGCTGCTCGTACTCGTGCTGGCCAGCCCCGAGACCATCGACACCGCGGCCGCGGACCAGGACCGGCCGGTGCGCTTCGCTCTGCGCCCAGGACAGCGTGCAGCCTTCGGGGCGGCCGCAGCCGTCGGGTTCTTCGCGTTCGCCGTGATGGGGCTGTTCTCCTCGCTCGGCGCCATCATCGTGCGCGGCGAGCTCGGCATCACGTCGTACTTCGTTGCCGGCCTGGCGCCGTTCGCCGCCTTCGCCGCATCAGCCGTCGCGCAGCTCGCGCTCGGAAAGCTCGCCCACTCGACCGTCCTCCTGATCGGCGGCCTGCTGTTCCCGATCGGCCTGGCGCTCACCGCCGTCTCGCTCTACCAGCCGACCCTGTGGCTGGCGCTCACGTCCGCCGCTCTGGCCGGCGCCGGCGCGGGGCTGCTCATCAAGAGCGGCGTGACCGAGGCCGCGATCGCCGCCGTACCGGCCTCACGCGCCGGCGTACTCGCCATGTTCTTCATCATCGCCTACGTCGGCATGGGCCTGCCCTCGATCGCGTTCAGCCTGGTCATCCAGCACGTCGCCCTCCGACCATCGATGATCGGATTCGCCACCGTACTGTCCGTCGGCGCCTTCATCTCCATCATCATCGCCCGACGATCGACCGCCGTCACCCGATAGCCCTGGTTGGCGGCTGCCGAATTTCAAGCGAATGGAGTACGGAATGACGATCGTCGGCCGCCACCTCGTGGCCGCGCTGAAAATGGCGAGTTGAATGCACGGCCCGAGAACTGCGAACCTGCGGAACCGGATCCTGGCCGCTGCGGACGAACTCTTCTATCGCGAGGGTGTGCAGACAGTCGGCGTCGACCGGATCAGCAAGCGCGCCGGAGCCTCGAAGAAGTCCCTCTACGCAGTCTTCGGCAGCAAGGAAGCGCTGGTTCTCGCGTACCTCGCGGCACGCCGGAGATCCATCGAAGAGGCCATCACCCACGGGCTGGCCTCTTTCGGCACACCCCGGGACCGGCTGCTCGGGGTCTTCGAGATCCAGGGCGAGGTCTTCGCGTCACCGGACTTCAACGGCTGTCCGTTCCTTGCTGCCAGCTCGGAGGCGGCACCCGGAAGTCTCGTCGAGCGTGCCCACGCCGACTACCGCGCCTGGGTTCGCGCGCTGCTGACGGACCTGGCCGCCGAGGCGCACGTACCGGATCCCGAGGCAGTCGGACGCCAGTTGCACCTGCTGTATGACGCCGCAAGCGTGGCTGCGAATGCGGACCGCGACCCCACCGTGGCAGCCGTCGCCCGTCACGCCGCCGCTGCCGTCCTGGAACTCGCGGGCACACCACGGCGATGCTGAGTACGCGGGCTGGCTGTAACCGGAGCGCAAGGACGCTTGTGTCCGTCACAACATGCTGACCGACGCGACCGATCAGTCTCGCCGTTCGTCCGGGATCGAGTCCAGGGCTCTTGTGAGGACGGCGTCGAGTATCGCGTTGGCCTGGTCGCCTGCGGGGAGGGCTCGCGCGATCGTGATGGCGCCCACGATCGAGGCGATCAGGGTCCAGGCATGTTGCGCCTGTTCCTCCTCCTCGCCGGGCATGGCCGGGGCGATGGTGGCGATCACCTCGACCATCCGGCGGCGGTAGGTCTCACGGACCGAGTCGCCCGCCCGTGCCACGTCCGCGCTGAGCGACGGCATCACGCAACCGTCCGCGGGGTTCTCGCGGTGCAGGTCGCTGAGGTAGACGCGGAGAACCTCGCCGAGCATGCGCCGTCGTACGGCCGGCTCCTGGTCGGCGAGGCCGGCGAACTCGATGCCCAGCTGGGTGGCAACGACCTCTTCGAGGACGGCTTCCTTGTTGGCGAAGTTGGAGTAGAGGGCCCCTGAGGTGACCTGGGCCGACGCGGCCAGGCCGTCGACCCCGACGCCGTGGAAGCCGCTCTCCTTGAGCGTACGGCCCGCCTCCTGCACGATTGCGGCCTTGGCCTGAGCCCTGTGCTCCTTCGTGTATCTCATCGTTCACGTCCTCCCGGATGCGCCGGGCAATAGCGTAGCGCTCGTTATGTAACGAGCGCTCCGCCAGGACCCGGTTGACGCCGACCGGGCGTTGTTGTTTCTCCGGATGTTCAGTGGCGCAGGAACTCCAAGGTCTGCTGCACGAAAAGGGCGTGGTGCTGGAAGATGCCGCCATGCCCGGAATCGGGATAGATGCTCAGCTGGGCGTCAGGGAGGAGTTGTGCCAGTTCGAACGAGTTGATTGTCGGCAGCATGATGTCCTCGTCGCCGTTGACGACCAGGACCGGCTGCGCAACGGTTGCCAGTCCGGCGGGTGAGGTGCCCTGCTCCCACTTGGCGAGCGCGGTGACCTGGGCGCCGATCGACTCGTTGGTCGCCGGCGTGTCCCGGTCCTGCAGGATGCGCTCGTCGAGCCGGGCCAGGAAGGCGTCGGCGGCTGCCTGACTGGTCGGGGTGGGCGAGAAGAACAGGATGTGCTTGGGGTGCTTCCCCTGTTCCGCTGCCTGCTGGACAGCGCTCTGGAGCAGCGGACCGGCGTTCGCCCCGCCCGTTCCACCAGCGGGAGCGGTCCCGGCCAGGACGAGGCGGCGAACGAGGTCCGGACGCTTCTGGGCCACGACCTGGGCGACCATGCCGCCCAGGGAGAAGCCCACCAGGTCGACCGTTCGCAGTCCGAGGGCCTCGAGGAACGCCACGGCGTCCTCGGCCATGGCCTCGACGTTGTCGGGGGTCGCACCTCCGGAGCGGCCGACGCCGCGGTTGTCGAAGGCGATCACGTGCCGCTCGGAGGCGACGCCGTCGATCACGGCGGGGTCCCAGTCGTCCAGCACGGCCGTGAGGTGGTGCAGGAATACGACTGGTACGCCGCCTCCGGTGCCCACCTGCCGATACGCGAAGGGGACTCCGTTGACGTCGACCGTGATGGTCGGCGCGTCCTTGTAGCTCGCTGTCATCTCTTCACTCTCCAACTCGCGCCGTCGTGTCGACGGCAGGCTCGGCGTCGTAGAATAACGATCGCTATATAACGAACGTTATCCTATCCGGGCGGGATTGCACGAGCCGGACGGCGAAGGGGCAGAGATGTGATGAAGATCGAGGTACTGATCGTGGGAGCCGGTCCAGTGGGGCTGGTCGCCGCCTGTGAGCTGGCGCGCAGGGGGATCGCGGTACGTGTCGTCGACGCTGCCGACGGATCGTCGTCAGCTTCTCGCGCGAAAGGACTACAGCCCCGCAGCCTCGAAGTACTCGATGACCTCGGTGTGGTCGGACGGATCATGGCGTCCGGACGCTCCCGTACACCGATACGCAGGTACGCGGGCACAACAGTCCTGGGGACGAGCGAGGTGAACCCCGATGCCCACGAACCGAGCAGCTCCACGCCCTATACCCGCACCATGTTGATCCCGCAGTGGCGCGTGGAGGAGGTGCTGCGCGAGCGGCTCGAGGAATTGGGCGTGGCCGTGGAGTACGAGTCACGGCTTGTGGGACTGGAACAGGACGGCGAACTCGTGCATGCCACTGTCCACAACGCGGGCGGACGCGAGAACGTCTCCGTGCCCTTTGTCGTGGGCAGCGACGGGGCGTCGAGCGACGTGCGAAAGCTCATCGGCGTCGGCTTTCTCGGGCAGACGGACGAGACCGTCAGGATGCTGACCGGTGATATCGAGCTGAGCGGCTTGGATCGCGACTTCTGGCACTGGTGGCCGAGCGCCGACGGGAAGCTCCTGGCGTTATGCCCGCTGGCGTCGACGAACACCTTCCAGATCCAGATCGGTGTGTCCGCCGATGCCGCGGAGGAGTTCTCGCAGGAGGAGATCCAGAGTCTGATCGACCAGCGGAGCGGACGGAACGACATCCGCGTCCGGCGCGTTGTGTCCCAGTCGGTGTGGCGTTTCAACGTACGGATGGTCGACCGCTACAGGGTCGGCCGGGTCTTCCTCGCCGGCGATTCGGCCCACGTCCACTCGCTGGCAGGCGGGCTGGGAATGAACACCGGCATCCAGGACGCGTACAACCTCGGCTGGAAGATCGCTCATGTGCTGGGTGGCGCACCGCAAGCACTCCTGGATACCTACGAGGAGGAACGGCTCCCCGTCGCAGCCGGCATTCTGAGTCTCTCCTCGAAGCTCGTCTCCGAACGCCTCAAGGGCGGCGTGCCCAGCGAGGAGCGAAGTACGGACACCGCGCAACTGAATCTGAACTACCCGGCCAGCGCGCTCAACGACGGCCCTTCGCGATCTGATGCAATCGTGAACCCGGGAGACCGCGCACCTGACTCGCTGGGCCACGGGGCTGACGGCAGCGCTGTCCGATTCTTCGACCTCTTCCGCGGTCAGCACCTGACCGTGCTCGCCTTCGGGCCGCAGAGCCGCAAGATCGCCGAGGTTCTCGCCGAACGCTTTCCTCGGGCGCTGCGGTGGTTCGCGGTTCTGCCGGCCGATGCTGCCGATGCAGGCCTGGACGCGACTTCGGTGGTAGATCACGCGGGCCACGCCCACCGCGATTACGGCATCGACGGCGACACTCTCCTGATCGTGCGACCTGACGGATACATCGGCCTGCGCGTCACCGACCCGGACCAGGTTCGCGCCTTGGACTACCTCTCGCGAGTCCTCCCGCGTCGGGCCGGTTGAGGTGGATCTCCAAGGGAGATGGAAGGCATCTCATCCAGGCCCACGAAGTCTGGCATCGGCCTTCGCGAGCAGAGGGTTTCAACGAGTGAAAGCACTATTCGCTCGCGAGAGGTTTGGAAATGAGTACAGCTACACGGTCGTCTCGTCTCGCGCACCTGAGAAGCGTGCGTGCACTCGCCATCGTCATCGCGGCAGTCGCCGCGATCGCCGGGCTGCTCATCGCAGCCGAACCAGCGGCGTCCGCGCGGACCGGATCCGATCGGGCCCGATCCGCATCCGGTACGGCGCCGACGTACGACGGATCCGCCGCCCCGGGCGCTGCCCTCGCGGACCAACGCGCCTGCTCGCTGAACCCGTCACCCCCGCCCGGCTTCGTCGAGCGCAAGGTCAAGGTCAACGGCATCGGCATCAACTACGTGCGCGGCGGCCATGGGCCGACCCTGCTCCTGTTGCACGGCTACCCGCAGACCTGGTTCACGTGGGACCACGTCCTGCCCGCGCTCGCGCAGCACTACACAGTCGTCGCACCCGATCTGCCCGGCGCCGGGTTGAGCGATGCTCCCGCCTCTTCCGCCGCCTACACGAAGAAAGCCATGGCTGCCGACATCTACGCGCTCATGGTCAAGCTCGGTCTCAGCCACAACCTCAGGGTCGTCGGCCACGACATCGGCACCACGGTCGCCTATCCGTACGCCGCTGCCCATCGCGACGACGTGGTGAAACTCGTACTCAGCGAGGCTCCGATCCCGGACCCGGTCATCTACACCTTCCCCTCGCTGACTCCGAACGGTCCCGGGCTGTGGTGGTTCGGCCTGTTCGCCGAGAAGAACGGACTGGCCGAGGACTTGATGACCGGCCGGGAGCAGCAGTGGGTGACGGACTTCATGCCGACGAGCGAAGTCGTCAAGGGCGCCCTCACTCCATGCGACCTGGCGATCTACGCCCACTTCCTCGCCCTACCCGGACACCTGCGGGCAAGCATCGAGTGGTTCGCCACTCTGCCGCAAGACGTCAAGGACAACGCCATCTCCCAGCAGACCAAGCTCAGCATGCCGGTCCTCGCTATCGGTGCCTCGGGCAACCTCGGCACTCGTGAGGCCACCTGGGTCCGCCAGTACGCCACCAACGTGACCGGGCTGGTCATCCCGAACTCCGGCCACTGGCTCTACCAAGAACACCCCGCGGAACTCACCAGCGTCCTCCTGCAGTTCCTGCGATAACCCGCGCTGAGGCGGCTGCCGCTGCGACCAACGGCAGCCGCCTCTGCGGACCGATGCTGTTTGCCGAGATGCGATCGGCTGAGGTTCGCCAAGGACAGATTCGCGCCGTACCTCGCACAGGCTCTGTCGGTCCCGTCGAAGCGGCGAGGATCGCGGGCGAGATCTGGGCATCGGTGGTCATCAACGACCGCCTGACCGCAGATCTGCCGACCGACATCTCTCATCTGCCGCCTGCAGCCCGAGAAGGCGCTGCTCGACTGTTGATCGAACTCGTTCCCGAGCATCTCGACCTGCTACGCATCCTTCTCGACGACTCCGTGAGCCGGGTTCGGTCCGCGGCAGGCGCTGCAGCGTCCTCGCTGGCCAAAGCCGACTCGGCGGCGGCGGAAGACCTGCTCGCGGCGATCTCGAACTCGGCGGCGTTCGCAGACTGCTTCGGAAATGTGCTTCACGCACTCGCCGAGCGGTCCCTGCTACTCCCGGCCTCGACTCTCCAGGCTTGCGAGTATGCGGCCAAGGCCATCGCGACACGGAGCGCCGGAGCAGCCCGCGTCGGCTACGACCTCAGCCGGCTCATCTTCCGCCTGTATCAACAAACGGATGACCCTGATAGCCGCCGCCGATGCCTGGACGTCATCGATCAACTCGCACAGAACGGCACCTACGGCCTCTCGCAACTGCTCGACAGCCAGCGATAAAGCTCAGAGTGTCTCCAGGATCTCCTCCGGGTGAAGCATCGCGGGTGCTGGGTCGGCGGCATTGACCGGGTAGATGATGATCGGAAAGGTCACGTTGATGACGGGGATCGTGCACGACTGGACGCTAACCGTGACGCCGGCGTACGTCGTGGTATCGAGATTCTCGATCTGGTCGCCCCAGCCCGACGCCATGTTGCCGAACGCCTCCTCGACCACGTTCAGATCCTCGAGTGGGAGTCCGGCTTTCAATTGGTCGTACTGAGCCTTCTGCGCCAAGAACGCGGCGCCGATCTCGACCCAGTTGACATCTGTCGAAGGACCGCCTGCCCCTCCCCAGAAGTTGCCGGTGGCATCCGCCGGACTCCAGTACCCGATACCGCCGGTCAGGATCTGCCGTCCCATGAACGGGCCACACGGCGCGACCGGAAGCCAGTAGAAGCTCTGCTCGAAGCCAGTGACCACATCGACGAAGTCGGTGTGGTGGACCGTGACCGAGCAGACAAGGCAACCGGCGAACGCGGTTTCCGCGTGGCGGACGACGGTATGGTCGACGGTCGCCGTACCCGGTCCGACCTGATGCAGGTCGACGCCGGCAGCGCCGCCGATCGCTGTCCAGAAGTTCGACTCCTGGTCGGTGTCAAACACGCCGGCGAACCTCGATATCGGCGACGGACCGTTGTGGTAGCTGTCACCGCCCACGGTGTCGTCGTCGATCGCGGTGAACACGATCGGCTTCGCCGCCGTACCGAGGGCGTCGAAGTTACTGTTGGGCCCGAGGTCGAACATGGGCGAACTTGCGAAGCCCTTGAGTACCGACCCGGCGGGGATCCGGACAGATCCATTGCTTCTGGCAAGGGAATGGCTCGCCGAGATCGAGGCGACGAGGAAGACCGCGTGGGTTCCAGGTCCGTCGAGAACGAACTCGGCGCCGTCCGGGATCATGCTGCGCTGGATCTGTACGGCACGTTGAGCGCCGTCACCAGTGAAGCTGTTTCGGTGGGCTCCGGCGAAGCTGACCTGGGAGAGGTCGTAGTGCTCGGTGACGGTCAACGGGCTATCGGTGTCGGTGAAGACGTTGTCGGTGATGGGCACCGGGCATTGGTAGACGCTGAGCGATACGTGCGTGAAGTGGTTGCCTGTGATGGCACCGGCGTCGCATCGGCTCGCGTAGATCGACCCCCACCAGGTGTACTCGCCGGACCGGATCGGCTGGTCCAGGGTGAAGCTGGAGTCGCGGATGGTGATCTCCGGGGTGCTGTCGCAGCACGCACGCGTTCCGACCGGACTGGCAAGCCAGCGAGACACGACGTGGTCGAGGCGGAGAGTGCCGCGGTAGGTGGAGATGGACGGGTTCTGCCCAGACGTGGCAGTTGGCGTCGTGGCTTGGCCATCGCCGTTCGTGTCACCGCCGGCGGTGTCGTCCTCGATCGTCGTCATGACGACCGGCGACGTTGCGGTGCCAGCGAGGCGGACCGTGCCGCCCAGCCATGCGATGAGTTGACTGCTCTTCAAGATCGTCCCGGCCGGCAGCAGCAAGTCGCCCTCGGTGTAGATGGTGGCGATGAGGACTGGTCCGGGATCGACCGTGTACGACGTCCCTGCGTTGACGGATCCGCCGAGGGAGACGGCCTGCTGGCTGCCGGTACCAGTGAATGTGTTTCGTCCGGCGCCGGTCATGTCGACCTGTGTCAGGTCGCTGTGATCCGTCACGGACAGCGGATCCTCCGTGTCGGTGAAGGAGTTGTTGTCGATGGCAACTTGGCATTGGTAGACGCGCAACGAGATGTGAGTGAAGTGGTTGCGGGAGATCGTGCCGGTGTCGCAGCGGCTCGCATAGACCGAGCCCCACCAGGTGTACTCACCAGAGCGGATCGGCTCATCCAGTGTGAAGGTGGAGTCGCGAATCGTGATTTCGGGTGAGCTGGAGCAGCAGGAGTAGTTGCCGACCGGATTGGCGAGCCAGCGCGTCACGACATGATCGAGACGTAGCGAGCCTTGCGCGGTCGCGAGGTTGGGATCCTGTCCTGAGCTGGCGGCCGGTGCGGTGGCTGATCCGTCGCCGTTGGTGTCACCGCCGGCGGTGTCGTCTTCGAGCGTTGTCATGACGACCGGGGACGTCGATGTGCCGGTCAGGCTGACCATTCCGCCGAGCTGCGAGATGATCCGCCCACCCTTGATAACGGTCCCGGACGGGACGATCAGCTGACCCGACACGTAGAGGTTGGGAATCAGAACCGGGCCGGCCGTCAGCTCCACGGTGGTGCCGCTGAGGACCGAGCCGCCGATACGGAACGCCTGCTTCGGACCCGTGCCGGTGAAGACGTTGCGATCAGCACCGGCCGTTGCGACCTTGCTCAGGTCTGGATGGTCAGAGATCGAGAGCGGGCTGGCCGTATCCGTGAAAGTGTTGCGCACAACGGTCGCATCGCACTGATAGACGCTGAGCGAGATGTGCGTGAAGTGGTTTCCGGAGATCGCGCCGGAGCTGCACCGTCCGGTCGCCATCGATCCCCACGAGGTGTACTCCCCGGAGCGCTGGGGTTCGGTCAGGACGAAGCTGGAGTCCCGGATCGTGATCTCCGCGGAGTCATCGCAGCATCCGGACTGGATCGGGTTCGCGATCCACCGCATGTCGACGTGGTCGAGTCGGATAGATCCGGCGTTCGTCGTGAGGAAGGTGCTCCCGCTGGTTTTGGGAGTGGTCGCCGTACCGTCGCCGTTGGTGTCGCCGCCAACGGTGTCGTCGTCGAGAGTGGTGATGGCGACCGGCTCGTCTGCTGTACCGGCGGCACGGACCAGACCACCCCTGCCGACGGTGACATGACCGTCCTTGATCACCGCGCCCGGCGGAACGACTAGCTGGCCGCTGACATAGACGTTCGGAATCACGACCGGGCCACGGTCAAACTGGAACACTCCTCCGGCGGGGATCGTCCCGCCGATGCGGACGGCCCGCCGGTTGCCGGTGCCGGTGAAGGTGTTGCGTCGGGCACCTGACATCGCGATCTGGCTGAGGTCGTCGTGGCTGGTGACGCTCAGCGGGTTCTCGGTCTCGGTGAAGGAGTTGCCTGCGACCTGGGCAGGGCATTGATACAGGCTCAACGAGACCCGGGAGAAGCGATTGTCTGTGATCGCCCCGGTGGTGCACCGGCTGATGCTGACGGATCCCCATACGTTGGTGCCTCCCGAACGGCGAGGTTCGCTGAGGCTGAAGCTGGAGTTCCGGATCGTGATGTCAGGTGACTCCTGGCAGCAGGAGCCCGGTTCGACCAGTCGTTCGACCCATCGCGTATCGACGTGGTCGAGCAGCACAGTTCCGTAGTACGTCGTGAGGAACGCGCCGCCGGTCGTCGGTGACGTCGCGGCACCGTCGCCGTTCGTGTCACCGCCGACTGTGTCGTCCGCGAACGTGGTGATGGTGATCGGGGCATCCGCCGTGCCTAATGCTCGTAGTACACCGCCGCTGAGGCGGATAGATCCCCCGCTGATCTTGACGATGGCACCGGCCGCGATCGTGAGTGTGACACCGGGGTCCATGGTCACCGGGCAGGTAAGCACGTGGACGGTTCCTGCGGCCCAAGTTGTCGACTCGATCAGAGCTCCGCAGTGCTCGATGACAGGGGCCGCGTAGGTGTAGTTCGCCGACGCCGCCGGGGAACTCGTCCCGCCAGGAGTCACTACACGGACGTCGACCATGCCGGCCGTCGTCCGCAGCGGAGTCGTCACGCGAACCTGGGTCGTCGAGATCTGTGCAAGAGCCGTGCCTGCTACACCGCCGAACGTCACAGCCGTCGCGCCGGCAAGGTTCGTGCCGGTGATGGTGACGACTGTCCCGCCAGCAGTCGGTCCGGTGTTCGGAGCGATCGCGCTGATCGTTGGGGCCGCGTAGTAGGTGAACTTCGCCGAGGTCGCGATCGCGCTGGTGCCGCCGGCCGTCACCACGCGGACATCGATGACGTCTGCCGACGCACGAGCGGGAGCTGTGACGCGTAGCTGAGTCGCCGAGATCTGCGTCAACGCCGTACCTGCTGCTCCCCCGAAGGTGACAGCCGTGGCGCCGGCGAGGTTCGTGCCAGTGATCGTGACCATCGTCCCGCCGGCTGTCGATCCTGTGTTCGGCGCGACAGCGGTGATCGTCGGGGAGGCGAAATAGGTGTACTTCGCAGCGGTCGCGACCGGGCTGGTTCCACCTGACGTGGTGAGCCGAACGTCGACAACTCCAGCCGTTGCGCGGGCGGGGGCAACGACACGTACCTGCGACGCAGACAGTTGCGTCAGCGCCGTTCCGGCGACACCGCCGAACGTCACCGCGGTGGCACCGGTCAGATTGGTACCGCTGATCGTCACAGTGCCACCGGCCAATGGTCCGCCGGCCGGAGAGACCGCAGTGATCGCCGGTGCTGCCGTGTAGGTGAACTTCGCTGCGACCGGACTCGAGCCGCCTGGAGTCACCACGCGCACATCCGTCACACCCGCTGACGCGCGCGCAGGCGTCGCGACCTTCACCTGCGTTGCCGACACACGAACGAGCGACGTCCCGTTCACGCCGCCTACGGTCACGGCAGTCGCGCCCGTGAGATTCGCGCCGGTGACGGTGATGACCGTGCCGCCGCTCAGCGGCCCGGCGGCCGGCGAGACAGCTGTGACCTTCGGTGCCGTCGTGTAGGTGTACCTAGCCGCCGCTGCAATGGCACTCATCCCACCCGGCGTCACCACCCGGACATCCACAAGTCCCGCCGTACTGCGCGCTGGGGCAGACGCCCGGACCTGCGTCGCGGAAACCCTCACGACGCTGCTGCTCTTCACTCCCCCGAATGTGACCGCACTCGCACTCGTCAGGTTCACACCAGTCAGGGTGACAACAGCGCCGGCGGTCAGCGGACCTGCAACAGGCGACACAGCGCTGACCTTCGGCGCCGCGGCGTACGTGTACTTCGCCGTCGTCGCGACAGCGCTGGTCCCGCCAGGCGTCACCACACGGACATCCACGACGCCCGCCGCGGTGCGCTTCGGAACTACAGCCCGCACCCGGGTCGCCGACACGCGAACCAGCGACGTTCCCTTGACGCCGCCAAAGGTGACCGCCGTTGCGCCGGTCAGATTGGCGCCCGAGACCGTCACCGTCGTACCACCCGCGAGCGGTCCTGCCGCCGGCGAAACCGCCGTAACTCGAGGCACGGCACTCAGCGTGGCCGCAACGGTAGGCACGCTGGTCAGACTCGACCGCGCCTCGGCTGCCTCGGCTGCCTCGGCTTCGACGTTCGCAACCGGCACCACCAAAGCAGAAACAACCAGCGCCCCGACCGTCACCAACCCGATCCGTCGCCGGGCAGCAATCAGTTGCCGAGCACAACGAACAGCAACCACGTACGTCTCCCCCGTTCGGACCACCCAGGCCACCCCCCGGCCCCGCCACTCTCCCCGTACATCGGTCTGAATCGACTGCCGTTACACAGTCGCGAAACCCGACGATCCAACGCCGCGACAAGCAGCCGTTTGTTCGAGAAGGGCCTGCCGGCAACTGTCAATTCCTTGCCGTATCACCACGCCAAACAGTGGGAATCATTCAGTCCGCAAGGGCTGCTGGCCTGCAGCAAAGGCCACTACAGTGCCGGGACCATGACATTTCAGGGGGAGATATGACGGCTGAGGCGAATTCGAGTGTGCCGGTAGCGCCACCGACGTACGTCTCCAGGCGCTTCAAAAATATGGTCACCTGGGGTGCAATGGTTGTCGGCGGCCTCATCGGCCTCTCGTTCCTACTGTCGATCATCGACTGGTCAGTCACCGGCGCGCCGTGGTTTCGCCAACTGCTGATCGAGCACTACCCCGTCATGGTCGGACTGCCATCGGCCGCCCTGCTGGCCTACCTCATCGTGGTTCTCTTCGAGGCCAGGTTCGACAAGATCGAGATGTCGATCGGCACCCTCATCAAGTTTCGAGGCGCGTCAGGCCCGGTGATCCTGTGGATTCTGGTCTTCTCGACCATCACAATCGCCATCCGACTGCTGTGGTGACCAGCGAAACTTGGCCGGTCAAATTCGCATCTCCTAGGCTCTGGCGTCGAACATGAGGCGCTTTGGCAATTGGTAGGGGCATGCATGAAGATCGTCAGGATCCGGTTGCGAAACTTCCAGTCCTTTGGACCGGAACCTACCTCGATCCCGCTTGACGAATTGACGTACGTGCTGGGACCGAACGGGTCCGGCAAAACGTCCGTATTGGAGGCGCTGTCACGGTTGTTCAGCCCACTCCAGGCACAACGCAAGATACGGTTGGAGGATTTCCACGTCCCGCTGGCCCGCGCCTCGGCGGAGGGCGACGGGAAGACCCCGTCATTGTGGATCGAAGTCGACATCGAGTTTCCCGAGGCCGCCGCTGACGATCAGCACGCCGGCATCCCCCCGAACTTCGCCCACATGCGGATCGAGTCCGCGGACGACATTCCCCGGCTGCGCATCCGGTTGACCGCCGTCATCGCCTCGGACGGTGTCGTCGACGAGAGGCTCGAGTACGTGCTCCGCGTGGACGAGGACGGCGAACCGATCGAGCAGGCCGAGATGTCCCGGTACGACCGCGGACACATCGAGGTGCACTACCTGCCTGCGCGTCGCGACCCAGCAGATCACATCGCCTACACCACAGGATCCTTGCTCGGACGAACACTCCGGGCTGCGGACTGGGCCACACAGCGCGAGGAGATGACTGATCTGGCGGTCCAGATTACCGGCGCTCTGGTAGGTAACGAGGCGGTCGCCGCCACCGGCGCCCTGCTCACCGAACAGTGGTCGGGACTGCATCGCGGCGACTTCTTCAAGGACCCATCACTCGCCTTTGGCCACGACGACTTGGAGGGGATCCTGCGCCAACTCACGGTGAACTTCCTGCCTTCGCACGGGACTGAGCCCCTGCCATTCGGGCGCCTCAGCGACGGTCAGCAGTCACTGCTGTACATCTCACTGGTTCTTGCCTGGCAGTCGCTCGCCAGGAAGGTTCTGGCCGGCACGGAGACCTCACTGGATCCGGATCGCCTCCGGCCACCCGTTCACACGATCATCGCGCTCGAGGAGCCCGAGAACAGCCTCGCACCGCAGTACCTCGGCCGTATCATCCGTCAGCTCCGCGCAGCATGCGAGCAACACGGGGTTCAAGCACTGATCGCAACTCACGCCCCCACGCTCCTGCGTCGCGTCGACCCAGAGTCGATCCGCTTCCTCCGGCTGAACAGCGACCGCGAGACGACTGTTCGGCGAATCATTCTGCCGGACGACGACGAGGTGGCTGCCAAGTACGTCCGCGAGGCTGTTCGGGCCTATCCGGAGTTGTACTTCTCCAGGCTGGTGATCCTCGGCGAAGGCGCCAGCGAACAGGTCGTCCTGCCGCGGGTACTGGCCGCCGCGGACATCGCCGAGGACGACGCATCCATCTCCGTGGTCCCCCTCGGGGGACGCCACGTGAACCACTTCTGGCGGCTCCTCAACGAAATCGAGATCCCCTTCGTCACTTTGCTCGATCTCGACTCCGCGCGCCATGGCGGTGGCTGGGGTCGCGTCCGCAACGCCCTGAGACAAGTCAACCTCATCCGGCCCGGCAGATTTGCCGCCAAGAGCATCGATGCTTTGCCCAAGTGGAACGCCGACGAGGACTTCCCTCGCCTCGGAGACCGTCCGTCATTCGATCGGGCGGGCGGGCCTGTCGAGGCACTAGAGGAGCAAGGCGTCTTCTTCTCCGCACCGCTGGACCTCGACCTGCTGATGTTGGAGGCCTACCCGGACGCATACAACGTCGATCCGGAGAGCCCCGACGACACCACGCTGGCTGCCGTCCTCGGCAAGAAGCACAAGAACTCCGCCCGGCTCGGAACCGACCGCTTGAACCTGCTCGAGGATTACCACGCAATGTTCGACCTGAAGAGCAAACCGGCCACGCATCTCGCGGCACTCGCTTCCCTCATCGACGAGGAGTTGCTCGAGGACCTGCCAGACGTCCTGAGTCGTCTGCTCGAGCGCGTGCGGACCGAACTCGCCGAGCTCCCGGAATGATCAACCCCGAAGACTGGCGGCCGGTCGGCGAACTGCGCCTGGAACAGAACGCACTCACCGCTGTCACCATGACCGACCGAAACGTCGTGGTCGCGGCAGGCCCCGGAGCTGGCAAGACGGAACTGCTCGCGCAGCGAGCCGACTTCCTGCTCCGCACCGGCATCTGCCCCTACCCGCGCAGAATCCTCGCGATCTCGTTCAAGATCGATGCTGCGCGCAATCTTCGGGACCGGGTCCGGGTCCGATCGGGCCCTCAGTTCGCAGCTCGCTTCGACAGCTTCACGTTCCACGCGTTCGCCAAACGGCTCATCGACAACTACCGGCCGACCTTGACCGGGCCGGACGCGCTGCCTCCGGACTACCGAATCGATCCCGCCATCCGGATCGCAGATGAACAAATCACATTCGACGATCTGGTTCCGCTCGCGCTCAAGATCCTCGAGACCAACCAGCACGCGCGGGGCGCGCTTCGGCAGACCTACAGCCACGTCTTCCTCGACGAGTTCCAGGACGCGACCAGAAATCAGTACGGATTCGTCTGCGCCGCTTTCAAAGGCACACCCGTCATCCTCACCGCAGTCGGCGACGTGAAGCAGCGGATCATGGCGTGGGCAGGCGCCTTGAATGGAGTCCTGAAGATCTTCGCCGAGGACTTCACGGCCGAACCGTTGCCGCTGTACCAGAATTTCCGCTCCGCGCCACGGTTGCGCCGGATGCAGAACCGGATGATCGCCGTCATGGACCCGCAAGCGGTCAGTCCGGACGAGGAACTCGTTGGCGACGAAGGACTCATCACCGTCCGACACTTCGATTCCGATGCCGACGAGGCAATCGGGGTCGCAGACCTGATCGAGAAGTGGCTCCAGGCCGGCGTAGCACCGGCTGAGATCGCTGTGCTGGTCCGGCAGCAGGCGAGTCTCGTCGCCGGCCCTCTCGTCGAGGAGCTCCACAATCGCGACATTGCCTGCCGCAACGAACAGGAACGCCAGGATCTGAACGCCGAACCAGTCGCAGCCCTCATCTTCAACTTCATTCGCGTAGTCGCCGACGACAGGCAACCGCAGGCCTACACCGACTTGATGCGGATCGCCGGCCGCGCCGGTGCCTCCGAGGAAGCCGCACTGCGCTTCGACAGCCGGCTGAAACGCCTCTTGCGTGAGGTGCGAGCCGAGGTTCGCCGACCCAGCTTCGGCGAAGACGCAATCGACGCCTGGGCGCCGCTCATCCGCAGGCTCCTCGACTGCTTGTCCAGGCCTGTGCTGGCGGCGTTGTCTCCTGCCTACCAGCAAGGATCCCGGCTGGACGACATAGTTGACGAGGCGCTAGGCGCTTTCGAGAAAGAGCTCCTCGTCGACGGCAGCCCGGCCGGCGCACTCAAGCGCCTCTCCGAGCTCGACGCCGTACGCATCCTCACCATCCACAAATGCAAGGGCCTCGAGTTCGAAAAGGTCATCGTCCTCGGCGTAGAGGAACAGCTCTTCTGGGGCGACCCGAGCGCGGCCATCTCCGAGTTCTTCGTCGCGATCTCACGGGCAAAGAACGAACTGGTACTCACTCATGTCGACTACCGCGCACGACCTGCCGCTCCGGTACAACGCTGGGACGCGCAGCGCACCGCACAGCGGACCTTCCTCGACCTCGCCGACCAGGACCGACGTGAACGGACTCGATGAGCGTCAAAGGGGTCGACCGACGCGGAGTCACTGGCCTCGGTAGCGATGGGTCGTCCGCTGAGTTCTTGCCAGGCGGCCCGTGGATGGCGCCAGTAACAAGGCTCTCATCGTCGCCGATAGCAAGGGTGACAAGTCAAAATATCGGATATCGCCAGAGTACGGGAGGCTGAATGCGTTCGACGCTCGGGTGGCGAATTAGGTTTGCGTTGGCTGCGTTCACGTTCGGACTTGCCATCATGTTCTATGTGTTGCTCGTTCGAGATGACTGGAACACCTTCTTTGAGTGCAGTGAGTACTGCGCTCCGCTCGGCGCCAGCTACCCATACGCATGGTGCCTGTTCGCGATCGCCTCAGGTATCACTTGGCTCATCCTGCGGGGCGGGCGCGCCGTCGGGGTGGTCAACATCCTGATGGCGATGAATCCGGTCGAGAGAACTGCATACCTTCGCCGAAAGCTTACACTCGGGGTGATTGTCGCCTCAATGATCGTCTTGGTCGCGCTGGCGGCGCAGCGCGTACTGCAACCTGACGAAGGAGACACCTTCCCGTTCCTTGCGTTGATGGCAGCAGGCCTCGCATTGCTCGGCGGACTCGTCGGCAGCGTCATGGGAGTAACGGAGCCGCTGGCACATAGAAAACTGGTCCGTCCGCTGTCCGATCTGGGCAGGGCAGCTGGGCGCGGCGCAGTTCCAATCGCTGTAGTGAGCGCCACCTTCATCCTGACGATCTACAGCTCAGAAGCCTGGAGCGCGCTGCGGGCAACCCCGTGGTACACAATCGCACTGATCTTCACGATCCTGATCGGTGCCTCAGTGGTCATAGCGGAAAGAGAGACTCGCGCGGAGAACTCGAACGCGCGGCCGCGCAGGATCGCTGGCCGTGTCGTCACACCACGTACTAACCGGCCGACACGGCCGACCAGTCGTCGCTGGACCATTCCAATTCTGCTCGGCGCCACGTCGCTCATCGGCTTCTTCGTCATCGCAGTTGACCTGCTCCAGCCCGAAATCGTCCTGTCGATCCAGGACTCCACGATCGACGCCGACCACACTGAGTATCTCGCGACTGTCGCCAAGATCGCCGCTCTGCTCGCGGCGCTCACAACCCTCGTGGCCAGCGAGTCCTTTCATGAGCACGCCTCAGCAAACAACTAGCATCGCCGAACCATACCGCCAGCGCGGTCAAGGAATCGACGACGTCGCAGGTCGTTCCGCTTCGAAGTGGAGAATCCAAGCATGACTGCGGATGACAGCCACACCGCGCTGGCTGGAGCTTGGCACGATCTGAGCCAGATCCTGGACAGCATGCACTCCAGATTGCAATGGTCCGACACCCAATACCTTGACGTGAGCGACAAGGCCGAACGCGTGCGGCAACTCGGTTCGCATCTCTCGAGCGCAGTTCTTCTGGCTGAGCGGACGAGATACAGCTCAGCCTTCGCTCTGGTGCGTACGGGCCTGGAGCAGGTCCTCGTTGACTGGTTGGTGTTCCTCGGCAGGACCTTCGTTCAGCACCAGCGCGGCGTCGACGAACGGACCTGGGAGCAGTGGCAGGCAGACAAAGCCGTCGGGAAAGCCTGGACAGCTGATATCAAGGAGTGGACGCGCACCAGGAAGGGTGAGGTCAGGATCGTCCGCGAAGGACCCTTCAGCGAGCCTGACGCCGCCGGTCGACGCCAGCAGGTGAGCATCTACTACTTCCTCCTCCGGCAATACAGTCCGGGACTAGGCAGTCCGGCCCAACAAGAGGGCGACGGCTTGATCGACGTCTCCGAGCTTCGCGAACTTGCCAAGGAGAACGACGCGCTGTGGAAGACCTACCTGACGTGGAGCTCGCTACTCGTTAACCTCCAAGCGAACGACCTGGTCGACCCGGACGACGCTGGCCGCCTTGCATCGCATTACCGATTCTTGAGCGGCTACACTCACCCAGTGGCCGACCTGCTGGCCGACACCTACGGGCGCAACTTCACTCACGACTGGCCGCGCTTCGATCACTACAGCAGCGAACTGATCCTTCTGTATGCGCTGACCTTAGGCACCCTCGAGATTCGAACCTTTCTCAGATCTCTGGAGATGTACCCGGACATATCTGTCGAAGATACGTCCGAGATACAGGCGGCGCTTGAGCGTGCAGAGCGATGCAGCTCCCATTTCTGGTTCCTGGGCGCAAACCCACATGCTTACGACGTCTGGACTGCACGAAATGCGATCGTCTTCCGGCAGTTGCAGACCGGCGACGAGACAGAACCCCCACCTGAGCTTTCCCCCGCTGAAGTCTCGTACCCTCGCGATCCGCTCAAGCGGCTTGTTGACATGCATAACAGCGCGCACGAGTTCGTGTCGGGACTCGTCTACACCAGTCCTTGGCCACGCGTCGATGCCCGGTTCCGATAGCAACGTGGGATGCTCTGGCGGTGAATAGCGAGTGGCCGAACTGGGCGGAGCTTCGGCGTCGAAGTGAGCAGCGGTACAGTCCGGCCGGCGTGGCGGCGGTTGCGCGGTGCATCGACATGTTGGAAGGGCACCTGGGGAAAAGCTGGCCGCGGAAGCAGGTCGAGCGGCGGGGATGGCTTCCAAACGAGCTGTTGATGCTCGGGCATCACGTCGCCGCGCTGCCGGCCTTTCTGACGTTCGCCCTGCGGGTCGACTCGGTGACGGTGGAACCTACGTTCGAAGAGGTTCTGCAGGACCTCAAACGTGGCGTGGACACAGCCACATGGCGCCACGTGTTACTGCAGTTGGAGGTCAGCCGCGCATGGGAGGCCGCGAGCGAGACGATCACCTTCGAGCCCCGCATCGCGGACGCGCCCAGGAAGGCAGACCTGCGTATTCGCGCAAGCCGAACCTTCTTGGTTGAGACGACCAGCCTGTCGCGGTCGATGGCCGACCGGCGCTGGGAGGAGCTGGAACATAGCTTGTGGATGAGGATCCAGAGCATTCAGGCGCGCACCGGCGCTCTCATTGACGTCGAGATGGCGGTCGACGTGGCCCCGGACGCTCTTGAAGCCTGGCTGATCGAGGTCGAGCGGGTCGCTAGCAAGACGAGTCAAGATCGACCGACGATAGTCACCTCCGACGTCGGACAGGCCTCGATCCGGCGCGACCAAAACAACGACCCCGGCTCAACGTTTCATGGCAGTCTGCGCACCACCGACGGATGGTTCCGGCTCGCGCGAACGCTCGTTGACAAAGCACGTCAGTCGTCCGGGGAGGAGCCGGTCTGGCTCCGTGTCGATGCCCTCGACGGATTCTTCCAGCTCACCGAGTGGCCCTCGCTAAGCTGGCCAGAGCGCGTCTCCCGGTTGAGCGAGGCTACCCACTACGCATTGGAGGGTGCCGACCACCTCGCAGGCTTGGTCCTTTCATCCTCCAAGGGTGTGGCGATCGGCGCGACGAACGCCACACAGGTAGACAATCGATTCGACGCCGAGAGCGGAACCGGCCTGCGTCGGCTCATCGCTCCGCACGTTGCGAGAGAAACGGCGATCATTCCTTTGAACCCAGCGGCGGACGCGGAGCACAGAGTATGGGCAGATGCCTACTCTGCCGAGCCGGACTGGCTCGATGAGGATCTCGGCCTGGCAGGGATGCCGCCACTCGCGGAGTTCGTCCGATAGCCCCTATCGCAGGAGATGTCGAGCTGATTGTCGCTGCTTCCAAGCCCGATCGTGAGGACAGCTCGGAAACCTCAACAGTGATCTCGCTGTACCAGGTGGCGTTTCGCCTGCTGTCGATCATGCTCGATACTCTGCGAGGGATGTGACGAACAGATATCCGAACTTGCCGCATGATTACACGATGGGCGTTCCTAGCGTGATGATCGATTACAACGTCAGCGACCACTGGTCCGCTGACGATCCTGACTGGCTGAAGTCGCTGGTCTCGTCACTCGATCGCCGCCACGGCGCGGGCACCATACAGCCGCTGACCGTAATTGTGGCCGAGATCCTCGGGTGGCTGGAGCTTGCGAGCGGCACAGACGCCTGGACGAAGACAGCCAACCGCGACTCGTTGCGCCTCGACCTCGAGGAGTCCATGGATGCGCTCGGCAACTCGCTGCGCACGCATGTCGCGACGCCTCTAGCACAGTTCACAGCCGCATTCACGAAGCTCATCGGCGCGCACAAGAGCATCCTGGCGCAGTCACCGGGCACCCGCACCGACGCCGCATGGACCGACCTCACCATGACCGCGAAGGATCTCCTTGAGGCACTCGACGCGGACGCATCTGCCTGCGCCAGCTGGGACGACCTGGTAGCCGCAGCCATGGACCGAACCTTGGCCGGCCAGGAGCACCGCCCCATCGCGAACCTGCTCTTCGACCAGTTGCACAGACGCGGCCTCGATGCGGAGCGGAGCTTCCGGAATCTTGTCTCGCTCATGGCATTCGGCCGTGATCCCTCCGACTCCCCGCTCATCCGGAGGGACCTGCCCCTGGAGCAGCGGATCACGAATGCCCGGACCTACCTTGGCACACCGGCCGAGATCGAGCCGGTAGTTGTGTGGCTGGGTTATCAGGGCGACAACTGGATGCATCTCTCCGCTGGGCGAGTGTCGTTCATGAGCGCCCACTGGGCAGTACCCAACGCCGAGCCTGCCGGCCAGAACTTCGAACACAAGTCTGAACTCTCGGAACTGGTGCGAGATGGCCGACTCTTCAAGGTCGCAAAGTTCGTCGACGAGAAATCAGACGTGGACTTCCTGGTTCGTGTCGACCTTGGCACGACCACGTCAGCCGGCGCCCTGAACCGCGCAATCGACATCGTGGACACCATCCTCAACGTGTCGATCCACAACTCTGGCGGGGCTCGCCCACACCTTGCCCAACACGCAATCCTGAGCTCCGGTCGGCCCGCCACGCGTAGCTTCTTGACCGCGCGGCGCGAGACGGGATTCCCCGATGACCGCTACGGCGCCGACATCACCGCAAGAGCAATTGAGGAGCACGGGCTGCGCATCGCCGAGGCGCTGGCCCGCGAGGAGCTTCCTCGATTTCTCGCAGCCGCACTCGAGGTACAGACCGCCGCCGACCAGCCTTTCAGCCGCAACATGGCGCTGCGCAAACCCTCCGACGCAGACATCCGCAGCGTCATCCCGCTTGCCGACAGGGTGGTGCAACACGTCGCGGCCTATGCAGCGCTCGACCCGAAGTACCTGTTCAAGCTCCTAGGCGAGCGCTGGCCACACGCGCGGTGGCTTGCCGATGTACAGCGCGCCGTTGGTATGTGCCTGCTCGGCGTTGGAGACCGGCGACCGCTGCTCACCGAGCTCACCGAAGAGTGGTTCGCGCAGAAGCCTCCACGGCCATGGATTCTCTTCGCCGCCGACCGCTCGGACGATCTCCTCTCGGTCTGTCGCATCGAGTCCGAGCGCGGCTGGATCAACCGCATGCTCGCGAGCGTGACCGACCACGCCGAATACAGCGCCCTCATCGAGACCCACGCCACCGAACAAGTTGTGCTGGAGGCGAGACGTAGCCGGGTCCGGAATGCCCTCGTGCACGGCAACCCCTCCAGCTTCGCGATTGTCGACTCCGTGCGGGAGTACGCCGAGTTCTTGAGTGGGACTGCACTGGCGCTCGGCCTCGAGTCGTACATCGACGCCACGGCTCCGGATGCCGTCTTCGCGGCGCGGACAGATGAGTTCACGTCCATTCAGACAGGTCTGGACGCCGCCAGCTACTGGCGTGCCCAGTTGGCCGCTGAAGCCGCAGCGCGTGCCGACTCGCTGTAAGTACGTGACCAACCCGCCGCGCCAAAGCGCGAAAGGCTGTCAATCAGATGTTGCCAACCAGCACCTGCATGTCAGATTCGAGAGCCTCCGCGGGCGGACCGGGCAAGCGTCAGAAACCGCCGTTGACCGACCTCAAACCCTGTTCAACGGCTTCCTTGAGGTCCTCATTGTCGACTGGCGTCTTCCACTCGACGACCCGGAAGGCAAGCTCGTCGACCTTTGCCTGATCCAGCCGTCCGATGCCTTCGAGCGAACGCGCGTCGCTGACGATCAGCAGTCCGACGTTCACGCCGGCCCCGGCAGCAATGAACCGGTCCAGCAGGGCCGCGACCTCGGGCTGACGCACGCGCTTGGTCGAGAGGTCTCTGATCTCGATGTAGACGGCACCACCGCTCGTCCCACGAACGAGCGCGTCAAAGCGAAGGGACACACCACGCTCGGGATTGAGTCGAGGCTCAACGACTGTCCCCTCGGGAAACATCGATTTCAACTCATCGATGACCAGATTGCGATACTGCAGTTCCGTCTCAGCGTCACGGATTGCAGAACTTACGATTCGTTGTTCGACCGGAGACAAGGCGGGTGACAGCGCCTCGAGTGCCCCGGCCGCGCGGATGCGCTCAGATGGGTCGGCGTCGGAATCCGCAACTGTCTCGAGTTCCTTGGCCGCGGTCTGTCCCATCGTCAACTTCAGCTTGCTGAACTCAAGTGCAGTCAGATGCTGGCCACTGACGGCCAGGTAAAGACTCGCTGCACCGATGACGGCCCATACGACTGCTGCGCCCGTAGCTGCTCCGGGGATGAATGTCGCGAAGCCCCCAGTCACGGTGGCGACCACGCCGAACATGCCGAGGCCGATCCGACCCAGACCAACAGACTTCAGTCGGATCCTGTACTCGCGCAGACCAGATCGTTTCATAGGCTCGCTGCCGGCGGAGGTGGCAGGAAGGGGACCGGGCACAGAATGGTAATTGTGCACCGCGCGACTCTCACCGCTCGAGACTAGACCATGTCTCCGACCAGGCCACCTCAGCCGATCAGAGATGCCTTCGGCTCGAGCAGCCCCAGGTCGAGCGCAAGAGGCCCACCCGCAAGCCACCCCTCCGCGAGCTTCAACACCTCCGGGCTGCTCTGCTCGTTCGGAAACCCCCACCGGGCCATCGCGACATCCTTTGACAACCGGGCAACCCAATCCGCGAGCTGCAACTGCGCATGATCCTTACTGTCACCGAAAACGATCTCTTCGACCCCGATGCTGGCGTTGTTCCGAGTGGGGTCGGACGGATCGGGGATCTGGTCCTACATCAGAAGATCCGCCTTGGCGCTGCCGATGACCTTCGAGCGGTCGTGGATGAGCTTGAAATGCCCGAGGACGGGCTCGAATCCCCGACACATCTCGACCACACCTGGGATCGCAGGGTCGAGTGTCTTGCCCAACTCGCCCAGGGCTCGATCGCGCATGACTTGATGCAGCCAGGACGGCTCGGGTAGAAGCGCCAGCTCAAAAGGGTGCTTCTCGCCCTTGATCGTCGCGAGATACGCCTTCGCAGCCTTGACGTAGTCCATGGCCTTGACGCCCGGAACCTCTCGCACCACTGCGACGAACGTGTCCACCAGCTTCCCGAACGCGGCCGCGTCGCCAAGCACTGGGCCAGTCGCGGCCACTAAGTGCGCCAGATGGCGCGCCGACCCATCAGCCAGCATGTTGTAGCCCGACTCGTACATCAGCGGCTCCGTGCCAAGATCGATGATCTTGGCAACCGCCATGAACCGCTTCCCAGTTACGTGCGTCTGGACGCTCTCAGCCGGCAGAGAGCTCAGCACGTCGAGCAGCGCATCCTTTCCCTTCGGACTCCTACGCACCTTGCTGTACTTCGGCTCTCCGGCGCCAACCTTCAGCGCCGCCAGGACATGGTCGACAAGGTCCTGCGCGGCCCCGTCGTCCAGATGAACACCCGCAACCGCGAACACCGGCTGATTGGCATCGGTGAGATTCTCACCAGTGTTGTTGCTCTCATCCGCAAAGACGACGGGCAACTGCTCCTCGCTCATGCTCACCAGTGTGACCCCGGCACAAGAGCCGAACCAACAGAGTTTCTGTACGTCGTCGCCTTCTTCGGAGAGTCGATCGTCTGGTATCTGCATGGCGATGAACCTGCCCATCATCACCACAACGTCTCACATCCGTGCACGTGGTTCTCGGCTCTCAGCCGGCTGCGACTGGTGGTGGCCGAGCGAGGAGGACCGATCACCACCCGATGCTCGGCCAGCAGGTCGAGGCCGCCATCAACCACGCCGCACTCGAGAATCAGTATCATCGCGCCGAATCAACGCAGCCGTGGAGTCCCGATCCCATTGTTCAAGCGATTCTTGGCACAGCGCCGAGCGCCGGACCGCCGGTAGCGCCAGCCGCGGAATACCGCACCACCGGCGTGGTCGAGGCTCAGTGGTGAGGCGCGCCTCCCGAGGTTCAGTTCGGTGGGGTTCCGTCGACTGGCTCCGAGTCCGAAGGAGGTTCTATCGGTTCCTCCCCATCTGCATCGGGGGCGGCGGGTCGCCTCGCGCGGTCGAGTATGTCGCTTGGGACCAGGCGCAGCGCGGGACTCGGTCGGGGCGACTTGTGCGTAAACGCGTCAGTCGGTGGATCGCTCCATTGCTTGGTCAGCTTGACGAGCGCGGCGGTGCGCAGGTTTACGGCCACGCGCCTGCCATCCGTCATCGGATACGACGGCACGGGGCCGTCCGCCTGGTTGCCTGCAGCATCGACGCCTGCAAGGTCGGGATAGCCACTGCCGGGCGTTTCATACCCGCTCCGAAAGCCAGCCAGCCACCTGTCCAGGCCAGCAGTCGCGGTCCGGAACCGAATCCAGCGATGGTTCAGCCAGCCGTCTCCGTAGACGAAGGAGTCGACGAGCTTGGCGGCGCCACCCTGGCCGCGTTCGACCAGCCGATCGACGGTCTGTTCGTCCATGTTGAGGTTCATCCCGCCCTCGGCCTTGTCGTGATAAATCGTGACGATCCGATCGCGGTAGCCAGGCATGATCAGCTGCGACTGGTCGACCCAGGAGCGCGCGGTGTCGACGATCGACCGGCCGAAGGCGAGCATCGCACCGAGCCCGGTGCGGTTCCAGCGGGACCAGCGGCGATGCCTGCCGGCCTGGTTGGCGCCCGGAAGCCCGCTGTTCTTGGACTCGTCGTCGTCCTTGTCCACGCCGTCGGGGAAGGGAGCCAGATCGATGGCGAACGTCGGTCGGGTGGGTAGCGGCGTGTCGAAGAAGTGCACCGGTAGGTTGCTGGCGATGCCGCCATCAGAGAACCAGTTCACCTCGAACTCGGGTCCTTTCAAGGCGGCCGCTGCCTCCGCTGGACTGGCATTCGGGTGCTCGCGCCGCCACTCGGCAGCGGCCGTAACGGCGTCCTGGTTCTGCTGCAAGGTGAAGTCGACGGCATACAACGGCACGGCCGCGATCAGGACAGGGAAGCTCAGACTCATCCGGGTCGCAACGACGACTGGCAAGTCTGGTGGCGAGGGGAAGGGCAGCCGCGGCTTGGCCTGCTCCCGGAGCAGATGGCTCCGCCACGCCCTGGCGCTGGTCGGCTCAGGTAGTGGCGGAGCGTGGTTCTCCATCCAGTCGACAACGTCGGCCGGGAACAGAGCGCGGAACTCATCGGGACAGAAGAAGTACTCGCGCCCGAACCAGGGCATCCGCATCGGCTGTCGCCGCGTCAGATTGGTGGTCATCATCCGCAGCTTGACATCCGCCGCGTCGAGATTCGCGAAGGTGAGCACAGACTCCCGGCCGGCCAACTCGAGCAGGACGCTGTGCAGCCACGGGGTCAGCGCCGCCGGGGAGCCCGAACCCGTGCCGGGCATCCCGCTGCACAGACCGAAGCCGTTCGCGGGAAGACGGGCAGACACACTACGCAGGACGCCGCAGGCGATCCCGGCGACGGCGCCGGTCATCAGCAACACGACCGCCGCGATCACCGCCGCCCAACGTGCGAGGCCTTCGCCGATGATTCCCAGCACCAGCAATACGGCACCCGGAATTGCGCCCGCGAGCGCCCACCAGAAAAATCCGATCAGCGCACCCCATACGATCGCCACGACCCGCCTAGGACCGGACCGACCAAGTCCCGCAGTGAACGCCTTATACAGCGGCCTCGTTGAGCGCTGTGGCTGAAATAGTCCCCCCAGCACCGCCGTCCCGTCTGGGAGCTTCGCAGTGATGTCAGCCGGCAACCTTTCCAACCGCTCGAAACCGTCTTGTCTAGATGGGTTCGATTCCGCGGCCGCGGCTGCGGCTGCGGCAATCGCGCCGGCTGAGGAGCCACCGACCGAGCGCAGTCCGTACTGAGTGGCCAACTCGCAGACGGCGCGCGGGTAAATCACGCCGCTGGTGATACCGCCCTTCATCAAGATGTCACAGTCCCGCTCGGGTCTCGACGGATAGTCGGTCATGTCAGGCTCCTTCGCGAGCCGAGGACGCACACGAAATACGGTTCGCTGACCTGCTCGGTCACCACGAGGTACTCCGAGTCGATTTCGATGACGATCCGCCGCATGTCCTGGATCGACTTCTGCTTCCTACGCACAGACCTTGACGTGAACGCCGTCCAACGCGACTGGTCGTTCGAGTTCGCTCACGACACATCACCCCTGGGCCAGAAGGCCGCTCCCTGCGTCATTATGCCTCTACGCCGCCAGCAAATGCCACGAACTCGGAGGCGGGAATGCTCTGACCAGTGGGTCACTGAGGATCGATGTGCGGCAATCGAGCATTTGAATGCATGCCATTCGCCGCAGACGGACGATCGGTCATCTGACGTTGGGCATGTGTAACGATATCGACCGGGAATTAGATGCAGCTGTTGCACTCAGGGGGCATATGTGAACTATTACGAAAGTCCGCGCGGCTTCCGTTTTCTCGCGGGGCCGGTCAGGCCTCGATGGCGGATCGCGCAGGAGGGGGCTATCGGAGCGCTCGTTGCCGACTGGTCAACGTCTCGTCAGCCAGGACTAATCTCGCTCCCTACCGACGCAGGCAAGACCGCCGTGGCGCTGGCCGCGCCATATCTCGTCGCGCCACGCCGGTCACTGGTGGTTGTGCCCACACGAGAGTTGCGGCGGCAACTGGCCGAAGCATTCCGGAGCCAGCACGTGCTCCGTGACATCGGTGCGCTGAGAGGGAAGCAGGATCCACAGGTCGCGGAGGTCTCCGGGATGGTTCGTGACTGGACAGAGTTCCTGAGGGCAGATGTCGTCGTTGCTCTCCCCAACACGATCAGCCCGACGTACTACGACGCGGACAACCAGCCGCCCCATGACCTGTTCGACCTCGTCATCATCGATGAGGCACACCACTCGCCTGCACGCACCTGGCGCGCCGTCTTGGACCACTTCCATGATGCGAGGGCACTGCTGCTGACAGCGACGCCTCGACGGCGTGACGGGCAGCAGTTGCCCGGCGAAGAGCTGTACCACTACCCGGTTCGGCAGGCACTTCAGCAGGGGTTCTACAAACCAGTCCAGCCGTACATCATCGATCTACCGGCGGCGTCGACACGGGAATTCGTCGATCGGGTGATCGCGGCCGAAACAGTCAAGATCGCGGCTCTGCCGGAGCACGCATCGAGCTCGATTCTGATCCGGGCCCATACTCGGAAACGAGCCGAGGTGCTCGCCGACCTGTACCGAGAGCTCGGGCTCGCGGTACCCACCCTCTACAGCGGGATGCCGCGCCAGGCACACGACGACCTGCTCGCGCGCGTGCGCTCAGGTGAGTGCCGGGCCGTTGCCGTCGTCAACATGCTGGGCGAAGGTTTCGACCTCCCTCGTCTGCGAATCGCCGCGTACCACGACAAGCACAAATCCCTGGCGGCTACCGCCCAGTTCCTGGGCCGATTCGCCCGGCCGCATCCGGAGCACCCGCAGCCTTCGACCACAATCGTTGCTAGAGACATCGATGTCTAGCCACAGCTACGCGACGCCGTCCGTGAGCTCTATAAGGAGGACAGCGACTGGGCGCAGGTACTTCCCGGGCTGATCGACGACGAAATCGCCGAGCAGAAGATGGACAAGACCTTCGCCACTGGCTTCTCGCCCCCACCGCCGTCACTCGCGTTGGAGGCGCTGAAACCGGGATGCAGCGTCACGATCTTCGAGGTGCCAACAGACGCAGGCTATGAGCCGGGGTTTCTCTCCGGGACTGTCCCAGAGGAACTACAGGAAGGGCGGCGACTCAGCGGCCAAACCATCTTCTACAGCGCGGTCAGCCCAACAACATCAACCCTCCTCATCGTGACGGTAGAGATCACGCGACCAAAGTGGCACTCCTCGAGTCCGGGCCTCGACGCTCCGTCGTACGACCTGCATCTACTGACCTGGAGACCCGCACCGCGGGTGGACAGGCCGCATCTCTTGCTGCTGAACACTCACGATCGCCGCGTAATGAACGGCATCCTGAGCGCTGTAGGCGCTGAATCTCATACACGGATAGCGGATCCCCGTCGACTGCAGGCCGCATTTGACGCCCTCGACCGCTCCTCGGTCTCCTCCATCGGGGTTCGTAACACCTATCGCGGCGGTAGCGTCGAGGTCCCGTCATACACGATGTTCGCGGGCAGCGGCGTCGATCGTGGACTGCGGGACGCCGACACAGGACGGCGTGCGCTTGGGCACGCAATAGCACAGATCGGGTCGGGGAGAGGCTCCTATTCGGCCGGAGTAGCAACCGGTAAGGGCAAGTACTGGGAGTCGCGAGCGCCGTCGCTGCGGAACTACGAGGTGTTCACAGCAGAGTTGGCGGCCAAATACTGGCTGCCAATTGTCGCAGCGGCGGGACGTCTCCTACCTAACGTCACTCGAGGCGAGCGACTACGAGGCTTTCCAAAGTCGGACGTCGCCGTGATCGAGACCAGCCCCAGGATTCGCGGTATCGGATGGGTCACCGCGGACCAGGCTCCAGTCGAACAACTCGAGCTGCAATTCGACAGTAGTCAGGTCAGGACCGACTATGAGCTCCCCATTGCCGCCTTCGTCCCTGAAGACCCGGACACCCCGATCTGGACGGGATACCAGGACATCAGCGGCCGCTTCCATGCCGCCGGAACCAACCTAGGTGTTCAGCTGGGCTATGGCTCACCAGTCCCGTACGAGGCCCTGCTCACCAGCCATCCGCCGAGCATCTTCTTCCTCGATGGCCAGACAGTGCTCGGCGCTGTCGGCTATCAATCACTCGGCCGCACGACGACACTGCCTCCGATCAAGTATCGAACCACCGACTGGACCACCGTCGATCTCACCAGCGAAACCAAGCGCAAGGCGGCCGAGAAGAATGCCGGCATCTCTATCCACGAGAACCTCGAAACCTACTTGAAGGCGCAGCCACAGAGCACGCGCCGGCGGTGGATCTTGTGCAACGACGGGAAAGGAGAGATTGCTGACTACATCGTGATCGAGATGGATCCGGGCCGGCAGGTCACGGTGTCGTTGTGGCATGCGAAGGCGGCGAACAACCGGCGCCCCGGTGTTCGGGTCAACGACATGCAGACCGTTGTCCAACAAGCGATCAAGAGCCGTGCATACATCACAGATCCAGCCTTCTGGCGGGTGCTCGGAGCACGGCTGACGGGCCGCGACAGCCCGGAGATCGACATCGTCGCGGGAAGTAGACGCCTACTCCTGCTCCTCTGCGGCGCGAACTCCAGGCATCCAGACTGGGGCCTTGCCCGTCGACCTCCGATTCTGAACGGTCGGATCGCGATTGCTCAGCCTGGTCTGTCGCTCAAGCAGCTCCGGGCCGAGCTCGCCGCCGCTCAACCGACACTCGCCGCCCAGCAGCTTCGGGAGTTCCTCATCGTCCTGCATGACGCAGTCTCACAGGTGGCGGACATCGCTCTACTCACCAGCGACTAGTTCACCTACCATCGGCACCGGTGCGCGCTATCTGTGGGATCACTCCCGTACGGTGAACGTACCGGGCTGGCGTGCACACAATCGAGCGCTTGGTGTGCATGATGGACCCAGGCAACTGGCGCGCCCGGAATGAATGCCGATCTCGCCATCTAACAGGCACTCGGCCTCTATCGGCAGCTCGACGCGCGCGCTCACACGACCTTTGGTGTCGACCTGGCGATGGCCCTGTCCAACTTGTCCAACCAGTTCTCCGCACTCGGGCAGATCGAAGCGGCGTTGGCGTTGAGCAACCAGTCGGTAGACATCTACCACGGAGGGATTGTTCCGGGCGACGACTCCCTTGTACCCGGGCTCGCTATGGCGCTCACCATCCAGTCGAACCAGTTCTCCGCACTCGGACAACACGAGAACGCGCTGCAGGCGATCAGCGATGCAGGCGCGCTCTTTCGCGACCTTCTCGCCGGCGAAGTCGGCGATTTTCAGGCTGCGCTCGCGGTGGCGCTCGACAACCAGGCGCAACGACCCGCCACGCTCGGGTATCGCCAACAGGCGCTGGAAGCAGTCACCGAGTCAGGCAGCTTGCGCCGTGATCTCGCGTCGAACCAACCCGACGAAGCCATTCACAGAACCCTGACCGACTTCCAAGAGTTGGGAGTCGACGAGGCACAAGCCGCAGCCGCAATACGAGCGGCACTAGCCATAGACCCCTGATCCGACGTGGCTGGCATCCGGAGGCGATTCGAGCTCACCGAGCTGGCTTGAGAAGGACCCAACACAGGTTCCCCGTCGTTGGCTGCGTCCGGCGCTCAGGACAACTCCGACGACGAAATTGACCCTCGGACCCCACCTCACGGGCTGGACGACCTGTGGCCGACATTCCGTCGGATCCTCGTTCAACGTCCGACCAGAGTGCCTGCAGGCCTGCGGGCGGTGTGGGTACTCGCCTGGATCGTGATCATCTGGGCAATTTGGGCCGTCCTCGCCGGCCCTCTCAAAGACAAGGTCATAGGCCAGGACGAGCCCGTCACGGCCGCCGTCGGAGCCCTGGTGTCCGGAGGACTGACTGCCGGGCTCATTTCCTACCTGATGGCGCGGGTGTTGCCGGGCTGGTTGACCGCGAGCTTCGTCGATGTCGTGCGCTACCTCGACACGAGCCCACGCTCGTACGAGGTCCGCCGCGAGATCTGCGAGGGTCTCGTCGAGATGCTGCAGGCACTCCAAGCCTCGCAACAACCGAAGTACGACCGCGTGGTCCAGGTCGCACACAGCCTCGGCGCGTACATCGCGTACGACACCATCGCCTACCTCTGGGGCACGATGAACTCCAAGACCGACAACACCGAGGCGGTGGACAAGGCCTCACGACGCTAGCGGGCCTCGAGCAGGCAGCGTCTGACCTGCCCGACGCCGGTGACGCCAGCCCCGCGCTGGTGGACGCATGCCGATCCGCGCAGCGCGATCTCTGGATGGAGATCAGATCGCAGGGAAACCCCTGGCTGATCACCGACTTCGTCAGCGCGGGGACCCCGATGTACTTCGCCGATCAACTCATGGACGGCAAGGACGGCCGGTCCTTCGCGTCCCGGATCAACCGACGCGAGCTACCTACGTGCCCGCCGCACAACGAGGAATCCGAGCACAACAACATCCACCAGACGAGGCGCTTCTACCCATGGGAAAAGAAGGTCTGGGCCGGTCCCAAGGACGCCAAGGGGGTTTGTCAAGCGGCGAGTGATCTACGAAGGCGCCCCTTCGCCGTGGTTCGCTGGACCAACGTCTTCTTCCCCGTGAAGTTCGGCATCTTCGGCGACTGGTTCGGTGGACCGCTCGCTCCCACGTTCGGCCTCGGCATCAAGGACGTTGCCGTGCACGGCAACACAGTCGGTAAGCCGCGTACGAAGCCCTGGTGCAATCGCTACATTCCAGCGGCAGCTCACTCGTTCTGCTTCAAGTTCGCCGCAGACGACGCGTCGAACTCCGTTGCCACCAGCATCCGCGACGGCCTGGACCTCGCCTGCACATCCTGGATTCGATCAGCGCCCACCTCGGCGGCGGACGCCTCCGGCTCACCATCGATCGCTTGAAACGTGCTGCCCCAAGGCAAATCCGGGCGCATCGATAGGGGTCCTGTGTGGATCCTCGTTTCTCCGTCTTGCGCATTCAGCTCCTCGGTAGCAACCTGAGTTAGAGGGGTTCCGAGGGGGACATCGCGCTCGCTTGCGTGTGCGAACTCAGCCACGGCGAGATTCTGCCTGGCGGACTATCGGGCACAACGCGTCCCCACCGGCAACGGGAGGAGATGCGATGAGTGACGCCGAGAAAGCACCGTCCCCATGAGCCGCGAATACTTTTCACCGTGGGCAGACGGCTTGAGTGACGAAGAGTTCGCCAAGGCAATAGCGGCTTTGGGCCTCGCGGCCGCACGCACGCCTGACGTACTCGCGGGCGTCTTCACAGCCGCGGAAATCGCCAGCCGTCTCCGTGCAGACCTGCAGTCGCAATCGATCACTGCCTCTGACAGTTCAAGAGGTCCGCTCGACGATCCATGGCCCGTCGTGACGTGGAGAGCCCCGCGGTGGAGCGGATGGGATCCGGCGACGACGCAGCCGGCGCACGATTGGGCGGCTGCCTGGGACGAGCTCGGCTTCACCTACAGCGTGCGATTTGCGTTGACGCTCTACGGCGACCTGTCGCCGCGCTGGCTGGCAGAGATCCTCCGGGGAGCTGGCGTGTCCGCCGTGTCGTCGTTCGTCGATCTCCCGACACGTTTGAGCGATGGGACCTGGCAGACTCCGTGGCGTTTTCCGCTGCGGATCGGCTTCCTCGACGGACAGGGCGGACGAGCAGCCAGAGATCAGCTTGTCGAGGCTTTCGGCGACTCGTCGTGGCGCGCCGTACTGATCGACCCGATGATCATCGGCCGCGAACGGGTAACGTGCGATGTCCTCGTGCTGACGACCTCGCCGTACGACGCACTGCGGTCACTACGAGGAGTTCGGCAGGTGCGGGCCGGCGCTGTGCTCGGGCTACATGCGCTCGATCCATGGGACGACAGGGTTGTACTCGATATTGCTGTAGAGACACGAGCCTGGGCGGTCGGCTTCTGCGAAGTCCCCGACCCTGCTGATTGGCTCGTGGAGCTCTGCCGGCAGCTCTCGCACAACCTCCCGCTCGACTGGGCATTCGAAGTCACCACATCGCATCTGCACGGCGTCCTTGCCGCGCAGACTGATGACGTCGACCAACAGCGCGCCGCATATCGAGCCAGAGTAGTAGCGCAGTCGCTGCGCCTCATCGAAGCCCGGAGAGCAGTTCAGGAACCCGGCACTTTTCCGCCGCGGGGGGAAGTTCTGGCCTCCGAGTTCGATCGGATCGCCAGCACCGGACGGTTCGTGAGTGAGAGTGGAGAGGCCTCCGAGTTGGTGGAACTGGAGCGTCGATCCGCTCCCCTCGTCAACGAAGCGACAGCTGCCCGCTGGTTGCAGGCTCGCATCACGCCTGCGGAGAACCGGGACGTGTCGCTCGACCGATTCCGGGCGAACACCGCCCATGTCATCGATGTGCGGATCGGTCCCAGCGACATCGAATGGCTCGAGGGCGAGTCGCCGTTCCCGGAGGAGTCGACTGCGCCCGTCGAGCGCAGTCTGACGATCATGCTGACGGAACCACATCTCCTTGCGCGTCCATTGGTCGAGAGCATCGCGCTGCCTGCCTTCGGAGCCAGCGAGGTGATCAGCTTCGAGCTGGCGACGCAGTCCGACACCACTGAGGTTGATGCCCGCCTCACCTTGCTCTCGGGGAATCGAGTCCTCCAGACAGCCCGGCTTCCACGCGAAGTGGACGCGATCAGATCCGCACCATCTGATACCGCAGTCCCATGGTCGGCGGCGACAACACGGGAGACTTTCGTCGCTCCCGCGATCAGTGACTTGGGCGACCGTCGAGCTTTCGACGCCGCGTTCATCGTCAACAAGAGCGACGATGGCATCGGTCGGCTCACCGCAGTCTCAGGTCGACTTGCCGGTGTTGTTCGTCTCGACGACAGGACGCTGGTCGAGGCGCTGACCAAGATCAGTAAACGGCTTGGTGAGATCGTCGAGGCCCCGGATGACTTCGTCAGCCTGGACGACTCCGGTACGGTCGAGCTACTTATCTTCCTCGCGCGCAGCGGGGCCCAAATGCGACAGGCTCTGGTCACGGACTCGTTGAACCTTGCACCGATCCTGGCGAGATCGCGTTACCTACAGGTGGTTTCGGCTAAGCCGGACGCGTTCTTCCCGTTCGAGTTCGCCTATGACTTCCCAGCCCCTGCGCCCGACGCCGAACTCTGTCCGGCCGCGGCCCTCGCCTCAGACGACCCAGACCTGAAGTGTCACGGCCTCCACACCAGTGCCGTTGTGTGCCCACTCGGGTTCTGGGGTCTGACCAGGGTCATCGAGCGTCACGCGTTCGAGCCGGCCGACGAGGTCGCCGGAACGATGCTGCTGCGGGGGACGCCTGTGCGGGACCGCGACCTGATTTCCCTCGGTCCGATTGTCTTCGCGGCAAGCGACCGTGTCGACAGTTTCCTGGCCGGATCGATCGACGGCGTCACAACGACGTTGAAGTCCACCGCGGGCACCAGTGAACGAGTCAGCGCCTGGACCGACTGGTCGTTGGCGGTCGCGCAGGACAAGCCGGCATTGCTCATGCTCCTTCCCCACACGGTCTTCTCGGAAGACCTCGACGAGTTCGGCCTCGAGATCGGCAGCAACTCCACGCGTTGGGCCGCCGACATCGCCGCGGACTTCCTTCCCCCGGAGGACCGGCCTGCCCTCGTTGCGCTACTTGGTTGTGAGACCGCGCGGGCAGGTGAGGTCGGGTACGAGCGCTTCCCCAGCCGGTTGCGCCTCGCGGGAGCTGCGGTCGTGATCGCCACCCTCACCGAGATCCTGGGCCGCCACGCCGCACCCTTGGCCGGCCGCCTTGTCGAGGAGCTGTACGCATCTTGTGCCAGCGAACCGCGCGGTGTCGGCGAGGTGATGGTCCGGCTGCGGCGACGGCTCGTCGCCGACGGCGTGCTACCTGTCCTTGCGCTCGTCGCGTTCGGTGACGCGGACTGGCTCGTGACCAAGGCTTCACCGTGATGTTCGCCATCGAGTTGCTACCTGCCCGTCATGGAGACGCGCTGTGGATCGAGTACGGCGACGCGGAGCACCCACACCGCATTCTCATCGACGGCGGTCCGAGCAGTACGATCACCCGCAAGGCAATCGAGAGCCTGATCGCCGACCGCATAGGTGCTGAAAGCCAGCGCGAGCATGACTTTGAGTTGATCGTGGTCACGCACATCGACGCCGACCACATCACCGGCCTGCTCAAACTGTTCGAGAACCGCTCCATCGTCCTTCGCCCCAGAGACGTGTGGTTCAACGGATGGGATCACCTACCCAGCGACCTGCTCGGCGCCAAGCAAGGGGAAAGCCTCAGTGCCGCGATCGTGCGCAACCGCATGCCTTGGAACGCCGACTTTGCCGGGCGCGCGGTGCAAGTCGAGGACACCGGCGCACTGCCATCGCTCGATCTTCCTGGCGGGATGCGCATAACGCTTCTTTCGCCGACACGCCAGGCTCTCGCCGCCCTGCGGCCAGTGTGGAAACGAGAAGTCGAGAAGGCCGGACTGGTGCCAGGACAGGCCGCAGCGGACGAGAGGGCGAAACAGCCCGACGTCCTGGGCGAGAAGCCGCTCGATCCCAAGGCGCTCGCCGCCGAGCCCTTCGAGAACGACCCCAGCGAGGCGAATGGAAGCAGCATCGCCTTCATCGCCGAGTTCGACGGCAAGAGTCTGCTCCTGACCGGAGACGCCCGCGCCGACATCCTCTCGGCCGGCCTTCGCCGTCACCTTCAGGAAAGAAACGCAAGCCGCGCCCAGCTCTCCGCGCTCAAGGTCCCCCACCACGGATCCCGGAACAATCTGAGCCTCGACCTGCTGTCCCTCCTTGACTGTGAGCGCTTCCTCTTCTCCACCAACGGAGACATCTATCAGCACCCTGACCGCGTCGCGGTGTCGCGTGTCATCACCACTCATGACGGCGCCGGTCTCGAATTCAACTACCAGACGCAGTTCACCCAGCCGTGGGAGTCGCGCCGAGTGAAGCGCAAGTTCCACTACAGCACGAGATTTCCTGCCGACGGCAACCAATGGCTCCGCGTCGAGCTGTGAGGTCGTGTCGACTTTCATCGAACTCTAGCGAGTGTTCACGTTGTTGCCAGAACGATCACGCGACGACGCGGCGATCCTCGAAGGCGTGTTCGGGCGTCGCACACCGCTGATCCACGAGCTTCCGCACAGGACAACGCTGGAACGCGTGGACGGCCTTGAGCTGCCCCGACCTGCTGCGTGTACTTGAAGCACTCGGCGAGCATGGGGACGGGAGCGGCGTCGATGTTGTCGCGAAGAGAATCCAACTCAGCACGAACCACCGGGGTCGACATCCTCGCCGGTCTGCGGCGTTGCTCGTAGGTTATGTTGCTCAGCAAAAGCCGCACATCCAGACTCAGACCGAGAGGGCCCTCTCTGACCGTTTCGCCTACGCGCCGTGGTCGTTGTCACGCCGGCGGCACCCTGCGCGAAGGCATCGTCGATGTAACTCCCCCGGCTTGGACTTCGCAGGCGAGCACCACAACCGGCGCACCTCTTTACGCACCTCAATCAGCGCGAGACGATGGTAAGCGATGAGCACCGACGCGCGCCCGAGTATTCACGAATCCCTTGCCAGTAAGAGATTTCACTCATCACCGACAACCCGTGATCAACGTCAGTCGAAAATCAGCGGGTTCGGGGTTCGAGTCCCTGGCGGCGCACAACAGCCCAGGTCACGTGAGTGGCCTGGGCCTTTTGTTGTCCATAGGTCACCTCTTACTCACCTCTTTGCCTCGACAGCGACTGACCCCGGCGCGATCCCATCCGTCCGAGATCTCGTGCAGAGCCTCACTCTGATCGTGACTGTGTGTCACATCACATTGCTTGGCGTCCTTACCGAGATTCACCGCGGTCGACCAGACCTAGTTTGCTCTGCGCCGCGAGCGGCGGGGCCTAGGTGGTCATTTGTTGTTGTGGAGTAGGGACGAGAGTGCCGTGCCGACCACTGCCGTTACCGCCTGTGGATGTGACACGAGGGTGACGTGCGATCCGCCCTTGAAGAGCGTGATGTGGGAGTGGGCGCGGTGTGACATCGCGAGTAAGGATTGCGGTGTGATGATCTGGTCGCCGGTGGAGATGAAGGACCAGGACGGCAGGGTCTTCCAGGCTGCTTGAGTCGTGGGGGCGGTGAGGGCCGCGGTTGATGCGACGGTCTGGGTCGCCCACTGTTCGACTGCCTGCGCTCGGGGCAGATCGTTCGCGAAGTACTTCGAGTAGGCGGTCTGCTGGAGGATGAGGTTCTGCTGGCCGCTCGGCGCGCCCGGGATCGGTTCGAAGAGTTCCGAGGCTGGGTGCGTGACGATGGCCGAGGTCGCTCCGCCCAGGTCGCTGATCGCCTCTCCGACCGCCGGCTCGTAGGCGTCGACGTACACGAGTCCGACGACGTTGCTCACTTCGGCGGCTGCGTTGGAGATGACTGCGCCGCCGTACGAATGGCCGACAAGCAGCACCGGTCCAGGGATCGTGCGCAAGAAGTTGGCGACCGCTGCCGCGTCTGCTGCCAGATCCTGCACGTGTACGTCGGCTGCCCGGACGTTGCAGCCGTCGCGCAGCAGTTCGTTGACCTCCCCGGTCCAGCTCGAGTTGTCGGCCCAGGCTCCGTGGACGAAGACGACCGTGATCGGGGCGCGGCCCGACGCCGTACACCGGATGGGCCGGGCATCGGATCCCGTCGCGCTGGCGATCGGCGCGACGAGCCCGCCAGCGAGACATAGAGCCGCGACGAGAAGGATCCAAGCCTTCCGCGTTGTGCGCATGGTTCGTCTCCTCCTCATGACTCGATGAAGGCCAGTAGATCTTTGTTGATCGTGTCGGCATGCGTGGTCGGCATGCCATGCGGGTAGCCCGCGTACGTCTTCAGCGTGCCCTGCTTGAGCAGCTGGACCGCCCTGGGACCCGAGCTGGCGTACGGGACGATCTGGTCGGCGTCTCCGTTCATGACGAGAACCGGCACCGTGATCTTCTTCAGATCCTCGGTCCAGTCGTCGTTGATGAAGGTCGAGACGCAGTCGTACTGCGCGTTCGCGCCGCCCATCATTCCCTGCCGCCACCAGTTCTGGATGACAGCCTCCGACGGCGTCACGCCCGGCTGGTCGAAGTTGTAGAACGGCCCGGCCGCGACGTTGCGATAGAACTCCGATCGGTTCGCCGCGATCCCGGCCTGCAACCCCTGAAAGCCAGCCAGCGGTGTGCCAGCGGGATTGGCGTCAGTTTGAAGGACGCTGGGCGTCACCGCGCTGATCAGTGCAGCCTTGGCGACGCGATCCTCGCCGTGCCGGCCGAGGTAGCGCGCCACCTCTCCACCGCCGGCGGAGTGCCCGACATGAACCGCGTCGCGCAGGTCCAGATGCTGGGTGAGATCCGCGAGATCGTCGGCATAGTGGTTCATGTCGTTGCCCTCGTTGACCTGTGCGGAGCGGCCGTGGCCGCGTCGGTCGTGGGCGATCACCCGGTAGCCGCGATGCAGGAAGAAGAGCAGCTGTGCATCCCAGTCGTCGGCCGACAACGGCCACCCGTGACTGAAGACGATTGGTTGACCGGAGCCCCAGTCCTTGTAGAAGATCCGGGTTCCGTCGCTGGTCGTGAACTCTGCCATGGTTCTCCCTCGCTTTCGCCTGTCGAACGGACTTTGCGAGGCTACGAACGCCGGTACGTCGGTCGCATGCGTCACGTGACGCATATTGGGCGGACTCAGAAGTCACTGACCGGCCGCAGCGCATCGCGCAACTGGTTGCGCGACGTGATCCCGAGCTTCGGGAAGATGTTGTACAGGTGACGGGCCGCTGTCCGGTGCGAGATGTACAGCCGCTCGCCAATGTCCTTGTTCGACAGCCCTCGGGCCGCCAGCTGTGCGATCTGCAGCTCCTGCGCGGTCAGCTCGGCCCAAGCTTCAGGGGTACGTCGACGCGCGGCCTCGCCGGAGGCGCGGAGCTCGCCGAGAGCCCGTTCGGCCCAGGCCGTCTGCCCCAAGGCGGTGAATGTCTCGGCGGCCTCGCGGAGCGGAGTACGAGAGTCCCCGGCGCGACGCTGGCGGCGCAACCACTCGCCGTACGCCAGCTGTGTGCGCGCGGCATAGGTCTCCCAGCCCTTGGGAGTGGAGGCGATGGCCGTGGAGAACAGCTGCTCAGCCTCATCGTCCCGGCTCAGGACGGCAGTCGTGTAGGAGACCTGGGCGTGAAGGTAGGGCGCTGTTACGGCCGTCGCGATCTGTCGCCACTCGTCCACGAGATGCCGCACCAGCTCAAGATCGCCGTCCCCGCTCCGGGCAGCGTCCACGAGGTCGGCAAGGGCGTGACCCCTCAGATAGCGGTGGAACGCGACGTCGTCCGGGTCGAAAAGTCGCTTCAGTCGTTCGTAGGCGTCCTTGTAGTGACCGGCCGCAAGCTCGACCCGACCGCGCGCCAGCGTGACCATCGGGAGCAGCAACGTTGCCCCCAACGGCAGCAGGATCTCCTCGGTCTCAGCGATCAGTCCCCGCGCTGCCTCGTCGTGGCCGCGATGTGCCGTGGCAACCGCTTCGGCCAGCTTCGCCGCCGGCAAATAGAGCGTCGAACTGGTCTCCACCGCCAGCCGCCCGGACTCGGCGGCAGCGGTGACAGCGGGCAGGACTGCTCCGCGGTGCACGTGCGCCCACGCCTCGGTGCCGAGTGTGATGCACAGCGGTTGGAGCTTGCCCTCGGCGCGAAGCCGGTCGGCCGCTGCTCGAAGGAACGGGAGTCCCAGGTCATCCGTCCACACTGCTGCAGCGCCGACACCAACCGCCAACAACTCGATCCCGCTGTCGATGCTCGCCGGCGACATGTGCGACAGCTGGGTCGCTACGTAGCGCCCGTTCCCGATCGGGTCGACATTGGCAAGGAAACAGAGCCGCGACGGGTCGTCAGCTGGTCCGTCGATGCTTCGGGCGACCTCCGTCGCCGTACGACGCGTGTCGTCATCGAGGTCCTGCCAATACGTCCGCACGGCGACCCGTGAGAGTGCTTGCAGAGCCTTGTGATCGTCGCCTTGCGCAACCAACCCCTCGACGACGCGAGTGACCGCGTCCAGAATCGCGGCTCCGGTGGACAGCGTCCCGCTGAACGTCTCCATCCACAGGGTGGCCTCGGCATGCTCGTACGGCGGTAGTCCCGCGTGCTGCGACTCGGCGAACAAACGGCTGCTCTCCTGCCAGCGGCCGAGCTCCAGCGCCAGCATCGCCGCCTGCCACAGCCGTAGCGCTCGAGCGTCAGCTTCGGGTGTGAGAGATGCACTCCGCTCGATGGCTGCGAACGCTGCATCGTTGGCACCGCGGTTCTCCGCGCGTTCCGCCGCGGCGGCGAGGGCAGCCGCCACGACTTCGTCGTACCCCCTCGTCGCCTCCGCTCGATGCCAGATCGACCGGTCGAGATCGTCCGCGAGTACGTCGGCGAGAGCGGCGTGCATCGCACGTCTGTCGTCTCGAGGTGTCGCTTGTTCGACGGCGGATCGGACCAGCGGATGGCGGAACCGGAAGCGATCCGGAGTGAGTGTGCCGAGGCCGGCGGCTACGACTGCATCCCATCCGCCAACGCCAGGCCCTCGAACCGCGCGCGCGGCCTGGAGCAGTTCGGACGGCTCCGAGTCCTCCAATGCGGCGGCCAGGACGAGCGCCCGTGTGTCGTCGTCGAGCCCGTCCAGCTTCGCCGCGAAGGTCCGCTCGAGCCGTGCTGTCAACGGGAGCGATCCGATCTGGGACGAGCGCACATCGCTCGTCACGCCGCGCGCAGCCGCCGGGAGCTCGATCAGCGCAAGCGGATTGCCGAGCGCCTCGGCCAGAATCCGCCGCTTGATGCCCGCCGACAGACCGTGCCCGCGCGAGTCCAGCAACGCGGCGGCCACCTCGTCACTCAATCCGCCCACGTCGTACTCCGGTAGCCCCGCGCCGTCGAACTCGCTCGCCACACCCGTCCGTACGGCGAGCCACATCAGCACCGGATCCATCTCGAGGCGCCGCGCGACGAAACTCAGCACCGTCCCCGACGAGCTGTCGATCCACTGCGCGTCGTCGACGACGAACAACACCGGACCCTCCGCCGAGACATCGGCGACGAGGCCGAGCGTGGCAAGCCCGATCAGAAACAGGTCTGGTGCCACCTCACGCGGAGCCAACCCGAGCGCCATCTCGAGTGCATGCCGCTGAGCCTCCGGAAGCCGCTCGAGCCTGTCAAGCAACGGCAGCAAGAACTGGTGCAGTCCAGCAAACGGCAACCGAGTCTCAGACTCCACCGCCGTGGTCCTGAAGACGCGAATCCCGTCCCGTCCCGCCTCCGTAGCTGCCGCGGCCAACAGAACAGACTTGCCGATCCCCGCGTCCCCCCGCACCACCAACGCACCGCCACGCTCCCGGACCCCCTTCACGAGCCCGAGCAGCCACCCCAACTCCCGCTCCCGCCCAACAAGACCCGGCAACGCCTCAGCGCTCCCCCGACCCTCCGCGACCGGCCCCTCGGCACCCACAGCAACATCCTGCCGCGCCGACCCACCCCTGCCAACCGTCGTGCCAGAGCTCATGCGCCCACGGCGGCTGGCTCGGTGTTCAAGAGGTAGGTGATCGTTCCGATGGCGTCGACTCGGACCGGTTTCTTGTCATAACCGGTTGCACCGGCTTCGTCGAGGAGCCGCTGGAGCACCGACTCGGATTCCTCGTAGCCGCCCTCCCCCAGCTGACGGCGCGGTACCTGCCGTACTTCTCGAGCCAGGCTTGACGGTAGGGCAGCCCCACGGACCGGCTACTGACCAGGGCCGGGCAGCGCGCGGTCGAGCTGTGCGCGGGAGGTGATGTCCAGCTTGGTGAAGACCTTCGCCAGGTGGTACTTGACGGTCCGCGCGCTCAGGAACAGCCGCGCACCGATCTCGGGGTTCGACAGCCCGTCGCGGGCCAACTGAGCGATCAATGCCTCCTGTGCCGTGAGGTCTCCGACGGCCGGTTCGTTGCGCTCGCCGACCCGTTCTCCGGTCGCCGCCAATTCCCGGCGCGTCCGCTCCGCGAAGGCCCCCATGCCGATCGCCTCGAACTGGTCGTACGCCGCACGCAGCTGTCTGCGAGCGTCCGTACGTCGACCCGCCCGCCGCAGCCACTCGCCGTACACGAGCTGCGAACGCGCGAGCTCCGGACGGAGCTGGGTCCGGCCGAGCCGCTCGATCGCTTCCTCGTAGAGCTCCTCGGCGTCGCTCAACAGGGCGCGTGACCGTGCCTCAATGCCCAGTGCCCAGTCGGTTCCGCTCGGCTGTGTGGTCTCGGTCAGCCGCTCGAAGGCCTCCCGCGCAGTCGCGAGGTCTCCCCCGCGGACTGCCGCCTCGATGAGCTCGGGCAGTGCCCAGATGGAGATCCAGGGCTCGAACGTGTTGGAGGTCGCCTTCCGTGCGGCCGCGGCGGCCTCGGCGTACCGTCCGCAGCCGTTGTGCAGCATCGCCGCCGCCCAGAACGCGTTGGTGGCTGTGATCGAGTCTTCTCCGGCCTGCTTGATGGTCGCCTCGATCATCGCCAAGGCCTCGGCTTCCTTGCCCTGCATCGCGAGTAGCCGCAGAGAGATGTGTGGCGCCACCATGCTCCCGGTCGCAGCCGCGATGGTGTCCCCCTCGGCGATGGCCGACGCTGCCCGCGGAAAGTCTCCGCTCAGCAGAGCCGCAGTGCCGAGTACGGTCAGTATCACCGGCAGCTGCGCGAGCGCACCGGCGTCGCGAACCAGCTGAACGGTCTGCTCCGCGATCGCGAGCCGACCGTCGTCATCCCAGACCGCGATGCTCACCGCGGCGGCCAACCAGCCCCAGCGCACCATGTCCTCGACGGTGCGGTCGCCTGTCGCGAACATCCGTGCTGCCCTCAGGAGGGCAGGAGCCGACGCCGCTCGGCCATCGGTGATGAGCAATGCGAGCCCGTCCAGCAAGAGCTCCAGTGGCTGTGGATCAGTCCCGGACTTCGGCAGCTCACCGACCGCCCGGCAGATGTCGAGCAGGATGCCCTCTTCAGCGAGATGCCCCGCGCCGACGGCGGCCGCCCACGCGCTGAGGTAGGTCTCACGGGTCAGCTGCAGATCGAATTGCTCGAGCCGGCCGGCCGCGCGACGCAGCAGTCGTGGCGCGTCCTGGAAGCGTCCTGACGCGAACGCGATGTGGCCGCGCAGGAGATCGACGCGAGCCTGCTGGAAGTCGTCGAGGGTGCCCGCCTCAGCAGCCGCCAGCAGACTCAGTGCCGGATCGAAGGCACCGGCCTGGAAGCTCGCCTGGGCCGCAGCCAAAGCACGCTCCGCCCGCAGCGCTGGATCTGTCGTGAGGTCGACGGCACGGCGCAAGAAGGCTGCGGCCGCTGCCATCCCACCACGCGCCTGTGCCCGCTCGGCCGACCGCTCCAGCTCGGCCGCCACGCTCTCGTCCGGGCCGGACGCAGCGTGCGCCAAATGCCACGCACGCCGGTCCGGATCAGACACAGGATCAGTCACATCCGCCAGCGCCCGGTGCGCTTCCTGCCGGGCAGAGGCCGAGGTCGCGCGGTAGGCGGCGGATCTGACCAGTGGATGCCGGAACCACACGTGCGCGCCGACTTCCAGTAACCCGGCTTCGGCCGCCGGTACGGCGGCATCGGAAGGCAGCCCGAGGCGCTCAGCGGCCCGCCAGACCAGGACGGGATCGCCGATCGGCTCGGCAGCGGCCAAGAGCAGCAACCGACGGCACTCGTCGGGCAGACTGTCCAGCCGGCGCCGGAAGCTTGCCTCGATACGTCCGGGCAATGCCATCGCGTTGGGCAGCGCGAACCCGCCGGCCAGCTCGGCCGGCGTCAGACCGCGCGGTAGTTCGAGCAACGCGAGCGGGTTGCCGCCGGAGTCTGCGACAAGGCGGTTCGCGACCTGCTGGTCCAGTGGCGCGGACAACGAGGCGGCGAGCAGCTCACGGGCGTCCGCGTCCTCCAGCCCGCGCATCAGCACCTCAGGCAGTCCGGACAGGTCGTCGGCGACCGCACGCGATGCGAAAGCGACACCGACCGGTTCTGCATCGAGGCGCCGCGCCACGAAGCCGAGTACCTGAGCCGAAGCTCGGTCCAGCCACTGCTCATCGTCGACGACGCAGACCAGCGGGTGCTCCTCGGCCAGCTCCGACAACAGGCTCAACGTCGCCAGCCCCACCAGAAAGCGATCCGGTGGCGCTCCGTCGCTGAGGCCGAACGCCGTACGCAGCGCCGTACGCTGCGGGCCAGGCAGCCCTTCGACGCGCTGAAGCATCGGGGTCAGCAGCTGGTGGAGTCCGGCGTACGCAAGCTCCATCTCGGACTCGACTCCCGCGGCACGCGCGACGCGGCAGCCCGAGGCACTCTCGGTGAGATGGTCGAGCAGCGCGCTCTTTCCGACGCCAGGCTCGCCGCGCACGACCAAGGCGCGGCCGGCGCCGGTCCTGACCGCCCTCAGAAACTCCGCTATCACTTCGCGCTCTGCCTGCCGGTCCCGCATCTCCACCGAGCGATGCGGGCGGCTGAACGAGCGCCGTTGTCCGGGTCTCTCCATCGGCTGCTCCCACATCCACCCAAGAGCCTTACTTTAGACCCGTCAAGCGCGGGTTCGACCCGGCGAAAGTCACTGGTCCGCCCGACAGATATGACCAGTGAACAGCCAGGGACTGTCCAGTGGACAGTCTCGCCGTAGGACCATTGCGGAGGGCTGCGGGACGGTGCCAGCCTGAGCTGGTTGCGGCGTCCGGGCGGTCCGGACGCCCGGACCACGGCGGGGTACCGATGGAGGATCGCGAACTGCGGGGCCGGCAACAAGAACTAGCCCTGCTCGAGGACATGCTCGAGGCGGCGCGATCAGGGCAGAGCGATTCCCTGGTCCTGCGCGGTGAGGCCGGCGTCGGCAAGACCGCGCTGCTCGATTCGCTGATTGCCGACGCACCGGACTGCGATGTCGCTCGGACCACCGGGATCGAATCGGAGATGGAACTGGCGTACGCCGGGCTTCACCAGCTCTGCCAGCGATTCGCCGACCGCGTCGACCAACTGCCGCCACCACAGCAGCAAGCGCTCCGCAGCGCGTTCGGCCTCGTCACAGCGCCGGTGTCGGACCGGTTCCTGGTCGGCCTCGCCGTACTCAACCTGCTCTCCGACGCGGCGTCGAAGCAACCGTTGGTGTGCATCGTCGACGACGCGCAGTGGCTCGACCGGATGTCGGCCCGCATTCTCGCGTTCGTCGCCCGCCGGCTCGCACAGGAGTCGATCGTGATGCTGTTCGCGGTCCGCGACGGGATCGAGCACGAGTTCACCGGCTTCCCGGAGCTCGTACTACGCGGCCTCGAGGACACCGAGGCGCGCGCCTTGCTGGAGTCGGTCCTGCCGACGCCGGTCGACCCCCGGGTACGCGACCGGATCGTGGCTGAGACCCGCGGCAATCCGCTTGCGCTGCTGGAGCTGCCGCGTGCCTGGACCGCCGCCGAGCTGGCCGACGGCCTCAGCTCCGGACCGCTCGTCAGCCGGATCGAGGACTGCTTCGTCCGCCAGATCGATGAGCTGCCGGCGGACACGCGACGGCTGCTGCTGATAGCCGCAGCCGAGCCTCTCGGCGATCCGACCCTGCTCTGGCGGGCAGCCGAGTATCTCCAGCTCGGTGCGGATCCGGCCGCAGAAGCCCTGGAGTCGGGATTGGTCACGCTGGGCCAGCACGTCCGCTTCCGGCATCCGCTGGTGCGGTCGGCGATCTACCGGCGCGCAACGCCGCACGACCGGTACGCCGTACACGCAGCGCTGGCCGCCGTCACCGATCCCGACGCCGATCCGGACCGTCGCGCCTGGCACCGAGCTCAGGCCACGGACCGGCCCGACGAAGACGTGGCGGCCGAGCTGGAGCGTTCGGCGGTGCGAGCGCAGGCGCGAGGCGGATTCTTCGCCGCGAGCGCCTTCCTCGAACGTGCGTCGACGCTGACCCTCGACCCGGGCAGACGCGCCGGACGCGCCCTGTCCGCTGCTCGTGCCAAACGCAGCGCCGGCGCCCTCGAAGCCGCGCTGAAGTTGCTGTCCGATGCCGACCGCGGCCCCACAGATCCGTTGCGCACCGCTGAGGTCGCGCAGCTGCGGGGTGAGATCGCATTCGACCAGGGCCGAGCCCGCGAGGCTGCCAGCACACTGCTCGACGCAGCCCGGCGACTCGACCCGCACGATCCCGCCCGTGCCCGGATGGCCTACCTCGAAGCGATGTCGGCCGCAATTTGGGCCAGTGGACCAGACGCACCCGGGATCCTCTCCTACGCGGCCGCGGCGGCACCTCGCCCCGTTGACTCCGACCCCCTGCCGGACCGTCTGCTGCAGGCGCTGGCGCTGCGCTTCACCCGCGGCTATCCGGCGGCGGCGCCGAGTCTGATCGAGGCCCTCGGGAGGGCGCGCACGAGAGAGGTCGCCACAGAGGATGTCGGCAGTTGGCTCTGGCTCGCCGGCAACCGGGTCAGCGGCACCATCGCCATCGAGGTCTGGGATCTCGGCACCGCGCTGGAGCTCGCGGCGCGCCAGGAACGGATCGCGCGCAGCACCGGCGCCCTCGTCCAGCTTCAGTTCGCGCTCAACTTCCGGTCCAACCTTCTGTGCATGACGGGCGATCTTGACGCCGCCGCGCGACTGGTCGAGGAGGAACACCAGCTCGCCGCCGCAACCGGGAACCGCGAGGTCGGCGTCGGGCGGATGCTTCTGGATGCACTCCGGGGCGAGGAAGCGACAGCTCGCCGGCTGATCACCACGACAATCCGAGAGTCCGCCGACAGCAGCCAGGGCCGGATGGCCGCGTTCGCGACGTACGCCGACGCTGTGCTGCACAACGGCCTCGGCCGCTACGAGAAAGCGTGTGACGCTGCCCGGCGGGTGTTCGAGCAGGACATCGTCGGGTACGGCGTACTCGTCGTCGGAGAGCTCGCCGAAGCCGCATCCCGAACCGGCGACTCGAAGCTGGTGGAGACCAGCCTGACGTGGTTGAGCGAGCGGGTAGCGGCCACGCCGACCGACTGGGGTCGGGGCCTCGAGGCACGAGTTCGCGCGCTGCTCACCGGTGATGAAGCGTCGTACCAGGAGTCGATCGACCATCTGAGCCGTACCGAGCTGCGGATCGAGCTCGCCCGTTCAGAGCTGCTGTACGGCGAGTGGCTGCGTCGCCAAGGCCGACGGGGCGAGGCACGTACTCACCTGCGTACAGCTCACGAGGCTCTGATGCAGATGGGACTCCAGGCGTTCGCAGATCGCGCGCGGCACGAGTTGCTCGCAACCGGTGAGACCGTCCGCAAACGCCGGCCGGACACCAACAACGACCTCACGGCTCAGGAGGCACAGATCGCCGAGATGGCCCGCAGCGGCCTGACGAACTCCGAGATCGGAGCGCAGCTGTTCATCAGCCCCCGGACGGTGGAGTGGCACCTGCGCAAGACGTTCTCCAAGCTCGGCATCAGCTCTCGTCGCCAGCTGCGCACCGCCCTTGCGGGTGTGGGCTGACATGCCGGGCCTGGACGCCTTCTCGCACGTGTCGTTGACAGTGCCGGATGCGGAGCGCAGCGCGGAGTTCTACAACGGCGTGCTCGGAACCGAGACCGTGTTCGTCGGAGAGCACCTCGTCATCGTCGCCCGGGGCCCGGTGATGATCGCGTTCTGCGACCACCCCGAGATCGTTGGTACGACCTTCGACCCTGCCCGGGTCGGCCTGGACCACGTGGCCTTACAGGTCCCGTCCCGCGCCGAGCTCGAAGCTTGGGAAACAAGCCTGCTGGCGGCCGGCGTGACCTGCTCGCCGATCGAGACCAGCCCGTTCGGCTCCCATCTCAACCTCAAGGATCCGGACAACATCGCGATCGAGCTCTTCGCCCCTGGTCGCGCTTCGCCAGAACCCACACAGACTGGAGGTTGGCCGTCATGACCACCAAGATCACGATCATCTTCGACAACCCGGACAGCCCTCGTGACCAGGGATAACTACTGGTGCGAACTCGCCGTGGCAGGAGGAGCGTGGGACCCGACCCAGCAGTCGGAAGGAGAGCACGATGACGGACGAGTACGACGTGATCGTCCTGGGCGGTGGCTCGCCGGGTGAGCATTGTGCGGGAGCCTTGGCCGCAGGCGGTCTGCGCGTCGCGGTGGCGGAGCGTGAACTGGTCGGCGGCGAGTGCTCCTATTGGGCCTGCGTCCCGTCGAAGACACTGCTCCGTCCCGGCGAGGCAGTACAGGGTGCTCGAGACGCTCTGGCCGACGCCGAAGTCGATGTCGAGGCTGCGCTGGCCTGGCGTGACTTCATGGTGTCGGGCTACTCCGACGCAGGTCAGGAGGAGTGGCTCGAGAAGAACACCATCACTCTCCTACGCGGAATCGGCCGCCTCGCCGGCGCAGGAGTCGTCGAGGTCGACGGCAAGCGGCACACCGCGAAACACGTCGTACTGGCAACCGGCTCCGAGCCGATCATCCCGCCGATCCCCGGACTGCGGGAGCTCGACGGCGTCTGGACCAGCCGGGACGCGACCGCCATGAAGGCAGTCCCCCAGCACCTGATCATCCTGGGCGGCGGCGCCGTCGGCGTAGAGCTCAGCCAGGTCGTTCGGCGCTTCGGCGGCAAGGTGACGCTTGTGGAACGCGCACAGCACCTCCTCGACCGCGAGCCGGCACCGCTCGGCGAGGCGCTGGCCGATGCCCTCCGCCGGGACGGGATCGAGGTGTTCACAGGATCCGAGGTGACAGCTGTACGACGGGCTGACAGCGACTACGTGGTCGTCCTCGCAGACGGACGCGAGCTCTCCGGAGACAAACTGCTGGTAGCCACCGGCCGACGCCCAAGGGTGGAGGACCTCGGACTCGAGACCGTTGGGGCGACCATCGATCGGCGCGGCGTCCGGGTCGACAGCCGGCAGCGGGCCGGCGACCGTCTCTGGGCGGTCGGCGACGTCACCGGGCTGTGGCCCTTGACCCACGTGGGCAAGTACCAGGCCGAGGTGGTTGCGGCGAACATCCTCGGTGAACCGCGGGAGGCGAATTACGACGCCGTACCACGGGTCGTCTACACGGACCCGCAGGCCGCCGCCGTCGGCGCAACGGAAGCGCCGTATCGAGGCACCGCGCGGCTGGCGGACATCGCCAAGCTGGCGACATACACCCGGGCTTACGCGGACTCGAACGGTTTCCTGACGCTTCTGAGCGACGGTCGACGCCTGACCGGTGCCTACGCCCTCGGTCCGGAGGCCGGCGAATGGCTTCAGCAGGCCACACTGGCAATCCGCGCCCAGATCCCGCTCGAGGTGCTCCGCGATGTCATCCAGCCCTTTCCGACGTTCTCGGAGATCTATCTCGAGGCGCTGAAGTCCCTTCTCGGATCGCTCGACTCCGGGGTGCACGAGCGTGAATAGCCCGGCGTGGCCCTTCGAGACCCTCAATGTCCGGGCCGAGGGTGCGGTGCTGGTCGTCGAGATCGGGGCTCCGCCCATGAATCTGCTCGGCCCGGAACTGGTTCGTGATCTCGTATCGCTGATCCAGCGCGCGGAGGCCGAGCACGACGTCAAGGTGCTCGTGTTCAGGAGCGCCGATCCGCAGTACTTCATCTCGCACGTCGATCTGCACAAGGTCGCGGAATACCGAGCCGAGGCGGCCAAGCTGACCGGCGTACCGTCGATCGCCTTGCTCTTCCGGTATCTGAGCGCGAGCCGCCTGGTCACCATCGCTCAGATAGAGGGCCGGGTCCGCGGTGCCGGCAGCGAGTTCGTCCTGGCCTGCGATCTGCGGTTCGCCGCGCGGGAGACGGCGATCTTCGCGCAGATCGAGGCGGCCTTCGGTCTCGTCCCCGGCGGTGGCGGCGTCGAGTATCTCGTTCGGGTCATGGGACGGGCGCGTGCGCTCGAAGTACTGCTCAGCGGGGATGACTTCGACGCCGGGCTCGCCGAACGGTACGGCTGGATCAACCGCGCCCTGCCGGCCGACGAGCTCGGCGACTTCGTGGAGACCCTCGCCCAGCGGATCGGCACATTTCCACTCGCCGGGCTGACTGCGATCAAGGACCGGGTGAATGCGATCTCGCTCGCCCCGGTCGAGGACTTCCAACTCGACTCGGACCTCTTCGGATCCCACGTCGGCAGCGCCGAGTCGCAGCGCCGTACCCGAACCGCTTTCGAACGCGGTCTGCAAACGCCCGACGGCGAGCTTGCCCTCGGCTCGATTCTCGCCGAACTCAACGACCAGCAGGACAAGGAGGACGAACGATGAACGTCAAGGACAAGGTAGTAGTCGTCACCGGCGGGGCCGGTGGCATCGGCCTGGCCCTGTGCACCCGATTCGCTCAGGACGGCGCGCACGTCGTACTGTCCGATCTCGATCAGGACTCGTGCGAGAAGCATGCCGAGCCGATCGGCGCGCTCCCGGTCGCAGCCGATGTCGGTCGCGAGGAGGACATCGCGCGACTGGTCGCGGCCACCGTCGAGCGGTTCGGGCGGATCGACCTGTTCGTCTCGAACGCCGGCATCGCGATCGACGGCGGGATCGAGACGACCACCGAACAGTGGCAGAAGATCATCGGCGTCAATCTGATGTCGGAGATCTTCGCGGCCAAGTACGCGATCCCGCACATGCTGGAGCAAGGCAGCGGCTACCTGCTGAACGTTGCATCCGCGGCGGGCCTGCTGGTCATCTTCGACACCGTGTCGTACACGGTCACGAAGCACGCGGCGATCGGCTTCAGCGAGTGGCTGGCCGCGACGTACATCGATCAGGGCATCGGCGTCAGCGTGCTGTGTCCGGCGGCCGTGCGCACTCCGATCCTCGCGGGCAAGGAGGACACCCCGGAGGGAAGGGGCGCGATCACCACGGATCAGCTCGCGGACATCGTCGTGAAGGGTCTCGACGAAGAGCACTTCATGATCTCGACGCACCCGTGGGTGCTGGAGAGGTTCGCGGTCAAGGCCCGTGACTATGACGGCTATATCGCGATGCTGCGGTCCGACCGCACTGCTCAGCTGGCCAAGGCCGGCGCCGTCTGATCATCGACTTCTAGGAGACGAAGGCGAGAGGTCGCGGACGTGCTGAGCAGACATCAAGCGAACTCTGCCCGGTGCTCGTGGAGGAAATCCTCCAGGCGGCGAGGGGAACGGCCGGTGATCTGCTGGAAGGAGTCGGTCGTGTAGTCGTTCTCACCGGCCAGGACCGCCCACTCCCGCGCGATGAGCAGTTCGGCTTCTCCGGCCGGTATGCCGGCGTTGATCAGCCGTGCGAGGAACTCCGGCACGGTTGCGGTTCGGAAGGTGACCGTCTCGCCTAGCTCGGCCGACAGCAGTTCGAGCGCCTCCGGCCATGACACGGGGACGGGTCCTGTCAGGTCATGGTGTTGGCCCCACAACGCGGGCTCGGTGAGCACGCGCAGTCCGGCCTCGGCCACGTCGCGATGATCGATCAAGGCGACCCGGCCGCTGTCGGCGAGGCCGGTCCAGGTGCGCGAGGCGCGCACCTGGTGCCCCGCGGCGAGCAGCGACAGCTGGAAGATCGCGGGACGGATCGTCGAGTACGGCACTGCGAGCGCGGAAGCGAGGCGGTCGATGCTGTCGTGGGCTCGCTGGTTGATGCCCAGCGAGTTCGCCGAGGCATTGAGCACCGAGAGGCGGGTGACCTGCTCGATCGAGGAGATCGTGGAGGCGACGCTGATCGCGATTCGCTGCAGAACTCCCTGGATCCCAACTGATCCCATCGCGATGAATATCGTGCGGATCCCCTTCAGCGCCTCGGTGACGTCACTGGGGTCGTCCAGCTGCGTGGAGCGGATCTTCAGACCGTCGGGCTCGCCGAACATTCGACGGGCCCCGTTGGCGTCGCGAACCAGCGCGTCGACCGCCTCGCCGCGCTTGAGCAGGCCGCGGACGATCTCGCTGCCGACGTGACCGGTGGCACCGATCACTGCGACAGTCATCAGGCTTCCTCATCGGCAAGATAATGCTCGGCGTACGGCGTTCCCGCGAACTTCTCGTGCAGCAGGCGGGAGAAGAACGTCAACGCGCTGAGCGGCCGGTAGTTGACGATGATGTGCTGAGCTTCCCCGTCCGCGTTGAACTCGATCAGATGAACAGCCCCGATCGGCGTACCGCGGACCTCCGCCGTGTAGTCCTCGATGAAGCTGTTGTCACCCCAGGGGCCGACGAAGTTGAAGTCCTGACGGTCGTACAACTGGCGAGCCCCGCCGATGACGGCGCGGACCGCATCCGCGCCCTGCACGGCCCCGTCCAGAATCGAACCACTACTGATATTGGTCATGGCATCAGGCTCGCTCGCCAGCCAAGCCATCGCACCAGTAGAAACCACCGGACCATCAGACCCCGCGCCTGGCGGCAGTGGCCACGCCCTAGGAGGGAACCGGTGCGACAGCGCCTACCACCTCTGTCACAGAATGCCGGCAGGCTCGGTCTTCTTGGTGTAGGGGCAGATCACCTGGTCGCCGAAAGGATCTCGCGCCATGAAGACCATCGTTCTCGTCCACGGGTTCTGGGTTACTCCGCGCAGTTGGGAGCACTGGATCGAGCGCTATCAGCAGGCCGGCTACAACGTCGTCGCGCCCGCCTACCCGGGGCTGGAGGTCGAGGTCGAGGCGCTCAATGCCGACCCGGCGCCGATCGAGCAGTTGACGGCGCCGGCGATCATCTCTCACCTGGAATCGGTCGTCGGCGGCCTCGATGAGCCGCCGATCATCATCGGACACTCCGCGGGCGGCGCTTTCACCCAGGTATTGCTGGACCACGGGTACGGCGTCGCGGGCGTGGCGGTGAACTCGGCACCGACCGAGGGCGTGCGCGTCACCCCGCTGTCCCAGGTCAGGGCGTCGTTCCCGGTTCTGAAGAATCCGGCGAACCGGCACAAGGCTGTCGGTCTGACACCCGAGCAGTGGAAGTACACGTTCGCCAACACCTTCAGCGACGAAGAGTCACTGGAGCTGTACCACCGGTACCACGTACCGGCGTCCGGCCGGATCTTCTGGAACAGCCTGCTGGCGAACTTCGAACCCGGCCCTCAGGACGTCCATGTCGACTACCACAACGACAACCGGCCGCCGCTGCTGTTCATCTCTGGCAGCGACGATCACCTCATGCCGCCCAGCATCCAGCGATCCAACGCCAAGCACTACAAGTCGCCGAAGACCGTCACCGAGATCAAGGAGTACCCGGGCATGCCGCACCTCATGCCCGCGCACGAGGGCTGGGAGGAAGTCGCCGACTACGCCCTGACCTGGGCGGTCAACCAGGCCGGCTGGCCGACCGCGACCAAGTGACAGTCATGGCCGACAACCGCACCGAGCCGCCTGGCTTCGAGAGCGACATCAAGCCGCTGTTCCGCGAGAAGGACCGCCAGGCAATGCTCCGGTACTTCGATCTGTGGTCGTACGACGACGTCAGCCGGCACTCCGACCGCATCCTCGCGCGCCTCCGGGCCGGCACCATGCCCTGCGACGCCGCCTGGCCCGAAGCCCGGACCGACCTCTTCCAGCAATGGACCGAAAGCGCAAACCCACGTTGAACACTTACGCCCGGCGGAAGATCTTGTACGCCGCTGCGGTGGTCAGACCGTAGGTGAGGTGAGCGGTGAGGTCCTTGGCCAGGACCTTGTAGTTGTACTTCCAGATCGGTTCGTACCCGCCGCCGCAGGCAGCGCAGCCGCCAGAATCATCGCAGCGGCTCGCTGCGGGCTTCCACGGCACGATCACCACATTGTGGGGCGGTTCTACACATCATGAGCCACTCGCTGCCGGTGCCACCATGAGATCGGCATCAAGATCACCGTCGTACCGGACGTACGGCATGATCTCCAGCAACTCACACAACCGATACCGACTGAACGCCGTCATCGCCCAACGCCCATCAGGCTCCGCAGCCTCAACCCCCTCAATGATCGCCTCAGCCGCGGACGACGTTGACGCGCTTGGGCCCGCCGCGTCGACGACGCGGTGGGCCTGTTGCGCATCGATGACGCGCCGGTAGGGGCCTTGGAAGGCCCCTAGGCGACGTCCCAGTGGTAGTTGGTGTCCCACCGCCAGGAGGCCCACACGGCGGCACCGAGGCAGATGGCTCCGGACAGGACCGGGTCTGCTCGTGGTTCACGCTTGCTGGGCGCGGGCGGTTTCACGGTCCGGGCTGGTCGCGGTGGTCACCGACGGTGCGGTGCGGGGCCAGGTCCAGGCGTAGCGCAGGATGACGGCGAGAAGGATCAGTTCCAGTGCGACGCCGAGGCCGTAGAAGAACAGCCAGGACCCGCCCGCAACGTTGAATGCCGTGACGGGGATGTAGAGCGAAGCCACGATCAGGTTCGTGCTGCGGCTCGCCCGGACCGGCAGCGTCATCGACCCCACGACCATGAAGATCGGGACGGCCATCAGGGCCAGCGACGTGGTCGTGAAGGTCTGGGAGGTGTCGAACTTGAAGACCCTGCCGGCGAGGATGTCTTCGACGATGCCGGGCTTGTAGAAGTTGAGAATGTCCACGTAGGCATACAGGAACATGAGGCTTGTCCACGCGGCGGCGAGCTTGGCTCGCACCGGGACCGGCTGGTCTTCCAGGGTGGCAGGTGTTCTCATCATGGACTCCGTTGGTGTGGTGAGGATCGGTAGTTCCACGATCGCCTGGCCTGGCGGCGGGCGCCTCGGTCCGGAGGCCGGGGTTCACCTGGCCGATGGCACGGTCTCCCTCTAGTGCTTTCGGCTGGTACGCCGAGGGTGGCCGAGCCCTAGGCTGGAGCCGTGGTCACTGTCCGGCGCTCCATCTGGCACGAGCCGCGGCCCGCTGATGCCCCACCCATCGGTCGGCTCGACTGGCTGCTGGCGGGCGTGTTCGCGGCCGCCGCCTTGGTCGAGGGCATCGTTCGGCCGGGCTTGGCTTGGCGGCCCCTTGTGACGGTGCTCGCCCTCGCGGTGATGCCTGCGCTGCTCTGGCGGCGGGCCCGGCCCCTGGTAGCCGTCCTGGTCGGGTGGGGCGTTGCCGGGCTGCTCTCGGTCCTCCAGCTGACCGTGCACACCGGGGACCTCGGCCTTGATTCCATGACGGCCGTCGTGATCCTGCTCTACTCCTTGGTGCGCTGGGGCTCGGGCCGGGAGATCGTCTTGGGGACGGCGTTCGTGACAGTCGTCGTCCTGCTGGGGATGTACGCCGCCTCGGCGGGCTGGTCCGAGGTCTTCGGCGGGAGCGTCCTGTTGCTGTTGTTCGTCGCCCTCGCGGTGGTGTTCCGCTACCGCGCAGACCTCTGGCGCCGCCAACGGCGCGAGATCCGCAATCAGGAGCGGGTGGCTCTGGCTCGCGAGCTGCACGACACCGTGGCCCACCACGTCTCGGCCATCGCGGTGCAGGCGCAGGCCGGTCGGGTGGTCGCCGGCCTCCAGCCTGACAAGGCTGCCGAGATCCTGGCCGCGATCGAGCGTGAAGCGTCGCGAACCCTGGCCGAGATGAGATCCATGGTGCGGGTACTGCGTGAGGAAGAAGCCGTCGCCTACTCACCGCAGCTGGGTGTCGCGGATCTGCCTGCGCTGGCGCGCGCCGACGCGACGCCAACCGTCGAGGTCTCGCTGGACGGTTCGTTGACCCGGCTGGCACGACCCGTGGACGCCGCGCTCTACCGGCTCGCGCAGGAGTCGCTGACCAACGCCGTACGGCATGCCCGGAGCGCGACCCGCGTCGGGATCGACGTACGCCGGGAGGGCGACGCCGTCAGGCTGCGTGTCAGCGACGATGGCCGGACCGAGCCGGGGACGGCCCCTGGGCCCGGATTCGGCCTGCTGGGCATGGCCGAACGCGCCCAGCTCCTCGGCGGATCACTGTCCGCGGGCCCGGGGCCCGGAGGTGGCTGGGTGGTCGAGGCCGTGCTGCCGGTGGAGGCATTGGGATGAGCATCCGTGTTGTCGTAGCCGACGACCAGGACCTGGTCCGGACCGGGTTGGTGATGATCCTCGGCGCGCAACCTGACCTCGAGGTCGTCGGGGAGGCAGCAGACGGGCTCGCAGCGCTCGACCTGGCGACCCGGCTGCGTCCCGATGTCCTCCTCGTCGACATCCGGATGCCCGGGCTCGACGGCGTCGAGGTGACCCGGCGCCTGGCCGGGCCGGACGTGACGGATCCGATGGCGGTCGTCGTGATCACCACCTTCGACCTCGATGAGTACGTCCTCGGCGCCCTCCGCGCCGGCGCCCGCGGCTTCCTGCTCAAAGACGCCGGTCCGGAGCTCCTCGTGCAGGCCATCCATGCGGCGGCCAACGGGGACGCGCTGATCGCCCCCAACGTCACCCGCCGGCTGCTGGCGACCTTCGCCGACCAGGCGCCGGTGGTACCCGTCCAGCCCGTCGACCCGCTCACCGAACGCGAGGAGGAGGTGCTCGTGCTGGTGGCACGCGGCCGCACCAACGCCGAGATCGCCACTGAACTCTTCGTCGGCCTGAGCACGGTCAAGACCCACGTAGCCTCGTTGATGACCAAGCTCGGCGCACGCAACCGCGTGGAGATCGCGATGTGGGCCCACGACACCAGACGCGTGAGAGCCGATTAGCGGATACAGATCGCAGCGTAGGCCCGTGGGGGTTCCGTAGCATCCCGAACGAGTCCAGAGCCGCTGTCACACATTTTGCACTTGAGGAGCGGGCTCGGCCGGGTCAGTCGGATCGAGGCCGATCGGCGAGAACGTGCTGTCGCAGCGGCTCCGCGAACTCGAGGGGCGGAGATCGTGCGTCGGCGCAGGTTCGCGCCGAGCGGCACCCGACGCCGTCATCGCCGCGGATGCATCGGCCCTTCAGTCATTGGCGTTCACCGACCGTCGCCTCGCGGAGGCTGACCCGGAGTCATGGTCCGCTGCGGTGAGTTCGGCGCGGGTTGGGTTTTGGACTGCGTCGGCGAAGTAGAACCGCGAAAGTGCTGCTCGGAGACGATCCCGCCTGCGATGCGGCCGGGCAACGCCGTTCTCGTCCGTGGTGGGCGGAACCTCCAGAACCGTGTCGCGATCCCTCGCCGTCAGCAGGTAGGACTCGTACACCGAGATCGGTAGATGTTTCTCGGCGTACGCACCTTCCGGTGAACGGACGATGATCCCACTCTCCCGTCCGTGCAGGAGGCGCTCCCTGTCGGCACGTTGCAGGGCGATCGCGACCCGCCGACTGATCCAGAAGGCAAGAACCGGGCCGACCACGATCAAGACCCGGCAGACCCAGGTGATGGTGTTGATCGAGGAGTGGAAGTGAGTAGCGATCAAGTCGTTGCCGCTGTTGAGCCAGAGCACGCCGTAGAAGGTGATCAGGCCGGCGCCGATACCGGTTCGGGTCGGCACGTTGCGCGGGCGGTCCAGCAGATGGTGCTCGCGTTTGTCCCCGGTGATCCACGCCTCGATAAACGGGTACAAGGCAACGAAACCGATGAAAAGCGGTGGTACCACGAGAGCAGGCAGGAAGATGTTCCAGCTGATCGAGATGCCCCAGAAATGCGACTCGAAGCCAGGCATCAGACGTACGGCGCCGTCCAGCCAGCCCATGTACCAGTCGGGCTGCGAGCCCGCCGTCACCTCGGCCGGGTTGTACGGCCCGTACAACCACACAGGATTGATCTGGAAGAGCGCACCCATCAGCGCGGTGACGCCGAACACCACGAAGAAGAAGCCGCCGGCCTTGGCCATATAGACCGGCATCAACGGGTAGCCGACCACGTTCTTCTCGGTCCGGCCCGGCCCCGGGTACTGCGTGTGCTTGTGGTACACGACCAGGAACAGGTGGACCGTGATCAAGGCCAGCAGTATTCCGGGGATCAGCAACACATGCACCGTGTAGAACCTGGAGACGAAGTCGTCGCCGGGGAACTGGCCGCCGAAGATGAAGAACGCCAGGTACGTGCCGACAACCGGAGCGGCGAGCACGAGACCTTGGGTGATCCGTAGTCCGGTGCCGGACAGCAGGTCGTCCGGCAGGCCGTAACCGATGAAGCCTTCGATGATGCCCAGGAACAGCATCGCGATGCCGATCAGCCAGTTCAGCTCACGGGGCTTGCGGAATGCGCCGGTGAAGAAGATGCGAAGCAGGTGGATGCTCATCGCGGCCGTGAAGAGCACCGCGGCCCAATGGTGGATCTGCCGCATCAGCAGACCACCGCGAACGTCGAACGAGATGTTCACCGCGGACTCGTAGGCCTCTGACATATGCAGACCCTTGAGCAGGCTGTACGAGCCTTGATACTCGACCTCGGCCATCGACGGCCTGAACCAGAAGGTCAGGAAGATGCCGGTCAGGATCAGGATGATGAAGCTGTAGAGCGCGATCTCGCCGAGCATGAAGGACCAGTGGTCCGGGAAGACCTTCCGCAGATTCTTCTTCCCGATCTTGCCGATGCCGAGCCGGTCGTCGAACCACTTGACCGGTGGCGGGAAGTTCTCTTGTGCCATACGTCAACCGCCTCTTCGAGGACTTATGCACAAGTGATGCACGACGTCGTTGCAGGCCGCAACCTAGCTACCTGTTCGATATGTCACTGCATCCACGCACCGGCCGGCGGCAGAAGACATCCATGGCACCGATCGCGTCAGCTCGGGAGGGTTCCCCGGATGATGCTGTTGTGCGAGTGTTCGGGATTGCCGTCGTCCGGCTCCAGCGAGACGTCGACGATCCGATATCCCTGCGCGGTGACATCGGGCGGAATCTGGAACGTCCCACCTGTTTCAGGGTTGAGTACGCCGAGCGAGACCATGCGCTTGCCGTCGAGGTTGATCAGCCAGACCTCGTAGAAGCCTGGAGTGTTGGCGAGACCTGATGCGGCGACCTTCAGTTGGTTGCCCGCGTTGTCGCGAATCAGGTCGGCACTCCCGTCGCCCGACTTGCCTGCGAGTGGTTGGAGCTGGATAACCGCCTCGGCAGGAGGCGGGGTGTTGTCATCCGAGGTGACCAGCAATGTGCCGATCACGCCGGCGGCGACCCCGACGACCGCCGCGACGCTCGCGGCAACGGCAAAGCCCCGCCAGCGCCTCTTGGCAGGCTTCTGCGTGAGGCGGGTAATGGCACCAGGCCCGTCGGCGCGGTGGTTCGAGCTCGCGTGATCTGCGGGTACGGCGGGCTGCGGCGAGGTTGCGGTCGGACGGGACTCGAGATCGACTTCGGCGCTGACCCGTAGCCATACATCATCCGGCGGGAGCTCCAGCCGGTGAAGCTGGCCCCTCGCCGCGGCGACAGCCCGCAGTTCGTCCAGGCTGTCACGGCATTGTGCGCAGTGCTGGAGGTGATCGGCGGCAGCTGGGTCGGGTTCGTCGCCGTCCAGGGCCCATTGGGCCAGCAGCTCATCATCGAGATGCGTCGTCACCTTTCACCTCCTTGAGTCGGTCCCGCAGATGCAGGAGGCCTCGGCGTACGTGGCTCTTCACCGTGCCTAACGGCAGAGCCAGCTGCTCAGCGATCTCCGGATAGGTCTGATCTTCGTAGAAGGCGAGGTGGAGGATCGTTCGCCTGGGATCCTCGAGTTTCGCCAGTTCGTCGGCCAGCACGACCCGGTCGACAGTGTGTTCGTCCAGCCTCTCCGTCGCCGCGGGCGCTTGTGCGAGTCCGGCGGCGGCCTCGACGCTGCGATGCTCGCGACCGCGTGCGGCCAGCCGATCGGCGATCCGGTGCCGGGTGATCCCGGTCAGCCACGAGCCGAGTTGCCCGCTGGCCGGGTCGAACGTCGCCCGTCCTCGCCACGCGGACACAAAGACCTGTTGGGTCACATCCTCGGCGTCGGCTCGATCCCCCAGCGATCTCAGCGCCAGCGTGAACACAAGGCCGGACCAGCGCCGATAGGCGTGCGCGAGACTCTCCTCGCGGCCCTCCGCGAAGCTCTTCGCGATCTCGGCCGGCGACGGCAAGCCGGCCTCGGTACTGGTCACCCCTCGAACTCTACCCAATCCAGCGGACGCAACTTTCGATGCAGAACTTGTGCAAGCTCGACCTTGCACAACTTTTGCATTGATTGCCGCATCCGAGCGGCCGGCACCGACGGAAGAAGGGACAAGTAGTCCGATCCCTAGGAGGACCCCTCATGTCCGTCCGTCGAGTCATTGCCCTGCTCGCCGCCGGCCTCGTGGTTGCCGGCGCCCCAGCGGCTGTGGCTGCAAGCGCTCAGGCCCAACCGACAGCCACGGCCACGGTGTCGGTGCTGCATGCGGTTCCCGGTGCAACCGTCGATGTCTACGCCAATGGCAAGGCGCTCCTCACCAACTTCAAGCCCGGTACCCTCACCGACCCGGTTCAGCTGCCGGCAGGTGCGTACGACCTGAAGGTGACCAAGGCCGGTGCCGGCGCGAAGGGCGCGGCACTCATCCAGGCGAACGACGTGAACGTCCCAGGAGGCGCGAACATCACCGTCGTAGCCCACCTCTCAGCGTCCGGCAAGCCGGTGCTGACGCCGTACGTCAACGATGTGTCCAAGCTCGCCGCGGGCAAGGCTCGGCTGACCGTTCGGCACGATGCAGCGGCGCCGGCCGTCGACGTCCGTGCCGGTGGCAAGCCGGTGTTCGAGGGCCTGACCAACCCGAAGGAGGTCAAGGCTGACCTGCCTGCCGGGACAGTCAAGGCCGACGTAGTTCTCGCCGGAACGTCGACCGTCGCGATCGGCCCGGCGGATGTGAACCTCAAGGAGGGTACGAACACGATTGTCTATGCCTGGGGCAGCGCATCGGGCAAGAACCTCAAGCTCGCCGTGCAAACGATCTCCGGTCTGCACGGCAACCCGTCCGGCATTCCGGGAGGAACTGGCGGCCAGGCGGCTGCGCAGGACACGTCGACCAGCTCCCCGTGGCTGACAGGCGTTCTCGGGCTGATCGGGCTCGGCGTGATCGGCTTCGGCGCGACGGCAATCCGGGCGCGTACCCGGTCGTGATCCGGACTCACGGTGCGGCCATCCTGGCGATGGCCGCACTCACGGTCGGCAGTTCGCTTACCGCCTGCACATCCCGCGACCGAAGCGTGCAGACCGCGCCGGTGCTTGCCACCCCGTCACCGGCTCAGTCCGTTTCTACTGCGGGGAACAGCCGTATCCGCGCTCGACCAGCGGATCCGCCCGACACGACGAGCGTCGTACAACCGGTTAGATTGCAGCTCGCCGGCGTCGGGATAGACGTCCAGGTCGTTGCCGTCGGGGTTGCTCCGGACGGGCAGATGGCGCTTCCCCCGAATCCCGCGACGATCGGCTGGTACCGCTTCGGCCCGAGCACCACCGACGACCGCGGTTCAGTCGTCCTGGGCGGTCACATAGACAGCAAGCAGTACGGCGTTGGCCCGCTGGCGCGGCTGCGGCGACTCCACCCCGGGGACATGGCGGTGATTCGCCTGAGCAACAACTCGGTGACCAGCTACCGCGTCCGGACTGTCGAGGACATCGCAAAGTCGAGCCTGGCCCTCAACAAGGTCTTCGACCGCGACGGTGCCCCGCTGCTACGGATCATCACCTGCGGCGGACCGTACGATCACAACGGCGGAGGCTACCGCGACAACCTCGTGGTCACCGCGGAACCCACGTGATCCCACTGCTGCGATCACAAGTGCTGAGTACGACGGGACGCCGCCACGATTCGCCTGATGGCTCCGTCGAGGTCGTTCAGATCACGATCCGGTCGGGGCCAGCCAGGTCCAGCTCTCAGGACGTGGTGTCCGAGTCTCTCCAGCCGACGCCTCAGGGCGGCCTGACCGCCGCGTCGCCTCGTGGTCCAGAGCACGACGACTGTCGGCTGAGATCGCTCAGCTGCCGCCAGGACAGCCGCGTCGTTGAAACCCGCCTCGAGGGCGATGACCGGCACGCCTCGTTCGAGCAATGATCCGCGGAGGACCGTCATCGGTAAGGTATGGCGCTCGTCGGGGCAAGGGACCAGCAGGCACGGTCTTCCGCTGTGCTGGAGTCCCCGATCAACGACGTACCGCTCGATCGCATCCTCGACTGTCCCAGCGAGCAGGAAGGTGAGATCGATGCAATCACCGAGGTCAGCGAATCGTCGTTCGAGCTCGTGGAACGCAGGTGTCACCACCTCGTTCCAGGCTCGCTCGACCCCCTGCAGCTCGAGCAGAGTGTCGAGCGTCTCCGCCATCGCGGCCACCTGGTAGGACTCGGCAGCGGCGAGCAGATCGTCCGGCGCGGACGACACTGCACTCGAACGTCCGGTGAGCCGAGCTGCATCCACCGCCGAGGCGCCCTTGGCGATCAGCGCGATCATCCGGCGCAGTCGGGCAACGTCCGCGGCAGAGTATCGACGGTGCTGCCCTGCGCTGCGTTGCGACGGACCGATGCCGTACCGTCGCTCCCAGCTGCGGATGGTGACAGTCGGAACGCCGAGCATCTCGGCGACGCGACCTACTGGCCACACCATCTCCCCGTGGCCGGCGTCCCGCACGGTCGGACGATCTGGCATCTTCCTACGATGACACGAAACCTCTTCTGAGCACGCATCCTGCACCGATACTGCACAACTTCTGCATCCGTGTCGCGCTCCGGACCGGAAGGGTAGGTGACAGCGGTCGCGACGGCGCGGCCGTGCTCATCGAAAGGTTGTCCGATGCGCAAAATCTCACGACGCCTGACTCGTTCCCTGGCGACCGCGCTGGTCGTAGCCGGAGTTGTCGTCACGAGCGCAGTCGCGACCACGACCCAGGCGTCGGCCCATCACCAGCCGGGCAGTCGCAGCCTCGCCACCGTGCTGGCGGCAGACGGCGACACCTTCGACCACAACTGGAACGACTACGACGTACTCACGAATGCTGTGGGTGCCGTCCTCGCCGCCAAACCGAACAGCCCGGTGAAGGTTCTGGCCAACGGCAATGTCCCGCTGACGGCCTTCCTGCCCAGCGATCGCGCGTTCCGGCTTCTCGCCAAGGACCTGACCGGCAAGTGGTACAAGTCCGAGAGCGCCCTGTTCACCGGTCTGGCCGGCTTGCTCGGCGTCGACACGATCGAAGCGGTCCTTCTGTACCACGTCATCCCAGGGGCGACGATCGACAGCCGTACGGCGCTGAGGTCCGACGGCGCCACGCTCAAGACGGCTCTGCCCGGCGGTTCGATCAGGGTCGACGTAATCAGCAAGCGCTTCCGGATCGTCCGGCTGATCGACGCCGACCCCAACGACCGCAACCCGCGGCTCAACCGATGTGCCCTCGACATCAACAAGGGCAACAAGCAGATCGCCCACGGCATCACCCTGGTCCTCCGCCCACTCGACATCTGACGGCTCGGACGCCTGGCGTCAGCTACTCCCTCACGCTGCTTGACGTCGGGCGTCCGAACCTCGTGTAACCGAAGCCGGCGAAGGCGAGGAGTAGGAGTCCGACGATCAGCGACACAAGCGGTACCCAGAATCCGATGGCGTGGAGCTGGCCGGCCTTTGATTGGTAGCCGCCCTCCTCCACGCCGTTCTCGGTCGCGCCGTTGACGTTCTTCTTCACCGTTGCGTCGTCGTACTCGATCGAGACCTGCGTGGCGGTCAGTTTGTCGGCACCGTTGTAGGCGATGGTGGCGAGTTGCTGTTCCTTGCCCTTGATGATCGCGCCGGTGACCGGTTCGATCCACAGGGTCCTGGTGTTCTTGTACGTGCGTTGCGCCACGACCGAGTCCTTCCCCGGCTCGCCGACCAGGTTCCCGGGAACCTCCAGCGGCTTGGCCTGGGGGACCTCCTGCTTCGGGATCTCCTGCTCGAAGACGTACACCTTCAGCCCGTACAGCTCGTCCTCGCGTTTGAACTGGATCGGGAACGCCTTCCGCAGTGTCGTGTCCCAGAAGTTGTACGTCTTCTTCTCGGTGCCGAACGGGAACTTGAGCACCAGGCCCTCGTGGCCCTTGAACAGCGCGCTCTTCGGGTCGGGCCTGAGCCGGTCCGCCTTCTCCAGCGTGGTTGTGACGTACTCGCCGCTGTCGTCGTTGCCCGACGGATTCCACCGGACCGACTCACCGGTGCGCGCATCCAGCACCACGCGCTCCTGGACGAAGCTCAGCGGCATCTCCGCGGTCTTCGACGCATCGTCGGGGAACTGGTAGTTCTTCGAGTCGTCCGTCACCACGGCGGTGTCGTACACGACAACCTTGCGGTTCAACGCCTTGCTGATCTTGTCGGCCGCGACCACGTCACCGCGCACCGTGCGGCGGGCCTCGAGTTCTATGTTCCTCTTCACCTTCAGGTCCGCGACGCTGAAGATCGTCGCATTCGGACCGTCCGACACCGTGTGCGCGATCTGATCCGCGGGTGCGACCGCCAATGCCGGATAGGCGTAGAACTTCGTCAATGCCGCGACGCCGACGCAGAACACCCCGAGCCCGATCAGCACCGCACGAATACGAGTCCCCACTGCATCCCCTCCCGGTCTGTTCGCGGGACCCTACCAGTGAGTAAGTGGCTTTGAGAAGACGCCGACAACGACGGATTCGCGGGACGTCGAACTGGCATATAGTCCCGCCCCATGAGGGGGATCTCACGCGTGCCGAACTCGCCGGAGACATCGGTTCTCCGCGGCATTGTGGTGACGCTGGCCGTGCTGCAAGCAACCGTCCTCGGCCTGCTGGCGCGACGCGGTTCATGGCTGTCCGACGATCTCGATTTCCTGGTGCAGGGCGGCCGTGGCTTCGCGCCGCACGAACTGCTCGAGCCGGTGAACGACCACATCGCCCCCGGCCTCCGCTTCATCTACGCGGCCTTCGCGACTGTCGCCCCGCTGAATTACGACGTCACCGTCATCTGGCGGATCCTGATGCAGGCGCTCGCGATCACGCTGATGGGCCTGCTGCTGATCCGCGTTCTGGGTCCGACCTGGTGGGTGATTCCCGGTACGGCGCTCTACGCACTGATGCCGGTCAGCATGCCGTCGTTCATGTCGCTGTCCAGCGGCGTCAACAACCTGTCCGCACACGTCTTCGGCCTACTGTTGCTGCACGCAACGATTGACTGGTACGACGGCCATCGCCGCCGCGCCGTTGCCTACGGCCCCCTGTCGCTGCTGATATCCCTTGCCTGCTGGGAGAAGTCAGGCCTGATCCTGCTGACAGTCGCGGCGATGGCGCTGTATCTCCGGGATGAACCTCTCCGTCAATGGCTACGGCGAACGTGGCCGTTCGCGGCGGCGCTCGGCGCGGCGGTCCTCGGATTCGGGCACCTTTACATCACCCATGCCAGCCCGTCGCGAGGCCAGGTACCAGCACCTGCCGACCTGGTCGGACTCCTCGGACGCGGGTTCGAGGTACCCCTGTCGGCCATCGTCGGAGGACCGTGGACCTGGGCACGGACGGGTGAGGCGTTCAGCCTCGCCGCGCCACCGCTCGCGGCGCTGTTGGCCGGTGGATTGCTCACCGCGCTGTTGTGGGCGGTCGGGTGGCGACGCGACCGCCGCGCGCTGCTCTTCTGGATCGCAGTAGCCGTCTACGTACCGGCCACGGTCGTGCTCGTGTCGTACGGACGCTTCTCCACGTTCGGTTCCGTACTCACGGTGCACTACCACTATTGGTCCGATCTCTCGATCCCGCTGACGTTGGCCGTCGTACTCGCGGCCCGGCAGGTTCGCGCTTTCGTCCCCATGCTGCTCCTGGTGGGTTTCGCCGCCGGAGTGATCGTCTCGGACGCCGGCTTCGCCCAGCAGTGGGGCAACAACCCGGCGAAGGCGTACTTCGCGACTGTCGACGCCGAGCTGGACCGGACCGGCACCAACGTGAACCTGTGGGACACCGCGATGCCGCAGCCCATCGGCACCGCCTTGATGTCGGACCGTCGGTTGTCCCCTGTTCTGCAGATGGCCGGTCGGCAGTTCCGGGTGCAGGAGCCGGGCAGCGAGCCACTCATCGTCGACGACACCGGGCACATCCGGCCGGCCTCGTTCGCGGTGTGGTCCCGCAACGCCGCACCAGCCGTGCCGAACGCCTTCTGCAACTTCTTGCTCCGCGGCACCGAGCCGTTGACCATCCAGTTGAGTCCGACCCAGAACGAGGTCGCGGTCGCGGAGTGGTTCGTCAAGGCCGCCTATTTCTCGAATCGGGAGAACGAGGTCTCGGTCGAGCTACTCGACGCCGATGGAGCGGTGACAGCGTTGCCTGCCAGGAACTGGCCGGCCGGCGCCACCACGATGTACCTCGGCCCGTCGCAGCGGATCCGCGCCACCGAACTGCGGCTCCGGTCCGCCGATCCGGCAAGCAACCTCTGTGTCACGGATCTTCAGATCGGACTCCCGCAATGAAGACCAGGTTCGCTGCCCTGGACGGCCTGCGCGCCATCGGCGCACTCGCGGTGCTCACGACACACGTCGGGTTCCACACCGGTACGTCGCTGAACGGCCCGCTCGCCGGACTCCTCGCCCGGCTGGACGTCGGTGTCGCCATCTTCTTCGCCATCTCCGGGTTCCTGCTCTATCGCCCGCACGTGGCAGCCTGGTACGACAGCACCGAGCCGCCACGCGTCCTGCCGTACCTCCGCAACCGCGCACTCCGGATCCTCCCGGCGCTGTGGATCGCCGTACTGCTGTCGGCCCTCCTCGTTCCGCACAACAACGGAGTCACCTGGGCCACCTATCTCCAACACGCGACTCTGACCCAGATCTACTTCGACAGCCCGCCCGCCGACGGCCTCACGCAGATGTGGAGCCTGGCGACCGAGGTCACGTTCTACCTACTCCTGCCTGCGCTGGCCAAGCTGCTGACCGGCAGCGGCCGTCCGACGCGCCGCAGTGTCGCTGGGCGAATCGCCGTACTCACCGCACTGGCCGTGCTCGGTCCGGTGTGGATGGCAGGCGTGAACGCCACCGGCCACCCACAGGCAGGACTCTGGTTGCCCGGGTACCTCGGTTGGTTCGCGGTCGGGATGGGCTTCGCACTGTGGCAGGTCGCCCGGTCCCGCGGGCAGCTGACGACCCCCACTCTCGACACCCTGGCCCAGATCCCCGGCACGGTCTGGACGGCCGCCGCAGCATTGTTGCTGATAGCCACGACTCCGATCGCCGGACCGTACAACCTGTCCGCGCCCACACCTGCACAGGCACTGATGAAGAGCCTGCTCTACACAGCCGTTGCAGCGTGTGCGCTGTTCCCGGCGCTGACGCCGACGACTCGCTCGGCCCGGCTGCTCGGCGGCCGCGCCGGGCACCTCGCCGGCAACATCTCGTACGGCGTCTTCGCGTACCACCTGATCGTGCTGAGCCTGATCGAGCAGCTCACCGGCTACACCCTGTTCAGCGGCCGATTCGTCCCGATCTTCGCGTCAACCCTCGTCATCTCCGTCGCTGTCGCCGTGGCGAGCTACTTCGGGGTGGAGCGCCCGATCATGCGTCGGGGCAGACGAGACAGCCGGTACGACGTCTCACCCGCAAAGGCTGACAGCGATGCGAGCGCACAGCCGAACAGCACCGACGCCTGGACCGCAGCCGAGGTCACTCCGGCATCGCCCCCGGGCCAAGGCTGAGCTGCCGCGACCAGCGTCCCGACCGCCACCACCGCTGCGACCAGTCCAAGCACTGCCCGTCGAGGCAAGGCCCACGCGCACAGCGCGGCCACTGAGACTGCACCGAGGCCGATCCAGCCCGCCATGAATGTTCCCGCCACCAGTCCGAAGCCGAGGACCGCCCAGGGGCGAAGGATCCGTCCACCAACGAGCTGCTGCCCCGGGTGATTCGAGCGCCGGGAGAACAAGGCCAGCGCGACCACCGACAGCAGAGCGAGCAGCCCCAGGAGGACGCCGGTCCGGTAGCTGCCGTCAGGCCCGAAGCGGGCCGTCACCACCTGCGCCTGCCCAGCCGGCACGAGCCAGCCCTGCTGCCATCCGCCGACGCGGATCGGTGTGAGTTGGTGGCCGCCTGCGTCGTACGCCTGCCAGCCCTCGTTGTAGTTCTGCGCGACCGTGAGCACCGACTGCTCCGCCGCATGCGGCACGTCGAGCTTCAACTCGGCAGGGCTCTGCCGCGACACCTTGACGCCCTGCACCGAGGTCGCGCGAGAGCTGGGGGCGCCGAGCCTGAGCTCGATCGGGACAAGACCACCACCGGCCAGGACGTCCACGGAGTGTCGCCCGGCCAGCACGGAGACGTCCGTGTCCTTACCGCAGCCGCTGAAGGTCACCGGTCGCCGCTGCAGCAGGTCCCGCACCGTCGCCGTGGCCTGCGTGTCCGCGGGCACGCCGTCGACTCGGATGCCTGGTCCGAAGCCGCACGGCACCCCGATCTGACGGTTCGGATCGAGTCCCCTGCGCAGGTCCTCTGCGCCCAGCACGCGCACCTCCGCCACACCGACCGGCGCAGTCTGCGAGTAGCCGGTCGCGGAGTCGAAGTCCAGCTGCGGTCTGGTCGCGACGAAGTCCACCTGAACCAGACGCGCCTTCCGTGCGGCGAAGCGGACATAGCCTTCGGCATCGACTGCACTCCTGGTCGGCGCACCACCGTCGAACCGCAATGACACCTCAGCCGGTCGGGACGCCGTCAGATACGGATCACCGAGGAATTGCAGCCCGGTCAGACTGCGGTCTCGAGGCAACCTCAGGGTGAGACTGGGAGCGGGATCGTCGGGATCCGCAACCCACCCCGTGCCGAGGTCCCGATCCACGGCCGCGCCCGGCCGACCCTCCGGCGCAGCCACCGCCCGCGATGACGCCGTCGCGCTGATCCCGCCGGGCACAGCCAGCAAACGCTCCAGCGCCTCGCCGTCCTGCGGTAGAGCTGTGCCTTGCACCTGGTACGACGCGGTCTTCGGGAGCTCGATACTCCGCAGCAGCCCGGTCGGCTCCTCCGAGTCTTCGGCCTGACTCGGTCGACACAGCGGCCGGGTGTCCACGTGCAGGCAGGAGGACCGCCCGATCTGCTGGTTCCTGAACACCAGCGCGCTCGGCTGACGCGTTGACGCCGGTACCGACAACCTGTTCACGGCCAGCATCCCAGGCAGTGTCACCTCGGCGATCGATACTCCCCCGGCCTGTCTGCCGTCGGTCGTCCCGATGCTCAATCGCAGCCGCTGCGTCGAGCCCGGCGGCACCGGAATGCTTTGAGGATCTCCCGATCCCGACACCACCGAGGTCAGCGAACCGGCGTCGGTCTCCACCTGCAGCGTCCGCACCGGCTCGGTCGTTGGCGGGTCCAACGAGAACTGCACGGTGAGACCATCGACCGTCCGTGGCTCCGCGAACGTCACCTCGAGCCACTCGCCGCTGGCACGACCGAACCGGCCCGAGACCCACCGAGTCGCCGGGTCGCCGTCCACCGCGGCGAACGGGCCGTTGCCTGGTCCGGTGCGCAAAGTGGCATCGGCGTCAGCAGCCGACGACGACGCCCGTACGTCGACGACACCGCCGGCCCAGGTCCTCGTCGTCGGCGGCGACGCACCATCGAGTTGGTACCCGAGGACGCGCCGCCCCAGTCGACCGGGATCTGATGCTGTCAGCACCGGCGAATAGTTCTCGGCCGGACGACCGAAGGACACCTCCCGGCGTTGCAGGCCGTCGGTCTCGATCAGCGGCAAACCGTCGAGCCGCCCTGCCGCATCGGAGCTGGTGATTGCTTCCTGATCAGCACCCATCGCGGTCAACGCAGCCGGTACATCCTCGGCCGCTCCACGCACCTCGACAAGCCGCGACCGCGGTACCAGCCGGCCGGCATCGGTCTGGCCGGCGTCGTAGATTTCCACACTCGGATAGGGCAATCGGGTGTGACCGTCCAGCGTGACATCAGGCTGCTCGATCCGGCTCCCGGTGGGTGGACCGAAGGACGCGACGCGCCCGATACCGGACTCGCCCAGGCTCTCGTGTACGGCGATGGTCGACGCGAGCTGCACGTCGTACCGAAGATCGTTGCGTACGACGACGTACCTCACGCCTGCCCGCTGGAGTGCCTGCTGCAGGGTCTTGTCCCCGACGCCGGAGCCAAGCCGCCGCTCGACCTCATCCAGCCATCTGGTCGCACCCGCTGACCCCAACGGCACCGCGTCCCGCACTGCCATCGGCCGCTTCAGCAGCGCCTGGAACGGCTCGTCCTTGGTCGAACCCCAGGTGAAATCCGCGAACGACGCAGCAGGTACGACGAGGACGCTGCCGTCCCCGGGCTGGGCGTCGAGCCAGGTCGCGGCCTCGCGCCAGTACGCGGGAATGGCGTCGTACCCCTCTGGTCTGGGCAGCTGACCGACGATCGCGGGAGTGGCGACGGAGACCACGAGGCAGGACACCAGGACAGGGACGACTCGGCGATGGATGCGATGGGAGACCGACCAGCTGGCCAGCCGGGCGAGCGCGTGCGCTGCGGCGAGCGTCAGCGGCAGCCGGACGACGAGCTCGAACTTGTGCGTGTTGCGAAAGGCTGCGAGAGGTCCGTCGAGTAGGTCCTGCAGTTGCGGCGCCAACGGCGAGCCTGCCGCACCCGCATGGCCGAGAGTCACCAGCAGCAGGCCGACGAGCAGCGATAGGTGCAGGAAGCCTCGATGCTTGAGGGATCCCATCGCCAGGCCTACGAGCCCAAGCAGCGCCACCAGTGACGTGGTGAGGATCAGCATCGGCTGCGTGACGTAGAGCCAGCCCGCAGGCCAACTGGGACCACCGTTGCCGGCCAGGAAGTTCAGCCACTGCGACGTACCCCGGAAGGACTCGAAGACACTGGCCATGTGGGTCGTGATCGCTGCGTTCTCGATCCAGTCCAGGAACGGCGGGCTGTATCGGCCGAGCAGCATGAGCGGCACCAGCCACCACAACGAGACCGCTACGACGCCGACGAACCAGCTGACCGCAAGCTTCACCGTCGAGCGATCGAACCGCCTGGTGAGCAGCCACAACGCGGGCAGCACCAGAGTCGCACCGGTTGCCACCGCGTTCACTCCACCTACCAGCGCGAACGCCACGGCAGACCAACCGGCACGCCACCAGAACGAGCGCGGCCGCGGGGTGACGAGCGGTAGCAGCACCCACGGAGCCATCGCGATCGGCCAGACCTCGATGGACGTTATCGACAGCTCGCCGAGCATCCGCGGACTCAGCGCATACATCAACGCTGCGGCGAAACGCGTCCAAGGAACGCCGTACTGCAAGGCATTGCAGAGCTTCCAGACACCTACCAGGGCGACACAGAGGACCAGCGACCACCACAGTCGCTGGATGATCCAGTCCGGCACCGACAGCACGTCGAGCAGCCAATGGAACGGTCCCATCGGCAACAGATAGCCGTACGCCTGGTTCTGCAGTTGGCCGAATGCACCTTGTGGGTCCCACAGGTGCAAGGCCCGACCGAGGAACGCGCCAGGATCGGCAGTCAGGTCGAGCTTCGTGTCCGGGACGATCTTGCCCGGTGCTTGGTGGAAGCAAAGCGCTATCAGCACCAGGCATGCAACGGTGATCCGCGCCCGCCAGACCACTTCCCCCGAACGACGTCCCCCCGGTTCACTCATCGTCGCCGCAACACCAGGACGAGATTCCAGGCCACGACCTCACGGAGAACAGGCAGTGCGAGTACGCCGTACGCCCACCGCGGGTGGTATCTCGGCAGGGCCGCGACCAGCTCGGCACCGGGGCAACTGCGCGCCCAGCGCAGCCCCGCCGCGACCGTGATCGGGAAGAGCGATTCACCGAACTTGTTCTTGGGCGGGTGACCCTGATGCCGTTCGTAACGGCCGGCCGCGCGGTGTCCGCCGAGGTAGTGCCACGGCGAGGTCTCGTGGCCGCCGTGCGGTCCCCACCAACCGGTGTAGGACAGGAAGATCGTTCCTCCGGGCCGGGTGACCCGCACCATCTCGTCCGCCATCAGCCAAGGCTCGGGGACGTGTTCGAGCACATTCGAGGAGAAGCAGATATCCACTGCGGCGTCGGCAACAGGCAGGGCCATGCCGCTTCCCAGGACAGTGCCCGGTACAGGCTCGCCCCGACCGCTCAGTTCGCCGAGGTCCGAGTCCACGGCGTAGTACGTCGCCCCGGCACGACGGAAGGCATCGGCGAAGTAGCCGGGTCCGCCGCCGATGTCGAGCATCAGCGCGCCGCCGACGTCGACGTACTGCGCCAGTTGCTCCGCCGAATCTTCAGCAAGCGTTTCATAGAAGCGATCCGGGTCGGTCTGCTCGACCTTGAACGCGCGGAACAACCGCACCGCCCGGCCCAGATCGGCGCGCCACTCCGCGCGCCCCGTGGCATTCGTCATCACCTGCACACGCGGGACATTAACGGAACTTCCGAGGTCTGGCGGAGATCGTTACTCCTTGGTAACGTCCCCGCCCATTACCTCGGGGGAGGTGATCAAAGAGGGTGGGGCTGAGCAGGTGCGTGCGCAGAGCGTGCTGTTGCTGAACTGGCGGGACACGACCAACCCGGAGGGAGGGGGTTCCGAGCGGTATGTCGAGGAAGTCGCGAAAGGCCTTGCATTGCTGGGCTGGTCGGTGACGGTGCTGTGCGCCGCGTACCCCGGGAGTCCGCGCCAGGCGAGCCGGGAACAGGTGCGGTACGTGTACCGCGGCTCCAAGATCACGGTGTATCTGCACGGGCTGCTGTATACGTTGTTCCATCGGCCGGACTGCGTTGTCGACGTTCAGAACGGGCTGCCGTTCTTCACCCGGCTGGTGCGTCGGTCTGTCGTGGTGCTCGTCCATCACGTGCACCACGAGCAGTGGCAGGTCGTGTATCCGGGCTGGCGTGGCCGGCTGGGATGGTGGCTCGAGTCTCGCGTGGCTCCATGGTTGTACCGCGATTGTCCTTACGTGACAGTGTCTTCGGCGTCCCGCGACGAACTCACCGAACTCGGAGTCGACGGCATAGCCGTCATTTACAACGGTGCCGATCCGGCGCCGGCGCGGCAACGCCCGCAGGCCGACGTGCCGACCGTGGTGTGTGTCGGCCGGCTGGTCCCACACAAGCAGCTCGAGCACGCGGTGGACGCGATCGCGTTGGCGCGCAAGGCTTTGCCGACCTGCAAGCTGATCATCGTCGGCTCCGGCTGGTGGGAGGACGAACTGCGCGAGTACGTCGCACAGCGCCGGCTTGCCGACGCGGTCGAATTCCGCGGCCACGTGAGCGAGGAGGACAAGCATGCGGCGTACGACGAAGCGTGGATCCTGGCACTGCCCAGCCTCAAGGAGGGCTGGGGTCTCGTCGTCGGTGAGGCCGCGGGTCACGGCGTACCCACCGTCGCGTATCGCAGCGCAGGTGGGCCGACCGAATCCGTGCACGACGGAGTGTCGGGGATGCTCGTCGACAACGAGAGTGATTTCGCGACGGCGATCACGGAACTGCTGCAGGACGGCACGCTCCGGCGGCGGTTGTCCGAGGGAGCGTTGGCCGGCGCCGACCAGTTCACGTGGAGCGCGGCGGCGCTGGCCTTCGACCAGTTGCTGGCTACTTCGAGCCGTAGTTCACGATCGGGACATCGGCCTGGCCCTGCGGCTGGCCGGCCGGCGGCGCCGGATCGTCCTTCACCTGCTGAACCACCCCGACAACTGTCGTCGTAGCCACCGCGAGCCCTGCGAGTACGGCGATTGCCGCACCGATCAGTGATCCCATGAAATACGTCCCCTCCCGGTCAAGTGAACCGAAGAGTAACAACGCCGCGCCAGGGACACCAGAGCGGCGAGCAACGTTGCTCCGGCAACCGTCCAGGCCGCGAGGATGACCACTGTCCGCCAGAGCGGATGCGGCTGCGGCGCCGGCGTACCGTCGAGCTTGTAGACGATGACCGACGGTCCGGCGAACTCTCGCTTCAGACCGCTCATCATGGTTTCCGGCAGCGGGCCGCCTGCTTCCCGATCCACCACGATCCAGCCGATCCCCTGCTGCAGCAGTACAGGTGCCGGATCTGTGCCGTCGTCGATGGATTTCCGTACGGCGCTCGCTACTGCAGCGGCCTGCGGATCCTCACCGGCGAGACGCCGGCCGCCGATGATCAGCTCGTCGGGTACGACCGAAGCCTGGTCGAAGTAGCGCGGCATCGGGTCCAGCACAGGACGACGGCCGTTCCACGACGGTGCGCGGTACGCCTCGAACGGCCACGGGACGAAGCGACCGTGGAGTGCTTGTTGGGCTTGCGACCAGTCTGCTGGATATCTCGATACGTGAAGACCCGCGCCGGCCACGAGCCCTGGTAGCGCGGCGATCGGCAGCAGGAGTGCTGTGACACCGACAACGCGCTTCAGAGGGACGCGCTGCGCGATCGCGCAGACAGCCGCGCCGAAGCCGATCGCTTCGAGGAGCACCAACGGCCCGAGATACCGCTGGCCGTCACGGAACAGGCCAACCCCGGGGACATGGGCAACCAGCTGGGCGAAAGCACTTGGCGCGATGACTCCGGCCAAGGCGATCGCTGTCGCTACGACGGCGGCCACCGAAAGGGCGCGGATTGGCTGACTCCGCCTCCAGTGCAGTGCGATGCCGGCCAACGACAGCAGGAGTACGGCGAACGCGATCACCAACGAGACCGGCTCACCTCGGCTGTCCGGGACGACATCTGCATTCCAGACGCCGCCGAGAGTAAGCAGCGTCGGCAACGTCCCGCCGTACCCCTCATTGCGGGCCGCGAACGCTGTCACTGAGGCGGGGTCGGTGGGTAGTCCGACGTGCGTGAACCCAGCGACCAGCCAGGGCCCGTTCAACAGAACCGCAGCGCCCAAGAGCCAAAGCTGCTTCGCCCACGGTCGCCAGAGCAGCATCAATCCACCGACAAGCAGACCGATGACGCCGCCGGATGCGGTCAAGGCACAGGCCGCCGATGCAAGGACGAATCCCGCCCACCCTTCCCCCCGGCGCACTCTGATCGCGGACCGCACCAGCCAGGGCAGCGCGGCGTACCCGAGAAGCAGCGCCCAAGCGCCGAGGCGCAGACGTTCAGCCACGAACGGATTCCACATGTACAACGTCGCGGCCGCCGCACCGGGCAGCGCACCGCCGAAGCGAAGCTCTCGCCACAGGGCCGTCATACCGAGACCTGACAGCAGCGGAATCGCCACCAGCACCAGCTTGTTCAGAACCTGGCCGCCGGCAATCTCGTCCAGCACCGCGACCACCACATCCGACGGAACCGCCCGCGGCATCGCCGCCGAAACCCCGAACAGATCAAGCCGCAACGAAAGGTCAGGCACGAACACCATGTCGTAACCGACCACGAACCCTGGAGCGAGCAGCGGCGCCGTGATCAACACAGTAAGCAGGACAGGCCAGAGCCACGGAGCAACACGCCTCCAACGCTCCGACACCCTTCGTCCTCTCCTCAGGCCACACCCCCGAGGTCAAGGTGAACTCAGCAAGGGTAGAAGCTGGCGCATTGATGCAAGTCAGACTCGCGCCACTGCGGAAGCCTAGGTTGCCAATGAGGGTGGCGGTGCCGCAACGCGAGCATCTGGCATGGCATCGGAGAATCGGTTGGCCGGGCTGCCGAACCCAGCAGGCCCCATTGAGAACAGTGACCCGCGGCGGCCACCTCCGATACGTCCGTCTGGATGTGGCTGTGCGTCACCTCGCGGTGTCGCCCGAACCCCGATCCCGTTTGAAACCCTGCGCGCCGCCTTGCGCGACCGGCAGCAGTCGCTGCTCGGATTGACGGAGATGTTCGCGCATGGCCTCCGCGGCGGCTGCTGCGTCGCGTTGCAGGATGGCGGTCGCGATGTTCGCGTGCTCGGCAATCGTGTCGAGACCGACCTCGGGCTCGAAACGGAGTCGATACAGATGCCACTGGAAATGCAGGCCGGCCAGCGTCTGCTCGAGCACCGGGTTGCCTGAGTAACGCGCGATCAGGGCGTGGAACTCGGTGTCGTGAGCAGCGAAGGCCCGGTAGTGGCCGTAGGCGTCGCCGATGTCGTCCGCGCGCATCAGTTCGACCATCTCACGCAGATTCGCGAGCTCGAGGTCGTTGGCCAGCTTGGCCGCCTTGGCGGCCGCGTGCGGCTCCAGCAGATGGCGAATCTCGAACAGGTGACCGAGCGACGCCAGGTCGAGCAGCGGCGCCACCGCGTAGCCGGTCAGCGCCCGCTTGCGGATGAGGCCATCGGACTCCAACCGGGCCAGCGCCTCGCGCACCGGCGTCGTGGAGATCTCCAACTGGCGCGCCAGTTCCTCGATGTTGATCCGCTCGCCGGGCTCGAGCTGGTTGTCCATCACCAGCTCTTTGATCGTCTCGTACGCGCCGTCGGTGAGGATCTGCCGTGACGGTCGGTGCGCGCGCGACGACGAACGCGAACCCTTGCCAGCGTTTTTCATATCCTATATGGTAACGCACACGGCCGAAGTAAGCGACCCCGAACGGGCTCCCCGGCCGACGATGTTCGGAAGACCAACCGGCGTCACCTCTCGCGCGCAACTCCTCGATCGAGTCCTGCGCGCAACCTTCTCCATCTAGTGAGGAGAACTACATGCTCATTCCATATAGGATGCATGGAACGCGCGTAGCTGAACGGGTGCGGGCTCATGGTTGACCGCCCAGCCGACAGCGCACCCGTCGTCCGTGACAGCAGCCGTACGGTGTCCCGGAGTAGTACTCCGTGGCTCACCCTCAAGCGTCGCGAGGCGCTGACCGGGTACGCCGCGATCCTCCCCTGGCTGCTCGGATTCCTGCTGCTGACCGCGGGCCCCATGGCCTTCTCGGCGTACCTGATGTTCACCCGCTGGGACCTGATCTCCAGCCCCGAGTGGATCGGATTCGGCAACTTCACCCGGCTCGTGCACGACGACGTGTTCCGGGAGGTGCTGTGGAACACGGTCTTCTACACGGCGCTGACGGTGCCGCTTCAACTGGTTGTCGCGCTTGCGGTCGCACTTCTGCTCAACCTCGACATCATCGGCCGCAACATCTACCGGGCCGCGGTGTTCCTGCCGTCGCAGATCCCGTTCGTCGCGACTGCGATCCTCTGGTTCATCATCTACAACCCGAACTCGGGATTGGCCAACGAACTTCTCGGCAAGGCGGGCATCGGCCCGCTGAACTGGCTCGACAGCAGCCACACGGTCAAGCCCGCCCTGATCATCATGGGCGTCTGGGCCTTCGGTAACGCGATGATCATCTTCCTCGCCGGCCTGCAGAACATCCCCATGCATCTGCACGAGGCCGCCGCCATCGACGGCGCCGGTGTCATCGGCCGGTTCTGGCACATCACGCTACCGATGCTGTCACCGACCATCTTCTTCAACCTGATCATCGGCACGATCGGCGCCTTGCAGGTGTTCGTCCCGCCCTACGTGATGACGGGCGGCGGACCCGGAAACTCTTCCCTGATGGGCGTTCTCTACATCTACCAAACGGGGTTCCAGAACTTCTCGATGGGCTACGCCTCGGTGCTCTCGTGGATCTTGTTCCTCGTGATCCTCGTGCTGACGCTCGGACAGTTCCGGCTCGCGCGTCGATGGGTCTACTACGAAGGAGACGCGTGATGGTCAACCTGGCAAGCCCTGCCCCGCCGGACGGTCGCCGGCGCCGGATGCTGATCAAGTTCTCCGGCCGGACCGCGGCGTACGTCGCGCTGACCGTGATCGCACTCGCCGCACTCGTGCCGATGGTCTATGCCATCAGCACGTCGCTGAAACCGAGTGGGCAGGAGCTCACGATCCCGGTCCGCTGGATCCCCAGTCCCGTTGAGTGGGGCAACTATCTGCGGATCTTCCAGGTCGCGCCGCTGCTCACGTTCTTCAAGAACACGATGATCATCACGCTGGTGACCCTGGTGGGCAACGTGATGGTCTCGGCGCTCGTCGCCTATGCCTTCGCCCGGCTGCGCTTCCCGGGCAGGGATGCGCTGTTCGTCGTGGTACTCAGCACGATCATGCTGCCGTATGTCGTGACGCTGATCCCGCAGTTCGTCCTGTTCCGCAACGTCGGTCTGGTCAACACGTTGTGGCCGCTGATCATCCCGTCGATGTTCGGCCATCCGATCTACATCTTCCTGCTCCGCCAGTTCTTCAAGAGCATTCCGGTCGAGGTCGAGGACGCCGCCCGGCTCGACGGTGCCGGCTTCCTCCGAACCTTCTGGAGCATCGCTCTCCCGCTCGCCCGGCCGGGGCTCGCCACGGTCCTCATCTTGTCCGTACTCACGCACTGGAACGACTTCATCGCCCCGCTGGTGTACCTGAACACCGAGGACAAGTGGACGTTGTCGCTCGCGGTCAACCTGTTCCAAGGCGATTTCCGGATCAACTACAACCTCATGATGGCCTACGCCGCCGTGATGACGGTTCCTGTCGTGCTGGTCTTCTTCGCGTTCCAGAAGTACTTCGTTCGCGGCATCACGCTCAGTGCCACGGCCGGTCGCTGACCGCCGGCGCACACCTGCAAAGGGGATGGAATTGATGGAAAGAACACTGACCCGCCGCGGACTGCTCGCCGCCGGAGCGGCGGTGTCCGGCGCCGGACTGCTCGGCGCCTGCAACTCCGGTGGGAGCTCGAGCCAGACCAGCGGCGGCAAGCTCCAGGTCACCGTCTGGCTGGGCGCCGAGGAACTGACGGCGATGCAGCAGCTCGTCAAGAAGTTCGAGGGCGCCAACCCCTCGATAAAGGTCGAACTCGTCAACATCGTCAACGGTGGGCCGTACGGCTCGACCAAGCTCCAGCAGATGATCGCGGGCGGCGCGGCCCCGGACGTGATGATGCTGAACTCCGGGCAGTTCGAATCGTTCGCGGCACGCAAAGCCCTGCTCCCGTTGGACGATCTCGTCTCCCAGGACAAGGTCGACCTGTCGGCGTACTGGCCGCAGGCGGTCACCGGCTGCAAGCTGGACGACAAGCTCTACGGGATGCCGAAGGACCTCAGCAACGTCATCGTCTTCCTCAACAAGACCCTGTTCACCAAGGCGAACGTCCCGCTGCCGGCCGCCGACTGGGGCTGGGACGAGTACCGCGCCACCGCAAAGGAACTGACCGCCAAACTGAACACCGGCTCGAAGGTCACCAAGTGGGGCACGATCCTGGTCAACGCCGACTGGAACTGGTCACCCTTCGTCTGGACCAACGGCGGCGAGGTCTACGAAGGCAAGGACTGCAAGCTCGGCGACCCGAAAGCCGTCGAGGCGCTGGACTACTACTTCGGGCTCCGGGTGAAGGACAACGCCGCGCCGACCCCGGGCGCGCTCGCGTCGTTCGGCACGCAGAACGCCGAGAACGCGGCCTTCCTGGGCGGTGCAATCGGGTTCGGCATCTTCGGACCGTGGCTACGGCCGGGCCTGATTGCGACGAAGGGCATGGACTGGACCGTCCGACCGGTGCCGCGTGGCCCGCAGGGGCAGGCTCCGATCATCCCGGTCTTCACCGACATGTGGGGCATCTCGGCCACGACGAAGCACCGCGACGATGCGTGGACGCTGGTGAAGTGGATGTCGGGCAAGGAGGGCCTGCAGAGCTGGCTGGACATCTACGGCGGCCGGTCCATCACGCCGATGAAGAACCTCGCGTTGAGCGAGCAGTGGCTCGGGTACGGCGGGGCCGCGCACCGCGCCGACAATCAGCTGATCCTCGACCAGCTCACCGAGACGAACCGCAAACCCGCGGTGGGTTTCGCGAACGGCGCCGAGGCGCAAACCCTGTGGAACAACGAGTTCAAGGTCGCGATCGTGGGTCAGGAGACGACCCAGCAGGCGGTCGACAAGGTCTGCTCAGGCCTGACGACGATCCTCGGGCGGCAGCGATGAGCCATCGTCCGACCCGAGCGACGCAACGGGTGCGCCTCGGTCGTACAGACGTCGAGGTGACCCGACTCGGTCTCGGCACGGCTCCACTCGGGGGTTGGCCGGAGGTGACCGACCCAGCCGTCGCCGACGCCACAATCCAGGCTGCGTGGGACGCGGGGATCCGGTTCTTCGACACCGCACCTCTCTACGGACACGGTCTCTCGGAGACCTGGCTGGGGCAGAAACTGTCGAAGCTCCCGCGCGAGGAGTTCACGGTCGCCACCAAGGTCGGCCGCCTGCTGCGCGAGGTCGAGCCGGAAGAACCATCGCTGTTCCACGGCACCCCGCCGGTCAACCCGGTCTACGACTTCAGCTACGACGGCACGATCCGGTCGTACGACGAAAGCCTGGGTCGGCTGGGCCTGGACAGCGTCGACGTCGCCCACATCCACGATCCTGACGATCACTACGACGACGCCCTCGAGGGTTCGCGCCGGGCTCTGCTGGACCTCAAGACAGCCGGCGGGATCCGGGCGATCAGCGCCGGCATGAACCAGGCCGAGATGCTCACCCGGTTCGCGCGCACGGGCGACTTCGACTGCTTCCTGCTCGCCGGCCGGTACACGCTGCTGGAGCAGGGTGCGCTCGACAACCTGCTGCCGGAATGCCTCGACCGGGGGATCTCGGTGATCACCGGCGGCGTCTTCAACAGCGGCGTACTCATCGATCCCGACCGGCAGGCGTACTACAACTACGCCGACGCCGCGCCGGAGATCGTCGAACGCGCCCGGCGGATCGGTGCGGTCTGCGCGCGCCACGACGTCCCCGTCAAGGCCGCCGCCCTGCAGTTCCCTCTCGGTCATCCCGCGGTCGCGTCCGTCCTCACCGGTGCCCGGACACCGGCCGAAGTCGAGGAGAACGTGGCTCTGTTCGACCTGCCCATTCCAGCGGCGCTCTGGCTCGACCTGAAGGCAGAGCACCTACTTCGCGACGACGCGCCCGTACCTGAGGAGATCTGAATGAGCTTGAACGTGGCAACGACCCACCCGCTGCACGCCCTGCAGGCCGGCCATCTGCTCCGCCCGGTCCGCGCAGTCTCGCGCCGGTCGAGCTCGTGGGACCGGACCGGCGGCAACCACGACTGGTTCTCGGTCGGCGCCGGCGAGACCGTCACGCTGATGGAGCACGACGGCCCGGGCTGCGTCACCCACTTCTACGCGGCGATGATCATGCCGCGGATCACCGACTACCGCGACGCGATCATCCGCTGCTACTGGGAGGGATCGAGCGTTCCGTCGGTCGAGGTCCCGCTCGGCGACTTCTTCGGACTCTCACACGCACGGATCCGCGAGTTCTCCAGCCAGATGATGGCGGTCAACCCCGGCTACGGCCCCTCGCACGGTCTCAACTGCTACTTCCCGATGCCGTTCTCCGAGCACGCGCTGATCACTCTCGAGAACCGCGGTACCGAAACCCTCGGCGGCCCGCACGGCGCACTGTGGTTCCACGTCGACTACGACGTGTACGCCGAGCCGGTGCCGGACGACACGCTGCACTTCCACGCACAGTTCCGGCAGGAGCTGACCACCGAGGCCATCGGTGACACCCCGAACCAGACTCTCCACGACGCGGTCAACCTCACCGGTGCCGACAACTACGTCGCGCTCGAGGCCGAGGGCCGCGGTCACATGGTCGGCCTGCACCTGCAGGTGAACAACAAGGGTGGCGGCTGGTACGGCGAGGGCGACGACATGGTGTTCCTCGACGGCGCCACCTGGCCGCCGAACATCCATGGCACCGGCACGGAGGAGATCTTCGGCGGTGGAGCATGCCCGAACGTCGAGTACTCCTCGGCGTACACCGGTTTCCACATGATCGAGTCGCCCGACTTCGCCGGGTTGACCGGCATGTACCGCTGGTACGTGCACGACCCGATCCGCTTTGAGCGCAGCATCCGGTGGACCCTCGAGCACGGCCACGCCAACAACTTCGCCAACGGCTATGCGTCCGTGGCGTACTGGTACCAGGACCCGGTCGCGACGCGTCAGCCGTCGCTGCCGTCACGGACGGATCTCCTGCCACCGCTCGACGACCGCTACGAAGACCTGTACGAGCGGATGATCCAGACCGCCCGACGCGCTCGCGAGAACGGCGATCCGCTGGCGCTGTTGCGCTTCGACGAACTCGGCTCCGCGTTCTACCGCGGCGAATGGGACAAGACCGAACGCCTGCTGGGGGACTTCGCGTGACGACGGACAGGCGTCCGCTGCGGGAGGTGCTCGCGGATCCGACCACTCGGCTGACGGCGACATTCCTCTTGATCCCGCGCCTGGAAATGGTGGAACTGCTGGCCGACGCGGGGTTCGACGCCGTCCTGGTCGACCTGGAGCACGGACCAATTTCGGTCGACGATCTGCCGGGCATGGTTGCGGCCGGGCACGGCGCCGGCGCTTATGTCCTGGCCAGGTTGGGTGAGCGGACTCCCGCCACCATCGGCAGAGTGCTCGACTGCGGAGTCGACGGAGTGGTCCTGCCGCATGTCGAGAGCGCCGCCGACGCCCACGACGCGGTCGACGCCGCACGGTTCCCACCGGACGGGTCCCGCAGCCTCAACCCCTACGTCCGCGCCGCGGGCTACGACGGCACCGAGTCGTTCCTGACCACGGCGAACGCCGGTGTCGCCGTACTCGTCATGGTTGAAGGAAAGGACGGACTTGCCGCCCTCGACGACATCGCCGCGGTCGCCGGTGTCGATGCAGTCTTCGTCGGGCCGGTGGACCTCTCGACGTCGCTCGGCCTCCCCGGCCAGCCCGAGCATCCGCTGGTGCTCGAGAAGGTCCAGGACTTGATGGACCGCCTCGCCCGCACCGGCATCGGGACCGGCATCTACTGCCCCACGCCTCACGCCGCCGCCCGCTGGCAACGGGCCGGCGCCCGGCTGGCCGCACTGTCGGCCGACATCGCGATGGCCGGTGCCGGCTTTCGCCGCACTGTGGAAGAGCTTCACGACCTGAACACGGAGGGCCGATCACGATGAAGATCGTCGAGGTGGAGTCGTTTGTCCTGCACGCACCGATCCCACGGCGGGTGACCGACGCATTCAACCAGGCAGACAAATGGGGGCTTCCGGGCGTCCGGATCCGGACCGACGAAGGACTGGAAGGAACCGGCTACACGAGCACACTCACCCACGGCGACTTCGCCATCAAGGACATCCTCGACCGCATCTACGCCCCACTGCTGCTCGGTGAGGATCCGCTCGACACCCAACGACACTGGGACCGGCTCTACTGGTCCGACGCGCACTGGGTCGGCCGGCTCGGCATCACGCACATGGCGTTGGCAGCGGTCGACATCGCCCTGTGGGACCTCAAGGCCAAGCACTGCGGACTGCCGCTGTGGCGACTGGCCGGCGGTCACAAGCAAGGACAGGTGCGTTCGTACAACACCGACGGCGGCTGGCTGAACTTCGAGGTCCCACGACTCATCGACGAGATGTCGAGGATCGTCGACCAGGGATGGTCCGGCGTCAAGATGAAGATCGGCAAGGACGATCCGCGCGAGGACCTGCGCCGCGTCGCCGCCGTGCGCGACGCACTCGGCCCGGACATCGACCTGATGATCGATGTCAACCAGCGCTGGAACCGGACGCGGGCGGTGGCCTGGGCCGAACGGTTCGCCGAGTTCGACATCGGCTGGCTCGAAGAGCCGATCGACCCCGACGATGTCGAGGGACACGCCCGGATCGCGGATGCCACCAGCATCCCGATCGCGGTCGGCGAACACGTCTACACCCGGACCGCGTTCCGTGACCTGATCGTGCGCGGGAACATCGGCGTGGTGCAGGTGGACGCCACCCGGGTCGGCGGCATCACCGAGTGGCTCGCCGTCGCCGAGCTCGCGAACTCCTACCACGTCCCCGTCATTCCACATCACGCCGACATGATGAGGGTCCACCAGCACCTCGGCGTCGCTCATCCCGGATCCCCGATGATCGAATGCATTCCCTGGCTGCAGGAGCTCTTCCACGAGCCCGCCGACATCCGGGCCGGCGTGTTCCACGTGTCGGAGACGCCGGGCGCGTCGACCACGTTCACCGACGACGCGTTCGCGCAGTACCGGGTGGCGTGACATGGACACCAGGACCGTGGCCGAACTGGGACGCGAGATCTACCTGGCCGAGCAGAACGCAATACCGTTCGAGCCGCTGAGCGCGCGGCATCCGGATCTGGACCCGTCGTCGGCGTACGCCGTACAGGAGGAGTACGTACGGCTGCGTACCCAACGCGGAGCCCGGCTCGTCGGCCGGAAGATCGGCTGCACCAGCAAGGCGATCCAGGACCTGTTCGGGATCGACACCCCCGACTACGGCCATCTGTTCGACGACATGGTCGTGCCCGTCGGCGGCACGATCGTCAGCTCGCAACTGATCGCGCCGATGGTGGAGCCCGAGATCACGTTCGTGCTCGGTCAGGACCTCCGTGGACCGAACGTCACGGCCGACGACGTGCTGAACGCGACCGTCAGCGTTCTGCCCTCGCTGGAAATCATCGACAGCAGGGTTCACGACTGGCGGATCGTGTTCGCGGACACCGTCGCCGACAACGGCAGCAGCTCCCGATGCGTCTTCGGACCGGAAACGAAGTACGAGGCCGGGCTCGATCTGGTCGGCGAGCGGGTTCGGTTGCTCCGCGACGGCAACGAGTTCGACACCGGCAGCGGCGCCGACGTACTCGGGCATCCGGCAGCTGCGGTTGCGTGGCTGGCCAACGCCATCGCCGAGTACGGCGGAGCGCTCAGGGCAGGCGACTACGTGATGTCCGGCTCCATGACCCGCGCCGCTCCGGTGCGGCCCGGCGAGACCTACGTCGCCGAGTTCGACACGTTGGGCAGCGTCTCCTGCCTCTTCAGCTGAAAGGATTGGTATGTCGAGCGTTCTCACGCACGAGCGGATGGAGCAGACCATCCGTACCTACTTCGATGCCTGCAACGAGGCTGACGCCGCGAAGATCCAGGCCTGCTTCGTCGATGACGGCGTCCACTACTTCCCGCCCGGCATGTACGGCGGACCGTTCGTCGGCGCCGAAGCGATCGCCACGGCCTGGGTCAAGGCGGTCGAGACGGTCGGCTCGGTCTGGACCGTCGACCAGGTCATCACCGATCCCGCGTCGGCGCGAGCCGTCATCGAGTGGACTCATTTCAAGACCTACCACCACAAGATGCTGCGCGGTGACGAGTGGTACATCTTCGACCACGAAAGTGGCCTGATCCGCGAGATCCGCGCGTACTACGCCTCGCCGCAGGACAGTGATCTCGAACAGCTCGAGCTCGGCGGCTTCGACTACGCCGAGCGCGGCTACCCGCTGAAGTCGCCGATCACGCGGGAACAACCGGCATGACCCAACGCGGCTGGCAACAGTCGCGCGGCTGGGGCTGGGTGTGGGGCGCCGACGACGAGATCGGCGCCCTCAACACCATCGATGCCTCGTCGCGCCTCGCCGCCTTGCAGTCGATCAAGACAGGTGCGGCGTACGACCTCGGCGTCCTCGTCGATCGGACGTCGTTCCTTGCCAGTCCGCACGTCGGAACCGAGGTCGTTGCGTTCCGTACGCCACAAGGGCTCACGGCCGACGCCAGCACGGAGCTCGGCGCTCCGGGCGTCAGCTTCAACACCTCCCTCGTTGTCGTCTCGGACCACGCAGGGACGCAGATCGACGGGCTGTGCCACGCCACGCTCGGCCCCGACGAGCACTGGTACAACGGCGCAACCGCCGAGGCGCACGGTCGAGACTTCGGGCCGGACAGGTCGGCAGCACACACGTTCCCGCCGATCATCGCGCCCGGCGTGCTGATCGATGTGGCCGCGGGAGTCGACGAACTTTCCCCGCACTACCCGATCACTCCGACCGACCTGCAGGACGCTTTGCGCCGGCAGGAGACCGAGATACGTCCCGGAGATGTCGTCCTGATCCGCACCGGTGCGCTGCGGCACTGGGGCGAAGTGGGCGCGAACCACACCGCGCTCACCGGACCGGACACCGCCGGTCTCACGCTTGAGAGCGCACGATGGCTCGTCGAGGACTGCGGCGCGATGCTCATCGGCAGTGACACGTCCACAGTCGAGGTGATGCCGCCCGTCGACGGCGACAACCAGTCACCGGTGCACTCGTACCTGCTGGTCGAGCAGGGCGTACCGATGGGCGAACTGCATTACCTGGAAGAGCTTGCGGCCAGCCGGACCTACCGGTTCTGCTACATCGCTCTGGTGCCCAAACTCCGCGGCATCACGGCCGGCTTCGCCCTCCGCCCAGTAGCACTGGCATAAGACCGCCAGCGACGACCGGGTGTCACCGTGGTGATCTCTCGGCGATTAGCGCCAGCTGTCGCCGGGAGTGCGTACGTAGTGCTGCCAGACGTACCGCCACGGGGTTACCGCGAGGATGACGATGACAACTGCGCAGTTGATCGTGACCTCCTGGGTGGCTGCGTCCATGGTGCCCGCGGCTGCTTTGGGGAGCGCCACGACGGCGAGCCAGATGATCTTCCAGATCGACTCGAACAGCAGGATGGGTAGCAGCCGGACGGGGTAGCGCAATCCGAGGAATGCCAGGAGCGACATGGCGGTGAGGATGCAGGCGACGACTCCCTCGAACAGCGGCCAGGAGTCGCTGTGGCTGATGACGGCCGGCCACTTGACGACGGCGAGACCGATGCCCATGAGGAGGTATCCGGCTCGCATGAGGTGCAGGCGGTAGAGCGGCAGGTCGGCCGGGCTCGTGTGCGCCGAAGGTGCGGTGATCGTCGCCATCGGGAGATCCTTTCCGGACTGTAGATTGCGTCGGTTGATCAGCGTCAGTGCGACTGGTGCGGCTGTGGTTGTTCGGCCGGGCTGAGCGGTTTGGCGGATCGAGTCAGGATGCGTATCCGGAGTCGGTGCAGCTGAGGCATGACGCCGTAGATCACAATCGGCACCGCGAACCGGCGTCAACCACCACAACCTTGCGGCGGGCCCGGGACAGGACCAGGGCGGCGGACAGGCCGGCGGCCCCTCCGCCGATGACAACTACGTCGTACTCACTCATGGGATCAGACTGGGTCCGCGAGGATCTCTCGCCAAGGATCGTTGCTGTTTGTGGGAATTCGCAGTGAGATGAGGCTTGTGGACCACACCTCAGGCGCCATCGCTGCCGTACTCGAGCAGGTCGGGCCGCGGCTGCAGCGGATTCGTGCCCTGCGCGGCATCACGCTGGCCGGTCTGGCGACCACGACCGGCATCTCCAAGAGCACGCTCTCGCGACTTGAGACCGGACACCGGCGACCGACCTTGGAGCTGCTGCTCGCTCTGTCGCAGGCCTACCGGGTGCCGCTGGACGACCTGGTCGACGCACCCGAGGTCGGTGACCCGCGAATCCGCCTCAAACCAGGCAAGGTCAAGGGCCGGACGGTCATCCCACTCACCCGGCAACCCGACGGCATGCAGGTGTGGAAGATCGTCATCCCGACCGGCAAGACCACCCCGGAGCCTCGAGCCCACGACGGCCACGAGTGGATCTACGTCCTGTCAGGGCACCTACGTCTCGTCCTCGGCGAACAAGACTGGGTACTCGGGCCAGGCGAGATCGCCGAGTTCGATACCCACCTGCCGCACTGGTTCGGCAGCACTGGACACGAACCGTCAGAGATCCTCAGCATCTTCGCCAGACCCGGCGAACGAATGAACCTCCGAACACCTCCAACCCCTCAGCCCTGACCCAACCGCTCGCTGTCGCAGCGGTGCCAGCTGGTGTTGGTCAGGCGGGTGAGGGGACCGACAGCAGGGTGGAGAGCCAGGTGAGGCGTTCAGGGAGGGGCCAGTAGTAGACCCAGGTGCCGCGGCGTTCGCAGTCGACGAGGCCGGCTTCGCGGAGGACCTTCAGGTGGTGGGAGATTGTCGGGCCGCTGACGTCGAAGTTCGGGGTGATGTCGCAGACGCAGACCTCGTCGCCGGCTGAGGCGATGATCGACATCAGGCGGAGCCGGATCGGGTCGGACAGTGCCTTGAACACCGCGGCGCCGTCCGCGGCCTGGGCCGGGTCGAGGGCGGCCTCGGAGATCGGCGTACAGCACGTGTTCAGCACGGTCAGTTCCTGTTTCGGCATGTGTCTATGTTGACTCTTGTCTAATCAGGAGGCAAGCTTCGTGATTAGACAAGTATCTAGACAGCACGGAGGACGATCGTGACAGAGCCGGTGGTAGTCATCGGAGCGGGCCCGGTGGGACTGGCCGCGGCGGCGCATCTCGCCGAACGCGGAGTCGAGTTCTTGGTGCTCGAATCGGGGCCGAGTGTTGCGGCCGCGATCGACGAGTGGCGGCACGTGAAGCTGTTCAGCCCGTGGCGTTACGACATCGACAGCGCCGCGCGTCGGTTGCTCGAGGCATCGGACTGGCTCGAGCCCGACTTGGACGAACTGCCGACCGGCGGCGACCTGATCGACGACTACCTCGCGCCGCTCGCCAAGACGCTGGCCGACAACGTTCGGTACGGCGCTGAAGTCGTCGCCGTGACCCGGGTCGGGTACGACCGGATCCGCACGGCCGGACGGGAGACGTCACCGTTCCTGCTGCGTCTCGCGGACGGCGACGAGGTACTGGCATCCGCCGTGATCGACGCAGCCGGCACCTGGCGGCGTCCCAACGTCCTTGGTGCATCGGGCATCCCGGCACGCGGCGAGGGCGACGTGGCCGACGCGATCTCACACGCGCTGCCGGACGTGTTCGGGCGCGACCGTGAGCGCTTCGCGGGTCGTCGTACGGCGGTCGTCGGCGCCGGTCACTCCGCTGCGACCACGTTGCTCGAGCTGGGCGAGCTGGTCGACCACGAGCCGGGTACCGAAGTCGTGTGGGTCGTCCGCGGCACCGACCAGGCACGCACGTACGGCGGCGGCGACGGGGACGAGCTCCCCGCGCGGGGCGCGCTCGGCACACGGCTCAAGCGGCTGGTCCAGTCGGGGCGCGTCGAGCTGGTCAGCAGCTTCCGCACCGAGTCGATGGCACGCACGGCCGACGGCCGGGTGGCGCTCACGGCCGGAGACCAGCAGGTGGTGGCCGACACGGTGGTGAACTCGACCGGCTTCCGCCCCGACCACGACATGGTCGGAGAGCTGCGGCTGGACCTCGACCCGATCCTCGGCTCGACGCGTGCGCTGGCGCCGTTGATCGACCCGAACCAGCACTCCTGCGGGACCGTCCCGCCACACGGCGTCGACGAACTCCAGCACCCCGAGCCCGGGTACTACGCGGTCGGCGCGAAGTCGTACGGGCGGGCGCCGACGTTCCTGCTGGCCACCGGCTACGAGCAGGCGCGTTCGGTCGTCGCCGCGCTGGCCGGCGACTGGGAAGCTGCACGTGACGTCCAGCTGAACCTGCCGGAGACCGGCGTGTGCTCGTCGAACCTCGCGTACGGCGACTCCGCCGACGAGTCCGCAGGCGGCTGCTGCGGACCGGCACCGGTCAGCGTCGAGGCACCCGTGAGCCGCGGGCTGGCCACCGGCATCACCGGCGGTCTGCTGACGGTCATCGACGCCGAGCCGACCACGCAGTCCGGCTGCTGCAACTGATGACAGCGACTCCGGGGCCGGCTGTCACGGCCGGCCCCGGACCGCGCCGGCTCGTCGGCTCGCTCGCCATCACGCAGACCGTCGGGTACGGCGTTCTGTACTACGCCTTCAGCGTGATCCTCGGCCCGATGAGCACCGACCTCGGGATCTCGCACACCACGGCCGCGGGTGCCCTCACCACCGCCGTCCTGGTCGCGGGTCTGTTGTCGATCCCGGTCGGGCGCTGGCTCGACGCCCGTGGCGGGCACGCCCTGATGACTGCCGGGTCGATGGTCGGATCCATCGCGGTGCTCGGATGGTCGCAGGTCCACAACGCGGTAGAGCTGTACGTCGCATTCGTCTTCGTCGGTGTGGCGTCGGCGATGGTGCTGTACGAGCCGGCGTTCGCTGTCGTCGTGGCAGCCACGGACCCGCAGTGGCGGGCCAAGGCGCTGCTGGGCATCACACTCGTCGCCGGATTCGCCAGCTCGATCTTCATCCCGCTCACCGGGCAGTTGGTCGACCGGATCGACTGGCGGCCGGCGCTCGTCGTACTCGCCATCGCGCTGGCAGCACTCACCATCCCCCTCCACGCGATCGGGCTGCGCCGCACGGCCGCCGCCCCGCATCACGAACTACACCTCCGCCGCTCGACCTGGGTACCGCGCGATCCCGCCTTCTGGTTGCTCGCAGCAACCTTCGTACTCCACGGCGCCGCGCTGGCCGTGATCGCCGTACATCTGGTCCAGTATCTGATCACCCTCGGCCATCCCGCCGTCGTCGCGGCCACGCTCGCCGGCCTACTCGGCCTGCTGTCGGTGACCGGCCGCGTCGTCACCACGCTCTCGACCCGATGGTTGCCGATGGCCACGATCGTCGGACTCATCCTGGTCGGGCAAGGCGCGGCGATGTCCCTCCTGCCTGTTGTCGGACGGTACCTGCTCGGCGCGATCGCCTGCCTCGTCCTGTTCGGCCTCGGCTTCGGGGTCGCCTCGATCGCAACCCCGGCGATCCTCCTCCAGCGGTACGGCGCCACCGGCTACGGCACGATCGCGGGCACGCTGGCCGCGCCGATCCTGATCGCAAAGGCCACCGCACCACTCGGCGGTGCGCTGCTTGCCGCCGCACTGGGCTACCGGACGCTCGTCCTGCTGGTCGCCGCGGCGTGCGCACTCGCAGGTCTACTGCTCCTCGCGGTACAGCGGATTCCCGTCATCCGACGCTGACCGGCTATCGGGCTGCCAGCCAGCCTTGCGCGGCAAGCTGGGTCGCGTCCCACGGGCTTCCGAGAGGCGGGGTGTAGGACAGGTCGAGATCGAGGAGCTGCTCGACCGACAGTCCGTTCTGCAGCGCGACGGCGTACGTGTCGACGCGCTTCGCGATCTCAGCGCCGTGCGTGCCGACCAGCTGAGCGCCGAGGAGCCGGCCGGTGTCGCGGTCACCCGTCAGCCGGATCTGGATCGGAGTCGCGCCGGGGTAATAGCGCTTGTGGTCGTCCGCGGTCGTCTGCACCGTCAGCGGCGAGTATCCGGCCGCCTCGACCTCCCGCAGACCGGTCGCGGCTACGACACGATCAAAAACGCGCACGACCTGCGTGCCGACGATCCCGGCGAACTCCTTCTGCCCACCCGCCGCGTTCTCGCCGGCCACCCGGCCCTGCTTGTGCGCGGTGGTTCCCAGCGGCAAGTACGTCGGCTCGTCGAGCAGGGCATGGTGGGTATGGACGCAGTCGCCCGCAGCCCAGACATCAGGGACGTTCGTACGCATCTGCCGATCGACGACGATCGCGCCGCGCTTGTCGACCCGCACACCGGTCGTGGCGGCGAGTGCGCTGTTCGGGGCGACTCCGCTGACGACGAGGACCGCATCGGCGGCCCACTTGGCCTCGGCGGCGACGACGGTCAGGTTGCCGGCGTCGCGCCGTACCTCGGTCACCGTAGTACCGCAGTGCACCTCGACGCCGTGGGACTCGAGCTCGGCGCTGATCTCGTCGGCCAACTGCTGGTCGAGGGTCCGAGGAAGGACACCGTCGAACCGCTCCAGAACGGTGGCGCCGATACCGCGGTTGGTCAGCGCCTCGGCCATCTCGATACCGATATAGCCCGCGCCGATAATCACCACCCGTCGCGCGTCGCGCGCACGTAGGTCGTCGTCGAGCGCGCGGGCTTCGTCCATGGTGTGAAGCAGATGTACGCCGTCGGCCGGGCCGAGAGCGTCGAGACCAGCGATCGGCGGAAGCAGCGGCACCGCGCCGGTGCCGATCACGAGCCGGTCGTACTCGAGCTCGACCTCGCTGTCCGGTGTCACCGCCGTGACGGTCTTGCGAGCGGGATCGATCGCGGTCGCTGTGTGGTCGATGCGCAGATCGATGCCGGTCGCAACGATCTCGGCCGTCGTACGGTGGGCAAGGTCCGGCCAGTCGGCGACCTCGCCGGACAGCCGGTACGGGATGCCGCAGATGGAGAAGTTCGGGTACGCGTCCGCGACCAGCATCGTGACCGTGCTGGCCGGGTCGCACTCGCGCGCCCGCAGTGCAGCACTGATTCCAGCGTCCGAACCGCCTATCACCAGAATCCGCATCGTCTCCAGCTCCTGTTGTCCGTCACGGGGCCTGTAACTCACCCACAAGCTTCTCCACCCGGTCGCGGATCTCGTCGCGGACCTGGCGTACGACCTCGATCGGCTGCCCGGCCGGATCGGTGAGCTCCCAGTCCTCGTACCGCTTGCCAGGGAACACCGGGCACGCGTCGCCGCAGCCCATCGTGACGATGACGTCGCTCGTCTGGGCGGTGTCGTACTCCAGCAACTGCGGGACGTTGCCGGTGATATCGATCCCGACCTCGTTCATCGCCTCGACGGCCGTCGGGTTGATCTGATCCCGCGGGGCCGACCCTGCCGAGCGGACCTCCACGCTGTCCCCGGCCAAGTGGCGCAGCCAGCCCGCCGCCATCTGGGACCGGCCGGCATTGTGCACACAGACGAACAGCACGACGGGCTTGCTCACGAAGCGACTCCAGAGTCGGTGGTGTCGGCATGCGGTACGACGACATCCGCCGCGCTGCCGAGTTTGGGATAGAGAACGACCACGAGGCCGACGCCGACGATCGCCCCGAACAGCTGGAAGAAGACGAACCCGAGCACAGATGACGGCGCGATGCCCGCGAAGGTATCGCTGAACGCGCGGCCGATAGTGACGGCGGGGTTGGCGAAGGACGTCGACGAGGTGAACCAGTACGCGGCACCGATGTAGGCGCCGACCGCGGCAGGTGCGATCGCTGCCCGGCCCGACCACACCAGCGAGAAGATCAACAGGATCAGCCCGGCGGTGGCGACCGTCTCACCGATCCACAGATGCGGAGCTGATCGATCCGTTGTCGACCACGAGACCGCGGATTCGCCGTACATCAGGTTGGCCAGAATGGCCCCAGCGATCGCGCCCACAACCTGCGCCGGAATGTACGTCGCGAGCTCGCGGAGGCTCAGGCCGCTGCCGTCGCGCTGCCCGAGCCACCAATCGGCGGCGGACACGACGGGGTTGAAGTGCGCGCCCGAGACCGGCCCGAGCATCAGGATCAGCACAGCCAGCCCGAGCGCGGTCGCGAACGAATTCTCGAGCAACTGCAGTCCGACATCGTCCGGCGACAGCTTCGCCGCCGCGATACCGGACCCGACGACGACGGTGACCAACAGACCGGTTCCGATGCCCTCGGCAACTGCACGACGCCACAACGGAGTCGCGCTCACCGGCCGCTCACAGCAGGTACGGCGAGCTCGCCGAGCAACTCACGGACCCGGCGCTCGATCTCGTCACGGATCGGGCGGATGTCGGCCACCTCCAGACCATTGGGATCGGCGAGATCCCAGTTCTCGTAACGCTTTCCAGGAAAGATCGGGCACGCGTCACCGCAGCCCATCGTGACTACCACATCGGCCGCACGCACGACCTCGTCGGTCCACGGCTTCGGGTACTCCGTCGAGATGTCGATGCCGCGCTCGGCCATCGCGGCGATCGCAGCTGGATTGACCTCGATGCCCGGCTCCGAACCGCCCGACCATCCGACCGCCTGGTCACCAGCCAGGTGCTCGAAGAACCCCAACGCCATCTGGCTGCGTCCGGCGTTGTGTACGCACAGGAACAGCACCACCGGACGGCCGTCGTCCTGATGCCCCTCGACCTTCGCGAGTGCCGTCAGCCGCTGGCGCGCGAACCGCTCGGCCAGCAAGGGTAGGAAGTTCGGGATCGTGCTGCCGGTCGCGAACTGGTCGTAGCTCGAGTGCAGGAAGCGCTCGATTGTCTCGGCTCCGTAGTACGCGTCGAACTGCACCTTCAGCCGGGCCGCTGCCGTTCGCAGTGCGAGGTGCTGATCGATCGACAGATCCTCGCGGTGATGCCACACAACGTCGGTCATGACTGCGTCCCCTTTGGTGAAACCAGTGGAGCCAGGCGATCGATCCGGCCGGCGATCTCGTCGTACGCCGCTTCGAAGGCCGCGTCCGTGTTCGTCGGCGCGGGATCAGGCACCGACCAATGCACCCGCGGTCGCGCCTCGGCCGGCAGATGCTCATACGCGATGTCGCACACCGCGATCACCAAATCCTTCGGTTTCACAACGTCGACAACTTGAGCAGTCCGCCACTTGCCCGGATCCAGCCCGCGCCGCCGCGCCACCTTCGCCGCCCGCGGATGCACACGCTCGGCAGGCGTCGTCCCCGCCGAGACCGCCGGCACATGACTACGCCGCGCCCAGATCGCCGCCGCCAGCTGCGACCGCGCCGAGTTGTGCGTACACACGAACACCACCCGCGGCACATCCGACAACGACGAACTCACCACCGACGCCAACCGCTCCGGCACCAGCCGCACATACGTCCGCCGATGATCCCCCTCCGACCGCCCGCGGACCACGAGCCCGGCCTCTTCCAACACCTTCAAGTGATGCGCCACCAGATTGGTCGGCATCTCCAGCAACGCCCCCAACTCCCCCGGCGCCGCATCCCCCACCACCAACGCATCCACAATCGCCAACCGCGCAGGATCACCGAGCGCCGCATGCACCCGCGCCCGCTCAACCAAGGAATCTCGCTCAACGCTCATTGCCTCAATATTCGCTGAGCTAATCCGAACTGTCAACACGCAGGGCCCCAACCCTCACCGTGGTCTGGCCGAGCTAGGCGCGTTCCAGCGGAAGGGAGACGTAGATCGCCGTGCCGTGTCCGGGCGGGCTGATGACGAGGATCGATCCGCCGAGAGCTTCCACTCTGTCGTGCAGACCGATCAGGCCGGAGCCTCCGCGTGGCTCCGCTCCGCCGGCGCCGTCGTCCCGGATGGACAACCGCAGCCTGCCGTCGCGCTCCTCCAGCGAGACCTCGGCGTGAGCTGCGTTGGCGTGCTTGGCCATATTGGTCAGTGCCTCGGCCACCACGTAGTACGCCGCCACCTCCAGCGGCGCCGGGTAGCGCGACTTGGCACCGATCTTCAGGGCGACCGGGACGGACGAGCGCCGGGTCAGAGTTCGCAGGGCCGGGCCGAGGCCGTTGTCGACCAGGATCGCGGGGTGGATCCCTCGGGCGATCTCGCGCAGCTCGTCGACGACCTCGGTGAGTTCCTCGACGGCCTGGCCGATGCCGGACTGCACGCCAGGCAAGGAGTCGGGTACGTCGCGCTGGGCGACGCGCAGTACGAGCGCCAGCGACACGAGTCGTTGCTGTGCGCCGTCATGCAGATTCCGCTCGAGCCGCCGCCGCATCTCGTCTCCGGCGGCGACTACACGTGCCCGCGACGCGGCGAGCTGTGCCCGGCTCTCCGCGTTCGCGATCGCGGTGGCAACGATCTCGGTGAACTCGACCATCCGCTGCTCGGTGGCCGGCGGGAAAGGCTCATGCTGCGACGCGATGCTGATGCCGCCCCAGCACCGCCCCTCGACGTTGATCGGACTGGCCACCGCCGACCGGACTCCCCAGCCGCGAAGGAACGGCGGCAGCTGCGGACGCAGCCCGTCATCAACGTCGTACCGAGCGGGTTCGCCGGTCGCCTGAACGGACGCGATCGCCGACGGCGACTCGAGCATCCGGCGCTCGCCGACGCCCATCTCGCCCGCGCGCAGGCCGCGGCTGCCCATCATGGTCGCTGTTCCGTCGCTCTCGAACCGGAAGATCCCGGTGATGTCGGCGTCGGTGAGCTGACCCAGCTCCTCGGCCACCAGATCGAACACCAGCTCGGGTTCGCCCCCGCGTGCGACCAGTGTCGCCACCCGCCGCAGCGCGGCCTGCTCGTCGGCCAGTCGCCTGAGTTCGGCCCGGGCTTCGGCGTTCTCCACAGCGGTGGCAACCAACTCGGTGAAGCGCGCGATCTGGGACTCCGTGTTCGCTGCGAAGGGCTCGATGCTTCTCGTCGAGGCGGCAATGACGCCCCACACCTGTCCGGCGACCAGGATCGGGCCGCCCACCGACGAACGGATACCCAGCCCGCGGGCCTCCTCGGCGATCTCCCCGGTCGCACCCACGAAACTGTCCAGCCGGACCGGACCGCTCGTACGCCGTACCTCCCGCGCCACACTGAGTCCGAGCAGCTCGAAGCGCGTACCGACCGAGAGCCGAGCCGGCACCCTGCTCCAGGCGGCGACTCCGGTCACTGTCCCATCGGCCTCGTACCGCTCCATCCGGGCCAGGTCGGCCCCGCACAGGAGCCCGACTTCCCGGGTCACCGCCTCGAAGACCGTCGCCGGCGAATCCGATTCCGCGACCAGCGTCGCGACCCGCCGCAACGCCGACTGCTCCTCGGTGAGGCGGGCCGACTCGACCGCCGCGCGTCGCGACCGCGCCGCCAGCTCGGCCACCACGAACGACGTCACCAGGAACACCCCGAGCGCCACCAGGTTCCGGAAGTCGGCGATCCAGAGCGACCCCTGGCGCGGCAGCAAGAACGCGAACGCGACCACGCTGAGGACCGAGGTGATCGCCGCCAGCCGCGCTCCCCACACCACGGCGATCGGCAGCACCGCGAGCAGATACACGACCAGCAGATTCAAGACCGGGACATACGGCTTGAGCAGCGCGACGAAGCCGGTCACGACTGCGACCAGCGCCACACCGGCCAGCAGCCCGCGCAGCCAGCGGACGCTCGGCAGTGCCAGCCGGCTCCGTGCCATCACATCGCTTCCCTCGCACACCGACGGCCGCTTGCTCGCCGCAGGCGCCCGCGGCGGACCGCCGAACCTCTCCTGATTGTGCCACCCGCTAGCAGGTACGCAGGCTTCCTCCTGGCGAGAACAGTGGATGCCGGTTGGCGGCGATGCCCGGCACCCGCCCGGCGAACGATCCTGGTCACCGTGGACAACGGACTGAAACTTGGCGCTGACGTCATCGACTACGTGCTGATCTTCGGCTACTTCGCGGTCGTGGTGCTGATCGGCTGGGCCGCCCGCCGCCGGGTCTTCGACAGCCTCGACTTCTTCTTGTCGGGCCGGTCGCTGGCCGCGTGGCTGACCGGGCTGGCGTTCATCTCGGCCAACCTCGGCGCCGTCGAGATCATCGGCATGTCCGCGAACGGCGCGGAGTACGGCCTGCCTACCGTGCACTACTACTGGATCGGCGCCGTCCCGGCGATGCTGTTCCTCGGCGTGGTGATGATGCCGTTCTACTACGGGTCGAAGGTGCGCAGCGTCCCCGAGTTCATGCTCCGGCGCTTCGGGCCGGGCGCTCACCTGGTCAATGCGATCAGCTTCGCACTGGCGCAGATCCTCATTGCCGGCATCAACCTGTACCTGCTGGCCACCGTGGTCAACACGCTGCTCGGGTGGCCGCTCTGGGTCGCGCTGCTGCTCGCCGCCGCGATCGTACTCAGTTACATCACCCTCGGCGGGCTGCGGGCGGCGATCTACAACGAGGTCCTGCAGTTCTTCGTCATCGTCGCCGCACTGTTGCCGCTCACGCTGATCGGGCTGCACCGCGTCGGCGGTATCGGCGGGTTGATCGACAAGGTCAAGGTCGCCGCCGGCGGTGGCGCGGAGCAGCTCAGCTCCTGGCCCGGCAACCAGTTGTCGGGGTTCGGCAACTCGGTCCTGTCGGTGATCGGCATCGTCTTCGGTCTCGGCTTCGTGCTGTCCTTCGGCTATTGGACGACGAACTTCGTCGAGGTCCAGCGGGCGATGGCGACCCGATCGATGTCGGCGGCCCGCAGTACGCCGATCCTCGCCTCGTTCCCGAAGATGTTCCTGCCGTTCATCGTGGTGATTCCCGGGATGATCGCCGGCGTCCTCGTGCCGCAGATCGTCCAGCTCAAGGCGGGCGGCGCCCCCAGCGGGGTCACCTACAACGACTCGATCCTGCTGCTGATGGGCGACATCCTGCCGAACGGGCTGCTCGGCGTCGCACTGGCCGGCCTGCTCGCGTCGTTCATGGCAGGCATGGCGGCCAACATCTCCGCCTTCAACACCGTCTTCAGTTACGACCTGTGGCAGCAGTACATCCGCAAGGACCGGCCCGACGGGTACTACTTGAAGGTCGGCCGGTGGGCGACCGTCGGCGCCACCGTCTTGGCCATCGGTACGGCGGCCATCGCATCGGGCTACGGCAACCTGATGAACTACCTGCAGACCCTGTTCGGGTTCTTCAACGCCCCGCTGTTCGCGACCTTCATCATCGGCATGTTCTGGAAGCGGATGACCGCGACCGCGGGCTGGGTAGGGCTGGTCGCCGGAACGGTGGGCGCTGTCGCTGTCTGGGCGGTCAACCTGGCGGGCGTGATCAACCTGCCCGGCCAGGGCGCGGCTTTCGTCGCCGCCGGGGTGGCGTTCGTCGTCGATGTCGCCGTCAGTGTCGTGGTCAGCCTGGCGACGGCTCCCAAGCCCGCGGCGGCGCTGGCCGGACTCGTCTACTCGGAGACGCCCAAGGAGCAGCGCACCGACCCGATGGCGGGCCGGCTGACCTGGTACCGCTCGCCGACCAAGCTCGCCGGACTCGCGCTGGTGCTCGTGGTCGCGCTCAACGTGATCTTCCGCTGAGCATCGTCATCAACCGAAGGAGACGGAGATGAGCAACGAACAGCACGACGGCAGCGGCCCGGAGGCCGACGTACGGCATCGGGCCGGGCCTTTCGACATCCGCAACGTGATCGGCGCGCTGATCGGGTTCTACGGCATCGTGCTGATCATCGTGGGCCTCGTCGCGGACTCCGCCCAGGATCGCCTGAAGACAGGCGGCGTGAACGCCAACTTGTGGGCCGGTCTCGCCATGACGGTCTTCGCGGTCTGTCTTCTGCTGTGGTCGCGCTACCGTCCGGTGGTCGTCGAATGAACAAGGACACGATGAGGCATCCCTATCGGCCGGCGACCGGATGAGCGCCACCCGCGAGGCCCCTGGTACGACGGGCCATCCGCTGCGCTGGCGGACGTTGGGGGTGAGCCAGCTCGCCGCGTTCATGGCATTGCTCGACGTCAGCATCGTCAACGTCGCGCTGCCGTCCATCGAGCGAGGGCTCGGTGTTTCGGCCGCGACGGCGCAGTGGGTGGTGTCCGGCTACGCCCTGAGCTTCGGGCTGGCGCTGGTACCGGCCGGCCGACTCGGCGACGCGTTGGGCCGGCGCCGGATGTTCCTGATCGCGCTGGCGGCGTTCGTACTGACCAGTGCCCTGACCGGCGCGGCACCGACCATCGGACTGTTGATCGCGGCACGGCTGCTACAAGGTGTCGCCGGCGGGATGCTCCTGCCGCAGAACTCAGGCCTGATCCAGGAGCTCTTCCAGGGAGCTGAACGCGGACGGGCCTTCGGCATCCTCGGTGCGACCGTTGGAGTGGCCACGGCGACCGGACCGGTGGTCGGCGGCCTGATCATCACGTTGATCGCCGGGCCGGATGCCTGGCGGTGGGTGTTCTACGTGAACGTACCGATCGGCCTGGTCGCTCTGGTACTCGCGGCGCGGTGGGTTCCGGCACGTTCGGGAGGTGGCCGCGGTAGGACACACCTGGACCTGATCGGGTCGCTGCTGCTGGGAGCCGGAGTACTGTGCCTGCTGCTCCCGGCGGTAGATGCCGAGAGCAACGGTCTGGGCCACGACTGGTGGCTCCTGGTCGCGGCCGTCGGTCTGCTCGCCGCCTTCGCCCGCTGGGAGCTGCAAACCGTACGTCGCGGACGTCAGCCGGTGCTCGACCCGAGGCTGGCGCACACGTCCGGGTTCGCTGCCGGATCGCTGATCGGCCTGGTCTACTTCATCGGGTTCACCGGCATCTGGCTCGTGCTGGCGCTGTTCTTCCAGGACGGGTTCGGTTACTCGCCGCTGCGTTCCGGGCTGGCGGTGACCCCGTTCGCGATCGGGATCGCGGTGTCCGCGGCGATCGCGGGGCGTCTGGTCTCGAGATTCGGTCGTGTGCTGACGGTGGCCGGGCTGATTGCGACGGTTGCCGGTCTCGTGTCCACCGCTTTGGTCCTGCGGCACGTCGGTGGCGACACTGCGGCGTGGGCGGCCGCCGGCCCGTTGCTGGTGGCAGGGCTCGGCGGCGGCATGGTCACGTCCCCCAACGTCACGCTCTCCCTTCAGCACGTTCCCGTCGACATGGCCGGCGCGGCAGGTGGTGCCCTGCAGACCGCTCAGCGGATCGGCTCGGCGATCGGCACCGCCGTACTGGCGACGATCTTCTATCGGGTGCTCATGAGCTCGGCGCACAACTACTCGCGAGCGGCTTCGGATGCGCTGTTGAGCGCGTCCGCACTCATGGTCCTGACCTTGTTGATAGCCGCCGTGGACCTGTTCAGGCACGCTTCTTCCGCACATGCAGGACGATAGCGACGGCTGCCACGGCGATCAGAGCCAGCGGTACGTAGGTGATGACGCGGTCCAGTTTCGACAGCGAGGCAGAGAAGGCGTAGCCGAGCAGGACACAACCAGCGCCCCAGACCACGGCGCCGGCCAGGTTCCACGGCAGGAAAGTGCGCAGGTAGGACATCCGGGCCATGCCGGCCAGGCCCGGCATCAGGGCCCGCAGGCCGGCGGTGAACCGGCCGAGCAGGACCGCGCGTCCGCCGTACCGGCGAAGGAAGGCATCGGCACGGCTCCATCGATCGCCTCCGACCCGGCGGCCCAACGCAGACGAGCGCAGCCTCGGTCCGAGACGGCGACCGACCTCATAGCCCACGCTGTCGCCGAGGGCGGCCGACCCGATGGCCACCGCCACCATCGGCCACAGGGAGATCCAGCCCTGATGGGCGGCGAACCCGGCTACCACCAAGGCGGTCTCCCCGGGCAGGACCAGCCCGGCCATGATCGCGGCCTCCGCGCAGGCAAGGCCGCCTGCGATGACGTAGAACCACGCCCCGAGCTGCGCACCGAGTTGCTGCAGGAATCCGAGCACTCTGACCCTAGTGAGGATCTCCGCCGGTCAGGAACCGGCTGGGATCGCCTGCGGCGCTGGCGTTCCGGCTCAACCAGGCGTTGAGCCCATGGGGATCGCGGCGTTCGAGCTCGTCCAGGTAATGCTGTCGGGCTTCGACGATGCGCAGCCGGGCGGCCGCCGTGGTCGCCTGCCGGAGGGCCTCGTAGCTGTCCTGCCAGTGCCTGCACAGCTCGGCCGTCGTCAGCGCACCGCTGCGGCGTCTACCGGGCAGGTGCCCGAGCCTACGTCCGAACCACCGCATCGCAGGTGGCGACGCTGCACCGAGTATGACCAGCAAGAACGGTCCCGCAGGCCCCAGCAGGACGGCATATCCCGCAGACGCCAGCATGACCGCGATCACCGTGGCCACGGTGCCAACTGCCTTCCACGCCTTGGCGGCACGCGTCGTGTCTCTCGCCTTGGACCAGCGACTGCTCGCTACGGTCGCTCCGATCATGGCGCCGATGAACAGAAGTACGAACAACACATCAGTCGACACCAGGAACAGTCCCGCCATCAGGCCCAGTACGACGATCAAGCCGCACAAGACACTCCACACGAGCGGATACACCTGACGGCGGTGGGTACGGCGTCTCATCTCGATACCTCTCGGGACGTCGGGACTACACCCTCGAAGCATCGCTCCCGACAGGCGGTGTTGTCGTCGACGTGAGCACCCAGCCGATAGGCCCGCTAACAGGAGTACCGCCCTGCCTGCTAGCCGGAACCGCCGAGCGGGGTTGCCGGCCGGTCCTAGTAGTCGGCTTGGCGCTCGGTCGAGAGCAGCGGCCGCACCGACGTACGGATGACGATGTGGGTGCCGAGGAGTTGGCGTTCGCGACCGGATCCTGGAGCGGGGCGCTCCATGGCGAGGCGGACGGCGGCCTTGCCCATCTCCTCGTGCGGCATGTAGACGGTCGTGAGCGGCGGCCACAGCTCCTGCGCGACCGGGATGTTGTCGTAGCCGACCAGCGAGACGTCGTCGGGCACGCCGAGGCCCTTCTCACGCAGCGCGGCAAGAGCCCCGGACGCCATGACATCGTTGTGCGCGAAGATCGCGGTGAACTCCAGCCCCTGGTCGAGCGCCTGCTGACACCCTTGGAACCCGCCACTTCGATCGGCACTGCACGCGATCCGCAACGACGGATCGACGACCACGCCGAAGTCCTCGTGTGCCCGCAGGTATCCCTCAACTCGCCCGATCGTCGTCGTGGATCGTTCCGGACCGGTCAACGTCAGGATCCGGCGGTGTCCCATCGACAGCAGATGGCTCGTCGCGGCGTATGCCCCGCCACGGTTGTCGTACTCGACCACGAGAGCGGGCACGCCGGCCGCGAGCGGTGGCCGACCGCAGAGCACGAGCTGGGACCCACGCGCGTGCAACGCCCTCGCATGGGCGGCCATCCGGTGCTCGTACTCCTCGGTGACTTCGACGCCGCCGACCAAGATGACCGCCTCGACATCGTCCTGCTCCTCGAGCCAGGCGAACACCGCCTCTTCGCGCTGCAGCTCACCGCCGGTGATGTACACGGAGCTGAGCCGTCCGTAGTCGCCTGCGGCCTCGGCGACACCGGCAGCGACATGGCTGCGCAGCGGCGACACGACGTCCGACACCACCATCGCGATGAGAGACGTGGCGGTACTGCGTTTCGCCGGCCTCGCCGGGACGACGTAGTGCAGCTCCTCCACCGCCTGCAGGACCTTGGCCCGGGTCGCTTCGGCGACCGGGTAGTCACTGGTCAGAGCCCGCGACGCGGTGGCGACCGAGACCTGGGCACGCCGGGCCACGTCACGCAGCGACGGCCCACTGCGGCGGGGCGTTCCCTCGATCTCGGTCATCGACTACTTCTACCTGATTCCGGCAAAGATTGCGCCCAGGTCGAACGCCTGTCGTTCGTCACCCCAGTCGATCGTGACGACAGCGCCGTCGACGGCGGCAGTGGCAACGTTTTCCACAGGTACGCCGCTCAGCGTGGCGCCGGCGACATAGATCGTGTCCGTCGGCGACGTCGTCGACAGCAACTCGGGAACGACGGCCCACTCGCCGTACGCCGTTCCGTACGACGCGCTCGACGTACCCGCGGAGGTCCAGCCGTGCAGGCCGACGAGACCCGACCGGAGACCGCCGGCCTCGACATCCACGGCGAGGCCGTCCGCCGCGACCTCGAAGTCACTCGGGCGTGATCCCGCCACCGCCCACCCACTGATCCGCAGCGGGAGCGACGGTGGAATCCAGATGAGCCGGTGGATTCGCACCTCCTGAGCTCCACGCGCCGCGGTGAGGCTCTCGATCCGTGCCGACGGCAGGACCGGTCCGCCGTCGGCGGTGTCGCTGGCCTCCCACGGCGAGAGCCGCGGGAACCTCGGCGCGTGCCAGGAGGCGATCCAGTTCGGACCGGATGCGACCGTGTGGATCTTTCGGCGAGCGCTCCAGACGCGTCTGATGCGTACTTGGATGTCGTTGTCGGCCGGGTCGTGCAACGAGGTCGGCCCGGTCCGGGTGGAGTACCCGAACCGCGCGTACAGCGGATCAGGAGCGCCCGCGTCGGCGGCGTCCGGCTTGAGGTGATCGCTGCCGTGGTTGTGCACCCTGACGAGGCCGTCGGCCGCGGTGTTCTGGATCAGCAGCCCGATGTCGAGTGCCTGCACCTGATCCTCGGTGTCGGTCGCGAGGGCCGTCTCCTCCGAAGTCCACACCGGATGATCCGCCGGAAGCATCAACGCGAGGAACCCTTTCGACGCCCAGTACGGCGAACCGGGCCCGGAGTACCGCTGGATCGTCGGCAGGTGTTCTCGGTGCCAGCCGAGGGACAGTACGCCGTTGTCGGTGATCGAGCCGCGTTCGACGAAGTACCGCAGGCCGCCCGACAAGATCCGGCGGGTCTGCCCGGGGCTCAGCGGGGTACGGCCGACCGCTTCGCCGAGGGCGACCGCCGCGAGAGTCGCGGTGCGATAGGTCATGCTTCGCCCGTAGTACAGCGGTGCGCCGTTGCGATCGAACGTCCGGGCGAAGGACTGCAGGAACTCCTCCAGCCGATCGCCGTAGCGCTGTTCGAGTTCGCGGATGCCGCGCAGGCGGGCGTGCAGGACCGGGTACAGGTGCAAGGCCCAGCCGATGTAGTGGTCGAAGGCGTCGCCGGCGCCGTCGGAGTACCAGCCCTGTCCGCGGTACCAGACCTCGATCAGGCCGAGCGCGCGGTCGATCACGTACCGGGTCTGGTCATCGGCCCGGCCGACGCCCTCGAGGAAGCTCGCGATCGTCGCGGGGAACAGGTACCAGTTGTTCGGCGAGGGTTCCTGTTCGATGGTGGCGCGGAACCAGTCGGCCAGCCGGTCCTGTTCGTCGGGCTTGAGCCTGCCCCAGGTGTCGTCCTTGGTGAGATGGAGACCGAGCGCGATCCCGGCGGCCTCGACGTGCGGCTGCCCGTCGCGTCCGATGTGCCCGACGACCGGCCACGACTCGTTGTCGTCGGCACCGATCGTCCGGGTGCCGGCGATCAGCCCGTCGACGTACTTCTGCAGATGTCCGTTGCGGTCCGCTCCGCCGGCATGCAGGAACGCGGCCAGCAGGAACGTCCGGGCGAACCCTTCCAGCCCGTCGGTCGCGGTTCCTTGCTGGGACGGGCGGCCGGGGAAGTTGATCCGCGCGCCCGCAGGCGAACGGTAGGCGTCGGCCGAGGCCAGCAGGTGGTCGGCGACCGCGATCCAGTGGTCGCGGGTCAGACCGGAGTACGGGCTCAGCGTGCGATCCTCGGCGGGCAGCACCGACGCGAGCGGTCCGGAGACCTGCAGCGGAGGCAGTACGGGCTTCATCGAGAACCTTTCGTCAGAAAGCGGGTCGGGATCATCCCTTGATCCCCGAAGTCGCCATACCGGCGATGAAGTAGCGCTGACCGAGGACGAACAGCAGGATCATCGGCAGCGTGGCCAAAGCGGACATCGCCATCAGGAACGGCCACTGCACGTTGCCCTGGCCCTGGGCGAACGTCGCGAGACCGAACTGTAGTGGGCGCAGGCTCTCCGAGCTCGTGGCCACCAGCGGCCAGATGAATCCGTTCCAGGCGGACTCGACATTGAACAGTGTGATGGTCACGAACGCCGGAGCAGCCAACGGCGCCATGATCCGGAAGAAGATGCCGATCTCCGACACCCCGTCCACCCGGGCGGCGTCGGCCAGCTCGGCCGGCAGCGAGACGAAGAACTGCCTGGCCAGGAACGTGTACAGCGGCGCGGAGACGAACGGGACGATCAGCGCCGCCCAGGTGTTCAGCCACCCGGTGCCGCCGTTGCCGAGGATGTCGTTGCCGCCTGCCAGCGGGATCCGCCGTACCACGAGGAACAGCGGAACGATCAGCACCTGGAACGGGACGATCAGCAGGACGATGAAGTAGTTGAGGATGCCCTTGCGGCCGCGGATCGGCAACTGCGCCAGCGCGTACCCGGCCGCCGTACAGAACGCGAGCACCGGGATGGTCTGCCCGACCACGACGATGATGCTGTTGCGGAAGTACGTCAGGAACGGCGCTGCCTTGAGCGCGTCCACGTAGTTGCGCCACTCGATCCGGTCGGGCAGCCAGGAGAACCCGTTCACCTCGTTGAGGTTCTTGAACGAGGTGAGGATCATCCAGATGAACGGCACGACCATCAGGAAGCCCGCAACGGCCAGCACCACAACCAGCAGCACCTTGGCCGGTGAGATGCTGCGGGCCGACCGGCCCGTTGTCACCGCGGCGCTGCTCATAGGTCCTCCCGGTTGCGCAGGCTCAGGCGGCCGAGGCTGATCAGGATGCCGACGAAGACCAGCATGATGACGGTCTCCGCGGAGGCATAGCCGATGTGCAGCCGCTCGAACGCGTTGGTGAAGATGTCGAAGGTCAGCACGTTGGTGGCGTTCGCGGGTCCGCCGCCGGTGGTCACGTAGATGAGGTCGAACACCTGGAACGATCCCGCGATCGAGGTCACCAGGACGAAGAAGTGCACCGGCGCGAGGCCCGGCCAGGTGACGTTCCAGAACGTCTGCCACTTGGAAGCTCCGTCAAGCGTCGCTGCCTCGATGAGGTCCGGCGAGATGCTCTGCAGCGCGGCCAGGTAGATGATCATCTTCGCGCCGAGCCCTTGCCAGATACCGACCAGCATCAACGCCGGCAATGCGACGTCGGGATCGGTCAGCCAGCCTGATCTCGCCAGGCCGAAGAACGCGAGAACCTGGTTGCCGAGGCCCGCGGCCGGGTTGTAGATCCACAGCCACACCGCCGCGACAGCGACCGTCGAGGTGACCACCGGAATGTAGAACAGCGTCCGGAACAGCCCGCGGGCAGGGATCTTCTGATTGAGGCCCAGCGCAACGGCCAGCGACAACGCCATCGCAACCGGGACGACCGCGATCGTGTACAGCAGCGTGTTCTTGACCGCGTTGAGGAACTGCGCGTCCTGGAAGAGATCCAGGTAGTTCTTCAGCCCGATCCAGTCCCCCTGCCCCGCCACCCTGGCATTGGTGAAGCTGAGGTAGACCGCCATCACACCGGGGATCGCGATGAAGATCACCGAGTGGACCAAGGAGGGTGCGAGCAGGAGCCACCCGGCGCGTGCCTTGGCCCGCTCGACGCCGCCCCGACGGCGCCGGGACGGTCGCGTGGCCGCGGCGACGACCGGTCGTTCAAGTGTCTCGGTGGTCATTTGCGCGCCAAGGTGTCGAGTTCCTTGAGGACGTCCTGCGGCGACTTGCGTCCGAGGATCACCTCGTCGAGCGACGGACCGAACTTGGCCCGGAAGTCGAGGAACGTGGCGCCGCCGTACTCGAAGACCGACTTGTCCAGGTTCTTCCAGGCGAACGATCCGGCCGGGTTCGACTTCACGAAGGCGCTGTCACCGGCGTTGCTGCTGATCGGTACGCCGACGTCCAGCTTCGAGATCGCCTCCTGCGACGTCGGGTCCTGCATCGCTCGGATGAACGCCAGCGCCGCCTGCGGGTACTTCGTCCCGTCACCGACGGAGGCGACCCGGCCACCGACGTACATGACCTCCTTGGCGTCCTTCAGGTTGAAGTAGACGAGGTCCTTGCACTTCGCGCCGATGCCCTGGCCTTTGGTCGAGCAGTCGACGTACGGGCTGGCGAAGCCCATCGCGGCCTCACCGGTCGTCACCAGCGCGGTCTTCGCGGAGTTCTGATAACCGTATGTCGAGGACTTGTCGACGCCGACCATGTCGTGGATCAGTTGCAGGGCGTCGATCCCGGCCTGACCGTTGAAGGCGGGCTGACCGTCCGGCGTGAACATCTGACCGCCCTTCGCGCCCATGAACGCGACGAACTGCTGGCGATAGTTGCTCGCCGGTGCCCAGAAGTCGAAGCCGGTCCGGGTGATCTGGCCCTTGGCGTCGCGCGTGGTCAGCTTCTTCGCGTCCTCGCGGAGCTCGGTCAGCGACTGCGGTGCCTTGTTCGGATCCAGGCCCGCCGCGGCGAACGCACTCTTGCTGTAGGCAAGCAATCGCGGGTTCGCCACGATCGGTACGGCGTACAACTCGTCGTTGTACTTCATCGGGGGAACGAAGGCCGGGTACACCGACTTCTCCAGGTCCTCGGTCTTCACGCCGAGCTTCGTCAGCGACTGGATCGCTCCCAGGTCGGCCAACGGTTGCACCCAGCCGATTCCGGCGCTGACCACGTCGTAGTTCTTGCCGGCCGCGAGCGAGGTCGAGATCTTCTCGTTGAGGTTGTCGTACGGCACGAAGTCCGGCTCGACCTTCATCTGCGGGTACGTCTTGTGGAAGATGTCGACGATCCCCTGGAAGACGGCCTGGCCTTCGTTGTTCGCCGGGAAGTTCGGGACGACGACCCGCAGGGTGCCGGTCGCGGTCGCCGGGTCCTGACCTTCGGCTGCCGTGTCACCACCGGAGGAACACCCGGCGATCGCGGCCATCGCGATGGCCACGGCCGCGGACGCCGCGACCTTCAGTCCTCGCTGCATCACTCTTCACCACTTCCTGTCGGCGACCGCCTCAGCGGTCCGGTAAACGCTTCCCGACACGGTAAGCGTTTCTAGTATCGTTTCGCAATACCCGAGTCATCTCTCTGAAACGAGAAGCTGCTCAGGCCATCAGGTCGTACGTCTCCGGGAGTACCTCGTGGCGCAGGTCGCGTCCGGTCAGGTAGCGCCGGACCTCGTCGACGGCAATCGATCCCTGAGCTCGCCGCGAGTGCCAGGTCCGGGCTCCGAGGTGCGGGGTCAGGAGGACGTTCGGCAACTGCCACCACTCCGAGTCGAGCGGTAGCGGCTCGTCGTCGAACACGTCGAGCGCAGCGCTCAGCCGCCCGCTGCGAACCTCGGCCAGCAAGGCGTCGGTGTCGACGAGGGCGGAGCGTGCCGTGTTGACGACGACACCTCCGTCCGGGATCAGCGCCAACCTCGGGGCGTCGAGCATGTGCCTGGTCTCCCGGCGTACCGGCGCGTGCAGGGCCACGACGGTCGACTGGCCGAGCAGCGTCTCGAGCGGGACCAATCTGGCCCCGAGCCTCTTGGCTTCCTGCTCATCCAGGTAAGGGTCGTAGACGAGCACTTCGGAGCCCGCGGCCACGCTGAGCTGGAGATATGCCCGTCCGACCCGGCTGGCGCCGATGACTCCCACAGTGGAATCGGCGAGCGTCCGCGCCAGACCGAAGTCGGCTCCACGCCAGTCATGCGCGCCGGCCATCACCCGGTCGATCCGGTCCAGGTCACGCAGCCGGGAGATCGTCATGTACAGCGCCAACTCGGCGACGGACTGCGCCATCCCCGCAGACGCCTGGCTGGCCCGCACGCCGCGAGACAACAAGGCCTGTGGCACCAGCGACCGGATCGTCCCCGCGCTGTGCACGACGAGCCGCAGGTTGTCCTCCGGCGCGAGCCGCTCGGGCAACGGCTCCGACCCCCAGCCTGTGACGAGTACATCCGCCTGCAACCTGCCGACACCGTCACCCCTGCGGACGAGTCTCCCGATCCCCCTCAGCCCCTGCTCCAGCCCGTCGCCGAAGAGTTCGGCTTCGAGCGCGGGCGGCACATCCACGTACACGACAGGCACAGCCATCAAGGCCCTCTCGATGCAGTAACAGACAGAAACGTTTCTACATCGGCGACGATAACACGCCGCTGGTTTCTAGCGCCCAGGTCGTTGGAGCGTTGTCATCGTTTGGGCGGTGCCGTCGAGGTCGGCCCCGAGAACGTACGGGCGAGCGTCATGCTCACCACGGCACTGACACCACACATCGGACAACACGCGGCCGCCAGGATCACGGCGGAGGCACTGTCCACCGGAGATCCGGTCGATGTCGTCGCCGCCCGGCACGGCATCCCCCGAGAGCAGTTCTGGCGGTGGTGCGACCCGAAGACCATGACCGGCGCCGACGACCAACGCCCCTGGACCAACGACGCTTGATCCGCCGGAGGCCTCATGCGTCACGCCGGGTAGCGTCGGGGCGGCAAGTGCTTGCCGAGTGCGTGGAGGATTGAATGAGCAGCGTCTTGGTCACCGGAGCGTCGGGGGTTGCTGGGCGGGAGGTTTCGCGGCGGCTTGCTGCGGCGGGGCATCGCGTGCGGCGGGCGGATGTTATGCCCTCGCCGGATCCTGCAGACGCTGGGATCGGGGAGTTCGTGCGGTGTGATACGCGTACGCCGACCGACGTGCTCGAGGCGGTGGAGGGCTGTGACGCCGTCGTACACCTTGCGGCGTGGCACAACGCTCACCGGCCGGGTGTCAGTGACGCGACGATCTTTGCGGTCAACGTCGACGGCACGTTCAACGTCGTACAGGCGTGCCGGGCGACCGGCGTCCGGAGCGTCGTGTTCGCATCGTCGATGGCGTATGGGTGGGGCAGCGTTTACAGCGTCACCAAGGTGCTCGGCGAGGACCTCTGGAAGATGTACCAGGAGACGACCGGGGCATCGGTCGCGCTGCTGCGGTATCACGGCTTCGTGCCCGAGCCTTACCTGCGCTGGGGCGAGCGGCTGCTGCGCAACGGTGTCGACGTACGCGATATCGCGACCGCGACGGTCGCCGCGACCGAGGCTGCGATCGCGCACCGCTTCGACCTGTTCCGGACGATCGTGCACAGCGACCACGGGATGCCCGAGGAGGTCCGCGCCGACTTCGCTGCGCGCGGCGTCGAGTGGTCGGAGTCGCGGATGCCGGGCGCAGCCGAGCTGATCGAACGCCACGGCCTCGCGCTACCTGACACCGTCGAGCAGCACGACCTCAGCGAGGCCGCTGACCTGCTCGACTGGCGTCCCGAGCACGACTTCATCGAGTTCCTCACCGACCTCCAACGACGCGAAACAGCCGGAGAAGACGTCACCGCCCTCTGGGCCCCCGGCCGCATCCCAGCCTGAGCCCTAGCGGGGGTCGATGTACTTCCAGGTTTTGCCGTGGTTGGTGCTGGTTATGACGTGGTTGCCGTTGTACTGCATGCCGTAGACGAAGTCGCCTACACCGATCACCTCGCCCAGGTCGGTCGGTGGGGTGAACGGCGTACCGGCGCCGGGCCGGAGCAGCTCGCGGTCCTTGCCTCCTTGATAGAGCGCGAGGCCCGTGCCGTTGTCGAAGGCAACAGGAGACGACAGGTACGTCGAGTTCCGGGTAGCCACTGTCGTCCAGTGATCGCCCCGGTCGGTGGACAACCGCAGCGGCACCTCGTCATCCGGCCGGGCCATCTCGGGCTTGTTGCCCGGGATCACCACCAACGTGTTGCCGTCCGGGCTGACTGCCAGCCGGCCGTGCATCCGGCCCGGGCTGATGACGGAGTGGTCCCAGGTCCTGCCGTGGTCATCGGTCCAGTAGATGTTGCCGACGCCGCTGTTCCTGGCGCCGACCAGCCACCATCGTCCGGTGGTATCGCGTTGCGGCGTGTAGCTGTTGTCGACCCCGGGGACCTTCACCTCCCGGAGAACGCCGGTCTGCGGATTCAGCGCCCGCAGCGGGCCATCGCCCATCAGTACGTCGCCGTCCCCGAACTCTGTGGTCGGCGGAGCCCAGTGCAGCTTCTTCTCGATCCGGCCCTTGTCGGTCAGTCCGATCATCAGGGCCTGGGCCCAGGTCGGGTCGCTGCCCTTCATACTCGTCGGCGTCGACAGCGCCAGTACGTCGTCGCCGTCCGCCACCACGGCGTACCCGGTCTTGCTCACCGGGGCGGTGGTCCGCACACCGTCACGGCTCAGCACCGCGGCGTAGTTCCAGGTGTATCCCGGCTGGGCCAGCATCCACACCGCCGCCCAGCGGGTCGGGGTGGCGAACGCGATTCCGGCAAAGCCCGACTTCTTGTCGTGGATCAGCTTCTCGGCCGCCTGGTCGACCGGCATCGAGACACCGGCCGCCGGCGGCTTCTCGCTGCCGGTCACCTTGCCGAGCGGCAGAACGGCAGCCAGTACTGCGATGGTCACCGCCACAGCGACTCCCGCACCGGTCAGCGCCTGCCGACGGTGACGGCGGCGAACGCCACGGCGCTCGAGAGCCTCGAAGGGCAACGGGTGAACAGTCTCCTGGACCTCCCAGGACAGTTCCTTCAGCTCAGACATGGTTGACCTCCTCGGCGTCGTCGGCGAACTCGTGGACCAGCGGGGCCAGGCCGGCCCTGCCGCGGGAGAGGCGTGCCTTGATCGTCCCCTCGGGAACCCGCAGCTGTACGGCGATCTCGCGTACCGGCAGGTCGACGATGTGGTGCAGGACGATCGCCTCGCGCTGTTCGTACGGGAGCTGTCGCAGGGCCTCGACCAGAGCGACCCGGTCCGCGGACAGCCCGGTGATCGTGGTCTCGGGGACACCTGCGCGGGAGAGCAACCCGTGGAACCGGGTCGCGCGGCGGTACTTCCGACGTACGGCGTTCAGCGCGACTGTGCGCAGCCACCCCTCGGGGTTGTCGAGCTGGGCGAACCGCCGGGGCTTCTCCACCGCCCGGACGAACGCCTCCTGGACGGCGTCCTCGGCCTCACCCAGGTCCCCGCAGATCGCGAACAGCTGCCCGACCAGCCGCCGGTAGCACCCCTCGTACAGCTCGCGCACCGTGTCGCCGTCAGCCATCACCACTCCCCAGATCGGACCCTTTGCCTGCACGAGTCCTGGCGTGAGGATCTGGTTGCACGACAGTTCAGATCGATGCCCGGCTCGACTCGCGGAGGACGAGTTCGTGCGGGACGGTGTAGACGCGGGCCGGGTCGCGGTTGCCTTCGATTCTGCTGATCAGGGCCTCGAACGTCCGGTCGGCCAGTAGGTCCAGGTCGGTCGCGACGCTGCTCAGGCTGGGTGACAGGTACTGGCCGTCGACGATGTTGTCCCAGCCGATCACCGCGACGTCGTCGGGGACTCGCACCTGGTGCTCGATGAAGGTCCGGATGGCGCCGATGGCCAGCAGGTCGCTGGCGCAGACCAGGGCGTCGATCTCGCCGATCAGCGGCAGCAGCTGCTCGGCCATCGCCGCGCCCGTCTCCCGGGAGTAGCGGTCGCAGCGGAGCAGCCAGTCGTCCCGCGTCTCCAGGTCGAGCTCGTCCACGGCGGCGCGGACGCCCCGGAACCGTAGCTGGCCGACACTCAACGGCCGGGAGGGATTGCCGCCGATATAGGCGATCCGCCGCCGTCCGCCGTCGGCCAGATGTCGTACGACGTCCCGCGCGGACTGCTCGTTGTCGATCGCGACGTAGTCGGCCGCGCCCTCGCTCAGGTGTTCGCCGAGCAGCACCATCGGCGTGAATCGGCTCATGTCGGCCAGTCGCTCAGGGTCCACGGCCAGCGGGCTGTAGATCACGCCGTCGATGCTGTTGCCGGGATACCCGGCGGCGGCCCGGAGTTCGTGCTCGTCGCTGCGCCCGGTCTCGTCGGTGAAGACGGCGTACCCCTGCCGTTCGCCCGCCATGATCAGCGCGTGCGCCAGCGCACCGAGGTACGGCTCGTCGATCCGCGGGACGGCGAGCGCGACGATGTTGCTGCGCCCGCTCTGCAACTGCCGGCCGACCAGCGAAGGCGTGTAGCCCAGCTCGGCGATCGCGGCCTTGACCCGGGCCCGGGTCTCGGCCTTCACGTGGCGCCGCTCATGGACGACGTTCGTCACGGTCTTCAGCGACACCCCGGCCAGCTCGGCGACGTCCTTCAGCCGCGCGGGACGGGCCGGCCGGCCATCCGGACCGGCATCAACGTCAGGCGCCATCGTGGTCCCTCCGATTACCTCAAACACAGTAGGACGACATCTTGACAGAGCTCGCGAGCACCGCAACCATCACTTCTAACGTTAGAAATTCTAACGTTAGAACTTTTCCTGACGCAGTGCCACCGACACCGGGAGTGGCTCATGAAGAAGATCGCGTTCGTCGCCTCGGCCGTGCTGTCCACCGCCACGCTGCTCGCCACCGCGGCGTGCACCGGTGGCGCCCCCGGCACCGGCTCCGAGGACGTCAAGCAAGACACCAGCGGCCAGCAGGAGATCCGCTACATGATCGGCCAGCCGGAGGATCCGGCGGACCTCGAGCTGATCAAATCCGACCTGAAGACGTTCGAGACCAAGAACCCGGGGATCACGGTGAAGCTCGACGTCATCCCGAGCGAGAACGTCCGGACCGTGCTGCAGACCCAGTTGCGGTCGGGCCAGGGTCCGGACGTCTTCGGCTACGACACCGGGCCGGGCTTCGCCGGCGCGCTGGCCAAGGCCGGGCTGGTCTACGACCTGACCAAGGCGTACGCCGACAAGAAGTGGCCGATCTACGACTTCGCCAAGAAGCGGGTCACGTTCGACGGCAAGATCGTCGGCGTACCGAGCCAGATCGAGGAGGTCGGCGTCTTCTACAACAAGACGCTGTTCGCGAAGTACGGGATCGCCGAACCGAAGAGCCTGACCGACCTGACCGCCGCGGCCGAGAAGCTCAAGCAGAACAACGTCGTCCCGTTCGCGGTCAGCGACAAGGAAGGCTGGCAGGGCGGCCATCTGCTCAGCATGTCGCTGTCCAGCGCCGTCGGGTCGAAGGGTATGGACGACCTGCTCAACGGCCGTACGTCGTGGAACACCCAGCCGGTCGTGGATTCGCTGGCCGTCTGGAAGGACTGGAACGACAAGAAGCTGCTGACGCCGTCACCGACCGCGGTCAGCTACGACAACGCGAACGCGCTGTTCTACTCCGGCAAGGCCGCGATGAACCCGACCGGCAGCTGGTTGGCCCTGGACATCGAGCGGAACGCCAAGTTCGACGTCGGCTTCATCCCGTTCCCGGCCAAGGACGGCGCGGGCATCTTCAGCGGCGGTCTCGGCTCGGGCACGTTCGTGTCCGCCTCGACCACCAAGGCGGACGCGTCGATCAAGTTCCTGGACTACCTGCTCACCCCCGAGCACGGCCGCTGGGCCGCGGAGAAACTGCAGGACATCCCGGCGTACCCGATCGACACGAACGGGATGACGGCGTCGCCGCTGTTCAAGCAGGTGCTGGACGACTCGGCCAAGATCGCCGACGGTACCGGTGACTTCGGGTACAACATCGACGTTCTGACCACCGACGTCTTCAACAACGCCATGTGGAAGGGGATCCAGGGCATCCTGAGCGGGCAGGGTGACGCGGCGAAGGTGGCCGCGCAGCTGCAGACGGCGTACGAGAAGTCGGCGAAATAGATGGGGGCCGTCAGCAACGTTCCGGCGGTCACCCGGCGGGCGCAGGCGCGGCTCGGCATCCTGCTCGCGCTGCCGGTGGCGATCATCACCGCGGTGTTCTTCGTCTTCCCGATGGCGAACGCGCTGTACTACTCGGTGGTCGACTTCGACGGTCTCGATCCGACACCGCCGTTCGTCGGGCTGCGGAACTTCACCGAGATGTTCACCGACGCCGCGACCTGGCACGCCCTCGGCAACAATGCGATCTGGATCGCGATCGGCACCGCCGCGCCGATGATCATCGGGCTGCTGGTGGCAGTCCTGATCTGGTCCGGGCGCGGTGGAGCGACGTACCGATTGCTGTTCTTCCTGCCGTTCATGCTGCCCGGCGTGGCGATCGGCATCGTCTGGGGATGGATCTACGATCCGGTCAACGGGTGGATCAACCGGGTGCTCAACGCCGTCGGGCTGGACGGGTTGACCCGCGGCTGGCTCGGTGATCCGAAGACCGCGATCTTCGCCGTACTGGCGACCGCGATCTGGGCGACATGTGGTTTCGTCACGATGATCATCCTGTCCGCGCTCCGCAACGTGGACGTGGAGCTGGTCGACGCCGCCCGGATCGACGGCGCGAACGCCGGTCAGCGGTTGTGGCACATCCTGTTGCCGCAGATCATGCCGGTCTTCCTGATGGTGCTGACGCTCACGCTGGTCGGTGGGTTCAGCGTGTTCGACATCATCTTCATCATGACCGGCGGCGGGCCGGCCGACGCCACCGAAGTACTCGGGACCTATGCGTACTCGAGTGCGTTCCAGCTCAACCGGATCAGCTACGGCACCGTGCTGGCGCTGCTGATCACGGTGCTGGCGGTGCCGTTCACGATCATGCTGAACCGGCTGCAACGACGGCTGTCGTTGCAGGGACTGGGGGCGTGATGATCGACATGCCAGTCGCCGTCTCGAGCAGCAGCCGGTCCGAGGAACGGTTGGAGTTCCGCCGGCACGTCGTACGCCGGTCGACCGGACTCGCTATCCGTCACGTCGTCCTCGTACTGATGGCAGCGCTGACGCTGTTCCCCGTGGTGCTGATCATCTCCACGGCACTCAAGACACCGCAGGACGTCCGTACCGATCCGTTCGGCTTGTTCTCGTCGTTCTCGTTCGAGAACCTGCGCTCGGCCTGGACCGTGGGCCGGTTCAGCAGCTATCTGCTGGACAGTCTGCTGCTGACCGTTCCCAGCACGATCGTCGTGATCGTGATCTCGACGATGGCCGGCTACGCGTTCGCCCGGCTGCCGTTCCCCGGACGTACGGCGATCTTCTACGTCGTCGTACTCGGTCTGCTCGTACCGTTCTTCACCTACATGATTCCGCTGTACTTCCAGCTGCGGTCGATGGGACTGCTGGACAGCCTGGTCGGGGCCAACCTGGTGCTGATCTCGACCAACCTGTCGTTCGGCACGTTCTTCATGCGCGCGTTCTTCTCCGATCTGCCCGAGGAACTGGAGCAGGCCGCGCGGATCGACGGCGCCTCCGAGAGCCGCATCTTCGCGCAGGTGATGATGCCGCTGGTGAGCTCGGGCGCCGCGGCCCTGGCCGTCTTCACGTTCCTGAGCAACTGGAACAACTTCCTGGTCCCGCTGCTCTACCTGCCGAGCGGCAAGTACCGGCCGCTCACCGCCGGTCTCTACAACTTCACCGGCGGCCGCTCGATGGATATCGGCCCGCTGGCGGCCGGCACGTTGATCACCATCGTCCCGATCATCGTGATCTTCGTCGTCCTGCAACGCCAGGTCACGCAGGGCTTCATGTCCGGCGCAGTCAAAGGCTGACCCACACTTCTCGAGGAGACCCATGCCATCTCTGGTCAGATTCAGCTCGTCCCGCGTCGCGGAGGTCGTCCCCGATCTCGAACGTACGCCGGAACCGGACGAGGTCCTGATCCGCACGTTGTACTCCGGTATCTCCGCGGGCACCGAGCTCACGGCGTACCGCGGCAGCAACCCCTATCTGAACAAGCGCTGGGACGACGACTCCCGGCTCTTCGTCGACGGTGACACCTCGATCAGCTACCCGGTCGACGGCTGGGGGTACGAGGAGGTAGGCGAGGTCGTCTCGCTCGGATCGTCGGCCGAGGGCGTCTCGGTCGGCGATGTGATCTGGGGGACGTGGGGACATCGCAGCCACACCGTCAAGAAGGCGTCGTGGGCCGCCGGGCGGATCCTCGACGCTACCGTCGATCCGCGGATCGGCATCTTCAGCCAGATCGGCGGTATCGCGCTGAACCTGGTGCTCGACGCCGACATCCACATCGGGGAGACAGTTGCGGTCTTCGGTCTCGGCGTACCCGGGCAGTTGGCCGCGCAGCTGGCCCGGCTGAACGGTGGCCGGGTGATTGCCGTCGACAACCTTCCGGCCCGTCGTGAGCTGGCGCTGGAGCTGGGCGCCGAGGTTGCGCTCGATCCCGCCGACGGTGGCGTTGCCGAACGGATCCGAGAGCTCACCGACGGCCGCGGTGCCGATGTGTGTTTGGAGGTGTCGGGCAACTATCGCGCCCTGCACGAGGCGGTCCGGTCGGTCGCGTACAGCTCGCGGGTGTGCGTCGCCGGGTTCATGCAAGGTGACGGTGTAGGGCTGCGGCTGGGCGAGGAGTTCCACCACAACCGGATCGCACTGATCTGCTCGCAGATCTCCGGGGTCGCGCCGTCCTTGCAACATCGGTGGAACTACGACCGGCTCGCGCGGACAGCGATCCAGCTCGCCGCCGAGAAGCGGCTGAACGTGACCGACCTGATCACGCACACCGTGCCGATGGCGCTGGCCGCGGACGCTTTCCAGATGCTCGACGAGCGTCCGGAAGAGGCTCTGCAGGTCGTACTCAGCTTCGACGAGGAGGTGACCGCATGACGTTCCGACTGGCGGCCGCGGAGATGACACTGCCCGGCGAGACCTTGGAGGAGAAGTTCGCATTCGTCCGGTCGGTGGGTTTCGACGGGATCGAGCTGTCCGCCCGTGGTGACGGGATCTTCGGATCGCGGGTGGACGAGCTGCGGCGGGCGCGCGATGCCGGCGTACAGATGCCGACCGCGGTTGTGCACATGGACCACTTCATCGGCGACTTCGACGCGGACCGGCGCCGGGATGCCATCGAGCAGCTGAAGATCCAGTTGAGCACGATCGCGGCGGCCGGCGGGACGGGGATCGTCTCGCCGCATGCCTTCGGGTTGTTCTCGCGGCGGTTGCCTCCGTTCGTGCCGCCGCGTTCGGTCGAGGACTCTCGCGCGGCGCTGGTCGAGGCCCTCCGGGAGGTGGGTGAGCACGGCGAGTCGGTGGGCGCGAAGGTCTACCTGGAACCGTTGAACCGGTTCGAGGACTTCGTGATCAACCAGCTCGCCGATGCGGTCTCCGTGGTCGAGGAGGTCGGATCCTCCGGGGTGATGATCACTGCGGATACCTTCCACATGTCGATCGAGGAGGCCCACATCGGCGAGTCGATCAGGCAGGCCGGTTCGTTGATCGGTCACGTCCAGCTCGGCGACAGCAACCGGCTGGAGCCCGGCGCCGGCCACTACGACTGGCCGGAGACCTTGGACGCATTGGAGGCCATCGGCTACAACGGCTGGCTGGCGATGGAATGCGGCGTCAGCGGCCCCGTCGACCAAGTCCTCCCAAAGGTCGCCAAGCTGCTGACGCGCTGACGCCCCGACGGCCGGGTCGACCAGCAGATGCAGCAACTCCCACTGGAGATCCGGATACTCCTGTGCGACGTGGCGCAGGTCCTCGGCGTAGCTGCCCAGGTCCTGCGCCGCTCGCTGGTGTTTGCCTCGCGGGGGGCTCGGGCACTGGCGGGGGTGTGACGGCGAAGCAGAGTTTGCGCACAGTAGCCCAGCCTGAGTGGGTCACGCCGATGCTCGCCACGCTGACCGAGGACCGCTTCTCCGACCCCGATTGGCTGTACGAGCGCAAACTCGACGGGGAACGCTGCCTGGTCTTCCGTACTGCGGACGGCGTCCGCCTGCTCTCGCGCAACCAGAAGGAACTCAACAACCACTACCCCGAACTCGTCGAGGCACTGGCCGGCCAGACGAATCAGGACTTCGTGGTCGACGGCGAGATCGTCGCCTTCGAGGGCGGCCGGACCAGCTTCTCCCGGTTGCAAGGACGCATGCAGGTCAACGACCCCGACGCGGCACGCCGTACGGGGGTGAAGGTCTTCCTCTACGTGTTCGACGTCCTGCATCTCGACGGGCACGATCTGACCGGCCTCCCGCTCCGCCGACGCAAAGCGCTCCTGCGCAGTGCGCTCGAGTACGGCGGTCCGCTGCGCTTCACGCCGCATCGGATCGGCAACGGCGTCGCGTACTGGGAAGAGGCCTGCCGGCGCGGCTGGGAAGGCCTCATCGCCAAGCGGGCCGTCGGAGCCTACGCCCACGGTCGCTCGAAGGACTGGCTGAAGTTCAAGTGCGCCACCGCGCAGGAGTTCGTGATCGGCGGCTACACCGATCCCCAAGGCAGCCGGGTCGGCTTCGGCGCACTGCTGATCGGCTACTACGAGAAAGGTGAACTCCGGTACGCCGGGAAAGTAGGCACCGGCTACGACCGTCCGATGCTCGAGCGACTGAGCAAACAACTCGCCGAGCTCGAGCAGGACGAACCGGCGTTTGCCAGCGGCAACTTGCCGCGCTTGCGGGTGCACTGGGTGAAACCGCAGCTCGTCGGCCAGGTCGCCTTCAGCGAATGGACGCGGGACGGGCAACTCCGCCATCCCAGCTTCCAGGGACTGCGCGAGGACAAACCTCCACGTGAGGTGGTCCGGGAGCGTGCACAGTGACTGATGAGGTACGGGTCGGCCGCCGTACCATTCAACTGAGCCGGACGGACAAGGTCCTGTTCCCCGACGACGGGGTGACCAAGGGCGACCTGATCAGCTACTACGAGACGGTCGCACCACGGATGGTCCCGTATCTCAAGGGCCGTCCGCTGTCGCTCGAGCGGTTCCCGGACGGCATCGACGGCCAACAGGTGTTCCAGCAGACCGTACCGCGATACTTCCCGGACTGGATCGAGACCGCGTCGGTGAAACGGCTCGGGGGTGCCGGCAACGTGAAGCACGCGGTCGTCAGCTCCGCTGCCGCACTGGTGTACCTCGCCAACCAAGCGTGCATCACTCCCCACACCTGGCTGTCTCGCGCCGACCGCCCGAGGAAGCCCGATCAGCTGATCTTCGACCTCGACCCATCCGGCGACGACTTCCCCGCCGCACGCCGCGCTGCCCTCGATGTCCGCGAACTCCTGACCGACCTCGGGCTCCCCTCGCTGCTCAAAACCACCGGAGGCAAGGGACTTCACGTCCACGTCCTCCTGGACCGTACGGCGGACTTCGACCAGGTCCGCGAATTCGCGAGCGGCGTCGCGCAGGTGCTCGTCGCTCGTGACCCGAAGCGCTACACCATCGAGCAGCGCATCGCGAAACGGGAAGGGCGGCTGTACCTCGACATCATGCGCAACGCCTACGGGCAGACCGCCGTACCGCCGTACGCCGTGCGAGCCCGGGCGGGCGCGCCGGTTGCCACCCCGTTGGACTGGAGCGAACTCGACGATCGCCGGATGCGCGGCGACCGGTTCACCATTCGCTCAGTTGTGCGCCGCTTTGAGCGGGACGGCGATCCATGGCGCGGGTCGAGTCGCCGCCGGTCCTTGACCCGACCATGGCGTCGCCTGAATGACTTGCTGACCGAGAAATAGCGCCGGGAGCTCAGACGCGTTGGCCGGTGCCGTGGATGCCGTGGTGGTCGATGCGGGTCAGTTCCTCGTCGGTGAGGGCCGGGAAGTCGAGCGCGGCGAGGTTGTGGTCGAGTTGGGCGGTCGAGCTTGCGCCGATCAGGGCAGTCGTCACCTGCGGCTGACGCAGTACCCACTGGAGGGCAAGCTGTGCCAAGGACTGGCCGCGCTCTCGGGCGAGCTCGTTCAGCGCCGTCGCGCGCTCGCGATAGACGTCGTCGATCTGATCCGGTGACAGGAACGCGCTGGCCGCGGCCCGGGCACCGGCCGGGATGGCGCCGTCGAGGTACTTGTCGGTCAGCAACCCCTGCGCAAGGGGGCTGTAGGCAACCAAACCGAACCCGTCCTCGGCAGCGAGCTTGAGCAGCCCGCTGGTCTCCGGCGTGCGGTCGAAGATCGAGTACCGCGGCTGATGAACCAGCAGCGGTACGCCGGCCGCACGCAGCAAGGCGGCGACCTCGTGCGCGCGCTCCGTCGGGTAGTTCGAGATGCCGACGTACAACGCCTTGCCCTGCTGGACCGCGCTCACCAGCGCGCCCACGGTCTCGTCCAGCGGCGTCGACGGATCCGGCCGGTGGTGGTAGAAGATGTCGACGTAGTCGGTGCCGAGATCGCGCAGGCTGCGCTCGAGCGACACCAGCAGCGACTTGCGCGAACCGCCTTTGAGATAAGGGCTCGGACCGATCGGGTTACCGGCCTTCGTGGTCAGGATGAGTTCGTCGCGGTACGGCGCCAGGTCCGTCCGCAGCACCTGCCCGAACACCTGCTCCGCGGCCCGGTGCGGCGGCCCGTACCGGTTGGCGTTGTCGAAATGCGTGATGCCCAGATCGAACGCATGCAGCAAGATCTCCCGCTGCGTCCCGAACGGGTAGTCACGACCGAACTTCTGCCACAACCCGAGCGACAACGCCGGCAGATCCAGCCCGGAGTCCCCCGCCCGCCGATACTCCAGCCGCTCGTACCGCCCGTCGGCCGCCCGATAGACCCGCTCGACCGTCATTCACATCCGTCCTTCGGCTGACCAACTCACGAACCCGATCGCACGCATGCCTCAACATTCACACCCGTCGGATCGCGATCGCCCGCGGTCTCACATCCTGATCCAGCGCGTGCAGCAAGTCCGGGTTCTCTTCCGGTCGTCTTAATGATACACCGTATCTGTTAGTCGATCTCGGAGGAGCGATGGCGATGCGGTGGAGTGATGAGGTCAGCGGTGGGCCGGTGGGGTTCGGGCAGGACTCGTGGGGGGTGATGCTGCTCAAGGTGGTCCTGGTCTTCGTGATCCTGATGGTGCTGACGCTGTTCAGTATTTGGGCGGAGCGGCGGGTGGTGGCCCGGATGCAGCAGCGGATCGGGCCGAAGGTCAACGGGCCGTTCGGGTTGCTGCAGTCGTTGGCCGATGGGATGAAGTTGATCCTGAAGGAGGATCTGATCCCGAAGACGGCCGACAAAGTGGTGTTCGTGCTCGCGCCGGCGATCGTGGTCGTTCCGGCGTTCGCGGCGTGGACGGTGATCCCGTTCGGGCCGACGGTGAAGCTGCCGTGGAGCGACGGCCGCACCGCGCTGCAGCTGACCGACATGCCGGTGGCGGTGATCTTCGTGCTCGCGATGGCCTCGGTCGGCATCTACGGCATCGTGCTCGGCGGCTGGTCGTCCGGATCGACGTACTCCCTGCTCGGCGGCCTTCGCTCCAGCGCCCAGATGATCTCGTACGAGGTCTCGATGGGGCTCTCGCTCGTCGCGGTCTTCCTGTACGCCGGATCGATGTCGACGTCGCAGATCGTCGCCGCGCAGGACAAGCTCTGGTACGGCCTGATCCTCGCGCCGTCGTTCGTGATCTATGTGATCTCGATGGTCGGCGAGACCAACCGGGCGCCGTTCGACCTGCCCGAGGCCGAGGGCGAACTGGTCGGCGGATTCCACACGGAGTACTCGTCCGCGAAGTTCATGCTGTTCTTCCTCGCGGAGTACGTGAACATGGGCACCGTGGCGGCCTTGGCGACCACGCTGTTCCTCGGCGGCTGGCACGCCCCGTTGCCGATCAACCTGATCTGGGACGGCGCCAACAGCGACTACTGGCCTGTCCTGTGGTTCTTCGGGAAGGTCCTCTGCTTCCTGTTCCTCTTCATCTGGCTGCGCGGGACGCTGCCACGCCTGCGGTACGACCAGTTCATGCACTTCGGGTGGATGCGGCTGATGCCGCTGTCCCTGCTGTGGATCCTGGTGGTCGCGACGATCCGCACGATCAACCTGAACGGCGGTATCGACCGGCAGTGGTTGTTCGTCGCGATCGCGCTCTGCGTCGTCGCGGTCGTCGTACTGCTGTTCGTCGGTGAGAAGAAGCAGTCGGACAAGGCCGCGCAGCAGGAAGCAGCCACGTACGACGGGTTCCCGGTGCCGCCGATGTCGGCCGTAGCCACCGAGCGTCGGGCGCGATGACGCCGTACGATGCCCGACATGACACGGCCGGCCGACGAGGGCACCCAGCGGGATGCGGGTCCGGTGTGGGCACGCAACGACCGCCGGCCCCGGCGCAGGACGCTCACCCGCGAATCCATCGTGAGCGCCGCGGTCGACATCGCCGACCGCGACGGGCTCGACGCGGTCTCGATCCGGAGCGTCGCGGCGTTCCTCGAAGTACGGCCGATGAGCTTGTACGCGCATGTGTCGAGCAAGGACGACCTGCTGGACCTGATGTTCGATCAGCTCGCCGGGGAGAGCGTCCTCGGCGACCAACTCCCGAAGCACTGGCGAGAAGCGCTCGAGGCCATCGCGCGACGGACCCGGGACCAGGGCCTGGCCCACCCGTGGACGATCGAGCTCCTGGTCGACCGCATGCAGCTGGGCCCGAACACGCTCCGGGTTCTCGACGAGTGGATGCGTGCCGTCGCGCCGCTAGCCGTCTCCGCGGAAGAAGCGTGGAGCATCGTGACAGCGGTCAACGACCACACGGTCGGGTATGTCACCCGGGTCTCGGCGCAGCGACGTGCCGTGCCGTCGGACCCGGCCGCCGCCGGCGAATGGACGTCGACGGTCAACAGGTACCTGACCGAACGCGCCGACAGCGGTGACTACCCGTACGTCGGACCTCTCCTGCGCCACGGCTTCGCCGCCCAGCCGGACAACTTCGAGGCCGGCCTGGCGTTTCTCCTCGACAGTGTCGAGGAGAAACACGCGCCTCACGCTTGAAGTTGTAGCTCTGAGAGTTGCGCCGCCGGCCACCCGGTGTTGGCGGTGATACTGACTCGCCAATAGCGCTGGGTCGTCGCGGGGAAGGTCAAGGTCACCGTCGGCGAGAAGGTGTAGGTCGCGGAGGCCTTTACCGTCGTGAAGTTGATGCCGTCCGTTGACCCGAGCAACGACAAGGTCTGATCGCGAGCACCCCAGGACGTGGGAAGCTGCAGGACCGCGCGGCTCACCGACTGGGCTGAGCCGAGATCCACCTGCGCCCATTGTGGGAAGGCGTTGTTGGCGCTCTCCCAATAGGACGACTGGTTGCCGTCTGTCAGGTTGCTCGACGCGTAGGCCTGGTTGTGTGATGACTCGCTGGTGGGCTTACCGGCCGCCAAGTTGCCGGAGCCGCCGCCGGTGAACTGCAGGCTGTTGAGGTTCCAGCCGCCGTTGTCCTGAGAGACCGTCAAGGTCTGCAGGCCGGCGGGCAGTGTCACCTGAGTGGTGACGATCGCCCAGTTCTGCCAACCACCAGTTGCCGGGACGCTGACCGTGGTGCCGGCGAAGTGGAAGGCGTTGGTCACCGCGCTCGGCGCCGCCACTCGCATCGCGACGGTGTACGTACCGGCGGTGGCGACGTTGACCGTGTAGTGGAACCACTGGCCCGTGCTGGTCCAGCCCAGGTTGTAGCCGCCACCAGCATCCGACGTTGACTCGAGGTCGACGCCGTCGGTGCGGTAGCCGTTCGCGGTGCCGTTCACCGAGCTCACGTTGTACGCGACGCCCTGCCCGCCGGTGTTGTAGTTCTCCGCCTGCACGGTCCCGGGGATCGCGGCGGGCGTGCCGCCGTACGGCGCTTCCGGCGTACCGCCGCCCTGCCAGCTGTTGCCGCTCAGCGACGCGCTGAACCCACCGGAGTTGTTGAGGTACGGCGTACCTCCACCGGTCACCGTGTTACCGGTGATCGTCGCGGAACCCGACGGCGCCGGGTAGAACGGCGGCGAGATGACGATGCCGTTGCGTCCCGGAGAGGTCACGGTGTTGTTCTGGAGCACGGTGTTCGTCGAGGTGGAGAAGCCGATGCCGTCGTACAGCGAATTGACGACGGTGTTGTTGCTCGCGGTCACCCGATCGACAACGCCGACGTTCTGCCCGTCGCCGCCGTTCCCGATGTGGAACGCCGGCTGCCCCTGGTTGTACGCATTCCCACCGGACCGTACGACGACATTGCCGGTAACGCTCGCCGACAACAGATCGTTGCCATTGACACCGAACCGTCCCGCACCCAGACCGATGTAGCGGGCGGTGTCCGACACGTAGTTGTTCTCGATCCGATGGCCACCGCCGCCGTAGATTCCGACGCCTTTCCCGCCCCACGGAGCGATCGACGTATTGTTCGTCACCACCGCGTTCGCCATCGGCGTGTAGTAGACCCGCGTGCCGTCAATGTCGTTGTAATTAACGGAGTTGATGGCGAGCGCATCGTCACCGGTGCCGCGGACGAAGTTGTTCGTGATGGTCAGGTTGTTGCCGACCGAGTTGCCCATCGAGACGTTGTTGATGTTCGCGCCGTCCGCCCAGATCGTCGTCAGGCGGTTGTTCCGGATCGTGCCGCCGGTGCCGGAGGCCCAGAAGCCGGACAGCGTGTGCTGGGTCCAGATCCCTTCGGCCACCCAGTTCGTCCCGGTGACGTCCATCGAGCCGCCCGCGCCGTCGACGGTCGCGCGGCTGGTCGCGTTCGAGTCGACGTGCAGGTTGCGGATCGTGGTCGAGGTCAGACCCCATAGCGCGGGCAGCGGAGTGCTGTTCGGCAGCGGTACGTCGCGATAGATCGTGCTGTACCAGGCGCCCGCACCCGCGATCGTGATGCCCTGTGCCTGCAGACCTTGCGTGCCCTTGACGTAGAACGTGCCGGCCGGGATCCACAAGGTCTTGCCCTGCGATTGCGCCTGGTTGATGCAGTTCTGGATCGCCGCCCGGCTGTCGACCGACGCGGGATCCGCCGCACCGTTGGTCGGGGTGTTGTCGGCGACCGCGCCGCAGTCGGTGATCGAGATCGAGTTGGCCGGTTGGGAGAGGGCAGCCGGCGGGTTCTCCACATCGACGACATCGACGTCGTAGTACGCGGCCGAGTTGCCGGAGTCCTTGCGCAGCATCAACGTGCCGCCGGGTGCGATCGGCGTACCGGTGACGAGGGTACGCGTCTCGTCGAAGAACACTCGCGGGCTGCCGTCGGACGGGTTCTGGCTGTTGCCGTTGTAGTTGTTGTTGCCCTCGTACAGCCAGGTCTGCTTCGAGTTGACGTTGAGCGCCTGCCGCAGACCGCCGTCGACGTACAGGTTCAACGTGCTGGTCTGCCCGCCGCCGGCGCTGCTGTCGGGGATGCTCACCCGGACCGTGATCGCGCTGATCGGTGCGCCGGTCGTGTTCGTCCACTGCACGCTCTGGCCGGTGCCGGCGAGATGGGCATACGCGTGCCCGGACGCCTCCAGCGAAGGACTCGAATACTGCGTCGTCGGCGCGGCCGTCAGCGACACCGCGGTCGCGCCACCGCCGAGCGCGCCGGCCTCGGCCTCGTACGAAGTGAATGGCACGGTTGCGCCGGCGGTCGTAGCCGCGGCCGCCGGCGTGACGAGCAGCGCGGCGACGGGGACAGCGGACAGGAGGCTGAGCAGGGCAGAGCGCATGGTCGTCCTCTCCGGCCTCCGCAGGTCGGGAGCGGGCTGTCCCGACGGGGCGACTGCGACGGCCGCGATGTCAGGAATTTGCGACAGCACCTCACAAAATTGCGCCGACACCGTGAGAAGGATGAAACGCGAATGTCCTCAACACGTCAAGATGCCACGGCCTACAACTTCGTCAGGCCCGGTTCAGGTGGTTCGCGAGTTCGGTCCGCGAGCGTACGGCGAGCTTGCGGTAGATCCGGGTCAGGTTGGCCTCGACGGTCTTGACCGACATGAACAGCTCGGCGGCGGTCTCGTGGTTCGACCGGCCCGCGGCGACGAGTTCGGCGACGCGGCGTTCGGTTGCCGTCAGCATCGACGTACTCGGGTACAGGCCGGAGCGGCCGGACTCGTCGCGGGCGCGCTCGGCCCAGCGCGGTACGCCGAGCGCGTCGAACGTCGCGGCGGCCTCGTTCAGAGTCTCGACGGCCAGGCCCTTCTGGCCGGCGCGGCGGTACACCTGACCCAGCGCCAGCCGCGACCGGGCCGTCTCGAACGGGCATTCGGCGCCGGTCTGATCGACGATCCGCCGCAGTTCGGCGATCGCCTGGTCCAGGTCGCCGCGGGCAGCAGTCAACAAGGCCTGGCAGCGATCGGCGGCAACGCTCGCCTCCGGGCGGCCCGCCTCCCCCTGGCGACGGAGCAGCGCAACGGCTGTCTCGACGTCATCGAGTGCGCCGACCTGCAGCGCGGCATCGGCGTAGTCGACCGGCCACAACAGCTGCTCGAGGTCGACCAGTTCGGTCTTCGCGAAGATGTCGGCGAGCTCACGCAGTACGTCGAGCGCGGCCTGCCAGTTCCGCGCCGAGGTCTCGACAAACCCCACCTGGGCGAGGAATCCGGCCAGCCAGTACGTGATCCCGTGCGACCTCGACTCTGCCGCCGCACGCTGCGCCAGGGTCCGGGCCTCGTCCAGGTCACCGGAGTACTCCGCGACCAGGATCCGCGCCATCTGCTCCTGCAGGTTGAAGGCACTCGCCCACGCCCCTGAACGGTCCGCCTCCTCGAGCGCCGCCCGCGCGTCCGCGATCCGCGACCCCCGGACGTGGCACATGACCAGACAGATGTACAGGCTCGACAGATCGCCGTACCGCCCGGCGTCGATCGTCCGCCGGATGCCGTCGCGAATCTCCGCCACGGCCTCCGGATCGTTCCAGGCCGCGTGGAATGCGCGGCCCCAGGCGAGCTCCGCGGCGGAGATCTCGGTGTCCGAACTCGCGACCAACTGTTCGAACTCGCGCTCTGTCTCCTTCAGACGGCTGCTCCCCCACAGCCACTCGGCATTCAGCCGCTGGTTCAACGCCATGAACTGAATGTCGGTACGACGGACCGCGACCGCCTCGTCGATCGCCAGCTGACTCAGCCGCAGCGTGAGCCGGCCGTGGCCCTCCATCCGGTGGTACTCGCTGAGCTCCTGGAGGATCGCGGCCCGGACCTCCGTGCCCGCGGGCGCGAGCCGGAACGCCTGTTCGGACAGCGAGCGCGCGGAGCGCAGGTTGCCGGGCAGCCGCGCCTCCCGGAGCAGCACCTGGGCACGGTCCTCCGGCGACGCCGCCACAGCGGACGCGTTCTCCAGTGCGGCCCGGGCCGCCAGCAGGTCCCCGGCACCGAAGTACGTATCGAGCGCGCCGAGCCAACGACGGAAGCTCACCGACGCGTCCACGTCGGACGGTGTCGCCAACGCGGCCGCCTCCAGCAACTCGCCCGCCAACTGCTGAGCACCGCGGCTCCGCGAGATCTCGGCAGCGCGTTCGAGCTCGCCGGCCGCGGTCTCGTCGGGCGCGACGATCGACTCCGCGCGATGCCGCGCACGCTCGACCGGGTCCTCGAGCTTCTCGGCCAGCATCCGGTGCGTACGACGTCGCGCCTCGGGTGCCGCAGCGTCGTAAATGGCCGACGCGAGCAGCGGATGGGTGAACGCGACCAATGCGCCCGCCCCGACCCGGGCGACGTCCGCATCGGCCGCCGCCTCCAGAGCTGACCGGAGCCGAGTCTCCTCGACCATCCGCTGCAACTGGGAGACCGTCAGCCGGCCCGCCGCGGACACCAGCAGCAGTACGTCGCGGGCGTCCTGTGACAACAGCACCGAGACCTTCTCCCCCAGCAAACCGGCCAGGCTCGGCGGGACCGGGAAGATCGGCTCGTGGCCCTGCTGCGAACTCCAGCGCCACTTCGACAGATCGGACTGCATCGCCATCGCGATCATCAACGCCAGCAGCGGGTTGCCGCCGCTGGCCCGCGCCACCCCGGCACTCATCGGCGGGGTCCACCGCAGGCCCAGCCGCTTGCGCAGCAACTGGCCGATCGCCAGTCCGGCAGCGGCTTCAACTCCAACTCGTGCCGCGGCTCCGCCAGCACCCGGATCAGCTCGGCCGCCGCCCCGGGATCAGGCCTCGACGCCAGTACGACGCTCAACCGGCGCGGGTCGATCGTCCGCAGCGCGAACGCGAGACTGGCGAGACTCGCCTGATCCAGCCACTGCGCATCGTCGAGGATCAGCGTGACCGGCTCAGCGCCGTACAACTGGGTCAGCAGACCACGTACCGCGAGCGGGACGGCCAGGGCGTCGACGTCGTCGCCGTCCGGGTCGGCACGCTGGAGCGCGACCGACAGCGCACGTCGCTGCGGTACCGGCAGACGGTCGAAGGCGCTGTCCGGACACTGGCTGACCAGCTCGGCCAGCCCCGCGAAGGGCAAACCTCGATCGAACTGCGTCGGGCCGACCGACAGCACCCGCCGTCCGCGCCGCTGGGCCAGCTGGTCGACCACCTTCAGCAGACTGCTCTTTCCCAGCCCGGGCTCGCCGATCACGACAGCACTGCCGCCGTCGTCCACGACGTCGCTCAGCACCCCCAAGGCGTCCTCGCGGCCGTACAACCCGTACGCGGCCGCCAGTTCGTCGTCCATCAGGTCATTCTGCGGTACCCGACCGCGCAGATCGAGGGTCGCGAGGGACCCGGTCGAGGGTTTTCCCGCCTGCCGTGAGAGCGGTCCCATCCCTACGGTCACGGAGTACCCCACCCTTGGAGGAATCTCATGAGCAGCACCCGACCGGCAGTGGTCCTCATCCACGGCGGCTTCGTCGACGGCTCCGGCTGGCGCGGCGTGTACGACCGGCTCCGCGCGCAGGGCCACCGGGTCGCCGTCGTACAGAACCCGACCGTCTCCCTGGACGGCGACGTGACCGCGGTCAAGCAGGTCCTGGACGCGATCGACGGACCGGCCGTCCTCGTCGGTCACTCGTACGGCGGGGTCGTCGTGACCGAGACCGGCACCGACGAGCGAGTCGTGGGCCTCGTCTACATCGCGGCGTTCGCCCCGGACAAGGGCGAGTCCGTCAACACCCTGATCGCCGACCCGCCGCCCGGCGCGCCGGTACCCCCGATCCTGCCGCCCCGCGACGGCTACCTCTACCTCGACCGGGACAAGTTCCACGAGTCGTTCGCCGGCGACCTGCCCGCCGACGAGGCCGCGTTCATGGCCGATTCCCAGGTGCCGTGGGGCGTCAACGCCCTGGCCGGATCGGTCACCGAACCCGCCTGGCGCGCCAAGCAGTCCTGGTACCTCGTCGCCGCCGACGACCGGATGATCCCGCCGCCCGCCCAGCGCCAGATGGCCGAACGCGCCGGCGCCACCGTCCGCGAGGTCTCGGGCAGCCACTCCGTCTACGTCTCCCAGCCCCAGGCCGTAGCCGACCTCATCCACACCGCTGTCGAGTCCCTGGCCTAGGAGATCAGCATGGGTACCAATGTCACCCGCCGCCAGGTCCTGGCGGCCGGCGCGGTCGCGGCCGGCTCAGCCGCGCTGCTGGCCACTCCGGCCGCTGCCCAGGCCGGCAAGCCGCCGAAGGTCAAGCCGACCATCGTGCTGGTCCACGGTGGGTACGCCGATTCGTCCTGCTGGAACGCGGTCATCCAGAAGCTCCAGCGTGAGGGCTACACCACGATCGCGGGCTCGAACCCGCTGCGCGGTATCCCCACCGACGCGCCGTACATCGGCAGTCTGCTGGACTCGATCGACGGCCCGGTCGTGCTGGTCGCACACTCCATGGGCGGAACCGTCATCACGAACGCGGCCGCCGGCAAGAGCAACGTCAAGGCGCTGGTCTACATCGCGGCGTTCGCGCCCGACGTGGGCGAGACGCAGGGCGAGCTGATCACCAAGTTTCCCGGCAGCCTCGTCGAGCCCGTCAGCGTCGGGATCCCCTACACGAAGGCCGACGGCACCACCGGCATCGACCTCTACCTGAGCAAGGACGGCCAGGCAGCCTTCGCCGCCGACATCTCGGCGGAGTCGTTCCGGATCCTGCAAGCCACCCAACGCCCGTTCGACGCCGACTCCTTCATCTATCCGACCACTGCCGCCGCCTGGCGAACCATCCCGTCCTGGGGCCTGGTAGCCGGCCGCGACAAGGCGATCCCACCCGCGGCCGAACGCTGGATGTACGCCCGCGGGAACTTCCGCAGGGTCGTCGAGGTACGTACCTCCTCCCATGTCGTAATGATCAGCCACCCGCAGACCACCGCGGACCTGATCCTGGAAGCCGCCCGGGCGACCTCCTGACTAGCGCAACGAACGGAAAGTAGCGCGGATCTCGGACGAGAAGAGATCGGGTTCCTCCCAGGCGGCGAAGTGGCCGCCCTTGGTTACCTCGTTGAAGTAGACGACGTTCGGGTAAGCCTTCTCGACCCAGCTGCGCGGGGTCTGCCAGATCTCGCCGGGGAAGGTGGTGAAGCCGACCGGGATCGGCACCGAGGTCGGCGGCTGGCCGACAGCACGGGCGTTCTCCTGGGTCTCCTCCCAGTAGGAGCGGGCCGCGGAGGCGCCGGTGCCGGTCAGCCAGTAGAGGGTGATGTTGTCGACCAGATGTTCCTTGGTCAGATTGCCCGAGGGTTCTCCGTCGACGAAGACGCGGGCGATCTTCAGGTAGCTGTCCGTGTCGTGGTCGATCATCCAGGCGGCCAGGGCGATCGGGGAGTCCAAGGCGGCGTAACCGATGGTCTGCGGGCGGGTCGCCTGCTCCACGAAGTAGCCGGTGCCGGATTCATGGAAGGTCGCGAGTTGGTCGAGCGCGGTCTGTTCTTCCTTGGTGGGTGGCGTCTCGCTCAGGGCCTCGGCGTCGCCCAGCGCCGGTGTCAGCAGGTTGGTGTGGATGCCGATCAGCCCGTCGAGGCCCAGGCGGCCCATCGCGTCGGTGACCTGGGAGCCGACATCACCACCCTGCGCGACGTACCGGGTGTAACCGAGGCGGTGCATCAGCTCGTCCCAGGCACGGCCGATGCGGATCGGACCCCAGCCGAGTTCGGCCGGCTCGTCGGAGAAGCCGTAGCCGGGGATGGACGGCAGCACGAGGTGGAAGGCGTCGTCGGCGCTTCCGCCGTACGCGGTCGGATCGGTGAGCGGACCGATCGTCTCGAGCAGTTCGATGACCGAGCCCGGCCAGCCGTGCGTCATGACCAGCGGCAACGCGTTCGCGTGCGGCGACTGCACGTGGATGAAGTGGATGTCGAGCCCGTCGATCTCGGTCTTGTACTGCGGAAGCTCGTTCAGCCGCGCCTCGCACCGGCGCCAGTCGTACTCGGTCGACCAGTAGCGGGCGAGCTCCTGGAGTGCCGCCAACTGCACTCCCTGCGACCGATCCCCGACGAGTTCCTTGGTCGGCCAGCGCGTCGCCTCGATCCGCCGGAGCAGTTCGTCGAGCTCCACCTGTGGTACCTCGACACGGAATGTACGGATCGCGTGCGTGCTGTCACTCATGATCGTGTCCCTCCCGGATCGCCTCCCCTGACCTGTCGATCATCCGCCCGATCCGGAACTCCATCTAGAGCGACGACGCCCTTCGCTCCATCCGCTGCAACACGGAGTCGGCGATCTCGACACCCCAGCCTGGCGCGTCGGACAGGACCACCTCGCCATTGCGGGCGACCGGGAACGGCTCGTAGACCCGCATCGACGAGGCGTCCTCGATGGTCCATTCGTGGAAGAGGTTGCAGGCCGGCATCGCCGTGACCAGATGGGCGGTGAAGATTGCCGTCAGCGATCTGCCCGACGAGTGCGGTACGCACGGGAGCCCGGCGAGGTTGGCCAGGTCGGCGACCTGGCGGGCGCGAGTGATGCCGCCGATGTAGCAGACGTCGGGCTGGATGACGTCTGCCGTACCGTCCTGGATGATCCGCCGCATGGTGTCGACGGAGAACTCCTGCTCCCCCAGCCCGACGGGGATGTCGAGAGCTGCCGCCACGCTCTTGGTGTTCTCGTACTCCCAGAACGGCACCGGCTCCTCGAAGTGCAGGTAGTCGTACTCCTCGAGCAGCCGCCCGATCCGGACCGCCTGGCCCGGTGAGTAGGCACCGTTCGCATCCGCGCTGAGCTCGATGTCGTCGCCGAGCTCCTTGCGCAGCAGGGGAACCAGCCGCCAGGTGCGGCCGGTTCGCGACTCGGCATCGCGGCCGTTGCGCTCGCCGATCTTGATCTTCACCGCGCGGAAGCCGTGCTCGGCGACGGCGGCGACCATCCGGTCGACCTCTTCCTCGGGCGTCGTGTCGCGCCGCATCCCCGAACCGTAGACCGGCACCGACGACCGGAACTTCCCGCCGAGCAACTGGTAGACCGGCTGGGACCTGGCCTTCCCCACCAGGTCCCACAACGCGGTATCGACGCCGGCCAACGCCCGGAACAGGAAGCTCCCGAAGTACTTGTACTCCGCCCGCGCGCACTCCTCGGCCAGGGTCATGACATCGAACGGGTCCCGGCCCAGGTAGTTCCGCGCGACCAGCGTGTGCAGCACCTCGCCGGTGATCCGGGCCTCGGAGTGCGCGGTCTGCCCGTACCCGACCAGGCCGTCGTCGGTAGTGACGCGGACGATGCAGCCGTGGCCGTCGAACGTCTCGATCGAGGTGATCTTGGTCAAAGCGACTCCGCCCGCGCCGGCAGCTTGTAGAACGCCCGGGCGTTCTCCGTGTAGATGTTGTCCCGCTGCTCCGCGGACAGCCTGACCTTGAAGGCATGCTGCGGATGGTCGAAGTCCCAGTGCGGGTAGTCGGTCGAGAACATCACCTTGTCGCTACCGCCGAGGTGGTCGAACACCTTCTGCAGGTCGGCCGGCCGATGCGGTTCCTCGATCGGCTGGGTCGTCACCCAGAAGTGGTCGCGCACATACTCCGACGGCCGCCGCCGTACCGAGGGAATCTCGTCGCGGAAGCGCTCCCAGTGCGTGTCCATCCGCCAGGCCAGCGACGGCAGCCACGCGAACCCGCCCTCGATCAACGCGATGCGCAGATTCGGCAACCGGTCGAACACCCCGCCGAGGATCAAGCTCGCCACATGCGCCTGGAACGCGGCAGACATCCCCGCGTGGTCCTCCAGGTAGTACGACGGCCAGCCCGCGCTGCTGATCGGTACGCCGCGAACCCCGCCGCCGTAGTGAATCCCGATCGGCAGGTCGTGCCGCGCGGCAGCCTCGTACATCTTCCAGTACCGGCGATCGCCGAGCGGCGCGGCACTACGGGCGACCAGGAGCACCTGCACGAATCCCGGATGACCGGCGAGCCGCTCGATCTCGGCGACGGCCTGCTCGCTGTGTTCGGCCGGCACGATCATGCCCGAGCGCAGCCGCGGCTCCGGCTCCAGCCATTCCTTGATCTGCCAGTCGTTGGTTGCCGCCGACAACGCCGCGGAGAACTCCGGGTCGAGCTGGCTGCCGGAGCCGCTGAGCGGACCGAGGATGCCGAACTCGACGTTCAGCCCGTCGAGATGCTGTTTCTGCATGAACCCCAGATCGGCGCCCGCGGGCAGGCCGGACGGCGGGAAGGCGTCGTAACGGGCCGGCGATCCCTTCGGGTACACGTTTCCGTTGTGCTGCCGGGATCCGAACGTCTTCAGGTGCCGGAGCCAGCGATTCGAGAGGTACGGTTCCAGGGCTCCGGGCGCCATCACGTTGTGGATGTCGCAGTCGATGATCATCTGCTTCGTCGCGGTCCGGCGTTCCGGTCGGGTTTCTGTCTGTGTCATGGAAGGCTCCTCATCGCAGCCGGTACGTTGCGTGCGCGTTGCCGGACATGATCTTTGTCTGCAGATCCCCGGAGATTCCCGCGGGCAGCGCGTCCGCGGAGTTCGCGAAATGCGCGTGCGGGTAGTCGGTGGAGAACATCAACATGTCGTCGCTGAGCAGTTGGTCGATCACGTCGAGCAGGTACTGCGGGGTGTCGGGCCGGTCGAGCGGCGCGATCGTCATCCGGACGTGGTCGCGGATCACCTCCGACGGCGGACGCTCCACCCATGGGACCTCACGACGCAGACCCTTCCAGTCCTTGTCGAACCGCCACATCATCGGCGGCAGCCAGGCGAACCCGCCCTCGATCGTGACGACCTTCAGCTCGGGGAACTCGACGAACACCCCCTCGGTGACGAAGCTCATCAGCTGGGTCTGGAACGCCAGCGGCACGTTCACGTAGTCCTCGACGAAGTACGTCGCCCAGCCGATCGGCGTCGTCGGGTTGCCGCTCAAACCGCCCGCCTGCACGCCGATCACCAGCCCGGCTTCCTGCGCGGCGCGGTAGATCGGCCAGAACCCGCGGCGCCCCAGCGGCTCCCGGCTCCGGGAAGGAACCGTCACCTGGACGAACTGCTCGTGCTCCGCCGCCCACTCGACTTCCTTCGCCGCGAAGCCCGGGTTCTGCAGCGGCAGCACGGCTGAGCCACGCAACCGCGGGTCCTGCTCCAGAAACTCGTGCAGCTGCCAGCGATTCAGCGCCCGGGCGAGCGCAGCCGCCAGGTCGTCGTTGTGGATCGAGTCGATGGCGTACGTGCAGTTCAGGATCGCGTACTGCAACTGCCACGGGTCGAGCAGCTGACCCTGGAGAAGCTCGAGGCTGGACCCGGCCGGTCCTTGCTCCGGTCGCGTGCCGTCGAGGAAGAGATTCGGCGCGTTGGACGGATAGAGGTTCGACGGCAATCCGCCCATACCCGACTCGGTGATGTAGTCACGCCACCGCGCCTCGAGATAAGGAAAGAGGTTCTTCAGGCCGGGAAGATTGATATGTACGTCGGTGTCGACCAGGTCGAGCCCGGTCCATTGCTGGGGCCGGGCGTAATTCTCAAGTTGTTGTACAGCCACTTGTGATCTCACCTTTCAAAGGTCGAGGACCAATCGGGACGACAGCGCGCGGGAAACGCAGATCATCATCGTGTCGTTGGCGGCGCGTTCGTCCTCGTCGAGAACGGAGTCGCGATGGTCCGGAACGCCTTCCAGCACAGTCGTTTGGCAGGTCCCGCAGGTGCCTTCCTCGCAGTTCGACAGGACGAAGATCCCGGCCTCGTCGACGACTTCGAGAATGGATCTGTCCGGCGGTACGACGAGCACCTCGTCGCTGTCGACGAGCTCGATCTCGAACGAGGTGTTCGGCGGTACGTCGGTCAGCGGCCGCGGCGCGAACCGTTCCACCTGCAGGGTCTTGTGCGGCCAGTGCGCACTCTTCGCCTCGACGGCCGCGATCAGCGGCTCGGGACCGCAGCAGTAGATCAACGTCCCGGGCTGCGGTTCGGCCAGGAGCTGATCCAGCTCGATCAGCCCGCGAAGGTCCTGCGGCCATTCGAGTACGCGCGCGGGATCGATCCTGCCGAGCTCGTCCCGATACGCCATCGACGCCTCGCTGCGACCGCCGTACACCAGCCGCCAGTCGGCGCCGGCCTCGTGCGCGGCCTTGATCATCGGGATGATCGGCGTAATTCCGATGCCGCCGGCAATGAACAGGTACCGCGGGGACTCGTGCAGCGGGAAGTGGTTGCGCGGCCCGGTGGCTGTCAGTACGTCGCCGGCGCGGACCCGCTCGCACAGCGCGATCGAGCCGCCGCGGCTCTCCGGCTCCCGCAGTACGGCGATGCGCCACCCGGCACGATCGTCGGGATCGCTGCACAGCGAGTACTGCCGGACGAGCCCGGGGCGGATCTCCACGTCGATGTGGCTTCCCGGGGTCCACGACGGCAGGTCCGAGCCGTCGTCGGCGACGAGCACGAGCTCCGTCACGCCGGCCGAGACCGGCGTGACGGACTGCACCCGCAACGGGATGGTCGTCTCGCCCACCATCCCGGCGGCGTCAGATATTGACAATGACATAGTCGCGATCGACCTCGACCTCGTACATCTCACCGGAGTACGGGCCGGGCTGGAAACCGGCCGCGGACAGCTCCGGATTCTTGGCCAGGGTCTCGCCCGACTCCACACCGGTCTGGTAGGCCTTGACCTTGGTCTTCGCGGGATCGAACCAGGACTGGCCGGTGGCGATCTCGAACTCCCAGCCGTGCCAGGGACAGCGGATGATCTCGCCGCGCATGACGTAGTCGTAGTTGCCCGGCTTGTCCGAGCGGACCAGCCCCGAGGTGACGCCCTCGCACATCGGGCCGCCGCCGTGCGGGCACAGGTTGCGGATCGCGTAGTAGTTGCCTTTGACGTTGAAGACGCCGATCGAGCGCTTGGCGACCTCGACCACCTTCCGGGACCCGGGCGGAATCTCGTCGACGGTAGCCACCACGTACTTGGTCACGTTGTCTCCTTATTTGATTCCGGTCATCGAGATCCCGCGGGTGAAGTACTTCTGCGCGAACACGAAGACCAGGACGGTCGGAATGATGGCCAGCGTCGCGCCGGCCATCAGCGGGCCGTACTGCGTGCTGTCCTGCGTCTGGAAGAACGCCAGGCCGACGGGGACGGTGAACTTGTTGACATCGCTGAGGTACACCAACGGGCCGAAGAAGTCGTTCCAGACGTTGACGAAGGTCAGCACCGCCAGCGTGGCCAGCGCCGGTTTCGACAGCGGCAGGATGATGCTCACGAAGATCCGGAAATGGCTCGCCCCGTCGACCAGCGCGGCTTCGTCGTACTCCTTCGGGATCGTCATGAAGAACTGCCGGAGCAGGAAGGTGCCGAACGTGTTGGCGACGATCGGCGGGACGATCAACGGGAAGTGGGTGTCGATCAGACCTGCCTTGACGTACGCCGAGTACAGCGGCAGCACCATCAGCATGTCCGGGATCATCAGCGACGCGAGCAGCAGCCCGAAGGCGGCGTCCCGGCCGCGGAACTGCAGCCGCGCGAAGCCGTAGGCACCGAGCGCGCAGACCATCAGCCGGCCGATGATCACCAGCACCGTGATGTAGGCGCTGTTGCCGAGGAACCGGATGAAGGGCAGGACGCCGTTGTTGACCAGGTACTCGTAGTTCTCGAACGTGAACGGGTTCGGGAGCAGGCGCGGGGTCAGACTGATCACGTCGCCCGGCTCCTTGAACGAGCTGGACAACATCCACACGAACGGGCCGATGGCAATCAGCGCCACGATGATGCAGCCGACGTACGTCGCCGTCGGTCCGAGGATCCGTCGCTGCCCCCTCATTGGTAGAACACCCACCTCTTCGAGAGCCGGTTCTGGATCCAGGTGACCGCGAGCAGTACGACGAAGAGCACGATCGCCAGCGCCGACGCGTAGCCCATCCGGCGCAGCGAGAACGCCTCGTACCAGAGGTGGTAGATGTAGACGTATGTGCCGTCGCCCGGTCCGCCGCCCGTCATCACCAGGATGAGCGCGAAGACCTGGAACGAGCCGATCGTCTGCAGGATCAGCAGCATGAAGATCGTCGGCGTGAGGAACGGCAGCGTCACGTGGATGAACCGGGAGAACCGGCCGGCCCCGTCGAGGGTGGCCGCTTCGATCAACGTCTCCGGCACGCCTTGCAGGCCGGCCAGGACGATGACCATGTTGAAGCCCATGTTCGCCCAGATCGCCGTCACGATCACCGCGGCCATCGCCGACGCGGGCTCACCCAGCCAGTGCGGTCCGGTGATACCGAACGACGCGAGTACTGCGTTGATGACGCCGTACTGATCGCTGAACACCCACCGGCTGATCACGCCGACCGCGACCAGCGACGTGACGTACGGCAGGAAGATCAGCGCCCGGATGACGGCCATCCCGCGGAGCCGGTTGTTCACCAGCAGGGCCAGCGCGATCCCGATGATGATCCCGACCGGGACGTAGCCGATCGTGTAGATCGCCGTGTTGATCAGGCTCTTGCCGAACAGCGGATCCTGCCCGGAGAACATCTCCTTGTAGTTGGAGACCCCGGTGAACTTGGGCGCTGCCAGGCCGTCCCAGTCGGTGAAGCTGGTGACCAGCGTCGGCAGCACCGGGATGACGTTGAACAGCAGCGTCCCGATCACGACCGGGCCGATGAACATCCAACCGCGGAGGTTGCGCCGCCGGACCCCGCGCCGCCGGACCTGATGCTCGTCGACGGGCGTCGCCACCGGCGGCGGCGCCTCGATCGTCGGTGCGGCCGTCACTTGGCCGCAACCTTCAGGTCGGGATCGGAGAGCGCTCCTCCCTTCTCGAGCAACTCCTTGCCCTTCGTCCCGTTCCAGCCGCGCTTCTTGATCTCGGCGTTGACCGCGTCCCGGCCGCGCTTGAGATAGTCGGCGGTGGCCAGTTTGCCGCTGACCAGGTTGTTCGCGTTGGTGCCCTCGACGAACGAGTCCGCCAGCGCCGTACCGATCGGTCCGCGCGGGAACGGTACGTCGACGGGCTTGCCGGCGACGTTGCCGAGCGCCTCGGCCCAGACGTTCGCGGTCTTCGGTCGCGGGTGGTCGGTGAACGCCGCGCTCTTCGCGACCTCCGTCAGCGCCGGTACGGCGAACTGGGCCTTGGCCATGACCTCCGATGCCGCCTTGCCGCACAACGCCTTCATCGCCAGGAATGCGGCCTGCGGGTCCTTCGCGGTTTTCGGGATGACCCAGGTGCGCGCGTAGTTCTTCGTCATCGCGAACAGCGGCGTCTTCGGCCAGGGCATCACGTCCCAGTCGACGTCCTTGCTGATCTGCGCACTGATGTCCATCGCCTGCCAGGTCATCGCGAGCTTGCCGGCGTTGAACAGCGGCAGGTACTCGACGTCGATGGTGGGCGCGTATCCCTCGCGGATGTACGAGACCTGCTTGTCGATCGCGTCCAGCGTCTCCGGTTTGCCGTAACCACACTCGGTCTGGTTGTTGTAGAGCGCGGTGTCACCAGCACCGTACGCAGTGGCCTGGATGGTGTTGACGGCGTACTGCAGGCCGTAGGTGTCGGTCTTGTTGCCGCTCTTCTTCGTCAGCTTCTTGACCGCGTCGTCGAACTCGTCCCAGCTCCACGCCTCGGCCCAGGACGTCGGCGCCGTCAGGCCGGCGTCGGCGAAGAGTTTCTTGTTGTAGTACAGGGCGTTGGCGCTCATCCCCGGCGTGATCGAGAACTGGTACCCCTCGACCGCGACCTTGGTGGTGAACGTCGGGCTGTACTTCGTCAGGTCGAAGCCGTTGCTGCTGTCCTGCATCATCTTGTCCAGCTGCAGGATCTTGCCGCTGGTGGCCAGGTCGTAGACCCGGTCGTCGTCGATGCGCTGCAGGTCGGCCGTAGTCCCCGAGGCGAACTGGAGCATGACGCTGGCCCAGTCGTCGCCCGGTGCGGGTTTCCAGACGATCTTGATCTTGTGTTCGTCGAGGCTCTCCTTCTGAGCAGCCGCGATCATGTCCTTGAACATCTTCTGGGTGGTCGGATCGCCCACGGAACTGAAGGTCACCTCGGTCCAGCCCGCGGGCGAACCGGACGACGAGCCGCCACACGCGGCCAGCGAGGTCCCGGCGACGCCGGCGGCGGCCAGACCGAGTCCGGATTGCAGCAATCGGCGGCGGGTGAGCAACGAGCCGGAAGTCATGAGTGTCTCCCTCGGCAAGCGGGTCGACCGGCGGGCGGCAGGAGCTCTCTACACCGATGTACTACGAGCCGGTGAGAGCTGCGAGCTATCGGTCTTGGGTGTTGCATCAGGTTGGCGCAGCACGAGAGAGCTGTCAACACTATCTGGAAGAGAACTTCCGATATGTGGAACCACTTGGCCGGACCTGGCCAGCGCGCGGCGCGCTTTATGCTGGCGCGGTGGAGAACAAGGTGTCCGGGAGTGTCCAATCCGTCGAACGGGCGTTCCACCTTCTCGAGCTACTGGCCGACAACGGCGATTCGACCCTGACCGAGCTCTCGGCGGCGATCGACGTACCGACGCCGACGACGCACCGGTTCCTGAAGACGCTGGTCTCGCTCGGGTACGTGCGCCAGTTGCCGGACCGCCGCTACGGACTCGGGATGAAGCTGACGAGGCTGGCCGGCCGGGTCGACTCGCAGCTGGCCCCGATCGTGGCGCCGCACCTGGACACGCTCGCCCGGGAGATCGGCGAGTCGGCGAATCTCGCCGTACTCGAAGGGCACATGGTCGTCTACATCGCCCAGTCACCGTCGAGGCATGCGATGCGGATGTTCACCGAGGTCGGGCATCGCGCGTACACCCACCTGACCGGCGTCGGGAAGGCGATCCTGGCCGATCTGCCCGACGAGCAGATGGCGCGGATCGCCGGCCGCGACCGACCGCAGCATCACTGATCTGACCAAGCTCCGCAAGGAACTCGGCCGGATCCGCCGTACCGGCTTTGCCACCGACAACGGCGAACAGGAACCAGGCGTCGTCTGCTACGCCGTCGCGATCCCCGACGTACCGATCTCGATGGCGATCTCGGTCTCCGGCCCCGGCTTCCGCATGACGCAGGAGCTCGGCAAGCAGGCCGTCCCGCTGCTGCTCGCAGAGGCTCGCTCGATCTCCGAAGAACTACTGGGCGTACTGGGCTGAACCTGACCTCTTGGCTGCGAGCTGGCGCATCCGGAGTGCGGAGCTGAGGAAGAAGATGCCGCCGAGGATGGCGTAGCCGCCGACGGTGGTGAGGGACGGGTCCGGGCGGCCTGCCATCAGGATGAAGCTGCTGCCGGCGAGGACCGAGATGCCGCCGCTGAGGATCATCGGCCATTGACCGCCGATGCGGTAGCGGAGGATCGCGACGATCAGCTGGACGATACCCGCGGTGATCGCCCAGGCGCCCCAGACCCGCAGCACGCTCGGAATACTGCCCGCGATCGCCAGGCCGACGGCAGCAAGCAGGCTGAGGCCCATGTTGGCGTAGAGCGGCGCCTTCGCGCGGGTGGTGCCCGAGGAGCGGAAGTCGATGACGGCCGCGGCGAGGTCGAAGAGCGGGTAGACGACGAGGAGCGCGGTGACTCCGGGACTGAGGGTCTTGGCGAGCGCGATCGTCAGGATCGCCCAGACGACGGCGAAACCGAAGCGGGCGTGGTAGAGGGTTCGCAGGGTCTTCGGCATTTCGTTGACTCCGTAGATAGAACGATCGGTCTACCCCGACCCTCCCTCTGTTGGCCGTCGTTGTCAAGACCGACCGTTCTATCTGCTAACCTCGGGGCATGTCGGAAGCACGGGCGCGACTGCTCAGCAAGGCCACCGGGCTCTTCTACGCCGAGGGCATTCACGCCGTGGGCGTCGACCGCGTCATCGGGGAGGCGCAGGTGACGCGCGCCACGCTCTACAAGCACTTCCCCAGCAAGGACGACCTGATCGTCGCGTACCTGACCCAGGCCGACGAGGCGATCCGCGCGCGGGTGCAGGCCGCACGGGCTGACGACTCGACCGCCGATGACGTGATTCGAACCGTCGGCCGGTCGATCACGGACGACATCCAGAGCGCCGGCTTCCGCGGGTGCGCGTTCCTCAATGCGGCGGCCGAGTATCCGGACCCGGCGCATCCGGTCCACCAGGCGGTCGTCAAGCACCGGGAATGGTTCCTGGAGACGATGACCGAACTGTTCTCCGGCATCGGGAAGATCGACGCGGAGCCCGCCGCCCGGCACTTCGTCATGCTCCGCGACGGAGCGATGACCGCCGGCTGCCTGTCGGATCCGAAGCCGATCTGCGAGACGTTCCTGCGCGGGATCGAAGGCCTCCTGACGTACCGCAGTCGCGAGGCGCTGTAACAACACGTCCGCCGGTCTCGATATCCCCTTGGGAGGAGTTGGGGATGCGACGCTGTGGGTACCGGCAGTCCGGACCAGATCCGTATGACGCGGATCTGGTCCGACGCCTGCGTGCGCTCCTGGCGCTCGTCCGCCGACCGGCCCCTCGCGGCTCCGATCCGGTCAAGGCCGATGACGAACTACTGGACCGTCTCTAGATCCGCTTCGTAGGCCGTCTGGAGCTCGGCACTCCACGGCTCGCGCTCGGCCGCGATGGAGTCGAGGGCCGTCTGCGGACGGGTGGCTCCGGAGATCACGGAGACGACCGGCGACGAGTGCAGCAGAGCGCTCAGTTGCAGACGTTGCAGCGACACTCCACGGTTGGCGGCGATGGCTGCCAGGTGGGGCGCCGGGATCGCCGAGCGCAGGGGTGAGTACGCGAAGAACGGGACCTCGTTGGCCTCGCACCAGGCGACGACATCGTCAGCCTCGCGGCCCATGGCGGTGTGACGATTCTGTACGGCGTCGACGCGCGCGACCGCTGTTGCGCGATCGAGCTCGGCGACCGTGACATTCGACAGGCCGATCCGCGCCAGCTTGCCCTCGTCACGGAGGGACGTCAGCGCGGCGACGCCCTCCTCCACGGGTTGGTCGGCGAGGTCGACCCGGTGGAGGTAGTAGAGATCGAGTTGCTCGCGCCCGAAGACCCGCAGGCTCGACTCGACGTCGGCCCGGATCCGGGCTGCGCTGATGTCCGCGTCCCAGGTGTCGGCGTTGATCCGGGAGTGGCCGCCCTTCGTGCCGACGATCACGCTCGTACCGTCGACGGCCTCGGCGGCAAGCTCTTCGCCGTACAGCGGATTGTCTACCTGGGCGTAGGCGCGCGCGGTGTCGAGGATCGTGGCACCGGCGGCGCGAATCGTTGCGAGGTCGGCGGTTCGGTCCCGCGGCGTCATCGAGAATCCGGCGAGACCAAGGGCAACCCGGCCGGCAAGCTCCAGCATCATTCCTCCTGTGTGTGCTGGACAGTCTGACCGTCGGCATGTGGACAACGCTGCGGTGGGTGGGTCGGTCTGGAAGACTCGGGCGAGTGACTGACTTGCGAGTTCTGTTTCTGGGTGGGACCGGGATCATCAGCTCGGCGTGCTCGTCGCGTGCCGTCGAGGTGGGGCTCGACCTGACGGTCGTGAACCGGGGCAAGACCGCGAGCCGGCCGCTGCCGGTGGAAGTGCGGCAGATCCAAGCTGACATCGAGGACACTGCGGCGTTCGCCGAGGTTGCGGGGCAGGACTTCGACGTCGTGGTCGACTGGCTGGCGTTCACGCCGGAGCAGGTGCGGGCCCGGACCGACGCGCTGCGCGGACACGTCGCTCAGTACGTGTTCATCAGCTCGGCCTCGGCGTACCAGACTCCCCCGGCCCGGCTGCCGATCACCGAGTCGACGCCGTTGCGGAACCCGCACTGGCAGTACTCGCGGAACAAGATCGCCTGCGAGGACCTGCTCACCACGCTGTACCGCGACGAGAACTTCCCGGTCACGGTCGTGCGGCCCTCGCACACGTACGACCGCACGCTGGTCCCGTTCGACGGCGGCTGGACGATCGTCGACCGGATGCGCCGCGGCGAGCCTGTCGTCGTACACGGTGACGGGAGCTCGCTGTGGACGTTGACCCACCACCGCGACTTCGCCCGCGGACTGGTCCCGCTGCTCGGCCACCCGCGCACGCTCGGCGACACCTTCCAGATCACGTCCGACGACGTCCTGACCTGGGACCAGATCGCGCACACGCTCGCGGCCGCGGCCGGTACGACGGCGCAGATCGTCCACGTCCCGTCCGACGCGATCGCCGCCGTACACCCCAACTGGGGTGACGCCCTGCTCGGCGACAAGACCCACTCGGCCGTCTTCGACAACACCAAGCTCCGCCAGGTCGTCCCGGACTTCGTCGCCACGATCCCGTTCGAGGTCGGCGCCCGCGAGATCATCGCCTGGTACGACGAAGACCCGACCCGTCAGCGGACCGACCCGGCCATCGACGAGGCGATGAACGCCTTGATCGCGCAGTACAAACTCGATCGCTGACCGTCAGTTGGTGACGATGCCGGCGACGAGGTTGATGGTTGCGGCGAGGATGACGGTTCCGAAGATGTACGAGAGCAGGCAGTGACGCAGTACGACGGAGCGGATGGCCGAGCTGGACACGCTCGTGTCGGAGACCTGGTAGGTCATGCCGAGGTTGTAGCTGAAGTAGAAGAAGTCGCGGTACGCCGGGCTCTCGTCGCTGTTGAAGTCGATCCCGCCGACCGGGTCACGGTAGTAGAGGTGCGCGTAGCGGGCGGCGTACATCATGTGCAGGACGGCCCAGTTCATGAAGACTCCGGCCAGACCGATCGCGGCGGCGACGTTCTGGCCCTGTGACCTGCCGAGAATCAGGATCAGCGCGATGACGATGACAGCGCCGCCGGCCAGCGCCACCACGAACAGCTCGTCGACGGAGGGCCGGAAATCCTCGCGGCCGACGTGCCGGCGGGTCGCGTCGGGGTCCATCGGCCACAACACGATGACCGTGCTGACGACGAACGCCGCGCCGATCACCGCGATCGCGGCGAGGATGCCGAGCGGTACACCCCAGATGACCGCGACGATCGCCCCGATGACGCAGCCAGTCAGCACGGACACGAACTGCCGCGCATTCGCAGTCATCGAGGCCCTCCGGTGATCAGTTGCTCAGAGCATCTTCCAGCCAGGGACGGAGTACGGCGGCCGGTGCCGCGCCGATGTGGGTGGCCGTCGGTTTGCCCCCGCGGAACACCATCAGGGTAGGGATCGACCGGATGTCGAAGTGCCGCGACACGTCGGGCGCCTCGTCGGCGTTGATCTTCACCAGCTTGACCTGACCGGCCTTCTCGGTGGCGAGTTGTTCGAGGACCGGGCTGACCATCCGGCATGGCCCGCACCAGGGCGCCCAGACGTCGACCAGGACCGGGATCCGGGACATCTCGACCACCTCGGCGAAGTCCTTGTCGCCGGCGTGGACCATCCACGGCAGCGGCTTGCCGCAGTTGCCGCAGACCGGTTTGCCGTCAGCGGTCGCCTGAACGCGATTCTTCTTCCCGCAGTGTGGGCACGCGATGATTTCGCTCATACCGCATTCTCACCCCTCGGCATGTCGAAAGTGGGCGCTCGGCTCCGATCAACGGGTGACCCCGAGGGAGGCATACTCATGCGGATTCTGATCTCCGGCGCCAGTGTCGCCGGTCCGGTACTGGCGTACTGGCTGACCAAGTACGGCTTCGACGTCACCGTCGTCGAGCGCGCACCAGTACTGCGCAAGACCGGCGGCCATGCCGTCGATCTGTTCCGGCCGGCGGTGGACATCTCGGAGCAGATGGGCGTACTCCCCCGCATCGAGGAGCGGGCCACCGGCACCGACCGGATGACGCTCTACCGAACCGGCGTACGGCGTCCCGTCCGGGTGGACCTGTCCAAGGTCTTCGGCGGCGCGTCCGATCGCCACCTCGAGGTCCTGCGCGACGATCTCAGCGAGATCTACTACGACGCCGCCCGCGACGACGTCGAGTACATCTTCGACGACTCGATCACCGCGATCTCGCCCGACGGCGAGGTCGAGTTCGAGAACGCCGTACGGCGTCGCTTCGATCTGGTCATCGGCGCGGACGGGCTGCACTCCAACGTGCGGCGCATCGTCTTCGGTGACGAGTCGCAGTACAGCGCCTTCATCGGGGCGTACCTCGGCGTACTGACGCTCCCAAATTCCGCCGGGCTCGACGGCGACATGGTGATCCACACCGGAGTCGGCCGTACTGCGGGGATCTACGGCGCGCGGCACATCGACGACGCGCGGGCGTTGTTCCTGTTCCGGAGCGAGCGGGAGCTCGACTACCACCACCGCGACGTACCCCGTCAGAAGGAGCTGCTGCGTGCGGCGTTCGACGGGATGGACCCCGAGGTCGACGGCTGGCTGAGCGAGCTGGACCGTACGTCGGCCTTCTACTTCGACTCGATCACCCAGCTCCGCATGGACACCTGGTCCCGCGACCGGGTCACGCTCGTCGGCGACGCCGGCTACTGCCCCGGCCCGGCCGTCGGCGGCAGCACCACCCTCGCCGTCGTCGGCGCCTACGTCCTGGCCGGCGAACTCGCCCGGTTCGACGGCGACCACGAGCGCGCGTTTCCGGCGTACGAACACGCCATGACCGACCACATCCGCGGCAGCCGAGCCGTCGCGCTGAGCGCCGCCAAGACCCTCATCCCCAAGTCCCGCCTGGGCATGGCCGGCCTCGCGTACGGCGCCCGCCTCATCTCCGCCCTCCCGGCCGGCCCGAGCCGCGCCCTCCTCCGCCTCACCACCAAGAGCGCCCGCGTCTACAACTCGATGACTGTCGACAACTATCCGCCGGTCGCTCGGACGATACTTGGAGGATGAGCGAGGCGGATCTGCCCGAGTTCAACCGTGCTCAGCTGCGCGCGATCGAGGTACTGCGAGACGGTGGAGCCGTCGTCGTGACGAACCCGAGCCCGATGACGTACGGCGTGGTCGCGCGTGACGCCCGCGCGCTGAATCTGCTGAAGGGCCGTCCCGCCGACCAGCCAGTCGGAGTCTCGGTCCACTCGCAGGCCGCGCATGATCAGCTCTTCCGGTTCCTCGACCTGCCGACCAACGCCCTCGCTGCGGTCAATTTCGCTCTCGCCGAGCGAATCACCGTCCTGGCGCCGATCCGGTCGGACCCGGCGATGCCGGAGTGGCTGGCACCGGCCATCCACGACGGCTGGGTGGTGTTCTTCGACGGGTACTGGGGTCCGCTGGCATCGCTGTGGATGACCTTTCCCTACCTGTACGGAAGCAGCGCCAACCGGACCGGCGAGGCGCCGGCCACCTCCGCCGCCGAAGCCCGCGCCCAGTTCCCGGCCGACACCCGCGTCATCGACGCCGACCACCTCCGGAAGCCGGCCGCGTCGTTCGGGGCCAGCACGAAGATTCGGGTGGACTCCGATGGGCAGCTGACCCTGCATCGGTCCGGCATCCAGGACCAGCTGGCGGGCGGACTCCTTCATCGGTTGCGGGAGTTCAAGTCCGAGATCGGCCGGCTCGATCCGTCGACGAGTACGCCGCTGGGCCATACGTATCTGTCGACCGAAGTGACCGGCAGGCAGTTGGTGCCGGGGACACGCATCCGGCTGGAGTTCTACCGATCGCCCAACAAGAACGAGGGCGAGCCGCGGGTGTGGGACGCCGTACGAGCGCACTCCGGTTGCAACCAGCTGGGCACAGCCGCCGCTGCCGGCGAACTGCTGACCGACGGGAAGCTGTGGCTCCAGGGTGTCGGCGGCACCCAGATGCGCTGCGAACCGGCACTCCAGGCTCAGGAGGAATGGCTGAAGACGTTCCTCACGAGCCGACCCAGCTGGCACGTGGACGGCGACCAACTCACGCTCACGTCAGACGGTACGACGATCACCCTGCTCGACAAGAAGCTCGCCGAACCCGACTTCCCGCTCGACGGCACCAGATGGAACGTCGTCACCACCATCACCAACGCCGACCTGCGCTATCACCGCTATCAGGCCGACCCAGCCTGGATCTCCTTCGACGGCGGCCGCCTGACCGGCTGGACCGGTTGCAACGAACTCTCCGGCACAGTCACCCGCACCAACACCGAACTGATCTTCACCGACGTCACCACCACCAACCACACCTGCCCAGGCGAAACAGCCGACGTCGAGGCCGCAATCCTCACCACCCTCGCAACCAGGGCCACCTACACCATCGACTTCAAGGCACTGACCCTGATCAACCCCGCCGGCGTCGGCCTTGATCTCACAGCGGATTAGAGCGGCAGCCCGTCGTCGTCGGTCAGTAGCACCTGGGGTTTGAACTTGGTCAGGAAGGCGACCAGTTCGCCGTCGGGGCGTTCGATGATGGTGCCGCCGTCTTGCCAGATACCGTCGAGGTGCTGGAACTCGCCCGGTGGGTCGCCTTGGTTGTAGTGGATGTCGTGTACGCCGAGACCCTCGTCGTACGGCGCTCCGAAGACGTAGACGCGGCGCGAGTAGGTGAGCAGTTGCTCGAGGAGGTCCAACGCGTTGTCCGCCGTGCTCTCCATCCAGAGGGACGGCGAGGTCAGCAGCTGAGAGCGGATGTAGTCCAACGCGCCCGAGCTCGGTGTCTTCTCCAGCAGGTGCCAGCCGTCGGCCAGCGCGGCCGTCGCTGCGAACAGATCCGCGTCGAGATACCGCACCTCGCGGTACTCCACCGGTATGCCGCTAGGCGTCGACACGTCCACCGCGCCCTCATACTCACCCGCCGGCGCCGCGACGTACATCTTCCCGTGGTACCAGGACCCGAAGTCATCCGGATCCTCCCGCGCAAACCGCACCAACCGACCGGCCAGAACCCCATAGCTTGTGAGCGGCATCGTTTCCCCTGCCCGGATCGTACGCCGATCTGTCACAGGTCGTGAGACCGACGTTTCTGGGAGTGGTCTTGCGGCGATGATGGGGACTGCGGATCGGCTCGAGGAGAGGGATGGTGCACGGATGGCTTGGTCGTTCGACGACGATCGGGAGCAGCACATCGAGACGGAGAGTCGGCCGACCAGGGTGCTGGCGTACGCGCAGGCGGCGCAGACGCTGGCGAGTCTCGGTGTGCCGGTGGTTGGGTACTTCGGGTCGCAGCATCACGCGGACAGTGGTGCTTCGGTCGGGTTGGACCTGCCGTTGGTCGGCTCGGGTGACGACGTCGACGAGGACCTGGTCAAGTCGCTGGATCCCGATCTCGTCGTGACCGTCACTTACGGCGGCGAGGTGTACGGCCTCTCGGCAGCGGTTGCCGACAGGGTGGCCGAGGTCGCGCCGATCCTCGCGATCGGTATCGCCGGGGATCGGACGCTCGAGTCGGTCATCGAGCGCTTCCACGCGTTGGCGACGGCGCTCGGAGCCGACGTACAGGATCCTGCGACGGACCTGGCCTCGGCGCCGACCGATCCTTCGGTGCGGGTCGTCGCGCTGTCCGGCGGCACCGACACCGACGCGTACGTCGCGAACCCGGCGTACTGGCCGAGCCTTCGGATGCTCGCCGACGCCGGCGTGCACTTCACCCCGACCACCACCGCGGGCGGCTGGGAGGTCGTCAAGTGGGACGAGCTCGCCGCCAAGCACCCCGCCGATCTCGTGCTGTACGACGAGCGCCCCAACTCGCTCGGCGCCGATCGCCTGGCCACGATCCCGGGATGGTCCGAGGTCCCCGGCGTACAAGCAGGCAACGTGCTGCCGTGGAACCCGGAGCCGCCGCTGACCTACGCGGCGGCCGACTCCTTCGTCAACGGCCTCGCGCAGCGTTGAGCATCTCGTCCCGGGGCACGACCTTCACACGTTCGCGACCCTGCGCCTGACCCAGCGCGATCTCGTGAGCATCGAGCCGGGCCCAGCCGTCGCGGTCGACGATCGGCCCGGCGAGATGCTCGAGAATCGCCTCCGGGTCGCTGATCTCCGGGCGCGGCAACTGGTCGAGATCTTGCAACAGACTGGCGATCGTCTCCGCGGCATCCGACTTCGTGTGGCCGATCAGTCCGACCGGGCCGCGCTTGATCCAGCCGGTCACGTACATCCCCGGCAGCGGTACGCCGTCGAGGTCGAGGATGCGGCCGCGGTCGTTGGTGATGACGCCGGCCTGGTGATCGAACGGGAGCTCCGGCAGATGCGAGGAGAGGTACCCGACCGCGCGGTACACGGCCTGCACGGGAGTGTCGACGTACTCGCCGGTTCCCTTCACGGTGCCGTCGCCCTGTAGCTGCATCCGCTCGGTGCGTAGCCCTTCGACCCTGTCCGTGCCGAGGACCTCGATCGGCGCCTGGCACAGGTGGATGTGGATCCGGTGCGGCGCGCCCGTCGGCTCGGCGTCGAGGTGCTTCAGCAGCGTGTCGACGACGAGCCGGGTGCTCTTGCTGGAGCTGATCGCGGCCTGGCTCGCGTCGTCGATCTCGAAGCCTTCGGGATGCACGATCACATCGACCGACGGTGAGTGCGACAACTCGCGCAATTCCATCGGCGTGAATTTGATCTGCGCCGGCCCGCGGCGTGCGAAGACGTGTACGTCGGTCGCCTGGTTGAGCTTCAGACCCTGGTACACGTTGTCCGCGATCTCGGTGCTCAACTGCTCGTCGGCCGGCTTCGCCAGCATCCGGGCGATGTCGAGCGCGACGTTCCCCGCGCCGACGACCGCGACCTCACGCGCGTCCAGCGGCCAATCCCGCGGTACGTCGGGATGCCCGGCGTACCAGCTGACGAAGTCCGCGGCGCCGTGGCTGCCCGGGAGGTCGATCCCCGGAATGTCGAGGGACCGATCCGCCATCGCGCCGGTCGCGAAGATGACCGCGTCGTAGTGCCTGCGCAGGTCGTCGAGCTTCAGATCGGTGCCGTACGCAACGTTTCCGACGAACCGGATCCGGTCGCGGTTCACCACCCGGTGCAGCGCCTTGATGATCTCCTTGATCCGGGGATGGTCCGGCGCCACGCCGTACCGCACCAGGCCGAACGGCGCCGGTAACCGCTCGATGAGATCGACCAGCACCCGGGGATGTTCCTGGGCGAGAATGTCAGCGGCATAGATTCCAGCCGGGCCGGCACCGACCACGGCGACCCGAGGGTCCGTCACGATTCACTCCATAAGTTAGGTAAGCCTAACCTAGTCAAAATGACGGATTTTGACATCCTTTGAGACTCACTTCACAAGGCGATGACCGACGGCTAGCCTCCGAGGTGGAGAAACCCTGACTTCTCCGCGTACGCCGAAGGAACCGTTCGATGGCCAGCTTGGCGAGTTACACGACCCTGTACGTGACCGCGGTCGGACTGAATGGCGACCCCGACCTCAAGCACATCGCTGCCGTGCGCTGGGACCCCGGCAGCCTCGACCCGGAAGAGTCCTCACTGGCCGACTTCGTCCAGTGGCTCGACCGAGGCGCCGGCCGCGCCTTCGTCCGCCGCTCCGACGGCACCCGCGGCCCCCGGGTCCGAGTCAACTCCGACGGCCTCACCCGCTACCTCCGCAGCAACCCCGACGACCGCTCCAACCAGGACGAACTACTCCTCCTCCCCACCTGGCAACTCCACCGCTCCAAGAAACACTCCCGCCGCGTATGAGTGTGGAGTTCGAGGTACGGGCCTTGGATGTGGAGACGTGGCCTGCGTTTGCGGAGTTGGTTGAGGCGAACAACGGGGTTTGGGGTGGGTGTTGGTGTGTGGGGTTTCATGTGAAGCTCGGGAAGGGGCGGACTCCTCAGCAGAATCGGGAGGAGAAGGAAGCGCGGGTGCGGAGTGGGGATACGCATGCGGCGCTGGTGTTCGACGGGGAGAAGTGTTTGGGGTGGTGTCAGTTCGGGTCGCCGGAGGAGTTGCCGGAGGTTAAGAGTCGGCGGCTTTATGAGAAGGGGCTGACTGAGCTGCCGGACTGGCGGGTTACCTGTTTCTTCACCGGGAAAGGGCTGCGGGGGCGCGGGGTTGCGGATGTGGCGCTCGGTGGGGCTTTGGTGCAGATTGGGCAGCTCGGAGGTGGCGTCGTCGAGGGGTATCCGGAGGAGACCGACGACCGGAAGGTGTCGGGGTCGTTTCTGCATACGGGGCCGATGGCGGCGTTCGAGAATCACGGGTTCACCAGGACCCGTCCTATTTCGCCGCACCGGTGGGTCGTCACCCGGACGGTTTAGGGCGGCTGGATTCCGTAGTCGTGGATCTTGCGGTAGATGGTCGCTCGGGACATGCCGAGCGATTTCGCGGCGTGGCCCTTGTGGCCGTCGTTGGCGAGCAGGCTGCGGATGATCGCGTCGCGTTCGAGCGCTTCCAGCTGGCTGAGGCTGCGACGGCTGATGGCTTGGGCGCGGCCCGGGAGGTCCGCGGGGGTGATCACGCCGGTACGACGACGGCGTACGACGACCTGTTTGAGCATCTGGCACAGTTCGGCGGTGTTGCCGGGCCAGGCTGAGCGCATCAGTTGCTGCATGGCGTCGGGGCCGCAGGTCAGCTCGCCGTGGCTCAACTGGTTGAGGAAGTACGGGACGAGTTCGCGGACGTCCTCGATGTGGTGCCGCAGCGGTGGCACCTCGACGGTCAGCGGGAAGAGCGACAGCAGCTCCCCCAGATCAGGCGCGTCCGACTCGTCCGAGGTGAGGGTCAGCGCGATCCACGGCGGATCGGCCGGTCGGCGTTCGAGTACGTCGTACAGCGCCGCGATCGTCGCATCCACGCCGCTCGCGTCCAGGCGCTCGACGTGCCGGATCACCAGCGCCTGCACCGAATCGTCGGACAGCTCGGACTCCAGCTCTGCCGCGAACCCGCCACCCACCCGCGCAACGTCGACAACGTGGAACAAACCGGCCGGGTTGTTCTGATGGTGCGCGGCCCGCGCCAGGGTGACCTTGCCGGTCCCCCGCTCGCCGGTCAGCACGACCCATTGGCCGGCCCGGCACGCGTTGTCCACCTCGCGGCTGCTGCCGAGCCACGGCGCACTCCGCCCGACGAGCCCGGGAAGGACCGGACGCGGCGGCGGACGATGCCCGGTGGCCGGCGTACGAATGCCGACACCCGACGAATGCGGGCTGATCTGGATGATCCCACCGCCACCGGACGCGACCGGGCGGCACATGATCCGTACCCACGAACCGGTCGGCAGCTCGGCCACAATGGCCTCGGTCGTACCGCGGGCCAGCATCTCGGCTGCATACCCGAGTACGGCGCGCTGGTCCGACGCGTCGAGCGACTGACCTGCCTTCGCGTTCATCAGCAGCAGATCGTCGTCGACTGCGATCACCATGTCACCGAGCCGGCGTGAACTCTGCAGATACGCCTGCAGCAGCGAGAGCTCCCGCGCCGAGCTGTCCTTGAGCAGCGCGGCCCGGATGTTCTCCGCCGTGGTCTTGGCAAGCGCCATCAGCAATGACCCGGCGTCCTTGCGCCAGCAGGTCAGGTCGATCGCGCCGATCGTCTTGCCGTTCACCGGGTGCTTGATCGGTACGCCGGCGCAGGCAAGATCCTCGAGATCCTCGGCGTAGTGCTCGTGACCGAACACGTGCATCGGTCCGCCGCCCTCGAGCGCGGTCCCGATGCCGTTCGTGCCGGCGAACTCCTCGGCGTAGCTGAACCCCGGCGCCAGGAAAACCTTGTCCAGGTACCGCGCCAGGTTGGTGTCCGCCGTCAGGCGCTCCAGCACCATCCCGGTCCGGTCGGTGAGGATCACGCTGATCGGCTGACCGTCGAGATTCTGGTGCAGTTGCCGCAGTACGGGCGCGGCGCTGCGGGTCAACGGGATGTCGAGGTCGGGGTCGGCGACGTACGGAAGCGTGATCCGGTCGGCCGGGAGGTTCCAGCGCCGCGACCGTACCCAGGAGGCAAGGATCGGCGGCCGGACATCCTGCGTCTTGACCGGGTCGAGGGTGAGGAAGTTCAACCGCGCCGTAGCGGCGCGCCGGTTGTCCTCCATCGAGGGGGCGATTTCGTCCACGGGGCCTCCCACCGGGGTCGCGTCCTCTTCGAGAGTAGTGCAGCCGGACACAAGTGGCGTCTCAGAATGAGACACCCAGGGAGGCCTGCCGGGCATGCGATTGAGATCAAACGACTGGAGGTTTCATGGACAACGATGTCTCGCCGCAGCAGGAGTCCTACAACCCGTGGACCGTCGTACATCTCGTCTTCGAACACCTCGCCGACGCCGGTCTGCATCCCGTCCTGGGAGCCACTGGTCACCCCGGCGAACCGGCCGCCGAACTGCTGCGGTGCTTGGGTATCCAGCCCGATCCGCAGGGTGACCACCGGCTGGTCGAGCAGAAGGAAGAGCGGCTCGCCGAGCTCCGCCAGGCCTTCTTCGGCGAGTCGTGACCCGCTTCTCAATTTGAGACCTCACCCCGCTCCGGGCGGCGATGTACTGCAAGCACACAGCCGGCCACATGAGCGGGAGGAAAGCCATGAGTCGCCAAAGCGTGGCGAGGGCCCACCAGAAGATCCAGGAATTGTCATGGGAACCGGCGTACCACGAGCCGGTCTCCCAGTACGGGACGGACTACACGTTCCGTAAGGCGCAGAAGAAAGACCCCCTGAAGCAGGTACTGCGGTCGTACTTCCCGATGCAGGAGGAGAAGGACCACCGGGTGTACGGCGCTTCGGACGGCGCGATCCGCGGGAACATGTTCCGCCAGGTCCAGGAACGCTGGCTGGAATGGCAGAAGCTGTTCCTGAGCATCATCCCGCTGCCGGAGATCTCGGCCGCTCGGGCGATGCCGCTGCTGTTCCGGACCGTGCCGAACCCGGAGCTGCACAACGGGCAGGCCATCCAGATGATCGACGAGGTCAGGCACTCGACGATCCAGCAGAACCTCAAGCGCCTGTACATGAACAACTACATCGACCCAGCCGGCTTCAACTCAAGCCTGCGCGACTTCCAGAGCGACTACTGCGGCACCATCGGCCGGCAGTTCGCCGAGGGCTTCATCACCGGTGACGCGATCACCGCGGCCAGCATCTACCTGACGATCGTGGCCGAGACCGCCTTCACCAACACGCTGTTCGTCGCGATGCCGGCCGAGGCCGCCGCGAACGGCGACTACCTGCTGCCGACGGTGTTCCACTCGGTCCAGTCCGACGAGTCCCGGCACATCAGCAACGGGTACGCGACGCTGCTGATGGCGCTCGCCGACGAGGACAACCACCAGCTGCTCGCCCGCGACCTGCGGTACGCCTGGTGGAACAACCACCGCGTCGTCGACGCCGCGATCGGCACCTTCATCGAGTACGGCACCAAGGACCGGCGCAAGGACCGCGAGTCGTACGCCGAGATGTGGCGCCGCTGGATCTACGACGACTACTACCGCAGCTACCTGGTGCCGCTGGAGAAGTACGGACTCGAGATCCCGCACGACCTGATCGAGGAGTCCTGGAACCAGATCTGGAACAAGGGCTACGTGCACGAGGTCGCCCAGTTCTTCGCCACCGGCTGGCTCGCCAACTACTGGCGGATCGACCCGATGACGGACAAGGACTTCGAGTGGTTCGAGTACAAGTACCCGGGCTGGTACGACAAGTACGGCGCCTGGTGGGAGAACTACAACCGCCTGTCCACGCCGAACGGGCACAAGCCGATCGTCTTCGAGGACGTCGACTACGAGTACCCGCACCGCTGCTGGACGTGCATGGTGCCGTGTCTGGTCCGTGAGGACATGGTGATGGCCAAGGTCGACGGCCAGTGGCGGACGTACTGCCACGAGATGTGCAAGTGGACCGACGAGACCGCGTTCCGGCCGACGTACCAGGGCCGGCAGACGCCGAACATGGGCAAGCTGATCGGCCACCGCGAGTGGGAGACGCTGTACCACGGCTGGAACTGGGCCGACGTGGTGTCCGACATGGGCTTCGTCCGCGACGACGGCAAGACGATGGTCGCGCAGCCGCACCTGGACCTGAACCCGGACAAGATGTGGACCCTCGACCACCTGCGCAAGTGCCCGCCGCTGGCGAGCCCGAACGTACTGCTGAACGAGATGTCCGACGACGAGCGGACCGCGTTCGCGGCGCGCTACGTCAAGGGCGGCCCGGCCGGACGACCCGCTCGAGCCGACGCCTGATCCCATGGGAGACAAGCACGTCGTGAGGTTCGAGCCCGTCGGCATCGAGATCGAGGTCGACGAGGACCAGACGATCCTGCGCGCGGCCGCCGAGCAGGGCGTGATGCTCATGCACGGCTGCAAGGAGGGACAGTGCGCGTCCTGCAAGTCGTTCGTCCTCGACGGTGACGACATCGACCTGGACCGCTACAGCACCTTCGCGCTACCGGAGTACGAACTGGACGAGGGCTACACGCTGCTGTGCCGGGCGCACGCCTTCGAGGACCTCACGATCGAGCTGCTCAACTACGACGAGGACATGATCCGCTCGGGTCTGCCGATCCAGGAACGGACGGCGGAGGTCGTCGCGATCACTCCGGTGACGCACGACCTCCGGCACCTGGTGCTGAAGCTCTCCGAGCCCGGCGAGCTGAAGTTCTTCCCGGGACAGTACGTCGACATCTCGGTGCCGGACTCCGGCGAAGAAGGGGCGAGTCGCTCGTTCTCGATGGCGAACACGTCGAGCCGCGAGAGCGGGCAGCTGGAGTTCGTCATCAAGGTGTACCCGGGCGGGATGTTCTCGGAGTTCCTGGACCAGCGCCTCCGGGTCGGTGACCGGTTGGACCTGACCGGGCCGTTCGGGGTGTTCACCCTCCGGGACAATCCGGACGCCCGGCTGGTCTTCCTCGGCGGCGGGGCCGGGATGGCGCCGATCCTGGCCCTGCTGCGGTCGATGGCCGAGCGCGGGATCGACCGGCCGACGACGTTCTACTACGGGTCCCGGACACAACTGGACCTGTGTTTCGAGGAGGAGTTGCACGAGCTCGAGCAGCGGCTGCCGCGGTTCCGGTACGTGCCGGCGCTGTCGGAAGAGGAGTGGGACGGCGAGAGCGGACTGATCACCGACGTGGTCAAGCGGCTCGAGCCGGACCTGACCGGAGCCGATGCCTATGTGTGCGGGCCGCCGCCGATGGTCGAGGCGGCGATCCCGCTGCTCGAACGGCTCGGGATCGCGACCAAGCACATCTACTACGACAAGTTCACCACGACCGGCGACGCCGGTGACTCGGAAGTGCTGGAGGCAGGAAGCCGATGACCACCACACAGGACTCACCTAAGACCGAACGCAGCGTGCCCAAGCCGGTCTTCACCGATGCCGAGGCGGGCGCCCGCGAGTTCCCGGACTCGACCTCGCGGCGGTACAACTACTACACACCGCAGAAGCGTAAGCAGACCCACTACGAGGACGTCACGGTCGACGTACAGCCCGACCCGCGGCACTACCTCAGCCAGGGCTGGTTGTACGGCTTCTCCGACGGCCGCGGCGGATACCCGCTGGACTGGACCGTGCTGAAGGCCTGGGGCTCGGACAAGCCCAGCCCGCAGCGTGGCCCGGGTACCGGCGGCCTGTTCGTGAAGGAATGGCCGGCCACCGGCTGGCACGAGTTCCGCGACCCGAACGAGGAGTGGGAGCTCACCCTCTACCGGTACAACTCGAACGTGGTCCGCCAGGTCACCCAGAACGTCGAGGCCGCCAAGCAGTCGAAGGCCTTCGAGCAGTGGAACACGAACTGGGTCCGCTTCGTCGAGCAGCACGTCGGCGCCTGGATGCACGTCGACCACGGCCTCGGCCTGTACCTGTACGCGAACGCGAACCGGCGCGCACCGACGAACATGCACAACAACGCGATCTCGGTGAACAGCATGCACCGGATCCGCGCCGCGCAAGACCTCGCGCTGTACAACCTCACGCTGTCCGAGGAGATCGAGGGCTTCGACGGCACCGCGCACCTGGAGACCTGGAACAGCGACCCGGCCTGGCAGGGCGTGCGCGACGTCGCCGAGCAGCTGACCGGGATCGACGACTGGTGCGAGGCGATCTTCGCGTCGAACGTCGTGTTCGAGCCGCTCGTCGGTGAACTGTTCCGCAGCCAGCTGGTGCAGCAGGCATCCCCGCGGAACGGCGACTTCGTCACTCCGACGGTCGTCGGCGCGGCGGAGTACGACTTCGCCGAGCGCGACCTGCGCTACACGACGGCGATGTTCGAGCTGCTCACCAACGACAAGGAGTTCGCGGACCACAACAAGTCGATCCTGCAGGACTGGGCGGCGAAGTGGACCGCGGAGTCGCTCCGCGCGGCCCGCGCACTGCAGCCGCTGTGGTCGCAGCCGGACGCGAAACCGCCACGGTTCGAGGACGGCCTCGACCGGGTCAAGAGCCGGTTCAGCGGCATCGTCACCTCGCTGGGCCTCGAGGAACCGAAGGAGCTGTCACTGTGACCAGCACGTTCACCACCGCGGAAAGCCCGTTCAAGCAGGACAACACCGCGTCCAACAAGTGCGGCGTGACGCTGATGAACAACCAGGTCGGCGCGGTTGTCGCTGAGGTGATGACCGGTCAGGACAACGTCACCGTGACGCACCTGCCGTCGATGATCCGGGTCGACGCGATCAACCGGATGGACTTCGTCTACGACGACATCTCCGAGGCGCTCGGCGAGGAGCCCGGGTACTTCGACCAGGCCGAGTTCGAGGAGAACATGTCGACCCACTACGGGCGGATGGTCCACCTCGACGACCGGACGATCATGTTCGCCAACCCCGAGGACGCCGCCGAGTACATCGGCTTCGACCTGACCGCATCCAGCTGACCAGGGGGTCTCTTTCGTGTACGAGAAGAATGGTGAGAAGTACTTCGTGGTCGACAGCCACATGCACATGTGGAAGGCCGGCCCGGACAACTGGGTGAAGGGTGCGGAGCAGTACGCGAAGGGCTGGATCGAATGCTTCCACGCGTACCAGAGCCTCGGCCCGAAGGAGACCCACTGGACGATCGAGAAGTTCATGAGCTACACCGAGGACGACCTGATGAAGGACGTCTTCGAGGACGGCTACGTGGACGTCGCGGTGTTCCAGCCGACGTACCTGAAGGAGTGGTACGCGGAGGGTTTCAACACCACCGAGCAGAACGCGAATCTCGGCGAGAAGCATCCGGGCATGTTCGTGCTGAACACCCGGTTCGACCCGCGCGACGGTGACGCCGGCCTGGAAGAGCTGGCGCGCAACGTCGAGCGGTACGGCTCGAAGGGAGTCAAGCTCTACACGGCAGAGTGGAACGCCGGATCCCGCGGTTACAAGTTGACCGACCCGGCGGCGTACACGTACCTCGCCAAGGCGCAGGAACTCGGGATCAAGAACATCCACGTCCACAAGGGCCCCACGATCTGGCCGCTGGACAAGGACGCGTTCGACGTCTCCGATGTCGACCACGCCGCGACCGACTTCCCCGAGCTCAACTTCATCGTCGAGCACGTCGGCCTGCCGCGGATCGAGGACTTCTGCTTCATGGCCACCCAGGAACCCAACGTGTACGCCGGTCTGTCGGTCGTCATCGGCGGACTGATGCACGCGCGGCCGCAGTTCTTCGCCAAGGTGATGGGCGAACTGCTGTTCTGGGTCGGCGAGGACAAGATGACGTTCGGCAGCGACTACGGCATCTGGGAGCCGAAGTGGCAGATCGAGGGCTTCGTGGACTGGGAGTTCCCCGACCAGCCGGAGTTCGCGGACTACCCGCGGCTCGGGGTGGACGGGAAGAAGAAGATCCTCGGGCTGAACGCGGCCAAGCTCTACGACATCAAGGTGCCGGACGAGCTGCAACTGAAGGAGGACACCCCCGCCGCACAGGACGACTCGAAGCTGGTCGCGTCCTGATGACGGCAGTCATCGCCGAGAAGGACCGGGTCCTGGACGCACTCGGTGCGGTCCGGGACCCGGAGCTGGACGAGCCGATCACGACGCTGGGATTCGTTTCGACCTGCGTCGTGTCGGCCGCCGGCGACGTGGTCGTGCGGTTGCGGCTGCCGACCTACTTCTGTGCGCCGAACTTCGCGTTCCTGATGGTCGCCGACGCGTACGACGTGGTGTCGGCGCTGCCCGCCGTGCGGTCGGTCGACGTGGCGCTGGAGGATCATTTCGCCGCCGCCCAGATCAATGCGGGGGTGGCGGCGCGGGCGGGGTTCGTCGCCTCGTTCGACGGCGAGGCGGCGGCGGAGCTCGACGAGTTACGCCGTACGTTCGTCGCCAAGGCGGTGCTGGCCGGGACCGATCAGGTCTGCCGGCCTTTTGTTGCTTCTGGCACCGATCCGGCGGAGGTCGCGCGGCTGACGATCGCCGACGTACCGCCGTCGGCCGAGCTCGACCGGTTGCTGCGTCGCCGGTCCGAACTCGGGCTGCCGACCGGACCGGACGCACCGCTGCTCATCGACGTCGCGACCGGCGAGGCGATCGGCGCACCCGCGGCGGCCAGACACCTCGGGCTGGCCCGGCTGACCCGGACCGGCATCGAGGCCAACACCGGTATCTGCAGGGGCATGCTGAGGCACCGGTACACCGAAACCGGTGCGGGCGAGGAGGAGCAGGGATGAAGGCCGTTCGACTGCACGGGTACCACCAGCAACCAGTGGTCGAGGACGTACCGGAACCGGTCGTCAAGGGCCCGCTGGACGTCATCGTCAAGATCGGCGGCGCGGGCGTGTGCCGGACCGATCTGCACATCATCGAGGGTCAGTGGGACGCGGCGATGCACCCGTCGCTCCCGTACACGATCGGCCACGAGAACGCCGGCTGGGTGCACGAGATCGGCTCGGCCGTCACCAACGTCAAGGTCGGCGACACCGTCATCCTGCACCCGACGCCGACCTGCGGTCTGTGCCATGCCTGTCGCGCCGGGGACGACATGCACTGCGAGAACAGCTCGTTCCCGGGTCTGGACAGTGACGGGGGGATGGCGGAGTACCTCCTCACCTCCGCCCGCGCCTGCGTGAAGCTCGACCCGAGCACGCGACCACAGGATGTCGCGGCGCTCGCCGACGCGGGCATCACGGCGTACCACGCGGTCCGGAAGGCCCTGCCACTGTTGCCTCCCGGTACGACGGCCGTGGTGATCGGCGCGGGCGGTCTGGGGCATATCGGCGTCCAGTGCCTGGCTGCGTTGACGGCGGCGCGGATCATCGTCGTCGACCGCAACCCGGACGCGCTCAAACTGGCCGAGCAGCTCGGCGCCGACCAGACGGTCGTTGCCGACGGCAAGCAGGTGGAGAAGGTGCTGGAGCTGACCGACGGCGCCGGCGCACACGTGGTGCTGGACTTCGTCGCCGAGCAGGGCGCCGAGCACGACGGTTTCGCGATGACCGGCCGGGCCGGTTCGTACTTCGTCATCGGGTACGGCGGCCAGGTGCAGATCCCGACGCTGGACATCATCTCCACCGAGCGCAACATCGTCGGAAACATCGTCGGCACGTTCAACGAGCTGGCCGAGCTGATGGCGCTCGCCCAGGCCGGCAAGGTCACGCTGCACACCCGGACCTATCCGCTCGACGCGGCCGTTGACGCGGTCGCCGATCTCGACGCCGGCCGGGTCCGCGGCCGCGCGATCCTCGTTCCGTAACACGACCATTTCCGGAGGGAACTGATGGCCAAGGAACTCAGATTCGGTGAGAGTGCCCGCGATCTTCTGCTGGCCGGCGTTGACCAGCTGGCAGACGCGGTGAAGTCGACGCTGGGCCCGAAGGGGCGCAACGTCATCCTGGAGAAGATCACCGGATCGCCCGTCGTCACCAACGACGGCGTGACGATCGCGCGGGAGATCTTCCTCAAGAACCAGTTCGAGAACATGGGCGCCCAGCTGGTCAAGGAAGCCGCGATCAAGACCAACGACATCGTCGGCGACGGCACCACCACGGCGACCGTGATCGCGCAGGCCATCATCCGCGAGGGCATGCACGCGATCGGCTCCGGCGGGAACCCCGTTCTGGTGAAACGGGGTATCGACGTTGCCGTCGGCAAACTGGTCGAGCGGCTGCGCGACGTCGCGCACCCGGTCGTGACCGAGCAGGACTACGCGCGGGTCGCGGCGATCTCGGCGAACGACGACGATGTCGTCGGCGCGGTGATCGCGAACGCGCTGCACACCGTCGGCGACGGCGGGATCGTGACCATCGAGGAGTCCTCGATCAACGGTATGGGCGTGGACTTCGTCGAGGGGTTCGAGTTCGACAACGGGTACATGTCGCCGTACATGGTGACCGATCCTGGCAGCCTGCAGGCCGTGCTCGACAACCCGTACATCCTGTTGTGCAGCGAGAAGATCACCAAGGTCCAGGAGATCATGCCGCTGCTGGACAAGATCATGCGCGAGCCGCGTCCGCTGGTGATCATCGCCGAGAGCCTCGAAGGTACGGCGCTCAGCATGCTGGTGCACAACCACGTCAACGGGTTGTTCCAGTGCGTGGCCGTGAAGGCCCCCGGGTTCGGCGACCGGCGGCTGCACAAGCTCGAGGACATCGCGGCGATCACGGGCGGCGCGGTCTACAGCCGGCACTCCGGGTTCAGCCTCGAGACGATGACGCTCGACCAACTGGGCCGCGCGGACCAGGTGCGGGTCACGGCCGACCGTACGGCGATCGTCGCGGGCAGCGGGCACGACAAGGACGTGGCGTTCCGGCTCGCGCAGCTGCGGTCGGAGCTCGAACGGGCCACGTTCGGCGTCGACGAGGACGTCCTGACCGAGCGGATCGGCTCGTTGTCGGGCAAGGTTGCGGTGATCCGTGTCGGTGCGCCGACCCCGGCCGAGCTCAAGGAGCTCCAGCACCGGGTCGAGGACGCGCTGTCTGCGACACGGGCCGCGATGGCGGAAGGGATCGTCGCGGGCGGCGGCATGGCCCTCCTGCATGCCGCGTCAGCCCTCGACGGTCTGGACGTCAAGGGTGACTACAAGACCGGTGTCGACATCGTCCGGCGGGCGCTGCGCGAACCGGCGTACCTGATCGCCGCGAACGCGGGTTACTCCGGCGCCGAGGTGCTGGAGCGTACGTCGCAGATGGGCGTCGACGAGGGCTTCGATGCTCTGGAAGGCGTGTACGGCAACATGCTCGCGATGGGCATCATCGACCCGCTCCGGGTGGCGCGTTCCGCGCTGCAGAACGGCGCGTCGGTGGCCGGCCTGCTCTTGACGACCAACACCTTGATCGCCGAGGAGCAGACCCCGTGGGGCGGCAGTGCCGCCCTGATGACGGAGTACGGCGCGTTGGACGAGGGCCTGCACCAGCCGAGCCCCGACCCCAGCACACCGCAGTCGCTCGGACTGGGCCCGTCGGTCGGTTAGGAGACAGAAAGGACACGCCCCGGCGCCGGTCATGGTCACGAGCGTTCAACGCTCACCGGCACCGGGGCGGGCCCGGATGCGTCCCTCAACGGCAATCCGGTACCCGGTCCGCCGCTGCGTATTCGTGTAGCTGGATCAGGTGAAAATGCTCACGCCGCCCGGGCCGACCAGCAGACCGATGATGATCAGGGCGGCACCCCACATCACCTGGCCGCGGAACAGCGAGACGATTCCGGACACGACAAGGATCACCGCGATGATCCACAGGATGAATACCATGCTTCCCTCTCCTCTGTGGGCCGGGGATTGACCCGGCGGACGCAATCCCCGTGCGTCCGGTCCGGTGCCCGGGGCGTCGCCCGGCAAACCCTTTACAGAGCAGGCGAAACGGTCGTATGAAACAACCCCGCCGGATGGGTCAGCGCAATTCGAAGCCGCGGACTTTGAGGGCCTCGCGCAGGTGCTCACGGCCCTTGAGCCCGGCGACTGTCCCGAACCGGCTGGCCACGCGGGCGACCCAGCTCGTCGGCAGGCCGGCGTTCGCGTAGAACGTGTTCAGCGCCTCCTCATAGGCGCGCACATGGGCTTCCTGCGGTTCGAGCTCGTACGTCTCGTGGTGGAGGACGGCCTCCTGCGGGAGACGCGGTTTGACCGCGGCCTCGTCGAGCTGGTCCGGATAGCCGACGGTCAGGCCGAAGACCGGGAAGACGTTCGGCGGCAGCCGCAACTCCGCGGCGACGTCGAGCGGACGGTTGCGGATCGCGCCGACGAACACTGTGCCGAGCCCGAGCGACTCGGCTGCCAGCGCAGCGTTCTGCGCGGCGAGCGCGACGTCGACGAACGCGAGCAGGGCCGCCTCGACGAAGTCCGCGGCCTCTGCCGTTGCCGATCCGATCTCGGTGGTGATGTGTCGCGCCCTGGCCAGATCGGCCAGCCAGACCAGGAACAACGGCGCCTGCGCGATGAACTCCTGCTCCCCCGCCAGCTCCGCCAGCCGGGTACGACGTACCTCGTCCTGGACCGCGACCACGCTCCACAGCTGCAGGTTCCCGGACGTCGGGGCGGACTGTGCGGCCGCGATCAACGCCGCCAACGTGTCAGCGGGCACCGGATCCGGCCGGTAGGACCGCACGGATCGATGCGCGAGCTGCTGCGCGATGACGTCGTTCCACACCGCCGGCGGCGCGAACGCCGTACTCGATCCGTAGCGCAGCCGGTAGGAACTCTCCGCAGTCGTCACACCTGAAAGATTACTTTTCGACTGGACATTCCGGTCCCGGTCTCACCGGTCAAGACGGTCGCTGTCTTGACCATGGGTGATCACAGGTAGGGGCTTTTTGGCAGATTTGATCAGATTCCTCTTGCCCGGAGTATGCCGCTCGGGGTGAGATATCCAGATGACGCAGACGCGGGCCGCGGGCGCGGTGGACGGGCATGGGTTCTCGTACCGGCCGTTCATCTGGCTGGCGGTCGCGACGTTCTCGATGGGGATCGATGGGTACGTGCTGGCCGGTCTGCTTCCGCAGATCGCCGGCGACCTGAGCGTCACCGCGGCTGCGGCCGGGCAGTTGATGTCGGTGTTCGCGTTCACCGCCGCGCTCGCCGGTCCGGTCCTCGGCACGTTGACGTCACGCTGGGAACGCCGTACGACGATCGCGCTCGCGCTGGCCGTGTTCGTACTCGGCAACCTGATCGTCGGGATCGCGACGAACTACCCGATCGCGCTCGGCGGCCGGGTGATCGCGGCGCTCGGCGGCTGCCTGCTGAACGCGGCCGTCACCGGGTACGTGATCGCGCTGACGCCGCCCGAGCACCACGGCAAGGCGTTGTCGTTCGTCCTGGGCGGCTGGATGACCGCGACCGCTCTCGGTGTACCGATCGGCCTGGTGATCGGGCAGTCGAGCTGGCGGTTCCCGATGATCATGGTCGCGGTGGTCGGCACGATCGCGCTGGTCGGCATCCTGCTTCGGCTCCCCCGGCTGCACCTGCCCGGCGGGACGCTCGTCGATCGACTGCGGCCGCTCAAGCAGCCGCGCCTGCTCGCCGGGTTGCTGGTCACGACGGGCATTCTGTGCAGCAGCTACACGTGCTTCACGTACGCGACGCTGATCCTCGGTCCGCATTTCCATGCGCACTGGGCGATCATCCTGATCATGTTCGGGTACGGCGTCTCGAGCATGGCCGGCAATGCGATCACCGGGCGGCTCGTCGATCGGTTCAGCGCTATCCGGGTGCTGACCGTGGTGTTGATCGGCCTGCTGCTGAACTCGATTCTCGGGATGGTGGCGCTGATGTTTGCGCCGGCCGTCGTCGCGGCGGTGTGGGGTTTGGTCTGGTTCTTCTCCGCGGGTGTGGGGAATGGTGGCGGGGCCGTTCCGCAGCAGGCGCGGTTGGCGACGATGGCGCCGGAGTCGGCGACGATCGTGATCGCGTTGAACGGGAGTGCGATCTCGCTCGGGTCAGCGCTCGGCAGCGCGCTCGGTGGTGTCGCGTTGACGGCCGGAGCGTCGCCGGACGGGCTGCTCGGTGTCGCCGGGGTCATCCTCGCGATCACGGTCACCCTGCACCTGCTGGTCACCCGCGCCAGCCGTCGCGCCGCCGCGGCCTAGCTCCCCGCCGCGGCTCAGCTCTACCCGCGGCCTAGCTCCAGCCGTGGCGGCCTGCTTGGAGGCCGGCCTGGAAGCGGCTGGTGGCGCCGAGCTGTTCCTGTACCTGAGCGATCCGCCGCCGCAACGTCCGGCCACTCACCCCCAGCTGACGCGCGATCGCCTCGTCCTTCATCCCACTCGCCAGCAGGTTGATCAGAGTCGTGTTCGGATCCGCGTTCTCCGACAACCGCAACGGCGTTGCCTGATTCCACAACTGGTCGAACAACACCTGCAGCGCACTCGTCAGCGCCGAGTCGGACACAACAACCGCCCGCGCCTGCCCCGGCGTCGACGGCCCACCCGCCAACGGGAGGATCGCCGTCGTCCCATCAACGATCAGCAGCTTCACCGGCACCTGCGGCAGCACCCGCGACTGCTCGCCGCGCTCGCCCATCGATCGCAACCGCTCAACCCACCCCGGATGATCGAGCACCTCGGCTGCATAGATCGACCGGAACCGCACACCACGATCGAGTAGCGCCAACTCCGCGCCCGACACCTGCGCGCTCCCATCAGCGACGTACGGCGGGGTGTCCGTACCGACCGCCTGCTGCGTCGCACCGCGCAGCATGTCGTCGATCCGTGCCTCGATCGCGTCCCGGCCGACCGCGATCTCGATCAGCCGGCTCGGCTCGGCCTGCAACTGGCCCGCGCTGAACTCGCGGGCGAGCTGATCGGTCATCGCCGCGACCCCGTCCAACGCGGCCCGTCGCTCGCGGACGAGCATCCCCAGCCCCGACCGCGGGTCGACCGGAGCCGGCGCGGCCTCCGAACCACTCCGCACCAACCCGGCAGCCACGAGCCGCTCAACCGCCTCCGCGATATCCGGCAACTCGAGAATCTCCCCGAGCTGCTCCACCGGCATCCCCGGATCCCGGAGCAGCTGGCGATAGACCTGAGCGTCGATTCCTGACAACCCAACTGCTTCCCAATCAGCCACCTGCTGAGCGTAGTTGGCCGGGATCGGCGTTTGGCCGGAATGGGCGACGTGATGGCGAGATCAGGGCTTAGCGTGTCCCAGGAAACGTCGCCTGTCCGAGGAGTGAACTGTGCGTCTGCATGCTGGCCGCAAGACAATCGCGTTGATAGGCGCCGTTGTCACCGCGCTTCTGGTCGGCTCCGGAGCCGATGTCGCGACCGCTGATCCCACCGAGCCTGCCTTCGCTCCGCAGTCGATCGTCTGGCCGACCCAGTCCGACGGCTACGTGCTCGGCGGCGTCGCCTGCGGTACGGCGACCTGTCCGGCCGAGGTACTTGCCACGCACAACGGCGGCAAGACCTGGACCGCCGCCGGCCGCACGCACAACGGGCTGGCGAAGAGCGGCGAGCCGGGTCTGACCAGCCTGCAGTTCGCCAACGCCAAGTTCGGCTGGGCGTACGACCCGTACCTCGAGGCCACCAAGGACGGCGGCAAGACGTGGACGCAGGTCCCGTTGCCCGGCGGCGAGGCCAAGGTCCTCAACCTGCTCGCTGCCCCCGACGGCACCTACCTCGTCACGTCCGGCTGCGAGATCGGCACCGGCATCTGCGACGACCGCCCGCTGAAGGTCTGGCGTGCACCCGCCGGCAAGTCCACCGGCTGGAAGCAACTCGACGTCCAGGTCGCCGCCGACGACCACGTAGCGATGGACGCCGAAGGCTCGACGGTCTACTTCCTGGCCGCGCCGTTCGTCGGCCCGGGCCGGCTGTCCACGATCCGCAACGGCACAGTCCGGCCGACGAGCTCGGTCACCTGTGCCGACGCCGAGGACGCGACCATCACCGACCTCGCGACCAACGGCCCGGGGCGCGTCTACGTGCTCTGCATGGCGAACTTCGGCCGCGGCCACTCCGACAAGACCCTCCTCGTCTCCGGCGACGGCGGCAAGACCTTCCGGTACGACGCCATTCCCGGCGGACTCGGCCTGGCCGGCCAACTGTCGGTCGGACCGGACGGCGCGGTCATGCTCAGCACGCTCACCGCGAGCCTCGTGTACAACCGGCCGACGCTGTCGAAGTCGTGGCGCATCGACCAGGAATGGCTCGAGAACAGCGAGCACATCCACGACCTGGTCCAGCAGTCCGGTACGACGGCGTGGGTCGTCGAGCGCGATGCGGCGTACACCCAGAACACGCAGCTCTGGGTGAGCCATGACGCCGGCGCGAGCTGGCAGCAGACCACTCTCGTCCCGGCGTGACGCCGATCCACTCAGGAGCAGAACAGTGATCTCATTGCGCCGGTTGGCGGTCCCGCTCGCCCTCGTCCTCGTCGCTGGTTCGACGACGGCGGCGGCCGCGGATACCCAAGAGTCGCCGAAGGTGGTCGCGAGCTGCGACCAGAACGTCAAGCCCGGCGAATACACCTGCTTCGCGCAGCGCCGTGCCGATCTCGGCTTCCGCGCCAAGGCGCTGACCGACACGCCGGCCGGGTACGGTCCGGCCGACCTGCAGTCGGCGTACAAGTTGCCGTCAGCAACGGCTGGCCAAGGGCAACGGGTCTACATCGTCGATGCGTACGACGACCCGACCGCCGAGGCCGATCTCGCGGTATACCGCAAGCAGTTCGGGCTGCCGGCGTGCACGACCGCGAACGGCTGCTTCCAGAAGCTGAACCAGGACGGCCTGCCGAGTCCCCTGCCCGCACCGTCGCGGTCGTGGTCCGGCGAGATCTCGCTCGACCTCGACATGGTGTCGGCGATCTGCCCGAACTGCGGCATCACGCTGATCGAGTCCGACTCCCCCAGCGACGACCTGCTGAAGGCAGTGAAGACCGCGAACGATCTGGGCGCGAAGTTCGTCTCGCTGAGCTGGGGCGGACCGGAGTCGTCCGACCTGGCCGAGCTCGACAAGCTGTACTTCAACCCGCGCGGTGTCGTGTACGCGGCGTCCACCGGCGACTACGACTACGACGCCGGTGTCTCCTACCCCGCCAGCTCCGCGGCCACCACCGCGATCGGCGGTACGACGCTGACCAAGGACGACTCGACCCGCGGCTGGACCGAGACGGTCTGGAACAACGGACCGGGTCAGGGCACCGGATCGGGCTGCTCGAGCCTGATCGCCAAGCCGAGCTGGCAGTCGGTGATCCCGGCAACGACCTGCTCGAAGCGTGCGATCGCGGACGTCTCGGCGATCGCCGACCCGGCCACTGGTGTCGCGGTATACCAAACCACGGGAGGCTCCGGCTGGGCCGTGTACGGCGGAACCAGCGCGGCCGCCCCGGTCATCGCCGCGACCTACGCACTTGCCGGTGACCCCGCTCCGGACTCCCGTCCGGCCGGATACCCCTACGGGGCCACCGGCAACCTCAACGATGTTGTCGAAGGCAACAACGGCTCGTGTACCCCGGCCGCGCTGTGCACCGCGCAGCCGGGCTGGGACGGCCCCACCGGCCTCGGTACGCCGATCGGCACCCACGCGCTGACCTCGCCGACCAAGGCCAACCGGATCACGGTCTCCGCACCGACGCAGCAATTCAACGCGGCCGGCGATGTCGTCGTACTGCGGGCACGCGCGACTGACTCTGGCCGCGGCCTCGTGCGGTTCTCGGCAACCGGTCTGCCCGCCGGCCTCCGGATCGATGCGCTGAGCGGGATCATCTACGGCCGGCCGACCACGCCCGGGACCTACTCCGCGACGGTGACAGCAACCGATTCCACCAAGGCGCGCGGCAACACCGTGATCAGCTGGGTGGTCAGCACCCGGAAGAACGCCGTGGTCAACGGTGACTTCGAATCCGGGAACGGCGGCTGGACCGAGACGACGGACGTGATCCGTGCTGACGGTCAGTACAGCCACAACGGGCTCGGGTACGCCTGGCTCGGCGGGACCGGTACGACGCACACCGACTCGCTCAGCCAGCGGGTGCGAGTCCCGTCCTTCGGGCATCCGACTCTGCGATTCGCGCTGCGGGTCGCCGGTGGCGATGACGTACTGCAACTGACGGTCGACGGTCACGCGGTGAAGACGTTCAGCCGGAGTACGCCGTCGTACGCGACGCAGTCCGTCGACCTCACGCCGTACCGGGGCCGGACGGTCACGCTGGACTGGACCAGCACGGAGAACGAAGGGGCCCCGACGACGTTCCTGCTGGACGACGTCTCGGTGAACTAGCATTCGGTCATGGCCGAAAAGCTGAGGATGGTGCTGGCGGCGACGCCGTCGTTCCGGGACATGGTGTTCGGGGCGGCGAGCGTCGCGCGGCTGGAGGCGCTGGGGGACGTCGTCGTACTCGATGACCCTGGTGACGCGGCGGCTTTGACGGCGGCGCTGCCAGGGGCCGACGTACTGATCACGTCGTGGGGCGCGACGCCATTGACGGCTGGGGTGCTGGATCACGCGGATCGGTTGCGGTTGATCGCGCACAGTGCGTCGTCGGTGAAGCACTTCGTCACCGACGAGGTGTTCCGGCGTGGACTGCGGATCACGCAGGCCGGGCAGGCGATGGCGGAGCCGGTGGCCGAGGTGTCGCTCGCGTTCACGTTGAGCCTGCTGCACCGGATCCATCGCTTCGACCACCAGATGCACGACGGCGCGTGGCGAGACGACGCGCCTCCGCAGCACGGGCTCACGTCGTCGCAGATCGGGGTGGTCGGGGCATCGCGGACCGGCGTCGAGTACATCCGGATGCTCGTCGCGCTCGGCGCCGAGGTCGTCGTGTACGACCCCTATCTGACCGACGATCGCGCGGCCCAGCTCGGCGTACGCCGGATCGCGCTGGACGACCTGCTCCGCACCAGCCGGGTCGTCGCCCTGCACGCGCCGACGCTGCCCGAGACGCATCACATGATCGGCGCCCGCGAGCTCGCGCTCATGGCCGACGGATCATCGCTGGTCAACACGGCTCGCTCCTGGTTGATCGACTCGGCCGCGCTCCTCACCGAGCTCCAGACCGGCCGCATCGACGCAGCGCTCGATGTGTTCGACGAGGAGCCGCTACCGGCCGACAGCCCGTACCGGAGTCTGGCGAACGTCCTACTGACCCCGCATCAGGCTGCAGCGACCGTCGAGTGCTACCTCGAGATGGGCGAGATCACCGCCGCCGAGATCGAGCGGTACGCAGCGGGCGAGCCACTCGAGTACGAGCTCACCGAGGCCGCCCTCGCTCGTATGGGCTAACAAACAGTCGCTGAAGCCGTCCGCACGGCCTGACGATGCAGGGCGTCCAGGTGGTGCCGGATCTCGGCGGTCGCGGCGGACACGACGAGCGAGATGTCGCAGCGCAGACCGCTCTGGCGGAGGTGGTCGACGCGGACCAGCTCGGCCAGCAGCTGGGTGGTCAGCGCGTCGAGCTTCTCGCGGATGACGTTGAGGTCCGGGCCGCTGGTCGGAGCCTTGTCCGGATGCGCCGCCCAGTACGCCAGCAGCCCGCGCTGGACGACCTTGCTCGCATCGATCTGCGCCTGGAAGAACGCCGCAGTGGAGTCCGGGTCGATGCCCAGCTGAACGGCTGACTGCCGGACCGAGTCGAGGATCTGCTGCTCGCGGACCGGGTCGTCGACCGGCTTCCCGCTGAAGTACTTCGACGCCGCCACGTCGTCACCGATCACGATCCGCTGGATCATCAACTCGGTCAGCCCGTCGAACGTCGTCACCCGGCTCGCAACAGCTTCATGCACAGCAGGGGCAGCATTCGCCGCCGGGGCCGGCAGCGCGAACCCGCCGATCGCGCTCGCGGCCACGACCCCGGTGATCAGCTTTCGCAGCACTTTCTTCCCACTCTCTCCAGGCAACAGTCCAGGACGGCTGGCGACTGTACGCCGGACCGGGTGCACGTCTGTTCACTTTCAAAAATCTCGAACCCATCCGGCCTGCGAGCGGCTCCGAAGTACCGGTGTCAGCAACAACCTCGTCAGGAAAGAGTCACCTCATGTCCAAGCAACTCACCCGCGCCGGCCTCGCCCTCAGTGCGCTGGCCCTCGCCGTGACCGCGTCCGCCTGCGGTGGTTCGAACGACAACAGCAGCTCCAGCGCTCCGGCAAGCTCGTCCAGCGCTCCGTCCGCGAGTGCCACCACCCCGGCCATGAGCGACGCCGCGAGCGACCTGGTCGGCCCGGGCTGCGCCGGTTACGCGAAGGCCAACCCGAGCGGCGCCGGCTCGATCGACGGTATGGCGGCCGCCCCGGTAGCCACCGCTGCCTCGGGCAACCCGCTGCTGACGACCCTGGTCGCGGCCGTTTCCGGCAAGCTCAACCCGAAGGTCGACCTGGTCTCGACGCTCAACGGCGGCGAGTTCACCGTCTTCGCGCCGGTCGACACGGCCTTCGCGAAGATCCCGACCGCCACCGTCAACACGCTGAAGACCAACGACGCGCTGCTGACCAAGATCCTCACGTACCACGTGGTCGCCGGCCAGCTCGACCCGTCCGCAGTGGTCGGCACGCACGCGACCGTCGAGAAGCAGGACGTCACGGTCTCCGGCTCGGGCAACAGCCTGAAGGTGAACGGCGCGAACGTGATCTGCGGCGGCGTCCGGACCGCGAACGCTACCGTGTACCTCATCGACTCCGTGCTGATGCCCCCGGCAAGCTGACCCGTGACCGAACCCACCGCGCTTCCCTGGCCCGTCGGATCGCCCAACCGATCCGACGGAGACCTCCTGGCGCTGACCGCGACCGGTGACACGGCCGCGTTCAGCGCGCTCTACGACCGGGTCGCCCCCTGGGTGTTCGGCCTGGTACGCCGGATTCTGCGTAACCCGGCCCAGTCGGAGGAAGTCACGCAGGAGGTGATGATCGACGTCTGGCGAACGGCCACCAGGTACGACGCCGATCGGGGTTCGGCGCACTCGTGGATCCTCACCATCGCGCACCGCCGGGCAGTCGACCGGGTGCGCTCCGAGCAGGCCTCGGCGGACCGGACCGACCTGGCCGGCGCCCGGTCCGTCGAGGTCGACTTCGACCAGGTCGCGGATACGGTCAGCACGCGGCTCGAGGCAGAGCAGGTACGCCGCTGCCTCGGGTCGCTGACCGAGCTGCAACGTGAGTCGATCGAACTGGCGTACTACAACGGATACACCTACCCGGAGGTCGCCCATCAACTCGGGGCGAAACTCCCGACCATCAAGGCGAGGATGCGCGACGGCCTGATCCGTCTGCGCGACTGCCTAGGCTCTGCAAAGGGGGAACGGCCATGACAGAACCGGACGTGCACACCTTGGCCGGCCCTTATGTCCTCGACGCACTGCCCGAGGACGAACGAGCGCATTTCGAGGCCCACCTCGCCGTCTGCACGTTCTGCACGGCAGAGGTCGCCGAACTCCGCACAGCCGCGGTCAAGCTCGCCACCCAGGTCTCGACCCCGCCGCCACCCAGCCTGAAGGCGAACGTGATGGCCGCCATCGAGGACGTCCGCCAACTGCCCCCGCAGGTCCCCGTCGTCAGCTCGACGTCGAAGGTCCAGCGCTTCACCCGACGCTCGGTGCTCGCCCTGGCCGCAGCGGCACTCGCGGTGGCTGCCGCCGGCGGCGTCGCGATCGACCAGTACCAGGACCGCACCGCCGCGGAGAGCGCGAACCAGCAGATGGCCGCAGTACTGGCCCAGCCCGACGCACGCACCGTCCACGGCACCGTCGAAGGCGGCGGCCAAGCCACGGTCGTCCTCTCCACAAAAGCCGACAAGTCGGTCGTCGTACTCCGCGATCTCCCGAAACTGCCCAAGGACCGAACCTGGCAGCTCTGGATGATGGACCCGTCGAACAAGGCCACCTCGATCGGCCTCGCCAGCGGCGACATCACCCAGGTCATCAACGGCTCCACCACCGGAATGGCAACGTTCGGCCTGACCGTTGAACCTGATGGCGGCTCCCGCACCCCGACCTTGCCGGCCGCCGCGCTGGTCCCGCTGGCCTAGTACTCTCCGGGCATGACGGAGGCTGCTGAGGCGCGGGTCCGGGAGAGCTTCGACCGGCAAGGGCTGATGGAGCATCTCGGGGCGCGGATCTCGTACGTCGGGGCGGGCGAGGTGCGGATCGAGCTGCCGAGCCGGCCCGAGGTCACGCAGCAGCATGGGTACTTTCACGCGGGGGCGACGAGCTCGATCGCGGACAGTGCCGGTGGATATGCGGCGTTCACGCTGTTCCCCGAGGGTACGACGGTGCTCACGGTCGAGTTCAAGATCAATCTGCTCGCCCCGGCGGAGGGCGAGCGGCTCGAGGCCGTGGGCACCGTGATCAAGCCGGGCCGGACGCTGACGATCTGCAAACTCGAGGTCTTCGCAGTCGCGGGTGACCGCCGGACGCTGGTCGCGGTCGGTCAGCAGACGCTGATCCAGGTCGAGGCCCGGCCCGAGCGCTGAAAACTTGTTCTCATCGCAGCGATGAGTTCGGCCCTCGGCGCTGGTCTGTACTCGTGTGAAGCAATCTTCTGCACGAATGACAGGTCAACAACGATGGGTTCTAGGACTGACCTCCCTGGGGTCGGTCATGGTCGCGTTGGACACCCTCGTGGTCGCTGCGGCTCTGACCACGATCCGGAGTGACCTCGGCGCCTCGGCCGAGCAGCTCGAGTGGACGGTCAACGCCTATGGGTTGAGTTTCGCGATGCTTCTGATGACGGCCGCCGCGATCGGCGACCGTCTCGGCCGGCGACGTACCTACGCGGCCGGACTGGCGCTCTTCACCGCCGCGTCCGTCGCCTGCGCGCTGGCGACGTCCCTCCCGTTCCTGATCGCGGCCAGGGCCGTGCAGGGCGTCGGTGCGGCGATCGTGATGCCGCTGGCGATGGGCCTGCTCGGCGCGGCGTTCCCGCCCGAGCGACGCGGTCAGGCGATCGGCGTGTTCAGCGGCGTGACCGGTATCGCCGTACTCGGCGGACCGCTGATCGGCGGCGCGGTGACCGAGGGGCTCTCCTGGCAATGGATCTTCTGGATCAACGTGCCGATCGGCGTGGTCGCGATCGGCGTGGTACTGGCGAAGATCCCGGAGAGCACCGGGCCTGCCCGGCGGTTGGATCTGATCGGCGCGGTGCTGATCAGCCTCGCCGTACTCGGGCTGGTCTGGGGCACGGTGCGCGGCGAGTCGGCGGGCTGGACGAGTGCCGAAGTACTCACGGCGTTCGCGATCGGTGTCGTGATGCTCGTCGCGTTCGGGCTATGGGAGCGGCGTACCGATCACGCGATGATTCCGCTCGCGTTCTTCCGGAACCGGACGTTCACCGCGGCGAACTCGGCCGGTTTCTTCCTCACTGCCGCGCTGATCAGCGCGGTCTTCTTCCTCTCGCAGTACATGCAGGCCGAGCTCGGATCGGCGCCGCTCAAGGCCGGGCTGCAGCTGCTCCCCTGGACGGCCACGCTCTTCATCGTCGGGCCGATCGCGGGCCGGCTGGTAGATCGCGTCGGTGAACGTCCGCTGGTCGTGATCGGTATGGCGCTGCAGACGATCGGCATGCTCTGGCTCAGCCGAGGCGCCGATCAGTACTACGAACTCGTCGCGCCGCTCGTGATCTGCGGCTGCGGGATCTCGCTGGCGATGCCGGCGGCGCAGAGCGCGGCGATGTCGGCGCTGCCGCGGGATGCCGTCGGTATCGCGTCCGGTATCTACAGCATGAACCGTCAGCTCGGCGGCGCGGCCGGGGTCGCCGTACTCGGATCGGTGTTCACCGCGGCCGGTGGTTACACGGGTGACGGATTCGCCCGGGCACTCGCCGGTGGCGGCGTACTGTCGTTGCTCGGGGCACTCTCGGGCTTCGCGATCGCGGCGCGGCGTCGTCGTACCGATGACCGGACCGGCGAGTTGGTGGTGGAAGGAGTCTGATGAACCTCGAGGAGGAGTTCGCACAGCACCGGGGCGAGCTGGTGGCGCACTGCTACCGGATGCTCGGCTCGTTGCACGACGCCGAGGACGCGGTCCAGGAGACGTACCTGCGCGCCTGGCGGGGTCATGCGGACTTCGAGCACCGATCGACGATCCGCACCTGGTTGTACCGGATCGCGACCAACGTGTGCCTGAACCTCCTGCAACACAGCAGCCGCCGGGTCGTCCCGTCGGCGCTGGGTGCCCCGGGCAACGACCCGGAGGACCTGCACGCGCAAGCGCTCGAGGTGCCGTGGCTGGAGCCGTTCCCGGATCAGTTACTGGGGGCGGATCCGGCCACGGTGGTCGGCGACCGGCAGAGCTTGCGGCTGGCAATGGTTGCTGCGATGCAACATCTTCCGCCCCGGCAACGCGCCGTACTGATCCTGCGCGAAGTCCTCACCTGGCCGGCTGCAGATGTCGCATCGTTGCTCGACACAACGACCGCGGCCGTGAACAGCTCACTGCAGCGGGCACGAGCCGAGCTCGCCCGGCTGAAGCCGCGCGAAGACGAGTTGCGTGAACCGCACGAGCCCCTGCGGCGGGCGCTGCTCGACCAGTTCCAGGCGGCGATGGAGAGCAAGGATCTCGTCGTACTGGAAGGCCTGTTCACCGAGGACGCGCGGTGGGAGATGCCGCCGATCCCGACCTGGTTCAGCGGGCGTGCCGACGTACTGCGGCTGCTCGACTCGAAGCTGCGGCCCGGGGCGGACCGGCGCGTGCTGGTCGAGACCTCGGCGAACGGCCAGCCGGCCTTCGCGCTCTACATCCACGGCGCGGACGGTCAGTACCACGCGCACTCGGTCAAGGTGCTCACGCTGACTTCTGCGGGCATCTCGGCGGTGCTCGCTTTCCACCAACCTGCTTTGTTCCCAGCCTTCGGGCTGCCTTTGATCCACAGGAGCTGATTTCGATGTCATTGGCAACTACTCTGCGGGAGCTGCATGTTCCCGGTACTCCGCTCGTCGTACCGAACGCCTGGGACGCGGCGTCGGCGCGAGTGGTCGAGGCGGCCGGGTTCGGCGCGGTCGCCACCAGCAGCAACGCTACGGCCGCGATCCTCGGGTACGACGACGGCGAGAACGTGCCGGTCGACGACGTACTCGCCGCCGCCACCCACATCGCGCGCTCGGTGTCCGTGCCGGTCACGGTCGACTTCGAGCGCGGGTACCGGCTGGCACCGGTCGAACTGGTCGAACGCTTCCTTGCCACCGGCGCCGTCGGGCTCAACCTCGAGGACTCCGATCCCGCTACCGGAGAGATGGTTGACCCGTCCGAGCAGGCCGACTTCCTGGCCGCGGTTCGGGCCGCGGCCGGGGACGAGCTCGTCATCAACGCCCGCATCGATTCCTTCATTCGCAAGGCCGGCTCGGCGGCAGAACAGTTACAGACCGCGCTCGATCGCGGCGACCGGTACCTCACCGCGGGCGCCGACTGCGTGTACCCGATCGGGGTCGGCGAGCTCGATCTGATTGCCACGTTGACGACACAGATCGACGGTCCGGTGAACGTTGCGTACGGACAGGGCGCGCACTCGATCGCCGACTACACAGCGCGAGGGGTGGCCCGGATCAGCTTCGGCCCGATGTTCCAGCGACACCTGTACGGCGTGTTCGCGGGTTCCGTCCTGCCGGCGCTGCAAGCGGACCGGAATCCGTTTGCCGGGTGATCACCCCTTGTGTGGGATCCCTGCGATCGGGTAATAACGGCGTTGCTAGTACAAGGCAACCATCGACAGAACGGGGAAAGACGATGGGCATGTTCGACAACATGAAGGACAAGGCCGCCGATCTCGTCAACGAGCACGGCGACAAGGTCGGCGAGGGCCTCGACAAGGCCGGTGACTTCGCCGACGAGAAGACCGGCGGCAAGTACGGCGACAAGATCGATCAGGGCACCGATTTCGCCAAGGACCAGCTGGACAACCTCGACGGCGAGAACGACGACATCCCGGACAACCAGTCCTGACATCCCGTGCCGTTCGAGGGGGGTCAGCCCCCTCGAACGGCAGGCGTCAGCGCCAGATGACGGCTTCGATCTCCCGGCGTTGCTCGGAGAACATGCCGTTGTCCGAGGCTTTGCCGAGCAGTTCGCGCAGGTCGGCCTCGAAGGCCGGCAGCTGAGCGCCGAGCAGGTGCGGTGTCGAGCTGGACAGTGAGAAGACGGCCGCGACGACGTCGTCCACCGTGCGCTCCTCGACTTCGTTGCCACCGACGACTACCCGCGTGGGTCCGCGATACCCGGCGGCCTGCATGACCACTTCTTCACCTGGCCGCGTTCCCGTCGGCAGGACGCTCTGGCCGGCACGCCGTACCGGACCGAGGTAACGCGTCACCAGCGCGTCGATCGCATCCCATGGCGGCCGCGGGTGCGGCAGCTCGTGCTCTCCTTCGATGCCGCGATGCGTCGTCGCGCCGACGTGGACCCAGGCGCCGTCGGGTTCGAGCATCCCGCGGACCCGATCGGCGACGAGTTCCTGATCCATCCAGTGGAACGACTGCGCGAACGACACCACCTGGAACTTGCCGAGCTCCCCCGGCAGCTCTTCCGCCCGCATCTGCTGCCACGTCACATTGCTCAGATCCTGCTCAGCGGCCCGCGACGCAGCCACCTCGACCATCTCACCGTCCGCATCCACCCCGACCGCTTCCGCGAAGTACGGCGCCAGCAGCAACGTCAGCGAACCGGGCCCACAGCCGATGTCCAGCAACCGCCCGCGACCGTCCAGCCCCAGCTCGTCCCTGATCGCCTCCCCCAACGCCACTGGGTAGGCCATCCGCCCCACCGCGTAGTGCCGAGCACTCCCGGCATACAAGCTCGCATCCCACTGCCAGTCCCAGTCGCTGTCCACCGAGCGAGGCTACCGACCCCGCCGACCGAGGCGCACACTCTTTTGTGGGGGAAGGAGGGGGCTCATGTGGTCATCAGACGGATGGGATGTGCGCACCCGACTCGGAGTCCTGATACCGCACGGCGACGTCGGGCCCGAGTCAGAACTACAGGCGATGGCACCGGACGGCGTGTGCATCCACGCGACCCGGGTGCCGTTCGGTGGGATGGCGGCCGGCGGGACGATGGATCCGACGATCCCGCTCGCTCCAGTGCACGCCTTCGTCGAACCGCCCGCGATCGACGACGCCACGGCTCTGCTGGCGGCAGCGCCGATCAGTGCCATCGGCATCGGCTTCACCAGTTCGTCGTACGTCGGCGGGCCGGACGGCGAACGCAAGGTAGTCGATCGCTTGACTGAACGCGCCGGTATCCCGGTCGTCGCACCCTGCGCCGCCGCCGTCGCCGGTTTCGGTGCGCTAGGCATCGATCGCATCGCGTTGTTCAACCCACCCTGGTTCGACGCCGAGCTAGACCGGTTAGGCGCGGAGTACTTCCGCTCCCAAGGCCTGCAGGTCGTCGCACACGCATCCTGCGACCTACCGAGCAACCAACGCAGCATTAACCCTTCAGAACTCTTCAGCTGGATCGTGCACCACACTCCGGCAGACGCAAACGCGGTGTTCATCGGAGGGAACGGGTTCCGCGCTGTCGGTGTAATCGCCGCTCTGGAAGAGGATCTGCGTGTTCCGGTCGTGACGGCGAACTCCGCCCTGCTCTGGGGCTTGCTCCAGGCTGCACGTAGCGCGGCGCGTCCGACCAGGTACGGCCGGCTGTTCGGGGTGCGGTAGGGAACGGCACTCAGCGAACACTCAGCTGGTAGGCAGAATCGCCGAAAGGGGTGCATTTAAAGGGATCTGCGTCGTAGGCTGCTGGTCCAAGGGGATGGTGGGGCGCTGCAGGGGGTACTGCATGATGCTGGATTTTGGCCTGCGCTCGGGGATGGGAAAGTGACTTCGCTGCGGCGGATCCTGATCTGGATTTCGGGAGCCTCCGCAGGGTTAGGGGCTGCACTCGCGGCGACGATTCCGTTCGAGAACGCGGAGTTGGTCGACCTCTCGCGTCGTGGTGGTACGCCGGGGGCGCATCACGTCGCCGTCGATCTCGCCGATCCGGAGTCGTGGCCGGTCGTGGAGAACGACTTCCAGCAGCGGATCGAGACGAGCGATCCGGACCTGGTGGTGTTCATCCATAACGCCGGCACGTTGACGCCGCTAGGGTCGGCCGATCGCGTCGACACCGCGGAGTACACGCGGAATGTCCTGCTGAACTCGGCGTCCGCCCAGGTGCTCGGGCACTCGTTCCTGCGCGCGGTGGCCGGCCGGGAGTGCGAGCAGCACCTGATCATGATCTCGTCGGGCGCGGCGATCCGGCCGCACGAAGGCGAGGCGAGCTACTGCGCCGGCAAGGCGGGGATCGACCAATGGGTGCGTACGGTCGGGCTGGAGCAGCGGCGCCGAAGTCCCGGCTGCCGGGTGATCTCCGTGTCACCCGGCGCGCTCGACACCGATATGCAGGCCGAGCTCCGGGCCTGCAGTCCGGACGAAGTCCCGGAGTCGACGCGCTTCCGCGAAATGGAGGCGCTCGGCCGGCTTTCGAAACCTGAGAACGTTGCCCGCATCATCTGGTCGCTGCTCGACCGGGATCTGGAGACGGGCAGCGTCCTACACGTTCACGACGTGACCTGAACGGTCAGCGGGACACCAGCGCTGAGCGATACCTGCTCGCGCTGGTCCCCATGCCGAATCACCACGGTAGTGTCCCGATCCGCTGTCAGTACGGCGTTTACAGCGGACGGTGACCATTCCAGATCGACCGCAATGCCACCACGAGCGCGCAGGCCGGTGATCGCGCCCTCGGACCAATCGGCCGGGAGTGCGGGGAAGATCTCGAGCTCGCCGGTGTGACTCTGCAGCAGCATCTCGGCGATCCCGGCGGTGGCGCCGAAGTTCCCGTCGATCTGGAACGGCGGGTGCGCGCAGAACAGGTTCGGGTACAGGCCGGAACCGTCGCCGACGTAGTCCGTACCGGAATCGCCTGCAGGCGTGAGCAATTCACGGACAAGGCGGTGTGCGGCCGCGCCGTCACGCAGTCTGGCCCAGAGCGAGATCCGCCACGCGAGCGACCAGCCGGTGCTCTTGTCGCCGCGCAGTTCGAGGGTGCGGGCGGCGGCCCGCGCGAGTTCCGGCGTACCGTCCGGGGTGATCTGGTCGCCGGGGTGGAGGCCGATCAGATGGGAGGTGTGGCGGTGGTGCGGCTCTGCCTCGGGCAGGTCGTCGAGCCACTCCTGTAGTTGCCCTCGGCCACCAACCTGCGGATCGGGGAGGCGCTTGCGGGCCGCGGTCAGGTCGTCGACGAGCGGGTCGGTCAGGTCGAGCTCGTTCGCCGTCTGGGTGCAGCGGTCGAACAGGTCGGCGATCAGCGACAGGTCCATCGTCGAAGAGATCGTCACCGAGGCGGGACTGCCGTCCGCGGCGATGAACTCGTTCTCCGGGGACGTCGACGGCGCGGTGCCGAGGGTGCCGTCCGGCAGTTCGATCAGCCAGTCGAGGCAGAACTCGGCGGCACCTCGCAGTACCGGCCAGGCCTCGCGGAGGTAGTCGCGGTCTCCGGTGAAGGCGAAGTGGTCCCAGAGGTGGCGGCACATCCAGACGCCGGCCATCGGCCAGTTCGACCACTTCGGGTTGCCGTCGACGGGCGCGGTCCAGCACCACGCGTCGGCGTTGTGGTGCGCGGCCCAGCCCTTTGCGCCGTACAGGTCCTCGGCGGTACGGCGTCCTGCTTGCGCGAGGTTCTTCACGTAGGTGAGCAGCGGCTCGTGGCACTCGGACAGGGAGGTGGTCTCGGATGGCCAGTAGTTCATCTCGGTGTTGATGTTGACCGTGTAGTTGCTGCTCCACGGCGGCTGGAGATGCTCGTTCCAGATCCCTTGCAGGTTGGTCGGGAGACCGCCGGGGCGGGAGCTCGAGATCATCAGGTAACGGCCGAAGTTGTAGATGAGCGCGGCGAGGCCGGGATCGTCGGACGCTTCAGCGAGCCGGCGGTCGGTCGTCAGCTCCGCGGTCGACGGCAAGGTAAGAACCGAACGCCGGAACAGCCGCTGATAGTCGGCAATGTGCTGCTCCCGCAGCCCCGCCGCGACGCCCGCCGTGCCGGCATCGCCGCCGGGGTCAGGGAGGGCGGGGGTGGCGAGGGCCGGGGTGGCGAGGGCGGTGCGCACGTTGGCGTCGGCTGCCTCGCGGCACTCCTCCCCCGTCCGGGTCGGCGCGGTGTGCGGGCCTTCGTAGCCGGTGGCGGTCGATAGCACGAGTAGCAGTTGCGTCGAGTTGCTGACGGTTAGCGCTTCGGGCGTCGGTGTGACCGATCCGTCGGTCTGGGCGCGGAGGACGACGGCGGCGTTCATGCCGCGGTCGTGGCCGTCGGAGTACTCGATCGTCAGGCCGGCGCGGCCGTGCGACGGCGGGACCGACGACGGGCAGGTTGCGAGCAGCGCGAGACCGTTGTCGCCGACAGCTTCCGTGGTTGCACGCAGTTGCGAGGTGAGGCTGATCGTCACGTCGAGTGGCTGCGAAGCGCCCAGACATAGGATCAATGCCTGCGCCGGCGCGCTGACAAACACCTCCTGCCGCACCTCGACACCGGCCACCTCATACGAGGATCGCGCGACCGCAGTGTCCAGATCGAGCCGACGCTTGTACTTCGTGACCTCGCCCTCAACCCGGAAATCAAGCAACAGATCCCCGAGCGGGAGATACGCCTGCGAGTGCCCGCTGTGGAACCCATGAGCGAGCTCCTCCGCCGTACGTACGTCGCCCGACGCGAGCGCAGCCCGGATCCGATCCACCGCGGCAGCGCCGACCTCGCCCACCGGCGTGGCCAGCCGGCGGGTGGTCTCCGGACTGCCCGACCAGAGCGTCTCGTCGTTCAACGCGATCCGGTCGTGCCCGGGGTCGCCGAACGACATCGCGCCGATCCGGCCGTTGCCGAGCGGCAGCGCCTCCAGCCAGTTCGCCGCGGGAGCGTCGTACGTCAGCTCGGTGGCGGCCGCAGTCATCCGATCTCTCATGCGGAGATCCTCCCCCGAGCGCGGCGTCGCCCGCGACCGGGGGTCCAGCTGGCGGTCAGGCCGCCTTGGCGAACTGGGTGGCGTACAGGTCGGCGTACAGCCCGCCCTGGGCCAGGAGTTCCTCGTGGGTACCGCGTTCGCGGATCCGGCCCTCGTCGAGGACGAGGATGACGTCGGCGTTGCGGATCGTCGACAGCCGGTGCGCGATGACGAGCGACGTACGGCCGACCAGCGCGTTGGCCAGCGCGGCCTGAACCGCGGCCTCCGACTCGGAGTCGAGGTGGGCGGTCGCCTCGTCGAGGATGACGATCGACGGGGACTTGAGCAGCAGCCGGGCAATCGCGAGGCGCTGGCGTTCACCGCCGGACAGCCGGTAGCCGCGGTCGCCGACCACGGTGTCGAGGCCGTCGGGCAGGCTCTTGACGAGCGTCGCGATCTGGGCGCCTTGGAGCGCCTGGTGCAGTTCGGCGTCGGTGGCATCCGGGCGGGCGAGCAGCAGGTTGGCGCGGATCGTGTCGTGGTACATGTGCGAGTCCTGCGTGACGACGCCGATCGCCGCGCGGAGCGAGCTCTGCGTGACTTCGCGTACGTCGTGACCGCCGACCAGCACGGCCCCGCCGGTGGCGTCGTACATCCGGGAGACGAGCGAGGACAGCGTCGACTTGCCGGCACCGGACGGGCCGACGACGGCGACCAGTTGGCCTGGCTCGACGGTGAAGGTGACGTCCTTGAGGACCTCTTCACCGGTCTCGGCCGACAGCGTCGCGACCGACTCCAGCGAGGCGAGCGACACCTCCTCGGCCGACGGGTAGTGGAACGACACGTGGTCGAACTCGATCGACGGCTCGGCGGTCGGCGGGAGCTCGCGCGCATCCTTGCGGTCGGCAACCATCGGCGGGAGATCGAGGACCTCGAGCACCCGCTCGAAGCTGACCAGCGTGGTCATCACGTCGACCTGAATGTTGGACAGCGCGGTCAGCGGGCCGTACAGGCGGTTCAGGTACGCCGTCAGGGCAACGACCGTACCGATGCCGAGGGCACCTTCTACCGCGAAGACACCGCCGACGCCGTACACGAGGGCGACGGCGAGCGCCGCTACCAGGGTCAGCGAGACGCGGAAGATGCTGCCGTACATGGCGGTGGTGACGCCGATGTCGCGGACGCGGGCAGCCTTGCCGGCGAAGTCACGCGACGAGTCCTGGGTCCGGCCGAAGACCTTGGCCAGAACCGCACCGGCGACGTTGAAGCGCTCGGTCATGGTCTGGGCCATCGTGGCGTTGAGCTTGTACGTCTCGGCGGTCGCCTCACGCAACTTCCCGGCCAGGAGCCGGGCCGGGATGACGAACAGCGGGAGTACGACCAGGGCGAGCAGGGTGATCTGCCACGACATCACGAACATCGCTGCGAGTACGAGGGCGACGCTGAGCAGGTTGCTGACGACGTTCGAGAGCGTCGAGGTGAACGCCTGCTGGGCGCCGAGGACGTCGCCGTTGAGCCGCTGGATCAGGGCGCCGGTCTGTGTCCGGCTGAAGAAGGCGACGGGGAGTTGCTGCACGTGGTCGAAGACGGCGGTGCGGAGGTCGTAGACGAGACCTTCACCGATCCGTGCGGAGAACCAGCGCTCGCCGAGGGTGATCGCGCTGTTCGCGACCGCCAGCATGGCGACGACGAAGGCGAGCCAGACGACGACCTGGGCATGGCCGGGGATGATCCCCTTGTCGATGATCGCCTTGAACAGCAGCGGGGTGACTGCACCGGTCCCGGCGTCGAACGCGACGAGGACCAGGAAGAAGGCGAGGTAGCCGCGGTAGGGGCGGGCAAACCCGAGAATCCGCCGGAGCGTGCCGGCGGAAAGCTTGTGGTGACGAACGGAGGAGTCTTTCATCAGCGAGCGCATCGCACGCCCGCCCCCGGCTCCCCCGCCGGGAAGTCCAGAAATCTGTGACATACAGACCCTTTCGGCAGGGAACAGTTATACTGAGGTTAACTCATTATGAGACAACCTCACAAGATCCCGTTCTATTCCCACGCGCGCACGACGGCCCTACGGGCCGCCGACTACTAGGCTCTGCTCATGCATGGGCCGGATGATGCCGCGGAGCAGATCGCAGCGTTGCTGGACGGAATCGTCCGCCGACAACGCCGCGCCTCCCGCGAGGGCTTCGGCGAAAGCGTCACCCACGGCCAATTCCGCGTACTGCGGACGCTCGACAACGCAGACCAGCCGCTGCGACTGAGCGAGCTGGCGGCGCGGCTCGGAATCGTGCCGCGCTCGGCCACCTCGGTCGTGGACGACCTGGAGGCGGCCGGACTGCTGGAACGGCAACCGGACCCACACGACCGCCGGGCAACCCTGGTGGACCTCACCCCTGAGGGCCGCCAGATCCTGACGACCCTCCGGGAAAAACGCCGCGACGTAATGGTGACTCAACTGTCCCGCCTGACCGCCGACGAGCAGCAGACGCTGGCCCAGCTGCTCCAGCGCCTGGCCGAGGACTGATCAGGCCATTTAGGTCTTTGAGCATGCAGTTGAGAAGCAACTGCGACTAGTTGCTAGTGGCAAGTGCTCGGGCGGTGGCGAGCTCATAGAGGAACGTGTTGACCGGGGTCGGGACGCCCGCTTCGTTGCCCAGGCGCACGACCGCGCCGGTCCAGGCGTCGAGTTCGGAGGGGCGACCGGCGATGAGGTCGCGCTGGAGAGAGGTGGTGCCGTCGGCCGGGAGGCTGTCGATCCAGGCGAGGGTCCGGGGTACGACATCCTCCGCGAGGTGGATGCCGCGGGCAACGGCGACGTCGCGGATCTCGGTGGTGGCATCGGTGAGGAGTCGCCGGGTGGCGGGGTGCGTCCGGAGTACGCCGTACCCAGCGCCCGTCGCAGTACCCAGGCCGCCGCTCGGGACGACCGAGAGGAACTTGCTCCACAGCGCGGCCCAGATGTCCTCCGCGACGACCGCTTGCAGTCCGGCCGCGACGAAGGCATCCCGGAGCGAGTCGGCGCGGGAGGACGGCCGGTTGTCCCACTCGGCGAACGTCAGCTTGCCGCTGCCGAGGTGCCGGATGATCCCCGGACCGTCGACGTACGCGATCACCTCGGCAGCACCGGGCAGTACGGCGTCCCGCCCGAACGACTCGGCCACCTGATCCGGCGCCTCTACGCCGTTCTGCACCGTCACGATCGCGGTGTCGGGACCGACCAGCGGCTGGATCGCGCCGATCGCCTCGGACAGCTGCCAGGTCTTCACGCTGACCAGAACGAAGTCGACCACCCCGAGCTCGGCCGGATCGCTCGTCGCCTGCACCGGCAACTGGAGGTCACCCAGGGGGCTCTGCACCACCAATCCGTCCGACCTCAGCGCCTCGAGGTGCTTGCCCCGCGCCACGAACCCGACGTCCTGCCCCGCCGCGGCCAGCCGCGCGCCGAAGTACCCGCCCACACCACCGGCGCCGATGATCCCGATCCTCACAAGCTGCTCCCTTGTTACCGGTTTAACTGGTAACAGAAATGATAGGCTACGGCCATGAACACGCGCTTCACCTGGGTCGGCAGCCGCCCGTCGGTCGACTTCACCGCGACCGTCGGCAAGCGGGAGCAGGCTCCGTTCGAGCGCATGCAGGAGCCGGCAGATCTGGCTCGCTGGTTCCGGGAGGCGGGCCTCACGCATGACGAGGTGCCGGTCTCGCGCCGGACGTACCGTCAGGCGGTCCAGCTCCGGGAGGCGCTCTACCGGCTCTTCACCGGCGCCACGCGTCCCGCCGATCTCGACGTGGTCAACCAATGGAGCACCCGCCCGCTGGCCGGCCCGCGGCTGACCCCGGACCGTCGCGTGGCCACAGCGCTGACAGACGTTCCGGAGCTGCTCAGCAGGCTCGCCCGCGATGCGGTCGACCTGGTCACCGGGCCGCTGGCCGAGCGGATCCGGGTCTGCGCGTCCGACGACTGTTCCCTGCTGTTCGTCGACACGAGCCGCCCAGGCCAACGCCGCTGGTGCTCGATGAACACCTGCGGCGCCCGGGCCAAGATGGCGACGTACCGCGCGCCCGATTGAGAAGTTCGCGCAATCCATCAGGGCGTGGACAGCGCGGCTGGTTGATTGTCGGTATGCGTACACCGACTACTACTCCGGCGCAGGCGGCCGGAATGATCCGCCGCGACCAGGAACTCCTGCTCAGCCGGGTCGAGGGAAAGAGCGAGGACGAGCTGAGGGCGCCGTACGACGTGACTGCCGGCCCGCTCGGCGACTTCTGCGACTCCTTGCACGACCTAGTCGCCCACGTGCTGATGTGGGACGAGATCAACCTCGCCGTACTGCGGGATGCCAAGGCCGGCCGGCTGCACTGGAGCCTCGACCCGCGCTGGGAGACCGCCGAGATCGGGCGAGCCCTCAACCTGGGCGGCGTCGAAGCCGGGCGGCGGATCCCGTCCGAGCTGGTGCTCCACCGGTTCACCAGCGTCGGCGCCACGCTGGTGACCGAGATCGAGCAGTACGACGAGCAGGCGTGGGCCGACCCGTCGACCGGTGCCGGGTTCGACGGCGGGATCGGGGCGCTGGCCGAATATGTGTCGACGACGCCGGACGGGTTCCTGTTCGCCCACGCGGCCCGTCATCTGCAGCCGGTGGCCGCATGACCCCGGAGCTGATCGAGAGCCCGGAGTACGGGTCCGAAACCGACGCCCTGCTGAAGCTGCTCGCCGACGCGCCGGCGATCGAAGACTCTTACGAAGCATTGCTGCTGGACCGCGAAGACCTACCGGATCCCGCGCTGGCCGGCCTACCCGATCCCCGCGTTTCGTTGGACGACCTGACGATCGAACTCCCCGGACGCACGCTGGCAGCACGGGTATACCGCTACGCAACCCAGCCGCGACCGATCGTGCTCTGGCTGCACGGCGGCGGTTTCATCGGCGGTCACCTACGCGACATCGAGTACGCGACCTCCGGCATCGCTGCCAACGGCAACGTCACCGTTGTCTCGCTCAACTATCGACTGGCGCCCGAAGCCCCTTATCCAGCAGGGCTTCACGACACCTACGAAACGCTGCAATGGATCCGCGAACACGCCGCCGAGCTGAACGGCGACGGCCAGATCGCCATCGGAGGTCAGAGCGCGGGAGCTGCGCTTGCCGCCGGCACCTGTTTGCTGGCGCGGGACGAAGGCACCCGACTCCCCGACCGCCAGATCCTCTGCTACCCGACCCTGGACCTACACCCGGACGCAGACTGGCACGAGTGGTACTTCGCCACGGACGAGATCCCATCCACCGCCGTACCGCTCAAAGCAGACTCGCTCGCCGGTCTCCCACCAACGCTCATGCTGGCCGCCGGCCGAGACTCGTTGCGACCGGACGCCATCGCCTACGCCGACCGTCTCGGACAGGCCGGTATACCAACCCGGCTCGTCGAGTACGCCGACACCATGCACGCGTTCCTCAACTTTCCGGCCGCATTGTCGGCCGGGCGTCATGCGGTCGAGTTGATCGGCGCAGACCTCCGCTCGACGTTCAGTGCACCCCGCGCATGAGGCGCTTGATCGGACGGGAGGCCAGCGCGAGCAGCCCACCCAGTACCAGCGCGACCACGCCGATGACGCCGAAGTACGGCGCCTCGTGCTCGGTGCTGTAGAGCTTCGCGAGTACGCCGGACATCGCCGTACCGAGTGCGACCGAGAGGAAGAACAACGCGACCATCTGGGTGCGGAACGCCTCGGGCGCGAGTTTTGTCGACAAGGAGAGACCGACCGGCGAGATCAGTAGCTCGGCGATCGTGAAGACCAGCAGGATGCCGGCGAGTCCGAGCAGCGGCGCGCTGTTCGGACCGCCGCCGGCCATGGTCAGGAACAGCAGGAACGCGATCCCCATCACGGCCAGCCCGGCGCTGAACTTGATCGGTGTCGACGGCTGCCGCGAACCGAGTTTCGTCCACAGCGCGGCGAACACGCCGGACAGGACGATGATCATCACCGGGTTGATCGACTGCACGAACGACACCGGCATCTCCCAGCCGAAGATGTTCCGGTCCAGGCGCTGGTCCGAATAGACCGTCACCACGGTGAACTGCTGCTGATAGAGCGACCAGAACGCCGCACTCGCGATGAACAGCGGGATGAACGCGAGCACCCGGCTCCGTTCGACGTCGGTCAGCCGGCCGCTGCCGAGGATGACGACGAAGTACGCGATCGCGGCGAGCGCGCTGATCACCGCGACCGCGAGCGCGTACCGCGCGGCGGGCAGGATGCCGGAGATCAAGATCCCGACGACGACCACCAGCGCCGCCACGGCGCCGATGATCATCCGCCGCATCGCGTCGGGGGTCAGCGGGTTCGGCACCCGGCGGGCCTCGTCGCTCAGCCGGCGACGGCCGGCACCGTACTGGACGAGGCCGAGGAACATCCCCGCCGCCGCCAGCGCGAAGCCGTAGTGGAAACCGACGTTCTTCTGCAGCAGCCCGGTCAGCAGCGGTCCGGCGAAGGCGCCGAGGTTGATCCCGAGGTAGAAGAGGGAGAAGCCGGCGTCGCGGCGATCGTCGTTCTCGCTGTACAGCGTCCCGACCAGGGAGGTGGCGTTCGCCTTCACCCCGCCGCTACCGACGGCGATCAGCACCAGCCCGACCGCGACCCCGGCCAGGCCGGGGATCACTGCGAGCGCGATATGACCGACCATCACCACGACCGCCGCGTAGAACAGGGTCCGTTCGGGGCCGATCACGCGGTCGGCGAGCCAGGCGCCGAGGATCGTGGAGAGGTAGACGAGTCCGCCGTACGCGCCGACGATGCTGGTCGCCGTACCTTCGTCGATGCCCAGGCCGCCGCGATCGGCGGGGTAGTACAGGTAGATCAGCAGGATGCCCTGCATGCCGTAGAACGAGAAGCGTTCCCACAGCTCGACGCCGAAAAGATTGGCCAGTACGGGCGGCTGGCCGAAGAACGTGCGTTGCGATTGTTCGGTCTCCGGGCTGCTCACGGCAAGAATCTCCTTGCTGATCGGCTCAGGGGGTCGGTCAGTGCTCCGCGCGGTAGGTGAAGAAGCGCGCGGGGTTGCCGGCGGCTCGCGGGTTCGAGGCCAGCCAGGTGGCGAACGAGTCCGGGTGGCGGCGCTCGAGTTCGTCGAGATAAGCACGCCGTACGTCGACCATCGCCTGCCGACGGTCGGCGCCGAGGGCCCGCTGGAGCTGGGTGAAGCTCCGCCGCCAGGCCAGGCACAGCTCGTCGTCACTGAGCTCACCGACGCTGCGCACGACGGCGGTGAGGTACTTCGGCATCGGCCAGTCGGGCGCCGGGCGGCCGTCCGTCTGCACTACCTGCCTAAGGCTAGCCGATGCCTTGGGCAACTTCATCGGCCGGCGCCGCCGTACCTCACGGGGCGGCTTCTCGGCCGTCCCGGAGCGGAGCCAGCTGATGACGGGTGGGGAGGAGCCGACGACGAGGAGCATCAGCGCGACCGTCCGGGCGCCGACCGCGGCGGCGTACCCGCAGACCGCGAGGACGAACAGTCCGCCGAGCACGGCCCAGCGCGGAACGAGGTACGTCAGATCACTGGACGGCAGGTCTCGACCGAGCGCGATGCTCAAGCAGACCGCTCCCGCGGTGAACGCGGCGACCAGGAACGCGACCAGGTTCGTCGACGGCGAGACGAACACCAGCGACGCAACGACTCCGATTGTGGCCAGCAGTCCCACGGCTGCCCGCCAGATGCGCGAATACCGCAGCTCGACGTCCACCATGTTCATCCCAGTGCCCCATCGCCCAGTCGTCCAACCAGACGTTCCACCCCCAGTGTTACTCGCCGGTGGCCATCAATGAAGACACCATGCCCAGTAAGTCAGTAGACGTGTCGCCCGCGCACCGGCAGGGTGGGTCGAAGGAGAGGAGTTCCCCATGACCGGCGCAGTGATCTGGCACATGACGATGTCGCTGGACGGATTCATCGGGGATCGCGACGACAAGCTCGACTGGAGCTTCGCCGGCGGGCCGTCCGCGCTGGGCGACGAGGTGATCCGGACGACCGGCGCCTTCCTGTGCGGCGGGAAGCGGATCGAGGCGGTCGCCGAGAATCGTCCGTACGGTGGGGTGTGGACCGGGCCGGTCTTCGTCTACACGCGCAAGGATCCGGCGACGAACCCGGGCCCCGAGTTCACTTACGTGTCAGGAGACATCCGCGACGTCGTACGCCGGGGCGTGGAGGCGGCCGCCGGCAAGAACCTCGTCGTGACCGGTGGCGCCGTACCGCGTTTGGCCCTGGACGCCGGCCTGGTCGACGAGATCGTCCTGCACATCGCCCCGGTCCTGCTCGGCGAAGGCATCCGCTTCTACGACAGCCCCGGCGTCGACCCCACCAAACTCGAGGTCGTGACCGCCGACGGACTGAACTTCCGGTTCAAGGTCCTCAGGTAACGCAGTCTGCAACCGGTTGCACTATCGTGGGTTCATGTCGCCACGTCTGCAGCGGGCGCCGGGGGTCACGATCGGCGATATCGCTGCCGCAGCTCAGGTCTCGCGGTCGACGGTGTCGCGGGCGTTCACCCGGCCGCAGCTGCTCAGTCCGGAGACCGTCGACCATGTCCGTGCGGTCGCGGCCCGGCTCGGGTACGTCGGGAACCAGGCGGCGCGGGCGCTGTCGACGGGGCGGTTCGGCAACATCGCGGTCGTCGTACCGGATATCGCGAACCCGTTCTTCCCGCCGCTGGTTCGGAGCCTGCAATCGGCCGCGGAGACGGCCGACCTGGCGGTGTTCCTCGGCGACTCGGACGAGTCCGCGGAGCGGGAGGCCAAGCTGATCGCCCGGCTCGCGCCGCAGGTGGAGGGGTTCGTGCTGGCCTCGCCGCGGTTGTCGGAGCAGCTGATCCGGGAACTGGCGGCTACTCGTCCAGTTGTGCTGGTGAACCGCGATCTGGACGGCATCCCCCGCGTGCTGATCGACTCCACCGGCGGTATGACCGAGGCGGTGATGCTGCTGAAGAAGCTCGGGCACGAGCGGATCGCTTATCTGGCCGGCCCTCGGGACTCGTGGTCTGACCAGCAGCGACGGGAGGTTCTGACGTCGGCCGCGTCGGGGTTGACGGTGGAGGTCATCGAGGTGGGCCGGCCGAGCTACGCGGCCGGGCGGGACTCGGTGTCGGCGCTCGTGCGGTCCGGCGCGACGGCTGCGATCGCGTTCGACGACGTGGTCTCGCAGGGGGTGCTGGCGGGGCTCGAGTTGCGCGGGATCTCGGTGCCTGGCGACTTCAGCCTGGTTGGCTGCGACGACACTCTCGCCGCGCTCACCACGCCCGCCCTCACGAGCGTGTCCGCCGGAGCATCCACGGCAGGCACAGCCGCAGCCCAGCTGCTCATCCGCCTGATGGAGGACGCCGACGACGCCGGAGAGTGCATGACGATCGCGACTCACCTGGTGACTCGGGCGACGACCGCGACGGCGCCGAAAGGGGCGCTGACCTGATGCGTGACGCGTTGACGTGCAACCGGTTGCATGCTGGAATCACGAGATGACTCGGATCGCCATCGCCGGAGCCGCCCATCCGCACGTGGCCTACGCGACCGCGGAGGTCGACGCTGTCGACTCGCTTTCACTGGTCGCGGTGGCGGACCCGAGTCGCGAGCTCGCTGAGCGATGGGCCGCGCCGTACGACGCGAAGGTGTTCACGGATCACCAGCAGATGCTGCGCGAGGTGTCGCCCGACATTGTCATGGTCGCCGGCATCTACGGTGACCGCGGTCAGGCCGTCGTCGACTCCTTGAATGCCGGCTGCCACGTCATCGCCGACAAGCCGCTCTGCACGACCATCGAGGACCTCGACGCGATCACCGAAGCCGCGCAACGCACCGGCCGCCACGTGACGCTGCTGCTGGAGAAGCGCTACTACCCCGTGACGCTCGCGGCCATGGAGATCTCCAGCCAACTCGGCACGATCCACGGCGTCACCGCCTCCGGCCCGCACAAGCTCAACCGCCCGACCCGCCCGGACTGGTTCTTCGACCGGGCGCGCTACGGCGGCGTACTCAATGACCTCGCCGTCCATGACATCGACGCAGGGCTGCTCTTCACCGGTCTGACCAGTGGCACCGTCAGCGGCTCGATCGTGGGCAGTTCGTACGGCGTCGCGACGCTGAGCGGACCCGGTGCGCTGATCACCGCCGGCGTGGACTGGATGAATCCGGCGGGCTCACCGGTGCACGGCGACTACCGGATGAAGCTCATCGGCACGGACGGCACCGCCGAACTGCTCTGGGCGCGCCACCGTCTCGTCCTCACGACGACCGACCTCGCACCACACGACATACCGCTGCCGGCCGGTCATCGCCCCGCCGAGCTGCCCCTGCAGGCGCTTGCTGCAGGCAACGAACCGGATATCACCACGGCTCGCGGCCTGCTGGCCACGCGCCTGGCCCTGCTCGCACAACAGTCCGCCGAGATCGGCGGCGTACCGCTTCCTTGGACGACTCCCTGATCCCTGATCGAAGAGAGGTCTCATGCGTTTCGCCCTGATCGGTGCCGGCGCGATCGGCACTGTGCACGCTCGCCTCATCGAAGCCCTAGGCAACGAAGCCGAACTGGTCGCGGTCGTCGACCAGGACCTCGACCGCGCCGGAAAGCTCGTCGAACAGTACGGCGGTCAGGCGTTCTCGTCGCCCGCCGATGCTTTCGCGGCTGCTTCGGTCGATGCCGTGTCCATTTGTCTACCGAGTGCGCTGCACGCGGACCTTGCCATCGAGGCGTTGCAGGCCGGTAAGCACGTGATCGTCGAGAAGCCGGTGGACATCACGCTCGCCGCCGCCGACCGCCTGATCGAGGCTGCGCGATCGACCGGGCTCACCATGTCCGTGATCAGCCAGCGCCGTTTCCAGCCGCCGGTCGCGCAGATCCGCGCGGCGATCGACTCCGGCGCGCTCGGCCGGGTGACGTCGGGGATCTCCGAGTCGGCGTTCTTCCGGCCGCAGTCGTACTACGACGGCGACGACTGGCGCGGCACGCTCGCGATCGACGGCGGCGGCGCGCTGATGAACCAAGGCATTCACGCGCTCGACCTGCTGGTGTGGATGCTCGGCCGCCCGGTGCAGGTCAGCGCTCAGACCGGCATGCTCGCCCATTCCGGTATCGAGGTGGAGGATCTGGCCGGCGCGACGATCCTGTTCGAGAGCGGGGCGATCGGGTTGCTGCTCGCCAGCACTGCGGCGTACCCGGGTCGTCCGGTGCGGCTGACGATCCACGGCGATCAAGGTACGGCGGTGCTCGACGACGATGAGCTCGCGTACTTCGCTTCCGCCTCGGCTGCTGCGCCTGAGGCGTCAGTGCTGGAGGGACCAGCCGATTGGGGTCCGGTGGAGCTTGCGCATCTCGCGCAGTACCGCGATTTCATCGCCGCTGTCCGTTCCGGACGTGCGCCGGCCGTGTCGCTGGAGGCCGGGCGACGCTCGTTGGCGACGGTCCTCGCCGTGTACGAATCCGCCCGGCTGGGGCGTCCCGTTGAGCTGGAGGAGAACTGATGCGCATCGCCCTGGTCGGGACTGAGAACAGCCACGCGGACCACATCGTCCGCCTGTTGAACGTTGACCGGATCGCCGACGCACGGATCGCCGCTCTGGTCGGCGACGACGAGAAGACCCGCAAGCTCGCCGCTGCCGGCGGAATCACTGAGGTCGTCCCCACGTCCGGCGAGCTGATCGGCTCGGTCGACGCGTTGATCATCACCAATCGCGATGGGGCGCTGCACCGCGAGCACGCCGTACCTTTCCTGGAAGCAGGCGTTCCGGTTTGGGTCGACAAGCCGCTCGCTGCTGGTGGTGCGGATGCGCGGGCGATCCTCGATGCTGCTGGGGACACTCTTGTCACTTCGTATTCGGCCGTTCGGTGGGTTGCTGACGCTGATGCGATTGCGGCGGCGGACGTCGGCGAGGTGCAGACGGTGACGGTCACGGGGCCGGCTGATCCGGACAGCGAGTACAGCGGGATCTTCTTCTACGGGATTCATATCGCGGACCTTGCGCAGCGGTTGGCGCCGGGCGAACCCGGTCCGGTCGAGGTCGAGCGCGTCGGCTCGACGATCGTTGCGCGGTACCGCAGCAACGGGGTGCTGGTGACGCTGCAGTTCGTGAAGCCGACGGACGAGGGCCGGGTGCCTTTCCACGCTGCCGTCGTCGGGCGTACCGGTCTTGCCAGCCAGGCGATTCAGCTGGACGAGGACTACGTCGTACCTGGATTGAAGGTCTTCTTGCAGATGCTCGAGACCGGGCAACGTCCTCTCGACGACGCGACCATGCTGGCTCCGATCACCGTGCTCGAGCAGTTGTGAAGCGGCTTATCGCGGCTCTGGTCCTGTTGTTCGCGGTCGTTCCTGGTGTGCCGGCGTCGGCCAGCACTGGCCGGCCGGTGGCGAGGTACAACCAGGATCGAGCCATGTGGCTGTGGGAGCAGGACTCGTACTCGGCCGTGTTCGACCGGGCGGCGCGGGACAAGCTCGGGCGGATGATGGACGACACGACGACGTTCGGGTCGGATCCGGTGAAGACGTTGTACGTCGGCGTAGCGGCGTACAACGGTCAGGACATGTTGCGGGACTCGCGGCAACAGGTGGCGTCGTTCGTGCGATGGGCTCGGGGGCGCGGGTACCACGTGCAGGCGGTGATCGCGGGCGGTACGAATCCGCCGTACCTCGGGGTGCTTCCGCAGTACCAGCATCTGGCGATCGGTGAGTTTACGAAGGTGCTCGACTACAACCGCACCGCGCCGGCGAACGCTCGGTTCGATGGCGTGAATGTGGATATCGAGCCGTATCTGCTGCCGGAGTGGAAGGAGCCGGGTACGACGCTGCCGACGATCTGGCTCGACCTGCTGGCGAAGTTCATTCATCTGCGGGACGTGTCCGGGCAGAAGCTGCTGGTCGGGCCGGCGATCCCGTTCTGGTTCGACAGTTCGGACTGCTGTACGGCGATCACCTGGCACGGCAAGACCGCGCCGCTGAGCGATCACGTCCAGGACCTCACCGACTACGTCGCGTTGATGGACTACACCGAGACCGCGACCGGGATCATCTCGCGCGCCGAACACGAGATCGCTTATGCCGCGGCGATCGGCAAACCGCAGTCGGTGGTGATCGGTGTCGAGAGCAAGGATCTGTCCGGGACCAGCGATCCCGAGACGGTCACGTTCTACGAAGAAGGCCGGACGTACATGGAGGCCGAGCTGGACAAGGTGTACGCCGCTCTCGGAGACACGCCCGCCTTCGCCGGGATCGCGATGCACCACTACGGCAGCCTGCTTCTGTTGCCGTCGGTGTGGGGTGAAGGTGGCGTGTACTACCCCTCGTAGGTCTCACACCTTCTGGGGCTGCGGCGTTCCATAGATATGAACAAGTACGAGCGACGAGTAGCCGGAGCCGACTGGGACGCGGTGACCGCCGAGGTGAACGACCTCGGCGGCGCGCTGCTCCCCGAACTGCTGACGCCCTCTGAGGCTGGGCGGATCGCCGCGCTGTACGACGACGTCGCGCGCTTCCGCGCGACCATCGACATGGCGCGGCACCGGTTCGGTGAGGGGCAGTACCGGTACTTCGATCGGCCGTTCCCCGCTGAGGTCGAGGCGTTGCGGCAGGCGCTTTATCCGCGGCTGCTGCCGATCGCGCGCGATTGGTATACCAAACTCGGCCGCGAACCGGAGTGGCCGGACACGCTCGACGAATGGCTCGACATCTGCCACTCAGCCGGCCAGACCCGCCCGACGCCGATCCTCCTGCGCTACGGCGCCGGCGATTGGAACGCGCTGCATCGGGATCTGTACGGCGACAAGGTGTTTCCGTTGCAGGTCGTGATCAACCTGAACGCGCCTGGGGTCGACCACACCGGCGGCGAATTCCTCCTCGTCGAACAACGCCCACGAGCACAATCCCGCGGCACCGCAACCCTCATCCCCCAAGGCCACGGCCTCCTCTTCACCACCCGAGACCGCCCAGTCAAATCAACCCGAGGCTGGTCCGCCTCCCCCGTCCGCCACGGCGTCTCCCCCATCCGAACCGGCCACCGCCACACCCTCGGCCTCGTCTTCCACGACGCCAAGTAAAAAGGACACCGCTACGCGGCGGCTGTCCTATCGGCCGCCTCCGGCGGCGTACGCGATCGCCTCCTCACCCAGCCGAACCCGACGAGCATCACCTGGCGAGGCGGACACGACGACCGGACGCCGCTCCGCGGCGGCTGCCTTTTGGCCGCCTCCGGCGGCGCGCGAACGCCCCCTCGCCCGAACGTACCCGGCGAGCATCATTCGATCCGCTGGACAAGCCGATCGGACGCCCCTCCGCGACGACTGTCTGCTGGCCCTCGGCGGCGTACTCGAACTACGTGTTGGTGGTCAGGTCGACAGGATCGGCGAACGTCCACAAGATGACCGGTACGGGCGACTCGGCGTTCAACTTCGCCATGGTGGCGACTGCGGGTGCCGTGGAGCGGAGGGTGACGCTGATGCCGGAGTAGTCGTGGCTCGGGCCGGTTGAGCTGACGGTGTCGCCGTGATCGGTCATCAGTTGCCGCGCCATCGGGTCGAGCTCCGGGGCTGAGTACGTGGTTGCGTGGAAGATCACGGGCATCGGCTGCGCGGCGGCGAGGGTCTGCAACTCCGGCGGAGGTGCGCCCTTCCAATAGACCTTGATGCTGTTGCCATGGCGCTGGAGCGCGACACCACCGACGTCCGCATTCGGGTGCTGCGCGATCCAGGCGCCCAAAGCGTCGGCCGCGATGGTCAGCGGCGTCGGCATCAGCTCGATCGGCACCGCGCCGTCGATCGGCACCTTCGGTGGATGCTCATTGTCACCGCCAGCCGTACCTTGAGCCATCCTGCTCATGCTCCAAAGTAGCTCGGCTCAGCTGTGCAGCGTGGGGTGGTAAATGAGTTCTTGGGTGCGACCGTCGAAGGTGTGGGTTTCCAGGAGCTCGAGGTCGAAGTCGGCGGCGTTCTGGAAGATGGGCTCGACGCCGGTTTGGCCGGCGATGACCGGGAAGATCGTGATCTGGACGCGGTCGACGAGGCCAGCTGCCATCAGGGCTCGGTTCAGCGACAGGCTGCCGTGGGAGCGGAGCGGTACGTCGGACTCCTCCTTGAGGCGGGTGATCAGCTCGACGGCGTCGCCGGTCACGACGGTTGCGTCAGGCCAGTCGAAGGGGCCTTCGAGCGTGGACGACACCACAGTGGTCGGCATGGGCCGCATCCGACCGTTCACCGGGTCCAGCTCCTCGGCCGAGATCTTGCTCGAGCCGATCATCTGCATCATCAGCCGGAACGTGTCGGCTCCGAAGACCATCCGCTGCTCCTCGTCGTACTGCGCAATCCGCCGCTCGATGAACTCCGGCCCGTGCTTCCCCCAGTACGGCCCCCAGTCGGCGTTGTCGTACGACGCGAACCCGTCAAGGCTGGAGAAGACGTCGAAGGTATAGGTCGCGGTCATGTAGGTCTCCCTTGAATGCCTCGGCCGCGCCCGATGGGCGGCCATTCACCCCTGCGTCGAACACACCACGCCTGATTCGACATCACCCAGCCAATCCAGAACCACCCCTGCAGCTCACGTCGAAAGGCCGGTACCACTCTCTGTGATCCTCGGCGGTGTGGATGTCCGCTAACGACAGGAGGTGTCCCTCGCGGCGGGCCGTCCCTCAGCGTGAATCGCTCGCCGATCGGCCCCCAAACCCGACTACCTCCTGTCGTTAGCTGCAGCCTCCCGAATCCCAGTCCGCTAGGTCGTCCTGCCGAGGCATCTCTCCGCGGCTACCGCCGCAGGCAGCCAGAAAACAGCCGCCGGGAAGCGGGCGACCGCCCACCTCATCCGCCACACCTACACAGTCAGCAGCCCAACCCGCCCCGCAGCCCACCTACGTGCCACGCGCCGGACACGTGCAGCCGAGACGCATTGCCCGCCGCCGAAGGCGGCCAAGAAAGCAGCCGCCGCGAAGCGGTGTCCGCTCTCGCGGTCACCAGATCACATGATGCGCGCCGGAAACAGACAGGCGAGATGACATCGCGCACGCCGCCGAAGGCGGCCAACAAGACAGCCGCCGCGAAGCGGTGTCCTTTCGCGGGGTGGTGTCTGTTTGTCGGTGTCCGCTTCAGCCTTTTACGCCGGTGAGGGTTACGCCTTCTACGAAGTAGCGTTGGAGGACGAAGAAGATGAGGATTATGGGGAGGATGACTACCAGGGAGGCGGCCATCAGGAAGCCCCATTGGGCGGTGTAGGTGGATTGGAAGCCGGCCAGGCCGAGGGCGAGGGTGTAGTGGCTGTCGGAGGTCAGGTAGAGGAGCGGGCCGAGGAAGTCGTTCCAGACGCCGATGAAGGTGAAGATCACCACGACCACGACGACCGGTTTCGACAGCGGCATGATGACGGCCCAGAAAACCTTCCAGGGGGTGGCGCCGTCGATGTAGGCAGCCTCGTCGAGCTCGTACGGGATGGTCAGGAAGAACTGCCGGAACAGGAAGATGTTGAACACCCCGCCGCCCGCACCGGCGAACCACGCCGGCACCGTCAGCGGGATGAAGGTGTCGAGCGCGCCGACGGAGCCCCACATCACGAACGTCGGGATCAGCGTCACGGCGTACGGCAGCATCACGCCCGTCAACAGCAACCCGAAGATCAGGTTCCGGCCGCGCCAGCGCAGCCTGGAGAAGCTGAAGGCCGCCAGCGCGCAGGTGAGGACGGTCCCGGTGACGACGAGTACCTCGATGATCATCGTGTTCAGGAAGTACCGCGCGAACGGCTGCGACCCCAACGCCCCGCTGAAGTTCGCCCACGCGAACGGCCGCGGGATCCATTGCGGCGGCGACACGAAGATCTGGTTGTCGTCCATCAACGCACTGCGGACGAGCCAGGCGAACGGCGTGACCATGATCAGCCCGCCCGCGGCCAGCAACACCCAGACCGCGGTACGGCGAACCAGCGAGCCTTCTCGTGTCACCGGGCCGCTCCCATCTCGTAGTACACCCATCGGCGCGCATTGCGGAACAGCAGCACAGTGATGACCAGGACGATCACGAACAACACCCAGGCCAGTGCGCTCGCGTACCCGATCTCGCTGTCGGTGAACGCCTTCGTGTAGAGGTAGTAGATGTAGAACTCGGTCGCGTTGTTCGGCCCGCCCTGCGTCATGATGTACGCCTGGTTGAAGACCTGGAACGTGCCGATCGTGCCGGTGACCAGGTTGTAGAAGATCGTCGGCGTCATGAACGGCAGCGTCACGTGCCGGAACCGCGCCCACGACCCGCCGCCGTCGATCGCGACCGCCTCGTACAACTGACGCGGCACGCCCTGCAGCCCGGCAAGGAAGATCACCATCGCGTTCCCGAATCCCCACGTGCTCATCAGAATCAGCGACGGTACGGCGCTCTGCTCGCCGTAGATCCAGCTCGACGTCGGCAGCCCGGCCTGCCGGAGCATGCTGTTGAGCAGACCGAAGTCCGGGTTGAAGATCCAGATCCACAGCACCGAACTGGCGACCGCCGGCACCAGCGTCGGCAGGTAGTAGACCGTCCGCCAGAACCCGCGACCGCGAATGCCCTGGTTGACCAGCATCGCGATCACGAACCCGACCACCAGGGTGAGCGGTACGACGCCGAGCGTGTAGTACGTCGTGACGCTCAACGACTTCCAGAACAGCGGATCGTGCCCCAGCTGCCGATAGTTGCCTAGACCAACGAACTTCGCCGGGGCGCCGATCTGCCAGTCGGTCAGGCTGAAGAACAGCGACGCGATCATCGGGCCGATCGTGAAGATCAGGAAGCCGAGGATCGCCGGTGCCGCGAGCAACCATCCCCAGCGTCGTTCTGCTCTCATCAGCTGCCGTTGGTGGGGTACGTGCCCTGCAGGAGACCGCCGTTCAGCTTCGCCGCCAACGGCTTGAGTACGTCGGCAGCCGGGGTCTTGCCCTGCTGGATGACCTGGATCGCCGGCGTCAGCACCTTGTCGATCGCCTCGATGTTGCGAAGCTTCTGGTAGAAGTACGGCGCCGAGCTGTTCATCGTGTAGTCGACCCCGGCCGTCTTGTACTCCGCCGGGTGCGCGTCGTTCTTCGTCCAGACGTCGATGTCCTTCGGATCGGTGTAGTACCGCTTCTCCAACGGCATCCACAGACCGGTGCTGAACAGGTCGACCTTCGTCGGGTTGTCGTGGAAGAGATACAGCTCGACCGCCTCCTGCTCGTGCTTGGTCGAGGAGAAGATCGCGGTCGCACCGCCGAGTGTGATCGTCATCGGCTTGCTGTACTTCGGCAGCACGCCCATCCCGAACTCGAGCTTGCCCTGGGCAAGATCCAGCAGCGTCCACTGCCCGTCGATCACCATCGCCACGCGACGGGTCTTGAGCTGCACCGTCGTGCTCGGCGCATTGTTGCCGAGTTGCGCCGGTGTCGGCGCGACGCGGTGTTTGTACATCAGGTCGGCGAGGTTCTGGAACACCTCGATCGCCTCAGGGGTGTCCAGCATCGACTTGCGGCCGGTGTCGTCTGCGAAGTTGATGCCGCGGCTGAGCAGGAGCGGTTGATACACCGTCGGCCCCAGCCCGGCGGAAACGCCGTACTGGCGGATGCGCTTCGGGTCGAAGCCGTCCTCGTCGGGGTGCTTGCCGTTCTGGTCGAGCGTGAGTTTGTAGGCGTTCTGGACGAAGGTGTCCCAGCTCCACGCCTTGTCCGCCTCGGCCGGCGGCGTCTCCACGCCGGCCTCCGACAGCGCCGGTTTGCTGTACCAGAGCGACATGATCTCGTTGGCGCTCTGCGTGCCGTACGTCTTGCCCTTGTCCCACCAGAAGTACGTGCCGGGCAGACGGTTCGCGAGGTCCGGGTACTTGTCGAAGTACGGGTACAGGTTGACGAGTTTGCCCTGCTCGGCAAGGCGATATCCCATCGGGCTCTGCATGTAGCAGAGGTCCGGCTGGCGGTTGCTGGCGACCAGAGCGTTCAGCTTGGTGTCGTAGTCCGCCGGGGTGAAGACGGGCTTCACCGTAACGCCGGACTTCTCCTGCTCGAACGCCTTGAGCATGTTCGAGATGGCCTTCTGCTCCGCGGTCGAGCCCCAGAACATGAACTGCAGTTCCTTGGACCCGCCGCCGGAGCCCGAGCCGCTGTCCCCCAGCGACTTGCCGCTGCAGCCGGCCAGCCCGGCGAGTGTGGCCAGCCCGCCGAGCTGCAGCGCACGGCGCCGTCCGAAGGTAGTTGCTGACATGAGCCCTCCTCGGGCAGTGAACACGGCCACCGAAACACGGCGGCAACATGTTTCCTGACAATAGGAGCGGAGCAGAAATCGGTCAAGGGTCAACGTTGTAACAGGATCGATTCAGGCGTCCCGGAAGGTATGGTTGTTTCCGGAAACATGGATCTGGGAGGTCGGTTGAGCCAGGAGAAGCGGGCGACGGTCAGGGATGTCGCGGCGCGGGCGGGGGTGTCACCGGGCACGGTGTCGAAGGCACTCAACGGCACCGGCCAGATCAGCGAGGCGACGCGGGAGCGGATCCGGCAGGCGGCGGAGGAGATCGACTTCCGGCCGAACGCACTGGCCCGCAGCGTGTTCGAGCGGCGCAGCTACACGGTCGGCATGATCACCACCGACAGCTTCGAACGGTTCAGCGTCCCGGTGATGCTCGGCGCTGAGGATGCGCTCGGGGCCGGCCGGATCTCGGTGTTCCTGTGCGACAGCCGCGGCGATCCGATCCGCGAGCGGCACTACGTCGACGTACTGCTCGGTCGTCGCGTCGACGGGTTCATCGTGACCGGCCGCAACTTCAACCGCAGGCCTCCCCTGGCGGGCGCACGCGACGTACCGGTCGTCTATGCGTTGACGCCGTCCGCCGACGACAACGACTGCTCGGTGGTCGTTGACGACACCGCATCAGGGCGACTGGTCGCGGAGCACCTGCTCCGGATCGGCCGGACCAAGATCGCGCACGTCACCGGGCCGGAGCGTTTCGACCCCGCACGGAGCCGGCACGCCGGTCTCAGCGAGGCGCTCGCCGCGGCCGGTCTCGAGCTGACCGGCATGGCGATGTACGGCGGCTGGACCGAAGCATGGGGACGCCAGGCGACGCACATCCTGTTCCGCGAGAACCCGGACATCGACGCGATCCACTACGGCAGCGATCTGCTCGCTCGCGGCGGAGCTGACGCCCTGCGAGAGCTCGGCCGCCGCATCCCGGAAGACGTCGCGATCACCGGCACCGACAACTGGGAGCTGATCGCCGAGGGCGCACGACCGCCGCTGACCTCCGTGGATCTGCGGCTTGCCGACGTCGGCCGGGTGGCCGCCCAACGGTTGCTCGACGCAATCGAAGGACGGCCGCATGCGGGCCTCGAGCAGGTGCCCTGTCAGCTCGTCGTACGGGCGTCGACCGACGAGACGGCCGGCTGATACGGCAGCCACACCTTCATCGGCCCGACTTCGCGGTTCGCCCACTGGTAGTAGGGCAGGGCCGTGATCTGAACAGCCTCGTCCACTCCAGCTGGTACGTCGGCGTACAACTCGCTCGAGGATTGCCAGGTGGCCCCGCGGGCGGTGATGCGGTCGGTGCCAGGCACTTCGTCGAGCGTGGCGCCGGTCAGGACGAGATCGTCGACGGGTGCGGCCTGGTCGGCCTGCTCGACGGCGTACAGGAGCGGACCGCAGCAGATGGCGACCGAGCCGCGGATGCCTTCGACCCGTGGGTGACCGTGCACCAACCGAGGCGCCATCGGCAGGTTGAGAACGATGCGATCGCCGGCTCGCCAGTCCCGGCGGACCGTTGCGTACGTGCCCGCGACGCCCGGGACGACCTCGTCCCCGACAGCGATCTCGGCGCCGGCCGACCAGGCGGGGATCCGCAGGCTGATCGCCGTCTCGACAGGCTGATCGACCGTGATGACCACACGTCCGGACAACGGGTAGTCGGTGGCGACGCTCAACTGCAGGTCGCCCGCCGTGATCGAGCCGGCAGCGTACTGATGGATCTGCACGCCACTCTCGTTGCTAGTGGCAATGTAGTGCTGGAGTGACGCGAAGGTGCGCATCAGGTTCGTCGGGCAACAGCTCGTCCCGAACCACGGTTGACGACCGTTGCCCGGAGCCCGCTTGTCGGCGTCGTCGGAGTCGGCGCGCACCTGCAACGCGTTCACATAGAAGTACTTCGACCGATCAAGCGAAACTCCCGGCAGCACCGCGTTGTACAGCTGCCACTCGAACAGATCGGCGTACTTCGCCCTACCCGTTGCCAGTAGCAGCCGCCAGCTCCATTGCAGACTGGCGACCGCGGCGCAGGTCTCGCCGTACGCGACGTCGTTGGGAAGCTCGTACGGGTTTCCGAACGACTCACCGTCCCAGCGACTGCCGAGGCCGCCGTTGACGTACATCTTCGTCCGCACCATGTTCTGCCACTGTGTCTCGAGTTTCTCGAGCAGTTCGGTGTCGCCGGTCTCGATCGCGACATCGGTGGCACCGGCGGCGAGATAGATCGCGCGTACGGCGTGCCCCTCCGGCGCGGTGGTCTCGCGGACCGGGATCCGGTCGGACAAGTACGCCGCGCGTCCCGGGTTGCCTGGGGCAAGGATCGAGCGGCCGTGCGCGTCGACGAAGTACTTCGCCTGGTCGAGGTACCGCTGCTCGCCCGTCGCCCGGTACAGCTCGACCAGCGCCAGCTCGGCGACCGGATGGCCGCAGAAACCCTCACGCTGTCCGGGCCCGGTGCCGAACGTCCGATGCAGGTGATCGCCCGCCCGCCGCGCGACGTCGAGCAACGCGGTCCGTCCGGTCGCCCGGTACTGCGCGACCGCCGACTGGATCATCGCGCCCATGTTGAAGATCTCGTGATCGAAGTCGAGCTGTCCGTACCGCTCGTCCCGCCGCCCCGACTGCACGAACGTGCCGAGGTACCCGTCCTCGTCCTGTGCCGCCGCGACCAGCGCGGTCCGCGACTCCAGCCAGTCGATCAGCCGGGGATCCGTGCTCCGGCCGGCCTCCCAGGCGACCGCCTCGAGCCACTTGTAGGCCTCGCCGTCCTCGTAGTTCGGCCCGTGATACTCCGCATCCGTCACCCCCTTGGCGACATTGCGGAAGTTGTCCCACTGCTCCTCGAGATGCTCGGCACCCTTCGGGATCGAGACCGTCCCGTTGGTCGCCTGCAGTTCACCGAGGAAACTGCCGTCGAGTCGTACGTCGCGTAGGCCGAGCGGGCGCAGCGCGGTGGCCGCAACCGGCGCGGCCGGTCCCTGATCAGTCGTCGTCACCGCACCATCCTGACCGGGACGGCACGCCTGAGGCAACATGTTTCCGAACTTTTCCTCTCTATCCCACCGCGAGCTCCGTGCAGATGTCCCACGCAGCCTGGCGGAGGAGCGCAGCGGTGTCCGGGTCGAGGCCTTTGACCGGCACGTCGATGCCGACCGGGTCTTCCTGCATGAGAGCGATCAAGAAGACGCAGGCGGCCAGGTAGCTGCCGGCCAGGGCTGGGTGGCTGTTGTCCGGGTCGTGCAGGACAGGCTCGTCGTGGGTGGCGAGGAAGCGTTCCCAGACGAGGCCGACCGGGATAAGCGCAGCGCCGAGTTCGGCCGCGGCTCCGCCGTACGCGTCGGTGAGGGCCTTTTGGGTTTCCGGGGCGTTGCGGCGGGCCCAGGTCAGGTAGAGCGCTGTGCGCGAACCTGCGGCGGTGATGGCGGTGTCGAAGTCGCGGGCGCTGTCGCGGAAGCGGGCCGGGCTCTTGATCGGGAGCGTGCTCTGCTCCTGCAGTACGACGGTGTCGAATCCGCCGCTCGCGATCGCCTCCAGCGCCTTGCCGGCGTTGAGGTGTTGCCGGAGCGAGGCGCCGCCGGCCGAGATCAGCTTGTGCTCGACCTCGATCCCTCGCGCGGCGGCGAGACCCTTGATCAGCCCGGGCAGGTTGTTGCGTGACGTGAAGCTGTTACCGACGAAGAGAATCCGCACGGGACGGACGCTACCCCGGAATCAGTTTGACCGGCTGATAGGACGGCCTGTTGGCTGGCGGGATGAGGATCGTGCCGGTGGAGGACGACGCCACGCTGCTGGACTGGCAGCGGGTGCACAACGAGATCATCCCGACGGCGCCGTTGTCGGTCGACGACATCCGCGAGCGGCTGACGCGGAACGTGCTCGAGGTCGCGTACGACGGGGACGTGCTGGTCGGCTGCTCCACCGTACGGCCGCCGTCGGACGAGACCGCGGCCGTGACCGTGATCGCCCGCGTGCTCCCGGAGTACCGGCGGCGCGGATTCGGTGACGCGATCTATCAGCACTGTCTGCAACGAGGACAGCAACTGGGCGACACCTTCGAGACGCACATCCTGGCGAGCAACGAGGACGGGGTGCGGTTCGCGAAGGCGCACGGGTTCGTCGAAGTGGAGACGTACCTGCTGCCCGGCGACACGATTCCTTTTGTCGAACTACGGTTGGGCGAGTGACGATGCGCTTTTCGATCAACATTCCGAACTTCGGGGACTTCGCCGACGCGCACACGGTCGCGCGGGTGGCGGCGGCTGCCGAGGAGGCCGGCTGGGACGGGCTCTTCTTCTGGGACCACGTCGTCCACAGCAAGGAGCAGCGGCGCGGACAGCCGTTCGGCGATCCGTGGATGCTGATGACGGCGGCCGCGCTGGCGACGTCGCGGATCAAGCTCGGTCCGCTCGTCACGCCGGTCGCACGGCGGCGGCCTGAGCAGCTCGCGCGGCAGGTCGCCACGCTGGACTCGATGAGCGGCGGCCGGGTGATCTTCGGCGCCGGGCTCGGTGGGCCGATCACGGACGAGTTCGGCAGCTTCGGCGACACGACCGATGCGAAGGTGCTGGCCGAGCGGCTCGACGAGGGCCTCGACGTGCTGGCGGCGTACTGGTCCGGCGAGCGGGTCGACCACACCGGCAAGCATTACCGGGTCGACGACGTGGAGTTGCTGCCGGCAACGGTTCAGAGCCCGAGGCCGCCGGTGTGGATCGCGGGCTACTGGCCGAAGAAGGCTCCGATGCGACGCGCCGCGCGCTGGGACGGCGCCGTACCGCTGTTCACGAGTGCCAACCACGGCGAGGCCCCTCCGGTCGACGAGCTGCGCGAACTGGTTGCCTTCATCTACGAGCAGCGCGAGGACCGGAGTACGCCGTACGACGTGATCGTCGGCGGGATCAGCCCGGCCGACGCGGCCCAGTCCCGTGCGCTGGTCGAGCCGCTGGCCGAGGCCGGCGCGACCTGGTGGGACGAGCGGCAGCTCATCCGCGGCAAGGACTTCTACCGCCTCGAGCCGGTCATGCGCCGGATCGAGCAGGGCCCACCGAGTCTCAGCTGACCGCGGCCCGCATCGCCTCGAGGGCCTTCAGTACGTCGGGCAGCACCTCGGCCGGGATGCCGGCGGTGATCGCGTCGGCAACCTCGTCGAAGATCGGCTTGATTGCGGGCAGGATCTTGCGCCCGGCCGGCGTCAGGGCCACCGTGATTGCACGACGATCCGCCGAGCCGGGCTGGCGGTCGAGGTAGTCCTTCTCGACCAGCCGGTCGACCAGTCGCGTCATGCCCGCGGTGTCGGTGCCGAGCAGGTCGGCGAGTTTGCGCGGGCTCGTCGTACCGCCCGAGACGTGCAGGAGTACGCCGGCCTGCTGCGACGTCAGCCCGAGCTCGGCGAAGCGCTGATCGAGCGCCGTCCGGACCCCGCGGGCCACCTGCGTCACCAAACTGGTCAGCTCGAGCCGCGGACCCGGCATGTCCGGCCTCCTTCGCTATTGCTGTCGCGACAGCTACTGTCTAGACTGCTACCTGATCGAGGGGGTTTGATGAAGGTACGCGATGATGTCGCCGAGTTCTTCGACCGGTTCGCGACTGCGAGCGACGGAGCAGGCTTCCATCCGACCTTGCTCACGCTGGATCCGGTGTCGGTGACGCCGGTGACCCGCGAGCAGGTCGTGGCCAGCCTGCCGAAACGCAAGGAGTTCTTCGCCGGGCTGGGGATCAGCGGGATGACCCTGGACTCGCTCGACGAGTCGCCTGTCGACGAGCAGCACACGCTGGTGCGGTCGACCTGGCGGCTCGAGCGCACCGAGTCGTCGACCGTCCCGGAGGGCACGATTTTCGCGTCGACGTACCTGCTCCGGAGAGTCGAGGGCGAGTGGCAGATCGTGGTTTACCTGAATCATCAGGACCTTCGGGCGCTCATGTCGGCGTGAGCTGGGAAGCTTGTCGGTATGAGCGACTCCTGCTGCGCGCCTTCTCGTGGTGAGGCATCGTCGCCTCCTCCGGGTCCGGCGGGATGCGGCGACCACGGGATCGAGCAGGTGGTGCTCGAGGGCGGCTCGTTCGCGATGGGTAACACCAACGGTGACGAGAACGTCGGCGACGGCGAGACGCCCGTGCACACGGTCGAGCTCTCGCCGTACAGCATCGATGCGACCAGCGTGACGAACGCCGACTTCGCTCGGTTCGTCGACGCGACCGGATACCGGACCGAGGCGGAGATCTTCGGGTACTCCGCGGTGTTCCATCTCGCGCTCGCCGCCGAACCGGAGGAGCTGATGGGGCCGGCGTCCGGTACGCCGTGGTGGGCCGGCGTTCGCGGGGCCGATTGGAGGCACCCGGGCGGCTCGCGCTCCGATCTGGACGGTCTCGACGAGCATCCCGTCGTCCATGTGAGCTGGAACGACGCCGTCGCGTATTGCAAGTGGGCGGGACGGCGATTGCCGACGGAAGCCGAGTGGGAGTACGCGTCGCGCGGCGGTCTGGACGGCGCGCGGTACCCGTGGGGCGATGAGCTGATCGACGACGAGTGGCGCTGCAACATCTGGCAGGGCGACTTCCCGCGGGCGAATACCGAGGAGGACGGATTCCTCACGACGGCCCCGGCCCGCACCTTCGAGCCGAACGGGTACGGGCTGTGGCAGATGGTCGGGAACATCTGGGAGTGGTGCGGGGACTGGTTCGGCCCGCGGTACTACAAGTTCTCCCCCACCGAGAACCCGCACGGACCGTCGCTCGGCGCGGCGCGGGTGATCCGCGGCGGCTCGTACCTGTGCCATGACTCGTACTGCAACCGCTACCGCAACGCCGCCCGCTCGTCGAACACGCCCGAGTCCTCGATGGGGAACGCCGGCTTCCGTACGGTCGGCCTCACGCGTCCTGACTGACCGCGGGCTTCCGCAATCCCGGCGTACTCGCGGCAACTGCGGCTACCGCTGCGACACACAGCAACGCACCCGACGCGAGGGAGGCGACCGGTGAGGTGAACTGCGCGACGACGCCGCCGCGGAGGTTGCCGAGGTCGGGGCCGGCCTGGCCGACGATCTGCTCGGCGGCGCTGACCCGGCCGAGCAGTTCGGACGGCGTGTGTAGCTGAACGATCGTGCTCCGCGAGACGACGGCGACGGTGTCCGCGGCGCCGGCGAACGCGAGCCACACCAAGGCCAACCAGGGCGCCGGCGAGAACGCGAACAACAGCAAGGCAATCCCCCACGCCGCGGAACCGCACAGCATCACGACGCCATGACGCGGCAGTCGCGTGAACGAACCGGAGAACAGCGACGCGGCGACCCCACCGACGGCGATCGCGGTCAGGAACAACCCCAGTGTGCGCGGGTTGTTGCCGTATCGCTCCGCATTGATCACCGGGAACAGGCTGATCGGCATCGACAACACGGTCGCCGCCAGATCGGTGATCAACGCCCCACGGATCACCGGCGTCGACGCAACGAACGCCAATCCGTCCCACACCCCGCGCAGCCCCGCCTTGGCGGTCCCCTCGATCTGCATCCGGGGCAGACCGAGTACGCCGTACAGCGCCGCCAGGAAACTGAGCGCGTCGATCAGGTAGCAGACGCCGACTCCCCAGGCGCCGATGATCACGCCGCCGAGCGCCGGTCCGAGCAGCATCGCGCCCTGGAACCCGATCCGGTTGAGCGCGATCCCGGCCGCGAGCTGGTCGCGGGACAGCAGCTGCGGCAGGACCGTCCGCGCGACCGGGCCGGCGGTCGCGCCGAACGCTGACTGTACGGCGATGAGCGCGAGGAGCACGCCGACGGGCACGCGCCCGAACACCAACTGGCTCGCCATGACGGTTGCTGTGAGCAACTGCCCGCAGGTCGTGATCAGGTAGATCCGTCGACGTTCGAGCCGGTCGACGAGAGAGCCCGCGAACAGACCGAGCACGATCAGCGGCAATGCCTGGGCCAGCCCGACGGCACCGGTCCAGGCCGGGCTCGACGTCTGATCCCAGACCTGGAACATCACCGCGACGAACGTCAGCTGCCCGCCGAATCCGGACAGCACCTGCCCGATCCACAGACGCCGATACGCCGTGACCCGCAACGGGCCGAGGTCGATGAGCGCGTTCTTCACTTCAGCTTCTCGGTGATGCGGTCGTGGAAGCTCTTGCGGGCCAGGGCTTGCTCGATGTCACGGACCACCTGCGTCATCGGATACGGCAGCTCGGCCTCGAGCTCGGCGATGGCGGCCTCGGTCGCCTGCCACTCGGCCGTCAGGAGCTCGACGAGCTTCTTCGACTTGGCCGTCAGCGTGACCTTCTTGCTGCGCGCATCGGCGCCGGCCACCGTGCGGACCAGGCCGGCGGTGCGCATCGCGGAGACCTTCTGGCTGAGCGCGGAATGGGTCCGGCCGACCGTGTCGGCGAGCTCGGTGATCGTCATCGGGCCCTTGAGGTGGAGCTGGATCAGCTCGCGCACGTAGCTCGGCTTGAGCCCCTTGATCTCGCGATCGGTGTAGATCCGTCCGATCTCGGCGTGCAACCGGTCCAGCAACTCGTGCAGCGGCCGCCACTGACTCTGCTCGGTGGGATCGTCCATGCGGTGATCATAACAGTGCTTATATAAGTGCTGTCACTTCTGGTTGCGGCTCTTTTGATGCTTTGGATATCCAGGTGGTGGCGAAGGCGGCGGAGAGGATGCTGATGAGGGCGAGTACCGCGAAGCCGTAGCGGGTGTCGGAGTGGCCGGTGACGATCGATGCGATCAGCATGACGACGATCGTTGCCGCCAGGCCGTATCCGTTGGCGATGCCGAAGGCGTGGCCGACGCGCGACTCATCGACCGACGTCATCAGCAGTGAGCGGGTCGCAATGCGGGCCTGACCGAAGAGGAACGCTCCCAGCAGCACAAGACCCATCAGCGCGGGCACGCCGAACAACGGCTGAAGCACCAGCAACCCGCTACAGACCAAGAACCCCCCGGTCGCCAGCTTCAAATCCCCGAACCAACCCGCGGACCGCCGATAAACAGCCGCAGCAAGCAAGAACCCAGCCCCACCCACAGCATCAACCACCCCAAGCACCGCGGGCCCTCGCTGCCACTCCCCGATCAGCAACACCGGCAACAAGGCGTTGAAGACGGTCACCACCACAAGCCCTTGCCCCAACAACACGGCGAGCGGAACAAGCGGGATCCGATCCGGAACGGCCGCCGTGGGCGCCGCCTGCGGGAGGCGCTTGGTTGCCTGCGGCAACACCTCCTCGACGTGTCCGCGGGGGCGCTTCTCCCCGACCGCGAGCACCAGAGCGGCGGATAACGCGAAGGTCAGCGCATTAAAGGTGAAGAGGGGTTGGGGGCCGAAGTACTGGAGGGCGATGCCTCCCAGCGATGCCGAGAGGAGCATGCCCGACTGGAGTGCGATCTCGTAGTGGGCGTTGAAGGGGCGGAGGTTTTCGGTGGGGACTCGTTCGCGGATGAGGGCAGCACTGGCGGGGGTGAACTGGGCAGCGATGATCGCCAGCGCGAAGTTGGTTGCGTAGACGAGGGGCTGTTGGGCGACGCCCAGGGCCAGGCCGACAGGGAGAGCCAGGGCGGCGAGCGCGCTGATCACGTCGCACAGAACCCACAGCCGGCGGCGGTCGAAGCGGTCGGCGAGGCGGCCGAAGTACGGCGAGAGGACTGCCTGCGGTACTGCGACGGCGATGAACAGCCAGCCGACGTCGAGCATCGAGCCATGCGCGCGGACGAGCAGCAGCGCGGCGCCGAGGAGCTGGACGTTGTTGCCGAGGGACGTGATGAACGCTGCGGGCAGCAGCAGGCGGGTTCTCGAAGTCACTTGCTTAACGGTGTCAGCAAAGACTGCCAAACCATGGCAGTGATCGTTTTACGATACGGCGGTTGCGTAAATCGAGGACCAGAGCTAGTCTCTTTTTCGACACCGCAGTAGCGAAAAGAGGATGGCGATGGTTGGACGAGGGCGACCGCGCGACGCCGGCGTCGAGGGGCGGGTGCTCGAGGCCGCGATGACCGAGATGCGTGCCCGCGGCTACGACGGCATGTCGGTCGACCGCGTCGCCGAGCGGGCCGGGGTCGCGAAGACCACGATCTACCGGCGCTGGCCGAGCAAGGCCGAGCTGGTGGTCGCGATGATCGCCGGCCTGCGCAGCGCCGTACCGTTCGAGCCGAGCGGGGACGCGCGGCGCGACCTGACCGAGCTCGTCACCGGTATCGCCGCCACCCTCGAGGTCATCCCGACCACGCTGGTCGCCGACCTCACCGCTGCAGCCGCCCGCGAACCGCGGGTCGGCGACAGCGTCCGCGCCCTCTGGGCCGAGCGCCACGCGGCCGTCACCGCAGTCATCGCCCAAGCCCAGTCCGAAGGGCTCCTGCTCGCGCATGCCGATCCCGGCGTCGTCGTCGACCAGCTCGTCGGACCGCTGTACTACCGGCTCCTCATCACGGGCGAGCCGATCGATCCCGCCTACGTGAGGGCGCTGGTGCACAGCACTCTCGGACCGGAGAACAAGTCATGAAGAAGTTCCTCGTTGCCCTCGGCAGCGTTCTCGTCCTGCTGGCCGGCTACACCGTCTACACCGTCGTCCGGCCGTTCACCCTGCACACCGAGCTCGACATCGACGCGTCACCGGAGCAGGTCTGGAAGGTACTCACGGACCGCCAGGCCTACCCGGAGTGGAATCCGTTCATCATCTCCTCGACCGGCGACCTCAAGGTCGGGGACAAGATCACCAACGTCCTCCGCGACACCAAGGGCAGCGAAACGAAGTTCACCCCGACGCTGCTGGCTGTCGTCCCCAACGAGGAGCTCCGCTGGGTGGGCAAGGTGCCGCCGGGTGCGCTGTTCACCGGCGAGCATTCGTACCGGTTGACCGCGCTGCCGGGTGGCCGCACGCACCTGGTCCAGGAGGAGAAGTTCACCGGCGCGGCGATCCCGTTCACGCAGTCGATGCTGAAGAACACGATCAAGCCCCAGTTCGAGGCCATGAACCGTGCGCTCGCCGCGCGAGCCAGCGCCCAGTAGCACCTTCATGCACCAAACACATCAACTAGTGGCAGAAGATTCATTGGACGGATGAACGGCCCGACTGGTTGAGTCGACGCTATGGACATGCGCGGATTAGGACGAGCAGGGATCGAGGTCAGCCCGGTCGGTTTCGGGTGCTGGGCGATCGGCGGTCCGTTCAGTAACCCGGCCGGCGAACCGCTGGGCTGGGGCGAGGTCGACGACGACGAGTCGGTGCGGGCGATCCGGCGGGCGGTCGAGCTCGGCGTGACGTTCTTCGACACCGCTGACGTGTACGGCGCGGGCCACAGCGAGCGCGTACTCGGGAAGGCCCTCGCCGGGATGCGCGACCAGGTGGTGATCGCCAGCAAGTGGGGCAACACGTTCGACGAGTCGACCAAGGTCATGCACCACCAGGACTCGACGCCTGAGTACGTACACAAGGCCGTCCGGGCCTCGCTCGACCGGCTCGGCACCGACTACCTGGATCTCTACCAGCTGCATTTCGACACTACCGACGAGATCGCGTTGCCGCTGCGCGAGGCGTGCGAGGAGCTTGTGCGCGAAGGGCTGATCCGCAGCTACGCGTGGAGCACCGACACGCTGCACAGCGCGGAATTGTTTGCCCAGGGCAAGCACTGCGCTGCCGTACAGCACGAGGCTAGCGTTCTGCACGATGCGCCGGAGTTCTTCGCGCTGTGCGAGCGTGAGGATCTGGCGAGCATCAACCGGACCCCGCTCGGGATGGGGATCCTCGGCCGTCGCGACGCGAGCAGCCCGGCGACCGGCGCGGACATCCGCACGCTGCCGCCGTCCTGGCTGCGGTACTTCGCGGAAGGCGGCGCACCTGCTCCCGAGTGGTGGGAGAAGGTGTCCGCGATCCGTGAGCTCCTACAGAGTGACGGCCGGACGCTGGCACAGGGAGCGCTTGCGTGGCTGTGGGCGCGGAGCGAGAAGACTGTGCCGATCCCGGGCTTCCGGACCGTGGCGCAGGCCGAGGAGAACGCCGGCGCGACGGCCTACGGACCGCTGAAAGCCGAGCAGCTGACCGAGATCGCGGCGCTGATCGCGGACTAGTCACCCCCACCCCCCGGCCCGGAACCGCTCAGCGACGGTTCCGGGCCGAGGTCTTGTCACGGGCTAGGTTTATCGATATACCTCTGCGCAACAACTTCCCACTGCGTGACGAGGTGGACCGTGGTGTCAGACGACAGGTTTGGTGGTGCCGCGCTGGATCAGCCGCGCCGGCGCGATCAGTTCCTGCGGCTCGCCGCCCGGACCGCCGTTGATCTGCGCCATCAGCAGCGCGACGATCGAGTCCGCCATCTCCTCGTGCCCGGGGTTGATGCTGGACAGCGCCGGCACCAGGTACGGCGCTTCGTCGATGTCGTCGAAGCCGATGACCTGGACGTGTTCGGGGACCCGCAGATTCGCATCGGCCAGCGCCCGGAGCGCGCCCAGGGCGACCACATCGGTCAGGGCGAAGACCGCGTCGAAGGCGATTCCGCGATCGATCAGCGACCGGATCGCGTCGTACCCGTCCTGCATCGTGAAGTGGCAGCGGACCGTCAGCTCCGGATCGATCGGTACGCCGGCATCGGTGTGCGCGAGCCCGTATCCCTGCGCGCGCAGGGCCGGCATGTTCGCGGTCCAGTCGGGGTTGCCGCCGAGCATCGCGACGCGCCGGGCACCGGTGGCGAGCAGGTGCGCGGTCGCCTGCCGGGCGCCGTCGACGTTGTCCATCATCACGTGGTCGTACTTCGACGGCAGCGCGCGCTCACCGATCATCACGACGGGCGAGTCGTTCCGGAGCTGGGTCAGCTCGGCCGGGTCGCTGTCGACCACGCTCAGCACCAGTCCGTCGTACATCCGCAGCCGGGAGAACACGACTGCGTCGGCCTCCCCCTCGCGGCTCGCACCGGTGCGCTCCATCACGATCCGCAGCCCGTGTGCCTCGAACCGGTCGGCGAGACGGCCGGCCAGCTGGGCGAAGTACGGACGCTCGAGCTCCGGGACAGCGAGACCGACCACTCCGGTCCGGCCGGCGCGCAGGTGCCGGGCGGCCAGATTGACCTGGTACCCGAGGTCGCTGATCGCGGCCAGGACCCGTTCGCGCGTCGCGGCACCGACCCGCGGCCGCCCGTTGATCACGTTCGAAACGGTCATCGTGGACACCCCCGCGGACCGCGCGACATCGGCCATCGTCACCACGGTCGTGCCCTTCTTCATGTCACCCACCTTACGTAAAAGGAGTCTGCGATGAGACTGCGTCGTACAGTAGCCGCTCTCGCGGCCGTCGCGTTCGTCCTCCCCTTGGCCGCCTGTGGCGGATCCTCCGGGAGCAGCGGTAGCAGCAGCGGGAAACTGACGTTCTTCTCCTGGGACGGCGAAGACACGATGAAACCGGTGATCGACAAGTTCCAGCAGGAGAATCCGGACATCAAGATCGAGTTCTCCAACGCCCCGCCGGTCGCGGAGTACATCTCCACCCTGCAGTCCCGGATCCTGTCCGGTACGGCGGCGGACGTGTTCGCGATCGCGGCCGAGAACAAGACCAACCTGATCAACGGCAAGCATGTCGTCGATCTGAAGGACAAGCCGTTCCTGAAGAACGTGCCGAAGTTCAACCAGACCACGTACGGCGGTGAGGACGGCGCTGTCTACGGGTTGTCGGTCGCGTCGTGGGGCGCGGGAATCCTGTACAACAAGGACCTGCTGGCCAACGCCGGCGCGACCGCGATCCCGCAGACCTGGGACGAGTTCCTTGCCCTGTGCCACAAACTGAAGAACGCCGGCGTGACGCCGTACCTCGAATCCGTGCAGGCGATGTCGACGCCGCTCGCGGCCTTCCTCGGCGCGGAGAGCGCGGCGGACGGCAACTCGATGGACAGCAAGATCTTCGACGGGTCGGCCAAGTTCAAGGACTACTGGGTCGAGCCGCTGACGCAGTGGTCCCGGCTGTGGACCGAAGGCCTGGTGACACCGGCGGTCGTCGGTCTGACCGGTGACCAGGTCCGGACCGAGTTCGCCAACGGCAAGGTCGCGATGATGATCGCCGGGCCGTGGGACATCCCCGGGGTTCGCAAGGCTGCGCCGAAGCTGAAGATCGAGATGGCGCCGATCCCGGGGATCGGCGGCCGTCCGGCGTACCTGGCGGGTGCGGCGAGCCCGGGCTACGCGATCAACTCGAAGGCGAAGAACCCGGCGGCCGCGGAGAAGTTCCTCGCGTTCCTGGACACGCCGGAGGCGATGGCCCTGTACCAGAAGGCCACCGGCGCGATCACGGTGACGACCGCCTTCCAGCCCGCGCTCGATCCGGCGCTGCAGCCGATCGTGAAAGACGTCCGGGCCGGGAACATCTACCTGCCGCAGATCGCCTGGAAACGGGCGGAGGACATCCTGAACGTCGAGGCGACCGCCCAGCTGCAGCTGCTGGTCCAGGGCAAGGCGACCCCTGAACAGGTCGCGAACGCCCTCGACACCAAGCTCGCGAGTACGTCGTGAGCACTCGCCTGCTCGCTCGGACCGAGGCCGCCTCCCCGGCCCCGGTCCGGGCTGAACGGTCGACCTGGGCGCGGGCCCGTGAGGCGTCCGCGAACCAGTTGTTCCTCGTGCCGGTTGCGCTGGTGTTCGTCGTACTGCTGGTGATCCCGCTGACGCAGACGTTCTACTGGAGTTTCACCGACTTCACCGGCTACTCCGCGGACGTGAAGTTCGTCGGCCTGGCCAACTATCGGAAGGTGGTCACGGACCCGTCGATGCTGGCGGGTCTCGGGTTCACGCTGGCGTACACGATCGGTACGGCGGTGCTGATCACGGCCTGCGCGATCCCGCTGGCCGTCGTACTGAACAAGAAGTTCTTCGGCCGGAACTTCGTCCGGTCCGTGTTCTTCTTCCCGGCCATCCCGAGTATCGCCATCCTGGGGCTGGTCTGGGGCTACATCCTCTCGCCGCTGGGCTCCGACGTACTGAACTCGGTCCTGCAGAGTCTGTTCCACGCCGGGCCGTACCCGTGGTTGTCGGATGACACGCTCGCGCGGCTGTCGGTGATCGTGGTCGCGGTCTGGGGCGGCGCCGGATGGCACGCGATGCTGTACCTCGCCTACCTGCAGTCGATTCCGGCGGATTACTACGAGGTGGCAACCATCGACGGTGCGTCGGCGCGGCAACAGTTCTTCCATCTGACGCTGCCGTTGCTGACCCCGGCCATTGTCATCAGCAACTTCTTGCTGATGACCGGCGGCCTCAAGGTGTTCGATCTTCCGTTCACGCTGACGAAGGGCGGGCCGGGGTACTCGACGTACACGATCACACAGTCGATCATCACCGGCGGTGTCGCGCAGGGTCGGTACGGCCTGGCCTCGGCATTGGCCGTGCTGTTCACGTTCGCGGTCGCGCTGGTCGCGGTCGCGCAGCTGTGGGCCTCGCGCCGGATCGAACGGAGGGTGCTGTGAAGCAACGACGTTCCCCGATCACGAGCGTGGTGATGATCGCGCTCGCGTGTCTGGTCGGCGTACCGCTGTATTACATCGTCGTCAACACGCTGAAGACGCAGGAGGAGATGGCACGGTCGCCGTTGGCGCTGCCAACGAGCTTGTTCCTGGACAACTACCAGCGAATCTTCGAGACGGTGCCGCTCGGGAGGAGCTTCCTGAACACGCTGATCGTGACGATCGCGGCGCTGCTGGTGCAGCTGTTCGTCGGGTCGACGGCGGCGTACGCGATGGCGATGCGGGCCAGCCGGTTCAACCGGATCTTCGGCGCGCTGCTGCTGCTCGGGTTCATCGTGCCGGGGCAGTCGACGTTGATCCCGCTGTACCGGCTCCTGGTCGGAGCCGAACTGGTCGACACGTTGCGCGGGCTGGTGATCATCTACTCCGGTGGCGCGATCTTCTGCTATTTCCTGATCCAGGCGTACATCAGCCGGGTGCCGTTCGAGATCATCGAGGCCGCCCGGATCGACGGCGCCGGGCCGTTCCAGATCTACTGGCGGATCGTGCTGCCGCTGATCCGGCCGATCCTGGTGACGGTCGGGATCTTCCAGACGATGGGGATCTGGAACGACTTCATCACCCCGAACGTCTTCCTCAGCTCGCCGGAGAAGTCCACGCTGGTGCTGCAGGTCTATCGCTCGGTCGGCGAGTTCTCCACCGACTGGCCGGCGTTCATGACGATGAGCGTGCTGGTACTGATCCCGATGGTCGTGTTCTTCGTCCTCACCCAACGCCACATCGTCAGCGGTCTGCTGGCCGGAAGCGTCAAATCATGAAGGAGAAGATGTTGTCAGAGGCATCAACCGCTCGGGTCGTGATCGATCTCGACGTCCCGGGAGCGACCATCAGCCGGCATCTGTACGGGCACTTCGCCGAGCACCTCGGGCGGTGCATCTACGGCGGGTTCTATGTCGGCGAGGACTCCTCGATCCCGAACGAGGGTGGGATCCGGCTCGACGTGGTCGAAGCGCTGCGGGCGCTGGAGATTCCGAACCTGCGCTGGCCGGGCGGCTGCTTCGCGGACGAGTACCACTGGAAGGACGGGATCGGGCCGAAGGCGGACCGGCCGTCGATGGTCAACACGCATTGGGGCAACGTCGAGGAGAACAACCACTTCGGCACCCACGAGTTCATGGCGTTGTGCGAGCTGCTCGGGGCAGCGCCGTACGTGAACGGGAATGTCGGCAGTGGGACCGTGCGGGAGATGAGCGAGTGGGTCGAGTACCTGACCCGCAACGGCGACAGCCCGATGGTCCGGGAGCGTAAGGCGAACGGGCGGGACGAGCCGTGGAAGGTCCCGTTCTGGGGCATCGGCAACGAGACCTGGGGCTGCGGCGGGAACATGCGGGCCGACGCGTACGCCGATCTGGCGCGGCAGTACGCGACGTTCCTCAAGGATCACGGCGACAACAAGCTGTACCGGATCGCCGCGGGTGCCGCCGACGACGACCTGGCCTGGACCGAGGCGTTGCTCAAGGCGGTCAGCTGCCTTGGTTGCGAGCGCGGTCCGAAGAACCTGTTCCAGGCGATCTCGTTCCACTACTACACGTTCGTGGGGACCTGGGACCACAAGGGCAGCGCGACCGAGTTCAGCCTCGACGAGTACTACGAGACGATCCGCAAGGCCCAGGACGTCGACCGCGTGATCCGCGGGCACTCCGCGCTGATGGACGCGTACGACCCGGAGCGCAAGCTCGGTCTGGTGCTGGACGAGTGGGGCACGTGGTGGGACGTCGAGCCGGGGACGAATCCGGGTTTCCTGTACCAGCAGAACGCGATGCGGGACGCGCTGGTGGCGAGCCTGCATTTCGACGTGTTCCACAAGCATGCGGAGCGGTTGGTGATGGCGAACATCGCGCAGACCGTCAACGTGTTGCAGGCGATGCTGCTGACCGACGACGAGGGCGGGCTGGTGCGTACGCCGACGTACCACGTGTTCGAGATGAACAAGGGGCATCACGACGCGACCGCCGTACCGGTGCATGTGGTCGAGCAGCCGACGTACGAATCGATGGAGCTGGTGTCGGCGTCCGCGTCGGTGAAGGACGGGCGGGCGCTAGTGTCGGTGAGCAATCTCGATCCGACCGCGCCGGTGGACGTCGTACTGGATCTGCGGGGCGCTCAGGTACGGGAGTCGATCGGGCGGTTGCTGACGGCATCGAAACCGCAGTCGTACAACACGCTCGGCGATCCGGAAGCGGTGGCTCCGGCTCCGCTCAGAGTGGAACCGGAGCCCCGCGGTCTACGGGTGACGCTGCCGCCGCATTCGTTCGCGACGGTCAGTTCGGCTTTGTGACGGCGATCTGGAACTCGTGCACCCAGTTCGCCGGGTTGTCCGGGTCGAACTGGAGCGTGACCTCACGCGCGTACCCCTGGCTGCGGTAGCCGTTGTCCTCGATCCACCGCGCCAGCGTCTGCATGCTGCGGTCGGCCTCCATCATGTCCCCCTTGTGGACGATGGTGGCCGCCTGCGGGATCTCGGGCAGCTCGAGTACGTCGACGTCCGCGGCGGTGCCGGTGTCGACGGGTACGGCGGCGTGGACACGGACCGTCTCGCCGTCGGCATTCTCGTAGTACGCGACCGGTGAGCCGCACGGATTGAGGCCGGCCATCCCCAGACGTTCGAAGAGCTGGCCGAACAGGGGTTGCAGGACGGGACCGATGTCCTCACCGTCATAGCTCGGTGAGATCGCGGACAGCTCGGCGACCCGCGTCGGGGCGATGTGTTTGAGGACGACGTCGTCGGTAGGCATGTGACCTTCCCTCTCGATGAGTCGGAGCCTCGCCTCGACGCTGGTCAACCGGGCGGTATTGCGGGCCAGCTCGTCCTCGAGCTGGGCCTGCCGCAACCGCAGCATGCCGCGCAGTTCCTCGGCCGACAGCTTCGCGTCGACGATCTCGCCGACCTGTTGCAGCGTGAACCCGAGGTCCTTGAGCGCGACGATCCGGTTCAGCCGGCGGAACTGGTCGGCCGAGTAGAACCGGTACCCGGTCACCTGGTCGACGACGGCCGGGCGCAGCAGCCCGAGCGCGTCGTAGTGCCGCAGCATCCGCGCCGACACCTGCCCGAACGCGGCGAAGTCTCCGATGGTGAACATGCCACGACCTTCCGGCTTGACACAGTGTCAAGGTCAAGCCCGAGCGTACGTTCCGATCAGGACGACGTGACGCGGGTACGGCGCTCGCGGATGGCGGCGACTGCTACGGCGCCCACGACCAGGGCTGCGCCACCGGCGCCGAAGCCGGTGACCAGATTGCCGCGGCTGCTCAGCCGGGAGTCGCACTGCATCGGCGTGATGCCCTTGTCGGGCTGGAAGACCGAGCCGCAGCCGTCACCGCCGGCGTGCACCGGCCGAACAGCGAACACCGCCCCGACGACCAGGAGAAGCACTCCCACCGCGCCGAGGACCTTGCTCAGCACCGGCCACCCTCTCGCGGCGCAGCAGCAAGGACCGACCGTTGTTGCCTGGTCAGATCCCACATACCCACGCTCACGCTCCCTGACAGCCTTCGACTGACTCGCAAGATTTGATCAAATCTAACGCAGCTAGCAGTCAGCCTTGAAGCTCAGCACGGCCGGCTGATGGAATCTTCACCCAGTTCTAACGCTCCCCTACCAGGTTGGAACGTGTCGCGGGGCCGACTGGTTCAATCGTCGAGGACGGCAACCAGAGAGCCGCTCGCACGGCCGTGGGCGACGTCTGCGAGGGCTTCGGCGACCTTGTCGAACGGGACCACCGTCGTGTGCGCTCTGACCGGCAGACGGGCCACCAGGCGGAACAGCTCCTCGCCGTCGCGGCGGGTGTTCGAGGTGACGCTGCGAAGGTCCCGCTCGTGGAAGAGATGCCGCTCGTAGTTCAGCACCGGTACGTCGGAGAGGTAGATCCCGGCGACCGCGACGGTCCCGCCCGGCTTGAGCGCCTCGAGCGCGTGCAGGACGACATCTCCGGCCGGGGCGAACACGATCGCCGAGTCCAGCGGCACCGGCGGCCGGTCGCCCACATAGGCCGCACCCAGCTCACGGGCAAGTGCGCGGTTCTTCTCACCACGCGTCACCACGAACAACTCGGCGCCCTGGGCGGTCGCGAGCTGCGCGGTGAGGTGCGCGCTGGATCCGAACCCGTAGATGCCGAGCCTGCCGCCAGGTGGCAGGTTCGCGCGGAGCAGGGAGCGGTAGCCGATGATGCCGGCGCACAGGAACGGCGCGAGCTCCTCCGCGGGACGGTTCTTCGGCAGCCCGTACGCGTAGTCCTGCGGCACAACGGCGTACTCCGCGAATCCGCCGTCGGCGTCCCAGCCGGTGTACGTCGAGCGTGGGCAGAGGTTCTCGTTGCCCGCGCGGCAGAACTCGCAGACGCCGCAGGTCCCCCGGAGCCAGGCGATCCCGACGCGATCGCCGGTCGTGAACCGGTCGCCGGTTCCTTGGTCGACCACGGTGCCGACGGCCTGATGGCCCGGGATGACGCCCGAGTGTTTCGGTGGGAGATCGCCTTCGCTGAGGTGCAGGTCGGTACGGCAGATCCCGCACGCCTCGACCTTGACGAGGACCTCACCTGGCCCGGCTTCCGGCAGGGGCCGGCGTACCTTGCGGAGCGGACCGGTGTCGATCGGACCCGGATGTTCGACTGCCCACGCCTGCATCATCTGTCCATCATCTGCTCTTACGCGACGCGGCGGAGGGCTTGCTCGCGGCGTTCGGCGACCTTCGAGCCGGACTCGCGCCGGGCCATCCGCCGCAGTACGACGGGGGCCAGCAGGAGACCGGCGACCGCCCAGACGCCGAGGACCGCCGCGGTCTCGAGGTGCCGCCAGGACTCGCCGACCTCGACCACGACCGCTTCGGACGGGAGGAGGGCCGAGCGCATGCCGAGGCCCATCCAGTAGATCGGGGTGAGCTGGCCGATGAACTGCAGCCAGCCGGGCAGCGCGGTGATCGGATAGAAGATGCCGGAGATCGCGATCAGCGCGAGCATCGGCAGCTGGATCAGGCCCTGGGAACGCGCTGTGGTCAACAACGAGCCGAGGACCGCGCCGATCGGCAGCGTCGCGACCAGCCCCAGCAACAGGACGCACACCAGCGTGAACCAGTGCGCCGATCCGAGTGCGATCCCGTCGACGATGATCAGGCCGGGGATCAACAGGATCGCCAGGTCGACGATCAGCCCGCCCGCGACGGATACGACCTTGCCGATGAGGTAGCAGACCATACCGTTTGGTATGGCCTTCGCTCGGAGCAGCGTGCCGTCGGCCCGGTCGGCCGTCAGCAGCTGACTCATGCTGACCATGCCCATCGCGGCGTTCATGCCGAGGATGCTCGGCAGTGCGAGCGCGCCGAGCAGCAGGCCGGTCGAGCCGAAGTCGCGATACCTGAGGAAGAACAACGCGACCAGCATCAGGACCGGCCAGAGGAAATGGCTGGTCAGCTCGGCCGGGTTCGTGAAGGACTGCCGCAGCTCGATCAGGCCGCGCTGCCAGCCGGGTCGGTATTTCATCGGCGCTCCCGTCGGACCAAGGCGAGATAGGCGTCTTCGAGCGAGCCCGCGCCCGCGATCAGCTGGGTGGCGGTACCGGACGCGATGATGCGTCCCGCGGCGAGGACGAGGATGCGGTGCGCGAGCTTGCTCGCTTCGTCGAGGTCGTGGGTGGTGAGCAGGATCGTGGTGCCCTGCTCGGCCGCGAGCCGCCGGACCAGCTCGTGAAACTCGTACCGCGCCTCCGGGTCGAAGCCGGCCGTCGGCTCGTCGAGGAACAGTACGTCGGGGCGACCAACGATCCCGATCGCGACGTCGAGCCGCCGACGCTGGCCGCCGGAGAGGGTCTTGATCTTCTGCTTGGGCTGCGCGGTTAGACCGACCTTCTCGAGCAGCTCGTCGACGGGCCATGGCGTCGCGTACGGCTCGTAGTACGAACCGAGGTGGTGCAGGAGTTCGCGGACGCGCCAGTTGCCGTGGTCGCGCCAGGACTGCAGCACGATGCCGATTCGCGACCGCCACCGTTCATCGCCCGCGGCCGGGTCGACGCCGAGCACCTCGACCCGGCCGGCCGAGCGAAGCCGGAAGCCTTCAAGGATCTCGATCGTCGTGCTCTTGCCGGCGCCGTTCGGGCCGAGCAACGCGACCACCTCGCCCGCACTCGCGTCGAACGAGACGTCGTGGAGGACCTCGGTATCGCCGTACCGCATCCGCAAGCTGTCCACTGTCAGAACCATGGGAGCGAAGCTACGTTGCGTTCACTCGCCCGGCAATCATGATGGTTTAGTTGTTGCTCGCAAAACCCTTTAAAACCTGGCATTGTGTGCAATGAGACTGGAAGAGAACGCAATACGTTGCAATGACCTGACGGTAAACGCGCGGAGGTATCGGGATGCCCGGAGGCAGGCTGAGCCATCAGGACCGGCTCGAGATCGCGGCCGGGCTGGCCGAAGGATTCGGGTACGCCGAGATCGCGCGGCAGCTGGACCGGCCGACGTCGACGATCAGCCGGGAGGTCGCGCGCAACGGCGGCGCGGGTGGGTATCGGGCGGACCACGCCCACTACGCGACTGCTTCCCGGGCTCGACGACGGCCGACTCGTCTTACGGCCGGGAGTGCGGGCCGCGCGGGACGGCTTGGCGATCCGCGAGCGGCGTACGTCGAGCGGTTTGCGGAGATGATGGTGGACGGCGGGTTGCCGCGGATGGCGTCGCGGGTGCTCGCGCTGCTCTATACCGCCGACTCGCGCACGCTCACCGCGGCCGATCTCGTCCGGGAGATGGAGGTCAGTCCGGCGTCGATCTCGAAGGCGATCGGGTACCTCGAGCGCGTGGGCATGGTTCATCGCGAGCCCGATCCGCAGCGTCGGCTCCAGCACTACGTGATCGCCGAGGACGTCTGGCTGAAGGCGTGGGAGATCAGCGCGCGGACCAACTTCAACTGGGCCGAGACCGCGGCTGAAGGCGTCGACCTGGTCGGACGTGACACCCCGGCGGGCGAGCGGCTGACGCAGATGGCCGAGTTCTTCCAGCGGCTCAGCGAGGACATGTCCGGCGGCGCCGGCTTCCAGGACTGTCTCTCTGTACTCGCGGTCCTCTGGAAGGCCGATCGGCTGCTCGACCCTGACGAACTCGCGCGGAGGCTGGATTGGCCGGTCGAGCGGGTGACCGATGCGGTTAACTATGCGGTCAAGGCAGCAGCTTCCGGAGCAGGCGACGAGTGAGGTGGCCGTCGGCGAGGCCTAGCTCGACGAGGTCGTCGAAGATGCCCTGGTCGGCGTTGGCCGCGCGGATGCCCGCGTCGAGGATCCGGTCCGAGCGGCTGAGTTGGGCGACAAGAGCGGTGTGGCGTAGGTGCCTCGACAGCAGACGAGACGTGCGCCGGCGGTACGGCGTACCGGCGTCCGAGTTTCCTGCCCTGAGCGCGTCCGCGATCGAGCGGCCCGCGAGCAGACCGGTCGCGACCGCGTAGTAGATGCCTTCGCCGGTCATCGGGTTGATCAGGCCGGCCGCATCGCCGGCGAGCAGCACCGGGCCGCTCCGCGGTCGCCAGGACCAGCCGGCGAGCGGCAGGTGATGGCCCCACCACGACTCGCCGCCATCGGTCGCGCCCGGTAGCAGGGTCTCGAGGTTCTTGAGCAGGTCGGCTCGCGTGGGGCGGGTGCCGGCGAGGAGTTCGCCGTACCCGACGTTCGACCAGCCGTCGCCGCGGTCGAAGGACCAGGCGTACGACGGTTGCCTGCCGGGGCCGTATGCGATCACCTGGCTCGCCGCGCGCGCGGGCGGCGTCGGCGCATAGCCGCGGATCGCGAGTGCGACCGGACCAGGCTTCGTCCCGAGCTCCTGCCGTACGACGGAATGGGCGCCGTCCGCGCCGACCACGAACCGGCCGTGCAGGTCGCCATCGATCGTGACTGACTGCGGCTGGATGGCCAGGCCGCGGACGCGTCGCCGTACCAGGTGTGCCCCGGCCGCCTGGGCGGCCTCGACGAGCCGCTGGTCGAACACCATCCGCGGTACGACCCAGGTCGGGCGCTCCATCTCCCGATCCACGCCGGCGGTCCCGCGGTTCAGCACGAAGCGCCGTACCGGGGTCCAGTCGTCGAGGATTCCCTTGACGCCGACGCCGGCGAGCAGATCGAGTACGTGCGGCGCGATCCCGTCACCACATGCCTTGTCCCGCGGAAAGTCGTGCCGGTCGACCAACAGCACCGACAGACTCGGATCCGCCCCCAACGCACCGAGCGCGGCCGCGGCTCCCGCCGGCCCGGCCCCCACAATCACCAGATCCCACACAGCATCAGTCTCGCAGCTGCCCGAAGCCACCGCGCGCCTGACCGCCGCCCTGGACCGCTGGGCGCCGAGACGCCGCCCCGCGAGCTGGAGCGCCGGGTGCTGGGGCGGCGGTGCGGCGACGTACTGGGTGCGGGCTGGTGGGGGCGCAGGCGGGTGCGTCTCGAAGACTAGGTGCCGGGGCGGCGGCCCGGCTTGTTGCTGCGGCGGGGGGCGCGGCGCACGCGCGAGGCGTGCGGGGTGACGGCCCCGGTTGGCGTGACGGGGCGGGCCTCGTCCGGATCGACGACTTTGAGGGGTGGAGGGACGAAGACCGGGATGGTCTCCTCCTCGTCTTGGGCGACCGGTAGAGGTGGCGGCGGGACGGGACGGGCGCGTGCGGCCGACTCCTTGCTCACCCGCGGGCGCGGTGCGACGAGTGAGACGGTCGGAGCCGGGACCGGCCGGCGGCGATGCGGGAGTTGGGTGCGCAGTTCGATGCCGAGTGCATCGATCAGTTTGCGGCAGGCAACGATCGAGACGGCGACCGCGAGTACCGTGCAGCCCGCGAACAGGATCGACTGGCCGCCGGACGACCAGTTCGACGGGTCGGTGCGCACCATCGCGGAGATCATCGCCACCACGATCGCGTTGGTGATGCCGAGGGCGATCGCCAGGCCGACCGTACAGAGAAGTACCCGCCGCTCGAGCCCGACATCGTCGGCCGCAGCGACGAGTCCCGCGATCAGACCAGCGAGCACCGGCACTGTATATACAAGCGCTAGTGTGAGACCGGGGCTCGCGACCAGATAGAACACGTCGAACACCACGGCGGTGCCGGTCAGCGCGGCCGCGAAGCACACCACCATCGGCGGGTAGGCGCGCAGCACCGAGACCGCGTCCATGGGCACGGTCTTGAACATGCGCAAGGCCAACAGCAACTACGTATCCCCTCGTCCACCCCCATTGTGCCGCCACCCACCACCGTCCGTGAGATCCAACGGCCCGCGAGTCTAGGTTTGACAGTGTGGATGACGAGGTGTGAACCGCGATCGAGTCCGCGCCGGTCCCGCCGTACAGGTGGTGCGCCGGTCCGTCGTAGTTCGTTGTGGCGACGGACCGGCGGCACCTGGCGGCTCTACTACCACCAAGGCACAGTTGCTGCGGGCAACTCTTAGGCAGCGGCCTGGGTGGGTGCGAGTTTGTCGCGGAGGTCGTCGAGGATCCGACGCAGCACCCGGGACACCTGCATCTGGCTGACGCCGATGTCGTTACCGATCTCCGACTGCGTCCAGCCTTCGATGAAGCGCAGTTGAAGGATCCGCCGGTCGCGTTCGCCGAGATCGGCGAGCACCGGCTCGAGCATCTCGACCGTCTCCAGCTGGTCGATGCTCGCGTCATCGTCGTCGGCGACGACGTCGGCCAGCGTCAGTTCGGCGTCCGCTTCGGCCGGACGATCCAGCGACAGCACGTTGAAACAGCCCTTCGCCGCCAACGCCTGCTCGACCTCGGTCACCTCGACCTCGAGGTGCTCGGCGATCTCGGCCGGCGTCGGTTCGCGGTTCAGTTGCTGCTCCAGCTCCGGCAGCTTGGATGCGATCGTGCCCTGCATCTCCTGCAGCCGGCGCGGGATCCGGACCGTCCAGGCGCAGTCGCGGAAGTACCGCTTGACCTCGCCCCGGATGGTCGGAATGGCGAACCCGATGAACGGGGTGTCCGCCTCGAGCCGGTAATGATGGGCTGCTTTCACCAACCCTAGGTACGCGACCTGCTCCAGGTCGTCCGACTCTGCGCCGCGCCCGCGGAACCGGCGCGCGATGCCTTGCGCCATTTCCAGGTTGAGCTCGACGACTTGTTCGAGAAGTTCCTGCCGTTCGCCTTCGGCGGTACTGGCAGCCCGGCGTTCCATCAGCTTCCGGGTAGCTGCTTCACGTGCGGCCCGATCGGCCGGTGTGGCGCAGCGGGTGGAAACCCGCTCCATGATGCTCGTGACCATTGGTATGACCTCGCGACTGTCTCGTCACGGCGTGGCACTTCGCTGAACCACGGTCATGCCTGCAGGAGAAGTCGTACCCCACCTCTCTCCATCTCATGCACAAACCGCCAAACAGTCACTCATCGCGACCGGACACGCCGTCTAACGGGCGTTTGACCCCGACACCATCACAGGACGTAAGGGAGCGGACACGTGACCCAAAAGTGTGTACGATGCAGATGCAAGGCCAAATGCACGTGCATATGCCAAGGACGTATGGAAGGTGCAGCTGATGACTGCGATCTACAACGGCATGCCCGGCGACTCGAACAGTGAGCTGATCTGGAAGAAGAGCCAGCGCAGCGGCCCGCAGGGCAACTGCGTCGAGGTAGCAAAGCTGGCGGACGGTGGTGTGGCGGTGCGCAACTCGCGCTTCACCGACGGACCGGCCCTGGTGTTCACGAAGGCCGAGATCGAGGCGTTCCTCGGCGGCGTTCACGACGGCGAGTTCGACTACCTCGCCTGAACAACACACAGCGGCAACACCGAAGCAAGGGCCCCTTCGCCAGGCGAGTGACGAAGGGGCCCTTTCGTTGTGTCCGGGGCCTGCCCGGTGCTCGATCGGCGCTTGCCTACGCGACGATGTCCGCGGCCGCCGACGGCCGGTGAGGCGCCGGCCGAGACGAGCAGCTCGGCACATGGAAACGCCAGGGCCAACCCTCCGGCGAGAGTCGGCCCTGGCGTGTCTGAGGGGCGAGTACGGAACTACTGGACGGTGAGCGGCCAGAGCTGCTCGCTCGGCAACTCCGATGCCTTCCCGGTGGCCGCATTGTCAACGGTGATTCGCAATCCGGTGAACTTCGGCGTCATCACCCGCTGGTACCGCGACGCGCGGTCCGGCTCGGCGACGTACTCGGCGATCAGGTGGTCGCCCAGCCAGATCCGCACCATCTTCCGTCCTCCTACTGCTCTGTCGGTGGTCATGGGGCCAGGCTCACGATCGGGTCGCCGTCGAGTTGGCGAACACCGCGCAACCAGCCCTCGAAGGCCCAGCGCTGTTGCTCGGGGCAACGCGCAACCAGTTCCTGGATCTCCCGCTCCGTCAGCTCCTCGGGCGCGCGGCCGCCGGCAAGCTCAGCGGTCTGCTCCACAACCTCACTGTCGTTGTCGTTCATCGACTCGGGTTCCCCAACCAGTCAAGCCAACGGGGGGCCATTGGCGCTCTGTAAGGACCGGCCTGCCGGATCACGCGATGTCACTTTTCGCGAGATCCAGCTCACCTTCTGTGCATGAAGCAATCATGGCGTCGGCACGCGACGAATGCAAGCGCCCGATGCACGTGCATCCGCACGTTTTCCAATTCGAGACCACAACGGACCTCATTCCGCCTGGGGCGGGATCAATCGAAGGGCCGCGAACGGTGTTCGACGGCGCGCTGGTCGGCTACTATGTACTGACAAATCGGACCCGGAGTCGATCGGCTAGGCTTACGCTCCGTGATCGCTGCTGCGGATTCGACGCTCTTTTGTAAGAACTTCGGCAGATCAACGCCCCGGCGTGCGATGATGTGCACTCGCGGGTGAGGTTGCTTGTTGATGAAGACCGCTGGGGCCGCAGGGAGGTTGGGGTGACCGAGTCGGGCGCGCAAAGCGGACCGACCGCGCTGCGCGTTATTCTCGGAGCGCACCTTCGCCGGATGCGGGCGGCCGCCGGTATCAGCCGGTCGGACGCCGGCTGGGAGATCCGGTCGCCGGAGTCCAAGATCAGCCGGATGGAGCTGGGCCGCGTCGGCCTGAAGGAACGCGACGTCGGCGACCTGCTCAGTCTGTACGGGCTTGACGACGAGGAAGAGCGCGAGCGGCTGCTGCGTCTCGCACGCGAGGCGAACAACCCCGGTTGGTGGCACCGGTACGGCGACGTGCTGCCGAGCTGGTTCCACTCGTACCTCGACCTCGAAGCCGCGGCACAGCTGATCCGTGTGTATGAGCTGCAGTTCATCCCCGGTCTGCTGCAGACACCCGACTACATCCGTGCGGTTGTCCAACTGGGCCGAGGGATGATCCCGGCCGAGGAAGTCGAGCGCCGCGTGACGCTTCGGACGAACCGGCAGGGCGTGCTGACGCGCCCGGAGCCGGTGCGCGTTTGGGCGGTAGTGGACGAGGCGGTGCTTCGCCGGCCGATCGGCGGCGTCAAGAGCATGATCGAGCAGCTCAACCACCTGATCGATCATTCGCAGCTGCCCAACGTCACGCTCCAGGTGATGCCCTTCAGCGTCGGCGGCCACGCAGCCACCGGCGGCGCCTACAGCATCCTGCGTTTCCCGGAGCAGGACCTGCCGGACATGGTCTACATCGAGCACCTCACCAGCGCCCTGTACCTGGACAAGCTGGAAGACCTCGACCAGTACACAGCCACCATGGAAGCCCTCTGCGTCGCCGCCCCACCCCCGAACAAAACCCGCGACATCCTCACCGACATCCGCAAAGACTTCGAACGCTGACTCCGCCTCGTGGCATGCCTCGATAGCAAGCGGGCCGGCTGCGGTGCGTCCGCTCTCGACGGATGCCTCTCATGCGGTCCGGCGACTCATGCGGGGCGGCCTGGAGCGCGGGTTTTGAGCATGCGCATCGGGCCGGTCTGACCGACGACAACGGGCGGGCGGATCACGAGGCAGTCGGTTGCGAGCGATAGCGAGCAGAACGCGGGCGGCAGCCCGCAAGGCCCGGCGATAGCCGGAAGGATGCACCGGCGATAAGCCGGGGGGTGGGTGGGAGCACGCGGAGCGGGCGCGCTGAGGAGCGAAGCGACGAAGGAAGCGGCTGCGTCGCGTGCGGGGGGACTCGGTTCAGCTGTTGTCGGTTAGCCAGGTTAGGAGGGGTTTGGTGGATTGCCAGTCGGTGCGGATGGCGGTGGCTAGTTCGGGGGTGTGGATGATGGGCTCGAAGCCGTAGGACTTGGAGACTGTCAGGGATTTGTGGCGGAGGAGGTCGATGCGGGGGTGGTCCGCGTCGTAGCCTCTGGGGCTGGTTTTTAGTTTGTCGCCGCCGATCGACCAGCCGGCTCGGGTCAGCTTGGCGAGGAGTTTTTCCAGTTGTTTGCCGCGGCGATCCTCGGCGATGGCGGTGCGGACCCTGGCCAGGCGGTCGGAGGATGCGTCGTAGAAGCCGGCGGCCACTCGTACTCCGGGCGCCGAGACCTGCACGTACCAGCCCAGTGCCGGAGCCAGGTCGATGAAGGCGCCCTGGTGGGTCTTGTACGGCGTCTTGTCCTTCGCGAAGCGGACGTCGCGGTACGGGCGGAACAGTTTCGCCGTGCCGAACTCCTCCTCGAGCTCCGCGAGCAGCGCGGTCATCGGCGCGCGGACCGACTCCTCGTAGACCTCCTTGTGCGCCGTCCAGAACGACTTGGTGTTGTCCATTTCGAGATCGTCGTAGAAATCCAGCGCCGCAGCCGGAAACCCGGTAAAACTCATGCGGCAACGATAGTTCGCCCGACAGAACGGACAGACACCCCCATGCGTGCGATCCAGGTCACCCAGTTCGGCGGTCCCGAGGTTCTCGTCCCGACGGAGCTCGACCCGCCCGTCGCCGGACCGGACCAGCTGCTGGTCGAGGTCAGCGCGGCCGGCGTCAACTTCGCCGACACGCATCGCACCGACGGTTCGTACCGCGGCGGCGTGAAGCTCCCGTTCGTCCCCGGCGTCGAGATCGTCGGTCGCACGAACGATCGCCGGATCCTCTCCCCCATCTTCGAGACCGGCGGCGGGTACGCCGAGTGCGCCGTCGCGCCGGCGCACCGCGCGGTCGACGTACCGGACGAGGTCAGCGACGGGCAGGCGCTCGCGCTGCTCATCCAAGGACTGACCGCCTGGCACGTGCTGAAGAACAGCGCCCGGCTGAGCCCCGGCGAGACCGTCCTGGTCAACGCGGCGGCGGGCGGGGTCGGATCACTCGCCGTTCAGCTCGCGAAGTACTTCGGAGCCGGCCAGGTCATCGCGACCGCCTCGACCGCGGACAAACGAGAACTGGCCCTCGAGCTCGGCGCAGATGTTGCTGTGGACAACAACCCGGACGGGTACGCCGAGAGGGTGCTTGAAGCAACCGATGGCGTCGATGTGGTGCTCGATTCGACGGGTGGACCAACGATGCTGGCCGGACTCGAGTGTCTGAAGGGTTTCGGGCGCCTGGTCAACTACGGCAACGCCGGCCGGGAAGGACGGCCGTCCGTCGACCCGAGCGCGCTTGCCCAACGCAACCTTTCGGTCGCCGGCTTCTGGCTCGTCCCAGCGATGGACCTCCCCGGCGGGTACGTCGAACCGCTGACCGAGCTCCTCGCCCTCACCGCCGCGAAGAAGCTCAGCCCGCTCGTCGGCGCGGAGTACCCGCTCGAAGAGGCCCGGCGATCTCACGAGGACCTCCTCGCCCGACGGACCACCGGCAAGCTGATTCTCAAGCCCTGAAGAAGGCGCGGACGTCCTCGGCCAGCACGGCCGGCTGCTCCAACGCGGCGAAGTGCCCACCATGCGGATGATTGGTCCACCGGACGACATTGTCCGTCCGAGCGACCTTGTGCCGCAGCGGGATGAAGTTCTCGTGCGCCAGGTCGAGCAGCGCCGTCGGCGTCCGCGACGGCTCGGTCGGCTGGCCCCAGTACGACGCATGCGCGCGCTCGTAGTAGATCGCGCCGGCCGAGCCCGCAGTACGGGTGAGCCAGTAGAGCATCACGTTGGTCAGCAGTACGTCGCGATCGATCGGCGACGCCGGATCCGACCAGGTGGCGAACTTCTCCGCGATCCACGCCAACTGCCCGACCGGTGAGTCGGTCAGCGCATACGCCAACGTCTGCGGCCGCGTCGACTGCAGATCGGCGTACCCCTGCTGCTCCGAAGCGAACTCCTGCTGCCGACGCCACGACGCCCACGTGCGTTCCTGCTCAGCCGGATCGAGCGGCGCAAGCTCCTCCGGCGTCGGCTCGGACGTCGCACCCGCACCAGGGATGAGATTGAGATGTACGCCGATCACACGCTCGGGATCGATCCGCCCGACTTCGCGTGAGATCGCCGCACCCCAGTCACCACCTTGTACGCCGTACCGCTGGTAACCGAGCCGGGTCATCAGCTCGGTCCACGCGCGGGCGACCCGCTTGAACTCCCAGCCGGGCTCGTTCACCGGGCCGGACGGCGTGAACCCCGGGATGGTCGGGATCACCAGATGGAAGTCGGTCAGCAGCTTCGCGACCTCGGCGAACTCCACGATCGAACCCGGCCAACCGTGGGTGAGGACGAGCGGGATCGCCGATGGATCCGACGACGGAACATGCGCGAAATGGACCTGCGCACCGTCGATCACAGTCGTGTACTGCGGCCACTCGTTCAACCGCGCTTCGGCAGCTCGCCAGTCGTATGAGGACCGCCAGTAGGCAACCAACTCTTGGAGGTACGCCAACGGGACACCGCGGGACCATCCGACGCCGGGCAGCTCGGAGGGCCAGCGCACCAGGTCGAGGCGCCGGCGCAGGTCGTCCAGCTCGGTCTCCGGCACGTCCAGCCGGAACGGTTCGATCGTCACTCCGGCACCCTGCCACACCGAACGGCCGGGATCAGGCGGCGACCTTGGCGTGCGTGCGGTCGCGGACCACCTTGACCGCCACGGCGGCGATCAGGCACAGCACACCGGCGCTCATCACGACCGTGACCAGCGTGCTCGCGCCGTTCAGCGCGTTGTCGCAGGCCATCGGCGTGATCCCGCCGGCGGGCTGGAACGCCGAGCCGCAGCGGGTGCCGCTGGCCGAGACCGAGCGGAACCCGAGCAGGCCGCCGACGAGCAGCAGCACCACCCCGGCCGCGCCGAGAATCTTGTTCAGCGTGATCACGGTCAGACCGGAACCACTTGTTGTGGGCATGCCGACGGCACACCCCGTGAGCCCCGTAGCACTTCGATCACTCCTGACTTCGACGGACCACCCAAGAATCGAACTTACGGTCAGGCCCGCGATGATCCCCACCCGAGCAGCCGGTCAGGACTGATTCTTCACAGAGTCCTTACTCAGAACATGACCGGCTGTGACGGTGATCTCAGATCAAATGAAAGTCACTCTCAGCCGAGGCGTTCTTCCAGGTAGACCGTGATCTCGTCGCCCGGCTGCTTGCCGAGGAGGGTGCGGAGGTCGCCCTTGACGGGGAGTTTGTGGGTGCCGTCGCCGAGGGCCATGAACGAGCTCTCGAACGGGTGGCCGTCCATGGTTCCGCGGACCTTGACCAGGCCGCGGGTGCCGAAGTACTCGGCCGAATCGGGCATCTGGACGTAGGTCCAGCCGCCCTTGGCGTCGCTCTTGAGCAGCGGCGCGGTGAAGGTCTTGTCCAGCTTTCCGGTCTTCTTGCTCACGATGAGCTCCTCTCTACACCCCTGGGTAGAGACTGCGGACGGGCTTTCGACATCCACGGCCAACCTATTCTGGGAACGTGCAGATGACGATCCGCCGGGCCGGGCGGGACGACGTACCGGCGGTGCTCGGCCTGCTCGACGGGGCCACCGAATGGCTGGTCGCGCGGGGGCAGACCGAGCAGTGGGGTACGTCGCCCCACTCGACCAGCCCGCGCCGGGTCGCGCAGATCACCGGGTTCGCGGATGACGGCGAGCTGTGGGTCAGCGAGGCCGAGGGCCGCGTTGTCGGCGCGCTCGCGGTCGGTGCGGCGATGGAGTATGTGCCTGCGGCAACCGAACCCGAGCTGTACGTCCGCCTGCTAGTGACCGAGCGCGCGTCCGCCGGGCAGAACATCGGCGGCGAACTGCTCGACCACGCCCGCAAGCTGGCCCTCGACGCCGGTGCGCGTGTTATGCGCGTCGACTGCTTCGCCGGCGGCGACGGCGCCCTCGTCCGGTACTACGAGGCGCAGGGGTTCACGCGGGACGTGGAGTTCGCCGTACCGCGGGTCAATGAGCCGGACTGGCCGGGTCAGGTGCTCGTCCAGCGTCTGTGATCGACGAGCGGTGTACGGCGCCGTGCGCGTCGCTGCAATGCGTCCCGCCGGTGGCGTGATCGACCTGCAGCGTGGAATGCGTCAGGTGGTGGCGCTCGGCCAGGACCTGCTCGATCTGGATCCGGATCTGGTGACAGTCGAGGCCCTCGGCAACCAGGATGTGCGCAGACGCGGCCGGTTCGCCCGACGTGATCTCCCAGACGTGCAGGTCGTGGACCTCGACGACGCCCTCGATCGCGCACAGCTCGGCGCCGAGCGCCTGCGGGTCGATCGCGCTCGGCGCGGCCTCGAGGAAGATCCGGCCGGAGGCGCGGACCAGCGAGATGCCGGCCTTCAGCATCAGTACGGCGACCACGAGCGCCGCGATCGCGTCCGCCCGGGCGAACCCGGTCAGCAGTACGACGAGACCGGCGATCGCGGTCGCGATGAACGCGAACAGGTCGTTGAGGATGTGTTGGAACGCGCCCTCGACGTTCAGGCTGGTGCGGTTCGCCTTGCTGATCAGCCAGGTGGCGAACAGGTTCACCACGATGCCGACCACGCCCGTGATCAGAACCAGCGCGCCCTTGACCTCGGGCGGATGGATCATCCGGTTGACGGCCTCGAAGACGAAGTACGCCGCGAGTAGCAGCAGCGTGATGCCGTTGGCCTGCGCGGAGAGGATCTCGACCCGCTTGAAGCCGTACGTGAACCCGCCCGCCGGCGGCTTCGCGGCCAGCCGGATGGCGAGCAGCGCGAGGGCGATGGCGATCGCGTCGGTCAGCATGTGCGCCGCGTCGGTGACCAGGGCCAGCGAACCGGCCGCGAATCCGACGATCACCTCGGCGATCATGAAGCCGACGATCAGCGCCAGCGCCCCGCTCAGCAGCTTGCGATCCGCCCGCACGCTGACCGCATGACCGTGGCCGTGCCCGTGGTCCGCGCTCATGACTCGGACCTCTCCGGATGGATCGCGTCGGTGTGCTCGGTGTGCGCGACGGCGAGGTCGACGAGCATCCGGACGTGCGCGTCGTCGAGGCGGTAGAACGCGTTCCGGCCGTCACGCCGTACGGAGACCACCCGGTGCGCGCGGAGCAGGCGGAGCGCATGCGAGGTCGCGGACTCGCTCAGCCCGGTGATCGCGGCGAGGTCGCAGACGCACAGCTCCCCGTCGAGCAGGGCGACCAGCAGCTTCAGCCGCCGCGGGTCGCCCAGGAGCCCGAAGACGTCAGCGGTGTCGACGATGTCGTCCTCGCCGGGCATCCTGGCGTTGACGCTGGCCACGCGCTCAGGATTCACCAGCCTGACCCGACAGTCGTCGATACCCTGCACATCTGCAGAACTCTTCATATATCAACTCTAAGGGCCGCCCCTCGGCCCCGCAACTAACCGGTGAACGTCGCCGGCAGGAACAAGGTCGTGGTCTTCCCGGTGACGATGCCACTCGCCCACTGCATCGCCCCGGCCCGGCCGGCCCCGTCGTTCTCGTTCAGAGCCAGCGAGATCGCAACCGGTCCGGCCGGCTGACTCGTGAATCCGAGTGCCGCCCACGGCACCTTCACCCGGTACGACGTGACGCCGTCGGCGCGCGTGATCGCGGCGGTCGCGCCGGGTGTCGTCCCGGTCGGGCTGCCGTCCGACGTACCGAAGGTGTAGACGGCCGGGCCGGTCGGCAGCAGGGCGGCGCCGAGCTCGGTGGCGGTTGCGTTCTCGCCGGGCAGGCCGTTGCTGATCGCGAACTGGAGGCTGTCGCCGCGCCACAGGTTCGGCGCGGTTTCGGTCTGCGCGAAGACGTCGTCGGTGACGGCCGCGTTGATGGTCAGACCAGTCGCGTCGTACTGGAAGTTGGCCGAACCGGACAGGTCGGCGGCGCCGCCCCACGGTCGGGTGAAGGCTATCCAGCTGGCGTCGGTGGCGAGGTTGATCGACGTCGCCGGAGTCGTTGCCGAGGGCACGATCGGGTCGAATGCCGTGGTGCCTTTGGCGGAGACTTTGTTGCCGTCTGAGGTGGTCAGGTCGACGGTGTAGGCATACGCCTTCCACGGAGCGAGGCCGGTGACGGGGATGCTGATCGTTGCCTTCTGCCCCGGTGCGATCGACTGTCCGGCGCCCGCCGTACCGTGCTGGCCGGCGATGGTCCAGCTCAGGTCCTGGATCGTCGCCGACGCGCTAGCTCTCGTGTTGGTCAGCTCGACGCCCAGACCGGTCGGGGCGGTTGCGGTGAGCTGTGGGACGACGCGGATCTTCGTTGCCGGTTCGACGCTGGTCCACGCGACCAGGCGGGCGGTGGTCTTGCCGAGCCGCGAGACGGTAGCGACAACGTGCCGCAGACCGAGGGTGTCGCTCGCCGGGACCGGGATCGTGACGGTGGTCTTCTTCCCTGGCAGCACCAGCGCGTACTTGGTCTGGCCCGCGACCGTCACGGCTGCTGGGCCGGCGTTGTGCACGGAACCCTTGATGGTCACGGTGACCGCGGTCGGCTCCTGGGAGTTCGAGGGGTCGGCGGCGGCGACCGTTGCCTGGGGTGCGGTGGTGACGGCGACGCTCGTGGCCGCGCCCTTCACGAAGACCGGGTCCTGGTCGACGGTCAGCGTGACCACGCCGGCGGTCGGCGTGAGGGTGATCTTGTGGCCGTACATGTCGGTGACCTCGAGCGGGCTGGTGGTGTTCAGCTGCACGGAGGACGTGCCCGTTGCGGTCGACCACAGCACGCGGGTGGTCGACGTACCGGAGCCGAAGCGGTACGAGTACAGCGGCGCGGCCAGCGTGTCGCGGCCGCTGTAGGCGAGGCCGGTCAGGGCGCGGATCGTGGTCGCCTTCGCGACCAGGCCCGGCTTCGGCGCCATGCCGGCGATCGGTCCGGCGGGCGCTTGCAGGAGGCCGAACGTGCTCTCCTTGTCGTCCAGGTTCGTGCCGTCGTTGAGGGCGTCGTACCAGTAGAACTGGCCGACGTTGTTCGCGATCATGATCGTGTCGTTGCGGATCGACTTGCGGGCCTGGTCGAGCATCGAGCCGCCGAAGCTCGGGGCGGTCGGGTAGCCCTCCTCGCTGATCCAGATCGGCTTACCGGCGCCGCCGTGCGCGTCGGCCGCGGTGCGCAGACTCTGGATCTGGGTGTCCAGATCGCCTTCCGGGCCGGCGAACGTGTAGATGTGCGCGTCGATCGTGTCGACGTAGGCCAGCCCGCCCAGCGACAGGATCTGGTCCCGGAACGACGTGTCACCCTTGTTCGGCCCGACGTCGGCGAGGACGTTCGCGTTCGGGTTGTCCGCGTGCGTCTGTTCGTACGCCGCCTTCATCAGCTGGACGAAGCACGCGCCGGTGACACCGCAGGCGCTGTCGTTGAAGCCGGGCTGGTAATACTCGTTGTACGTCCCGATGTCGTTGGTCGTACCCGCGAAATGCTTCAGCCACCAACTCTGGTACCGGCCGTACGCCGCGAGACCCTCCGGAGTGCTCGGCGTGTGACCGCCGTCGTAGAGCGGGTTGCGGTAACCGGTGCCCAGCAGCGGAGTCAGACCGTTCGCCTTGGCGTCCGCGATCACCGCGTCCTCCTGCGGATCGACCGCGTAGTTGCCCGGTGAGCCGGACTCGATCCGCGGCCACTCGAGGCTCTCCCGGATGTGCGAGAAGCCGGTGAGGGCGAGGGTGCGGATCAAGGCGCTGCTGAGGTTGTAGTAGTGATTCATGTGGGTGTTGACGCCCCACTTGCCCTGTGGGGATTGGGTTCCGGCCGGGAGCGGTGGGATAACCGCGAGCGTCGTAGCGACGACGGTGTCCCCTGCGGTCAGACGGAGGTTGTAGAAACCGGCGCCGAGAGATGCTGTGCTGATAGAACCTGTGCTGGTGTTGCCCGAGGCAACGGGTAGGTACTGGTCGTCGGTGATGCTCCAGGCAACAGACGGCGCGGTCGAGCTGAGTGTGACGCTGCCACTCCCCTGCTGGAAGACCAGGCTCTGGTTGGTGACCGTGATACCCGTGGTGTCCGCGAACGAGACGCTCACCGAGCTGATGCAGACCGAGCTGATGACGCCACCAGGCGCATTCGCCATCAGCCGGATGTCGGCGCCGTTCGCACGGTTCTGGAAGTTGATGTTGGACATCCGGAACTGCGTGCTCGCCCACGCGCCGCTGCCGGGGAACGTGAACCACGGCAGCGGGGTGAACGCGGCGCTGACGCTGTCGTACTGCGCGGTCAACTGCTGGCCCGGGGTGTCGAAGTAGTTGACCGTGAGTACGGCGTCGGTCGCGCCGGCCGGGATCCGGGCCGCGTCGAGGTTCAGGTAGATGTACTGATCCTTCGGGTCGTTGCTGGTCTGCCAGCACGGCACCCCGAGGCGGGACGACGCGGCGTGCTCCGGCGTCTTGTCCGCGTCACCCGGCCAGGCGGTGATGCCGTCGGCGGCGACCGGGCTACTGAAGACGATCCCGGGATCACCCGCGGCCCGCGCGGGGGCAACGAGTTGAGTGGCGGCGAGCAACCCGGCGGCCAGAACTGCTGTCAGCCTCCGAAACGAACCGAGCATTGGGCGGCCTCATTTCGATCTACACGAGTAGGCGAAAGCGCTTTCGCAGATCACACACCGAACGGCCACCGGCTGTCAACGGTTGGGTGGAGCGACCTTCAGTTGGTCGACCACTTCTCTTCGATCCGGGCGTACTTCCAGATCGCCTGGGCGGTGATCCAGGTGAGGACGAACAGGCCGACGATGGCGTAGCCGACGTAGTTCAGGTCGACGCCGGCGATCGCGGCCAGCGGACCGTGGTCGATGTGCAGCTTGTCGGTGAGGATCGAGATCAGCTCGATGCTGCCGATCACCAGCGCGACCGCGACCGACAGGCCGGTGATCGTGATGTTGTAGTAGACCTTGCGGACCGGCTTCGCGAAGGCCCAGCCGTAGGCGAAGTTCATCAGGCAGCCGTCGATGGTGTCGAGCAGGCTCATCCCGGCCGCGAAGAGGATCGGCAGCGTCAGTACGGCGTACCACGGCAGACTGAACGCGGCCGCGCCGCCGGCGAGCACCAGCAGGCTGACCTCGGTCGCGGTGTCGAAGCCGAGGCCGAACAGGAAGCCGATCGGGTACATCTGCCACGGGCGGGTGACCGCCTTGGTGACGCCGGCGAGGATCCGGTTCATCAGGCCGCGCTTGTCGAGGTGCTGCTCGAGCGAGGCCTCGTCGTACTCGCCGGTGCGCATCCGGCGGAACACCTTGACGACGGCGACCAGTACGGCCAGGTTGAGCGCGGCGATCAGGTACAGGAAGACGCCGGAGACCGCCGTACCGACGACGCCGGTGATCTGTTGGAGGCGGGACGAGTCGTCAGCGACCTGTCCGGCGAGCGTACGGACGCCGATCCCGAGCAGGAAGCACAGCACGAACACCACGGTCGAGTGCCCGAGCGAGAACCAGAACCCGACCGACAACGGCCGCCGCCCGTCCGCCATCAGCTTCCGGGTCGTGTTGTCGATCGCGGCGATATGGTCCGCGTCGAACGCATGCCGCATCCCGAGCGTGTACGCCGTCACGCCGAGCCCGACCCCGAACACCCCGGCCGATCCGAGCAGGTAATGCCGCGGCGCCACGATCAGCGCCAGCACACCCCAACCGACCAGATGCAACAGCAGCACGAACGCCGCCATCCCCCCGACCGCACCCCACTCGCGCCGACTGACATCCATCCGCCTCACGATCCGCCAGTAAACGCCGCTCGCCCCCTAGATGCAACCTAGTCGCATGAACAGTCAGACTGTGGAACATGAACGCCTATCCGGACGTCACCGCCGGTGAACGCCAGTCCCTCGAGCAGTTCCTCGACTTCCACCGCACCGGCGTACTCCGAACCCTCGACGAGGTGACCGACGCCGAGGCGGCGACCCGGGTGCTCCCGGCGACGGAACTGACCGTCGGCGGCATTGTCAAACACCTCGCCTCGGTGGAGGACCTCTGGTTCAGCCACAAGCTTCTCGACGTCCCGTCCGCCGAGCCATGGCGATCGGCGCCGTTCGACCAGGACCCGGACTGGGAGATCCACTCCGCGGCCGACGACACGGTCGAGGAGCTGCGCGGGCTCTACCAGGTGGCATGCGAGGCGAGCAGGCGGATCACCGCGCGGATCGGGTCGCTCGATGCGCGCGCCGTCCGCGGATCGTTCGGTGGGCAGTTGGTCAGTCTGCGCTGGATCTATCTGCACATGATCGAGGAGACCGCGCAGCACCGCGGGCACCTCGACCTGCTGATGGACGCGGTGCGTCAGGCGAGGCCGAGGCGGTAGGCGTAGGCGACGGCTTGGGCTCGGTCGCGGAGGTTGGCTTTGGCGAAGAGGTGGTTGATGTGGGTTTTGACGGTGGCTTCGCTGACGACCAGGTGCCTGGCGATCTCGGTGTTGGAGAGGCCTTCGGCGATGAGGCGGAGGACCTCTAGTTCGCGCGGGGTGAGGCCGGTGTCGGTGGGTTCGGGCGGTTTGGTGGTGGCGCCTTCGATCAGGCGGCGTTGGACTTCGGCGTCGACGATCGACTGACCGTTGGCGGCGGCGACCAGGGCGCGGCCGATCGACTCGGCGTCGGCGTCCTTGGTGAGGAATCCACGGGCGCCGGCCCGGAGCGCGGACAGCACCGAGTCGTCGTCGCTGTACGTCGTGAGTACGACGACCTCGGTCCGCGGATGATCCGCCCGCACCTGACGGGTCGCCTCCACGCCGTCCATCGTCGGCATCCGGAGATCGACGAGCAGTACGTCGGGGTCGTGCTCGGCCACCAACTGGACCGCTTCCTGGCCGTCCGACGCCGCCGCGACCACATCGATCCCGGGCAGCAGTTTGAGCAGCGTGACCAGCCCGTCCCGCACCACGGTCTGGTCGTCCGCGACCACCACTCGCACAGTCATGCTTTCACCTTGAGCTCGACTCGCCAGCCCGTCGACGTCGGTCCGGCCTCCAACGATCCGCCGACCAGGTCGGCCCGTTCACGCATCCCGACCAGACCATAGCCGCCCGGCGCCGCGCGATCCGGTCGCTTCCCCGGCCTGTCCTCCACGCTCAGGCTCACGACGTCGCCGTACGACAGCCTGACCTCCACCGGTGCGCCGGGCGCGTGCTTGCGGGTGTTCGCCAGCGCCTCCTGCACAGTCCGGTACAGCGTGCTCATCACGTCAGCCGACAGCTCCCGCGGCGTACCTTCCACGTCGAACTCCGCCGTCGCCCCACTCTCCAGCCGGTACGCCGTGACCAGATCGCCAAGCGCCCGTACGTCGGGAACCGCGTCCTCCCGCAACGCCGCGACCGCCCGCCGCGCCTCGGCCAACCCCTCGGCCGCCAGCCCCTGCGCCCGCGTCACCTGCTCGACCGCCTCTGCCGACGCACCGTCCCGCACGAGCATCAACCGCGCACCCTGCAGACTCAACGACAGACCGGCCAGCGAATGAGCGAGTACGTCGTGCACGTCGCGCGCGATCCGCGCCCGCTCGGCCAGCGCCGCGGCCCGCTCATGCTCCTCGATCGCGGCCTGCTTACGGGCCAGCGACACCTCGAGCTCCTCCAACCGCTGCTCCCGGCTCCGCCGGTTGACCGCGGCAAGGGTCAGCGCGACTACGCCGAACGCGGCGCCGATCGCACCCGGTCCCGACCGGGTCGTGACGTAGAGCGGCACGCTCGCGCCGAGGATCCCGACCCCGACGATCACCCACGCGAGCGGCGTCGGCTTGTAGTACCTGACCGCGGACCGGCTCACCCAGAACGGGGCGATGATCATCGGGCTGGCCGGCAGCGCGTACCACAGCACCGAACCGGCGATGCCGAACACCAGCAGGCCGTAGCCGGCCCGGCCGAGCGGTTCGCCGTACCGCTGCCCGTACAGCGAGACGTTGCTGATGACAACGATCACGCCGAGGGCAACGATCACCGGGTACGGCAGCCGGTGTTCGTTGTGGTCCCGGGCGGCGAAGACGACCGAGAGGATCGTCAGCACGGTCGGGACCGCGCGCAGCAGCAGACCGGGTACGGAGGATTCCCGCACCCGGTCCGCAAGGCCGGAGTTCATGCCCTCATCATGCCCGGATCACACGCGCTGGGTGGCGAACGGGATGTTCATCGCGAGCGAGCGGCGGTAGATCATCGCGCTCTGGGCAGCGAGCGTGACGCCGATGGTCAGCGCCAGGGTCGACGTACCGAAGGTGTTGTGCGGCCAGAGCGCGGCCGAGGCGAACGACGTACCGACCCGGAGGCCGATCGTCACCAGCCAGAGCGCCAGCGTCGCGGCGGTGCCCTTCTGGAACAGGCCCTGGTCGGTCGGCGAGAGCCGGACGCTGGCGCCGCGGGCGAGACCGAGACCGGCCAGTACGACGCAGTCGAGGACCAGGAACGCGACCTCGCCGGGGGTCGCGTTGTGGGCGACCGGGGAGAGCGAGAGAAGACCGACGCCCAGCAGGATCGCGGGCATCAGGAACAGCGACTTCTGGGTGACGAACGAACCGGTCACCTGCCGGCCGATCACGCGCACCAGCACCAGCAGACCCACCAAGATACCGATCACGGCCGACATTTCTGTGGTTCCTTCCGAGGAGTTGTTGTTGATGACAACACTCCTCGGAACCGGCTCCGCGAACGTCAGCCCGGAGGTGAGACCCGGGTGGAACCCGAGCCTCAACCCCAGGGTTGACGTGCCTTAAGCCAGCGACACCAGATCCAGGTAGTCGTCGGACCACAGATCCTCGGTCGCGTCCGGGAGGATCAGCACCCGGTCCGGACGGAGGGCCTCGATCGCGCCCTCGTCGTGGGTGACCATCACGATCGCGCCCGGGTAGCTGCCGACCGCGCCCAGCACCTCGTCCCGCGACACCGGGTCGAGGTTGTTGGTCGGCTCGTCCAGCAGCAGCACGTTCGCGCTGGAGTGGACCAGCCCGGCGAGCGCGAGCCGCGTCTTCTCGCCACCGGACAGTACGCCGGCCGGCTTGTCGACATCGTCGCCGCTGAACAGGAACGAACCGAGCACGTTCCGGACCTCGCCGTCGGTCAGTCCGGGCGCGACCGCGGCCAGGTTCTGGCGGACGGTGCCGGCCAGGTCGAGCGTGTCGTGTTCCTGCGCGAAGTACCCGAGCCGCAGGCCGTGACCGGGTACGACGCGACCGGCGTCCGGCTGCTCGCGGCCCGCGAGGAGCCGGAGCAGGGTGGTCTTGCCCGCGCCGTTCAGCCCGAGGATGACGACCCGGCTGCCCCGGTCGACGGCCAGGTCGACACCGTTCAGCACCTGGAGTCCGCCGTACGCCTTCTTCAGGCCGATGGCGGACAGCGGGGTCTTGCCGGACGGCGCCGGTGCAGGCAGGCGGATCTTCGCGACGCGGGCGGACCGGCGTACCGGCTCGAGGTCGGAGAGCAGCTTGTCCGCGCGACGGGCCATGTTCTTGGCCGCCATCGCGGTGCTGGCACCGGCCTGCATCTTCGCCGCCTGCGCGTGCAGGACCGCGGCCTTGCGCTCGGCGACCGCGCGCTCGCGCTGCCGGCGTCGCTCGTCCACGTCCAGCTGTTCGAGGTACTTCTTCCAGCCGGTGTTGTGGATGTCGATCGTCAGCCGCTGCGGGTCCAGGTGGAAGACCCGGTTGACCGTTGCCTTGAGCAACTCGCGGTCGTGGCTGATCACGATCAGGCCGCCCGGGTACGACAGCAGGAACTGCCGCAGCCAGAGCACCGAGTCGGCGTCGAGGTGGTTGGTCGGCTCGTCGAGCAGCAGCATGTCGTGCTGCGCGAACAGGATCCGGGCCAGCTCGACCCGGCGGCGCTGACCGCCGGACAGGTGACCGACCGGCTGCTCGAGCGCGCGGTTGGGCAGGCCGACACCGGCCGCGAGCCGGGCCGCCTCTGCCTCGGCCGCGTACCCGCCGCCGGCTTGGAAGGCTGCTTCGGCGCGGGCGTACGCCGCCATCGCCTTCTCCTGCGCCTCGCCGGTCGCGGTGCTCATCGCGGTCTCGGCCGCGCGGAGATCGCGTACGGCGGTGTCGAGGCCGCGCGCGGACAGGATGCGATCGGTGACCGTGATCGCCGGGTCGGCCGCGCGCGGGTCCTGCGGCAGGTAGCCGATGGACCCGGTGACGGCGATGTCACCGGCCGCCGGACGGCGTTCGCCGGCCAACGTCGTGAGCAGGGTGGTCTTGCCGGCGCCGTTGCGGCCGACGAGCCCGACGCGGTCGCCCGCGCCGACAGTGAACGAAAGATCGGCCAGCAGCAGCTGAGCGCCGACACGAATATCAACACCGCGGACGGTGATCATGATGGTTACTCTCCGTGATTACTAGTAGACGCACTTCACCTGTCAGATGGAGTGCGCCAGCTAGACACAGAGGGAGGTAGCCATGGGTCCAGAGTACGTGGACGCTCAGATCGCCGTCACCGATTTACCCGCCCGCCGCCCGGCTAACGCCGGGCGGCGGGCGGGGGAAGAACCAAAGCAGCTCCGTCCGTGGCCCCGGGGGCGGTGCTCGGGGCGGTGCTCGAGGCCTGGGGCCGGTGGCCCGGGTCAGCTGGTTTTCGCGGGGAGTTCGACTATGAAGCGGGCGCCGCCGCCGGGGCGGGTGGTTACTTGGATGGTGCCGTGGTGCCATTGGACGTGGCGGGCGACGATGGCGAGGCCCAGGCCTACGCCGCGGCCGCGGCCGGAGGTTTCGCCGCGGCCGAAGCGTTCGAAGATGCGGGTGCGGTCCTCGGCGGCGATGCCGGGACCCGCGTCGTCGACGGTGATGATGACGCCCAGACCGCCGGCCTCCACACCTACGCCCTTGCACCCACCCGCATGGTCCTCGGCGTTCTCGACCAGGTTTGCGATCACCCGCTCGAGACGGCGCTTGTCCGCCTGCAGCGTCAGCCCTTCGGCTTCGGGTTCGACCGTCGTCACCTCGCGTCCGGCGGTTGCATCGGCCGCAGCCCGGACCAGATCAGCGATCCGGACGATCTCCCGGCTCCCCCGGTCGCCACCGTCGTCCCGCGAGATCTCCAGCAGGTCGATCACCAACCGCCGGAAGCGATCCAGATCGTCACCGAGCAGCTCGACCGGCTCACGTACGGCGGCCGGCAGCTCGGCCCGGTGGTTCTGGATCAGCTGCATCGAGTTCAGCATCGTCATCAGCGGCGTACGCAGCTCATGACTCACATCGCCCGCGAACCGCGCGTCCGCGGCCACCCGACGTTCCAGAGCCGAGGCCGTCTGGTTGAACGACCGCGCCAGCCCCCCGAGATCCCGGTCCTGCTCGGCCAGCAGCCGCGCGTCCAGCTTCCCACGTGCGACCGCGTCCGCGACCCGGTTCAGCTCGGCCAGCGGTCGCAGCGCCAGCGTGCTCGCCAGTCGCCCGACCGCGAGCCCGACCAGCGCGGTCGCGATCGCCGCCGCGATCAGCGTGAGCTTCAGCTTCAGCAGTGTGTTGTCGAGCGCCGTCAGCGGATGCCACTCGAAGTACGCCTCGTCCGGCCTTCCCATCGGTACGCCGACCGCCAGTACGGGCTGCCCGCTCACCTCGATCCGCCGGTGCACGGTGTTGCCGCCGAGCGCGGTCCGGATCAGGTCGGGCGGCAGGTCGGAGGGTCTCCCGGTCAGCGAGTACCACTCGTCGTCGACGTACGCCATCGAGGCGGCGGCGTCCGTGGAGGGCAACGTCCGCAGGACCTGCAGCACCTGAACGCCGGGCTGCAGGGTCAGACCGGAGCAGTCGGCCCGTTCCCGGGCCGGGACGCACGGCTGCGGCGCGCCGAAGAGCCCGTACCGCAGGGCCGCGGCGTTGTCCGAGGTCACCGACTCCGCCGACTCGTCGCGCTGCTGGGTGAGGTAGTCGGAGACCACGCTCCAGGTCACCACCGCCAGGACGGTCGACAGCACGAGCGCGAGCAGCCCGTACGCCAGCATGACGCGATTCCGCAGGCTGAACCGTCCGAGCAAGGTCAGCTCACCAGTCGGTAGCCCAGGCCGCGGGCGGTGACGAGATGCTTCGGGCTGGCGGGGTCACGCTCGATCTTCAGCCGGAGCCGACGGATGTGTACGTCTACGATCCGGCTGTCACCGAAGTACCCGTAGCCCCAGACCTTCGACAGCAACTGCTCGCGGCTGAGCACCTTGCCCTCGGCGCCGGCCAGCTCGGCGAGCAGCTTGAACTCGGTCCGGGTCAGCGGCAGCGTCTGGCCGTCCCGCGTCACCTCGGCACCCGGTACGTCGATGCGCAGGTCACCGACCTCGACCAGCTCGGCCTGCCGCGCGTTGGACGGCTCGACCCGTCGCAGCAGTGCCCGGATCCGCGCCGACAGCTCCTTCGCGACCAGCGGCTTGGTCACGTAGTCGTCCGCGCCCGCCTCCAGCCCGGCGACCACGTCGTGGCTGTCGGTCCGCGCGGTCACCATGATCACGGGTACGTCGCTGGACCGCCGGATCTCCCGGCAGACGGTGAATCCGTCCCGGTCGGGCAGCATCAGGTCCAGCAGCACCACGTCCGGCGGCTCCCGGCGCAGGGCGGCCAGGGCGTCGTACCCGTTGGCTGCCTCGGCCACCTCGTAGCCCTCGTCCTCCAGGGCAAGCCGCAGTACCCGCCTGATCCTCGGCTCGTCATCGACCAGCAGCAAGCTGTGTGCCACGGACCCAGTGTCGCTCACGGACGGGCGCAATGGCGGTTACGGCTGTCATGAATCCGTCATGTTCGGGCGGGCCGCGATTGACATCTGTTTGACGGTTCCGTGACCGCGGTTCCGGTTGGGCCCGGAAGTCCTAACTTCGGCGCTATCGAGTCCCGGAGGAGGACCAATGGCCAGAAGACGGCTGGCGGCAGTATCCCTTGCCGCCGTCGCGAGCATCGTGCTCGCGGCTTGTAGCAACGGCGGCGGCACAGTATCCGGATCCGGAGGCACCGCCGCGACCCCGGTCACCGGCGGCACCCTGAACATGCTCGGGGCCGGCGACGTCGACTACATGGATCCCAACCTGAGCTACTACGCGGTGGGTTACCAGAACCTGCGGATGTGGAGCAGGCAGCTGTTCACCTATCCCGCGGATCCAGGTGGCAAGAACACCACGCCGGTCGCCGACCTGGCCACCGACCTCCCGACCGTCGCGAACGGCGGCGTGAGCAAGGACGGCAAGACCTACACGATCAAGATCCGGCCCGGCGCGAAGTGGAACACCTCGCCGGAGCGTCAGGTGACCGCGGCCGACATGGTCCTCGGCGTCAAGCGCACCGCGAACCCGGTCCAGCCGTTCGGCGGCATCCCGGACTTCGCCGATCTGATCGTCGGCTACAAGGCGTTCGCGGACGGGTTCGCAAAGGCACCAAAGACGATCGCCGGGATCAAGGACTACATCGACAAGACGCCGCTCCCGGGCGTGGAGGCCAAAGACGCGACCACGGTCGTCTTCCACCTCAACCAGCCGGCCGCGTACTTCACCGGCATGCTGACGCTGACGGCCTTCTCCCCCGCTCCGGTCGAGTCGCTCAACTACCTGCCGGCCAGCACCGAGCTCGGCAACCACTTCCCGTCCGACGGACCGTACAAGGTCGACTCCTGGGTTCCGACCAAGTCGATCTCGTACTCCCGCAACCCCGCGTGGGACGCGGCCACCGACCCGGTCCGGAAGGCGTACGTCGACAAGATCGTCGTCAACGAGACCGTCACGCAGGACTCGGTCCAGCAGCAGCTGCAGACCGGTACTCCGTCGGCCGACATGGAGTGGGACGTCGCACCGCCGCCGTCCCAGCTGCCCGCGCTGCAGGCCAAGAAGGACCCGAAGCTGAACATCGGCGACACCTCCAGCTCGAACCCGTACGTCATCTACAACACCGCCTCGCCGAACAACAACAAGGCGTTGCAGAACCCGAAGGTGCGGCAGGCGATCAGCTTCGCGATCAACCGCGACCACATCCTGCAGGTGCTCGGCGGCAAGACGCTGAACCCGCCGCTGACCCACGTACTGCCGGACGTGATCCTCGGCTCCAAGCAGATCGATCCGTACCCGTACAACCCCGACAAGGCCAAGCAGATGCTCGCCGAGGCCGGGTTCCCGCACCTGACGCTGAAGTTCCTGTACCGGAACGCGACCGAGGGCAGCAGCAAGTCCTTCCAGACGATCCAGCAGGACCTGTCCAAGGTCGGCATCACCGTCGTCGGCGTACCGTCGCCGAACGCGGACTTCTACGTGAAGTACCTGCAGGTACCGACCGTCGCCCAGCGCGGCGTCTGGGACCTGTCGCTGGCCGGCTGGGGCGCCGACTGGTACGGCAATGCGGCGCTGTCGTTCTTCAACCCGCTGTTCTCCGGTGAGCCGTCGTTCCCGCCGGTCGGCAGCAACTTCGGGCTCTACAACGACCCGGAGACCAACACGATGATCAAGCAGGCGATCGCCGCACCGACCGACGATCAGGCCGCCGAGCTGTGGGCCAAGGCCGACGCCCGGGTGATGGACCAGGCCGCGTTCTACCCGCTCACCAGCAACAAGCAGGCGAACTACCACGCCGAGCAGGTGCACAACGCCGTCTACGTCCCGTCGATGCAGAACTACGATCCGACGAACGTCTGGCTGTCCAAAGACAAGCAGGGCGGCTAAGACCTCATGGCTCTGCTTGAAGTAAGGGATCTTCGGGTCTCCTTCGACACCCCGGACGGCACCGTCCGCGCCGTCCGGGGCCTGTCGTACGACGTCGAAGCCGGCCAGACGCTCGCCGTGGTGGGCGAGTCGGGGTCCGGCAAGAGCGTCTCCACCCAGACCATCACCGGCCTCACCCGCGGCGCGACCGTTTCCGGTACGGCGTTCTTCGACGGGACCGACCTGATCACGGCGGACCAGTCGACGTTACGCCGGCTGCGGGGCGACCAGATCGGGATGATCTTCCAGGATCCGTTGTCCAGCTTGCATCCGCAGTACCGGATCGGTTGGCAGATCGTGGAGATGATCCGGGCGCATGACCACGAGATCAGCAAGCAGAGCGCCCGGAAACGGGCCGCCGAGTTGCTGACCCTGGTCGGCATCCCACGGGCCGCGGAGCGGATCGACGACTATCCGCACCAGTTCTCCGGCGGGATGCGGCAGCGGGTGATGATCGCGATGGCGATGGCGCTCGACCCCGCCCTGCTGATCGCGGACGAGCCGACCACCGCGCTCGACGTGACCGTGCAGGCCCAGGTGCTGAACGTGATGCGCCGGCTGCAGGAGCAGTTCGGTACGGCGATCATCCTGATCACGCACGACCTCGGTGTGGTGGCCGAGATGGCCGACGAGGTCGTGGTGATGTACGCCGGCGCGGTGATGGAACGGGCGCCGCGGCGGGACATCTTCTACCGCAACCATCATCCGTACACCCAGGGCCTGCTGGCGTCGTTGCCGGCCCGCAGCGGTGACCGGCTGACCCCGATCCCGGGGACCCCGCCGAGCCTGATCAGTCTGCCCAAGGGCTGCCCGTTCGCGGCCCGTTGTCCGCACGTGTTCGACAAGTGCCGCACCGAGGCACCGCCGCTCGTCGACGTCGCCCGCGATCCGCGGCACCAGTCGGCCTGCTGGCTGCCGCATGAGAACAGCGAGGCGATCGCTTCATGAACGAGGATGTGTTGCTCAAGGTGGAGGACGTCCGCAAGGACTTCCCCACGCATTCCAAAGAAGTGGTCCAGGCAGTCGCCGGCGTATCGCTCGAGGTGCACAAGGGCGAGACCCTCGGCCTGGTCGGCGAGACCGGCTGCGGCAAGTCCACGCTGGCGCGCTGCATGGCCCATCTGTACGACGTGACATCGGGCACGGTGACGTTCGAGGGCAAGGACATCACCAAGCTGACCCGCAAGGCGATGCGGCCGTTGCGCCGCGACGTACAGGTCATCTTCCAGGACCCGTACGGCTCGCTGAACCCGCGCCGCCGGGTCGGCTCGATCATCGGTGACCCGTTCGCGATCCACAATATTGCCTCTGGCAACGAGCGGAAGAAGAAGGTCCAGGAGCTGATGGAGCTGGTCGGGCTCAACCCCGAGCACTACAACCGGTTCCCGGCCGAGTTCAGTGGTGGCCAACGGCAACGGATCGGGGTGGCGCGGGCGCTCGCGCTGCGGCCGAAGCTGGTGATCTGCGACGAGCCCGTGTCGGCACTGGACGTCTCGATCCAGGCGCAGATCATCAACCTGCTGGCGGATCTGCAGCAGGAGTTCGACCTGACGTACGTGTTCATCTCGCACGACCTGTCCGTGGTCCGGCACGTGAGCGACCGGATCGCGGTGATGTACCTGGGCAAGATCGTCGAACTGGCGCCGACGGATGACCTGTTCAGCCAGACCAGGCACCCGTACACGCGGGCGTTGCTGTCGGCGTTGCCGGTGGCGGATCCGGACACGGCGGACAGCCGCGAGCAGATCATCCTCGGGGGCGACATCCCCTCAGCGACGAACCCGCCGGAGGGGTGCAGGTTCCACACGCGGTGCCCGAAGGCGCGGTTGGACTGCGCGGCCGGGGAGCCGCCGCTGGAGTCCGTCCTCGACGACTCCTGGCAACACCGCACCGCGTGCTTCTACCCGTTGACGGTGGGCGAGGACCTGTCCACCGCCGTACCTGATCTGAAGGCGTCATGACCGCTGCCATCGAGATGGTTGACGTCCTCGACGAGCCGAAGGCGATCGAGGGCCGGAGTCCGTTCGTCCTTGCCGTGCACCGGTTGCGCAAGGACAAGGTGGCGATGATCTCGCTCGTCGTGATCCTGCTGATCGTGCTGATGGCGATCTTCGCGCCGGTGTTCACCGCGATCACCGGACATCCGCCGAACGAGCAGTACCGCGACATCGGGCTGACGCCGGACGGTCTGCCGCGCGGACCGAACGGGACGTTCTGGCTCGGGACCGACGATCTCGGCCGGGACATCCTGGTCCGGATCGCGTACGGCGCTCGCGTCTCGCTGCTCGTCGGCGTGATCGCAACTGCGATCACGGTCGTCATCGGAGTCGTGCTGGGACTGGCTGCGGGGTTCCTCGGGGGGATCACCGACACCATCCTGGCCCGGCTGATCGACGTCGTACTGTCGGTTCCGTTCCTGCTGGTGGCGATCGCGCTGGTGTCGGTGACGGGTCCCAGTCTGACCGTCACGGTACTGGTCATCGGCTGTTTCAGTTGGGCGTCGGTGGCCCGGATCGTGCGCGGGCAGGTGCTGTCGTTGCGGGAGCGTGAGTTCGTCGAAGCGGCCCGCTCGCTCGGGGCGGGCGACGGCCGGATCATGTTCGTCGACGTACTGCCGAACGTGATGGCGCCGGTGATCGTCTACACCACGCTGCTGATCCCGGTCGTGATCGTCACGCAGGCGACGTTGTCGTTCCTCGGGCTCGGTCTGCCGCCGCCAACGGCGGACTGGGGCGGGATGATCAGCGCGTCGCAGAACTACTACACGACCGCGTGGTGGTTCATCCTGTTCCCCGGTCTGGCGCTGCTGATCACGACGCTCGCCTTCAACCTGTTCGGTGACGGCGTCCGGGACGCCTTCGACCCGCGCGCAGATCGGACCTGATCCATGGCCATGTTCCTGATTCGCCGGATCGGTCACGGGATCCTGGTCCTGTGGCTGATCAGCATCGCGGTGTTCGGCCTGTTCTTCGTTGCTCCGAGCAACGTTGCGCAGACGCTGGCCGGCCGGCAGGCGACGCCGGAGACGATCGCGCTGATCAAGCACCGCCTCGGTCTCGATCTGCCGGTCTGGAAGCAGTACCTGCACTTCCTCGGCAACGCAGTGAAGGGCAATCTCGGCTACGACTACTACCACCAGGTGCCGGTGACCAAGATCATCGCGCAGGCGCTGCCGATCACGGTGTCGCTGGCGCTCGGTGCGGCCGTGCTGTGGTTGCTGCTGGGCGTGTTCAACGGCGTGATCTCGGCGACGCATCCACGGTCCGTGGCGGACCGCGGGCTGACGTTGTTCTCGCTGTTCTTCTACTCGTTCCCGTCGTTCCTGCTCGGGCTGTTGCTGTTGTACTTCCTGTACTTCCGCCTCACCCTCGCAGGGTTCAACTGGTTCCCGGCCGGCGGCTACTCGCCGATCGCCGGCGGCGTCGGGCCGTGGTTCCAGCACCTGGTACTGCCGTGGATCGCGCTGGCCTTGTTGCTGGCGGCAACGTATACCCGGTTGACCCGCGGTTCGATGCTGGACGTCCTCGGCGAGGACTACATCCGGACCGCACGGTCGAAGGGCATCCGGGAGAGCCGGGTGGTCGTGGTCCACGGTCTACGGAGTGCGCTGACGCCGGTGGTCACGCAGTTCGGTATCGACCTCGGTCAGCTGATCGGCGGTGTGGTGGTCATCGAGACCGTGTTCAGCCTGCCCGGGCTCGGTCAGACCGCCGTGGTCGCGATCAACCAGCAGGACCTGCCGGTGATCATCGGCATCGTGTTGTTCGCCTCGGCGGCGGTCGTGGTGGCGAACATCCTGGTGGACATCGGGTACGCCGTACTGGATCCGCGCGTGCGACTGCATTAGCTCCCGGGGTTCCTTGGTCGGGTTTCGCCCTGGGGTGGTAACCGAAGGACAGGAGGTGTGGGCTCTACCTGGCGGTCTTGGGCGGGCGCCAGGCGGAACCACAGGGCACACCTCCTGTCCCTAGGTACGTTGTCCCCATGAAGATCGTTGTGTACGGCGCCGGCGGTATCGGTTGTTATGTCGGCGGCCGGCTCGCGGCGTCCGGGACCGCGGTGACGTTCGTCGGCAGGCAGCGGATGGCCGACGAGGTGGCGTCGCACGGGTTGCACCTGACCGACTATCTGGGCGCGGATCTCCGGGTGGCTGAGGTCGATTTCGAGACGACGCCTGATGCTGCGGCCGGGGCTGAGCTGGTGCTGGTGACGGTGAAGTCGGCCGCCACCGAGGGCGCGGCTGCTGAGTTGGCGCCGGTCTTGAAGCCTGGTGCGGTGGTGGTGAGTTTCCAGAACGGCATACGCAACGGGGAGCTGCTGCGGTCGCGGTTGACCGAGCAGGTGGTCGTGCCGGGGATGGTTCCGTTCAACGTGCTGAACCGTGGCGCCGGGGTGTTTCACCAGGGCACCGAGGGGGCGCTTGACGTCCAACGGGATGCGGCCTTGGCGCCGTATGTCGAGGCGTTCCAGTGGGCCGGGCTGCCGCTGACGCAGCACGACGACATCCTGCCGGTGCAGTGGGCGAAGCTGCTGTTGAACCTGAACAACCCGATCAACGCGCTGTCCAACTTGCCGTTGCGCGACGAGCTGTCGCAGCGTGCGTACCGCCGGTGTCTCGCTGCGGCGCAGGCTGAGACGCTCGGGATTCTGGCTGCTGCCGGGATCGAGCCGGCGCAGTTGCTCGCGGTTCCGATGCAGCGCTTCCCGACGATCCTTCGGCTGCCCGACTTCCTCTTCCGCCGGCTCGCGTCGAAGATGCTGGCGATCGATCCGCTCGCGCGGACCTCGATGTGGGAGGACCTGGAGGCCGGACGGCCGACCGAGATCGACTACCTGAACGGCGAGGTCGTCCGGCTCGCGGAGTCGCTCGGCAGGACCGCGCCGGTCAACGCCAAGCTGGTCGAGCTGATCCGGGCCGCGGAGACTGACCGCCGTGGTTGGTCAGGAGCTGACCTGCTCCGGGAACTCCAGCGGTAGGTTCGCGCGGACGTTGATGCTCACGGCTCCGTAGCTGAAGCCGAGGTGCTCGTTGAGCCGGCGCATGTTCGCGTTGCCTTGCTGGGTCCAGGTGTAGACCTCGGTGATCCCGTGCTCGGCCGCCCAGGCCATGCTCGCCCGCTTCAGCGTCGACGCGACCGCCTTCCCGCGCCAATCCCGGCGTACGGCGGTGTAGGCAACCTCGGCCCGCTCCGGCTTGTCGGTGTCGAGCATCAACCCCGCCACCCCGATCACGTCATCACCGACCACGGCCAGGAACATCGCCGCCGGGTCGTTGATCCACTCGGTCGCCCACTCCTCCACCGACACGACGAGCGGCGTCGGGGTGTCCATGTCCGGGAACGTCGGCAGCGCGACCTGCGCATACGCCGCCGCCCACAACTCCGGCCGCTCCGCAACGGTCACGATGTCGTACTCCGTCGGTCGCGCCGGCCACGGTTCGTCGCCGATCCGGCGTACCTGCTCGACCTGACGCCCCGTCTCGACGAAGCCGAACCGCTGGGCGAACGCGAACGATCCCTCGTCCTCGACCCCCGATCCGACTACCTCATAGCCCAACGCACCGGCATGTTCCGCGAGCGCCTCGAGCAGCTTCGTCCCGACCCCGCACCGGCGAGCCTCGGGCCGAACCCGTGGCGACACGAATCCACGCCCGGCCTCGTCGGACCTGTCCGCGAGCCCGTTGGCGACGACCTCGCCGTCCAGTTCGGCCAGCACCAGCAGGCGCTCGGGCGTCTCCAACTCGCGCAGCTCGGCCACGCTCGGACACCGCTCGTGCGGGAGAACGGCGATACGGACCTGACGCCAGGCCTCGTAGTCCGCGTCCGTCGTCACCGGCCGGATCTCGATCATTCGCCCATTAGGCGGCCTGTAGTCATCTCACCGCTCGCCAATTTTAGAGTATGAGACGAATCTTCTCGTATATTGATCACATGGATGTAGCGGTGATCGGTGGGAGCCTGGCCGGGTTGCAGGCGGCGTTGACGCTGGGACGGGCGCGACGGCAGGTGGTCGTGTTCGACGACGGGCAGCCGCGGAACCGGCCGGCTGAGCATGTGCACAACTACCTGGGCGCCGAGGATCCGGCGCCGGGTGAGTTGCTCGCCGCGGGGCGACGGCAGGTCGCGGCGTACGGCGTCGAGTTCCGGGACGCGCGGGTCGAGGACGTGACCGTGGACGACGAGGGTTTCGTGGTCGACGGGATTTCGGTTCGGGCCATCGTGCTCGCGACCGGGTTGCGGGACGAACTGCCGGATGTGCCGGGAGTGGCTGACGGTTGGGGCCGGTCAGTGGTGGCGTGCCCGCACTGTCACGGCTGGGAGGTCCGGGATCAGCCTCTGGTGCAACTGGGAATGCGCGGGGCGCCGGATCGGTCGGTTGCTCGAGCCTTGTTGCTCAGCCGGTGGAGCGAGGATGTCGTGCTCTGCACTGACGGGGACGAGCTTTCGGACGCCCAGCAGGATCGGTTGGCCGTCGCGGGGGTGAAGGTCCGGACCGAGCGAGTGGCGAAGGTTCTTGCGCCGAAGGTGGAGCTCGAGAGCGGAGAGGTGCTCGCGCCGGCGCGGTTGTTCGTCGTGGTGCGGCAGCATCAGCAGAGCGATCTCGCCGAGCAGCTCGGGTGTCAGGTCGCGGAAGGCGCGGTCGTGGCGGACGAGGGCGGCCGTACGACGGTGCCCGGCGTCTATGCGGTCGGTACGACGGCGGCCCCCGCGCTGCTCGCGATCGGGGCGGCGGGTCATGCGAGTACGGCGGCTGTCGCCGTACACAACGACCTTCTGGAGCTAGACCTGGGCGGCGGGTGGTAGCCGCGTCGGGTCGGCGATCGGCCAGTCGACCGGCGGTGTGCTGAGCACGTCCAGTTGCAGGAGGCACCAGGGCGACAGGTCGGGGACGTCTCGCAGTTCATGCCACTCGACCCAGCGGTACGCCGCGACCTCGGCCGGGTTCGGCGTGGGGTCGCCGGTCCACCACACCCGGTAGACCGGGCAGATCTCGTTCTCGACGATGCCGGTCGGCATCTCCGCGCGGTACCGGAACTCGGGCAGCACGAGCTCCACCGAGTCCACGACGATCCCGAGCTCGTCGGCCAGCCGTCGCCGTACCGCGTGCTCGACCGGCTCGTCCGGAAGTGGGTGCCCGCAGCAACTATTGGTCCAGACACCCGGCCAGGTCGGCTTCTCGAACGCGCGCTGGGTCAGCAGCACCCGGCCGGCCGCGTCGATCACGTAGCTGGAGAACGCGAGATGCAACGGGGTCGACGCATGGTGGACCGTTGCCTTCGCCTCGGTCCCGATCGCGTGCCCGCCCTCGTCCACCAGCACTACCCGCTCGTCACTCACGCCCCTGAGCTTAGAGGGGTCTGCTAATCTGAGCCCGTGATCAAGCGACGCGTGGCATATCGACCGGCTCTGGGAGGAGCCGGTATTCGGTAGTACCCGCACTCGCTCCACCCAGAGCCTCCGAGGCAGGAACCGTCCGGTTCCTGCCTCTTTCCGTTGCCGGAGGCACTGGCCGGGTGCCTCGTCCTGAGAGGAACCTCATGAACGCTGTGATCGAGCGATTACGCCGTACCACCGACACCGTCATCGGCGCCGACGACCTGCGCGAGCGGCTGGATTCCGGGCGCCCGTTGCGAATCAAGTACGGCGTCGACTGCACCGCTCCGGACCTGCATCTCGGCCACGCGGTCAATCTGTGGATGATGCGGCAACTGCAGGACCTCGGGCACCGGGTCGTGTTCCTGCTCGGCGACCTCACCACCCGCGTCGGCGACCCGACCGGCCGCTCCGAGACCCGGCCCGTCCTCACTCCCGCGCAGATCGATGCGAACGCGGCGTCGTTCCTGGAGCAGGTGTCCCTTGTCCTCCGCACCGATCCCGAGGTGTTCGAGGTACGGCGGAACTCCGAGTGGTACGACGGGATGCCGGTCGCGGAGGTGCTGAGCCTGTTCGCACAGGTCACCCAGGCGCAGTTGATGAGCCGGGATATGTTCCGCGAACGGGTCGCGGCCGGGCGGGAGATCGCCGTACACGAGCTGGTCTACCCGGTGCTGCAGCGACAGCTTCGCGATGCAGAGCGACCTGACCATCGTCGGGTCGGACCAGCTGTTCAACGAGCAGCTGGGACGGCACTTCCAGCAGCGGTTGGGGGCACCGCCGCAGGTCGTGATCACGACGACGATCACGCCGGGTATTGATGGTCGGGCCAAGCAATCCAAGTCGCTGAACAACTACATCGGGCTGACGGACAGTCCGCGGGACAAATTCGGGAAGCTGATGAGCATCCCGGACGACCTGGTCGAGCCGTACGCGCGGGTCTACACCGAGTTGCCGCTCGACACGGTCGCGGCGCTTGCGGACTCGGCAACCTCGGGTGGTCCGGCGGCTCGCGACGCGAAGCTCCGGCTGGCCGCGGCGGTGGTCACGCGGTACCACGGGGCGGGGGTGGCTCGGTCTGAGTTGGCGGGGTTCCGGCAGACGTTCTCGGATCGCGGTCAGCCTGCTGAAATGCCTGGCGTTGTTGTGGGTTCCGAGGTCGAGACAGCTTTTGACCTGTTGCGTGCGGTTCGGCCGGATGACAGCAACTCCGAGTTGCGTCGGCTGATGCGGCAGGGCGCGGTCACGATCAACGGCGTACAGACGGATGATCCGGCTGCGCCCGTCGACCTTCGCGGCGAGGTCGTACTGAAGTCAGGTGCTCGCACTTGGCACCGGATCACGCGACAGTAGGCCGGTGGAATTCAAGACGGTTGAGGCCTTGGTCAGCGTTGGCGCCCGGTACGTCGGCCGGGCGCCGGCGTTCGACGTGGAGCCGGGGTGGTGGTCTGAGGTCGAGGCGATCAACCGTCGGCTCGAGGAGCTGCTCGGGGTTCGGACCGTCGTACTGCGGCTGGTGCATGCCGACGAGGCGGAGATCGGACGCGGCGGGCGGGCTGTGTATCACGTCGAGGCGTTGGGCGAGGTGCGTTCCGGCGTACTGGATGAGACGCCGTTGGCTGATTGGGATTCGATCGTCGCAGCCGAACCGCTGCGGGCGAGTTGGGCCGAAGTTGGTGGGCCGTCGCGGTTGATTGCGTGGGCTCAGAGCGTTCTCGGACCGGGTGACGGTGTGCAGGTGAAGACTTGGAATCTGTCGTGTCTGGTTCGGTTTCCGGATGCTTGGGCCAAGGCGACGAGTCGGTTCGGGAGTATTGACGCGGACGTCATCGAGCATGTGCGGCGGTACGACGAGACGCTGGCGCCCGCCGTACTTGCATCGTCGCGTGAGGATCGTTGGTCGTTGCTCGCTCATGCGCCGGGGACGGACTGCTGGGAGCCGGACCGGCCTTCGGTCGAGAGCGTCGTGAGTCGATGGGTCGGCGCGCAGGCCGCGCTCGCCGCGGAGGTCGATGAACTCGACGCGCCTCGGTTGCTGCCGGCTTCTCTGGCCGATGAGGTTGCCGCTCTGATTCCGCGGGTTGCATTGTCCGACGAGGAGGTGCGCAGTCTGGTGGACCTGGTCGATCGGCTGCCCGCGATCGTCGATGAGCTCGAGTCGGCGGGGTTGCCGATCACCTTGGTGAACGGTGACTTCCACCCCGGGAACTGGCGGTCGGACGGTACGCGGCGGGTGATCGTCGACTGGGCCGATACGTTCGTGGGTCATCCGGCGACCGATATCAGGCGGCTGCTCGACTTCTTGCCGGAGTCGAAGCGCTCGCATGCGGGCGACGTGTGGTCAGCGGCTTGGCGGCGAGAGCTCCCGGGGTGTGAGCCGCTGCGGGCGCTGCAGCCGATGAGTGTGTTGGGGCCGCTGACGTACGCGCTGATGTACCAGCGCTTCCTCGACAACATCGAGCCCGACGAACGGATCTACCACGAGGACGACCCGGGCATTTGTCTGCGTGCGGCCCTGCGCATGTGTCAGGGTTGAGCGGTGACGATCCTGATTACGGGTGCTACTGGAAACGCCGGCGGCGCCGTCGTGCAATCGCTGGCAGAAAAGGGCATCCCGGCCCGCGCGCTGATCCGCTCCGAGAGGGCGCTGCCGGACGGGATCGAGCCTGTCTTCGGCGACCTCAACCGGCCGGACACCTTCGTGGAGGCGCTCACCGGCGTCACCGGAATCTTCCTGCTGAGCGGGTACGACCGGCTCGAGGAATTGCTCACGAATGCAGTAAATGCAGGGGTTCGGAAGGTTGTGGTGCTTTCGAGCAGCTCCCTCGACGGAGAGCTGACGAACGCGGTCGCGGCGTACCACCATGCAACGGAGGAAGCGGTCCGGGCGACTTCGTTGGACTGGACCTTTCTGCGCCCGAACTCGTTCATGTCAAACACGTTGCGCTGGCTGGATCAGCTCAGGGTTGGCGACGAGGTCCGGGTGCAGTTCCCGGACGTACCGGTGTCGACGATCCATCCGCGCGACATTGCGGATGTTGCGGTGGCGGCTTTGCAGGGCTCGTCGGATGGCGAGGTACTGCGGCTGACCGGGCCGGTCGCGCTGACTCCCGTGGAACAGGTGCGGATTCTCGGCGAGGGCATCGGGCGAGGGCTGACGGCGTACCCGATGAGCCGGTCCGAGACGCATGATGCGCTGCTCGCGTCGATGCCGGCGCCGTACGCAGCCGCCATCGAGTCCTTCTTCGCCGACGGCACCATAGACGAAACATCGGTCAACAACACAGTCACCCAGGTCACCGGCCAAACACCCCGCACCCTACAAACCTGGGTCCAGGAAAACGCCGAACTGTTCTCCTAGTACTTCGATCAGCCCGCGCGGGTGGTACTGCGGACAGCCCACCGCGGTACTGCGGCCAGCCCTCGCGGTGCTACGCGCGGCTCGTTCCTCGCCGTGCTCCGCGCCGCCCCACCCACCCCCCGGGCTCATCGCCCGGAGCATCCTTTCCGGCTATCGCCGGACGTGCGCGCTGCCGCGCGATCGACCGCCATGTGGCGGGGCGTGCTGCGGACGGGTGAGGTGACTGCGGCACCTTGGACAGCTGCCAGCCCATCGCGGTGCTACGCGCGGCCCCGCGCCCGCTCGACAGCTGACTGCGGTCGGGCCGGGCTGGTGCGGACCGATCCGCACGGGGTACACAGGGGTAGTCGTGGGTCGACGCGCGGCTGGGGCCGGGGCGGGGCGTGGTCGGGACGCGGAGTGGAGGCCCGGGGGGACGGGCGGAGCCGTGATCGGGGTCGACCGACGGGTGGTGGGGCGGAATGCGCGCCGCACCCGGAACCACGGTCCGCTCAGGTGAACCGCCCGCGCCCCACCACCCGGCGGTCGACCGCGCGATAGCGCGCACGTCCGGCGATAGCCGGAGAGGATGCTCCGGGCGATAAGCCCGGGGGTGGGCGGGTGCGGCGCGTAGCACGGCGAGGGACGAGCCGCGCGTAGCACCGCGATGGGCTACTCCTTCAACGCGTTCAAATACTCCGTGGTGGTGCAGACCTCGCCGATCCGTGAGAACACGTATGAGACGGCGAAGTCGTGGGCTGAGCCATCCAGTCCCGTCATCGCGTCCGTGATGAAGAACGTTTCGTAGCCGAGGTCCGACGCCGCACGGCCCGTGGACTCGACCCCGAAGTTTGTCGCGATGCCGGCGACGGCCACGTTGGCGATCCCCCGCGACTGCAGCTCCGAGTCGAGAGGTGTGCGGCCGAAGGCGCCGATTGTGCGCTTCACGATCTCCAGGTCGCCGGCCTGCGGTACGACCTCCGCGGCGAACCCGCTCCCCTCCGGCTGTACCTCGACCCCCGGCCTTTCGACCCGGACGTTCACCACCAGCCCACCCGCCGCGCGCGTCGCCGCGGCCAGTTCGACGGAGCGCTCGACCACAGCTGCACCGGTCAGCGGAGCGGTGTCGAGCGCGATGATTCGGGGCATCAGGTCGACGAGGATGAGCGCGGTACGACGGGACTCAAGAGGATTCACACGCCGAGCCTAAAGTGCAGTACGGGCCCGCTGCCCGGGTCTCTTGCCGGGCGCGCGAGACTTGGTCCGCACACAACTCGAGACTGCGGGAGATTCGATGAGTTCTGCCAAAGCCCAGATCGGTGTCACCGGCCTTGCGGTGATGGGCCGCAACCTGGCCCGGAACCTCGCGCGCAACGGGTTCAGCGTCGCGCTGCACAACCGCTCCCAGGCCCGCACGGACTCGCTGGTCGAGGAGTTCGGCTCCGAGGGCACCTTCGTCCCGTCGACGGACCTGGCCGGCTTCGTCGAGTCGCTGGAGCAGCCGCGCAAGGTCATCATCATGGTCAAGGCCGGCGCGCCGACCGACGCGGTCATCGACGAGCTCGTGCCGCTGCTCGACGAGGGCGACATCGTCGTCGACGCGGGCAACGCGCACTTCCTGGACACCCGGCGCCGCGAGAGCGCGCTGAAGGAGAAGGGGCTGCACTTCGTCGGCAGCGGCGTGTCCGGCGGCGAGGAGGGCGCGCTCAACGGCCCGAGCATCATGCCGGGCGGCTCCCCGGAGTCGTACGCGGCGTTGGAGCCGATGCTGACCAAGATCTCCGCGCACGTGAACGGCGAGCCGTGCTGCGTGCACGTCGGTCCGGACGGCGCCGGCCACTTCGTGAAGATGCTTCACAACGGCATCGAGTACGCCGACATGCAGCTGATCGCCGAGGCGTACGACCTGCTCCGGCACGTGCTCGACCTGTCCCCCACCGAGCTGGCCGAGGTGTTCCGCGACTGGAACACCGGCGACCTCGAGTCGTTCCTGATCGAGATCACCGCCGAGGTGCTCAGCCAGACCGACCCGACCACCGGCGGCCCGTTCATCGACATCGTCCTCGACCAGGCGGAGCAGAAGGGCACGGGCCGCTGGACCGTACAGTCCTCGCTCGACCTGGGCATCCCGGTCAGCGGCATGGCCGAGGCCGTGTTCGCGCGCTCCCTGTCCGGTGACGTCGTACGGCGGGAGGCGGCGGCCGGCGTACTGCCCGGTCCTGCGAACCCGAAGCTGGACGTCGACCGGCAGGCGTTCATCGACGACGTACGGCACGCGCTGTACTCGTCGAAGCTGGTTGCCTACGCGCAGGGCTTCGACGCGATCCGGGCGGCGAGCGACGAGTACGACTGGGACATCGACCTCGGTGCGATGGCGACGATCTGGCGCGGCGGGTGCATCATCCGGGCCCGGTTCCTCGACCGCATCAAGGAGGCGTACGACCGGAACCCGGACCTGCCGTCGCTGCTCGTCGACGACTACTTCAAGGAAGCCGTCGCCAACGGGCAGGAGGCATGGCGACGGGTGGTGGCCGCCGCCGCGACGGTCGGCGTACCGGCTCCGGGGTTCTCGGCAGCGCTGTCGTACTACGACGGCCTCCGGGCCGAGCGGCTACCGGCTGCGCTGATCCAGGGTCTGCGCGACCTGTTCGGTGCGCACACCTACAAGCGCGTCGACCGTGAGGGCAGCTTCCACCTGGAGTGGTCGGGCGACCGCTCCGAGAGCACCCAGTAGACAGCCACCGCCGCTACGCACAGGAAGCCGGCCGCTCCGAGGCTCGCCACGTTGAACCCGTGGACAGCATCGGAGTGGGCGGCGACCGTGCCCGCGACTGTGCTCAGCAGTGCCGTCCCGAGTGATGCGCCGATCTGCTGAGAGGTCATCACCATGGCGCCGGCCACTGCAGTGTCGGGGCCGGCGCCCAGGGTCGCGGTGCTGTTGGCCGTAATCAGGACCCATCCGGTCCCCAGACCGACCAGCAGGAACACCGGCATGACGTGCAGCCAGTAACTGCTGTCTGCCCTGAGCAACCCGAGCAGTGCGAGGCCCATGGCGATGGTCAGCAGTCCAGGGCAGATGAGAGACCGCACCGGCGCCTTGGCCAGCAGCCGACTCACTGCGCGCACTCCGACCATCAGCCCCACCGTCAGCGGCAAGAACGCCAGTCCGGCCTTCAGCGGTGAGTTGTGCTGGATGTTCTGCAGGTAGAAGGTCAGGAAGAACAGCGCGGCGAACATGCCGATCGCCAGGCTGAACACAGCCAGGTAGGAAGCACCGCGCCTGCGGTCCGCGAGGACCCTCAACGGCAGCAGCGGGTACTTCGAACGCGCCTGCACCGCCAGGAACGCCGCCAGCAACACCACTCCACCTGCAAGCGACGCGTACGTCGCTGGCGCGCTCCACCCATCCGACTCCGCCCGGGCGAACCCGAACACGACCGCCATCAAACCTGCAGTCGCCAGCAACGCACCTAGTACGTCGACTCGCACCCCACTAGCGCGCGGGACCGGACGTACGGCGTACAGCACACCTCCCGCTGCCAGTGCGGCGATCGGGAGGTTGACGAACATGCACCACCGCCAGTCCAGGTACTGCGTGAGCACGCCGCCGACCAGCACGCCCAGACCGGACGCACTGCCCATCGCCGTCCCGTAGATCCCGAACGCCTTCCCACGCTCAGCCGGCAACGGGAACGACGCCGCCAGCGTTGCCAGCACCGCCGGTGTCAGCAGTGCACCGAAGACCCCTTGCAACGCACGCCCCGTCAGCAACATCGCCGGTCCGGTCGCGGCCCCGCCAAGCGCCGAGGCCGCCGCGAAACCGGTCAGCCCGACCAGCAGCGCACGCCGCCGCCCGATCAGGTCGCTCATCCGCCCACCGAGCAGCAGCAATCCGCCGTACCCCAGCGCGAACAGCGTGATCACCCACTGTCGCGCCGGATCCGACATCCCCAGATCCCGCTGCACCGACGGCAGCGCGATATTCACGATGGTCAGATCGATCCCGACCATCAACTGCGCCGTGGCGACCGCCCCCAACGCCCACCACCGCCGGGCGTCGACCTCCGGCGCCGCGACCTGTCCCTTGAGTTCGCTCATCATCATCCTTAAGTGAACAGCTGTAGTGCTACGACTGTAGGGCAACGTCCGTTGCAATACAATCGGCTTTATGGACGCTGGAACGTCGCGCAGCCGGAACCGTCGCGGGCAAGGGGAACTGCTGCGGCAGGAGATCATCGACGCCGCGTTGCGAATGCTGAACGAGCTCGGCGACGACGAGGCGCTCTCACTGCGCGCGGTCGCTCGCGAGGTCGGGATCGCGGCAACCTCGGTCTACATCCACTTCGCCGACCGCGACGAGCTCGTCTTCGCAGCACTCGAGCAGTCCACGACCAACCTCCTCCGCGACCTCGGGCAGGCAGAGGACAGCGCCGGAGACGATCCGGTACGGCGACTACGCGCCCGACTCCTCTTCCTCGGCACATGGGTGCGCGAGTACTCCGGCCTCTACAAGGTGCTGCACGAGAGCACGCTGAACCGGCGCATGCACCTGGTCTTCAAGGAGGAGTTGTCGACGCGCGCGACCGCCGCCGTACAGGCCTGTATGGACGCCGGCCTGGCACCCGCGGACGACGCGGCTGCCGTGGCGCTGGATCTTCGCGCCGCCGTGCACGGCGCGGTCTCGATCCGGATCAACGAGCCGGAGGCCGACCTACCGCCGCTGGCAGACCAGATCGACCGCTTCCTGGTGAAGCTGGTTGGCCTACGAATCGAACATGTGTTCTAATAGTCACACAGCGCCAGTCCCAGAAGGAGATCGCCGCAACGATGACTGTAGACACTCTGGCAGTAGAGACACCGTCCGACCTCGCCGACACTCCCGACCTGATCAACCCGTCGGCAGCTGCGCCCGAAACGACACCTGAGGCCACCTCGGCTCCGGTCGAGGCTCCCAAGCCGAAGAAGGCGCCGGCGAAGAAGGCTGCCGGCAAGAAGGCGAAGACCATCGAGCTCACACTCACCGTCACCGGGACGGCGGACGGCGAGTGGCACGCCGAGCTCAAGCAGGGCACGACGTACCTGGCCCGCGACCTGGCCGTTGCCGCGGCCGCGGTGTCCCGCGCGGCCAAGGAGCTGCACGAGGACCTCTCGACCCCGATCGACGAGGTCATCGAGGAGGCCCGCTCCCAGCAGGCCGCCAAGGTGGCCGCGCTCGAGGCCGAGCTGGAAGCCGCGAAGAAGGCTCTCGCCGACCTCGACTGAGGCCGCACCTGAGCTTCACGAGATCCCGACGCAGGACTCCCCGTGGTAGTCACCTTCCCTGATCACCACGGGCAGCAAATGCAGAACCCGTTCGCAACCGTGTGAGGTGGTTGCGGACGGGTTCTGGGAGATCTACTGGGCTTGGGTAGTCAGCACGATGCGCAGGTTCGCCTGCGGCTGGTGTTGCCAGGCATCCTCGGCCTGTTCGAGCGGGAACGTCTCGATGATCGGCCGGATGTTCTTCAGCACCGCGAAGTTCAACGTCTCCTCGGAATCCTGAGCCACCCCGGAGTACCAGCCGGACACCGACAACCGTCCCTCGGACAACGCGTGACCGGTCACCTGGATCGGATCGCTACCTTCGAGGACGATCAGTTCACCGTTCGGCCGCAGGCCTTTGACCAGGTCCGACTGGAGATCAGCGCGAGAGACGGTCGCGAGTACGACGGCCGCGCCGCCGATCGCCTGGAGCGCCTCGCCGGCGTCGCCTTCATTGCTGTCGATGTACTCGTCCGCCCCGAGCTGACGCGCGAGCTTCTCCTTGTCCCGGCCGCGGTTGATCGCCACCGTCCGGAAACCCATCTTGTCGGCGAACTGGATCGCCAGGTGCCCGACACCACCGACACCCTGCACCGCGATCGTGTCCCCCGGGCCGGCCTTCGCGTGCCGGAGCGCGTTGAACGCGGTGATCCCGCCACACATCAACGGCGCCGCGTCCTCGAACGACAACGCCTCCGGGATCCGCGCCACCGCGTCCTGCGGCGCGACCATGTACTCGGCGTACCCACCGTCGTACGACGTGCCGACGATCGTGCGGCTCACGCAGTTCGTGAAGTCACCGCGCCGGCAGAACTCGCAGGTGAAGTCGACGCCACCGGACCAGCCGACGCCGACCCGCTGACCGACCTCCCAGACCGTGACGCCCTCGCCGACCGCGTCCACGACGCCGGCGATCTCGTGCCCGGGGATCCGCGGCAGCACAGTGCCGAAGAGCGCGTTCCGTGGGATCGCGTCACCGCCGCAGATCCCGCAGGCGTGCACCTTCACCCGGATCTGCCCGGCCTTCGGCTCCGGGATCGGCACATCGGTCACCACAAAAGGGCCACCGGCCTGCTGGACCTGGGCCGCCCGCATGGTTTCAGTCATTTCTCGTCTCTCCTCAGTGCATTCCGCCGTCGGCAACGATCTGCTGGCCGGTGATCAACCCGGCCTGATCACTCGCGAGGAAGGCCGCGATCCCGGCCACGTCCTCGGTGGTGCCCAACCGCCCGATCGGCACCATCGCGATCAGGCTCTGCTTGTACTCGTCGTTCGCCGGGTCGGTGAAGATCCCCGCGCCGTCGATCGGCCCCGGCACGATCGTGTTCACCGTGATCCCCCGCGGCCCCAGTTCGAGCGCGAGCACGCGGGCCAGGTAGCCGGTGGCGACCTTGCTGGTGCCGTACAGACCGACACCCAACTGCGGGACCGTGGTGGTGTTCGACGAGATCGTGATGATCCGGCCGTTGTCGGCGATCCGGCGGGCCGCCTCGCGCAGGACGAAGTACGGACCCTTGGTGTTGACCCGGAACAGCAGGTCGAAGTCCTCCTCGGTGACGTCGGCGACCGGGACGTTCACCTTCTCCATGCCGGCGTTCGCGACCACGATGTCGACCTGGCCGAACTCGTCCACCGTCGCGTCGTACAGCCGCTGGATCCCGTCGACCTGGGACACGTCGGCGGCGACCGAGATGGCCTGCACCCCGAGCGACCTGGCAGCGTCGAGTACTTCGTTCGCGGCGGACTCGTCGCGCGAGTAGTTGACCACGACGTTCGCGCCCTGGGCGGCGAGGCGGAGCAGGATCGCCCGTCCCAGCCCCTTCGACGATCCGGTGACGAGCGCCGTCTTTCCCTTGAGCGTCATCCTTCTTCTTCTCCGTTCGAGTGGCCTGCCTCGATCGTCCTGCGAGATCGCGGCGGGTGGAAACAGAGACTTCTTGGCGAGGGCACAACGAATCGTTGTGGCACGATGGCTGGGTGGATGCGAGGACGGCGTGGATCTGAGCCTGCGGCTGCTGCAAGCGCTCGAAGCCGTTGCGGCCGAGGGCAGCATGACGCGCGCGGCCGGAGTCCTGAACCTGACACAGCAGGCAGTCAGCGGGCAGATCCGTCAACTGGAGCGGGTGGTCGGGACCCCGCTGGTCGAGCGGCGCCCGACCGGGATCGAGTTGACCGCGGCCGGTGAGGTCGTGCTCAAACAGGGTGCGGCGCTGTTGTCGTCCGCGGAGGCGATGGTCACCGAGGCACGGTTGACGGCGACAGGTCGGCCGGATCCGCTGCGGATCACGTTCAAGGCGCAGAGCACGGCACACTTCATGCCCGCGGTCGAGGCTGCGCTACGACGGGGAGTGCCCGAGGTCGACGTACGGCCGATCTCGTCGCACACGTTGCCGGACGAGATCGCCGCGCTGGTCGAGGGCCGGGCGGACGCGGCGTTCCTGTGGTTGCCGATCGGCGACGATCCGCGGTTCACCGTTCACCCGCTGCTCGAGGAAGAGCGCTGGGTCGCGCTGCCGCCGGGACATCCGCTCGAGACGCGTACGTCGTTGTACATCGAGGATCTGGCCGACGTACCGGTGGTCGGGCCGCGGGACGGGATGCCGGAAGCGGTGGTGAACTTCTGGTTCATCGACCCGCGTCCGGACGGCGGTCGCGCGATCTTCGGCCCGCAGGCGCGGACACCGGAGGAGTGCCTGCATCTCGTCGCGGCCGGACACGGCTGCTGGATCGCGCCGGCGTCGACCGTCACGTACTTCGCTCACCCCAAGCTCACCTGGCTGCCGCTGGTCGACGCACCGCCGAACGTGCTGGCCCTGATCTGGCCCAGACACAGCGCGAACCCGCTCCTGCACCGGCTCCTCGAGGAGACCCGTCGCGCACTGGATCCCTTGCCAACGGCAACGACCTAGCTCAGAGCGGTCGTGAGCGTGATGGTGAGCAGGGTCATGGCTGCCATGACGGCGATCAAGGTCCAGCGGGCTGCGGCGTTACTCATGGATTCATGGTCGGCAGCGGGATCGCCGGTGGGAATGGGTGAGCCCGGGTTTCAGGGGACGCTCCGGGGTGTGCTCCGGTGAAGTCCTGACCGCCTGGGCACGGGTCACCACCTCGGGGAACAGGAAATGAACGGGGTGTGACCGAAACGGCACGCCGCAGCTGTGGGCGGGCGTGGGTGGTTGGCCTTACCGTGGGTGACCTGGGTCCTCTCCTTGGCCCTGATCTGTTCGAGCGATTTGACCGCTCCGGGGTGAGAAGAGGTCAGATGAGCACTTTTCAGGACTTGGGTTCGCTGCTGCTGGTGCGCGGCGCCGACGAGATCGACCACGCTGGGGGAAGCCTCTACGTCCACTTGCATCGGGTCGCCAAGCGCCTCGGCTCCCTCGGTGCCTCCGACACCTTGGTGCTCGCCGGCCTCGCCCACGCGGCGTACGGGACGGACGGCTTCCCGACCCATCTCTTCGACTGGCAGACCGAGCGACCGGTCCTGGAGTCGGTGATCGGCACCGAGGCCGAGCAGATCGTCTACCGGTACGGCGCCTGCGACCGCGAGACCACGTGGCGCGATCTCGCCGAGCACCGCACGGTCACCGACCGCTTCACCGGCACGTCGGAAGAGCTCGGCACGGCGGACCTGCGCGACTTCGTCGATCTCACCATCGTCAACGAGCTCGACGTCCTCGACAACGATGCCAAGCGCGCGGTCAAGCTCGGCCCGTTCCTCACCGAACAGGTCCCGCGCTGGCAGTCCATTGCCTCCCCCGCCGTCCTCACCGAGTCGCAGCGCATCCTGCAGCTGTAACACTGGGGGCGTGAAACGGTTCCTGTGGCGGGGGGTCCTGGGACTTCTCGGGCTCTGGCTGATCGTCACCGCGGCATCGCTCGGTTACAACCTCGCCACCAACGGGACCGCCGCACCGCCTCCCGGGCTGAAGTACGTGCAGACCGGCGACATCAACACCCGCTACGAAACCTGGGGTACGTCGGGCACACCCGTCGTACTGGTCCACGGCGCAGCGGAATCCGTCGACACCTGGTCGCGCCTCGTCCCGCTGCTTGCGACGAACCACCGCGTGTACGCGTACGACATCACCGGCTACGGGTACTCCGAGCGCAAAGCGCTGTACACGGTCGAGCATCTCGCGGCGCAACTGCTCGGGTTCCTGGAGGCGATGCACCTCAGCGGGCCGGGTGAACCGCGGCCGATCCTGGTCGGGCACTCGCTCGGTGCGGGCGTCGTCGCCGAGGCGACGTTGGAGGCGCCGAGCCGGATGGCCGGGATCATGTTCCTCGACGGTGACGCGCTGCCGTTGCCGGGCGGGCAGGCCGGGCCGCCACGCTGGCTGATCGTTCCGCCGTACCGCACCTCGTTGTTCCGGCTGGTGCTCGACCAGGGGTGGCTGCTGAAGAAGATCTACAACAGCGTCTGCTCCCCCGACTGCCCGGCGATGAACGTCGACGACTGGACCCGCCCGTTCCGGCAGCCAGGGGCCGAGAAGGCGGTGTGGCAGATGACCGCACATGGAATCCCGGCCGTTTCGGCTGATCGCCTGGCCAAACTGCGCGATCTGCCGATCCCGAAGTCGGTCGTGTTCGGCGCGCTCGACACCAACGGCGGCAACGCGACCGAGACCGCGACCCGCATCGGCGCCCCCGCGCCGACGCTGATCCCGAACGCCAACCACCTCACGCTGATCTCCAACCCGACCGAGGTGGCCGCGGCGATCAACGCACTCCATTGATTCCTGGAAAACGTCGGTCGGCCGACGGATGATCGGGATATGGCCCGTTACGAAGTGGTTGCGCGCGCGAAGACCGATCGACGACTGTCCGATTCCGACTACCTCGAGCTCGCCCTCAAGTCCTGGTCACTCGACAAGGGCATGCGGTTCCAGCGGGTCGAGGACCTCCCCGACGGGACGATCGCGATCGTCCTCCAGCAGAACCTCTCGCCGCGCAAGCACGACGCCGCGTGCGCGATGGCGAACCGTAGCCTGGCCCAGCTCGGCATCCCGGCCAATCAGGTCCAGCAGATCGACCTGCACCGGATGACCCGCAAGGGCGGCCGTGCGCTGGTCCGCTCGTGGGTCGGCCCGGGCAACCCGCCCGGCCCGGGCACCGCCGGCGACCGTGAGCCGCGGCACCCGAAGCCGATGCCTCCGCACCTGAAGGCCGCGCGCGACCTCCCTACGGAGTGAAGACCTCGAACCGCGCGCCGAACTTCGTCCCGAGCTGAGTGCCGGTCGGACGCGAGACGCCCTCGAGGAACTCCTCCGGGTCGAACGCGCGGTTCAGCCCGTCGATGTAGGCCTGGTGCGCTTTCAACGACTGCAGGCCGAGGTCGAAGGTGTCGGTCGTGTCCACGCCGTGCCGCGAGTTGGGTGAGCCGGCCGCCCAGACCTGCCGTACGCCGTCCCACTTGTCGCCGGCGTCCGGGAAGATCCACCGGTTGGCGGCGTCCCGGACCGCGTCGATCGTCGCCCGGCCGGTGTTGATGTGGTCGGCCTGGTTCAGCGCGACGTCGCCGTCCCAGGTGTCGCGGAAGTTGCCGGTGATGACGATCTCGGGCTGGTGCCGCCGGATCGCGGCGGCGATGAGGCGCCGCAGCGGTACGCCGTACTCGATCGTCCCGTCGGGCTGGCCGAGGAACTCGACCGACGACACCCCGACGATCTGGGCCGACTCGATCTCCTCCGCTTCCCGCAGCGGTCCGCACTCGGCCGGGTCGACGCCGTCGATCCCCGCCTCGCCGGACGTCAGCAGGCAGTACGCGATCTGCTTCCCCTGGCCGGTCCAGCGCGCGATCGCGGCCGCCGATCCCCACTCGAGATCATCCGGATGCGCGACAATCGCCAGCGCCTTCTGCCAATCCTCGGCCAATGGCTCGAGCCCCTCCGCAGCATTCATGCCCGCAGGCTATCGCCCGCCGAAGCATCAGCCGAAGACTTGACGGGTGTAGGCGTTCTCGAAGGTCCGTTGCGGGTCCAGGCGGTCGCGCACAGCGAGGAAGTCGTCGAAGTGCGGGTACCGCGCTCGCAGGTCGGTCGCGGTGAGCGTGTGCAGCTTGCCCCAGTGCGGCCGCCCGTCGTACTCGGCGACGATGTCTTCGAACGCCTGGAAGTACGGATCGTGCGGCAACCGGTGGTACTGATGGATCGCGATGTACGCCGTCTCGCGCCCGGACGCAGTGGACAGCCAGATGTCGTCCGGCGCAGCCACCCGGACCTCGATCGGGAACGGGATCCGCGACCCCGACGTGTCGATCCAGTCCCGCAGCCGGCGGATCACCTCGACCACGTGCTCCCGCGGTACGGCGTACTCCGACTCGCGGAAGATCACGTTGCGCTCGGAACAGAACACCTTGTACGACGAATCGACGTACTCCCGGGCCGACAGCGCACGCGAGGCGAGCTGGTTGATACGCGGAACCATCGCGGGCCTTCGTACTGCGAGCCGGTTCGTCAGCTCGAAGACCTTGTTGGACAGCAGCTCGTCGTCGACCCACCCGCGGATCCGGCCGACCGGCGACGCGTCGACGCCCGCGGCGACCCGGTTGTTGCGCTTGGTCAGCGCGATGTCGGTATGTGGGAACCAGTAGAACTCGAAGTGATCGTTGCCCTCAGCAAGCTCATCGAACCCGTCGAGTACTTCGGCCAGCGGCAGCGGCATCTCCTGCGCGCGCAGCAGGAATGCCGGCACGCACTGCAGGGTCAGCGAGCTGATCACGCCGAGCGCGCCGACCGAGACCCGGGCCGCGGCGAAGATGTCCGGATTCTCCTCCGGCGAGCAATGCAGCACCGAGCCGTCCGCTGTGACCAGGTCGAGAGCGACGACCTGCGTGGCCAGCCCGCCGAGCCGCGCGCCGGTGCCGTGCGTGCCGGTGGAGATCGCTCCGGAGATCGTCTGCTTGTCGATGTCGCCGAGGTTCGCCATCGCGAGGTCGAATGCAGCCAGGCCTGCGTTGAGCTTCCGCAGGCCGGTGCCCGCGCCGACCGTCACCCGGCCGGACGCCTGGTCGGCATGCGTGATCGCGGACAGCCCGTCGAGACGGATCATCACCCCTTGCGGCACCGAACAGCCTGTGAACGAGTGCCCCGAGCCGACCGCCTTGAGCTTCTTGCCCTGCTCGGCGGCGGACTTGACCGCAGCCGCGAGCTCGTCGGTCGACCGCGGGCGCAGGGTGTCGATCCCGGTCGCCGACTCGGTGCCGGACCAGTTCCGCCAGGTGCTCATCCGAAGTTCTTCCCTTCGCCGCGGTAGGTGAGGAGTTCTTTCACCTCATCACTCGACCCGTCCGAGCCGATCGCGTGCACGACGTCGAACCGCTCCAGCATCTCGCCTGCCTTCGCGTAGCGCATCCATACTCTGTCGCCGAGATTCAGCCGATCGGCTGATTGTCCCTGGACCGGAGTCTGCACCTCACCGGCGCCTTCGGTGCCGAGCAGCTTCAGGCCGGACGGCCAAGCAGGCAAGGGCAACCGCGACTTCTTCGCCGGCCCCGACGCGACGTAACCGCCGCCGAAGAGCGTGGCGATGCGGGGCGCGGGACGGCGTACGACGTCCAGGGCGTACGCCATCGCGTGCTCCGGCTGAAAGATGTCGTACTTGTCGAAGAGGGTCGGGCCGTAGAGACCGGAGCCGGCAGTGACCTCGGTGACCGACGGGTCGGCGCTGCTGATCTCCAGGCTGCCGGTGCCGCCGCTGTTGACGATCCGGAGCGCCGCGACCTGCTTGACCGCGTCAACGACCGCGCCACGGCGATCGGCGAGCTCGGCAGCCGAACGCCGCTTGACCCAGCGGACTGCCGGCGACGTGTCGGGCAGGCCGGCGATCTGGGCCTCGTAGAACATCACGCCGGTCAGCTCGAACGAGTCGTCGGCGGCGACGGTCCGGGCGAGGGCCGCGACGTCGGCGGGTGTCCGCAGCGGCGAACGGCGTACACCGAGATGCTGGCCGAAGACGCGGAGCGAGGCGTCGACGTCGAGGCAGACCTGGATCCGGGCGGTGCCGGTCGCGGCTGCCTTGATGTACGCGAGGTGCTCGGGCGAATCGATCATCAGCGTGATCCGGCCGGCCGCTTCGGGGTCCTCGGAGAGCTCGCGCAGAGCGGTGCGGTTGGTGGTCGGGTAGCCGAGGAGGATGTCGTCGACGCCGTTGCGCGCGAGCCAGAGCGCCTCGGGGAGTGCGTAGCTCATCACGCCGTGGAAGCCGGGGCGCTCGAGCGCGGCGGCGATCAGGGCGCGACAACGGACCGACTTGGAGGCGATCCGGATCGGCGTACCGCCTGCGCGGCGGACCAGATCGTCCGCGTTCCGCCGGAAGGCGTCGAGATCGATCACCGCGTACGGCGCATCGAGGCCCGCGGTCAGGCGGGCATACCGGTCGAAGTCACCCATAACCGGAGTGTAGGTCACGAAATACTGAAAGGTAATACAACTTCTGTGGGAATCGCTTGCAGGAGGGACTTCGGCGCCTCCGGCGCCGAAGCGGGGGGACTTCAGGATCTATCTATGACCTCTTCCAGGGCTGGTACGACGCCGCGCGCCCAGGCAGCCTGCTGATCCGGGGTGGCGGAGGTGGTTGCCAGGAGAGCGACGGTCGAGCCATCGACCACGGAGAGGTCGACGTAGGACTCGGCTCCTGCGTACGCGCGGGACACGGCAGCGGCTGTGGCGGCAGTCCAGAGCTGTTTGACGGAGAGGTCGCCGCCGGAGCCGCAGGACTTCATCCGGGCCTGATAGCCGGCGTAGTAGTCAGCCGCCTGCGCAGAGCCTTTGAACCGCAGGAGAAGAGTTGTGGCCGGCTGGGCGTCGGCGGTGCGGTAGCTACCGGTCAGGGCGTAGGCGGGGATCGGGAGCGATCCGGTGACGGGCTTGCCTGCGCAGCCGGAGGGCAGGGCTTCGTAGGAGGCTTGGTGGGGGTCGCGGCGGCGGGTCCAGGTGTTGTTGCCGATGAAACCAGCCTCCGCGCCACCTGGGTCGGTGTAGGTCTTCCAGCCGGCGCCGAGCTTGTCAGGAGTCGGCAGGTTGCGAGCGGTGAGCGGTCCGGCGTTGGCGGGCGGCGGTGCGGTCGCCTGCTCCGGCACCTCCGGCGGAACGGCCGCATCTGTCGGCTTAGCGGTGCTCATGGTCGCGGGCGGCACCGGCACCGTCCCGCCGACCGTGCTGGGGATGACCGGCGACGCGGATCGCTGGACAACACCCGGCGCAGGCTGCTGGGCCGCCGAGTTCGAACTGCACCCCGCCAGCACTACCGCCAGCACTCCAGCGACGACTACGCGTTTCACTTCGGCTCGAAGTGCTGGTAGTCGGGCTTGGCCCAGCCTGCGCCCCAGAAGTACCCCTGGCCGACCAGCGCCTTCGTCGGCACGCTGCTCGCGAACAGCATCCCCGGACGCGCCGGCGTACGCGTGCGGTACGCCAGCCCGTTCGACGGGTACCAGACGCCGTTCGCGGCCAGGTACGGGTTCTCCACGGTGTTGATGTCGATCGCCCACCCGTACGAGTGTGGCGACAGCGAGTACGGATCACCCGTCACCCGCCGGCAGTTGAACGCCGACGTGTTGTCCGCCGCCATCGACTTCACGTCACTGCCGCCGAACACGTCCACCCGCCGCATCTGCCGGATCGGGAACTTCGACGCGAACGTCGTGGTCCAGACCGTGATCATCTTCGCCACGGCAGCGTCCCGCAGGATCAGCTCGCCGCGGTGCACGTGGCCGTCGAAACCCCAGTAGTTCAGTTGCAGCAGCCGCAGCGACGCCGGTGCGACCGGACAGCCGGCCCGGTACGTGTTCGGCACCATCGCGGCGGAGACGGCGTACACCTTGGGGTTGAGGGCCGCCTTGATGACGATCGTCGCCAGGCCGGAGTACTCCATTGCGGCCTGACTGACGTACCGGGTGACGACGCGCACCGTCCGGGTAGCGGGCAGGTCGTCGGGCACCCGGAGCCGGAAGTTGCCCTTGGCATCCATGACCCCGATGTTCAGCAGCTGCCACTTGCCGCTGCCGAGATAGCTCTGCAGCGCGAGCTCCTTGCCCGGCTCGGCCGGCACCATCCGGCCGGTGACCGAGACACCGGTCAGCGTGGCGTACCAGGCAGCGGGCGTGTTGATCAGGATCTTCCGGTCCTGGATTGGCACGGTCCGGTACGCCGAGATCGCGAGCGCCGTCTCCGCCTTCACCCCGATCATCGTGCGGAACGCCCAGGTCCCGGTGTACGCGGAGACGTAGTTGAACCTGTACACGCCGCCGGCCGTCGTGCGGGTCGACCCGCGCAGCACCCAGGCGCCGGGGACGCGCTGCCAGAGGGTGATGTACGACCCGGTGATCGGCTGGCTGATCTTGCCGGTGAAGACCGTCGGCTTGTCCTCCCAGGACGCCGCCGGCTGGTCGAGCGTGATCGACCAGGCCGCCGCGGGAGTCGCCGCCGGTTTGGGGGTCGGCGTGGGAGTTGGCGTGGGTGTAGGCGTTGGCGTCGGTGTCGACGCTGGTGTCGATGAAGGTGTGATCGACGGCGACGGAGAGTCGTCCGCGTGCGCGACACCCACCGGCCCCAGCCCGAGCAGCACCACAACAGCCACCCCAACGAAGCGTCTCATCCGCCTCACCCTCCCCTTGACAGCACCCGTACCCCCTATAAGAGGCGGCCACACCGGGATACGTCACAGGGGAGTGCGGACTTTGTTTACTCCTGCAGTCGCTTCACCGCGGAATCGATGCGCTCGTCGGTCCCCGTGAGCGCCACCCGGACGTGTCGCTCACCGGCAGTGCCGTAGAACGCACCGGGAGCGACCAGGATCCCCTTGTCCGCCAGCGCCCCGACCGAGCCGTACGCGTCGTACGACGGATGCGACGCCCACAGGTAGAGCCCGCCGTTGGACAGCGTGATCTCCCAGCCCGCATCGGTCAGCGCATCCCGCAGTACCGCGCGCCGCCGGAGGTAGCGCGCACGCTGCTCCTCGACGTGTACGTCGTCCGCGAAGGCAGCCGCCATCGCCGCCTGGATCGGAGACGGGACCATCAGCCCGGCGTGCTTGCGTACGGCAAGCAGCTCGGTCACCACGGTCGGGTCACCGGCCACGAAGCCACCGCGGTACCCGGCCAGGTTGGACCGCTTGGACAGCGAGTGCACCGCGAGCAGGTTGTCGAAGCTGCCGCCCGACACGTCCGGATGCAGCACGGACACCGGCTTCTCGTCCCAGCCGAACTCGGTGTAGCACTCGTCGCTGACCAGCAGTACGTCGTTCGCCCGCGCCCACTCGACCGCACGACGCAGCTCGTCCGGAGAGGTGATCTCACCGGACGGATTGCGCGGCGAGTTCAGGTACGCGACCCGCACCGGCCCGTCGTACGTCGTGGGGTCCGCCACCGGCTCGCTGGTCGCGCGGGCGAGCGCAGCGCCCGCCTCGTACGTCGGGTACGCCAGGTCCGGGATGAGAACGGTGTCACCCGCGCCGATGCCGAGCAGCGTCGGCAGCATCATGATCAGCTCTTTGGTGCCGATCACCGGCAGTACGCCGCTCTTCGGGTCCACTCCGGTCACGTCGAGACGCCTGGCCATCCAGTCCACGGCCGCCTGCCGTGCAGCCGACGTACCGATGGTCGTCGGGTACGACGGGGCGTCCGCCGCGTCGGCCAGCGCCTTCTTCACCAGCTCGGGCACCGGGTCCACCGGACTGCCGACGGAGAGGTCGACGATGCCGTCGGGATGCTCGGCCGCCTTCTGCGTGTAAGGGGCGAGCTTGTCCCACGGGAAGTCTGGCAACCGGCTGGAGGTCTCGAAGATCACGGGCCCATTCTCCCCCGCCTGCCGATCCCGCCGCCTCCGCCTGCCCGCTCCGCGAGAACGTCAGCAGTCCTTGCCTGGATCAACCTTGGCCAGAATCGTGTCGGCGATGTCCTTCAGCTGCGCCAGTTGCTCCGGGCTCAGCACGTCGACGACGTACTCACGAACGGTCGCGACATGCCCCGGAGCGGCGGCGACGAGGAACTCGTAGCCGCTGTCGGTGATGGTGGCGACGGTGATCCGCCCGTCGTCCTCGGCGGGCCGGCGCTCGACGAAACCACGCTGCTCGAGGCGCTTGACCACATGGGAGAGCCGCGACAACGAGCCGTTCGCGAAGCCGGCCAGGTCACTCATCCGCCGCGACCGCCCCGGCGACTCGGACAGCCCGGCGAGCACCAGGTACTCGAAATGTGTCAGCCCGGAGTCCCGCTGCAGCTGATAGTCCAGCACCCCGGGCAGCTTGAACATCAGCGCCGCGAACGACATCCACGTCGCCAGCTCGTCCGGCTCCAACCACCGCGCATCCCCCACCATGACCCCATTCTACCGGATTACTTGACGCTTCAAGTCAACAACCTCTACGGTTGAGTTGATGCGTCAACTGATAACCGAGAGTGGGATATGAACGTCTTTCTGTGGATCGTCGCCGGAGTGCTGGCCGCCTTCTTCCTGGCCGCCGGTGCAACCAAGCTGAGCCAGAGCCGCCGCAAACTGCTGGCCAACCAGAACATGAAATGGGTCGAGGACTTCTCCGCCCGCACGATCAAACTGATCGGCACCGCCGAGGTCCTGGGCGCGATCGGCCTGATCCTGCCCGCCGCCCTCGACATCGCCCCGATCCTCGTCCCGCTGGCCGCGACCGGGCTCGCCCTGATCATGATCGGCGCCATCATCACCCACGGCCGCCGCAAGGAATTCCCGCCGATCGCGATCAACATCGTCATCCTGATCCTCACGGCTCTGGTAGCAATCCTCCGCTTCGGGCCCAACAGCTTCTAGCCTGTGCCCGCCGCCCGTACGCTGCTCGGATGACGTACGACGTGGCGGTGGTGGGGGCCGGTGCGATGGGGTCGGCGGCGGCTCGTGCACTGGCAGCGGCGGGGCGGGATGTCGTCGTACTGGAGCAGTTCACGCTCGGGCACGAGCGGGGCGGCTCGCACGGCGCGACGCGGTTGTTCCGGCCGGCGGCGGACGACGCCGAGCTGGCTGAGCTGACCGAGCGGGCGCGGCCGCTGTGGCGTGAACTGGAGGCCGACTCGGGCGAGACGCTGCTCGAGGAGACCGGCGGGATCGACCACGGGATGAGCGACGTGTCGGTCGAGATCTTCCGGTCGTTGCATGCGGCAACCGGGTCGGTGCTGGCGGCGGAAGAGGCCGCCGAGCGCTGGCCCGGTTTCCGGTTCGAGAGCCCGGTGCTCTACCAGCCGGGCTCTGGCCGGCTGTACGCCGAACGCACGGTGCACGCGCTGCAGACGGTGGCGAGCCGGCTCGGCGCGGAGTTCCGCGTCCAGTCGCCGGTACGGGCGCTGCGGCTCCACGACGAGCTGGTCGAGCTCGACGTACCGGGTGGGGCCGTGCGGGCGCAGCACGTCGTTGTGACGACCGGACCGTGGACTCCGAAGCTGCTGGCCGGTCTGGTGCCGTTGCCGCGGTTCACGGTGACGCAGGAGCAGCCGCGGTTCTTCACTCCGCTGTCGGAGGACTTCGAGTGGCCGAGCTTCGTGCACTGGGGCCCGGACTGCTACGGACTCTACGAGCCGGGCTCCGGTGTGAAGGTCGGCATGCACGCGAGCGGGCCGGAGGTCGACCCCGACACCCGCGACTTCCGGCCCGAGCCGCAGCGGGACTCAGCTCTTCGCGAGTACGTCGCGCAGTGGTACCCCGGGCTGGACCCGGGGCGATCCACTGCGATCAGCTGCCTGTACGACAACACGCCGTCGGCCAGGTTCGTCATCGACCGCGCCGGACCGATCACCGTCGCGGCTGGCTTCTCCGGCCACGGCTTCAAGTTCGTTCCGCTGGTCGGCGAGCTCGTCCGTGACCTGGTGACGGGCAGTGCGAAAACGCCTGCCCGCTTCAGTTTTCAGAGATAGAGGCCGGTCTGGCCGTCTTCCAGGCGGCCGGCAGCCACTGCGTGCAGGTCGCGTTCGCGCAGCAGGATGTAGTCGTCGCCGCGGACCTCCACCTCGGCCCGGTCCTCCGGGTCGAACAGGACGCGGTCGTCGACCTCCACCGTGCGCACGTTGGCGCCGACGGCAACTACCTTCGCCCAGGCGAGCCGGCGGCCCATCTGCGCGGTGGCCGGGATCAAGATGCCGGCCGACGACTTGCGCTCGCCCTCCTGCTCGAGGGAGACCAGGACGCGGTCGTGCAGCATCCGGATCGGGAGTTTGTCGTCGGACAGCCGCTTGCGTGGAGTCACCGGCGGCCCACCAGCCGGCGGATCACCAGCAGTACGCCGACGACGCCGACCACCGCACCGGCGACCGCGACGATCTTCTGGGTCCGCAGCTGCCCCTGCTCGTCGAAGACCTGGGACTTGGCCTGCTCGACCTGTCGCAGGGCCACGTTCTTCGGGTTCGCGCGGTCGACCAGCTCGTCGACGGTCGAGGCCAGGCGCAACCGGGTGGCGGCGATGTCCGCCTCGATCTGCTCGGCGGTCCGAGCCTTCGTGTCCGACACCTGTCGACGCTCCTTCCATCCGCGGGGCATGCCCCGATCTGCCCCTCGTCACCCACCATCCTCGCAGGTCATCCCCGCAAGTCCACGACCACCTTGATGTCATCCGGTTCCCGCACCAATGCGTCCGGCCATTGCGACAGCGGCACGGTCCGGGTGATCAACCGCCGCAGCCAGGCCCGATCGGCCGCGAGCAGCACGTCCACAGCGTCGGCGTAGTGCCGTTTGCCCGCGTTCACCGTCCCGACCAGCGCCGCGTTGCGCACCACGAGCTGCCGGACCAGCGCGTCCAGCTGTACGTCGACAGTCGCCGGCCCGGGGTGGATCCCGGCCAGACACATCACACCGGCCGGCGGGAGCAGCGAGGCGCAGTCGAACACCAACTGGCCGGCTCCCGTCGCCTCGATCACCACGTCCGGTACGACATCGAGCTGTCCCAGGTCAGTCAGGTACGTCCCGCCCAGCGCCCGGACCAGCTCCGGCTTCGGCCCGTCCGTGACCCGGTCCAGCACATGTACGTCGTACCCGCGCTGCTGGGCGATGAGCGCCGCGAGCAGCCCGATCGGACCGGCTCCCGTCACGAGCACGTGTTGCGGTCCGAACCACGAGCGCGCGCCGACCTGGTCCACCTGCTCCCACGCCTTGGTCAGAATGCTGGCCGGCTCCACGAGTACGCCGAGCTCTCCCAGCTCGGCCGGCACCGGTACGGCGAAGTACGGGTCGACCCGCCAGCGCTCGGCGCCGTACCCGTCCATCTCCTTGATGCCGCGCTCGGTGTACAGGCCGTTGCGGCAGAAGTCCCACTCGCCCCGCGCACACGCCGGACAGGGCACCGGGTCCGGTCGGCGGACCACTCCGGCCACCAGGTCGCCGGGAGCGAAGCCGGAGGCCGCGGGTGCCTCCAGCACGCGTCCGAGCGACTCATGTCCGACGACGAGGTGATCCGAGCCGGGACGTCCGCTGCCGAACGCGCCGGAGACCAGCTCGATATCGGTTCCGCAGATGCCCGTCAGCAGGCCCTCCACGAGGATCGAACCGTCGGCAACGGGAGGCTCCGAGACCTCGCCTACTGTCGCCGAGTCGGACTTGCCCGGCGTCACTGTCATGGCCCGCATGGGGTCAGGCTAACCGGGTCATGTCGACGGTCACTTCGATGGCTGTCGCAGCGCCGCCGGAGTAGATGCCCTTGAGCGGCGACACGTCGCCGTAGTCCCGCCCGGTCGCTACCCAGACGTGCCGGTGACCGATCGAGATGTCGTTGGTCGGGTCGAACCCCCACCACTCACCGGTCCACGCCTCCTCCCACGCATGACTCTCACCGACGACCGTCTCGCCCACGGACGCGTCCGGCTTGGTGTGCAGGTAGCCGGAGACATAGCGCGCCGGTACGTCGACCGCCCTCAGCATCGCCAGCGTCAGGTGCGCGTAGTCCTGGCACACGCCCTCACCGGCCTGCCACGCGTCGACTGCCGACGAGTGCACACCAGTGGTGCCGCGCTGGTACTTCAGCTTGTCGTGCACCCATTTCGACACGGCCAGCACGGTCTCCTGCGGAGTACGGCCCTTGCGGAGCGAGCGCGCGACGGCAGCGAGCTCACGGTGCTTCGGGACGTAGCTGGTCCACTCCAGGTACTCGGCGTACGCGTCAAGGACCTCTGGCGATCTCAGCTGGGACCAGGTCGCGTCGACGGACGGTGGGGTCTGGTCGGTTGTCTCGACGACGGACGCCGCGATCACCTTCAGCTCGGTGTGTGGAGTGTGCAGGTCGAAGGAGTTGACCTCGGTACCCCAGTAGTCCGTGTACTTGTACGCGCGGGTCGCGGGGACCGTCTCCAGTCGCGCGACCATGAGGTTCTGCCGGTCGTCGTGGCGCGGAGTCAGCCTGGCCTCGTTGTACGACTGCGTGACGGCAGTCGCGTATCTGTAGCCAGTCGTGTGCACCACACGGAGACGCCAGTTCACAGGTTCACCTCCGCGTTGTTCCACTCGATCCACGGCACCGCGTGGAAGTACTGACGGGACACGGCCTCGCCGACCTCGCGGACCATGGTCTGCAGGTCCTGCAGTCTGCCGGTCAGGTCGTCCAGCAGGTCCGCCGGCCGCAGGAACTCCAGATCGCTCCGGGCCTTGCCCAACAACCGCGCAGCCTCCGCACCGGCACCGATCCGTGTCGCCGGCCCGTGGTCGAGGTCGTCCAGACAGGACTCTGCCTGCTGCAGCGCATGGAACACCGACCGCGGGAACAGGCGGTCCATCAGCAGGAACTGCACGACCCGCGACGCGTCCAGCGCCCCGCGGTACGTCCGCAGGTACGTGTCGTGCGCACCGGCAGACCGCAGTACCGTCACCCAGCCTGGTGAGGTCGGCCGGTCGCCCACTCGGGACATCAGCATCCGGACGATCATGTCCACGCGCTCCACCGACCGGCCGAGCACCAGGAACCGCCACCCGTCGTCCCGGCTCATCGTGGAGTCGGCCAGCCCGGCGAACATCGCCGCCCGGTCCTCCACGAACGTGAAGAACTCATGCGGCCCTACACGCCGCGCAGCCCGCTGCCGCTCGGGTACGGCGTTCCACATGGCGTTGATGCACTGCCACAGCTCACTGGACACCACCTCGCGCGCGACGCGGGTGTTCTCGCGCGCGCTGGCGATCGAGGACACGATCGACCCGGTCTCCGGTGACATCGCAACCAGCTCGGTCAGTCCCCACACGTCCAGCGTGCTGCCGTCGGGCGGGGTGATGCCGAGGACCGAGAGCAGCCTGCGGCTGGCCGTGTTCGCGTCGACGGTGGCGTCCTCGAGCAGTTGATGCACCGACACGTCGAGGATTCGCGCGGTGTCGTCCGCGCGTTCGACGTACCGGCCGATCCAGTACAGCGACTCGGCGTTGCGTGCGAGCATCGTCAGCACCTCCCCATCACTGTTGCTGCTGCTGTTGGGCGACGTTGAGTTCCGGGCCTTGCTCCGGCGTACTGTCCGACTTCGGAGTGGGGCTCCCCAGACCGGGTCCACGAAGCTCGGCGTCCTCGTCGGACGCTCTGGGCGCCAGCACCCAGGTGTCCTTCGAGCCGCCGCCCTGCGACGAGTTGACGACCAGACTGCCCTCCGGAATCGCCACTCTGGTCAGCCCGCCGGGCAGAACGAACACGTCCTCGCCGTCGTTGACCGCGAACGGCCGCAGGTCCACATGTCGCGGCTGCAGCCGTTCACCGACCTTCGTGGGCACAGTGGACAGCTGTACGACGGGCTGCGCGATCCAGCCGCGTGGGTTGGCCTTGATGCGGCGACGCTGCGCCTGGAGCTCCTTCGGCGAGGCATCCGGCCCGAAGACGATGCCGTACCCGCCAGAACCCTCCACCGGCTTGGTGACCAGCTCGTCGAGGCGATCGAGTACTTCGGTCTGCTCCGCGGGCAGCCAGCACCGGTACGTGTCGACGTTCGGCAGCAGCGGCGTCTCGCCCAGGTAGTACTTCAGGATCTCGGGCAGGTACGTATAGATCAGCTTGTCGTCGCCCACGCCGTTCCCGATCGCATTGGCGATCACCACGTTGCCCGAGCGCGCTGCGTTCACCAGACCGGCCACACCGAGCGCGGAGTCCGGTAGGAACTGCACCGGGTCCAGGAACTCGTCGTCGATCCGCCGATAGATCACGTCGACCCGCTGCTCGCCTTCCGTGGTCCGCAGGTAGATGACGTTGTTGCGCGCGAACAGATCCCGCCCCTCGACCAGCTCCACTCCCATCTGGCGCGCTAGCAGCGAGTGCTCGAAGTACGCCGAGTTGTAGACGCCCGGCGTCAGTACGACGACGTTCGGATCGGTCGCACTGGGCGGAGCCGCGGCCCGCAGAGCCCGGAGCAGATGTACTGCGTAGTCGCCGACCGCCCGCACCCGATGCTTGGCGAACAGGTCCGGGAACACCCGCGCCATCGTCCGGCGGTTCTCCATCACGTACGACACCCCGGACGGGCTGCGCAGGTTGTCCTCGAGCACGCGGAAGTCACCCTGCTCGTCGCGGACCACGTCGATGCCGGCCACATGGATACGGACGCCATTGGGCGGTGCGATGCCGGCCGCCTGCCGATGGAAGTGCTCGCAGGAGGTGATCAGCCGACGCGGCAGCACTCCGTCCGCGACGATGTTCTGGTCGCCGTAGATGTCAGCGAGGAACGCCTCCAAAGCACGCACCCGCTGCACCACACCGCGCTCCAGCCGGGACCACTCCGTCGCAGTGATCACCCGCGGCACCAGGTCCAGCGGGAACGGCCGTTCCTCCCCCGACAGGCTGAACGTGATGCCCTGGTCCACCAGTGCCCGGTCCAGCGCCTCGGCCCGCGTAGTCAGGTCCGCGGGCTGCAACGGCATGAGCGAGTCATGCAGCCGCTTGTACGCCGTACGGACGCCGTCGACGGGGTCGAACATCTCGTCGTACGCCCCGGCGTGCGGGCGGCGTGGGTCCAGGTAGCCGTCGAACAAGGGGCGGGCGGATGCGCGGCTCATCTGCGCATCTTGCACGTACGATTGCGGCACTTCAATCGATTCGTGGAGGGCCTGATGTCCGAACGCCTGTCGGTCGGCGACACCGCACCCGACTTCACCCTGCCCGATGCCGACGGCAACGACGTGGCGCTGAAGGATCTGCGCGGGAAGAACGTGATCGTCTACTTCTACCCGGCCGCGATGACCCCGGGCTGCACCAAGCAGGCCTGCGACTTCCGCGACTCGCTCGACTCGCTGCAGGCGCACGGGTACGCCGTACTCGGGATCTCCCCGGACAAGCCGGCCAAGCTGGCGAAGTTCCGCGAGCGCGACGGCGTGACGTTCCCGCTGCTGAGCGACCCCGACAAGGAGGTCCTGCAGGCGTACGGCGCGTTCGGCGAGAAGACCATGTACGGCAAGAAGGTGACCGGCGTGATCCGGTCCACGTTCGTCGTCGACGCGGACGGGAAGATCGCGGTCGCGCAGTACAACGTCAAGGCCACCGGGCACGTCGCGAAGCTCCGCCGCGACCTGGGACTGTGAAAAGGCACCTCTAAAACCACAGCTACCGGAGGGAAACCTTCGACAGTTTCATGCAGATGGTCCATGGAACGGTCGTTTGAGCAAACTGGTTACTGTGATTTGGATCACACTCAGATCTCACCGGACCGCGACCGGTCCGACACGGTCGGTGAGTTTTAGAGCGTTCCTGTGTAAGAGCGGTACTGCGGGGACCACCCGCGTTCAACCACAGCTGTGTCAAGAATCGTTGCGGCCTTCGCCCTGACCTGCCGAAACCGGGTAATCTGCGCGCGCAGTCAGCCTCTGGGAGGGAGGGACCTGCCGCGATGGGAAAACATTCCTCTGCGGTGACGGGAAGTAACAACAACCGCCGTTCGGTGTACATCACCGCGGTCGGATTATTGGTGCTTTCGCTGGGAGCGGTGTTCGTGGTCCGCTCCTTCGGATCGGAATCGGGTGCCGACGGTTTCCTCGGCGGCAGTAAGGCGTGTGACGACCCGACCCAGATCCAGATGGCGACGACGCCCGAGATGCAGTCCTCGCTCGAAGCCGCGGCCAAGTCGCTGGCGGCCAAGGGCGGTAAGGACGGCAACCCGTGCCTGCAGTTCACCATCACGGCGGCCCCGTCGTCCCAGATCGCGCGCGACGTCGCGCACGGCAGCGACAACCGGCCCGACCTGTGGGTGCCGGACTCCTCGCTGTGGGTCGCCCAGGCCGACGACGGCCAGAGCGTCCCGACCATCGCGGTCCAGTCCATCGCGACCTCTCCACTGGTGCTCGTCGGGCGGAGGACGAATTTCGCCGACACCTCGTCCTGGCTGCGGATCATGAGCAAGACCCAGCCGGCCCTGCTCGACCCGCTGAGCACCTCGCCCGGCGCGCTCGCGCTGCTCGCGGTACAGGCGGAGCGGGCGAAGACGTCCGCGTCCGAGACGCAGGTGTCGCAGGTGATCGTTCCGCTGGCGCAGCGCCTCGGTTCGATGGCCAAGCCGTACACGGACGCCGAAGCACTGTTCGGCCGGGCGGACCAGGACGGCAGCACGACCATCGTGCCGGCGTCCGAGCAGAGCTTCGTGAAGTACCAGGAAGACCACCCGGACGCCCAGCTGCGAGCGATCCAGCCGGCCACCGGCACGCTGTACCTGGACTACCCGATCGTGGTCACCGCCAAGTCGGACACCGACGCCGCGTCCAACGCCGCCCAGGCGCTGGCCGGGGAACTGCTGACCGACTCGGCCGGCCAGGCTCGTGACCAGGCCGGGTTCCGCGACACGCAGCTGAGCCCGCTCAGCGGCGGGCGTGGCGTCGGCGACGTCAACCAGCTGACCAAGCCGACCAGCGAGGCGATCGACACCACGCTGCAGAACTGGACCCGGCTGTCGCTGCTGACGCACTCGCTGGCAGTCATCGACGTCTCCGGTTCGATGGCCGACAAGGTCGGCACCAAGACCCGGATGCAGCTCACGATCGAGGCTGCGATCGGCGGCCTGAGCCTGTTCCCGGACAGCGCCTCGCTCGGCCTGTGGACGTTCTCGACGAAGATCGGGTCGGACGGCGCCGACTACAAGGAGCTGGTGTCGATCGGGCCGCTGTCGAAACGGCAGCGCGGGAAGATCGTCGACCAACTGAAGATCCAGCACCCGATCCCGAACGGCGGCACCGGGCTGTACGACACGGCGATCGCCGCGGTCCGCGCCGTACGGCAGGGTTACGACCAGCGTGCGGTCAACTCGATCCTGCTGTTCACCGACGGCAAGAACGACGACCCGGGCAGCCCGACGCTGGCCCAGGCGGTCAACACCCTGCGCGGTCTGCAGGACCCCGGCCGCCCGGTCCGCATCATCGCCCTGGGTATGGGCCCCGAGGTGAACGCCGACGAGCTCAGCGCCCTGGCCCAGGCCACCGGCGGCCAGGCGTACGTCGCCCGCCAGCCCGGCGACCTGAAGAACGTCTTCATCGACGCCCTGCAGAGCCGCTGACGCCGACGCCTCCCCTAGGATGTCTGCCTAGGGGAGGCGTCCGCGTCTCTTCAGCCAGAGTGGTGGAACGGCAGACACACCGGCTTTAGGTGCCGGCGCCCCCGGGCGTGCGGGTTCAACTCCCGCCTCTGGCACATGCACCTCGACGAGTACCAGCAGGCCGCCCTCCGGACCGCCGCTCCGAAGGACAAGCCCAACGAGGTCTTCCACCTGCTGCTCGGACTGGTCGGCGAAGCAGGCGAACTCGCCGAGAAGGCGAAGAAGATCGTCCGCGACCAGGACAGCGACTTCACCCGCTGGGACCCCGACGACCTGAAGAAGGAACTCGGCGACACCCTCTGGTACATCGCCGTCCTCGCCGACCACTTCGACGTACCCCTCGAAGAAGTAGCCCAACTCAACCTCACCAAACTCGCCGACCGCCAATCCCGCAACATGCTCAGCGGCAACGGCGACAACCGCTGACGTCAGACGCGGGCGCGTACGCGGGGCCTGTTTCTCGGCGACCTTCCTGTCCAGCCCGAGACCGTGGACAAGGACGCGATCTGGGAAGTGGTGGACGAGCTCAAGCAGCCGTACTCGCCGAAGTCGATGGAGAACCACCGCGGTCTACCGTCGGCAGTGCTCGGCCGCGCGATCGAGAAGGAACCCCTTCGGACGAACCCCGCCAAGGGCATCCGCCTGCCGACCGTGACATCGACCCGGACACCGAAGACGACGACACGACGCTGCTGACCATGCCGCCGTTCGAGATCCTCAGCAACCAGCTCAGCGGCATGCACTGCGACCTCGTACGGTTCCTCGTCGGCACCGGCTGCCGGTGGGGCGAAAAAACCGTGCTCCGCAAGTGGACTTCGACTTCACCGGTGACCAGCCTGTCGTGCGGATCCGCCGCGCTGAAGCGCAGCGGGACCCGCGCCGTGGTCATCCGTGGACCGAAAACCAAACGCTCCCGCCGTACGATCGTCCTCCCCCGCCCACCTGGCCCTCGAGCTCGAAGAGCCGCTAGACGGCAAGAAGGCCGCAGACCTGATCTTCACCGGACCCCGCGGCGCGCACATCGTGCACCGCACTTCTGGTCCGAGATCTGGCGCCACGCGGCCTGGCGCGCGCAGCGATGTGACGACCACTAGCTGGCCGGCTGGCGGTGCGGCGGAACCCGGCCGAGGCCGTGCGAACTCCACCCCGGCGACGAACTGCCTGAGCCCCGCGGCTGCGATGGCACCCTGCAGTCCTGGCTCCGGATCCACGACGTCCGGCACACGCACGCCTGCTGGCTGCTCGCGCCGGCATCCCGATCCACGTGGTGTCTCGTCGCATCGGCCACGAGTCCATCCAGACCACGGTCGACCGGTACAGCCACCTGCTGCCCGACGCGCAGATCGCGGCCGCGGACGCCGTCTTCGCCCAGCCCCCTTCGAGGAGCGCGAACGCCAGATCCAGGAAGCGATGGCCGGCTTCTACGCCCTCCTCACGTTCGTCACAGGAGGCGGCGACCTGCCGCTGAAGCTCGAGGCTGCGCTGCTCGCTCGCGGCCGGACGCCGCCGCGAGCGGCGATCGCAGGCTGAGAAACCTGTCCGGCGTGGCGGCTGGCAGCCGGGTTACATTTGTGGTGATATTAATACCTCGCCGTACAGGAAGGTGCCAATATGACGCCGCAGGAAACCCACGAGCTGGTGAAGGCGGAGGTTCACCGGCTCGGGCCCGTGGTGTTCGAGGGGATGTCGACGAGCATCGCATCTGCTGCGAAGCGCGCCAAAGGCCTCGACCACTCGGAGTGTCCCCACCTACGCCCACTGATCGTCCGTACCGAGCTACGTCGGTACTTGAAGCGCGAGGGTCTGCCCGACGACTGGACGATCGGCGGCAATCCCGCGCTGATGGGCCAGATCAACCTGGTCAACAAGCAGGCCGGACTTCAGCTCCGTGTCCTCAAGGAGCGGTCGAGGACCTATCCCGGCGGAGTTCCGACCGCTGGCCGCAGTCCTAAGCGCCAGGAGTACTGGACGGCTCCGCTGTTCCTGATGCCGGGCGGCCGGAGCGGACGCCTTTCGGAACTTTTGCTGCTGTGGGACTACGCGTCGGTGCAGAAGGTCGCCGAGGGGTTCACCATCCGCGTCGTACATCCGACGGAGTCGGGCGACTATGGCCGGAAGGTTCGGTGCGACATGGACTTCGCGATCATGCCAGGGGGCACTGTCTTCGAGACTCTCGTCTTCCAGGGCGACGAGGACCCGGTGAACTTCTTCGACGCCGAGATCGACGAGGTCGAGGACGATGCCGATGCCGATGGGTGACCAGATCCACGGAGCATGGCGCGGCGAACGCTTCACCGTGCTCCGTGATCTTCATGGTCTGACCCAGACAGACCTGGCCGATGTCCTGGGCGTCACCCAGGGCTTCGTCTCTCAGCTTGAAAAGGGACAGAAGGCCATACCTGACCACGTTGTTGCCGAGGCGGCGGCTCGATATCGCCTGCCGCTTTCGTTCTTCAGCGTCGGCCCAGGACCGACCGACTGGGGCGTCCACACGTTCCGCAAGAAGGCTCGCGCCAGTGCACGCGATGAGCGACGCGTCAAAGCTCTGTTCGACGAGGCCGCACGCACGTTCTTTGAGGTGTCGAAGGCCTCAGGATTCTGGCCGGTGGACCTGCCGGATCCGGGCAAGTTCGATCATGATCCCGAGGAGGTTGCAGAAGAGCTCCGATCTGTGGCCGGCCTGCGACCAGAGGATCCGGTACGGAACCTCACCCGCCTGATCGAACGGCGCGGAGTCGGAGTCATCACGCACCTCGACAGCTCCGAATCCGACGTCACACTCGACGGCCACTTCGGTATCTCGAGACCAGCCGGTCACAACGACCGGCCAATCATCGCCACCGCCCGTCCGCTCCCAGGCGCCGTGCAGAGACTCACACTCGGCCACGAGCTCGGACACATCCTCTTCGACAAAGAGTTGACGCGCGCGCTGAAGAGCACCAGGGCCCCAGAGGAGCAACGTGCATATCGGTTCGCCGGAGCACTGCTCCTGCCGGAGCGGGTCGCACGCAAGCGAATCACCAACACGCTGTCGTTGCACGGATACCTCCGCATCAAAGCCGACTATGGCGTTTCGGTGGGCGCCATCATCCGGCGAGGATGGGAGCTCGGGATCCTGAGCGATGACCGCTACCGCAGTCTGAATATCCAGCTGTCAAGTCAAGGTTGGCGGACCGACGAGCCGGTCGAGGTCGCGCGAGAGAATCCGCAGCTGTACTCACAGACGCTTCAACGCGCGGTCGGCTCTGACTGGCGAGCCGCCATCAACGAGTACGGCCAGGACCCGGTCAACCTGCGCCGTTGGCTTCCTGATACCGAAGCCCAGCAGGGTCCGACACGCGATGCGAAGGTGCTTCAGCTCCGACGCCGGCCGGAGTCCACACCGTGAAATCTGAGATGGTCCGGTACGCGTGGTACCGGACCATCTCGTCTCTGCAAAGCACGCATTGAGCCCTACGCCGTGTCGGTGTCGAAGGGCTCCATTGCGAGGACGCGATGAAGTCCCTCGGCCAGCGCTGCGTTGTCCTGCGGCCCCTTCCATTGCACCATCACCGTCGACACAAGACCCGCGTCGATTCGCACGAATCCCTCAGCCCAGGACGGGACGACGTCCTGGGCTGAAGAGCAACTTTTGGCGACTGGACGCGGTGGATATAGGTACAAGGCCTCCTTGTATGCGGTCCACAGAACCAATGACCAGACCGACTCGTCATCAGGCGCGATGCCAGCCGTGACGGCGACGCCAGGCTGCTCGCCCACAAAGAGCAACGCACGTCCCACGTTCGTGTCGTACGTGCTTGTCCATCCTTGGATCTCCACACTCGACGGCAGCACGTCCCGAAGGAACGCGTTCAGCGCAGACGCGCGGTAGGCCTCCTCGCGACGTCCCTCAACGATCGCCATATCAATCGCTCGCCGGGACCTGGCCGGGAGATCGCCCTGGTAGGAATCGAGCGCCTCAGCAACCTCGGCCTTCACAGCAGTCGGGACCGCGGGATCCTCGAGCACATCCCGAGCGACGCGGTCGGCGACGCGGTCGAACCTGGCCTCGTTGTCGCCGAACTTCAGGCTCGTCAGCCGCTGCCCGGAAACGGCCAGGTATCCGAAGAACGCGGCCACCACGAGCAGGACTGGTACGCCGCCCGTGTTCGTGCCTTCCTGGAACACGCCGCACAGTCCTCCGCCGCCGGCAGCCACGGCAGCGAACGCAGCCGAGCCACGCTCTAGTCTCGTGAGGCGATGCGATACCGGAGGACCGGCTCGTTCGGGATCCTTCGATTCGGGGACTGCAGGTTCATTGCTCACCGGAGGATGGTCCCGTATCGGCTGTCGGCAGCACTAGGTGACGCTTGGCGCTAGCTGATTACGCCCGGGCGGGGAGTTCGCGCCGGCGCGGTGGCCGCAGGGGGTCGGCGCGCCGAACTGAGTGGCGTTGTCTGCCCGCGGGATGCCAGGCCGATGCCGATCAGCACGGCGATGACTGCGCCGACGGCGACAAGGACGTCGCGGACAACGTGCTTCTTCGGTACCGGCGGCCGCGCGGGCGGTTGGAACCGGGGCGGCGGAAGCTGTCCACGGTTGGCGAACTGCGGGTCTTGTTGGGACATCGTCCCCCACGTTCTTGACCAAATCGCTGGGTGCGGCGTACCCATGCCGGATGCAAATCGATGTTCCTCAATTCGACTCGATCCGACGCTTGCGCAGTTCAGGGGCGATGCCCAGGTCAAGGCGATTGTGGACGCGGGCAACTCCCGCCTCTGGCACATGCACCTGAACGAGTACCAGCAGGCAGCCCTCCGGACCGCCGCCCCGAAGGACAAGCCGAACGAGCTCTTCCACCTGCTACTCGGCCTCGTCGGCAACCAGGCGAACTCGCCGAGAAGGCGAAGAAGATCGTCCGCGACCAGGACAGCGACTTCACCCAGTGGGATCCCCGACGACCTGAAGAAAGAACACCCTCTGGTACATCGCCTTCCTCGCCGACCGCCAGTCCCGCAACATGCTGAGCGGCAGCGGCGACAACCGCTGAGTGGGGCCTAGCGGCTGGTGACCTCCGTGGCGATCGCGTTGAGTTTTGTCGATCGGCTCTTGGTGCTGACGAACTCCTCCTCGTCGACGCTGGAGGTGTCGCCGGTGACAGTCAGCGTGTTCGTGACAGGGCCGTCCTCACCTCCCCGTACCTCGTACACGACCTCATAGGTCAGTGTTGGATCCAGATCAGCGCCGCCGTAGGTGACAAGGATCCGATAAGTCAGGTTGCAGCCGGCCGATCCGAAGCACTCCTTCTTCAGCACCTTGACGGCGAGCTTGAAGTCCTTCGCGGTCGGCGTCGCGTACGCCGGAACCGTCTCCGTCGGCGTGTACTGATTGGTCGGTGTGATGATCGGATCCGGCGTCGGGCCGTTGTCCGGTGCCTTAGATGCGGACGTGATCCCCGCTTGCGTGGAGTTGTCACCCGCACCGTTCCCGACGAGCAAGCCAGCGAGGAACCCGACCCCGAGGAGACCTGTCGCGCCGAAGGCCAGCAGGACGGCGCGACCACGCCGTTTCATAGGCTTGGGCTGCGGTCGCATGTGTTGCTGCGGCGGCGGAAACGGTTGCTGTGGGTTCTGGTACGGCTGTTGGTGATACGGCGGTTGCTGCTCTCCGGACATGACTGCTCCCCCTCATCCCCGAGCCCCCTCGGGATCAAAGACCAGACGGTAACAATGGGTAACGGTTGCTGACTAGTCCGAAGAATGGTCCGGGGCTAGATAGCTGCCCGGTTCGTTACCTTCAGTCACACTGATGGTGCCAGTGGTGCCGTTGATGGTTATTCCAGTGTTGTTGGGGAGTTTGGTGGTCGCGTCGGGGACGGCCAGGACGGCTGGGATGTGGCGTTCTCTGGCGATGATGGCGGCGTGGGAGAGGAGGCCGCCTTGTTCGGTGATTACGCCGGCGGCGATGGCTAGGAGTGGGGTCCAGGCCGGGTCGGTGTACGGGCAGATGAGGATGTCGCCGGGGCGGACGTGAGGGAAGTCGGCCGGGCCGTGGACGATGCGTGCGGGGCCGGATGCGGTGCCGTGGCTGCCGGGGGTGCCGGTGAGGGTGCCCGGGGCGCCAGTGCTGGTTCCCAGGGCGCTGGTGCGGGTGGCTGGGGCGCCAGTGCTGGTTCCCAGGGCGCTGGTGCGGGTGGCTGGGGCGACGGTGCGGGTGGCTGGGGCGACGGTTGCGGGGATGGCTCGGGGTTTGGCGGTGATGGGGCGGGATTGCAGGAGCCAGGGGATGCCGTCTGCGATGGCCCACTCGAGGTCTTGAGGGGCGCCTAGGGCTGCTGCGGCCTGCTGGCCTAGGTGGGCTAGCTGGCGGGCTGTTGCGTCGGAGAGGGTGGCGCTGCGGCGGCGCGGCACGGGGACCTGGTGGACGCCGGACAGGGTGAGGGTGGTTTGTTTGTCGGCGAGCGTCCGGGTGACCGTGCCGTCGGCGACCTCGTATCTGTCGGGGGTCACGCGACCTTCGACGACGCTCGGGCCGAGGCCCCAGGACGCCTCGATCGTTATGGCGTCGTCGGCGGTGAACATGACGCCGGAGACGTCCGAGTCCAGCTGCAGTTGGACGATCACGGCCATCGGCGGCGGCTCAAAGCCATTGCGATAGGCGACCGCGCGCGGCGACCACACCGACTCCCGGCAGGCCTGTACGGCGTCCAGCACCGCAGCCAGCCCTCGTACGCCGAGGAAGCTGTCGTGCTGCCCCGCCGCCGAGGTGAGCGCGGTGTCCTCGTTCGCAGCCGAGGAGCGTACGGCGACCAGCGGATCACCCATCCGCTCGAGCCACCGCCCAAGCTCGTCCGCAACCGCACCGCGAGGCACGACCACGCCGTCCGGCACGGGCAGGCCGGCGCGGATCAGTGCGCCCAGCCCACCGGCCTTGCCGCCACACAGGTCCGCGGTCGCCTCCGCCAGCGGCACCAGCACGACAGCCTCCCGATCAACGAAACGTTGACAACAGAATATTGACAACATTCTGTTGATGATCCACTGTTGCGGGATGCGAAGCAAGCAGGACGCCGATCAGGTGCAGGCCGAGCGTCAGCGCGAGGCCCGTGAGCAACTCCTCGCGGCAGGTGCAAAGGACGTGCCTGCGCGACCCTGGCGGCCGGCTCCGATCCCCTTGTCCGCGGTGGATCTCACCCAGTTCGCGGCCTGGCGGTCGGCCGACCTGACCGACGACGACCTGCTGGCCGCGCTGGCCCTGTTGCCAGCGGCGCACGCCGAGGTCGAGGAGGTCGAGTCCGGCCTGCTGTTCCTGGCGAGGAGCTCCGGGCTGACCTGGGCGGAGATGGCCGACGCGATGGGATTCAGTTCCCCGCAGGCCTGTCAGCAGCGGTTCAACCGGCTCGCCGCGCGGATGGACTCATGATGCGTCTGGTGCTGCACGCCGTACGACTGCTGGGCTTCGCGGACACCCCCGCGATCGCACGCCGGTTCGACCTCCCGAAGCAAGCCGTCGAGGAAGCGCTCAACGACGCCGAGGCGCAGGGCTGGACAACACGCAGTACGTTCGCCGACACGTCCGGCTGGTCGCTGACCGAGAGCGGCCGCGCGGAGAATGAGCGCCTACTCGCACAAGAACTGGACGACACCGAAGCAGTCCACAAGGTGTACGACGACTTCCTGCCGCTCAACGCCTTGCTCCAACAAGCCTGCACCGACTGGCAACTGCGCCCAACGGCCACCGACCCGCTCGCCGCGAACGACCACACCGACCCCGCCTGGGACGCCGGCGTTCTCCACGAGCTCAAGGCGATCGACCAAGCCCTCGCCCCGATCGTCGCCCGCCTCACCAGCATCCTCAACCGCTTCCACGGCTACGACACCAGATTCTCCACCGCGCTAGAACGTGCCACAGCAGGCGAGACGGCCTGGGTCGACCGCTCCGACCTCGACTCCTGCCACCGCGTCTGGTTCGAGCTCCACGAGGACCTGATTGCGACCCTCGGCCTCAAGCGCTAGTTGCCCAGAGCATCCAAGTACGCCGCCCCACGCGGGCTGAGCTCGTAGCCGACCTCGAGGCTGTGGGTCAGGCCGAGGTTCTTCAGCTTGCGGACGTCGAGCTTGAACGGCGCCGTCTCGCGCCCGACCGACGCGGCGAGGTCAGCAGCCCGAGTCGCAGGCCGCGACTGGATCAACCGGAGGGTGTCAACAGTCCAGGCGCCATGGTGGCTCAGCTGGTCGAACTGCGCGAGCCGGGCACGCAGGTCGGCAAGGTCATCAGCCGACAGCGACGTCTGCGCGGCCAGCTCCTCCCGCGGATCCGGCCCTTCGACCAGGTGGAAGCGGATCAGGAACGTCGGCATCGACTCGTCCCCGCGCAGCCGTCGACGCACGTCCTTCGCGTTGCGGCGGTCGGCGAGAGCGACCTCGGCATCGGTGTCCGCGATCAGCTCCGGGTTGACCGTACGGATGCTGTCGATCTCGATCCGGCCCGCGTTCGTGCGGTAGATCCGGCCCTCGACCACCCGCGGCTCGGCCCAGCGCCGATAGGCGACGGTGATCTTCCCGTCCGCGACACCGTCGCGATCCGATCCTGCGAACAACATCGCTAACTCCCCAACGCCTTCGCGACCAGTGGCGCCAGTGCGCGGAGCGCCTTGCCGCGGTGGCTGATCGCGTCCTTCTCCTCGATGGACAGTTCCGCCGTGGTCCGGTCGTACCCCTCGGCCTGGAACAGCACGTCGTACCCGAACCCGCCGGTGCCACGCAGCTCCCGGATGACCGACCCGCGCATCTCCCCGATCACGACCTCGTCATCGGCGTCCGGCCGCACAAAAGCCACCGCCGCCACGAATGACGCCCCGCGCCGCTCGTCCGGCACGTCCTCCAACTGACCGAGCAGCAGCAGGTTGTTGGCCTGGTTGTCCTTCAAAGGCCCGGACCAGCGCGCCGACAGTACGCCGGGCATCCCGTTCAGCGCGTCGACGCAGATACCGCTGTCGTCCGCGATCGACGGCAGCCCGGTCGCGGCCAGTGCGGCATGCGCCTTGAGCAGCGCATTCCCTTCGAACGTCGGCTCGGTCTCGGCCGGTTCGTCGTACGCCGGTACGTCGCCGAGCCCGAGCACCTCGATCCCGGGCACGATCGGCGTCAGGATCCGGCGCAGCTCCTCGAGCTTCTTCTTGTTGTTCGACGCCAGCAGTACCCGACTCACGCCAGTGCCTCCTGCTGGATCTTGGCGAGCTCCGCGCACCCCGAAAGCCCCAGTGAGAGCAGGCTGTCCAGCTCGGCGCGGTCGAACGGCGCGCCCTCGGCCGTGCCCTGCACCTCGATGAACTTGCCCTCGCCGGTGATCACCAGGTTCATGTCGGTCTCGGCCCGGACGTCCTCCTCGTAGCAGAGGTCCAGCATCGGCGCCCCGTCGATGATCCCGACCGACACCGCGGACACCGTCCCGGTCAGCGGCTCGCTCTTCAGCAGCTTCTTCTCGCGCAGGAACGACACCGCGTCCGCGAGCGCGACGTACGCGCCGGTGATCGCCGCGGTCCGCGTCCCGCCGTCGGCCTGCAGTACGTCGCAGTCCAGCAGGATCGTGTTCTCGCCGAGCGCCTTGTAGTCGATCACGGCCCGCAGCGAGCGCCCGATCAGCCGGGAGATCTCGTGCGTACGGCCGCCGATCTTGCCCTTCACCGACTCGCGGTCCGAGCGGGTGTTGGTCGCCCGCGGCAGCATCGCGTACTCCGCGCTGACCCAGCCGAGCCCGGAGCCCTTCCGCCAGCGCGGCACGCCCTCGGTCACACTCGCCGCGCACAGCACCCGGGTCCGCCCGAACTCGACCAGCACCGAGCCCTCGGCATGGTCGAGCCAGTTCCTGGTGATCGTCACCGGGCGGAGCTGGTCAGCGTTACGTCCATCAATTCGGGCCATGAATCAGACCCTATGCCTCCAGACGCTGGACCTCCGCATTGGACGAGGGCGGAAGAGCGAGTGGGCTCGTTCTCGGAGTGACTGCCATCCGCGCCGCCCACGGCAGCAGGTCGTTGGCCCGCCGCCCGACCCACGGAACGCCTTCTTTCACCAGCCAGACCGTGTCCGCCCACCGGCTCGGCGGCCGGTACGCGCAGTCGAGATCCGGCCGTACGTCGATCGGCAGCCCGCGGACCGCCAGCTCGTCCGCGAACGCCCGGGCCAGCTTGCGGTGCCCGCGCTCCCCCGGATGCAGCCGGTCGATGCTCCAGAAGTCCCGCCGGTACACCTCGGGGTAGTCGGCCATGTCCAGCCGGATCCCGCCGTACCGGGTGTGCAGGTCGTCGAAGACGAGGTTGACCTGCTCGATCCGGTGCCACAGCGGTCGCCGCAGCCATTTCGGCAGGCCGAACACCTTGCCGTGGTCGTGGAACCGGACCGTCAGCAGCAGCGCGCCGCGGGCGGTCAGCTCGTCCGCGATCTGGTGCAGGTGATCCCGGATCCGGCCGGCGTCGAACGTGGATCGCAGGGTGTCGTTCACCCCGACGATCAGCGAGGCGATGTCGATCTGGCCATCGGCCTTGGCGACCGCCTCGGGCAGTTGCTCGGTCGCGACGATCGGCACGGTGGCGCCGCTGGTCGCGAAGTTGGAGAACGTCACACGGTGGGAGCTGGCCAGGGAGTCGGCGAGCAGCGAGGCCCAGCCCCGCCACCCCTCGCCCGGGCGCGCACCGGCACCGGACAGGTCGGTCGTACTGCTGCCGTTCATCGGGTCCCCGACACCTACGGTGGTCGAGTCCCCCAGTGCCACGTAGTGGAGGCTCACATTCCGCCATGGTGGGCGCACGGAGCGAGACTGTGATGTTCGGCGGATGACGAGTGGGGCAACGTCATGTCAAAGGCAGGTGATTGAGGAGCAGAACTGCTCGGAGTTAGGCTTCTGGAAACAACTATGTGCAGGAGTTGGCTGGTATGAGTGATCTTCGGTTTGGCGTGGTGGGACTCGGGGCCCGGAGTCGGATCGCGCAGTACGCGCACCGGCCCGGTGAGGGGTCGGAGGTCGTGGCCGTCGCCGACCCGTCCGCACCCCAGCGGGACGCGGCGCTCGAGTCGTACCCGCAGGCATCGGCGTACGGCGACCACAACGAGCTGGTGGAGCAGAAGCTCGACGGCGTCTTCCTGACGACGCCGGACGACCTGCACGAGGGGCCGGCGATCGACTTCCTCCGGGCCGGGGTCAACGTGTTCGTGGAGAAGCCGCTGGCGATCACCACCGAGGGGTGCGATCGCGTGCTGCAGGCGGCGTACGACACGGGCGCGCGGCTGTACGTCGGCCACAACATGCGCCACATGTCCGTCGTACTGACGATGCGCAAGCTGATCCAGGACGGCGCGATCGGCGACGTGAAGGCGATCTGGTGCCGGCACTTCGTCGGCCACGGCGGCGACTTCTACTTCAAGGACTGGCACGCGGACCGTCGCCGTACCACCGGACTGCTGCTGCAGAAGGGTGCCCACGACATCGACGTGATGCACTGGCTGGCCGGCGGCTACACGACCCGGGTGAACGCGATGGGCGCGCTCACGCTGTACGGCGGGATCACGGACCGGCAGGACCGCTCGGACCAGCGGTTCAAGGAGTTCGTCAGCGAGAAGAACTGGCCGCCGCTGGAGCAGAAGGGCCTGGCGCCGGTGATGGACGTCGAGGACATCTCGCAGGTGAACCTGCTGCTCGACAACGGCGTGATGATGAACTACGAGCAGTGCCACTACACGCCGGACTACTGGCGTAACTACACCGTCATCGGCACCCACGGCCGGCTGGAGAACTTCGGCGACACCGCGGGCGGCGTGGTGAAGGTGTGGAACAGCCGTCGCTCCGGGTACCGCGACGACGCCGACCAGGTGGTCGAGATCGCCGGCGAGACCGAGCACCACGGCGGCGCCGACCCGCACCTGGTGGCCGAGTTCGTGAACTTCGTCCGCGACGGCGGCGCGACGCTCACTTCCCCGGTCGCCGCCCGCGCCGCAGTCGCCGCCGGCTACGCCGCCACCCAGTCGCTCCGCGCGAACGGCGTACCGCAGGACATCCCACCGCTGGACCCGGCCCTGGTCGCGTATTTCGACAATGGCCAGGTTCGCTGAGTGCTACCATCCACGACGTGACCTGGTACGCCGCTATGCGAATGCTGAGCCCTCGATGCGGGAGGACTTCAGCGGCGTAGGCACGTGTGCTTGCAGCGAGAGGCCCCCGATGTCGGGGGCCTCTTTCGTTTCCCAGACCGCTGCACACCTCATGGAGCCTCTTATGTACCCGATCACCTACATCACCGACTGTCATGACGGCAACGCCCGGGCCAGACTCAGCACCCGGATCGGCGCCCTGTTCGGCCAGTCGCCGATCATCGTCGCCGCCGACGGACCCGATCCGGAGTCGTTCGCCGCACTGACCCTGCTTGACTGCCTGCTCGCGACCGAGTCCCTGGGCGAGGACGGCCACCCGACCATCACCCTGCTCAACATCGCACCCCGCGACGGCGTCTGGCCGAACGGCGTACCGTTCTGCTTCTTCTGGTACGGCAAGCACCTCGTCGCCAGCACCTTCAGCGCCCGCGCTCTCTCCTTGATACGCCGGGAGCTCGGCATCGACCACCTCTACGTGACGGATATCCGCGCGGCCGTGACCGCGGCCGGGTTCGCACCGGACGAGATCGACAAGATCGCCGGCACCCAGTTCCGCAGCCTCTGGTACCTGCCGCTGCTGGCGAAATGGGTCGCCGACGAGCGCGCCGTACCCGCGGTCGAGACCGCCATCCCCGAGACCCTCGACGACGACCCGCTCGTTGCCGTCGTCGATAACTTCGGCAACTGCAAACTCGACCGCGACCTCGGCCTCACCCCCGGCGACATCGTGACTGTTGCCCAGGGCAAGGACGTGACCTGCTACCCGCACCTGACCGCCGTACCGCGGAACACGCCGGGCATCATCCAGGGCAGCTCCGGCACCGGCTTCACCGAGCTGGTGATCCGCGGCGGTTCGGCCGCGGCTGCCTTCGGCCTGCGGCCAGGTGACCCGTTGTCCGTGCAGGTGGCTGAGAGGGTGGCCTGACTACGGTTCGAGCCGGAGCCCGCCGAGCTGGTCGAAGGCGCGGTCCATCGTCTCGAGGTACTTCGGGAGCGGGCCGTCGACCTCCAGCTGCTGGTACGTCGCCATCACGACGCCGACGACCGCACCGGCCCAGGCGCGGACGGCGATGTCGTCAGGGGCCCGGCCGGTGCGTTCTGCTGCGAGGGAGGCCAGCAGGTCGATGCCCTCGTACAGCTGGTCGAGCATCCGCACGCGCAGTTCGGGAGCATGCATGACGAGGTGCTGGCGTTCGGACTCCAGCGCCCACTCCTCCTCGCTCAGGGTGTCGAGGCTCTGCTTGATCGAGGCGCGAAGGGCGTCGGTCGGAGACATCTCAGCAGGCTGGTTGCGGAACAGTTCGATCATCACCGGGTCGAGCCGGTCGAGGACGATCGTGTCCTCCTTGGTCGGGAAGTACCGGAAGAACGTCGCGGGCGACACCTCGGCCGCGGCGGCGATCTCCTGGACGGTCGTCTCGGCGTACCCCTGGTCCCGGAACAACCGCAGCGCGTGCTCCTGGATCGCCGCGCGCGTCTTGGCCTTCTTCCGTTCCCGCAACCCGCTCATGCATTGATTGTGACAACTTGTTCGTCCGCGACGCGGGTCCGACGTGGCAGGAACCCGAGCGCGAGCCCGATCGAGACCACCGCGAGCCCAGCGCACACCCACAGCGTCACGTCCATGCCGTTCACGAACGCCGCCTGCGCCGAGCGCGTCAGCCCGGGCGAGCCGATCGCGATCGCGGCCGACGCACTGTCGCGGGCCACGTCCGCAGCTGCGGGCGGCAGACCGCTGACATCCAGATGACTCCGGTACGCCGCATTGAGCACCGTCCCGAGGATCGCCACTCCGAGCGTGCCGCCGACCTGACGGGACGCCTGGATCAGCGCGGACCCGGATCCACTCCGCTCGATCGGCAATGCCGCGAGCGCCAACCCGTTCATCGGCGGCAACGTGAACCCGATGCTCACCCCGACCAGACTCACCCAGATCGCCGTGAATCCGTAGCCGTCGCCGACCTTCGTGAACGCCCCGATCACCAACCCGGCCAGCATCAACGAGAACCCGATCACCACCGTCACCCGAGCCCCGGCCCGCTCGAGCAGCCGCTCCGCCACCTTCGCGCCGACCAGCATCCCGCCAATGATCGGCAGCAACCGCAGCCCGGCCTGGAACGCATCCGCACCCTGCACAGCCTGGAACAACTGCGGCAGCACGAACAACAACCCCACCAGGGCGAACGACGCCAGAGTCGCCAGCGCGGTCCCCCAGGTGAACCCCGCCGACCGGAACAGCTTCAGGTCGACCAACGGATCCGCCGTACGCCGGGCCCACGCCCAGAACGCGGTCAGCAACACCACGCCACCCGCGATCCCACCGAGCGCCCAGGCCGAACCCCACCCGTGCTCGCCCGCCGCGATGAACCCGTACGTGAGCGAGACCAGCCCGGTCGCAGTGAGGACAATCCCCGGTACGTCGATCCGCCGCGATCGGTGGCCGGCCATCGCCGGGATCAGCAGCGCAACTGCAACTAGTCCGATCGCAACTAGTGGCAGGTTGATCAGGAAGATCGAGCCCCAGCGGTAGTGGTCCAGCAGCCAGCCGCCGAGCAGCGGGCCGAGCGGGATCCCGATCGAGTTCGCCATCAGCCAGATCGTCATCGCCCGCTGCCGCTCCTCCGGCGCGAACAGCAGGTTGAGCAGCGACATCGACAGCGGGATCAGGAACGCCGAGCCGACCCCGAGCGCCGCCCGGGCCGCGATCAACTGCCCCGGCGAGTTCGCGAACGCACAGGCCGCTGACGCCAGCCCGAACACGACGAGCGCGCCGAGCATCAGCCGCTTCGGCCCGAAGCGGTCGCCGAGCAGGCCGGCCGGGAGCAGCAGCGACGCGAGCACCAGCGTGTACGCGTTCGCGAACCACTGGAGCTGACTGGTCGACGCCTGCAGATCGGTCGCGAGCGTCGGCAGCGCGACGTTCAGCACGGTCAGGTCCAGCCCGATCACGATCAGGCTGATGGACATCGCGCCCAGCGCCCACCACCGGCGCGGGTCGAGGGTCGTCGCGGTCATGACAAACACCTTTCTGAGATCAACTCTAATTTGAGAGTAGATCTCAGAATCGTGAGATGTCTAGTCCCGCTCCGCCGCCAGCCCGGTCAGCACGTGCTCCAGACTCCGCGCGAACAGCCGGTCGAACCGGTCGGCCGCGTGCGGCGTCTCGGCCTCGATCATCATCCGGCTCAGATGCGGGTAGTCGCCGCTCCCGATCACCTGCTCGGCGTACTGCTGCGACTGCTTCGTCAGCCAGTCCGCCATCGTCGAGCCCGCCTCACGCTCGGTCAGCTCCTCCAGCGCGTGACCACGCACGAAGGTCAGCAAGGTCGCCGCCTGCGTCAGCACCTCGTCGGCATCCAGGCCCGGTACGTCGACCGCGGCGTACGTCGCCTCCAGCCAGGCCAGCGTGTTCGGACCAAGGACCGGCCTGGTCGCCGGTAGGCGGACGAGCCAGGGATGGCGCAGCATCATCGCGCGTTGCGCGTGAGCGACCGCCGCCAGGTCGACCCGCCAGTCGCCGGTCGGCACCGGCGGCTCGCCGTCGCCCATCGCGCGATCGACCATCAGGTCGAAGAGCTCGTCCTTGCCGTCGACGTACCGGTAGAGCGAGGTCGTGCCGGTGCCGAGCTCGGTCGCCACACGCCGCATCGACACGGCCGCGAGCCCTTCGGCGTCCGCGACCCGGACGGCGGCCGCGGCGATCTCCTCGCGACTGTGCGCCGGCCGCGGCCCGCGGGCGGCTCGCTCCGGGCGGAGCCAGATCGGTGGTCGGTCCATGGGCAGGAGTTTACTGCGCACGCTGTTCGCAGTAGCGTTACTGCGTACAGCGTGCCCGGGTTTGGGGAGGACAACATGTATCGCAAGGGATCTGTCGTGTCGGCCGACGGCACGACCATCGGCTTCCGGCGGCTCGGGAGTGGGCCGGACGTGATCCTGCTGCACGGGTCGATGCTCGCCGCGCAGGACTTCATGCAGCTGGCCGAAGCGCTGGCCGGCGACTTCACCGTCACCGTGCCGGACCGTCGGGGGCGTGGTCTGAGCGGACCGCACGGCGCCGACTACGGGATCGACCGCGAGGTCGAGGACCTGCAGGCGTTGCTCAAGGAAGCCGGCGCTTCGCGAGTGTTCGGACTGAGTTCGGGGGCACTGATCGGCCTTCGTACGGCGCGGGTGTCGCCGGCCATCGAGAAACTCGCGCTCTACGAGCCGCCGCTGGACGTCAACGGATCGGTCCCGGTCGACTGGGTGCCGCGCTACCGCCGCGAGCTCGCCGACGGCAAGATCGCGGCAGCGCTTGTCAGCACACTCAAAGGTCTGCAGGCCGATCGGGTGTTCACCACGGTCCCGCGCTTCATCCTCGTCCCGCCGCTGAACGTCGCGCTCCGGTTCCAGCGGACGGCCAAGGGCGACGACGTACCGATCCCGGCTCTCGTCCCGACGATGGCCGGCGACATGCAGCTGATCGACGAACTCGCGGGCACGGCGAAGGACTATGCGAGCGTCGACGCCGACGTCCTGCTGCTCGCGGGCTCGCGCAGTCCGGCGTACTTCGGACGCTCGCTCGACGAGCTGACCGCCGTACTCCCCCGCTCGGCAAGGATCACCATCCCGAAGCTCGACCACTCCGGCCCGACGAACGACGGCGGCCCGGCCGAGGTCGCTCAGGCTTTACGCGCCTTCTTCGCCTGACACGATCCGTCGCAGCAGACCCCGAAACAGCTCCGGCTGCTCCAGCCACGGCGAATGCCCGGCGGCCGGTATCAACTCGAAGGCATGATCCCCGGCCAACGCACGCACAGCGGAGGCCGGCCGCGGATCGCCCTCGCCGTGGATGAACGTGACCGGGCACTCAAGGCTCGCGGCGAGGCCGAGGGCGTAGTCGTCCGGCCAGCTCCGCATGTCCGCGCTGAGCGCGCTGTTGGCGGCGAAGTTGATCGGGAGATCGACCGATGCGCTCCGATGAGCCCACTCCATCGCACGGTCGCGGTCCGCGTGATCGGTGAACCACGACAGTGTCCGGAACTCGGTCTCCTCGGCCGGTGTGCGCTTGCGCCCGGACAGCCCTTCGAGCCGAGCCCGCTGGTCCGGCGTCATGCGGCGCTCCGCCTCTGCCTGGGCCGCCGCATGCCAGTCGCCGATGCCGACGCCGTCGAGGTAGACCAGTCCAGCTGCATGATCGGCGTACGTCGCGGCGTACAGCAACGCGAGCGATGCGCCGAAGGAGTGGCCGAGGACAACGATCCGCTCATGGCCGAAGTACGCGCGGAGCTCGTCGATGTCCTGCGCGAGTCGGGCCATCGTCTGGACCTCGGACGGATCGGACCTGCCGCAGCCGCGCTGGTCGAAGCGATGGACCACGGTGAGGTCGTCGATCATCTCCGCGAGCACGGCGTAGTCGTCCCACAGCCCCGGTCCCCCGTGCAGGATGACGACCGGCGCCGCGGAGGTTGCCGTACCACTGGTTGCGGTCCACAACCGCACGCCGTCAGATGTCGAAAACGGCATGTGGGGTGGCGATCTCGACCGGACCGGAGAAGGTACGGCGGGCGTTCTCGGCCTGGGTGACGCGGTCGTACCACGGTGGGACGTGGGTGATCACGAGCCGTTTCACGCCGGCCTTCTTGGCGTGCTCACCGGCGTCGGCCGGGGTCAGGTGCAGGTCGGTCGGGTTGTGCGAATCGTTGTCCGGCAGCGCCGCCTCGGACAGCAGCACGTCGGCGCCGCGGGCGAGGTCGATCAACGCGTCGTTCGGCCCGGTGTCGCCGGTGTAGACGAGCGACTTGTTGCCGTGCTCAACGCGGATCGCGTACGCCGGAACCGGGTGCACCATCGGCGCCGTGCGGATCGTGAAAGGCCCGATGGTCTGGACTTCCTGCCAGGCATGGAAGTCCAGCTGCTCCTCCATCCCCGGATCAAGCGGCAGGTCGTAGGCGAGCGCCATCCGCTGCGCAGTACCGGGTGGGCCGTAGACGGGGATCCGCGGGATCGGCGAGCCCGGCGCGTACTTCGCCGCGACGTACAGACCGCACAGATCCATGCAGTGGTCAGGATGCAAGTGGGACAGGCCGATCGCTCCGATCTCCGGCACCGCGAGGTGCCGCTGGAGCGAACCGAGCGCACCGCTGCCGAGGTCGAGGATCAGGTTGAACCCCTCGGCAGTGACCAGATAGCTCGAGGCGGCCGAGTCCGGCCCGGGCACAGACCCGGAGCAACCGATCACGGTGAGCTTCATACTTCGAACACTACCGGCGAGTTCCGACGTTTGCAGACAGGCCCGACGCGTCGATCCGCCTGCCACACAGGCGATCCACCGCGGTCCGATGCCGCTGACAACATCCGGGTGCGACCCAGGTCACAGTTCAGCGGACCCAGGCGAACTGGTCGACGCTGGACAGCACCGGCCCGAGGAAGCGCGAGCCGATCGCCGCGAACACGTCCGGGCTGCCGGTCGTGACGAAGCGGTGCTGCGGGGCAGGCAGGTTGTCCGGGCGCAGCAGACCGGTCTTCGTCAGCACGCTGTAGACGTCCTTGGCGCACTCGTCGGCGCTGCTGACCAGGGTGACGTTGTCACCCATCACGTACGAGATCACGCCCGTGAGCAGCGGGTAGTGGGTGCAACCAAGGATCAGCGTGTCGACGCCCGCTTCGACCATCGGATCGAGGTACTCGTGCGCGGCCTCGATCAGCTCGGGCCCGGACGTCACACCGGCCTCGACGAACGGTACGAACTTCGGACACGCCTGCGTGAACAGCTCGATCTGCGGCGCCGCGGCGAAACCGTCTTCGTACGCAAGCGATTGAGCTGTTGCCCTGGTGCAGATCACGCCGACGCGCTGGTTGCGCGTCGCGGCAACCGCTCGCCGGGCCGCGGGCAGGATCACCTCGACGACCGGTACGTCGTACCGCTCGCGGGCGTCGCGCAGCATCGCGGCGCTGGCGGAGTTGCACGCGATCACGAGCATCTTCACGCCGGCCTCGACCAGGTGATCGAGACACTCCAGCGCGTACTCACGCACCTCGGCGATCGGCTTCGGACCGTACGGCTGGCGGGCGGTGTCGCCGAGATACAGGATCGGTTCGTGCGGCAACTGATCGAGAACCGCGCGGGCGACGGTGAGTCCGCCGAAGCCTGAATCGAAGATCCCCACCGGTGCGTCTGCCACGGAGGAGAGCTTATACAAGTCTGTTTCCGGGCAGTCGCGAAGGGAGCCTTACCTAACCTTGTCGAACGACACGCCGGAGTTGTCCACATCTTTACGTTATGGAATTGCCTTTTCGCGTGATGCACGCCACTCTGGAGCGATGTTTGTTCGACCGCCCCTCGTGATGCCATGAACTTGGCGCATTACACCGCGGTGGTACTGGGCACCGCACCAACTCCACAACCTGATCACGTGACCGCCGCAGGACAGGCGGCCAGTCAGGCCACGGATTCCAACACGGGCACCGCGGCAGACGTGCTGACGGCCATCGGGCCGACCGGCATGCTGTTGCTGCTCCTGATGGCGGCGTTCGCGTTGTACGTCGTCTCACTGTCCCTGCACCCGAACGCGAAATGCGGCCGATGCAAAGGTGCCGGCCGGCACCACGGCAGCATCTTCAGCTACGCCCAACGCCCCTGCAGCAGCTGCAAGGGTCGCGGGATCCAGCCCCGGCTGGGCCGCAAGCTCTTCTTCAAACAACAGTAGGCGGGTATGACCTGATCGTTTTAGATGCCCAGGGCAACTAAGGGCATCGCGTCCGGACCGGCACTCCGCCCGCCGGCCCGGCCATCAGGCCCAGAGTTGACCTTCGAGGCGGTCCTCGGCCTCGTCGATCGTGCCCTCGTAGGCACCGGTCGACAGATACTTCCAGCCGCCGTCAGCGACCACGAACGCGATGTCCGCGGTCTCGCCGTCACGCACGCACTTCGCCGCCTGACCGAGCGCGGCGTGCAGGATCGCTCCGGTCGAGATACCCGCGAAGATGCCCTCGTTGTCGAGCAGTTCACGCACCCGCCGGACGGCGTCACGCGGGCCGACCGAGAAGCGGGCGTCGATCAGCGTCTCGTCGTACAGCTCGGGGACGAAACCCTCGTCGAGGTTGCGCAGGCCGTAGACGAGTTCGCCGTACCGCGGCTCGGCGGCGACGATCTTGACCTCGGGCTTGTGCTCGCGGAAGAACCGGCCGGCGCCCATCAGCGTGCCGGTCGTGCCGAGACCCGCGACGAAATGCGTCACCGACGGCAGGTCCGTGAAGATCTCCCGCGCGGTGCCGTCGTAGTGGGCGAGCGCGTTCGACGGGTTGCCGTACTGGTACAGCATCACCCAGTCGGGGTGGTCCTCAGCGACCTGTTTGGCGACCCGGACCGCTTCGTTGGACCCACCCGCGGCCGGCGACGAGATGATCTCGACGCCCCACATCCGCAGGATCTGGCGGCGCTCCTCAGAGGTGTTCTCCGGCATCACACAGACCATCCGGTAGCCGCGCAGCTTGGCCGCCATCGCCAGCGAGATCCCGGTGTTGCCCGACGTCGGCTCGAGGATCGTGTTGCCCGGGCGGAGCCGGCCGTCCTTCTCCGCGTCCAGCAGCATCCGCAGCGCGGCCCGGTCCTTGATCGAGCCGGTCGGGTTGTGGTCCTCGAGCTTGGCCCAGAGGCGCACCTCACCCGACGGCGAGAGCTTCGGCAGCCCGACCAGCGGCGTACCTCCGACCGAATCCAGCAGGCTGTCGAAGCGCATGATCAGCCGCCGGCGACCGCGGGCAGTACGACGACGACGTCGCCGTCCTTGATCTCGGTCTTCAGGCCGCCGGTGAACCGGACGTCTTCGTCGTTCACGTAGACGTTCACGAACCGGCGCAGTTCCTCCGGCTCGCCCTCCACGATGCGCTCCTTGAGGCCCGGGTGGTTGCCGTTCACGTTGTCGATGAACTCGGCCAGGGTCGCGCCGTCGCCGTCGACCGCCTTCGCGCCACCGGTGTAGGTGCGCAGGATCGTCGGCACGCGCAGCTCGATCGCCATGTCAGTGCTCTCCTTCAGAGGTTTCTTCATAGGAACCAACCACGCGTACTTCTTCTTCCGTGACCTCGCCGTCGACGATCCGGTACGAGCGGAACTCGACCGACCCGTCGTACGCCGGGGAGTCCGCGCCGTCCCGCGTCGACACCAGCACGTAGTGCGCGCCGGGCTCCTGGGCGAGGTTGATGTCGGTGCGCGACGGGTACGCCTCGGTGGCGGTGTGCGAGTGGTAGATCACCACCGGCTCCTCGTCCCGCTCGTCGAGCTCCTTGTACAGCCGGAACAGGTCGCCGGAGTCGAACTCGTAGAACGTCGGCGACATCGCCGCGTTCAGCATCGGGAGGAACCGGGTGGCCCGGTCCGACCCCTCCGCACCCGCGACCACACCGCACGCCTCGTCCGGATGGTCCTTCCGGGCATGGGCCACGATCGCGTCGTACGTCGACTTCTCGATCACCAACACGCCTCCACGGTACGGCGAGCGCCGCACCGACCCCGCCAACCACGGAGTCGGTCCACAATGCGGACAGCGCGTTACCAGCGGTCGTGGATCTGCGGGCGGATCAGCTCGTCGTACGCATCCCGGACCGCGGCCAACTGATCGTCGGTGAGGGGCGGGATGGCGGCGGCCGAGACATTGCCGGCTACCTGTTCGGGGTTGCGGGCGCCGGGGATGACGACGGAGACGCCGGGCTGGTCGAGGATCCAGCGGAGGGCGAACTGGGCCATCGTGGTACCGGCCGGGAGCCAGGGCATCAGGCGCCGTACGGCGGCCAGGCCGGTGGCGAAGTCGACGCCGGAGAAGGTCTCGCCGACGTCGAAGGCCTCGCCGTGACGGTTGTACGTGCGGTGGTCGTCGGCCGAGAACGTAGTGTGCTCGTCGTACTTGCCGGAGAGCAGACCGCTCGCCAGCGGGACCCGGGCGATGATGCCGACGCCGGCCGCCTGCGCCGCGGGGAGCACCTCGTCGAGAGGCTTCAGACGGAACGCGTTCAGGATGATCTGCACGGACGCAACGTTCGGCCGGGCGATCGCGGTGAGGGCCTCGGCGCTGGTCTCGACGCTCACGCCGTACGCCGCGATCCGTCCCTCCTCGACCATCGAGTCGAGCGCGTCGAACACCTCGTCGTTCGAGTACACGGGCGTCGGCGGGCAGTGCAGCTGGACCAGGTCGATCGTGTCGACGCCGAGGTTCTGCCGGGAACGGTCGTTCCAGGCGCGGAAGTTGTCGAGGTTGTAGTTCTCCGGCACCTGCTCGACGCGGCGGCCCATCTTGGTGGCGACGGTCAGCCCATCGTGTGTCTTCAGCACCTGTCCGACGAGGCGCTCGCTCCGCCCATCGCCGTACACATCAGCCGTGTCGATGAACGTGACGCCGCCCTCGATCGCCGCGTGCAGCACGCCGAGCGCGTCGCTCTCGTCCACCGCGCCCCAGTCCGCGCCCAACTGCCACGCACCGAGCCCGACCACGCCCACGTCCCGACCGGTCCGTCCAAGCCTCCGCGTCTCCATGAGCGCCACCTTAAGCAGTCACGCCGACCGTCAGCTCGGTGCCCTCCACAACCTCCAGCGCGGTCGCCAGTGTCTCGCCCATGATCAGCTCACGATGCGTCTGTACGGCGGCCGCGGTCGACGGGTCCGCGGTCAGCGTCAGCCGGACCCGATCCGTCACCTCGAACCCGGCATCGCGCCGCGCCTGCTGGATCGCCCGTACGACGTCCCGCGCGACACCTTCCGCCTCCAGATCGGGTGTGATCGTCGTGTCCAGTACGACGAACCCACCGCCCGGGAGCAGCGCACTCGCCTCGTGCCCGTCCGCGAGCGTGGTCTCCAGCGTGTACTCGCCGTCCTGCAGTTCGATGCCGCCAGCAACTACTACGCCGTCGGCGGAGACCGACCAGTCGCCGGACTTCGATGCCTTGATCACCTGCTGTACGTCGCGACCGAGGCGCGGGCCGGCTGCGCGCGCGTTCACGGTCAACCGCTGTGAGACCGGCGCATCGACGGCGTCGGCGGAGGTCAGCACGACGTCGCGGACGTTGACCTCGGCGGCGATCAACGGCGCGAGATCGGCAAGGTCGGCCGCGGTCGCGACGGTCAGGGTGCGTAGCGGTTGGCGCGCCCGGATCCCGCTCGCCTTGCGGATCGAGGACGCGACCGAACACACCTCGCGGGCGCGTTCCATCCGCTCTACCAGCTCGGGGTCGTCGGGGAGTTCGCCGTACGAAGGCCAATCGGTCAGGTGCACCGAGCGTTCGCCGGTGAGGCCGCGCCAGATGTCCTCGGTGACCAGCGGAAGGAGCGGTGCCGCCGTACGGCACAGGACCTCGAGGGCGGTGTAGAGCGTGTTGATCGCGTCCTGTTCGCCGGACCAGAAGCGGTCTCGGGAGCGGCGGATGTACCAGTTGGTGAGGACCTCGGTGTAGCTCTGGACTGCGTCGCATGCGGATGCGATGTCGTAGCGATCGAGGTGGGTCTGGACGTCGGCGACACACTCGCGGAGGCTGGCGAGGAGGTAGCGGTCCAGGACATGCGGCGAGGCGGTGGACCGGGTGCCGGAGACGCCTGCGGCGTTGGCGTAGAGGGTGAAGAAGGACCAGGCGTTCCAGAGCGGGATCAGCGTCTGGCGGACGCCGTCGCGGATGGCCTGCTCGGTGACGACGAGGTTGCCGCCGCGGAGGATCGGGCTCGACATCAGGAACCAGCGCATCGCGTCCGCGCCGTCGCGATCGAACACCTCCGTGACGTCCGGGTAGTTCCGCAGCGACTTGCTCATCTTCTGCCCGTCGTTGCCGAGCACGATCCCGTGACTCAGGCACGACCGGAACGCCGGCCGGTCGAACAGCGCCGTCGACAACACGTGCAAGGTGTAGAACCAGCCGCGGGTCTGGCCGATGTACTCGACGATGAAGTCGCCCGGGAAGTGATTCTCGAACCAGTCCTGGTTCTCGAACGGGTAGTGCACCTGCGCGAAACTCATCGAGCCCGAGTCGAACCAGACGTCCAGCACATCCGGCACCCGCCGCATCGTCGACCGGCCGGTCGGGTCGTCCGGGTTGGGCCGGGTCAGCTCGTCGACGTACGGGCGATGCAGGTCGCGGACCTCGACACCGAAGTCGCGCTCCAGCTCCTCGATCGAGCCGTAGACGTCGATCCGCGGGTACGCCGGATCGTCCGACCGCCAGACCGGGATCGGCGAACCCCAGAACCGGTTGCGGCTGATCGACCAGTCGCGCGCGTTGGACAGCCACTTGCCGAACTGCCCGTGCTTGACGTGCTCCGGGACCCAGGTGATCTGTTCGTTCAACTCGACCATCCGGTCGCGGATCCGGGTCACCTCGACGAACCAGCTCGAAACCGCCTTGTAGATCAGCGGATTCCGGCACCGCCAGCAGTGCGGGTAGCTGTGCACGATGCTGTCCTCGCGGATCAACGCGCCCGCGGCACGCAGGTCGCGGATGATCGGGCGGTTGGCCTCGAAGACGTGCAGGCCTTGGTACGGCGGCACGACCGCGGTGAAGTGTGCTGCGTCGTCGACGGTCAGGACCGTGGGGATGCCGACCGCGTCGCACGCAAGCTGGTCCTCCTCGCCGTACGCCGGAGCCATGTGCACCACGCCCGTACCGTCGTCGGTGGTCACGTGGTCGGCCGCGATCACCTGGAACGCGTTCTCGGTGCCGACGAGGAAGTCGAAGAGCGGGGTGTAGTGCAGTCCGATCAGGTCTGAGCCTTTGAGGCGCCGACGCACCTCGGTGCCGAGGCCTCCGTCGTCGCCGTGCGAGCCGGCGTAGGCCGCGAGCCGCGCCTCCGCCAGGATCGTCGGCCGGCCTTCAGCGTCGTCCACGACGACGTAGTCCACGTCCGGGCCGACCGCCATCGCGAGGTTGCTCGGCAGAGTCCACGGGGTTGTGGTCCAGGCGAGCAGCCGCTCCCCCGTCTCCAGCTCGACCGCGACCGTCACCGACGGGTCCTGACGAGGCTGGTAGACGTCGTCGTCCATCCGCAGCTCGTGGTTCGACAGCGGGGTCTCGTCGTTCCAGCAGTACGGAAGGACGCGCAGCCCCTCGTACACGAGCCCCTTGTCATAAAGCGTCTTGAACGCCCAGATCACCGACTCCATGTAGTCGGGATTCAGCGTCTTGTAATCATGCTCGAAGTCCACCCACCGCGCCTGCCGCGTCACATACGACCGCCACTCATCGGTGTACTTCAGCACCGACGCCCGACAAGCATCGTTGAACTTCTCGATCCCCAGCTTCAGGATCTCCGCCTTCGTCTTCAGCCCCAGCACCCGCTGAGCCTCCAACTCAGCCGGCAACCCATGCGTATCCCACCCGAACCGCCGCTCCACCCGATACCCACGCATCGTCTGGTACCGCGGCACGACGTCCTTCACGTACCCGGTGAGCAGATGCCCGTAATGCGGCAACCCATTCGCAAACGGCGGCCCATCATAAAAAACAAACTCCTCCTCACCTTTCAGCGAGGCCCTGAACGTCCCATCCCCCTCCCAGTACGCAAGCACCCCAAGCTCAACCTCTGGAAACCCCGGCACCCCAACCCTCGGATAGCTCACCCACCGCATGCTATGCACCAAAACCCGCGAGGTCGCCAAGCCCAACCGCAAAAGCCCCCGACCCGCCGCCGGACCCGCACTCCACGCGCCAACCACCGAGCCGCCTGACCAGCACCCGCGCGCCGAAGGCGCCAAGAGGCTGTCGCCGCCGAAGGCGGTGCCCTTTAGAACACGCGAGCGCGCGTCGAAGCGCTCGACTCACCGCCGGCCCGCAGTTGACGCGCCGACCACCTCGGCGCTTAACCAGCACCCGCGCCCGCGCCGAAGGCGCCAACAAACAGCCGCCGCCGAAGGCGGTGTCCTTTCAGCACCAGAACCCCCGAGGGGCGGGCCCGAAGGTCCCACATTCACCGCCGATCCACAGTCGAACCGCCGACAACTCCCCGCCTGACCAGCACCCGCGCGCGCCGAAGGCGCCAAAAGACTGTCGCCGCCGAAGGCGGTGTCCTTTGACTCAGCGCATGTTGTGGAGGAGGGCTGACTGGAGGTAGCCGAGCCAGTCGTACAAGTCGTAGGTGAGGCGGCGGGGGTCGTCGTCGGGGAGTTTTTCCCAGGTGGTGTAGTCGTCCTCGTCCTGGATGTCGAGGCGGGTGCCGATGGCGAGGCGCAGGTCGTTCAGGGCGCGGAGCCAGGAGAGCTGCTCGTCAGGCTCGAGCGCGATCTCGTCAGCGCCCGACTCCTCCAGCGCCGACAGGACCCGCTTGGCGTCGGTGACCTTGCCCTCGCGCAACCCACGCTCCGTGAACCGCCGGAACTCCGCCGACGCCATGTCGTCGGTCTTGTACGCATCCGGCAGCAGCCGCTGCAGTACGACGTCCTCCGGCGGTGACGTCGGCCCGTCCGACTCCAGGAGCGCGGCGAGCGGGTCGCTCGACTCGGCCGAGCGCGGCGGCAGGCCGTCGTACAGGAGCTCGACCAGGTTGCGGAGCAGGTTCGCCAGAATGTCCGCCTCGTGTTCGGCGAAACTGACGACGACGGTCTTGCGGCGCTTGCGGAACCGCGTCACGACTTCTCGCAGGTGGCCCACAGGCCGTAGGAGTGCATCGCTTCCACGTCGCGTTCCATCGCTTCCCGGTTGCCGTTCGAGACCGCGGACTTGCCTTCCTGGTGCACCTGCAGCATCAGCTTCTCCGCCTTCTGCTTGGAGTAGCCGAAGTACGTCTGGAACACGAACGTGACGTAGTCCATCAGATTGACCGGATCGTTCCAGACGATGGTCATCCAGGGCGGGCTCAACTGGATCGCCTCGGTGACCTCGGGGCTCTCCAGCTCGCTCGGTGCGGTGCTCACCTGTCCATTCTCCCCATCATCGGTTCCCGTCTCGCAATAGGCTGCCCCTGTGACAGACACCGCGACCCACTCGACGGCCCTTCTCACGGACCACTACGAGCTGACGATGCTGCAGGCCAGCCTGGCCGACGGCACGGCGCAACGCCGCTCGGTCTTCGAGCTGTTCGCCCGCCGCCTGCCGGACGGCCGCCGGTACGGCGTGGTGGCCGGCGTGAACCGGCTGCTCGACGCGCTCGAGCGGTTCCGTTTCGACGAGCAGACGATCGCCTTCCTGGCCGATCGCGGCGTCGTGGACCAGGCTACCCGGGACTGGCTGGCGGACTACCGGTTCACCGGCGACATCTCCGGGTACGCCGACGGCGAGATCTTCTTCCCGGGCTCCCCGGTGCTCGTGGTCGAGTCCTCGTTCGCCGAGGCAGTGCTCCTGGAAACCGTTTTCCTCTCGATCCTCAACCACGACTCCGCCGTCGCCTCGGCCGCATCGCGGATGACCTGGTGGGCCGGTGGCAGGCCCTGCATCGAGATGGGCTCCCGGCGTACCCACGAGGAAGCCGCCGTCGCGAGCGCACTGGCGGCGTACATCGCCGGCTTCTCCACGACCTCGAACCTGGAGGCAGCCCGCCGGTTCGGCATCCCGAGCGCCGGTACGGCGGCGCACTCGTTCACCCTGCTCCACGACCGCGAGAAGGACGCCTTCCGGTCCCAGGTCGACGCGCTCGGCAAGGGCACCACGCTGCTCGTCGACACGTACGACGTCGCCGAAGCCGTCCGCACCGCGATCGAGCTGACCGGACCCGACCTGGGCGCGGTCCGGCTGGACTCGGGCGACCTCCCCTCGCTCGCCGGCCAGGTCCGCGAGCAGCTGGACTCGCTCGGCGCGCACAAGACCCGGATCATCGTGACGAGCGACCTGGACGAGTTCCAGATCGCCGCGCTCGCCCCGGCGCCGGTCGACGGGTACGGCGTGGGTACATCGCTGGTCACCGGCTCGGGGTACCCGACCTGCGGGTTCGTGTACAAGCTGGTCGCCCGCGAGGACGAGAGCGGCGCACTGGTCCCGGTCGCGAAGAAGAGCCCGGACAAGATCTCGATCGGCGGCCGCAAGTGGGCGCTGCGGCGCCGGTCGGCGGCCGGGGTCGCGGAGCTCGAGCTGATCGGGGTCGGCGAGCAGCCGGTCGACGACGGCGATGACCGGCTGCTGCTGAAGTCGCTGGTCGAGGCCGGGAAGATCGTCGGCCGGACCACGCCGCAGGAGTCGCAGGCGTTCCACCAGAAGGTCCGCGACGAGCTCCCCCGCTCCGCCAGCCAGCTGAGCCGCGGCGAGCCGGCCATCCCGACCGAGTACGAGGGCGACTACGACGCCCGCAACCCGTTCCATCCCCGGAGTCATACATGACCGAATGGTCCGCGGATGCGCCGGCCGACGAGGCGGATGTGCTGATCGCTCTGCGGTTCGCGGAGCGCGCGGCGCGGAAAGCGGTGGCGGAGGAGCTGGCCGGCAGCGGGTTGCACACCGGACAGGAGCTGGTGCTCGCGAAGCTGCTCCACCACGGTTCCCTCCCGGTCGCACGGCTCGCGAAGGTCCTCGACGTCGAAGTACCGACCGCGACCAAGACCACCCAGCGAATGGAAGCCGCAGGCCTCGTACGCCGCGTCAAGAGCGCAACCGACGCCCGCCAGGTAGGCATCGAGCTGACTGACCGCGGCATCGAGCTGGCCCACACCGTCCAGCAGATCTACGATCGCGCCGGCCGCCGCGCCCTGGAGCACCTCACCCCCGAGGACCGCCGCGTACTCCGCAACCTCCTCTGGACCATCACCGGCGCACTGGAAGGGCTTCCGTCAGCGGCCGGCTCCGAGTGATTCCGCGTCGCCGGACAACTTCTGCGCCAGCCACACCGGGACGACCGAGATCAGGATCAGCGCCGCCGCGACGACGTTGACGATCGGCGCTTGGTTCGGCCGGAACAGGTTGTTGAAGATCCAGATCGGCAGCGTCTGCAGGTTCGCGCCGGCGGTGAACGTGGTCACGACGATCTCGTCGAACGACAGCGCGAACGCGAGCAACGCCCCCGCCAGCAAGGCCGACCGGATCATCGGAAAAGTCACCAGGCGGAACGTCGTGAACCCGGACGCACCCAGATCCGCCGAGGCCTGCTCCAGGGAGACGCCGGTACGGCGCAACCGGGCGATCACGTTGTTGAACACCGTGACGATGCAGAACGTCGCATGCGCGATCACGATCGTGACGAACCCGAGCTGCCACCCGAAGATGGTCCGGAAGGCGTTGTTCAGCGCGATCCCGGTGACGATGCCCGGCAGCGCGATCGGCAGGATCACCAGCAACGACACGACGTCCCGGCCGTAGAACGCGAACCGCTGCAGCGCGAACGCGATCATCGTGCCGAGCACCAGCGCGATCACCGTCGCCGCCAGCCCGACCCGGACGCTGACCCAGAGGGCGTCCAGCGCGCCCTGGCTCTCGGCCGCCCGCCGCCACCACTCGAGCGTGAACTCGCGCGGCGGCCAGGCGAACGTGTTGCTGACGTTGAACGAGTTCACCAGCACCAGCAGCAGCGGCACGTAGATCAGCCCGAGAATGATCACGGTCAGGATCCGCAGCACGATCCGGGTCGAGCGCGACATCGTCATCAGAGGCTCTCCATCGCTCCGGTACGCCGGACCGCCGCCAGGTACAGCACCATCACGACGACCGGGATCGTCGCCACCGCGGCCGCGAACGGCAGGTTGTTGGCCGCACCCACGTTGTCGTACACAACATTGCCCAGCAACTGATTGGTGCCACCGACGATCCGGACGGCGATGTAGTCACCCAGCGTCAGGCTGAACGTGAAGATCGAACCCGCCGCCATCGCCGGTACGACGGTCGGCAGGACGATCCGCCGCAGCGTCTGCAGCGTCCGGCCGCCGAGATCGGCCGATGCCTCCAGCAACGAATCGGGCAACCGTTCGAGGCCGGCGTAGATCGGCAGGATCATGTACGGCAGCCACAGGTACGACAGCGTCACCACCGTCGCGGTCAGCCCGTACCCGGGCGACTTCAGCCCGACCGCCTCGAACGCCGACGACACCAGCCCGCCCTCGGAGAACATCCCGCGCCACGCGTACGCCTTGACCAGATAGCTGGCCCACAACGGCATCAGCACCGCCACCAGCAGGAACCGCCGCAGCCCCGGGCCGGCCACCTTCGACATGTAGACGGCGATCGGGAACGCCACCACCGCGTCGATCACGGTCACCAGGACGGCGACCGCGATCGTGCGCAACGCGATCGTCCGGTACACGTCGACGGTGAACAGCGTCTTGAAGCTGTCCAGCGTCCACACCCGCTCGATCTGTCCGGTGAACCCGTTCTGCGTCCACAACGCGGTGACGAACAACGCCGCCAGCGCCCCGAGGTACGCGACCCCGAGCCAGAGCATCGGCGGCCCGAGCAGCAACGCCAACCGGGTCCGCGGGCCACGGGCGCTCATCCCTTGATCTGTGTCCAGGCTTGGGTCCACTTGCTGTAGTCGGTGCACTTGACGTCGGTGCGGCCGTCGAGGCACTGCGCGATCGGCGTGGTCCAGTACCAGATCTTCTGGGCGTACGTCGCGTCGCCGGCGTGGTACGTCGTGCAGTGGCTCTTGTCCGCGGTCAGCGCGCAGGCCTTGCCGTTGGCGGGCGCCTCACCGAAGTACTCCGCGACCGCCGCGTTCGCCTGCGGGCTGATGATGTGGTTGAGCCACTGGTACGCGCAGTTCTTGTGCTTGGAGGTGGCGCTGACCATCCAGGTGTCCGACCATCCGGTCACGCCCTCGGTCGGCACGGTCACCTGGACCGGCACCTTCTCGCCGGTCGCGACGTTCGCGATCACCTGCCAGGTCGTCCCGACCACGGAGTTCGCGCTGGTGAACGCCTGGACCTCCTTGAGGTAGTCCGACCAGTACTCCGACACCAGCGTCTTCTGGGTCTTGAGCAGATCCACGGTCGCGGCGAACTGCTTGTCGTCCAGCGCGTACGGGTTCTTGATGCCGAGATCCGGTTTGGTCGCCATCAGGTACATCGCCGCGTCGGCGATGTAGATCGGCGAGTCGTACGCCGTCACCGTGCCCTTGTACGGCGAGTTCGCGTCGAAGACCACGCCCCACGACGTCGGGGCCGGCTTGACCTTGTCGGTCCGCCACATCAGCAGGTTCGCGCCCCAGCCGTGCGGGATGCCGTACATCTGGCCGTTCACCGAGTTCCACGGGCGGTTCTTCAGGAACGAGTAGACGCCGGCGTAGTTCGGCACCAGGTCGGTGTTCACCGGCTCGACCTGTCCGCCCGCGATCAGCCGCAGCGTCGCGTCGCCCGACGCCGACACCACGTCGTACTGCCCGGTCTTCATCAGCGTGACGGCCTCGTCGGAGGTACCGAAGGTCTTCACCGTCACCTGGCAGCCGGTCTGCTTCTCGAACGGCGTGACCCAGTCGACCTTCGGGTCGTTCGAGCCGTCCTCGGCGTACCCGGGCCAGGCCAGCACGCTGAGCTTCCCCTCCCCGGCTCCGAGCTTGTCCAGCTTCGGCAGGTCCGGTGCGGAGAATCCGGTGCTGCTGCCGGCCTTGGCGGCGGAGTCACCGCCGCCCGAGGTGCCACAGGCGGCCGCGACCAGGGCGAGCACTGCCAGGCTCACCGCTACGCTGAGTTTCTTCATCTCAAGCTCCCTGAAGGGTTCGGGGCGGAGACTGCTACTACTGCGGTGTTACTGCGGACCGCCGATCGCGACGGTGTGTTCGCGGTCCCAGGTCAACCGGACCCCGGTACCGCGAAGTTCGAGCTTGTCCTGCACGGATCCCTGCCGGTTCTGCTGCAGGACGATCAGCGATCCGCCGGCGTCCAGGTCGACGACCGTCTGGGTCGCCGATCCCAGGTACACCACCTCGCGAACCACTCCGGTCGCCGTACACGTCCCCGGCTCGGCGGCGGCGTCGCGCGACTGCAGCCGGATCTTCTCCGGCCGGACCGTGAACAGGCCGTCCATCCCGAGAATCGCGGTCGCGACATCGCCCTCGAGCAGGTTGGACGTACCGACGAACCCGGCCACGAACGCGCTGGCCGGGTGTTCGTACAGCTCGACCGGCGTGGCCAGCTGCTCGATCCGGCCGCCGTTGAACACGGCGATCCGGTCGCTCATCGTCAGCGCCTCTTCCTGGTCGTGCGTGACGAACACGAAGGTGATACCGACATCGCGCTGCATCGCCTTCAGTTCGATCTGCATCTCCCGCCGGAGTTTCAGGTCGAGCGCGCCCAGCGGTTCGTCCAGCAACAGCACCTTGGGCCGGTTCACCAGCGCTCGCGCCAGCGCGACGCGTTGCTGCTGGCCGCCGGACAGCTGATTCGGCCGACGGTCGCCGTACCCCTCCAGCCGGACCGTCTCGAGCGCCTCGACAGCCCGGGTACGACGGTTGCGCCGGTCGACGCCCTTGACCCGCAACCCGTACTCGACGTTCTGCAGCACGCTCATGTGCGGGAAGAGCGCGTAGTCCTGGAAGACCGTGTTCACGTCCCGTGCGTACGGCGCCTGGTCCGTGACGTCGGCGCCGCCGAGCAGGATCCGGCCGGCCGTGGGCGTCTCGAAGCCCGCAATCATCCGCAGCACCGTGGTCTTGCCGGAGCCGGACGGACCGAGCATCGAGAAGAACTCGCCCTCGGTCAGGTCGAGATCGATCCCGTCGACCGCGGTGACCTCGCCGAACGTCTTCCGCAGGCCGCGCAGGCTGACCGCGGCGGCCTCGGTCGCCACGGTCTGCGCCTGCGCGTCCACCGACGTCATCCGATCGCCGACATCACGTGCTTGACCCGGGTGTAGTCCTCGACGCCGTACATCGACAGGTCCTTGCCGTGACCGGAGTGCTTGAAGCCTCCGTGCGGCATCTCGGCCACCAGCGGGATGTGCGTGTTGATCCAGACGCAGCCGAAGTCGAGCGCCCTGGACATCCGCAAGGCGCGCGAGTGGTCGGCGGTGAAGACACTCGACGCGAGCCCGAACTGGACGTCGTTGGCCTTCTGCAGACCCTCGTCGTCGTCCGCGAACGACTGCACGGTGATGACCGGGCCGAAGATCTCGTCCTGGATCATCTCGTCGTCCTGCCGCAGTCCGGTGACCACGGTCGCCTCGAGGAAGTAGCCGTCGGCAAGAGCTCCGCCGGGCTGTTCACCGCCGAGCGCGATCGTGGCGTGGCCGGGCATCCGGGCCAGGAAGCCGCGGACCCGGTCCAGTTGCAGGCGGCTGTTCAGCGGACCGAACAGCGCGTCGGCGTCGTCGGCGAGCCCTGGTCTCGCGTTGTCCCGGGCCCAGTCGACCAGTGCCTGCACGAATTCGTCGTGGACCGAGGCATGGACGAGGACACGGCAGGCCGCCGTACAGTCCTGGCCGGCGTTGAAGTAGCCGGCGATGCCGATCGCCTCGGCCGCCGCGGCGAGATCCGCGTCGGGGAAGACCAGCACCGGTGCTTTGCCGCCCAGCTCGAGGTGGGTGCGTTTCAGATCGAGAGCCGCCGTACTGGCGACTTCCGAGCCGGCCCGGGTGGAGCCGGTGATGCTGACCAGGCCAGGCGTCGGATGCGCGACCACGGCCTGGCCGGTGGCGCGGTCGCCACAGACGACGTTGAAGACTCCGGGCGGCAGTACTTCGGCCGCCAGCTCCGCGAGCATCACGGTTGTCACCGGTGTGGTCTCGGCCGGCTTCAGCACCAGCGTGTTCCCGGCAGCGAGCGCCGGGCCGACCTTCCAGACCGCCATCATCATCGGGTAGTTCCACGGGGTGATCTGGCCGACGACACCGATCGGCTCACGCCGGACCCAGGACGTGTGACCGGCCAGGTACTCGCCGGCCGACTTGCCCTCGAGCAGCCGGGCCGCCCCGGCGAAGAACCGCAGCTGGTCGACCATGACCGCGAGTTCCTCGGTCCTGGTCAGCTCGAGCGGCTTCCCGGTGTTCTCGGACTCGGCGGCGACCAGGTCGTCGCCGCGCGCCTCGACCAGATCGGCGAACCGGAGCAGCATCCGTTGTCGCTCGGCCGGCGTGATCGCGCCCCAGCTCGGCACCGCGGCGGCCGCGGCCCGGTACGCCGTGTCCACGTCCTCGTCGCTGGACAGTGGCGCCGTGCCGAAGACCTTGCCGGTGGCGGGGTCGATCAGCTCGCTGGTCGCGCCGCTGCGCGCGTCCTGCCGCTCTGCATTGATCAGGTTCTGCACTGTTCGCATCAGCACTCCTGAACGCCGGTTGGGCGTAAACATATGAAACCAGATGTTAAAGTTCAAGCGATCGGCGACAATGTCCGCGACCTGTGTCGAAGTCGTGTCGTGAGGGTTGGTGAGACCGGATGGCGCTGCGGTTCTACGGCAGTGGCGCGGCCGCGGTGTTCGCACCGCTGGAGACGCTGAGCCGATCGGAACTGGTGGCCCGCCGGCTGACCGACGCGATCGCGCTCGGCCTGGTCCCCGACTCCGGGCAGCTGCCCGGCGAGACCGACCTGGCCGGCATCTTCGGCGTCTCCACCGCCACGATCCGGGAGGCGCTCTCGGCGCTGCGGCAGCGCGGTCTGATCGACACCCGGCGGGGTCGCGGCGGCGGCAGTTTCGTCCGCGCCCACCAGGAGATATCGACCGCGATCGTCCGCGACCGGCTGGCCGAGCTGAGCCTGGCGGAGCTGCGGGATCTCGGCGACCACTACAGCGCGATCGCCGGGACGGCAGCCCGGCTGGCGGCCGAGCGGGCGACACCGGACGACGTACGCCGACTGACCGCGGTCTGCGACGGCCTGGAGAACGCCGAAGGACTGGGCGGACGCCGGCGGGCGGACGCGCAGTTCCATATCGAGGTGGCCGCGACCGCGCAGTCGACCCGGCTCTACCGGGCCGAGGTGAGCCTGCAGGCGGAGGTCGGCACGTTGCTCTGGCTCGCGTTCGGCGACGACGACAGCCACCGCCGGACGGTGCGGAGTTGCCGCGAAGTGGTCGCCGCGATCGACCGCACCGACGGCGACGGGGCCCGCGCCGCCGCGGAGGAACGGGTGGCCGACTCGACGGCACGGCTGATCGACCTCAGACTGGCGTTGGAGGACACATGAGCACAGAGTCTTTGACCCTCGACGCCGGGCTCGAGACGGTGCTCGAGCTGGTGGAGTCCGTGGTCGGGGAGGCGTTCGGGCTGGCGGACCGGATCGGCGCGGCGACGGCGGCCGTCTTCGACCGGCAGCCGACCGTCCGCCGGGCGGACCTCGGCGGCGTGATCGAGCTCGTCCGGCCCGCGCTCGAGGACCAGGGCTCATCGATCCAGGGCGCCGGCTTCGTCGCGGCGATCGACGCACTGGCCGACGCCCAGTGGTGGCTCGAGTGGTTCATGCTCAGCAACGGCGTCACCGAGCGGCTGATCGTCGACACCGATCCGCGCGGCGAGAACTTCTACGACTACGCGGCCCTGCCCTGGTACGACGTACCGCAGCGGACCGGCCGCCGGCACATCACCGGTCCGTACGTCGACTATCTCTGCACCGACGACTACACGCTGACCTTCACCGTGCCGGTCCTCGTCCGCGACCGGTTCGTCGGCGTGGCCGGGGCCGACGTCCGGGTCTTCACGTTCGAGAAGGCGGTCCTGCCGTGCCTGCGGGCCACCCACCGGAAGGTTGCCATCGTCAACGACCAGGGCCGGATCGTGCTCAGCAACAGCGCCCGCCACGTCGGCGGCACGCTGCTGCGAACCCCGGCCCCGGCGTACCGGGTCGAGGATCTTCCCCTGTCGCTGGTCGAGCTCAGCGCGTAGGCAGGAACGTGTCGAGGTACTCGTTACGGAACTTGCCCGCCGGGTCGTACTTCGCGGCCAGCGCGATGAAGTCCTTCACCCGCGGGTAGCGCTCGGCCAGCGTCGCGGCGTCGGCCGCGAAGACCTTGCCCCAGTGCGGTCGTACGTCGAGCGACTCGAGACCCTCCTCGATCGCAGCGACGACCGGGCGGACCGCAGCCTCGTCCTGGATCCAGGTGAAGTGCAGCGCGACCGTGTCCCGGCCCTGACTCGGGCTCAACCACAGCTCGTCGGCCGCGATCGTCCGTACCTCGGACACCTGGATCACCGGCGCGAAGAGGTTGCCCAGGGCCCGTAGTACTTCGAACGCCTCGGCCGCCCGATCGCGCGGCACGAAGTACTCCGACTGCAGCTCGTCGCCGTTGCTCGGGGTGAACTCGAGCCGGAAATGCGGCAGCCGCTCGTTCCAAGGACCCGGTACGCCGCCCTGCTGGGTCGCGTAGTCGGCCGGCATCACCTTGATCGGATGCCGCGCGCCGTCCGCTAGATGAGCACCCAGCCACTCCGGTGCGGGCGCGCTGAGATCACGCGACTTCCGCCAGACCATCACATCCGGGTCGACCCAGTCGGTGAACGCGCTGACGCTGTACGCGCTGCCCATCACCTCGGCGAAGTCCGTCCCGAGCCGCTCCACCGGCAACCCGTCGTACACCACCTGGCTGATCTGGTACGACGGTTGTACGTCGAGCGTCAGGCTCACCGTCACCCCGAGCGCGCCGAGCGAGACGATCGACCCGGCGAAGTCCTCGTCACCGCGGTTCAGCGTGACGAGCTCGCCGCGAGCGTCCACGAACGTGATCGCGTTGACCGCATCCGCCAGCGGGCCGTTGCCATCCCCGGAGCCGTGCGTCCCGGTCGAGCATGCCCCGGCCACCGAGATGTGCGGCAGTGAACCGAGGTTGTGCAGCGCGAGCCCCTGAGCCTCCAGGGCGGCCGTGATCTCGCCGTACCGCAGCCCGGCCGAGACCGTGACCCCACGCTCGTCAACAGCAATCTCCGACGGCAGGTCAGCGACGCTCACCAACGCCCCGGTGCTGTCGGCGATGCGGTTGAACGAGTGCCCGGTGCCGAGCACCCGCACCTTCTCCGCCGCCGAGACCAGCTCCTGCAGCTCCTCGACGGACCGAGGCCGCTGCAGCTCGCTGGCGAACCTGACGTTGCCGGCCCAGTTAGTCACGCTGCTCATGCGGTCAGCCTCGCACACGCCGGACACTCACGAATCCCTGAGTTCCAGCTTCTGGTCAGGCCGCCGTGATTTCATGTGCCCGATGTACGCCTTCGTCGCCGCCGCGTTCTGGTTCGTCGTGTTCGCGGTCAGCTTCCTGCGGGACCGGCGACTGTTCAAGAACGGCATCTTCCTGGTCCTGACGCTGATCTTCGCGGGGATCGGGATGATCTTCGTGGTCGACGCCTTCAACAACACCGCGGCCCGCTGGCTGGTGCTGGCCATCCTCGCCGTCATCCCGCTGGCGATCGCCGTGCTCGCGGTGTTCCTCGTCGTCAACGGCATCACGATGCTGCGCCGGGAGGGCCGCCGGCCGAAGAACCTGCTCTCGCTGCTCGCCGGGCTCGGCATCATCGGGTTCGTCGTGTTCAGCGTCGCGGTGCAGAAGATCGGCTGGGAGCCGCTCGCAGCGCTGCGCTCGGTGCTGATCGGGGTGCTGACCTATATCGCGTTCCTGTTCGTCTGCTTCCTGGTGTACGCGTTCGTCTACAGCCGGGTCCGCTCGTCCCGGAAGGTCGATTTCGTCATCGTGCTCGGAGCCGGCCTGCGCGGCTCGCGGGTCACGCCGCTGCTCGCGAGCCGGCTGGACCGCGGCAAGCAGGTGTACGAACGGGCGCTGAGCCGAGGCCGTACGCCGATGATGATCACGTCCGGCGGCCAAGGCCGCGACGAGGACCTGCCCGAGTCGCACGCGATGGCGTCGTACCTGATCGAGCGCGGCGTCCCGGACGAGGCGATCCTGCGCGAGGACCGGTCGACCAGCACCTGGGAGAACCTGACTTTCAGCCGCGAGTTGATGGTCGCATGTACGCCGAAGTACCGCTGCCTGATCGTGACGAACAACTTCCACGCGTTCCGCGCCGCGATGACGGCACGCAAGGCCAAGGTCAACGGTCAGGTGATCGGCTCCCCGACCGCCGCGTACTACTGGCCGACGGCAACGATCCGCGAGTTCGTGGCGATCCTCTTCAGCCACCCGTACCTCAATGGCGGCATCTGCCTACTCATCGCCGCCGCGGCCATCTGGCAGCACGTCTAGCGCAGCATCAGTACGGCGGCAACCACGCCGGCGAGCACGATCAGGACGCGCAGCAAGGTGGCGGGGAGGCGGCGGCCGATGTGGGAGCCGGCGTACCCGCCGACGATGGAACCGGCCGCGAGCAGTCCGGACGCGGCGAGGTTGAGGTCGGCGATGAAGACGAAGATGATGCTGGCGACGAGGTTCGCGGCGAGGAGCGCGAGGGTCTTGAGCCCGTTGACGATCCGGAGCTCCAGGTCGAGTCCGAGGCCGAGAACGGCCATCATCATGACGCCGGCACCCGCGCCGAAGTAACCGCCGTACACGCCCGTCAGTGCGGTGAACAGAGTGGTTGCCGGTGACATCGATCGTTGAGTGCCATGCGGATGGTTGGACCGGGCCCGCAGCCACTTCGAGATCCACGGCTGTACGCCGACGATCAGGCAGGTGAAGAGGATCAGCCAGGGTGCTGCCGACGCGAACACGCGCGACGGCAGGGCCAGGAGCAGTGCGGCACCGCCGATCGCGCCGACGGCACAGATCACCACGACCGCCACCGTCTGACTTCGTGGGACCTCACGCAGTTCGCGCCGGTAGCCGATCGCGCCACTCAGCGCGCCCGGCAGTAAGCCGAGCGTGTTCGACGCGTTCGCGACCACGGGCGGGATCCCCAACGCGATCAGCACCGGGAAGCTCAGCAACGACGCGACCCCGACGGTCGACGTCAGAATGCCTGCGCCCAGTCCAGCACCGACGACAGCCAGTTGCTCCGGCCCCGTCACGCGTAGCTCACGGGTGATCTCACCGCGCCAGACTACGTCGAAGCCGCGTGAGACACAGTGGCGAGAGGAACAGCCAGACCGTCGCCACGAGCAACGCCGTACGGACGCCGGCCGCTGCGGCGAGTGCGCCGCCGAGCAACGCTCCGAACGGTGTCAGGCCCAGTCCGAGAAAGTTGATCGTGGCAACGACCCGGCCTTGGACGTCCAACGGCGTAACGAGTTGCCGTACGGCGGTCACCGCGACGTCGACGGATTGGCTGAGAGCGCCGTACAGGACGTTGATCGTGACCAGAGCGGCGACTGTGAGCGGTCCGGAGCCGCGCAGTGTCGACGTGACGAGCATCACTAGATCCGAGACCAAGGCGGCGAAGACCACGACCGGGCCGTAGCCGAAGCGTCTCGGCAGCCAGGCCGAGAGCAACGAGCCGATCAGCACACCCGGGCCGAAGGACGCGAGTACGAGACCGACGATTGCGCTCGGCAGGCTGAGGGTCCGACTCAGGAAGAGCAGGTAGACCGTGGTCAGTGCGGTGAAGCCGAACTGGTACACACAGGTCGCCGCCGCGATCGCCCGCAGCGACGAGTCACGAGCCACGATCCGCAGGCCTTCGCCGATCTGGCGCAGTACCCCTGTCCGTGGAACTCCGGTCGTTGTCCGGTTGCTGATCCGGCCGACAGACAGACTCGAGAACGCGAAGAGCGCCGCGCTGGCGAGTACTGCGAGCGGCGCGGTCAGCAGCGACACGAGGCCGCCGCCGAGCGCCGGTCCGGAGATCTGCGCGGCCGACCGGGTCGTCTCGAGCATGCTGTTGCCTTGGGCAAGCTGATCTCGCTCGACCAGGCGCGGCAGCGCGGACTGGTATGCCACATCGAAACAGACCGTGAACACGCCGGCCGCGAAACCCACGGCGTACAGGAACGACAAGCCGAGTCCCAGCCCGAGCGGGACCGACGCGAACACCAGCGCACGACCCAGATCCGCGGCCACCAGCACTGACCGGAACCGCCAACGGTCGACCAGTACGCCGACCACCAGCGAGAACAGCAGGATCGGAAGTTGTTGCACGGCACGCAGTACGCCGAGTTGGGCGGCGCCGGCGCCGAGCGAGGTGACCGCGACCAGCGGCAGGGTCACCTGACCGGCGAAGCTTGCGAGTTGTGATGCACTCTGGCCGATCCAGAGCCGAACGAAGTCACGATGCGTCCACAGCGACACAGAAGACTCCCAGGGCAGGGGAAAGTGCCGCTCGATGCTCTGCAGGCGGCACGCGATGACGGTTGCGGTCAGCGCGTGCCCGGTTGACCGGGCATCCCCAACTCCTCGAAGGCTTCTAGTCGACCGCCAAGGCTAGCGGACCTTGACGGTGGCCGCTGGGCTTTTCTGGACGTTGCGGCCGTCGCTGACCTCGAGGCGGTAGGACAGTTTCTGGCCGCTGGACAGGCCGGGGTCGGTGACGGTCGTGACGGTCGGCTTGGTCCAGGAGTTCGACGAGCGCGACCAGGCACCGATCCGCGTCGTGCCGCGGTAGAGCACGTAGGTCAGCGCGATGTTGTCGCGGTCGAGCACGGTCGGGAAGCTGATCGTCACCTTGTTGGCCCGCGCGCTGGCGACCTTCGGCGCGGCCGGTCGGGCCGGCGCGGCTCCGCCCGGGGCGCTGGTGAATCGCGTCAGACCTTCCTGCGGTACGCCGTTCACCTCGGTGAAATCGCCGCCGGCCCACAGGTCGTTGCCGCCGGACGCGAACGCCAGCGGGCCGACGAGAGTCTCGCCACCCGCGTCCGTGTTCGGGAACCAGGGGCCGAGCTTGCCGGTGATCGTGCTGTAGACGAGCAGGTGGTGCATCCCGGTCTTGTCGGGGAAGCCGCCGTCCGCGCTGCAGTTGTGCGCGTGCGAGCCCTTGTACAGCCAGTTGCCGATCGCCTTGATCGCCTCGGTCGCGCCCTGGCAGTGGCTCTGCCAGATCAGCTTGCCGGTCGTCGCGTCCGCGGCGAGGACGCCGTCGTAGCAGCTGACGCTTCCCGTACCGGCGTTGGACGCGAAGACCTTGTTTCCTTGGACTTCGAGGTCCTTCACCCGACTGTCGCAGCCCTCGGTCTTCGCCGGGATCGCCCCGGCCGCGCGCATCGAGAGCACCGCACCGGTCGTCGCGTTCAGCATCGCGAGCGCGTGATCGTTCCGGCCGCCGATCCGGGTGAAACCGCCGCCGACGAACACCCGCTCGCCGTCGGTGGACACCTCGATCGCGTGGACGTCGTCGTTCGCGTCCGGGCTCCACGGCAGCAGCGTGCCGGTGTCGAGCCTGACCGCGGCGAGACGGTTGCGGGTCATCTTGTCCACCAGGCCGAACGAGCCGCCGAGGTAGACCGTCTTGTCGGTGATCTTCACCGCCGCGACCCGGAAGTTGACCACCGGGTCCCACCCGGTGACGAGCTTGCCGGTGGCAGTGTCGAACATCGCGACATGCGACCGCGACACCCCGTCGACGACGGTGAAGTCGCCGCCGATCACAACCCACCGGCCGTCGGGAGACGTGTCGACACTCCACACCGGCCCGTTGACCTGCGGCGCGAACCGCGTCGGTACGCCGGTCGTCCGGTTCAGCACCACGAAGTACTTCCGGGCCACGTCACCGACACCACGAGCCTTGCCCGGCGGCCGGACCCGGGTGAACAGGCCACCCGCGAACACCAGGTTGCCCGCGACGGCCACCGCGTTCACGCTCGCGTTCGTCTGCCACGACAACTGCTCCACCGACGACAACGCCGAGCCGAATCCACGCGGCGCGCTGTGCGCACCTGCCTCGGTCGCGGCCTGTACAGCCGGGCCGGACGGCACCAGCGCCGCGGCGACCACGGCCGCACCGGTGACAACTGCCAAGACAGCCTTCTTCATGAGCGAACCCCCTTGGGCCCGCTCCGGCGGAAGATGCCGACCCATGACTCGGTGACAATGCGCCGTCAAACAGTAACTGTCAGCTCACGTTGTCGCGAAACCAGGGCCGGAGCTTGCCGGGGTTGCGGACACCCCAGATGTGCTTGATCCGGTCCCCGACGACCTCGAACGCGTACACCGTCACAGTCACGCCGTCCTGCTGCGCGACCAGCCCGGGCTGCCCGTTGACCGTCCGTTCGACGATCGTCAACTCCCGGAGCTTGCCGGCGAACTTCAGCATCGAGCGCGCGATCCGCTCGGCCCCCTCGATCGGCCCGAGTACGGCGCTGACCAGGCCGCCGCTGTCGGCGACCACGGTGGCATCGGGGTCGAGCAGGCCGACCAGAGCCTCGATGTCCTGGGCCTCCCAGGCCTGCTTGAACTCCCTGATGATCTGCGCCTGCCGGGCGGCCGGCGTCGCGGGCGCCTGCGAGTCGCGGATGCGGCGGCGGGCCGAGGAGGCCAGCTGACGGCAGGCCGCCGGGCTGCGGCCGACGATCTCGGCGACTTCGGCGAACGGGTACCGGAACACGTCGTGCAGGATGAACGCGACGCGCTCGGCCGGTGTCATCGACTCGAGTACGACGAGGAACGCCATGTTCACCGACTCGTCGAGCGTGACCCGGTCGGCCGGATCGAGGCTTGTCGGTTCCGGCAGCGGCTCAGGGATCCACTCCCCGACGTACGTCTCGCGCCTCACCCGGGCCGACGACAGCAGGGTGAGGCAGAGCCGGCTGGTGACCGTCGTCAGCCACGCGCCCGGCGACGCGATCGCGTCCCGCTGCTGCGCGGACATGGCGTACCACCGGGCGTACGCCTCCTGGACGACGTCCTCGGCATCGGCCAGGGAGCCGAGCAGGCGGTAGGCGAGATTCATCAGCTGGCGCCGTTCGTTCATGCCCGTACGACAACACAGCGCGGCGAAATGTGAGGCCTCACGTTCCGACGGACTCGCTGGTCGGACTGGTGAGAACAACGAGAGGAACACTCACCATGTCTGAACACAAGGTCGTCGTCATCGGCGGCGGGTACTCCGGAACACTCGCGGCGAACCACCTACGGATGCGCGGGGATGTCGACATCACGTTGGTCAATCCTCGCCCGAAGTTCGTCGAACGAATCCGGCTGCACCAGTTCGTCGCGCGGACCGGCGACGCCACGATCGACTACGGCACCCTGCTCGGCGAGGGCATCCGGTTGGTCGTGGACAGCGCGACGTACATCGACACCGCGGGCCGCCGAGTGCGGCTGGCGTCGGGCGCAGCGCTGGACTACGACTACCTCATCTATGCGGTCGGCAGTAAGGCTGCGATTCCGCTGTCGGTGCCTGGTGCGGCGGAGTTCGCGTTCGACATCGCGGAGTACGAGCCTGCGCAACTCCTGCGCGGCCGGTTGGACCAGTTGCCTGGCGATGCTCCGGTGACGGTGGTCGGCGGTGGGTTGACCGGTATCGAGACGGCTGCCGAACTGGCTGAACAAGGACGCAAGGTCACGCTGGTCGGTGGTGGGAAGCTGGCGCCGACCTTCAGCGCGCAGGGTCGTCGGTACATCGCGAAGTGGCTGGCTCGGCACGGGGTCGCAGTACTCGAGGCGGAGAGGGTTACCGAGGTGCGGGCTGATGCGGTCGTGCTGTCAGACGGAGTGGTGCGACAGAGTGCGCTGACGATCTGGTCTGCGGGCTTCGGCGTACCGGAGTTGGCTTCTGCGAGCGGACTGCATACCGACACGCTTGGTCGGCTACTGACCGACGAGACATTGACCAACGTGGACGACGATCGCATCGTCGCGACCGGTGATGCGGCTGCGCCGTCGGGTCGGCCGTTGCGGATGAGCACGTACGCCGCTGGGCCGCTCGGGGCGCAGGCCGCCAATACCGTGCTGAGTCGCATCGCGGGCACCGAACCGGCAGCGCTCGACCTCGCCTTCACGGGAGCGTGCGTGAGTCTCGGCCGGCACGCCGGGATCAGGCAGCTTGCTCGCAAGGACGACACGGCGGTGAACCTCTACATCGCCGGTCGACTCGGCGCGGTGATCAAGGAGACCGCCTGCAAGTTCGTCATCGAGAAGAGGATCCGGCGCGAGGCCCACGACCCGGGCTCCATGGGGTGGCCGAAGGGCGGGCCGCGCGTGTCAACTACGTGAGCGGGTGTACTCGTCGTACCGGGCTCGTGTGTCGTCGGCGAGTCGGCGAGTGGCGTCCAGGAGCCAGACGGCCGGGAGGGCTTCGAGGTGCCGGCGGGCGTCGTGGAGGTGGTGTGGGATGACGCCGTGGACGTCGGCGGCGGCTCGGGCCATCGAGGTCAGGACGAGTTCGACGGCTCTCGGGCGGAGGGACTCGATCGTGATGCGTTCGACGTCCGGGGCCAGGGCGCGGAGCTGCCAGCCGTCGATGCGGCGCATGGGGTCCGGGCCGCGAACGGCGCTCAGGACCCGGCCGTAGAGAAGGTCGTCGGGCTGCGCTCCGACCCGCACGTAGTCGGAGGTCGGCGGGCCGACGACCTTCACCTCCCGGGCAATGTCTTTGCCGACAGCAACCATTCGCGGATGCCCGAGGGATCCGGTGCCGGCCTGGCGCTGATGCCAGGTGGCGTCGGCGATCTTGATGGCCGCGTGGACCCCGGGTGGCAGGACCGACGGATCCGCGGGCGGGCCGGCGCGGAGCTTGTCGTAGTACCTCTCCGGATCAGTCTGCTTCGGCACCAACGCCCGCAGATGTTCGGCCTTCGGATCGGCCAGATCGACGGCGCGGCCCGGTTTGGTCGTGGACCACGCGTCGAGGAGCAGGCGGCAGATCCGCTTCGGGCTGATCGTCACCTGCGGGGTCAGTACGGCGGAGACCGCCAGCCGGAGCAGGTCGAGTGCGGGCGAGCCCCAGGCGAGTTCATCGAGGTCGTTGACGCCCCAGCGCCGTACGCCGCGATGGTCGAGCCACGTCCCGAAGTTCTGCACATGCAGGTCGCCGACGGCCGGGACCTGCGGACCGTCCAGCAACGCCGGCGCCAGTTCGGCGACGCGCTCGAGCCAGAGGTAGTACGTGCCACGGAGGAAGCGCAGCGGATCCGCTGCCAGTTCGCGATGTTTGAGCTCGAGATCCTCTGCCACCACGGGAATCCGGGTCGCGAGCCAGCGCTCGTACGCCGCGGTCGCCGCCACCGGATCGGCCGTCACCCCGACACCGGCTTCGGCGTGACCAGACCACGTCGTACGGCGATGCCAGCCGCCACAACGCCGACCGCGATCGTCACCAGCGCACCGAGGATCAGCGCGGACGGCTCCCCCGGCTGAAGGACGTGCAACGTCGTACCGACCGTGGCCGCCGCCACCGGGACCCCGAGCTGGGCCGACGCCAGCACACCGAGACTCAGGGGCTGCCGGGTCAGCATCCCGGACAGGTGGCTGATCACGGCACCGAGACCGAGCGCGGCGCCGAGGCCGATGAACTCCGGCTTCGTGCCGAGCTCCCGCAGATCGAGCGAGGCCCCGAGCCAGACGAAGAACACCGGCCCGAGGAAACCCTCGGTCAACGCGAACAACTGCCGCGCCAGCCGCCGGGGCTCGCCAACCGCGGCCACCGCGAGCCCGAGTACGAACCCGGCCAGCATGATCGAGACATGCGTCGCCGTCGCCAGACCGGCCAGCGCGAACAGCACGATCAGACTGACCCGCAGCTCGATCGCGAACTGCCGGTCCTCCGACACCTTGTGCGCCCGACGCCGTGCGCCGGACCGCTCCGCCCAGTTGAGCAGGACGTACACCCCAGCGCCGGCCACGAGGACCGCCAGCGCACCGAGCGCCGCCCGGCCGGCGTGCGGCGGATCGATCGCCAACGGCAGCGCCACGATGCACGCGGCATCGGCGATCGCGACCTGGGGCAGCAACTCGACCACCGGCCGCCCGCCCAGTCCGAGCGAGTCGACGATCGGCAGGACCAGCGCCGCGGACGAGGACGCCATCAGTACCGCGTACAGCGCGACGTGCCCGGTGTCGAAGACCGCGTTCAGGGCATAGGCGAGACCGGTCGCGACGATGCCGGTCACCACCGCGCGGAGCAGCCCGGGCCGGATCGCCTTGCGCAGGCTCTCGTCGCGGACCGGAACGTGGGTCCCGGCAACGAACATCACCAGCCCGAACCCGATGTCGGCGAGGAACGTGAACTTGTCGTCGGACGCGACGAAGTACCCGAAACCCGTCTTGCCCAGGACGACGCCGGCCAGCAACTCGCCGAGCACGACCGGGATGTGCCAGCCGCGCGGCAGCGCCAGCAGCGGACCGATCAACCCGACCGCAACCACCACGGCCAGCATGGTGAAGCTCACCGCAGCTCCTTTCCCACAGAGAGCGCCATTGTGCTCCCGGAACGCTGAGAATCGGCGGACGTCAGCGGCTTGCGTTCGATTTGTTAGTCGGCTAAGTTTTCTGCTTAGCCGACTAACAAATACCGGAAGGACGGGTCATGGACCTGGGATTCAAGGACGCGGCGGTGCTGGTGACGGGCGGGTCGTCGGGGATCGGGCGGGCGACGGCGATCGCGTTCGGCGCCGAGGGGGCGCGGGTCGCGATCACGTACAACTCGCGCAAGGACGCTGCCGAGGCGGTCGCCGAGGAGATCGAGGCGGCGGGCGGTACGGCGTACGTCGTACCCATGGATCTCTCCGCGCCCGAGACGATTGCGGCATCTGTTGCGTCTGTGGTGGAGCACTGGGGCGGGCTCGATGCTGTGGTCGGGAACGCGGTCGATTGGGGTAACGCCGGGTTCCACGACCGGCCGACGAAGGTCGAGGACGGGCCGGCCGAGTGGTGGGTGCCGATCATGCGGGCCAACCTCGAGGGCAACTACCACCTGGTGCAGCAGGTGGCACCGGCGTTGCGGCGGTCCGCGCACGGGCGGCTGGTGCTGATCTCCACGGACCTCGCCGAGCGTGGCTTGCCCGGGTCGTGGCCGTACAGCGCGGCCAAGGCAGGGCTGCACGGGCTGATCGCGAGTGTGCAGCACGACCTGGGTGCGGACGGCGTACTCGTCAACGTCGTCATGCCCGGAATCACCCTGGAGAACGGCGCACACCGGGTCATACCGCAGCCCGCACTGGAGCAGATCGCGGCCGGATTCAGCGCCCGGCACCTGCCGGAGACGACCGAGCTCGCGGACGCGATCCTCTTCCTCACCTCACCGCGAACCAAGGCGATCCAGGGCCAGATCCTGCGCGTGACCGGCGGGACCCTGCTGCCCGCATAACTCGCAATCCCAGCCGGACGGCGTTGACGCTTGTACCGTGGGCAGAGGGAACTCCCCCGATGAAGGAGCGTCGCGATGGCCCGGGCACTGATCGTGGTGGATGTGCAGAACGACTTCTGCGAGGGCGGAAGCCTGGCCGTCGCCGGCGGGGCCGACGTCGCGTTCCGGATCGGCGAACTCCTCCACCACTGGCACGAGGCCGAGCCCGACGAACGCCAGTACGCGTACGTCGTGGCCACCCGCGACCACCACATCGACCCCGGCGACCACTTCTCCAAGGAACCCGACTTCGTCCACTCCTGGCCGCGGCACTGCGTGGCCGGGACGGACGGGGTCAGCTTCCACCCGAACCTGGACCCGCAACCGTTCGACGCGATCTTCGACAAAGGTGAGTACGCCGCGGCGTACTCAGGCTTCGAAGGAAAGTCCCATGAGGGCGGTCACGCCCTGGCCGACTGGCTGCGCGGCAAGGGCGTGACCGACGTCGACGTCTGCGGCATCGCGACGGACTACTGCGTCCGCGCGACGGCGCTGGACGCCCGCAAGGAGGGCTTCGGCACAACGGTCCTGATCAACCTGACCGCCGGCGTCGCACCCTCATCGACCGAACAGGCCCTGACGGATCTCCGGGCCGCCGGCGTCGACGTCACCTGACGGGCGCGCCCGGGCCGAGTGGGATGCCAAGGGCCCACCACGCCAGGAACAGCAGGGTCCACGCGATAGTCATCGAGACCGCGAGCGGCACGGTGTACGACGCGAGGGTGCCTACGCCGGCGTCCTTTCGGTAGCGCTGCAGGAAGCCGAGCGCCATCACGAAGTACGGGCTCATCGGGGTGATTGCCGTCGAGCCCGAGTCGGCGATGCGGAACAGCGCCTGCGTGGTCTCGGCGGGCACGTTGAGCAGAAGCATCATCGGCACCAGGATCGGCGCGGTCAGCGACCACATCGCCGAGCCGCTGGTCACCAGCACGTTGATGACCGTGAGCAGCGCGAGGATGCCGAGGAAGATCACCACCTTCGGCGCGCCGAGATCGCCGAGCCAGCGCGCCGACTCCGCGGACAGCAGATCGCCGATGTTGCTCCAGTCGAAGTACGCGAGGAACTGCGCGATCGCGAAGAACAGCACCAGGACCGGCGCCATCTGCTTGATTCCCTCGGCCATCAGCTTCGGTACGTCGGCCGCGCGCTCGATCGCCTTCACGGTCACGCCGTACGTGATGCCGACGAGGCCGAACAGTACGGCGACGACCACCGCGATCCCGTCCAGGAACGGCGAGTCGACGATGCTGCCGTCCTTGCCCCGCAGCGGTGAATCGTGCGGCAGCAGTACTGCGACGATCGCTACCGCCGCGACCAGGAACACGATGCCGGCCCGGCGCAGACCCTTGCGCTCGGCAACTGAAACGGCCAGCTGATCCGGATCGTCACCTGGCGCGTCGGGGTCGGCGTCGAGGTCGGTTCTCTTGCTCAAGACCAGCCGCGTGACGAGCGTGATCACCAGCGCCAGTAGGACCGACGACGCGATGTTGAAGAACCAGTTCGACAACACCGAGACGTGTGCGTTCGGGTCGATCGTCTTCGCGGCCGCGGTGGTGATGCCGGCGAAGATCGCGTCGTTGGGGGTCGGGATCGGGCTCGCGTCGTACCCGGATGCGATCGCCGTGTAAGCGACCACGATGCCGAGGATCGGCGACCGACCGACCGCGCGGAACGCGAGCCCGCCCAGCGGCACCAGGATGATGTACGCCGCGGCCGACGCGACATGCGCCATCGTGCCGGCGAACGCGACCGCGAACACCACCATCGACGTAGGCACGCGGGACACGCTGACCCGCATCAGCGCCTGCAGGAATCCGGTCCGTTCGGCCAGCGCGACGCCCATGATCACGACCACGATCGTCGCCATCGGAGGGAACTCGGCGAAGTTCGAGATCGCCGTCGAGACCGCCATCTGCAGCCCGTCGCCGGACAGCAGGTTCTGTACGGCGACCTCCTTGCCGTCCTTGGGCGAGAGCACTGACACATCGAGGGCAGACAGGATCGCGCTGACGACGGCGAGGATCGCGGACAGGATCCAGAACAGCCAGAACGGATGCGGCAACGCGTTCCCGACCCGTTCGATGACAGCCATCGCCCGGACCAGCCGGGGCAGCTCCCTCGTCTCAGTCGTCGTACTCATGAGAGCTTGTGCGCCTTGAAGAATGCACCGATCAGCTCGTGCGCCTCGAATGTCTGCGTCACGTAGCCCGGTCCGGACGTGGAGTCCGAGCCCGGCCAGCTGTGGCCGCCGTCGGTAACCGCGACGTGTACGACGTCAGCCTTGCAGCCCTTGTACGTGAACTTCAGTACGTCGTCACCGAGCTGACTCGTCTTCGGATCGGGATTGCAGTGGTCGCGGACCGTCCAGTCGCGGACCCAGGTCTGGATACTCGGCAAGTCCCGCTCGCCGTCGCCGCCGTACGGGATCGTGGTGTCGCCGGTGCCGTGGATGTCGAGGACCGGGATCGGACGGCTCGGCGCGCAGTGTGTGCCCTGGATGTAGAACGCGCCGGAGACCGGAGCGATCGCCGCGAACCGGTCAGCCATTTGGCATGCCAAAATCCCGGTGAAGCCGGCGCCGTTGGATTTGCCGGTCGCGTAGACGGCGCGGGTGTCGACGCAGTACTTCGACTCGAGGTCGTCCAGCAGATCGGCGGTGAACTTCACGTCGTCCACGCCCTTGGCGGCGTACGGCGCGCCCTGCCAGGCCTGCTTGTCCTCGTCGCCGATCACACCGTTGGGGTAGGCAACGATCGCGTCGAGCTTGGAGAGGTCGGAGAAGGCTTCGGTCTGGGCACCGGTCTTGCCGCGGCCGTGGTAGACCAAAATGAGCTCGGCAGGCTTGGAGCTCTTGTAGTTGTTCGGCACGTGCAGGCGGTAGGTGCGGGTCAGACCACCGCTCTGCACGGTGTAGTCGCCACTCGCGGCGGCCTGCTTGCCACAGCCGGGCGTGGTGGACGCGGCCGATGCGGTTGCCGTGGGCAACGTGGTGGCGGCGGTCACCAGAGCCGCCGACGCCAGCAGCGCGCTGAGTGTTTTCGGGCGTGCGAGGTTCATCAGGGGTGCCTCCTCGGGCATGCGGCCTGCGGGCGGGCAGGCTCGCGCCTGGACCTCCCTGAGCGAAGGTCCAGCGTTCGGGGTGGTACGACGTCAGGCCGACAGCAGCTCGTCGGCGAAGGCGGCTATCCGGTCGGCGGCGGTCTCCACCAGGAGACGGCCGTCCTCGGCGGTGGCGCGACGGGGGTCACCCAGTACGCCACGCTTGTGGTACGCGTCGAACCCGACGGACAGCCGCGGTCCGCGCGACTGCCGGGACAGCCGGGCCGTCGTGGTCAGTTCGTCGAGCATGGTGGCGCCCGGCTCCAGGCGATCGGCCTGGACGAGGTCCGGGGCCAGGTACAGCATCTGCGCGGTCTCCGCCTCGCCGGCGTGACCGTGTACCTCACTGACTCCTGTGATCAGGTCCGACACCACGGACGTGACCGGGGTCCACGCGAACGTGAGCTCGCTGCGGACGTACTCCTGCGCGAGTACGGACAGGGCGGCGTTGTTCCCACCGTGCCCGGTGATCACCAGGAACCGGCGCCAGCCGTGTTCGTGCAGGCTGGCGACGACATCCCGGAGTACTTGCATGAACGTTGCCGGGGACAACGTCATGGTGCCGGCGAACGCCATGTGGTGCGGCGAAACGCCGTACGGGACAGCTGGTGCGATCACCGCGCGACCGTCCAACCGCTCCGCGACCCGCTCGGCCACGCCGACCGCGCGAACGGTGTCGGTCGACATCGCCATCCCGCCGCCGTGCTGCTCCTGCGCCCCGACCGGCACGATCACCAGCGGGGACCGGCGTACGGCGACGAGCGCTTCATCGGTCGTCATCTCGGCGAGGTTCATGACCACTCCGGGGCGGACTCGATGGCGCGGCGGATGTTGTCGAGGTGCTCGCGGGTCAGGCGCTCGGCCTCGGCGGCGTCCTGGGCGCGGACGGCCTCGACGATCGCTTGGTGCTCCTCGTGGTCGCGCTCACGGTTGTCGTACAGCGCACGGATCTGCTGCTGCTCGCGGACGCGTACCTTCAGCAGGGACGACAGAACCTCTTGCAGTAAAGGGTTCCCGGACGCGGCGGCGAGCTCGACGTGAAAGTTTAGCGCGAATGCCGGACCGCCGGGCGGGATGAGCGCGTTGGTGACGGCGGCCTCCAGGCGTTCAAGATTCTCAGGCTGCCGGGCCACCGCGGACTGGGCGGCGACGGCCGGCTCGAGTACGAGCCGAGCGCTGATCAGCTGCAGCACCGAGTCCTTGGTGATCGGCGGGCGGTGCGGATTCGCCAGTACGACGTTGTTGATCGTAGGACCGACGTACGTACCGGACCCGTGCCGGAACTCGACCGCCCCCGTCGCCTCCAACTTCCGCAACGCCTCCCGCACCGTCGGCGTCGTAATCGCGAACCGCTTCGCCAACTCCCGCGCAGAAGGAATCGCATCCCCCGGCCCCAACCCACCATCCCGGATGATCCCGAGAATCGACTCGGTCAACCGGTCAGACAGGCTGGGCGGCACCTCAGCCGCTGAGTAAGTCACAAACTGACTAAATCACTTAGTCTCTCCCCCGGTCAAGAGCACAGCCAGCGGTGGCTTGAGGGGGATGCACGGGCAATAAGCCCGGGGCGGGTGTGAGCCACGCGAAGCACCGCGCGGATCGACCATGCTCGCGGTGCTGCGTGGCTCCCTCGCCGATGCCCGATCCGCGTCGCCGAGCACGTGTAGGCGCGCCGACGAGGCGGTCACCCGCGGCGGCAGCCGCAGACCCGGCGGCAGCCGGAAGATCCGGCGATAGCCGGGCACCCCGGCGATAGCCGGAAGGGATGCTCCGGGCGATAAGCCCGGGGGTGGGTGGGGCGGCGCGTAGCACGGCGACGAAGGAGTCGCGCGTAGCACCGCGAGGGCTCGACCACATTCCCACGAGCCGCGCGTGGCGCCGCGATGGGCTGGCTGCTAGCTGGTGACGGTGATGGGGGTGCCGTTTGAGGTTAGGGACCAGTCGACTGTGTGGAAGGTGTTGGGGTCGACCGAGCCGGTGGCGGTTACGTAGTCGATCATTAGTTGGCGGATTTCTACCTGGCGGTTGTAGACGACCGGCGCCGTGGAGACGTGCGGGAAGTTGCCTCCGCCCGACTGGCGGTAGTTGTTCACTGCGACGACGAACTGCTGGTCGGCCGCCACCGCGACCCCGTCGTACGAAAGGTCCGTGATCCGCGCCCCGACCGCCTTCGCGATGTCGATCTTGTAGGTGAGGGGCTTGGTCCGACCGCCGACGACGTCGTAGTTGTAGTCCGGCGTTCCACCAGGCGCAGTCGAGGTCGGCGCGTTGGTGACCTGGTCGGACGGGAACGGCCCGGCCCCGGTCACCTGCTTGTAGTACGCCGCCGAGAACTCCAGGTACGCCTTCACCTGCGCCCCCGTCATCGTCACCGCGAGCAGCGTGTTGTCGAAGATGTACAACCCAGCCACATCGCGGATCGACACATCCCCAGCCGGGATCGCAGCCGCCCGGTTGAATGGAGCAGCGATCGCCAGCACAGGCAGCGACTCCTGCGGCGTACCCACGAGAGCCTTCGACACCGCATCAGCCTGGATGAAGTTGACGAAGTCCAGCGCGGCCGTGTCCTCCCACGGAGCCGTAGCCGCCGACATCGCCTCGGTGCACGTGCCGATCTTCGAGTTCACATACGAGACGACCTTCTCGTGATCCTTCTGCAGCAGCTCAACCACGCGCGGATCGGCGCCGACGGTGTTCGCGTTCAGCACCTGGCTGTGCCGGCTGACGACCTTCCACCGACCGCGGACCTTCTGCAGGTCGAGGTCGATCAGCGACAGCCGCATGCCCCACTTCAGCGGCTCGCTCAGCACGACCTGCTCGCCGCTGGTCTTGTTCGTGACGAGGCGCTCCGGGATCTCCAGATGCGCATGCCCGACGAGTACGGCGTCGATCCCAGGCACGGTCTCGGCCAGCAGCACCGACGTGTTCTCCGGATACGGCAGCGCATCGCCGTACGACGAGGAGAGATCCATCCCCGAGTGCACCGACGCGATCACGATGTCCGCACCGGCCTTGCGCACCCGCGGCACCCACACCTTGGCCAGCTCGACGATCCCGCCGAACTTGAGCTTGTTCTCGACGTTCGCCTTGTCCCAGATCGCGATGCCGGGGTTGGTCAGGCCGAGGATGCCGACGGTGATCGGCTTCTCGCCCGGCACGTGCACCCGCTTCAGCACGTACGGCGGGAACGCCGGCAGCCCCGTCGTCCAGTCCTGCGCATTCGCCCCGAGCAGCGGGAACCGCAGCTGCCGCTGGAACTTGCGCAGCAGCTCGATCCCGTAGTTGAACTCGTGGTTGCCGAGCGCCGCCGCGTCGTACCCGATCCGGTTCATCGCCGCCGCCATCGGGTGGATGTGACCACCGGTGATCGGCTCGATCTTGGCGAAGTAATACGCCAGCGGAGTCCCCTGGATCGTGTCGCCGGCATCGAGCAGCAGCGGACGCGGCGCGTGCCGGTCCGCGGCGATGCGGTCCCGGACCGCGGTGACGAGCGTGGAGATCTTCGCGAGGCCGATGTCGTTGTGCGCGGAGTCGTCGTACTCGGCGTTCTTGAAGTAGTCCCAGTTGAAGACGTTGCCGTGCAGGTCGGTCGTGCCCATGACGCTCAAGCGGACACTCCGGCCGTGTCCGGTTCCGCCGGCGTACGCCGGGACGGCCGTGAACCCGGCCGCGGCCAGGGCGGATGCTCCGCCGATCAGGGTCCGTCTGGTCATCGTCGTACGCTCACCGCTGTTCGTCATCAGCCGCCTCACTGGTCTGCCGCCGGGATCTCCGGCACGAGAGCCCACCCTACGGGTGACCCGGTGCCTCGATGAACCGTGCGACGCGAGAGGATGCCGTGCATGACCAAGCCGCCCGGCAAACTCCTGCCGTTGGTCGCCGCCCTGCTTTGCGGTGCCGTCCTAGCCCAAGCCGCCAGTCCGTCCAAACACGCGACCACGTCCGCGAAACCCGTCGACAAGGCGCCCACTCACGGACTCCTGAGTACGTCGACCACGTCCAAGCGAGGCACGTCGTCGTCGACCAAACCCACCCGGCCGGCCGTCAAGCCGCCGGCCCCCAAGCCACCGGCGGACGACTGGAACCTGACCGACAACGGCAAGGTCCTGTACCTGACGTTCGACGACGGCCCGCAGCACGAGTGGACGCCGAAGATCCTTCAGGTACTGCGGAAGCACCACGCGCAGGCCACGTTCTTCGTGATCGGGATCCAGGTGGCGCAGTTCCCGGAGCTGGTCACGGCCGAGCGCGCCGCCGGGCATCACGTCGGCAACCACACGTACGACCACAAGACGCTGACCCGTCTGCCGGACGCGAAAGTGCGGCAGGAGATCGCCGGCGGCATCAAGTCGAAGTGCCTGCGCCCGCCGGAGGGCGCTACCAACGACAAGATCCACGCGATCGCCGCGGCGTACCACCAGCACGAGGTCCTCTGGGACGTCGACACCGAGGACTGGGAGAAGCCCGGCGTCGCCCACATCGAGCACGCGATCATGTCCGGGGCCCGCCCCGGCGCGATCATCCTGATGCACGACGGCGGCGGCAACCGCTCCCAGACCGTCGCGGCCCTGGACAGCGCACTCACCAAACTGACGAAGCTCGGCTACACCTACCGCTCGCTGCCCTGCTAGCGCCGGACCTGCGCCGTACCGCCGGAGAAGTGCTTCATGGCCTCGTCGATGATGTGGACGGGCTGGTCCAGCGCCTTCACCAGGAAGAGACCGGTGGGGCGTAGGAGCGGATTGGGCTTGACGACGCTGCGGACCGGCGCCTGGTCGAGGCCACGGACACCGGCCGTGGTCGCGCTCACCCCCGGCACCAGGTCGAGGTCGAGGACGTACTGACCGAGCAGCTTCTGCTGCCGGAAGCCGCGGACGGTCTGCCACTGCAGGACGACCGGGTACGCCGCTCCGTCGCACGCGAGCTCGAGTCCCTTGAGCGACATCCGCATCGCGACCGGCTGCAGCTCGTTGGTGTCGTACCACTGCTGCCGCTCGGCCTGCAGCCGGTAGACCATCACCGTGCTGAGGACCAGCGGGATCATTGCCACGATCAACAAGATCGCGAACGGCCACATCCCCGAACCGCGGAACGCGAGCAGCGCGTAGAGCGCGGCCGCGATACCTACCACGCCGATCGCCAGCGTGATCCAGGCACCGCGACGCTCCACGGTCCGGACCACCTCGCGCCGGCGGACCACCGCGTCCCGATCGACGCCGACGACAAAGGGCATCTCCGGGTCGTGCAGTGGCATCTGCACTTCCACCTCCGGCGATTCGCCCGACTCCGGCTCCGGTGAAACCTCTTCCACGACCTGTTGCGACGTGTCCCCGTCCTCACTCACAGAGGAAAGAATCCCACAAACAGCTACGACTTGCGGCGACCAGCCCACGTCCAGGCGTACACGCCGTCGTCGACCGCCTGCCCGCCCTCGCCCAGTTCGAGCGGGCGGAAGGTGTCGACCATGACGGCCAGTTCCTCGAACCGCTCCGCGCCGAGCGAGGCCTCGATCGCCGACGGCTGCGGACCGTGCGCGTACCCGCCGGGGTGCAGCGAGATCGATCCGAGCCCGATCCCGGAGCCCTTCCGCGCCTCGTAGTCGCCGCCGCAGTAGAACATCACCTCGTCGGAGTCGACGTTCGAGTGGTAGTACGGCACCGGCACCGACAGCGGGTGATAGTCGACCTTCCGCGGTACGAAGTTGCAGACCACGAAGTTGTAGCCCTCGAACACCTGGTGCACGGGCGGCGGCTGGTGCACCCGCCCGGTGATCGGCTCGAAGTCGCTCACGTTGAACGTGTACGGGTACAGACAGCCGTCCCACCCGACCACGTCGAACGGATGCGTCGCGTACGTCATCCGGCTGCCGACGATCCCGCTGGCGCCGTTCCCGCGGTGCTTCACCAGCACCTCGACATCCGTCCCCTCGACCACGAGCGGCTCGGCCGTGGGGTGCAGGTCGCGTTCGCAGTACGGCGAGTGCTCGAGGAACTGCCCGAACCGCGACAGGTAGCGCTTCGGCGGCGCGATGTGCGAGTTGCCCTCGATGGCGTACGCGTGCACGCCCTCCAGCCCGGGCAGCCACCGGTGCGTCGTCGCGCGCGGGATGATCACGTAGTCGCCCTGGACGGCGTTCAGTACGCCGAACACCGTCTCCACGGTCGCCGAGCCCTTCTCGACGTAAACGCACTCGTCGCCGATCGCGTTCCGGTAGTACGGCGACGGCTGCTCCGCGACGACGTACGAGATCCGGACGTCACCGTTGCCGAGGACCAGCCGCCGGTCCTCGACCGCGTTCGACTTGGACGTGTCGGTGAAGAGATCGTGCAGCTTGAGGTGCCGCGGGGTGAGCGGGTGGTTGGGGACGGTGGCGAGATCGGGAAGGTCCCACACCTGGGAATCGACGATCGCGGACGGCACGCCGGCGTGGTACAGCAGCGACGAGTCCGATGAGAACCCCTCCTCCCCCATCAGCTCCTCGTAGTACAGCCCGCCGTCCGGTTTCCGGAACTGGGTGTGCCGCTTCGGCGGAACTTCCCCGACCTGCCGGTAGAACGCCATCAGAATTGCTCCAGAGTATCCGATAATCGAACGCGTGCGTCCGCTTACCGAAAGCATCCGTTAGGCTCTGGGCCATGTCAACCGTCCCCGCCTTGTTCCGGCACCTGGTCGACGACGCAGCCATGTTCCCGCCGGGGAACCTTCCGATGGCGCAGGCCGTCACCGCACACCGGTCCCACCTGACGTCGCCGTACGCCGACCTCGTCGGGCCGTTCGTCTGCACCGACCAGGACCTGATGGACGTGGCCGCCGAGGCGGCGCGCTCCGGCGACGGGCCGCTGCGCGTGTCGGTGGTGATCTCCGGCGGCGCCGGCGGGATCGAGCCCGCGATCCGCTGGGGAGACCGGTCGAAGGACGTCGAGGTGACCGCAGTCGAGGTCCGGCTGCGCGACGAGGACGATCTGTCCCGCAACGCGCTGCGCGTCGTCCGCGCGTGTGACGACTGCCTCGACGAGGAGACGGCGTACGTCGAGATCGGGCTCGACGGCGCGTGGGAGCGCGCGCTCGACGTGGTCGCCGACGCCGGGTACGCCGCCAAGCTGCGGACCGGTGGACTCGACGTGTCGTTGTTCCCGTCGGCGGAGCAGGTGGCGTCCTTCGTCATCGCCTGCCTGGATCGTGAGGTGGCCTTCAAGTGCACGGCCGGGCTGCACAACGCGGTCCGGCATACCGCTTCGGATACCGGGTTCGAGCATCACGGGTTCCTCAATGTGCTGCTCGCTACGCGGGCGTCGCTCGACGGCGCGGCGCACGATGAGGTGGTCTCGGTTCTGAACGAGCGGGACGGCAAGGTGCTTGCTGCTCGAGCCGGTGAGTTGACCGACGATCAGGCGATGAGTACGCGGCGGTGGTTCACGTCGTTCGGGTCGTGCAGCATCGACGAACCGCGGAACGACCTGACGACACTGGGTTTGATGGAGGGCTGATGAGCTGGATCGACATCCCGGACGGCTCGCCGTTCGGGCCGGACAACCTGCCGCTCGGCGTGTTCCGGCACGGGGACGAGGAGCCCCGGGTGGGCGCCGCGATCGGAGACCAGATCATCGACCTCGCGCCGGTCGCGTCGGCGCAGATGCTGGACGGCGCGCAACTGTTCGCCGAGCCGACACTGAACGCGTTCCTCGCGCTCGGCCGGCCCGCCTGGCGCGCGACTCGCAGTTGGTTGCTCGAGCTGGTCCGCAACGCCAACGATCGGGACACCGTCGAGCCGCATCTGATCCCGCAGTCCGCAGTCACCATGCAGCTTCCGTTCGAAGTCGCGGATTACGTCGACTTCTACGCTTCCGAGCAGCACGCGACGAACCTCGGCCGGCTCTTCCGCCCGGACTCCGAGCCGCTGCTGCCGAACTGGAAACACCTCCCGGTCGGGTACCACGGCCGGGCCGGCACGATCGTTGCCAGCGGCACCGATATCGTCAGGCCGAGCGGTCAGCGGAAGGCGCCGGACGCGGCGGCCCCGACGTTCGGGCCGTCGCAGCGGTTGGATATCGAGGTCGAACTCGGCTATGTCGTCGGTACGCCGTCGACGCTCGGAAAGCCTGTCTCTGTTGACGATTTCGAGGACCATGTGTACGGCGTGGTGCTCGTGAACGACTGGTCCGCGCGCGACCTGCAGGCCTGGGAGTACGTCCCGCTAGGTCCGTTCCTCGGCAAGTCTTTCGCGACGTCGATCTCGCCGTGGGTTGTCTCACTCGACGCCCTCGCGGCATCCGCCGTACCCCTCCCGGCCCAGGATCCGCCCGTCCTTCCGTACCTGGCGGGCAAGAACCTGGTCAACTACGACATCACCTTCGAGGTGTACCTCAACGGCCACCTGGTCAGCAGTCCGCCGTACCGGGAGATCTACTGGTCGCCCGCGCAGATGCTCGCCCACATGACCGTCAACGGAGCGACGGTCCGCACCGGCGACCTCTACGCGTCCGGCACGGTCAGCGGCCCCGAGAAGAACCAACGCGGCTCCTTCATCGAACTGAGCTGGGGCGGCCGCGAACCCCTCATCGTCGACGGCAAAGAACACACGTTTCTGGAAGACGGCGACGAGGTGACGATCACCGCCCGGACGAACGGCCTCGGCCTGGGAGAGGTCACCGGGCGCATCATTCCTGCGTAATCCTGTTCATTAGTGTTTGTTTCTCTTGACCTCTTGGCTGTTACGTGCGAACTTTCTCCGCATGAAACGTTCAGTGGGGTGTGGAGTACTGGCTGTAGCGTTGGCTGCCGGTGTGCTGAGCGTGCCCTCAGGTGCGCACGCCGCCGGCGACCTGACTCTCCGGTCGAACGAACTCACGGTCACCGTCGGGGCGGACTTTCCCCGGGTGGTCAAGTACGTCGACAACGCCTCCGGCCAGGCCCTCGGCGGCCAGCCGGACGCGATCTCGACGGTCACGATCGACGGCACCGCCCGGACCGCACACCTCGCCAAACCGGCGACGGTCGGCGACGGCCGCGCGTCGTACACGCTCACCTTCGACGCCCTCCCCGGTGTCGAGCTCGACGCCAGCCTGAGCGTCGCTGGGCGGGTAACGAAGTTCGCGATCGACGCGGTCCGCGACACCGAGGCGAGTCGCGTGCACACGATCGACATCCCGAACCAGGACCTGGTCTCGGTCGCGAGTACGGACGCCGGCGCGACGACCGCGTTCACCACCCTCGACCCGGACTCGACGCGCACCGCGGACAAGATCACGCCGATCACCGCGGCCACCCCGGGCGAGACGTCCGCGACCGGCGCGGCGTACGCGTTCGTCAACACAAGCGGCCTGGCAGCGGGCATCGAGTCGAACTCGACGTACGACAAGCCTGCAGGTCAGTCGGTCGACGACGGCGCCCGGTTCTGGCACCAGGCCCGCAAGGCCGCCGACGGCAGTACCCGCGTCGGCGTCTGGAGCGGCCAGTGGACGTACCGCGCCGACACGTCGCCGTACACCGAGCCGCTCCCCTGGGCGAAGGTCGTGGTGACGCCGGATGCGAACCACGACAAGACCGTCGACTGGGAGGACGGCGCGGTCGCGTTCCGCTCGATCATGGTCGAGCCGAACGGCGGCGACCAGGTCAAGGACCGCGTGATCACGCACATCCCGTTCAACTTCGCCAGCCAGGCGACGCACCCGTTCCTGCGCACGCTCGACGACGTGAAGCGCATCTCGCTCTCGACCGACGGGCTCGGCCAGATGGCGATCCTGAAGGGGTACGCCTCCGAGGGGCATGATTCGGGGCACCCGGACTACGGCGGCAACTACAACCTCCGCGCCGGCGGGCTGACCGACCTCAACACGCTGCTCAAGCAGGGCAAGTCCTGGAACGCGGCCTTCGGCGTCCACGTGAACGCGACCGAGTCCTACCCGGAGGCGAACGCGTTCAGCGAGGACCTGGTCGACAAGACCGCCAAGGGCTGGAACTGGCTGAACCAGAGCTACTACATCAAGCAGCGCCCGGATCTTGCCTCCGGCAACATCGTGAAGCGGTTCCAGCAGCTCCGCGACGAGACCGACAAGAACCTGCAGGAGCTGTACATCGACGTCTACTACCAGTCCGGCTGGCTCGCCGACGGTCTGACCCGGCAGCTGTCCGACCAGGGCTGGCAGATCGCGACCGAGTGGGCCGACCGGCACGAGCGTACGTCGCTGTGGTCGCACTGGGCCAACGACCTCGACTACGGCGGCCCGACGAACAAGGGCCTGAACTCGCAGATCATCCGGTTCGTCCGCAACCACGAGAAGGACGTCTGGAACAGCGACCCGATCCTCGGCCAGGCCAGCATCGTCGAGTTCGAGGGCTGGACCGGCGAGACGGACTGGAACAAGTTCTACACGAACATCTGGAAGCAGAACCTGCCGACGAAGTTCCTCCAGCAGCAGAAGATCATCGACTGGAACGCCAACGACATCACCTTCACCGGCGGCGTCCGCGGCGCGGTCGAGAACGGCAAGCGAGCCGTGTACGTCGGGAACGCGAAGGTGCTCGACGGCGACAAGTACCTGCTCCCGTGGGACAACAACAAGAAGCTCTACCACTACAACCCGACCGGCGGCCGTACGACGTGGCAGCTGCCCGCGGCGTTCGCCGGCGTCAACACCTTCACCGCGTACCAACTGACGGACACCGGCCGCGCGAAGCCGACCACCATCCGGGCGCACCACGGCGCGATCACGCTCGATGCGGTTGCGGGCAAGCCGTACGTCCTCTACCCGGTGGCTGCTCCGAAGCCGCGCGACGCCGCGTGGGGTGAAAGCACGCACCTCAAGGACCCCGGCTTCAACGCCGGCAACCTGGCCGCCTGGAATGCAACCGGCGGCGCGACCATCGCGACCCTCGACAACGGTCAGCACGTCGCCCAACTCGGCACGAAGGCGTCATCGGTCAAGCAGCGGATCACCGGGCTGACGCGTGGTCGCACGTACAGCGCATCTGCCTGGGTCGAGGTCGAGCCGGGCAAGTCCCGCCCGACGACCATCGCCGTGGACGGCAACAAGAACGTGGTGACCAGATCGACGGCGCAGAACATGGTTGCCGCCGACGACAAACACGAGGCCTACTACCAGCGCGCTCGAGTGGTGTTCGACGCGAAGGGCAGTACGGCCGACCTGTCAATCGCAGCAGCCGCGGGCGCAGCGCAGGCTCGGGTAGATGACGTGCGGGTGGTGGAGACGAAGCGACCCGCAGCGGGGTTGGTGGATGACTTCGAGAACGTGGACCAGGGATGGGGTCCGTTCGTCAAGGGAGACGCAGGCGGGGTGACCGACCCGCGGACCGTGCTGGCGAAGGAGCATGCGCCGTACACGCAGGCCGGTTGGAACGGGAAGCTGGTCGACGATGTCCTCGACGACGACTGGTCGCTCAAGTCGCATGAGGAGAACGCCGGTTTGGTATACCGGACCATTCCGTCGACAGTGAACTTCCGGCCCGGCCACAAGTACAAGGTCAGCTTCGACTACGAGAGCGGTCGCGCCGGCCAGTACGCGTGGGTTCAGGGCGTGGATCGTCCAGACTCCGTCGGGGTGAAGGCGACCCCGATCGGCGAGCAGCGCACGAAGGCGGCGTTCAGCCAGGAGTTCGTGGCCGGATGCGGCGGTGACTATTGGGTCGGTCTGCGCAAGCTGACCGACGGCGGCGACCAGACCGACTTCATCATGGACAACTTCGCCGTCACGGATCTCGGTACGACGTCGGAGCCGGCGGACTGCACCTCGGTCGCGGTCTCCGGGGTGACCGGGCTCGTATCCGGCGAGGCGAACACTGTCACGACGACCTTCACCAACAACGATGTGGTTGCTGCCAGCAACATCACGCTCGGTCTCCAGGCGCCGGACGGCTGGACGGTCACCGCGACGACTCCGGCAACCCACGCCAGCGTGGCTGCGGGCGCGACGGCGACGACCACGTGGGATGTCACGCCGCCGGCTGGTACACCAGAAGGAAAGTATGTGCTGACGGCAACGGGTGGCCAGGCAACGATCAGCGCGGAGGCGACAGTGCTCCCGCCGGGGATCGTGCCGCAGTCCCGGATCAAGGTGGCAGATGTGGACAGCGAGGACGTCGCCACCGGTGGCGCCGCGACGATGGCGCTGGACGGAAACCCCAGTACTATCTGGCATTCTGCCTGGTCCGAGGTCCCGACACCGGCTGACTTCCCGCATCACATGACGCTCGACCTCGGGTCGACGTACAACGTCAACGGGTTCAGCTACCTGCCCCGGCAGAGCGGGACGAACGGGATGTTGAAGGGCTACGAGATCTATGTGAGTGCCGATGGTCAGGACTGGGGAACGCCGGTTACGACCGGGCAGTTCCCGAACTCCATCGCCGCACAGCGGGTTGACTTCACCGCCAAGCCAGGGCGGTATGTGAAGTTCGTCGGCACAAGCTCGTTGAACGGCGCAGTCTTCGGATCGGCCGCCGAGTTCAACGTCTACGGCACGCATTGAGAAACGGGGCCACTCCCCGCCCCTTGGGGAGTTGCGCCGTTCCGCGTCCTACTTGGTGATGGTCACCGAGGCCGCGGCGGAGGCGGTGTTCGCCGCCACGACGCGGAACTTGTTCACGCCGACGCGACCGCTCTGCACCCAGACCGAATAGGTGGCCTTGCTGGTCACCTTGGTGGTGGCCGGGAAGTTGACCCACTTGCCGTTCTCGAGCCGCTGCACCTGGACCACGGTGTTCTTCGCGATACCGCTGGTCTTGCCGGTGAACGAGACCTTCGCCCACGCCTTCGCGGTGGTCTTGTCCGACTTGATCGTGATCGACTTCGCCGCGACCGACGCGCTCGCCACGGTGGTGTGCGTCGTGGCGGCGTTGGCCTGCAGGGCGCCGGCGATGCCGAGTCCCCCACCGGCAAGTGCGAGACCGGCGACGACGGCAGCGGTACGGCGAATCAACTGAGTACGCATGATGTTCTGGTTTCCCCTCGTTTTGTTGGTGTTACGGAGGAGAAGACGCGGTGGCGACGGCAAAGGTTGAAGAGTTGTGTTACGACTGCGTCTCAGGTTCGGCCGGCAGCACGAGCCGCGCGAGCGCGCCGCCTCCCGGCGCCTCGCTGAAGGTGAGATCGGCGCCGAGGACCTTCGCGTGGCCGGCGGCAATCGTCAGACCGAGACCGTGCCCGACACCGCGCTCGGCCATCCCGGACCGGAACCGACGCGGGCCCTCGGCAATCAACTCCTCCGGGTAACCGTTGCCGTGGTCAACCACCTCGACAGTCCGCCCGCTGACCGTCACCCCGACCGGCGGCTTGCCGTGCCGTAGCCCGTTGACGATCAGGTTGGCCAGGATCCGCTCGATCCGGCGCGAATCGGTCGACACCGTCTGATCCGGCCCGAGCAGGTGAACGATCACACTGTCCGGCGCCAGCGCCTGCTGCATCCGCAACCGAGCTACAGCCGATCCGACAAAGGCGCCGAGTCCGACCAGCTCCAGGTCTGCCTGCTCGACACCCGAGTCGAAGCGTGCGATCTCGAGCAGGTCCTCGACCAGTCGCCGCAGCACCTTGGCCCGGTCGCGAACCAGCTCGCTCGGTCGTCCCGGCGGCAGCAGCTCGGCCGCAGTGGTCAGCCCGGTCACCGGCGTACGAAGGTCATGTGCGACGTCCGCGGTGAAGCGGCGCTCCGCCTCGAGCTGGCCGCGCAAGGAGCTGGCCATCGTGTCGATCGCGGTCGCCAGCGACTGGACCTCATCCTTGCCTTTGCCAACAGCCTGGGCAGCCGACGCGTCCAGATCACCGGCGGCGATGCGCCGCGCCGTACCGGCCACTGCGACGATCCGCTTGGACAGGCTGCCGGCCAGGATCACGCTGACCAGGGCGACCAGCGCGACCGTGCCGATGCCGCCGAGCAGCAAGGCCTGCTGCAACGCCTTCATCGAGTCGTCGCTGGTCTCGTAGTCCTGCTCGATCGAGAGGATCTTGCCGTCCTTGACCGCGACCGCCGCCCACATCTTCGCGTGCGGCGACCCAGTCTTGAACGTGGCCCGCTTGCCCTCGAGCACGGCGTCGCGCAGCTGCGGCGGCAGCTCCGGATCGTCCACCTTCGCCCCGAACACCGGTACGTCGTTGGTGTCGTAGCTCTGCGCCGCGAGCTGGATCCGCTCGTCCGCGAAACTGCGCGTGCGGTCCAGCCGGGCCGACTGGGCCTGGGTGTAGACCGCGACGCACAGTACGAGGATCGCGAGCGCGGAGACCAGCAGGAAGATGAGACCGAGCTTGCCGCGCAGTCCCATCAACTACGCACGCAACTTGTACCCGAAGCCGCGGACGGTTTCGATGCGGTCGGCACCGATCTTGGTCCGCAGCCGCTGCAGGTGTACGTCGACCAGCCGGCCGTCGCCACCCCACTCGTAGTCCCAGACCCGCTGCAGCAGGGTCGAGCGGCTCAGCACCACGCCGGGGTTGTTGGCGAACTCGATCAGCAGCTTGAGCTCGGTCGGCGTCAACTGGACGGTCGCGCCGCTGCGGCGTACCTCCAGGGCCTCCCGGTCCAGCTCGAGGTCGCCGAACGACTCGACGCCGGAGCCGGCCGCCGGCGCCGGACGCTCAGGATCGGAGACCGCCCGCCGCATCACCGCCCGCAGCCGCGCCACCAGCACCTGGGTGTCGAAGGGTTTGGTCACATAATCGTCGGCGCCTGCTTCCAGACCGAGTACGACGTCGAGTGCGTCACCGCGGGCCGAGACCATCACGATCGGGACCGTGCTGGTCTCGCGGACCCGTCGGCAGACCGAGATGCCGTCCAGGCCGGGCAGCATGATGTCGAGCATCACGACGTCCGGGTGGATCTTCTCGAACCGCTCGATCGCCTCCAGGCCGTCCTCGGCCGTGGTGACGTCGTAGCCGTGCCGTTCGAGGGTCAACTGGGTCGCCTCACGGATCACCGCGTCGTCCTCGACCATGAGAATGCGCGCTGCCGGTTCTTCCGGTACCACCGAACTTCAGTCTCCCTACTGGTTCGCCGAGCTCACCTTGGTCATCTGCCGACCGTTCCAACGGTAGACCTCGACCCGTCGGCCCGACGGGCAGCAGACCGGGTCGTTGATCGTGAAGATCTTCGACTCGACCACCAGGTTCCCGTCGGGGCTGGCGGTCACGGTCGGTTGCTCGACGTTCAGGTTCCAGATCGGTCGCGGGCCCGAGGGCTCGACGGCGATCAGGAAGATACCGAAGACGAACTTCTCCAGGGTGTGGATCAGAACGATCTGCTGAGGTGTACCGCTGTGCAATACATCAACGGTCTTACCCCTGCTGAGGCAACGCGAAATCACCGTGCAATTCGAAAGGACTGTCCGGGCGTAGCTGGACAGGTGCCGATCGGCGAGCAGTCTGACCCGGACCTTGGCCAGGTCGACGGCCACCTCGGGGGTCTTCTCCGGGTGCGGCTGAGTGGTGCCGAAGGCAACCGACGGCGTCGGGCTCGGCGGCGGCGACTCGGGGCCCTCGACCCGCAGTCCGCCGCCGTTCGCGCAGGCGGAGAGCGTGATCGTCCCGACCAGAGCAGCGACGGCAGGCAGCACGGTACGGCGCCACAGACCCATCGGGCGCCTCCTACCCTGCATCCAGTCCCCCCGCGAATTCAGCTAAGTACCTTCCATAGTGTCGGCCGGACGTCACATTCGACGGGCATGGACGTCGAATGGCCTCGACAGTTCTATTGCGGTTGGATCACAACCTCACTCGGCAACGATCTTGCCCGGATTGAGCAGGTTTTTCGGGTCCAGCGCGTTCTTGATCGCCCGGTGGACGTCCAGCGAGACCGGCCCCACTTCCTCGGCCAGCCAGGCGCGCTTCAGTACGCCGACACCGTGCTCGCCGGTGATCGTCCCGCCGAGCTCGAGCCCGATCTCCATCACCCGGTCGAACGCCTCCTGCGCGCGCTTGGCCTGGTCCGGATCGGTCTGGTCGAACACCACGGTCGGGTGCATGTTGCCGTCGCCGGCGTGTCCGAGTACGCCGATGGTGATGTCCAGCTCGGCCGAGAGTTGCTCGAGGCGGCCGATGAACTCCGCCAGCCGCGACCGCGGTACGGCGACGTCGTCGATCATCGTCGTACCGAGCTCCTCCAACGCCGTCAGCGCGACCCGGCGTCCTTCGAGCAGCAGCTCGCCCTCGGCGTCGTCCTCGGCCTCGATGCACTCGAGCGCGCCGTTGTCGCGGCACAGCTTCGCGACCGTGGCCACGTCGGCGGCGCCGGCCTCACCGCCCGCGTCGGACTGCGCGATCAGCATCGCGCCGGCCTCCTCCGGGAGGTCCATCCGCTTGTACTTGTTGACCGCCTGGATCGTGGTCCGGTCCATGATCTCCAGCAGGCTGAGCGACACGCCACTGCGGATGATCTCGAGGATCGCGTTGCCGGCCTCGACGCCGTCGGCGAACAGCGCCGCCATCGTCCGCGGCTTGGCGGCCGCCGGGCGGAGCGCGAGGGTCGCCTCGGTGATGATGCCGAGCGTGCCCTCGCTGCCGACGATCAGCTTGGCCAGGTCGTACCCGGCGACGCCCTTGACGGTCTTGCGGCCGGTCCGCAGGATGCGTCCGTCCGCCAGCACGACCTCCAGACCCAGCACGTAGTCCGTGGTCACACCGTACTTGACGCAGCACAGGCCGCCCGAGTTCGTGGACAGGTTGCCGCCGATCGAACAGAACTCCCAGCTCGACGGGTCCGGCGGGTAGAACAGTCCGTGCTCGGCCACGGCGCGGGACAGTACGGCGTTGTAGACGCCCGGCTGCGTGACGACGTATCGATCGACCGGCTCGATGGCGAGGATCTTGTCCATCTTCTCCAGCGAGATGACGATGCAGCCGTCGAGCGCGTTGGCGGCGCCGGACAGGCCGGACCGCGCGCCCTGCGGCACGATCGGTACGCCGGCCTCGGCCGCGATACGCACCGCCGCCTGCACGTGCGCGGTCTCCCGCGCCAGCACGACGGCGAGCGGCATCCCGGCCGGGCAGAACATCGCCCGGTCGTACCGGTAGCTCTCCATCCGGTCCGGATCGGTGACCAACGCCTCGGGCGGCAGGACCTGACGCAACTGCTCGACGACCTCACTCATACCGTCGAGCCTAGTAACTACTGCGCGGTACTGCGCACCCCTGTCCATGTCCGCATCAGGACACAGCAGGACACAGCAGGACACAGACCGCTCAGCGGGTGCGTTTGGTGGCGTTCTCCGAGATCTCCTCGTAGCCGCCGCCGTAGTTGTGGTACTCGCGGCCGATCGCGGCGAACGTGATACCGCTGCCGCCCTTGATCTTCGGTGTCCGGCAGGTGCGCTGCCCCGCGATCACCGAACCGTTGCCGCCGCTGCTGTCACAGCTGAGCACCCGGCCGTTGTTGCCGCCGCCGTACTGCACCACGAAGGCGTTGGCCTTCGCATTGGCCACCACCGGCGACGCCATGCTGATCTCGGCCCAGTACTGCGAGCAGTTGTCCCGGACCAACCGGACAGTGCCCCAACTGGGTGGTTTGTGGTCGCGCAGCATCGGTGCCGACGCGATGGATCTCGCACCTGAACAGGTGGCCGCTTCGGCCGCCTGGGCCGGCGCTGCGGCGGCGAAGGTGAGCACGCCGACTCCGGCCAGTCCCGCGGTGCTGAGCAGAATGCCCAGTGTCTTCATGACGAAACCCTTCCTGAGTGCACGCCCCGACGCACACTCAGGAAGGCACACTACGCGAACGGAGCTTGCCTCAACAGTCATTCCGGTAATCGGACGGCGACACGCCGTGTTCAGTTGCATCTGGCAAGCTTCTCGGCGTGCCGGCCCGGGCTCAGAGGTTGCCGCGTCGCTCTTGTTCGCGCTCGATCGCCTCGAACAGCGCCTTGAAGTTGCCCTTGCCGAAGCCGAGCGAGCCGTGCCGCTCGATCAGTTCGTAGAACACCGTCGGGCGGTCGCCGATCGGGGCGGTGAAGATCTGCAGCAGGTAGCCGTCCTCGTCCCGGTCGACCAGGATGCCGCGGGACTGCAGCTCCTCGATCGGCACGCGGACGTTGCCGATCCGGGACCGCAGCTCCGGGTCCTCGTAGTACGAGTCGGGGGTGTTGAGGAACTCGACGCCGTTGGCGCGCATGATGTCGACAGTGCGCAGGATGTCGTTGGTGGCAAGCGCGATGTGCTGCGCGCCGGCGCCGTCGTAGAACTCCAGGAACTCGTCGATCTGCGACTTCTTCTTCGCCACCGCCGGCTCGTTCAGCGGGAACTTCACCCGGTGGTTGCCGTTGGCGACGACCTTGCTCATCAGCGCCGAGTAGTCGGTGGCGATGTCGTCACCGATGAACTCGGCCATGTTCACGAAGCCCATGACTTTGTTGTAGAAGGCAACCCACTCGTCCATCTTGCCGAGCTCGACGTTGCCGACGACGTGGTCGACCGCCTGGAACAGCCGCTTCGGGTGCCCCTCGGGACGGGTCACCTGGGTGGTCGCGGCGACGAAGCCGGGCAGGTACGGGCCGTCGTACTTGCTGCGGTCGATCAGCGTGTGCCGGGTGTCGCCGTACGCCGCGATCGCCGCGCGACGAATCGTGCCGTGCTCGTCGGTGACGTCGTTCGGCTCCTCGAGGACAACAGCGCCGACCTTGCGGGCGTGCTCGATGCACTTGTCCACGTCCGGGACCTCGAGGGAGAGGTCGGAGACGCCGTCGCCGTGCCTGCGGTGGTGGTCGAGCAGCGGGCTCTTCGGGCTCACGCCGCCGGAGATGACGAAGCGGCCGGAGCCGGACTTCAGCACGTACGACTTGCTGTCCTTGCTGCCGGTCTCGGGACCGGAGTACGCGACCAGGTCCATGCCGAACGCGAGCTGGTACCACTTGGCGGTCTGGGTGGCGTTGCCGACCACGAACACCACGGCGTCCATCGCGGTGACCGGGAACGGGTCGGTGCTCTCGTCGTACGGCACCAGGCCGACGAGCTGCTTGAGCTGGTCGAGGTCGAGATCGGCGTCGAGCTCTGCGGGGGTGAGGTCGGTGCTGGTCATCGGGGTCCTCCCGGGTCGGGTACGTGCACCGAGCCTCGCGGGATGGTGACAGGTTGTGCAACTGTTCGTTGTTTCACTGCACAAGCTGTGCAGTCATATGGTCGAGTTGCTAGGCTATTTGGTCAGTCTGACTATTGACGGAGGATGGCCATGTCGGTGGATGCGCTGGACGGCCGGATCCTGCGGTTGTTCGCGGCCGAGCCGCGGGTCGGGGTGCTCGAGGCGTCGCGGCGGCTCGGGGTAGCGCGGGGCACTGTCCAGGCGCGGCTGGACCGGTTGCAGCGTGACGGCGTGGTGCGCGGGTGGGGGCCGGACATCGATACCACCGCGATCGGGTATCCGGTGACGGCGTTCGCGACGCTGCAGATCGAGCAGGGGTCGGGTCACACGACGGTCGCCGAGGCGCTGGCGCGGATCCCCGAAGTACTCGAGGTTCACACGATCACTGGCGCCGAGGACCTGTGGTGCCGCATCGTCGCCCGCTCCAACGCAGACCTCCAACGCGTGATCGACCAGGTGGTCATCGTCCGAGGCATCCAAAGAGCCTCAACCGTGATCGCGCTGGCGGAGCAAATCCCCCACCGAGTACTCCCCTTGGTAGAAGCAGCCACCAAGAACTAGGCGAGGCGTTTGGCTACTTCAACTGCGGCTCGGGCTACTCGGGGGCCCACGAAGTCTCGGTCGAGTTTGCCCAGGACGACTACGCCGATGGAGGCTTCTACGCCTGGGACGCCGAGGACCGGGGAGGAGACGCCTTGGGCGCCGGCTTGCAGTTCGCCTGAGGTGACTACGAAGGGGCGGCCGGCGGGGTCGGGCTTGCGGCGGCCGGCGAGGATTGCTTTGCCGGCGGCGCCCTGGTCGAGCGCGTGGCGGGAACCCATCCGATAGGACACGTGGAAGTCGGTCCAGCTGGGCTCGATGACCGCGATCGCGAGCGCCTCTTCACCGTCCGCGACGGTCAGGTGCGCGGTCGCACCGGTGTCCTCGGCGAGTGAACGCAGTACCGGAAGGGCGGCGTCACGCAGCGTCGGCTGCACGCGACGGCTGTAGTGCAGTACGGCGAGGCCCAGCCGCGCTCGCCCCTCGCTGTCACGACGCACCAGCCGATGCAGCTCGAGCGTGTTCACCAGGCGGTAGACGACCGTCCGGCTGACCCCGAGCGCGGCGGCCAGTTCGGTGATCGACAGGCCGTCCGGCGCGTCCGCCAGCAACTCGAGGACGGTCAGTCCCCGGTCCAGCGTCTGCGAAGTCTCGGCGGGCACCTAGAAAGAGTATCCGTTATTCGGGCGCGGACCGATGGCCCCGTATCTTGCTGCCGTGCGAAATTACTGGTCGCTGCTCCCCGCCGTCCTCGTGGCCGTGGTGCTGATCCTGGTCTATGCCGTTCCGACCCTGATCAATCCGCAGTGGACGAGCTCGATCATGGCCCTGTTCCGCACCGCGCCGATCCCCGCCGACGCGACCCCGGAGGAGGCCCGGCGCGCGGCCGGCGTACTCGGTCCGCAGCAGCTGAAGAGCCGCCGGATGCTCGCGATCGCGCTGGTCGTCGGCGCGCTGATCCTGGTCGGCTTCAACATCTCGTTCAACCGCGAGGCGGTCGGCTGCTACAAGGCCGCGCGGGCGTTCGGCGCGATCGACGGCCCGGGTGCGAAGGATCCGTGCGTCGACATGGTCTTCGGCACGTTCCTCGGCGACGGCAAGGGCCCGACCACGGAGAAGACCCCGCAGCCGGTGCAGTACTACCAGCTGATCAAGGGCAAGAAGCCGGCGTACCTGAAGTGGATCCAGAACGCGCCGAAGTACGACGAGGGCGACATGCTGATCGGGACCGGCATCTCCTGCGCAAGTGATCTGCGGGTCGACGAGCAGGAGGACAAGGTGGTGGTGTCCGTCGACGTCGACACCCCGTGTCCGCCGGAGGACAACGCCTCGCTGACCGCGTTCAAGCTGAAGAAGCCGCTGGGCGATCGCAAGATGGTGACCGTCGGCGACAAGCCGATGACCGAGATCAACCCGGACCTGGACTCCTGGTTCACGGTCCTGAAGAAGCTCGCCACCGGCGGCTGATCAGCTGAGCGCGCGGGTCTGCGAGTCGTAGACCCGGAACGGCCGGTTCCGCGCGAGCAGGATGAACAGGCCGGTGATGCAGACCGCGGCGCCGCCGAGCAGCGCGATCGTGGGGCTGGTCAACGACGCCGTCGTACCAGCGACAAAGTCTCCGAGCCGCGGCCCGCCGGCCACGACGACGATGAAGACGCCCTGCAGCCGCCCGCGCATCGCATCCGGCGCCGCTGACTGCAGCACGGTGTTCCGGTACGCCGAACTCACCATGTCGGCCGCACCGGACATCGCGAGCAACGCCACCCCCAGCCAGATCGTCCGCGACAACCCGAACAGCCCAACGGCCGCGGCGTACGCCGTGATCGCCAGCACGATCGCCACGCCCTGCCGCCGTACCCGGGTCACCCAGCCGGAGAAGATCACCCCGATCAGCGCCCCGATCGCCGGCGCGGCCTGCAGCAACCCGACCGTCCGTACGCCGCCGCCGAAGAACGCACCCGCCACCGCCGGGAACAACGCCCGCGGCTGGGCGAACACCATCGCGAGGATGTCCGCGAGGAACGTCGCGAGCAGCGCCGGCGCGGCCCGCAGGAACGTGAACCCCTCGAGCACCGACCGCAGCCCGGCCCGCCGGATCGCGCCGGTCGGCGGCACCGCCGGCAGCCGGAACAGCGCGTAGAGCGCCGCGGTGAACGTGATCACGTCGACCAGGTACGCCGCCGCGAACCCGTGCCAGGCGATCACCGCCGCGCCGAGCAGCGGCCCGGCGGTGAAGCCCAGGTTGAACGCGGCCTGGCTGAGCGTGTTCGCGGCCGGCAGCAGCTCGGGGCGGATCAGCCGCGGGATGATCGCGGACCGCGCCGGGTTGTTGACCGCGAAGCAGGCCGACTGGCAGGCCACGACGGCGTACAGCACCCACACCTTGCCCCAGTCCAGATGCGACTGCAGCACCAGCACCATCGACAGCAACCACAGCCCGGCCGACGAGACGAGCGACAGGATCCGGCGGTCGATCGCGTCGGCCATCGCCCCGCCGTACAGCCCGAAGACGACCAGCGGGACCAGCGAGAACAACCCGACAAGCCCGACCGAGAAGGTCGAATGCGTGATCGCGTAGACCTGGATCGACACGGTCACCGCGGTCATCTGCTGACCGAGCTGCGACACGGTCGACCCGACCCACAACCGCCGGAAATCGGCTGACTCACGCAACGGACGGATGTCGGTGAGCAGACGCACAACGACAACTTATGTCACCACGTGAAAGATTAAACAGTCGGGAACAGCTCGTGCTCCAGCGGTGCGCCGACGGTCAGCCCGAGGCCGTCGGTGACCACGTGGCCGACACCGGTGTACGTCGCCTCGGCGTCGAAGTAGATGTTGACGTGCGCGATCCGTGGGTCGTCGGTGAGGTTCGGCGTCGCCGAGTGCGCGAGGTACGCGTTGTGGAAGGTGCAGTCTCCGGCCTGCAGCGGGATCGTCAGCCGCTCCTCCCAGCGCAGATCGGGCGCGGCGCGGAACAGGTCGTCGCGGTCGGACAGGTCCTGACTGCGCAGGTTCTGGTGGTCCTGCGAGCCGGGGATGAACGTCATGCACCCTCGCTCGACCGGTACGTCGACCAGCGCGATCCACGCCGACAGCGAGGCGCGCGAGCCGGCATGCGGCCAGTACGGCGCGTCCTGGTGGAACTCGGTCGCAGCGCCGTTGTGCGGCGGCTTGATCAGCACCTGGTCGTGCCAGATCCGCAGCGGTACGCCGGCCAGCGCGGTCGCCGCCGCGGCGAGTCGAGGGTCGAGGGTGAGCTCACGCAGTACGTCGTTCTGACGCCAGACGTTGACGTACTGGTTGAAGATCTTCGACTCCTTGAACAGGTCGTCGACGTTCTCGGTCGCGGCGACGGCAGCCTCCGCGAACCGGGCTGCTTCCTCGCGGCCGATGATGTTCTTGATCCGGACCACGCCGTCGCGGCGATAGGCGGAAATCGTCTCTTCGTCGAGGGTGAGCGGTGTCGTAGGCTCGGTCGTGGTCATCGGGGCACTCCTGGATTCCGTTGACGGGAAGGTGATTCCAGGCTCGCTGTTCGCCGCTGCCGGCGACAGACAGTGGTTGACCAGGACTTGACTGATCTTGACCTCCTGGAGGCGGTCGTGCACAACGTGCTGAGCAGCGAGGTCTTCCCGGATCCGCGGCTGCCGGTCGCGGGCGAGCGACTCGAGCTGGTCGCGGACGTCGCCGTACACAGCCACGCGTTCTTCGAGATCGCGGTCGTGGTCGCGGGGCGGGGTGTGCATGTGTCGGCCGCCGGGGAGGTCGAGTTGGGGCCGGACTCGGTGGTCGTACTTCGGCCCGGCGAGTGGCACGGGTACGTCGAATGCGCCGGGCTGGTGGTCCGGAACGCCTACCTGGGACCGGACGTGTTCGGACTGCTGTCCGGCGCGCTCGTTCCAGGCGCCGGCAGGCAGGCGCCTGCGCATCCGGCGGTGCAGCATGCGATGCGCCTGCTGGAGGCCGACCTGGCCGAGCCGTGGACTCTCGAACAGCTGGGCGCGCGCGTCAACCTCGCGCCCGGGTACTTGATCCGGCTCTTCGGCAAGTCCGTCGGCATGTCCCCGATGGCCTACCTGAACCGCATCCGCGCCGAGCGCGCCGCCGGCCTCCTGATCGAGACCGAGCTACCGGTCGCGACCATCGGCGCCACGGTCGGCTGGCACGACCCGAGCCACGCGACCAGAAGATTCCGCTCAACATTCGGACTGAGTCCATCCCAGTACAGGTCCGCTTTCAGACCGTAAGCAAAGATGTGGGTATGACGTCGTCGCTGCAAACGCCTGACCCGAATCCCGGCTGGCTGTCCGAGTTCGCGCTCGCCGAGACCCGTACGCGGGTCCCGATCCTGTACGTCGAGGCTGTCCCGGCCCGGGTCGACGCCCTGGGCCAGATCGAGCACATCGGCGTACTGCTGCGGACCTCGGCCGCGACCGGTGAGATCATCCGCACACTGGTCTCCGGCCGGGTCATGCACAACGAGTCGATCCGCGACGCGCTGCAGCGCAACATCGAGAAGGACCTCGGCCCGGCCGCGTTCCCCCGCCTGCCCGCGACGCTCGTGCCGGTCACGGTCGCGGAGTACTTCCCGTTCCCCGGCGTGACCCCGCTGCACGACCCGCGGCAGCACGCTGTCGCCCTCGTGTACGTCGTCCCGGTCACCGGCGAGTGCAACCCGCGCCAGGACGCCCTCGAGCTCACCTGGCTCACCCCCGAGGAAGCCCTGGCCCCGAGCCTCCTGAACGACCTCGAGGGCGGCCGCGGTCAACTCCTCAAACAGGCCCTCGCCTGGTCCGGCGCCATCGTCTGACGCTCAGCCGGACGCGTGCCGCGCGCCGGCGGCGGTGCGCTTCGCCGGCACCCGGCTGCGGTGTGGGCTACCAGGCGAGGCGGCCTTCTTCGGCATACACCTGCCCCGTAGGCCCGTCGGCGCCCAGCGTCGCGAGCCCGACGGCGACCGCCGCGCCCTGCGCCGGCGTACGCACCGCACTCCACCCACCCATGTCGGTGGCGCAGTTCCCCGGATCCGCGCCGTTGACCAGGATGCCCGTGCCGCGGAGTTCGTTGGCGAGCATGACCGTGACCATGTTCACCGCCGCCTTCGACGAGTTGTAGCCGAGCGTCAGCACCGTCGACATCCGCGACTCCGGATCCCCGACCTGCTCGAACGACGCCAGCGACGTGGACAGATTCACGATCCGGGCATCCTCGGCAAGCAGCGGCAGGAACGCCTGCGTCACCCGCACCAACCCGAGCACATTCGTCTCGAACGCCTCCCGCAGTACGCCGTCGCCGATCCGCGACACCGCATCGTCCCCCTCCGGAATGATCGCCGCGTTGTTGATCAGCACATCCAACCGCCCGTACGCCGCCCCGACCCGCTCGGCCGCCGCTCGCACCGACGCCTCGTCCGTGACCTCCAGCTGGATCCCGATCGCATCGAGGCCCTCGGCAACCAACTCCTTCACCGCGACCTCGCCGCGCGCGACGTCCCGTGACCCGACCAGCACGGTGAACCCGGCCTGCCCGAGCTGCCGCGCGATCTCCTTGCCGATGCCCTTGTTGGCGCCCGTGACGAGCGCGATCTTGTTCGTGTTCATGCCGTCCACGCTCCGGCCGATTGCGTCGTCGAGGCAGAGCGGGCCGACCCTGGGATCGGCGGTCCCTGGTTCGGCAGTTGCGCGGCTGGGATCCTGGGACCATGGATCGGGGACAGCTCGCGGAGTTCTTGCGGATCAAGCGGCAAGGCCTGCAACCCGCCGATGTCGGCCTGCCCGCCGGCCTGCGTCGCCGGACGCCGGGGCTGCGCCGTGAGGAGGTCGCGAGCCTGGCGACCATGTCGACCGACTACTACACCCGCCTCGAGCAGGCCCGCGGTCCGCGTCCGTCCCGCGCCGTGCTGACCGGACTGGCCCGCGGACTGCGGCTGTCCGACGACGAGCGCGATCACCTCTTCCGGCTCGCGGGCGAGCAACCAGGACCGCCGCCCGGGCCGCCCGTCGACGTACGCACCGGTGTACTCCGGATGCTCGGCCGGCTCGACGTACCCGGTCTGGTGCTCGACGCGAAGTACGACGTCCTCGCCTGGAACCCGCTCGCGGCGGCACTGATCACCGACTTCTCGGCCCTGCCCACCCGCGAACGCAACCTGCTGCGGCTGCGGTTCCTGACGGATCGGCAGACCGAGCTCTTCGGGGAGGAAGCGACGCGGGAGTTCGCGGCGGAGGCGGCGGCCGACCTGCGAACAGCGACGACGAAGTACCCGGACGATCCGGAGATCGCGCGGCTGGTGCGCGACCTGCTCGACGGGAGCCCGGAGTTCGCGGAGATCTGGGCCCGGCACGAGGTCGGGCGGCAGCAGTCGCTGTGCCAGACGATCTTCCATCCGCAGGTCGGCCGGATCGACGTGATCTGCGAGGTGCTCGTCGTCCCCGAGCGCGATCAGCGGGTCGTGCTCTACACGGCCGAGCCCGGATCCGAGTCCGATCAGGCGATCCGGCTGCTGGATGTGATCGGTATGCAGGAGTTGACAACCCGGCCCTGATCAAGCGACCGTTTGATCCGTTGGTTTTCGACGGAGAGGTCTAGCTGATGCGTAAGTTACTTACTGCTTTGGTGGTGCTCGGCTTGTTCGCCGTACCGATCCGGGCGGCCGACGCGGCGCCGGGGAAGCTGGTGTTCGCCGACGAGTTCGACGGTACGGCGATCGACCGGACGAAGTGGGCGATCCACTCGAACGCGGAAGCCGACCAATGCCTCGGCAACAAGGGCAATCAGCAGCTCGAATGGCATACCTGGGACGCGCTGTCGGTCGGCGACGGGAAGCTCACGATGACAGCCCGGAAGAACAACCCAGCGGCCGGGTACCAGTGGTCGGGCGCGCTGATCACGACCGGGCAGGCGTGCGGGCACGAGCCGGCCCAGTCGTTCGCGGTACAGCCCGGCGACTACATCGAGACGCGGCTGAAACTCCCGGCGGACAAGGGTTTCTGGCCCTCGACCTGGACGTGGAACGGTAACGGATCGAACGAGCAGGACACGTACGAGTTCTACAGCGACAACCACAAGGCGCTGTACCTCACCAACCATCAGTCCCCCGGCGGCGCCTGCACCTACGAGTCGCCGACCGACCTCACCACCGACTGGCACACGATCGCCGAGCAGGTCGGACCAGACCATACGGTTTGGTATGTCGACGGCAAAGAGGTGTGCCGGCAGGGGGCGTACTCCGGCAGCGGGGACGCGTTGATTCTGGATCTGTTCGTGTACGGGAAGATCCCGCCGACCGTGAGCGCCGGGTCGATGCAGCTCGACTACGTCCGGGTCTACCGCCCGTAGAAGCTGAGGCCCCGCACCTCGGACGGGGTGCGGGGCCTCGGGGGTCACCGGGCGGGGCTGGGTTTGCCCGGTGGCCTGACTACTGCCCGGTGAAGGTGAAGCTCGAGCCGGGCTCCTTGAGGATGTCGCCGTCCCTGGAGTTGGTGATGGTGACGTTGGAGAGCGTCGCGTTGCCGCGGGCGCCGCCCATCGCGAGGATGCCGGAGCCGTTGTTCGACTTGTCGATCCGGATGTTGCTAAGCGCAACGTTCGGCATCTCGCCGCCGCCGGTCTTGAACTGGATCCCGTCGTACGTCGAGTCGTAGATCTCGGTGTCGCGGATCGTGACGCCGGGGATCGGCAGGTTCGACGGGAACAACGTGATCGCCCCGAACTCCTGCGCCTCGTTCCAGAACACGCCACCGCAGCGGTAGAGCGCGTTGTTCGCGATCAGCGTCGTACCGGAGAACGGCAGCGGGTCGTGGTCGGTCGCGAGCATGATGCCGGGGTAGTTCATCGTGTCGTAGATCAGGTTGTTCTGGATGTTGTTGCCATAGCCTCCGTAGATCGCGATGCCGTTCGCCCGCCACGGCAGTTGCACGGTGTTGTTGGTGAACGAGTTGTCGTGGCCGATGTCGACCGACTGGTCCTTTACGTACTTGTTCGCCCAGACGGCCAGCGAGTCGTCGCCGGTGGTCCGGAAGGACGAGTTGAACACCTTCGAGTTCCGGGTGCCGTTGGTGAAGTTGATCCCGTCGGCGTACGTGTCGCGGATCCGCATCCCGCTGAACTCGAGCCCGTCGGCCGGGCCCCACAGGTCGGGGATGTTGTCGTAGTCGCGCCCGACCCAGACCCCGACGTTCGAGTGCTCGATCCAGACGTTGCTGATCTTCGTACCGGTCCCGAACCGGCCGTTGAGCGCGACGCCACCCTCGGCGTTCCCGTCACCGCCGCGGATCCGCCCGGACCCGAAGATCGCGATATCGGACAGCTGCACGTTCTTGTCGATGTCGAAGCCGAAGTTGCCTTCGTGCGGGTGGTTGATACCGCCGGCGTTCTGCGGCTCGATGGTCGAGTAAAGCTGCGAATACCACATCCCGGCACCGCGGATCGTGGCGTTGCTGATCCCGACCTGGTTGTACTGACCGCGGTTCAGCGGGTCGTCGGTGAGGATCTTCTTCTCCTGCCGCCATTGACCTTCCGGGATCCAGACGCAGCCGATCACGCCGTTCTGGTCGTCGGTCACGGCCCGCTGGATCGCGTCCGCGTCGTCGACGCCGTCGTTCGGCACCGCGCCGTACTGCGTGATCGACGTGCAGCCGGACGGTTGGGACAGCGGCGGCGCGACCTGCTCGAGGTCGACCAGGTCGACGATGTAGTACGACGCCGTGTCGCCGGCATCGCGCTGCAGCCGGAACTTCGTGCCGGCCGGGTACGACGTACCGAGCAAGGCATGCGATTCGTCGAAGAGGCGGCGTGCGTCGCCACCAGGGGTGTTGGTGAGTCCTTCAGGCTGGTCCGTGTTGCCGTAGAGCCAGCTGTTGTGGGACGACAGGTTCAGCTTCTGCTTGAACGTGCCGTCGACGTACAGGCTGATCGTTGCCTGCAGCCCCTGCCCGTCGGCCGAGTCCGGGATCGAGTTGCGGACCACGATCGAGTTGGTCGGAACGGTCGAGGTGAACTCGACGTACTGACCGCTCGAGTTGAGCCGGACCGACTGGCGGCCGGACGACTCGGTGGCGAAGTTCGTGTGCCCGAAGGTCCGCAGTGCGTCCGCGGTCAGCAGCGTGCCGGTGTAGGAACCCGCCTCGGCCTCGTACGACGTGAACGGTACGGCGGCACCGCGACCGACGACGATCGACTTGGTCAGGGTGTTGTTGGTTTCGTTGGTCTCGGCAACGGTATTCGTGGAGTCGGCGGTCGCGGTCAGGGTGGCGCCGCCGTTGGTCGCCGTCCAGGTTCCGCTGATCGCGACGTTGGCGGTGGCACCGGCGGCGATCGACGCAGTGTTGCCGGTGAGGGTGGTGGTGCCGACGGTCAGCTTGGTGACGCTCGCGGCTGAGGCCGACGTACCACGGTTGTTGACGGCAACGGTGAAGGAGACCGCTGCGCCGGGAGCCGGGTTGGCCGGGTTGGAGGTGATGCCGGTGACCTGGAGATCCGGCCCGGGAGCTTGGGTGACTTGCAGTTGACTGGTCGCTTGCAGGGTGTTGTTGTTGTCGTTCTGTTCGACGATCGCGTTGGTGGGATCGGCGACGGCGGCAACGGTGTAGTTGCCTTGGGCACGCGTCCCGGCGTCGGCGGTGACGGTGGCGGATGCGCCGGTCGCGAGAGCGCCGACGTTCGCCGTACCGGCGGTGCTGCCGTTGAGGAGGAAGTTCAGGCTGCTCGCCGGGGCGGCTGCGGACCCGTTGTTCTTGACGGTTGCGGACAGGGTGATCGGCGTGGTCTCGGTCGGGTTGGCCGGGGACCAGGCGACGTTCGTCACCACGAGGTCGGGGTTGGGCGCCGCCGTACCGAAGACCTGGAGCTCGGCGACCTGGCCGCCGGGTGCGCCGGTGTTGCTGAAGACCTGAAGGCGGAGGTCGGCGTACCGGCCGGTGACCGGAATGGTGACCGTGTTCTGGTTGGCGGACGGGTCGAACTGGTAGTCGGCTCGCGCCACGACCGAGGTGAACGTCGTGGCGGACTGTTCACGGCCGAGGACCTGGATGCTCTGCGTGCGCGCACCCCAGACCGGGTCGGGGTTGAGCTTGACGACGACCGAGCTGAGGTCGGCGTTCGCGCCGAGCTTCACGGTCAGCGTCGACGGGAAGCCGTTGGACTCCCAGTACGTGCCGGCGTTGCCGTCGTTCGCATTCGACGCGACGAAGCTGAAGACCGAGCTGGACGCCTCGATCGCTTTGCCGGCGGCGAGGTCGGTGCCGGTCGGAGGTTCGACCGGCCCGCCACCAGGCCCGGCCAGCTCGAACTCCGACAGTTGCGCAGCCGGCCAGCCCGTGTTCGCGGTGAAGGTGAGCCGGACGTAGCGCGCGGCGGTGTTGGTGAAGTTGATCGTCACGACGTTGCTCCCGCTGAAGGAGTACGCCGTACTGCTGACGATCGTGCTGAACGACGAGCCGTTGGCGCTGCCCTGGACGGTCAGCGTCTGGCTCCGCGGGCCCCATGAAGCGGGGAGCTTGAGCGTGATCTGGTTGACGTCCTTCGTGGCACCGAGATCCGCCTGGATCCACTGCGGGAAGGCGTTGTTGTTGCTCTCCCAGTACGTGTTCTGGTTGCCGTCGCCGGCGTTGCCGCTCGGGTACTCCCCGATCGAACTGCTGGCAGAGAGGGTCTTGGTCAGGGTCGCGGCGGTGGCTGTCGGGACGGACAGCAGGCCGGTGGCGATGAGTACGGCGGCAAGCAGCAGCCGTAGGAGGGTCTTCCGATGCATGGGTCCTCCGTCGGGGCGGTGGGAGGTGAGCTAATTGCATGAGATTGATGATTTCTTGCAGCTCGTACCGCGAAGCTTGCAGCACCCGTCGCAGCAGGTCAACACTTCGCCACCCACAGAAATCACCCCGCCCTGATTCCAGGACGGGGTGTCGGCTAGCGAAGCTCAGGCGCGACGCTGGGTGGCCCAGTCGCGGATCAGCTCGATCCGCTCCTTCAACTGGATGGAGGAGGCGTGGGCGGCCGCGGGGCCGCCGAGTTTGCGGCGCAGATCGTTGTGGATGACGCCGTGCGGCTGGCCGGTGCGGTGGTGCCAGGCAGCGACCAGGCCGTTCAGCTCGCGGCGAAGGAGTGCGATCTGCTCGTGGGTGGCCAGCTCGGTGGGCGTCGGGTCCTCGCGCTCACTTGTCGTCCGGGACGACTTCTTCTGCGCGGCCAGCGACTTCTGCTGGCGCTTGTGCAGCAGCTCGCGCACCTGGTCCGGCTCGAGCAGCCCGGGCAGCCCGAGGAAGTCCAGCTCCTCGTCCGACGCCTGGTCACCGCCCGTCCCGTAGTCGCCGCCGTCGAACACCACCCGGTCGAAGCTCGCGTCCGACCCGAGCGCCTCGAAGTTCCCCTCGAGCTCGTCGCTGGCGCCCTCGGTCTGGTTCGCCTGCTTCAGCAGGTCGTCCTCGAGGGCGAAGATGTCGCCGTCCTCGTTGCTGTTCTTCCGGCCGAGGACGTGGTCCCGCTCGACCTCCATCTCGGCCGCGAACCCGAGCAGCCGGGTCACCGACGGCACGAACACCGACGCCGTCTCACCCCGCTTCCGCGCCCGGACGAACCGTCCGACCGCCTGCGCGAAGAACAGCGGCGTCGAGGTCGGCGTCGCGTACACCCCGACCGCCAGTCTCGGCACGTCGACACCTTCGGACACCATCCGCACCGCGACCATCCAGCGCGATTCCCCTTCGGAGAACTTCTGGATCTTCTTGCTCGCCGCCTTCTCGTCGGACAGCACGACGGTCGGCGCCTCGCCGGTCAGCTCGCGAAGGGTCTTGGCGTACGCACGGGCCGTGTTCTGATCGCCCGAGATCACCAGCGCGCCGGCGTCCGGCATGTGCCGCCGTACCTCGGTCAGGCGCTTGTCCGCGGCGGCGAGGACCGCCCCCATCCACTCGCCGGCCGGATCCAGCGCGGTCCGCAGCGCCTGCGCGGTCAGGTCCTTGGTCAGCGGCTCGCCGAGTCGCGCCGCGACCTCGTCACCGGCCTTGGTCCGCCAGCGCATCTCACCGGAGTACGACATGAAGATCACCGGACGTACGACGTGGTCGCGCAGGGCATGCCCGTACCCGTAGGTGTAGTCGGCCTTGCTGCGGGCGACCCCGTCATGCGCCGTTTCGTACGTGACGAACGGGATCGGGTTGTCGTCGCTGCGGAACGGCGTACCGGTCAGGCAGAGCCGGCGCGCGGCGGGCTCGAACGCCTCGCGAACACCCTCGCCCCAGCTGAGCGCGTCACCGCCGTGGTGCACCTCGTCCAAGATGACCAGGGTCTTGAACCGCTCGGTCCGGACCCGGAACGCGAGCGGGTTGACCGCCACCCCGGCGTACGTCACCGCGACGCCCTGGAAGTCCTTGTTGGTCTTGCCGCGCCGCCCGGCGAACGCGGGGTCGATCGCGATCCCGGCCCGGTCGGCGGCCTCGGCCCACTGGACCTTGAGGTGCTCGGTCGGCGTCACCACGGTGATCCGCTCGATCACCCGCCGCTGCAGCAGCTCGGCGGCCACGGTCAGCGCGAACGTGGTCTTTCCAGCGCCCGGCGTCGCCACTGCGAGGAAGTCGCGCGGGTTGGCGTCGAGATACAGCTTCAGCGCTTCGGACTGCCACGCACGGAGCTTGCTCGCGGTACCCCACGCCGCACGTTCCGGATACGCCGGTGGTAGTACGGCTGGCGCGGCGGGCAGATGCGAATCCACGGACGGCGTTCTCCCCCGATAGTCGACTGTCGGCCGTGCAGGAACGTTACCTGACGGATGTGACAACCGTCGTACGGCATGTCGGGGTACGGGCAGTCTGTGGATAAAGTTCCCGGATCGCCTGGTGGGACGTCATACACTCAGGGGTATGAGTACTCAGCTGACCCCGGGCGCGGAGACGGTTGTCGATGAGCGGACACAGCCGCTGGAGGGCGGGGACCACGAGCGGTTCTCGCACTACGTGCCGAAGGACAAGCTGACCGAGGCGATGGTGATGGGCACCCCGGTGGTGGCCCTGTGCGGCAAGGTGTGGGTGCCGAGCCGCGACCCCGAGCGCTTCCCGGTCTGCCCGGAGTGCAAGGAGATCTGGGACTCGCTGAACCCGGATGACGGGGGCGGCGACGGTGGCGGCGAGTAGGACCCGCTAGTTCATCGTGGGGTCGTCGGGGTACGTCGCCAGGTAGGCCATCTGGTCGTGCTGGCGGCGCAGCACCCGGCGCCACAGCGTCTCCGGGTCGTGGCCGAACACGTCCTCGGTCACCGACTCCACGACGTACCAGGCGCCCTCCGCGATCTCGCCCTCGAGCTGACCGCTGGACCAGCCGGCGTACCCGGCGAAGATCCGCATCCGGCTGATCGCGCCCTCGAGCAGCACCGGCGGTACGTCGAGGTCGACCAGCCCGATCCGGCCGAAGCACTCGCGCCAGCCGGGCGGGTCCGCGGCCTCGACCACCTCGGCGACCGCGAGCGCGCTGTCGGTCCCGACCGGCCCGCCCATGAACAGCACGCCGGGCTCGTCCACGGCCGTCGACCAGTCCGGAAGCACCCGGTCCACCGCGAGGTCCGCGGCGCGGTTCACGACCACCCCCAGTGCGCCGTCGTCGTCGTGGTCCAGCAGCAGGATCACCGACCGGCGGAAGGGCGGTTCGTCGAGCAACGGGGTCGCCACCAGCAGCGAACCTGTCAGGGTCGAGACCGTCATACCTCCATCATGGCGTACGACGGTTCGCTCTGAACCCGATCCAGGCACCGATCGCAACACCAGCGAGGTCCGCGAGCGCGTCCAACGGGTCCCCGTCGCGCTGCGGCAGCAGCCAGTGCTGCACGAGCTCGCTGACGATCGCGTTCGCGGCCAGTGCTCCCAGCAACCATCGCGCCGGTACGCCGACCTTCAGCCCGGTGAATGCGACGGCCGCGAACAGGAAAGCGTGCGCGACCTTGTCGATCTGCGGGATCCCGACGTGCGGACCCGCCTCACGCGGCGAGTAGACGCCGTACAGCTGCAACGCCACCGCCGCGACGAACGCGATCCGCCACAGCCAGACCGACCGTCCCGTCTTCGTCTCATCCGCTACCTGCACGGTCACGCCGGAGAGTCGTCCGGGTAGTTCTCGTGCGCCGGCGCCTTGCCGCCGGCCGCGTCGCGGACAGCGTGTGCGACGCGAGTGTGCACCTCGGGATGGAAGACGCTCGGCACGATGTACGTGGCGTTCAGCTCCTCGTCCGTGACGACACCGGCGAGCGCCTTCGCGGCGGCCAGCTCCATGTCGACCGACACCTTCGAGGACTGCGCGTCGAGCAGACCGCGGAACACCCCCGGGAACACCAACACGTTGTTGATCTGGTTCGGGTAGTCGCTACGGCCGGTCGCGACCACGGCCGCGTGCTCGCCGGCCTCGCCCGGGTCGACCTCGGGCACCGGATTCGCCAGCGCGAACACGATCGAGTCGTCGTTCATCGTGGCGATGTCGGCGCCGTCGAGGATGTTCGGCGCGGAGACGCCGATGAACACGTCGGCGCCCGCCAGCGCACCCTTCAGGTTGCCGCTGTACTTAGCGGCGTTGGTGTTCTCCGCGATCCAGCGCAGCTCCGGCGACAGGCCATCGCGCTCGGTGTGGATGATCCCGTCGACGTCCGCGACGACGGCATCCTTCACGCCCGCGGCGAGCAGCAGCTTGAGGATCGCCGTACCGGCTGCGCCGGCGCCGGACAGCACCACCCGCACGTTCGTGATGTCCTTGCTGACCACGCGCAGCGCGTTGTAGAGAGCAGCCAGTACGACGACCGCCGTACCGTGCTGGTCGTCGTGGAAGACCGGGATGTCGAGCTCCTCGCGCAGCCGGGCCTCGATCTCGAAGCAGCGCGGCGCGGAGATGTCCTCGAGGTTGATGCCGGCGAACCCGGGGGCGATCGCCTTCACGATCTGGACGATCGCGTCCGGGTCCTGGGTGTCCAGGCACAGCGGCCAGGCGTCGATCCCGGCGAACCGCTTGAACAGCGCCGCCTTGCCCTCCATCACCGGCAGCGCGGCCTTCGGGCCGATGTTGCCGAGGCCCAGTACGGCGGAACCGTCGGTGACGACCGCGACGCTGTTGCGCTTGATCGTCAGCCGGCGCGCGTCGTCCGGGTTGGCCGCGATCGCCAGGCAGACCCGCGCGACACCCGGCGTGTAGATCATCGACAGGTCGTCACGGTTGCGGATCGGGTGCTTGGCCTCCATCGAGATCTTGCCGCCGAGGTGCATCAGGAACGTCCGGTCCGAGACCCGGCCGATCTCGACGCCCGGCACGGCCCGCATCGCCTCGACGAGCCGGCCGGCGTGCTCGGTGTCGGCCGCGGCGCAGGTGACGTCGATCCGCAGCCGCTCGTGGCCGGACGCGGTCACGTCGAGCGCGGTGACCAGACCGCCGGCCTGCTCGACCGCGGTCGTCAGCTTGCTCACCGTCGAGCCACCCGCGGGCACCTCGAGGCGAACGGTGATGGAGTACGAAACACTCGGCAAGGCAGTCACGCGGGTGATCCTCTCACGCCACTGGTAAGGCCCGGAGGTTACGTACGTAAAGTTCCCGGCTCAGGCGTCCTCGTCCAGCCAGGCCCGGACCGACTCGTCGTGCTCACCCAGCCGCGGCGGTGGCAGGTTGGTCTCGCGAGCACCGGCGTACGGGTTGTCGTCGAAGCGCAGCGGCGGGCCGGGGAGCTGGATCGTGCCCAGGGTCGGGTGCTCGACATCGATCAGCAGGCCCTGGGACAGCGTCTGCTCCCACTCGTACACCTGCTGGAAGTCGCGAACCTTCCCGGCCGGAATCCCCTTCTCCGCAAGGCGTTCGAGCCACACATCGGCCGGCTCGGCAGCGAACGCTGCTTCGATGGAGGCGGTCAGCTCGTCACGATGGGCAACCCGTTGCGAGTTGACCGCGAACCGTTCGTCCTCCGGGTCGAGCCCGACGATCGGCGCGAACGTCCGCCACTGCCCCTCGCTACCCACCGCAACCTGGATGCTGGTGTCGGCGGTTCGATACATCCCGTACGGCGCGATCTGCGCGTGGTGATTGCCGACCCGTTCAGGCAGCTGATGCGCGACCGTCCACTTCGTTCCGTGGAACGCGTGGACGCCGATCACCGACGCGAGCAGGCTCGTCCGTACGACGCGACCCTTGCCGGTGATCGATCGCTCGTGCAGGGCGGCCAGCGCACCGTAAGCGCCGTACATGCCGGCCAGCAGGTCCGCGATCGGGGCGCCGACCTTGGTCGGTTCGACTGCGCCGGTGATGCTCATCAGGCCGCCTTCGCCCTGCGCGATCTGGTCGTACCCGGCGCGCCCGCCGTCCGGCCCGTCGTGCCCGAAGCCGGTGATCGAGAGGATGACGAGACCGGGGTTGAGCTCGTGCAGTTGCGCTGTGGAGAAGCCGAGCCGGTCGAGCACGCCAGGGCGGAAGTTCTCGATCAGGACGTCGGCCTTGCGGACCAGCCTGGTCAGGAACTCCTTGCCCTCGGGGGACTTGAGGTCAGCGGTCACGGACTCCTTGTTCCGGTTCGCGGACAGGTAGTACGTCGACTCGCCCTCGACGAACGGCGGGCCCCAGCCGCGGCTGTCGTCGCCGCCGTTCGGGGTCTCCACCTTGATCACCCGGGCGCCGAGGTCGCCGAGCATCATCGCCGCGTGCGGACCCGCGAGCGCACGGGTGAGGTCCACGACCACGACGTCGGACAGAAGGTTCACGGGTCGAGCGTAGGCGAGTACACCGCGGCGGGCCGTGACGCGACTCTCAGGCGGACACCTTGCGGGCAAGGGATGCGAGCCGGTGGGTGACGTCGCGGGGGCGTTCCTGCATGAGCATGTGGCCGGCGCCGGGGTAGATCCACAGGCGCGCGCTCGGGAGCTGAGCGGCGATCCGGTTGGCGTGCCGCGGCGGGAGGAGACGATCGCGGGTGCCGTGCATGATCTCCACCGGCACCTGGTCGAGCACCTTCAGCGCGTCGCCGCGATCGTGCTCCATCATCGTCTCGAAGAACCCGAGGTACGACGGACCGGGCACGATCGCCAGGTCCTGCAGGAACAGCTCGATCTCCGCCGGATCCGCATGCTTCCCGAACACCACCCGCCGCAAAGCCGGCACCTGCAAGCTCGCCGCAACCGCCACCGCCCGCCGCCGCGCCGCCACCAACCGCGCCCCCCGCTGCGCCCCACGCCCCCCGCCGTCGCCGAGCACACCCGCTCCCACACCGTCCGCTCCCGCGGCAGCTTTGCGTGCTGCTCGTTTCTCTGCTCTCGCGCCGACTGCGTTCAGCACTCGGGGAGCGATTCGGGCAGCTGCTGGGTCGAAGCGGGGTGGGATACCGAGGGCGCCCTCGGTGAGGTGGCCTGAGGTGGTGCTGACCAGCGCCGCCGCGCGGATACGCGAACCGAACAGCTCCGGATACAGCTCCGCGGCCGCCATCAACGTCATGCCGCCCATCGAGTGCCCGGCGTACACCACCGGCCCCTCACCGACGACCTCGTCCAGAACCGTGACCATGTCATCAGCAAGCTGATCAAGCCGCATCGACCCGGCAGGCGCCGCATCAGACCGGCCGTGCCCGCGATGGTCATAGGTGACGACGCGTACCGCATCCGGCCCGAGCACCTCCGGCAGCTTCTCCACCTGGTTGTGCCACGACCGCGTCGAACACGTCCACCCGTGCACGAGCAACACCGTCACCGGCGCGTCAGCCGGCCCGGTGACCTCGACGTTCAGCCGTACTCCGTCGCGAGCAGTGACCCCGGACCGCTCCAACTGGATCGTCACGCAATCTCCCGTTCCCGTTCGCCGGCGGCCAGATGAGCCGCACGCGCCCGCCCGCCGCGCGCACCACGGCCGACCAGCCAGGCGATCCCGATGATCTCGAGAAGTCCGACCACAGCGAGCAGTGCGTAACCGGCGTTCCACATCCATCGTGGCACGTCGGTCTTCTCCTCGCGCCGCAGGATCTGCTGCTCGTTCACGAACTCGACAGTCTGCCCGTTCGACACCTGCACCGCGGGCTTCTCGATCGCCGCATCCTCCGGCGCGTACACCCACGCTGCCACCATGTCCCGCTGCCCCTGGTGCAGCCGGATCATCGACTTCCACTTCCCGTACATCGGCACCGCGCCGGCCGACCGGTACGTGCCGTCGGCAACCTTCTCCATCGGCTGGTATACCAAACCGCCGCCCTGCCAGGCCAGCGCCTCGAACCAGCGCGCTCCATCGACCGCATCCCCGGGCGACATCGTGATCGTGACGTACGCCGTCGGCTCGGCCCCCGTCGCCACCCGGTCCAACGTCACCACACCCGACACACCCGGGTCCGCCGACCGCGGCACACAGAAGAACACCGTCGCCACGACCGCGACCAGCCCGACCGCACCGAGCTGATGCGTGCGGCGGACCGCGACCGGCCGGATGTGCTTGATCCCGACGGCCCGTTCCTCGCCGGCAACCTCGGCGTACCGCGTCGCGAGCCACGCTCCGACCAGACCGGCTCCGATTCCCACGATCACGCCGTACCCAAGAGCGGACGGCAGCATCGACGACGGCCAGGCGATCGGCATCCAGACATGACTCCAGGCGTACTCCGCCACCACGCCGACGGTCCCGATCAGCGCACCCGCGACCGCACCGAGCCGGAAGCGGTTCTTGTTGCCCAAGGCAAACGCCACCAGCTCGACCAGCACCGCCTCGACAATCAGCAACGGGAAGTGCCCGACGATCTGCCCCAGCGGCTCCGCTACCGCCCAGGCGATCCCGCCGCGGATGATCAGGTAGACCGCCAACGCGGCGAACGCCGTACCCGGACCGCGTCGCGCCCGGAGGATCGTGAACCCGAGCGCGGCGCCGAACACGATCAGGATCGGCTGCAAAACAAGGGGAAACTGCGGTACGCCGTAGTTGAACTCGGTGCTGAACAGGTCCCACGCGATCAACAGCGCACCGACCGAGACGATCTCCTGGAACAGCCGTCGCTTGTTCGGCCCGACCAACTGCTCGACCTCAGCGATCGCGAGCAACCGGGCGAAGATCGAGAAGACCACCCCGCCGATCATCAGCAGGTGGGTCGGTCCCCAGAGCGTGACGTCCTCACCGAACAGCCGGTGCCACACGTCGTCGAGCGGGAACCCGACCAGCGCGAACGTCCCGCAGACCGTCACAAGCGCAGCGCTGCACGGGATCCGCCAGCCCTTGGTCAGCTTGATCGTGCGGGCCGGCAGCGGCTTGCCCGCGAGCGCGATCGGCAACACGCCCGAGATGATCACGCCGAGGATGCCGAAGAAGATCGGATAGTGCGCCGCCGTACCGAACGGGCCGGTGTCGCGGCCGCGATCGATGTGGATCGCGATGTCCCGCCACACCCCGAACGCGCAGGCGAGCAGCGAGACCGCGTGCAGGTACGGCGTCAGTGCGGCCCATCGGGGGACTCCGTCCAGCCTCCCGATGGTGTCCGCAAACCTACCTACCAGCGTGACGCGTCCGGTCCGTTCCCGCCACAGCAGCACGGCGAGTGCGAGGTATACCAAACCCACCACGCCGGTGACGATCGCGATCTGGTCGAAGCTCGCCGTACCGGTGGTCGCCAGCGGGATCGTCATCGAAGCTCCTTACATCAGACATGCGCCATGCTTGATGTTACATCTACTATGTAACGTGGAGTCTGCAAGACTGTCAAGGGTGGAAGAGGAGCTCACGGTCGACCAACTGGCCGCCAAGGTCGGGATGACGGTCCGCAACGTGCGTGCGTACGCCGGGCGCGGGCTGATCCCGCCGCCGCGGCTCGTCGGCCGGACCGGCTACTACGGCAACGATCACGTGGCCCGGCTGACCCTGGTCCGGGAGCTGCTCGACAAGGGCTACACGCTCGCCGCCGTCGAGCGGATGCTGGGCGAGCTCCCCGATGGCGCGCTCGCGCTCGGCGTCTTCGAGACCCTCGTCAACCCGTGGACGCCGTCCGAGCCGGAGGTGCTCGACGGCGAGCAGCTGGCCGACCGGGCCGGCGTGCCGTACGACCCGGCCGTGATCGAGCGGCTGGTCGAGCTGGGCATCGCGGAGCGGCTGGAGGACGGCCGGCTCCGGATCCCGAACTCGGACCTGCTCCGCACCGGCCTCGAGGTGATCAAGCTCGGCGTCCCGATGGAAGCGATCTTCGAGATGCTGCCCAAACTGTTCGCCCAGGCGGACGCGGTCGCCAAGACGTACGTCGAACTGTTCCGCTCGACCGTCTGGCGCGACTTCACCAACGCCGGCATGCCCGCCGACGGCTGGCCCGAGATCCAGCGAACGCTCGAAGGAATCATCCCGCTGGCCGGCCAGGCGCTGGTCGCAGCGTTCCGCGAGGCGATGGCCCGCGAGATCGAACAGGTCGCCTACGAGGAACTCGGCGTCAACCCGAACACCCTCCCCTCCACCGGCTGACCCCTCTCCTCCTCCCCCGCCGAGCGCAGCGAGGCGGGTCGTTGCCCCTAGGTAGCACTATCCGGCGATCAGCCGATCCCCTATCTCCTCCCCTGGTCCGCATCAGGGATTCCTCGGGAGACAGATAGGTAATCCTCCGCATGCGTGAACCAGCACTCACGCGCGACCGTATAGCTACCAGAACAGACCAGGCAGGAGGACGGCGATGCGCCAGATCCAGATCCGTCGGCGACCACGCACCACGACGACCCGCCGCCAGACCCAGAACCAGACCCTCGACCTCCGGACCCCGTCCGGCCGTCCACTGCCCTTCTGACCCCAGAGCTGAACCAGAGCTGAACCCGAGAGCTGAACCGCCATGAAGCTTCGACTGCACGTCCACCACATCCGCTCCGGCGGCTGGTGCGCCGACATCGACGACGACCTCGACCGTCAGCCCGACGACCCGTACTGGTGCGTCGACCAGTGGCCCACCCTCGAGGACGCCCTCGCGGCCGGCTGCTCCGAGCTCGCCAAGCTCGTCACGCTCGCGACACCCACCCGCCTCAGCGGGTACTACGAACCGGCTCTGGCCGCATAAGCCACGGGGAGCAACGGGGCGAGGCCCGGCGAACCGCAGGGGGTTCTCCGGGCCTCACTTTGTCCAGGTGTGATCGACCGGGTCGCGCCGCCGGTCCAGGTCGCGACCTCGGTCCGACTCCGCCCGCTCGTCCGACTCCGCCCGCTCGTCCGACTCCGCCCGCTCGTCCGACTCCGACCGCTCGTCCGACTCCGACCGCTCGTCCGGGTCCGGCCGCTGGGCGGGGTCCGGCCGCTGGGCGGGGAGGTCGCCGAGGTCGGCGTCCCAGTCGTCCTCGTCGGGGAGGTTTGCTTCGTTGCGGCGGGCGATGCGGATGAAGGCGACGATCAACAGGATCGGACCGAGCACCATCGCGGTCTCCGGTATACCGCCCATGTGCAGCGCGATCATGACGCCGTCACCAGCGCGATCCCGCCGGCGGTGAACGCAACCATCGCAGCCAGCATCGGGTACTGCGCCCGCCGCAACTGCCTGCGCCGGAACAGGTCGGCAGCGCGATCGTGCGCGGACACGACCCCGAGTACGTGTCCGAGCACGATCGCACCGATCTGGACCCCCGCGATGACACCGGTGCCGAGGAACGCGTAATCGATCCGCATCCCGCTCGTCCCGAGCAGATCCCATCCCCGCGCGAACGGATCGGTCGCGAGCAACCACCCCTCCTGCCCCTGGAACATCGCGAACGAGAAGTAATGCGCCACGGCATACCCGATCGCGATCGGCACCAGCGAGTGCACGAACGCCCCGGGCAGCCCGGCAACCCCGATCCCACCCGGCCGGATCTGTGCCGCTCCCGTCGTCCGCGCAGCCAACAGGAACAGCCCCGTGACGACCGCGATCGCGACGAGCAACCCGAGCGAGTAGATCACGAGGTGTTGCGAACGACTCAGCTCACCAGCCCACGACGTCCACACCGACCAGCGGGAGATGCCGTCGAAGGCCGTCGACCCGAGCAACAAACACAACAGACCAACGAGTCCCGGCCGCTGCGGCATCGTCGCCAGGCCGGCCAGTGGGTTTCGCAAGACCAGCTCGCCGTCGACGCCCCGTCCGATCGGGCTCAGCCGCGCGAGCACTTCGGCGTACACCTCGAAGCTGTCCCCGATCGCGAACCAGGCCGGACCATAGACGATGCCCAAGGCAACATTCACGAGCGCGTAGATGCTGACGGCAACCGCCACCACCCGCGGCTCGGATCCGTTTTGGTATACCAACTCGAGCCATAGGAATCCGGCCAATCCCGCCACGGCCGGCCAGTACGCGATCCGGTCGGACAGTTGCCGGTACGACGTACGCCGTACCAGGCCGGCGATCGTGCGCAACGGATTCGCGAGCCGCCAGATCGGGCCGCAGAGCAGTGAGAGCGGGATGATGCCGACCCAGATCCACACGTACAGCCAGGTCGGCGCCGGGTTCAGCGACGGCTCGGTATCGCCTAACCAGGCGGCGCCGAGCAGCAGTGCGAGCGCCGCGACACCCGCGAGCTTCAACAAGACTCGGGTCACGCGACTGTCGACGACCGAGGTCAGCACGCGCAGCGGTCGGCCGGCGATCCGCTCGAACCGCGGACGCGACCAGAACGCCGCGAGCGCGAAGAACGAGACCGCGACTGCGGCGCCGGCGGAGTAGATCGCCAGCCACATCGGCACCGGCAGGTCCCCTCGACCGCCGATCCCATGCAGTGGCAGCACCGCGCACTCCGATCACCCGGACTATCCGACCGATCGAATGTAACACGCTCGATGTCACATAGCGAGCGTCTGATACTCGTCGGGGTCGAAGCGCCTGGTCAGCGAGCGGAACCGGAACGTGAACGACGGCCAGAGCGTGGTGTTGCGACCCTCCGAGTCCAGATACCAGCTGGTGCAGCCGCCGCGGGTCCAGATCGTGTTCCGCATCGAGGCGCGGACCCCGTCGACGAACGCGCGCTGGACCTCCCGCCGTACCTCGACCTCCCGCAGGCCCTGCGCATCCATCGTCTTGAGGGCGTCGATGATGTACGCGATCTGGGACTCGATCATGAAGACCATCGAGCTGTGGCCGAGGCCGGTGTTCGGGCCGATCAGCATGAAGAAGTTCGGAAAGCCCGCGATCGCCGTACCGAGGTGGGCCTCCATGCCGTCCGCCCAGGCCTCGCGCAACGAGACACCTTCGCGGCCGTGCACCATGTCCATCACCGGTAGGTCGGTCACCTTGAAGCCGGTGCCGTAGATGATCGTGTCGACCTCGTGCTTCACGCCGTCGTCCGTGATGATGCCGGTCGGGGTGACCTCGGCGATCCCGTCGGTCACGACCTCGACATTCGGCTGCGCGACCGCCGGGTAGTAGTCGTCGGAGATCAGCACACGCTTGCAGCCGAGGGTGAAGTCCGGCGTCAGCTTCGCGCGCAGCAGCGGGTCGCGGACCTGGTGCGCGAGGTGCTTCTCGGCGACCTTCTGCGCCTGCTTCATGATCGCCGGCAGCTTGGCGAACCCGAGCACCATCGACTCGCGACCCCAGTAGATCCCGGCCCGAACCGCCTTCTGCACAAGGGGAAACCGCCGGTATACCATTTTCTCGGCCGCGGTGATCTTGCGGTCCGGCCGCGGCATCACCCACGGCGGCGTGCGCTGGAACAGGTGCAGTTCCTCGACCTCGGGCTGGATCGCCGGCACGAACTGGATCGCCGACGCCCCGGTCCCGATGACAGCGACCTTGCGACCGCTGAGGTTGAGGTCGTGGTTCCACCGCGCCGAGTGGAAGACCTCACCTTCGAAGTCCTCGATCCCCGGCAGCTTCGGGTACGACGGTTCGGCCAGCGGGCCCATGCCGGACAGCACGATGTCCGCGGTGAACTCGCCCTCATTGGTCGCGATCCGCCAGCGCCCGTCCTCCCAGCGCGCCGACTCGACCGCGTGGCCGAAGCGGATGTGCGGGCGGACGCCGAACGCGTCGGTGACCTTGCGCAGGTAGTCCTCGATCTCGGGCTGCGGCGAGAACGTCGACGACCAGCTCGGGTTCGGCGCGAACGAGAACGAGTACAGGTGCGACGGGACATCACAGCGACAGCCCGGGTACGTGTTGTCGCGCCAGGTGCCGCCGACGTCATCAGCACGCTCCAGCACGACAAAGTCGTCGTACCCGGCCTGCTTCAGCCGAACGGCCATTCCGATCCCGGCGAACCCGGTGCCGATCACCACGATCCGATGCTGCTCAGTCATCCCTGGCCTCCCGCTCGGCTGGAACTTACTCCCAGTAAGTTACTCGGAGTCAGTTAGACTCCGCAAGTGACCTCGCCCACTGCCGCGACCTCCGCCGCACCCTCGGCCGCGCCGAAGCGTCGGCGCGATCGAGCCGCGAGAGAGCGGGAGATCCTCGAGGCCGCCGAGCGGATCTTCGGCGAGCGGGGATACCAGGGCACGTCGATGGACGACGTCGCCGCGCAGGTCGGCGTCTCGAAGCCGCTGATCTACCAGTACTACGGCTCGAAGGACGGCCTGTTCCTCGCCTGCCTGGCCCGACTCCGCGGTCAACTCCTGGACACGGTGTCCGATGCCGTGATGGAAGCGCCGGACGCCGAGGACGCGCTGTACGCCGGGTTCGTCGCGTGGTTCCAGTTCCTCGACGACCATCCGCAGGCGTGGTCGGTCCTCGTCGACGAGGGCATGCTCAGCGCCGGCCCGGCCGCGGAAGCGACAGACGAAGTACGCGCGGCCTTCATCGAACTGATCGCGACGATGGTCCGGATGAACCTCCCCGCCGGTCGCCCGGTGGACGAGGACGAGGTCCAAATAGTTGCCCAAAGCATCTCCGGCGCCACCGAACGGCTAGCGATCTGGCGCACCCGCTCCACCACCCCGCCAACCCCCGAGAAGGTCGCCCGAACCCTCCAGGACCTGCTCTGGCAGGGCCTGCACACCCTCAAATCCACCTGATACGTATCAGTCGGCGAGGAGGTCCGCGACGTATGCCTGGCCGTCGGGGATCGTGTCGGGGTTGCGGTCGCGGTAGTACGGGATGGCGATGATGGAGAGCGAGAGCGCCCAGCCGCGGGCTCGGAGCCAGGTGTTGTCGTCGACCGCGAGCGCTTGCCTGTAGGCCTTCCGGGACTCGCCTTCGAAGATCCACCAGGCGGGCATGACGTCGGCGGCCGGGTCCGCGGCGCGCGCCGTACCGAAGTCGATGACCGCCGACAACTTGCCGTCGGCAACCATCACGTTGCCGGACATCAGGTCGCCATGGATCCAGCGCGCCGGGCCGTCGAACGTGTCCGCCGCCAGCGATTCCTCCCACGACGCGAGGACGCGGGCGACGTCGAAGTACTCGCGGATCTCGTCGAGCGCCTCGCGGAACATCCCGTCCCGCGGCGTCAACGGCGTACCGCGCTCGAACGGGTCACCCGACGGCACCGGCGCACCGGCGGTGTCGACCTCTCGCAGGCACCGCACAAACTCGGCCAGCTGCCGCGCGACGGCCACCGCATCACCCGACGCAGCATCGAACGGCTCACCCGGCAACCAGCGGTAAACGCCCCAGCTGAAGGGATATCCCTGCCCCGGCCGCCCGAGCTCCAGCGGCTCCGGGATCGGAACAGGCAGGTACGGCGCCAGCCGCGGCATCCAGGCCAGATCCTGTTCCACCTGCCCACTGGTCGACGCGGTCCGCGGCAGCCGTACGGCGAGCTCGTCCCCGAGCCGGAACGTCACGTTGTCCGTCCCCGACCCTTCGACAACCCGCGCCGACAGACCCGCCCACCGCGGAAACTGCTCAGCAACAAGCCGCTCCACCAGCGAGGCGTCGATATCGACCTCGTCGTCATGCAACTTCGCAACCCGGTCCACGCCCCGGACCCTCACACCCCACGGACACGCGGTCAAACGATTTCGGCCAGAACGGTCAGAGAATGTCGTACGGCTCGAGCGTCGGCCCCATGGTCGAACGCCCTTCGACGAAGCGGGGCTGGACGTAGTCGATCCCCGGCTCGCCGGCGCCGCCGATGACGGCGAGCAGGCGTTCGGCCGCGCGCGCGCCGACCGTCGGCAGCTCCGGGTCGAACGTGCTGAGCGGGTGATCGGGACGCCGTACGCCGGCGAGACGATTGTCGTAGCCGACGATCGCGATGTCGTCGGGCACCCGGATGCCGTGCCGGTGGAACGTCGCGAACAGACCGATCGCGATCTCGTCGTTGGCCGCGAAGATCGCGTCGACCGGCTGGCCGCTCTCGATGATGCTCTCGGCCGCGTCGATCCCCCACCGTTGCAGGTAGCTCCCGTACAGCGGACCGCCGCCCATCGCGATCGCCATCCCGGCGGACCGCATCGCGCCGGTGAAACCCTCGACCCGCGCACCGACCGCCGGATCGTTGACGGCAGCGGTGACATGGGCGATGTGACGGCGGCCGAGGCCGATCAGGTGCTCGGCCGCGACCCGACCAGCACCCCGGTTGTCCGGCGCGACGACGTAGTCGGTCTCCGGTGTCGCGGACGACGAGGCGAAGACGACCGGTACGGCGAAGTCCTCGGAGAGCACGAGGCTGGCCCGGTTGGGATCGTCGCCGACCACGAGGAGGCCGTCGATGCGACGGGACCGCAGGCGCTTCAGATACTCATGCAAGGCCCGCGGGGTGCCGTGCGCGTCCAGGGTGACGGCGGCGATGTTCTCCCGGCCGAGGTAGTTCGTCGCGCCGACGATCAGCGGCATGCTGAACCGCCCGTGCGCCTTCTCGGCCAGGACGCCGACGATGAAACTCCGGCCGGTGACGAACGACCGCGCGATCATGTCCGGCTGGAACTGCAGCCGCTCCGCGGTCTCGATCACCTTGGCACGGGTCTCGGCGGACACCCGCCCGCCACCGCTCAGCGCGCGCGACGCCGTGGTGAGCGAGACCCCCGCAACGCGGGCGACATCGCTCATGCTGGCTCGTTTCGCCATCCGTCCTCCTCTCGAAACCCGAGTGTAGAGGTGTGAAATCGCTTGCGCTCAACTAACCTGATCGGGCGTAGATCGCCTGCGAAAACGCTCAACCTCACAGGGAGCCTTCATGACCGACGCCGCACTCCCCGAGGCCTGGCAACGTGCCGAACTGCCCGAGCTGCCCGCCGGAGCCGCGTCGGTCGACGACTTCGCCCGCACGATCTACGGCCGTACGCCGACCGGCGGCCACGTGACCGACGTCGTACTGCGGTCGCGGGAGGAGGGCGAGCTCGCCCATCGCCTACGTCACCGGGCCACCATCAGCTGCCCGCTCGGCGACCTCGAGCTCGACACCCTCCTGCACCTTCCCGTGGGCACAACCCCGGCGCCGGTCATCGTCGCGCTCAACTTCACCGGCAACGATCAGACGATCGACGGCGACCAGGCACAACGCTGGCCGTACGCCGCGATCGCAGCCGCCGGGTACGCCGTACTGACCGTGGACTACCGCCAGATCGAGCCCGACGACCCGGCGCCGACGACTCCCGGCGTACGGGCGTTGTTCCCGGCGGAAGCGGGATCGTGGGGCGCGGTCGGAGCCTGGGCGTGGGGGATGTCGCGCTGCCTCGACATCGCCGCCGCCATCGACGGCCTGACCACGGCCGGCGCGGTCGCGCTCGGACACTCCAGGCTCGGCAAGGCCGCACTCTGGGCGGGCGCGCAGGACGAGCGCTTCGTCCTGACGGTGTCGAACGACTCCGGCTGTTGCGGCGCTTCGCTCTTCCGGCATCCCGGCGGCGAGGACATCGCCGCGATCACCTCGCGCTTCCCGCACTGGTTCGTCCCGTCGCTCTCGGCGTACGCCGGTCTCGAGAAGAGCCTGCCGATCGACCAGCACCAACTGCTCGCCTGTATCGCGCCGCGGCGGGTGTATGTCGCCAGCGCGGAGGACGACGCGTGGGCCGATCCGATCGGCGAGTACCTGGCCGTCGTGGCGGCGACTCCGGCGTTCGAGGGCGGCGGGATCGGCTACCACGTGCGGGCCGGCGGGCACGACCTGCTCGAGGAGGATTGGAGGCACGCCCTCACCTTTGCGCAAAGGTGAGGGCGTGCATCGTGCTTCAGCTCTGCTGCAGGGACAGGTAGAACACGTCCTCCTGCTCGGTCTGGTTGAGCGCCTTCACGGTCGGGTCCGGATCGATGATCGGCACCTCGGCCTCGATCGTGTCGTGGCCGGTGTTCTTCCACTGCAGCGGCGTCCGGTTCCCGTACAGGTCGACGCGGTCGAGCGACTTCACGCTGCGGACGTTCCGGAGCGTGACGGTCATCGTCGGCTCGCCGAAGTTCAGGTGGATGGTGTCACCGGTGTTCGGGTCCTCGAAGATGTCGGCCTGGTTCTGCCGCTTGAGGTCGATCGCGAGCACGACCCGCTTGTCGTCGAGCCGGAAGCCGTTGGCCGTGGACAGCGCCTCGTTCAGCTCCGGCTTCAGCTGCGGTGACGTCTCGAAGTCGTCGTACGTCGTGGCCTTTGCCCCGCGCAACAGATTCGCCAGGGTCACCAGGGTCTTCCCCTTGGGGCTGAGGTTGTTGCCGGTGCGCAGGGTCCGGTTGTACCCGAAGGCGCTGGTGTCGTCGGGGGCCCACTCCGCGAAGTACAGCAGCTTGAACCGGTCGAGGTCGTTGCCGCCCTTGCTCAGTGCCCAGTGGAAGGCGCGCGGGTAGATGTCGGCGACGAACTTGTCCTCGGTGGTGAAGCCGATCTCGGTCTGCCAGACGGCAGGATTCTTGATCCCGCGCTTCTGTGCCGCCGCGTAGATGGTCTGCATCGTGCCGATCGGCATGTAGTGCAGGTCGTACACGTCGATACTCTTCCAGGCCTTGAACTTGTCGAGCAGCGCGATGTACTCACTCAGCGGCGCGCCGCAGATCCAGCCGCCGTAAACGAGCTTGACGCCCGCGTCGTGGATGATCTTTGCCGCCGGCAACTGAATGTCGGTCATGTACTGATCCATGCCGCCCTCCCAGAAACCGGAGCCGGGGTAGGCCTCGTTCCAGACCTGGAAGTAGGTGATCCCCAGCGGCTTCAGGGTGTCGACCGCGAGCTTGACGAAGTTCGCCCAGTCGGCCGGGTTCTGCGGCGGCGTACGGCCGATGCTCGTCTGCACGTCCTTCGTCGACAGCACCTTGCCGCTCGCGTCCTTGGTCACCAGTTGACGGACGAACTGGCCGTTGTTCTCGGACTTCGCCGGGCCGTACTCGTAGGTCTTTCCATGGAAGTCGTACGAGTAGCCGGTGCGGTTGGCCGCCCAGCCGGCGGTGTACGCCAGCACCGGCAGGATCGTGATGCCGTGTGACTTGGCGAGGTTGAACTGGCGCAGGTACTCGGCGACAGCGGCCTGGTCGATCTGGCCCTTCGCCGGTTCGATCGATCCCCAGTCGAAGTCCATCCGGTCCCATTGCACGCCGGCGACGAGACCGGTCTGGGTGCCTTGGTTCTCACCGGCGAACGCGCGGAACGGCTCGTTGAGCACGAACGGCAGGTCGGCCACGACGCTGGGCGCGGAGCCGGTCGCGGTGGCGACCGCCTTCAGGTCGGTGTCGGCGGTGATCGCGATCGGCATGCGGTAGGGGTACGCCGTAGTCGACATCGCCGGGTCGCTGCCGTCGGTCGTGTAGCGGATGCAGGCATCCTTCGTCGCGCTGGCGAGCTGCACAGTCGCGCCCGACCGGACCGCGCCAGGGCCGGGCGTGGCCGTGACTGCCGCGGTCTCCGGAGCCAACTCGGTGGTGATCGCTGCCTTCAGCTTGCCGGGCGCCCACCAGGTGGTGACCTGATCGCTGACGAACAGGAGGTCGTCGCCCTTCGACGCGATGACGTCGAGATCGAACGACGCGGCCTTGCCGGTGTAGGTGTAGAGCTCGGTGAACGGCCCCGCGACCTTGGTGGCGTCGCCGTCGTGGGCGAGCAACACCCGGAAGCGGCCGCCCGGCGAGTCGAAGCTACCGCGGAGGTGCACGTCCTTCCCGTCGGCCTGGTCGGCGACCGTGTAGGTCTCGGCGATGGCGCGGTAGTCGGTGCCGATCGAGCCGTCGGCCTTCACGAACCAGGCGTGTTCGGGCTTCTTCACGTCGGCCGCCCACTCGTCGGCCGCGAACACGCCCGAGCCGCCCTTGCCCAGCAGGCTGGTGGCGTCGCCGGCGATCGATTGGTACGACCAACGGCCGGGCGCGACGGCATTGGCGTCGAGCCGGTAGTCGGTCACGTTGTCGGTGGTCGGGTTCGGGGCCGCCGGCGTACAGCTGACAGGCACGGCCTCGGAGGTTAGTGAAAATGCTTGCACAGATGGTGCCGGTGAGACCGTGCACAGCAGCACCACGGCAAGCCCTGCGGACAGCGGACGAATCTTCACGAGGACTCCGTCGAGGATCAAGATTCACGCGGGATCAGGGGGTTGATCGGGGACGCTAGAACCGGGATGACAACTTTGTCAACGGTGCATTGCGAGCTCTTGACGGTTTGATTGCCGGCGCTCATGCTGGCTGCGCAAACAATTGCGCATCTCCCTCCAGATGGGAGCCGGAAATGAAACAGGTCTCGCGTCGCGTGCTGCTCGGTGCGGCAGCTGCCACCGCCTTCATCACCACCGCCGTAGGTACGCCGTACGCCGCTGCCGGCGACTCGCCCAACGCCTCGCCGGAGGGCACGACCATCCCGTCGGCCACCTCGATCACCGACATCGGCGGCGCCGTCTGGACCGTCTCCGGCGGCGTCATCTACCGCAACGGCTCGACCGTCGGCGAGACCTACAACGTCTCCGTCCTGCTCTGGTACGGCGGCCGGGTGTACCACTGCGGCACCGGCGGCCAGTGGTACGTCTGCTTCAACGACGTCTGGCGCAAGGTCACCGATCCGCGAACCGCACTCTCCGCCCCGGCCGGTCTGATGTACGGCGTCAACGGGCACTACGACACCCAGCTCTCGCCGGCCGTGATCGCGGACCGGATGTCCGGACTAGGCGCATCGGTCTTCCGCGTGAACACCGGCGGCGACGCAAGCACGATCGGCCGCGCCGCCGCGATCGCAAGTCACCTGAACAGCGTCGGGAAACACACGTTCCCGGTGATCGACGCCGGCCTGCGCGACGCGAGCGGAGCGCTGGCGTACGGCACCGAGTCGGACGCGTACAACGCCGCACGCGCGATCAGCACCCAGGTCGCGCAGGCGTTCGCGCCGTACGGCGTGACGATGTACGAGTGCGGCAACGAGCTGACCCGGGATCCGTACATCATCCTGCCGGACCACGTCGCCGACGCCGGCACCAAGGCGATCGACTTCAACAACACGAACTGGCCGATCATGCGCGGTTTCATGAAGGGCCTGATCGACGGCGTGAAGACCGTGCAGCCGTCAGCGGCGTGCGGCATCAACTTCTGCAAGTCCGATATCGGCGCCGCGGACGCGCTCTGGGACGGCCTGCAGCCGGACGGCTCCGGCGGCTACCCGCAGATCCGCTGGGACATCACCACCTGGCACAACTACGAGGGCGACGGCGACATCTTCCACATCGGCGCCGACGGCGCCGGCCCGTCGTTCAATCTCCCGGTCTACGCGAAGGCCCGCTACGGCAAGCCGTTCATGATGACCGAGTGGAACTCCGATCCCAACCAGGGCACCACGCACCGGGCGTCGTACATCCAGAGTCAGCTCGCCGAGTTCCGCTCCCACCGCACCACCGAGGCGTTCCGGTCGGCGATGTTCTACGAGCTCGACGGCGGCACCCAGTGGGGTCTGACCGAGGCTGACGGTACGCCGCTCGACCCGCCGTACTCGGCCTTCAAGAGCTTCGTGTCAGCCCACCCGGACGTCTAGTTGTCGAACATCTCGTGGATGGCGGACTCCTGGTCGTCGCTCAGCTTGATGTGGATCAGCTTGGCGCGGAGCCTTGTCTTCTTGAAGGTCTCACGGACCTTGTCCGTCTCCTCGTCGCTGGACAGCAGGAACAGCGCCGACGTACCCGGCGTCACCTGAGCCCGCACTTCCTTGATGAAGTCGTCGTCGATCCCGACGTCGATGAGCCGTCCGGCCACCGCACCCGCCGCGGCCCCGATCGCGGCCCCCGCGAACGGCATCAGGAAGATCGTCCCGAACAACATCCCCCAGAACGCCCCGCCGACCGCGCCCGGCCCGGTCATGTTCCGCACCTGCCGCGTCCGCGGCCGCCTCTTCTCCGGCTGCCACGAGACCGACGCCGCATCATGCACCCGGATCAGCTTCTGCTTGGCCAGGCTCTCCAGCGTCCCGATCGCCTGGTTGGCCCCGTCCCAGGTCTCGAACTTCCACACCGTCAACGTCGCCATCTCGGTCCTCCCCTGCCACCCTCCCACTCGTGCCCGTAGTTCGACCACCTCAACCACCTCCTCTTCACTGAGTGGACGGTCGGCCCGGGCGAATAGTTGGGCTGACGGATGTCATGGGTGGGTCGTGACGAGCGATCCAGGGGGTGTACGACGTCCTCGGACAAGCTTCTGGGTATGACGACAACGACTGCGGTCAGCCTGCGGGGTGTGACCAAGAACTATGCGGACGTGCAGGCCGTCGCCGGGGTGGATCTGACCATCCGGGCCGGTGAGGTGGTGGCGCTGCTCGGGCCGAACGGCGCGGGCAAATCGACCACGATCGAGATGCTGCTCGGCCTGGTGAAGCCGGACAACGGCACGGTCCAGGTGTACGGCGGTACGCCGACCGACGCGATCGCCCAGGGTCAGGTCGGCGTGATGCTGCAGAGCGGCGGGATCATCGAGGACGCCAAGGTCGGCGAACTCCTGAACCTGGTCGCCGGCCTGCACAGGGACCCGATGCCGGTCCAGGAGGCGCTCGAGCGCGCCGGTATCGCGGACCTCACCGGCCGGACGATGAAGGCGCTGTCCGGCGGTCAGAAGCAGCGGGTGCGGTTCGCGATGGCGATCATCCCGCAGCCCGACCTGATCGTGCTGGACGAGCCGACGACCGGTATGGACGTGGAGTCCCGCCGTGACTTCTGGGCCTCGATGCACGCCGAGACCGCCCGCGGCCGCACGGTCCTGTTCGCCACCCACTACCTCGAGGAGGCGGACTCGTACGCCGACCGCGTCGTGCTGATGCGCAACGGCAAGGTCGTTGCCGACGGCACCGCCGCACAGATCAAGGCGAGCGTGTCCGGCCGGACCATCCGCGCCACGATCCCCGGCGCCGATCTCGCCGCGCTCGCGTCGCTGCCCGGCGTACGGAATGTCGAGACCCGCGGTGAGGTCGTCCTGATGCAGTGCGCGGACTCCGACAACACGCTGCGGCACCTGCTGGAGAACACCACCGCCCACGACATCGAAGTCACGTCCGCCGACCTGGAGGACGCCGTCCTCGCGATCAGCGCGGCCCAAGAGGAGACCCTGGCATGAACCGCAACTACCTGATCTTCGACATCCGCCGCACCCTGCGGAACCGCCGGGTGCTGATCTTCTCGATCCTGATGCCGCTGGTGCTGTTCATGATCTTCGGCCTGACGATCCCCAAGGACGCCACCGAGGGCGGGATCTCCGCGATCGCGTACGTGATGGTGAGTATGGCGATGTTCGGCTCGATGTCCGCCGCGATGAGCAGCGGCGGCGTGATCGCGGCCGAGCGCGACGGCGGCTGGAACCGCACGCTGCGGCTCACCCCGCTGAAGCCGCAGGCGTACGTCGTCAACAAGGTGATCCTGTCGCTGCTGCTGGCGATCCCGCCGCTGCTCGTCGTGTTCGTCTTCGGCATGGCCGTCGGCCACGTGCATCTGGACGCCGGCCAGTGGGCGATGGTCGCGATGGTGTCCTGGCTGGGCGCCCTGCCGTTCGCCGCCCTGGGCCTGGTCATCGGGTACGTCGCCAAGCCGGACAGCGTGCAGCCGATCACCGGTCTGAGCACGATGCTGATCGCGGCCTTCGGCGGCCTGTGGCTGCCGGTCGACCAGATGCCGTCGATCATGAAGCACATCGCGCAGCTGACCCCGGCGTACTGGACCGGACTGACCTCCCGCAGCGCCCTGACGCAGGGCGGGGTGGACACCCAGGCGCTGCTCGTGGTGCTCGCCTGGACCGTCGTACTCGGATTCATCGGGCTGCGCCGATTCCGCGCCGACACCGCCCGCGCCTGACCGGTACCGTGACCACCGTGACGACCAACCGCAGACCCAGCGTCCTGGACGGGATGGCCGACCGCGTCGGCGCCGGACCGGGCCGTTGGGGCTGGCTGGCCGCGGGGGTCTGGCTGTTCTACCTGGCGCAGCCGCTGCAGAAGATCGCGGAGCGCAAGGACGGGGTCACCCAGGTCCTCGGGTTCCTGACGGTGATCCTGTTCGCGGCCAGCTACCTGGGGTTCTTCGGGATCCTGCGCCGGATGGCCCGCAAGCACCTGCTGAGGGTCTGGCAGCAGGTCGCGTACCTGGGCCTGATGCTCACGCTCTGCCTGCTGATGATCCCGACGGCCGGCCAGACCGCGCTCACGGGCCTCGTCTACATCGCCTCCGTCGCGATGATGCTGCTGGATCTCCGGGCGGCCGTCGCGTTCGTCGCGGTCCTGCTCGCCGGCACCGAGGTCTCGCTGCGGGTGGTGCCCGGGTGGACCGACGACGGCAGCTACGGCTTCGCGATCTTCCTCGGCGCGCTGGCGGTGTTCGGACTGCGGCGGGCGATCCAGCGCAGCATCGAGCTGAACGCCGCCCGCAAGGACATGGCCGAGCTGGCTGTGCAGGAGGAGCGGAACCGCTTCGCCCGCGACCTGCACGACATCCTCGGGCACTCGCTCACCGTCATCACGGTGAAGGCGGAGCTGGCCGGCAAGCTGATCGAGGCGAACCCGACCCGGGCGGCCGCCGAGGTCGCGGACGTCGAGAGCCTGGCGCGGGCGGCGCTGGCCGACGTACGGGCCGCGGTCGCCGGGTACCGCGAGCTGAGCCTGGCCGGTGAGCTGGTCTCGGCGCGGGCCGCGTTGCAGGCCGCCGAGATCAAGGCCGACCTGCCGACCACGATGGACGAAGTACCGGAGGAGAACCGGGAGCTGTTCGCGTGGGTGGTACGGGAGGGCGTGACGAACGTCGTACGCCACTCCGGCGCGAAGCGGTGCACGATCCGGATCACGGCGACGCAGATCGAAGTACTGGATGACGGGAAGGGACCGACGCCGGGTGGTGGCGCGTCGGGGCACGGGCTGGTCGGGCTGCGGGAGCGTGCGGACCAGGCCGGTGCGAGTGTGCAGGTCGGTCAGGCGCCCGGCGGTGGGTTCCGGCTCGCAGTTCGCGTCGGCCTGTGAGGATGGACCTGTGAGTATCCGACTGCTGATCGCCGATGACCAGGCGCTGGTGCGTGGGGCCCTGGCCGCGCTGCTCGACCTCGAGCCCGACCTGGAGGTGGTGGCCGAGGTCGGTCGCGGTGACGAGGTGATCGATGCCGCGAAGAACTCCCAGCCCGATGTCGCGCTGCTCGACGTGGAGATGCCGGGGCTGGACGGGATCGAGGCGGCCGCCGCGCTGCGGACCGCCGTACCCGGGGTGCGGGTGCTGATGGTGACCACGTTCGGCCGGCCCGGGTACCTGCGCCGCGCGATGGAGGCCGGCGCGGCCGGGTTCGTCGTCAAGGACACGCCCGCGACGCAGCTGGCGGACGCCGTACGGCGGGTGCACCAGGGGCTGCGCGTCGTCGATCCGTCACTCGCTGCGGAGACCCTCGTCGCCGGCACGAGCCCGCTCACCGGGCGCGAGGCCGACGTGCTGCGGGCCGCTCGCGAGGGCGGGACAGTCGCCGATATCGCCAAGGAACTGCACCTGTCCGAGGGGACGGTGCGCAACCACCTCTCCGCCGCAATCGGTAAGACCGGTGCCCGCACCCGCGCCGAAGCCGCCCGCATCGCGGTCGACAACGGCTGGTTGTAGGAGGCCCCAACCCTCTAGGGTTGGGCCAGGGGGTGGGATTTGTGGTGTCGATCGAGGAATTCAGTGTCCGGGGCCGGTTGGCGGATACGGGTGAGGGGATCACCGCCGACGAGTTGCAGCTGGCTGCGCGGAACCACGGCATGCCGTTGGAGAGCCTGCGGTACGACGTGACGCCGCCGGGGCTGCACTACGTGCTGGTGCATTACGACATACCGGCAACGAACGCGGGCGATTGGCGGCTCGAGCTGAACGGGTGCGTCGAGCAACCGTTGTCGTTCGGGCTGACCGAGTTGCGCGCGATGGGACGCCGTACGATCCGGGTCACACTGGAGTGCGCGGGCAACGGTCGCGCCACGCTGCAGCCGCGGCCGATCAGCCAGCCGTGGCTGTCGGAAGCGGTCGGTACGGCGGAGTGGACCGGCGTGCTGCTGTCCGATCTGCTGCGATTGGCCGGGATTCGCGAGGATGCCGTGGACGTGGTGTTCACCGGCGCGGATCGCGGGGTCGAGCGTGGCGTCGTACAGGACTATCAGCGCGGGCTGTCGCTCACGGAGGCGATCGACTCGGGTGCGATCGTCGCGTGGGAGATGAACGGCGGGCCGCTGCCGCCGCAGCACGGGTACCCGCTGCGTCTCGTCGTGCCGGGGTGGTACGGGATGGCGAGTGTGAAGTGGCTGCGGTCGATCGAGCTGATCGACCACGAGTTCGACGGGTTCCAGAACGCGGTCGCCTACGTGATCCGTCAGCGCCCCGACGATCCGGGCCGTCCGGTGACCCGGATCGAGCCGCGGGCGCTGCTCGTACCGCCGGGGTTCCCGGACTTCATGAGCCGCCACCGCTTCGTTGCCGCAGGCACCGTTCCGCTGTTCGGGCGGGCCTGGTCCGGCTGGGCGCCGATCGAACGCGTCGAGGTCAGCACCGACGCCGGCGTGAACTGGCACGAGGCCACGTTGGATGCCCTGGGCAACGACGAACTCGCCTGGCGGGCTTTCGCCTACGACTGGGAGGCCACCCCCGGCGAGCACGTGCTCACGGTCCGCGCCTACGACGCAAGTGGCCGAGAGCAACCAATCGAAGCCGACTGGAACCGGGGCGGCTTCAGCAACAACACCGCCCAGCGCATCACCGTCCTCGTGACCTGAAAACCCGCGTGTCGTTGTTCGTTTCCGCCGGACCCACACCACATCCTGGAGAGGTACACGGTTCTCACTCCAGGAGTGGTGGCGGTGAACGAAAACCATCTACACGCACGGGTCTTCAGAACCTCACAAGAGTGGTACGCCGACGTAGACGACCAACTGGACCCCCAGCCGGACAACCCCTTGTGGTACGGCTCCTACGCTTCCCAGCAAGCCGCGCTCGACGCCGCGTGCTCGCGTCTCGCGCAGCTCGCGTCCTGACTCACTCGGGTTCGTTGTGGGAGTGGCCGCCTACCTGGTACGGGGTGGTGATGCCTTCGTACATGAGGTGGGTGACCAGGCCCTGGGAGGCGTGCGGGAGGTTGTGGCAGTGGTCCATCCAGAGGCCGGGGTTGTCGGCGACGAAGGCGATCTCGTAGGTCTCCTTGTTGCCGACCTCGAGGGTGTCGGTCCACCAGGGTGAGCCGGTCGCGGCGACGCCGTTGCGGGACAGGACGACGACGTGGTGGCCGTGAAGGTGCATGGGATGCGCCTGGCTGCTGGTGTTGGAGATCTTCATCTTGACGATGTCCCCCTCGGCGACCATGAACATCGGTACGTCGGGGAACTTGTGCCCGTTGATCGTCCACCACAGCCCTGGTATGCCATCCAGAAAGCCCGCGCTCCGGCCGATCCGGTACTCGAAGTTGCGGTTCGCCTTCGCTGGGTCGAAGCCGAGCGGTGCTGGCGTCCCGTAGGTCAGCAGGTCGACGTTGTCGGCCGGCAGCTCGGCCTTCGGCGGGTCCGCGGGTCCGATCGCCAGCGACGTTGACGACGTACCCGCGTCCAATCGCATCCCACCGGCCGGCACGCCTGCCTCCAGGTCGACGCGCCCGCCGGCGGCCAACGGATACGCAGCCGTGGTTGGCGTCGGTCCGTGTATGTCGCGGCCGTCAACTGCGACCACCTTGAATGGCATACCAACCAGACCCACCCGCAGGATCGCGTTGTCGGTGTTGATGACCCGCACCCGCGCCGTCGTACCCGCCGGAAGATCAACGCGCCCCGTCCCGGTCCGGCCGTTGATGGTCCGCTTGCCGTCGTACGTGTGGATCGTCGCGACGACCTCACCAGGTGATGCCGGCGCGATCACGATCGGCCCGAACAGGCCGCCCTTCACCTCGTCCGCCGACACCTGATGCGAGTGGTACCAGTACGTCCCGGCCGCCGTCGCCTTGAACCGGTACATATGCTTCCCGCCCACCGGTACGGCGTCCTGCGTCACCCCGGCGACCCCGTCCTCGGCATTCGGTACGTCGATCCCGTGCCAGTGCAACGTGGCGCCGTCGGGGACCGACTCGTTCACGAACGTCACCTGGATCAGATCACCCACCCGCGCGCGGATCAGCGGACCCGGCGACGTCCCGTTCACGGTGAACCCGTCGACCGTCTCCCCGGACGCCAGCTGGAACTTCTGCTTCCGCGCGGTCAGCGTCACGTTCACATTTGGTATACCAGTCTTCGGTCCGGTCAGATCCGCGACGCTCGTCCCGCTGTGCTGCATGTGCTCCATCGGCATCGACGGTCCGCCGCCGTAGTCGGCGTACCCCATCTCTGCCGGGTTGTACGAGCCCGGGACCAGGCTGGTCGCCCAGAGATACCCCAGCGGTACGAGTACCGCCAGGGTGATCCCGAGTGCGACCAGCCGGCCCCATCGCCGCTTCTTGACCTCAGCCACTGGTCACGGGCTGGTTGGGTACGGCGGCCCGCCGCGCCCCCATGCTTGCCACAGCCGCGATCGCGAGCCCGTTGATCCCGTGCAGCACGCCCAGCGCCGGGACCCCGAAGGACACCACCGCGAGCAGGAACTGCAGGACCACCAGGCCGACCACGATCCCGGCAAGCACCCGGCCACGCGGCACGTCGGTCAGGAACGAGACGATCAGGAACACCAGTGCGAGCAGACCGATCACCGTACCGGCGATGCTGTGGTAGCTCTCCCCGAAGTTGGTGTAGTCCGCCCCGATCGCGGTCCCGTCGTCGGCGTCCTTCGCGATCGTGAACCCGGCGAGCGCGATCGAGGCGATCTGCAGCACGACCGCGATCGCGATCAACAGACCGAGCGTCCGGTATACCTTCCTCATGCCCGGCGCTCCATCCGACGCTTCCGGACGACGATCACAGCCGCCACGATCAACACGATCGGCAGGAACGGCGGATGCCCGCCGAACACCACACACCCGAACGACGCCAGCGCGCCAACCACACCCAGCACAATCAGCAACGGCAGTGGAATCCGCCCAAGGAACCCACGCCGAGCCCACTCAGGCCGCGAACCCCCGAACGGCCCATCAGCCCCGCCACCTGATCCGCCCGCGGCCGGTCTGCCGGCACCTGCGGCGTTCTGCGGTGCCGTCCACGGCGGCTTGCGCCAGCCCCACGGGCCGGCCCAGCCTTCGCCGGCTCCGCTCTCACTCGCGGCCTCGCTTGCAGCCTGGTGTGCACCCGGCAGGTCGGTGAACAGCCCGTCCAGGTCAGCCTCGGTGCGTGCCCGCAGCGCCTGCTCGACCCGCTCGGAGTGCTCCTCGGCGCTCAGCCGGCCGGCTTCGTAATGCTCGCCCAGACGCTTGACCGCGTCCTCACGCTCACTGTCGCCGATGCGGATCGATCCGCCCGGCCTGTCGTCGCTCATGATGCTCCTCGATGCTCGTCGGTTCTCCGATGGCACCAAGGTTGTCGTTCCGGCCCCCGTCTCCGCGTCGCCTCAGCGGCGACACCTCACCTACCCCCGGAGGAGCACCCTGCGCCTACCGACGCAGTACGGCGTACTCCCCCGGGCGTAGGCCCGCCCAGGGTGAACCCCCAGGCGGTCCCTCAGCTGTTCACGGCGAGGATCTTGTTCACGTCGTTGTTCGCCTTCGCCAGCGACGACGGCTCGGCCTCGAACGACATCACTGACTCCATCGCCGGCGTCATCACCGCGGTCACGTCGGCCGCATTCGGATTGGCCGGGTACGGGAACACGTCGCCCGCCTCGACCGGCTCCAGGAACGGCGTGACGTCCCATCCGCTCTTGGCGAACGCCGCCTTCGCCGCCGGCATACTCGCCGCCACCGCCGGGAACACCACACCTGCCTTCGCGACGATGTCCTGAGCGGTCTGGGAACCGAGGAACTTCACCCAGGCCCACGACGCGTCACGCCGCTTCGTCCCGGCCCAGATCGTGTCCGCCAGACCGTTCATCATCGACATCCGCTTCCCGATCGGACCGATCGGCAACCGCGCCAGCTTCGTCTTCACCTGCTTCAGCTGCCCGTACGTCCCGAGCATCCACGAGCCGTTCGGCGTCATCCCGTACTTCCCGGCGCCGAAGGAGGTCGTCACGTCCACGCCGGATTTCGCCTGCGCGTACGTCGGCATCAGGCCCTTGGTGATCAGGCCCCGCCACCACCCGATCGTCTCGGTGAACTTCGGGTCGCCGTAGAAGAACTTGGTACCCCACGGTTCGCCCTCGGAGTACTTCCAGCCGTTGATCGCGGTATACCAACTCCAGCTGGTCTGCCCGTCACCACCGCCGGCATCGGCGTACCCGAGCCCGTAGACCTTCACGTTCTCCTTGTCGAACCCGGGCTGGTCGCCGCGACGCCCCTTCGAGTCCACCGTCAACCGGCGGACGATCTGCTCGAAGGTCCCGCCGTCCTGCGGGTTCCAGGTCATCGAGTTGAGCTGCTCGGTGCTGATCCCGGCAGCCTCGGTGAACGCGCTGTTGTAGAAGTAGACCTCGGTATCCCAATCCTTCGGCAGTCCGTACCGCTTGCCGTCGGCACCGATCCAGCGATCGGCGAGACTCTTCTGGTAGATGCTCAAATCAACGTTGTCCTTGGCAACGTACTCGTCGATCGGCAGCACCTGCCCCTTGGCGGCGAACAGCGGATACTTCGACGAGTGCCCGGTGAACACGTCCGGCGCCGTGTCGGAGATGAACCCGGTCACCAGCTTCGACCAGTAGTCGTTCCAGCCGTACTGCTCGATCGTGACGCTGTACTGCGGGTTCTGCTCGTGGAACACCTTGGCGCACTCGGTGTACATCGGCAGCTGAGCGGAGTCCCACAGCCAGTAGATGACCTCGCCGGGACCGCGCGCCGCGGCGCCGTTGTTGCATGCGGCAAGCGACGGTACGGCGAGCGCGGCCAGTCCGGCCTTCAGCAGCGTCCTTCGTGACGGCGTTGCATTCATTTGGTTCATCATTTGATCCCCGAGAAGCCGATGGAGTTCGTGATCCGCTTGGCGAACGCCAGGAACAGGATGATCATCGGCAGCGCCGCGATCAGCGTCGCGGCCATCAGCCCGGCCCAGTCCGGGCCGCCCTGCGGCGTCTGCGACCGGAACACTCCGAGCGCGACCGTCAGCACGCGGACGTTCTCCTGCTGACCCACGAGCAGCGGCCAGAAGTAGTCGTTCCACGAGTTGATGTAGGTCAGGATCGCCAGCGTCGCGATCGGCGCCGCACTCAGCGGGATGATCATGCCGAAGAAGATCCGCCGGTGTCCCGCGCCGTCGATCATCGCGGCCTCCTCCAGCTCCCGGTTGATCCCGAGGAAGAACTGCCGCAGGAAGAAGATCGCGAACGGCGTCATGAACGCGCCGGGCAGGATGATGCCGGCGAAGCTGTTCAGCAGGCCGAGGTTCTTGATCAGCACGAAGTTCGGCAGCGTGGTGAAGATCGGCGGCACCATCAGCGCGGCCAGGAACAGCGCGAACACCTTGTCCCGGCCGGGCCAGCGCAGCCGGGCGAACGCGTACGCCGCCATCGCGCTGAAGAACACCTGGCATACCGTCGTGACGGTTGCCACGACCAACGAGTTTCGCAGGTACAGCCAGAAGTTGACCGCCGCACCGGAGCCGCCTTGGGCCTGCGCCTCCTCGATACTCGACAACCCGAGCACCCGCTTGAACGCGCCGAGCGTGGTCTCCACCGGCAGCAGCGAATTCGGGTGACCGGGCAACTGGGTGTTGTCGGAGAACGCCGTCCGCAGCATCCAGTAGAACGGGAACAGCGTGACGATCAGCAGAATGAACAACAGGACCCAGGCAACAGCACGCCCAACGCTTACCTGCCGCACAGAAGTAGTCGACATGCTCATGCGAGATCACTCTCCCGCGCCCGCAGCAACCGCAACTGGACCAGCGAGACGACCGCGAGGATGGCGAACAGCACCAGCGCCATCGCCGAGGCGTACCCGAAGTCGAATCGCGTGAATGCCCGCTCGTAGATGTAGTAGTAGATCACCCGTGTCGCATTGATCGGACCGCCTTGGGTCGTCACCGCGACGGTGTCGAAGATCTGGAACGACCCGATCATGGTGACCACCAGGACCATCACCAGAACAGGCCGCAACAGCGGCAACGTGATCCGCCAGAACGTCTTCCACTCGGTCGACCCGTCCACCTCGGCCGCTTCGTAGACGTACGACGGGATCGTCTGGAGTCCGGCGAAGACCAGGAGTGCGGTATACCCCATGTGCCGCCAGACGTTGATCCCGGCAACGGTCGGGATCGCCCAGTGCGAGTCGCCGAAGAACGCGACCGGGTCGATCCCGACCCACCCCAGGAACGTGTTCACGACGCCGACCTGCACGTCGAGCATCCAGTACCAGACCAGCGCGACGACGACATTCGCGACCAGGTACGGCGCGAGGATGATCGCGCGGACGGTGATCGATTTCGTCAGCCGGTACATCAGCATCGCGATCCCGACCGCCAGGACGGTCTGCAGGCCGATGTTGATCACGACGTACTCGACCGTGACGCCGAGCGCGTTCCAGAAGAAGCTGTCGTGGATCATCCGGTCGTAGTTGGCCAGCCCGTTGAACTTCGGTGCCGAGAGCAGGCTGTACTCGGTGAAGCTCAGGTACGCGCCGCGCAGCGTCGGCCAGATGTAGAACACGACGAAGCCGAGGGTGGCCGGGGCGATGAAGATCATCGCCACCTTCAGATCTCCCAGGCTTCGTCGCTTCCCCGGCGGTGCTCCGGAGTCCCCGTGACTTTGTCTCGTGTCGGGTGGTGCGTTGGTGGTGGCGGTCACGGGGATCTCCTCTTCTGTTTGGCGATCGGGCGGGCTTACCCGATCGCTGTAACTTCCAGCAAGATCGCGCTCTCGGGCCATTGCACGGGCATGAGTACTCCGACCGAGGCGAGGGCGGCGCCGTTCAACTCCACACTTCCACCGTCGACCGACCAGGCCGCGGACCGCGACTCGGGTCCGGGTGTCGCGACCTTACTGACCCGGTACGTCCGCTGCGGGTCGAGTCCGGGCAGCCTGACCCGTCCGACGGCGGACGTCACGGACTGCTTGACCTGTACGACGCTGAAGACGCCGCGCCCGCCGTCCTGCGCGACGACTCCATGGACGAGTACGTCCTCGGGACCGCGGTCCGAACGGACCACGCGACCGGTGTGCAGCAGCGGTCGCAGCTGCTTGTGCAGCGCGACCCAGCCCTTGAGTTCCTCGCGCTCCTCGGGGCTGGCGGACGCGATGTCCCACTCGATACCGAAGTGTCCGAACAGCGCGGTGGTCGCGCGGAACGACAACGTCTGCGTACGTCCGGTGGTGTGCGCTCGCGGCGGGCCGACGTGGCAGCCGATCAGCTCCGGCGGAAGCAGCAGCTGGGTGTAGCGCTGGATGGTCTGCCGTTCGAGGGCGTCGTTGCTGTCGCTGCCCCAGATCCGGTCGGTGCGCTCGAGGATGCCGAGGTCGACCCGGGCGCCGCCGGAGGAGCAGGACTCGATCTCGAGGCCCGGGTGCCGGCGCTTGAGCTCGTCGATCAGCCGGTAGACCGCGAGGGTCTGCTCGTGGATGCCCGCCGTACCCGTCAACTGGTTGCCGCCGTCAACGAAGTCGCGGTTGTGGTCCCACTTCAGGTAGGCGATGTCGTACTCGGACAGGATGCTGTCGAGCCGCTCGAGGATGTAGTCGTAGGCGGCTGGTATACCAAGGTTCAGGCCCTGCTGGTGGCGTGCGGTCGGCGGCAGCCGGTCGCCGGTGGCGAGGATCCAGTCCGGGTGCTCGCGCGCCAGGTCGGAGTCCGGGTTCACCATCTCCGGCTCGACCCAGAGGCCGAACTGCAGGCCGAGGCCCTTCACGTGATCTACCAACGGATGCAGGCCCTTCGGCCAGATCCCCTCGTCGACGTACCAGTCGCCGAGCCCGGCGTGGTCGTCGCGGCGGCCGCGGAACCAGCCGTCGTCCAGGACGAACCGCTCGGCACCGACCTCGGCGGCCGCGTCGGCGAGCGCCTTCAGCTTGTCCAGGTCGAGGTCGAAGTACACGGCCTCCCAGGTGTTCAGTACGACGGGGCGCTCGGTCTTCGGGTGGTTCGCCCGCGCGCGCAGGTAGTCGTGGAAGCGGTGCGAGACCTGGTCGAGGCCGACGCCGTACGAGCCGTAGATCCACGGGGTGCTGTACGTACCTTGCGGCTGGACGCGACCCTCGCCTGGGAGCAGGAGCTCGCCGCCGCCGATGACGGCGTACCCGCTCATGCCGCGCTCGGCGTACGAGCGGTGGTTGCCGCTCCAGGCGGTGTGTACGGCCCAGATCTCGCCGTCATTGAAGCCGAAGCCGGGGGTGCCGGCGAACAGCAGCAGGGTCGCGTCGGCGCCGGTGCGGCCGCGGCGGTTGTCGCGGATGTGCGCGCCCTGGGTGAACTCGTGGCGCTGCGGGTGGCGCTCGCCGATGTGCCGGCCGGTCAGGTCGAGCAGCTCGGTCGCCTCGGTCGGCACCGGCAGCGCAAGCAGCAGCCCGTCGACGGTGTACGGCGTCGCGGCCGTGTTGGTCAGATCCGCCTTGGCGCGCAGCAGGCCGGAGTCGGTCAGCTCGATGGTGAGCTTGAGATCGAGGCCGGCCTCGGTGTCGGCGGCGTCGACCTGCACGGTGTTGCCGGTCTGCGCGACGCTCGTCAGCTGGAAGCTGGCGGAGAAGTCGTGCCCGTCGCGGTGCCCGCTCAGGCCTGGTATACCAAACCAGCCGGCCGAGTACTCCGGGACGATCGCGATCGGACGGTTCTCGTCCAGGCCGTTGCCGTCCTGGACCGCACCCGCGCCGCGGCGCAGTTCCAGCAGAGCGCTCTCGGTCAGCTCACCCAGGTCCGCACCCCAGTGCAGGACGGACGGAAGGCCGGGACCGGAGCAGTCGAGCACCAGGCTGACCGCGCCGGCCCGGAGCTGCAGGATCTCGATGTTCGACACTGTTGATTCACTCTGCTTTCTGATTGATTTCAGGACGGAACTATTTACCCCGCCAGCCTCAATGTCAATGCTTCACGAAGTTAAGTAATTACCCTACGACTGTCCAGCGTTGTCAGCCCAGCCATCGGCAACCGTTATCCAGCCCACAACCCACTGCACGGCCCCCACTACCGGGCGTGCGCACCGGCGAGCGGGGTTAGTCGGTTAGCCGAGGCGGGTGCGGATGAGGAGGTCGTGCAGGGCGGGCTCGGCTGTCGGGCGGTCGGGGAGGTGGCTCGCCTGCTCCGCCTCGTCGAGGGTGGTCTGGAGGCGAGTGACATCCTCGGACAGCCGCTCCCCCGACGGACCGTTCACCGGCGCATGCTCGGCCTCGGCCTTGGCTGCCATCAGCTCAGGCAAATAGGCCGGCGCCCCGTCGAGCAACTCCCGCAGATCAGCCTGTACGACACCGGTCCGCATCAGGTGGATGCCCGTGAGCAGCACCCGGAACGTGTACAGCAGCGGCTTGAGCTCGCCGTTCTTGAGGAAGAACTCCCACTGCGTCTTCGCGAAGCCGCGGTAATGATGCGCATGCCATCTGGTGATGCAGCCACCCGCAAGCTCCACCAGCTCGGCATGCTCCGGCGTACTGATGACCACGAGCGGCGACAGCACCTGCTCGAGTACATAGCCGTTGCGGCGCAGCATCAGCCGGGCGAACTTGGCCAGGTCGTGGGTGACCAGGTCAACCTCGGCCTCGTTCTCGAACCAGGTGCGATCGAGCGTCTCCGGCCCGGTCCGCAGCCCGACGACCTCAGCGGCCGGAAGAACATGCACCCCACGCAGGTCAACGTCGGAGTCGCGGGACGGGAAGCCGTACAGGTGAGCACCCGAAACCGTCGCAAAGACCAGGGGGTACGGCTGCTCACCCATGATCGTGCGCAGTTCGGCGTAGTCGAGATGCCGCATGTCACGCGTCACCGAGGCTCCTCTTTCGTACGGACCGCAACCACTCGTCGACCGTTGCGACATCGGGCGTCGCCGGGAGAGCCGTTCGCTGGAGTGCACCGTCCAGCTCTTCATGCAACGACAGACGCCAGCGTTCGACCTCTTGCCACGGCACCTCGCCACGCTTGACCGCGAGCAGCCGGTCGCGATGCGGTCCGACGTCGACGGCCAACGTTGCCTCCAGCAACAGACTGCGGGCGGCGAGCAGTAGCCGGATCAGATGCATGACGTGCTTCCACTTCGGCGAACCGTCTCGCCGGAAGTCCGCCTCGAGCTTCTTGAACTGGCTGAGCACGTAGCCCGAATAGGTTTGGTATACCAGCTGCGAGAGGAACGACTGTCGCAAGCCGACCAACTCCTCGCCGAGTGGAGTTCGGCGTACCACCAGCGGCGAGTGCAGGACCTCGAGCAGGTTCGGGTTGGCCTTCAACGCCAGTTCGCAGAACCGCTCGACCTCCCACGAGAACCATTCCGGCTCCGGACCGTCCACATGCGTCGGCGGCTTGGCCAGCGACCAGAACGCCTCGGTCGGCGCGACGTACACCCCGCGCGTGTCCGTGTCCGACGCGTCCGTGTCCAGTCCGAACGCCCGCGATCCGACGACGGCCGCGTAGATCGTGTGTTCGCGGACCAGTCGGTCCCCATCCGGCAGTTCGAGCTCGATCGCCTCGTCCTGGTATGCCGTCCGCAGACTGAGCTGATCGCGTCGCGCAACCGTCTCCCGCCCGTCGACGAGCCGCACGGTATACCGCCCGTCCGCGGTGATGCCGGCAACCCGCCCGGTCGCCCCGCGCTGCGCCGTACCGCCCTGGTCATCGGGCGCCGCGACCCGGATAACCACCTGCGTCCCCACCGGCAACTGCGGCCCTCGCACAGACATGCCGCCCATGCTCCCCCACGGAAGGATCGCTGCACCGCATCCCCTTGACAAATTTTCCTGTCAATTAGAGATTGGGCACATGCTGCGCTATGTCGAAGAGCCGGAAAAGGTGCGGTTGGCCTTGTCGCCGATCCGCCGACGGCTGCTCGAGTTACTGCGCGAGCCGGCGTCGGCGACCCAGTTGGCGGCCGCGCTCGACCTGCCCCGGCAGCGGGTCAACTACCACCTCCGTGAGCTGGAGAAGGCCGGGCTGGTCGAGCTCGTCGAGGAGCGGCAGCGGCGCGGGTTCACCGAGCGGATCCTGCGCGCGTCAGCCAGTTTGGTGGTCGATCCAGGCGTGATGGGTCATGCGTTCACCGAGATTCAGGATCAGTACGCCGCGGAGCATCTCGTCGAGGTCGCCGCAGGCACTGTGCGCGACGTAGCGCGGATGCAGAACGCGGCCGACGCTGATGGGAAGCGGCTGCTGACGTTCACGCTCGAAGCCGAGGTGCGGTTCGCGGAGCCGGGTGAGGTGCACCGGTTCACCGACGCGTTGACCGCGGCAGTTCAGCAGGTCGTCGAGCAGTTCGACAGCGAAGGCGGGCGGCCGTACCGATTGATCGCGGGCGGTCATCCGGCACCCCGCCGTACCGAAGGAGAGTCATGAAGATCGTGGTCACCGTGGCGGCGCCGGTCGAGGTCGTGTGGGACGCCCTGCGGAACAAGGAGAAGATCCGGCACTGGCACGGCTGGGAGTACGAGGGGACGCAGGGCGGGTTGGAGGAGGAGATCGACCTCATCTACTTCACCGAGACGACCGAGGACGGTACGACGCTGACGCTCGGCCACGGGGATCGGTTCGAGGTCGAGCCGTTCGAGGGTGGATCCCGGGTCACGCTGACTCGCGCGCCGCGTGGCGCCAACCCTGAGTGGGAGGCGTACTACGACGACGTCACCGAGGGCTGGATCACCTTCCTGCACCAACTGCGGTTCGCGGTCGAGCGGCATCCGGGCGAGCCCCGGCGCACGCTGTTCTTCTCCGGCACGGGCGCGGTGTCTCCGATCGCCGAGCTCGGGATCCCGGCGCAGGAAGCCGGCACACCGGTCGAGCTCGAGCTCGTTGGTCAACCCATCAAAGGTGAAATTTGGTATACCAGCGAGCATCAGGTCGGCGTGACGGTAGATGCCTGGGGCAACGGTCTGCTGGTGCTGAGCCACATCCCGCCGGGCGAGCAGAAGCCGGACGGCGCCACGATGGCGATCCTGTCGCTGTACGACGACGTCGACCGCGACGCGATCGAGACCCGCTGGCGCGCCTGGTGGCAGCAACGCTGGCCGGAGGAACTCAACCTCCTCGGCTGACACGGTGGTGACAGGGCGCAAACGTGTCAGCACTCTCGGTCTACCGGGATGGGGTTACCCGGGAGTACCTTGACGCCGACGGTGATCTGGTGGGGGTCCTGAGATCACCGAACTCCGGCGAGAGAGGCCTTCCGGATGAGAGTTCCGAGAAGTCGTCGAGTGTCCGCAGCAATCCTCCTACTCTCCCTGACCGGGCTCGGCCTGGTCGCTCCCCCGGCACATGCCGACGGTCCCGGCTCTGGTACGCCGTACGTCGTCACCGTCGGGGATTCCTACATCTCGGGTGAGGCCGGCCGCTGGGCCGGTAGCTCGAACGACTCCGAGGCACCGGCCGACGCGCTCGGTGCGCACGCCTACCACGACAACGCGAGCCACACCGCCGAGCAGATCCCGCGCTGCCACCGCAGCCTGTCCGCCGAGGCGTACATCGGTGGCGGCGTCGGCGGCCTCAACCTGGCCTGCTCCGGCGCGAAGACCACGACCGGCACCGGCGACTACTTCAAGCCGGGCATCGACTTCTACGACGACGGCGCCGGCAACCTCGGCCAGGCGAAGATGCTGCAGCAGTTCGCCGCCGCCCACAACGTGAAGCAGGTCGTCGTCTCGATCGGCGGCAACGACTTCAACTTCGCGTCGATCGTCACCCAGTGCGTGCAGGACTTCCTGTTGTCGCCGTCCTGGGATCCCGACTACTGCAAGGACGACTCGTCCGTCGTCGCCAACTTCACGTCCGCCAACATCACAACGGTCCGCGCCAGGATCGCGACCGCGTTCCAGAACATCCGCACCGCGATGCGCAACGCCGGGTACGGCGACACCGCGTGGAGCCTCGTCGTACAGACGTATCCGTCGCCGATCCCGTCGGCCAGCGGGTTCCGGTACAGCCAGAGCGGTTTCACCCGGCAGAGCACCGGCGGCTGCGGCTTCTGGAACGCCGACGCCGACTGGGCCAACGCGACCGCGCTCGTCACCATCAACAACACCGTCCGCGCCGCGATCGGCCAGTCCGGCCTGGCCAACGCCCGCCTCCTCGAACTCCAGTCCGCGTTCAACGGCCGCCGTCTCTGCGAGAAAACCGTCGGCCTGTACGAGGAAGTCGGCCTCAGCTCCTGGACCCAGCCGGCCGCCGTCGACAGGACCGAGTGGATCAACCAGATCCGCACCGTCACCACGATCGGCTCGAACTACTTCATCCAGGAGTCCCTGCACCCCAACTACTGGGCCCAGCTCGCACTCCGCAACTGCGTCCGCCAGACCTACACCCAAAACCGCGGCGGCACCTGCACCATCGCCGGCACCGGCCTCGTCAATGGTGAACCGAGAATGACCCTCAGCTAGGCGGCTTGGGCCGAACGTAGGCGACCGACGTACCCGCCGACCTGCCGCCAAGGACATCCATCAGGTCGGCGTTGCGCCTGCGCTCGGCCCGAGTAGTAACAGGCCGTTCGACCTGCATCGCGTCGTACATCGCAAACCGATCGAGATCCATACACGTCTTGATCGCCGCGCCCCACGCTCCGGCGGCAGCGACGGCGCCCCGATAGGTCACGTACGCGAACCCGTACGGGACCAGGGCCACGAGCAACCACCAACCAGCCGCCAGCAACCAGATAGTGGTGACGACGGCCGATAAGAGTCCGAAGAAGGCAAGCCTGATGGAGATATCCAATTGCTCGCGTGTGTCGTCGACATACGCCGCCCGGCTCGGCGCAGCCGCCACGGTGAGATGCGGCGCCACTGCCACCAGGCTGAGTCCGTATCTTCGCCCGACAGTGTCCTCGATCTGTCGCAGCGCGTTACCGAGTCGAGTCGGCAGCATGCGATCAGCCTGCGGTGGCATCGTGGCCAAAACCTTCAAGACGGCGGACCGCCCCAGGAGCAACCCGTGCACAGACGCCCCGCGCGTCCTGGCGCTCATTGTCACTCGAAGGGAGCTCAGTTCCTCAGGCGACAACGCGGCATACTCCTCCCCACACATCTCCGACCGGATCATTGCGTTGAGCAATCTCTGCGCCTGCTGGTCGAGTGTGCGGGCCGTATTCTCCAGCCGGGTCTGCCGCTCACGGTGACGCAAGGCCAACGCTGTTGCGAGCCGGACTGCGAACGGGCGCGTCCCCCAATAGCCTTCCAGCAACTGCGCGGTGGCGAACTGCAGCGGATGGATAACAAAGCCCAGCAGCAGTGCAGCCCCGATGAGCAATACGACCTTGGGTGTGGTCAACGTAGCGAATGCATGCCCAGCACCACTGAGCTTGAACTCGCCGAATGGTTCCGCCGCCCCGCTCAGTGCGACGATCCACACGACGAACAGCATCGACGGCAGCAGCGATGTGAGGCTGAAGTAGCGGCCGATCTGTGTTCCGATCGAGGCCGCAGTTCCCGGGATGCTCGCGGCCATCAGGTAGGTCCGGGCTGTCGCCAACTACAGTTCGTGCAATGCAGGACGCCGTTCCCGTCCTCTTTCACCACCCCATCCGCGCATTTAGGACATGGGCCGTCCACGGTTGCCTTGACACCCTCCTTGGGCCTCTCGGTGCCTTGTGCCCTGGGATCTCGTTGCATTCGACGACCTCCCCACCCTGACGGTCAGTATGTCCCCGCCCCGCGTCCAGAGCCAGACCTCGGCGCGCCAGCCGACGCGCACCGTCAGCCCTTGAGATCATAGGAGCGACACACGAAGGGAGCGTCGATGTACGGCGACGCGGCGTGCGAGTGAGGCGGGTAACGGCTTGGGCCGTACCAGTGGGTGGTGTGACCGCTCTTGCCGCGGTCAGTGCGAGTTGGGGTCTGACCGCCGCCGCTATGGCCCTGGGATACATGGCGGTCCTGGCGCTCGGCTTGGTTCTGGGTGCGGGCATTAACCCGTGGTCACAACTGAGGACACAGGCGAGATCTCGTTGGCGCCGTCTACAAGGCCCCCGGCGTGGGTCGAAGAGAGTGGCGACACAAGTACCCGCACCGGTTGCGCATCCCACGCCCGCGGTTCCACCGTCAACCGGTTCCAGCTCAGCGTCGTCCCGGCTGAGCGGAGCAGACCTGAGCGGTGCTGACCTGACAGGTGCTGACTTGCGTGGCTTGGACCTCCGAGACGTGAATCTGACTGGTGCTGTTCTCCGGCAGGCGAACCTGCGCGGGGCGCGGTTGTCTCAGCCGCCCGAAACATGAGCCGGCCGCCGCACCCCCGAAGGTGCGGCGGCCGGGTTCATTTCAGGGGGTCAGCTCAGGTTGAGGCCTGTGTCGTCGATGACGAACGAGGTCTGCAGGGAGCTGTCCTCGGTGCCGGTGAAGCTGATCGACACCGTCTGGCCGGCGAACGACGAGACGTTGAACGACTTGAGCGAGTAGCCGCTCGCCTTGTTCAGGTTCGAGTACGTCGCCAGCGTCGTCGAGCCCGCCTTCACCGTCAGCTTGTCGTACTGCGTAGTCGTGGTGGTCTCCGCAGAATCGATGTGCAGGTAGAAGGAGAGCGTCGCCGCGCAACCGGCCGGGATGGTGACCGACTGGCTCAGCGTGTCGGTGTGGGTCTGGCCGTAGCCGTCCAGCCACGCCTTCCAGGTGCCGCCGTGTGCGGGCTGGGAGGCGGTGTTGTCGATGACTCCGGTCGAGGCCGACCACGGCGTCGCCGTGCCGGTCTCGAAGCCCGGGTTGCCGAGCTTCTGGCCCGGCGAGGAGCAGCCGCCACCGACCGGGCTGACGCTGATCGTGAAGGAAGCGCTACCGGATCCTCCGGCACTCGCGGTGGCCGTGGCGGTCACGTTGTAGGTGCCGGCGGTGGTCGGCGTACCGGACACGGTGCCCGTGGAGGAACCGATGGTGATGCCGGCCGGCAGACCGGTCGCGGACCAGGTGTACGGCGCGGTGCCGCCGGTGGCCGACAGCGTGAACGATGCGATCGCCGTACCGACGGTGCCGGTCTTGTTGCCCGGGTTGGTGACCGTGACGCCGCCGGTGCTGCTGCAGGTCGGGTCGGCCGACTGGGCCGGAACGCTGACCGCGTCCCACGCCGCCTTGACCGTGTTGAACTCGGTGCAGCTGCCCGGGTACAGGTTCTTCGCCGCGGTCAGGGTCCAGGTCCGGTACTTCAGGTACGAGCTGCTGCTGGTCTTCATCAGCATCGCGTTGTACATGATCTTGATGGCCTTCTGGATACCCAGACCGGTCACCGACGAGCTGTTGCAGGTCGGGACGTTCGGGTTACCGCCGCTGCCCTGGGACAGCAGCACGAACCAGTGGTCGCCAGGACCGGCGGCCGCGTGCACCTCGGCGCCCGGGATCGAGCTCGAGTAGCAGTTCGGGTCGCCGACCGCCGACGGGTTGTACATGTTGCGGATCGGGCCGCTGCCGACCAGGTTGACCTCTTCACCGACCAGGAAGTCCGGCGGGTCGTAGGCCGAGGACTGGTTGCTGTACCACTCGGTGGCCGCACCGAACGTGTCGGCGACGAACTCCTGCGTGCCCGAACCCGAGATGCCGCCCGGGGTGTGGTCGTCGATGCCGTGGCCGAGCTCGTGGCCCACGACGTCCATCGAACCGATCCAGCCGCCGGCCGTGTTGTGACCGACCTGCACCTGCGTGCCGTCGTAGTACGCGTTCTCGTCGTTCAGGCCGACGCGGATCGGCCAGCCGCCGCCGCTGCCGTCGAAGCCGTTACGACCGAGCCAGTCGTTCAGCATGTGCTTCTCGGTCTGGGCCGTGAAGAGCGCGTCGACGCAGCCGGTCTCCTTGTTGGACGCCGTACCGTTGCCCCAGTTGTCGTCCGGACCGGAGAACGTGGTGTTGTTCGCCGCGTCCTGGCAGGACTGGTTGGTGGTGGTCGGGTCCTTCATCGAGAACGTGCTGCCGGACTGGGTGGTGTCCAGGTGGACCGGGTTCGGTCCGCTGTACGCCGCGGTGCCGTTGCCGGCCATCACGTGCTCCTGGGTACCGAGCACCTTGCCGCTCTGCGCGTCGACGTACACCGACAGGCTCGACGGCTCGCTGCCGTTGGTGCCGCTGACCCGGGACTGCCAGGCGAGCTTCGGGGTGCCGTTGAGCGCGTAGACCGCGAGCGTCGGCGTGGTCGAGGAGTCGACCTTCTTCAGCTGCTTGGTGGCGGTCTTCTGCGCGGTCGCGGCCGTCACCTTGGCGGCCGTGGACAGGTCGGGTACGGCGGTGGTCTGCGCGACCGAGGTGGATTTCACGGCCCCCTTGGCGTCGGTGACGACGACGAAGTCACCACCGATGACCGGGAGACCCTTGTACGAGCGCTCGTACGGGACGTACTGCAGGCCGGACGGCTCCGAGATCACCGGTTTCGCGGTGAACTTGTCGTCCTTCGAGGCATGCAGTGCGCTCGGCCGGCCGGCGACCAGCGACGACGCGGAGTCGACGGCGAACGCCTTCGACTGCGCCTGCGAGGGCCGGGGCGGGGGTGCCGCACTCGGCGCGGCACCTGCGGCCGACGTACCGAATCCGGCGAGTGCTGCCGCTGCCAGGCCGGTGAGGCCCAAGAAGACGGCAGGCTTTCGAGAACGCTGGAACAAGACCATTGGTATTGGTCCCTTCGCGAATGCGGTGCTTTGGGCGGGTTGCGCCTCGCCGGACTGCAGGCGGTGCACCACTCCGCCTGGAACCTCCGGCCTATTCACCGGGCTACCGCGAAAAATCCCCCTTTTTCATCCAACCCTGATGAATCGCGCGGGGGGACACTATGTCCGCGATCGCACCCGGGCAAGGCGCTACCGTGCCGTTGGCACCCTTACGACAACTGACCGCGTTGTCATCGCTACTAACAGCTGACAAAGGCGCCCGAATCCTGAGATTTGTGACAATCCGGGGTCGCGGGGTCGGGGCGTTCGGTCCGGGGCGTGAGGGGGGTGTCGCGGAGGGTGGTGGGTGGGTACTGCCGGTGGTAAGGGGCGGGTGCGGATGGCAGAATCGCGCAGACGGGTTGGCTGCCGCGGGGTGCGACGCGCCGGCAGCGGCGCGACGGGATCGCGATCAGGATGACGCCGGCTGGGGTGTGAGTGGAAACCGAATTCGTGCTGTCGCTCGGCGAGCAGCGCTGGACGCTGCCGGCCGAGGCCGACACGATCACCATCGGCCGCGCCTCCAACGCCGATATCCGCCTGCAGGCGGACGACCAGATCTCCCGCATCCACGCCCGCCTGTCCCGCGACGGCACCACCTGGACCCTCCACGACGAGTCCCGCAACGGCACCGGCCTGAACGGGCACCGCATCACCGCGCCGACAGCCCTCACCACCGGCGACCGCATCCACATCGGCCGCTCGGTCCTCACCTTCCACAAGTCGACCATCCCCGACCCGGTCACCCCGGCGAGCGGTCAGCCGGACGACTCGTATGCGGCGGGCCCCCAGCCGAGCGGGTACGCGACGGGGGCGGAGTCGGGCGGATACGCGGCGGGGGCGGAGTCGGGCGGATATGCGGCTGCCCCGGAGCCCGGCGAGTATGCGGCTGAGGCCGAGCCGGGTGGGTACGCGGCTGAGGCCGAGCCGAGGGCATATCCGGCTGACGCCGAGCAGGCCGACGTACGGGCAGCAGCTCCTCAGCCGCCCGCGCCGGCCGCGCCTCCGACTGCCAGCTCCTGGCCGGCAGCTGCACCTCCCGCACCTGCGGGCGGGGCGCCGGGCCGGGCCTTTCCGCCGGCCGAGGAGCCATGGTCGGCTGACGAAGCTGCAGGCGGTGGTGAGCGGTACGACGAACCGGTGAACCGGGCCGAGGCGGAGCCGTACCGGGCCGACCAGGGCGGGGCTGGTGGCGAGGAGTACGGCGAACCGGCAGGCCGGGCCGAGGGAGCGGAGTACCGGGGCGACCAGGGCGCGGTCGATGGCCAGCGGTACGGCGAGCCGGTAGGACGGGCCAGCGCGGCCGACGGTGGTGAGCGGTACGGCGAGCCGGTGAACCGGGGCGAGGCGGCGGAGTACCCGGCTGACCAGGGCGGGGGTGGTGGCGAGGAGTACGGCGAACCGGCGTACCAGGGCGACGCGGCAGAGTACCGGGACGACCAGGACGCGGGTGGTGGCCGGCAGTACGGCGAGGCGGCGTACGAGGCGGATGAGTATGGGGCTGCGGGGGTAGTGCCGGGGTTTGAAGTGGAGGATCGGGTGGGCGATGGGGGGTGGGCGGCGTATCCGTCGGCGGATAACCCGGAGCCGGTTCGGACGCCGCGGGAGATTTCGGCTCGGGTTGAGCAGGCGGAGCCGAACTGGAACACGTCCGACAGCTGGCCTGAACCGAGCCGTGCGCAGCCCGAGCGACGGCTGCCCGGCGCCGACCGCCGTACGAACGCGGACCGACGCGCCAACCCCGACCGGCGTACGAACGCGGACCGCCTGCCCGGAGACCGGCGTACGAATGCAGACCGGCTGACCGACGGAGACGGGCGTACGGCGGGGTTCGAGGGTGATGCTGTCGGGACCGTGCGGCTGCCTCGGGTGCTGATCGTTGCCGCGGGGATCATCGTTCTCGGGCTGATCGTGAACCTCATCGTGACGTTCCTCGCCGACGGACCCGGCGGCGAACTGCGCTGGCTGGTGCCGCCGGGGATCGCGCTGGTGGTGGCGATGGTGCTCGCGCTGCTCGACGCGGCCGCGCCGAAGGACCACCCGCCTGGCCGGTTCGACGTCTCGATCCTGATCGCGATCGCCGTCGTGCTCGTCGGCGTCGGCGTCGGCGGGTTCGCGCTGACCGCGGGCACGCAGTACGTCGGCGGCTACCTGACCGGCAACGAATCCGGCGAGGACCGGCTGGTGAAACCCGTCGCGAAACCCTCCTCCGCGGTCACGATCACGGTCGAGAACGTCACGTACACGAGCCATTTCACCCGCGTCGAGGTGATGCTCGCGAACGGCGCGAAGGAGCCCGTCACGATCCCGATCGCCGGCGCGACGTTCACCGCCGCGGACGGCACCGCCCTGCGCGCCGACACCCGCCGCAGCAACTGGCCGAGCAAGGTCGCGGCCGGCGGCACCGAGCACGGCACGATCACGTTCAAGGGCAAGCTCCCGGACAGCGCGGACGCCGCCGTCCTGACGCTGAAATCCGGCGACACCGCGTTCACCGTATCCGTTGCCCTCAGCAACTGACTTGAACATACATCGAAAATTGATATAGTCGTCGGCATGGATGTCGATCGGCTGACGACTGTCATCGAGGACTTCAACACGATCTTCATCCGGCTGCCGTCGGTGCGGAGATTCAACTTCTCCACCCTCTCGGTGCTGCACACGCTCGACCGGACCGGCCCGATGCGTCTCACCGAGCTCCTCCCGACGGAGCAGCTGAAACAACCCGCCCTGACCAGCCTGGTCGCGAAGCTCGAGCAGGACGGTCTCCTCCAACGCCGCCCCGACCCCAGTGACGGCCGGGCCAGCCTGATCTCCCTGACCAGCGCGGGTCAGGAGATCGTCCACTCCCGGCACGCGCACCGGGTCGCGAAACTGACCGCACTCGTCGACCAGCTGACGCCTGAGGAGCGTGCCGTGCTCGCGGGCTCCGTCGACGTACTCCATCGCTTGACCGAGCTTGCTGAGGACTCCCCATGATTCCAACGCCCATCCACGTATCCGACGAGGTTCTCGACGACCTCCGGCGCCGCCTGGTCGCCACGAAATGGCCGCGCGACGCCGGCAACGACGACGGTTTCTACGGCGTACGACGTACCCGCCTGCAACCGCTGGTCGAGTACTGGGCCGACGGCTTCGACTGGCGTGCCGCCGAGCGCGCGATCAACGCCTACGACCACTACCGGGTCGACGTCGGCGACGTACCGGTGCACTTCATGCACAAGCCCGGCGTCGGTCCGAATCCGATCCCGCTGATCCTCAGCCACGGCTGGCCGTGGACGTTCTGGCACTGGTCGAAGGTGATCGACCCGCTGGCCGACCCAGCGTCTTACGGCGGGGATCCCGCGGACGCGTTCGACGTGATCGTGCCGTCGCTGCCCGGCTTCGGGTTCTCGACGCCGACGCGGCCGGACATGAACTTCTGGAAGATCGCTGACGTCTGGCACGAACTCATGACGGGAGTTCTCGGGCACCCGAAGTACGCCGCGGCCGGGTGTGACGTCGGCGCGCTGGTGACGGGGCAGCTCGGGCACAAGTACGCCGATGAGCTGTACGGGATGCACATCGGATCGGCGCTGAAGCTCTCGTTCTTCAACGGCGACCGAGGGTGGGACCTGAGCGGCGGCAACCCGATCCCAGCTGGTCTACCGCCGGAGATCCACGCTCGGATCCTCGAGCTCGAGCACCGCTTCGCGTCCCACCTGGCCGTGCACGTACTCGACCCGAGCACGCTCGGTTTCGGTCTCGCCGATTCACCCGCGGGCATGCTCGCGTGGATCATGGAACGCTGGCAGAAGTGGGCCGAGAGCGAGAAGGCGTTCACCGACGACGACCTGCTCACGCACGCGACGATCTTCTGGGCCGGCAACGCGATCGACACCTCGATCCGTACGTACGCGAACAACAACCGCTACCCGTGGACGCCGTCCCACGACCGTACGCCGGTGATCGAAGCGCCGACCGGGATCACGTTCGTCGGCCACGAGGACCCGCCCGGCGTACACACCCCACAGGAACGCGTCGACAACTTCCTCGCCAGCGACCGCGCCGCCTGGTACAACCACACCAACATCACCGCCCACCCCAACGGCGGCCACTTCATCCCGTGGGAGCTCCCAACGGAATGGACCGACGACCTCCGCCGTACGTTCCGCGAGCTTCGTTAGGTACGGCGGAAGTACTCCATTGTGGTCGCGTCTGCTGGGAGGTAGGTCTCGATCGCGATCTCCTCGAGGGTGATGTCGAACGCGGTGCCGAACGTTGTGATCGCGTTGAGGAAGGTGAGGTCGGTGCCGCGATGACGGATCTGGATGGTGAGGGCGATGTCGGCGGGGTCCGGTGGAGTGTTGTCGACGGGGCCGAAGGCAACTAGTTCGTCGTACAGCTGATGGAGCTCCGGGTCGCCGGAGGCGGCGGCCTGGCGGGCGAGCCGTGGCAGCAGGTAGCCGCGGACCTGTTGCAGGTTGATGATCCGCGACGCGATGCCGTCGGGGTGCAGGCCGAGGCGCATCAAGTTGATAGGCGGGGTGAGCAGCTTCGGGTCGACGCCGGCCAGGAGTGCGTTGAACGGATCGTTGGCGAGCAGGAGGTTCCAGCGGCGATCGACGGCGAGGGCCGGGTACGGCGTGTGCGCGCGGACGAACTGGTCGAGGGCCGCGCGGACCCGCGCCATGTCCGGGTCGTCGAGCGGCGTCTGCCGGTATACCGGCGCATGTCCGGCCGCGACCAGCAGCCGGTTGCGTTCTCGCAGCGGCACCGCGAGTTGCTCGGCGAGATGCAGCACCATCGCACTGCTCGGAATCGTCCGCCCGGTCTCGACGAAGCTCACGTGCCGCGGCGACACGTCCGCCTGGATCGCGAGGTCGAGCTGACTCAGCTTCCGCCGCCGGCGCCACTCCCGCAGCAGTTCGCCGACCGGTCTGTCATCACTCACCCTCCGAGTATCGCGGGCCGGGCAATTACAAGCGATGTAATCGACAACGCGGCCGCCGCGGGCTCATCGTCGTCGGCATGACGATCAAGGAACTGACCCTGCACGCGTTCCAGGAGTTTGCCAACGGCAACCTCGAACCGCTCCGCCCGCTCCTGCACGAGAACTTCGTCGAACACAGCCCCGGCAACCCGTCGGGCCGCGACGCCTTCATCGAGTTCATCGCCCGCGCACCGGTCGCCGGGGCCGAGCTCGACCTCCAGCGCATCATTGCCGACGACACCCATGTGGTCGTGCACTACCTCATGACGACCGCCGAGGGGAGCCAGGCCGTGGTCGACATCTGGCGTTTCGAAGGCGAGCAGATCGTCGAGCACTGGGATGTCGTCCAAGCCGTTTAGCGGTGGTCGACCAGGCGCGGGTGGTCGCGCCAGGCCGGCATCGTCGCCATGTAGGCGAGGGTGTCGGCCTCGATCTTCTCGCGCGGCTCGCCCGGGTGCCGGCGCTCCTGCCACGACACCATCGACGCGAATCGGGTGTCGAAGTCCTGAAGGTTGCCGTCGGCATCGACGCAGTACGCGCAGTACCGGCCGCTCTCGATCGGCATGCTGCAGCTCTCGCAGCTAGTGGTCATGGTTCTGCTCCGTTCGGATCAGCTGGGACAGGGTGGTGAGCAGCACTGCCCGGTCGCCGGGTCGCAGCTGGGCGAACGAGTCCGCCAGCGCGACGACACTCAGTACGTCGCGGTCGGCACGCAGTACGTCGAAGCCCTCCGGCGACAGCCACACCAGCGTGCGGCGCCGGTCCTCGGGATCGCGCTCGCGCTCCAGCACGCCCTTGGACTCGAGCTGGGTCACGATGTCGCTGACGACGGACTGCGCCCGGTCCAGGTGCAGCGCGATATCGCCGACGGTCAACGGCCCGGTCTGCGAGAGGTGGTGCAGTACGGCCCGGCTCGCGCCGGACATCTCGGTCCGCTTGCCGTCCCGGCGGTGGAACCGCAGGTACGTCTCGCGGAAGAGGTCAGCGAACGCCTGGGCGTCCTGTTCGGCCGTGCTCACACACAGAATGTCCACCGCGCCGGATCCATCGTCAATCCCGATGGATCGGCACCCGCTCGTCGGCCAGGTGTACGCCGTACTCCACCGCTTCGTGGTCGACGTAGCCGTGGCGCTCCCCGCGGACCAGGTGCAGGCGGATCTGCTGGGCGATGACGTCAGCGGCGTTCTCGTCCGGGGCGTTGTGGTCGAGGCCGGGCAGGATCGTGTACTCGGCGCTCGGCAGGATCGTCGCGAGCTGCGGGAGTACTCCGGTCAGGTACGCGGGCGACTTCTCACCACCGAGGAGAAGGGTCCGCGACGCGATCCCGGCGTACCGGCTCCCGTCGGAGTCGAGCCGAACGATCTCGGCGATCTCCGCCGGCGTCGTCGGCATCATCGCCCGCGTCTCGTGCCCACCGGGCCCACGCAACATCAGCAAGGAGATTGCCCACAGCAACGGCGAGGCCCGGAACGGCAACAACCCGGTCCCTTTGAGGAACGTCGCCATCGCCGCAACCTGCCGCCGATCCCCGAGCTGCCGGATGAACACCTCCAGCCAACTCGCGTCGAACGACCCGCCGATACTCACGCCGGGCTCGTAGACGACCAGCGCGTCGACCGTCCGTCGCAGTCCGACGTGCAACGCCACCAATCCGCCGTAGCTGTGACCGAACACCATTTGCGCGCCGGTGTGCTCCATGACCGCGACGGCATCGTCGACTTCCGTGTCCACGCCGTACGACGGGCCTTGCGGACCGCTCGCCCCGCGGCCGCGTCGCTCGATCACGTGCACCGTATGCGCGCCGGCGAGCCCGCGCGCCAGTGCCTCGTAGTGGTGAGCCCGCCGGTTGTTGCCCGGAATCACCACGAGCCCCGGCCCCGCTCCGAAGCTCAGTACCTCGATCGCAGCCCCGTCGTCCGCGACCACGACATCCCGCCGCCCATTTCGCACGCCACTCATCTGCGCCCTCCCCTGCTCCACAGCCCCACCATCCCCCGTCGCGCTGTCACCCGCCTGACACCCCACTGGTACAACCCGCCAGTGTCCCGATATCTGCCCGATCAGCGAATATTCGCTGCGCGGAATATTCCCTCAGCGGTTCCCATCGGCGGCCGACCGGCCTATAGCTGTAGGTAAGGGACGTGGTCCCTGGGGGAGGCCACACAATTGGGGGAGGCTTCCATGGCGCAGACCAGCGCAAGCGACAACATCAAGACCGTCGAGTCGGTCTACGACGCGTTCGGCCGCGGCGACGTCGGCTTCATCCTCGAGCAGCTGACCGACGACGTCGACTGGGCATCCGTCTCCGAGGCAGCACCGGCACCCTGGCACGGGGTCAAGCACGGCAAGGCCGAGGTCCCGGACTTCTTCAAAGAACTCGCCGAAGCACTCACCGTCACCGAGTTCACCCCACTGGCGATCGCATCCAACGACACCGACGTAATGGCCATCATCCGCTTCGGCGCAACAAGCACCCGAACCGGCAAATCAGCCGTCATGGAACTCCACCACTGGTGGCGCTTCCGCAACGGCAAGATCTACCACTACCGAGGCACCGAAGACACAGCCCAAACAGCCCAACTACTCTCCGAAGACTGAACAAGCCACGGAGACTGCTCACTCCATCACCGCAGGTGAGCTGACTGCTCAACCCAGCCACGGAGCCGAGCGAAGCGAAGGCGCAAGGGGGTGCGGGTGGCGGAGCCCCCGCTTGCGGCAAGCGAAGCGCAGCCGCACAAAACGACGAAGGCGAGGTGGCCGACGCTTTCCGTCGGCACACCTCGCCCATCGCCTTCGTGGAGGTGGCGGGAATCGAACCCGCGTCCTTCGGCGGGGTTTCAAGACTTCTCCGGGCGCAGTCTGAATGGCGTTTTTCTCAGCCCCAGCGTTTGTACAGACATCTCGCTGACAGGCTCAGTCACTGTGAATGTCCCGTGCTAACCCCGTGACCGGGCTAGCACAGCAAGCTTCCTAGCTGAGGCCAGGAACCGGGTCGGAAGCATCCCCGGGCTGACCGCTACTTTAGTGCTCGGCCGTCAGGCGGCGAGAGCGTAGCTAGTGCGCGTTTTATTGGCACTTATTGGTTTCCAGAGATCGTTAACGAGATAACCCTGGATCCTCGGCCCGCTTCCCTTGGAACCAACGTCCAAAGTCGAAACCGTTCACCCCCTGTTGAGTTGTCAAACTCCCACCGCCCCGGAGGGTGGTGGAAGATCCACACTATCAAGTCCAACAGACCGACCGCACCTGACATTCCCCTACTTGATCAGGCGGAGGGTGAAGGGGTAGCGGAACTTGCCGGTGGCTGCGGTGGCCAGGCCGCCGATGCCGGTGAGGAGGAACCAGAGGATGCCGAGGATCGGGAAGAGGAACCCGAGGAAGCCGTGGGTGAAGCCGGTGAGGATGCCGAGGGCGGCGAAGGCGCCGACGGCGGTCAGCTGGAAGTTGAGGGCCTCGACGGCGTGGCGGCGTACTGCGGGGTTCTTCTGGCCGGTGGTGGCGACCACGATGGCGGGGCCGACGAAGAAGGTCGGGTAGCCGAGCCAGTGCGCGACCGTGCCCATCCCCCGCCCGTCACCCTCGTAGCGCTGGATCGGCGCCGGGCGGGTGAAGGCGGCCGGCGCGAACGTCGGGACGGGCCGTGCGACCAGGCCGTCGAACGTGCTGTTCAGCTCCGCGCGGGTGCGGGCCTTCAGGGCCTTCTCGAGCCGGAGGTCGAACTCCATGTGGTCGAGCCGGCCGTCGGCGTACATCTCTTTCAGGATCTCGACTGCGCGGTCCCGTTGGGCCGGCGTCACCAGCAGGTCTGAAGTGGACATGCTTCCACTCTGCGCGCGACCTGCCGTTCACCCCATCGGGTTCAGCCCGGAGCAGCCCCTGAGCGACCCCCGGTCAGTGACGGTGGCGGTCCGACAGGGCGCGCTGGGCCTCGCGGTTGGCCTGGCGCTCGGCCAGGGCGTGGCGTTTGTCGTAGTCCTTCTTACCGCGCCCGGTCGCGAGCTCGACCTTCGCGTACCCGTCCTTGAAGTACAGCGACAGCGGGATCAGTGACACACCCTGCTGCTCGACGGCCCGGATCAGCTTCTGCACCTCGTCCTTGTGCAGCAGCAGCTTCCGCGCCCGGCGCGGCTCGTGATTGGTCCACGTGCCGTGCGTGTACTCCGGGATGTGCATGCCCTGCAGCCACAGCTCGTTGCCGCGGACGGCGGCGAACGCGTCGACGAGGGAGGCCCGGCCCAGCCGGAGGGACTTGACCTCGGTCCCCGTCAGCACCAGCCCGGCCTCCACCACGTCCTCGATGTGGTAGTCGTGTCGCGCCTTCCGGTTCTGCGCGATCGGCTTCTGCTGGCCGGTCTGTTTCACCATCCGACCAGTATCGCAGGTCGCTCAGAGCCACTTCATCGGATTAATGACGTTGCCGTCCTGGTAGACCATGAAGTGCAGATGGCAGCCGGTCGAGTAGCCGGTCGTCCCGGACCACGCGATGATCTCGCCTCTGCGGACCCGCTCGCCGACATGGGCCTTGTACTTCGAGAGGTGGTTGTAGACGGTCGTGATCGAGCGACCGTCCATCACTCCGTGTGAGACGAAGAGCCGGTTCCCGTAGCCGCCGTTGTAGTACTTGTCCGTCACCACGCCGTCGGCCGCGGCGCGCACCGGCGTACCGCAGGGAGCGCGGAAGTCGGTGCCGTCGTGCAGCTTCCAGTAGTGCAGGACCGGGTGGAAGCGCATCCCGTACGGCGAGGTGATGTAACTGCTCACCGGGTAACTCAACCGACCGCCACCCGAACCGCCCGGGTCCGGGATGTTCCGCGGCGGCCGGTGCTCCTTGCGCGCCTTCTCCCGCTCGGCCTTCTCGGCCGCCGCCTTCCGCCGCGCGGTTGCTGCCTTCTCGGCCTTCGCCCGTGCGATCAGCAGCTGCTCGACCCGCGCCCGCTCACGCAGCAACGAGTTGTACTGCGCCAGCTCGGTGTTCTTCTCCTTCTCGGCGGCCTTGAACGCGATCAGCTTGACCTTCGCGACCGCCGCCGCCTCGGCCTTGTCGGCCGCGACCTGCTTGGTCAGCTCGGTGACCCGCTGTACGGTCGCCGCCGCCTCGGCCCGGGCCGCCTCGGATGCCTTCTCCGCGGCCGCGACCTTGACCCGACGGCTGGCGAGCTCCGCCTGCGCGTTGTTCAGGTTGGTGATCGCGTTGCTCTGGATGCCGAACACGTTCCGCTGGATCTGCATCCCGGTGGCGATGTCGGCGGGCGCGGCCCCGCGCAGCGCGATCGACAGCCCGACAAGACTGTTCTGCTGCTGGTACGCCGACCGTACGGCGCGACCGGCAACGGCCCGCTTCTCCGCGATCAGCTTCTCGCCGGCCTCGACGTCGGACACCGCCGTACGCAAGGCCGCCTCGGCCGCAGCAAGCTTGCCCGCGGCAACCGCATCGGCGGCCTTCGCAGCGGCCAGTTGGCCCTGCGCGGCGGCGTACCGGACCTGGACGGCCTGGTACTTCGTCTCGGCCTGGTTGTACGCGGCAACGGACTTGCCGAGCTGGTCGGACGCGTCGTCGAGATCGGCCTTCTGCTGACCGAGTTGCGCGTCGAGCTGTTTCTTCTTGGCGGCTGGATCCGGCGGTCTCGCCTCTGCCGACGGGGCAGACGGAACCGCCGCCAGGACTCCGGCGGACAGGGACAGGACAAGGCAGCAAGCGGCAACCACCGTCTGCCGGCCCGGCGGTCGCGTGCGTGATCGCTGGTACGGCGTGGTGGCGGTGCCGGTGCTGTCGTCTCGCTTGATGCTCCCCCGCTTGCGCGGGTTCGCACCGGGGAAGTGCGGGACCACAGGTCGACCCCTTGCTCTGGGTTCAGTTGTCGTGCGGTACAGGAGTTACGTCTGTTACTTCTGTGACTCCTGATACAGCACGATAGGTCACCCGGGTCAGACTTTGAGGTATTTCCGCGTCGTCAGGAATGTCGGGATCACGGCCAGGATCAGGCCGACCACGACCATGATCAGCGTCGCGCGGAAGGTTTCGGCCGCGCCGACCCACTGCCAGACCCGGAACGTCTCCTGGGCCCGCTGCATGACAACGAAGTACACCCCGACCCACAGGGTGCCGCAGGCAAAGACCGCGCCCACCAGGGCGGCCAGCACCGCTTCGAGCAGGAACGGCAGCTGGATATAGAAGTTCGAGGCGCCCACCAGGCGCATGATGCCTATCTCTCGTCTCCGGGCGTACGCCGCCAACCGGATCGTGTTGGAGATCTGCATCAGGGCGGCGACCAGCAGCAAGCCGGCCGATATCAGCGCGCCGACCTGCAACCCGTTGAGGGCCTTGAACAACGGATCGAGGTACTGCCGGAGGTCCTGCACGGTATCGACGCCCGGTAAGCCGCTGACCGCACTCACCAGGTTCTGATAGCGCTGGGGATCCTTCAGTTTGACCCGGAAGGACTCCTGCATCTGGTCCTGGGTGACCGTGCTGACGATCGGCGAGTCCTTGTACAGCTTCTTGAACGACTCGAACGCTTCGGACTTCGACTCCGAGAAGACGCCGTCGGGTGCGGTGTCGGGGTTGGTCTGGATGACCTGCTGGATCCGGTTCTTCTGCTCCTGGGTCACCTCGGTACCGCTGCAGCCGCGGCCGCCGGAGTCCTTGGTGCACAGGAAGACCGAGATCTGGATCTTGTCGTACCAGTTCCCCTTCATCAGGTCGACCTGCTCGCGGGCGAGCAGCGCGCTGCCGAACAGCGACAGCGAGACCCAGATCGTGACGACGACCGCGATCGTCATCGACATGTTCCGCCGCAGGCCGATACCGAGGTCGGAGAGGATGTAGTTCAAGCGCATCAGTCAGTCAGTCCCCTGGTCAGTGCTGGTAGCCGTAGACGCCGCGCGACTCGTCGCGGACGACGTGGCCGTTCTCCAGCTCGATCACGCGCTTGCGCATCTGGTCCACGATCGACACGTCGTGGGTGGCCATCACCACGGTCGTTCCGGTGCGGTTGATCCGGTCCAGCAGCTTCATGATGCCGACCGACGTCCCCGGGTCGAGGTTTCCGGTCGGCTCGTCGGCGATCAGGATCATCGGCCGGTTCACGAACGCGCGGGCGATCGCCACCCGCTGCTGCTCACCGCCGGACAGCTCGTCCGGCATCCGGTCTTCCTTGCCGTCCAGGCCGACCAGCTCGAGCACCTCGGGAACGGTCTTGCGGATGTGCGAGCGGGGCTTGCCGATCACCTGCAGCGCGAACGCCACGTTCTCCGCGACGGTCTTGTTCGGCAGCAGCCGGAAGTCCTGGAACACGGTCCCGATCTGGCGGCGCATCTGCGGGATCCGCCAGCTGGCCAGCCGGTTCAGGTCCTTGCCGGCGACCATGATGTGACCGCGGGTGGTCCGGTGCTCACGCAGTACCAGGCGCAGGAACGTCGACTTGCCGGACCCGGAGGTGCCGACCAGGAAGACGAACTCGCCTTTCTCGATCTCGACGTTGACGTTCAGCAGAGCGGCCTTGGACTGGCCCTCGTACGTCTTGGACACATTCTCGAAGCGGATCACGGGATCATCCGGCCGTGGTCGGGAACAGGAAGCGGCGCGACGGTAACCACGAAGTGCACCGTACGCCACCGGAGCGGCCGGCGATCAGTCTAGGCGCTCCCGGGCGTGCCGCCGACCAGGCCTGCCGGTCCGTACGGGCGCGTCCGATACCCGGTGCGTTTGAAACGCTCGTACGGCGCCTCAGGCAGGAGCCGGCGCGGCACCCGCGCCGTTGCCCGGCCGGGCGCTCGCGATCCGCGCGACGCCGGCATCGGGTTTGCGGCCGGCCTTGCGGGCAGCCTCGACATGCAACCGGGCCAGCTCGACGGCCTGGCGGGAGACCTTCACGGTCTTCTTCTCAGCCATTGTCACTGTCTCCCTCGACGACCTCGATGTCTGCATCCGCAATATCAGCGTACGCGGCCGCGCCGACCCGGTCGATCGCTACCGCGGCGGTCAGCGCGGCGACCAGGTCGTAGTCCTCCGGCTGTAACAACTCCGACCGCATGAGTGAGCGCAGCGTCACCACACCGGCGTCCGTGCCCGCGTCGTCCTCGCCGTCGAGGATCTGCTCGACCGCCCAGCGGACCATCCGCATCGTCTCCTCCCGGTGCCGCCAGGTGTCGAGCTCACGGTCGGACTTGCGGACCAGGTACGACCCGAGGAAGACGCCGCCGAGCGCGAGCAGCGGACTGAGCACCGTCATCACGACGCCGACGATCGAGATCCAGGTGGGGATCACGCACGCGCCTCCCAATTGCATGGTTTTGACCGGCTGATGATGTTACGAAGGAGCATTCCACCCGCCACCGACAAAGCTGACCCAGGATGACAAGGAGCGGTGTCACCGTGACCGACGAACCCGACATGTACGACGTGTTCGTACAAGGGACCGTGTTCTACGACATCGTGATGACCGGCCTGGAAACCGCCCCGACCACCGGGACCGAGATCTTCGCAGAAGGTATGGGGTCCTGCCCCGGCGGCGTCGCGAACTTCGCGATCGCGGCCGCCCGGCTCGGCCTGAAGAGCGGCCTGGCCGCCGTCTTCGGTGACGACGTGTACGCCGACTTCTGCTGGCGGACCCTGGCCGACCAGGAGGGTGTGGACCTGTCCCATTCGCGACGGATCGGCCACTGGCACTCGCCCGTCACCGTCTCGATGTCGATCGACCGGGATCGCGCGATGGTCACGCATGCCCACGAGGCGCCCGGCGACCCGAGCAAACTGGTCGGTCCCGGCCTGAAGACACGGTCCGCGATCGTGCCGGTCGCCGACGAGTTGCCCGGCTGGACGGTCGAGGCACGCGAGTCCGGTGCGCTGCTGTTCGGTGACGTCGGGTGGGATCCGACGGACGAGTGGTCGCCGGCCGTTCTCGACGTACTGGAAGGGTTCTACGCGTTCACGCCGAACGCGACCGAGGCGATGTCGTACACGCGGACCGACACGCCGAAGGCCGCCCTGCACAAGCTGGCCGAGCGGGTGCCGCTGGCAGTCGTGACGAACGGCGCGGACGGCGTACTGGCGATCGACTCGACGACCGGCGAGGAGGAGCAGGTGCCGGCGCTGCCGGTCCGCTCGTACGACCCGACGGGTGCCGGCGACGTCTTCCTCGCGTCGCTCGTGCTCGGGACGCTCCGCGGCTGGCCGCTGGCTCATCGGCTTGCGTTCAGCAACCTCTGCGCCGGCCTGTCGGTCCAGCACTTCGGCGGATCGCTCGCGGCGCCGGGCTGGGGCGACATCATCGACTGGGTCCGCGACCACAGCCGGCACCGGCCGGGCGACGTCGACCCGGCCATCCTCGAGCACTACACGTTCGTCGGCGACGTGCTCCCCGCCGGGCCGGTCCCGATCGTGCGGCGGGCGTCCGCGACCATCGCGCGCCAGTCGGACGCCTGAAGGATCACCTATCTGCCTGATGTGGGGCGCCGCCCGCCGATGGCTGGGTTCGAGGTGCCGATCGTGGCCCCCGGCAATCAGAAGCGGTCGATTCCCATGTCAGACCTGCAACGCACCCGACGGTCGTCCTGGTCCACGGCGCCTTCGCCGACCCGCCCTGCGGCCTGCGCTTCGACCGCCTGTGTCCGCACGTTCGTGGCGGCAATCGACGGCCCGGTCGAGCTGGTCGGTCATTCGTACAGCGGTGCCGTCATCACCCGGGCGTCCGCCGATCTCGCCAACGCGAGCCGCTTGGTCTATCTGGCTACCTGGGGGCTCGACGCCCGCGAGACCCTCGTCGAACTCCAAGCGCCTTTGCCGACCTCGATGCTCGCGTCCACTCGCGGCCGACGGACCACCCCGCCGGTGCGAGTACGCCACGCGCAGAAGGTCCCGCGGACCTGCTTGCGCGGCGAGCGGTCGCTCGGTCAGGGCCATCGGCCCACGACAAACGCCATCCGTCCCGAGTCCGCGACGTTTCTGGGAACGGATGGATGCCATCGCCCAGGTCATCGACGGTTCGCACGTGGCGTTCATCGCGAAGCAGGTCGAGGTCGCCGTCTCGGCCAACTCGACCGCGTGCTCGAACGATGTACGCCGAAAGTGGGCTAACGCCCGGGTGAGTATTTTTGACCAAACGCGATTGCGCTATTCCGCAATGTGCCACCGATCGACCGACCTCACCGTCCGCCCTCAATCGCGGCTGTCAAGGCAGCAACCAGGTCGTAGTCCTCCGGCTGCAGGAGCTCGGATCGGAGCAACGAGCGCAACGCCACCACACCTGCATCCATACTGGCCTCGTCACCGGCGATGACCTGGTCTACCGCCCACCGCGCCATCCGCATCGTCTCCTCACGGTGCTGCCAACTATCTAGCTGCCTGTCCGTCTTACGCACTAGGTAAGCCCCCAATGCCACGCCACCGATTGCGAGCACCGGACTTAGGCCGGCTACGACGAGACACACCACGGCCATCCAAGCCGGAGTCACGAAGACACTCTCGCGCTCATGTATCCTCCCGCGTCTGGGTTCTGGTCAATCGAGGTATGTACGAAAAAGCATTCCACCGACCGCAGTTGGCAACCAACACGGTTGCCGACAGCACCACCCGACGAGACTTCACCCAGACCCGCCGGGTCGGGTCTTCTTCGACCCCAGGCTGGCAATACGGGCAATGGCGGGCTCAGGGGCGCGCCCAGCACGCCTGGCGGATTCGACGTGCAACTGCGCCAACTCGATCTCCCGCTGGGACGGAGCCGAACCGACTCGGTCGATGGCCGCAGTTGCAGTCAGTGCGGCCACGAGGTCGTAGTCCTCTGGCTGCAGGAGCTCCGATCTCATCAGTGATCGTAACGTCACGATGCCGGCGTCCACGCCGGCCGTTTCATCGGCCAGGATGTGCTCTACAGCCCAGCGCACCGTCCGCATGGTCTCTTCTCGATGGCGCCACACGTCTCGATCGCGATCCGACATTCGCGTCAGATACGAACCGAGCAGCACGCATGCAACGAGAATGACAGGACTAAGCACGGTCAGGAGAAATGCGATCGTCGATAGCCAGCCGGGAATCACCGATCCTCCCCTGGGCGCATGGTGGTCCTCCGAAGTCTGTAACCGTAGCGGAACGACGATGCTACGGATGACCACACACCGCTAGCAACCGCTGACAACCGCTGACAACCGCTGACAACCGCTGACAACCGCTGAGGAGTAATCGTGCCGGTGAACGACAAGTCATGGGTCCAGGGTGTGTTCGTACAAGGAGCGGTCGTTTGCGACATGGTGATGCCGGCCACGAATCGGCCTCGACGACCGGGACCGAGATCTCCGCTGCGGATATGGAATCATGCCCTGGCGGCGCCGCGTTCTTTGCCATCGCCGCGGCCATGCTGGGTCTGACGATCGGCCTGGCAGCGGTGTTCGGAGACGACGTGTACGCCGACTTCTGTCAGCAGCCCTCGCCGATCAGGAGGGATCGATTCGTCGTATTCATGCCGTCTCGGTCACTGGCACTCGTCCGTGACGGTCTCGATGTCTCCTCCCTTCACCGACCTCGAAGGCTGCACGAACCGGCCGAACGGGTTCCGCTCCCGGTCGGTCAACGCCAACGGCGCCGACGGCGTGCTCGCAGAACCCGACGACCAGACAGGAACAGCAGGTTCCTGCTCCCCGTTCACTCGTACGACGGTTACCGGCGCGAGCGATGCCTTCCTGGCTTCACCCGTAGTCGGCACGCCCCGCGGGTGGCCAGTCGCGCATCGTTTTGGCATTCAGCAACCCCTGCGCGAGAGCCCAGTCCCGATAGTCCTCGAGCTTCCGCGACCATCGCCCGCCTCTCGGACGTATAAGCACGCACGTTGCTGCGGCTATCGTCGGTCACGACACAGCGCGCAGTTCGTCGAACCCCAACGGCAGGAACGGCTTGATGGTCGACACCCACCCGAGAATTTCGTCGAAGGTGATACGTCGAGCGCTGGTGCTTCGCCATTCCAGGAAGGCCAGTAGCTTTCCTCGCTCAGAATCGACGTCCGTCGACAGCAGAACCGACTCAAGATCGGACGAGCGGTCTATGTCGGGGTCCTGGACCAATGCCGCGATGGTCGACGGCGTTCCCATGCAAAGAGCGATTGCCAGCAGCAGGAGCGAGCCGCGCTCGGCATCGGCCTCCCCGCTCGGACCCACCAACCGATAGCGCAGGTTGCGGTCAGCGAGGACCCGCGCCTTGACGATTAGGTAGATGCTCAAGAACCGCTTGGCCCGACGCGGCGAGTCCGAAACCAAGGGAGCAACGTCCGCCAGCGCCAAAATCTCACCTTCCCGCAAGGTGAGCGCTTCAGCCAATTCACCATAGACATCTATGTCTACAACTTGATCTGCGACTGAGCCGGTGGTGGCCTGGTCCGGCCCGTCGGATGATGTCACCGGTGGCGCCAAATACCTTGTGGACTGCCCCCCGGCAGAACCCGGTTCTGCAGCGTTTCCTTGTATTTCTCTGGCAACGCTGGTCAGGAGATGCGCGGCGCGGCGCGGATCCATGTGAGGCAGGGTATAGGTGAGGTTGAAGATCTTCTCCAAATAGTCTGTAGGAGACGTCCAGGTAGGCTTCCCTGGCTGGCCGAGGAGCGACGGATGCCTTTCGCGCAGAGACTGCCTCAACCACCGCGGATCCACACCGACGACAACGACGAACAGACGCAAAGCGAGGAGCAGGTGGACTGCGTCGAGGACGTCAGTCACAGTGGTCGGATTACACCGATCCAGGTCATCGATGTACAAGACAATCCGGTCCAGCGTGTGTTCCTCGCCACCGCGGTCAAGAAGAGCTGCTCGAAGATGCTCATCAAGATCGCGTAGATCCCGGTGAGCGAGGGCGATGACACCCATGTACCGCTCGTAGTCCCCGCTGCTGGCACGTTCCGCAAGGTACCGTCGTAGCAACACCTCCCCGGTGAGCTCTGCCTTAGCCGCAGTTGCATCACGAAGCGCCTGCTCGGCGTTCATCAGCTCAGCCTGCGCTGCGGCGAGCTCGGCCGCGGCGATTTCCGCCAGCTTCTCTAGTTTCCTGACCTCTGTATCGTGCTCCGCCTTCAGCCGCAGCAGGCGCTCTTCGAGTGATTGCTGCAAGGCCTCGGCCGGGGCAAGCAACTTCCGAGCTAGCGCCGCCTGGCGTGTTAACCATGTACCAACCGCAGAGCCGATCGCGACCACCTGGGCCAGAACTGCAGCCATTGTTCCGACCCATTGATCGTGGTCGCGGAGCCAATCGCCGAGCACGATGCCGCCAACACCAACCAGCACGGCGGCGTAGACGGCGTAGGCCAGCGGCGTTCGATACCGAGGCCCCGAGGTTGCAAGGACTCTTGCTCGCGTCGCCAATTCGCCTACACGCTGAGCGGTCGTCCAAACATCGTGTGCTGTCTCTACCAGGGCCGGGACCCCGAGCTCGTTGGCGGCCCGGACGAGTTCATCGGTGAGACCTTGCTCCGAGGCCCGCAACTCGACGGCAGTCCACAGATCTCTACCACGCAACTGACGGGCCTTCTGCAGTGCCTTCTCGTGGCGCGTTTCGGCGTCGACGATCGCATGGTTCGCCGTCTCCAGGCGCGCGTTGGCCGCAACGACCTCGGCCGTCGCCGCGGAAGTCATTTGCCGAGCGCCTCCTACGCTCTCGACCGCTGCATCGAACGCCGCGCGATAGCGCGACTTCTGCGGATGCAGGGAGGCGAACACATGGTGGAGAAGGCTTGCCCATAGATTTCCCTCCGCATAGTGCCAGGCGCTGAACCAGACATGTTCGATTCCGGAGTGAAAGACCGCCTCCTCGGCACGACTTCGAGCCGCCAACAAATCGATGTTCTTCTGAACACGCTTCATAAAGAACGTCTTGCCGCTGCCCCACTCGCCGTACAGGCCGACTGCTAGCGGGGGCTCGAGCTGCTTGGACGCGATCAGAGCCGCGAGCGCCTGGGCATCGCCGTCGATCTCAAGAAGGTCCGGACGGCCCTCGACTGCGTCACCTGTGATCGACGGGATGACGAGGCGCCGCCCACCTTGGGCCGTGTCAATATGATCGTCCAGGCGGTGTCGCCAGGCGGCCGCCGCTTCTTCATTCCCCTGCATCTCGTACACGCGGATGAGATCGCGATAGGCATGGATACTGCCTGACTCTGCCGCGCGGCTGTATGCCGCTGCGGCGGCATCGAGTTCCGCCAGCTGCTCGTGCACGAATCCAAGATCGCGGTTGGCTTCGTCGACGCCAGACGCAGCCGCGTCGGCCATCAAAGCACGGGCCTCCTCAAGGTCCCCTTCGCGTAGCGCGATCTTTCCCAGGAGATGCTGGACAACAGGCTCGGGAGGTGTGATTCGGCGCAAAAGCGTCTTCGCCGCCACCAGATCTCCGGCATCCAGCGCCTCAAGTGCCATGCTTTGGACGTCAACTGACTCGGAGCTGCTCTCCTGCTGACCGGCCACCTGCTCACTGACTGTAAAAGCACCGCCAGCGAGCCTCGCCGTGAGACTGAAGACCGCGTCCCAACCGGCAGGCGTGAGATCGGTGATCAGCAGAACTCTATGTCCGTCCACGCGCTCGGCCTCGATATAGTCGAGGCTCGCCAGGCGTTCCAGGGACGGCTGCACATCCAGCAGCTCGTCCAGCCCCGGGACGTCGAAGGGCGCGCTAAGTGCCGGAGCGTTCTCGGTCGTGAAATGGCGCGCCAGATGGAGCAATACGTCCTGCATTTTCGGATCCACAGAACCATTCCCTCTCGCTGACGGTTCGGGAGTCCCAGCAGGGTACCCGCACACGGACTAGGGTCAGCAGATGCGCACGGGCTGTGGGACCGTGCGGGACTGGAGACGGTGTGATGAGTGGTGGGATCAGCAGGCGGCGGGTGCTGGGGCTCGGTGCCGGGCTGGCGGCGATGGCGGTGGCTGGGTGTGGATCCAACAGCGGGCGGCCCTCGAGTAGCGGCAGCGGCGACAAGCCGGCGCTCCAGCAGTGGTACCACCAGTACGGCGAGGCGGGAACGCAGCAGGCGGTCGAGAAGTACGCGAAGGCCTACCCGGACGCCACCGTGACGATCCAATGGTCGCCGGGCGACTACGAGAAGAAGGCCTCGACCGCGCTGCTGACCAACCAGGGTCCGGACACGTTCGAGTACCCGAACGGCCCGACGATCGACATGATCAAGGGCAACCAGGTCGTGGACCTCGGCGACATCCTGGGTGACGCGAAGAACGACTTCAACGTCGCGCTGGTCCAGCGGATGTCGTACCAGGGCAAGCTGTACGCGATCCCGCAGGTGATCGACATGCAGCTGATGGTCTACCGCAAGAGCATGCTGAGCGCAGCCGGCGTACAGCCGCCGCAGACCGTCGACGAGCTGCTGGCCGCGGCGAAGAAGCTGACCAACGACAAGGTGAAGGGTCTGTTCGTCGGCAACGACGGCGGGGTCGGCGTGCTCGGTGGACCTGCGCTCTGGTCGGCCGGTCTGGACTACCTGACCGCGGACAACCAGTTCGGGTTCGACGACCCGCGCGCGGCCGAGTCGCTGAGCAAGTTGCGCGAGCTCTGGACCTCGAAGGTTCTGTTGCTCGGGGCACCGACCGATTGGTCCGACCCGGCCGCGTTCACGCAGGGCCTGACCGCGATGCAGTTCACCGGGCTGTGGACGCTTCCCGTGATCGAGAAGGCGTTGCCGGGCGACTACGGCGTACTCCCCTGGCCGAAGCTCAACGCGACCACCGGCGAGGCGAGCGTCCCCGTCGGCGCCTATGGCGCGTGCGTGAACGCGAAGTCGAAGAACATCGACGCGGCGAAGAAGTACATCAGGTGGTTGTGGGTCGATCAGACCGACGACCAACTCGACTTCGCGCAGTCGTACGGCTTCCACGTCCCGGCGCGCAAGAGCCTGGCCGCGAAGGCGGACAAGCTGAAGTCCGGCCCGGCGGCGGACGCGGTCAAGCTGCTCAACGAGAACGGCCGCCCGCAGAACCCGATGCTCTGGTCACCCAAAGCCAGTACGGCGTACTCCGACGCGCTGAACCGGATCATCCGCAGCGGCGCCGACCCGGCCGCGGAGATCAAGAAGGTGAAGTCCGTCACCGAGGCCGAGCTGAAACGCATCGCCGGCTGAAACGAAACAGCCGCGGCCCCCACGAGTGGGAGCCGCGGCTGTTCGGAGTCAGACGACCTTGACGTTCTCCGCCTGCTGGCCCTTCGGGCCCTGGGCGATGTCGAACTCGACCCGCTGGTTCTCGTCGAGGCTACGGAACCCGTCGGTCTGGATGGTGGAGTAGTGGACGAAAACGTCCGCTCCGCCGCCGTCGACGGTGATGAAGCCGAAGCCCTTGTCGGCGTTGAACCACTTCACAGTTCCCTGTGCCATGTTGTTGCTCCCTTGTCAGAGATGAGGCGCACCGCGGTCGCGGCAGGCCCGGCGTTCGTCGCACCGGCGCGGCACACCATCTCTCGCAAGGAAAGATCGAGATAAACCACAGCTACTGAAACTAGACCTAGTACATCCAACCACGCCCGCGCCAAATTTGTTCCATCCGGCGTGGGCCGACGTGGCAGGCTTGGCCGCATGCTCTCCCTGCAACCGCTCACCGACGACGACCGCGAGCTGATCGAGCTGGCCCGCCGTACGGTCGATGCGAACACCGACGGACCCGACGGCGTCTACACGATGGGCGCCGCGGTCCGCGGGATCGACGGCCGGATGTACGCCGGTATCAACCTGTACCACTTCACCGGCGGTCCCTGCGCCGAACTGGTCGCCCTCGGCCGTGCCCGCGCGGACGGTGCCCGCGAACTCACCACGATCGTGGCCGTCGGCAACGAAGGCCGCGGCGTCGTCGGCCCGTGCGGACGCGACCGGCAGGTCCTGGTCGACTACCACCCGGGCATCCGCGTCATCCTGCCGACCGACGACGGCCCCAGGTCCGTCATCGCCACCGACCTACTCCCGGGCGCCTACCGCTGGACGCCTAACCCAGACTGATCTCACCGTCGCGGAACCACCAGGTGATGACCTCCGCCTCGAGCATGCCCGCCTGCACCGCCGGATCCTCCGCCGCGTGCTTGCGGGCCTCCTCGAGGCCGGTGCGGTAGACGCACAAACCCCGCAGTACCTGGTCATCGTGGTCCCGGAACGGGCCGGCCGCGCCCATCACGCCGGCCGCCCGCTTGCCGTCGAGGAAGTCGAGGTGGGCCTGCTGGATCCGGTCCGCCTCGTCCTCGGTGAAGTCCGTCGGAGTCGCCGGACGGCGGAGCAGGACCAGCGTGAGGCTCTCCATGCCCGGGCGCGGCGGCGTGCTCACACCAACCTCTGCGCGAGCATGAAGGCGTTGCCGTCCGGGTCGTAGAACGTGGCGAGGCGGACTTCGTCGGCGATCTGCCGGGTCTCGCCGTCGAAGCGGGTGTCCAGCGACTCCAGGTGCGCGCGGGACTTGTCGATGTCGTGGACGCCGAACGTGACCACGACCCCGCCGTCGGTCTTCGGGTCCTCGACCTGGCCGAGCCCGATCGAGATCCCGGGTAACGGCGTACTCAACTCGGCCCAGCCCCAGGACTCCAGCCGGTGTACGACCTCGAAGCCGAGGGCCCGCTCGTACCACTGCACGGCCCGCTCCAGGTCGGAAACGTCCAGCGCGCAGACCGCGCGCCCGTCGTACTCGATCCCACCCATAGTCCTGTTTTTATACTAAGCTTACTTTCGTGTCAACGCTTGCCCGCCTGGTTCATTTCCGCTGGGCCGTCCCGGTGCTGGCCGAGCTGCACCGCGGCCACGGCGGCCGCTTCGTCAACCTCAGCCACACCCTGGGTGTGAGCCGCGAGTCGCTGCGGCGGACGTTGACGTTCCTGACCGAGACCGGGCTGATCGAGCGCAACCCGGGAAAGGGCCACCCGCTGCGCCCGGAATACCTGCTGACCTCCCCCGTGCTCGGTGCATCGGCCGCCACGCTCACAGAACTGCTCGACGAACTGGACGTCACGGACGTGGGGCTGAAGAAGTGGTCGCTGCCGACGCTCACCCTGCTGGTCGGGGAACGCCGGTTCTCGGAGCTCCGGCGGGCGCTCCCGGACATCACGCCGCGCGCGTTGACGCTGACGCTGAAGGAGCTCGAGGCGGCGGACCTGATCAGCCGGACAGTCACCTCCGACTACCCGCCATCAACCGTCTACCTCGCCACGCCACCGGGTCTGCGGTTGGCTGAGGCTGCTCAGAAGCTCGGGATGATGTCCTTGCCGTAGGCGGCGAGGGTCTCTTCCTTGGCGTCGTGCTGCAGGTAGAGCGCGAACTGGTCGACGCCGAGATCCTTCAGCTCATTCAGACGGGTGAGGTGGTTCTCGACGGGGCCGAGGGTGCAGAAGCGATCGACGACCTCGTCGGGGACGAAGGTGGTGTGGGTGTTGCCGGCGCGGCCGTGTTCGGCGTAGTCGTAGCCCTTGCGGCCCTCGATGTAGTCGGTGAGGGCCTGCGGTACGGCGCCACTCGACCCGTAGCGCTCCACGATGTCCGCGACGTGGTTGCCGACCATGCCGCCGAACCAGCGGGTCTGCTCGCGCTGGTGTTCCAGGTCGTCGCCGACGTACGCCGGGGCCGCGACGCAGAACTTGATCGCCATCGGATCGCGCCCCGCCTGCTCGGCAGCACGCCGTACGGCGGTGATCATCCACTCGGCGATATCGGGATCCGCCAGCTGCAGGATGTAGCCGTCGCCGACCTCTCCCGTCGCGGCCAACGCCCGGGGACCGTACGCCGCGACCCACACGTCGAGCGCACCGTTGTCGACCCAGGCGAACTTCAGCTGCTGACCGCGGTACTCGACCGTCTCGCCGCGCGCGAGCGAACGCACGACCTCGACGCACTGCTTCATCTCGGCGATCGTCCCCGGCTTCGCGCCGAGTGTGCGCAGCGCGGAGTCGCCGCGACCGATCCCGCAGATCGTCCGGTTGCCGAACATCTCGTTCAGCGTGGCGAACTGGGACGCGATCACGGTCCAGTCCCGCGTCCCCGGGTTCGTCACCATCGGCCCGACGATCACCCGCTGCGTGCTGGCCAGGATCTGGCTGTAGATGACGAACGGCTCCTGCCAGAGCAGATGCGAGTCGAACGTCCACACGTAGTCGAACCCGGCGTCCTCCGCCTTCCGGGCCAGCTCCACGACCGTGGACGCGGGCGGATCACACTGGAACACCACACCGAAGTCCACGGCTCCCCCTTACATCAGGTACGACGACAGGCCACGCTTCAGGAACTTCCCCCGGCCCTTGCGGCCATGGTAGTTGCCGTCAGCCACGATTACCTCGCCGCGCGAGATCACGGTGCCCACCCGGCCCTGGATCTCGACCCCTTCGTACGCCGAGTAGTCCATGTTCATGTGATGCGTCTCGACGCCGATCCGCGTCGTACCGTTCGGGTCGTAGATCACCAGGTCGGCGTCGGATCCCGGCTGGACGATCCCCTTCTGCGGGTACAGCCCGAACATCCGGGCCGGCGTGGTCGCGATCGTCTCCACCCAGCGCTCGAGCGAGAGGTGGCCGTCGACAACACCCTGGAAGATCAGGTCGACACGATGCTCGACGCCGCCGATCCCGTTCGGGATCTTGGAGAAGTCGCCGATGCCCATCTCCTTCTGATCCTTCATGCAGAACGGGCAGTGGTCCGTCGACACGATCGCCAGATCGTTGCTCCGCAGCCCCTTCCACAGATCGCGAGCATGCGATTCGTGTTTGCTCCGCAGCGGTGTCGAGCAGACCCATTTCGCACCTTCGAAACCGGGCGCCCCGAGCTGGTCCTCCAACGTCAGATACAGGTACTGCGGACACGTCTCCGCGAACACGTTGCGGCCGGCGTCCCGCGCCTCGGCAACCTTGGCCAGCGCCTGACTCGCGGACAGGTGGACGATGTAGAGCGGGCAGTCCTGCGCGACCTCGGCCAATGCGATCGCGCGGTTCGTTGCCTCGGCCTCCAGTGCGGCCGGGCGGGTGATGCCGTGGTAGATCGGGTCGGTCTCGCCGCGTTCCAGCGCCTGCTGGACGAGTACGTCGATCGCGATGCCGTTCTCGGCGTGCATCATGATCATCGCGCCGTTGGCCCGCGCGGTCTGCATCGCGCGGAGGATCTGTCCGTCGTCGGAGTAGAAGACGCCCGGATACGCCATGAACAGCTTGAAGCTGGTGATGCCCTCGTCGGCGACCAGCTGGTCCATCGCCTTCAGCGCGTCGGTGTCGACGCCGCCGAGGATCATGTGGAACGCGTAGTCGATGTGGCACTCGCCCTCGGTCTTCGCGCGCCAGGCCGCCAGCCCGTCCTGCACCACCTCGCCGGTGCGCTGGATCGCGAAGTCGATGATCGTCGTGGTCCCGCCGTACGCCGCGGCGCGGGTCCCGGTGTCGAACGTGTCGCTGGCCGACGTACCGCCGAACGGCATCTCCATATGCGTGTGCGCGTCGATCCCGCCCGGGATCACATACTTGCCGGAGGCATCGATCACCTCGTTGGCGGTGATCGTCGGCGTGAACGACGGGTCGAGGACGGCAACGATCTTCTCGCCCTCGACCAGCACGTCCGCGACCCGCGTCCCGGTCGGTCCGACAACGGTTCCACCCTTGACCAGCAAAGACATCTATGCCACTCCCCTTTGAGCGGTAGCGCTTGTTTCATAGGAAGGAAAGAAGAGGGGGTTCGGGGGTTAAGGCTTCGTCAGGTCTCCGTAGGCGTCCGGGCGGCGATCGCGGTAGAACTGCCAGCGGTCCCGGACCGTGTCCAGCAGCCCGAGGTCCAGGTCGCGGATGATCAGTTCCGGATCGTGGTCATGGCCGACGTCCCCGACGAACTTGCCCTCGGGGTCCACGAAGTACGACGTACCGTAGAAGTCGTTGTCGCCGAACTCGGACTCGATGCCGACCCGGTTGATCGCCCCGATGAAGTACTCGTTCGCGACCGCGCTCGCGGGCTGCTCCAGCTTCCACAGGTACGCCGAGAGCCCGCGGCTCGTCGCCGACGGGTTGAACACGATCTTCGCGCCGGCCAGGCCGAGGGCCCGCCAGCCCTCCGGGAAATGCCGGTCGTAGCAGATGTAGACGCCGATCCGGCCGACCGCGGTGTCGAAGATCGGGTAGCCGAGGTTGCCCGGGCGGAAGTAGAACTTCTCCCAGAATCCCTTCACCTGCGGGATGTGGTTCTTCCGGTACTTGCCCAGATAGGTGCCGTCGGCATCGATCACGGCCGCGGTGTTGTACAGCACGCCCGGCTGCTCCTGCTCGTACACCGGGAGCACCATCACCATCCCGAGCTCCTGCGCCAGCGCGGCGAACCGCTCGGTCGTCGGTCCCGGCACGGACTCGGCGTACTCGTAGTACTCGGCGTCCTGCTTCTGACAGAAGTACGGCCCGTAGAACAGCTCCTGGAAACAGATCACCTTCGCACCCGCCGCGGCCGCCTGCCGCGCGTAGTCCTCGTGCGCCTTGATCATGGACTCTTTGTCACCGGTCCACGACGTCTGCACCAAGGCCGCCCTGACAACGTCTGCCACAAGACCTCCCCAAGTAGAGGTCCCATGCTCTATCCGTTCCCCACCAACCGTCAACGGATGCCGGGATCGGGGTCAGATCGTGATGGTGCGCGGGCTGCCGATCCGGACCCGGCCGCCGACAGTGGCGTGGGTCGGTGGTTCGTGGGTGGTGTGGAGGTGGGAGCCGGTGCCTTGGATGACGTGGAGGTTGCGGGTGAGTTGGGCGGTTAGTTGGGTTACGGCGGAGCCGGTGGCCTCGTCTTCGGGGACGGACATTGCGGGGGCGAAGGCTCGGGCTCGGATGATGCCGCGGGACTGGTCTTGCCAGGACCAGAGGAAGGTGTGGCCGGCGTCGTACGTCGTGGGGTCGGCGGTGAGGACTGCTTCGGGTGAGTCGAGGTGGTGCCAGTCCCAGGTGCTGCCCCAGGTGGTGTCGGCGCGGACGGAGAAGATGTCGTCGCTGCGGGTGACTGCGATGGGGCCGGCGGGGACGTGGAGGGTGTCGACCGGGTGGCCGGTGGCGTGGAGCCAGGCGGCTGCGCCGACGGTTGGGTGGCCGGCGAAGGGCATCTCGGCGGTGGCGGAGTAGATGCGGAGGGTGCCGGTCGGCGCGTCTTCGACGTACACGGTTTCGCTGTAGCCGAGGGCGGTGGCCACCGCCTGGCGGTCGGACTCGGGGACGAGGGCGCCGTCGACGATGCCGAGAGGGTTACCGAATCGGCCGTCGGGGTCGGTGAAGACCCGGACGACCTCGACGTGCAGGTCGGTCAACTACAGGACTGCGATTGCGGCGATCACTGCGATCAGCAGTACGGCGGCACCGATGACGGCGAGCACGCGGCCGTTGATCTTGGGATCGCGGGTCGTCTCGGTCGCGCCCTCGTTGACGAACGCACGGAACATCTGCGTGTTCGCGCCCGGGTCCTGCTCGTTGTCCACGTTCTGCGGGACGTTCTGGTCAGCCATGGGCCAAGACCCTACCTGCCGCCGGGATCGGCCCGGCAGACCGCCCGCCGAAGCCTCACACAGACCTGATGTACCATTTGGTACATGCGCTTCGATCACTCCAGCACGATCCAGGCCTCAGCAGAGGTGGTCTGGGATGTTTTCAGCGACGTCGAGCGGTGGCCCGACTGGACCCCGACCGTCGATTCCGTCGAGCGGCTCGACGCGGGCCGCATCCACATCGGCGCCCGCACCCGCATCCGCCAGCCCAAGCTCCCGGTCGCCGTCTGGGAGGTGACCGAGCTGAAGGACGGCGAGTACTTCGAATGGGTCTCGAAGGCGCCCGGGATCAAGACGACCGGCGGCCACCGCGTGATCAGGACCCCGGAAGGCACGGTCGCGACCGCGACGATCATCCAGGAGGGTCCGCTCGGCTGGCTCTTCGGCAGGCTGTACGCGGGCCTGACCAGGCGCTACATCGCCACGGAGACGGCGAAGCTGAAGGAGATCAGTGAGTCGCGACAGTCTGCTGGCTGACGCGGTCGAGCATTTCGCCAAGAACGGGATCGGCGACGCCAGCCTGCGCAGTATCGCGACCTCGGTCGGCACCAGTCACCGGATGCTGATCTACCACTTCGGCTCACGCGAAGGGCTGCTGGCCGAGGTGGTCCGCACGGTCGAGCAGCAACAGCGCGACCTGCTGGCCGAGGTGCTGGCGACCGATCTCCCGATCGCCGAGCAGAGCGAACTGTTCTGGCGCCGGGTGACCGAGGCGGCGCTGATCTACGGCCCGTTGTTCTTCGAGCTCAGTGCGCACGCGATGCAGGACCTGCCGCACACTGAGTCGCTCAAGGCGGACCTGATCAACGTCTGGCTGCCGCCATTGATCGAGCTGTGTATCCGCGCGGGTCTGCCGGCCGACGAGGCACCGGCGTACGCGCGGCTCGGTCTGGCGGCTTCCCGCGGCCTGCTGTTCGATCTGCTGCTGACGGGCGATCACGCGGGCGTCGACGAGGCGTCCGCGCTGCTCAACCGGCTGTTCAGTCTCCCGGTTGAGTAGGCGTCTCGACCCAGCCGGCCACGATCGGCAGCCGCGATTCACGCAGTACGGCGGTGAACGCGAACGGCCGGTCCAGCGCGAGGTCGAGCCGACGCTGCTTGGTCGTGATCATCGCGGCGCGGGTCATCGCCATCGCGGTGACGGCGGCGGCCTCGAAACCGGTCGCGAAGAAGCGGGCGAGCACCTTCTGCTTTGCCTGGCCGACCCGGAGTGGCGTGGGGCTGAGTGCGCTGAAGTGGCCGTGATCTCCAGGATCCGAGGTGACAGCGGTCAGGCCGAAGAGCTCGCGTGACTGCATCAGGTCGTGCTCGACCTCGACGCTGAACGACGGCAACGAAACCCGCAGATCCGGACGGGCCGACGTCGTCTGCGCGATCCGCACCCCAGGCGCGATTTCGTCCCCAGGCTCCCCCAACTCGATCAGCGCCCGGCCGGAGACACCTCCAGCTGGGTCGGCGTTCAGCAGGCCTGTCAACACATCTGCCCGCGGGGTGTGCGGCTGTCCGATCCCAAGCAGTACGTCGACGTCGGCATCACCTTGGACAGTGACTACGGTCAGGTCGTCGTACCGCCGTACCGCGTCCAGATCGGAGTCGACGCGCTCCAGCCAGTGCCACGAACCGGTCCACGGGCCGTTCGGTACGTGGCGGACCTGCTCGGTGAACGGACGGACCCAGGTCGTGCGGAGCAGCAGGGCCGATGCGAGGACGAGGAGTACGTCGGGGTCGAGCTCGAGCGGCATCTCGCGAATGAGGTCGTCGGTGTGATCCGCGGCCCACGCGTCGAGCTTCGGCTTGTCCACGCTCGGGTTGCCGGTCAGCATGCCGACGAGCGGCGCGGGCATCACGGCATCGAAGGACTCCGCGAGCTTCAACTGCTCGCTCACCCACACACCGAGCGCGGCGTGCAGGTCGGCGGATTCTTCGATCGCCTCGATCAGCCGGATCGCGTCGGTCGAGCCGTTCGCCGCGTCCACCCCGGCGGCCGCGGCCAGCTCGCTCCGACCGGGCTCGTCGGCGCCCGTCGCCAGCAGCGCCAGGAGCGGCCACAACCCGAGCCCGGACACCACGGTGTTACCCGCCGGCAGGCTCGTGGCCCAGCGGGTGGTGAGGTCGTTGACTGCGCGCACGATGTCGGCGTCCATACCTCAACACTGCCACAGACCGCGCAATGACGGTGATTTTCATTTCCAAAGAATTTCTGCCAGCATTCCGCCATGAGCACGGCCAACCAGGAGGAGTCCTCGGGATCCTCGATCGCGTTCACCGCGACGTTGATCCTGCTGGTCGGTACTGCGCTGTTCGGGCGGCGGATCTTCTCCGGCTGGTTCACGGCGGACGGGATCCGGACCTGGGCGACGATGTTCGTCGGCGTGACCGTGCAGGCGATGCCGTTCCTCGTGCTCGGCGTGCTGCTGTCGGCTGCGCTGACCGCGTTCGTCCCGGCCTCGTTCTTCGCCAAAGCGCTGCCCAAGAACCCGGCCCTCGCGGTCCCTGTGGCCAGCGCGTCCGGCGTCGTACTGCCGGGGTGTGAGTGTGCGTCGGTGCCCGTGTCGGCCGCGTTGATGAACCGCGGCGTCACGCCGGCCGCGGCGATCGCGTTCCTGTTGTCTGCGCCGGCGATCAACCCGGTCGTGCTCACGTCGACGGCTGTCGCGTTTCCCGGGCAGCCGAAGGTGGTGGTCGCTCGCGCGGTGACGTCGCTCGCGGTGTCGATGATCCTTGGCTGGTTGTATTTGTTGACCGGCAAGGGGATGAAACCGCCCAAGAACCGGCATGCGCACGATGCGGGCAAGTTCGACGTCTTCCGCTCCGCGATGCTGCACGACTTCCTGCACGCCGGCGGGTTCCTGGTCATCGGCGCTGCGGCCGCGGCGACGCTCAACGTCGTGGTCCCGCGGACCTGGCTGGATCACGTCGCCGGGAATCTGCTGTTGTCGGTGGTGATCCTCGGGCTGCTCGCCGTACTGCTGGCCATCTGTTCCGAGGCGGACGCGTTTGTCGCGGCGAGCTTGTCGCAGTTCTCGTTGACCGCGCGGCTGGCGTTCATGGTGGTCGGGCCGATCGTGGACGTGAAGCTGATCGCCTTGCAGACCGGGACGTTCGGGCCGAGGTTCGCCGTACGGTTCGCGCCGGCGACCTTCGTGGTCGCGCTGGTTGCGAGTCTGCTGGTCGGGTGGTGGTTGCTGTGAAGCGGAGCATCGCTGGACTGGTGATGGTGTTCGTGGGTGCGGCGGTGATGCAGCTCGCGACGTCCGGGACCTATCTGCGCTACGTCAAACCGGGCATGCGGTGGATGCTGCTGGCGGCGGGGCTGATCCTGATCGCTCTGGCAGTTACTGACGTGCTGATCAAGAGCCGTGAGGACCACGAGCACGGGCTGCCGCGGACGGCCTGGCTGCTCCTGGTCCCGATCTTCGCGCTGCTCGTCGTCGATCCGCCCGCTCTCGGCGCCGACGCGGCCCAGCGCCAGTCACCGGTCGCCGCGAAGCCGGCCGAGTCCCAAGGAACGTCTTGGCTAGGCGGGAACACGAGCGAACCCACAAACCTGGCGGTCCGCGATTACGCGGTCTGGGCGGTGTGGGAGCAGAGCAGCATGAAAGGCCATTCGTTCAAGCTCACCGGCTTCGTCACCCCGGCGAAGAACGGCGTCTGGTACGTGACCCGCATCGGCCTGACCTGCTGCGTCGCGGACGGTACGGCGTACATGGTCGAGGTCCGCGGCCAGGCCGCACCACCGAAGAACCAGTGGGTCACGATCACCGGCCAATGGGCCGAGCCGACCAGACGCGTAGACGGCGACGTCGCCGCGCTGACCGTCGAGACCATCACCCCGACGACGGCGCCGGTCAACCCGTACGAGTAGCCCTCACACATCTCGGCGCCACACCGTTCCATTCACATGAAGCGAACTGTCGAACCGAAGGTCCTGTACTTCGGTACCCCGGTTGTCCTGATCAGCTCCCTCAACTCCGACGGCAGCACGAACCTCGCCCCGATGTCGTCCGCGTGGTGGCTGGGATACACCGCCATGCTCGGGATGGGCACAAGCGCGCAGACCGTGAAGAACCTCGTCGAGCGGCCGGAGATCGTGCTGAACCTGGTCGACCCGGACATGGTTGCCGCGCTCGACCGCATTGCCTTGCTGACCGGGTCGCAGGAGATGTCCGATGCGAAGCGAGCCCGCGGCTACCGGTACGAGCCGGACAAGTTCGCCGCCGCCGGCCTCACCCGCGAGCCGAGCGGAGCGGGCCCGGACTCCGTCCTCGAGAGCCCGATCAACCTCGAAGGCCGGGTCGTGGCGATCAACGAGATCGGCGGGCCCGATTCGCACCTGTGCTCGCTGGAGATGAAGGTCGAGCGGGTCCGGGTCCGCGAGGATCTGTTGATGAGCAACGACCGCTACATCGACCCGCTGCGGTGGGATCCGCTGATCATGAAGTTCACCGAGTACTTCGCCGGCGGCAGCCCGGCGTACGCGTCGTCGCTCGCGCGCGGCTGGCAGATGCCGAAGATGCCGATCACGGTCGGGTCAGGCGACTGACGTCAGTTCCGGATCGCCGGACTCCACCGCGCGCGGGGTCCGGCGCCGGATGATCGTGCAGGCCATACCGCCGATCACCAGCACCGCCGCGATGCCCTGCTGCAGTCCGACGGCCTCGCCCCGCAGTACCCACGCCGCGGACATCCCGACGATCGGCACCAGCAGCGAGAACGGCGCGACCGTGCTGGCGTCGTACTGCCGGAGCAGGTAGCCCCACACCCCGAAGCCGAACAGTGTGGCGCCGAAGGCGAGGTACGCGATCGCGCCGATGCCGCTGAGGTTGATGTCGCGTATGGCCTCCACGTCGGCCTGCGGTCCTTCGGTGATCAGCGACAGGATCAGCAGCGGTACGACGGCGACCGCGCTCACCCAGACCATGAACCGCAGCGTGTCCGGCGGCTTGGCGTACCGGGTGATCGTGTTCGACACGCCCCAGAAACCAGCCGCGACGATCACCAGGACCAGCGCGCCGAGCGGGGCGGAGAGCTTGCGGTCGAGCACGATCAGCGCGATCCCGACGCAGGCGATCACGATGCCGATCAGCTGCGCCGGCCGCGGGCGTTCCCGCAGTACGGCGATCGCGAACAGGACCGTGAAGATCACCTGCGCCTGCAGCACGAGCGACGACAGGCCGGCCGGTACGCCGTGATCCATCGCGATGAACAGCAGCCCGAACTTCGCGACGCCGAGCGCGAGCCCGACGCCGACGACGTACCGCCAGGGCACGCGGGGTTTGCCGAGCAGGAAGATCGCCGGTACGGCGGCGAAGAAGAACCGCAGCGCGGACAGCAGCAGCGGCGGCACGCCCTCCAGACCGACCTCGATGATGACGAAGTTGATGCCCCAGACAACGACGACGGCGAGTGCGAGGAGCAGGTCACGAGGCTTCATACGGTCCAGTGTGGGTGGCGGTACACTTAAGGACCAGCACCGATTTGTACCGCCTTCAATGTAGGAGTGCTACATGATCGATCTCGGTCGGCTGCGCGCGTTGCACGCGGTCGCGCAGTACGGCTCGGTCAACCGGGCGGCCGAGGTGCTCGGGTACACACCGTCGGCGGTGTCGCAGCAGTTGGCGAAGCTCGAGCGGGAGACGCGCACGACGTTGGTCGAGCGTCAGGGCCGCGGGATCGTGCTGACCGACGCGGCCCAGCAGCTCGCGGCGACGGCGGCCCGGATCCTCGCGCTGGTCGAGGACGCAGAGCTCACGCTCGACGAGCAGCGCGGACAGGTCATCGGGACGCTGAGTATCGCCGCGTTCCCGACCGCGGCGCGCGGCTTGCTGCCGTCGGCACTGGCGCGGCTGGTCCGCGACCACGACGGGCTCGACGTTCGGGTCCAGGAGACCGATCCGTTCGAGGCAGTGGCCGGGGTCAACCGTGGCGAGATCGACATCGCGATCGTGCATGACTGGCAGAACACGCCACTCGCGTTGCCGGAGGGTTTGTCGCGGGTGAAGCTCGGCTCGGATCCGGCCGACGTACTGGTGCCGGCGTCGCATCGCCTTGCCGGCAAGGAGTTCGTCCGCGCGGAGGACCTGGTCGGCGAACGCTGGATCTGCCAGCCGGTCGGGTCGATCTGCCACGAGTGGCTGATCCGGACGATGCGTCGCGCCGGCGTCGAGCCGGACGTCGCGTACTCGGTCGCGGAGTACCAGACCCAGCTCGCGATGCTTGCCCGCGGCATCGGTATCGGCCTGCTCCCGCGCCTCGGCCGCGGCGCCGTCCCCGACGGCGTGGTCGTCGTACCGCTCCAGCCTGCGCCGACCCGCCGCCTCTACGCCGTCTGGCGCACGACCACCTCACGCCGACCGGCGATCAGCGTGACGCTGGAAACCCTGAAGGCCGCCTGGCCCGACCGCGACACGGCCTAGCCCGGCTTCACGATCTGCCGGAGCTTGGTCTCGGTCTCCTCGTCGAGTGCCGTGTACACCGTCACCCGCAGCGGGCCGAGCTGCGACAGCCACAGGTTGATCGGCTCGATCCGCAGGATGCCGTGCCCGTCGACGTCCAGCACCTTGGTCCGGGTGCTCGGCGCGTCGACGTCGTACCGCTCCCACAGCTCCCCGAAGTACGGCGAGGTGCTGAGCAGGCTCTGGATCAGGTCCTGCCAGAGCGCGTCGCCGACGTGATCGGCCGAGGCCGCGCGGAACGCCGCGACCATGTGATGCTTGGTCGACTCGGCGTCGACGAAACTGCACTTCCACGCGTTCGACACGAAGTTCAGCCAGAGCATGTTCCGGTCCTCGACCGGCACCTTCTCCAGGTCGATGACGACCCGGCAGTACGCGTCGTTGAACGCGAGGATGTCGTACCGGTCGTTGAGCGCCAGCGCCGGGTACGGCGAGACCGCGTCGAGCGTCTTCTGCACCGTCGGTGGCAAGGCCGAGCACGCCCCCTGCGCGGGACCGACCCGGACCCCGGCCAGCCGGTACAGGTGATTGCGCTCCTGGCGGTCGAACCGCAGCGCCGTCGCGATCGCATCCAGGACCTGGGCGGACACGTTGATATCCCGCCCCTGCTCGAGCCAGGTGTACCAGGTGACCCCGACCCCGGCGAGCAGCGCGACCTCCTCGCGGCGCAGTCCCGGCGTACGCCGTCGACCGCCCGGAGCGAAGCCGACCTCGTCCGGCCGGATCCGCTCCCGCCGGCTGCGCAGGAACACCCCGAGCTCTCGCCGCTGGGCCGGCACAGTCCGGTCGGCTCTGTCGGTGGCGACTGGCAGAGTGGTCATGGTTCCATCATGGGCATGGATCGATCCTGGTGCCAGGTGCTGTCAGTAATAGGATAAGCAGGCTCTCACCACCAGGCTCGGTCTCCGTCCAGGCTGGACGCATGACAGACCAGCTCCAAGCCACCGCCCTTCCGGTCGACGCCCGGCCGCACGCCGCGCTGAAGCCGGTGGCACTCACGACTCTGATCTTCGGCGCCTTCCTGCCGATGCTCTCCTTCTTCGTCATCAACGTCGCCCTGCCCGCGATCGGCTCCGACCTGCGGGCATCGTCCGGCGAACTCCAACTGGTGGTCGGCAGCTACGGCATCGCTGTCGCCACCCTGCTCGTGGTCGGCGGTCGCCTCGGCGACACCTTCGGCCGCAAACGCCTGTTCCTGATCGGCCTGATCGGCTTCACCGTCATGTCACTGATCTGTGCGATCGCCCCGAGCATCGGCGTACTTCTGGTCGCCCGGGTCGCACAGGGCGCTGCCGGTGCGGCCGTCACCCCGCAGGTGCTGGCGACGATCACCAGCCTGCTCACCGGCGAGCACCGTGCCCGAGCCATGGCCATGTACGGCGTGGCCGGCGGTGCGGCGGCGGCGCTCGGTCAGATCCTCGGCGGCGTACTGGTCGAGGCGAATGTGTTCGGCCTCGGCTGGCGGGCCGTGTTCCTCGTCAACGTGCCGGTCGGCGTTCTGGGTGTGGTTGCGGCGAGCCGGCAGATCCCCGAGACCAAGGCCGGCAAGGCACAGCGGGTGGACCTCGTCGGAGCTGCACTGCTCGCGCTGACGCTGGTGCTGCTGCTCCTGCCGCTCACCGAGGGCAGGCCGCTCGGCTGGCCGCTCTGGACCTGGCTCTGCCTCGCAGCAACGATTCCGGCCGTCGCGGTGCTCGGCTTGCACCAGCACAGGTCGGAGCGGGCCAGCCGGTCCCCGCTGATCCCGCCGACGGTCCTGCGATTGCGGGCGATGCGGATCGGTCTGCTGCTGGCGGTGGCGTTCTTCACCACGTTCGGCGGCTTCATGTTCGTGTTCGCGCTCGCCACCCAGGGCGAGGCGCACATGTCCCCGCTCGAAGGCGGTCTGAGCCTGCTGCCGATGGCGGTCGGGTTCCTGATCACCTCGATCTACGGCCCGCGTCTGCAGGTGCGGTACGGCGCCGGCCTGATCGTGCGCGGCTGGATCATCCAGGGCATCGGGTACGCCGTACTCGCGGCCGTGGCACTTACCCTGTGGCCGGACGTGAACCCGCTGAAGCTCGCGCTGCCGATGCTGATCGCAGGTTTCGGCTCCGGCCTGGTCATGGTCCCGCTGATGGGTGTGGTGCTCGGCCAGGTCCCCGCAGCGCAAGCAGGTCTCGGCAGCGGCATCCTGCTCACCAGCCAGCAGACCTGCCTCGCACTAGGCGCAGCCACGGTCGGTACGGCGTACTTGTCGCTGGCCGGCAGCTCCTGGGGCCAAGGCGGCGCACTGGCCGCAGTAGCGCTGGCCATCACGGCGATCTCGCTGCTGATGACGCCGGTGACCAGCCAGCTCCGCAGCCGCTAAGACACCGGTCCCGGTCCGGTCGAGTCGCGGACCATCAGCCGTGGGACGAGCGACTCCTGCCGTCGGGGTGACTCCGGGTCCGCCAAACGGGCCCGGAGTACGTCGACCGCCCGGCGACCGACCTCCAGCTTCGCCGGCGACACCGCGGTCAGCGGTACGTCGGCCAGCTCGGCGATCTCGTCGTCGTAGCTGATCACCGACAACTCCCCTGGTACGTCGACACCCTGTGCCAGCGCGACGTTGAGGAACAGGTTGGCCTCACGGTCCGCGAAGCAGATCACGGCGGTGACGTGCTCCCGCCGTACGTCGGCCAGGAAGCGCTCGGCATCCGCACGGGTCCAGCGGTCGAGCACACGGCTCAGCACGGGTACGTCCCCCAGCCCGGAGCGCACCTGGGGTGCGGTGTGCGGGCTGGTGCGTTCGAGATAGCCGATCCGGGTGTGGCCGAGCTCCTTCAGGTGCTTCAGTGCCAACCGCGCCCCGGCCGCGTGGTTAGTGCCGACGAACTCGTGCAGTGTCGCCGGGTCTTCCAGCCCGCGCTCGACGAGCACCACCGGCAGGTCCAGCTCCTCGAACTCGGCCGTGTCCGGCGCGACGATCAGCCCGGCCACGCCGGCGCTCACCAGGCCGTCGATCGCCAGCTTGGTCTGGGCGGAGTCCCACTCGGTACTGCGCAGCAGCATCTGTGCGCCGTGCTTGGCCAGCTCGCGTTCGATGCCGACGATGATCCGCGGGAAGTAGTACGTCATCGACGGTACGGCGACGCCGATCAGCGGCCCGGTGCTCGGGCTCGAGATGTACATTCCGGAGCCCTGACGCCGGTAGACCAGGCCGTCCTGCACCAACAGGTCGACCGCACGGCGGACGGTGTTGAGGCTGACGCCCTGCTCGGTGGCCAGCTGTTGCTCGGTCGGCAGCTTGCCGCCCGGCCAGCGCAGCTCGGCGATCCCGCGGCGCAGCTCGGCGGCCAGCTGCCGGGCTTTCTGCCCGCGGACGACCTCAGTCACGGCGCTGACTCTACCGGCCGATCTCAGGAAATTCATTCCTATGAATCTGTTGACCCAGGGAATGACTTGGCACAGACTCATTCGTCAGCAGCCCTCAGTGATTCCGCCACCACTGCAGGAGACATCATGAAACGCAGGACTTTCCTGGCCGCCTCGACCGCAACCGCCGCCGCCATGACACTCGATCTGCCCTCCTTCGCCACCCCCGCCGACTTCGGCGCACTGCGCTCCAAGTGGGCCGACGCCCTCACCGGCGGTGCGCAACTCGACCCCACCGACCCGGATTTCCGCGCCGCCCTCGACCGCCTCGACACCGGCGTCGCCGCCTCGCTCGCGAAGCTCGACCGCTCGGCGTCGCGCACGCAGGTCTTCACCGACTACCCGCTCACCGCCGATCCGTCGGTTACCAACACGTACGTCCGGCTGGAGCAGCTCGCGACCGCGTGGGCCACGCCGGGTTCGCAGTACCAGGGATCCGCGAGCCTGCTCGCTGACATCCAGGCCGCGCTGGAATCGATGGACCAGCTCAGCTACAACCCCGGCCAGGCCGAGTTCGGCAACTGGTGGTCGTGGGAGATCGGCGCGACCCGGCCGCTCGCGAACGTCATGGTCCTGCTGTACGACGAACTCCCGGCCGAGGCCCGGCAGCGGTACTGCGCCGCGATCGACCACTTCGTGCCGGACCCGTACCTGATGTTCCCGCCGGCCCGCGCGGTCGTATCGACCGGAGCCAACCGGGTCGATCTGTGCCAGGCGACCATCGTCCGCTCGCTCGTCACCGAGGACGAGGCGAAGCTGGTGCACGCGCGGGACGGCCTCAGCGATGTCTGGCAGTACGTGACCACCGGCGACGGGTTCTACCGCGATGGCTCGTTCGTCCAGCACACCTGGGTCGCGTACACCGGCACGTACGGCCAGGTGCTGCTCGGCGGGATCGGGAAGCTGCTCGCGTTGCTGGCCGGCTCGCCGTGGGCGGTCACGGACCCGAAGCGGCAGATCCTGTTCGACTCGGTCGCCAAGACGTTCCTGCCGGTCGTCCACGATCTGCGGATGATGGACTTCGTCCGCGGGCGCGCGGTGTCGCGGAACACCGAGTCCGACCACGACGACGCCTACATCGCCGCCGAGGCGATCCTGCGCCTGGCCGCCGGGGTCGACGCCTCGCTCGCCGGGCCGTGGCGCGCCGCAGTCGCGGGCTGGTTGCAGCGCGACACGTTCGGGAACATGTTGTCGGGGGCAAGCATTCCGCGGGTGGCGCTGATCAAGTCCGTGCAGGGCGTGCAGCCGGCCGCCGAGGCGGACGGGCACACGCTGTTCGCGAGCATGGACCGGTCCGTGCACCGCCGCTCCGGCTGGGCGTACTCGATCTCGATGGCCAGCCGCCGGATCGCGTACTACGAGTGCGGCAACGGCGAGAACAACGAGGGCTGGCACGCCGGGTCCGGGATGACCTACCTCTACGACCACGACAACGGCCAGTACGCCGATGCGTTCTGGCCGACCGTGGATCGCTACCGCCTCCCGGGGACCACGGTCGACAAGTTGCCGCTCGCACCGAAGGCGGGTGGGGAATGGGGCGCGGCGCGGCCGACCACCAGTTGGGTCGGGGGCAGCACCCTCGACGGGTACGCCGCGATCGGCCAGGACCTGCAGGGGCCTAGCTCGCCGATGCGTGCGCACAAGTCCTGGTTCTGCTTGGATTCCGGGATTGTTGCGCTGGGCGCCGGGATTACCGGGAGCAGCGGGTATCCGGTCGAGACGGTCGTCGAGAACCGGAACCTGCACAGCGATGGCGACAATGCGCTGATCGTCAACGGCACTCCGCAGGTGTCCGAGTTGGGGCAGTCAGCGACAGTCTCCGATGCGCGCTGGGCACATGTGGAGGGCGTCGCCGGTTACGTGTTCCTGAGCGGCGCGGATGTTCAGGTCCGACGTGAGGCTCGGTCGGGTCAGTGGCGGGACGTCAACACCGGCGGTCCTACCGGTGCGATCACCCGGCGCTACCTGACCATGTGGCTGGATCACGGCATCGATCCGAGTGAGGCGTCGTACAGCTATCTGCTCGTTCCGGGTGCGACGGCCGCGCGGACGAAGGCGTTGTCGCGGAATCCTGGTGTCGTTGTCCTCGGCAACAACTCGATGGTGCAGGCGGTGCTCGAACCGAAGCTCGGCCTGACGCTGGCGAACTTCTGGCAGGCCGGCCAGGTGGGCGGGCTGATCGCTCACGACCCCTGCTCGGTCATCCGTCGGATCACCGGTCGCACGGTGGAGATCGCTATCTCCGATCCGACCCAGCTCGCGACCTCGCTACGCCTGCAGGTGCTGGCACCTGGTGCGCGCCTGGTGAGCGCGGACGACGGTGTGACGGTACGGCGGGCGCTGCTCGGCGCGGACGTGACCGTCGACGTGACCGGCGCAGCAGGCGCGACGCGATACGTCACGCTGCGGCTGTGATCACTGCGGCGCTAAGGCTGTGACCGCAGCGGCGCTAAGGCTGTGACCACTGCGGCGCTAAGGCTGTGACCACTGCGGCGCTAGGCCTGCGACCAGTGCGCCGGCCGCTCGACGGCCGGTGGGAGTTTGGTCGCGTGGTCGCCGCGGGCCGCGTTGACCTGTGACTGGGTGAGGAACAGCGCGCCGGTGAGGTCGGCGCCGCGGAGATCGGCGTCGCGCAGGTCGGCGCCGATCAGGTCGGCCTGCCGTAGATCGGCGTCGCGCAGATCCGCGGCGATCAGATAGGCGCTGCGCAGGTTGGCCTTGGCGAGGTCGGCGCCGCGGAGGCGGGCCCCGATCAGGTCCGCGCCGCGGCGTTCCTTCTTCTTGGGCTGTTTGCCGCGGACCTGTCGGCTGATCTCCAGCAGCAGTTCGTTGACGACAGCTCGCTCGGCGGCGACATCGACGGTCGTGAGGTCCGCCGTACGGCCGACGGCCTCGACTCTGCCGATGGCCGGCTGCAGATTCTCGTTGTATTCAAGAGCTTCGGTCAGGTACCAGAGCAGCTCGTGCAGCTGCCGCAGGATCGGCAGCTCCGCCCCGGGCCGGCCACGCCGGGTGAGCTCCTGCCCGGCTCCGAAGCAGTCGTAGACAGTGCAGCCCGGGAATCCCTTGGTCCGCAGCTCACCGTGGATGGTGCAGCGGTGGTCGTCAGCCAGGTTCGGGCAGGCTTCGCCGGCGGGCTTGTCGATCGCGAAGTCTGCCGACCTGGTCAGCGTCAGCACGACACAGCAGAGGCCGACGCAACTACCGCAGTCGGCGCGGAGGTCAGTTCTGTTCGGCAACCGTGTGGCCGGTACGGCGCCAGCGGATGCCGGCCTCGATGAACTCGTCGATCTCACCGTCGAAGACCCCGGACGTGTTACCGGACTCGTACTGCGTCCGCAGGTCCTTCACCATCTGGTACGGGTGCAGGACGTACGAGCGCATCTGGTCGCCCCACGAACCGGCCACGTCACCGCGCAGCGCGTCCAGCTGGGCCCGCTCCTCGGCCTTCTTCAGCGCGAGCAGCTTGGCCTTCAGGATGACCATCGCGCTGGCCTTGTTCTGCAGCTGGGACTTCTCGTTCTGGCAGGAGACAACCGTGCCGGTCGGGATGTGCGTGATCCGGACCGCGGAGTCGGTCGTGTTGACGCTCTGACCACCCGGACCGGACGACCGGTACACGTCGATCCGCAGCTCTTCTTCCGGTACGTCGATCTCGTCGGTCTGCTCGAGCACCGGGACCACCTCGACCGCGGCGAACGACGTCTGCCGGCGACCCTGGTTGTCGAACGGCGAGATCCGCACCAGCCGGTGCGTCCCCGACTCGACACTCAGCGTGCCGTACGCGTACGGCGCCTTGACCCCGAACGTGGTCGACTTGAGCCCGGCCTCTTCGGCGTACGACGTGTCGTAGACCTCGGTCGGGTAGCCGTGGCGCTCGGCCCAGCGCAGGTACATCCGCTGCAGCATCTCGGCGAAGTCCGCGGCGTCCACACCGCCCGCGCCGGAGCGGATCGTCACCAGCGCCTCGCGCTCGTCGTACTCACCGGACAACAACGTGCGGACCTCGAGGGACTGGATCGCCTTGCCCAGCGGGCCGAGATCCTTCTCCGCCTCGGCCAGGGTTTCGGCGTCGTTCGCCTCGCGGCCGAGCTCGATCAGCGCGCCGAGGTCGTCGAGCCGGCTGCGGAGCGCAGTCACCCGCTCCACGTCGGACTGCAGGCCGGAAAGCCGCGACGTCACCTTCTGCGCGTTCGCCTGGTCGTCCCAGAGGTCGGGCGCAGCGACCTGCTCGCCGAGCTCGTCGATCTCCTTGCGCAGTGCGGGGAGATCAAGCACTTTCTCGATCGAGGTCATCGTCACGTCGAGCTGCTTCAGCTCCGCGTCAAAATCCAGTCCAGCCACAACGAAACAGCGTACCTCAGGCGAGACCTCGACGAAGAACGCCGAAGATCTGGGCGACCGCCTGCTCGAGCCCGGTTTGCGCGGCTGCGAGCTCCTGCGCAGACGCGTCGTCGGGCAGGATGCGCATCAGGTGTTCCTCGAGCACCTTCTGCGCGGCGGCGTACTGCGCTGCGATCAGCCGGTTGCGCAGGTGATCGGGAGCCCGTTCGTCGAGCGCCGCGGTGAGCGTGACCTCGAGCTCGGCGGCCTGCCACCGGCGACGGGCCTCCAGCGCCGGGCTGTTCTCGATCGTGCGGACGAACTGCTTCCACGTCGCCAGATGCCCGACCTCGAACCGATCCCGCGTCTCGGCCAGGTAATGCGCCTCCAGCACATCGACCGGATCCGCATCCGCCGGCGCCTCCCGGATCGCCTGCGCCGGCCCCAGCCACCACCCCGACTCGTCGAAGAACAGATCCTCCTTCGCCGGGAAGTGGTTGAACACCGTCTGTACGGCGACATCCGCCGCGCGCGCCACCTCCGCGACGGTGACCGCGTCGAACCCGCGCTCGAGGAACAGCCGCGTCGCCACATCCGAGATGGCATGCCGCGTCTGCTGCTTCTTGCGCTCCCGCCGCCCGACCTCCATTGCCACACCGTAGAGCACCTGCTTTACTGAATCCAATCATGTAGTCACTACATCTTTGGAGCGTATCCAATGACAATTCTCGTCACCGGCGGCCGCGGCGCGATCGCCCGCGCCGTCACCGCGGGTCTGATCGCGGCCGGCCACGACGTCCGCGTCGCCAGCCGCGAACCCTCTGCCCTCCCGTCGGCGGTCGGCTACGACCCCGCCGACCCCGCACCCGCCCTGGCCGACATCAGCCAGGTCTTCCTGTACTCCGACCCGTCGACGGCACCCGCCTTCGCGGCCGCAGCCGAGGCTGCCGGGGTGAAGCAGGTCGTGCTGCTCTCGTCGCTGTCGTCGCTCGACGGTCCCGAGGATCCGCATGCGAAGACCGAGCAGGTGATCTCCGACGGGTCGTATGCGACGACTTGTCTCGAGCCTGGTGCGTTCATGAGCAACACGAGGCACTGGGCGCATCAGGTCCGGGCGATCGGTCAGATCCGGCTCCCGTACCTCGATGCGGAGGAGGCGCCGATCCACGAGCAGGACATCGCGGACGCGGCGATCCGGGTCCTCCTGGACGGGCCCGGGAACGGGCATGACGGTCGCGGGTATCCGCTGACCGGGCCGGAATCGATGACCCGCCGGCATCAGATCGGGCTCATCACCGCGACGACCGGCGTACCGATCGAGGCTGTTGACCTCAGCCCGGAAGAAGCGCGCGGGGAACTGCGGATGCGTGACGAGGGGCAGCGGGAGACGCTGATGGCTTACTGGAAGTCGCGTGTCGGCTCACCTCAGCGCATCGAGCCCGGCGTCGAGCTGCTCACCGGCCACACGGGCCGCACCTTCACGACCTGGCTGACCGACAACCCAGGGCTGTTCTGATCTCAGCGGATCGGGACGATGGCCGCGGCTTCGGATGACAGATCTGTTGAGGTGGGGAAGCCCGGGGGATGGAACGGGAGGTTCGCGGTGGAGGTCAGGTGGACGGTGACCGTCGTACCTTCGACGTCCACGGACCAGTCGAGGCTGTCGAATCTGTTGCTGGCAGCAACTTCATCGAGGTAGTCGGCGGTCAGTCGGGCGGCCTGGTCGGCGTCGATCGCCGCGTTGCCGCCGGCGCCGGGCTGGGCGTAGACCGCGGCCAGGCCGTTGGCCGCGGCGAGAACTGCGCCGTCGGCGGTTGCGTCGAGGTCGCGGCGAACCAGGAACGCCTTCGAGATGTCGGTGACCACCACGACCATCAACAGGATGACCACGGTGAACCCGATGATCAGGACGGTCATCTGCCCATCCTCACCGTGCTTCCGCCGCCTCATCAGTTGCCCTTGGCTTCGCGGTAGTCGCCGAACGCCTCGGTGTGCGCGGCGCTGATGCGGATCGCCGGCGGTTCGCCGCCGAGCGCGTCGGGGATCAGCGGCAGGCGTACTTCGGTGTCGATCGTGACGGTCACCGTCGACCCCGGCTGCAGACAGGCCGGGTTGCAGCTGATCGTCAGCTCGTCAGGGCTGAGCTCCATCCCCTGGTCCTTCATCGCCAGCTTGGCCGCCTCGAACGCCCGGGTGCGCGCTTCGTCCTCGGACACCCCGTCCGGCACGATCACGAATGCCCGGCCGGCCGCGCGGGTCGCCGCGGTCGCGCCGTACGACGCCCGCTGGACGTCGAACACGCCGAGCATGAAGTAGACCAACGGGACCATCAGCAGGATCGCCAGCCAGGAGAACTCGACGATCGCACTCCCGCGCTCGTCCCGTCGGCGCCTCACTCGCCCGTCTCCTTGACCGCGTGCCCCTGGACGCTGAACGAGATGCCTGGTCCCCACAGGCCGAGGGGCGGCATGTGTGCCTGGACGGTGACCTCGACACCGGGCTGTCCGTCGATATCGGTCGCCTCCGCCGACACCGAGTCGATCAACTGGTCCCGGACCACGCCGCTGATCAGCTCGCGGGTGCGTGCCTCGCCGTCGGCCGGCTCCCGGTTGAGCACGGCCGCGTAGTGCGCGCCCTCGGAGGCGGCGGCGGTCACCGTGTTGCGTACGTACAGGAACAGGCCGACCTGCAGGATCCCGAGGAACAACGGCACCACGAGCGTCGAGACCAGGACGAAGTCGACAACCGCCGCGCCCCGCTCGCCACGGGCCCTGGGCATTACTTGTTGGAGACCGAGGACAGCGCGTCCTTGAGCATGGTGGCGAGCTGGTCGCCGGCCACTCGCCAGATCACGACGACCAGACCGGCCGTCATCACGGTGATCAGCACCCAGCCGGGGACGTCGCCGCGCTCGCTCCGCGCCGGGCGTGGCTTCAGCAGCAACGCCACGAACAGTCTCGTCAGGTGTAGGGACATGACCTCTCCTCGATTCATCCGGCGATCAGCCGGATTCCGACAGCGCCCGGGTAGAAGGCGAAGGCGATGGTCACCGGGAGGACCAGGAAGATCACCGGCACCATCATGGCTACTTCGCGGCGTGCGCCCGACTCGATCAGCTCGCGGCGCCCCGCTTCCCGGATGTCGGCGGCCTGCGCCCGCAGTACGTCGGCCAGCGGGGTGCCGCGCTCGAGCGCCACCGCCAGCCCGTCCGCGAAACGCGACAGCGCCAGCAATCCGGTGCGGTCCGCGAGCGCGTCGAGCGCGCGGACCAGTGACTCCCCCGCCCTGGTCTCGGCCAGGACCCGTTCCAGCTCGTCGGCCAGGTCGCCCCGGCATGATCGCGTCACCCGGTCCAGTGCCGCCGCCGGCCCCTCGCCGGCTGCGACCGACAACGCCAGCAGCTCGGCAACAGTCGGCAACTCGGCAAGCAGTCGCCGCTCGCGGCGTCGTACCTGTGAGGTCAGATAGGTGTCGCGGCCAAGCACTCCGAGGACACCGAGAACCAGGCAGAACACCATCAGCGCAACCGGGTCTCCGGTGTTGAACGCCGCCGCGATGATCGAGATCACCAGGCCGGCGCCGAAGGCCAGCGCTCCCCACAGCAACTGCTCGATCCGGAACTCTTCCACGGTTCGCTGGATCCCGGCGCGCTGCAGTCGACGGCGGATCGTGTTCGCCCCGCCGAGGATCCGCTCGAGCCGCGCGGCCGCCGAGCGCAGCGACGGACCGAACAGCCGCAGGATCGCGTAGAACGGCGATCGCGAATCCACCACGCCGACAAAGACATCCGGCGCCCCGAGATCCCGCAGGTACGGCGAGATCCGCTCGTCGACCGTCGGTTTGCGAAGGAACGGCAACCGCAGTACGACGACCAGCAACCCGGCGCCGAGCAGTGCGCCGAGGAAACCGCCGACCAGCATCGGGCTCATCGCAGCACCCGCTCCGGCTCGGGCAGGCGGCCGATCCGCAGCATCAACCGGTACGCGAGCACGCAGACGACCGCGCCCGCGGCAATGATCAGCGCACCGACCGGCGAGTTGTACCGCTGGATCACATCGCCCTGGAACGACAGCATCGCCAGCACCAGCCAGGGCGCGGCGACCGCGACCCGAGCGCCGTTGACCGACCAGGACTGCCGGGACTCGAGCTCGGACCTGGTCCGCGCGTCGTCGCGTAGGAACGTCGAGAGCGATCGAAGCAGCCGGCCGAGATCGCCACCGCCGACCTCGCGCGCGATCCGCAGCGCCTCGACCACGCGGTCACCGACCGGGTCGGCCAGCCGCGCCTTCAACCGGTCGAGCGATTCGGCGAACCGGCCCGTCGACGCGTAGTCCGCTCCGAACCGGCGGAACGGCTCGCGCAGCGGCAACGGTCCGCGCTCACCCACCTGAGCCAATGCCTCGGACAACGACAACCCGGCGCGAACCGCGGACGCGACGTTGTCCACCACGTCAGGCCACAACTCACGGAACTCGGCCAGCCGCCGACGGGCCCTGGACCGCACCAATGCGATCGGCAACCAACCCGCCATCAACCCGAACACCGCACCCACCGGCAATGCCCTGGACACCAGGAACATCAGCACGAACCCGGCCAACCCAGTGATCACACACGCACCCATGAAGGCCCCGGGCGTCAGGCCCTCGATCCCTGCACTCGCAAGCAATTCGCGACTCTTGCGACGCAGCGGCCCTTCCGAGCCGACCACCGCCTCGGACGGCGAGACGAACGCAGCGATGATCAGCAGCAGCCCGACCCCGAAGAACAGCCCGATCAGGAGACCCATCAGCCCACGCCCCGCGGCAGCTCGGTGAGCAGTCCGGCCACGTTGTATCCGGCCTGCTGGAACCGCTCGGCATGCGGCAGATGCCCCTCGGCCCGGCGCAGATACCCGTCGTACGTCACGAACAGCGACTCGGTCTCGATCGCCTGCTCCTCGACCCGCCCGGTAACCGCGACGATCTCCCGAACCCGCCGATGCCCGTCCGCCGCAATCCCCAGGTGTACGACGATGTCGACGCATCCCGCCACGGTCGGCAGTACGAACCGGGAGCCGATGTTCTCACCGGCGAGCAGCGGGAGCGTGCACATCTTGGTCAGCGCCTCGCGGGCGGAGTTCGCGTGGATCGTGCACATGCCGGGCAGGCCGCTGTTCAGCGCGAGGAGCAGGTCGAGGCACTCCTCGCCGCGCACCTCGCCGACGATCAAGCGTGACGGCCGCATCCGCAGCGACTCCTTGACCAGGTCGCGCAGCCGCACCTCGCCGGTCCCCTCGAGACCGGCCTGACGGGTCTGCATCGAGACCCAGTCGGGGATCGGCAGCTTGATCTCGAAGACTTCCTCGCAGCTGATCACCCGCTCGCTGCCGGGGATCGAACCGGCCAATGCGTTCAGCATCGTGGTCTTGCCGGCCTGTGTGCCGCCGGAGACCAGCACATTGAGGCCGACGGCAACGGATGCCTCGAGCACCGCGGCTGCGTGCGGCGTCAGCGAACCCAGCTGGACCAGGTCGGTCAGCCGGGTCGCCCGGACGGTGAACTTGCGGATGTTGATCGCCGCATACCGCTGGGTGATGCCGCCGAGGACGATGTGCACCCGGCTTCCGTCCGGCAGCCGGGCGTCGGTGAACGGCTGGGACACGTCGATCCGGCGGCCGGTGGTCTTCAGCATCCGCTCGACCAAGTCGCTGACCTCTTCCTCGGTCAGCACGGTCGTTGTCAGCTCGTGCCGGCCCTCGCGGGCGATGAACACCCGGCTCGGCTCGTTGATCCAGATCTCCTCGACGGTGGGGTCGTCGAGGTAACGCTGCAGCGGCCCGAAGCCCGCGACCCGGTCGTGGACCTCGCGGCTGACCGCCTCGACGTCGCCGATCGGCGGGACGACTCCGGTCAGGCTGCGCTCGTCGTACTCCTTCACGACGAGGGCGACGATCGCATTCACCGCGCCGGGATCGCGGAGCGGATCGATGCCTTCGCGGCGCACGACGTCGCGCACCTGGGCGTCGATCAACTCGATGGCACCGTCCCAGCCGGATCGGTGCGCGTCGAGTCTGTCCGCTGTCATCGATCTCCCCGTGAGTGTCCCGTCTGGCGACCACGCGGTCACCATGCGCGACCATCCTTTCAACTCCTGAGCGGCCGGCGCCACTCGCGTCAGCGGCCCTGTGGATAACCGTGACACGCGGAAGGCTCACTCACCGTATCCATCGCCTCACCACCGGTCCAGGAAATTGCAGCTTGTTGCAATCCGGCGGTAACAGAACGCCGACTCGTGGCGTCGAACCGGGTGTAGACGACCTCGGGAGGGCGTTTTGACACGGTCTACACAGGACTTCGAGGAGTTCGCGCGGGCGCGGACTCCGCAGCTGTACCGGTCTGCCTGGCTGCTCGCCGGCGAGCATCACCTGGCGGAGGACCTGGTCCAGGAGACGCTGGCCAAGCTCTACCGGGCCTGGCGGCGGGTGGAGCAGGCGGACAACCCGGCGGCGTACGCACAGACCGTGCTGGCGCGGACGTACATCTCCCAGCGGCGGCGCAAGAGCTCGACGGAGCGGCCAGTCGAGCGGACACCCGACCGTGCGGACCCTCCGGGTGACCACGCGCTACGCCTGTCCCTGCTGCAGGCGATGGCAGAGCTGTCCCCGCTGGACCGTGCCGTGCTGGTCCTGCGGTACTTCGAGGACCGCAGTACCGAGCAGGTGGCGCAGGACCTCGGTAAGAACACCGGTGCGATCAGGACGCGTACGTCGCGCGCGCTGGGCCGCCTACGAGCGGTGCTCGGCGACGAAGCCGTCCACCTGACCGCACATTGAGCTGGGAGCACCATGACCAACCTTCACGACAGCCTCCCCGACCTGATGCGGCGGGCCACCGAGGACCTCCAACCGGCCACACCCGAGCTGGTTGCCCGGGGCATCCGTCGCGGCAAGGTCCTACGCCACCGCCGGACCGCTCTGGCCGGCCTCTCGGGCGCAGCCGCGGTCCTGGCGACGGTCGGCATCATCCTCGGCAGCACTCAGCTGCTCCAGCACGACGCAGCCCCCACTGTGGAGCCGGCCGGTACGCCGAGCTCGCACCGCTCGACGCCGTCGACGCCTGCGGAGACTCTGGCCGAACTACTGCCTCAGAGCCTGCACCGCGGTCACACCACCACGTCTGAAGACGGCACTCTGTCCGTAGTACTCGACGACGGCCGCGGCGCCGGACTGCTCACGGTCGACCTGATGACGGCGCAAGCGAATACCAACTGCAACGGCTCCCCTGCCGGGACCTGCACGGTCGAGCCAGACGGCACGGTGTACGTCGCCTACGCCAACCGGCCGCTGTACGCCGACCAGCAGAACCCGGGCGGTATCACGGTGACCACTGTGGAGCTGTTCTACCGCGACGGCAGGCAGATCAGTATCAGCAACTACAACGCGCCCAAGGACGAGGGCGTCGAGCACAGCCGGCCCGCTCCGATCCTCTCGATCGCGCAGTTAACGCAGATCGCTCGCAGCAAGCTCTGGGTGTACCCGCCGCGCGTCTCCTAGCGGTGCACCAGCGTGTGCTCGAAGGAGTACCGGCTCGCGCGGTACAGGTGGGAGCCGTACTCGACCGGCTGGCCGTGGTCGTCGTACGTGATGCGGGTGGTCGCGAGGAGCGGTGAGCCCGGCTCCTCCGACAGTAGCCGCGCCTGCTCGGGTGTTGCCGGGATGGCCGAGATGGTCTGGTGTGCGACCTTGAGGCGGACGCCCTCGGCGCGCAGCAGTTGGTAGAGGCCTCGCTCGGCCAGCGTGGTCGGGTCGGTCTCCAGGAGCTCCGGCGGCAGCCAATTGCGCATCAGGGCCAGCGGCTCGCCGTCTGCACGGCGCAGTCGCTCCAGCCTCAGCACTCGGTCCCCCAGCTCGCACTGGAGTGCGGTGGCGACTTCTGCGGTCGCGGGCGAGATGCCGAAGCGCAGGATCTCGGTTTCGGGCTTGCGGCGCGCGGCGGCGAGGTCGTCGTACAGGCTGGTCAGCTCGAGCGACCGGCGTACCTGACCGGAGTTGCCGACCACCTGCGTGCCGACGCCGCGTTTGCGGACCAGGAGGCCCTGGTCGACCAGGCGGGCGATCGCCTGGCGCACGGTGGGGCGGCTGAGCCCGTAGGCCTCGGCCAGGTCCACCTCGTTGCTCAGCCGGGAGCCGACCGGCAGTTCACCGCCCTGGATGGCCGCTTCGAGCTGCTGCGCCAGTTGAACGTGCAACGGCGTACGGCTGTTCCGATCGACCTGGACCTGGACGGTACTCATGGGCACATCCTGAATGCTGGACCCGATTCCGTCGACCCACCACCCGGATTTGATCACATGATCTGCACCGGCCGGTGCTCTTCGTACGACGCCATCGCGGCCAGCGCCACCTGCAAGGCGGCCCGCGCCTCCTGCCCGGTCACCGGCGGTACGCCGTTCGTCCGCACCACGTCCGCGAAGTCGGCGAGCTCCTGCACGTACGCCTCGTGGAACATCTCCTCGTCACTGCGCAGCGTCTGCTGGTGCACTCCGCCGGCGTTGTAGTGCGCGAGTGCACTGCCGGCGAGCTGACCAGCGACGACCATGCCCTCACTGCCGAAGACCTCACCGCGTACGTCGTACCCGTAGTACGACGAGAAGTTGGCCTCGGCCGTCGCGATCGCACCGTTGTCGAACCTGATCACCACGACCGCGGTGTCGATCAGTCCAGCTTCCTTGTACTCCGGTGCCACCAAAGCATCGGCCGTCGTGAAGACCTCGACCGGTCGCGCACCGGGATTGAGCCAGAGCAGGATGTCGAAGTCGTGGATCAGCGTCTCGCGGAAGATCGTCCACTGCGGAACGTGCGCGGCGTGCCGCAGGCCTCCGGGACGGCCGGGGTCACGAGTGACCGAGCGCATCAGCTGGGGTGTTCCGATACCGCCGTCCTCGATGGTGCGGCGCGCCGCCGCGAAGTCCTTGGCGAACCTACGGTTGAAGCCGACCTGGAACGGGACAGCCGCGCGGTCGGTCGCGGCGATCGCCCGGTCCAGCTCCGCCAGCGTCAGAGATGCAGGCTTCTCGCACCAGACCGCCTTGCCTGCCTCGGCCGCGCGGATGATCAGCTCGGAGTGCGAGATCGCGAGAGACGTGATCACCACGCCGTCGAGCTCCGGATCCTTCAGCAGTTCGTCGACGGTCACCGGCGCTGCGTCGTACCGCGCTGCGAGTTGCCGGGCGGCTTCCGGCCTGGTGTCGGCGACGGCCGCCAGCTCGGCGCCGGGTACGTTCCGGGCGATGTTGGCGGCATGCATCGTGCCGATCCGGCCGGCCCCGATCAGTCCCAGCCGTACCACCGGCAGCCCGTGGTCTGTGCGCATGGCTAACCCTAGAACGCCTCAGACCCGGCTGGTACGGCGATACTCCGACGGCGACTGCCCTGTCTGCGCACTGAAGACCCGACTGAGGTAGAACGCGCTGCGGTAGCCGGTCTGCTCGGCAATGAGCTGGAGCGTCTGGTCGGTCTCGGTCAGCAGTTCACGCGCTTTCTGCAGGCGGAGGTCACGCAAGTAGGCGACGGGGGTGATGCCGCGGACCGCGCGGAATCGTCGGGAGAGCTGCGACGGACTGATGCCGAGGACGGCGGCCAGGTCGGTCAACGAGATGTCTGTTGAGGCGTAGTGCTCGTTGAGATACGTGAGCGCGCTGTGGACCAGCGGGTCCAGCGGGGAGCGGGTGCGGCGGATCATCAGGGCGAGGTCGGTCACGACGTGGGTGGCGATCGCACTGTCGGCGTGCTCGAGCAGTTTGAGGTTGCCGCGGAGGCGGTCGAGGTCGCGGACTCGGGTGCCGCCGGGTGGGGGATCCAGCTCTGTGGTGAAGCGGGCGTGGAAGAACGACGTCCGGGTGCGCATGCGGCGGTGGAGGGTGCCGCCGGGCGGGCAGACGACCATGTCGCCGAACTTCGCGGTCCCGTGCGCGTCGCCGACCTCGTAGTCGAACGAGCCGGCGGTGGGCAGCAGCAGGCACCAGGTGTCGTAGGTGTCGAAGGCCAGGTTGAACTGCGCGCGCGGCGGCGCGAGCAGGTAACCGTCCAACTCGAGCATGGCAAGAAAGTACATGGACGTGCTCAGAACGGCTATTTTGAACATGCGGTGGCTGTTGCAGAGTGCATGACATGGTGGATGTCTGCGTGTACGGAGGGACCGCCGCGGGCTGTGTCGCGGCGATGACGGCGCACCAGGAAGGCGCGTCGGTGGTGCTGATCGAGCCGAGTCGCTGGCTCGGCGGCATGCTGGGTGCGGGGATCAAACCGGCGCAGGACTGCCCGGTACCGGCCGCCGCCGGTGGGCTGACGCGCGACGTGGTGTTCGGCTTCGGCAATCACCCGCACGAGGTGATGCGCGCGTTCCACGCATGGATCGCCGCCGCTGGCATCGAGGTGGTCTTCGAACGCCGCGTGCGATCGGTGACGCGCTCGGGCAACCGGATCACCTCGATCCAGCTCGAAACGTCGCCGCCCGACCAGTGGGGTGTACCCGCGGCCGAGTCGAGCCCGGACCGCGAGGTCCACGCGGAGTTCTTCATCGACACGTCGTACGAGGGCGACCTGATGGCTCTTGCCGGTGTCCCCTACCGCATCGGACGCGAGTCCCAGGAGACGTACGCCGAGGAGGTCGCGGGAGTCCGTCCAGTCACCAACTGGACCCCGATCGACCCGTACGTCGTACCTGGTGACAGGAGCAGCGGACTGCTCCCGCTGGTCGAAGAAGACCACGGCCTGGCTGTCGGTGCAGCCGATGGCTACACGCAGGCCTACAACTACCGGTTCTATGTCACCGCAGACCGTGCCAAGCGCGTCGAGCTCACACCGCCCGACAACTACTCGCCGGCCGACTACGAGCTGGTCCGCCGGTACCTGCAGTACTCGGAGGACCTGTCCGGCATCTTCCCCGGCTGGATCAACTCGGGCGAGTACAACTACCAGCGTGGTTCGCTGATCACCAACGCCCCGCTCGGTCTGAGCCGCGAGTACCAGGACGGCAGCTGGGACGTCCGCTCGCGTATCTGGCGCCAACACCTCGATTACCTCCGTGGACTCCACCACTTCCTGTCCACCGACCCGTCCGTTCCCGCAGCGTTCCGTGCGGAGACAGCGGCGTACGGACTGGACGGCAGCGTCTTCCCGGAGACAGAGGGCTGGCCGCCGCAGCTGTACATCCGGGTGTGCCGACGGCTCGCAGGTCAGTACACGATCACCCACGCTGACGTGATCAACCAGACCGAACCACCGGACAGCATCGGCCTCGCACTCTTCGGCGTAGACGTCTATCCGGTACGACGCATCGCCAGCCGCAACGCATCCGGTCAGCTGGGCGTGGCCACCGAGGGCGACATGTTCATCGGCGGCCACCTCGGCACCGGCCGGCCGTACCCGGTCCCCTACCGGGCCATCACTCCGGAGCAGACCGGCAACCTCCTGGTCCCGGTCTGCCTGTCCGCCTCCCACATCGGGTACGCCGCCACCCGCATGGAACCTGTCTTCTGCGTACTCGCCGAATCCGCCGCAGTCGCCGCAGTGCAATCGCTCCGCGCGCAGACCGACGTACAGCAAATGGATGTCGCCAGACTCCAGGCTCGCTTGCTCGAACGTGGGCAGGTGCTTAGCTGGACGTAGACCGAGAGGAGCCATCTCATGTGGCTGAACCCCGCCGACGCCCGACTCGACGACCTGCTGGCCGTGCTGAAGGACCAGACCGACCCGGCCGAGTACCCGCAGGCCGCGACCATCGAGCAGCAGGTCCCGGTGTACGACGCCGCGCGGGTCCGGGCGGCCGATGCGCGGGCAGTGCAGACCGAGTTCGTCCGGGCGTTCGCCGACGGACCCGGGATCGTCGTCCTGAAAGGGGCCTTCAGCAACGATGTGGTCGATGCCACGACTGTCGAGTTCAACCGGCTGATCGACGATCAGCATCAGTCCGGGGTCGCGGCGGGAGACCATTTCGCGAAGCCGGGTGCGAACGACCGGGTCTGGAACGCACTCGAGAAGCTCGCGGTCGGTGCGCCCGAGGTGTTCACGGCGTACTACGCGAACGACCTGCTCGCCCTGGTCGCGACCGCCTGGCTCGGTCCGGCGTACCAGGTCACCTCGCAGGTGAACGTGGTGAACCCAGGCGGCGAGGGGCAGACGGTGCACCGCGACTACCACCTGGGATTCCAGTCCGACGAGGTCGCGGCGCAGTACCCGGAGCATGTGCATCGGCTCTCGTCCGTGCTGACATTGCAGGGCGCGGTCGCGCACTGTGACATGCCGGTGGAGTCGGGGCCGACGTTGTATCTGCCGCATTCGCAGAAGTACGGGCTGGGCTACCTGGCCTACCAGCGACCGGAGTTCCAGTCGCATTTCGTCCAGAACCATGTGCAGCTGCCGCTCGAGAAGGGCGACGCGGTGTTCTTCAACCCGGCGCTGTTCCACGCTGCCGGGAGCAACCATTCGGCCGATATCAAGCGGATGGCGAACCTCCTGCAGATCTCCTCGGCCTTCGGGCGCGCGATGGAGAGCATCGACCGGGCCCGGATGATCGAAGCGGTCTATCCCGTGCTCCTCGCGCTGACCGACCCGGTGGCAGCCGAACACGTGATCGCGGCAACAGCAGAGGGCTACGCGTTCCCGACCAATCTCGATCGCGACCAGCCGATCGGCGGTCTCGCGCCGCAGTCCCAGGCCGACGTACTGCGGTCCGCGGTCACGGAGCGTTGGCACCCACACCAGTTGCACCAGGCACTCGTCGAGCACGCCGGCAGGCGTCAGAGTCACGACAGAAACGCGTGAACGTTCGGTGAACCACGTCCGGATCACGGGCAGCCGCTGTCGGGCCGGAGCGATCGTCAGGCAGGATGGCGCGTTCGCTGTCCGCCCCGGGAGCTACCCTTACCGGCGGAACACGCGCCTCGTGGACTGATCGCCGTACGCCGCCCGTGCGGCCGACCCTCGAAGGAGAAGGCATGGAACCGTTGCGGATCGGGATTCTCGGTGCCGCCCGGATCTCGGGCCGGGCCATTGGCGAGCCGGCCAAGCTGACCGGCGCCCGGCTGGTCGCGGTCGCTGCCCGCGACGCTGACCGCGCCGAGGCCTTCGCCGCCGAGCACGGGGTCGAGCGGGTGCACGCGTCGTACCAGGCGCTGCTCGACGATCCCGAGGTCGAGGCGATCTACAACCCGCTGGCCAACGGGTTGCACGGGCCGTGGAACCTCAAGGCGCTTGCCGCGGGCAAACATGTGCTGACCGAGAAGCCCTCGGCGAGCAACGCTGCCGAGGCGATGCAGGTGCGGGACGCCGTCCGCTCCTCCGGACTGGTGTTCATGGAGGCGTTCCACTACGCGTACCACCCGGTGATGCGGCGGCTGCTGGAACTGGTCGCGAAGGGCGAGCTCGGCGAGCTGCAGCACGTCGAGGCGACCATGGTGATGCCTCCGCCGCCGGAGGACGACCCGCGCTGGTCGCTGCCGCTGGCGGGCGGCGCTGTGATGGACGTCGGTTGTTACGCGCTGCACGCGCAGCGGATGTTCACGCCGTACGCCGGTGGGGCGCCTCGACTGGTGAGCGCCCGGGCCGGCGAGCGGAAGCGGCTGCCTGGTGTGGACGAGTGGCTGAACGCAGACCTGGAGTTCCCGAACGGGGCGACCGGTGCGGTGCGGACCAGCATGGCGGCCGAAGAGGTCGAGTTCAGCCTCAAGGTCGTCGGCAGTCGCGGTGAGGCGTTCGCGCCGTTCTACGTGCTGCCGCAGCGCGACGACCGGGTGGTGGTGACGACCAAGGAGGACACCTGGGTCGAGCACCGCGGCACGCGTACGTCGTACACCTATCAGCTGGAGGCCTTCACCGGAGCCGTCCGCAACGGGGCTCCGGTGCTCACCGACGTCGACGATGCGCTGGCGACGATGGAGCTGATCGACGCCTGCTACGTGGCTGCCGGGATGACTCCGAGGCCGGCGTCGGCCGTCTGAGCACTGCGGTCGGCGATGGCGTGTGCGAACGCCTGGATGAACGGGTGCGGTCGCGTGCCGTCGCCGGCCAGCTCCGGCTGGAACAGCGTGGCGAGATAGAACGGGTGGTCGGGTAGTTCGGCGATGCGCGGGTCGCCGTCGTCGTCGTACCCGCTGAACACGAGGCCGTGGTCGCGGAGCAGACCGAGCCTGGTGGTGTCGAGGCCGTACGAGCAGTGGTAGCGCTCCATGGATCGCTCGGCGCCCAGGAGGGCGGCCGCTCGGGTGCCCGGGGTTACCTGGATCGCGCCCTCGTGGCCGTCGAGTGAGCACGCCATCGGGACGATCAGCAGGTCGTCCGCGTCCGGGGTGTTCTCGCCGTGCTCGACGTTCGTGGCGCCGCAGACGTTGCGGGCGAACTCGAGCATCGCGTGCTGGAACCCGGCGCAGGTGCCGAGGAACGGGATGCCGTTGTCGCGGGCGATCCGGATCGCGGTGATCGCGCCCGCCTCGCTGCGGTACGGGCTGCCGGGGAGCAGCCAGATCCCGTCGAAGCCTTCGAGTGCCTCGTCGACCTGGTCGGTCGGGATCCAGTAGGCGTCGAAGTCAAGGTTGTCGCGGTCGCGTAGACGGTCGAGGAGGATCGGTATGCGGACGTGGGAGCGGACGTGCGGCGAGCGGTCGGCGACGAGGGCGATGCGGCCGGAGTAGGCGTTCATGGGTCCATCCTCACGGCGACACTGGTATCAGCGCCAACGATGATCTCTGCACTGTACATAAGCAATACTGATCCGCGTGGATCCTCACCTGCTGCGGACGTTCGTGACGGTGGCCGAGTGCGGCTCGTTCTCCGCCGCCGCAGAACGCCTCGGCTACACCCAGTCAGCCGTCTCCCAGCACATCTCCACCCTGGAGAACGACCTCGGTACGCCGCTACTCCGCCGCCGCCCCGTGACCCCGACCCCCGCCGGCGAACGCCTCCTCGAACACGCCGCCCCCATCCTTCTCCGCCTCACCGCCGCCCGAGCCGACGTACGCCGCGCCGTCAGCACGACCCCCACCCCGCTCACCGTGGCCGCCACACCACTGGCGTCCGGCGGCGGCAGGTCGAGCGGCGCGGCCGCTCCCGGGCCGCCTGGTGGGTTGTTGTCTGCTGCTTTGCGGCAGGTGCGGCGGTTGCATCCGGGGACTGAGGTGCGGTTGACGGTTTGTGGGCGGGAGGAGGTTGTGGAGGGTGTGGCCAGCGGAGACTTTGCGCTTGGGTTGGTTGATGGTGTGGCTGCGCCGAGTGATCCGCTTCGGCTCTCGGACTCCATGCACCTGCGTACGACGGCGGTCGCGCACGACGACCTGGTCGTTGCCCTGCCCAACGATCACCCGCTGGCCTCCCGGCGAGGTATCGCCCTGCGCGACCTCGCCGACGCCCGCTGGATCAACGCGCCCGACCTGGCCGCGCCGCTCGCGGTCCTCCGCGCGACCACCGGCTCCGATGGCTTCCGCCCCGCGATCACGTACGCCGGAACCGACCTCCACACCCTCCTCACGCTGATCGCCAACGGCCACGGCCTCGCCGTCCTCCCGCGATCAGCGCCGGCTCAGGTAGCCGTCCCGCTCACCAGCCCGCGCCTGGTCCACCGAACGGAACTCCTCCACGGCCACCTGTCCGAGCCGGCAGCGACAGCCCTAGCCGCCGCACTCTCCAAGTAGCTGCTCGAGCCCCGCCCGTGTCATCGGCCGATCGAGCACCCCGACAGCCTCCCGCTCGGCAAACTCCGCATGGTCAGAGTCCTGCGGATCGATCGCCTCGCAGATCGCGTTGTACGCCCAGTTGAGCCACGCCGTGATCGCCACACCGAACGACGACAGCTCCAGCGTCGGCCAATCGCCGTACCCTTCGCGGAACGCCGCCACCGCCTTGGTGTTGAGCGTCGGCCGCATCACCCACTGCGTCAGCGCCGACCCCAGCTCGAGCGCGGGCGTCATCGAGCCCGCGAAGTCCCACTCCATCACGATCAGCTCGTCGTCACGCCCCAGCCGGACATGCGTCGGGATCAGGTTGCTGTTGCAGAGAATCAGCTCACCGGGATCGACCGCGGTCTCGATCGTCTGCAGATCGAGCCAGACCGGCAGGATCGCCTCCAGCCGGTCCGCCCACGGCTTGCCCGCGACCCGAGCCCGCTCGAGCAGCTTGTCCCACTCAGACTCCGGCCGCCGCCAAACGACGTACGGATTCATCGGCTCTTCGGTCGGGATCGCCAACGCATGCAGCTTCCCGTACGCCGCACCCGCCCGCCGCGCCACCGCCGCGGACACCGGCAACGCCGGCGACGGCCCCACCTCGAGCCACTCGTGGACCCGCCAGTTCTCGCCCTGCACCGGCTCGATCAGAAGTCCTCGCGGACTCCGTACGGCGACCGGCGCCGCCACTCCGACCGCCACAGCGGCGTCCCGAAGCTTGGCACCGAGCTCGGCCTGCTCGTTCGTGATCCAGTCGAAGACTGTCACTGCCAGCCACCGCCCGCGGTCGGTGGTCAGCTCCCAGCACCGCCCCATCGCGGTGAACGCGACAGGGCGGGGCGGGCGGAGCATCGTGCCGAGGCCGAACGATGCGGCCAGCGCCTCGGCCAACCCATCGGGTACGGCGGGCGTCGCCGCGATCCGGCGTTCGACTTCAGCTTTCAGTGCAGGCCAGTCCCGCAGTCCGTACTGGCCCGCCAGCGCACGCTGGGCGTCCGCGAGCGAGGCAGTCGGCGAGGTCTCACGCAGTACAGCCAGCAGATCCTTGGCTTCCTTGCGCAGGAACTCGATCGTCGGCCGATCCGGCAGCAACTTCATGACGCGTCCTCTCCGGCCCGGACTCGCACGGGCAGGCAGAGAGAGGAACGTGAGGTGGCTTCCAGCCTTCCGGCGAGTCTCGACGCGTCCTCACGACGCCCTCAAGAAGTTACCCAACCTCACCTCGCCGGTCAACGGCCGCTATTTCCGCCCCTGCTTGGTGGGCGGGATGATCGCGCTGTCGTTCGGGTTGGGTTTCGGCTGTTTGGGTTGCTTGGGTTTGCGGACTTCACGTCCGCCTTTGTTCTTCGCCATGACGCACTCCGGGGCTCGAGGATCGCAGATCTCGGACGGGCCGACGGCCCTGCCTGCACCGCGGTACTCCTCGTGCCCCGGGGGTCGTCTTCGACGCTACACCCAAAAGCCGGCTTTCAGTCGTGCGTCGGGAAGCCCAGGTTGATCCCGCCGTGCGACGGGTCCAGCCAGCGCGAGGTGACGACCTTGCCGCGGGTGAAGAAGTGCACGCCCTCGGTGCCGTGCGCGTGGGTGTCACCGAACAGCGAGTTCTTCCAGCCGCCGAACGAGTAGTACGCCATCGGGACCGGGATCGGCACGTTGATACCGACCATCCCGACCTCGACCTCGTTCTGGAACCGTCGCGCCGCGCCGCCGTCGTTGGTGAAGATCGCCGTCCCGTTGCCGTACGGGTTCGAGTTCACCAGCGCGAGCGCCGAGTCGTAGGACGCCGTCCGGAGGACCGACAGCACCGGGCCGAAGATCTCGTCGGTGTAGATCGACATCTCCGGCGTGACCTTGTCGAACAGCGTCGGACCGAGCCAGAACCCGTCGGCCGCGCCGTCGAAGTCACCCTCGCGGCCGTCGACGACCAGCTCGGCGCCTTCCTCGACACCGGCAGCGACGTACCCGGAGACCTTGTCGCGGTGCGGACCGGTGACGAGCGGTCCCATGTCGCAGCCGCGCGTGCCGTCGCCGGTCTTCAGCTTGCCCATCCGCTCCTTGATCTTACCGATCAGCTCGTCCGCGATCGGTTCGACCGCGACCAGCGCGGAGATCGCCATACAGCGCTCACCGGCCGAGCCGAAGCCGGCGTTGACCGCGGCGTCGGCGGCCAGGTCGAGGTCCGCGTCCGGCAGCACGATCATGTGGTTCTTGGCTCCGCCGAGGGCCTGAACCCGCTTGCCGTGAGCAGTGCCGGTCTCGTAGACATAGCGAGCGATCGGGGTCGAGCCGACGAACGAGACCGACTTGATGTCCGGGTGCTCGAGCAGCCGGTCGACAGCCTCCTTGTCGCCGTGTACGACGTTCACCACGCCGTCCGGCAGACCGGCCTCCTTCCACAGCTCGGCCATCGCGTTCGCCGCCGACGGGTCCTTCTCGGACGGCTTGATCACCACACTGTTGCCACAGGCAACGGCGATCGGGACGAACCACATCGGCACCATGGCCGGGAAGTTGAACGGCGAGATCACCGCGCAGACACCGAGCGGCTGGCGGATCGAGTACACGTCGACCTTGGTCGACACACCCTCGCTGAACCCGCCCTTGAGCAGATGCGGGATCCCGCAGGCGAACTCGATCACCTCGAGACCGCGGGTCACCTCGCCGAGCGCGTCGGACAGCACCTTGCCGTGCTCGGCGGTGATGATCTGCGCGATCCGCTCCTTGTCCCGGTTCACCAGCTCGCGGTACGCGAACAGGACCTGGGCGCGGCGGGTGAGCGAGGTCTCCGCCCACGCCTTCGAGGTCTCGTGAGCCACCTTGACGACCTCGTCGACGGTCGCCGCCGACGCCAGGTCCAGCTCACCGGTGACCTGGCCGGTCGCCGGGTTGTAGACCTTGCTGGTCCGCTCGGCCACGCCGGTCCACGAGCCGCCACCGACGAGGTGGGTGATGCGCTTGATCTCAGTACTCACGATGCTTCCTCACTGCCGAATTCCTGAAGGTGTTTCATCCGAGGACCTTGCTGCGGTCGGCCAGGGTGACGTCGACCGGTCTACCAGAGCTGAGCGACTCGATGCCTGCCTCGCAGACCGCGGCCGCGGCGTACCCGTCCCAAGCGCTCGGCCCGTCGATCTCACCGCGCACGGTGGCATCGACCCAGCGTTGCACCTCGACGTCGTACGCCTGCTCGAACCGCACCCGGAAGTCGGCCGGCATCGCGCCGCCCCACTGCCCGCCGGCCCGGGTGAACACGCCGGACCCGAGACCGATCGTCGCGCTCCCGCGCTCGGCCACAGCCTCACACCGGACCTCGTACCCGACCTGGAAGTTCACGAACACCTCCACGTCGGCCATCGCGCCGTTCGCCAGCTCGAACAGGGCCAGCTGCGGATCGAGTACGCCGTCCGCCACCAGGCTCGTCGGCTGCGGCGTCCGCACGGTGATCCGGGTGATCTCCGAGCCGAACAACCAGCGCGCGACATCGACCTCGTGCACCATCGAGTCCCGCACGATCATCTCGCTCCGGAACGTCGTGGGCACCGACTGGTTCCGGTGCACGTTGTGCAGCAGCAACGTCCGCCCGAGCTCGCCCGAGTCGAGCAGTTGCTTCATCGCGGCGTACTCCGGGTCGAAGCGCCGCATGAACCCGACCTGGATCAGCTGCCGCCCGAGCTTGTGCTCCCGCTCGACGACCTGCAAGGCCGAGGCCGCATCCATCGTCAGCGGCTTCTCGCACAGGACCGGCTTGCCGTGCTCCAGACAGGCGAACAGCTGCTCGGCGTGTGCGAACCCCGGTGACGCCAGGATCACTGCGTCGACCTCGTCGCTCGCGATCAGCTCGAGCGGGTCGGCCACGACGCGAGCATCAAGCCTCGACGCGAGGCTCTCGGCCCGCGCCCAGTCCGGATCCGACACCGCGACCAGGCGCGCACCCGCCGTCTTCCGCACGACTCGCTCGGCGTGGTCGGCGCCCATCACCCCCACGCCGACGATCCCGACCCGCAGATCGCTCATGTGTCCTCCTGCCGCTGCGTTTCATTCTCCACGACCAACTCGGGGTTGACGCTGCGCAGTTCGTGACTCAGAGCCTCGAGCTCGGAGCCGCCCGCCATCTCGGTGGTCAGCTGCTCCAGCGTGATCTCCGAACGGTGCGTGTCCAGCGCCACCCGCCCCAGCTTCAGTACGACGAAGTGGTTCCCGACCAGGTAGGCGTGATGCGGGTTGTGGGTGATGAAGATGACGCCGATCCCGGCGTCGCGCGCCTTCACGACGTACTTCAGCACCACGCCTGACTGGTTCACGCCGAGCGCGGCGGTCGGCTCGTCGAGGATCAGCACCTTCGCGCCGAAATGGATCGCCCGGGCGATCGCGACGCACTGCCGCTGACCGCCGGACAGCTTCCCGACCGGCTGCTCGAGATCGGGGATCGAGATCCCCATCTTCGTCAGCTCCTCCTGCGCGATCCGCTTCATCTTCGCCGTGTCCAGCTGCCGGAACGGACCCTTGGTGATCTCGTTGCCGAGGAAGAAGTTCCGCCAGACCGACATCAGCGGGGCCAGTGCGAGGTCCTGGTAGACGGTCGCGATACCGCTGTCCAGGGACTCGCGCGGCGAGCCGAAGTGCCGCTCCTCGCCGTTCACCGACATCCGGCCCGACGTGTAGTCGTGCAGTCCGGCGATGATCTTGATCAGCGTCGACTTCCCCGCGCCGTTGTCGCCGAGCACGCAGGTGATCTCGCCCTGCCGGACCGACAACGACACCCCGCGGAGCGCGTTGATGTTCCCGTAGCTCTTGCCGACATCCTCGAGCAGCACGATCGGGCTGTTGGGACTGGCGACCTCGTCCGCGAACGACTCCGTGGTGGTCATCGTGCCTCCGCCCGGTTCTTGACGACCAGGTTGACAATGGTTGCCAGCAGCAACATGACGCCGAGGAACGCCTTGAACCAGTCGGGGTTCCAGCCGGCGTACACGACACCGAGCTGGACCATCCCGAAGATCAGCGCACCGACCGCGCCGCCCACCACCGATCCGTAGCCGCCGGTGAGCAGGCACCCGCCGACGACCGCCGCGATGATGTACAGGAACTCCTTCCCGACACCCTCACCGGACTGCACGACGCCGTTCTGCACGAACAGCAACTGCATACCGGTGAACCAGGCGAAGAACCCGACCGTCATGAACAGCCCGATCTTCACCTTCCGGACCGGTACGCCGACCGCCCGCGCGGCCGCCGCGTCGCCGCCGACCGCGAAGATCCAGTTGCCGATCTGGGTCTTCAGCAGCACCCAGGCCGCGACCGCGACGAACACGATCCACCAGACGACGATGATCTTGATCGTCACGCCGCCGAGCTTGAACTCCGACGCGAAGATCGCCTTCGCCCCGCTGAACCCGTCCATGTCGCTGATCGAGTTCGACGCGACGGCGCCGGAGGCGAGCCGGGTGACGGCGATGTTGAGGCCTTGCAGGATGAAGAACGTGCCGAGCGTCACCAGGAAGCTGGGCAGTCCCGTCCGCATCAGCAGCCAGCCGTTGAACGCGCCGATCGCCAGCGAGAGCAGCAGCGCGACGAACACGCCGAGCCAGACGTTCACGCTGAACTGGTACGCGAACAGACCCGCCGTCAGACCCGAGGTCGTCACCGCGACCCCCGCCGACAGGTCGAACTCGCCGCCGATCATCAGCAGTGAGACCGGCACCGCCATCACGCCGATCAGCGCGGCCTGGTACAGGATCGTGCCGGTGTTGTTGATCTCGCGGAACGGCGGCGCGGCGATCAGGAAGAACACCAGGATCACGGCCGCGCCGACCAGCGAGCCGATCTCCGGCCGGCTCAGCAGTCGCGCCCCGAGGGAGCGGGCGGAGACGCGGTCGTCGGCCGGAGCCGGTGAAATGATGGTCGATGCCATGGCGCTACCTCAGCGCGTCCCGGCTTCGGCGAACTTCTGCACCGCCGCGATGTTGGACTTGTCGATGAACGCCGGCCCGGTCAGGGTGGCCTCGCCACCGCCGATGGTGTTGCCGTTGGTCCGGTAGAGCCAGATCGCGTCGACCGCCAGGTAGCCCTGCAGGTACGGCTGCTGGTCGACGGCGAACTGCACCGTGCCGTCCGCGACCGCCTTGGCCATCTCCTTGCTCATGTCGAAGCTGCCGATCTTGGCCGACGACCCGGCGTCCTTGGCTGCCTTGACGGCGGTCAGCGCGATACCGGCGTTCAGCGCGACGACGTAGTCGGCGGTCTTGTCCTGCTGCAGCTTCGAGGTCAGCGTCGCTGACGTACCCGGCTGGTCGGTGCCGTTGACGTTGACGTTCTCGGTGGTCGGCAGCTTGTCCTTGATGCCCTGGCAGCGGGCCTCGAGGCTGACGTTGCCCTGCTCGTGGATGACGCAGAGGACCTTCTTGGCGCCGAGCTGCTTGAGCTTCTCCCCCGTGGCCTGGCCGGCGATCCGCTCGTCCTGACCGAAGTACCCGATCGCCCCGGTGGTCTTCCACTGGTCGAGGCCGCCGTTGAGGACCGTCACCGGGATGCCGGCCGCGATCGCCTTCTTGACGTTCGGGATCACCGCGTCGGGCTTGTTCAGGGTCACGGCGATACCGTCGACCTTGGAGTCGATCGCGGTCTGCACGAGGTTGGCCTGCGCGGCGCCGTCCGGGTCGGCGGAGTACTGCAGCTCGATGTTGTCCTTCTTCGCGGCCGCCTCGGCGCCGCGCCGGACGATGTCCCAGAAGGTGTCGCCGGCCCCCGAATGGGTGATCAGGGCAACCTTCATGCGCGGGGTGTCGGCGACGTTCCCGCCGCTGCCGCCGGAGCTCTGCTCCGACTGCTTGCCCCCGGACGAACTACACGCCGCCAGTGCCGCGGCCAGCGCAACCGCGGCACCCGCGGCCACCGCCTTCTTCTGCCACCGAACCATGACTTCGACCAGCCTTTCAGATGTACCGCGGCGAGTCCGCGGACTTGCGTGGGACCAGAGAGTGTCACACTCCGCCGGTCGTCAGCTCGATACGGCACCCCCGAGTGCAGTGAGATATGCCAACGTCCGCTCGGCGATCGGCAGCGGTACGTCGGGCGGGCACGGATACATGTCCTGCTCGACGATCGCGAACAGGTCGTGGTCGAGCGCAGCCAGCGCGTCCAGCACCGGCGGCAGCTCGGGTACGCCGTTCGGCGGCTCGCACATCACGCCCCGCCGTACGGCCTCGTCGACGCTCAGGCCCTCGGCGTCGACCTCGGCCAGGACCTTCGGATCCACCTGCTTGAGGTGCAGGTAGCCGATCCGGTCCGGGTACTTGCGGATCAGCTCCAGGTTGTCGCCGCCGCAGTAGCTGATGTGCCCCGTGTCCAGGCACAGGTTCACGTACGTCGCGTCGGTCTCCTCGAGCAGGCGCTCGACGGTGTCCTGCGTGTCGATGTGGCCGTCCGCGTGCGGGTGGTACTGCGTCTGCAGGCCGAACTCCTCCGCCAGCCGGCGACCCAGCTCGGTCACCGCTCGTCCGTGCTTGGTCTGACCCTCGTGGTCCGACCGCTCCTCGACGATCTCGCCGTTGTCACCACGCCACATCGACGGCATCACGACCAAGTGCTTCGCGCCCATCGCGGCGGTCAGCTCGGCTGTCTTGACGACGTCCCGCCAGGTCGACTCCCAGCCGTCCGGGCGATGCAGCTGCTCGAACGTCGTACCAGCGGTGATCGTCAGGCCGCGGCTGTCCAGCTCGGCCTTCAGCCTGACGGGATCGGTCGGCAGGTAGCCGTACGGCCCGAGCTCGATGCGCGTGTATCCGGCCGCGACGACCTCGTCGAGGAACCGCGTCCACGGGGTCTGCTTCGGATCGTCGGCGAACCAGACTCCCCACGAGTCCGGCGCCGTACCGATGCTGATCTTACCCATCAGCTGTCTCCCTCGACCGGAGCGAGGTACGAATGCTGGGCCTTCTTGCTCTCCTCGTACGCCGCCCGCGCCGCCGCGGTCGACTCGAGGGTCGACACCTCGCTGACCGGAACGTCCCACCAGGACTCGCTGTCCGGGGCGCCGATCAGCGGATCGGTGGTGACGTGGATCGCGATCGGGCCGGTGGCGGCCTTCGCGGTCTGGATCGCCTTCTCCAGCTCGGCCCGGCTGTGGACGTCGATCACCTCGACGCCGAAGCTGCGCACGTTCGCGGCCAGGTCGACGGGGAGGTAGTCGCCGTCGAGCCGTCCGTCGCCGGTGCGCTTGCGGTACGCCGTACCGAATCGTTGCGAGCCGAGGGATTCCGAGAGCGCGCCGATCGAGGCGAATCCGTGGTTCTGGACGAGGACGACGATGATCTTGAGGTTTTCCTGGACGGCGGTTGCCAGTTCGCTGGACATCATCAGGTACGAGCCGTCGCCGACCAGCACGAACACGTCCCGATCGGGTGCACCGAGCCGTACGCCGATCCCGCCGGCGATCTCGTAGCCCATGCAGGAGTAGCCGTACTCGACGTGGTAGCCCTTGCCGTCGCGGGTCCGCCAGAGCTTGTGCAGATCGCCCGGCATCGAGCCGGCTGCGCAGACGACGACGTCGCGGGGGTCGGACAGCTCGTTCACACAACCGAGCACCTCGCCCTGGGTGAGCAGACCCGTGGCCAGCTTCTCGGTCACCTCGGCCGGTGGGTTGTAGGTCCGCTCGACGGTCGCGTCCCACTCCTGCGCCAGGCGGTGCGTCTCGGCGCGGTACTCGTCGCCGACCGACCAACCGTCCAGCTTGGCGGTCAGCGCAGCGAGCGCCTCGCGGGCGTCGGCCACGACCGGCAGACCGGCGTGTTTTCCGCCGTCGAACCTGGCTACGTTGATGTTCACGAACCGTACGTCGGGGTTCTGGAACGCGGTGCGCGACGCCGTGGTGAAGTCGGCGTACCGGGTGCCGATGCCGATCACCAGGTCGGCGGACCTGGCGACCGCATTGGCAGCGGTGGTGCCGGTCGAGCCGACCGCGCCGAGGGACTGCGGGTGGTCGTAGGGCAGGGATCCCTTGCCTGCTTGGGATTCACCGACCGGGACGCCGGTCGCCTCCGCGAACGTTCGCAGTACGTCGTTCGCCTCGGAGTACGCGACGCCGCCGCCGGCGACGATCAGCGGACGGCGGGAGTTGCGGATCAGCTCGGCGGCCCGGTCGAGGATGGTTGTCTCGGGCAACGGACGGGCGACATGCCACTCGCGCTCGGCGAACAGTTCGTCGGGCCAGTCGAACGCCTCCGCCTGCACGTCCTGCGGGAGCGCGAGGGTGACCGCGCCGGTCTCGACCGGGTCGGTGAGGACTCGCATCGCGTTCATCAGCGCGGACGGGAGTTGCTCGGGGCGGCTGACGCGGTCGAAGTACCTCGAGACCGGGCGGAACGCGTCGTTCACGTTGATGTCGCCGGCGCCGAAGTTCTCCAGCTCTTGCAGGACAGGCGAGGCGACGCGCGTCACGAAGGTGTCCGACGGCAGCAGCAGGACCGGCAGGCGGTTCACCGTTGCCAGTGCGGCGCCGGTGATCATGTTGGTCGAGCCGGGGCCGATGCTCGCCGTACACGCGTAGGTCTGCAGGCGGTTGGTGGTGCGCGCGAAGGCGGCCGCGGTGTGCACCATGGCCTGCTCGTTGCGGGCCAGGATGTACGGCAGCGCCTTCGGGTCCTCGAGCTCGGACTGCAGGAGCGCCTGTCCGACGCCGGCGACGTTGCCGTGGCCGAAGATGCCCAGGCAGCCGGCGATCAGCCGCTGCCGGACGCCGTCCCGCTCGGAGTACTGGACGCTCAGGAAGCGTACGAGGGCCTGGGCGACCGTGAGGCGGACCGTCATGAATCTGCTACTCCTTGTCCGAAAGGCAGGCGCGGATCGATGTGCTGGGAGTTCCACAGCTCGCGGACCCAGGCATGTTGCGGGTCATCGGTGATCAGCCACTGCCGCTCGGTGCCGGGGCCGGCCATCACGTTCAGGTAGTACATGTCGTAGCCGGGCGGCGCCATCGCCGGACCGTGCCAGCCGTGCGGGACGAGCACCAGGTCGCCGCTGCGGACCTCGGCCAGTACGTCGATCGGCCGGTCGTCGGTCCCGTAGACCCGCTGGTAGCCGATCGGATCGTTGCCCTTGACACCTTCCGGTACGTCGTCGGACAGCTGCAGCTCGAAGTAGTAGATCTCCTCGAGCTCGCTCTCCTTGCCCGGCCGGTGCTCGTCATGCTTGTGCGGCGGGTACGACGACCAGTTGCCGGCCGGCGTGATCACCTCGCACGCGATGATCGAGTCGGCGTCGAGCACACCCGGTACGCCGAAGTTCCGGACCTGGCGGGAGGAGACGCCGGCGCCGCGGAGCTCGGTCTCGACGTCGTCGGCCGCGATCCGCTGGAACGGGACGTCCTTCGCGGCCTTGGCGTTCGGGAACGCGATCCTTGCGCCGCCGGCGCTGACGACGGCGAAGGTCGTGTTGCGGGGGATATAGGCCAGGTCGGTCGGGCCGGCGAAGACGTCGGCCCGGCCGGCGAGGGGGATCGAGTCGCCGTCGATGACGACCTCGGCGGATCCGCTCAGCGGGAGAACGACGTACTCGCAGTCGCCGGTGTCGATCTCGACGGACTGTCCGGGGAGCAGTGTGCGGATCGACAGGCCGGTGTGATGCCAGTCGGGCTCGCCCGGCCGGACCATGAGCTCGAAGCCTTCGTGCGCGGTCGACCCAGCAGGCCGGAACCATTCGGTCATGCGCCACCTCCGTGGACGAGCGTTGCGGCGTGGTCGACGGCTGCGGCGACATCGCCGTCGGGTGGGAAGAGGAGCGCCCGGCCGACGACGAGTCCGCGGACCGAGGGGAGGCTGAGGGCCTTGCCCCACGAGGCGTACGTCGCTTCCGGGGCGACGGTCGGGTCGCCGCCGAGCAGGAGGGTCGGGAGGGTCGTTGCCTCCATCACCCGATCCAGTTCGTCGACGACCGGGAGCTTGAGCCAGGTGTACGCGCTGGTCGCGCCGAGGGCGGAGGCGATGTGGATCGACTTGATGACCGAGTCCGGGTCGAGCAGGTTCGTCACCCGGCCGTCCTCGGCGCGGGTCGACCAGAACGGTTCGACCATCGCCATCAGCTTGTGCTCGGCCAGGCCGGTGACGGCGGCGGCACTGGACTCCAGGGTCGAGACGGTGCCGGGATCGCCGAGGTCGATGCGGGTCAGCATCTTGCCGCCGTCGAGGCGGCGGGAGGCGATCTCGTCCGCGGTCCGGTAGGCGGTGAATCGGTCGTCCACCTCGAACGCTGCGCCTTGGAGGCCGCCGCGATTCATCGAGCCGATGACGACCTTGCCTTCTAGTGCGCCGAGTAGCAGGAGGTCTTCGAGGATGTCCGGGGTGGCGAGGACGCCGTCAACACCTGGGCGCTCCAGCGCGGTCATCAACCGAGCAATCAGGTCGGGCCGGCTGGCCATCGCCATCCGATCCCCTCTGACGCCCAGCGCTCCCCTCGCCGGATGGTCAGCCGCCACAATCAACAGCCGCCCGTCCTCCCCCACCAACCCCCGAGTCCGCCGCCGCTGCCAAGCCTCAGCCAACCGCTCCGGATGCCGCACCCGAATCTCAGTCAACTCCGCCAACCGCTCCCCATACCCCCGCCACCCCACCTGAACACCCTGTTCCACAGGCCGCTGCCCCGCGAACTCCACACCGACTTGCTGTACGCCGGGCAACTGCTCCGCGGACTGCTGCATGGGCCGCTCAACCGTCGGCTCATCCGACCCAACCCCGGAATGCGCCGCCGCCTCACCCGGACCTGCAGGCTGAGAGGTACCAACCGGAGCGCCCGAGTTGCCGGGAGCGCCCGAGGTGTCGAAGGCCTGCGTGCCTGGGTTGCCTGGCTGCTGCGCGATAACCGTCGCCTCGTCCTGCCACGCCGGGGCCCCGCCCTGCCTGGGGCTAGTGGGCTCGCGGCGGTCAGCAGCAAGCGTCGGATCGTTCTCCCCGGGCCCCGGACGCTGCACAACAACTGTCGGGTCGTTCGCGCCCGCCTGCGGCGCGAACGGGGAGTTGGCTGGGGGGCGGCGGGTCGCGATTGTGGGGTCGTTGGGGCCTGGGTCGTGGATGGTTTCTTCGTCGGGGGTGGGGCGTTGGATGGGGATGGCTCGGGCGGTTTCGTCGTAGTCGTCCTGGTCGCGTCTGGTCATGAAGGATCACCCAGCTTGGAGAGGACTTCTTCGGTGGTGGGCATGGCGGTGGAGCATTCGAGGCGGGACGCGACGATGGCGCCGGCGATGTTCGCGAAGCGGATGACCTTCTCGAGCGGCCAACCAGAAAGCAAACCGTGGCAGAGCGCCCCACCGAAACCATCGCCTGCACCAAGCCCGTTGACCACCTCGACCGGGTACGGCGGGACCTCGACGCGCTCGTCGCGGGTCCGCGCCAGCGTCCCCCGCGGCCCCTGCTTCACCACGGCTAAATCCAACCCCCGATCCAGCAACGCCTGCGCGGCCTTGTCCGGATCGGTCTCCCCGACCGCGACCTCACACTCCTCACGGTTGCCCACAGCAACAGTGCAGTGCTCGAGCGCCCGAGACACCTGCTCATGCGCCTCATCAGGATCTGCCCAGAACATCGGCCGGTAGTCGAGATCCAGCACCGTGATCGGCCGCCGTCCGCGCGCCTCCCAGGCCGCGAAGTGCGCCGACCGCGACGGTTCAGCCGACAACCCGGTCACCGTCGACCAGTAGATCCGCGCCTCCCGGATCGCATCCAGATCGAGCTCAGCAGGATTGATCACCAGATCCGGCGCCTTCGGGAACCGGTAGAAGTACAGCGGGAAGTTGTCCGGCGGGAAGATCTCGCAGAACGTGATCGGCGTCGGCAACCCGTCCACCGGCGAGACGAACCGGTCGTCCACCCCGAGCTCGCCCAGCGTCCGGTGGATGAACGTGCCGAACGGATCGTTCCCGGTCCGGCTGATCACCGCCGACTTCCGCCCGTGCCGCGCCGCCGCGACCGCCACGTTCGTCGCGCTCCCGCCGAGGAACTTCCCGAACGACTCCACGTCCTCGAGATGCGTCCCGGCCTGCAGCGGATAGAGGTCGACCCCGATCCGCCCGATCGTCAGTACGTCGTCCACCATCAGACCCGACCCGCAATCTCACGCAAATGCGCGACGCTCGTCCGTACGTCGACCACCGGCCCCTCGCCGGTCGGCCGGTCCGGGAGGATCGTGTCCTGCTCGAGCACATACCAACCGTCGTACCCGGCCTGCTCCAGCGTCGCCACGATCGTCGCGATATCGATGTCCCCGGCACCCAACGGCCGGTACATCCCCTGCCGTACGGCGTCTGTGTAGCTGACTTCACCCGCCTGCACCCGCCGCGCCCACGAGGCGTCGACATCCTTCAGATGCGTGTGCCGGACCCGACGGGTGTGCTTGACCACGAGCGCGACCGGGTCGACCCCGCCGATCAGCAGATGACCGGTGTCGAGCGTGAGCCCGATCGACGACCCGCTCAGGACACGGTCGACATCGGCGGCGTTCTCGACCATGGTCCCGACGTGCGGGTGGATCGTCGCGAGCACCCCACTCGCCGCCGCGAGCATGGCCAGCTTGTCCAGGTTGCCGAGCAGCGTGCTCCAGCCGGCCTCGTCGAGCACCGGACGATCGTCGTACCCGTCCTGCCCGGTCGCGGCAGCAAGCACCAGCGTCGTCGCACCGGCGGCGACAAATCCCTCGAGCGCCGTCGCCACATCGAGCGACGGGTCGTACGACGGATCGTGCAGCACGACCGGCACGAACCCGCCGACCGCTCGAAGCCCCACATCTGCAAGGGTTTTCGCCTTCTCCGCCGGATCGTCCGGCAGGAACCCGTCCGGCCCGAACTCGGTCGCCGCCAGGCCGACCTCGCGCATCTCGGCCAGCACCGTCTGCGGGTCGTACTGCCAGCCCCAGCCCGGGACCTCGCACACACCCCACGAGATCGGCGCCCCTGCGATCCGGTGCACCAAGTCAGTCATCGGCCGCTCTCCTCCACTCATGCGATCTCGTCCAAGGTCACCACGCGATTCTCCCGGCGGGACAGCTCACAAGCGTCCGCAGTACGGAAAGCCTGGTACGCGTCCCGCACCGTGCACGGCACCTCCCGCCGACCCGCCACGACCTCGGTGAAGGCCGAAAGCTCGGCAACATAAGCCGGGCGGAAGCGATCCATGAACGTCGCATGCGGCTGACCACCGGGGAACGTCACGCCCTCCTCGGCGGAGCGCAGCGCCGTGTGCTCGTCGAGTCCGACCGCGACCGATCCGAGGCTGCCGAGCACCTCCATCCGTACGTCGTGCCCGGCCGCGTTGTACCGCGTGCCGCTGACCGCGACGAACGTGCCGTCGTCCAGCGTCAGCAGCGCAGCCGCCGCGTCCACATCGCCGTACTCGCCGAAGAAGGACTCACCGCGGTTCGCGCCGGTCGCGAACGCGCTGACCACCTCACGCCCGGTGACGAACCGGATGATGTCGAAGTCGTGCACGGTGCAGTCGCGGAAGAAGCCGCCGCTGGTCCGGATGTACTCGGCCGGCGGCGGGAACGCGTCGTTCGTGTTCGCCCGGATGTGATGGACGAACCCGAGCTCGCCGGACCGCACCTGCGCCGCGACCGTCTGGTATCCGTGGTCGAACCGGCGCTGGAAGCCGATGTGCACCGGTACGCCGGACCCCTCGACCAGCTCGAGCACGCGCTTGGTCTCGGCCAGGTCGAGCGCGACCGGCTTCTCGCAGAACGTCGGGATGCCGGCCGCGACCCCGGCCGCGATCAGCTCCGCGTGCGCCGCGGTCGCGGCCGCGATCACGAAGCCGTCCGGACGGCTCGCGAGCAGCGCGTCCACGTCAGGCGCGAACTCGAGACCGAGATCCTTCGCGACCAGCTCCGCCCGGCCGGGATCCGCGTCGGCGACGACCACCTGATCCACCGCCGGCAGATCCTTGAGCGTCGCGGCGTGGAACGCCCCGATCCGCCCGACCCCGACCAACCCGATCCGCATCCCGGTCACCTCTCTGCTCGCCCAGCACGCCCCCGTCAGCTTTCCGGCAGGTGCCACCGGAGTCAAGCCTTTGTAAACACATTTTCACATCAAGACATACATACCTTCCTCATGTAACATCCCGGCCATGATTGCTCTCCCGGTCAGTATCGATCGGGCCAGTCCGGTGCCGCTCTACCACCAACTGGCCGAGCAACTGACGTCCGCCATCACCGACGGCTCGCTCCGCCCGGGAGACCCGTTCGAGAACGAGATCGCGATGTCGGACCGCCTCGGCCTGTCCCGGCCGACCGTGCGCCGCGCGATCGCGGAGCTGGTCAACCAGGGCCTGCTGGTCCGCCGCCGCGGCATCGGCACCACGGTCGCGAGCCAGATGGTGCACCGCAAGGCCGAGCTGACCAGCCTGTACGACGATCTCGAACGCGAGGGCCGCGCGCCGCGCACCGAGGTCCTGTCACTCGACTGCGAGGCGCAGGACGATCGCGCCGCCACCATCCTCGAGCTGCCCGCCGGCACGCCGCTGGTCTCGATCGTCCGGCTCCGCTACGCCGACGACGTACCGCTCGCGATCATGCGCAACTGGTTGCCTCCGGCCCTCAACGACCTCACCCTCGAACAACTCACCCACGAAGGCCTGTACGCCGTACTCCGCGCCCGCGGCATCCGCCCGACGGTCGCACGCCAACGCATCGGCGCCCGCAACGCCACCGCCGACGAACGCCGGACACTGCACATGTCCAAGGCCGAGCCGCTGGTCACCATGACCCGCTCCGCGTACGCCGCCGACGGTTCCCCCGTCGAATACGCCACCCACTGCTACCGCGCCGACCACTACTCGGTCGACGTGGTCGTCTCCGAACGCTGACCCCTATCCCTGGTTCGCGATCAGCGTGCGGACCAGCCGGAGGCCGACCGAGAGTTGGGCGAGTTCCGGGCCGTCGGTCTCGACGATCTCCTCGAGCATCGAGGAGGCGCGGGACAAGGCGACCGCGTTCTGGTCCTGCCAGGTGATGACCCGGTCCTCGGGGTCGGCCGAGGCGTCCGTGGTGGCCAGCACCTGGCGGGTGAGGCGCGAGTGGACGGCGTGCAGGTCGTCGCGGAGGGCGGCGCGGGCCATCGTCTGCCAGCGGTCGGTACGCGGCAGGCCGATGATCCGCTCCAGGAAGCGGCCCAGTTGCAGCCGCTCGCCCAGCGCGAAGTGGACCTTGGCGACCTCGAGGATGTCGATGTCGTCCCGGGACGCGGTCTCGACGACGCCGAGTCCGGCGTACGCCGGGGGCAGCACCGCGATCCGGGTCGCGAAATCGTCCGCAACGCCCTTCTGCACAAGGCTTTCCCGGCGCTGCTCGAACAGGGCCAGCGCGCGACCCCGCAGTACGTCGGGCAATGCCGCGGTCAGCTTCGCGATCCCCGGACCGAAGAACTCGATGAGCTCCTCGATGTCGACCGGAGGACGCCGGTTGCTGACCAGCCAGCGCGTCGCGCGCTCGACCAGCGTCCGGGTCTCCAGCCGCATGTGGGTCTGGGTCTCGGCGTCGACGATGTTGTCCAGCTCGGCGTTCCGCGACAGCAGCTCGGGCTGCGAGAAGATCCTGCTGGCGGCGAGGTTCGCCCGGACGACGTCCTCGACCGTCCCGCCGGTCTCCAGCGAGAGCCGGTGGTACGCCGTGATGCCCGACGTGTTCACGAACTCGTTGACGACCTGCGTGGTGATGATCTCGCGCCGCAGCTGGTGGCTCTGGATCTGATCGCCGAACCGCTCCTGGATCGCCTTCGGGAAGTAGCTGGCGAGCTTGTGCTTGAGGAACGGGTCGTCCGGCAGCGTGGTCTTGAGCAGCTCGGCTTCCATCACGATCTTGGTGTACGCGATCAGCACCGACAGCTCCGGCGAGGTCAGCCCGCGGCCCTCGGCCTTGCGCCGCTTGAACTCGGTCACGCTCGGCAGGAACTCCAGCTCGCGGTCGAGCAGCCCCTGACGCTCCAAGCGCCGTACCCAGTCCTGGTGCACATGCATCAACGCCACGGCCTGCGCGCCGGCGTTGGCGAGCGCGATGTTCTGCCGGTAGTTGCTCTTCAGCACCAGCGCGCCGACCTCGTCGGTCATCGACGCGATGATGTCGTTGCGCTGCTTCTCGGTCAGGTCGCCGTCGGCAACCACCTTGTCCAGCAGGATCTTGATGTTGACCTCGTGGTCGGAGGTGTCCACGCCGGCCACGTTGTCGATGAAGTCGGTATTGATCCGGCCGCCGGCCGCGGCGTACTCGATCCGGCCGAGCTGGGTGAAGCCGAGGTTGCCGCCCTCGCCGACCGCGCGGGCGCGCAGGTCGGCGCCGTTGATCCGGATCGCGTCGTTGGCCTTGTCGCCGACGTCGGCGTTCGACTCGGCCGACGACTTCACGTACGTGCCGATACCGCCGTTCCAGAACAGGTCGACCGGCGCCTTCAGGATCGCGTTCATCAGCTCGGCCGGCGTCAGCGTGGTCGGGCTGCCCTCGATACCGAGTATGTCGCGCACCTCGGCAGAGATCGGGATCGCCTTGTCGGTCCGCGGGAACACCCCGCCGCCGGCCGAGATCAGCGAGGCGTTGTAGTCCGCCCACGACGACCGCGGCAGCTCGAACAGCCGCCGCCGTTCGGCGAACGACGAGGCCGCGTCGGGCGCCGGGTCGAGGAAGATGTGCCGGTGGTCGAAGGCCGCGACCAGGCGGATGTGTTCGGACAGCAGCATCCCGTTGCCGAACACGTCACCGGACATGTCGCCGACGCCGACGACGGTGAAGTCCTCGGTTTGGCAGTCCACACCCATCTCGCGGAAGTGCCGCTTGACCGACTCCCACGCGCCGCGGGCGGTGATGCCCATCGCCTTGTGGTCGTAGCCGACCGAGCCGCCGGACGCGAACGCGTCGCCCAGCCAGAACCCGTACTCCTTTGCGACCCCGTTCGCGATGTCCGAGAACGTGGCGGTGCCCTTGTCGGCGGCAACGACCAGGTAGGCGTCGTCACCGTCGTACCGGACCACGTCCTTCGGCGGAACGATGTCACCGGCAACGATGTTGTCGGTGATGTCCAGCAGTCCGGAGATGAAGGTCTTGTACGACGCGATGCCCTCGGCCAGCCAGGCGTCCCGGTCGACGGACGGGTCCGGCAGCTGCTTGGCGTAGAACCCGCCCTTCGCGCCGACCGGCACGATCACCGAGTTCTTCACCATCTGCGCCTTGACCAGGCCGAGCACCTCGGTGCGGAAGTCCTCGCGCCGGTCCGACCAGCGCAGACCGCCGCGCGCGACCGCGCCGAACCGCAGGTGCACACCTTCGACCTGCGGCGAGTACACGAAGATCTCGTACGCCGGCCGCGGCTGCGGCAGGTCCGGGATCGCCTTCGGCTCCAGCTTCAGCGACAGGTACGACCGCGGTTGCCCGTCGGGACCCGGCTGGAAGTAGTTGGTCCGCAGCGTCGCCTTCATCACGGTGAGGTACGACCGCAGGATCCGGTCCTCGTCCAGGCTCTGCACGGTGTCCAGCGTGGCCAGGATCTCCTTCTCCAGCTGGTCCACCCGCATGGCCCGGTCCGGATCGTCGGCCGGGCCGCGGGCCGGGTCGAAGCTGGTCTCGAACAGCTGCACCAGCAGGCCCGCGACGTCCACGTGGTTCAGGAACGTGTTCTGGATGTAGTCCTGGCTGAACGGCGTACCGCCCTGGCGGATGTAGCGCTGGTACGCGCGCAGGATCGACACCTGCCGCCAGCTGAGGTTGCCGCGCAGTACCAGCGCGTTCAGCTTGTCGGACTCGGCCCGGCCCTCCCAGACGGCCTGGAACGTGTCCGAGAACAGCTTGCGCAGTTCCTCGCGCTCCTGGGTGTCCTCGGGCGCCTTCAGGCCGAAGTCGTAGATGTAGGCCATCGTGCCGTCGTCGCAGCGGATCTCGTACGGCCGCTCGTCGATCACCTCGACGCCCATCGCGCTCAGATGGGGCAGCACCTGCGACAGCGACAGCGCCGTACCTCGCCGGAAGACCTTGAAGCGGCGCTCGCCTTCCCACTCCTCCTCGATCGGGCTGTAGAGCGACATGGCCAGACCGTCCTCGGCCGGCAGGCTCTCCAGGACGTGTACGTCGTTGACCGCAACGCGCGCGTCGAAGTCCTCCTTGTACGCCTCCGGGAACGCCTGCGCGTATCGGCGGGACAGCTTGGTGACCGCACCGTCGCCGCCCTGCGCGTGCAGCGCCGCGGTGAAGTCGTCGGCCCAGGCACGGGTCGCGTCGATCACCTGCTGCTCGAGCAGGTCCGGGTCGTACTCCCCGACCGTCTCGCCCTGCTTCATCCGGACGACGAAGTGCACGCGGGCCAGCACCGACTCGGTGACGTACGCGGCGTACGTGACGGTCTCCGCGCCGATGGCGTCCTTCAGGATCTGCTGCATCTTCAGCCGGACCGCAGTGGTGTAGCGGTCACGCGGCAGGTACACCAGGCAGGACAGGTACCGGTTGTAGACGTCACGCCGTACGAACAGCTTGACCGCGCGCCGCTCCTGGAGGTGCAGCACCGACTGGACGATCGGCAGCAGGTCCTCCACCGGGGCCTGCAGCAGCTCGTCACGCGGGTACGTCTCCAGTACGTCGAGCAGGCCCTTGCCGCTGTGGCTGTTCGGGTCGAAGCCGGTCAGGCGGAACAGCTCGAGCGCCTTGCGCCGCAGTACGGGCACCTGCATGACGCTCTCGGTGTACGCCGTCGAGGAGAGCAGGCCGATGAACCGGCACTCCCGGACCGGCTCGCCGTTCTCGTCGAACTGCTTGATGCCCACGTAGTCGAGGTAGGTCGACCGGTGCACGGTGGAGCGCGAGTTGGCCTTGGTCAGGATCAGCAGCTTCCGCTCCTGCGCCTTGGCGCTCACCTCGGGCGGCAGCTTGCCGGAGCCGGGCTTCGGGTCCGGCCGGAGGATGCCCAGCCCCGTCCCGGGCCGGCCGCGCAGGATGCCCTGCTGGCCCTCCATGGTGAAGTCGTACTCGCGGTAGCCGAGAAACGTGAAGTGCTCGTCGGCCAGCCACTCCAGCAGCTCGCGGGCCTCCTCCACCTCGCTCTCGGGGACCGGCAGGTCGTCGGCCGTCAGCCCTGCGGCGATGCTGACCGCCTTCTCGTGCATCTTCGGCCAGTCCTCGACCGCCTCGCGGACGTCGTTCAGCACCTTCTGCAGCGCCTGCTCGAGGGCGCGGTGCTCGGCGACGTCAGCGATCCGCTCGATCTCCAGGTGCATCCAGCTCTCGCGGACCAGGTCGTGCCCGTCCGCGGCGGCGCTGTCGTCCAGGACCTCCTGCAGCGTGCCGGCGACATCACGCCGTACGACGAACTGCGGGTGGATCAGCAGCTGGAGCTCGAGGTTGTGCTCGGTGATCGCCATCGAGGCGCTGTCGACCAGGAACGGCATGTCGTCGATGACGATCTCGACCACGGTCCGGCCGCTCGCGGACCAGCCGTGCTCGTCGACGGTCGGGGTGAAGACGTGCACCTTCGCCGTACCCTGCGGGCGGCTCATCGCGGACTTGTAGTGGTGCCGCGCGGCGCCCAGGCAGTCGTTCGGCTGGCGCTCGGCGACGTCCTCGGCGGCGACGTGCCGGTAGTACTGATCCAGGAACGTCCTCAGCTTGCCCGGGTCGACGAGTTTGTCGTGCCCATGGGTGCCCGCGGCCACCGCCTTGGCGAGCACGTCTGCCTTCTGGACGTCCAGCTTGCTCTGCATTCCCCACCGTCTCCACATGTGACTTCGGCGTCGCTCTCGCCGGACCGCACGACGTTGTGCGGTCACTCAGAGATTAGTCCACCTTTGTCACTGGTGTGGTGTCGGGACGGGCCTGTCATCGATTGTTGAGGCGGAGGGCCAGAGCCGGACATGCGAGGACTGCGCGGCGTGCATCCGACAGTTCACCGGCGGTGATTTCCCGGCCGCGCAGCACCGGGAATCCCCACTCGTCGAGCAGGATGTCGTCGGGCACCAGACCTGCGCAGAGGCCGTGCCCGTCGCACCTGGTCCAGTCGATCTCGAGCTTGTTCATCGGGTACCTCCCAGGACTCCCAGAACCGGCCGGCCGCACCCCTGTCCGGAGAGGTGATGCTGTACGTCGTCGTCGAACACCTCGAGCGCGGACGTGAGGAATCTCGCAGTCCCGTCCGGGTGCGCACACGCCCCGCGCCCCGGAACCAGACCGAGGTGCCGGTGGGCGTCGTGCCATCCCTGCGGATCGCCGACCGTCAGCCTGGCGAAGTCGTCGACCAGAGCGGCGAGGCCGAACACACAAGGCCCGCACTGGCCGGCTGACTGACTGGACAGCCACTGGGTGACACGGGTGATCTCACCGAGCGGGCAGGTGTCGGACCCGAGCGCCAGGATGATGCCGGCGGACACCTCCGGTCGCTGCAGCGTCACGCCCTCGGTGTGCTCGAGCCAGCGACCGTGGTAGCCGCCGAGTAGTACGGGTCCGGCTTGCGCGCCGGCGTACTGCAGGACTGTGTCGAGTGGGATACCGGTCGGTGTCTCGATCACTCCGGGCCGCTGGACGGCGCCGTCGATCGTCAGCAGCTGCGTGCCGGGCTCACTGATCAGGCCGGTGCTGCTGAACCCGCGTGACCCGAGCCGCGCCAGTACGGCGAGCTGGGCGAACGTCTCGACGTTCGACAGGAACGTCGGGCGCCGGTGGTACCCCTTCCGCGTCGGCAACACTCTCCGACCAGGCGGCACCGCCGTACCTCCCTCCAGCACGCTCAACACCGCACGGGCCTCCCCCGCGACGAACCGCCCCGGAGTCTCCTGTACTTCGATCGCGAGCCGGTCGTCGCGCTCCATCAGAGCTTCACGGACCGAGGTGGCAGCTTGTGTGTCATGTACGGCGATCAGCACGTGCGGCGCGCCCAGTGCGTGCGCCAGACCGACCGCGCCGTCCAGCACGAGATGCGGTGACTGAGTGAGGAGCAGGCGGTCCTTGCGGCTGACCGGCTCGCTCTCCGAGCCGTTGACCACGACAGCTTCCACTCCGCGAGCCGGGAGGTCCTGCAGCTTCAGCGCGACCGGGAACGCCGCTCCACCGCGTCCTCTGAGTCCTACCGCTTCAGCAAGCTTGGTGTACTGGTCGCGGGTGAGGGTGGGCAAGCTGCCGTGAGTCAGTAGGTGACGCTGCAGGTCCAGGCGGCCCTGGCCGAGTCCGGCGAGGACTCTGGCCTCACCGATGACCCGGGTGTCGTCGAGCGTGATCATTGGGTCCTCCAGGCACGGGTGAGCTTCGGGGCGGCGTTGAGGCGGTACACGCCCGCGGTGGCGACGGCAGCCAGGCAGCTGATCGTGATCGCGAGCATCCACGGCGTACTGCGGTCTGTGCCGGCGAGCAGCGAGTGCCCGACGGCCAGCAGCCAGCCGACCGATGCCGCGATGTGGAGCTTGCGCCAGTACTTGGTGAACGTCGCGGACGACGCCAACCGACCACGGGACGCTCCGACGAGGGACGCCAGTACCAAGCTGTAGAGAGCCAGTACGCCGACCACCATGGCGAACGGTCGATAGCCGGAGGCGAACGGCCGCACCAGGACGGTCGGACTGATGGCCACGTAGCTGTCGGCGATGACTGCGACCACGTGGGTGGTCAGCAGGACCAGCCCGGTCACTGCGGCCGAGCGATGCACGTACTGCAGCCAGAACCGGCGCTCCGGTCGCCGGACGTTCGGCATGACCATGCCGAGGACGGCCGACAGCGTGAACATCACCATCGTGACCACGCCGGCCGCGCGGGCCAGGTACCACAGGGTCATCAGGCAGCCCTGCTTGCTGACGGCCAGCCTGACAGCTCGGTGACCTCGCCGTCGTCAGCGATCAGCCGGGCAGGGTGACCGGCCAGCTTCAGCCGACCGAGCGCGGCGTCCCCTGTGGCGACAAGCGCAGTACTGAAGGTGTTCGCACGTACTGCGGTCGGAGCCCAAACGGATGCGGTCCGGTACCGGCCGTCCGCGGGCAGTCCGGTGCGCGGGTCGATGACGTGGTGCGCGTAGCCGGTCGGGGTCTGCCAACGCCGTACCGTGCGGGTCGAGGTGGTCAGACCGCCATGGGCGAGCGTGACGAGGACGCCCTTCTCGCCGGCGCGCTCGGCGACAGTTATTACCCACGGCTTGGCCGGCGTACCGGCGGCCCTGAGGTCGCCGCCGATCTCGACCAGGACGGCACAGCCGTAGCGCTTGCTGATGACGTTCGCGGCACGGTCGGCGGTCCAGGCCTTCGCGGTCGCGCCTAGGTCGAGCGCGCTGTCCGTCGGTACGCCGAGCAGGGCTAGCTTGCGGTTGAGGCGGACCTCCTGCCAGCCCGCGACCGGCTTCGGGTCGTCGGGTGCCTGCGGGAAGCGGCGCCGTACCGCCTCGATGTCGGCGTCGTACCCGGCCGCGACGACCGCCTGGCCGACGGTCGGGTCGACCGCGCCGCCGCTCATCTGGGCCGCGACCAGGCTGACGTCGACGAGATCGACGAGCAGGCGGGACACCGGTACCAGCGCACCGGCGCGACTGTTCACGGCCGACAGCTCGGAGTCCGGACGGAAGCGGCTGGCGGCCTTGTCGACTCGGTCCATCAGCGTCTTGAGCTCACCACAGGCCGCCCCCAGTACGGCGGGGTCGTCGACGGTCAGCCGGACCGTACAACTCCACGCGGTCCAGGTTCGGGAGGCGGTCATGACCCGTTGCTCCCACCTTGCGACGTCGAGCCGGAGCTGGACGAGCCGAGCCCGCTGCTCGAGCTGGAACCGCTGTTGTCGTCGGAGCTGCTGCTCGAACTGGAGCCGCTGTTGTCGTCGGAGTTGCTCGAGGTGGCCGTCGTACCGGTGCTGTCGTTACTCTTCGACGACGCGACCGCGACCGAGATCCCGGTCGCGCCGACGCCGAGGACGGCAGTGGCTATCGCGGCTGCGGACGCCCGGTGCAACCAGCGCCGGCGGGTGGACTGGGGTTTGCCTGTGGTGACCATGGCATCAGCCTCGGCCGAAGCCCCTCAGCCGCACTCCAAGAGAAGATCAAGCCACCGTCAAGTCTTGCTGAAAGCTCTCTGAGAGCACCTCTCAGGAGCGGTCCTCCAGCGGGCAGTCGGTGTCGCAGTGCTTGCCGATCGTCGCGACGACCTCGTCCGACACCTCGCCGAGCACCGACATGCGATCGGGGCCGAACACGTCGACGAAGAACTCCCGGACCCGGGCCGCATGCGCCGGCGCGCACGCCTTGATCGCGGCCATCCCCTCCTCGGTGATGGCGATCTCCGGGTACCGCGACTCGCAGGCCTCCTTGCGGATCAGGCCGCGCTTCTCCATCCGGGTCAGGTGGTGCGACAGCCGGCTCTTCTCCCACTGGGTCGACCGGCTCAGCTCGAACGCGCGCATCCGGCCGGACTCCGACTCGGACAGGTTGACCAGGATCTCGAAGTCCGACTTGGACAGGCCGAAGTCCCGCTGGAGGTGCCGTTCCAGGTGCGTCTCCAGCGTCCGGGTCATCAGCAGATAGCTGCGCCACGCCTTCTGCTCGTCGTCGTCGAGCCACGGTTCCTTGCTCACGAAACCCATCCTACCCGGTCGGGTTGACACATCAACCAAACGAGCTACGATCGGTCGAGTTGACACATCAACCTAACTCATCGAGGAGTGACTGGATATGACCAAGCTGATCGCTGTCGTCGGCGCCACCGGGAACCAGGGCGGCGGTCTCGTCCGCGCGATCCTGGCCGACACGTCCGGCGAGTACGCCGTCCGCGCGTTGACGCGGAACCCGTCGTCCGCGAAGGCCCAGGAGCTCGCTGCGGCGGGCGCCGAGGTGGTCGCGGCCGACCTCGACGACGAGGCGAGCGTGCGGGCCGCGTTCGACGGCGTGTACGGCGCTTTCGTGGTGACGAACTACTGGGTCGAGCGGACCCCGGAGGAAGAGGCCGCCCGCACCCGCGCAGAGATGGAGCTCGACCAGGCCGAGATCGCCGCGCGGGCCGCCCGCGACGCCGGCGTACAGCACGTGGTCTGGTCGACGCTCGAGGACACCAGGACGTTCTTCGCCGGGCGCGACGACGTACCGAGCCTGGACGACGGCCGCTACAAGGTCCCGCACTTCGACGCGAAGGGCGAGGCCGACGAGATCTTCACGAAGTACGGCGTACCGACGACGTTCCTGCGGACCACGTTCTACTTCGACGCGTTCATCGCCGGCCTCCCGCCGGCGCGCAACGCCGACGGCAAGCTGACCATCACCATCCCGATGGCCGACCGCCCGCTGTCCGGCGTCGCCTCCGAAGACATCGGCCGCACCGCCTTCGCCATCCTCAAGCACCCCGACCTGATCGGCGAAACCATCAGCATCGCCGGCGACCACCTCACCGGCGACCAGTACGCCGCCGCCCTCTCCGAAGCCCTCGGCGAAGAAGTCCTCTACCACGCCCCCAGCTGGGAAGAGTTCCGCGAATACCCCTTCCCGATGGCCGTCGAGATGTCGAACATGTTCCAGTTCTACGCCGAGGACCACAAGCGCTTCACCGGCGACCGCGACGTCGCCAAGGTCCGCGAACTGAACCCCGAACTGGAGTCCTTCGCCGACTGGCTCGACAAGCACCGCGAAGAGCTCAAAGCCTCCCAAAACTAACGAGCCAGCGCTCCACCGCGGCGGCCTGAGGAGTGCCCCCAGGCCGCCGCGCATCCGACCGATCCACACTCATCAACTCGCGTCATTGACCGCCATTTCGCAGCACCTCACGGAGCAGTGACGGAGCAGCGCACACCTAACTGACTAGAACGTATGTCCGAAGAACATGCACTCCGACGTCATGCACGATCGGTTCAAGTGCGCCCGTCCGACGCCGAATCCAACACGCTCGGCGTCTGGGACAGCGCGGTCAACGGATGGCACGCAACAGCCATCACCGACGAGCCGAAAGCCCGCGAACTGGCGTCCGACCTCGACATCCAGTACGACGCCCACGGCCACCCGACGCGATCCGGCACGTCCAGCCATCCCAAGGGGTCCAGCGCGCCGCCTGGTCCACCGGCGACCTCGACGTCTGGATCCGCGACAACGGCGAATGGCTAGGCCGAGTCCGCGACAAGAACGGCCACATCACCTGGATCCCAGGCACCGACCTCCGACCCCTCTGAAATCAGAGACGCGGAACTCCGGCCGCAGCCGACGCATCGAGCCACCTCGAGAGCCCCGTCCAGGATCACCCCCCGAGCAGCCTGGTCGAACCGCGGTTTCGCTCTAGCCGGCCCTGAAAATCAGCCAGACCCTCGGTGAAGGCGTGTTCGTCTCCCTCGCATCGAGGCTGCCATCAAGGCAGGTACCGCGCTCGTCGCCGACCGCCGCCACTCCTGGCCAAGGGGTAACGGATGCCCCGCAGGGAGCAGCAGCTCGACCCGGTGGATGGCCCGGTGGCGCAGTTCGCGGTCCAGCTTCGGCGTGTCCGAAGCCGGGCCGAGACGACGTACCGCGCGATGCCCGGGAGACGTGCGTTGTGCTGATGCCAGTCTGGCCGGCGCGAAGTACTGTCGACACGCGTGACCCCGGGGACGCACCCAGTTGCGCGGCCCAGTAGGTGGGAGGCGAGGCATGGCCGCGATGGGGAGGTTCCCCCCCCCCGGCACTTCAACACAGGGAAGAGCTGGAAGGTGGTGGCAATAGCCTGCCAACACCGCGGAAGTGCAGCGGATCGGGAGGTGGAGCCGATGGCGCAGGGACCGACGCCGCGCGAAGCTGCCGTCTATGAGCTAGTGAGACGCTGCTTACGTGCGGCCGAGATCGAACACTGGGATACCGCCTGATCCCGCATCAATTCTCAACCGGTTGACTTACTCGCCCCAGCGCTCGAACGGGAAGAGTTCGACCAATACAACTGGTCTCCCTGAGTCACCTCGACAGGCTCAGCGCGAGATGCCATGTTGCGACACCACCATGACGGGCATCATAAGGGGACCTCCATTCAAGGGTTGTCTGGTCCGGAGGTGGAGCGTGTCACCGGCGCTCCCTAGCCCCCACATCACCCGACCATCGGCAGAAAGATGTAGAGCACATGCTCACACAGTTGGGGTGGACTCGGTGAAGTAGCTCGTGCCGCCCAGGGCGGTGACATATCCGCTAGCCGCGTATACCGGGTAGGCGTAAGGAACAGTATGTCCGAAGCACACCGACCATGAATTCGCGGCCACTCCCGATTTGCCGCAGCCCCACGACCCTATGATGTCCCCGTGGGGCTGGTCCCAGAGCTCCGCGTACGCTACTGCGGTGACGAGGTCCCCAGAGTTGTTGCGCACGATCACTGCAGTCTGGGCACCGGGGCTGAACGCCGACCTGACCGCGCAGAGCTGCGCGTTGATCTTCCACCCCGCGCCGATGGACTTGGTGCACTTCCATGTGCTGCTACTCGAGGTGATCGGGTTGGTGTTGCCGTAAGCACGCCAGGCCCCGTCCCCGGTCCCGGGCGGAAACCCGGTTGCCGAGGCGATGTCGGCGGAGGCAATGCCAACGCTTGCCGTGCTCACCCCGAGAACTGATATGGCGGTTACGGCGAATACTGCGAACAATCGTGGGACTCGCATTTTGATCCTTTCTGATTTCTCTGTTTCCGTCGACTCAGCGGGTGTCGCTGATATCGCTGCTCATGGCGACGACCCGAGCTTTGTGCGCTGTAGAGTACGACGCGCCCGTGCCGAGTCGCGTAAGTTTCGAACGGGGTCGAACTGAGGGACATTGCGGTGATGGGGCCACTGATCGCGTTGTCGTCGTATCCGGCTGTCAGGGCAATGGCTGACGCGCTTCTCTGGAAGCCTCTGACAGCCAGCAGATGATTCCAGTTCGCGTGACGAACCGTGTCACGCCCAGCCATCACGGCTCCTGAGCGGGGATGACTCCTCTGTGCGACATCGTCCGGCGTTCCGGCTTCGATGTCGGCAAGCCAGGGGTACGCGCCCCATGGGCGTCGCGCAGCGGGCAGAGCCGATGGGTTGGAAACCGGTGCATATTCGAGGTGTGCGGTATTCCGGGCCCTTCGGGCTATCGAGGATCTGGCGCAGCGGTAGTAGATGACTGCGCCAGCACCTAGCGATGCTTCGGTTGCCAGGTGCCGTGCGTGTAGAAGTCGGGGAACGGTCCGCCTGGCGCAACGGTCCGCGGTCGTCCGCCCGTGGCGGGCAGGATCCAGAGGCTGCGCGTCGTTGGCGTCACAGCGGTGACCACGAGGTTCTTTCCATCTGGGGCGTAGCGCGGCTGGGTTGCCCGCAGTTGGTCGGTCCGGAGGTTGGTGAGCTTCTGCATCCGAGTGCCATTGGGGCGGATGCGGTAGAGGTTGGAGATCTGACAGCACTGGAACTCCGCCAGTGGGTACGTCGAAAACACGATCCACTGCCCGTCAGGTGACCAGGACGGCGAGCCCGCGAACATCGCCGGGTTGGTGAGTCGATGCTCGCCCGTACCGTCGGCTCGGATCGTGAATACCGCGGTGCCTGTCGGACGGCCATCGACGTACGGATCACGCCAGTACGCCAGGTGCTTGCCGTCCGGTGACCATGTCGGGTTGTACTCGCGGTCGCACTCGGTGCCGCGGTTGCTGGTGATCTGGCGTACCGCGCCGGTGCGACGATCGCCGATCCACAAGCTGCAGTCCGCCGGGAGTCCCTCGTCGCTGAACGGACCCAGGTAGCGGATGAACGCCATGTGCCGCCCATCCGGGGAATAGGCGGGCTCGTCGTACCCCACGCAGGGACTGTTGCAGTCAAACAGTTGCCGCGACGTGTGTTTGATCGTGTCGTACTCATAGATCAGGTCGCCGTTCTCCGAGCGTGAGATGAAGGCGAGGTAGCGGCCGTCCGGCGACCAATCCGGCAGCAAGCGCTCGCCGGGAGCGTCGGTTGCCACTTCGTGGTTGTGGGTCCCGTCCGGGCGAATGAGCCACACACCTTCTTGGCCCGATCGGCTCGACTGGTAAGCGATCCACTGCCCGTTGCCAGACCGTCCACCGCCGGCCGATGCCGCGGTCGGAGCAGACAGAAGGCACGCTGCCACGACCAGCGCGAATACAGCTACAAGCCATCTCCTCATGGCCCCTCCCCCAATCGGACCCACCGTAGGTCCTGACTACGAGCGTGGGTAGAGCTGGCACCTGGTGCACGACGGCGGCCCGGCCTACAGATCAGCGCAGATCGTTGCGTCTGACCAGGAAGGTTCGCTCCGCAGTCGTGTCGAAACTCCCGCTCAGGCTTCGGGTTCGCACGGCCTGTACACGGCATCGAGGGGTCGGCACACTGATTGGCAGGGAATTGAGGGGTCGTGGGGGCGATGCAGATCTTTGGGGTGCAGGCCACTGGACGCATGGGGAGAGCATTGCTCGTGCTCATGCTCGTGCTCGTGCTCGCCATGGGGATGATGAGCAGTACGCGTGCCGCTGAAGCACGCGCATCCGCGCCGCCTGCTAAGGCGCACGTGTACAGCCACAACGGTCAGATCGTTTTCGATCGTGTGAGTGCCGATGGCGAAGCCATCATTACGAGCAATCCGGACGGGTCCGGGCAACATCCGCTGGGTGTCGGGGGCTGTTGCGCCGATTGGTCACCGGATGGCAGCAGGCTTGCCCTGGCTGGGCCGGCCGGCTGGCCCACTCCGGATGGCCGGATCGGAACTGCGATCGTGAACCCGGACGGCAGTGGTTACCACGTCCTGCCTATTCCAGTTGCCGGATTGAACCTCGGCTGTTTTCCTTGGTCACCGAATGGGAAGCGACTGGCCTGCAGCGGCTGGGACGACAACGATCCATCTCGCAGCGGTGTCTACACGGTTCGCAGCTCGGACGGTGGCGGTCTGGTGCGCCTGGCCAAGAACCCGTACGGCGGGATCGACGACCCAGGTGACTACTCACCGGACGGTTCGCAGATCGTGTTTGTGCGCGAGAACCCGAACCTCGCTGAAGGACACAACAAGGCCCTGTTCGTTGTGGACACCAACGGATCCAGGAGTCGGCAAATTACCCGCTGGGGTCAGGGCGGCTGCTGTACCGCCAGCTGGTCGCCTGACGGGCGATGGATCCTGTTCGACGCACCAGCACCGGATAAGCACGCGCTGTTTGTCGTGCACCCGAATGGCGACGGTCTGCACAAGATCCCTCTCCGTACCGGCGAGAGTTGGTACGACGCGTTCGAACCCGTATGGTCGCCGAACGGCAAGCACATCGCATTCAGCATGTACCTGCCCTCCCTCGGGCAGGATGACATCTTCACCGTGCGAGCAAACGGAACCGGTCTGGTTCAGGTGACGAACACCCCCGACCACGAAGGACAAGTGGACTGGGGACGTCACCAGTTGGATCACTGACTCTGGTTCGCGAGCAGAGTTGGGCCATGAGGACAGGGCATCGTCGTCGAGCTTCGACAAGTACGCTCAAGTGCGCGTGAGCTCGTACGCCTGGAATATTCGCTCTTGACCTGTGCACGAGACGACATCGGCTATGGCTGTATCTACGAAACCTCCACCGACGATTACCTCGTCGCCCAGGCGACCGGCCATCTGTCCAGCTGCATCGAGCAGGGCGATAACACCGTCACGGAGTGCGACACTCCAGCCTAGAGGCCAGGCCACATCTATGTCGACGAGGCTGTGGACGCCGACTGCGAAGCTGATCTGGGTGCGGACAACCAGGCAGTTTGTGACGGTGTCGATCTCGAGGGTTCCGATCAACCCAGCCTGCAACGCCACGCTGGGGGTTTGACGTTGAACGGTCAGGCCAGGCATCGAAGCATCGTGGCTCTGATCCGCGTCGGGACTCATCAGATCATCTCCAGACCGTCTCTGCGCCGCCGACCAACGAGGCCGCATCAACCTCGAGCAGCGTACGTGTTCTCGGCTGCTGCCGAGGACAGACACCTAGTCAAGCCTTGCTAGGGCAGCAGAAGCGAGGCATGCACCTTGCTGCTGATGTCGGTGACCGGTACCCAGACACACGCCCCCGCGAACGGTCCCGAGTTGACGCCCTGCCGACCAGGCAAACGCCCAGAGCAGCACCGCCAACCCCCGAAGGGCCACGCTCCAACTCCAGAACCGCCGCCCCACGCCCACGCCATGATCGCCTCACACCAGCAGGCTAAGCCCCCGGCACCGCCGCGACGCTTGCTTCTGTCGCTCGGACGGTCAGGACTACGCCCGTCACCTCGAAACAAGCGGCGGCGGACATCCGGATCGCTTTTGCCGTACAGGACCGACTGTCCATAAACGACCGTTCGCGAGCATCCGCCGATCACGGCGAGCAGATGATCCTTCGGCGCGGATTCAGTGGTCGATGCCGGGGTGTTCGACATGGGTCGTGGAAACGGGTTCGTCGTACCAGACGAGGTGGTTCCAGCGAGGTGGCGCAAGCACTCGCGGCTCGGTGGAGAACTCGGCGGCGAACGGGCGGAGCTGAAACCGACAGGCCTTCCTGGTACACCGTCCTACTTCAAGAGACCGTCAGGCGGGCTCCACCGATGAGCGTGGTCGATGTGACTCCTGGGTTTCGCGATCGTTGATCGAAGACCGTCAGGTCTACGGCCGGTTGTCTACTTTCGCGGCAGACAAGTTCGCCCTCTGGCCCGCCAGCATCGGAGACGGCTTGAAGCCCTTGACGATGAGGTAGATACCGAATGACAACTCCCAGAAGAACTCCGGGATCGTTGCGATCCCCTGGACCGTGCCGCCGCGCTCGATGACGTCGAACATCACCGCGATTCCCGAGACGACGATCAGCGGACCTCCGACGAGTCCCAGCATCGCCATGCCGCGTGGCACCAAACCGGACCGGTACATCAGGTAGCCCAGAACTATTCCGTTGGCGAAGCCGGCGCAGAAACCCGGCCCGATCAGGAATGCCCGATCGTAGATCGCGACGAAAACCTGACCGAGTGCAGCGTCCGTACCGGCCGTTCCTTCTTGTCGCATCAACAGGAACGTGAGAAGGCTGACGATGCCGATAGCAATGAAGGTCGCCTCGACCAGGCGCGCTGCGACGTAGCCCAGGGCGAGAGACTCGCTGAACCGTCGGTAGATCGCATACGGCACTACGGCTGTACCGATATTGGCGATGATGACAATGAGTTCGAGCGTGGCCCCCAAAGCCACGCTCGCGGTGGGATCGTTGCCCACTCCGGTGATGTAGCCGGGATGATCCCGCACCGGCGCGTACAGAACGAAGTACGCCGGGATCGAGGCGACGAAGGTGACCACCATCAACCAACCCGTCAAGGTGGCGACCTTCCGTGCGTTGACCGTGCTGCTCCACCGATCTCTGTCGATGTCCATCTGAAACCTCTTTCTCCGATCAGCGTGCGGGACTCCGGACCGCGGAGACGACGTCGAGGATCGCTTGAGTGGTGGCGGCTGCGTACTCTTCGTCCCCGACCAGCGCCTCGTGGCTCGCGCCCCGGACGATGCGCTGCGAGCTGTTCGTCGACAAGCCGGCCAGGTCTTTCTGCTTCGCCTGCCAGGCGGCGTCATTTCCGCTACCGGCCGTCAGGACGACCAAAGGCTTGCCTGCGAAATCTTTGAAAGCGGCAGCTTGCTCCATCGAGCTGTTCGCCTGCACGTACTCGTCGATCGTGCTGCGGAGATTGCTCGCGGTCGCGCCGGTAGCACGCACCTCGTCGCGAGACCGCGGCGGCAGACTTTCGAAGGAAACTTGGTTGTACAGGCGCACCAGACCAACTCGGGCCGAGGCCGAAACCAGCGCGGAGACACGGCCTATCGGGTCGTAGGAGGCTGGATCCGCCGGTGATCCTGCCGACGACTTCGCAGCGGTGGAGTCCACCAGGACCATTCCGGCGACCTCATCGGGGTAGCTGGCCGCGAAGGTGCGTACGTACAGTCCGCCGAAGGAATGACCCGCGAGCACGTAGGGTCCAGGCACGTTTCCGCGGTGCAGCAAGGTGTGCAGATCGGTCGCAATCTGCTTACCGTCCTGCGGGGAGTTTGAGGACTCGCTCCACCCGCGACCCGCGCGATCGTAGACGCAGACCCGCGTCGTTCCACTGACGGCCGGTGTGATCCAGCCGAGATTCGACGACATCTCGCCGCCGCCGGCTTCGAGCACGACTGTCGGACTACCTGAGCCGGTGCAATTCAGATGCAGGCTGTGCCCGCCGACGTCGATCAGCCGGCCGGGCGGCGGATAGGCCTTGGCGTCCGCGGCTTCCCGGACGGTCTCGTACCCGCCGCCGATCGAGGCGAGAGCCAGGATCGCGATCACTGAGTACAGCAGCCACCGTCCACCTCGGCTGTGAAGCTCTCGCCCGACACGGACTGCCATCCAGATCGCCAGCACCAGCAGGGCCGGCGGCCACACCCACTTGAGCACGTCGTCCACCCTGGAGCCGAACAGCACCAGAAGCAGACCGCTCAAACCCATGAAGAGCGCAGGAACCACAGCCCACCGCTGCGGCTGATCGGTAAACCGCACCGACAGCATCGCCAACAATGCCCAGCCGAGCGCGAATCCGCACAGCACAGCGCCGACGACCTCGCTGTCTTTCGCCGGCACGACTGGCGCCGCAACGAACAGCAAAGCAGCCAGTAGTCCAGCAGCCAACAAACCGGCCACGACCAAACCGATCCGTCCCCTGCGCCCGGTATCAGGGCCAGACGGACCGCGCTGATCCGAGTCGGGTACGGCCGGTGACGTGGGGGTGATGCTCATGCTGAGTTGTCGGCGCCGGATGAAGGAGGCGGTACGGCGAGGACGGGGTCGCTGCCGCCTTGGTCGAGGCGGAACGGTGGGTACGCGTCGGTCATCAGGGCGGCATAGCCCGCGACCCGGAGCGCCCAGCGGTTCATTCCCAGGATCAGGTCGTAGAGGGACCGAGGGTAGGCGCCGGTGAACGCCAGGATGATGGCGGCGATGATTACCAGGATCCCGACGAGGCCACCGCTGCCGCCGATGTTCCATTGCCAGTTGTCGGACCGGTTTGCGGCCCACGCTCCACCGCCGACGAAGATGCCGACGATGATGTAGTGCGGGATCGCGAGCAGCCACCACTTCACCAGCACCAGGCCGCGGGACAGACGCTCGGGGTAGTCCACCGACAGGTGCGCCGGGTAGTCCTCGACCTCGGCCAGCGTGAACGGCGGGTACTGATCGGTGCCGAGTGCACCGTATGCGTAGTACGTCACCCGCCAGGACCACCGCATCACGCCGACGTTGTAGGTGAAGATGGCGCGCGGATAACGACCGGTGAAGAGAATCGCGAAGAACGCGGCCACCGAGGCGAGCATGAATCCGAGCCACAGGAACGCCAGTACGACGTAGTGCGGGATCACGAGGATCCACTTGACCAACCAGAGCCACCGCGACGACCTCGGATCCGTCGCCGCGTTCACATGTACCGGGTATGCCACAGATGTTGTCACTACAACCATCTCCCAAAGGGCTTGCTCACAGATGAAGCCGGGCGTCTCACCCAAGAGGCAGCGGCGTGTGCCCTGCTACCTCGGGAGACCTGATCGCCGTGATCGCCGACGGCCTGAAGCCCTTGACGATGAGCCAGATGGCGAAGCTGACCTCCCACGCGAACACAGGCAGCGCCAGGACGGTGTGGACACCTTGGCCATAGACGCCGAACAGCATCGCCGTCGCAGACAAGGTGACCAGTGCCCCGCCACTCATCCCCAGTACGGCGATAGCCCGCGGCACCAACCCTGATCGGTACACCAGGTAAGCAAGCAGGAAGCTGTTGAAACCAAGGACCCAGCTAGGTCCGAGCAAGAACGTCCAGTCGTGGATCGCCACCAGCGACCGCTCGATCGCAGCGACCGCGGGATTGCCGGCATCCGCCGTACCGCTCAGGTCCTGTCTGAGTGATACGGCAACCAGGACGCTGACAGCGCCGACGACGATGATCGCGGACTCGAGGAGCCGGCCGCAGACGTAGCCGAGCGCGATGCTGTGGTTCTGTCGCTTGACGACGGGATACAGCGTGACCGCGCTGCCGATACAGGCCACAACGAGTAGTAACTCGAGAAACCCTCCGAGTAGCACTCTGTTGTCCGCATCGGCAGCCGTCAGGTAGTTGCCGTCACGCAGAACAGGTTGATAAAGCAACAGCGCCGGGATCGAGGTGATCTCCGTGGCCAGATAGAACACGCCCGCGATGATCGCGGTACGTCTCAGTGCGCTCAGATTCGCCATGCGAGTGCGCCCCTTGTAGCGGCCCCCCGGTCGCCCCTAGGTGTCTCCGACGGATACGCCTTAGACCACCACTCGCATACGCCCTATTGCGGCTCACCATCCTCTGCCGCGCAACCGCTGTCAACGGTGAACCCACTGCCCATAAACCCGCGGACCAGACATTCGGTATCGCACTTGCTCGTGGATCAAGCCGCCGGCTTCATGTAGCAGTTTGGGGTCGGTGAGTAGTTCTGGTGCATCCGAGTAGGGAGGTCCAGTCGCGGATGCGGCGTACAGCGAGGATGTGGTCTCGGTGGAAGGCAAGTGGGTCTGAGGGGGCGGCGGCGTCTTGGTAGCAGGATTCCCAGTAGGTGCGGAGGGCGGAGAGTTCTTCGACGATGGCGCCGCGGTGGGGCCAGCAGGGTGGGATGACTTTGTGGTCGAGGTTGTAACGAATGGTTGCCCAGGACACCCATTCGGCGAAGTGCTCTAGTTCTTTGGTTGTGCTGGCGGGGTCAAGGTCGCGCCAGCACACGATGTAGGGGTCCGGGGGCGCAGCGAAGGCCAGGGCTCTGGCGAGTTCTTCATCGCGGTTCATCGGAGGGTGGCCTTGCCGATGCTCGCGCGGATCTGGTCGGCGTCGGTGCGGTCGGTCCAGGGAGTCATGGTGAGGAGGATGGGTGGGGCGGTGCGGGCCACAGGATGCCGGTGCCGAAGGGGAGGTACGGATGACGCCGGGTGCTGGTGGAGGTGGTGCGGCCGCCGTCGGAGACGCGGCTCCCGTTGCGGACTTCTTCGTCGCGTTCGCCGCAGACGGCGGCGAGGTGTTGGAGGTCTCGGGGTTGGGCGGAGCCGCCGAGGATAAGGCGGAGGGTGGCGACAAACGGCGTCAGCTGAGAACGCGACTCAGCCGCCGTCTGTTCTCGAACCAAGTCCCACGTCGAATGAATCACCGGGATCTGGTGACGCCCGGGCACGTCACCTGCGGTGATACTTACGACGGTTCGTGTGGAGGGAGATCATCGGTGACTACCGAGCAGCGCTCGACCCTGGAGGCCATCCTGCGGCAGGCTGCATTTGCGGCCGATATCGCGCTGGACAAACAACGGGCCCAAACTCAAGGCACTGTTGTCGGCAGAGCCCCTGCCAGCCGAAGTCACCCTCGCTGGCATCGAGCCCCGGCATTGATCGAACCACAGGAGTGCATATGAGTGACTGGAACACCCAGACCATCACCCAGTTCAGAGCCAACGGAGGCAAGGTCGGCGGCCCGTTCGAAGGCGCGCCGATGGTTCTGGTGCACCACCGCGGCCGCAAGAGCGGACGAGAGTACGTGACCCCCACGATGTACCTCGCACACGAGACCGACCCCGACACCATCTACATCTTCGCAACCAAGAGCGGCGCCCCGACCAACCCGGACTGGTACGCCAACCTCACCGCCGCGGGCAACGCCACCATCGAGCGCGGGACCGAGACGTACGACGTCACGGTCCGCGAGATCACCGGTCCCGACCACGACCGGATCTACGCCGTCCAGGCCGAGCGCTACCCCGGCTTCGCCGAGTACGAACGCCAGACCGCGGGCATCCGCACTATCCCCGTCCTCGAACTCAAGCGCGGGTAGCCGGCGCCAGTTTGTCCGGTGTGGAGATAAGGGCGGGCCTTTGACGGTGGCTCCAGCAAGTGCACGGCTTATCGACCGGGGTGGCCTTGTCGCTGCCTTGGATCGCGCGGCGGCGCGGAAGGTAACAGTCATCTCGGCTCCGGCAGGGAGCGGGAAGACGTGCCTGCTGCGCGCGTGGGCCGACCGGCCGGGGCAGACGTCCCGGCTCGCTCTCGTGCAGGTGCAACGCGACGAGCGCGACGCCCAGCAGTTCTGGCTGGCCGTACTCGACGCGATCGGCCCGGGTACGGCTGCCGCTGGCCGCGTGGAACCGCAAGCAGCGACACCTGACTTCAATGCACGTGCGATGGTCGACCGGGTGCTGTCGGAACTCGCCGACGCGCAGGACATCACCTTGGTCATCGAGGATCTTCACGAGCTGAATTCGCCCGAGGCCCTCGCTCAGCTCACCCGGCTGCTGACGGATCTTCCCCTTCAGGCACACGCGATACTGACCATGCGCCACGACGTACGTCTGCGGCTGCACCAACTGCGTCTGGCCGGCGACCTGGCGGAGATCCGCGCGGCCGACCTGCGCTTTTCGGGGCGCGAAACACGCGACCTTCTCGCCGCCTCGGGCATCACACTGTCGGCCGCTGGGGCCGCGCTGCTGCACCAGCGAACCGAGGGGTGGGCCGCCGGTCTGCGGCTCGCCGCCCTCTCCCTGGCCGGTCGCCCCGATCCGGAGCGGTTCGTCGCCGAGTTCTCCGGCAGCGACCGCACGGTCAGCGAGTACCTGATCGCCGAGATGCTGGAACGCCAGCCGCCAGACGTCCAGGACCTGCTTCTCCGTACCTCCCTGCTCGACCGTGTCAACGGCGCACTCGCCGACCTGCTGACCGACGGGTCCGGCTCGGAACGGATCCTGCTGGAGCTCGAAGATGCGAGCGCGTTCGTCGTCTCACTGGACCCCGAGCGCACGTGGTTCCGGTACCACCATCTGTTCGCGGATCTCTTGCGGCTGGAGCTTCGCCGGAGGCTGGCCGAGGAAGTGCCGGCGCTGCACCGACGCGCCGCTGGATGGTTCACCGCGCACGGGCGCGTCGTTGACGCCATCAAGCACACCCAGGCAGCGGGCGACTGGCCTGATGCCGCCCGGCTGCTCGCGGATCAGTCGTTCAGCCTGACCCTCGACGGGGAAGCGCAGACCATGCAGGCGCTGGTGCAGAATTTTCCCAAGAATGCAGAACATCCCGAGCTCGCGCTGGTGCGCGCGATGGGTGACCTCTCGCAGGGACGTCTGGACCAGGCCGCCAGCGAGCTTGCGTTCGCCGAGGCGCACGTGCAGGCGACGTCATCGGACCGCCGGCGACGCCTCCTGGTGGCGGTCGCGTCGCTGAGGCTGTCGCTGGCCAGGCGGCGCGGCGAGCTTGCCGGTGCGATCGAGCAGGCCGGATTCCTGGCCTCCCCGCTCACTGAGCAGCCCGACGGGGACGTTGCACTAGGCAACGATCTGCGGGCGGTCGCGCTGATGAACCTGGGGACGGCCGAGGCGTGGACGCTCGGGCTGTCAGACGCGCCGGACGCCGAACGGCATCTGCGGGAGGGCGCCACGCTGGCGCGGGAGATCGGTCGCCCGTACCTCGAAGTCGGCTGCTTGGCGCAACTCGGGTTCGCATCGCTGGTCCTCCACTCGTTCGCCACGACCCAGCGGCGCTGCCGTGAGGCGATCGCGCTGGCCGAGCGATACGGATGGGGCGCAGAACCGATCATCGCGCCTGCCCTGATCATGCTCGCCGCCAATCTGATCTGGACGGGTGAGTTCGACGAGGGCGAGCAATGGCTGGAACGAACCAGACAGGCCTTGGAAACAGACACCGGCCCGGACATCACACTCCTCCTGCACCAGACTGCTGGGTTGCTGCACGCCGGCCGCAACCGCCATCAGGAAGCGCTCGAGGAGTTCACCGCCGCCGAGTACATGGGATCGCAGCTTGCAGACTCGCGGGCGTTGGCAACCCGGACCACCCGGTGGCTGCTCGCCACCCAGGCCCGCCTCGGAATGGTCGACGAGGCTCACGCCTTGCTGGCGGCGCTCGATGACGAGTCGGCCGGCTCCGGTGAGATCCTGAACGCCCTCGCGGTGATCCGCCTCGCCGAAAGCGAGCCGGCTGGGGCTCTGACAGCAGTAGCCGACGTTCTGAATGGCACGGCGGCGGTCTTCGGGGACGTCACGGTCATCGAGGCACACCTCTTGGCCGGGCTCGCCCATCGCGAGCTCGGTGACCAGCGCGCGGCAAACCAGGCGACTGAGCGGGCGCTGGACCTGGCGGAGTCTGACCGGTTGATCCTCCCGTTCGCGATCACAGGCTCCCGCGAGCTACTCGAGGCGCTCCCCGGGCATGCAACAGCGCACGCCGCGCTGGCCGCCGACATCCTCGATAGCTTGCACGGCTCTCTTCCGCCGGCCAAGAGGGGATCCTCGTTGCCACCGACAGGAGAGCTCAGCCCCGGCGAGCTGAAAGTGCTGCGTTATCTCCCGACGAACCTGACCCGGCCTGAGATCGCCGACGAACTGTCTGTGTCGCAGAACACCGTCAGCACGCATGTGCGCAGCATCTACGCCAAGCTCCAGGTCGGCGACCGCTCTGCGGCGGTACGGCGCGCGCGGGAACTCCGATTGCTGTCGGCCCGCCGCACGAGGTAGCCCGGGTTCACCTCAAAGCAGTGATGCTCGGTCACCTGCCCGGCCTTGACCATGTGCTTCATGGACGCCATGCCCGCCTGGTACGCCATCCGGATCCACGGCCACCTCGGTGCCGGCGTGCTGTCTGCGTTCCCGGCGCTGGCGTCGCGGCGCGACGGCTCCGACACCGTGCTGACCGGGTTGCTGGACCGGTCAGCGTTGTACGGCGTACTTGCGGAGATCGAGGCCCTCGCCCTCGACCTGATCGAGATTCGTCAGCTCAGCCCGGATCACACATCAGCAGAATCCCGGGACGGATGGTCGGGCACGCAAGAATCACCGGCATCCGGTGACCACCTCCCACCGTCCTGACGGCAAACCTGGACGTCCTGGATCCCAGGTTCTGAAGCACAGGAGGGCACGACCATGAAGGTTCATCGCTGGAAGACGATCACCGCCATGGCCGCCGGCCTGGCTCTTGCCATCGGCGCCGCGCCGCCTGCGATCAGCGGCACGCCGTCACAGGCTGCGACTCTCGTCCAGAGTCCGAAGGTCAGCGCGACGTTGAGCGCGACCGACCTGTCCAAACTGCCGCTCACCAACCGCCATCTGACCAAGCGTGAGAAGGCCAACCTCGCCGTCGTCCTGCGTGCGTACCACGCGGGTGAGGGTGACGTTCTGGACGCCCAGGGATTCATGAACCTGTTCGCCAGGGACGGTGTGCTCAACGGCATCGGCGGCGTCGAGGGACAGTCGAGCCTGCGGGGTCAACAACTGGGCGGTCTGATCGTCTGGATGGGCACATTCCTTCCGGACGTGCACCGAGAGCTCAAGCACATCACCGTGAACGGTGACGTCGTCAGTATTGAACTGTCGATCCAGGGCACCTTCCTCGGCGGGTTCGAGACACCCGCCGGCGTGATCAAGCCCACCGGGGCCAAGGTCGACTTCCCGACCGCCGACTTCTGGTACCTGCGCAACGGCAAGGTCGAGGTGTTCGACTGCCATATCGCCTTCACCACCTTGTACGCACAGCTCGGCATCCTGCCTGACTACGCGTCCGCAGTGGCGGCGTCCGCCCGCACGCACTGAACACAGTCAGCCGAAGGGAAATCCATGACCGTCATCAACCCACCGGCCGCGCGGGCCGGCTCGTACCTGGTCGGAGACCTCGAGCTGAACCGAATCGGCTACGGCGCGATGCAGCTCGCCGGCCCTGGTGTTCTCGGGCCACCGCGCGACCGCGCCGCCGCCATCGAGGTGCTGCGGACCGCTGTCGAGCTGGGCGTCAATCACATCGATACGGCCGACGCGTACGGGCCGTACATCACCAACGAGATCATCCGGGAAGCGCTCTTCCCGTACGACGGCCAGGTGCACATCGCGACCAAGGTCGGAGTGGTCCGCGACGAGAAGGGCGGCTGGCTGGCTGCCAACTCCCCGGAGGCGCTGCGTGCGCAAGTACACGACAACCTCCGCCGGCTCGGACTCGACGTACTCGACATAGTCAACCTGCGGACCCTCGTCGGGATCGATGACCGCGCAACGGTTACAGACACGCTCGTACCCCAGTTCGAGGCGCTCGCTGAACTGCAAGGGCAAGGTCTCATCCGGCACCTCGGCCTGAGCACGGTCAGCCTCGACCAGCTCGGTGCGACCACGACGGCGGTCGCCGAGTCCTGGCTGCTCCAGCACTCACCGAATCTCATGCTGATCCCAGGCACGTCGTCGGTCGATCACCTGCGCGAGAACATCGCGGGCGCGGCCCTGCCCCTGCCGCCCGACGCAGTCGCCGAGCTGGACACGATCTGAGCAGCGGGGCAGGCGCTGGGGTCAGCCGATCCGTCGGTAGCTCCATACGGACAGGGGGATGAACACGGCCAGCAGGCAAGCGACCCACGCCGCGGCCGCGCCGAGTGACGCCGAGGAGCCGTACAACGCGAGGGAGCGGGCGGCGTCACCGGTGACGGTAACGGGGTTGAATCTTGCGAGCGTCTGCAGCCACTCCGGAAAGGTGGCCACCGGCACGAACACCGAGCTGGCGAAGACGAGCGGGAAGATCACGACGAACCCGGCCGTTTGCGCCGTTTCCGCGCCGCGCACCGTCAGCGCCACGAAGGCGAAGATCCAGCTGAGGGCCAAGCCGAACGCGGCGACGACTGCAACGCACGCAATCGCACCGGCAACCCCGCCGAGGAAACGGAACCCGACCAGGTACCCGACAGCGATCATCAGCCCGATGACCGCGATGTTGCGGACCAGGTCGGCGATGGTACGCCCGGCCAGCACCGCGGAACGGGCCATCGGCATCGACCGGAACCGGTCGACCACCCCGCGAGTCAGGTCTTCCTTCAGGCCGACCGCGGTCTGCGAGGCGCCGAACGTGACCGACTGGACGAAGATCCCGGGCAGCAGGAAGTCGACGTACGCCACGCCATCCGGCAAGGAGCGGCCGATCGCGCCGCCGAACACGTAGAAGAACAGCAGGACGAACAGGACCGGCTGGATGGTGGAGAAGACCAGCAGATCCGGCTGGCGGATGAAGTGACGCAGGTTGCGGATCGTGACGACGGCAGTGTCTGTCACCGCCGAGCGCACGGCCTGCGGCGATGGACGGCGGAGCCGCACGACCGGACGACGAGGCGCGGGCCGGCGAGGTGCCGGCCCCTTCGGCGGCGGCTGCTGGGCTCGAGGCCGAGGTGCAGGTTCGCTGCCGTCCTCACTCGGCGCGGCACCGGTCAGCTGCAGGAAGACATCATCCAGGGTGGGCCGGCGCAACCCGATGTCACTGACGGCGATCTGCGCCTGGCGCAACCCGGCGGCAGCCTCCTCCACCAACGCAAGGCCGTTGCGCGGGGCCGGAAGAGTGAGACGGTCCGGCCGCTCGTCCGGCTGCGGCTCGCCGCAACCGACCCTCGAGAGCACGACCTGTGCGCGGTCGCGGTCCCCTGCGCTGGATAGTTCCACCTCCAGAATCTGGCCGCCGACGCGCTCCTTGAGCTCGTTCCCGGTTCCCTCCGCGATCACCTTCCCGCGGTCGATGACCGCGATCCGATCGGCCAGCTGATCGGCCTCCTCCAGGTACTGCGTCGTGAGGAGGATCGTCGTCCCCTCGCGCCGCAACTCGCGCACGATCGCCCAGATCTCGTTGCGGCTGCGCGGATCCAGGCCTGTGGTCGGCTCGTCGAGGAACAGCATCCGCGGGCGGGTGACGAGGCTCGAGGCGATGTCCAGTCTGCGGCGCATGCCGCCGGAGTACGTGCCGGCCGACCGTTCAGCCGCCTGCGCCAGGCCGAATCGCTCCACCAGCTCCCCGGCGCGACGGCGGGCGTCCTCGCGGGACAGATTGAACAGACGGCCGAACATCTCCAGGTTCTCGCGTCCGGTCAACAGTTCGTCGACCGCCGCGAACTGACCCGTGAGGCCGATCAGCTCCCGGACGGCGGCAGGCTCATCCGTCACGTCATGGCCGAGGACCTCCACACGGCCGGCATCGGGCGCCAGCAGCGTGGCCAGAATCCGCACGAGCGTGGTCTTGCCCGCACCATTCGGGCCGAGCAGACCAAATACCATCCCCGCCGGAACCTCCAGCCCAGCGCCATCCAGCGCCACGGTCGTCCCGAACCGCTTGCTCACACCCTCAACCCGTACCGCGGGCACCGACGTACCAAGAGATATCCGTGACGTCACCTGCTCGTCGTCGGCAGTCATGTCGATCTCCTCCAACGGGCCGGGCGGACCTTCGCAACAAACTCAGGTTTGCCGCCCAGCAGGTGATCGGTCGTCACCGGATCGCGGTGATCCGCCCGCTCTACTCGGGAATCACCGTGATCCGGTGACGCTTCCTCACCTGCCTGACAGCAAGCCTGCTAGTTGGGCCCACATCCGGCAGGGAATGCCCGGCGAATTCGAACCAAAGGGAGCTGCAGAAATGCCAAAGGCAGTCAGGTACGACGAGTTCGGCGGCATCGACGTGCTTCGGGTCGAGGAGGTGGAACGCCCGGTACCCGGCGACGGGCAGGTCCTCGTCCGGGTGAAAGCGGCCGGCATCAACCCCAGCGAGGCGGTCATCCGCACCGGCGCAGTGGCCGAGCTGTTCCCGTCGACGTTCCCCTCCGGGCAGGGTAGCGACCTCGCCGGCGTCATCGAGGAGGTCGGCGCCGGGGTCAACGGATTCTCGCCCGGCGACGAAGTCATCGGGTTCTCGGACACGCGGGCCTCCCAGGCCGAGCTGGTCCTGGTCGAGGTCGGCAACCTCACAGGTAAGCCGGAGAAGGTCTCCTGGGAAGTCGGCGGTGGCCTGTATGTCGCCGGCACGACCGCATGGGGGGCAGTTCACGCAGTCGAGCCCAAGGAGGGCGAGACCGTCGTCATCTCGGGAGCCGCCGGGGGCGTCGGCTCGCTCGCCGTACAGCTCGCACGCCGTACCGGGGCCACGGTCATCGGCCTGGCGAGCGAGAACAACCACGAGTGGCTGAAGAGCCACGGCGTGATCCCTGTCGCGTACGGCGCCGGCGTCGCCGACCGGATCACGGCCGCCGCGCCAAGCGGCGTGGACGCCTTCATCGACACCAACGGCGACAGGTACGTCGAGTTGGCCCTCGCACTCGGCGTCGCGGCCGAGCGGATCGACACCATCGTCGACTTCGCGGCCGCCCAGAAATACGGGGTGAAGACCGAGGGCGGCGCAGCAGCCGGGCCGGGCGCCACGGTGCTCGCGGAGTTGGCCGACCTGGTCGCCGGCGGAGCTCTCGAGGTACCGATCGCGAGGGTCTATCCGCTGGCTCAGGTCCGCGAGGCCTACACCGAGCTCGAACGCCGCCACACCCGCGGCAAGATCGTCCTCAGGCCGTAGCCCGCTGATCATGACTTCAGACGCTGAGCGGGCCGACGAGAACCGGCTCGAGTCGCTCGGGGAAACGGTCGAAGCACCACCCAGCCATCGATGGTGGGCCCTGGCGGTGATCGCGATCGCTCAACTGATGGTGGTGCTCGACGGCACCGTCGTGACCATCGCGCTGCCATCGGCGCAACGCGACCTGGGCATCTCCGACGCCGACCGGCAATGGGTGGTCACCGCTTACACCGTCGCGTTCGGCGGCCTGCTGTTGCTTGGCGGACGGATCGCCGACTACACCGGTCGTAAGCGGATGTTCCTGGTCGGGCTGCTCGGGTTCGCCGCGGCGTCGGCGCTCGGTGGTGCGGCGCAGAACGGCGCAACGCTGTTCGGTGCCCGGGCCCTCCAGGGCGCGTTCGCAGCGCTCCTCGCGCCCGCAGCGCTGTCACTGGTCTCGGTGACCTTCACCGAGCTGAAGGAGCGGTCCCGGGCGTTCGCCGTCTACGGCGCAATCTCAGGCGGTGGCTCCGCGATCGGCCTGATCCTCGGCGGCACCCTGACCGAGTACGCATCGTGGCGCTGGTGCCTGCTGATCAACGTGCCCATCGCGATCGCCGCCTTCATCGCCGGCACGATCCTGGTCACCGAGAGCAAGTCCGCGGGCGGAGGCTCGTACGACATCCCTGGCGCGATCCTCGGCACAGCCGGACTGGTCGCCCTCGTGTACGGATTCACCCAAGCGGCCAAGACCGGCGTCGGCTGGCTCTCGATCGAAGTGATCGGCTATCTCGTGGGCGCCGTTATCCTGCTGGTCGCGTTCGTGCTCGTCGAGTTGCGTACGACGAGCCCGCTGTTGCCGATGCGGGTCGTACTCGATCGCAATCGCGGCGGCTCGTACCTCGCCTCACTGCTCGTCTTCGCCGGGCTGTTCGCGATGTTCCTGTTCCTGAGCTACTACTTCCAGTACAACCTGGGCTACAGCGCACTCAAGTCGGGCATCGCGTTCCTGCCGTTCAGCATCGGCATCATCGTCACCTCGGGCGCAGTGTCGGCCGTGCTGCCGCGCACCGGCCCCAAACCACTCATGCTGATCGGGCTCGCCATGGTTGCAATCGGCCTGGGCACCTTCACGTTCATCTCCGACAACAGCAGTTGGGCTCCCCATGTTCTGCCCGGAGAACTACTGATGAGCATCGGCCTGGGCCTCGTGATCGTGCCGCTGTCGAGCCTCGCGCTCACCGGAGTGAACAACAATGACGCGGGAGTCGCCAGCGCGGTCCTCAACTCAACCCAACAAATCGGCGGATCCCTGGGTACCGCACTGTTGAACACCTTCTACGCGAGTGCGGTCACGTCCTATGTCGTTGCCCATCACCTCCCACCCTCCGCATTCAACCCACCCGCCGCGATCCACGGCTACCACGTCGCCTTCTGGATCGGGGCAGCTATGATCACCGCAGCCTTCGTGGCCGTCCTACTCCTGGTCAAGGCCAGCAAGGACGACATCAGCACCCAGCCCGACCCGGAGAGCAGCAGCACCTAGCCGGCGGGCGGCGGGTTCGGCGGAGAACCGGACCCGCCGCATAGTGCTACAGCGACTCTGCGGCCTCGCGGATGATGTCGAGGGTGGCCTTCGGCTGCGACAGCATCGGGACGTGGCTGGAGTCCAGCTCGAAGGTCTTGGCCCCCATCCGCTTGGCTGAGTCGCGCTCGAGCTGCGGCTGGACGGTCTGGTCGTTCGTGCCGACGATGGCCCAGCTCGGCTTCGTCCGCCACGCCGTTCCCTCGACCTTCTGGTCGAACAGGTCCGGAACCGGCGGCATCGCCGTCGCCCACACCAGCGCCTGCTCGGCCTCCGGCAGGTCGCCGGCGAAGAACGGTACGCCGGACTTGAGCAGCCAGATCCGGTCCTCGGCCACCTCGATGTGCTCGAAGATCGGGGTCTTGGGGTAGTTGTTCTGCTGACCTTGTGACGTCTCGTTCTCGTCGGGTCCCAGCGCGGCGATGTAGACCAGCCCGCGAACTCGTTCGTCGATACCCGCGTTGGTGATCAGGGTGCCGCCGTACGAGTGACCGACCAGCAGGACCGGATTCGACGCGCGCGCGACGTTGCGCCGTACGTTGGCGACGTCGTTCGCGAGGTTGTCGAGGGCGTGCTCCGAGGCCAGGCACTCGTAGCCCTCGGCCTGGAGCGGCCCCATCACCTTGCTGAAGCACGAGCCATCGGCCCACAGACCATGAGCGAACACGATGCTTACGTTGCTTGCCATGCCGACTCTCCTTCGGGATGTCGCGGCGGATGCCGCACCCTTCGAAAGTCGTCCTCGAGCGTTGCCCGGCACATCGCACAGGTATGCGATCTCTTGTTCTAGGTTCCGTTGTCGTGCCGGTTGGCGAGCCGGGCCAGTTCGAACCGTGAACGAACCTGCACCTTCTCGAAGATGTGCCGAACGTGGGTGTTCACCGTGTGCAGAGAGACGAACAGTTGCTCGGCGATCTCTCGATTGGTGCAGCCGTCGACCACCAGTTGAGCGACCTGGGACTCCGTGGGAGTGAGCGCGTCCCATCCGCTGTGCACACCTGTCGACAGCAAGACGCGACGCCGTACTCCGTGTTCGCGCAGGCGACCGCGGACCCGCCCGGCGAGCCGGGTCGCGCCGATCCCGACCGCGAGGTCGAGTGCTTCGTCGAGCATCTCGATGCCGTCCGCGGTCGAGCCCTCTGCGAGCAGCGAGCACGCGTAGTCCTCCAGCAGGCTGGCAACGGCCAGCGGTCTTCCCGCGGAACGCATCAGCGGCACGGCCTTGGCCAGCTCGGCCGACGAATGGGTGATCAGTCCTTGCAGGTGGTGAACGCAGGCGGCGATCGAGCTGACATCGGGGTTGAGGCGCAGGCGTTCGATCGCGCCGGCCAGCGTTTCGGACACGAGCTCGTGATCGCCGACAGCGAGTCCGACCCTCACGACCTCCGCGTCACTCGCGATGTCGTGCGGGTACAGACGTCGGGAGTACGGCGCCTCGGCGTCCCAGACCAGCCTCAGCCACTTGTGGGCTTGTCCGATCTGCCCGTGAGCGTTCGCGTGCGCGGCGAGGCCCCACGCCGCGTGAGCGCGGATCGCCGGCGAGGTCGAGTTGATCATCGCCTCGCACATGCGGACCGTTTCGCGGCTGCCCCACTCGTCGGCGGTGTGGACCCGGAGAAAGGCCAGACTGGACAGGTTGGCCGCATCGATGACGCCGCCGACAACGGCTCCGTCGACCAGCGAGACATGGCCCTCGAGAGCCGCGACGGCGTCCGGCAGCCGGCCTGACTGAAGCTTGACGATGCCCGTCAGGGTCTCGAACGTGGACAAGGCCCAGTGCTGCCGATCGCGACGGGCAGCGCGCGCACCCTCCTCAGCGACGGCGATCGCTTCGTCGAATCGGTCCATCGCTGCCAGCAACCAGCCACGGAAGTACGCCGCGAGCCGTGCCCGGACATCCTCCGAAGTACCACGCGCGATCGCCGCATCGAGCCGGGCCAGCCCTCTGGAGAACTCGAGCTGCTGGTAGTCCAAGCCTGCACTGGCCAGATCCATCGCGAACTCGGCTTCCTGGCTGCCGCATTCTCGCGCTGCCGCCTCCGCCGCAGACAGCTTGCCGACCGCCTCGGCGACTCGGCCACCAACCACCAGGTTGTGCACCTCTGCGGCCATCAGCTCGGCACGGAGGTCGCTGGGCAGGTCGGGGAGCGCCAGGCCGTGCCGTGCGTTCTCCACCCGAATGTCCGGCGCCAGCCCGAACATGCTCGCAATCCGCAGCCGCATCTGGGCCTGCTGAGCGGGTGGAAAGGTTTGTCGCAGCACGGTGTCGACGTAGCGCTTCGCCTCGTCGCGGATGCCGGCGGCGAACAGCGAGACAGCGCGCCGCCCTACCAACGGTCCTCGGAGTTCATGGCGCTCTGGCATGAGCAGCAATGCGCGCTCGGCCAGCTCAGCCGACATCGCGGGGTCGGTGATCCCCAATGCTTCAGCTGCATCGGCCAGCACTCCGATCGCAACTGAGTCTCCGAAAGAGGCGCTCTCAGCCACCTGCGCCGCCACTTCCACCGGAAGCGCTCCGCGGCGAAGGAGGACGTCGGCGCCTTCACGATCCAAGGCTCGCCTGACGGCGGTAGGCACGCTCGCGCGTACGGCGTCACGCACCAGGTCGTGCACGAACGACAGCCGGTCGTCGCTCTCGGCGAGGATGTCGGCCTCCATGAGAACCCGGATCGGCGTCACCAGGTCGGGAACGGACATACCCGTCATCGCCGCGATGTCGGCCACCGTGAACCGGCGCCCCAGGGCCGCGGCGCAGGTCGCAATCCGCTCGGAGACCTCGGACATCCTCGCCAGTCGGAGTCGCATGCCGTCACTGACGCGGCTCGGCAGCCGGTCCTCGAGCAGAGTCACCTGCCCCTCCGCGGTCGAAAGGTTGCCCTCGGCAGCCAATCCACGGACGACGTCGACCAGAAGGAACGGGTTTCCGTTGACCGACCGCAGCAACTTCAGCAGCGCGTCGTCCGGCGTGGCGTCCAGGAGGTCTGCGGCGATGGAGGCGATCGCGTCGTAGTCGAGAGGGCCCAGATGAAGGGTGGTGGCGCCGGCGTCCACGAGGGCTACGATCGTGGATTGAAGGGACGCCGACTCCTGGCCGGGCCGTAGCGTGAGTACCCAGGCGATCGGCGTACCCGCGAGTCGAGCGGACAGCACTCTCAGAGCCGCCGCCGTACCCGAGTCGGCCCACTGCAGGTCGTCGAGCACGATCAGCACCGGCGCCGATGTGGCCACTTCCTCGAGCAGCGTCTGAATCTCTTGGAGCAGCCAGAACCGTTGTTCGGGAGCGGCGTACACCTGTCGGAGGCTCGACCGGTCGAGCAACGGCGCATCGTGCTCGAACAACGCCTCGAACAACGGCGCGAGTTCGACCACCCGCTGGGTCGGGTCGGCCATACCGCGCCCCATGCGGAACCCCCGGGCGGCGGCCCGGACCCACGCGGCCTGCAGCAGCCGGGTCTTACCCATGCCAGGACCGCCCTCGATCACGGTCACCGAACCACGCCCGGACACGGCATCGGACAACGCCTGGTCGAGCACGGCGAGTTGATCGTCCCGGCCACGAACTGGAAGCGATGGAACAACGGTCACGCCTAGCGCCTCGCTTTCGCCGAGGGACAATCCTCCCGCCGCTTAGCGGGGTACGTCGAGCCTCTGCCTGGCGCTCGTCAGACACACAGCCGCGCTGTTCAGGTGGTCCGAGCCTGCCAGCAGGTCGGCATCGGCCTCATCCAGCATCACTGCAAGACCTGAGCTCTGCTGTTGATGGGCCAGGACGGCGAATCGCGAGAGCTCGAACGCCTTCATCAAAATGGCCGCGGTCGACATCACCGTCCGCAGCTCATGAAACTCGGCCACCAGGTACTTCGCCGCCACGTCGTCCGCCGGTCGACGGCGCAGTACATCCACAGCGTGCCGCAACGCTGCACCCGCCTCCTGCAGCGACTCCTCCGCACTACCGAACACCCGGCTGCCCTCCCTCCGTCGACACCGAACACGCCGCCGAGCTACGAGGCAGCAACGGCATCAGATCGGTGGTCGGACTGACAAGCGCTCTACCACGTCGTACACGAATTGTGACTAAGCCATCGCGCGTAGCCGCGACTTGGCTCCCCTCTCGACGAACAACGGCACAAAGTCCCGAATCGGAACATCGTCGAACTCGGGGCGCGACTGACTGACGACCTCGGCGACCTCATCCACGGACACCCGCGGGAACTGCTTGGCCAGCCGGTCGATCACCTCGGTGATTGCACGGTCCTCATCTGACCTATCCATCTACACACCATGTCGTCTGAGCCAGACTCAGACAAGCCTCATCCACATTTGACCGACTTGAAGACCGACAAGGGTCGGCTGGTCGTGGATGAGTACCTCGAGGTGCCCGGGCATCCTGAGGTGTTCGCGAGCGGTGACGCGGCCGCCGTACCGGACCTGACCCGGCCCGGTGAGGTCACCCCGATGACAGCCCAGCACGCCCAACGACAAGGCAAACAGGCCGCCGACAACATCGCGGCAAGCTTCGGCACCGGAATCCCGCAGCCTTACCGCCACGAAGACCTCGGCTTCGTCGTCGACCTCGGCGGCACCCAGGCAGCCGCCAACCCCCTGCACGTACCGTTGGCCGGCCTCCCCGCGAAGGTCGTCACCCGCGGCTACCACCTGCTGTCGATGCCCGGCAACCGCGTCCGCACCACCACCGCGGGGTCGACGACGACATGGACGTAGAGACCAAGGGGCACTACGAGTTCCCGTACGGTGACTTCCGCCGCGTCCACCGCTGCGGTGTGATCAGCGCCGAATTCCGCGCCGCGCAGTACAAACACCCCGAAATCCAGCAGGCTCTGGAAAGGATCCACGAACTCCTCGACGGCGACCACGCCTGAGAATCGACGTCGCGCGGTCGCATCCTCACCCACGGCTGGCGCGGGTCCGTCGTCGAGGTCCTGGACGCAATCGAGCCGCTCGCCGTCAGCGAGCCTGCATGGCCGGTCTCGCCGCGCCAAGCGCCGGTCTCGGCGCCGTGGCTCTCGATGAACGCCGTTGCCCAGAGCGAACTCACTCACATCCGGTGCCCACCAGTCGCATCAAGCCGGGAGTTGGCGGAGAGTCTCCTTCACCACCTCGGTGAGGGCTGGGTGGATCCAATAGGGGCGCTCGGCAAGGGTCTTTGTATCGATGTCGAGTGCCATCGCCACGACGAGCGGCTGGATCAGCGTCGCCGCCTGTGGACCAATGATGTGTGCGCCGAGCAGGCGGCCCGTGGAACGGTCGGCGAGCAGCTTGCAGAAGCTGGTCGTGTCCTCCATCGCCCACCCGTACGCGACATCGGCAAACCGGGTGCTTGCGGCAACATAACTTCTTCCCGCGTCGCGAAGATCCTGCTCCGTCGAACCGACCGACGCGACCTGCGGATCGGTGAACACGGCCGCCGGTACTACCTCATGGTCGGTCGCACGCAGATCGTCGGGATGACGCAGGTTGTGCGCAACCACCTCGGCCTCCCGGTTCGCGACATGCTTGAGCGGGTACGCCGAGCAGACGTCGCCCAGCGCGTAGACCCCGTCGACCGTGGTGCGCTGGTACTTGTCCACCACGATGCGGCCGTCGTCGTGCGTGCTGATCCCGGCCTCGGCCAGCTCCAGCTTGTCCGAGTTCGGCGTACGGCCCACGGCGACGAGGAGAGCATCCGCGGTCAGCGTCGTACCGTCGTCAAGGTGCAGCAGTAGCGCGCCGGGTTCGCCGTCCAGCTTGGTCAGTTCGCGACCAAGGTGCAGCTCGAAACGATGCCGCGCAAGATCGGTGTAGGCCTGCGCCACGGATTCGTCCTGCGGTCCGAGCAGCTGGTCCGCCTGCTCGATGATGACGATCTCGCTGCCCGCAGCAGCGAAGACGTGCGCGAACTCGGCCGCGATGTAGCCGCCTCCGAGGATCGCCAGCCGCCGCGGCGGAGTGTCGATCCGCATGATCGTGTCCGACGTCTCGTACGGCAGACCCGACGCCGCAACGGGCGGCGGTACCAACGGACGCCCGCCGGCCGCGATCACGATCTGATCGGCCTCCACCGAGACCGACTCCGCACCCAGCTCGATCTGCAACCTTCTCGGCCCCAGGAAGCGAGCGTGTCCCGGATACACGGTCACGAAGTCGCTCGCCTCGCGACCAGCACGCCCCCTCGCCTCATCCGCATCGATCCGCTTGAAGACGCGGTCCCGGAGCTCGGTCCAGCGCAATCCCAGCAGCTCGGCATCGACGTCGTACCGCGTTGCCCCGCGGACGGTATCTGCGACCTCGGCCGCATAGGCAAGCATCTTGGACGGGATACACCCGAAGTTCAAACAGGTCCCACCGAACCGACGCTCCTCCACGACGGCGACATCGAGCCCGGCAAAAGAGTCCCCGATAACCATGTTCCCGGACCCGGCCCCGATGACAACCACATCGTGATGCCTCATCCTCGGAGTCTAGATCGTCCGTTCTGCTGTAATCGTCGAGTTCACGTCATGGCGTGGGCGCCGAGAGTGACTTCCTTGATCAATCCGCGAAGGCGCACTGTCCTGGCGACGAAGTACTGCTCGAACTCCCGGCTGGTCAGTGGTGCCTCAACGATGCGTTTCTCACGAAGCGCAAACCTGATCGGCCCTGCCCTCCTCGCATGAGCGCGCTCGCACGGCCATCGACTCGCGGCTCGGCCGGCTCTTCTCGCTCGCGACTCACGGAGCAGCGACGGAGCAGACGCCGAAATCGTACTCAGCTGACCTCGCCGAACAACTGGGCCGACCCATGCCACGAACTAGGCCTCTGACCTGCGGAAACAGCCCTCGTGGACCTCTCGCCGCAGAGACCTATTCCGAGTACGCCAGCGGCCCAGGGCGTACATGTTCCGGTTCTCTGCGGAAGACCACCAACGCTTCACCGGTGACCGCGACATGACGAAGGTCCGCGAGCTCGAGTCGTTCGCCGACTGGCTCGACAAGCATCGGGATGAGTTGAAGGCTTCGCAGGGCTGAGGTCAGCGGGGTGGGCGGAGTACGGCGAAGGGGTCTGTGACGGTTAGTTCGCGGGCAGCGAATTTGTAGACGGTGGCGGGGCGGCCGCCGCTTTGGCCGGGGGTGGCTCGGCGGTTCGTGGGGGCTATTACGTGCCGCCGGGTCAGGACCCGGGTGAGGTTGGTGGCGCCGAGCTCGTAGCCCAGGGCGGCGCCGAAGAGGTCGCGCAGCTCGGCGATGGTGAACTCCAGCGGAGCCAGCGCGAACCCGATGTTGGTGTACGACAGCTTGGCGCGCAGCCGCGCAACCGCGGCCTCGATGAAGAAGTGATGGTCGAACGCGGTCGGCGGCAGCTCGTCGACCGCGTGCCAGACCGTGTCGGCCGGCAGTACCGGGCGTACGTCGGACGGGACCAGGCCGAGATAACCCGTCGCCAGCACGCGGGCCCGCGGATCACGGTCGATCGCGCTGTGCGTCGCCACCTGCTCGAGGTGTGCGACGTCGCGTACGTCGACCTTCGCCGCGAGGTGCGCGGTGATTGCCTCCCGCAGCCGCTGCGCGGGCTCGACCCCACCGCCGGGAAGCGCCCAGCGGCCGCGGAACGGGCTCCGGGCGCGCTTCCACAGCAGGACGCACAACCTGCCGTCGCGGACCGACAGAACGATGGCGAGCGCTTCGTGCGGGTAACTGGGGAAGTTAACCGGATCACCTTTCTTGGCTGCGGGCACGCCGCCGATGGTAGCGTGCACCTAGTTATCGCCTGTCAGGCGAAAACATGGCTGACGCAGACGGAGATGAACCCGTGCAACTGACGACAGAGACGATCCGGACCGCAGTACTCGCCGCACTGGCCGAGGATCAGGCGGCGGACGACGTCACCACGCGATGGAGTGTCCCGGCAGACCTGCGGGTCGAGGCCACCATGATCGCCAAGCAGTCGGGCCGCGTGGCCGGACTTCCGCTGGTAGAAGGCGTGTTCGCGGCCGTCGACCCCGACGTCTCGGTGGAACTCGTGGTCGCGGACGGCGATCCGGTCGTCCCGGGGCAACTGCTGGCAAGGTTGAGCGGGTCGGCACGGTCGATCCTCACCGGCGAGCGAGTGGCGCTGAACTTCGTCCAGCGGATGTCCGGTATCGCGACCCTCACGGCGGCCTTCGTGGCTGCGATCGGGGCGCGCCCGGTCCGGCTCCTCGACACCCGCAAGACCGCGCCCGGCCTCCGGGCCACGGACAAGTACGCCGTGGGCTGCGGAGGCGGCACGAATCACCGCCTCGACCTGGCCGCGATGGTGCTGCTGAAGGAGAACCATCTCGCCGCGGCCGGCGGCGTCCTCCCGGCGGTCCGCCGAGTGCGCGACGGCATGACCGCGGAAGGCCGGACGATGGCGATCGAGGTCGAGGTCACCACCGCCGAGGAAGCCCGCCAGGCGCTGGACTGCCGGGTCGAGTGGATCCTGCTCGACAACATGTCGGCCGAGGAAATGGTCCAGATCGTCGAGCGGCGCAACGCCTCCGGCTCCGACGCACGACTCGAGGCCTCCGGCACCGTCACGCTCGACACCATCGCCGGCGTCGCCGCCACCGGTGTCGACGCCGTCTCGGTCGGCGCCCTGACCCACTCCCCCGCCGCACTCGACATCAGCCTGCTCGTGGCTTAGTCGTCCCCAGTTATCGCCTACCAAGCGAAATCTCTCGAGAGAAGGACCTGTTGTGACCGTTGGCACAGCAATCACATGGCAGGAAGAGGTACGCCGCCTCGCCCGCGAGCGGGATGCCGTCGTACTCGCCCACAACTACCAGGAACCGGCGATCCAGGACGTCGCCGACCACGTCGGCGATTCCCTCGCGCTGTCGCGGATCGCGGCGAGTACGGACGCGTCCACGATCGTGTTCTGCGGCGTGCACTTCATGGCGGAGACCGCCAAACTGCTCAGCCCGGACAAGACCGTGCTGATTCCGACCGCCCAAGCGGGCTGCTCGCTCGCGGACACCATCGACGCCGACCAACTGCGGGCCTGGAAGGCCGAGCACCCCGACGCCGCGGTCGTCGCCTATGTCAACACCACCGCCGCGGTGAAGGCCGAGGCCGACGTCTGCTGTACGTCGTCCAACGCGGTCGAGGTGGTGAACTCGATCCCGGCCGACCAGCCGATCCTGTTCCTGCCCGACCAGTTCCTCGGCGCGCACGTCCGGCGGCAGACCGGCCGGGACAACATCGAGGTGTGGATGGGCGAGTGCCATGTGCACGCCGGCATCACCGCGGCCGACCTGCGCGCTCAGGTGGCGGCCGATCCCGAGGCCGAGGTCCTCATCCATCCCGAGTGCGGCTGCGCGTCGTCGGCGGTCTGGCTCGCGGGCGTCGGTGACCTGCCGGCCGAGCGGACCCACATCCTGTCCACCGCCGGCATGCTGGACACCGCTCGCGAACTGACCTCGAAGACGGCCCTGATCGCGACCGAGATCGGCATGCTCCACCAGCTTCGCAAGGTCAACCAGCAGACGAACTTCCTGCCGGTGAACCCGAAGGCCTCGTGCCGGTTCATGAAGATGATCACCCCGGAGCTGTTGGTGCGGTGCCTGCGCGAAGGACGCGACGAGATCCAGCTCCCGCCCGAGACCATCGAGCGGGCCCGGCGTTCGGTCGAGCGGATGGTTGCCATCGGCAAGCCTGCGGGTGCCCGATGACGCGCGCCGTGGACGTCGTCGTCATCGGCTCCGGCGTCGCGGGCCTGTCGACCGCGCTCGGGCTCGCGGCGACCCGCGAGGTGCTGCTGCTCAGCGTGGGCGACGGCAGCACCCCCTGGGCGCAGGGCGGCGTCTCGGCGGCGTACGGCGAGGACGATCCGCTCGATCACGCTCACGACACCGACGTCGCCGGCGCGGGCTTCTGCGATCCCCGCAACGTCCGGGCGCTGGTCGAGGAAGGACCGCAGCGGGTTGCCGAGCTGATCGCCCACGGGGCTCGCTTCGACCGCAACGCGGACGGGTCGCTGTCGAGGACGTTGGAGGGCGGTCACAGCCGTCCTCGGATCGTGCATGCCGGCGGTGACGCCACCGGTGCGGAGGTGCATCGGGCGCTCCGTAGCGCCCTCGAGCGGACCGGCGTACGGACGATGACCGGACGGACCGTCGGGCTGGTCCAGTCGGAGTCCGGAAGCATCGTCGGCGTGCTGGTCGACACCGGCGCGCAGACCGAGCAGATCGACGCGCGCGCCGTCGTACTGGCCACCGGCGGTATCGGCAACGCGTACCTGGCCAGCACCAATCCGTCGACGGTGCGCGGGGACGGCATCGCCCTGGCGCTGCAGGCGGGCGCGTCGCTGGTGGACATGGAGTTCGTCCAGTTCCACCCGACCGTGCTCTACACCGGCGAGACCAGCGGGCAGCTGCCGTTGGTCACCGAGGCGGTCCGGGGCGAGGGCGCCGTACTGCGCGACATCCACGGCCGCCGGATCATGGACGGACTGCACCCGCGGGCCGACCTGGCCCCGCGGGACATCGTCGCGCGGGCGATCGAGTCGACGATGCGGCGGGACGGATCCAATCACGTCTGGCTGGATGCGACTGCGGTCGCGCCCGACGTACTGCGCCGGCGGTTCCCGACCGTGCTGGCCTCCTGCGCACGCATCGGCGTGGACCTGCTGACCGAGCAGATTCCGGTCGCGCCGGCTGAGCACTTCCTCTGCGGCGGCGTCCGGACCGACCGCAACGGAGCCACCGAGGTACCGGGCCTGTACGCCGTCGGCGAGGTCGCGGCGACCGGCGTACACGGGGCCAACCGGCTCGCGTCGAACAGCCTGCTGGAGGGTCTGGTCTTCGGTCGGCGGGTCGCAACGGCCCTGACCCTCGACCTCCCCGCGCGGGACCGCGGTCGTACGCACGAGCTCGCACTCGGCGAGGATCGCGACCCGGAGCGGATCCGCACGATCCTGACCAAGTACGCCGGTATCCGTCGCGACGGCGCCGGTCTGAACGCCGCCGCGGACGAGCTCGGGTCCGCGGGCACCGGGCCGCTCGCGACGGTGGCACGATCCGTCGTCGCGGCGGCAACGGCCCGGCAGGACAGCCGCGGCTGCCACTGGCGCTCCGACCATCCGCACCCCGACGACAGGTGGGACGACCACATCGCCGTACGCCTCGACGAAGCCGGGACGAGCCCGGAAATATCCAACATGTTTCTGTCCTACGCCGCGCAAAAATAACAAAAGCCGGAGTAATAGGAAATGTATTCCCCGGCTCACCCTAGGTGATATTCAGAGCTATTCCGAGACGGTTCCGTTCTGCTATTTATCACTGCCGGTACGAGCGCGATCGGCGTCGAGTAATCGATTGATTCGATTAACCAGAAATTCGTGCGAGACATCGTGGAGGCGTCTGGTCGTACCCGGGTACAGCGGTTAACCTCTCCGTCGTGTCAGGGGTTTTGCGGGGCAGGTGGGGGAAACTCTGGACGGCCGTCGTCGGGCCGCGGAGCAGGGGGAGGGATTCGTCGGTGCGCGACCCAGACGTCGAGTTCAAAGTTGTTGTCACCGGCCCCTTCGGGGTAGGCAAGACGACTTTTATCCAGCACATCTCCGGCGTCCCCGTCGTCGGCACCGAGGAGGCGACGACGGGCGACGAGGCAGAGCTGAAACCGACGACGACCGTCGGGCTGGAGCACGGGCATTTCGACGTACACGGTGATCAACTGTCGACCCGGCTGCTGCTGTACGGCACCCCCGGCCAGGACCGGTTCCGGTTCATGTGGGACGTGGTTGCCGAGGGCGCCGATGCCTGTGTGGTGCTGGTCGACGTCGCGAACCCCTCGACCTGGCCGGACGCGGCGCGGATCCTTTCGTTCTTCCACGACAAGCCGATCACCGCGCTCGCCGTCGGCGCCAACCGCGGGGTCGAGATACCGGTGGCGGTCGACATGCTGCGCGAATTCCTGGCGACCGACGTCACCGTCGTGCCGTGCAACGTCATCGACGAGCGTTCCGCGCGGCACCTGCTGGTGTCGCTGCTGACGTCGCTGGCGCGGAGCGAGAGCCGCTCCTGCGCATGAGTGCCGAATCCTTCACGCCGTACATCGGCGACACCGCTACCGTGCGGAATCTGCTGGACGCCAAGCTGCGCTCGATCACCGGTGTGACCGGCCTGCTGCTGGCCGGGGCCGACGGCCGCCCGGTCGCCCATGTCCTCGACCCGGAGCAGGCCAACGCGGCCGCGGCGGTGTGCGCGGCCTCGGTGTCGCTCGGCCAGCGGCTCGCCGACTTCGTCGGCCCGGGCCGGCTGAGCGAGCTCACCGTCCGCAGCCCCGACGGGTACGTGCTGCTCTATGCGGTCGGCGACCGGCACGTGCTGATGATCATGACCGTCGCGAGCGCGAACATCGCGCGCATCCATCTCGCCTGCCGGGACCTGCGTCAGGAGCTCACCGGCGAGACCGTGCCCGACCCGACCGAACCCGACTGATCCACCAGCCGGGCCTTCCGAACGATGCCGGCCGCACCGTGCTGCCGGCGTGACAACCGCAAGGAGAACCGATGCTCTCGGAGCAGCAGACGATCCAGATCCTGGCCGACCTCGGCGCCTCGATGCCCGGCTTCATCGCCGCGGCACTCGTCGACCTCGACTCGGGAATGACGATCGGCATGTACTCGAAGAACGACGGTTTCGACCTGTCGGCGGCGAGCGCCTACAACAGCGAGATGGTCAAGCAGAAGCGCAAGATCATGGCCGCGCTGAACCTCGACATGCAGCTCGAGGACATGCTGATCACGCTCACCGACCAGATCCATCTGATCCGGCTGGTCAGCCCGACGTCGTTCGTCTACCTCGCCGCGGACCGGTCGCAGGCAAACCTCGCGATCGTGCGTGCCGGCATGGCCCGCTACAACGACGCGCTGGCCGCCTGACCCGGCCGCGAACCACCAGGAGGGGCACGTGCACGACGATCACGATGCGGGCGGCGCCAGGCTGCCGTACCAGCTGCGCGCGGACACGCCCGACCACTTCGTGATCCTGGACTTCGAGGAGTGGAAGCTGATCGCGACCGCGTTCGGAGGCGCGCCGCAGCTGCTCGACGCCGGCGCGGACGAGACCGTCGTACGGCGGCTCGTCGAGCGCGGCGTGCTCGAACAGGTCGACCGGCGTACCGTCGAGCGCGGACCGGTGGGGCGCCGATCGCGGGGCATCTCCCGGGAGGACACGCCGCTGGAGGCCGACACGGGTCTCGGCGGCGAGCAGCCGGTCGCCGTACCGCCGGCCGCTTATCCAGAAGTGCCCGCCGACGATTCGGGCTACTCGACACCGGATCCGGAGGATGAGCGGTGGGCGCCGGGGTACGACTCGGAGGAGCCCGAGACGCCGCCGGCGCCGTGGGCCCTGACCGACCCGCCCGCCGAACCGACTCCGGCGGCCACGGCCGAGGACGATCGCCGTCGCGCCCTGGAAGACCTGCTGCGCATCCTCTCCAGGTGAGAGACCGGGGTCGGCCTACTCGGTGAACTTCTCGTGGGCGGCCATCGCTGCGCCGACGATGCCGGCGTTGTTGAGCAGCTGGGCCGGCTTCACCGGGGTGTTGAGCTCGAGCAGCGGCACCCACTTCTCGGCGTTCCTGCTGACCCCGCCGCCGACCACGAACAGGTCGGGGGTGAACAGGTTCTCCACGTGCCGAAGGTAGCGCTGCACCCGCTTGGCCCAGTGTTTGTACGACAGGCCCTCGTTGTCCTTCGCCGCCGAGGAGGCCTTCGTCTCCGCGTCGTGCCCGTCCAGCTCGAGGTGACCGAGCTCGGTGTTGGGCACGAGCTGACCGTCGAGCAGCAGCGCGCTGCCGATACCGGTGCCGAACGTCAGCAGGATAACCACGCCGTCGACGTCCTTGGCCGCGCCGAACCGGGCCTCGGCGATGCCGGCCGCGTCCGCATCGTTGAGCACGGTCACGTCGCAGTGGGTGCTGTCGGTGAGGACCTTGTCGACGTCGGTCCCGATCCAGCTCTTGTCGACGTTCGCGGCGGTCTTGGCGACCCCGTGCTGGATCACGGCCGGGAACGTCGCACCCAGCTCACCGGTCCACCCGGCTTGCTCGACCAGCCGCGCCACGACCTCGGCGACAAGCCGAGGGCTGGACGGATTGGGCGTCAGGTACTTGATCCGCTCCGTGGCCAGGTCGCCTTTCTCCAGGTCGACGACGGCTCCCTTGATCCCGCTGCCGCCGATATCGACCCCGAAAGCGGTCGACCTACTCGTCCTTGGCACCTGATCTCTCCCCTCGCCCGTCGCACCGGAAAGCATCGCCAGTCTGCCATGCGCCCCGGACACAGTCGGCGACTGAGTAGTTGTACAGATCCGGCGCGGCGACCGTCGGCGGCAGGCTGCAGGCATGTCGAAGGTCTGGGTGTTGTGCGGAGCAGTGGTGGTCACGGTCGTCGCCGTCGTGCTCGTTGTGGTTACCGGCGTGTCCCTGCAGGAGATCCTGTCGTTGTTCCTCGCCGTACTGTGCCTGCTCTGGCTGGTCCTGCTGCTGACCGTGCCGTGGAACCTGTCGTTCCAGGCGCAGGCGCTGATCCACGAGATCCGGACGAGCCGCGCGCGCGGTATCGACGTACCGCCGGAACGGGAACCGGAAGCCCGGCGTATCGCCGTCCGGATGCGCTGGTTCGCGATCGGCGCCCATCTCGTGTCCGCGGGAATCGTCGCCCTCATCACGGCGGTGTCGGGCGGCGCCATCGGGTACTACCTCGCCGGGCTCTACCTCGTCAGCACGTTCTTCCGGCCGGCCGGTGCGTACTTCGCCTACCTGCGCGACCGCATGACCAGCATGCTGCGCGACGTCAAGCATCCCCGCGACGACCTGATCGAGACACTCCACCGCCTGGAGACACTGAAGTCCGACGTCGAGGTCCTCAACGACGAGTCGGCGGAACAAGCCCAGCGGCTCACCCACCTAGAACAAACCTTGGCCGTCGCCGACACTCGCGCGACCGACCGAGACCGGGCGCTGAACGCCAAGGTAGACGCCCATGCCCGGCAGTTCGAACACTCCCTCACCCGCCTCACCGACAACCAGGAAGTCATCGCCGGGCTCAAAGCCTTCCTCCGGCTGGTTCGCGAGGAACCAGCCGGAGGACCTGAGCTATGAGTTCCAGATCTGGAACTCAGAGAGTTGGGCGGCGGGCCAGCCGGAGTTGGCGGTGAGGTTGAGGCGGAAGTAGCGCTGGGTGGTGGGGGTGAAGGTGATGGTGGCGGTGTTGTTGTTGCTGGGGGCAAGGGTGTAGGTGGCAGAGTTGGCGACGGTGGTGAAGGTGGTGCCGTTGGTGCTGCCTTGGACCGAGAGGGTTTCGGTGCGGGCTCCCCAGGTGGCGGGGAGTTGGAGGACGATGCGGCCGGCGGTGGTGGCGGAGCCGAGGTCAACCTGGACCCACTGCGGGAAGGCGTTGTTCGCGCTCTCCCAGTACGTCGACTGGTTGCCATCGGTCACGTTGCTCGACGGGTAGACGTCGTTGTGGCTGGACTCGCTGGTCGGCTTGCCGGCGGCGAGGTTGGTGTTCGTGGACCCGGCGCCGGTGCCGGACAGGGTGACCGTGGTCGGGCTGTTGGTCGCGTTGCTGTTGATCGTCAGCGTGCCCGGGCGGCTCCCGGACGCGGTCGGACGGAAGCTGACATTGACCGTGCACGACGCGCCCACGGCGATCGTCGAGCAGTTGTTGGTCTGGCTGTAGTCGCCCGAGACAGTGACGCCGGAGACCGAGGCTGACAGGCTGCCGGTGTTGGTCACGGTGACCGCCTGGGCGGCACTTGTGGTGTTGAGCGCCTGCGACGCGAAGGTGAGCGACGACGGGCTCGTGCTCAGGATCGGAGTGTTGATCGGGCTCCCACCGCTCGGGTACACCTCGAACTCCGACACCTGCCCGGCCGGCCACCCGCTGTTGCCGGTGATGTTGACCCGCACATACCGGGCGTTGGTCGCCGGGACGGTGATGTTCACGACGTTGGCCGGCGAGGTGAAGGTGTACGTCGCCGACGCGACCGGCGTACTGAACGACGACCCGTCCGTGCTCGTCTGCACCGACAGCGTCTGCGTCCGCGTGCCCCACGCGCTCGAAGGCGGCAGCTTCAGCGTGACCTTGCCGATGCTCTGCGCCGTACCGAGGTCGACCTGCAACCACTGCGGGAAGGCGTTGTTCGTGCTCTCCCAATAGGTGTTCGCGTCGCCGTCGGTCGCCGTGGCCGGGGTTTGCGTGCCGTTGACCTGGCTGCTGGCCGTGGCCGGCTTGCCGCGCGCGAGGTTGGTGTCGGTCCCGATGCCGTTACCGGTAAGGGAAATCGTCGTCGGGCTGTTGTTCGCGTTGCTGGTCACTGCCACGGAGCCGGCCCGTGCTCCGGACGCGGTCGGGCGGAAGGTGACCGTGACCGTGCAGGATGCGCCGACGGCGAGTGTCGAGCAGTTGTTGGTCTGGCTGTAGTCGCCCGTGGCGGACACACCCGAGACCGACGCCGACGCCGTACCGGAGTTGGTGATCGTCGCAGTCTTGGTCGCCGAAGAGCTGCCGACCACGGTGTCCGGGAAGGACAGGCTGCCCGGGTTCGGGTTGAGGATCGGCCCGGGTGCGACGCCCGTACCCGAGAGCGAGACGGTGCTGGCGACCCCGGCAGCGGTCACCGTCAGGTTGCCGTTCCGGCCGCCGGCCGCGGTCGGGCTGAAGGTCACGTTGACCGTGCACGACCCACCGGCCGCGATGCTCGACCCGCAGTTGTTGGTCTGGCTGAAGTCACCGGTGACCGCGACCGAGCTGACGGGCGCCGCCGCTGTACCGCTGTTCGTCACGGTGACCGCCTGCGCCGCACTCGTCGAGCCGGTCGCGACCGAGCCGAAGCTCAACGCAGTCGGGCTGATCGAGATCTGCGACCCGTTGTCCGGCAGGTACGGCGGGAACGCCGGCGAGGTGATGTTCTGGCACTGACCGGGCGCGAAGATGCCCGAGTTGCCGCCGCCGTCGGTGAGGGTGAAACCGACTCCACAGCTGTAGATCGGTCCAGGTGCTTGTGTCCCCGTCGCGATGCTGTTGGTGATGGTCGCCGAGCCGCCGACCTGTTCCTGGACCACCCAGGTCCCGGTGTTCTGGATCGTCGCGTTGTTGATCTTGACGTTGCTGATGTTCGAGCCGGACACGAACTGGATCGCCTCGTACGGGCTCTGCTGGATCAGGATGTTGTCGACGTTGGTCAGGCCCGACATCGCCCCGTCGCGCGCGTCGAACCACAGCGCGCCGACCCCGAACTGCCAGTTCGGGTCGAGGCTCCCGGAGCGGATGATCGTGTTCCGCAGTACGTCGGTCCGCCCGAGCGTTGTCGAACCGAAGCGCTGCGCGACGTGGATCCCGCCGCCCTGGGTGAGGCCGGCGTCGATCACCCGGTTGTCGGTGACGAAGTTGTCGTGGCCGCCGTAGATGGCGATGCCGTTGGCGAGGATCGGGTACTGCACGGTGTTGTGGTCGAACGAGTCGTTCGCGTCGGCGTTCTGCTCCGCCCAGGTCGCGAGGCCGTCGTCACCGAGGTTGCGCAGATCGCTGTTGGTGACCTTGGAGTTCGTGACGCCGTTGTGGAAGTTCACGCCGTCGGCGGTGACGTTCCGGATCCGCAGCCCGCTCATCACCAGGTTGGTGAACGGCCCGTCCATCCAGGCGCCGACCTTCTCGTGCTCGATCCACACCCGGTCCACGGTCGAGTTGTTCAGCGCGCCGCCGATGCCGTTCACCTGCGCGCCGTCGTTGCGTTCCTGGACGTCACCGAAGATCGCGAAGTCCGACAGATGTACGCCGCTGCTCGCGTTCGGCGCGTAGTTGCCGTAGAAACCCGGCGCCGCGCCGACGACCGTCGAGCGCCACATGCCCGCGCCCTTGAAGGTGATGTTGTTCAGGATCAGGTGACCCGGGATCTTGAACGTCCCCTCCGGGATCCACACGGTGCCGCCCGCGCCGGCCGCGGCCATCGCCGAGTTGAACGCGTTCGTGGAGTCCGCGGCACCCGTCGGGTCCGCGCCCTGACTCGTCACGGAGACCGACCCGGCCGGCTGGCTGAGCGCGCCCGCAACGTTCTCGAAGTCGGCGAAGTCGATCGTGTACGACGACGCCGTGTCCTCGGCGTCGACCTGCAACCGGAACTTCGTCCCCGCCGGATAGGTGGTCGTGAACAGCCGGTGCACCTCGTCGTAGAAGTGGTGCGGGTTGCTCCCCGGCGAGTTCGTGAACGGATAGCCGCCGTAGTACCAGCTGTAGGCGTTGGTCAGCGTGAAGTTGGGCTGCTTGGTCCCGTTGACGTAGAGAGACAGCTGCGGCGTGTAGACCGACCCAGATCCGGTGTCCGGGATGCTGTAGCGGAAGACGATCGAGTTCGTCGCCGCCGGCGTCGTGAACTCGACGAACTTGCCCGTGCCCTGCAACGTGACGGCCTTGCGGTACGACGCCTCGGCCGCCAGCGTGTTGTACGCCGCACTCGGGCCGATAACCGTCCCGTTCGTAGCAGCGTTCTCCGCCTGCACCTCGACGTACGGCAAACTCGCGCCGACCCCGCCGGACGCGGCTGCCCACGCTGTCACGGGCGCGATCACCGCAAGACCGGCGGCGACCAGCCCACCGGCAGCGGCGAACACGCCGACGCGAGCCCTCCAGGACTTGATTGACCGGAACATGCGCTGCTCACTCTCGACGGGGGCGGATAGTCGATCGCACAGCCCGAATAGGACGGTGGGTGGCCAGACCGTAACGCAGCAGATACATCCACGCAATATCTCGATCGATCTCTGCAAGAAATCAACCTGGGGTAGCTCGGCGACCGGTCAGGCCTGGGCGCCCAGCCAAGTGGTCAGGGCCGTCCGGAGTTGGGCCTCGTCCGGGGATTCGCCAGGAGCGCAGGCCCAGGCGATGACACCGTCCGGGCGGACCAGGACGGCGGACAGGCGGTCGTCCCCGATCGAATCGACCTCGACGAGCTCGAGGCGATCCCGCCAGCCGTTCGCAGCCTCCGGCACGGCCGAGGTGACGAGTACGGCGCGGCCGGTGGTGGTGACGTTGCTGAGTCGGGACGGACCGTTCGTGACGAAGGCGAGATCGGGGCAGTAGCAGCCGATCAGCTGGTGGTCGTCGGGTTTGACGTACGAGAACGGGTAATGGGTCGCGAGGCCGCCGAGGAGCCGCCCGAAGTACTGATTGACCTCGCGGATGTCCATGAGCTCGGACACGATCTCGCGCAGGGCGTCGGCGTGCGGGCCGGGACGCATCAAGGCCGACTGCGCACGCGTGTTGTCGAGTACGGCGGCGCCGGCTGGGTGCCGCTCTTCGGAGTAGCTGTCGAGAAGCCCTTCCGGCGCATCGCCTCGTACTTCGGCCGCCAGCTTCCAGTCGAGATTGACGGCGTCGGTGAGGCCGAGGTTGAGCCCCTGCCCGCCGTTGGGCGAGTGGACGTGCGCTGCGTCTCCGGCGAGAAGGACCCGGCCGATCCGGTACGTGCCGGCCTGCCGTGCGTTGTCGGTGAACCGGAGCGCGTCGCTGACCTCGGTGATCGTCACCTCCACGCCGGCGACCCGCCGTACGCTGGCCTGCAGTTCCTCAGGCGTGACCGGACCTCGCGGAACGTCCGGCCCTTCCAGAAAGTCGAACGCGCCCAGCACGCCCGGACCATGGATCAGCATGCCGCCTTCGAGCCGGCCGGACGGCGGGAGCTTCTCCGGATCCTCGAACTGCACCTGCGCCTGACGGGCCGTCATGATCGGATCCGTGCCCGGGAAGTCGAATCCGGCCAGCCTGCGGACCGCACTGTGGCCGCCGTCGCAGCCCACGACGTACGCCGCCTCGAGCTGCCGCTCGCCATCGGGCGTGGAGACCGTGAGCGCGACCTGCCCTGCTGTCTGAACGAGTCCGGTCACCGTGGACTCACGCCGTACGTCGATGCCGAGGGCAACGACTCGCTCGGCGAGGATGCGCTCCAGGTCCGGCTGCCAGATCAGCCGCCCGGTCCGGTCGGGCTCCTCCGGCAGATCCGGGTCGATCTTGTGGATCCAGGCGAAGTGGTTCTTCGCGCTGCCGTGGTCGCGCTTCTTCTCGTCCTGCCGCTCGGGCTGGCAGGCCTCGAGGGCCGGGCCGAACCCGCGCCGCTGGAGCGCCTCGAAGGCCAGCGGGCCGACGCCGCGGGACTTGCGCTGCGGAGCGGGCTCGGCCAGCCGCTCCAGGACGACGGGCTTGATACCGGCGAGCTCGAGCTCGATCGCAAGCACCAGCCCGACCGGACCGGCTCCGACCACGATCACCTCGTAAGACATCGCAAACTCCTCCCTCTAGGTACGGCCAAACGCTATGCTCGACCTAATTTTATGTCAAACCTATTTATAGGTCGATCCCAAGTAAGCTAAGCTGCGGTTCATGTCCGGACTGCGGGAGCGGAAGAAGCAGCTGGCCAGGCGGCAGATCTCGGACGTGGCGACGGGGTTGTTCCTGGAGCGCGGCTTCGACGAGGTGACGATCGCCGAGGTCGCGGACGCGGCCGGAGTCGCCAAGATGACGGTCACCAACTACTTCGCGCGCAAGGAGGACCTGGTCTTCGACCAGCACCTCGAGCTCGTCTCGTTCGCGGCTGTCGCGATCGCCGAGCGCGAGAGCGGAGAGTCGGCGCTGGCCGCTCTCCGTCGTGCGTACTTCGCGGCGCTCGACGGCCGGGACGCGGCGGTCGGGCTGGCAAGCGCCGGATTCGTCACGATGGTGACCGGCAGCCCCGCGCTGCTGGCCCGGCTCCGCGAGATCGACGAACAGCGGGAAGCGGCCATCGCCGACACGCTGGCCGCCGAGGCCGGCTCGTCGCCCGACGAGATCGGCCTCGCGGTCGCCGCCGCACAACTCGCCGCGGTGGTCCGCGTCCTCTTCCGGCGAGCGCTACGGATGACTCTCGAAGGCAAGAGCCGGGCCGAGTCGATCGACGAGCTCACCGGCCTCGCTGAGCAGGCATTCGACCAGCTCGAACCCTCACTCGGCCGCTACGCGATCCGCTGAACTGCTCGCCCCGGCGAATTGATGTATCTGGCGGCCCCCGGCTGCGGTCCGACCAAGTAGAAGCGCCCTGGTGAGTGGGGCGCCGACTTGGGGGGAACCCGAAATGACAGCAGATCCCAACTTCGACGGCCTGGCCGGCCTCGAAGGCTCGGTGACCGCGGTGGCGATCATCGATCACGACGGCAACCCGAACCGCGTCCTCGACGACGAGTTCCCGTTCGACGTCACGATCAACTGGACGGTCGAGCCGCCGGCAACCGCCGTACTGCTCGACGGCAACTGGACCGTCAAGGCGTACGCCGAATCGATGGGCCCCGGTCCCGAGGTGCTCATCGGCAGCAAGGTCGTGCCGGCCAACGGCGGTCCGGCGTACGCCGCGACGATCACCGTCCCGGCGAACACGCTGCCGCCGGACAAGGCGCCGGACTCCGGCGTGTACAAGCTCGTCGTCGTCATCACCTACCGCACCGCACTGAACGTGCTGACGGAGATGGCCGCCTTCAGCGAGGGTCCGACGTTCCTGCTCCGCGAGCCCTGAGCCTGCGGAACCGGCACCCACGGACGCACGCCATCGATGGGGGGATCGGTGGCGTGCACCCCTCGCGCACTGCATCACGTACCAACCCGGGAGCGGGAATGGAACAGGATGTCTCACCAGTCACCGCACTTGTCGTCGCCGCCGCCACGGGCGATCAGCAGGCGTGGCGGGAGCTCGTCGACCGCTACGCACCCTTGCTCGTATCGGTCATTCGCGGGTTCCGGCTGACGCCGGCCGAGACCGAGGACGTGGCCCAGACGGTCTGGCTGCGGCTCGTCGAGCACCTGGACAGCCTCCAGGAGCCGCGAGCCATCCCCGGCTGGCTGGTCACGACCGCGCGACGGGAGTCGATCCGCTACCTGTCCTCCCAACGCAACCGGAGGATGAGTGACCCGTTGAACGACGATCAGCTTCCGGTCGCGGCCGAGGTCCCCGATCCGGACGAAGGACTCGTCCGGTCCGAGCGACACCAGGTGCTGCTCGCCGGGCTGGCCGAACTGCCGAGCCGGCAACGTCAGCTGCTGTTGCTGCTGATGTCCGACCCGCAACCGTCGTACGACGAAATCCGGCGGCGCACCGGGATCCCGGTCGGCAGCATCGGTCCGACGCGGGCCCGTGCGCTCGAGCGGCTCCGCAGAACTCCAGCAGTCAGAGGGTACGTCGCATCCGACCCGTCAGGAGGTGATCGGCATGACACGGCATCGTTGGGATGACGATGACCATCTCCTCGAAGATCTCGCGGCGGCCGTCCGTGCCACCGAACCGTTGGCACACACGATTGCCGAGCACGCCGAAGGCGCCCTGTCCTGGCGCACGATCGACGACGATCTGCTGCTGGCGAGCCTGACCTTCGACTCGTCGATGGCCTCGTCCGACCCGGCCCTGGCCGAGGTCCGGGCCGAGTCGAACGCGGACCGCGTACTGGTGTTCACCTCGACCCCGCTGTCCGTGGAGCTGGAGGTGGTGCACTCCGAAGTCTTCGGTCAGATCCTGCCGCCGAGTGCAGGCGAGATACGGGTCGAAACCGCGGAGGGTACGACGCTGACCGTTGTCGTCGACGAATCGGGCTTCTTCGAGCTGCCTGCGCTGCCCGCCGGCGCGATGCGGTTGCGCTGTGACACAGCCACCGGACGCGTCGTCACGGACTGGGTCCAGTTGTGACCGGCGCTCACGCACCCAGGGCGATGAAGGATTGCGAGGTCGCGTCGGCCGAATCATGGGTCCGGGCCAGCGCTTCGGCGAGCCCGTCGCCCGCCCGCAACTGCTCGTGCAGCCGCAACATCAGCGGGACCGTCGCAGGGTCGGACACCGGTACGACGCTCGCCACCACACCCGCTGATCCCAGCGCCACCAGCGCACTGACCAGGCCCACCAGTTCGTCGGCACCACTCGGCCCACCGAGCGCCGAACTGCAGCTGGACAACACCATCCGGTGTGGCGCCCGCTTCAAGCGTTCGAAGTCGTACACCGTCAGCGGACCGTCATCGAGTTCGATCGCGGAGAACAGCGGACTGTCAGCGCGGAAGGTGCCGTGCGCCGCCACATGTACGAGCGATGCCCCGTCGATCGCTTCGAGTACGGCGTCCGCCGTCGCGCTGCCGTCCGCGAGTACGACGGCATCCGGGTACAGCTCGGCAAGCCGCCGTACCTCCTCTCGTCCGGCCGACAGGTGCGGTCCGCCGACCAGTACGACCCTGTCCACCGCAGGAGGCTCGGCCCGCATCGCGCGTACCCATGCCGCTGCGGACGGAACCACCGAAGTCGGTCGGGTCCGCAGCGAAGGCAGAAGGCTCCAGGGAACCGCGTGCAGCCGGCCTGTCGGTACGACGACCACAGCGCCGTCGCCGAGATGCTGCAGCGTGTCGCCGAGCAACGCTGACTCGAGCCGGGCTCCGATGGTGTCGAGCTTGAGCTCGTGCCGACCACGCCTGGCGTTCTCGCGGCGGAGTGCGAACAACGCATGAGACAGGGCATGTGTGGCCACGGCGGTCGGGCCGATCGGCCGCAGCCGGACCTGCCCGTGCGCTGCGATCACGGCGTACAACTGGTCTTCGAGGTCGACGAGCTCCACCAGAGTCCGGTCACCCAGCTTCTCCAGCAGCTCCGTGATCCGGAGCCGCTCGCGCCGTTCGTCGAATTGCCCAGGTGTCAGCAGGACCCGCTGTCGTACGGCGGACTCGAGCCGTTGCCGTTCGCGTTGTTGCTGACTGGTGCCCGGCCCGCGATCGCGGCTCGACACCATGCGCTGGGTGAGATCACGCAACGCGGCCAGGTCCGCGACGAGCCCGTCATCAGCTTGCGGCCGCACCGGCGGAATCGCGAGAACCGTCGCACGCCAACGCTCACTCCACTCGAGCACTTGACGTCCGCTGCCGCGCTCCACGGCGTACCGAAGCGCCATGGCGGCAAGCTCCGCACCTTGGGCTGTTGCGAGTGCGCGCAGCTCGGTGGCGCCGAGGGTCCGCACGTAGATCTCGATCAGGCTCAAGCCCTGCCGGCACGCGCCAAGCATGCCGCGCGACCGTCCGCCGTCCTGATGCAGCAGCGCTTGAGCAAGCCAGCCGGCACCGCGAGTTCGCAATCCACCACGTCGCGCACGGGCCGCGATGCTCAGGTGGCGTACTGCTTCGGCGCTGTCCTTCCGTGCCAGCGCGATCCGGCCGGTCAGCAGGTGTGCCTCGGCAGCGAGGTCCCGATCGAGCTCGTCGAGCACGGCGCTGATCCGTTGGCCGCCCCGAAGCAACGGCGCAGTCCGGCCGCCGTTCGCGAAGCGAGTCTCCAGCAGAGCCAACTCTGCCTTTGCTGCCCACCACGGACGCTGCTGTCGCTCGAACAGCCTCATCGCGTCACGGTCACGCCGCTCGGCCAGCTCGAACGCGCCGGCCGCGTGCGCCGCCAGGCCCGCACACATCAACAGCTCCGCATGCCGCGCACGCGAACCGCCCTGCTGCTCGCTCCGCTCGAGTGCGCTGTTGACCTCCAGCAGGGCCTCGCGAGTCAGACCGGCCGCCAGCAGCACCAAGCATTTGTTGGCGTACAGATCGGGCTCCAGCACGCCGAGGTCCTCGACGATCCGTTGCGCATCGTCCAGGAACTGCAAGGCGGCAGGAAGATCACCGCGGGCGAGGGCTACGGCGCCGCGCGCCTGTCGCGCGTCGGCGTACTCGACCTCCTGACCGGCCTTCGCGAAGAGCTCCTCGCTGCGTGCGTAGTCGTCGTCGGCAGGATCGATCATTCCCATCGCCAGCAGCGCCATGGCTCGCATGCCGAACGCGCGAGCCTCCCAGACCAGGTCGCCGGTACCGCTCAGCGCGTCGACCGCGCGCTCGAAGTCTGCGAGTGCTTCGGGGAACCGCGCGAAGACCGCTCCGAGCACCCATCCCCGGCGGATGAACAACCTGCCGGCGAGAACCCCGGTCTGGCCGGGTACGACGGCATCGAGCACGGCCAGTCCACGGCGGGTCTGACCGCCCATCACCAGAGCCACCCCGAGAGTCGCCAGAATCTCCGCCTCCCGATCGCGATCCGCGGTCCTGCGGATCGAGCGGTACGCCGCTCTCAGCTCGGCCACCGCCTCACGGATATCGCCGAAATCCCGATGGACCAGACCCGCCGCATGGTGGGCTGCAGCAGCCTCGGCGTCGGAGGGTGTTCCCGCGAGCACGTCACGTGCGATTCTCAAGGCGTCAGCGGGCCGCGACAATGCAAGCGCGTGCAGCTCGTCGGCATCCACGGCAGCCCTCCCCTCACGCGGACCATTCCGATCGTAGTACGGCAATTTCCAGTGCTAGGGAGGGAACATCGTGTCTGAGCAACAACGCCTCGAGGAAGCTGTCGACCTCATCCTGCAACAGGACCCCCGCGCAGTCGCCTACCCGCCGAAATGGCGGGAGGACGGACGTGTCCAGTACTTCTACCGGCGCAACAGCATCCTCGTCCGCACGAGGGACGCGGATCGGGTCGAAGTATCGCTGCGATCCATTCTCGATCAGGCCCAGGGAGACCGGCGAGACCAGGGCAACCAGGGCGACCAGGAGACCGACAGGCCCCGGAGCGAACGTTCGTCGGTGGTCTCCGGAGTCGTCAAGTTCGAATGGTCCGGCAATGCGGTGGGGACGCCTGGGGTTCTCGACCTGCTCGACGCGGAGTACGGCGTCGGGACGGCGACCCCGGTGCACGGGCTGTCGTTGTCCCCCAACAGCGGGCACCCCTGCCCGGCGACCGATCCGGCCGTCGTACCGTCCAACTCCTTCGGTCCGGTGCCGCCGGTGAGCGACGGGATCCGCTGCGGGACGCACGGCTGGGACGGTGACGGTGTCGTCGTCGGCGTCGTCGACGGCGGGCTGATCGACTACGCGCCGGGGATGTGGCCGTGGATGGCGGGTGTGTACGGCGATCGGGACAACCCGCTCGACGGATCCAACATGATCAGGCCGTACGCGGGTCACGGGACCTTCGTGGCCGGCTGCGTCCGGGCCGTCGCGCCCCGCGCCGAGGTGTACGTCAGGCGGGCCGAGGAGATCGCCGGGCTGATCTACGAGGACGACGTCGTCCGGGCGATGAGCGACGCCATCGACGGCGGCGCGGACATCATCGTCTGCGAGTTCGCCGGGTACTCCCGGCTGCGGCTGCCGATGCTCTCCTTCGGCGCCTTCTACGACGACGTTTTGCGGCACCTCGACATCGTCGTTGTCGCTCCGGCCGGCAACGACACGAGCCGGCTGCCGACGTACCCGGCGGCGTACTCGTGGGTCGTCGGCGTCGGCGCCTTGTCGGCGAACGGGACCCAGCGGGCGGACTTCTCCAACCACGGTGGCTGGGTCGACCTGTACGCGCCCGGCGAGGATCTGGTCAACGCTTTCGCGATCGGCGACTACAACACGATCCACGATCCCAAGCAGCGCCGGCACTTCGACGGGATCGCCAGCTGGAGCGGTACGTCGTTCTCGACGCCGTTGGTGGCCGGGATGATCGCGGCGCGGATGTCCGCGACCGGCGAGGACGCACCGCAGGCGGCAGACGTTCTACTGCGGTTCGCCCTCAGCCAGGCAATCCCCGGAGTCGGACCGGCTCTGTTGCCTCACCAGGTGTGCGGTGCTGTCATGAAGGATGGCTAGAACGCATCGGATGGAGTGCACAGCGAGCCCGGCCGGCTTGCTCTTCGAGTGTGTTGACGGTTGTGGCCGGCGCGTCGTGGTCGACGGGGTGAGTGGAGAACTCACGATCATCGACCACGGCGACCGAAGCGCGTTGCATCAAAGCTCGAACGGAGGCGTCAGGCTCACCGCCACGTCCGTCGACTAGCTCAGGACTGCTTGGCGGATCGGAGGGAGAGGCTCATACCGCCGCCGCTCTCGAACTGCACATAGACGTCGAGCCGCATACCGTCGTCGACGTACACGCTGCCGTGGCCGCTGGCGCTTGCTTCCTGCCGGACGCCGTAGTCGTCGAGCCAGGCGATCCTGCCGTCGAGGACGTAGTCGTAGTTCCCGGGCGTCGTGGCCGTCACCTGCTGCGTCACGGTCGGGTCGTCGATGCTCGCATACAGCGACGCGACCTTCGATCCCTCGAGGACGACGTCGATCCGCTCCTCCAGCGCGCCTTCCGTGAGCTGGTCGGAGACGGTGAGAACGATGTCCCCGTCCACCGGCTCCGACGACGAGCTCGTCGGCGACGTCGGCGCGGTCGTCGGCTGGGTCGTCGGTTGTGTTGGCGGCTGGGTCGGTAGGACCCGGATGATCTTGTCGCTGCCGCCCCCCGCGTCGAACGCATCGGTCGCCACCAGCACCGGCACCAATGCGGTCACCAGGCCCAGCACCGCGGCCAGGACCTGGCCAAGTGTCCCCATCCGGCTCCACAGACCCTCTTTCCGAGGATCGGTCGGAGCCGGCTCGTGAGTGTTCACGTTGCCTCCTGCGGTCGAGAAAAGTGCTCGCTATCTCGGACCGCAGGGCCGCCGGGCGTGATACCTCAGCGGCGGGCGACCGTGAGGCTGCGGACGTCGGCGTGGCCGTCGGCGACGAAGAAGCCGAGGTGGCGTCGCCCTTGGTCGTAACGGCGGAAGGACAGGGCTACTTGGTCGTCGACGATCGCCTGGCCGGTGGTCCCTCGTAAGAGGACCTGGATGGTGTGGCGGCCGGGCGGAAGGGGGCAGGGGCGTTCCAGTTCGACGGCGTGGGGGACGTCGCCGCTGACCTGCCACTGGGCAGGGCCGGTGCGAGCTCGGGGCCAGGTGTCCAGGACTACGCGGTTCTGCTGGGGTTCCAGTCGGAGGATGGTTGCCTGTTCGCCGTCGGGCGAAGCGTGCAGCAGGAGGCCCAGGGATTGGGTGCCTGGGGCAACGTCTACGATCAGCTCGACGAGGCAGTCGGCGGGGATCGGGTCGCCCATCCACGCGGCGTACCGATCGGTCGCACCCTGACCAGGCTCGGTTGCGGCGCCGTCGACCGGTTTGAGTGAGACGTGCTGTACGTCGGAGTACACCGCGCGCAGCTCCTCCGGCAGCGTGAAGGCGAGCGAGCCGTCAGCCGACTGATGGGCTTCGAGTACGGCGAGGTCGCCGGCCCACTGCCATGCATCGTCTTGTTTTGTGGGGATCCAGCCGATGAAGAAGCGTCGCCCGTTGTGCTCGACCGACTTTGCTGCGTAGAACGCGCGCCCGTCGACGGTATCGCGGGCGGGTGCCAGCCACGGCCCGTCCGGGTCGCGCGAGATCCGGTAGCGGGTCTGGAAGGCGTCGCTGAACTCGGAGTACACCAGGTACCACCAATCGCCCCATTGGAAGACGTCCGGGCACTCCTGGGTGATGTATCGGTGCGGCTCCCACAGCGGTTCCGCCAGAGTCCATCGCTCGAGGTCGGTCGAGGTCAGCCGAGCAACGACACCAGACCGGCGATCCGGCCGGTCGGCGTACCGTGCCGCGAGCACCATCTGCCACGGCTGATCCGGCGCCACCCGATAGACGAAGGGATCGCGCCAGTCCTGTGGCACATAACCATCAGGCGCACCGAAGGTCAGGTCGGGCAGCTTGGTCCAGCGCGTCGGATCCCCGTCGCTGACAGCATGACAAACCAGTTGTACGCCGTCCCGCCGCGGATTGTGCCCCGTATAGAACAGATGCAGCCGCGACCCGTCCGCGACCACGCTTCCCGTGTAGCAGTCGAAGTCCTCCGCATCGCGGTCACCGCCGGGCAGTACGACGCCATGGTCGGTGTACTCCACGAAGTCGGTCGTGGATACGAGCGCCCACGGCATGCCGGCGGGAGCGTCGGATCGCTCGTCCAGCAAGTAGAACAGCCAGATCCGGCCGTCATAGCTGAACGGGATGACGTCGCCGACGTACCCGCTCATCTGCGCCTCTTCGGTGGGGCGCCGACCGAGTCGCGCTCGATCAGTTCACAGTCGACGATGATCCGCTCCGGCGCATCGTTGGGGTCACCAAGCACCAGTTCACCGGCGCGGCGGCCGAGCATCAGGTGCGGCAACGCCGCCGTGGTCAAACCCGGACGGACCTGGTCGGCGACATCAGGCTGATCGTCGAAGCCGACGATGCTGACGTCCTGCGGGCAGTCCAGCCCGAGAGCGTGCAGGGCGAGCAGCGCGCCGATCGCCATTCGGTCGTTCCCGCAGACCAGAGCGGTCGGCTTGTGCTCGGTCACCACCTCGGTCGCCAGGTCGTACCCCGACCCGATCTGGTAGTTGCCGTACCGATGCACAAGATCGGCCGGACGCAGGTCGGCCGCGCGAGCAGCGTCATCGAAACCACGCCGACGTTCCTTGCAGGCGTAGTCATTGCGCGGGCCACCCAGGAAGGCCACCTCGCGATGCCCGCGGTCGAACACGGACGCGGCCGCAGCGCGACCACCGGCGTACTCGTCGGCCAGCAGGACTGTGTCGGCCTTGCCCTCCTCGGGCCAGCAGTTGACGAAGATCGTCCGGATCCCGTCGAGCCGTGGGCTGCGATGCAGCGGCTTGGGCTCGAGCGATGCGTACACGATCGCGGCAACGCCCTGCCCTACCAGGCTCGCCACAGCGTCGTCGCCCTCGCCCGGGTCGCCGGTCGTGTCGACGACCATGCAGACGTAGCCAGCCGGTTGGACGACCTGTTGCAGGCCGAGCACGATCAGGCCGGCGTACGGCTGGGAGACGATCCCGCTCGTCACGACGCCGACCGTGAACGACTTGTTCGACCGCAGCGACTGGGCTGCCCGGTTCGGCACGAAGTGGAGCTCGGCTGCGGCCTCGAGCACGCGCCGCCGCGTCTCCTCGGCCACCGCGACGTCGCGGCGGTCGTTGAGGACGAACGACACGGTCGGCTGGGACACCCCGGCGCGCCGCGCGACATCGGTCATCGTCACGCGCTTCGGCCGATCGGCCGGCTGCTTCGCCATGGTCCCCCTTAACGATCGACGGCCTCGTCGCCGCCGTCAATTTACTATCACAGCTGGACCCAATACGTATTGCGCCCCACCGTACACCACTGCTACCGTCCCGGGTCAATACGTATTGGGTGGCTCGCCGGGCCACCTGAGCGGCCAAGGAGGAACCCATGACAGGCATCCATCCCCCCAGTGGCCCGATCGCTCGCCGTACCGTGCTGAAGGCCGGGGCGGCCGGTGGACTCGGGCTGGCAGCGCTGGCCGATCTGGCCGCCTGCGGCAACAGCGGCGGCGGCTCGTCGTCGAAGTCACTCAAGATGCTGTACTTCGGAGAGCAGGCGGCAGCGACCCAGCTGCAGAACCGGTTGCAGCCGCAGATCACCAAGCTCGACCCGAGCATCAAGTTCGAGATCTCGGCCATCAACGGCACCGACTGGAACGACTTCCTCGCCAAGGTGCTGACCCAGATCGCGGCCGGAACGCCGCCGGACATCATCAGCGTCGCCACCGAGGGCCTGCAACTGATGGCGTCCAAGGAGCTCGCGGTCCCGCTCGACGACTACGTCACCAAGGACCTCGCCGCGCTGAAGGAGTACTTCGCCGACATCCACCCCGCGCTGGTCGAGTCGATGATGTACCAGGGCCACCTGTGGGAGCTGCCGGACAGCTTCAATGCCGGGAACATGTTCTACAGCACCGAGCTGTTCCAGCGCGCCGGCGTCGTGCCGCCGAGCGAGGGCTGGACGATGGACGACTTCGAGACCGCGGCGACGAAGATCGCCAAGTTCAAGGGCATCAACGCCTTCGGCTGGGTGGTCCGCCTCTGGGGCAGCTGGACGTCGTTCATGTACGCCAACAACGCCAACCTGCTCGAGGAAGGCAAGTACGACGGCGGCGACTGGCTGTGGAACAAGGCGTACGCCGGTGACCCGGCCGCCGCGGGCCGTAAGGGCGGCTGGAAGTGGGGTGCGCCGACCGCGAACTCCGACGGCACCGTCGAGGCCCTGAACTACATGATCGAGCTGACCAAGAAGGGCCTCTCGCCGTCCCCTGACGTCGGCGGTGGCGGCACGCTCCAAGGCTTGTTCGCCTCGAACCGGATCGGCATGTCGATCGGCGGCGGGTTCTGGGCCGGCGGTCTGACGAACGCCGGGATGAAGAACGGCAGCTTCGACGTCCAGCTGTTCCCGAAGTGGAAGAGCCAGCGGCACCTGTTCGGCGCGGGCGGGTACGCGATCTTCAAGTCGTCGAAGAAGAAGGACCTCGCCTGGGAGGTCCTGAAGCTGCTGGTCAAGCCGGACACGTTCGACCTGGTCTTCCCGGGCAACGTGACCACGCCCGGCCGCAAGTCCCTGGTGACGGCCGCGCGGTACGCGAAGACCGGGCCGAAGCACTGGTCGGTCTTCTACGACACGCTGACCAAGCACCCGGAGACGGCTCCGATCCCGGCCCCGCCGTACTACAACGCACTCGCGACCGCCCTCAACCAGCGCACAACGCAGGCGATCTCCTCCGGGAACGCGAAGGCCGCGCTGGACGGATTGCAGTCGGACCTCGAGAAGGCAGCGGGGGCGAGCTGATGTCGGCCGCCGCCGCTGAGGTGCCGGCTGCCATCACCAAGCGCCGCCGGCATCCGTCGTCGCATCGGGAGGCTCCGTTCGGCTTCGCGATGATCGGGCTGTCGTGTCTGTTCGTCGCGGTCTTCACGGCGATCCCGATCCTCGCGTCGCTGGGGTTGTCGTTCTTCTCCTGGGACGTCATCTCGAGTCCGCAGTTCGTCGGGGTGGAGAACTACCAGCGGCTGTTCACCGACGGCCCCGTCCTCAAGTCGTTCGCGGTGACGCTCGGCATGGCGCTGGCGATCGTCGTACTCCAACTGACGCTCGGCCTCGCGCTCGCAGTACTGGTCAACCAACGCAAGCTGGTGTGGATCCGAACGATCTTCCGTACTGCGTTCTACCTGCCGCTGCTCGCATCGACGGCCGCCGTGTCGATCTTCATGGGCTACCTGTTCGACTACAAGTTCGGCGTCGTGAACTACTACCTCGGCCTGCTCGGCATCCCGAACGTGCCGTGGTTGACGAGCGGTATCGGCGCAGCCACCACAATCGTGCTGATCGCGGTCTGGCAGCAGGTCGGGTTCACGTTCGTGCTGTTCGTCGCCTCACTGATGTCGGTGCCCACGGACGTCCTCGAGGCCGCGCAGATCGACGGCGCCGGACCGTTGCGGACGCTGTTCCGGATCAAGGTCCCGCTGATCAGCCCGACCATCCTGTTCGCCGCGGTCGTTGCCTTGATCAACGCGATGCAGCTGTTCGACCAGCCGTACATCATGACCAAGGGCGGCCCGGGGTCGGCGACCACGACGGTGACGATCTCCATGTACCAGAAGGGCTTCCAGAACCTGCAGTTCGGCTACGGCTCGGCGATCGCGATCGTGCTGTTGGTGGCGATCCTGATCATCACCGGACTGCAGTTCCTGGCGGCACGGAAGTTGGTGTTCTACCAATGACATACTCCACCGGAACCCTCGCCCGGATCGGCCGGATCATCGGCATCCTGGTCCTGGTCCTCGCCGCAATGGTTGCCCTCGGCCCGCTTCTCTGGACGGTCACCACGTCGCTGCGGACACCGGCCGAGGCGTTCAGCAATCCACCGCAATGGATCCCGTTGCACCCGGACTTCTCCAACTACAGCGCGGTGTTCGACCGGATCCCGATCGGCCGGTTCTTCTTCAACAGCGTGATCGTGACCGGGTTGATCGTGATCGGCCAGACCATCACCTGCACGCTGTCCGGCTACGCGTTCGCGATGATCGACTTCCCGGGCCGTTCGGTGATCTTCGGGATCTTCCTGGCCACGATGATGGTGCCGCTGCAGACGATCATCATCCCGGTGTTCGTGATCATCCGGTACCTCGGTCTGTCGGACAGCCCGTTGTCGCTGGTGGTCTCGGCGCTGGGCAGTGCGTTCGGCACGTTCCTGATGCGCCAGTACTTCATGCAGATGCCGAAGGAACTGGGAGAGGCGGCCAGGATCGACGGCGCCGGCCACTTCCACACCTTCCTGCTGATCTACGCCAAGATGGCCGGTCCGGCGATCGCCACACTCGCGATCCTGAACTTCTCCGGCTTCTGGGCGGAGTTCTACCGGCCGCTGATCTTCCTGCAGACCCAGGACAACTTCACGCTGCCGCTGGGCCTGGTCGGTCTGCAGGGAAACCTCGGCACCGGTTCGATCTCGGTGGTGCTGGCCGGCGTCGTACTGGCGATCCTGCCGAGCGTAGTGCTGTTCATCTTCGCCCAGAGATACTTCATCGCAGGCATCACGGCAGGAGCTTCACGGTGACCCAGACCCAGTCCGCACACCGGTCGGCCGGAACGGTGGCACACCTCCGTCCCGCGTACCACGTCCGGCCGCCCAGCGGATACCTCAACGACCCGAACGGGCCGATCGAACACGGCAGCGACGTACACCTGTTCTTCCAGTCGCGGCCGACGCTCGATCTGCACGTACCGGTCGAATGGGGGCACGCCACCTCGACCGACTACGTGCGCTGGACCCTGCACCGGCCGGCGATGGCGCCGATGCCGGGCGGGCTCGACACCGATGGCTGCTGGTCCGGCAACACCGTGCTCGACGACGGCCGGATCCGGGCCTTCTACTCCGGGCGAGTGGAGGGCCGCCCGTACCAATCCGTCCTCACGGCTGTGTCGGACGACGGCGGCGCGTCCTTCGGGCCTGCGCGGCAGGTAGTGCCGGATCCAGCTGAGGCGGTCATGTTCCGGGATCCCTTTGTCTGGAAGGAGAACGGGACCTGGTGGATGGCAGTCGGAGCCGGGTACGTCGACCGCGGCGCGAGCATCGCGCTCTACCGGTCGGACGATCTGGAGAACTGGACCGCCGCCGGCCCGCTGGCCGAGCTCCCGCGCAGCCGCACAGGCGAGCACGACACGGGATCGGCCTGGGAATGCCCACAGGTGCTCACGATCGACGGCCGGCGGATCGCCGTGGTGGCGTCGTGGTCGCCCGAAGGCGGACCCGGGGAGGTGTTGTCGTTCGACTCCGACGCCCCACCGGTCCCACAGCGCGTGGACCACGGGACGAACTTCTACGCGGCGTCCGCCGTACGCGAGAGTCGATTCGGGCCGTTGCTGTTCGGCTGGCTGACCGAAGGACGCGACCGGCCCGGCTGGACCGACGGCTGGGCGGGGGTCATCTCACTCCCCCGCGTCGTCTGGCTCGGCGCTGACTCGTCGTTGCGCAGCGCGCCCGTACCCACGATCGATACGTTGCGTATGGACTCCCCCGGTGCCCAGTGCGAGATCGTCGTATCGGAAGGCTCAGGCCGCGTCGTCGTCCACTTCAGCGACGAGGAGTACCTGATCTTTGAGCTGGACGCCGATACCTTCGCGATCGACCGCAGTCACGCCAGCCTTTCGCCGTTCGCTCACGGCGGGCGGATGGAGGTGACGGACGCCTTCGATCCGGCGTCGGGCCGGCCGGCGGTGCGGATCTTCATCGATGGTTCGGTGGTCGAGGCCTTCACCAGTGCGGGTCGGGTGCTCAGCACCCGCGTGTACCCGACGACCCCACCGCCGTGGCGAGTCGAGGCCCCAGCGAACTCGCAACACTGGGGCCTCGCGCCGTGATGGAACTACTACTCGCCGACCAGCTGGTCGTAGTGCGTGGTGATCGAGACGTGGTCCACACCGTTGAACACGGCCGGGATCTTGCCGTACGCCGTCATGGCGGTCGCGGAGCCGTTGAACTTGCTGAACGCGTACTGGAACCCGGACTGCGTGGCGTTGTCGACGGCGGTCACCAGGGTGCCGCCGCGGGTGCCGCAGCCCTGCGCGACCAGGGATTCGTAGTCCGCGAAGCCCGAGGAGCGGATCAGCTTCATCACCGGCTTCGCGCCGGCCGCGATCGGGATGTGCGCGGTCCAGAGCGCACCGGCGGTGGTGGTCATCAGCAGCGTGTCGTACGTCGCGGACTCGCTGACCACCGTCAGCGTCTTGAACCCCTTGAAGCCCGGGATCGGACCGAGCGCCTTGAAGCCCGCGCCGACGATCTGGTACCGGTACAGGCTGTTGTTGGTGTTCAGGCCGTACAGGTACGCGTGCCGGGGCTGCGCGACGCTGTAGTTGGAGGTAGCGATCGCCTTGAAGCCGCTCCACCCGTTACCGACCTTCGTGAAGGTGGGCACCGGCGGCTTCTCGTCCGGCACGTAGGTCGTGTGGCGGTAGAGGTTCGCCCCCTGCAGCAGCAGGCCGTAGTAATAGGTCTGCGTTTGCGACGCGTTCACGGCGCCGTACCAGGTCGCGTTGGCGCGGGTAGCGACGTAGCCGAACGGTTCGAACGCCACCGCCGTCGGGCTGGTGCCCGGGGTGACGTCGATCTCCTGCATGGTGCCGGCGGCGGTCGGCACACCCACGTAGTTGATGCACGGACCGCCGGCGGCCAGTGCCTTCACCGGCGACGGGTGGGCGACCTTGTCCGACGTGTACGGCTTCGGGTCCGTCTTTCCGGCGATAGCCGGAACCGACGAGACAGATGCGGCGATGAGGCCTAATCCGGCCAGGGCGAGCGCATAGCGCTTCACGTTCATAGGAGTTCCCCCTCCATTTTGACTCGATCAACTCGAGGTCGGGCCGACTATAGCGGAGGGAGAGGATCAGTAGTGCATAGATCGTCGGTTGATGCAAATCCGTGAGCCCGACGCCCTCCAGCCCGTCAGCTGGAGGGCGCCGGAGCTTGTCAGGCCCTCGTCCGGCGACGCGAACGGGCGGCCGCGATGAGGCCGATGCCTGCCGCGATCAGGCCTATCGCGGCCAGCAGCAGGCCGGGGCCGACCGGGCTGCCGGTGTCGCCGAGTTCGCCGCCTGGCTTGCTGGGCGGCGGGGTCGGACGGGCCGGCTGGTGCGGGGTGACCTTGACGGTGACCGAACTCGAGTTGTCACTCGGATCCGGGTCCGGCGTGGTCGAGTCGGCCTTGGCAACGTTCGTCACGGACGAGTTCCGGTAATTGGGGTCCACAACGACTTCCAGCGTGACCTTTGCGGTCGTATCCGGATCGATCCGGCCTACCGCACAGGTGATTTTCTGCCCGTTAGTGCAACGATCCGGCTTGCTGACCAGGCGGAGCCCGGCGGGCAGCTCGTCGGTGATCGTCACGCCGACCGCTGACGACGGTCCGGTGTTGTGTACCGCTATCACGTAGCGCAGCTTGTTTCCGGCGATGACCGTGGTCGCGGACGCGGTCTTGTGGACGCTGAGGTTCGCGGACTGCGTCGTACGGCCGCTGACCTTCGCCTCGTTGTTCGCGATCACCGGGTCCGGGGTGGCCGAGCTGACGCGGGCGATGTTCTCCAGCGTGCCGCTGAAGCCGGGGACGACGGTCGCGGTGATCGTGACAGTGATCGTGGCGCCTTCGGCGAGCAACGGCGTACCGCACTCGACTCTGCCGGCCTCGGGCGCGTCCGGTGCTCCTTGGGCTACCGGCGGTAGGAGCTTGCAGGAGCCGCTGTTCGTGCTCACCTTGGTCAGACCGCGTGGCAGTTCGTCGATGATCTCGACCAGGCGGGCATCGGACGGGCCGTTGTTCTTCACGGTCAGCGTGTATTTCACTGTCTGACCGGACACCGGCTCGGCCGGGGCCATGGTCTTGGTGATCGCCAGATCCGCCAGCGCGGTCACCGGCGACACGGCGGTGTCCGTGTTGTTGTCCGGGTTCGGGTCGGGTGTCGAGGACGTCTCCGTCGCGCTGTTCGTGACGTTCGCGCCGTCGTACCCGGAGGCCAGCCGGACGCGGAGCGAGACGATCGACTGCCCGATCGGCAGATCGCCCAGGTCGCAGCGCACGCTCTGACCGTTGATCGTGCAGCCGTTCGACGCCGAACTGACAGTCAACCCGGCGGGCACGGTGTCGGACACCACGACCGCACGGGCCGTCGACGGACCGGCGTTCGTCACGAGGATCGTGTAGTCGAAGGTGCTGCCGGGCGTGACGCCGGCCGGATCCGAGGTCTTCGTGACGCTCAGATCAGCACGAGTCTCGACCGGGATCGTCACCGTGGAGCTGTTGTTGCTCTGATCCGGATCGGTCACCGGTGAAGTCGCCGTGGCCGTATTCGCCAACGACTTCCCTTCGTACGCCGGATCCAGCGCTGCCGTGATGACTACGGTCGCAGTGTTGCCCGCGGCAATCGTCCCGAGCGCACAGTTGACGGTCTGACCAGTCGGCGTGCATTGGCCCTGCGTGGGATCGGCCTTGATTAGGGTCAGGCCCGTCGGCAGGGTGTCGGTCGCGGTCACCGTGGTCGCATCCGACGGGCCGTGGTTCACGACCGTCAGCCGGTAGGTCAAGCCACCACCCGCCACTGCGGATGCGTCGTCGCTCGTCTTGATGACCTCGATGTCCGCGACCTGCTGGACGTCGGTCGTCACCGAGTCGTCGTTGTTCGACGGATCCGGATCTGTCGTCGTACTGGTCACCGAACCGGCGTTGGTGACCGCCGCCGTCTGCGATGCCGCGACCGCAACCCGAATCACGACCACCGCGTTGCCGCCGGCGGCGACAGTCCCGAGCGCACAGCTCACGTTGGCACCGGAGACCGTGCAGGTGCCGTCGGCAGTCGTTGCCTCCAGCACCTTGAGGCCGGCTGGTACGTCGTCCGAGACCTTCACGGCCTGTGCGGTTGAGGGACCGGCGTTGTGGACGGTGAGCGTGTAGACCGCCTCTGCTCCGGCAGTCAACGGTGACGGCTGCACGGTCTTCACGATCGACAGATCGGCGGCCGTGGTCACCTTGGTGTCGGCGGTGTCCTTGTTGTTCTGGTCGTTCGGGTCCGGAGTCTGCGAGCTCGTCGTCGCCGTGTTGACGAGCGTCCCGGCGGGCTGGTCCGGCGAGACCTTCACGACGATGATGGCAGTCGCATCGTCGCCCGGGGCCAGCTGTCCGACCGGACAGGTGACGACGGGCTCGGAGAGCGCTGGGTTCTGCGTGCAGTCGCCATCGGGTCCAGTTCCGCGGACGAACGTCGTACCTGCCGGAAGGGTGTCGGAGACGATCGCGCCGACGGCGTCGGAGGGACCGGCGTTGTGGACGGCCAGGGTGTAGGTGAGTTCATTGCCTGCGACAACCGTTGCCGCGGCCGTCTTGGTCACGGAGAGGTCGGCCTGAGCCTCGACGGTTGGTGTCGTGGTCGAGGTGTTGTCGGACCTGGTCGGATCCTCCGGCGTGGTGGCGGTGGCTGTCGCGGAGTTCCGCAGCTCGCCAGGCGTGGTCGAGGCCGCGACGGTCCCGCTCACCGTGACGACCAGGCTGTCCCCGGCGGCGAGCGTCGCGGCCAGGCAGCGCACCTGGCCGTTGGCCGTCGTACAAGTGGCGCCCCCGGTCGCTTGCCGAGATCCCGGTCACGGCGTCGGGTACGTCGTCGACCACGGTGACGCCCTGCGCATCCGACGGACCGGCGTTCCTGACCGTGAGCTTGTAGGTGATCGCCTTACCGGCCACCACCGGGTCGGGAGAGGCCGTCTTGGTGATCGTGAGGTTGGCCTGGGCACCGGTCATCAGCGTGTACGTCGCCGAGTTGTTGTCGTCGACCGGATCGGGTGTGGGCGACTTGACGGTCGCCGTGTTGTCGAGCTGGTTCGGCGGAGCGCCGGACGGGACGCTCGCGACCACGCTCACGGTGACGACATCGCCCGGCGCCACCGTGCCGACCTCGCACTTGACCGTGCCGGCGGCCTCGGTGCACGACCCGGTCGAGGGCGTGGCCGAGACGTACTGCAGCGGCGCTGGGACCGGGTCGGTGATGGTCACGGATTGCGCCGCGGACGGGCCGTTGTTCGTCACGGTCAGCGTGTAGGTGACCGGTCGGCCCGCCTGGACCGGGGTCGGCTGAGCGGTCTTCGTGATCGCCAGATCGGCGCTGGCCGTCAGGTCGTCCGTGGTCCGTCCGGTGTTGTTGCTGCTGTCCGGGTCGGGCGTCGTACTCGTGGCTGTTGCAGAGTTGGTGAGGTCGCCAATCGCCTTGGCCGACACGGTCCCCGTGACCGTGATCGTCGCGGTCGATCCTGCCGTCAGATCGCCGAGCGCGCACGTGACCTGCGCCGAGCTGACCGTGCAGGTCCCGGCGGACGAGTCCGCGGTCACGCCGGTCACGGCACTGGGTACGTCGTCGGTCAGCTGGACCTTGCGAGCGTCGGACGGGCCGTCGTTCCGCACGCTGATCTTGTACGTGATCGGCTGGCCGGCAACCACCGGCTTGGTCAGCGTCTCCTTCGTGACGACGAGGTCGGCCTTCGCCGCGCCTGGCGTCACCTTCACGGTGTCGGTGTTGTTCGACGCGTCCGGGTCCGGGGTGTCGCTGCTGACCTTCGCGGTGTTGGTCAGCGCATCACCCTGATAGCCGGAGTCGAGGGTCGCCGCGATCTTGACGGCGACGCTGGACCCGGCCGCCAGCTTCGGTAGTGAGCAGCTGACGTCCTGGCCGGCCGTCGTACAACTGGCCGCGGACTGTACGCCGGTGATCGCGAAGCCGACCGGGATCGAATCGGCGGCCCGGACGTTGACAGCGTCGGACGGGCCATTGTTGCGGATGGCAAGCGTGAACACGACCGGCTGTCCCGGGGCTGGAGTCGTGGGCTCGACGGTCTTCTCGATCGAGAGGTCCGCGGTCCGGGTCACGTCAGTGGTGACCGACGACGTGTTGTTATCCGGGTTCGGGTCGGAGGTCGAGGTGGTGACAGTCGCCACGTTGGTCAGGCTGGTCGCCGTACTCGCGGCGGGGACGCGGACCACGACGGTGATCGTGGCGGTCGCGCCGGACGCGATCGTGCCGAGGGTGCAGGTGGTGGATTTGCAGCTGCCTTGGGTCGGTGTCGCCGAGACGAGCTCGACGCCATCCGGCAGCGTGTCCGTGACCGTCACGTCCTGCGCCGGACTCGGACCGTTGTTGCGGGCAACCAACGTGTAGGTCAGTTCACCGCCGGCGGGGACCGGGTCGGGCTTGGCGGTCTTGGTGATCGACACGTCGGCCGACGCGGCGACCGGCGTGTGCACCTCGTCGGTGCGGTACGTGTACTGCTTGTTCAGCGTCTCGGCCGTGTAGTCGAGCAGACCGGTGTTGTCGATCGTCGTACCGGCAGCCGCTTGGTCGACGGTCACGCGGAAGCGGATCGTGCTGCTCTGGTTCTTCTTCAACCGACCGCCGGTCGTGGCGTTCGCGCCGGTGCCGATGCGGACCCGGACCAGGCGCGCGTTGCCGTCGTACTCCGCCTGATCGTCGCCCGGACGGTCCGTCTTCGCGCCGGATCCCGCGCCCGACACGATGCTGAGCGAGCCGGGGACGTACGTCGTGTTCGGCGGCAGCGGATCGCGGACGGTCGAGCGGAGCGCATCGTCGTCGCCGGTGTTGCTGTAGCTCAGCGTGTACTCGAGGGTGTCACCAACCTTCGCCGGATCGTTGCCCGCCAGGTTCCGTACCGTCTTCGTGCCGACGATGGTCGGGGCGTAGAGGTCGATCTGCGTGGTCAGCGCGGCCGGGTAGTACACGTCGCCGGTGCTGGCGAAGGTCAGGTCGGCTTTGGTCGCGTTGTTGGGCACGATGCCGGCCGCGTCCACGACCTTGGCGTCCATGCCCAGGTTGTTGAGGGCGGCGGGCGTCCGGTTGGTGAGGTTCGCGCCGGAGTCGGTGATGCGGCTGCCGTAGAAGTTCGCCGACGGGCTCTGGGCGTCGGCGAGGCGGGTGCCGTTGACGGCGAAGTAGTCGCCGCTGATGCCGGCGTCACCTTCGTACGTGACACTGCCGAATCGCGCGTTGACCGCGCCGCTGGGCGGCGCGAGGAAGCCGGAGATGCTGGTCCGCACGGGCTCACCGCTGCTGACCTTGGCGTACCCGTTGAACACGCTCAGATCGCGCAGCGGCTCACTCGCCTGCTCGTACGCGATCACCAGACTCCATCCGGCGTACCGGTCGGCCCCGGTGCCAGTCGGCACGTCGGCGCCCCAGTACTCACCGTTGCCCCCGGCACGCACCAGATCGGTGACGTCGAGGTACGACGAGTAGTCGTTCTTCGAGCCCGTGTTCAGCAGGTCGGTCTTCGTCGCTGTCACATTGCGGTACGCCGTCTCGCCGGGCAGCCGGAGCTTCATCGTCGTACCGTCTTCGGTGCTGGCCGTACCGCCTCGGCCGGCTCCGCGGGCCGCGCCCCAGAACAGGCCGGCGTACAGAACCTGAGCGCCGGACGGCAGATCGACCGTCGCACCGGAGGAGGACTTCGTGGACGGATCGGAGTCCGTGTCGAGGAGCTCCATCGTCCAGTCGTTGTTGTTCGCGCTGGAACTCCCACCGGCGAGCGCCGCGCGGCAGGCGGCGGACGTCCGGTCGCACGTCAACAAACTGTTGCCGGTGATCCGGATCGCACCGTTCGTCTGCGCCCCGAAGACCTTCCCGAAGTCACGGACAGTCTCCGCCCGAGCAGTTGCCGGCAGCACCAAACCGCTGACCACCACGAGCACCAACGCGATCAGGCCCCGCAATCCCCCGACCCGCAACCCACCAGCGGCCATCCCGAAGTCCCCGTTTCTATTGACAGTCGCCCGCAAGGCATACCACATGAAGCACCCCAGAGTAACCAACCAACTACCAAGTGTTGCAAACAACTGTTGCCAATGGCACGTAGTTCCGTGGGATGCGTCGGCCCATCGCGGTGCTACGCGCGACTCCTCCGTCGCCGTGCTACGCGCCGCCCCACCCACCCCCCGGCTACCGCCGGTGCATCCTTTCCGGCTATCGCCGGGCGTTTCCGGCTGTCGCCGGTGTGTTCCGGCTGCCGCCGGACTGCGTAGTGCGGGCTTGTCGCCCGTGGTGCGCGGCTGCCGCCGGGTGTTTCCGGCTATCGCCGGGTGTTTCCGGCTATCGCCGGGTGTTTCCGGCTGCCGCCGGGGATTGCGGGCTGCCGCCCGCGGGTGACCGACCTGGGTCGAGGCGGACTGGTCACGGCGAGCGGGACCGTGGTGCGAGTGGCCTCCAGCCGGGGCCGCCCGTCAACAGACAGTTGACCCGAGCAACCAATCGAGCCCGCGGATCGACCATACCCAGCGGAAGTGCGGACGCTTGCTCCTCGCGCAACCTCTCGATCCTGCGCGACAGCCCCCGGCACCCGTCCGGCCTCGTCCAGCGCCGACACGACCCGCTCGACCATCACGCGCAGACGCACCCCGAGGGAGTTGCACGCGCGGTGGCGCGGTAAACGAAAGCGTCTGCGCGGTGGGGCGGTGAACACGAGCGTCCGCGCGCCTCCCCCGGCGATAACGCAAACGTGGCCATTAGCCCCCGCAGATCACCGGCGGGAGGTGGTGCCAGCGCCGTCAGGCGTGCCCAGCGGCTCGCCGACATGACCGGCCAGAGGCGTCGGTGCGGCTCCTCCACTCAACCATCACGGCTGCGCCGCACCACACTGCACTCACCCGCGCGGCAGCGCGCACAACGCGGGCGGCAGCCCGCCACCCGCGGCGATAGCCGCGCACCACGGGCGATAAGCCCGCACTACGCCGGCGGCAGCCGGCAGATCCGGCGATAGCCGGCACGGTCCGGCGATAGCCGGAAGGGATGCACGGCGCTGAGCCGGGGGTGGGTGGGTAGCGTGCGGAGCGGGTGCGCTGAGGAGCGAAGCGACGAAGAAAGCGCCCGCGTAGCACGCGGGGGTTCTCACACGATGGGTGCTGCCGTGGACTGTTCGAGGTCGGCGCGGGTTACGCCGGGGGCCAGGTCGATCAGGCGGAAGGTGCCGTTGGCAACATCTAGGACGGCCAGGTCGGTGATGACTCGGTGGACGACAGCCCGACCGGTGAGGGGGAGCGTGCAGGAGGTGAGGAGTTTGGGGTCGCCTTTGCGGGTTCGGTGTTCCATCAGGACGACCACCCGGCGGGCGCCCGAGACCAGATCCATCGCGCCGCCCATCCCCTTCACGACGGCTCCCGGCACCATCCAGTTCGCCAGGTCGCCGTACGCGGAGACCTGCATCCCGCCCAGGATCGCCACGTCCACATGCCCGCCGCGGATCATCGCGAAGCTCAGCGCCGAGTCGAAGTACGACGCGCCCGGTACGACGGTGACCGTCTGCTTCCCCGCGTCGATCAGATCCGGGTCCACCTCATCGTCGTACGGGAACGGCCCCACGCCCAGCACCCCGTTCTCCGCCTGCAGCGTGACGGACGAGCCGGCCGGCAAGTGGTTCGGGACGAGCGTCGGCAGCCCGATGCCGAGGTTCACGTACTCGCCGCCGTTCAGCTCCGCCGCCGCACGAGCAGCCATCTCATCTCGGGACCAAGCCATCTCAGCCCTCCTCGTCTCGGGTCCAAGGCATGTCAGGCCTCCGGTGACGGCACGGGTCGCGGGCGGGTCGTGCGCTTCTCGATGCTCTTGCGCTCGGCCTGCTCAGGAGTCAGCGGTACGACGCGCTGCACAAACACCCCCGGCAGATGAACCGCATCGGGATCAAGCGCACCCACCTCAACCACCCGCTCGGCCTCGACGATCGTCAGTCGGCCGGCCATCGCCGCGACCGGGTTGAAATTGCGCGCGGCGGCGTGGAACACGCAGTTCCCAGCGCGATCCGCCACCGCAGCCCGGACCAGCGCGACGTCGGTGACGATCGCTTCCTCGAGCACCATCTCCCGCCCCTGGATCGTGCGGACTTCCTTGGGCTCCGACGCGACCGCGACACTGCCATCCGGCGCATATCGCCAAGGCAACCCGCCCTCAGACACCAACGTGCCGACCCCGGTAGGAGTGAAGAACGCACCGATCCCAGCACCGCCGGCCCGCAACCGCTCAGCCAACGTCCCCTGCGGCGTCAGCTCAACGGTCAACTCCCCCGCCAGGTACTGACGCGCGAACTCCTTGTTCTCCCCCACGTACGACGCGACCACCCGACTGATCCGCCCTTGTTCCAGGAGCAGCCCGAGTCCCGCGCCATCGACGCCGCAGTTGTTCGAGACCACGGTCAGATCCCGCGCGCCCTGCTCGAGCAACGCCCCGATCAGGAACCAAGGGATCCCGGCCAGACCGAACCCGCCGACCGCCAGACTGCTCCCGTCCGGGATGTCGGCGACCGCGTCGGCCGGTGTCGCGAAGACCTTGTCCACACTCATATGTGGTCCTCCAGAAGGTGGGCGATGACGGCCGGCGTCACCAGGTCGGGTCGTTCGGCGGCAGCCAGGTGGGCGGCGTCGGGTACGACGAGAAGCTTGCCGCTAGCAACTGCACTCGCGATACGCGACAGCTGCCACGGCGGGGTGGCGGGATCGTCGGCGCCCGCGATCGCCAGCGTCGGCGCGGTAATCGCGGGGAGGTCGTCGATCAGGTCCATCGTGGCGATCGCCTCGCAGCACCCGGCGTACCCCTCGGCCGATGTCGAGGCAACCATCTCCTCGGACGCAACGCGAACTTCGGGATGCTCGGCCAACCAGGTCGGCGTGTACCACCGCCGTACGACGGACTCCGCCACAGCCGCCGCACCTTTCGCGCGGACGAGCTCGGCGCGATCGGTCCAGCCGCTCAAAGGATCGAGGCGAGCGCCGGTGCAGAGTACGACGAGGCGGTCGACGCGGGACGGGTTGCGCGCGGCGAGGCGGAGGCCCGTCATGCCGCCGAGTGAGAGTCCGACGAAGTGGGTGCGTTGGATCGCGAGTTCGTTGAGGAGGGCAACGACATCATCGGCGAGATCGTCGATCGTGTACGGGCCTGGCGGGACCGGGGAACGTCCGTGGCCGCGGGTGTCGAAGCGGACGACCCGGAAATGCTGCTCGAGGTCGGCGAGGTTCGCGTCCCACATCTCCCAGGTGGAGCCGAGGGAGTTCGCGAGTACGACGGGTGGGGCGTCGGGTTGCCCGGTGACGACGTACGCGGGAGTCATCTGACGACCTCGAAGATTGCGGCGATGCCTTGGCCGCCGCCGATGCAGATCGTTTCGAGGGCGTAGCGGCCGTTGCGGCGGTGGAGTTCGCGGGAGAGGGTGGCGAGGATGCGGGCGCCGGTGGCGCCCAGCGGGTGGCCGAGGGAGATGCCTGAGCCGTTGGGGTTGAGACGGTCGTCGGTGGGGTCGAGCTTCCATTCGCGCAGGCAGGCGAGGACCTGGGCGGCGAAGGCTTCGTTGAGTTCGATCAGGTCGAGGTCGTCGAGGGTGAGGTCGGCGCGGGCGAGGGCCGCCGCGGTGGCGGGGACCGGGCCGATGCCCATCACCTCGGGGCCGACGCCGGCGACAGCCCACGAGCGGAGGGCAACGAGCGGTCGGAGGCCGCGGCGCTCGGCTTCGTCGCGGGTGGTGACGACGCAGACCGCGGCACCGTCGTTCTGACCACTCGCGTTGCCGGCGGTGACGGTTGCTTCAGGGTCGCTCTTCGACATCACCGGACGAAGAGCGGCAAGCCCATCGAGAGAGGTGTCAGCACGCGGGTGCTCGTCCACGGAGACGAGTGTGGTCGCGGCCTGGGCCGCGCCGGGGCGAGGCGCGGAGGCGCCGCGGGGTGTTGAGGGGGTGCCTCGGCGACTGCTCGGGACCTCGACGGGAACGAGTTCGTCCGCGAAGCGGCCTGCGGTTTGGGCGGCCACCGCCCGCTGGTGGGATTGCAGGGCGAACTCGTCCTGCTCGGAGCGGGTGATGCCGTACGTGCGGCGTACGTTCTCCGCTGTCTCGACCATCCCGCCGGGGACCGGGTGGTACTTGCCGCCGGCGGTTTCGCGGGCTCGGATGAGTCGGTCGTTCAGCTCGACGTTGCCGCGGACGCCGGTGCGTAGGCCGAGCGCGTAATGCTCCACCTGCGACATCGACTCGGTGCCTCCGGCAACGACCACGCGGGCCGCGCCGGTGGCGACCATGCCCGCGGCGTACAGCACCGCCTGTAGACCTGAGCCGCACCGGCGGTCGATCTGGACACCGGGCACCGAGACCCCGAGGCCCGCATCGAGCGCGGCGATGCGCCCGATCGCGGGGGCTTCGCCGTTCGGGTAGCACTGGCCGAGGATGACGTCGTCGACATCACCTTCGCCCAGACCGGTACGCCGTACCAGCTCGGCCAGAGCGGCGGTGGCGAGATCGGCGGCCGACAGCGTGGACAGTGCCCCGCCGAAGCGGCCCACCGGAGTACGGATCGGTTCGCAGATCACCACATCGCTCATGCCCTCGACGGTAGGCCGTACGGACCGATATGGAGAAATACTCATTTACGCTCGATTCAGACTCTGAGAGTATGAGTTCGTGGAGCTGCGTCACCTGCGGTACTTCGTCGCCGTCGCCGAGGAGCGGCACTTCGGGCGCGCGGCGGCCCGCCTGCACATGGCCCAGCCGCCGCTCTCGCAGCAGATCCGTCAGCTGGAGAGCGAGCTCGGCCTGCAACTGCTCCGCCGTACGACGCGCCGGGTCGAGCTGACCCCGGCCGGCGAGGCGTACCTGGTGCGGGCGCAGCAGATCCTCGCGGCGGTCTCGTCGGCGACCGGCGAGGCGCAGCGGGTCGCGGCGGGGCTGCAAGGGCGGCTGGTCATCGGCTGCGTCGGCTCGGCGACGTACAGCCTGCTGCCGCAGCTGGTGCGCACGTTGCGCGAGGAACTGCCGGATGTCGAGGTGGCGGTGCAGGGCGAGATGCTGGCGCCCGATCAGGCGCAGGCGCTGGTCGAGGGGCGGATCGATCTCGGGCTGCTCCGGCCGCCGGTCGACGAAGAGTCGCTGCAGGTCCACGTACTGCGGTCCGATCGACTGATCGTGGCGGTGCCGGACGGGCATCGGCTGGCCGAGCGGCGGCGGGTGCGGCTGAAGGACCTGGCCGGCGAGGACTTCGTGATCCACGCCGGCGGTGGGCGGTCGGTCATGCACGACACCGTGCTGGCGAGGTGCCGCGCGGCCGGATTCGAGCCGCGGATTCGGCACGAGGTGGCGGAGACGTCGACGCTGGTGACGTTCGTGGCGGCCGGGCTCGGGATCGCGGTGGTCCCAGCGCCGGTGGCGGAGCTGATGGTCCCGGGCGTGGCCTACCGGCCACTGACCGGCCAGGCCGCCGTCGAGCTGGCCGCCGCAACCCGAGCCGACGACGAGGCCCCCCACCTCCGCCGCGCCCTGGCAGTCGTCAGCGCCCTGGTCTAGCCAGGCCGATCCAGTCGCCACGCCCGACCAGCCCAAGGCTGGTCCGCCGCGCCCGTCCAGCCCAAGGCTGTTCCGCGAGGGCTCAGTAGAAGCCGTCGCGGGCCGGCGCATCGAGACGCCGGGTGCCGCCGAGCAACCTGAGGTCCTCGCCGATCGCCGCCGCCGTCTCCTGCATCAGCGGGATCACCTTCTCGACGATCTGCTCCTCGGTCCGCCGCCCGACGGTCGTCGAGTACGCAAGAGCCGCGAGCACCCCGCCATCCGGCGTACGCACCGGCACCGCCGCGGACAACAGCCCGTCCTCGAGCTCCGACTCCACAACCGCGTACCCGTCCTGCCGCACTCGATGCAGCGCATCCCGGAACACCGTCGGATCGGTGATCGTCCGCTGCGCCAACCGCGGCAACCCAGCCGCCAGCACCGCATCAACCACCGACGCATCGGCCCAAGCAGTCAGCACCCGCCCCATCGACGTCGCGTACGCCGGCACCCGACTCCCCACATCCACAGACACCGCCATGATCCGCCGCACCTGAACGCGCGCGACGTACACGACATCCGTCCCGTCGAGCTGCGCCAGCGACGCCGACTCCTGCGTCTCCTCGGCCAACCGGAGCAGATGCGGCTGCGCCGTCTCCACGAAGCTGTGCGTCGCGGCGTAGTGCTGCCCGATCGTCAGCACCCGCGGCGTCAGCGTCCACCGGCTCCCGACGGCCGCGACGTACCCCAGCTTCTGCAGCGTCAGCAGGATCCGGCGTACGGCGGGACGCGACAGCCCGGTCGCGGTCGCGACCTCGGCGAGCGTCGGGCTCGGCCGGTCGGCGTCGAACGCGAGCAGTACGGCGAACCCGCGCTCGATGCTCTGCACGTAATCGCGCTCGCTCCCCTCACCGACCATGCCGGTCATCCTTCCACGAAAAGTTGTTGAGCCCTTGACAGTCGCCGTCGAGGACTTCATGGTCTTGTCGTACGCCAAGCGTACCTACTGTACGCAGAGCGTACATCTGAAAGAGGTGACGCAGATGGACTCGCGAGAACTCCGGAACGCGTTCGGCCAGTTCGCCACCGGCGTGACCGTGGTGACCTGCACCAGCGAGGAAGGCCGGCCGCACGGCGCGACCGTGAACGCCTTCACCGCCGTCTCGCTCGAGCCCGCACTCGCGCAGGTGACCCTGGGCCGGACGTCGAAGGCGTGCCAGTACCTGGACGGCAAGCCGTTCGCGATCAACGTGCTCGCCGACGACCAGCTCGACGTCGCCTGGCATTTCGCCGGGCGACCCGCGGACCGCGTACCCGGCTGGATAGACGGTCCCATCGCACCGCTGCTCGAAGGCGCGGCCACGACGATCTCGTGCCGGCCGTGGCGGACGTACGACGGCGGCGACCACCTGATCGTGATCGGTGAGGTGGCCGCGGTCGAGATCACCGCCCGGGACCCGCTGCTGTTCCACGGCGGCCGGTTCCGCAACCTCGGTCCGGTCGAGACCCATTGGTCGGGATCGCTGGACTGCCCTGAGCGCGGCTGGTTCGACGCCGCTGCCGTCTTCACACCCCTTGCCCTTGCCTGAAAGGACTTCTCATGACCACCACCGTCGAGCCACAGACGACGACCAAGCGCCCGATGACGGGTGCCGAGTACCTCGACTCGATCCGCGACGACCGCGAGATCTGGATCTACGGCGAACGCGTCAAGGACGTCACCGAACACCCGGCGTTCCGCAACCCGGCCCGGATGACCGCCCGGCTGTACGACGCGTTGCACGATCCCGCGACCAAGGACGAGATCACCGTGCCGACTGACACCGGCAACGGCGGGTACACGCACGCATTCTTCCGCACTCCGCACAGCGTCGAGGACCTGCAGAGCTCACGCCGCGCGATCGAGCACTGGGCCCGGCAGACGTGGGGCTGGATGGGCCGCAGCCCTGATTACAAGGCCAGCTTCCTCGGCACGCTCGGCGGCAACACCGACTTCTACGCGCCGTACGAGGAGAACGCGAAGCGCTGGTACAAGGAGTCGCAGGAGAAGGTACTGTACTGGAACCACGCGATCATCAACCCGCCGGTCGACCGCAACCTGCCGCCGGACGAGGCCGGTGACATCTTCATGCGGGTCGAGAAGGAGACCGACGCGGGCGTGATCGTGTCCGGCGCGAAGGTGGTGGCGACCGGTTCGGCGATCACCAACTACAACTTCATCGCGCACTACGGTCTGCCGATCAAGAAGAAGGAGTACGCGCTGATCTGCACGGTCCCGATGAGCGCTCCTGGTGTGAAGCTCATCTGCCGGCCGTCGTACACCATGCAGGCCGACGTGATGGGCAGCCCGTTCGACTACCCGTTGTCGAGCCGGCTGGACGAGAACGACACGATCTTCGTCTTCGACAAGGTGCTGGTGCCGTGGGAGAACATCTTCCTGTACGGCGATGTCGACAAGATCAACGGGTTCTTCCCGCAGTCCGGGTTCATCCCGCGGTTCACCTTCCACGGTTGCATCCGGTTGTCGGTGAAGCTCGACTTCATCGCCGGATTGTTGCTCAAGGCCCTCGAATGCACGGGCAGCAAGGACTTCCGCGGCGTGCAGACCCGGGTCGGCGAGGTGATCGGCTGGCGCAACCTGTTCCGCTGCATGGCCGACGCGATGGCACTGAACCCGGACCCGGGACCGAACGGCACCGTGCTGCCGAAGCTCGACTACGGCCTGATCTACCGGCAGTTCATGATCACCGGGTACCCGCGGGTGAAGGAGATCATCCAGCAGGATGTTGCCTCCGGCCTCATTTACCTCAACTCCAGCGCGGTCGACTTCAAGACGCCCGAGGTCCGGCCCTACCTGGACCGCTTCGTGCGTGGATCCAACGGGTACGACGCGGTCGAGCGGACCAAGCTGATGAAGGCGCTGTGGGACTCGGTCGGCACCGAGTTCGGCGGCCGGCACGAGCTGTACGAGCGGAACTACTCCGGCAACCACGAGAACGTGAAGGCCGAGATCCTGTTCGCCGCCGAGGCCCAGGGCGAGACGGCGGCGATGAAGGGCTTCGCCGAGACCATGCTCGCGGAGTACGACCTGGACGGCTGGACCGTCCCCGACCTGATCAACCCGACCGACGTCAGCCGGATCCTGAACCGCTGAAGGAGCGCATGATGACTACTGTGCAGGACTCTCCCACCGCTGCGGGCTCCGGCGCGAATGCGAGCTCGAACTTCAAGTCCGCCGAGCGATCCGGCCCGGACGTCTCGCCCGAACGCGTCAGCGCGGTCGTGACGGCCGTGCTCCAGGGCGTGCACGCAGCGATCCGGCAGCACGGCGTCACCTACCCCGAGTTCCAGGCCGCGAAGGCGTGGCTGATGGAGGTCGGTGAAGTCGGCGAGTGGCCGCTGTTCATGGACGTGTTCGTCGAGCATGTCGTCGAGGAGGTCGCGGCCGACCAGCAGCAGGGCACCAAGGGCTCGATCCTCGGGCCGTACTACCTCCCGGACCAGGTGCGGTTGTCATCCCCATGCGAACTCCCGCACCGCGCGGACGAGAAGGGTGAGCCGCTGGGCCTGTCGGGGCAGGTGCGGGATGTCGACGGTACGCCGTTGGCCGGCGCGGACGTGGACATCTGGCATGCCGATGCCGACGGCTACTATTCCGGCTTCGCGCCGGACATCCCGCTCGGCAACCTGCGCGGTGTCGTGACAACAGATGCCGAGGGCAACTTCGAGATCAGGACGGTGCAGCCCGCGCCGTACCAGATCCCGACCGACGGGCCGACCGGCAAGCTGATCGAGGCGGCCGGGTGGCATCCGTGGCGGCCGGCGCACCTGCACCTGATGGTGCGGGCCGACGGGCATCGCACGATCACGACGCAGCTGTACTTCGCCGGTGGTGAGTGGCTCGACTCGGACGTCGCCGAGGCGACGAAGCCCGAGCTGGTCCTCGACCCGGTCGACGACGGCAGCGGCGTACGGCGGGCGTCGTACGACTTCGAGCTCGAGCAGGGCTGATGGATCTCACCATCGACCGGCTGGAGACGGTGATCATCGACGTACCGCTCCGGCGACCGCACCGGTTCGCCCGCGTCACGATGACCGCCCAGCCGGTCCTGCTGGCCTTCGTCCACACCCGCGACGGCGTCGTGGGGGTGGGCGAGGGCGTGGTCCCGGGCGGGCCGTGGTGGGGTGGCGAGTCGGTCGAGTCGATGAAGGTCACCCTCGACACGTACGTCGCTCCGCTGCTGCCCGGTCGTCAGGTCTCGGACATAGCGGGGTTGTGGCAGGACATCTCGGATCACGTCAACGCAAACCTGTACGCGAAGTGCGCGGTCGAGGTCGCGCTGCATGATGCGTGGGCGCGGTCGCTCGGCGTACCTGTGCATGTGTTGCTGGGCGGAGTTGCGCGTACGTCGGTCGACGTCACGTGGGCTTTGGGCGCTGAGCCCGAGGAGGTTGTCGTCGAGGAAGCACTGGCGAAGCTGCGCGAGGGGCACCGTTCGTTCAAGCTGAAGATGGGTGCGCTGCCTCCGGAGGAAGACACACGCCGGGTGTGCGCGATCGCCGAGAAGCTCGTGGGCGCGGCCGGGGTGCGCGTGGATCTCAACGCCCGCTGGGATTTCTTGACCGCGCAGACCTATCTGCCCCGGCTCGCTGCGGCCGGAGTAGAACTCGTCGAGCAACCTGTCCCCGGCGAACAGGTCGAGGCCCTCGCCGAGCTGAACCGTCTCCTGCCCATCCCGGTGATGGCCGACGAGTCCCTGCGCACTCCCGTCGACGCACTCCGCCTGGCCTCGACTCGCGCCGCCGACATCTGGTCGATCAAAACCACCAAGCTAGGCGGCCTCCGCCGCTCCCGCGACATCACCGCCATCGCAGCAGCCGCCGCCATCCCGTGCCACGCCGGCACCTCCATCGAAACCAGCATAGGCACCGCCGCTTCGCTGCAACTAGCCTGCGCGGCACCGGGCGTCAACTGGGGCAGCGAACTCTTCGGCCCGCTGCTCTTCACCGAGGACATCCTCCGCACACCCCTGTCCTACACCGACGGCTCCCTACATCTCCCCGACGGCCCCGGCCTCGGCGTAGACCTAGACCTAGACGCAGTCCACGCCCTCCGCCGCCCCCACCTCACCAAGGAACCCTGATGCTCTTCCACGTCCGCATGGACGTCCACCTACCACCCGACGTCGACGCAGCTCCCCTGGTCGCACAGGAAAAAGCCCGCGCCATCGAACTCCAACAGTCAGGCGAGTGGACCCACCTCTGGCGAATAGTCGGCGAATACGCCAACTACAGCATCTTCAACGTCCCCACCAACGACGAGCTCCACGACATCTTGTCGAGCCTGCCGCTCTTCCCGTACATGAAAGTCCACGTCACTCCGCTGGCCACACACCCTTCAAAGATCTAGTCACTCTCTGCTATGGACTAGCCCCCACACCTGCGTCATGGTTGACCGATCGTAAGCACGCGTGGGGGGAACCACATGAGCACGACCAGCACAAACACGCCCAACGACAACCGCGACTACGCCTGGCACCGCCACCCGGCCTTCATAGCCGGCATCCCAGCAGCCGCCGCCATCATCGGCTCGATCCTGACCATCGTCTTAGGCCAAGCCGGAGCCCTACCCCAAGCCATCAACCCAGCACCACCGACTACCACGGTCACCACCACCGCGACCGCTACCGTGACCAGCTCCGCCACAACCACAGCAGCAACCGACGGCCCGACCACCCCGGTTGCCGGCCCTCAGGACGTCATCTGGCATCGGAAGCTCCACATCCCGGACAGATTTGCGCTCGACATCGACCAGGCCCAGCCCAACGTCGTCGACGGCATCGGCAGCGAGTTCTCGACGGGGATGTTTTACGGAGGCGAGTATCCGTTCGTCCAACTGCACAGCACAGCCGCGGGGATGGCCTCCTCGTCGTCCCCTAGCCACGACGAATGCGTCGATGCCATCAACACGAACCACACGAAGGACGACTTCCAGGTCCTGACGGGCAAGACGTTCTGCGTCAAGGAGGACCCCGCGAACAATCCTGCGGGTGCGCGGTTGGCAGCCGTCCACATCATCTCGACCAAGGGAGACCCGTACGACATGTATGTAGACGTAACGGTCTGGAACCTCGGCTGAGCAGCGCCCCAGTTGCTGCCCAGGTGCAGTCCGCCGGTCGGTTGCCGCCCAGTGCAGTTCGCCCGAACGGCGGCGCCGGCCAAGCAATCACCCGCGAGCGGCAGCTCGCCACCCGGGCGGCAGCCCGGCACCGGCGATAGCCGGAAGGTCCCGGCGGCAGCCGGAAGGTCCCGGCGGCAGCCGGAAGGTCCCGGCGATAGCCGGAAGGGGTGCACCGCGATGAGCGGGGGGTGGGTGGGGCGGCGCGTAGCACGGCGACGAAGGAGTCGCGCGTAGCACCGCGAGGGCTGACTACCTCGTCTAGCTCGAGGCGAGGGTTAGTTGTACTTGGTTGCGGTGGATGGTTAGGTGGCCGCCGGTGGATTCGGCGTAGCGGCGGGCTATGTCCAGGCCTAGGCCGGTGGAGCCTCGGTCGGAGCGGCCTCGTTCGCCTGCGCCTAGGGGGATTCCGGGGCCTTCGTCGGCGACGGTGATGTGGATGTGGGAGGTGTCGCGGGTGAGGGTGATGTGGGCGGGTGTGCCGTCGGGAGTGTGGGCGACGACGTTCTCGACCAGAGCATCGAGCGCAGCGGCGAGGTCCTCGGATGACGAGCGGACCGTCGCAGCAGTCGTTGGCAGGTCCAACGTCAGCTCCCGGCCTTGGTCCTCGAAGAGGGGCTCCCAGAAAGCCGCTCGGGCGCGGGTCACCTCGACGGCGTCGCAGTGGGGGACGCGACCTTCACGTTGTGGTCGTCGCGCGGCACTGATGACGGCGGTCAGCGTGCGCTCCAAGTTCGTGACCTGCGTGTTCAGTTCCTCGGCACTCTCACGATCGCCGAGAGCCTCGACCTGCAGCCGCAGCGCGGTCAACGGCGTACGCAACCGATGCGACAAATCCGCCACTGCCTCCCGCTCAACCGCGATCACCTCGTCGATCCGGTCCGCGAGCCCGTTCAGCGCAGATCCGACCTTCGCCACCTCCGCCGGACCGGTCGTCGGCGCACGCGCTTCCATATCGCCAAGGGCCAGGCGTTCCGCCGTACTCGCCGTCTCCTCCAACGGCCGTGCCAACCGCCGCGACACCAGCTCCGCGCCGACGATGCTGAGCAACAACACGAGCAGACTCCCGCCGATGAGGATCAGCAGCCGCGGCACCAACCCGTCGTACAGCTCCTCCGCGGTCAGATAGAGACAAACAGAAGCCGGCCCGGTAGGCGTATCGACGGCGACATCAACAGCCATCCCGCCGTTGACATCGCGATAGTCCGCGTCGCCCAGCTTCGGCGGCCCCTTGTCATCCCCGTCCCCGTCGCGATACTCAGCCGGCATCGACTTCGGCGCCGGTACGCCGCCCGGCGGCGGATTGCCCAGCGTCGTACCGTCCGGCATCCGCACCGAGATGTTGCCCGGCCCGTCCTTCAACCCGTCGATGTACGCCGTGATGTCGTCCGCCGTGTGATCCCTGTCGCCGACGTAGTACGCGACTGTCTCGGCCCGGTACAGCGCCTTGTCCTTCGCCTCGCTGGCCGTCGTACTCCGGAGCAGAATCACCAGCGGCACCGCAAACGCGAGCACGACCAACGTAGTCATGCCCACCGACAGCAGCAGAATCCGACGGCGCATGCTCAGCCGTCCGCCGCGAGCTTGATCCCGACCCCGCGAACGCTGTGCAGGAACCGCGGCTCGGCCGCCGTCTCGCCGAGCTTCCGACGCAACCACGACAGGTGTACGTCGACAGTCCGGTCACCGCCGCCCCACGGCAACCCCCAGACCTCCGCGAGCAGCTCGCGCTTCGTCACCACCGCACCGGGTCGCCGCGACAACGCCAGCAGCAGATCGAACTCCTTCCGGGTCAGCTCGACCGCGGCCCCGTCCACGGTCACCTCCCGGCTCCGCGGATCGATCCGCAACCCGCCGACCTCGACGGTCGACTCACCCTGCTGGTCCTGCCCGAGACGTCGCAGTACAGCGCGAATCCGCGCGTCCATCTGCGCCGCACTGAACGGCTTGATCACATAATCGTCCGCGCCTGCGTCGAGCAGCCGCACCACGCTCGCGTCGTCATCCCGCGCGGTCGCCACGATCACCGGTACGTCGCTGACGGACCGCACCATCGCGAGCACGTCCCGCCCGTCGAGATCCGGCAGGCCGAGATCGAGCAACAACACCTCAGGCTTGTCGCGGGCGACGGCAGCCACCCCGTCGGCGCCGGCCGCGACTGCCGAGACGACATGTCCGGCCGCCGTCAGGGCCTTCCCCAACGACGTACGAATCGCGTCATCGTCCTCGATCAACAGCACCCGCGCCATGCATCTGAGCGTAGCTTCAGCCTCGTCAAGGGAGCGTCAAGCGGCGGTTAAGCGGGTGGTTTGATGCCGTTGGAGCGCAGCTCGAGTCTGGCCAGCTGGGCGATGACGGCCTGGTCGCGTTCGCGCCAGGCGGTGACGGGGTCGTCGGAGATCTTCGCGAGTTTGTGCATCGGCTGATTGGCCATCGCGCGGAGGGCGAACAGGTCCAGGTCGGCCGCACTGTCGATGAACCGCTGCGCCGCCGTCGCCCGCCGCGAGAACCGGATCCGCGGCGGAAGCCAGATCAGTACGGCGAACAGGACGGGCAGCGCGATCGTCACGCCGGCGAGCAGGTACGCCAACTGCTCCACGGCGTGCGACATGTCCCGCCCCGCCTGCGCCATCTGCGCCGCCGCACCCGCGGCCCCGTCGATCGGCGAGCGCAGCTGGTCCCCCACCGCCGGCACCTTCCCGATCGGCTCCGACAACCGCCGCAGCTGCCCCTCCAACCCGTCCCCCGCCGACGCAGCCTTCCGCCCCGGAAGCCCCAACGCATTGGTGATCTTGAAGACGATCAGCCCAAGCTCGACACAAGCCCAGACCCAGACCACGAACAGCAGATCCCCCACCACTTGCCCAACCCGCCGCACGCCCACATCCGAGTAGAGCTTCACACCCCAGACCCTTCCTCACGCCGATCAAGCACAACCGTGCGTGGCGACCCTAGCGCTGGAGGTGACGACTCACGAGCCCTTCCGGAAAGAAAGGTCAGAGAGCGGTGCGGAGGTTCCAGAGGAGGGGGTAGTATCGGAGGTCGAGGCGGCTTCGGAGGTAGTTGGCGCCGGAGGAGCCGCCGGTGCCTGGTTTGGTGCCGATCATGCGTTCGACCATGACTACGTGGCGGGCTCGCCAGGCGGCGGCCAGTTCGTCGTGCTGGAGGAGGGCTTCGGCCAGCTCCCAGATCGCGGCGTACTGCGAGCGGTCGCCGGCGACCTTGCGGAGCGCGTGCCGGATCGCGTCCTCGGTGTCGGTGTCGAAGCCGGCCTTCCGGAGTACTTCGAGGTACGCGTCCCACAACGTCGGCTCGTCCAACCGGCGGTGCAGGCGGGCGGTTTCCGCCTCGGTCAGGCCGCGGAAGCGCCGTACGAACGAGGGATCCTTCGCCCCGGACAGGAACTCGATCTCGCGGAACTGCACCGACTGGAACCCGGACGCCGGCGACAACCGGTGCCGGAACTCGCCGAAGTCCTGCGGCGTCATCGTCTCCAGGATGTCGACCTGCTGCGTCTGCACCCGCTCGATCGTGTGCACCCGTCGCAGCAGGTGCTCGGCCAGCCACAGCTCTCCGGCGAGCATCGCGTCGCGGGACGCGGTCAGCTCGTGCAGCACCTGCTTGAACCACAGCTCGTACACCTGGTGGATCGTGATGAACAGCAACTCGTCATGCGCCGGCGGATCCGACTCGAGGCGCTGCTGGTCCAGGAGCTGGGGCAGGCGCAGGTAGCTGCCGTAGGTGAGCCGGCCGCCCTCTTCACCGAAATGTACGTCGGTCCCGCCCCACTGCCCCGCAACCCCGTCACCAGTGCTCATGACACGGAGACTAACCGACCAGGGAGGGGCTGGCGGCTCCGCGCCGTAGCGAGCAGGTGCTCGGTGCGGTGCATCGGCGCGCGGGGGCGAAGGGGTCGATGCGGAGCATCGTTCCCTTTGCACCCGTGCGGCGAGGTGCCGTGCCGAGTGCCGCGCAGTAGGCGCGGGGCCGCCAGCCCCTCCCTTTGTCCGTGACGGGTCAGAGATTCGTTCGTTGGAACGTAGGTACGCCGAGTTGAGGAGCCGTATGACCGCCACGATCGAGACACCGATCGTCCCGGGGCCTATTCAGGGGCCCACCAGGGAAGAGCCGTTGATCGAGGCGCTGCTGCTCGACGACTATCGCTCGCTCGTCCACCTCGCCTATCTGATCCTCCCGCCTGCGATCAGCCGGGCGAGGCGGGTGGCGGCGGCGCACGCCGTGGTCCAGCGGGCGCTCCCGCCGGACCTCACGCTCCCGTACAGCCCCACCGCCCCGGCCACCCGGCACCGCGAGTTCCTGCGGCATCGCGTCGTACAGGAAGCGACCCGGCAGGCGGCCGACCGTTCGCTGCTCGCGCGCCTCGGCAGCGCGATCGCGCCGGCCGACGGCCTCGAGTTCGACCCGTGCACGATCCGCCCGGACCGTACGGCGATCCGCCGGTGCGCCCGCGGCCGCCGGCTGGCGATCGCCGCCACGCTGCTGCTGACCGCCGGCATCATGGTCGCCCTGCTGACATCTTGACGGACTGAATCCGGCCACCTACCTTCGGTGACACCGCTCTCTTCCTACCGCCCCAGGGAGATTCGTGATGTCAGTTGGAATCGTTTCCAGCCTTGCCCTGCTCGTCGCACCCCTCGGCGCGCCCCCACCGGCGCCAGCTACGCCGGAGGTGAATATGTCCACCCAGGCAACGATCTGCAACAAGTACTGCGATGCCCGCGACCCCGGACTCGCGCCGAAGGATCGCACGCCGGTCTCCACCACCCTGTTCGGCCGCACGATCACGCTGCACATCGACGATGACGACGCGATGGGCTGGGCCTCGATCGACAACGGCAACCCCGGCGACGAGATCTGGCTCGACCGTTCGATGGACGGCGGCCGCACCTGGGCCGGCGGCAGCCGCCTCGGCAACACCGCGGTCCCTGCCGGACAACGCGGCTGGCGCACGCTGATGTACAACGTCGACGACTGGAGCAACCTAGGAGTCGGCGCCCTCCGCGCCTGCGGCAAGGCCGGCGACCGCGCCGACATCGCATGTACGCCGTGGGCACGGACAACCTGGAACGCCTGGGACCGTCGTACTGCGGCCGCGACCGCGCTCATGCAGGACTACAACTTGTCGACCGGCCTGTTCGACACCACCGGCTGGTGGAACTCGGCCAACGCGCTCAACGCCCTGATCGACAACATCCGGATCAGCGGCATGCACAGCTACGAGTACGCGATCGCGCGCACGTACGACCTCAACCTCAACGCGGCCGAAGGTCAGTTCCGCAACGACTACATCGACGACACCGGCTGGTGGGGTCTCGCCTGGGTCGCGGCGTACGACCTGACCGGTGACGCCCGCTACCTCCAGACGGCACGTGCCGACGCCGACCACATGGCGGCGTACTGGGACAACACCTGCGGCGGCGGGGTCTGGTGGAGCGAGGCGAAGACGTACAAGAACGCGATCTCGAACTCGCTCTACATCCAGCTCAACGCGCAACTGCACACGCGGGTCGCGGGCGACACGACGTACCTGCAACGCGCGCAGGCGGGCTGGACCTGGTTCCAGCAGACCGGGATGATCAACGGCTCGAACCTGTCAACGACGGCATCGACCTGTCCACCTGCAGGAACAACGGCGACACCGCGTGGACGTACAACCAGGGCGTGCTGATCGGCGCGCTCACCGAGTTGTCCAAGGCAACGAACAACTCGGCGTACCTGACCTCCGCCCGCCAGCTCGCCGACGCATCGACCACCGCGGCATCTCTCCACACCACCGACGGCATCCTCCGCGAGCCCTGCGAAACCGGCGACTGCGGCGGCGACGGCCCGTCGTTCAAGGGCGCCCACGTCCGCGGGCTCGGCAAACTCAACGCAGCCCTCCCGGACCACCCCTACACGTCCTACCTGCAACGCCAGGCCGACCGCGCCTTCACCGCCGACCGCACCCCGATGGACCAGTACGGCCTGCGCTGGTCCGGCCCCGTCGACAAACTGGACGCCGCCCGCCAGCAATCCGTCCTCGACCTCCTCAACGCCGCCCCGTGACCTTCACGCCGGTGACCGATGAGTAATGCCATGATGAACGCATGGAACTGAAGCTGTCGGCGTCGTACGACGCCACCCCCGAGGAAGTGTTCGCGATCGTCACGGACACCGCCTTCCGCGAGCAGGCGTGCGAGAAGACCAAGGCGCTGTCGTACGACGTCCAGGTGAACACGTCCGGCGGCGACACGATCGTCCGGGTCAGCCGGAAGATGCCCGCCGTCGACATCCCCGACATGGCGAAGAAGTTCGTCGGGGACACGCTGACCGTCGTACAGACCGAGACCTGGCACGCCGCCGCGGCCGACGGTTCGCGGACGGCGGATGTGTCGGGCGAGATCGCCAACACGCCGGTCACGCTGAAGGGCAAGGCGAGTATCGCCAAGAACGGGGCTCAGACCGTCCAGGCGATCGACCTGGACGTGAAGGTCGCCGTACCGCTGATCGGCAAGAAGCTCGAGCCGACCGTCGTCGACGCGATCCGCGCCGGCCTGGTCAAGGAACACGACCTCGGCCGCGAGTGGGCCGCGAAGTAACCGTGTCGCTGCACTGAGCGGATCACCTCCGGTGGCAACCTGAGAACAAGGTTGCACCCGGAGGTGACTCGTTCCATGCGAAGTTCCAAACGGAAGAAGACCCCGCCTGCCACGGAGGTCGAGCAGTTCTGCGTGTTCTGCGCGACCACGATGCCGTTCGAGTGCATCGAGGCCCCGGACCACCTGGTCGACGAGCCGGACGAGTGGATCTGCATCAAGTGCGGATACGCCCTCCTCGTCGACCCACCGCTCCAGACGAGCCAGACCGCCTGACCTACAGCGGCGGCCCGAACGCGCAGACCACCCGGCTCGCGTGGGCCGGGTCGAGGGCATTCGCGACCAGCTGAGCGACTGTCGGGTCGAAGGCCAGCCCGACATGCCCGACCGGATCCAGCGGGCACGTGTCCTGGACGTACTCGTTCGTCACGCCAGGCTCCCGGATGAACGACGTCTCGTGCGGAGTCACGAGCGCGTCGAAGCGCGACGCGATCACCGTGTACTTCGTCCCGGACTGCGCGATCGGCCCGGTCGTCAACGTCTTCACCGCTGACCCGCCGACGATCAACTCGTCGCACGCCGCGCAGCCGAACCGCTGCAGCACCTGGTCGACGAGCGGTCCGAGCCCGAGGTAATCCCCCACGCTCACGAGCCCCGCGAACGTCGTACCGTGCGTCGGCGGCGCCAGCGCGACCACCTTGCCGACCTGACCGGAGTACCCGCGGACCTTCGGACCGTAGAGGCTCTGGAACGCGCCTTCGGAATGACCGACGAGGTCGACCTTCGCGGCGCCGGTCGCGGCGCGGACGCGCTGCACGAACGATGCGATCTCGACCGACGACCGGGCGATCGAGACCGTGCCGCCGACTGGGATGTTCGGGTCGGCCTGGCCGTACGTGAGCGTGAAGGCGCAGTACCCCTTCGCGGCCAGGAACGGGCCGAGGTACGAGTAGTTGCCGGGGCCGTTGCCGCCGAGTCCGTGCAGCAGGACGAGCGGGTTGGGATGGGCGGCCGACGGCTTGCAGGACCAGTTGTCGAACCCGGACGACGGCGCGGCACTCGCCGTACTCGCGGACGTGACCGAGGCGGCCAGCAGGACGGCGGCGAACAGGCCGGCAGCCGTCCGCCGGAAGCGATTGCGCATGACAAGCTCCCCGTGATGGTTTCAGTCGGTGACCAGTAGACCACGGTTAGTGGAACATGCTCGCTGGTTACAAACAAGGGCTCGGGTTCGAAACAAGTTCCCCTCGGTTACGATCCCGGCACCCGGGGTAGTGTCCAGCGCATGAGCAGGACCATACGGGGACTCGACGCCGACCAACGCCGGGCGGAACGACGCGAGCAGCTGCTGGATGCGGCGCTCAAGTTGTTCGCCGCCGAGGGCTATCTCGGCACGTCGATCGAGCAGATCTGCAGTACCGCGTTCATCGGGACGAAGAGCTTCTACGAGCTCTTCGCCAGCCGGGAGGAGTGCTATCTCGCCCTACTCCAGCGCACCTCCGAACGTCTGGAGGAACAGGTGGCCGGCGCCGCCGCGCAGGCCACCGGCAACGAGCGGCAGGAAGCGCCGCGGCTGCTGGCGACCTTCGTGCATGCGCTGGTCGACGACCCACGGATCACCAAGGTCACCTTTGGCATGGCGTCGGGCATCTCGGCAGCGGTCGAGCGGCAACGCCGTACGAACCGCCGCTGGGCCGCCGGTTTCCTGGTGCAGCTCTGGGACCGGTACGACGGGCCGCAGCCGGAGGAGCAGCGCGCCGTCCGGCACAGTGTCGCGATCGGGCTGGTCGGCGGCATGTTCGACCTGATCTCGGACTGGCTGCTGGAGGCGAACCTGTCCGACCAGGACCAGATCGAGGCCCTGGTCGACGACCTGACGACCTTCTACATCACCGTCCGCCGAGGCCTGGTCCGCTAGCCCTGGTGCGGGTACCTGTAGTCGGTCGGCGGGGCGAAGGTCTCCTTCATGGATCTCGGGGACGCCCAGCGGATGAGGTTCCACATCGAGCCGGCCTTGTCGTTCGTGCCGGACGCGCGCGCCCCACCGAACGGCTGCTGCCCGACGACCGCGCCGGTCGGCTTGTCGTTGACATAGAAGTTGCCGGCGGCGAACCGCAGGTACTCCGAGGCCTCCGCGACCGCGTGCCGGTCCTGCGCGATGACCGCACCGGTCAGCCCGTACGGCGCCGAGTGCTCCATCCCCCGCATCACCGCGTCGTAGTCCGCGTCGTCGTACACGTGGACGCCGAGGATCGGGCCGAAGTACTCCGTCGTGAAGATCTCGTCGGTCGGGTCGTCGGAGACCAGCAGGGTCGGGCGGACGAAGTACCCCTCGCTGTCGTCATAGGTGCCACCGGCAACGACCTCGATCGAGTCCGTCGCGTTGGCCCGGTCCAGCGCGGCCTTGTGCTTGGCGAACGCGCGGTCGTCGATCACGGCGCCGATGAAGTTCGACAGGTCGCTGACGTCGCCCATGGTCAGCGAGTCGGTCTCGGCCACCAGGTCGTCACGGATCCGGTCCCAGACCGAGCGAGCGACGTACGCCCGGGAAGCGGCCGAGCACTTCTGGCCCTGGTACTCGAACGCGCCGCGGACCATCGCCGTCTTCAGCACCGCCGGGTCCGCCGACGGGTGCGCGAGGATGAAGTCCTTGCCGCCGGTCTCGCCGACCAGCCGCGGATAGGTCTTGTACGCCGAGATGTTCGTGCCGACCGTGCCCCACAGGGACTGGAAGGTCTTGGTCGAGCCGGTGAAGTGGATGCCGGCCAGGTCCGGGTGGGTGAGCGCGGCCTTGCTGACCTCGATGCCGTCGCCGGTGACGAGGTTGATGACGCCGGCCGGCAGACCCGCGGCCTCGAGCAGCCGCATCGTCCAGTGCGCTGCGAACTGCTGCGTCGGCGACGGCTTCCAGACCACGGTGTTGCCCATCAACGCGGGCGCGGTCGGCAGGTTGCCGGCGATCGCGGTGAAGTTGAACGGCGTGATCGCGTAGACGAAGCCCTCGAGCGGCCGGTAGTCGACCCGGTTCCACACGCCCGGCGACGAGATCGGCTGGTCACTGACGATCTGCCGCGCGAACGCCACGTTGAACCGGAGGAAGTCGATCAGCTCGCAGGCGGCGTCGATCTCGGCCTGCTGGATCGTCTTCGACTGACCGAGCATGGTGGCTGCGTTGAGGGTGTCGCGCCACGGGCCGGCCAGCAGGTCGGCGGCCTTCAGGAAGATCGCGGCGCGGTCGTCGAACGACAGCGAGCGCCAGGACGGAGCCGCCGCGAGCGCCGCGACGACCGCCGCGCGGCCGTCCGCCTCGGTCGCGTTGCCGAGCGTGCCGAGCACGTGCCCGTGCTTGTGCGGCTGCACCACGTCGACCGGCGCGCCGCCGCCCAGCTTCTGCTCACCGCCGATCGTGCAGGTCAGGTCGATCGCGCCCGCCGCGTTGAACTCCTTGAGCTTCGCCTCCACACTCGCACGCTCGGCCGAACCGGGCGCATACCCCTTGACGGGCTCGTTGGCAGGCGTCGGAACGTCGGTGACGGCATCCATGGTGGCGAAGCTCCTCTTCTGGGGGTGGGGCCGGTGCGGGTGGGCGGCCTGCCCATTGATGACACAAGCATGGTGCCATGACTCACCGCCGGAAACGAACCTGACCACCACCCGACCACCCGACCCACTGGTCCACCCCCGAACCCGCCACCCGAGTAGGCTCGATCAACTGACGATGGACGTGGCCGACCGGATTGCGATTACCGATCTGATCAATCTGCACGGGCATCACGTCACCAACATCGTGCTGACCGAGGTCGGGCCCGACGAGGTGACCGCTCGGTCCAAGGCGATCGGGATCACGGCTGCCGGCAGCTGCGCCAGCCTCGTCTACGAGGACGTCGTGGTGCGTACGCCGGACGGCTGGCTCATCAGCCGCCGGAAGGTGGTCCTGCGACGCCGCCCGCTGGGTCGCTGACGCTGCTGGATGGCATGCGCCGGCGACCCACGGGTAGCCAGCTACTTCCGCCAGGGCATGTGTTGGAGGGCCCAGGTGTTGCCGTCCGGGTCCGCGAACCAGGCGTAGAAGACACCGCCCATGTCCGCGGTCTCGCTGACCTCGACGCCCCGGCCGATGAGCTCGGCGCGGGACGCCTCGATGTCCTTGACGACCAGGTGCAGACCGCGCTGGGAGCCGGGCTCCATCGCCATCTGGTCCAGGCCCGTGGTGAGGCTGATCGAGCAGTACGAACCGGGTGGCGTCAGCTGCACGATCCGAACGCCGTCGGCCGGGCTCACATCGACGTCCGCCACGAACCCGCACTGCTCCACGTAGAACTGCTTGGCCCGGTCGAGGTCGGCGACCGGGATCGGGATCAGCTCGAGCAGGTACGAGCCCGGTGTGACCAGCGCATGCCCCGGGTCGACCGGGATCTCCGACTCGTCGGCCGGGATATCGGTGCGCTCGGTCATGCGGACTTCTTCGCGGCTTTTTTGGCCGTCTTCTTGGCGGGAGCCTTCTTGGCCGCGGCAGCCTTCTTGGCCGGAGCCTTCTTCGCCGCGGCAGCCTTCTTCGCCGGCGCCTTCTTGGCCGGCTCGGACTCGGCCGAGCCACCGCCCGCGCGCCGGGCCTTCGCCGCCTCGACGGACGCACGCAGCGCAGCCACCAGATCGACGACCTCGGCGCCCTCGGTCTCTTCGTCCTCGGACTCCGGCAGCGGCACGCCCTCGGCCTTCGCCTGGACGACCTTCTCCAGCGCCTCGCGGTAGTCGTCGTGGTACTGCTCCGGGTCGAACTCACCGCGCAGCGTGTCGATGTACGACGACGCCATCGCCTTCTCCTGCGTCCGGATCTCGACGTCCTCCGGCGGCGCCGCGAACGACTTGTCCCGGATCTCGTCCGGCCACAGCATCACCTGCAGCACGAGTACGTCGTCGACCGTCCGCAGCAGCCCGAGGCTCTCCCGCGACCGCAGCGCGACCTTCACCAGCGCGTACAGCTCGGAGCCATCGAGCGCGTCCCGGAGCAGCACGTACGGCTTGGCGCCCGGTCCGCCGTCAGCGGCGAGGTAGTACGACTTGCCCAGGTACAGCGGGTCGACCTGGTCCGCGGGCACGAACTCGAGGACGTCGATGACCTTCTTGCTGGACAGCGGCAGGTCGGCGAAGTCGTCGGAGTCCAGCACGATCATCCGGCCGTCGGGCATCTCGTAGCCCTTGCCGATATCGGAGTACGGCACCTCTTCGCCATCGACCGAGCAGATCCGCTTGTACTTGATCCGACCGCCGTCGGCGACATGCACCTGACGGAACGAGATGTCCTTCTCCTCGGTCGCGGAGAACACCTTGATCGGGATCGTCACCATCCCGAACGAGATGGCCCCCTTCCAGATCGCCTGCATCGCCATCAGCTCCCGTCAGTTCGATCCGTTCGACCCGTTGCGCCCCCGCGGCCCCTCCGCCGCGAGCAGGTCGGGAATCTCTTGCGTCGCGTACCACAGCAGGTCTTCACCCTCGCACGAATCCAGGGCGAACACCGCGTCGTCATCACCGTTCTGTGCGGCTTCCCAGCGGTCGGCCGCCTTCCTGACCACCGGGATCGCGTCGGTCGCATCCATGTGGACAGCTGCCACCGACCGCCACGGAATCACCACGTGCAGCTCCAGCCGGGCGTCGCCGAGCTCCACCGATCCGTCCGCCGGCGGCACCGCACTCACCTCGGCCGCGATCACCACCCGCCTCCGCGCGATCCCGGGATCATCGGCGAGCAGTCCGACCGAGGCGCGAGCCGCCTGCGCCATCGCGGCGTACTCCAGCTCCTCGTCGTCGCCCTCGGAGTACCACTCCCGCAAGGCCGGCGTCACGGCGTACGCCGTCAGCGGGGCCGGCCCGATCTCCCCCGCGTTGCAGGCCACGCTGAGCAACCGCAGCGTGGATGGGATGTAGACCCTCATGAACCCGCCTTCTTCTGTGTCTGGCCGCGGGTCTTCTTCCGGCCCCGGGAGGCCCGGTTCCGGCTGCCCTTGGTGGTGTCCAGTAATTCGTCGAGCGCGTCGGTCACACATTGGGCGAAAACAGCGAGGTCCGGCATCGCGGTCCGGTCCGCATTCAGACCGTAGTACACCTTCCCGTCGTACGACGTGACGCCGACGGACAGGCCCTGCCCCGGCATCAACGGGACCACCGGGTACGACGCGAGCATCGGCGCACCCTGCGCGTACAGCGGGAACTGCGGACCCGGGACGTTGGTGATCACGACGTCGTCGATCGGGCGGACCGTGGTGGTCGCGACCCGGGCGGCCAGCGCGTGCAGCGTGGTCGGCGCGAACCCGGCGATGCCGACCAGCGAGCGGGCGCTGACGGCGCGACCGGTGTCCTTGTGGACCTTGGTCTGGTACGAGATCTGGTGCAGCCGCATGACCGGCGAGTTCTCGCCGACCGGGAGGTTCACGGTCGAGGCGATCACGCGGGAGCCGAGCGAGGTCGGCTCGTCGTCCTCGTCGTCGCGGATGCTGACCGGGATCACCGCGCGCACGCTGCGGGTCGGCCCGACGCCTTCGCCGCGGGTCATCATCCAGGCCCGGAACGAACCGGCGACCACGGCCAGGATCACGTCGTTCACCGTGCCGCCGTGGGCTGCGCGGACGGTCCGGTAGTCCTCCAGGTCGGTCTGCACGGTGGTGAACCGGCGCTGGCCGGACGTCTTCACGTGCAGTGAGCTCTCCTGCGCGTGCCGCTGCGCGACCAGCGAGCCGACCACGTCACCGAGCACCTCGCGGACCGAGGTGGAGCCGGTCAGGCTGGCCATCTCGGCGCGGGCCAGCTCCAGGACCGCGGTCGGATGCTTGGTCGCGTCGGAGAACACACCGGCGAGCAGCTCGAGCGCGGACGGCGGGTGCTCCGGCTGCCAGGTGTCGGTCGGGGTGTCGCGCGGGTGCGCGGTCGAGTCCAGCACGACCTGGCCGATGTCGACCGTGCTGTTGCCGTCGACAAGCGCCTGGTGGGACTTCGAGATGATCGCGAACCGGTCGCCCTGGAGGCCCTCGACCAGGTACATCTCCCACAGCGGGCGGGCGCGGTCGAGCCGCCGGGACATGATCCGCGCGACCAGCTCGAGCAGCTGCGCGTGGGTGCCGGGGCGGGGCAGGGCGGAGCGCCGTACATGGAAGGTGATGTCGAACTCTTCGTCGTCCACCCAGACCGGACCGGCGAACCGGCCGGGCACCTGCTGCACGCGCTGCCGGTACCGCGGGACGAACGCGATCCGGTCCCGGATCAGGGCGACCAGGCTCTCGTAGTCGAACCCCTCGTCGCCGTGCACCGGCGGCTCGAAGATGTCGACCGTCCCGACGTGCATCGGGGTCGCCGGCGACTCTGCCTTCAGGAAGGTGAGATCGAGCGACGTCAGCCGATCGGGCATCACCGTCACCTTCCTCTCTCTACTGGATTACCGTCTTGTCACCCTAGCGGCCGGGTCCGACAGTGGGCTGCGACACTGCTTGTACGGGAACACTGAGCTATCCGTGTTCGTCAGGCAAGAGGGTGTGTCCCGCACCCTGAGAAGTTCACCACCCCTCGAAAGGCTTCTGGTCCGATGCGTTCGACGCTCACTCGCGGTGCCGCCACCGCTCTCCTGCCCACCCTCGGCATGCTGGTCCTGGCCGGCTGTGGTGGAGGCGACTCGAACAGCGGCTCGAGCACCCCGTCCCCGAGCGCCCCGGCCGGTACGCCGACGTCGACCCTCCCGACCAATACCCCGACCCCGGGCTCGCCGAACACCAGCTCCCCGTCGAACACCGCGGACCCGTCCGGCGAGCAGGCCGACGTGACCATCGACGTCACCGTTGCCAACGGCAAGGTCAACCCGAGCGGCGCGACGATCAAGGTGAAGGCCGGCCAGACCGTGCTGGTCAAGGTGATCAGCGACGCCGACGACGAGCTGCACATCCACGGGTACGACAAGGAGCTCGAGCTGAGCCCGGGCAAGCCCGCCTCGGTCAAGTTCACCGCGAACATGAAGGGCACCTTCGAGGTCGAGACGCACAAGAGCGGCAAGCTGGTCGCCAAGCTCGTCGTTTCGTGATGATCCCGCTTCACGGGATCGGGGGTCGGCAGGATCTGCCGATTCCGTTCGGCCTGGCGGTGGGTGGGGCCGCGGTTGCGGTCGCGCTGTCCTTCGTCGTCCTCGGGCTGGCGTGGCGGAGTCCGAAGTACCGCGGGAACGCGTCCGGGAAGCCGTTGCCTGCCGCAATCACCCGGACTGTCGACGCCGGCTGGTTCCGGTGGATCGTCCGCGTGGTCGGGCTGGCGACCTTCCTGTACGCGATGGTGTCGCTGATGTTCGGCGTGGACCGGCTGACGAACCCGATCTTCGGGTTCATCTACATCCTGGTCTGGGTCGGGCTGGTACCGATCTCGATCGCGCTCGGCCCGGTCTGGCGGACGCTGAACCCGCTGCGCACCATCCACCTCCTGCTCTCGAAGCTGCTTCGCCAACCGCCGTCGAAGGGCCTGCTCGAGCTCCCCGCGTGGGTGGGCCTGTGGCCGGCCGCGCTCGGCATCTTCGCGTTCACCTGGCTCGAGCTGGTCGCACCGGACCGCGCGACGATCCCGGTGCTGCAGGCCTGGATCGCGCTGTACGTCGTGATCACGATGTTCGGGGCGATCCTGTTCGGCGACCGTTGGTTCTCGCAGGGCGATCCGTTTGAGGTCTACGCGACGCTGATGTCCCGGCTGTCCCCGTGGGGTCGGCGTACGGACGGCGCCCTCGTCGTACGACGTCCGCTGGAGAACCTCGACGGACTGAAGCCGCAGCCGGGCCTCGTCGGCATGGTCGCGGCCCTGCTCGGCTCGACGGCGTACGACGGGTTCTCGAACTCGTCGACCTGGATCGGCTGGGCGCAGAACCAGGACATCTCGATGACGTGGCTCGGCACGGCCGCACTGATCGTCTTCATCCTCGTCGTGCTGGGCACGTTCTCCGGCGCCACCGTCCTCGCGGGCCGGCTGTCCGACAGTTCGCGGACCTCACTGCCGGGCCTGTTCGCCCACTCCGTCGTACCGATCGCCTTCGGGTACGTCGTCGCGCACTACCTGACGCTGTTCATCCTGGAAGGGCAGCGGACGCTGATCTACCTGAGCGACCCGCTCAGCAACGGCGCGAACATCTTCGGCACCGGTCTCCTCGCGGTGAACACCGGCATCACCAACCACAGCACGGCGATCGCGGTCATCCAGGTGCTCGCCGTGGTCTGCGGCCACCTCCTCGGCGTCATCTCGGCCCATGACCGCGCGGTCGCGCTGTTCCCGCGCGCGAAGGCGCTGGCAGGACAGATCCCATTGCTCGTCGTCATGGTCGGTTACACGTGCGGCGGCCTGCTCCTGCTGTTCTCGTCCTGATGTACACGCCTGCCGAGCGCTCGGCCCTGCGCGATGAACTGGTCGCGCGGGCCCGAGGAGATGCGCGAATTGCCGGTGCCGCCCTGACCGGATCGGCCGCGGTCGGCGGGGAGGACGAGTGGTCGGACATCGATCTGGCACTTGGCCTGGGATCGTCAGCCGTCCAGGACACCGTCCTGGCCGACTGGACGGCGGCGATGTATGCCTCGCATGGCGCCATCCATCACACGGACATGTGGGCGGGACCAACCATCTACCGTGTCTTCCTCCTGCCCTCCACCCTCCAGGTGGACATCGCGTTCGCCCCGGCCGAAGCGTTCGGCGCCCTGGGTCCTACCTTCCAGTTGCTCTTCGGCGAGGCAGTCGAGCAACCCTCGCGCGGTGCGCCCGATCCCGTCGACCTGATCGGCATGGGCTGGCTCTACGCGTTGCACGCGCGGTCGAGTATCGCGCGGGGCAAGGTGTGGCAGGCGGAGTACATGATCAGCGGCGTGCGGGATCACGTACTGATGCTGATGTGCTTGCGCCACGGCGTACCGCATGCGCAGGGTCGCGGGCTGCATTTGTTGCCTGGGGCTACCACCTGGGCGGTTGAGCCGACGCTGGTGCGGTCTCTCGACGCCGCCGAGTTGAAGCGGGCGTTCCGTGCGAGTGTCGACGTACTGCTGGCCGAGATGGGTGAGGTCGACGGCGAGCTGGCGGTCAGGCTGACTCGGACGTTGCGGGAGCTGACGGCTTAGGCAGGCTGCGGCTGGTGATCGCGAGCAAGATGAACGCGATCATGCCGACGATCAGGTGCGAGTTGCCCGGGATCGACTGCCAGAAGGACCAGCTCAACTCACGGTCGTCGCGGTACGGGACCCACCAGATCGAGCGCAGTACGAACAGGCCGTAGAACAGTACGCCGGTGATCACGGCCGGGTTGAGGCCCCAGACGCGGTTGACGCCGCGGATCAGGCTGACGCCGAGCGGGATGATCCAGACCCAGTGGTGGCTCCACGAGATCGGCGACGCGTACAGGACCGCCAGCGCCATCACCGAGATCGCCGTGACACGCTCGTCCGCCAGCCAGTAGCGACGAGCCAGCCACAGCACGAGCAGCCCGAACACCACAGAGACCACGAACCAGGTCGGCTGCACCCAGCTCGCGTCGTCACCGATCCGGTGCAGGAACCCGTTGAACGACTGGTTGCCGGTGTACGCGATCCCGCCGACGCGGTTGGCGTCCAGGATCACGTCGGTCCAGTACCGCCACGACTGGTGCGGCACGATCGCGAACCCGATCGCCATCGTCGCCAGCAGGCCCAGTACGGCGTTGCGTAGCGCCCGCCACTGCTTCGTCACGATCAGCAGCGCGAGGAACGGCAGCGGGGTCAGCTTGACGCCGATCGTCACTCCGAGCCAGAAGCCCCGCAACCGGGTGTTGTTCGGCCGGACCAGGTCCAGCAGGATCATTGCGGTCAGCAACAGGTTGATCTGGCCGAACTGGATCGTCTGCCAGACCGGCTCGAGCAGCAGCGACAGCGCGGTCAGCGCGATCAGCACCGCCGTCCGCTTCCGCTGGGTGAAGAACGACCAGAACGTCTTGGTCAGGCTGGCCCGCCACAGCGCGGCGATGCAGAGCACCGAGATCGTCGTCCACGCCACCAGCGCGACACCCCACGGTACGGCGGCCAGCGGGACCATCGCGATCGCGGCGAACGGCGGGTACGTGAACGGGAGGTTCGAGCCGCCGGGGAGTTTCGCGTCGTACAGCGAGTCGCCGTGCAGGAGGACCGAGCCGCCCATTCGGTAGACACGCAGGTCGATCATGCCGCCGTACAGGTGCGCGATCCAGGCGCCGAGGGCGACCAGCGCGGCGCAGGCGAGAACGCCGATGACGATGCTGCGGCGGCCGGCCGGACGAGTCGGGGAGGAGGGAGGGGTGGTCACGGTCACGTCAGGTCGGCTCCGAACAGGGTTTCCAGCGCTCGCCGGGTCTCGTCGTACTCGGTGTGAAGAATCGCGGTCATGCCGACCGCGCGGGCGCCGTCGACGTTGAGTTGCAGGTCGTCGATGAAGACGCACTCGGCCGGTTCCAAGTTCAGCCGGCGGGCGGCGAGCAGGAAGATCTCCGGCTCGGGCTTGCGCAGACCGACCTCGCCGGAGATGACGATGTCGTCGAACATCCCGTCCCAGGTGTCGCGCGGGTAGGTGTTGCCCCAGGAGTTCGACAGCAGGGCGGTCTTGATCCCGCGCTGGTTGGCGCGACGGACCAGTCCGGACATCGCGGGCTGGTGCTCGAAGTGCGCGAACATCCGCTCGATCAGGCCCTCGGCCGGCACCGGCGTACCGTCGCGGCGGACGAGCATCGAGGCGAGCTTCCGCTCGAAGTCGGGTACGGCGATCTGGCCGCGTTCGAGCGCGTGCACCGGGTTGAGCTCGGCCTCCGCGGCCGCGTCCTCGGGCGACGGCGCAGGCAGCCACTTCAGCACTGCTTCGAGGTAGGAGTCGAAGTCGAAATCGTCGACCTCGGCCCAGCGCCGCAGCGCCGGTTCCAGCCCGGAGGTGAGTACGCCGCCCCAGTCCACCAACAGACCACGCGGCACCACCTGCACCTCAACCATGCCCGCAAGCCTACTCAGACCGGGGCCGTCATCACGCTTCCGGCCCCGGCCCTCACTCCCCGTGGTCAGTGGTTGTACTCGATGGTGACGTCACCGGAGGAGGTCTTGGCCTGGATGGTGCGGGTGGCGTTCGGGTCGATCTTCACGTTGGCGGATTCGTCGCCGGACGAGGTCTTGGTGTCGACCTTGTACGACTCGTCGCCGGACGGGATCTGGATCGACAGGTCACCCGAACTCGTCTTCGCATCGACCGACTGCGGCGCGACAGTGAAGTCCAGGGTCGCGCTGCCGGAGCTGCTGCGCGTGATCACGGACGTCGCGGTCAGGCCGTCCGCCTCGACATCACCCGAGCTGGACTCCATCCGCAACGGCCCGCCGACATCGTGCACCTCGATGTCGCCGGAGCTGGACTTCACCTCTGCCCCGCCGGTGAACCCGGAAACCGTCACGTCCCCGCTGCTGCTCTCGACCGTCAGCTTGAGGTCCCGCGGCACGGTCAGCACGTATCTGGTCTTGCACCCGAACGAGAGGAACCCGCATCCGCCGCTGTTCAGCTCGAGCTTGCCGCCGCCCTCGTCGTACTTCTCCTTCGGATCCGAGCCGAACACGTTCCGCTCGGACTGCCGCTCGACCTTCAGCTCGGTGCCGTCCCCGGGCCGTACTTCGAGCGTCGCGGCGCCGCTCTTGACCAGCAGCGAGTCGCCGCCGACCGAGTAGGACTCCTGACCGCTCTTGGTGCCCTCGGTCAGCCCGGTGAGCGCCCAGTACGCGCCACCGAGGATGAGGGCGACGGAGATGGCAATCCCGTACCGACGGTTCGTGCTCATCGAGCTCGACGGCCGGCCCTGGACATCGGACATGACACTCCCTGCGGGTCGAAGTACTGCCAACCCTGGCACATCGTCGGCGGGCTGTCGGCGGGGTTATCCCCTGGTTCCCCACCGATCCGACCCTGACTTCTATCGGCTCGGTCAGGCAGGCACGAGCTCCTTGACGACCGTGGTGGCCAGTTGCTGGAAGGACTTGCGGAGCTTGCTGGACTTGGCGGCCTCCGCGAGGCTGCGGCCGTGGGACATGGCGGCGTCGACCGCGTTCAAGTCGTACGGCAGGAGGGCGGCCGGCTCGATTCCGGCGTACTGACCCAGGGCCTCCGCGGCGGCGTCTCCGGGTGAGCCGCCTAACGCTCCGGAGCGGAGGCGGTTCATGACGACGCGGACGTTCGTCGACGGTACGACGGCGCGGACCTCGTGGACGGCCCGGATCAACCGCGTCAGGCCGACGGGATCCGCCGTACCGACGATCATCACCTCGTCGGCCTGCTCGAGCGTCGCGACGGTCGCGCCGTTGCGCCGCGGGGCGAGCGAGTCGAACGAGATCTCCTCGTCGGTCTCGATGCAGAAGCCGACGTCCACCACCGTGACCGGGGCGAGCTCCCGGGCCGTTGACCAGATCGCCTCGATCGCCGCGGGACGCAGCTCCGTCCAGCGGTCGGCGCGGCTGAGACCGGTGAGCACGAGCATGTGCGGCGCGACCTGCCGGGCGTGCTTCGCGAGCGTGATCATGTCGAGCGAACCGTTCGACGCTGAGCGTGCCGCGGCGGCCAGGCCGGAGGTCTCGTCGAGCATCCCGAGCATCTGCGCCACGGTCCCGCCGTACACATCCGCGTCGGCGAGCAGGGTCGGGACGCGCTTCGCGGCCAGCTCGGAGGCGAGGTTGACCGCGACCGTCGTCCGGCCCGGCGCGCCGGTCGGACCCCAGACGGCGATCAGCCGACCGGCGCCTTGGGAGTACGGCGGTGGTTCGTAGTTGGCGGCTGTTTCCGGGGTGATCGGCACGAATCCGCCCGCAAAGTGAGCCGTCGAGATCTCCGGGCCGGACTCGACGGCTTCGGTGACCGCGCGCCCGAGGTCGGTCGGGCTCACGTCGGCGGGCAGGATCCGTTCGATGCCCATCCGGCTGAGCCGGTCTTCCGGGCCGAACGGTGCGCCGTTCTCCGTCGGGTCGACCAGGGCGAGCACGGCGATTCCGCGCGCGTGCAACGCGGCGACCGCGTCGGACGAGAGCCTCGCCAGGGCGTCGGCGAGCAGGACGGCGCGGGCCTGACCGCTCGCGGCGGCGGCCATCACGTCGGCGATGTCGACACAGCGCCGTACGACCTTGATCCCTGGCGCGCGCTCGGTCCGCTGGACGACGTCGGCCTCCCAGGGCGCGCCGGTGACGGCGAGCAGGACCGGGATCGACATCAGCCGGCCTTCCGGACCAGGGTCGGCTCGCCGGCGCCGATCGCGGTCAGCGCGGCCGGGATGCGGGGCAGGTCGGCCGTGGTGAGCCCGATCAGAACCTGTCGTCGCGCGGTGCTGCCCGAGACGCCCTTGACCGAATCGATCTGCAGGACGCGGACGCTGCTCCACAGCGGTCTGGCCGGCTGGCCCTCCTCCTTCGGCACCACCCAGACGTCGACGATGTCGCCGATCGCGGTGTCGGACGGTAGGCGGCCGGTCGCGACCGAGAGCGGGAGCTCGGTGCGGTCCTGGTCGGATTTGGCGACCGCTGCGTCCTTCGGCAGGAACTCGCCCTCGTCGACGGCGCGGCCGACGACCAAGCCCTTCACGTTGGCGTCGGCGGCGAGGTAGCGCTCGGCGTCGCTGCTGCTGGTGAAGCGGACCCGGACCGTGGTCAGGTCGTCGTCCGTCAGCGGGACTCCGACCTTGAGGTCGTGTTTGGCGGCCCAGATCGTGGTGGTGTCGTCGGCGGACGACAGCAGCTTGGCGCCGGCCAGCGCGGTGACGGCGACGAGCAGCACGCCGAGGACCAGGCGGCTGTCCTTCCACCGGGCCTTGCGGTTGCGCTGGGCCGGGGCGGACGGCGCCCCGAATCCACTTCGCACGGCTGTCTCGACCACATCGTCTCCCCAGTCAATCGATCGTTCTCGGGCGACATTCTGCCTGGTTCGCGCTCGCGGCGTGAACGGTCATCCACAGGCAGTCACAGGCTGGGGACAAACCCGGTCATCCATCCGCCAACCGTGGCAAACTGAAACAACCAGCCACTATGTGAAGGAGTCCGACGGATGCCGGGTCCCCGCTTCCTCCAGCTCGCCGACGTCGCCGAGGTGCTCAACATCTCCGCCAACCAGGTCTACGCGCTGGTCCGCCGCGGCGACATCCCCGCGGTGAAGATCGGCGGCCGCGGTCAGTGGCGGGTCGAGGCAACCGAGCTGGAGAAGTACATCGAGCGGCTCTACACCGAAACCAAGGACTTCATCAACACCCACCCCTTCGGCGAAGAAGCCGAAACCCCCGAGGACGCCCAGCTCTAGCCCCCGTCTGCCCCGACGAGCTGGCGCCGGGACAGACAAGCCACATCACACCCGCCCCGGGCTGGAGGCGGGGGTCATCGGCGGCGGAGGGCGGCTGCTGCCGGGATGGCAGGGTTAGCGGCGGCGGAGGGCTCGGAGGGATTGGGTGGGGACCAGGCGGACGTTGTAGACCTCGGAGCGGCGGCGGGGGGCGTCGAGGGGATGTTCGGCGAGTTCCAGGAAGTCGGCGCCGACGCGGTCGATGGTGCCGGTGACGGGGCCGCCGCCGCTGCAGAACAGGGTGACCGGTGAGCGGTCACGGGCGATTCCCCGGAGCAGGTGCGCGAGCCCGAGCTTGCCCTCGACGGCGCCGGCCGGTTCGGCCCAAGGCCCCAGCCGGTGTACGGCGACCAGCGCGGTGACCGGGATCAGCCACTCCTCGTAGCGCTCGGTCTCGAGCAGCAGACAGTCCTTCCCGACCCGGCTCAGCATGCCGCGGACGGGCTCGGCGTCGTTCAGTTCGACGCGTACGACGGTGTTCACCGCGCCGCGGAGCCGGTCGAGGACGGTGATCTTCCCGACCTCGGTGCGGATCCGATCGGCCACCTCGCCGTACAGATCTGTCTCCTGGAGCGCCTCGAACTGCGACTCCAGGTCCGCGAACAACGCATCCCACCGCATGACCGCGAACCTACCGGTCCCGGGTGCCGAGCCGCCGGTCGGCGGTCACGCTCCGCACGGGAAAACGACGCTGTGTGCGTTAAGGACTTGCAAAGTGCACCTAGAACCGGTCTATAGTGGTCAAGGCAAAGCAAACTAACGCAAACTCATAGGTCGGGAGCGAAGCGGGATGAACGCGATGATCCGGGGGCTGAAAGGCACTCTCGCGGTGCTCGCGCTGGTCGGTCTCGGCCTGCTGCTGCGGTGGATGACCGCCGGGTCGATCGACGGGGTGCGGACGTACGACCTGGACTCGCTGACCGTGCTCGCAGTCGGGACGGTCGCGTGGATCGCGTACGCGTGGCTGGTGCTGGCAGTCCTCAGCACGGTGCTCGAGCAGATCCCCGGCGTCGTCGGCGAGCTCGCCGGGGTCGTCGCCGGCCGGATCACCACGAAGACAGCCCGAGCCCTACTCCGCTCCGGCCTCGGCGTCGCCGCCGTAACCCCCCTCACCGTCGGCGCCGCCCAAGCCACGCCCACCCCCAGCTCCCAAGTCCTCCACGTGAACCAACCCGCCCCCACCTCCCCCCTCCAGCTAACCGACTCCAACTGGCGCCCCACCGAACCCGCATCCCGGGTCCAACTCGGCGCCACCGACGCCCACCAGTCAGCCGCGACCCAGCCACGTACTGCCAAGACCCAGCGGGACTCCGCCATCGGGGTCGAGCAGGACGCCGCCACCACCAACTCGCAGCACGAGTCCGCCGACACCTGGCGTTCCACCGAGCCCGCGTCCCGAGTGCAGATCGGCAGCGCCGACGCGCACCGGACCGCCGCGGCCCAGCCGCCGACCACCGAGGCCAAGCAGGACAAGACCGCCAAGCAGGACAAGACCGCCAAGCCCGAGCACGGCACTGCCGTCAGCAAGCTCCAGCAGGAGTCCGCCGACAGGTGGCGCGCCACGGAGCCCGCCTCGGAGCTGCAACTCGGCGGCGCCGACGCCCACCCGACAGCCGCAGCACAGCCACACACCAGCAAGACCCAGCAAGACACCACCACCGGCCCACGGCAGGAGACCGCCAACAACTGGCGCTCCACCGAGCCCGCGTCCCGGGTGCAGATCGGCGGCGCCGACGCGCACCGGACAACTGCGGCACAGCCGCCCACCAACAAGTCCGAGCAGGGCAACGCCACCACCAAGTCCCAACAGGACAACGCCATCACCAGGTCCCAGCAGGAGTCCGCCAGCGCCTGGCGGGCCATGGAGCCCGCCTCGGAGCTGCAACTTGGCGGCGCCGACGTACACCGGACAGCTGGAGCCCAGCCGCCTGCCGCCAGGTCCGAGCAGGACTCCGCGACCAGCAACTCTCGGCAGGAGTCCGGCAGCGCTCAGGCTCAGCGGGAGTCTGTCGACGCTTGGCGGGCTGTTGAGCCGGGGTCGGAGTTGCGGGTTGGTGGGTTGGGGGCGGGCGGCGAGCGCCCGGCCGCGGCTGGGCGGGCGGCGGAAGGTGGGCGGGTGCGGGTGGGGGTGCCGGATCGGCCTACTGATGGGGCTCCTACTCGGTATACCGAGGTGCGGGCCGGGGGTGCCGTCCGGGTTGTGGTGCGGGACGGGGACTCGTTGTGGGGTCTGGCTGCTCGGGAGCTGGGGGCGGGGGCCTCGGATGAGGCGATCGCCGCGCGGTGGCCTGAGTGGTACGCCGTGAACCGGCATGTGATCGGGGATGACCCCGACCTGATTCTTCCCGGGCAGGTACTTCGTGTGCTGCCCGCGTCCACCGGCCACCTCCCGCCCACTCATCAGGAGCCGTGACATGAGCCAGTCCCAGAACCTCGCCAGCACGAACGCGACCTCAGCACCGGAACCGATGGAGGCTCTCATGGCCGTCACCAACCCGACGTCCGCGGCGAACGAACCCACCGCGAACCCGGACGTACTTGCGTCTGTTGCCCGCCCGCGGCTGCGGTCGGTGCGCGGCGAGCACACCGTCCCGGCGACGGCTCGGTACGCGGCTGATCTGACGGATGGCGCGCTGGCCATGCGGCTGCAGGCGATCACCCGGCTCGGCGTCGGCTCCGCGCCGCGGCGGTCGTCGAGCATCACGGCGCTCACCACTCACCAGCCGCCGGCCCGCAAGCTCACCGTCGTGCCGGCCACCGACAAGCAGGCGGCCGGGCAACCTGACGGAGCCCAGCCGCCGCACGCCACCAAGCCCGCCCACACCAGCACGACCCCCGAAGCGCAGACGAACGACATCGCGCGTGTGCCGGAGGGGCGGACCAGCGAGGTCGCACCCCGGCTCCCCCAGGCCCAGTCCAACGAGGTTGCACAGCAGGTGCCCGAGGGGCGGACCAGCGCGGGCGCGGCCCGGGTTCCCGAGGCCCGGACCAGCGCTGCCCACGCAGCGCGGACCAACGCGGGCGTGCCCCGCGCGACCGAAGCGCAGGCCGGCGAGGGCGCAGCGCGAGGTGCGCAAGCGCGGATCGGTGAGGGGGCACCGCGGGTGCCGGAGGCGCGGACCGGCGCGGGCGTAGCGCGAGGTGGGCAGGCGCGGGCCGGTGAGGTTGCGCCTCGGGTGCCGGGGGCTCGGGTTTGGGGTGGGCGGTTGGCTCAGGCGGTTTCTGAGGTTTTGGCGGGGGATCGGCCGATTTCGCAGTTGGTGCGGTTTACCGATGATGAAGTTTTTATGGAGTTGAATCGGCGGGTTCGGCTGTTGGGGTTGAACACGACTGCCACGACCCGCGGGGCTAAAGAGAAGAGCAGTGTGCAGTCGGTGCGGGTGTTCATGCCGGAGCCGTTCGTCGCCGAGGTGGCTGCGCATGTACGGCGGGGTGATCGCTCGCGGGCGATTGCGTTGCGGATGGAGATCCGGCGTCACCGCTGGGTCTGCACCGCGCTCGAGATCGGCTGAGGACCGAACTCTTCGGACGCAGGAAGCGTCATATCGAGCGCAATCGGATCGTGCGGTTGCTGTCATCTGAATGGGCTCGCGGCGGCGTACGGTAACCGAGGTCGGCCGCGGGGCCGGCCAACTCGTTCGGGGGAATGATGTCCGAGACCACCATCGCCACATCACTGCGCGCGCCGGAGTCAACTGGGGCGACGCCGGGTACGCCGTGGCGGGTCGAGGTGCGCCAGCTGAGTGACGCGGAGCGGGCGCGGGTTCTGCCCGCGGTGCACCATCGCCGGTGGAGCGAGCGGATGCCGCTGCTCTACCCGTTGGCGGTGCGGTACCACCGTGCGCTCAAGCGGCTCGAGTGGATCAGGTCCAGCACGCCGTACGCCGAGACCCGGCAGGCTGGCGATCTTCCGGTGCGGGTGAAGCGGCACAAGTCGCTGCTGCTGCGCCAGCTCGGTGAGACCGAGATGTGGATGCAGCACAACAAGGTGACCAACCTGAAGCTTGCCTGCGCGCAGGTCGACGGACTGCTGATCCGCCCGGGTGAGACGTTCTCCTTCAACAAGGTGGTCGGCAACGCGACCCGTCGCAAGGGTTACGTGAAGGGCATGCGGCTGTCCAACGGGCAGGCCCGGCCGGGTATCGGCGGCGGCATCTGCCAGCTCGCCAACCTGCTGCACTGGATGGTGCTGCATTCACCGCTGACCGTGACGCAGCGGTCCACGCACAGCTTCGATCCGTTCCCGGACAACGGCCGGGTGCTGCCGTGGGGCGTGGGCTGCAGCATCGTCTACAACTACGTGGACCTGCAGTTCCGCAACGACACCGACCAGACCTTCCAGCTGCACGTCGACGTCGGCGACCGCTACCTCGAGGGCGAGATCCTGGCCGACGTCGCCGGCCAGGAGTCGTACCGCGTGTTCGCGAAGAACGAGCGGTTCCTCCGCGTCGGCGCGGACTATTTCCGCCGTAACGAGATCTGGCGGACGGTCATCGACCGCCGCACCGGCACACCGCTCCGCGACGAGCTGATCCGCGAGAACGTTGCCCTGGTCAAGTACCTCCCGGTCGATGTACCGGTGCTCGACGTCGTGCTGCCACGCTGAACAAGAAACTGTCGGCGGGCCGTAGCAGACTGGCGGTATGACAGTCACGGTCGAGCCGTACCGGGAGCGTCCTGCACGCGTTCCGGACGCCGACCTGTGGACGCGCACCGCTGAGGGCGGGGAGTACCGGATCCTGCCCGACGGCTGCATGGACATCCTGCTGGTCGACGGTGATCTGATGGTCGCCGGGCCGGACAGTCACGCCTGGACGGGCAGCGCCGCACGCGGGACGCAGTACGCCGGGATCCGGTTCGCGCCCGGTGCCGCGCCGGGCTTCCTCGGCGTACCGGCTCGCGAGTTGCTCAACGAGCGGGTCCCGCTGGCCGACCTGTGGTCACCGACCCGCAGCAGACAACTACTGGACCGGATCAGATCGTCACCCGACCCGGCCGTCGCGTTGGACGTAGAGGTCGCCAACCTGGTCGATGAGCCGCCGGACCGTTTGATCAGTTACGTACTGCGCAATGTCCGCGGCGGACTGCTCCGAGGCAGCGCCGGCGTCTCCAAGTTGGCAGGGACGATCGGCCTGAGCGAGCGGCAGTTGCACCGACGCTGCCTGGACGCATTCGGGTACGGGCCGAAGATGCTCGACAGAGTGCTCTGGATGAACGTCGCCCTCGACCATGCCCGCACCGGTCTGGCCCTCGCCGACGTCGCCACCCTCACCGGGTACGCCGATCAGGCCCACTTCACCCGCGACGTCAAAGCGCTGACCGGTCTACCACCTAAGACGCTGCTGGGCTGAGCCACCGCTGCATGTCAGCATTGCTCTTCATGACCGGTCACCCGGAAGTCGGTACGGCGACTCTGCGGCACAATCCGCTCAATGCGGTGACGGCGACCGTCGAGCGCATCACGTACGCCGACGGCCGCACCGCCGTACGCAAGCAGCTCCAGAGCCCGGGCGACTCGACCGGTCCGTGGGCTGCGTCGACCGACCCGCGGCACTGGAACTACTGGCGCCGCGAACTCGAGGTGTACCGGGACGACGAGCTCCGCCAAAGGCTCGCCGACGCCGGGCTGGTGCTGCCCGAGGCGCAGGTCGAGGAGTGGCCGGACGGCGCCGTACTGCTGATGGAAGACATCGGCGGCACGTCCGGCACCCAGTTCAGCCTCGCCGAGCACGCGGCACTCACCCGGGCCTTCGGGCGCTGGCAGGCGCAGCCCGCAACCAACAGGCCGTGGACCTCGACAGGATTCCTGCGCGACTACTCGACGACCCGCGAGGTGCCGTGGCAGGTGCTGACCGACGACGCGGCCTGGCAGCAGCCGCTCATCCGCGAGACCTGGCCGAGTCAACTGCGCCAGGCCTGGAACCAGCTGATGGTTCATCGCGACGCACTGCTCGATCTCGTCGCGAGTCTCCCCCGCGCCACCTGCCACCTGGACTTCTGGGTCTCGAACGTGATCCAGCGCCCGACCGGTGACCTCGCCCTGTTCGACTGGGCGTTCACCGGTGACGGCGCGCTCGGCGAGGACATCGGCAACTACATCCCGGACGCGGTCTTCGACATGTTCTGGCCGGTCGAGCGCCTGCCCGAGCTCGCCGAGACCTGCATCGCCAACTATCTCGACGGCCTGCACGAAGCGGGTTGGCGCGGCGACCCCGATCAGGTGCGACTGGCGGTGATGGCGTCCGGGGTCAAGTACGCGTGGCTGCTGCCGGGCCTGCTCGGCCGCGCGTCCGATCCCGCCCACAACGCCTATCACCGCCAGGTCGACAGCCGGCGACTGTTCCACCAGCGCGGTCAGGCGCTGATGTTCGTTGCCGACTGGTGTGCCGAGGCGCTCAACCGAGCACGACGGTAAAACCACCCGGTACGACGAGCGCCCGCGAAGCGTTGCCCCGAGCAACTAGTTTGCCGGACGGATCGTAGCTGTAGGAATGCTTGCCCGAGACACTCACGACGCGAGCGTGCGTGTCCACACTGGCGAGCAACACAGCGTCCCCGATGCGCAGACTGCTGACGGTCGGCAGAAGCAGCAGCGCATCCAGCTGCGCCGTGCCTTGCGACTTGGCGGTGAGCGAGGTGGCGCCGGCCGGCAGAGGATTGCCGAGCGTCAGCGGCAGGAGAGCCCCCGCGGCGGCGGAGATACCTTGCGGGCCGCAGACGTGCGTGAGAGTGCCAAGCCCCCTACTGCCGGCAGTCCACGTCGTGCGAGCCGGAGTCGGAGTGTCGATGAGGTTGACGACCGGAAGCACGAGCCGCGGCTGCGACGACGCCGGCACGGTCCAGGTCGCCGTACCGTCGAGGGACAGGTAAGAGCCGTTGCTCCATTGGGATTCGCCGGTCCAGGCCGAAGGCGGTGTGACGACCTGACCGCCGCTGCCGGATTCGGCCTCGACGATCTGGAGCCCGTCGTACGACGGAGTGCCCGTCAGGCGGGCCACGTCCGGGTGGGCGTCGAGGGCGAGCATCGAGAGCTGGCCGTGGATGCTGGACTCGGCCCCGGAGTTGCGGTTGATCGTGCCGTCGCCGGAGATGCCGTCGTACGTGCGACCGGTGCCGGCGTCGTACATGGGCTGGCCGGCGCGGTTGGCTCCGAAGTACCAGGCGGCGACGAAGGCAGCGACGTGCTTCAGCCCGACGGACAGTACGCCCTGCAGGCGGGCGTCGACGCCGTACGCGATCTGGGTGCGGTCGATCGGCACCGGCAGCCAGCCGTTGTCGGGACCGCCGGCCGTCATCAGGAGCGGCGTGAAGCCTGCGGCGTCGCCGAGCGCCGGCGCCAGCAGCTTCCGTGAGCCGAGAGCGTGAGAAGCGGCAGCGAGGGCGGAGGGCATCTGCGCGCCCCACGCATGCCAGTCGGAGATCGACTCGCCCCACGGCATCAGCGCACGGAACGGCCACTCGCGGGTGGACCCGGCCGCCATCGCCGCGATGCCGTTCGCGAACTGCGTCAGCGCACGCCGAGCCCGGGGTGAGCCGCCCACTTCCACATAAGCCGACAGTCCGAGCACTGCCTCGCTGGTCGCATCCGCGCCGTTGACGATCAGCCAGGCCGGGAGGCGGCGGCCGTCGACCACGTTGTACTGGCCGTAGCGGACCAGGACCTGCCGCTCCAGCGCCCCGATCGCCAACTCGAGACGGTCGCGCAGGAAGCTGGCGAAAGCACGGTCGGTCTTGCGGAAGACGGCGTACCCCTCCCCCAGCGCCCAGACCGTTCGGGCCAGCCAGTACGACGGGCCGGAGTCGGACGGGTCCGGGAGCTCGACCGGGTCGGCGCTCGGGTTCAGCGTGCCGTCCGGCTGCATCCAGAGAACGACGTTGCCGCTCCCAGACTGAAGGAACGTGAGACTGCGCAGAAGCCCACGGGCCGCGTCCAGCGACGCCGTCTCGTGGAACTGCTTCCAATGCCGCAGGTAGACGACGGCGGCCCGAGCGATGTCGTCGGCGTTGAACGCACCCTGCCCATAGGTGTTCGTCGACGCGTCATAGCTGCCCCCGCCGATCCGCTTGTACGAGCCGTCCGGCTGGCGGTCGGCGTACGTCCACAGCACGCCGACCGGGCCGCTGCCGAAGGTGGTGTGACCGGGCGTGGCCGGAGGGGTGACGGACGCGCGGAGGAAGTCGAGGTGCGCGAGGTTGGAGAGCCGGGTGGATGCTGCTGAGGCGGGGAGGGTGACGCTTGAGGCGGCGGCTACTGCGATGGCTCCGCCGATGACGGTGCGGCGGGTCGGGTTCATGGCAGACGGTCCAATCTGGCCACGCCGATGGCGGCGTCGGCCATACCGTAGAAGACGTACTGGGTGCCGTTGACCTGCTCGATCGCAGTCGGGAAGACGACGTTGCCGACCGTGCCGATCTTCTCCTCGTCGGTCTCGGGGACCATGAGGGGTTCGGTGGTACGGGTGATGACGCGGGTGACGTCCTCCGCGTCGAGGATGAGCGCACCGGCGGCGTAGCAGACCTTCTGCGTGGTCGGGTCGAAGCCTTCCGGCTGCTCGCCGGTGACGCCGTGGTGGATCACAAGCCAGCCCTCGGGGATCCGCAGCGGTGCCGGTCCGGCGCCGATCTTCAGCTCCTCGAACGGGTACTCCGACATCGCGACCAGCCGGTGATTACGCAGGTGGACGAGGTTCCGCAGGTCGGCCTCGACGTCGGCCACAGGCACGAACGAGACCCAGATCCCCGGCCGGTCATCGGTCACGCCGGCGGGCAGGTGCACGCCTTCGCCTTCACGGAACCAGCCGAGGTCCCACATCGGCCGGTGCAGCATCGCGTACGACGGTTCGCCGTCCGGGCCGGGCACGGGCTCGGGGAAGAAGACCGTGTCCTTGTTCGGGAACAGGTTCAGGTCCGTGTCGAGATCGGGCTGGTACTCGAAGTGCAGCGGACCGAGGCGGCGCCACTCCCGCAGGTCCGACGAGACCGCGAGCGCGGGCTTGGGGCCGAGCGGGCCGTAGGCGACGTACGTCATCACGTGGAGGCCGAGGGACGGGATGAAGGTGACGCGGGGGTCCTCCACGCCGGCGTTGTTCTTGCCTCGCTCCCAGCCTTCGTCCGGCGCGAGGACCACGCCTTCGCGTTCGACGCCTACCGGCACCCCGTCCTCGAGCTCGACGCGAGCCAGGCCGACACGGGAGATGTTGCCAGTAGCAACCAGACGGGGAAGCAGGTAGAGCGCACCGTCCGGAGTGTGTCCGGTCGCCGGGTTCAGCACGCCCTCGGCCTCGAGCTCGTTGCCCGGCTCGGCGGTCATGAGCACGCCGACGCGAGTGAGGGTGTAGGGAACAGTCACGAGAAGCCTTTCTAGCCTTTGACGCCGGACGAGATGTTCGTCGAGATGAACCGGCGCTGGAAGATGATGAACAAGGTGACCGCCGGCGCCGCGAGCACACACGCCCCGGCCAGCACCGCACCGAACGGGTTGGCCGCCCGCGCCGACACCGTGGTCAGGTAGTTGGACAGCGAAACCGCCAACGGCTGCAGGTCCTGTTGTTTGGTGATCAGGAACGGCCACAGGAACTCGTTCCACGGCCCGATGAACGTGAGCAGTACGCCGGTCAGCAGCGCCGGCCGAACGAGCGGCACGGCGACGCGCCACAGGATGCTCAACTCGGACGCACCGTCGATCCGGGCCGCGTCGAACAGCTCGGCCGGCAACTGCAGGAAGTACTGCCGGAACACGAAGACCGCGGTCGAGTTGATCAGGAACGGCAGGATCATCCCCATATACGAGTCGGCGAGGCCGTAGCTGCGGACGATCAGCACATACAAAGGAATCGTCAGCAGCTGGAACGGCACGACCTGGATCAGCAGCATCAGGTTGAAGACGAGGCCGCGACCGCGGAACTGCAAACGCGCCAAGGCATAGCCCGCGAGCACTCCGAAGACGAGCGTTCCGAGGATCACGCCGCCGGTGAAGATGCCGGAGTTGATCAGGGATCGGCCAAGATGGATCGACTTGTTGATCTCGCTGTAGTTGTGCAGCGTGAGGTTGTCGGGGTTCGGCAGTGCGCCGGCCACCGACGGGTCCGGCTCGGTCTGCAGCGAGCCGATCAGCATGTAGTAGAAGGGAAACAGGAACACGAAGGCGCCGGCGAGCAGCCCGACGAACTTGAGCTTCATCAGTCCTCCTCCCTCCCGACGAATCGCCGTTCGATCAGTGCAAGCAGCAGTACGCCGATCACCAGCAGCACTCCGATCGCGGACCCCACGTCCGGGTTGCCTTGCTCGATGCCGCGCTGGTACATGATCAGAACCGGCGAGGCAGATGCTCCGTCCGGTCCGCCGCCTCCGGTCAACAGATAGGGCTCGGTGAAGAGGTTCGCGCCGGTCACCGTCGCGAGCAACACGACCAGGGTGGTCGCCGGCCGCACACCGGGCACCGTCACGTTGAGGAACGACTTCCACCGCCCGGCGCCATCCATCGACGCCGCTTCGTACAGGTCCTTGGACACGTTCTGCAGCGCGGCCAGATACAGCAGGATGAAGAAGCCGAGCTGTTTCCAGGTCACGTAGATCGCGACCGTCGGCATCGCGAGCTTGGAGTTCACCAGCCAGGACGGATCCGGTGCGAGCGGTCCGAGGATCGAGTTGACCAGGCCGTTGGAGTTGAACAAGAACAGCCAGACTCCGACGACGGCAACGCTCGCGGTCACGTACGGGACGTAGTACGAGACCCGGAAGAACGTACGCCAACGGATCGCTGCGTTCAGTGCGTTCGCCAGTCCGAGCGACAGGATGACGGTGAGCGGGACGTTGATGACCAGGAAGATCAGCACGTTCACGAACGCCCGCCGGACCGCGGGATCCGACAACACTGCGACGTAGTTGTCGAACCCCACGAACGGGCGGTCCACGATCGCGCCCGGTGCCGCGAAGAAGTAGTCGTGGAACGACATGTACACGGCGAACCCGAGCGGATACGCGAACACCGCGGCCAGGAACACGACGTACGGCGTCACGAACGCTGAGCCGATCGGATGCTCACCCATCACGCGGGTGAGCGGTCCGCGCCTCATGACTGCTTGACGAGCTGATCGACCTTCTGTGCGGCCTCGTCCAATGCCTGACCTGGGTCTTGCTGACCGAAGATGACCGACTTGGAGTAGGCGTCGCGGAAGGTCTGCCAGATCGTGATCGAGTTCGGCACGTTCGGCACCTCGACCGTGCGCGAGGCCTGGTCGGCGAACACCTTGTAGTCGGGGTTCTTGGTGAAGTAGTCCGCGTACGTCGAGGACACGTCCTTGCGCAGCGGCATCTGCCCGGTCGCGGTGAGGAACTTGCCGTCCTGCTCCTGGCTGGTCGCGAACTTCAGCACATCCCAGGCCGTGCCGCGGTTCTTGCACGCGGAGTACATCGCGACGTTCTTCGCATCGCTGAAGGTGTGGATCTCGTTGGCCGGCTTACCGGACGAGGTCGGCACGGGTACGACGCCCCAGTCGACCTTGCCCTTGTACGTCGCGATCGCCCACGGACCGACCACGGCCATCGCGGACGTCCCGTCGACGAACGCGTCACCGGTGTACTTCTCCGGCGAGGCCAGCTTGTCCTGATACATCGTCCGCCAGAACGTAGCAACCTTCTTGCCCTCGTCCGACGCGAACGTCGACTTGCCATCGGCAACCAACTGCTTGCCGCCGCTCTCAGCGGCGTACAGCGGGTAGAAGTCGAACCAGGACTGGTAGAACTCGTTGCTCGGCGCCGGGTAGATCGCCACCTTCGCGGCCTTTGCCGCGACCACCTTGCGCGACGTCGCGAGGAACTCGTCGTACGTCTTCAACGGTGGGTTGGTGGTGTCGATCCCCGCCTTCGCGAACGCCTTCTTGTTGTAGAAGATCATCACCGGGTTCGACTTCCACGGCAGCTGGTAGTACTTGCCGTCGGCCGACTTGTACTGCTGCGCGACGTCTCTGGACCGGTCCTCGATATAGGACTTGCCGTCACTGAAGCTGTCGAGCGGCACCAGACCCCCCTGCTTCTGGAACTGCGACACCGAGGCCGGCGAGGTGTTGAAGATCAGGCACGGCGCATTGCCCGCGGTGATCGCCGCGCCGATGACCTCCTCCGAGCTCTTGCCGGTCGGAATCTCCTGCGCGGTGATCTTCTGGTCCGCGTGCTGGGCGTTCCAGGCCGTGACCATTTGCTTGCCCCAGGCCACTTCTTCGGCGTTGTTCGAGTACCAGATCGTGATCGGTCCGCGTGCCTTGGCCGCGGCGTCGGCGTCACCAGAGCCGCCGCCACTGTCGCCACACGCGACGAGCGAGCCGGCCATGACCACGGCCAGCAGTCCAGCTTGCAACTTCATGTTTCCTCCAGGGGACTACACAGGGGGCGAGGCGGTGGAGCCGCGTACGACGAGCTGCGCGGGCGGGAGCTCGGTGTCAGGTACGTCGGCGGCACCGTCGACGAGCTGGTTGAGAGTGAGGGCCGCTGCCTCGCCGAAGCGGTACGGGTCGGCGCGGACAGTGGTCAGACCGGGATGGACGTACTCGGCGAGCTCGCTGTCGTCGAAGCCTGCGATGCTCAGGTCGTCCGGCACGGTCAGTCCGGCGGCCTGTGCGGCACCGAGACCGGCGATCGCCATCCGGTCGTTGGCGTAGAAGATCGCGGTCGGCGGCTCCGGGAGCGCGAGCAGCCGACGCGTGGCCTCGATCCCACCGGCGGCAGTGAAGTCACCGGTCTCGGTCAACGGCTCGAGGCCGGCCGCAGTCAGGGTCTCGACGAAGGCAGTCGCCCGGGCGGTCGCGTGTACGAAGGCAGAAGGCCCGGCGACCTGGGCGATCCGGGTGTGGCCGAGCTCGACCAGGTGCTCGACGACAGCGCGCGTTCCGGGCCGGTCGTCCAGGATGACCGCCGGGAACGGCGACTCCCCGTCCGGCCGGTTCAGCGTGACCGCGGGGAGACCGAGCTCGACCAGCAGGTCGATCCGCGGATCGTCGTGCCGGAGGTCCGACAGGAACACTCCGTCGACCCGAGCATCCTGCGCCAGCCGCCGGTACCCGTCCTCCTCGGACTCGCCGGCCATGACGACCTGCAGCACCAGCGCCTGACCACGCGTCGACAGGACGCTCTCGACCCCGGCGATGAACGCGGGGAAGAACGGGTCCGAGGACAGCACGGCCGGGTCCCGGGTGATCACCAGGCCGAGCGCGAACGCCTTCGAGACCGACAGCGACCGGGCGCGGTTGCTGGGCCGCCAGCCGAGCTCGTCGGCGGCCGCGAGGATCTTGTCAACGGTTGCCTGCGCCAGCCCGGGCCGCCCGTTGAGCGCGAACGACACCGATCCCTTCGACACGCCGGCCCGGCGAGCCACATCCGCGATCGTCGGCCGCTTGCTCACTCGATCCTCCATTTAAACCGGTTTAAACAGAACTTAAACCGGTTTAAATCCATCCGTCAAGGCATGGGCTCAGACTGCGAGGATCGTGCTGACCGCACCCAGTTCGCGGAGCTGGCGCAGTCCCCGCGCTCGCGCCGTACGGTCGGGAGCGGTCGCCAGCACCACCGCCTGTTCGTACCGCTCACCGAGGCGGCCCCACTCATCGGCGGCCTTCTCCCAGTCGCCGGCCAGCGTCGGTGCCCACGGCCCGGGCGGGTCGATCGGAGCCGGTACGTCGATCCCGGCGCGGCGCAGATACGCAGCCAGCTCGGCGTGCACAGATCGGTGTCCGGCGGCCAGCGCGAGCGCCCGCCGTACCTCATCGGTGAGTGAACCGAGCGAGCCGTCCAGCCAGCCGAGTTCGACCTGCGCCACTGCCAGTCGTGTCACCACGAAGCTGTCGTCCGCAAATGCCTCGTCGGCCAGAGCGGTCGCGAGGACCTCACCGGCCTCCGGGTCGCCGCGCCGCGCGAGCAGCCGGGCGAGGAGGCTCCGAGCGAGCGCCGCCATCGCGCCTGGTTCGCCCGGCGTGTCCAGCAGGTCTCGAAGCTCGGCGATGGCGCGGTCCCAGTTCCCGCGGCTCCCCTGCACCGCCGCCGTGGTGAGGCGCAAGCGGTACTGCCCCGCGAAGAACTCCCCGTCGGCCGCAGCCCGGAGTCCACCGGCGACGTACTTCTCGGCGTCGTCCAGGCGGCCACTGCGATAGGCGCCGCCCGCCGCGTTGACGTAGCACCGCACGAGCGTCTCGGTCCTGCTGTCCGCGCCGGCCAGCGAGATGGCGAGCTGCAGGTCCGCCTCGCCGCGCGGGTCTCCGCGCGCCAGGCGGGCATCGCCGAGATAGCAACTGGCCTGTGCCTCCAGTTCGGGCCGGCCGAGACGCTGCCCGATCTGCAGCGCCCGCTCGGCCGCTGCCTCTGCGCGCTCGCTGGGCTCGGCGACGATGCCGACCGTCGCCAGGTTGCTGTGCGCGCGGCCCACCTCGATCAGCGCGGCCGCGAGCCGGGCATCGTCACCGAGCGGTTCGAGTACCTCGACGGCCTGGTCCGCCGCCTGCCTCCCCCGCATCGGACCACGCGCGAACATCGCCACGCGGGCCAGCACCAGCAACGCCTCGGCCCGCAGTACCTGATCGCCGGCTTCTGCGGCAGCCCGGACGGCCGCCTCGGCGGATTCCAGCCCAGCCGCGAACCGGTTGACGACGTACAGCGAATACGCCCGTCGGGTGAGCAGCTCGGCCGCAAGGCGCGGGGCGAGCAGCTCGCGATGCCGCAGTACGACGTCCAGTACGCCGACCGCCTGGCGATGCGCACCGAGCCGCGCGGCCTCGCGTGCCGCGTCCGGACCGTACTCGAGGATGACGTCGATGCGGCCGGACCGCTCGGCGTGGTGCACCAACCGGGACGGCTCCACCTCGGGTCGCCCGAGGAGTACATCGACCACTTCCTTGTTGGCCTGGATCCGCTCCCCTGCGGTCAGCGCGGACTCGATCGCCTGCCTGGCAAGCTCGTGGCGGAAGGCAACGGTCGCGTCGGTCCCGGTGACGATCCCTGACCGCTCGACCTCGAGCAGCACGCCGTGATCCGCGAGGTTCTCGGCCAGCCATCGCTCGGTCCGGGTCGGGATGACGGACAACCGTTCAACCAGCGTCCGCGCCGGAACCGACAACGTGCCCAGCCGCGCGAGAACGGCGTCGAGGACGGTGTGCGGTACGCCGGTTCCGCCGCCGGCGAGCACCTCCGTGACGAAGAATGGATTCCCCTGCGTCACGCGATGAATCTCGACGGCCTCGCCCGGAGCCACGGCCCCGAGTCGCCGTACCGCCTCCACGCTCAGCGGTGGCAGGAGCACTCGCTTGACCGACGGACCGGTCAGACTGCCGAGCAACTGCCGGAGTGGATGACCGGCATCGATCCCGGTGTCGCGGAACGTCAGCACCAGCACCGCGGGGATGCCCGGGAATCTGCGCGCGAGGAAGCGGATCGCATCCAGGGTGGCGTCATCGGCCCAGTGGATGTCCTCGACCACCACGACCGACGGACGCTCGGAGAACACCCGCAAGAGGGCAGCCGGCCGATCGCCGGACAGCGCCGCCGCCAGCTCGGCATCGTTCTCGGCCATGTCGCGGAACGGCCCGAGACTGCGCGGTGCCAACAGGTCGTCGCACCCACCGACCGCCACCCGGATCGCAGGATTCAGCCCGTCGAGGAAGGCCCGAACCAAAGCAGACTTCCCCGCACCCGCCTCACCCGAGACCAGTACGACGACACCACGCCCCTCGTCGACGGCCAGATCGCACGCCGCACCGAGCTGCGCCAACTCCGCGTCGCGCTCGACCAAGTGCGTCCGACCCGCCGCCCGCGGCGCTGCGGCGACCGGGGAAGGCTGCGGTCCAGGATCGACGGCCAGCAAGCGATCACGGAGTACGACGGCTTCGGGCCCTGGCGCCAGACCGAGCTCGGTGTGCAGGACTCGTTCCATCCGGGCGTAGCGCCGCAGCCCGTTCGTGCGATCTCCGGCGACGACAGATTCGCGGAGGAGTTCGACGTGTGCCTCTTCGTTCGCGGGGTCCAGCGCCAGGAGCTCCTCCCATCGACCGGCGCAACGGAGCAGTCGCAGGACCCGGAGACGCAGACGCTCGCGGGGTTCGTCCAGCCACGGCTCGGACAGGTCGTCGGGCAGCAGGTCGCCGGCCAGCTTCAGGGCCTCGGCGCAGGATTCGGGTACGGGCGTTTCGGCGGCGAGGGCCTCCTCGGCCGCTGCTTCGAAGGTGGTCGCGTCGACCTCGAGCCGCGCGCCCGGGAACAGCGCGATCACCTCGCCCTTCAGTACGACCGCATCCCGATCGCCGAGAACGCCGCGCGCATAGTGCGCGGCCTTGTGCAGCCGTGGCAATGCGACATCCAGCGTGAGGTCCGGCCACAGGGCGTCGACAACCCGGTCCCGGTGGAGCCGGCCGTCAGGCGCAAGGGCCAGCAGTTTGACCAGCGCGGCCGCACCCCGCCGGGTCCACCGGTCCGCGGTGATCGGCGCACCGTTCACGACGACGACGAAGCCGCCCAGCAGCTGCACGCTGACCTGCACATCTCGGATCGTAGGCGTCAGCGGAATCCCCTTCTACAGCGCGAACTGCGCGACCTCGGCTTTCATCGCCGAGCTGACCTTCCGTAACAGCACGCGCAGCTCGTCGAGACTCCAGGCGTACGACGCAACCGACTCGGTCACCTCGAACAGCGCGGTCGAGAGCTCATCGCGAGTGGCCTGGTACTTCGCCAGCGCCGCGGACTCGGGTCCCGCTCCGGTCAAGGCGTCGCTCAGCAGCTCGGCGTCGCGCAGGGCATCGGTCATTCCGTGCGTGGTGATCGGGTCCTTGTAGTAGCCCGCGTCCCCGACCAGCGCCCAGCCCGGTCCCCACGCCTGCCGGAAGAATCCAGCTGCGCCGGCCCAGCCGTGCATCCGATCCACCGGCGTCGCCGGGCTCAACAGGTCGGTCAGGCTCGGCGCCATGTCCGCCAGCAGGGTCGTGAAGGCCTGCTCGGTCCCGCCGCGGCGCAGCGATCGCATCCGCGCCGGCGTGGTCGCGACGAAAACACAGGTCGCGCCATCGGTCGTGGGCAGCAGCCCCGCGCCCCGGCCCGGTGCGTACGCCCACTCGTAGCCTGTCGACTCCACGCCGGCGTAGTACCGGTAGAGGACTGCGCTGCGCGATCGCCCCCGGCGTACGACGGGAGCGCCGGTCGCCGATGCGATGGTCGATCGAATGCCGTCGGCCCCGATCGTGATCCCGGCGGTGAGCTCTGAACCGTCCCGCGTGCGAACGCCGGTTACCCGGCCGCCGTCGTCGCGAAGCAACGAGGTGACGGCCACTCCGTGCCGGACCTCCGCTCCCGCCTCGGCGGCAGCATCGACGAGGACTCGATCGAGGAGGTGACGCCGTGGTGCGTACAGAGCACGGATCGGCACCTGCTCTGGCTCGCGGTCGCTGTAGTGGAACGTCGTACACCGGATCGGTGGCGTACCGGTGAGCCGGTCGAGCAACCCCCACCGCGACAACTGCATCACGCCGGTCCGCATCAGGCCATGGGTCGAGACGGTGTCGCTGCCATAGGCGGACCGCTCAACCAGAGCGACCCTGGCGCCGGCTCGCGCCAGCAGCATCGCGGTCGACGCGCCCGCAACCCGACCGCCCACGACGAGTACGTCGTACTGCGCGCTCATGCGGCCGGCTCCGCCCTGCACGCCAGCAGGTGCTGTACGACGTACGCCGCGTCGTGACGGGCTCCGTCGATGAAGGCCGAGTCGCGTCGATGCTGGAAGCGCTGACCGACGACGTACACACCAGGTGCTGCGGTGATGCCGCGGACCTGCTGGATCTGACCGTCCGGACCCGTTATCGGCAACCGGAGCCAGGGGTAGTCGGGTCGGTAGCCGGTGGCGACGAGCACAGTGCTGATGCATGCACGGTGCAGATCCACACTGCTCGGGGTCGTCGGCGGCACGAGCGCACGTGGCCGTTCCCCACGTGAGTCATCGAACGAGTCGAGCAGGCGGTACATGCGCGCATCGGCTGCGGCAGCAGTCTCGGCGAGGTCCGCCCGGAAGCGTGCGCGGGTCCCTTCCATGCCGTCGAAGCGGCCGAGCAGCCGGACGCCGTCGGACTGCAGCGTGACCAGGTCGAGCTCCCCGGCCCGGCCGGCGAGCTGCATCGACGGTTCACGCCGAGCCGACGCCGGATCACGAACCTCGTCGATGGTGCGGGCCAGCCGCCCGGTCCGCTCCAGCCACCAGAACACATCCTTGCCGCGGTACGAGCGCGGTACTCGGGTGTGCCGGCCGACCGACAGATACACCTCACGGCCCGCCCGGTTGAGCTCGTCGGCGATCTGTACGCCGGAAGCCGAGGCTCCGATCACCAGAACACCTCCCGCCGCGAGCTGCGCCGGGTTGCGGTAGGTGGCAGCAGTGACGACCTCACGCAGCCCGGCCGGTGCCCGCGGCACTCCCGGTCCGGTCGCGATGACGACGTGCCGGCTACGCCAGGTGCCTCGGTCCGTGACGAGCCAATACTCACCGCACCCTGCAGCGGACAGCTCGAGCACCGTGGCGCCGGACACGACTGGCGCGCCGAACGACTCCGCGTACAGCTCCAGGTGCCGGACGAATCGACCGGCCGGCAGGAACCCGTCGATGTCCGGCCCCTGGTAGTTCCAGTCCGGGAGGCGCATCATCCAGTTCGGCGAGAGCAGCCGCAGCGAGTCCCAGCGCGCACTGCGCCAGCTCTCGCCGATCCGGCCGCGGTCGATGACCGCGTGATCGCGACCCGCCCGGGTCAGCAGCCGGCTGACAGCCAGACCGGCATGGCCGGCGCCGATCACAACGGTGTCGATGGTGGTCATCCCGGTCCCCCTCGGCTCGTACGGCGTTGGTCAGGGGCAGGTGACGTCGATGGCGACGGGCGTCGCGTTGACGAGGACGTCGTACACGGCGGACCGGCGCCGGGACTGCTCGACGATGCCGCGCAGGGTCTCCTCGTCCGCGTCACCCTCGATCGAGAACGCGACCCGGATCTGCTCGTAGCCGTTGCGGACGGAGCCGTCGGACAGACCGAGGATCCCGAGCAGGTCGATGTCGCCGGTGACGGTCGAGGTGACATTCGTGAGCTCGACACCCCGCGCGGCGGCGATGTTGGCGACGCCGGCCGTCAGGCAGGCCGCGATCGCATGCAGCAGGTACTCCACCGGCGTCGGCCCGTGGTCCGTGCCGACAAGAACCTCGGGGTGGTCGAACTCGACGACGGTGTCGGACTTGTGCCGGAGCTCCTGCATGGCGCCGAAGAAGTCCGACGCGGTCGAGCGACTGTGCGTCCCGGACACCCAGGTGTTGCTGGCCCGGAACTGGAACTTGGCGATCTCGTTCTGGCCCTTGACGGCGTCGATCGTCGCGAACAGCGTTGCGGTGTCGACGCCGTTGCGGCGCGGACTCTCGGTTGCGGTGGTCATGGTCCCCTCCTCGGTGAGTGGTGTCTGCCGAGGACGCTAGGAGGGCGACCTTCCCTGACTCTTCCCTCGCTCTTCCCATGCGCAGTGCCGCACTATCAGGCGGAATTCGCGCACTTGTTTGCAAGTTTCTCTTGACCGCACGGTCATCTCGTCGCTTAACTGGTTCGGCAGTGACGCACCCAGCCGGTAGCAGGCCGAGGGCCTGAAGTCCGGTTTTCCGGCGCCAGGGTTCAGGTGAGGCCCGAGGCGGGGTCGCGTCCCCGGGACCGATGGAGCAAATCGTGTCCAGACTCTCTCGCCGCCTCCTCGCCGGTATGGCGGCCACCGCCCTAGCAGTCACCGCAACCGTCCTCACCCGGACCTCCGCCGACGCGGCCGTCACCCTGCCGCCGACGCACGCCAAGTTCGACTACCAGATCGGCGGGGCCTACACGCCGCCCGCCGGCGTCCAGGTGGTCACCCGCGACCGGACCGCCGCACCGGCGGCCGGGCTCTACAACATCTGCTACGTCAACGCCTTCCAGGTCCAGCCCGGCGAACAAGGACAGTGGGATTCCGACCTGCTGCTCCGCGATGCCAAGGGCAGACTCGTGATCGACCAGGACTGGAGCGAACCGCTGCTCGACCTCCGTACGGCGGACAAGCGGAACCGGATCGCCGCCAAGGTCAACGGCTGGATCGACGGCTGTGCCGCCAAGGGGTACCAGGCGATCGAGCCGGACAACTACGACAGCTACACCCGCTCGAAGAAGCTGCTCACGGCGGCCAACGCGAAGGCGTACCTGACACTGCTCGCCACGCATGCGCACTCGAAGAACCTGGCCATCGCGCAGAAGAACACGGTCGAGCTGGCCGGTTCCCGGCAGGCGGTCGGCCTGGACTTCGCGGTCGCCGAGGAGTGCGGCCAGTACGACGAGTGCGGCGACTACGTCGATGCCTTTGGCAACAACGTGATCGTGATCGAGTACACCAACAGCGGCCGCGCCACGGCCTGCTCGCAGTACGGCGGGACGTTGACGATCGTGCAGCGCGACGTCGACGTCTCGACTCCGGGTCAGTCCGGATACGTCCGTAAGACCTGCTGAATCCCTCCTCCATCGCTCTGGAGACCCTCATGCATGCTCGTAACCTGTCCCGCCGCGACGTCCTCCGGGCCGCGGCCGCCGCCACCCTGGCCGGCTCCCTCGCCGCGTGCGGCAAGAACGACGACGAGGGAGCCGACGCGAACGGCGTCGTCACGCTCGACCTCTGGCACGGTCAGGTCGACACCGGCAAGGCCGCGATCGACTCCTTGATCACCGCGTTCAACAGCAGTCACCCGAAGATCAAGGTGGTCGGCGGCGGTGGTGGGGTCACCGCGGACAGCATGCTGCAGAAGGTCACCGCCGGTCTGGCGGCGGGGTCCTACCCGGATATCGCGTACATCTTCGGATCGGACCTCGCCAGCCTGACCAAGAGCCCGAAGGTCGCCGACCTCACCGGCCAGCTGAAGATCGACGACTACTGGCCGGCCGCGAAGGACGCGGTCAGCGTGAAGGGCAAGGTCCGGGCCGCGCCGGCCCTGCTCGACTCGCTCTGCGTGGTCTACAACAAGAAACTGTTCGCCGCGGCCGGCGTCGCAGCGCCCAAGGACGGCTGGACCTGGGACGACTTCGTTGCCACCTCGAAGCAACTGACGAACCCGGCGAAGGGCATCTTCGGCACCGGCTGGCCGGGCGTCGGCGACGAGGACACCGTCTGGCGGATCTGGCCGATGATCTGGGATCTCGGCGGCGACGTCGTCAGCGGCGACGGCAAGAAGGTCGGCTTCGACTCGGTCGGCGCACAGGCGCTGGGCACACTGGACAAGCTCCGCACCGACAAGTCGCTGTACGTCGACCCGAAGCCCGGCAGCGAGCAGCTGTACCAGGTCTTCCTCGGCGGACGGATGGGAATGGTTGCCACCGGCCCCTGGCAGCTCCCGGAGCTGAAGGATGCCGGCCTCGACTACGGCGTCGTACCGCTGCCGTCGTACTCCGGGAAGCCGCTGACGATCTCGGGGCCGGACACCTGGACGATCTTCGACAACGGCAAGGCGAAGGTGAAGGCGGCGACCGAGTTCGTCGCCTGGCTGGCTGAGCCGGCGCAGGACATCCAGTGGGACATGAAGGGTGGCAGCCTGCCGATCACGAAGGCCACCGCGGACCTGCCGCAGTGGAAGAAGCATTCGACCGAGACGAACGGGCTGGACGTGTTCGTCAAGGCGCTCGACACGGCGAAGGTGCGGCCGACGATCACGACGTACCCGCAGATCTCGCAGCACGTCGGCGAGGCGATCGCCGCCGTACTGCTCGGGAAGCTGAGCCCGGCGGACGCGTTGAAGCAGGCCGTTGATCAGTGCAACCAGGTACTGGCGGTGCCGAACTGATGGCCAGCGTGGTCGGCACGTTCACGGTCGACCCGCGGAGCCGGGCGGCCGCGAAACGGCGGGCCCGGAACGAGGGGGCGACCGGGTGGGCGTTCGTCAGCCCGTCGGTGGTGATCATCCTCGGGCTCAGCGTCGTACCGGTGTTGTGGTCGTTGCTGTTGTCGTTCCAGGTCAACGATCTGGTGTCGCCGTCGGAGTGGGTCGGGCTGGCCAACTACAAGGCGTTGCTGAAGGATCCGACGTTCGGGTCGGCGGTGTCGCACACGCTCATCTACACGGTTCTGTATGTGCCGTTGAGTGTGGTCGCGGGGTTGGCGATCGCGATCGCGCTGGATCGGAAGATCGCGTTCATCGGGTTGTACCGGACGCTGGTGTTCGTGCCGTTCGTGGTGTCGGCGGCGGCGCAGGGCGTGCTGTTCTCGTTCGTACTCGACCCGGAGTTCGGCGTCGCGAACTCGGTGCTGCACAAGCTCGGGCTGCCGGCGCAGGGATTCTTCAGCGATCCGGGTCAGGCGCTGTACCTGCTGGTCGCGATCTCGTTGTGGAGCGGTACCGGGTTCTGCGTGATCGTCTATCTGGCCGGCCTGCAAGGGGTTTCGAGCGAGCTGGTCGAGGCGGCGCGGATCGACGGCGCCGGACGGTGGGGCGTACTGCGGCACGTCACGCTGCCCGCGTTGACGCCGGTGACGATCTTCCTGGTGCTGTTCCAGACGATCAACGCCTTGCAGGTGTTCGACCTGGTCTTCGTGACCACCAAGGGCGGACCGCTGGGCTCGACGACGGTGATTGTGTACTTCATCTGGGAGAAGGCGTTCAAGACGTTCACGGCCGGCTACAGCGCGGCGGCGGCGTACACCTTGGCGGTCGCCTTGCTGGTGATCGGCGTTGCCTTGCAGATCTATCGGCGGAGGGTGGCTTCCCGATGAAGCGTTTGCCCTTCAGTGCTTGGCATTTCGTCCTTGCGCCGCTGGCGTTGCTGTTCGCGTTGCCGTTGATGTGGCTGCTGGTGAGCTCGGTGATGAGCAACGCCGAGATCAACCGGTTCCCGCCGGCGTTGTGGCCGCACGGGATCAACCTCGGCGGGTACCGGTACGTGCTCGGGAACGCGTTGTTCCCGCGGTGGTTCCTGAACTCGTTCATCGTCTCGGCGGTCGCGGTGACGGCGAACCTGGTGCTCGGGTCGCTCGGCGGGTACGCGTTCGCGCGGATCCGGTTCGCCGGGTCGAAGGTCGTGCTCGGGCTGATGCTGACGACGATGGTGATCCCGTTCCAGCTGACGATGATCCCGACGTTCCTGGTGATGAAGGAGCTCGGGCTGATCGACACGCTCGGCGCGCTGATCGTGCCGTCGCTGGTCACGCCGCTGTCGGTGTTCCTGTTCCGCCAGTTCTTCGTCTCGCTCCCGCGCGAGCTCGAGGAGGCGGCGTGGATCGACGGCTGCGGTCGGCTGCGGATCCTGATCTCGATCGTGCTGCCGTTGGCGCGGCCAGCGTTGAGCACGGTCGCCGTACTGACGTTCCTCGCGACCTGGAACGACCTGACCTGGCCGCTGATCGCGATCAACAGCGACTCGACGTACACCCTCCAGCTCGGCCTGACCACGTTCCAGGGCCAGCACCACACGCAATGGGCCGCGGTGATGGCCGGCAACGTGATCACTGTGCTGCCCGTACTGCTCGGTTTCCTCCTTGCCCAGAAGGCGTTCATCCGCTCTCTGGCCTCCACCGGACTCAAGGGCTGATATGACTTTCGATCTTCTCGTGATCGGTGATGCGAACCCCGACGTCGTCGTCGGGCCGGTCGCTCAGCCGATCCTCTTCGGGCAGAAGGAGCGGCTCGTTCCTTCCGGCTCGCTCGTGCTCGGCGGTTCGGCCTCGATCATGGCGTGCGGCGCCGCGCGGCTCGGGCTGCGGGTCGCCTTCGCCGGCCGGGTCGGTGACGATCCGGCCGGGGCGTTCGTGCGTACGGCGCTGTCGGACCGGGGCGTCAACGTTGATGCTCTGGTCACCGATCCCACGCTCCCCACGCCGCTCACCACGATCCTCACCTCGGGGGACGATCGCGCGATCCTGACGTCACCGGGATGCATGCCCAGCACCGCTGCGGAGGATGTGCCCCGTTCGTTGCTGCGGTCGGTGCGGCATGTGCATGCGGGGTCGTTCTACCTCCTGCCGGAGTTGGCGATCGGGCTTGCCGGACTGTTCAAGGAGGCGAAGGCCGCCAAGGCGACCACTTCGCTGGATCCGAACGACGACCCGGCCGGCAAGTGGGACCGGGTCACGCTCGACCCGATCCTCCGCGTCACCGACTACTTCCTCCCCAATGCGGCAGAAGCGCTCGCGTTGACCGGCCACCATTCGGTCGTCGACGCCGCCGGCATCCTCGCCCGTCGCGGCCCGCTGGTCGTGGTGAAGAACGGTGCTGAGGGCGCGCTCGCTCACAACGGCTCCAAAGTCATCACCGCGCCGGCGCTGAAGGTCGAGACAGTCGACGCGATCGGCGCGGGTGACAGCTTCGACGCGGGCTGGGTCGCCGCCGTACTCAACGGCATGAAACCGGACCGCGCACTGACCATCGCGGCGGCCTGCGGCTCGCTGTCCACGAGAGCCGCCGGCGGCACCGCGGCCCAACCGACCTGGGAAGAAGCCACAGCATGACGAAGATCGCTTTCATCGGTGCAGGCAGTGTCGTCTTCACCCAAGGACTGCTCTCCGATCTGTTCGGGCTCGACCTGGGTCCGCTGCAGATCGCGCTGCACGACATCGACCCCGAGCGGCTCGACACGGCGGCAGCGGCCGCGTCGTACCTCGCTCAGGACCGGCCGGTGGAGATCACCGCACACCTCGAGCGGCGGGCCGCGCTCGACGGAGCCGACTTCGTGATCAACATCGTCCAGGTCGGGATGAGCGAGGCGACGAAGATCGACTTCGAGCTCCCCGCGCGGTACGGGATCCGGCAGACGATCGGCGACACGCTCGGCGTCGGCGGCGTGTTCCGCGCGCTCCGGACCTTCCCCGTACTGCGCGGGCTCGCGCAGGACATCGCCGAGGTCTGCCCGGACGCGTGGCTGCTGAACTACACCAACCCGATGGTGATGAACGTCTGGTACCTGAAGGCGCTCGGCGTGAAGAACGTCGTCGGCCTCTGCCACTCGGTCTACTGGACGATGCAGGGCCTGTCCGAGCTCGTCGGCGTTCCCTACGAGGAGGTCACGTACCAGGCGGCCGGCGTGAACCACCAGTCCTGGGTACTGCGTTTCGAACGCGGCGGCGAGAACCTGTACGACCGGCTGGACGAGGCGATCGCGGGGGACCCGGAGCTGCTGCGGCGGGTCCGCGTCGACATGTACCGGCGGCTCGGGTTCTACCCGACCGAGACGAGTGAGCATTCCTCGGAGTACGTGCCGTGGTACCTCGGCCACGCCTCGGAAGTCGACCGCCTGCGGCTACCGATCGGCGCGTACCTGGAGATCGTCGCGGAGAACCTCGCGTCCTACGAACAGACCCGCAGCGCCCTGAAAGCCGGCGAGCCTCTCGAGGTCGACCCCACGATGGAGTACGCCCCGCAAATCATCCACAGCATGGTCACGGGCACCCCGCGCACTGTCTACGCGAACGTCCCCAACACCGGCCTGATCCCCAACCTGCAGTCCGGAGCCACCGTCGAGGTCCCCAGCCTGGTCGACGCCTCGGGCGTCCAGCCGACCGCGGTCGGCGAACTTCCACCGCAGTGCGCCGCCCTCAACCGCTCGTACCTCAACGTCGCCGAACTCACCGTCCACGCCGCGATCAACCAGGATCCCCGCGCGATCCGCCAGGCTGTCATGGTCGACCCGGCGACGGCCGGGACGCTACCGGTCGAACAGATCTGGGCCCTGTGCAACGACCTGGTCGTTGCTCACAACAACTACTTGGACCCGTCGCTGAGGGCGGCCCTCAAGTAGTCGCGGTACGACGCGAAGCCGGCCAGCACCTCGGCCGCGGTCGACTCACCGGTCAAGGCGCCAACGCCCTCGCCCGCGTAGATCGACGCGCGGGCGGGGTCGGCGGCCTTGCTGCCTTCCACGTACTCCGCATGCCCGTCGTCGTCGGACTTGAGCTCCTGCTCACGGCCCTCCCACGCGTCGAAGTACGCGTTGCGGAGCGCCCGGCCGCCGAACTCGTCCGGCCAGCCGGCCCGCGACGCCGCGTCGAAGACGGTGCCGTAGACGGTGGCCGTCTCGTCGGCCGCGATGATCGCCTGCCGCGCCGGCTCCTTGGTCTGCGCCTCGACGCAGGTGAGGAACGCCGTACCGATCCAGCCGCCGGCCGCACCCGCCGCCATGACAGCGGCCAGGCCGCGCGGGCCGGAGATCCCGCCGCCGGCGAGTACGGGCAGATCCGTCAGCTCGAGGATCGCCTGGAGGAGCGGCAGCGTGCCGACTGCGTTCCGCCCGTGGCCACCTGCCTCGGCGCCGCGGGCGACGATCACGTCAACGCCGGCGTCGATCGCCTCGCGTGCGTCCGCGACCGTCCCGGCCTGGGTCGCGACGACGATGCCGGCCTGTTGGAGGGGTGCGACATACGGCTTGTAGTCGCCGAAGCTGAGCGAGACGAGCGCGGGCTTCAATTCCAGGACAGCTTCGAGGTGGTCCGGGCGCTCCTGCACGGACCACGCCATCAGACCGATCCCGTACGGCGTCCCGCTCGCCGCTGCGATCGCGCCCTCGGTCCGGATCCAGTCGGCCGTCACCGCCGAGCCGGCGCCGAGCATCCCGAGCCCGCCCGCAGTCGAGATCGCCGCGGTCAGTCGGCCACCACTCACATTCGCCATCGGCGCGCCGATCGCCGGCACGGACAGCCCGAACGTCTCCGTCAGCCACATGTGCTCATCATCACCCATCACAACCTCGGCACTGCTCTGCGCATCGAGGGAGTGACGAAAGGAACCTGACGTGCGGTTTTTGCGGAGTTGGTGTGCTCTCGCGGGAGTGCTGGCTGTGCTGCTGGTGGTAGCGGCGCATACCTCGCTCGTGCCGGCCACGGCTCGGCAGACACCCCCTGCGGCACCGGCGTGGCGTACGGCGTGGATGACGGCGCTGCAGCCGCCCAACGCGAACCAGAACTGGTCCCGGCAGGGATTCACCAACCAGTCGGTGCGTCAGGTGATCCGGCTGAGCGCGGGCGGGGCTGAGGTACGGATCAGGATCAGCAACCAGTACGGCGTACAGCCGCTCGAGCTGACCGGGGCGACCGTCGCTAGGGCTGCTAAGGGCTCGGCGGTCGTTCCGGGATCGGTTCAGTCGGTGCGATTCGGAGGCGCTTCGACGGTCAGTGTGCCGGCAGGCGGGCAGGTCGTGGGCGACGCGGTGGCTTTGCCTGGGCTGACGAGTGGAACGCAGCTCGCGGTCACGCTGTACTTCGCTCACTCGACCGGTCCGGCTACTTTCCACGAGTTCGGCGCGGCTGGGGCGTCGTACCGGGCGGTCGGTGACCAGCTCGAGGCTGGTGGGGCGGCGTACCGGGAGACGAGTGGCGGCTGGTACTTCCTGGCGGGCGTGGACGTGACCCCGGCGGGGACTGGTTCGGTGGTCGCTTTCGGGGACTCGATCACCAACGGCTATGCCGCGCCGCCCGGGCAGCGGTACCCGGATCTGCTGGCCGCACGCTCTGGCCGGCCGGTCCTCAACGCCGGGCTCGGCGGCAACCGGCTGCTGAACGACTCCGCCTGCTACGGCGAGAGCGGTCTGACCCGGTTCGATCGCGACGTGCTGGACCAGCCCGGTGTCAGGACCGCGATCGTCCTCATCGGCATCAACGACCTCGGGTACCCCGAGATCGCACCGACCTCCTGTACGACGCCGAACCCGCCGATCACGCCTGCTCAGCTCATCGCGGGCTACCGCACGCTGATCCAGGCGGCGCACTCGCGCGGGATCCGCATCGTCGGAGTGACGCTGACGCCGTTCCGCGGCGCCTCGGTCTACACCGCACACAGCGCGCAACTCCGGACGGCGGTCAACACGTGGATCGCGACGAGCGGCGAGTTCGACGCGGTCGCCGACTTCGCCGCGGCACTCGCTGACCCGGCCGATCCGACTCGGCTGGCGCCGAAGTACGACAGCGGCGATCACCTGCACCCCAACGAGGCCGGCTACCGAGTGATGGCCGACGCCGTCGATCTCAAGACGCTCTGAAAGACCAAGGCCCGGTCCTTGCGGACCGGGCCTTGGCTATCTGGTGCTTCAGAACTTGTAGACGTCCGACTGCGGGTCGCCGTGGCAGCGCTTGTACTTCTTGCCCGAGCCGCACGGGCAGGCCGCGTTGCGCGGAGTCCCGGCGTACTCGAGCTTGCCGTTCTCGACCGCGTCCTCGTGCATCGCGACCTCGTCGTCACCGTCGATCGTCGGCGCGGAGTACGACAGCCGCTGCGGGCGGCTCTCGGTGGTCAGACCCTTCGCGCGCAGACGCGGCGTGTCCCGCGGACGCGGCGCATCCTGCGGCCGCTCCTCGCCCTCGGTCCGGCCGGGGAACTCCGCGACCGGCGCACCCGGGGTGAGGATGTCCTCGATCCGGCGGCCGGTCAGGTTCTCCTCGTCGGCCAGCTGGGCCTCGTTGGCGAGCTCGATCTCGGCACGCATCGCCTCGATGTCGACCTCGACGTTGAAGATGAACCCGACCGACTCTTCCTTGATCGACTCCATCATCGACGCGAACATGTCGTAGCCCTCGCGCTGGTACTCGACCAGCGGGTCGCGCTGCGCCATCGCGCGCAGGCCGATGCCCTCGCGCAGGTAGTCCATCTCGTACAGGTGCTCGCGCCACTTGCGGTCCAGCACGCTCAGCACGACGCGCCGCTCCAGCTCACGCATCGCCTCCTCGCCGAGCAGCTCCTCGCGCCGTTCGTACGCCGCGGTCGCGTCCTCGATGAACCGCTCGATCAGGAAGTCCTGGGTCAGACCGGCCTTCTCGCCGCCGGCCTCCTCGATCAGGTCTTCCTCTGTCAGCTCGGTCTGGTACAGCGTCCGCATCGCGGTGAACAGCGCGTCGAGGTCCCAGTCCTCGGCGAAGCCGTCCGCGGTCGCACCCTGCACGTACCCGGTGACGGTCTCCTCGAGCATGTCCTGCACCTGGTCGCGCAGATCGGCGCCCTCGAGCACGCGACGGCGCTCGTCGTACACCACGTGGCGCTGACGGTTCATCACGTCGTCGTACTTGAGGATGTTCTTCCGGGTCTCGAAGTTCTGCGCCTCGACCTGGCCCTGCGCGGACGCGATCGCCTTGGTGACGACCTTGTTCTCCAGCGGCTGGGTGTCGTCGTTGTTGCGCGACATCGCCCAGTCGACCATCTCGCGCTTGAACAGCCGCATCAGGTCGTCCTCGAGCGACAGGTAGAACCGGGACTTGCCCGGGTCGCCCTGGCGGCCGGCGCGACCACGCAGCTGGTTGTCGATCCGGCGGGACTCGTGCCGCTCGGTGCCGAGGACGTAGAGGCCGCCGAGCTCGCGGACCTCTTCCTGCTCCTCCTTCACCTGCTTCTCGAACCGCTCCAGCAGCGCCGGGTACTCCGACTCGTACAGCTCGATGTCCTCGACCGGGTCGATGCCGCGGGCGCGCAGCTCCTTGTCGGCCAGGAACTCCGGGTTGCCGCCGAGGATGATGTCCGTACCACGGCCGGCCATGTTGGTGGCCACCGTGACCGCACCCTTGCGACCGGCCTCGGCGACGATCGCCGCCTCACGCGCGTGCTGCTTCGCGTTCAGCACCTCGTGCTTGACGTTCTCCTTGAGCAGCTGCCGGGACAGGCGCTCGGACTTCTCCACCGAGGTGGTGCCGACCAGGATCGGCTGACCGGAGGCGTGCACCTCGACGATGTCCTTGACCACGGCGTCGAACTTGGCGTCCTCGGTGCGGTAGATCAGGTCCCGCTCCTCGACCCGGATCATCGGCTTGTTGGTCGGGATCGGCACCACGCCGAGCTTGTAGACCTTGGAGAACTCGTTCGCCTCGGTCATCGCCGTACCGGTCATGCCGGCGAGCTTGTCGTACAGCCGGAAGAAGTTCTGCAGGGTGATCGTCGCGAGGGTCTGGTACTCCTCTTTGATGTCGACGTCTTCCTTGGCCTCGATCGCCTGGTGGAGACCCTCGTTGTAGCGGCGGCCGTGCAGCGTGCGGCCGGTGTGCTCGTCGACGATCAGGACCTCTTCCTCGCCCTGGCCGCCGACCACCACGTAGTCCTTGTCCCGGTGGAACAGGTCCTTCGCCTTCAGCGCGTTGTTCAGGTAGCTGATCAGCGGGGTGTTCGCCGATTCGTACAGGTTGTCGATACCGAGCCGGTCCTCGACCTTCTCGATACCGCGCTCGAGGATGGCGACCGTGCGCTTCTTCTCGTCGACGTCGTAGTCGGCGACCCGGCGCTTGGTCTCGTCGATCTCCAGGTCGGTGACGCGGGGGTTCTTCCGCTTCAGCTCCGCCTCGTCGGCCAGCGTCCAGGCCTTCAGCTGGTTCGCGATCCGGGCCATCTCGACGTACCAGCGCTTGGAGTCCTCGGCCGGGCCGGAGATGATCAGCGGGGTCCGCGCCTCGTCGACCAGGATCGAGTCCACCTCGTCCACGATCGCGTAGTTGTACTCGCGCTGGACGCAGTCCTCGATGCTCTGCGCCATGTTGTCGCGCAGGTAGTCGAAGCCGAACTCGTTGTTGGTGCCGTAGGTGATGTCCTTGTTGTACGCGATCCGGCGCTCGGCCGGCGTCATCTCCGGCAGGATCACGCCGTAGTCGAGGCCGAGGAAGTGGTACACCCGGCCCATCCACTCGGCCTGGTACTTGGCCAGGTAGTCGTTCACCGTGACCACGTGCACGCCCTTGCCGGACAGCGCGTTCAGGTACGTCGGGAGGGTGCCGACCAGGGTCTTGCCCTCACCGGTCTTCATCTCCGCGATGTTGCCCAGGTGGAGCGCCGCGCCACCCATGATCTGGACGTCGTAGTGGCGCTGGTGCAGCGTCCGCTTCGCCGCCTCCCGGACCACCGCGAAGGCCTCCGGCAGCAGCGCGTCGAGGGACTCCCCGTTCTCGTGGCGTTGCTTGAAGTCCGCGGTCTGGCCGCGCAGCTCCTCGTCGGACATGGCGACGAAGTCGTCCTCGATGGAGTTGACCATCTTCGCGATGCCTTGGAGCTGGCGGAGGATCTTGCCCTCGCCGATCCGCAGGACCTTGTCGACAACCTTCATGGTGGGGAGTTCTCTCCTTGCTGCTGCTGCCTGGAAGCGGGCGACGCCGCATGGCACGGCCGACCCAGTGGGAAGGCGTGCGTCCCCCATCGTACGGGGCCGGGTGTGCCAAGCCACGCCCGCAGCGTTATCCGACCCACGCTCGGGCGGGCCGGAAAGTTCCCAGCAGTCTTTCAGAAACCTCGCAGCGCGTCACTGAGCGCTGGCGACAGGTCACCACCACCGGCCACCCGGACCTGGTCCAGCCCGAGCCAGCCGGCCAGCTGGACGAGCTCGGCGGCCAGCTCCTCGGCGGTCTCCACCGGCGCCTTCGGCTCCGCGTGCGCCGACTGGACCAGCAGTACGCCGCCGGTGCGGTCGGCCTTGAGGTCCACGCGGGCGACGAGTCGATCACCGAGCAGGAACGGCAGCACGTAGTACCCGTAGAGGCGCTTCTCGGCCGGGACGTAGATCTCGATCCGGTACCGGAAGTCGAACAGCGCCTCGGTCCGGGTGCGCTCGAACACCAGCGAGTCGAACGGGCTGACCAGTGCCCGAGTGTTCACCCGGCGCGGCAGCCGTGCGTCCTTGTGCAGGTACGCCGGGCGCTTCCAGCCGTCGATCCGGACCGGGACCAGCTCGCCCTCCTCGACCAGCTCGGAGATCGCCTGCTGGGTCGGCTCCACCGCGGTCCGGAAGTAGTCCCGCAGGCACTGCGCCGTCGCGACGCCGTGCGCCCGGGCCGCGATCGAGATCAGCCCGCGGTGCGCCTCGTCGAACGACGGGGTCGGCGTCTCCACGACATCGCGGGGCAGCACCCGCTCGGGTACGTCGTACATCCGCTCGAACTGCTGGTTGCGGCGCGCGACGGTGATCTCGCCCGCGAAGAACAGGAACTCGAGCGCCCGCTTCACATCGGACCAGTTCCAGCCCCAGTTGTCCTTGGTGCGCTCGACGTCGTCGTCGATCTCGCGGGCGGTCAACGGCCCGTGGTCGCGGACGTCGGCCAGCACCTGCTTGACCAGATCCGGCCGCTCCTTCGCGATCGACCGCGGGCCGCCCCAGGCCTCGGTCGTCGCACGCGCCATCCGCCAGCGCATCAGCGGGTGGGTGTCGACCGGGATCAGCGACGCCTCGTGCGCCCAGTACTCCACCAGGCGGCGCGGGGCCTTCCCCGCTGCCCGATCGAGCAGGTCGCGCGGATACGGCCCGAGGCGGGAGTAGAGCGGCAGGTACTGCGTCCGGCTCAGCACGTTGACCGAGTCGATCTGGATCAGCCCGATGCGACCCAGCACCCGGCCCAAGGCTCGCATGTCCGGAACGCCCTTCGGCCGGGGATCGATGAACCCCTGCGCCGCAAGCGCCACCCGGCGCGCCTGAGCGGTCGAGAGCTGTAACTGCGTCGTCATACGCGGAATTCTGCCGGAGGGCACCGACATAACTCTGAAGTTACCGAAAGTGGGAGGTGCGCTACGGATGGTGTTCGGGAGAACCTGCGAGCAGGCCACCCGCCCGCGTGGCCCCTATCTCCCTGGAGTGAGGCATGACAGGAAAGAAGCATGTGGTCCGCGCTGCCCTGGCGGCCGGCGTACTGACCGCGGCGTCCCTCGGTGCGGTAGCCGTAGCCGGCTCCGCATCGGCCGCGCAGTTGCCCGACGGACCCAAGACCCGGATCGTCGGCGGCACCATCGCCCACACCGCAGACACCCCCTGGGCCATCCAGCTCTCGAACAGCGGCTCCCCCGACCCGACCGGTGAGTACTGCGGGTCGACGCTGGTGGCGGCGAACAAGATCGTCACCGCGGCACACTGCACCACCGAGCCGGCGTCGACCTACACCGCGATCCAGGGCCGGGATGTGCTGAGCGACAAGTCCACCGGCAAGGAATCCAAGATCAGCAACATCTGGGTGGACCCGGAGTACGGCAAGTCGCCGGGCCACGACGTCGCCGTACTGACGCTGGCCACGCCGTTCGACGGCGTACCGACGCTGCCGCTGGAGACCGACAAGGCCGCGGATGCGGTGGGCGCGGCCTCGATCGTCTACGGCTGGGGCGACACGGAGGACACCGGTCCGGCGGACACCTTCCAGAAGGTCGACGTGCCGGTGCTCGGTGACTCGTACTGCTCCGACGTCTACGCGAGCGAGGGCTACACCCCCGACGGCGAGATCTGCGCCGGTTACGAGGACGGCGGCAAGGACTCCTGCCAGGGCGACTCCGGCGGCCCGCTGGTCCTCAACGGCCGCCTGTTCGGCGTCGTCTCCTGGGGTGTCGGCTGCGCGGACGCCGGCAACCCCGGCGTGTACGCGGAGGTCGCGACGTACGCCTCTGAGCTGCAGGCACAGATCGACAGCTGATCCATCGGGGAACAGCGGAGGGGCCGGGCGATCGCCCGGCCCCTCCGTCGTTCCTCCCGAGGTCTAGTTGGCCAGACGGATCACGCCGTAGTCGTAGCCGCGGCGGCGGTAGACGACACTCGGCTGGTTCTCGTCCGCGTCGACGAACAGGTAGAAGTCGTGCCCGACCAGTTCGAGCTCGTAGAGCGCCTGGTCCAGGGTCATCGGCTTGGCGGTGTGGGTCTTCTCCCGCATCACCAGCGGTCCGTCGCCGGTCACGAGGACAGATCCGTACTTGTGTGTCGCCACCTCTTCCTCGGCGACTGGTTCCTCCACTACGGGTGCATTGCCGTTGAGCGGCTGCTTCGCGTTCACGTGTCGCAGGCCTTCCGGACCACGCTCACCGCGGTGCACCCGGCGGCGATCGGCCGCCTTGCGGACCTGGGACCGGAGTCGGTCCAGGCAGACGTCGAACGCCGCCTGCTTGGTCTCGCCGCAGGCTTCTGCGCGGACCACCGGACCCTTGGTGTACATGGTGAGCTCGACACGCATCGCTCGATCGTGCTGTCGCGGGTTCTTTTCCTGGCTGACTTCCACCTCGCAACGCAGTACCCGGTGATCGACCTTCTCGATCCGCTCGAGTTTTTCCTCGACGTACTGCCGGAAGCGGTCACTGACCTCGCAGTGATGACCCTTGACAACGACGTCCACGGAAACCTCCATCGATCGGCGACTCTCTGTTACGTCAGCGGGCCCCCATCTTTCGTGTCCTCGCTCTGTCGGTGGCGATTGGGGCGCCCGAAACGAGAACACCCGCGGACGAGCCGGTCGGACTCCGCGGCCAGGAATCCGGCTGATCCGGTCCTGCGCCACTCCACTGCCCGACAAGCCCCTGCGGGTGTCATAGGCCAACGCTAGTCGGCTTCGGCGAAAACCGGTAGGGAAGTTCTCATGAACCAGACGCCGAAAGCCGTTGCGTCGCGGCCAGAACGGCACAGCCGAGCACCGGAATCCCCCGGGATTCCAAGGCACGGCAGGCTTCGCTGAGCGTGGAACCGGTGGTGATCACGTCGTCGACCAGCAGGACCGGTTGATCGATCAGGGTTTCAGCCCAGCGCGAACGCAGCCCGAAAGCCCCGTCCAGGTTGGCGGTACGGCGTTCCGCGGACAGCCCGGCCTGGTCCTCGGGACGCCGTACGACGCGCAGCGCGTCGGCCGGCCGGGCGTCGATTCCCTGTCTGCGCAGGGATCTGACGGCAGCCTTCGTAATCCGCCGGAGCGGATCGTGCCCGCGCTGCCGGACCGTTGCCGGCGACGACGGCACCGGGCACAACCACGCCGCCCGCCGGTCCTCCAGCGCGGTCCGGACGACGCTTGCCAGCAGCCGGCCGAGCGGCTTCGCGAGGGCGTACCGGGCGTGCTCCTTGTGGGCCAGGATCAGCGCACGGAGCTCCCCGGCGTACGGCGCGGCGGCGGTCGGCGTACGGAGTCCGGGCGGGCGCGGGTCGGGCCATGCACGGAACGGAGTCAGCGTCGTCAGTAGCCCCCGGCAACCATCACAGAGAGTTACGCCGGGCCGGTCGCAGCCCGCGCACCGGCCGCCCAGGACGAGATCCACGAACGCGTCCCGGACCGGCACCGCACCACCATCCGCGAACCGGCCGCCGACCGCAACCACCCGGTCGCCGGCCTGTGGACAACTGTCAGCCGGGGTACGTCGGGGTGATCGCCGCCGGGCCGCCGCCGACAGAGTCCGGCGAGACCCAGATCAGGTCCCGGCTGAGCCAGTGGATGCGGCCGGCGTCGTCCTCGATCACCGGCAGGGTGTCCTTGTTCGGGTTCGAGGCGACGTACTGCGGCCGGAAGTCGGGCGTCGATCCGGGCAGCAACTGCAGGCTGGAACCGTCGGTGTTGACCAGCCAGGCCTGCCGGGCCGAGTTGCTGACCGCGCTGCTCGCGCCGATGACCACGATGCCTTGTTTGTTCCAGGCCGCGTCGGTGATGTTGTTCAGCGCCAGTCGGAGCGGACGGAGCTGTGCGAGCACCAGCTGCTTACCACTGCCGGTGGTCTGGATCGTGCCGGTCTGCACGTACGTCTGGCCGCCGGACTTCGGCTTCATCACCAGCAGTGCCCGGACACCGTCAGGCGCCATCCGCAGGTCGAGCGGGATGTCGCCCTTGAAGTCGACGGCCACCAGGGTCAGCCGGCCGTCGTGATCGCGGACCCGCAGCCGCGGATGAGGAGTGTCGGCCCGGTCCAGGATCCACAGGTTGTCCTGGTTGTCGAAGCTCGGCTGCCGCGTCGTCCCCTCGACCTTGATCGGGACGGCGTCAGCGTCCTTGTCCGTCGTGTCCAGCGGCCCGTACAGCACCTCGTTCCCGGCGGCAGTGACGATCGCTCCCGCCTCGCCGCGCAGGCTGACCGCGAACGACTGGGCCTTGTGTGCCCAGAGCGGACTGGAGTTGAGCGGCTGGGCGGCGATCTCCGTGGCCCCGTCAAGGCCGGCGATCCGCTGCACCTTCTGGTGCTGCAGGCCGTAGAGCTTGGTCTGGGATCCGGCCGACACCTGCGGGTCGAACTGGCTGAAGTTCGCGAACGGCAGCACGTCCGGGTCGTCCGGCAGCAGCGGTGCGCCGCCGACGGTGATCTTGGCCCGGAGATTGAGCTGGTTGAGCGTCCACACGATCTGTGCGGCCAGCAGCCGCCGGTCCGGATCTCGCAATGCACCTGCGCTGTCGTTGAGCGCCACTGTGGCCACGCCGAAGTCGACCGGCACAGACACCTGTACTTCGGTGCCCGGTGGGGCCAGGGTGACCACGCCGTTGCCAAGGCGGGTGGTCGGGCCCTTCAGCAGCTCCTGGATCAGCTGCGTCGCGCCCTGGCCCGGTGAGAGGTTCTGCGGCAGGTAGACCGGGTCCGGCACCAGGATGTTGCGGCTCTGGTTGAAGAAGTACAGGTCGCGCGGCGCGAGCTTCAGGTCGACCTGGTTGCTGCCGAGGTACGCACCGGGCGGGACCGAGTCGACCCGGAACTGCCCGTCGATCCTCTTCAGCTTGAAGAAGAAGTCGGCCCGCTCGGTCGCCGCGGCGGGGATCCACTCTCCACGCTCCCCGATGGTGGCGATCTTCAGGGCGGTCAGCTGGACCCCGTCGCCCACGCGGGTGAGTGACTCGGGACTCTGGTCGTACACCACGGTCCGCGCCTCGGGCTGCCACTTCGCCGCGGCCTCCGGCGTCATGTACTGCCGGGCGACGTCGAACGCCTGCGAGTCCGACATGGCCTCCAGGAACCCGCTGACGATGGCCATCTCGCCGACGTTCGCCCGCGGCGGCTTCGCCTCGACACCGACACCGCCCAGGTCCTGCGCACGCCCCTGCCGCTCCCCGCTGCGGATGGTGCCCTTGGTCGGTACGGCGGCGCAGCCGGCGAGCAGTACTACGGCAGCCAGCAGGACCACAAGCAACCTGCGCTTCACCGGTCCTCACCGCCGCTCAGCTTCTGGTACGGCGCCCCGACGTCGACGAGCTCGGTGACGACCCGGGACGCGTCGGGCGGGCGGGGCGGCAGCGGCGAACCAGTCAGCGCCGTGTCCGGCCGGCGCGGCAGTGTGAGCCGGAAGTACGCACCGTCGCCGGGCGAACCCCAGGCGTCCAGCCGGCCGCCGTGCAGCCGGGCGTCCTCGAGCGCGATCGACAAGCCGAGGCCGGTGCCACCGGTGGTCCGGGCCCGGGCCGGGTCGGCCCGCCAGAACCGGCTGAACACCATCTCGGCTTCCTCGGCGCGGAACCCGACGCCGTGGTCGCGGACGGCCACGGCGGCAGCGTCCTCGTCGTACGCCGTGCTGATCCGGATCGGCAGGCCCTCGCTGTGCTCGATGGCGTTGCCGATCAGGTTGCGCAGGATCCGCTCGATGCGGCGTGAGTCGACCTTGGCGCGGCAGGGCTCCGGCATGTCCAGCTGGACCTCGCAGCCCTTGCGGTGCAGCAGAGTCTCGTGGTTCTCCAGTACCCGGCTGACGATGTCGCGGAGGTCGACGTCCTCCAGGTCGAGCGCAGCAGCTCCGGCGTCGAACCGGCTGATCTCCAGCAGGTCGGCGAGCAGCTCTTCGAACCGGTTGAGCTCGTTCTGCAGCAGTTCCACGGAGCGGCGGCTAATCGGGTCGAACTGGTCGCGGCTCTCGTGCAGCAGGTCAGCGGCCATGCGGACGGTGGTCAGCGGCGTACGTAGCTCGTGGGAGACGTCCGAGACGAACCGGCGCTGCAGCCGGGACAGCTCCTCCAGCCGACGGATCTGGCGCTGCAGGTTGGAGGCCATCTTGTTGAACGACACCGCCAGGCGGGCCAGGTCGTCCGTACCCCGGACCTGCATCCGCTCCTCGAGCTTGCCGGCAGCTAGCCGCTCGGCGATCCGCCGTGCCATCCGGACCGGCGTGACGACCTGTCGCGTGACCAGCCAGGCCACAGCACCGAGCAGAACGATCAGCAACAGACCTGCGGTCACCAGAGCACGCTGTACGACGTCGAGCGTCTCCTGCTGCGCTGTGAGCGGGAACAGGAAGTAGATTGCGTACCGGTCGCCGGTGGAGTTGATCCGGATCTGCGACCCGATCACCAGCCCTGGCACACCGGGGGCGTCGCGGTAGTTGATCTCGGTATAGGTGTCCCACAGCTTGGAGTCGTCGCTCATCACCGAGGACGCCAGCGCCTCCGGGATCGAGTCGCTGTCGACCAGACCGGTGTAGCGGATCGCGTTCGACGCCGCCTGGTCGGTCGGCACCAGCAGGACGTCGTACAGGCCAGGGCGGTTGGAGCCGAGGACCAGCTCGGACAGCTGCTGGTTGATCGTGTTGCGGTTCGCGGCATCGATCGTGATCGACAGCTGGGCCAGCTGGGCCCGCACCTCGGCCTGCGCGCTGGTACGACGGGACTCCAGGACGCCGTCGGTGACCTGGCTCATCATCACCCAGCCGACCAGGATCAGGACCAGCGTCGACATCAGCAGGGTCCCGGTGACGATCCGGGCCTGGATGGAGCGACGCCAGATGTCCGGCCAGTGCTTGGGGTGCGTCCGCCAGATCGGCTGCGGCTGGGCAGACCAGTCCGCCGCGGTGACGGTCAGTTCCAGCTCCGTCCCGCGGGACTCCGGCACCTCCTGCTCCGGAGGTGCCGTCGACTGCCCCTGCTGTTGCCCGGTCTGACGACCGGTCTGCTGCCCGGAGTGTTGCCCGGTGTGCTCCTCGGCTACCGGGTCGGTTGCCGGGTCACCAGAGGCAGCCTGCGACTCTTGGCCGCGTCCGTACTCGATCAGTCCGCACCCGCCTTGTATCCGACCCCACGGACCGTGACCACGATCTCCGGGTGCTCAGGGTCCTTCTCGATCTTGGAGCGCAGCCGCTGGACATGCACGTTCACCAGCCGGGTGTCGGCCGCGTGGCGGTAGCCCCAGACCTGCTCCAGCAGCACCTCGCGGGTGAACACCTGCCAGGGCTTCGACGCCAGGCAGACCAGCAGGTCGAACTCCAGCGGCGTCAGCTGGATCGTCTCGCCGGCCCGCTTCACCGAGTGGCCGGCCACGTCGATGGTCAGGTCGCCGATCGTCAGCGACTCCGGACCGGGCTCGTCCATCCGGCGCAGCCGGGCCCGGATCCGGGCCACCAGCTCCTTCGGCTTGAACGGCTTCACGACGTAGTCGTCGGCACCCGACTCCAGGCCGAGCACCACGTCGACGGTGTCGCTCTTGGCGGTCAGCATCACGATCGGCACACCGGACTCGGCCCGGATCGCCCGGCAGACGTCGATCCCGTCCATCCCGGGCAGCATCAGGTCGAGCAGCAGCAGATCGGGTTTGAACTCCCGGAAGGCCGGCACCGCCTTGTCACCGGTTGCGACCAGATAGGTGTCGTAGCCCTCGTTGCGCAGCACGATGCTGAGCATCTCCGACAACGCGGTGTCGTCGTCGACGATGAGGATGCGGCCCCGCATCGTCCGGTTACCGTCTGCCACGCCCTACTCCTTGCCGTCCGATCGGTGTGCGGCCGGCGGGTGCAGGCCGTACGCACTACGGATAGTGTCCCATTCCCCCGGTAGTGCACACGCCGGATCGCCGTGTGACCCCGAGTTGGGCTGTGATCATCCGGGATCATGGTGCACTTCGAGGGTTCACCACAACTCACGTGCCTGACCGCACGGCGGTTCAGACTGTTCAGACCGGGCTTCGGGGAGGAGGGGGCGCGCAGTGGCCGACCAGAACATGCAGCTGCACGACGACGTGGCTACTGAGCCGCTGCGGCCGTGGCTGCCGGCGGATCTGCTCGACAACGCCGCCCGGACGATCTCCGACAACAAGACGATCATGCTGGGCCTACCGGTGCTGGCCGGAATCGCCCTGGTCGCGGTGCAGGCCGTGCTGACCGAGGTCGCCGTACCGGGTGGAATTCCTGGGTTCTTCGGCGCGAACGACCCGTTCGAGCAGGCCGGTGCGGCGCTGTTGCTCACGTACGGCGTCCAGGTGGTGCTGTTCTCGGTCGTGTCGAGCATGCTGTCCGGGATCATCGCTCTGGCCGCGGTCCGGAGTCAGCTGGCGCATCGGGTCGGTCCGCGTGAGCTGATGCGGCTGGTACGACCTGCGCTGCCTGCACTGGCTGTTGTCGGTCTGTTGCAGTCGCTGTCGTTCATGCTGCTGATCGGCGGCTGGGGGCTCGCAGTACTCGGGATCGGCGCCGGTACGGACGCTGCCATCTCCTCCGACGCGGCCGGTGCGGTGGCCGTGGTGATGATGCTGGTCGGCGGCGTACTCGTGCTGATCTTCGGGATCAGGCTGGTGCTGGCCGGGACCGTCGTCCTGATGGAGGGCCGGCACGCGCCGGACATCGGGCTCTACATACCGGTCCGGGTCGGGGTCTGGGGAGCGCTGCGGCGGTCCTGGCAGCTGGTGAAGGGCAAGTTCTGGCGGGTGTTCGGGATTCTGCTGTTCGGCGGGCTGGTCGTGCAGATCATCGGGTACGCGCTGCAGTTCGGGATCACCGCGCTGGTGCTCACGCTCGGCTCGTGGGCCGACAGCAACGGGGCCACGGTGGTGGCCGTCGTCGTCAGTGTCGCCGTGGGGATCTTCACGGTGATGACGCTGATCGCGAGCCTGGCCTTCATGTCCGCCGTACAGGCCCTGATCTACCTGGACCTCCGGGTACGGCGGGAAGGTCTCGACCTCTGGATGCGTCCGGCCCTGCGCTACGAGGAGACTGCGTGATCCTCTTCCTGCAGGAGCCTCCCGTCGACATCGACCGGGAGCAGGCCGCTCGCGAGGCCGCCGAGGAGCTGTCCAAGTCGACGTACCGGGACTCGGGCGGTTCGCTGATCGAGAAGGCGATCGGCAAGGTGCTGGACTGGATCGGCGACCTCCTGAACAGCCTGACCGGCTCGTCTCCCAACGGCCACGCCGGTCTGGCCATGCTGATCGCCCTGCTCGTGCTGGTCGTGCTCGTGGTCCTCTGGCGAGCCGGAGTACTGCGGACGAGCCGCAGGGTGAAGTCGCAGGCCGTTTTCGACACCGCCCGGCCCGCCAGCGCGGCGGAGTACCGCGCGTTGGCGGAGCGGGAGGCTGCGTCCGGCGACCACGCGCTCGCGATCCGCAGCCGGTTCCGGGCGTGCGTCTCGGAGCTGACCGAGCGGACCGTGCTGGACGAGCGGCCAGGGCGTACGGCGTACGAGGTGGTTGCCGATGCCTCGCGGATCGCGCCAGTACTGCGTGAACCGCTGCAGCCGGCCGCACTGGTGTTCACAGAGGTTGTCTACGGCAACCGTCCTGGGACGCCGGAACGGTACGCCGCTGTAGTGGCTGCTGATGACGCTGCACGGACTGCACGGGTGGCTGTATGAGTACGCCGCTCGGGCGGAGCGCTGGTGAGAGCTGGCGGGCACTGCGGACGCCGCTGCTCGTCACTGGGCTGATTGTGCTGGCTGCGATCGTCATCCTGATCGCTACCTCGGCGCGGACGTCAGGGCCGTTCAGCCCGGACTCCACGGACTCGGACGGGGCACGGGCGCTGGCTGCGTTGCTGAAGAACCATGGGGTTTCTGTGCACAGCACGGAGACGCTGGACGACGCCGTACAGCCGGGTGAGGGTAAGGCGCTCATCATCGGCCCGGCCGGATCACTCGGTCGCCCTGACTTGGAGCGGATCGCTCAGGCTCGCTGGAGCCACCTGGTGCTCATCCGGCCCGGCAGCCGGGCGCTGGAGATCCTGGCGCCCGGTGTGCAACAGACTGGCGATGTGTTGTCCTCCCGTAGCCGGGAGGCCCAGTGCGACCTGCCGGCTGCGGTTCGAGCGGGCACGGTGACTGTCAGCGGGCCGACGTACAGCGCACCGTCTGCGGCTGTCGCCTGCTACGGCGATGGCATCAACAACACGGTGATCCGGCTGGAGGTCGGCGACCGGATCGTCGATGTCGTCGGTACGCCGGCGTCGTTCACCAATGCGCAGCTGGCTGACGACGGCAACGCGGCGCTGGCGCTCAACCTGATCGGTACGCATCAGGACCTGACCTGGTACCTGCCGCAGTTCGAGTCGACCGATACCGGCACGGAGAGCACCGGTGGTGCGCCGCTGATTCCGCCGGATGTTCGCTACATCGGGTGGGCGCTGGCGTTCGCCGTACTCGTTGTGGCGATCTGGCGTGGGCGGCGGCTCGGTCCGGTCGTGGCTGAGCGGTTGCCGGTGATCGTGCATGCGGCCGAGACCACTGAGGGCCGGGCGAGGCTCTACCGACGTTCACGTGCCCGGGACCGCGCTGCGGCGGCGCTGCGGGAGTCGGCGCTCGGCCAGCTGCACAAGGCGCACGGCATCCCGCGGCGGGCCGAGCCGTCGGCGGTGGTCGCGACTGTGGCTGCACGTACCGGCAGGGACCCGGTCATGCTGTACGAACTGCTCTACGGCATGCCGCCACTGTCTGACGCCGCTCTGATGTCCTTGTCTTTCGAGCTCGACGTACTGACCCAGGAGGTACGACACCCGTGACGACTACCGAAGTCACCGCCGAACAGGCCCGGCAGGCGCTGGTTGCGCTGCGGACCGAGATCGGCAAGGCGGTGGTCGGCCAGGACACCGCGGTGACCGCCTTGGTGCTCGCCCTGCTCTGCCGCGGCCACGTACTGCTGGAAGGCGTACCTGGTACGGCGAAGACGCTGATGGTCCGGGCGCTGTCGACGGCGATGCGGCTGAACACCAAGCGGGTGCAGTTCACGCCGGATCTGATGCCTGGTGATGTCACCGGGTCGCTGGTGTACGACGCGAAGACGTCGGAGTTCGAGTTCCGTCCTGGCCCTGTGTTCACGAACATCCTGCTGGCGGACGAGATCAACCGGACGCCGCCGAAGACACAGGCGGCGTTGCTCGAGGCAATGGAAGAGCGGCAGGTGACCGTGGATGGTGAGCCGCGGAAGCTGCCGGTTCCGTTTGTCGTGGCGGCGACGCAGAACCCGGTGGAGTACGAGGGCACCTATCCGTTGCCGGAGGCCCAGCTGGACCGGTTCCTGTTGAAGGTGACGCTGGACATCCCGCCGCGGGACGCTGAGATCGCAGTACTCGCCCGGCATGCACAGGGGTTCGATCCGCGCGATCTGGAGGCAGCTGGGCTGCGGCCGGTTGCTGGGCCGGAGGACTTGCTGGCTGGGCAGAACGCAGTACGGCGAGTGGCGGTGCGGGACGACGTACTGGCGTATGTCGTGGACCTGTGCCGGGCTACGCGGCAGTCTCCTTCGTTGCAGCTCGGGGTTTCGCCTCGTGGGGCTACGGCGTTGCTGGCGGTGTCGCGGGCGTGGGCTTGGCTTTCCGGGCGGGACTACGTGATTCCGGATGATGTGAAGGCGATGGCGCGTCCTTGCCTTCGGCATCGAGTCCAGGTACGGCCGGAGGCGGAGCTCGAGGGTGTGAGTGCGGACGCCGTACTGGAGAGCGTGCTCGCTACGGTGCCGGTACCGCGCTGATGGTGCTCACCGGACGGGCTGGGGTGCTGGCTGCGGCCGGCGTGGTGTTCGTTGCCCTGGTGATGCCGTCGTGGGCCGGGGTCGGCGTGGTCGTGGCTGTTGTGCTGGTGATGTGTATGGTCGACATGCTGCTGGCTGGGTCGCCACGGCGGCTGCAGTTCAGCCGGGACGGGGACAACGCCGTACGGCTTGGTGAGCAGGCTGTGGTGCAGATGGTCGTCGCCAACCCTGGCCGGCGGATCCGCGGGCTCTTGCGTGATGCGTGGCCCCCGTCAGCTGGTGTACAAGACTCACCGCACCGACTGGACATCCCGTCAGGCGAACGCCGCCGCGTGACAACACACTTGATCCCAACCCGCCGCGGCGACAGGCACGCCTCTCGGGTCACAGTCCGCTCTGTCGGTCCGCTGGGCTTCGCTGGCCGCCAGAGCTCCCACCAGGTGCCGTGGACGGTGCGGGCTCTGCCGCCGTTCAAGAGCCGCAAGCACCTGCCGTCGCGGTTGGCGCGGTTGCGCGAGCTCGACGGGCGGACGGCGCTGCTGGTGCGCGGGCAGGGGACGGAGTTCGACTCGCTGCGGGACTACGTGCCTGGGGACGACGTACGCAGCATCGACTGGCGGGCGACGGCTCGCCGCGGGAACGTCGTACTGCGGACCTGGCGCCCGGAGCGGGATCGCCAGGTAGTCATCGTGATCGACTCCGGGCGGCTGTCCGCCGGCCGGGTCGGCGATGCGCCGCGGCTGGACCATGCGATGGACGCTGCGTTGTTGCTGGCTGCGTTGGCCACGCGGGCCGGGGACCGGGTTTCCTTGCTGGCTTGCGATTCGGCAGTACGTGCCGACGTACGACGCCCTGCGCCGCAGGATGTGCTGCCGTCATTCGTGAACGCCCTGGCGAACGTCGAGGCCGAGCTGGTCCAGACGGACTTCCGCATCGTCGTCTCCCAGGTCCTGGAGCGCCTTGGCCAACGCTCTCTGGTCGTGCTGCTGACCGGCCTGGATCCCGCCGTCATCGAGGAGTCCCTCCTCCCCGTCATCGGCCCCCTCCTCCGCCGCCACGTCGTCGTCTTGGCCTCCGTCGCCGACCCCCGTCTAACCGAACTCGAGTCCACCAGATCCGACCTCGTCGAGGTCTACGCCGCCGCCTCCGCCGCCCGCACCCGCCTAGACCGAGACCGCCTAACCGCCACCCTCACCCGAGCCGGCGTCACCGTAGTCGACGAAAACCCCGACCAAATAGCCCCCGCCCTAGCCGACACCTACCTATCCCTAAAGAAAGCCGGCCGCCTGTAGAAGCCCGCGATGCGGACGAGTGTGGTCCACCCCGCGTGCTACGCGGTCGCTACCCTCGTCGCTCCGCTCCTCCCCGCGCCCACTACGCCCGCACCCCACCCACCCCCGGCTACCACCGGAGCATCCCATCCGGCTACCGCCGGGCTCTTCCGGCTATCGCCGGGTTTGCCGGCTATCGCCGGGGTGTGCCGGCCGCCGCCGGGCGTTGCCGGCTATCGCCGGAGAGTCTTCCGGCTATCGCCGGGATCTGTCGGCTGCCGTCGACGGGTGCGGGCTTATCGCCCGGTTGAGTGCGTACCGCCGTCGCCGAGGCGGACCGTGGTCGCGGGATGGTGCGTCGACTACCGGCGTCCGCCACCCCACCCCGCGACGTTCTCAGCACACCGTCGCCCTACCTCGCGGCCGCAGCGTCCCCACCGCGCTCACCGCCGGCTGAGCCACTCGGGGATCCAGTGGATGACGTTTCGCCAGAAGTAGAAGGCCTGGGAGCCGCCGGGGAGCAGGGACTGTACGACGGTGACGCGGCAGCCCGCGCTGGTTGCGTCGAAGGCGATCCGGGTCTCGGTGTCGTCTACCGAACTGCGGTACGCGAACCGGGCGCCGGGTTGCCAGTCAGTGATCTTGCCGATTTCGAGTACGTCGTCGGGCGGCGAGTAGACCTCGAGGATCCGTCCGCCGACCCCGGGCTCGATCTGCATCGCAGTCGCGCGGGACGCGTCGAAGAAGTTGATGGGGCCGCGGACCCACCACAGGTCGATCTCCTCGGTGAAGACCTTGAATGCGGTCGCCGGATCGACCGCGACCTCGATGGATGCGGTGGCTGACAGTTCGGTCATGGCTGCGTGGGCCGGGCTTGAAGGAAGGTCCAGCGGTGGCCCTCGACATCCTCGACTTCGTAGGAGCGGAAGCCGTACTGATGGATCTCCTGCAAGATCTTCGCGCCGTTCTCCTGGCTGTGCGCGAAGTGCGCGTCGAGATCATCGACGTACACCCAGGCAGCGTGATCCGCGGCCGGCGCGCCCGGCTCCGTCCGCTTGAGGAGGATGATCGACGACGCGCCGGCATGCAGCTCGATCCAGCTCGGCTGGCGGCCTTCCTCCGGGATGCGGTCCCATGTCTCGAGGCCAAACACCGAGTGCAGCCACCGGGCCGCAGCGGCCGGATCCTCGTAGTACAAGGCGATCGCGAGCCGCCCGACCTCGCGCGGCGTCGACGGCGCCGAGTCGCGGCGGGTGACCCAGGCCGGGAACCAGTACAGGACGTTCTGCCACGCGTAGTCGGCCCTGGTGCCGCCCTCGATCAGCGCTTCGACCACGGTGACGCGAGTACCGCCGTCGATCGGATCGAACGTGATCGTCGTTTCGGTGTCGTCGACCGAACTGCGGTACTCGAGACGCTCGCCCGGCTCCCAGGCCGTGATCACGCCACGCTCGAGCGCGTCATCGGCGTACACCTCCAGGATCCGACCACCGACGCCCGGCTCGATGCGCACCTCGATCGCGCGGGCCGAGTCCCAGAAGTTGATCGGCCCGCGTACCCACCACAGGTCGATCTCCTCGGTGAAGATCTTGAACGCCGTGGGCGGCGCAACGGGGACCTCGACTGCGACCTCGACGGACTGCTCGGTCATCAGGACTCCTTCTGCTCGACGTGGCGTTTGAACGCGCCCAACTGGTCACGCCAGTGCGCCTGGACCTGATCCAGCCAGGCTTGTACGGCGACCACGGGCTCGGGATTGAGCCGGAAGACACGAACGCGGGCATCGTCCGGCACCCGCTCATCGGCAACCAGCCCGGCCTCCAACAGGATCCGCAGATGCCGACTCATCGCCGGCGAAGACGCCCCCGTCGCCACCGCCAACTGCCCCGCCCGCCGCGGCCCCTCCCCCAACAACCGCACCACCTGCCGCCGCGTCGGATCCGCCAACACCTCAAAAAACCGATCCACCGCATCTTCCACCATGCCGCAATAGTTCTACTTCCTGTTAACTATTGTCAACCACCCGAACCATGCGGAAGCTCGCGAACCTCCTTGAAGAGCAGAGCGCTCCACGCGGCAGCCGTGTAGACGATCGCGGCAACGAGGGTGACCAGCCGCGCTCCGAAGCGGTCAGCCAACGGCCCGGCAACGAGCAGGCCGACCGGGATGGCGACGTACGAGAGGAGGTCGTCGATCGACGCGAGCCGCGACAGTACGCCGCGGTCGATGTGCTCCTGCAGCGAGGTGTCCCAGCTGATGCCGGAGATGGAGAAACCGACCCCGGCAGCGAAGGCAGCGAGCAGTAGCCAGATCGGCTCCCAGCCGACGCCGAGTGCGAGGAGAGGCAACGCACCGAGGGCACTGAGGAGCTGGCCAGTCCGCAGAAGGTGACGGACTACCAGGCGATACATCAGCGCGCTCATCACCAGCAGCCCCAGCCCGCGAACGCTGAGCGCGAAACCCCACAGCTTCGCGCCAGCCAGCGGCGGTCCAAGCACCTGCCACGCGCCCGTCTGGGCGAGGTTCATCAGCGCAGACGAAAGCGTCACCGCCCACACCCAGCGGATGCTCCGGAACTCCCGCCAGCCACGGCGTACGACGAGGGCCGTCGGCGACCCAGCCCGCAACCGACCGAGCAGTACTGCGGCCGCCAGATAACTGACCGCGTCGACAGCAATGGTCGGTCCGCTGCCAACGACCGCGACGAGTACGCCCGCCACGGCCGGCCCGACGATCTTCGTGCCGTTGCGAACCGAGCTGAGCAGCGCGTTGGCCCTCCGAAGCTCATCCTTCTCGACCAGCTCGGGCACCAGCCCGCGAAGGGCCGGCGAGGTGAACGCATCCAAGATCCCGTTCGCCGCACTCAGCACGCTGATCAGCAGCAAGCTGTAGTTGTGCGTCAGCAGCAGTACTGCGACCGCACCCTGCGCCGCCGCCCCGCCCGCGTTCGTGGCGTCTAGCACCGTACGCCGGGAAACCCGATCGGCGACCGCACCACCGACCAGGACGAAGCACAACATAGGAACCATCCGCGCAGTCAGCACGACCCCGAGCTGCGACGGATCGCCGGACGCATCCAGGACTGCGAAGGCAAGGGCGACAGGCGCCATCGAACTGCCCAGCAGCGAGACCAGTCGGCCGGCCATGAAGTAGCGGAAGGCCGGGCGACGAAGGGGAGAATTCACTGCGCGACAATGCGGGCAGCTCATCCGCACGGCGAAGTCTTTCGCGAGGAGGCGAAAGTTGACACTCCTCAAGCTCAGTCCGCTGGCGCTCTCGAGGTCGAGATTCGCGTTGTCGCCGCTCGCGGAGACGGTCGGCGCGATCATCAGCCTCCGCCGGGCGCGACCGGATCCGTGGATGTCGGCGTGGTACGCAAACCACCAGAAGTCGTTCGACCGGCGCCTCCGCCGCGACCCGTTCCTGCGCGGCCTGGCCGACCTGCTCAGCTCGACCAAATGGCTTCCCGATGTGGTCGCCCTACCACCGACCGGAGGGATGGGTACGTCGTTATCGGCCGAGCTCGAGCAAGTCGCCGCGATGAACGACGCCGAGATCCGGGCTGCTTTCAAGGTATCGCTGCAGCACAGCTGGCTCGAACACGATCTTCGGTGGCTGGAGAGCTCCGACCTGGGGCGGTCGCTGGCTTCCGCCGTACGCACGGTCTGGTCGCGTCATGTGGCGCCGGATTGGCCGCGTCGGCGTGAGGCCCTTGAGCGTGAGGTGATATACCGGGCCGGTCTGCTCGCAGCGTTCGGCTGGCCGAAGGCACTGGAGGGGATGAGCCGACGAAGCCGGTGGATTGGTGCCGACAGCATCCAATTCAGCAATCGTCCGGGCGTTGATCGGCACGTCGGGGACGAAGGGCTCCAGTTCGTCCCGGTGACGTTGCAAGGCGGCACCTGGCTGTGTGAGAGCGAGACGGCGGGCTATGCGTTGGTGTACCCCGCCCGTCGTGTTGCAGTCGAGTTCCCAGCCGACGGTCGGGTCGCGCTCGAGCGGCTGATCGGACGCGGCCGCGCCGAGTTGTTGTTGCGTCTGTCCCGTCCGGGGACGGCGAGTGAATTGGCCGAAGAGCTGGGGTTGTCGCTGGGCACGGTCGGGCGCCATCTGCGGATCCTTCGCGACGCCGGGCTGATCGTCGGGGTGCGCGAGGGCCACAAGGTCGTGTACCGGGTGACTGTGCGTGGAACCGAGTTAGGAGGTGGCCAGGTGGCAGGCGACCTGGGGGTGGGTTGTGGTGGGGAGGATTGGGAGGGGCTTTGAGGTGCAGGCGGTGGTGTCTGGGGTGGTGGGGATGAGTTGGCAGCGGGGGTGGAAGCGGCAGCCGGTGGGGATTTGGGTGGGGTCGGGGGGTTCGCCGGTGAGGATGATGCGTTGGGGGGAATCGGGGAGGACGGAGAGCAGGGCTTGGGTGTAGGGGTGTTGGGGGTTGGTGAGGATGGCTTCGGTGGGGCCGGATTCGACGATGCGGCCCAGGTACATGACGGCTACTCGGTCGGCGATGTTCCAGGCGAGGCCCAGGTCGTGGGTGACGACGAGGGCGGACAGGCCCAGGTCGTCGCGGAGGCGGAGGATTAGGGAGAGGATCTCGCCGCGGACCGAGGCGTCCAGGGAGGCGACGGGTTCGTCGGCGATGAGGACCTTGGGGTCGAGGGCGAGTGCGCCGGCGATGACGACGCGTTGGCGTTGGCCGCCGGAGAGTTCGTGGGGGTAGCGATGGAGGAATCGCTCGGGTGGGCGCAGGCCGGCGCGCGAGAGGGCCGAGGAGACGACGGATTCCTCGTCGGGAAGGTTGTGGATTCTGGGGCCTTCGGCAACCGCTTCGTGGACGGTGTGGCGGGGATTGAGGGAGCCCATCGGGTCCTGGAGGACGAGCTGGACCTGACGGCGGAAGGCCTTCAGGGCGCGGCCCGAGTAGCTCAGCGGCGTGCCGTCGTACACGATCTGACCCGCGGTGGGGCGTTCCAGACCGAGCAGGGTGCGCGCAAGGGTGGTCTTGCCGCAGCCGGACTCGCCAACGAGGGCGACGATCTCGCCGGCGCCGATGGCGAGGTTGACGCCGTCGACGGCCCGGGCTCGCCGTCCGCCGCGGCCGGAGAACTCGACGTGCAGATCAGTTGCCTCTAGCAAGAGTCACTCCCCTACCAGGATGCAGGCGGCGGTTCGATCGCCGACCGGACGCAGTTGTACGTCGGACGTCGCGCACGACTCGATCGCGACCGGGCAACGCGGATGGAACGAACACCCACCTGGAAGCTGCTGCGGATCCGGCGGATCACCGGCCAGACCGCGTGGCGCCAGCCGTGAAGCGGGATCGCCGACGGTCGGGAACGCCGCCGCGAGCGCCTGGCTGTACGGGTGGCGAAAGTCCCCCGACGACGGACCGAGCTCCACCAAGCGTCCGGCGTACATGACAGCGAGGCGATCGCACACGTCGGCCAGGACCGACAGGTCGTGCGAGATCATCAGCAGCGAGATCCCGTGCAAGGCGATCAGGTCGCGGATGAGCGTGAGCACTTGCGCCTGGACCATCAGGTCGAGTGCTGTCGTCGGTTCGTCGGCGATGATCAGTTGCGGTGAGCAAGCAAGTGCCATCGCGATCATTACTCGTTGCCGTTGGCCACCACTCAGCTCATGCGGATAGCTCCGGGCTCGCCAGGCCGGCAGTCCGACCTGTTCGAGCAGCTCCCGCACCCGCGCGTCAGCAGCAGATCCCGATGCCTGTCGATGTACGACGAGAGGCTCTGCGATCTGCTCCCCGATCCGCTGCACAGGATTCAACCCGTGCTGCGCGCCCTGGAACACGATCGATGCCGACGACCAGCGTACGGCGCGTAACCGGCCCCACTTCATCGTCAGCACGTCCTCGCCGTCGAGCAGGACCCGTCCACCCACGACAGCCGACCGGGGCAGCAGCCGCAACAAAGCAAGCGCGACCGAGGACTTGCCCGAGCCCGACTCGCCGGCCAGACCAACCGCCTCCCCGGCCGCCAACGACAAGGACACGCCGCGGACGGCAGGGATGTCGCCACCTGCCTTATAGGTCACGGACAAGTTGTCGAGTTCAAGCATCAGGCACCCCCGGTCCGCAGGCGAGGATTCAAGACCGACTCCAAAGCCCTTCCACACAAGGTGAAAGCCATCACCACGATGACGATGCAGAGACCCGGCAACAAGATGTACCACCAGGCGCCGGCCGTCGCCGCACCCCAGTCATAAGCCCCGCGCAGCATCGTCCCCCACGACGTCTTGTTCGCACTCACGCCGAGGAACGCCAGCGTCGACTCCGTCACGATCGCGCTCGCGACCTCCAGCGTCGTACTTGCCAACAGCAACGGCGCGACGTTCGGCAGCACGTGGCGCGTCGTGATGTGCCAGTGGCCGCCGCCGAGCGCCAGCGATCTCTCGATGTACGGGCGTGCCTCGACGGCCAGCGTCTGCGCGCGGATCAATCGCGCCGTCGACGGCCAGGACGTCACCCCGATCGCCACGATGATCGTCGCCGTCGAACCACCCAGGATCGCCGCCAGCACCAACGCGGTCACCAGCGACGGCAGCACCAGGAACCAGTCGGTCACCCGCAGGATCACCGCACCGACCCACCCCCGGAAGTGCCCGGCCGCGATCCCGAGCACCGTCCCGATCACCATGCTGAGCAGCGCCGCCAGGAATCCGATCAGCAGCGACGTCCGCGAACCCCACCAGATCATCAGCAGCACCGACCGTCCCGACTCGTCGGTCCCGAGCGGATCGTCGAGGCTCGGCGGCGCCAGCTTCGCGCCGGTGCCGGACACCACGTTCGTCACGCCGGCGTCGATGAACAACGGTGCGATCAACGCCAGTACGACGGCAACCGCGAGAATCACCAAGCCGGCAACGCCGGCCCGGTGCGTCCGGAAATCCGCCCAGAACCGCCCGGCGGCACGACGACGGCGTACCCAGGTCACGTTGCTCATGCCGACCTCACCCGCGGGTCCAAGAGGTGATAGATGACGTCCGCCAACGTGTTCATCAGGATCACCGACACCGTGATCAGCAGGAACGTCCCCTGCATCAACGTGAAGTCCGGCACCCGGATCGCCTCGTAGAACAGCTGCCCGAGCCCCGGCCAGCTGAAGATCGCCTCGACCGTCACGGCACCCCCGACCACGAACCCGATCCGCATGAACACCAGCGTCACCGTCGGCAGCAGCGCGTTCGGTACGGCGTGCTTCCGCCGTACGTCGTCATCGCGCAAACCCTTCGCCCGAGCCGTCGTGATGTAGTCCTGCCCGACCTCGTCGAGCACGGACGACCGCATCACCAGCAGGTACTGCGCATAGACCACCGCGACGAGCGTCAGACACGGCAGCACCATGTGTACGCCGACATCCAGCACGCCGGCGAACCCGTCCGGCTTGTCGACGCTCGAGCTGCCACGCGTCGGGAAGATCCCCGGAATCGGCCCGATCCCGGCCGCGAACACCATCAGCAGCAACAGCCCGAGCCAGAACGTCGGCACCGACCACAGCACCAGCGAGATCGCGGTCGACACCTTGTCGAACCGGCTGCCCGGCTTCCACCCGGCGCGCGCACCCTGCCAGAGGCCGAGACTGACCGCGATCACCAACGCCGTACCGGTGAGCAACAGCGTCGACCCGATCCGCTCGCCGATCAGGTCGACCACCGGCCGCTTGTACTCGTACGACACGCCGAGATCGAACTGCAGCGTCTGCTTCACGAAGTGCAGGAACTGTTCAGGGATCGGCTTGTCGAGACCGAGCCGGGCCCGCTCCAGGTCGAGCTGTTCCGGCGTCATGTTCCGCCCCTGCGCCAGCGCGCGGACCGGATCGCCGGGCAGCAGGCGGAACAGGAAGAACGTCGCGACGATCACCATCGCGATGCTGAGCAGGGCCCCGCCCGCCTTGGTCGCCGCATAGCGCAGCAGACCGTGGCGAGCAGGGCTCTGCTCAGGAGCTTCGACCGTGACCGTCATTCGCGCTCATCGGCCGCGCCCTGACGGCGTCGCAGTACGAAGAACCCACCGATCAGTACGACGACCACGGCCGCCGCGATGCCCGCGATCACGCCGCCGCTCATCCCACCGCTCTCGGCCGTGACTCCGTCCTTCGACACCGCCTCGAGCGTGTAGAACGGCCAGTACCCGGACCCGCCGTACAGCAGGCCCTTGTCCTCCGGGATCGGCGTGATGCTGGCGATCCGGTCCTTGCGGTAGCCCTCGAGATCGTTCGGGTAGTACAACGCGATCACCGGCGCGTCGGTGTAGAGCCGCTCCTCCATCTTCTTGATGGTGTCGGCGCGCTTGGTCCGGTCGAGCTCCTTCTGCTGCTGCAGATACAGGCTTTCGTACTGCGGGTCGCAGTAGAACGACTCGGTCCCGCCGCCCTGCCCGGACGCGGTCGGACGCCGGCTGCAGAGATGCGTGCCGAGCACCTCCTCCGGGTCCGGGTTCACCGACCAGCCGCTGATCGCGATGTCGAAGAGCGCCGTCGTACCGGTCTCCTCGGTGAACTTGCTCGAGTCGAGCCGCTTGGTCGTCAGCGTGATGCCGATCTCCTTGAACCAGCCGGTCAGGTACTCCGCGAGCTTGTCCTCGATCGGCGTGTCCGTGTGGATGCTGAACCGGAACTGCAGCTTCCGCGACCCGTCCGGCATCGTCCGTACGCCGTCAGGTCCCTTCTTGTACCCGGCGTCGTCGAGGATCTTGTTGGCCTTCGCGAGGTCGAACGTCACCTTCTCGGCGCCGCTCGCCTCCCAGAAGAAGTCCTTGTACAGCGGCGGAATGATCGATCCGTCGGCCGGTTTCGCGAGCCCGCCCTGGACCTCGTCGACCAGCTTCTGCTTGTCGATCGCGTAGTGCAGCGCGGTCCGTACCTTCGGATCCTTCAGGGCCGGGTGGCCGTCGCCGATCGGCTTGTTGTCGCTGGTCGTCGCGCCGTGGTTGATCTGCAGGTACGCCGCCCGCCGGCCCTGCGTGTTCCACTGGACGATGTTGTCATCGCCCTTCAGTGACTCGAAGTCCGGCGGGTTCAGCCGCCCGATCAGGTCGATGTCACCCTTCTTCAGCCCGACGATCGAGGCGGCCGGGTTGTCGTAGAAGATCACCTGCAGTTCGTCGACCTTCGGCCGCCCACGCCAGTACTGCGGGTTCGCCTCGAGCCGCACGAACTGGTCCTTCTTGTGCTCGACCGCGACGTACGGTCCGCTGCCGACGGTCGGGTACACCTCAGCGTCGTACTCCGAGATGTTCTTGACCTTCTCCCAGACGTGCTTGGGCATGATCGGGACGGGGTTGTCGAGCATCGACGCCTGCGGGGTCTTGAGCTTGATGGTCAGCTCCTGGCCGTTCGCGGTGACGCTCTGGAAGTTCGCGACGGCCGGACCGTTGCCGGTCTTGGCGCCGTCGTCGGTGATCATCTTGTTGAACGTCCAAGCCGCATCGTCCGCCGTGATCGGCTGCCCGTCCGACCACTTCGCCTGCCGGATCTTGAACGTCCACGTCAGCCCGTCCGGCGACGTTGTCCAGGACTCGGCGAGATCCGGACTGGGTTGCAGGGTCTTCGAGTCCGGCACCGTGAGGAAGCCGTAGATCATCCGCTGGATCGACCCGGTCACCAGCCGCACAGCCAAGAACGGATTCATCGAGTCGACCGACTGGGTCACCCCGATCTTGATCACCTTCTTGGCCGGATCCTTCACCGGATCAGCCGCGTACGCCGCACCCGGAACCACCGCCAAACACAAGGCCCCCAGCACCGCCAACAACTTCCTCATGGCCGCCAACCTTCCCCAGCTGGTGTTGGTGTTTGGGGAAGAACCCACACCAGCAGACACCCCTCTGTCAACAAACTACGACCCTTTGTCACACTGAAGTAACCTTCTTACCGGTCGGAATGCGGTCTACCCCGCGGGCTACGCGGCCGCTTTCTTCGTCGCTACGCTCCTCAGCGCACCCGCTCCGCCCGCACCCGCCCACCCCCGCTCAGCGCGGTGCATCCCCTTCCGGCTATCGCCGGGTCATCCGGCTATCGCCGGACTTTTCCGGCTATCGCCGGAATCTGCGGGCTGCCGCCCGCGGTCCACGGCGTGCCGTGGTCGTCCAGGCGAGCCGTGGCGTCAGGTGTCTCACGATCCGCCCAGGCATGTGCTGCGCGAGACTCGCCCGACTCCGCCGCCCCTGGCTCAGAGCCGAGTGACGATCTCGCCTGCGGAGGCGACAGCCCCAGTCACGGCGCCGTCGATGCCTTGTCGCCAACTATTCCCGGCCAATCGCTGGCCACAGCCCTCCGCTTCTCATGCAGGAGCGGGAAAGTCCGACCGCGGCAGCGGCACAGCGCTGTCCGGAACGCGGGACCGGCGTCACGAGCATCTGGTGATCGGCGGGGCGTTCGGGGATCATCTCCGATTACTCCAGGCCTGCCGAACTCGATCCAGAAGACCGAGTCTCGGACGAGCGGCCAACGGTTGCTCACTCAGTTTTTGCGCAGTCCCTGGCGGCCTGACCGGCACCTGAGCTGCGTCAGCGTATGCAGCCTTCACGAGTTCAATGCCGTCTGCCTCGCTTTGCAGATTCAGACCTACGGCGATGACTGCTCCGGGCAACACCACGTTCCACCAGTGAGGATCGAGGAACACGCTCGAAAAGAATCCGAGCAGCAAGGTCCGCTCCCCTGCAAACAACGTCTGAAGCGTGTTAGGCAGAGTCGTGCCGAGCCAGGCGCCGCCGACCACCAGCGCCATCTCCGAAGTAGCTCGGGTCCTTCCATGCATACGCCACGCCTCATGCGCGTAGATTGCACAGATGTCGCGCGTCAACTGCCGTTCGCCGTCGGCAAATGGTTTCGGCCACCTCGTGGCGTTCACTGGCCAATGAGGCGGAAGAGTCGCGGCGGTAACTCGATCGAGAGAAATCAGCGGCTGCCGGAGTCCTGCACGCCACCTGCGGATCGCCCGGACTGACTCTCGACCGGCCCAGAAGGCCGATGCCACGAGGACTGCGAACAAGATGACTACGAGGACGACTAGGGCAGAGTGCTTCACTGCTCCCGTCCTACCTCGCTCGTGGATACAGCCGACATCGGCGTTGGTCGGTCCACCTTCCACACCACCAGAACGAGGGTCACAAGCGCCAAGATGCCGAGTGCTAGCGCCCCGACCTCAAGTAGATGGCCTAAGCGCTCAGAGCCGTGGAACAGGAACCGACCGACCGTCATGCCGAGCAGGATGAGGAAGGCTAGCGCACCGCAAACGGCGGACCACGCGCCCATCAAGATAGCTCGCAAAAGCCAGCGTGCCGGTTGATTCAGAAGCGGCTGTTCAAATCTGGCTCCGTCGCGGAGGACGCTCCGCGCGCGACCTAATGCGCCGTTTGATCTCATTCGAGAAGCATCCCAGGCCGTGCGCGACTGGCGTCTAGTGACCGGTCTCACATCACGAGGCCCGAGCACTCGATCAGGTGATTTCGCGTTCGGAGGAGCTAACACTAGGTCGTCTCGGCCAGAGCAGAATGAGGTCCACCACGGCCCGCCGCAAAGCGCGCCGGACAGCCCGAATGCGCAATCGGCCGCGCAAATCGCCAGCGGCGTCTGGCAGATATGGTGATAGCCGGAAAGGATGCGCGACGCTGAGCCCCGGCGCGCGGGCGGCTCACACTCGCCCGCGTCGGGACAGCACGAGTCGACACCCGCCGCCTCCACGGTCCATGTCATCGGCCAGTCCCGGCCTGAGCGGTCACGGCGAGCGATCCGCGGCGGCAGCCGCCACTCCGGCGATAGCCGCAAGGGATGCTCCGGCGCTGAGCCGGGGGTGGGTGGGGGTGCGCGCGGAGCAGCTGCGCTGAGGAGCGAAGCGACGAAGAAAGCAGCTGCGTAGCACGCCGGGGCCGATCGCACCCATTCGCGTCATGACAGCAGGAGTCGACACCCGCCAGCCTCCACGGTCCAGTCATCGATTGACCCGGCCAGCAGTCACCGCGAGCGCAGCGAGCGACTCGCGGCGGCAGCCGCCCACTCCGGCGATAGCCGGCACGGTCCGGCGATAGCCGGAAGACCCGGCGATAGCCGGAAGGGGATGTACGGCGATGAGCCGGGGGTGGGCGGGTGCGGGCGGAGCGGGTGCGCTGAGGAGCGTAGCGACGAAGAAAGCAGCTGCGGAGAACGCGGGGCTGACCGCAGTACCCACCTCAAAGCACTTGACTACACGATCGTGTAGTAGTTTGCTTTTGTGTGTAGGGAGAGGAGTGGGTGATGGATCGAGCGGCAGAGGACCTGACGGCGCGGGCTCGGATTCGGGATGCGGCGATCAGGTTGTTCGGGGAGCGTGGGATCGAGGGGGCCTCGATCCGGGATATTGCTGCCGAGGCGGGGGTGTCGTCGGGGCTTGTCCGGCATCACTTCGGGTCGAAGGAGGCGTTGCGGGACGCCTGCGACCGGTACGCGAAGGATCGGATGCTGCAGATCGGGGCCGAGCTGACGCAGGACGGTGATCTCACCGGGCTCGATCCGCTGGTGCTGCATCCGATCGCGTTTCCGCTGCAGTTGTACATCGTTCGCTCGATGATGGACGGCTCCGAGACCGCGACCGCGCTGTTCCTGGAAGGGGTCGACGCGGTCGAGGAATGGGCCAGTGGTTACGGCATCAAACCGAAGGACCCCCGCGGGTACGCCGCCGCGCTGGCCGCGATCAAGCTGAGCGTCTTCATCCTGCGGGACCAGGTCTCGAAGGCGCTCGGCGAGGACATCACCACCCCGGCGGGCTACAACCGGATCGGCCAGGCCTTGATGGAGGTCTTCACGATCCCGCTCATCTCCCCCGAACAAATCGAAAAACTCCAGCAACGCTCTGAGGAGAAGTGATCATGCCGGCTGCGATCAGCACGGAAGGTCTGGTCAAGTCGTTCGGGCGGACCTTTGCCCTGGACGGTCTCGACCTCACGGTGCGAACCGGTGAGGTGCACGGGTTCCTCGGCCCGAACGGCGCGGGGAAGACCACCACCATTCGCATCCTGTTGGGACTGACGCGCGCGGACGAGGGCACCGCGCGGGTCCTCGACGGCGACCCCTGGTCGGACGCGACCGACCTGCATCGCCGCCTGGCCTACGTCCCCGGTGACGTGACGCTCTGGCCGAATCTGTCCGGCGGCGAGGCGATCGACCTGCTCGGTCGGATGCGCGGCGGTATCGACAAGAAGCGCAAGGCCGAGCTGCTCGAGCGGTTCGATCTCGACCCGCGCAAGAAGGCCCGTGCGTACTCGAAGGGCAACCGCCAGAAGGTCGCGCTGGTCGCCGCGTTCGCCTCCGACGTCGAGCTCCTGCTGCTCGACGAGCCGACGAGCGGCCTTGACCCGTTGATGGAAGAGGTCTTCCGCGAGGTCGTGCAGGAGATCAGCGACCGCGACGGCCGGACCGTGCTGCTGTCCAGCCACATCCTGTCCGAGGTCGAAGCGCTGTGCGATCGCGTCACGATCATCCGGGCCGGCCGTGCGGTCGAGAGCGGCACACTGTCCGAGCTGCGGCACCTCACGCGTACGTCGATCCAGGCCGAGCTGGTCGGACCGATGAACGGCCTGGCCCAGCTGTCCGGCGTACACGATCTCAAGGAGGCCGACGGGCGCGTCCAGTTCGACGTCGACACCGACGAGATCAACCCGGTCCTGCGACGGTTGACGGAGATCGGCGTACGGAGTCTCGTGAGCCAGCCGCCCTCGTTGGAGGAGTTGTTCCTGCGGCTGTACGAACCCGAGGCGGTGAAATGAAAAGCCTCGCGGGGACCGGCGGGCTGATCCGGCTGATCCTGCGCCGCGACCGGATCGTCCTGCCGTTGTGGATCGTGCTGCTGGTGGCGATCTCGGTCAGCTACGTGAAGGAGTACGGCGATCTGTTCCCGACGCCGGACTCCCGCATCAAGTACGCGAGCAACGCCGGCTTCATCACCTTGTACGGCGAACTGTCCGGCTCCAGCCTGGGCGAATTCGTCACCTGGCGACTCGGGTTCGTGCCGGTGATGGTCGGACTGATCAGCCTGCTCACGGTGATCCGGCACACCCGGGTCGAGGAAGAGACCGGCCGTCGTGAGTTGCTCGGGGCAACCGTCATCGGCCGGCACGCACAACTGGCGGCGGCGCTGATCACAGTCTTCGGCGCCAACCTGACACTGGCCGTTCTCCTTGCCTTGGGCATGCACAGCCAAGATCTCCCGGTAGCAGGATCCGTTGCCATCGGCATGGTTTACGCCGGCACCGGCTGGTTCTTCGCAGCAGTAGGCGCAGTCGCGGCGCAGTTGACCGCGAGCGCCGGCACCGCGCGCGGGATCGCGATCGGCGTTCTCGGTGCGTCCTACGTACTGCGCGCCGCAGGCGACACCAGCGCACACACGGACGGCCCGCTCGCCTGGTTGTCTTACCTCTCGCCGATCGGCTGGGCACAACAGATCCACCCGTACGCCGAGAACCGCTGGTGGCTCGCCGCCGTGTTGCTGGTAGCAACCATCGGCTTGGTCGTCACCGCCGTCATTCTCGCTACCAAACGGGACATCGGCGCCGGACTGCTACCCGACAAGCTCGGCCCGGCGGACGGGACGCTCGGCTCGCCATTCGCGCTGGCCTGGCGGTTGCACCGTGGTCTGCTCCTAGCGTGGACAGTCGGATTCGCCTTGCTGGGCTTACTGTTCGGCGGCGTCGCCAAGGGCGTCGGCGACATGATGAAGGACGATCCGACCATCCAGGAGATGTTCCAGCGAATGGGCGGATCGGCCGGGCTGATCGACTCGTTCCTGGCCGGAGTCATGACACTGGTCGGGTCGCCTCGGCGTACGCCGTACAGGCAACACTGCGGATGCGCGTGGAGGAGAGCAGCGGGCGGGCCGAGCCCGTGCTGGCGACCGCGACGAGTCGTTGGCAGTGGGCCGCGAGCCATCTCGTCTTCAGCCTGCTCGGGCCGGCGGTCGCGTTGCTGGCGGCTGGTGTGGCCGAAGGGCTTGCGTACGGCGTCGCGATCGGCGATGTGGGCGGACAGGTCCCGAGACTCATCGGTGCAGCGCTGGCGCAACTCCCGGCGGTATGGGTGCTGGCCGCGATTGCGATCGCGATCTTCGGATTCTTCCCGCAGGCCTCGATGATCTCGTGGGCCGGACCAACTGTCTGCATTCTGATCGGCCTGGTGAGCGCCGGGGTCGCGACGGCGGGCTGGATCCGCGACATCTCGCCGTTCAGCCATCTCCCCTCACTACCAGGCGGGACGGTGTCCGCAGGTCCACTGATCGCCCTGCTCGCGATCGCCGTGGTCGTCGGCTTCGCAGGCCTGGTGGGACTGCGCAGGCGCGATCTTCCTGCCTGACGATGTCGAGAACGGGGTACCGGCTCCGACGTGGCCAGTATGAGAAAGCACGAACGAGCCGTACCGGAAAGAACTGCCCTCCCGCCGGTGGTCGATCGGGCAACGTTCGACGCGGATCTGAATCACCTGCGCGCCAGGGAGAAAGCCCACACCCGCGAGGGTGACGAGATCACGGCACAGCGCAAGAGGTTGCCGATGGTCGAGGTCGACGCGAGCATCCCGGTGACCGGACCTGACGGTCCGGTCACCCTGCTCGAAGCCTTCGAAGGGCGCACGCAACTCCTCGCCTACTACTACATGTGGCACACCGGACACCCAGCAGAAGAACAATGCCAGGGCTGCACCTGGTGCACAGGTCAGGTGCAGGAGATCTCGTACCTGCACTCGCGCGACATCACCTTCGCCGTCTTCGCCCAGGGCCCGTACGCCGAGAGCCGTGCGTACCGCGACTTCATGGGTTGGACGATGCCGTGGTACTCCGGTGTCGGGTCACTCGAGCGCTTGCTCGTCGGACGCAACATCGGCCAGATGTACCTGATCTCGTATGTGCGCCAGGGCGACCGCGTCTTCGAGACGTACTGGACGACCATGCGCGGCGTCGAGGTGATGGACAACAACTACGCGCTGATGGACCTCACCGTCTACGGACGGCAGGAGCCGTTCGAGGACTCACCGGACGGTTGGCCGAAGCAGTGGGCGACGGAGGACCCAGTACTCCCGAAGGTCATCGACGGTCGGCCGATCGCCCAGTGGTCACGAATCGAAGCGGGACGCCTCACTTCTTAGCGTTGCGCGACCAGCTGAAGCAGTACAGGCCGAACGCGGCGACGCCGAGCGCCAGCACGGTCAGCAGGACGGAACCGAACGGCTGGTCCTTGATCGTGCGCAGCGCAGTGTCGAGTCCGCCGGCCTTCTTCGGGTCATAGCTGATCGCGGCCCACGCGAACAGCACGCCGACCACGGCGAACGCGATCCCCTTCGCGACGTACCCGATCCGGCCCAACAGGATCGTCGTCTCGGAGACGCCGCCGACCAGGTCCTCGGTGAACTTCTTCGTGATGCCCTTGTGGATCTGGCGTGCACCGATGGCGATGATCGCGATGCCGACCACGATGATCAGCACCCGGCCCGCTCCGTGTTGCATGACCCGGCCGGACATCGACTGCTGCTGGCTGGTGCTGGAACCGCCGCCGGATCCGACGGCGATCTTGACCGCGCTGATGCCGACCACGAGGTAGACCGCGGCGCGGCCGATCGCGGAGAGCTTGTGCTCCATGTCCAGGTGCCCGTAGATGAGCTGCAGGGCGCGCCAGATCACCAGCGCGAACAACCCGATCGCGACGACCCACAGCAGGACGCCGCCGAGCGGTTTGCTCGCCAGCTCCTCCAGCGCGCCCTTCTGCGACGCTTCCTGGGACGACTTCCCCCAGGCGAGCTGCAGAGCGATCCATGCGATCAGCAGATAGACGACTCCGTAGGCCATCAGGCCGACAGTGATCGCCACGCCGTACGCACGGCTGTGCCTCACTTCCTGGTCCATCCTCACCCTGACCCGGTTCCCACACCGGAAACCGATCAGGCGGAGACAGGTGCGCTGGCTTCCCGGTCCGCCTCGTCGATGTCGCCGTACTCACCGTGACGGTAGGCGCGGCGACCGAGAGTCCAGACGTAGGTGAAGAAGGCCAGCTCGGCGAGGATGCCGATCGTCACGCGGACCGGTGCCGGCAGGAACGGTGTCACGAAGCCCTCGATCAGGCCGGTCACCAGGAGTACTGCGGCCAGTCCGATCGCCATGCCGATCGTGGCGCGTCCGGTCTGGGCGATGGCCTGCATACGAGTGCGGGGGCCAGGAGCGATCCAGGACCAGCCGAGGCGCAGTCCGGCCGCGGTGGCGACGAATACCGCGGTCAGCTCGAGCAGACCGTGCGGCGTGATCAGGCTGAAGAACAGGCCGCCTCTGTCGTGGCCGATCATCAGACCGGCGCTCAGACCGAGGTTGACCGCGTTGTCCCACAGGATGAAGACAGACGGCACCAGCAGGATCCCCAGTGCCAGCACGGCGGCACTGATAGTCGCGTTGTTGATCCAGACACGGAGTGCGAAGTCCTGTGCCGGGTTGTCCGAGTAGTACGACTCGAAATCGTGCTCGACCAGCTGCTTGACCTGGTCCGGCGTACCGATCGAGTCGATCACCTCTGGGTGAGCCAGCACTCGCCACGCCGTCCAGGCCGCGACCAGATAGAACAGCAGACCGATAGTGAGCCACCAACGTCTGGAGGCATACAGCGCGGCCGGGAAGCTCACCAGGAAGTACTTCGAGATGTCGCGCCAGACGGGTGCCTGCGCACCGGTCACCGCACCGCGGGCGTCGGCGATCAGGCCGGACAGGCGACCGATCGACACCGGATCGGCGCCGGCGGCTCGCAGCGCGGCCAGGTGTGTGCCGACGCGCTGGTAGAGGACCACGAGCTCTTCGGCCTCTGCACCGGACAGGCGGCGCTGGCGACGGGTCAGGTAGGCGAGGCGGTCCCACTGCGGCTGGTGCACCGATACGAACGCTTCGACGTCCACAGCTACCCCCTTCCTCCACCCGACTGCTGGCAGACTAGCCGGACGCAGTGTCTAGTCAGGAGGGGGCGACGACGTGTCTCAGCTGGTCACCGGCGAAGCGGTCGTCCTCCAGGTGCGGATCGCGCGGATGCCGACGCGGGCGCTGGCGTGCGCGATCGACGTGGCGCTGCAGGGCGTCGTACTGGTCGTGCTGATCTCGTTGCTGGCCGGATTCCTGCTCGGGAGCGAGTCCAGTGAGGCGCTGGCGTTCGCGCTGATCTTCATCGTCGTACTGCTGGTGGCGGTCGGCTACCGGGTCGTGATGGAGACGCTGACCCGCGGGCGGACCGTCGGCAAGATGGTGCTCGGGCTGAAGGTGGTGCGCGACGACGGCAGCTCGATCCGGTTCCGGCACGCGCTGGTGCGGACGCTGATGTGGTTCTTCGTCGACTTCGCGCCGTGGTTCGCGGCGTGTCCGGGGATCGTGGCGAGCCTGATGAACAAACAGGGCAAGCGGATCGGTGACATGGTCGCCGGTACGGTCGTCATCCGCGAGCGGCACCAGGCGATGGCGTCACCGCCGCTGTTCGTCCCCGGCCACCTGGTCCAGTGGGCCCAGTCGCTGGAGCTCTCGCGCCTGTCCGACGACCTGGCCAACGCGGCCCGCGACTACCTCGCCCGCTACACCGATCTCCTCCCCGGCCCGCAGATCGCCCTCGGCGAAGCCCTCGCCGCCAAGATGGCCGCCGTCACGGCCCCGGCCCCGCCGACCCCGATCATCGCCCCCGCGTACCTCTCCGCCATCCTCGCCGAACGCCGCCGCCGAGAACTCATCCGCCTCTCCACCCACCGCCCCACCCCCACCGGCCCGTTCGCCCCGTCCTACGCGATCCCCGCCGGCCCCTTCACCCCACCCAGCCCGTACGGCGCCCAGGCCCCCGTCCCCGCGCCGACCCCGTTCATCCCACCCCCACCACCCCCAGGCCCCCGCCCGCCCACCCTCAACCCCCAAGGCTGGGCCACCCCCGGCAGCAACGAATCCCAGTGGTCCTGAGAACAGCAAAACGCCCCGCAGGAACCTGCGGGGCGTTTGCTGTGGGGGGAATCAGTAGCGGTAGTGCTCGGACTTGTACGGGCCTTCGACCGGGACGCCGAGGTAGGCGGCCTGCTCCTTGGAGAGTTCGGTCAGCTTGACGCCGAGGGCGTCGAGGTGGAGGCGGGCGACCATCTCGTCCAGGTGCTTCGGCAGGACGTAGACGTCGGTCGGGTACTCCGCGGTCTTCACGAAGAGCTCGATCTGGGCCAGGACCTGGTTGGTGAACGAGTTCGACATCACGAACGACGGGTGGCCGGTCGCGTTGCCCAGGTTCAGCAGGCGGCCCTCGGACAGGACGATGATCGTGTGGCCGTCCGGGAACCGGAACTCGTCGACCTGCGGCTTGATGTTGACCCGCTCGACACCGGCGGTCTTGTACAGGCCGGCCATGTCGATCTCGTTGTCGAAGTGGCCGATGTTGCCGACGATCGCCTGGTGCTTCATCGCGGCCATGTGGTCGGCGGTGATGACGTCCTTGTTGCCGGTGGTGGTGACGAAGATGTCACCGATGCCGACGACGTCGTCCATCGTGCTCACCTGGTAGCCGTCCATCGCGGCCTGCAGCGCGCAGATCGGGTCGATCTCGGTCACGATCACCCGGGCGCCCTGGCCGCGCAGCGACTCCGAGCAGCCCTTGCCGACATCGCCGTATCCGCAGACGACCGCGACCTTGCCGCCGATCAGTACGTCGGTGGCGCGGTTGATGCCGTCGATCAGCGAGTGCCGGCAGCCGTACTTGTTGTCGAACTTCGACTTGGTCACCGAGTCGTTCACGTTGATCGCCGGGAACAGCAGCGCGCCGGCCTTGTGCATCTCGTACAGCCGGTGCACGCCGGTGGTGGTCTCCTCGGTGACACCCTTGATGCCCTGGCCGATGGTGGTCCACAGCTGCGGCTCCTCGCGCAGCGTGCGGGTCAGCAGCGACAGCACGACGGCGTACTCCTCGGAGTCCGCGGTCGACGGGTCCGGTACGGCGCCGGCCTTCTCGAACTCGGTGCCCTTGTGGACGAGCATCGTGGCGTCGCCGCCGTCGTCGAGGATCATGTTCGGACCCTCTTCACCGGGCCACTTCAGCGCCTGCTCGGTGCACCACCAGTACTCCTCCAGCGTCTCGCCCTTCCAGGCGAACACCGGGACACCGGCGGGGGCGTCGGCCGAACCGTCCGGGCCGACGACGACCGCGGCCGCGGCGTGGTCCTGGGTGGAGAAGATGTTGCAGGAGACCCAGCGCACCTGGGCGCCGAGCGCCACCAGCGTCTCGATCAGCACCGCGGTCTGGATCGTCATGTGCAACGAACCCATGATCCGGGCCCCGGACAGCGGCTTGCTGTCGCCGTACTGCTCGCGCATCGCCATCAGGCCGGGCATCTCGTGCTCGGCCAGCCGGATCTCCTTGCGCCCGAACTCGGCCAGGCCGAGATCCGCCACCTTGTAGTCGAAGGTCATGCCGCTCCCCTGAAGACTGTGATTGGTACTCGCACGAGCCTAGAGGGGCGAGGCACGCGGTTTGATCGCTCCGGGCGCGATTTTGACACCGAAATGTCAAGATTGAGATATGCGCATCACCGAGGCCGCTCGCCAGCTGGGTACCACTCCACGCATGCTGCGCTACCGGGAGGCGCTCGGGCTGCTCCCGCGGTCCCGGTCCGAACACACGGCCCAGCGCCAGTACGACGACCGCGACCTGGCCGCCGTGCAGCTCGCGCTCGACCTCGAACGCCGGTACGACGTGACGCCGGCGGCGCTGGCGTTCGCGCTCCGGGCCCTCGCCGAGCCGTCCGTGGCCGCCGACATCCGCAACCTCGGCTACCGCACCGGCCGCCTCACCGCACCCCCGACCCAGGCCCAGATCGACCGCGACCGCGCCCTCAGATGGCTTGGTAGGTCGGGTGTGCTCCCACCCAAGCAGCGCTAGTGCGAGGGAGCCTCGGGTACGGCGGGGCGTTCGTCGGGGACGTGGTTCTCGTCGAAGACGTCGGGCTCGAGGTAGATGTGCTGGCTCATCGGCTCGGCCGCGCGGATGGCGCGCTCGGCGGCGTCGATGGTCTCGGCGACGACGGCCGCGTCGGTGGTCGGCTCGACCCCGACCTTGGCAGCGACCAGCACCTCCTCCGGGCCGAGGTGCAGCGTCTTGATGTGGATCAGCCGCTGGACGCCGGGCGTGTTCTCGATCGCGGCGACGATGCGGTCCTGGGACTCGCGGGTCGCGGACTCACCGAGCAGCAGCGACTTCATCTCGATCGCGAGGAAGATCGCCACACAGACCAGCAGCGCGCCGATCGCCATCGAGCCCAGACCGTCGAACACACCGTTGCCGGTGACAAGGGTCAGTACGACGCCGATCAGCGCCAGCACCAGACCGGTGAGCGCGGCGAAGTCCTCCAGCAGGATGACCGGCAGCTCCGGCGCCCGCGCGTTGCGGACGAACCGGACCCACGGAACCTTCCCGCGCAGCTTGTTCGCCTCGACGATCGCGGTCCGGAACGAGAAGCTCTCCATCGCGATCGCGAGCACCAGCACCGCGACCGGGACCCACTTCCAGTTGTCGATCCCGTGCGGGTCGTGCACCTTGTGGTAGCCCTCGTACAGCGCGAACAGACCACCGACGCTGAACAGCACGATCGACACGATGAACGAGTAGACGTACCGCTCCCGGCCGAACCCGAACTGGTGCAGCTCGTCCGCGGCCCGCTTGGCGCGTTGGCCGCCGACCAGCAGCAACACCTGGTTGCCCGCGTCGGCGAGCGAGTGGATCGCCTCGGCCAGCATCGACGCCGACTGGGTCAGGGCCCAGGCGGCGAACTTGGTGACCGCGATCCCGGTGTTCGCCAGCAAAGCCGCGACAACGGCCTTGTTTCCGCCACCAGCCATGGTGTTCAGGTCCTCCCAAGGAAAACTGCAGAGATCAGCGGGCCGACACGACGAACGCCGTGCCAGAACCACGCAAGATACAGGGTCCTTCGGGTCCCGCGGCGAACGCGGACTGCCCCGCGGACAGTGTCACCGGGGTCACAACGGATTCTTTGCCCGCAGCATCGATCGTGCCCGCGACACAGCAGATGATCCGCGGCCCGACACCCTCGACGGTCTGCTCGCCACCATCCAGCTCGACCCGGTGGACCGCGAAGTACTCGCACCCTGTCTCGTAGACACCCTCGCCGTCAGCGGTCAGCACCGGGTCCGCCAGCGGCTCGAAGTCGACCACCGAGACGAGCTCCGGTACGTCGACGTGCTTGCTCGTCAGTCCACCACGCAACACGTTGTCGGAGTTCGCCATCACCTCGAACCCGAGGCCGTGCAGGTACGCGTGCACATTCCCGGCCGGCAGGTACACCGCGTCGAACCGCTCCAGACGAACCCGGTTCAGCAGCAACGCCGCGAGTACGCCGGGATCGTCCGGGAAGTCCGCGCACAACTTCGACAGCGTCTCCCGCTCCAGCGGGAAGGCTTCCCCGTCGTACTGCGCAACCGCCTCGCCGAGCGCACCGACCAGCGGACGGATCGCGTCCCGGTCGGCGCTCATGAAATCGGTGAACGCCTCCCGCAGCTTCCCGTCCCGCAGCCGGTCGGTCAGCTCACCGAAGCCGGCCGGCCCCAGCGCCTCGAGCAACGCGATCGTCCGGTCCAGCGGACGGAAGCCCACCAGCGCGTCGAACGGCTCGAGAGCGATCAGGATCTCCGGCTTCGGCCAGGCGTCCTTGTAGTTGCGGTCTCCGGCGTCGCGCGGAATCCCGGCCGCCTCGTCCCGCTCGTACCCGTCGATGGCCTGGTCCCGCGAGGGATGCGCCTGGATCGACAACGGCTGCCCGGCCGCCAGCAGCTTGGCCAGGAACGGGAACCGGCCCTCGAACCGCTCGGCCGTCTCCTCGCCCAGCACCGCGGCCGGGTCGTCCGACACCACGTCGTACAGCGTGTCGCCGTTCGGCAGGACCGACGGCGCGGATTCGTGCGCGCCCATCCACATCTCGGCCTGCGGGTTGCCGTCCGGCGCCACGCCGAGCAGCTCGGGGAGCGCGGTCGCCGAGCCCCAGGCGTAGTCGCGGATCGTGTTCTGCAGCGGGACTACCACGCCGGGTCCTCCGAGGGGATCCCTGGCTCGACCGGGTCGGTGTCGGTCGCCGTACCGTAGCGGCCGAGGCCGATGCCGAGGTACGCCGCGGCGTAGCGACCGTGCTGGGTCAGAGCGGCGTACCGCGCGATGTCCGTGCCGCTGGCCTGCCGCACCGTGAACACGCGGACGTCGTGCGCCTCGGCCTTCCGCTCGAGCTTGCGGTGGTGCTCGGCGACGCCTTCGTCCTCCACGCCGTCGTCCAGGATGACCAGCGCGGGCCGAAGCTCCGCAGGCTTGTCGAACGGGTCCGCGAACAGATCCCGCGGCGGCTGGTTGAGCACCGGCAGCAGATGGCCTGTGTCAGCGGCCAGTGCGGGCCGGCCGCTCGCCAGCCGCAGCGCCTCGACCACGCGACGAGCTGCACGCGCTGCGAGGACAGAACCGCCCCACACCAGCGGCAGCGCGTCCGCGAGGATCAGCGCGAGGTCCTTGGCGGGGTTGGAGGCTACGTCGTTGTTCGGCGAGCATTCGATCGCGACGTCGTCCAGCATCGACGCGACGGACTTGTGGTCCACCTCCGGACCGAGCTCCAGCTGGTGCAGCGCCTGCAGTACCGCGACCGCCGACGCGAGCTGGTCGTCGGACTGGGACGGCAGCCGGATCGCGTGCCGCAGACCGGCCGAGGCGATCGCCACCGGCGAGTCCTCCGGCGCAGCCACCAGCAGGCCACAACCACGCCGTACCGCTTCGGCTGCCGCCGAGACCGCGTCAGCGTCCTCGTTGGCTCCGCCGAGTACGACGACCATGTCGAGCGGACCGGCCCAGCCGGGCAGCCCCGGACCGGGCCAGGCGAGGAACGGGACCGGGCAGACCGGCTCCAGCACGGCGCGGACCAGGCGGGCGTCGCGACCGGCGGCCACCACCGCGCGCGGGCGGAAGCCGTCCGACGTCAGGTTGGACAGCACGTCCTCGGACGCTTCCAGCTCGGCGCGGACGCGAGCACCGGCCATGGCCAGGCGGCGGAGCAGGTGGTCGGCCGCCCGGAGGGTGGCCGGGTCGTCCAGTCGGGTGTCGTCGAAGACGCTCATAGCTCTCCGTCAGCTCTCTGTCGCGGCCGTTTCCCTGGTGTCCCGGGCTTCGTCGATCAGCAGCACCGGGATGTCGTCACGCACCGGGTAGGCCAGCGCGCAGCCGGCGTTGGTGCAGACCAGCTCGTTCGCCTCGTCGTCCACGCGGAACTCCGACCGGCACTTCGGGCAGACCAGGATGCTCAACAGGTCCGGGTCCAGATTGACTGCCATTCAGTTCTCCTCCACCGATGCGCCGGTGATCAGGGCCAGTACTTCGTCACGGACACGCTCCATCTCGGACCGGTCCGCGGCCTCGACGTTCAGCCGCAGCAACGGTTCCGTGTTCGACGCACGGACGTTGAACCACCACTGTCCCGCCGACACGGTCAACCCGTCCAGATGGTCGACGGTCACGCCGTCCATGTTGCTGCCGCCAGAATACGTATCTTCGATCGCCGCGACCGTCGCCGCCGCGTCCGCGACCTTGTTGTTGATCTCGCCGGACGCGACGTACCGCTCGTACTCGGCGAACAGCTCGCTGGCCGGCTTGTCCTGCTCACCCAGCGCGGCCAGCACGTGCAGCGCGGCCAGCATGCCGGTGTCGGCCCGCCAGAAGTCGCGGAAGTAGTAGTGCGCGGAGTGCTCGCCGCCGAACACCGCGTCGGTCTCGGCCATCTTCTGCTTGATGTTCGAGTGCCCGACCCGGGTCCGGACCGGGACGCCGCCGTGCTCGGTGATCAGCTCCGGGACCGCCTTGGAGGTGATCAGGTTGTGCAGGATCGTCGAGCCGGGGTGCTTGGCCAGCTCCCGTACGGCGACCGCGCCGGTGATCGCGCTGGGCGAGATCGGGTCGCCCTTCTCGTCGACCACGAAGCAGCGGTCGGCGTCGCCGTCGAACGCGAGCCCGAGGTCGGCGCCGGTCTCGCGGACCTTGGCCTGCAGGTCGACCAGGTTCTTCGGGTCGAGCGGGTTGGCCTCGTGGTTCGGGAAGTTGCCGTCGAGCTCGAAGTACATCGGGATGATCGTCACCGGGCCCTTGGCGAACACGGCCGGGACGGTGTGACCGCCCATGCCGTTACCCGCGTCGACGACCACGGTGAGCGGGCGGATGCCGTTCAGGTCGACCAGGTCGTGCAAGTGGTCGGCGTACGCCGTGAGCAGGTCCTTGTGGGTGACATGTCCCGTTGCCGAGCTCGTTGCCGGGCCTTCGGTCAGGGCCTTCGCGACCAGGTCGGCGATATCCCGCAGACCCGAGTCGGCACCGACCGGCGCGGCACCCGGGCGGCACATCTTGATGCCGTTGTACTTCGCCGGGTTGTGGCTCGCGGTGAACATCGCGCCGGGCAGGTCGAGCCGGCCGGACGCGAAGTACAGCTGGTCGGTGGAGGCCAGGCCGATGTCGATCACATCCGCTCCGGTGCTGGTCACCCCCTCGGCGAAGGCAGCTGCCAGGCCCGGGCTGGACGGTCGCATGTCGTACCCGATCACGACCGCCCCCGGACCCGCGAGGACGTCCAGGACCTCGACGAACGCGGCGCCGGTCGCCCGGGCCACTGATTCGTCCAACTGGTCCGGGACGACCCCACGCACGTCGTACGCCTTGAAGATCGCCGCAACGTCAACCATGCGTGGACCCTATCCGGCCCACGCACGATCCTGTATTTCAGGCCTTCTCGAACCAGCCGATGTCCTTGCGGTGGTGCACCGTCGGCAGCTGGCGCGGGACGACCGGGGCGGCCCACTTCGCGGCGTTGGCGAGGATCTGCTGGACCTCGGGCTGGTGGTACGTCGGGTACTCCTGGTCGCCGGGGCGGAAGTAGAAGACCCGGCCCTGGCCGCGGCGGTAGCAGCAGCCGGAGCGGAACACCTCGCCGCCGGTGAACGAGCTGACGAAGACCAGTTCGTCCGGCTGCGGGATGTCGAACAGCTCGCCGTACATCTCCTCCCGCTCGATCACCAGCGGGTGCGGGATGCCCTGCGCGATCGGGTGGCCGGCCGCGACCGTCCAGATCAGCTCGCGGTCGTTCTCGGCGCGCCAGTCGAGCGAGCACGTCGTACCCATCAGCTTGATGAAGATCTTGCTGAAGTGCGCGGAGTGCAGCGCGATCAGGCCCATGCCGGACAGCACGTGCTGCTGGACCCGCTCGACGATCGCGTCGTCGACGTCACCGTGTGCGGCGTGCCCCCACCAGGTGAGTACGTCGGTGTCCGCGAGCACCTCCTCGGTCAGGCCGTGCTCCGGGTCCTGCAACGTGGCGGTCCGTACGACGACGTCCTCGCCCAGCTTGGCGCGCAGCGCGGCGGCGATCGTCCCGTGCATCGTGTCCGGGTACACCTTGCGGACGGACTCGTCCCGGCCTTCGTGGACGTTCTCGCCCCAGACGGTGACGCGAATCGGATCAGTCATGCAGCACAACCTCTCGTCCCGCCTTCGCCGAGGCGTAGCAGGCGTCGATGACCTCGGTCCGCAGCAGCGCCTCGGACCCGTTCTGACCGTCCCAGTCGCCGCTCTTGACGATCCGGACGAACTCCCGCACCACCGCACGGTGGCCGAGCCCGGCCCCGGTCGCGGGCTTCACCTCGGCCGGCACCCCGGCCACATCGGTGAAGATCCGCAGCGTGTCCACGGTGGTGTAGTTCTGTACGTCGATCTTCGCGCCGCCCTCGGTGCCGAACAGCTCGATGCCGAAGTTGTCGCCCGGTGCCCGGAACGTCGCCCAGCTGGTCTCCAGCTGCAGCGCGCCGCCGCCCTTCAGCCGCAGGTACGCCGTCGCCAGGTCCTCGACCTCGAACTTCGAGCCGAGCGTGTCGACGGTCGGCCGGTCCGGGGTGCTCGAGCTGCCCTTGCCGCGCGGACCGAGCTCGGCGAACGTATTCGCCGACACCGTCGTCACCTGCGGCTCGCCCAGCAGGTGCAGCGCCATGTCGAGGATGTGGACGCCGAGGTCGATCAGCGGACCGCCACCGGACAGCTCGCGGTTGGTGAACCAGCCGCCCATGCCCGGGATGCCGTTGCGGCGCATCCAGTGCGCCTTCGCGTAGTAGATCCGGCCGAGCTGGCCCTCGTCGATCTGGTGCTTCAGCGCCGCGACGTCACCGCGCTCGCGGTGGTTGAACACGACCTTCAGCACCCGGCCGGCCTTCTTCGAGGCCTCGACCATCGCCGTACCTTCGGCAACCGTCCGCGCCAGCGGCTTCTCGGACAGGACATGCAGGCCCTTCTCGAGCGCCTTCAGCGCGATCGGGGCGTGCAGCTGCGTCGGCGTACCGATGCTGACCGCTTCCAGGCCCTCGGTCTCGAGCAGGTCCTCCCACTTCTCGTAGAGATGCGGTACGCCGTGCTTCTCGCCCAGGCTGGTCAGGATGTCCTTCTCGAGGCCCGCCAGCGCGACCACCTCGACATCGGGCAGCTCGGAGAACGCCTCCAGCGCCGTCCGCCCGGCGAAGCCCAGCCCGACAACTCCGACCCGCAGTCTTTGATCGTTCACAACTACGATCCTCTCCCGATGACAACGACGGACACAAACCCCTTCCCACAGTACGGAACACGTTCGAACACCGCCGGGAGCGGGGTGTCCTAGTCGTCGTCGGCGTCGAAGTCCGGGTCGATCTGTTCCGGGGAGAGGGCCAGTACGTCGGCCAGTTCGAGGACGAGGGCGCTGCGGACCAGCCAGGACAGGGCGGAGCCGGAGCGTTCGGCGCGGAGCTCGATCGGGCGGCGGAAGACGACGATCCGGTACGGCTCGTGCGACGTCCCGCCGGTGGCGTGGGTGAGCGGGATCTCGGTGGCGTCGAGCTCCAGGTTCGGCACGTCCTCGATCGCGAACTCGACCCGCGCGACCACCTGCGGCAGCCGCTTCTCCAGCCGGGTCACCTCGATCGCGACCACCTCGTCGAACTGGGCCGAGCCGGACCGCTGCAAGGGCAGACCGCGCGGCGCGAACTTGCTCGGCCGGCTGATCGGGCCGAGCATTCCACGTCCGTGGCGGTCGATGTGCCTGCGATGACGGCGAGCCTCGGTCACACCCTCAGCCTAGTGGGCGTAATGTCTGGTCGTGAGCATCGCCAGGATCTGTTCGCGCGCCGGGTGCCAGAAGCCTGCCGTATCGACGCTCACCTACGTGTACGCCGACTCGACCTGCGTCATCGGTCCACTGGCCACGTACGCCGAGCCGCACTGCTACGACCTCTGCGCCGACCACGCCGACCGTCTGACCGCCCCGAACGGCTGGGAAGTCATCCGGCTCGCTCCGGACCCCGCGGCCGCCGGCCCGTCGTCCGACGACCTGGAAGCGCTGGCGAACGCAGTACGGGAAGCAGCGCGTCCGTTGCCGCGTCGTGAGCCAGGCGCGGGTACTCCGGGAGCACCTGTCGAGGTAGCCCGCCGAGGCCACCTGCGAATGCTGCAGGACCCCGGCGCCAACACCTCCGAAGGCTGACCTACCGCAGCGCGGCGCTGATGTCCGGCTGCGCACCCAGCTGAGCCCGGAACACCAGCGAGGTCGTCAACGGCCACGCAGCCACCTGCGCCACGTCATCCTTCGCCGGCTTTGCTGCCGGCATCAGCGTGACGCCGGCGACAACAGTCCCCCGCGTCTGCTGCACCATCAGGTACGTCGGTCGCGGTTGCGCCGGGAGCGACACCTGCGTCGTCGCACCCCCGACCACATCGAGCGCCCGCGTCATCAGCGCCCGCCCGGCCACATCGCGCAGCTCGAACTTCACGCTCCCGGTCTTCCCCGGCGCGGTCACCTGCAGCACGGCCGGCTGCTTGTGCGCCGGCAGCACGAGGTACGCCGGACCGGTCAGCGCATCGGCCGACCCGATCGACGCGAACTCGGTCCGCGCCGCATCCGTCATCCGCATCGACGCGGTCACCGGCTGATCCGACGTCACGGTGATCGCACTGGGGTCACCGTGCAGCACCGGGTCAAGCATGATCGTCTTCACAGAGCCGGCCGCGACCTGCACGGTCTCCAGACCAGCCGGCTTGAACGACCCGTTCGGCCCGTTGATGCTGAGGCTTGCGGTCGCCTGGAGGTCCGACGGGTTGGCGATCGACAGAATCCGCAGTCCGCCACCGGGCGCGACCGCAGGCACGAAGACCTTGGTTGCGGGCGCGGCCGACGTGTTCAGCCAGTCCACTCCGGCAGGCACGTTGTCCCCGGTCAAGGCATTGGAGCGTACGGCGGCCGACACGCGACCACCGGTCGACTCCACGTGCATGGCGATGTCGCGAAGGTTCGGAGCGATCTGCTTGAGGAACAACGGGAACGTGCCGCGGGCAGGTACAACGATGCCGCGCGCGGCAGGCAGGTCCTGCTGACCGGACCGCGCGTACACGGTGACGTTCACCTCGGCGTTGACACTGTCCAGGTTCGTCAGCACCAATACGTCGCGTCGATCACTCGCACCGGACGCACCGACGAACCAGAAGTCCGATCCGGGCTGCTGGCACGGCACGCTCGCCATACCGGCGTTCACACCGTCCTCAGAGGTCGTCGTGCTCGTGCCGACCGTACCGGCGGCGAGTGGGCCGGCGCCCTGGATCGACAGCGGTTCCGGCTTCACCACCACAGCGCTCGAACCGATGAAGCCGCGCCTGAGGATCGAGCCGACCGGGTTGGACGTGGCCGGGAGCGGCGCGATCGTCAAGGGTTGTGCACTGCCGGCCGCGGTCGGCGTACCTTCGGGCAGCGTCGGCGACACACCGTTCACCACGCTGGCCATCTTGCCGCCGGCTGCGAGCACCGGGCACGACAGCGCCGTACGGTTCACCACTGTGCGGGCCGGCTCGGTCGTAGCGGCCGCCGGACTGGTGTCCGGCTGCTTGGGATGCGTGACCACGGCGAGCCCGGCCAGCACCGCCATCGCAAGGATGACGGCCCCGAGCCGGAGACGCGGGTCGGACAGCAACCGGCTCACCGCGGGTCCCTCCTTGCGTGCGTGCCATGCGGCACGGCGACCGTCCGGCGAACTGTCGGCAGGCAGAACACCAGTGCGATGATCCAGCCGATCAGACCGAGGATGCGCCAGACCGTGTGCGTCTGGTCGTTCAACGGCGTCTTGCCCTCGATCTTCGACCGGTCCACCAGCCACGACGCGTCACCGTCGTTCGCGCTGGCCCTGGTCAGGCCGGGCAACGAGTCGAGTGTGGACGCCAGCGTCGGATCCACCGGACCGGGCAGGTACACGTAGTCGATCGCAAGGCCGGCCAACTGCCGACCTTCCTCACCACTGCCGCCACCGCCGAGGGTCGCCAGCACATCAGTGATCGGCTTGGTCTGCGCAGCGGTCGGCGCCGCCTCCAGCGCACCCATCCGCGGTCCGCCGTCCTTGACCAGCGAGAACCGCATCTGGCCGGCCGGCGCCTTCCGCACCACCAGGATCGACTGGTTTTCCGGCGGATCCTGCGAGGACACCAGGTACGCCGGGAGGTCCTGAGCAGGCCCGCTCCACAACGGACCGTCGGTCCCACGCACCAGCCAGAAGCCTGCTGTCACGACGGTCGTCAGCAACACGATGCCGAGCACGCCTTGCACGATGATCTCGGTGGACTTGCCGACCGAGTCCCAGGCGACCGTCACGGCGATGATCCAGCCGGCAGTCATCAGGAACATCAACGGCCCACTGCCACCGCCGAGCCGGCTGGCAACCAGCGTCCCGGCCAGACCGGCCAGTGCGGCAAACCAACCGAGCAGCTCGTACCGCTGGCGAGACTCACGCAGCAGACTGACCAACGCCACCAGAATCAGCGGTACGGCGAACCACCACGGCGCCGGCGCACCAACCGGCGTACCGGTCAGCAGATGCTGCAGGCTGTCGCCCGGACCGACCGCAGCGGTCGGCGGACCGCCCGCCTCCTGCCCCAGCTTGGACGGGTGCTGGATCAGGTCGATCGTCCACGGCAGAACGAGCAGCAGACCCAGTACGACGGAGAACACCAGCTGCCGGCCCTGTCGACGCCAGCCGAGCCCGAACACTGCGCCGAGCACGAGGATGATCGCAATCAGCAGACCAAGAGCCGGCGTGAACGCGAACAGCACGGCCAGGCAGATACCCGCGAACCACGCGGCCCGCCAGCTGCCCTGAACGTAGACACGCCGACGCCGAGCAACAGTGTGTACGGCGGCACCGAGCAGCGGCAGCACGATCGCCGCCACACACGTCCCGAGCCGCCCCTGCGAGATAGCGCCGTTCGTGAACACCGCCAGCCCGTACGCCGTTGCGCCCCAGGCACGTGCGACGCGGTCGACGACGAACGACCGCAGCATCGCCCACGCAGCCAGACCGGCCAGCGGAACCGCGCCCAGCAGAAGCAGGTTGGTCGCGCCGGACGGACCGAACATCACCGTCGAGAACGCCCAGAGCTGAGCCAGCCAAGCAGGCGGAGTCACACCGGGCGGAGCAGAAGCTGCGGCATGCCACAGCGCTGCGATGTTCTCGTGGGCCGGGAGCAACAGGTTGGACCTGAGGAACCCGCCGCCGATCAGATCGCGCGCAGCAATCAACGCACCGATCGCCAACACGACCCACGCGACGAGGAACGGCCTGCGAATCAGCTGACGGCGCCAGCGCGGCTGGTCGACCGCCACGCGGGCCGTGGACTTCGCTCGCCGGGCAGTGGTGACGACCTGCTCTTCCGGCTCGTCCGCCCAGGCTTCGCGGATCCGCTCGGAGATCGTGCTGGTCGTTTCCTCCAGGTTGTGCCGCAATGCGTGCACCGACCGGGAGAACAGGCTCTTGATGCTGTCGTACGGGACCTGGTCGAGATTTCGCCTGCTCTTGCGGGCCTGCGTCCAGCCACCGGCGAGCAGCGTGCCCAGCAACGCAGTCCACTCGTCGACAGCACCTGACGGCGTCTTGCCGATCAGGAACCAGATCGAGCGAAGCACAGTGCCGAACAGGAACCGCAGGATCAGCAGCGGCAGCAGCTTGCCCGGTGCGTTCGCGAGAACGGTGTAGTAGGCATGCGCGCGGTCCAGCTGGTACGCGTGCCGCCTGGTGCCGGCCAGCGCACGCTCGCCGGTCGCAGCGGCCTGTGCGTGGTAGATGACCGCGTCGGGCGCGACGCCGACGTGGTACCCCGCGCGGCTGGCGCGCCAGCCGAAGTCGATGTCGTCGCGGAACATCGGCAGCCGCGGGTCGAACCCGTGCAGCGCCTCCCAGACGTCGCGACGGACGAGCATGCCGGCCGAGCTGACCGCGAGCACGTTGCGGGGCTGGTCGTGCTGGCCCTGGTCGAGCTCGCCGGCCTCGATGCCGGTGTCGCGGCGGCCGCCGAGCGACGTGGTGACGCCGACCTCGAGCAGCTCGCGATCCCGCGGCCACAGTCGCAGCTTCGGGCCCCAGACGCCGGTGGCCGGCGACATTGTGGCCTGAAGCAACAATTTCTCCAGGGCCTTCGGGGCCGGCGCGCAGTCGTCGTGCAACAGCCACAGCCACTCGACCACGGGCATGTGCCCGTCATCGCCGTACGGACCGACGGCGCTCGGGATCGGCGCGAAGCCGTGTGCCTCGAGGCCGCGGGCAACCGCCATACCGAAACCGGTGCGGGCCGAGACGCTGACGACCGGCTCGACGCCGGGCATCGCGGCGAGCAGTTCAGCGGTCTCGTCGGTGGATCCGGTGTCGACCGCGATCAGCCGGTCCGGCCGCGGGTTGAGCGCCCACAGTGCCTCGGACAGTCGCGGCAGCCAGGCCGCGCCCTCGTGACCCACCACCACCGCGGTGACGACATGCCGGACCCGCGGTCGACCCATCGGGTCGTCGATGTGATCGGTCGGGAAGTCGACGGAGTCGAAGAATTCCCAGCCGGCCGGAGCTTCTTGTTCCATGCGGAGCTGTGACACCTCGATGCTTGCGGACGGTCACCGTGACCCGCAGGTCCCGGCGAGGACTCACCATACAGCCGCCGATCGAGTGCACGGAAAGCCGCGGGCCCCGGGCGACGTTCGCCCGGGGCCTCGCGGAAGTCCTGATGTTGTTGTGCTCTGGTTACCGACGGTCAGACGGCCTTCTTCTTCAGCTTGCGGCGTTCCCGCTCCGACAGGCCGCCCCAGATCCCGAAGCGCTCGTCGTTCTGCAGCGCGTACTCGAGGCATTCGCCCCGGACGTCGCAGCCGAGGCACACCTTCTTGGCTTCGCGGGTGGAACCGCCCTTCTCCGGGAAGAAAGCCTCTGGATCGGTCTGGGCGCACAGCGCCCTTTCCTGCCAGTTCGGCTCCTCCTCGATCGCCTCACCGTCGACAATCGCCATCAGCTCTGTCACGGTACGACCTCCTCGACCCTGTTCGTTCCCCTGTACATGTGGGTTTGCGGTCCACATGCCTGACCTCGTCCGTCCTGCGCTCTGCAACGGTCCCCGATACCGAGTGTCCAACGAACGACACGGTTGAAATTACATTCCTGCAATCCACGAAAGTCAAGCCGTGCTCTGCTATTGGGATCATCCGCAACATGGCCGCAAAAGAACGAGAGGCCTGTGGATACAGGCCTCTCGCGCTGTGTGCCCGGGCTCAAACCTCGTCGCGCCGGGATTTTTCTACTAGCTGGGCAAGGGCTTGCCGCCCAGATCCCTTCCCTGTCAGGAAGGCTGGGACCACCAGCCCTGCTGGCCCTGGCCCTGCTGGTTCGGGTCGTTCTTGTCCGGCTCGACGCGCGGGTCGACCCGGGTCTCGTCGGCGGGCTCCGTCTGCGCGGGCTCCGACGCGGCCGGCTGCTGCTCGGCGGCCGGGGTCTCGTCGGCCTGCCAGGCCTGCTCCTGCTGCCACGCCTGCGGCTGGGCGTCGGACTGCTCGTGCGACCCTTCCTCGGCCACCGGGTGCTCCGGCTGGCCCCACTCCTGCTGACCAGGCTGAGCCGGCTGGGCCTGCCCGTACTCCTGACCGGCCCACTGCTGCTGGCCGGCCTCTGCGCCGCCCCACTGCTGCTCCTGCGGCCACTGCTGGCCCTGCTGGGCCTGGTCCTGGCCGCCCCACTGCTGCTGGCCTTCGGCGCTCCACGGCTGCGTCGGCTCGGCGCCCTGGCCCTCAGCGGACCAGGCTTGCTGCTCGCCCTGCGGCTGACCGGCAGCGTGCTGCGCGGAGTGCTGCGCCTCGGCCTCACCGGCCGACCACGCCTGCTGCTCGCCCTGGTTCCAGCCCTGCTCCTGCGGCCACTGCTGCTGCTCGCCCTGGCCCGCGGCGTACCCACCGGCGGCACCGGCAGCGGCGTATCCGCCGTACTGGCCCTGGCTCTGGTCGTACTGTCCGCCGTACTGCTGGCCCTGCTGGGGGTAGCCCGGCTGGCCCTGCTGCGGATAGCCCTGCTGGCCGTACGGCGCGGTCTGGCCGTACTGCTGGCCCTGCTGCTGGAACTGGCCCGGCTTCGGCGCCCGCACCGGCGCGGGCAGCGACTGGAAGGTCTTCAGGATGTAGAGACCGGCAGCGCCGTACAGCGCCAGGCCGCCGAGCGCGTAGATGAAGCCGACGATCTTCATGCCGGCCGTGCTGGTCTCGTTGAAACCGGCGAACGCGGTGATCAGACCGATCAGCCCGGTGACGCCGATGATGACGAGCGCCGCGAGAGCGACGGTGCGCGCGTTCGGGGTCCGCTCATCTTCGTTGACCAGCCAGACGGCACCGACCAGGACGAGGAGAATCACCAGCCCGGAGATCGAGGGTGGGGTGACTACGCCTTGCACTGTGCCTGCGGCGGCCGTGAAGCCGGCTCCGCCGACGAACAGCCGGATCAGCGAGGCCAGCGCGAGCAGGCCGGCGAATGCGAGCAGGATGTACGCGACCGGCTCTCTGAGCTTCTTGGTTGCGTCGGTGACCACGAGGGCTCCTCGGATGTTGGGGGGCCGTACAACTGAGCTGTGCGGATGGTTCGGACCCCCCGCAGCATAGTCCCGCGGTGGTTCGACCGATTGACGACTCGTGCAGACTCTTCCCATGCGATTGACAGTGCTGGCCGGTGGCATCGGCGGTTCCACCTTCCTGCGCGGGCTGCTCCAGGCCCGGCCGGACGCCGAGATCACCGTCGTGGGGAACACCGCGGACGACATCACCCTGTTCGGGCTGCGGGTCTGCCCCGACCTGGACACCGTGATGTACACGCTCGGCGGTGGCATCTCGGAGGAACGTAAGTGGGGCCGCGAGGACGAGACCTGGGTGATCAAGGAGGAGCTCGCGGCGTACGGCGTCGAGCCCACCTGGTTCGGGCTCGGCGACCGGGACGTCGCGACGCACCTGGTGCGGACGCAGATGCTGGACGCCGGCTACACCCTCAGTGCGGTCACCGAGGCGCTGTGCACGCGCTGGAAGCTTCCGGTGCGGCTGCTGCCGATGAGTGACGACCGGATCGAGACGCATGTGGTGGTGGAGGACCCGGACCAGCCGGGGCGGCGCAAGGCCATCCACTTCCAGGAGTACTGGGTCCGCTGGCAGGCGGAGATCACCGCGCACCAGATCGTCGCGGTCGGCGCGGACAAGGCCAAGCCGGCGCCCGGCGTACTCGAGGCGATCGCGGACTGCGACGTACTGATCATCCCGCCGTCCAACCCGGTGGTGTCGGTCGGCACGATCCTCGGCGTACCCGGTGTCCGGGACGCGGTCCGGGAGACCAAGGCCCCGGTCATCGGGCTGTCGCCGATCATCGGCAGCGGTCCGGTCCGCGGAATGGCCGACAAGGTGCTCGCCACGGTCGGTGTAGCGTCCACAGCGTCGGCAGTCGCGCGGTACTACGGTTCGCGCGCGACCGGCGGCGTACTCGACGGCTGGCTGATCGACACGTCGGACGCGATGCAGGCGGATTCGATCGCCGGCGCCGGAATTCATGTCCAGGCCGTGCCGTTGTGGATGACGGACGAGACCAAGACCGCCGCGATGGCTGACGCGGCACTGAACCTCGCGGAGGCCGTGCGGCAATGAGGAAGCACCTGGAGATCTTCCCGGTGACCGGACTGCCGGAGGTGGCGGCCGGGGCGGACCTGGCGGCGCTGATCGCCGACGGCACCGACCTGCGCGACGGCGACGTCGTCGCGGTCACGTCGAAGATCGTCAGCAAGGCGGAGGGCCGGCTCACGCACGGCACCCGCCAGGAGGCCATTGACGCCGAGCTGGTGCGGGTCGTCGCGCAACGCGGCGAGACCCGGATCGTGCAGACCCGGCACGGCCTCGTTATGGCCGCCGCGGGCACTGACACGTCGAACACAGCACCCGGCACGGTCCTGCTGCTCCCGGTCGACCCGGACGAGTCGGCGCGGGTACTGCGGACCGCGTTGAAGGAGCGGTACGACGTCAACGTCGGCATCGTGATCACCGACACACTGGGCCGCCCGTGGCGCAACGGACAGATCGACCTGGCCATCGGTGCCGCGGGTGTGCGGGTCATCGAGGACCTGCGCGGTACCACCGACAGCCACGGCAACGTCCTGGCTGTGACGGAACCGGCGCTGGCGGACGAGATCGCCAGTGCGGGTGAGCTGGTCAAGGGCAAGGCGGACGGGGTGCCCGTCGCCGTACTGCGTGGGCTGGAGGACGTCGTACTGCCGGTCGGCGAGCACGGGCCGGGCGCGCGGGCGCTGGTGCGGGACGCCGAGTTCGACATGTTCAGCCTGGGTACGCGGGAGGCGGCGCGGGCCGCCGTACTGTCCCGGCAGGAGCCGTCCGGTCCACGCGAGGTGGATCCGGCGGTGTGGGCCGGGTTGCTGCGCGACGTCGACGACGTACGGCTCGAGTTGGGTGACAACGCTGTCACGATCTTTGGTGCGGAGCCGGTGACGGTCGGGGTGATCGCGGAGAAGCTCGCCGTACTGCTGCACGCGGAGGGGTACGGCGTGACGGTGCGGCCGGGGCCGGGCGCTGAGGCGACGGTCACGTTCGGCTCACGGTCGCGCTAGTTTTCTAGGCAACTTCTTAGGGTTGCCTCGTACACTGCCTTCGCATGGCGGCGCGGTGGCCGCCCTTAGCCGGGAAGACCAACACTGTGGGTAAAGCGTCGTCGCAGAAGCAGTCGCGCCGCGAGATGATCGAGAGGATGCAGCGCGAGCAGTCCCGGTCGGACCGCCGCCGCACCATCATCATCGTGGTGTGCTCGATCGTGGTCGGCCTGGCGATCATCGCCTACCCGGCGATCAAGCTGGTGCAGGACTCTCGGACCAAGAACCAGGCCCTCACCGACTTCGGCGTGGCCGCCTCCGCGGCCTCCTGCGACCCGGCCACCAACGACGCGGCCGGCGGCACCCAGGACCACCGCCCCGACGGCGAGAAGATCCTGTACTCCGTCTCCCCGCCCTCCTCCGGCCCGCACTACGCGGTCTGGGCGCCGTTCGACAAGAAGTTCTACTCGAGCAGCGACCGCCCGCCGGTGGAGAACCTGGTCCACAACCTGGAGCACGGCTACACGATCCTCTGGTACCGCGACACCATGCCCAAGGACCAGATCGACCAGATCGAGAAGCTGTCGAAGTCGAAGCTCCCCGACAGCTCGATCGGCAAGTTCATCGCGGCCCCGTACAAGCAGTCGGAGGGCAAGGGCTGGCCCGACGGCAAGAACCTCGCCTTCGCCCACTGGAGCGGCCCCGGCGCCGACCAGAAGTCCTTCGGCCATCGGCAGTTCTGCGGGTCTGTCAGCGGAGATGCCCTGAAGCAGTTCATGGAGAAGTACCCAGCCACCGACGCCCAGGAGCCCAACGGCGGCTGATGCCGTAAGCCCATCGCGGTGCTCGTGCGGGTGTGGTCAGCCCATCGCGGGGCTACGCGCGGCTCGTTCCTCGCCGTGCTCCGCGCCGCACCCGCCCACCCCCGGGCTTATCGCCCGGAGCATCCATTCCGGCTATCGCCGGGATCTTCCGGCTACCGCCGGGGCTTCCGGCTCTCGCCGGGGGTTTCCGGCTTCCGCCGGGAGTGGCGGGCTGCCGCCCGCGGGTGAGTACTAGGCGGGGCCTGTGGGTCGGGGCGAGCTGTGGTGGTGGGTGGATGTGGTCAGCCCATCGCGGGGCTACGCGCGGCTCGTTCCTCGCCGTGCTCCGCGCCGCACCCGCCCACCCCCGGGGCTTATCGCCCGGAGCAACCCTTCCGGCTACCGCCGGGACCTTCCGGCTATCGCCGGGGACTTCCGGCTTCCGCCGGGACCTTCCGGCTGTCGCCGGGGGTGGCGGGCTGCCGCCCGCGGGTGAGTGCTAGGCGCGGGCCCGTGGGTTTGAGCGAGCTGTGGTGGTGGGTGGATGTGGTTGTAGGCCACGCGGCGCGCTACTCGCCTGCAGGCGGGTGTTAGGCGCAGCACGGGCAACGGGGCGAGCTGTGCTCGTGTACGGCTCGTGGTGCGGCAACTGAAGCGTGCTGCGGCGATGGCCTCGATCGCCCACGACGGAACGCCGCCCCACGATCCGCCTCGACGAACGCGGACCGGGCGTCACCACGGGGCGGTCGCTCGCGCGGCAGCGCGCACGGGTCCGGGCGACAGCCCGCAACTCCGGCGATAGCCGGAAAGGATGCTCCGGGCGATAAGCCCGGGGGTGGGTGGGTGCGGCGCGTAGCACGGCGACGAAGGAGCCGCGCGTAGCACCGCGATGGGCTGTACTCAGATGTAGTTGGCGTGGTCCGACTGCACCCGTGCCACCAAATCCTTCACGCGCTCGCCATCCGACAACGGGCACACCATCGTCACGTCCTGGGTGTGGACGATGATGTGGCCCTGCAGGCCCACCGCCGCGACCAAATGATCCGGGTCGTCCGTGACGATAATGTTGTCGTGGGAATCCAGCAGGCAGCTCAACGTGATGCTGTCGGTCCTGTTTCCGTTGGCGTCGGCTTCGTACGTGTCGGCCAGTGCCGCCCACGAGCCCACGTCCAACCAATGCACAGGCATCGGTACGACGACCACGTCCGCGTCGACCTTGCCTTGCGAGGCCGGCTCCATCACGGCGTAGTCGACCGAGATCTTCTGCAGGTTCGGGTAGATCTCCGCGAGCGTTTCGTCCCGCGCAGGCGTGTCCCACACCGCGGCGACTTCGCGCAACCGAGCGGCTGACTCAGGCAACAGTGCATCGAGTACGGAGAGCACCGTCGACGCCTGCCACACGAACATCCCGGAGTTCCACCAGAACCGCCCGGTCGCCAGGTACTCCTCCGCCGTCGCCCGGTCCGGCTTCTCCCGGAACCGATCGACCACGAACGCGCGCGTCCCCTCGATCGCCTCGCCCCGCTCGATGTACCCGAGCCCGGTGTGCGGATGCGTCGGCTCGATCCCGAACGTCACCAACGACCGCCCACGTGCCTCGACGACCTCGAACCCGTGCTCGATCGCGGCCCGGAACTCGTCCTCCGGGCTGATCAGGTGATCCGAACCGACAAAGGCGACCACCGCATCGGGATCATTCCGCGCCACCACAGCAGACGCGAGCCCGACAGCGTTCGCGGTGTCGCGCCGCGCCGGCTCGCCGATGATGTTGTGCGGACCGAGCTCCGGCAACTCCTGGCGTACGACGTCCGTGTACGCACCGACCGTGCAGACGTAGATGTTCTCCGGCTCGACCAGTCCATGGAGCCGGTTGAACGCCACCCGCAGCAGCGATTGTCCCGCTGCCAACGGCAGTACCTGCTTCGGCCTGTCGTCTCTGGACATCGGCCACAACCGCGTCCCTGAACCACCCGCCAGGATCACCACGTTTCGCATGAGGAAAGACCCTACCGGTCGTCACCAGGTGCTAGCGGAATCCGTAGGTGCTTCAGGTCGGGTGGGATCGGTGAATCCGCGGGCTGCCAGAACAGCTCGGCCTCTCCGTCGAGGGCGGTCGCCGGTGCGTCGGTGAGGTTGAAGCGGTCGCGCAGCCGCCCGTAGAAGTCGGTCGGCCGGAGCCGCACGAGCCGCAGTCGCTGCGGCGAGCCGTACACGCCGATCCAGTCCCCCGGGTCGAGTACGCCGCGCAGCTGCCCGTCGATGCTCACCGCGGCCTGCCCCGAATGCGGCAGTACGCGCAGCGCGATCGGCTCGTCCGGCGCTGCGATAACCGTTCGGTTGAAGGTCATGTGCGGTGCGACCGGTGTGAACACGATCGCCTCGGTGTTCGGCGACAGGATCGGCCCGCCGGCGGCGAAGCTGTACGCCGTCGACCCGGTCGGCGTCGCCACGATCACCGCATCTGCGGAGTACGACGCCAGCAGCCGCCCAGACAGGTACACGCCGAGCGCCACCTGATGGTCGCGCGCCAGCTTCTCCACCACCACGTCGTTCAATGCGGTCACGTCGAGCGCCATCCCCCAGCCGTCGCCCTCGGCCATCTCGTGCCGTACCGGCGGTGGCGGCAGCGCCGGCCCGTGCCCGTACCGCAGCAACGACTCGATCCCCTGCGGGATCTCCAGCGGCCGCGACGCGCGCATGGTCAGCGTCATCCGTTCCTCGTACGTCGCTCCGCCGTGATGTACCGCCTCCAGCGCGGCCTCGACGTCGCGGCACGCCACCTCGGTCAGGAACCCGACCTTGCCGAGATCGACCCCGAGTACGGCGGCGTTGTTCTTCGCCGCGATCCGCGCCCCGCGCAGGAACGTCCCGTCGCCGCCGAGCGTGACAACGAGATCCGGGTCGCCGGCGTGGTGCAGCTCGTCCGTACCGCTGCGCCGCTCCTGGTGGTCCTTCCAGACGTCGATGTCGGTGCAGCCGATCCCGTGGTCGGCCGCCCATTTCCGCACGGTCCCGGCAGTCTCCACCGCAACCGGCCGACCCTGGTGAACCACAAGCCCAATCCGGCTGATCGCCACGCCACCCCTCCTCCGGACAGTTTCTGCCTACAAGGTAGCCGTACTAGTCACGCTTGGCCGCGTTGATGATCGGGTCGGTCTCGTCGTCGAACTCGCCGATGACCTCTTCCAGGAGGTCCTCGAGCGCGACCACGCCGATCGCCACGTCGCCGCCGCAGACGACCGCCAGCTGGGAGCGTTCGTCGCGCATCGTGCGGATCGCCTTCGCGACCGGCGTACGGTCACCGAGCTCGAGCGCCGCCATCATCAGGTCCGATGCACGCGCGTTCGTGTCGCCCGCTGTGGTCGCGCGGGCGGCGTCGCGGACGTGCACGATGCCGCAGATCGTCGTACCGGAACTGACCACCGCAAGCCGGGAATGGCCCTCACGCCGGCTGGTCAGCTCCACCTCGCGGGCCGTCGCGGACGCGGGAACCGTCGACAGCTCGGCGATCGGTGTCATCACCTGCCCGACCGTCGTGTTCTGCAGCGCGAGCATCGCGGTCAGCAACTCGTGCTCGGGTTCCTCGAGCGTGCCGTGCTCGCGCGATGACTCGATCAGCAGCCGGAGCTCGTCCGGGCCGTGGGCGTTGGCGATCTCGTTCTGCGGCGTGACCTTGACCAGCCGCAGGCACAGGTTGGCGAGCCAGTTGAGCGCGATCAGCAGCGGCCGGAAGACCCACGTGAACGCGCGGAACGGCATCGCCAGCACCAGCGCCGACCGCTCGGGATCGCTGATCGCCCACGACTTCGGTGCCATCTCGCCAAGTAGCACGTGCAGCAGACCGATCCCGCCGACCGCAATGATCAACGCGATCACATGCCCGACGCCCTCGGGGACGTTCGCCAGTTCGAACAGCGGGTGCAGCAGATGCGCGACCGCCGGCTCACTCAGCGAACCGAGCCCCAACGTGCACAAGGTGATCCCGAGCTGCGCGCCCGCAAGCATCAATGACAGCTCGCTGATCCCGGCGAGCGCAGCCCGGGCAGCCAGGCTGCCGGACGCGGCCGCTTCCTCGAGCCGGTGCCGCTTCGACGCGACCAGGGAGAATTCGGCGGCGACGAAGAACCCGTTCAACGCGAGCAGTACGGCGGAGATGATCAGCGCCCACGTCGTACTCATGCCATTCGCTCCATCACGACGATGCCGGGCACGCGACGTTCGATCGTCTGCACGGTCAGCCGAACGTACTCCGCCGGGATCGGCCGGCCGTCGTGATCGATCCGCTGCGGCAGCTCGACCGCAACCTCATCGCCGACCAGCGGGATGCGACCGAGCCGCGCCATCACCAGACCGGAGACCGTCTCGTAGTCGTCGCCCTCAGGCAGTTGTACCCCGGTTGCCTCCTCGACCTGATCGAGCCGCCAGCGGGCCGGCACGACCCACGACCCGTCACCGCCCTGCACCAGCCCGGTCTCCGGCAGGTCGTCCTCGTCGCGGATCTCGCCGACCAGTTCCTCGGCTATGTCCTCGAGCGACACGATCCCGGCGAACCCGCCGTACTCGTCGACGACGATCGCGAGCTGGCGGCGCGCGACCCGGAGCCGCTCGAGTACGCCGGGCAGCGGCAGCGTCGTCGGTACCGCGACCGCGGGTGACGCCAACGATCCGACGGCGATCGCGGCCCGGTCGGCCGGCTCCAGCTCGACGACATCGCCGATCGCGACCACGCCGACCACCTCGTCGACCGAGTCGCCGATCACCGGGAACCGGCTGTGGCCGGTGTCCTGCAGCTCGACCACGCGGGTCAGCGGCTCGTCGCGATGCATCGTCACCACATCGACCCGCGGGACCATCGCCTCGCCCGCGGTCCGGCCGCGGAAGTCGAGGCCGCGATCGAGCAGCCGCATGGTGTCCTGGTCGAGCAGGCCCTGCTCGTACGACGTCTCGATGATCCGGTCGAGCTCCTTCGGCGTCGCGCCCTGCGGCAGCTCCTCGACCGGCTCGATCCCGACCCGGCGCAGGATCCGGTTCGAGGCCGAGTCGAACAGGTGGATGACCGGACCGGCGAGCCGCAGGTACCACAGCGTCGACCAGGACAGCCGCAGCGCGATCGCCTCGGCCTTCGCGATCGCGAGGTTCTTCGGTGCCAGCTCGCCGAGCACCATCTGGATGATTGTTGCCAATAGCAACGCCAGGATGACCGAGATCGACATGCTGACGGCATTCGGTACGCCGGCCGAACCGAGCAGCTGCTGCAGGCCCCGGCCGAGGTACGGCTCAGCGAAGTACCCGGCCAGCAACGCGGTGATCGTGATGCCGACCTGTGCCCCGGACAGTACGAACGACAGCCGCGAGGTGACCTTCAGCGCCCGCGCGGCGGCCGCGTCACCGTCCTCGGCCAGCGTGCGCAGGCGGCTCCGGTCGACGGCGACGTACGCGAATTCCTGGGAGACGAAGTAGCCGGTGGCAACGGTCAGCACCAGGATCAGGCCCAGGCCGACCAGAATCAGCATGGGACGACCTTATGAGAACTCCAGCGATTGCAGTACTGCGGGGTCCGTGACGTCGAGGCCTTTCTCACTGGCCTTCGCGAATGCCTGCATCCGCACGGCGTCCCCGCGCTCCGAGGTCTCACCGGCGATCCAGTAGGCGACCGTGTGCAGATCGTCGCGATGCACCCCGAGCTCGTTGACGAGGTACGGACGGATCGCCCGAACCACGCCCGCCTCGGCCGCGCACCAGGCCTGTAGCCGACCGGGCGGGCGCCGAAAGGCCCGGACCGCCTGCTCCAGCGCGCTGTCCGGGCCGATCACGGGCGGTGAGTGGATCCACTGCACGTCGCCCTTCACCAGCGCCCGCTCGGCCGGCGTCTCGGACTGCAGATAGACGGTCGACGGTACGTCGAGGCTCTCGACGATGCTCGCGATCGCCGGCAGGGAGGTGGAGTCGCCGATCAGCAGGTGGTGGTCGACGTCTCCGGCGTGGAATTCGCGCCGCATGCCGAGCAGTACGGCGGTCTCGCCGGGGCGGGTGTGCGTCAGCCAGTTGATCGCCGGACCGTCGCCGTGGAGCGCGACGTCGAACGCGAGCCGCCGGGTGTCCGGGTCGAACGTGCGGACCGTGAACCCGCGCGTGAGGGGCGTCGGGCGGTCCTCGGACCAGACGGGCGCGCCGGCCGGGCTGATCTTCGGCATCCGCACGCTGCCGATGCCGTCCGGCGGGATGACCAGCTTGAACGCGTCCGCCGGCCGGATCGTGCGGTACGCCGCGAGTCCGTCGCCCTGCATGATCACCCGGCTGAACCGTGGTGTCAGCTGCTCGATCGCCTCCACCCGCACCGGGCAGATCACCCGGGAGTCGCCGGATCGCGTCAAGCGCCTGATCTCACCGCGTATCGTCGTACCCCTCACGAAGTTAGGCTAACCTAACTACTCTTCGTGGGCGAGGGGTCTACCGAGGGGTGGACGGCTTCCACTCGACGACCTTGCCGTCGCGGATCAGTTCGCCGTACAGCGCCGGGTCGACGTGCTCGGCCAGCAGCAGGTCGACGATCGGTTGGACGGCGTCCTGCGGCGACTTGGCCTCACTGAAGTCGTCGAACCACGGGCGGGATGCGCGGGTATCCACCAGCCCCGGGCAGACGGACGCGACCAGGGTGTCCTCCCGCAGATCCTTCTCCCGCCGCTCCGCCGCCACCGCCCGAACCGCCGCCACCTGCGCAACCTTCGACGGAACATTCACCCACTCCGGCCACCCGAGCTCCCCCGCCGTCCCGTCATGCACAGCAGCCCGCCACTCCTCCACAACCTTCTCGACGTCCTCCAACGAAGCGCCGTCAAACCGCCCCCACAACTCCTGAGGCAACTGCCCCAACGTCCCCAAAGAACTAGCCACCACCACCAACCGCCCGCCGGCCCGGACGCGCGGCCCAAACGCCCGCAGAACGTACTGCGCCCCCAAATTCGCCACATCCACAAACTCATCCACCTGCTCCGCCGGTCCCTTCCCCGGCTCCAACGGCCCCACCGCGTTAGACACCACCAAATCCACCTCCCCCAACTCCTCAGCCAACCCCCGAACAGCCCCCTCATCCGTCACATCCAAAACCCACCCCTCAACCCGAGCCCCGCCTGCGGCGGATGACTGATGGGGTGCGCGGATCACGCCACCTGGGGCGGACGCAGGTTGAAGTACGCCGCCTGGGGCGGACGCAGGTTGAGCTACGTCACCCGCGCCGCCTGCGGTGGAAACCGGATCAGGTGCGGCGCTCACATCACCACCGCCGTCGGCTCTCGTCTCAACTCCCGCCGCGCCGGCGCCGGAGGCGTCGGCGCGGCGGTTCAACTGTTCTACCGCGGCGGCGACTCGCTCTGGGTTTCTGCCGGTCAGGAGGACCAGGTCTTGTGGGTTCATCCTGCGTGCGAGCTCTTCTACTAGGGCATATCCGATGCCTTGGTTGGCTCCGGTTACTACTGCTACGCGTGGTTGTGTCATACGGCCAACGTAGGTCTGTGGGTGGTATGACTCCAGCGAAACTTCAGCACAGGTGGTATGCGTAGACGTCATGGACTTCTCCGACGTCTCGCTGGTTGCTTTGCGCGTGTTCCGGGAGGTGGCTGAGCGGGGGACCTTCACCGCAGCCGCCTCCGCGCTCGGCTACACGCAGTCCGCGGTCTCCCGGCAGATCGCCTCGCTCGAGCGGGCTGCTGGCAACCAACTGCTGGAGCGGCGTCGTGAAGGGGTTGTGTTGACGGCAGCCGGTCAGGTTGTACTCCGGAACGCCGCCGTCGTGCTCGATCAGCTCGACGCGACCGCGCGCGAGCTCGCCGGCCTCCCGATCGACGGCGGGACCGTACGGCTCGGCTGGTTCCCGAGTGCCGGTGCGGTCTTGTTGCCGAGAGCAATCAGCGCGGTACGGCGTACGCACCCGGCGATCACCGTGACGACCAGAGAAGGGTCGACACCCAACCTGGTTCGGGCACTGCGGGCCGGGACGATCGATCTCGCGCTGATCGCGTCCGCACCGCCGTTCCGTCCGCCGGATGCCGAGTCGCCCGCGCTGAAGCTCGAGACCCTCGCCGAGCGAACCCTCCGCCTGGCCGTGCCGACCGGGCACCCGCTCGCGGCGCACGACTCGGTCGACGTGGCTGACCTCCGCGGCCAACGCTGGATCGCCGGCCCCGCATCCTCCACCGAACTCTGGATGGGCGTCTGGCCCGGCCTCGACGAACGCCCGGTCATCGCCCACACGGTCCGTGACTGGCTCGCCAAACTCCACCTGGTCGCAGCCGGCGCCGGCCTCACCACAATCTCCGCGTCGATGGCGACCGCAGTACCACCCGGTGTCCGAGTAGTCACCGTCCGCGGCGGCCCCCAAGAACTCCGCCGCACCATCCTGGCCCGCCTCCCCGGCCGACCCCCCGAACCAACCCGCGTACTAGCCACCGCCCTCCGCACAGCCGCCCTCGAAGTCAACCCACCAAGCTGACCCAAGTCTGCTACTGAGCGGTGCCGCCCTCGGTGTCCGTGGGGCGGGTCGGTTGGACGTCGGTCGGCTGGGCCGGGGCCGCCTGGGGCGGCGCCGCTGGGGCCTGGGGCGCCTGCGTCTGCACCGGCTGGGCGGGGGCTTGGGGCTGGGCTTGTGGGGGTGCTGTTACCTGGGCGGGGGTCTCGTCGTCGTCGCCGTTGCGGACTTTTTCGAATTCTTTCATTGCGCGGGCGGCGTTCTTGGTCAGTTCGGGCAGTTTCTTCGCGCCGAACAACAGGACCACGATGACCAGGATGACGATCCATTCGCCGCCTTCGGGCAGCGCGAGCAGTGGCACCATGACAAGCCTTCTTTCGACAAAATCCCCCACCACGGTACGCCGGGAACCGAACCGTAGGGTGGGCCATATGTCACGAGTCCTCCCCGAGCTGTTCGCGGCCGCGGTCCGCCGGGACGGCGGCGCCCCGTTCCTGACCTACTACGACGACTCGACCGGCGAACGGATCGAGCTGAGCGCGGTCACCACCGCGAACTGGGTCGCGAAGACCGCGAACCTGCTGGTCGACGAGTACGACCTGGAGGCCGGCGAGACCGTCGCGATCGGCCTCCCGCCGCACTGGCTCGGCGTCGTCTGGGCGCTCTCCACCTGGTCGGTCGGCGCGTCCCTGACCAGCAAGACCGGCGCCCTCGCGATCACCGGCCCCGACTTCGGCGTCCGCGGCGACCGCGAGACCGTCGCCTCCGCCCTGCTCCCGCTCGGCGGCCGCTTCCGCGAGCCGATCCCGGACGGTATCCAGGACTACGGCGCCGAGGTCTACAACCACCCCGACGTCTTCGTCCCGTTCGACCCGCCGACACCCGACTCCCCGGCGTACGACGATCTCACGCACGCGGACCTGATCGGTACGGCGGAACCGATCAGCGATCGCATTCTGGTCCAGCGGACGCTCACGGACCGGGACGGTCTGGGACTGCTGGTCGGGGTGATCTCCGGAGGTGGTTCGATCGTGCTCTGCCGCAACCTGGACGCCGCCAAGCTGGAGCGCCGGGTCGCGGACGAGAAGGTCGACCGAATTCTGGAGGGGTAGCGTGCGGCGATTCGAGGGAAAGGTCGCGCTGGTCACGGCGGCGGCGCAGGGCATCGGGTCCGCGGTCGCGCGGCGGCTGGCCGACGAGGGCGCGTCGGTGGTGGTGACCGATCTCCAGGTGGAGAAAGTCGGCGAGGTCGCGGCCGAGATCGGTGAGCAGGCGCTCCCGCTGCGCGTCGACGTGACGAACCGCGACGACGTGGACGCGGCGGTCGCCGCCGCGGTCGAGCGGTTCGGCCGCCTCGACGTGGTCGTGAACAACGCCGGCGGCTGCATCGTGTCGACGGTCCCGGAGGACACGACCCCGGAGGAGTGGCACGCCCAGCTCGACCTGACCCTGGTCGGCGCGTCGCGATGCATCCAGGCGGCGCTCCCGCAGCTGGTCAAGAACCGCGGCAACGTCGTCACGATCAGCTCGGTCAACGGACTCAGTGCCTTCGGCAACATCGAGTACTCCGCCGCCAAGGCCGGCCAGGTCGCGATGACGGTCAACTACGCAGCGCGGTACGGCAACCTCGGCGTCCGCTTCAATGTCGTTGCCCCAGGCACCATCCGGACGCCGAACTGGGACAACCAGCCGGACACGCTCGAGCGGTTCGGGAAGATGTACCCGCTCGGCCGCATCGGCGAGCCGGAGGACATCGCCGCCGCGGTCGCGTTCCTCGCCTCCGACGACGCGTCCTGGATCACCGGCCACACCCTCCCGGTCGAGGGCGGCGTACTCACCGGGCCGGGTGTGCTCAACCTGACGACGAGCGGAGCCTTCAAGAAGGAGTACTAGCCCTTCGGCCAGGCCTCCCAGGCGGTCGCGAACATCTCGTCGACCGTGTAGGTGTTCTTCCAGGCAAGGTCGCGGGCGGCGAGGTCGCCGTTCGCGACGACGCGGGACGGGTCACCCGGTCGGCGCGGTCCCTCGGTCGGGGCGAAGTCGATCCCGGTCACGCGACGGGCGGCGTCCATGATCTCGCGGACCGACGTACCCGTGCCGCTGCCCAGGTTGTAGACGCGCTCGAGCGTCTTGCCGGACTCGAGTGCCCGAGCGGCGGCGACGTGGGCGCGGGCCAGGTCGGCGACGTGCACGTAGTCCTTGACCGACGTACCGTCCGGGGTCGGGTGATCGGTGCCGTAGATCTGCGGCACCTTCCCCTGCGTCAGCAGGTTGCAGACGATCGGGAACAGGTTGTACGGGCTCGCGTCGTACACGGTCGGATCGCCGGAGCCGACCACGTTGAAGTAGCGCAGCGAGGTGTGGTGCAGCTCGGTAGCGGCCGCCTGGTCGCGGAGCAGCCACTCACCGATCAGCTTCGACTCGCCGTACGGCGACCGCGGGTCCGGCGTGGTGTCCTCGGTGACCTCTTCGTCGCGAGGCGTCCCGTACACACCGGCGCTCGACGAGAAGACGATGTTGCGCACCGACTTCTCCGCCATCGCTTCGAGCAGCGACACCATCGCCGTCACGTTCTGCGTGTACGTGTGCAGCGGGCGCTCCACCGACACCCCGGCGTACTTGAACCCGGCGAGATGTACGACGCCGTCGACGCCGTCAAGCGCCTCCCGGACCGCCGTACCGTCGAGCAGATTCGCCCGCACGAACGGCACACCGTCCGGTACGAACTCCGCCTTCCCGCTCGACAGGTCGTCGATCACAACCACATCGATCCCGTCGCTGCGGAACGCACGCACCACATGCGCCCCGATATACCCGGCACCACCAGTAACGAGCCACGTCATACCTCAGATCCTGCCATCACACCCCAGCAGGATCCGCGCAGACGGGCCGAACCCGTACCAGCTCGCTCATCGGGCTAGGGAGCGGGCTTTGGGTGTCAGTAGGAAGGCTCCGGCGTACAGGAGCGCCGCGATGATGAGCAGGCCGTGGAAGCCGATGATGAGGGCGGCGTATTCGAGGCAGCCGCCGAGCATCGCGCCCAGGAGGTTGGCGCCGAAGGAGGCTGTGCCGTCTGCGGTGTCGGTGAAGCGTTTGGCGAAGATGACGTTCGCGGCGAAGATCGGCGTGAACGCGATCAGGACCGCGACGATCACGCGTAACCCGACCGGCATGCTGAGCAGCCAGCTGTCCGGGAAGACCCACGACAACGCGAGCCCGCCGAACAGTACGGCGAACATCACCTTGACCGGTGGTGTCCTGAACCGTCTGGTGACTTCGACCGCGGCCAACACCGCCACCAGCACGCCGGCGAACACGATCGCGTTCACGACCCACGTCGTACCGAACAGCAACGCGAACCCCGTGATGCTCTTCGTCTCCAGCAACATGAAGCCCGCGCCCAGCAGGAACAGGTCCGCGTACGGCCGCATCCGCCGGTACGACGACCCGCCGCCCGCGATGCCTACTCCGACCAGACCGGCGACCAGGATCAGTCCCAGCGTCACCAGATACAAGCTAGGGATCCGGTCCGTGAACAGATACAGGAACGGCCGGTTGTCCGTGGCCGGCGGCGGCGTGATCGCGGCCGGGCCGGGCCACTCGGCCGCACACGTCTGGTCCTGCTCGGTCAGACCGACCGTCACAACCGCCTGCTGCAGACCGTCACCGATCTTGTCCACACACGGCTTGTGCCCGAACGCCTGCTGCGCCGTCGACGCGAGCCGGTCGATCAGCCAGGTCTCGCGGTAGTAGTTGTACATCGCGAACGCCCCACCCGGATTGAGGTGGTCGCGAGCGCTCTCGAACGCCTGCTTCGTGAACAGGTAGCTCTCCAGCCGCAGCGAACTCGCGCCGTTCACCAGCGTCAACGAGTCCGGCAGCGCCAGCAGGATCAGGTCGTACTTCTTGTCCGTCCGCGACAGGTACGCACGCCCGTCGTCGATGTGCGACGTCACCCGCGGGTCCTGGTACGGACGATCCGGGTGCAGCGCCTTGCCGAGATCGCGGATCCGCGGGTCGATCTCGACCGCGTCCACATGCGTCGCGCCCTTCTTCAACGCGATCGCGACGTCCGACCCGGAGCCGGCACCGATGATCAGTACGTTCTTCGGCGTCTTCCCGACGTTCGCCCGCTCGTACGGCAGTCCGTACTGCGGCTCCCACTGCAACCGCGCGTCCGCGGGGATCGCCTGCTGATGCGGTACGCCGTTCACCGTGATCGTCAGCAGCGGCACGCCCTCCCACGTGTACTGCTTCGTCTGCACCTTGTAGTACGGCGACCAACTGTTGTCCGCCTTGGTCGACTCGTGGAACAGCACCCCGAGCATCACCAGCAGCGGCGCGAGCACCATCGCGGCGCTCAACCCCATCGCCACGGCCCGGCGACCGGACGCCGCCGTCCGCGGGATCATCAGCAGCCCGAACATGATCGTGACGATGAGCCCCCACCAGATCGGCGGCGCGCCCAGGAACGACAGCCCGGTGAACGTCACGATCCCGGCCAGGCTGCCGATCAGGTCGAAGCGGTACGCCGTCAACCGCGGCAACTCGGCGAAGCAGCGACCGACCAGCTCGGCCGGACCGGCCAGCACCACCGCGGCGGCGATGAAGATGATCGGCAGGATCACCCAGACCGGCGGACCGGTGGTGTTCAGGCTGGTGAAGTAGATGACGCTCGACGAGCTACCCCGGTTGACCGTCACCGGTTTCCAGGCGATCACCAGCACCAGCAGGCCGAGCATGATCGGCGAGTAGTACGGCAGCCGCTTCGCGCGGCCGGATCGCAGTACGCCGATCCCGATGCCCAGGAACGAACCGAGCAGCACGAAGTTCGAGAAGTAGCTCAGGTGCACCACGTTCGAGCCGGTCCACCGGATCAGCGCGAGCTCGGTGAAGAGCATCAACGCACTGGCCGCAACCAGCCGCGTCCGTACTCCGAACGGGCTCGGCCAGTTGGTGGTCGTGACGTGGTCAGTGGAGGAGTCGACTGCCATGCGGGGCGACGTTACCGGATATCGGAGTGGCGTGCGTCACCCCGCGGGCAACCGTTACAAAGGGTCAGCGGCGGCGGGTCGGCTTCGGCAGTTCGCAGCCGGACTTGTTCAGATCGATGCTGCGAGTCGCGGTCAGGCAGGTGTAGAGCCACCAGGTCTGCTGGCCGTACGCCGCGCCCTGCTCGACCGTGACGTTGCCGTTGGCGTCGACCTCGCACGGGTTGTTCACCGTGCAGCGCTCGCCGTCCTCGTTACCGGTGTTGTTGATGCCGATCATCTCGCCGGTCGTCGTGCTCACGACGGGTGATCCCGACGTACCGCCGATCGTCTCGCAACCGGGCTGCTGGTACTTGATCGAGTTCTGCCAGGTCCAGTCGCCCTCGCGCAACTGCGGGATCGTCGCCTGCACCGAGCAGGTGTAGATCCGCTTCCAGTAACCGGACACGACCGCCATCCCGGCGCCGTTTGCCGGGCCCTGCTTGGCCAGCGTGAGCGGGGTGACGTTCAGCCTGCTCTTGATCGATGCGTAGGTCTCGTTGACCTCGTACACGATCATGTCGGTCTTGGTCATCGTGCCGAACAGGATCTTGTCGGCGCGGACCGTACCGGCCCGGCTGGAGTCCGGCTTGAGCAACGTGATCGAGCGCGTCGACGCCTTGTTCACCAGCACCTGGCCGGGCTGCAGGAACCCGCCTTCGTAGCAGTGCCCGTTGGTGAGTACGAGCGCCTTGTCGGTGCTGACGGATTCGGCGTACCGGACGAGGGATGCGGAGCAGTTGCTCAGCGCGGCGATCCCGGTGAAGTCGGTACCGGGTGCGGCGGCTTGGGCCGCACTGGTGCCGAGGAGGGTGGTAGTCGCGACCGCTGTGGCGGCCAGGAACGTACGGAACAGTTTCATGGGGCGGTGTCCTCACTGGTTGTACTTAGAGGACTTCGTAACGCATCCGTCCGCCGCCGACCATCACAACTGTGTCAAGCAGGGTGAGTGCACGGGTTTTCCTGCGCTGTGTGAATGGGCTGCTACTCTTCGTCTCCGGATCCGCCTCCGCCCGAACCAGTTCGTCGCGCGGCACGTCGTACCGAGTGACAAGTGAGGACAAGGTACGGTCGGCAAGAGACCGCCCGGTTGGAGAACGGAAGGACGTCATGCCGCAGGAGAAGCCAGACCTGCGCAATCTCCGCGAGCCGGTCCGGTTCAAGCGGGCGCTGACACTGTTGCTGATGACGCTGATCCTGCCCGGGTCGGCGCAGATCGTCGCGGGCAGCCGGCGCGCGGGCCGCTGGGCCTGGCGGGTCGTCTTCGGGCTGATCGCGATCATCGTGTTCCTGGTCGTCCTCGGCCTGATCTGGCGCTCGGGGACGATCAACTTCCTGGCCCGGCCGGGGACGTTGCGGCTGGTCCAGATCATCCTGATCCTGCTCGCGGTCGGCTGGGCAGCACTGTTCATCGACGCGTACCGGATCTCGCAGCCGCTGACGCTGGAGCGCAACCACCGGCTGATCACCAGCATCCTCGACGGCGCATTGATCTTCGTGGTGGTCGGCGCACTGGTCTACGCGAGTGTGATCGTGAACACCCAGCGGGACTTCGTCGCCAGCGTGTTCGGCAGCGGGAAGTCGTCGAAGGCCGAGAAGGGCCGCTACAACGTGCTGCTGATGGGCGGCGACTCCGGCGCGGACCGGATCGGCACCCGGCCGGACAGCATGACGGTGGCCAGCATCAACGCGGACACCGGCCGGACCGTGCTGATCGGCCTGCCGCGCAACCTGGCCAAGGTCCCGTTCCCGGCCGGTACGGCGATGGCGAAGCAGTTCCCCGACGGCTTCCAGTGGAACAAGTGCGCCGCCGAGTGCCTGCTCAACGCCGTCTACACGTACGCCGCCAACCACAAGACGCTCTTCCCCGGCGACCCGAACCCGGGCGAAACCGCCACCACACAGGCGATCGAGGCCGTCACCGGGCTGAAGATCAACTACTTCGTGCTGATCGACCTGGCCGGGTTCCGCGACCTGCTCAACGCGGTCGGCGGGATCACGCTGGACATCGGCAAACGGGTCCCGATCGGCGGCGGCAGCTCCCCGATCAAGGGCTACATCGAGGCCGGCAAGAACCAGCACCTGGACGGGTACCACGCGCTCTGGTTCGCCCGGTCCCGGGCCGAGTCGTCGGACTACGAGCGGATGGCGCGGCAGAAGTGCGTGATGTCCGCGATGCTGAACCAGCTGTCGCCGTCGACCGTGCTGACCAAGTTCCAGGGCATCGCGTCGGCCAGCAAACAGGTGGTCAAGACCGACATTCCGGCCGGAGAGCTGGGCACTTTCACCGATCTCGCGCTGGACGCGAAGAAGCTCCCGGTGTCAAGCTTCTCCGCGGTCCCGCCGTTGATCCACACCGGCGACCCGGACTTCGCGCTGATCCGGACGAAGGTCGCCGAGGCGATCGCCAAGTCCGAATCGCTGGACAAGGGCGGCTCGGGAGGAGACGGTAAGACTTCGACCACTCCGCGTAGTACCACCGGCACGACCAAGAAGCCGACCACCGGCACCACGAAGAAACCCACCACCTCACCCACCACACCCGCCACCGGCGTCGACGACGTCGCATCGATCTGTAAGGCCTGACCTGATATGCCGCTGTCCCACTGGCCACCCGTATCCGTCGTGATGCCCGTGCTGAACGAGGAACGCCATCTCGAGGAGGCGGTCGGCCGCGTCCTCGAGCAGGACTACCCCGGTGAGCTGGAGGTCGTCCTCGCGATTGGCCCGAGCAAGGACCGGACCCAGGAGATCGCGGACAAGCTGGCCGAGAAGGATCACCGGATCAGCATCGTGCCGAACCCGACCGGCAAGACCCCGGCCGCGCTGAACGTCGGCATCGCCCACGCCAAGCACGACATCCTGGTCCGGGTCGACGGGCACGGCGCGCTCACCGACGGGTACATCACCCGCGCGGTCGAGGTGCTGGACGAGAGCGGCGCGGACAACGTCGGCGGCGTGATGGCCGCCGAGGGCCGGACCCCGACCGAGATGGCGGTCGCCTGCGCGTACCGATCGCGGCTGGGTCTGGGTGCGTCCACGTTCCACCAGGGCGGCAAGGCCGGGCCGGCCGACACCGTGTACCTCGGTGTGTTCCGGCGGGCCGCGCTGGAGCGGGTCGGCGGCTTCGACGAGACCATGCACCGGGCCCAGGACTGGGAGCTCAACTACCGGATCCGCAAGACCGGTGGGCTGATCTGGTTCACCCCGGACCTCTCGGTCACGTACCGGCCGCGCTCGTCGCTGTCCGCGGTGGCGAAGCAGTTCTTCCACACCGGTCAGTGGCGCCGCGAGGTGATCCGCCGGCACCCGGAGACCGCCAACAAGCGGTACCTGGCGCCGCCGGTCGCGGTCATCCTGCTGGCCGTCGGCACGATCCTCGGCATCGTCGGCCTGGCCACCGGCGTCAGCTGGCTCGACCTCGGCTTCATCGCGCCGCTGGGCTACGCGCTGCTGCTGATCTTCGGGTCGGCGATGGAAGGCCGCTACCTGCCCTGGAAGGCCCTGTTCTGGATGCCGCTGGTCTGCGCGACCATGCACGTCTCGTGGGGTCTGGGCTTCCTGATCGGCCTCCGGGAGAAGCCGAAGGCCGTCTAGCCGGCCCGGGTCGACTTGATGTAGGCCTCGACGACCTCGTTGACCGGGCCGTCGAGGCGCAGTACGCCGGCGTCCAGCCAGATCGCGCGGTTGCACGTCTCCTGGACCACCTCGAGGCTGTGGCTGACCAGGAACACCGTGCCGGCCTGGTCCCGGAGCTCCTTGATCTTGCGTTCGGACCGCACCCGGAACTCGGCGTCGCCGGTGGCCAGCGCTTCGTCGACGAGCAGGATGTCGTGCGTCTTCGCGGACGCGATCGCGAACTTGAGCCGCGCCGCCATCCCGGACGAGTACGTCGACATCGGCAGGTCGATGAAGTCACCGATCCCGGAGAACTCCACGATCTCGTCGTACCGGCGCTGGACCTCGGCCGGGGACATGCCCATCGCGAGGCAGCCGAGGACCACGTTGCGGTCGCCGGTGAGGTCGTTCATCATCGCCGCGTTCACGCCCAGCAGCGACGGCCGGCCGCCGGTGTAGACGGCGCCGGACGCGGGCGGCAGCAGGCCGGCGATCGCGCGCAGCAGCGTCGACTTGCCCGAGCCGTTGCGGCCGATCACGCCGATCGCGTCGCCCTTGTTCGCGGTGAAGCTGACGCTCTTGACCGCGTGTACTTCGCGGATCGTCGGCCGGTCCTGCCGTTTCAGGATCCGCCGCAGCGCGGTCGCCGCCGTACCCTTGCCGCCCTGGCCGGCGATCACCTTGTAGATGATGTCGAGCTTGTCGGCGATGACGGTCGGTTCAGCCGCGGCCATAACGGTCCTCCGCCTGCCAGAAGTACCAGAACCCGGCGACCAGCATCACGAACGACCAGACGATCGCGATCGTCCAGGCGTGCGGCAGCTCGTTCTGCTTGTGCTCCTGGAGCAGCGATCGCCGGACGATGTCGATGTACGCCGAGATCGGGTTGAACGCGAGCACCTGGACGACCCACGCCGGCGCGTTCAACTCCTCGAGCTTGGACGGCAGCGAGAAGAAGATCCCGGACGCGTACAGCCAGGTCCGGGTGACGAACGGCAGCAACTGGGTGATGTCGGAGACGAACGTGCCGATCCGCGCGAAGACCAGCGTGATGCCGATGTTGAACATCATCTGCAGCACCATCGCCGGCGCGATCAGGAACCAGCGCCAGGCCGGCCCGTCGGTGAACCCGACCACCACGAACAGGATCGCGAGCGAGACCAGCATCTGGTTCAGCTCGTTCAGCACGTAGGCGAGCGGGAGGGTCGCACGCGGGAAGTGCAGCGTACGGATCAGCGAGAGGTTCAGCGCGAGCGAGCGCGAGCCCTCGGTCATGCAGCGCTGCGTGAACGTGAAGACGAAGATCCCGCTGAGCAGGAACGCGACGTAGTTGTCGATCCCGTTCTTGGTGCCGAGCAGGACACCGAAGGCGAGGTAGTACACGCCGGCGTTGAGCAACGGCGTCAGCACCTGCCAGATCGAGCCGAGGCGCGCTCCGGCGTACATGGCGTAGGTGCGTGCGGTGGCGTAACTGAGGACGAACTGGCGACGGCTCCACAGCTCACGGAGATACGAGCTGAGCGGGGGGCGGATCGAGCTCTTGGAGAGTCCGTAGCGTTCGGCCAAGGCCGCGGGGTCGTCTACCCCGGTCGGCTCTGCGGCGGTCGGCATTGCGCCAATGTACTGCGCTGTGTGATCCGATCGTGACGCAGGTCAGTCGACCAAGCGGGCTCTCAGCTTCGCGAGGTCCTCGCCGGTAAGACCACCATGCAGCAGGTATGCCTCGGGTCCGCCGTACTTCGTGTCGAGGTGGCGCAGGATCGCGACGATCGACTCGGCCCGGGTGTCGCGGAACTCGATCATCTCCGGATGCTTGGACGTATCGGGCTCCGCGGCCAGCTGCTCCTCCAGCCACGGCGCGAGCCGCTCCTGGGTCAGGAAGTAGTCGGCAACGATCTCTTCCTCCGGTACGCCGGCCACACTGAGCGCCAGCGCGACGACCATCCCGGTCCGGTCCTTCCCGCCGTGACAGTGCACGACCACCGCGCCGTCCTCCTCGTCCGCGATCGCCTTCACCGCGGCCGCGAACAGCTCCGGCCGCCGATCGAGCATCCACGTACATGCCTCGACGATGGTCGGCTGCCCGTGATCCGGATCCGCGGGATCCTGCAACGCCTGCCGCACCGCCAACGCCGTACCGGTGAACGGCGTCGGGAACGCCGCGACCTCGCCATCCCCGCGCAGATCAAGGATCCGCCCGACCCCGGCCCGCCGTACCGCCTCCACGCCTTCATCGGTCAGATACTGCAAACTCTCCGACCGGATCAGCACCCCTTCGCGAATCACCCGCCCGTCCGCAGTCGGCAACCCGCCGACATCACGAGCGTTCCGGCACCCGGCCCAGTCGAGATCCATCGCGGTCACCGGTCCTCCGGGCGGTCGGGGTTCGGACCTGGGTTGTACGGCTGGGGCGGTGGGAAGTTGTAGTTCGGCTGCTGGGGATGGCCCGGTGGCGGATAGTTGCCTGGGGCACCTGGTTGGGCGGGGCGGTTGCGGCGGCTCCTGCGGACCGCCCAGATGATCAGGAAGACGATGCCGAGGCCGGCGAAGACCAGGAACGAGAAGATCGCGCCGAGGATCGAGAGCACGAACGCGACGACCGAGGACTTCGGGCCGGCGGCGTACGTCGCGCTGGTCTCGTCGTCGGTGCACGAGATGCTGTAGACACCGGCCGGTACGGTCTGCGCCGAGCGGGCGACGACGTACCAGCTGTTGCCGTTGATCGTGATCGTCTCCGATCCCGTCTCCCGCTTGAGCGGTACGTCGTTGCCGTCGGCGTCCTGCGCCTTGCACGGCGGGGTCAGCACCGGGACGGACGAGTAGATCGTCAGCCCCTCCTCCTTCAGCTCGACCCGCCCGGACTCGATCGGCTGCGGCGTGTGCGGCGCCGTCACCACGATCCGCCAGACGAAGAACCCGACCAGCAGAGCGCCGACGACGAAACAGGCGATGGCGATCATCGGAAGAACCGACTTCTTCGGCGCTGGCATCGGCATGCCGGGCTGCATGGTCATGCCCGCACGGTACCTGCTACGGCACGCCAAGCAGCCTGAGCCCGGCCGCGGTTGCCGCGGCGGCGACCACGACCAGTACGAACGGCGCCTTCCGCCAAGCCAGCACTCCACCGACGAGCACCCCCGCGGGCCGCGCGATTCCAGCCGGCCCATGGCCTTCGGTCAGCGCGGAGGTCGCGACCAGGGCAGTCAGCAGGACGATCGCGGCCGCCGCGAGCAACTGCTGCGCCCGTTCGGGTATCTCGAACCGGCTCCGTAACGCCGGGCCCGCGAACCTGAGCGAAAAGGTGCCTACGGCAAGTACTCCGATACCGACCAGCAGGAGCGGGGTGTTGGTCATCCGGCCACCTCCAGGGCGGGCTTCTCGGCGCGGTAGAAGAGCAGGCCGACCAAGGCGAAGAGGACAGGCAGACCGGCCGGCAGGAACGGAGTTGCCGCCAGCGCCACCACGACACCGATGAGCGCCGCCGTCCGCGTCGACCGGTCGCGCAGGGACGGCAGTACGAGTGCAAGCAGGACCGCGGGGAACGCCGCGTCCAGCCCGAACACATCGGTATCGGTGATCACCGACCCGGCCAGCCCACCGACCACGACGCCGATGTTCCAGCAGACGAAGATGCCGATGCCGCCGGCCCAGTACGCCGCCCGCTTCTGCTCCAACTCGTCCTGCCCCATCGCGAACGCAACGTTCTCGTCCGTCATCACGTGACTGCCGGGGAACCGCCGCCACCCGCTGCCGATCACATCGCTGACCGCCAGCCCGAACGCGACGTGCCGGCTGTTCACCAGCAGCCCCGCGATCATCGCCGCGATCGGGCTGCCGCCGGCCGCGACGATCCCGACGAACAGGAACTGCGACGCACCCGCGAAGACCACGATCGAGAGCAGGATCGGCACCCACAACGGCAGCCCGCCGCCGACGCTGATCGCGCCGTACGAAAGGCCCACGACACCGTCGGCCAGGCAGACCAAGGCAATATCGCGGGCGAGTCCCCGATCGAGTGTTCGCCAAATCGAACGCATGGGCATTATGATGAACAACGATCCGCCCGTTCGTCAAGCCGAACAACCAGACCGATGGAGCGAACACGCGATGGACAACAGGGCACCACTGGACGTGATCGCCGCGTCCCTGCGCCGGCACCGCGCCCGGACCGGCCTCTCCCTCACCGAGGTGGCGAAACGCGCCGGCGTCGCGAAGTCCACGCTGTCGCAACTGGAGTCCGGCACCGGCAACCCCAGCGTGGAAACCCTGTGGGCGTTGGCCGTTGCGCTCGATACCCCGTTCGCGGCGCTCCTTGATCCGCCACGCCCGAAGGTGCAGATCATCCGTGCCGGCGAAGGCCCTGCCATCTACTCCGACCAGGCCGACTACAGCGCCACGCTGGTCGCGTCCAGCCCACCGAACGCGCGCCGCGACATCTACCGCATCGTCGCCTCCCCCGGCCCGGGCCGGAAGTCCGAGCCCCACATGCCCGGCGTCGTCGAACACGTCGTGCTCGGCTCCGGCCGCGCCCTCGTCGGCCCGACCGACGACCCGGTCGAGCTTTTCCCCGGCGACTACATCGCCTACCCCGGCGACCTCCCGCATGTCTTCCAAGCCCTCGAGGAAGGCACAGCGGCCACGCTCGTTTCCGAGCATGTGTAACGTTAACCGCTCACCTCTGGACAACTCCGCGCACGTCTGCGCATCATCAAGTCGAGAGAGCTCTCTGGTCGAAGTCCGCCCCACTTCGCTTGGAGGTAGCACCCCCGATGAGACTCAAATCCCTACTGCTGTGCGCCCTTCTCGGCCTCGCAGCCGCCCTCGTCCCCGGTAGTGCGTCCGCGATCGGCGTCACGCCCGGCACGTACGTCAACTACACGTTCGACTCCGCCTCGCTCACCCAGGCCGAGTTCCGGATGACGATCAACAACTCGCCCGGACGCGCGAACGTCTACTGGTCCAACCAGTTCGACTTCACCGGCGGCGACGTCGGCGGGTACACCGGCATGCAGACCCACCGCGACGGCGGCGGCATGTTCCTGTACTCGCTCTGGAACTCGACCGACATGCGCGTGGGCGACGCCGGCACGTACTGCATCAAGTTCCAGGAGGACGGCACCGGCGGCAGCTGCCGCCTCGACCGAGCCCCGACGCCCGGCCACACCTATGCGTTCGCCGTCGCCAGCGAAGGCAGCGGCTGGTACGGCGTGACCGTCCGCGACCTCACCGCCGGAACGTCGTTCAAACTCGGCAGCCTGCAGACCGGCGCCGGCAACACGATCAGTACGTCAGGAATGGTCAGCTGGACCGAGTACTTCGACTGGAACAACGACAAGGCCACCTGCGACGACGAGCCGTACTCGAAGCTGACGATGAACCTGCCGACCAGCGGGAGTCTCACCGCGCACTTCACCGGCAGCTCGGAAAGCACCGGCTGCGCGGCCGACAGCCAGGTCACACTCAACGGTTCGACAGCCGTCCAGGAGAACGGCATCGGCAACTCGGCCTCCGGCGACATCCGCGGCAGCGGCGGCTGCCTCGACGTCTCCGGCTCGGACGGAACGACGATCCTGCTGTACTCCTGCACCGGCAACGACAACCAGAACTGGGTGCACGCGGAGAACAAGACGTTCCACGCCCAGTTCAGCTGTCTCGACTCGAGCGCGACGCAAGCCGGCGCCGTGATCCTCTACAGCTGCCACGGCGGCGCCAACCAGCAGTGGACGCAGCCCGGCGACGGCACCATCCGCGCCAACGGATTGTGTCTGACCGCACCAGGTGCCCTCGGCAATCCGGTAACCGTTGCCTCATGCAACAATTCGGCGGCGCAGCGCTGGACGTTCTGAAGAACATGACGCCCGGGACCGAGGTGGTCCCGGGCGTCACAATGACCTTGGGTCAGAGCTTGCGGCCGACCCCGCCGACGATGCACTCCTCGACCTGGTTCAGCGGCTTGAGCCGCGGGCCGTCCGGCCACCAGTCGTCGCAGAGCACCAGGCCCGGCGGCACCAGCTCCTGGTCCGGGAAGAACTCCATCAGCTCCTTGCGGGTGCGGAACCGGCCGCTGCCCATCGGGCTGTGGATGAACTTCTCCTCCATCTTCTGGGCGACCGCGGTGTGCTCCGGAGTCTCCGGGTCGTAGAAGTGCGAGATCACCGTGTACGACCCGGGCACCACCGCGTCGACGTACTTCTGCATGATCTGCGCGCCCTCGGTGCCGATGTAGTGGTGCAGCGTGCCGGCCTGGATCACGGCGATCGGCTGGCTGAAGTCGAGGAACTCACGCACCTCGGGCCTGCTGAGCACCTCGTCCGGCTCGAAGATGTCGGCGCTGACGAACAGCGTGTTCTCGTTCTCCTCGAGCAGCGCGCGGCCGTGCGCGAGCACCACCGGGTCGTTGTCGATGTAGAGCACCTTGGCCTCGGGCTGGATCCGCTGCACGACCTGGTGGGTGTTCTCGGCGGTCGGCAGACCGGATCCGCAGTCCAGGTACTGCGTGATACCGGCCTGACCGGCCAGGAACCGGCACGAGCGGATCAGGAAGTTCCGGTTCGACCAGGCCAGGTCCTGGGCCTGCGGCGCGGCGGCCTGCACACCACGCAGTACCTCGCGGTCGACCTCGAAGTTGTCCTTGCCGCCCAAGAAGGCGTCGTAGACCCGGGCGATGCTGGCCCGGCTGGTGTCGACGCCGACGGGGATCGAACTGGGTGCCTGTTTGGCATCGGGCATCGGGTGGACCTCGCAGAGAGTGGTCGGAAATCTGTGAGGCCGACTCTACTGACCGTAGGGCCCGTTGGACACACCGTATCTGCGCGTCGGGGTGGACGAGGTCACTATCTGTTGTGAAATGATCAGCTGTTGCATCGGGACACCACGGGGACAGCGGCTGGGAGGCATGAGGTGACCGAGCCTGGCGCGTACGGCGGCCCGACCGCCCTGCGCATCATGCTTGGCGTGCACCTGCGCCGGCTTCGCGAGGAAGCGCAGATCAGCCGGACCGATGCGGGCTGGGCGATCCGCGGCTCCGAATCCAAGATCAGCCGGCTCGAGCTCGGCCGGGTCGGCTTCAAGGTGCGCGACGTCGACGACCTGCTCACGCTCTACAAGGTCGAGGACGACGACGAGCGCGAACGCCTGCTGACATTGGCCCGCGAGGCCAACAGCCCGGGCTGGTGGCAACGGTTCGACGACCTCACGCCGCAGTGGTTCCACTCCTATCTCGGGCTCGAGATGGCAGCGGATCTCATTCGTACGTTCGAGTTGCAGTTCGTCCCGGGTCTGCTGCAGACACCGGAGTACGCGCGGGCCGTCATGCAGCTCGGCCGGCAGGACGTTCCGTTGTCGCGGACCGAGCAGGATCGCCTTGTTTCGTTGCGAATGAGCCGCCAGGACGTGCTGACGCGGCAACGACCCGCGCGACTCTGGGCGGTCGTCGACGAGGCCGTACTGCGACGTCCGATCGGCAGCCCGGCAATCCTCAAAGCCCAGCTCGAGCACCTGATCGACGCGTCCCGGCGGCACAACGTCACGCTGCAGATCATCCCGTTCTCGAAGGGCGGCTACACCGCGACCGGCGGCGCGTTCACCCTGCTCCGCTTCAACGACGCCGACCTTCCGGACATCGTCTACATCGAGCACCTGACCAGTGCGGTCTATCTCGACAAGCGCGAAGAACTCGACACGTACGTCGTCACGATGGACGCCGTCTCGATCACCGCAGCCCAGCCCCGCGAAACCGAAAAGCTGATCCGTCAGGCGATCGAACGTTTGGATGTCTAGCGTCGTTGGGCTCCAGGACCGGGGCGGAAGGCAACTTCTCGCGGGGTCGGCTCGTGGCCGCTCTCGCAGTGCATGGTGACGGTGACGCGTTCGCCGCAGTCGCCGCGGTGACGCGGCTCGATCGGCGCGCCCGCGGCGAGCGGGAGGTACTCGTCGCCCCACTGGATCATTGCCACCAGCACCGGGTAGAGGTCTAGCCCGGCCTCGGTCAGCCGGTACTCCGAACGCTCGCGCTGGCCGGGCAGCCGGTACGGATGGCGGCGGATCAGGCCGCGCTCGATCAGGGCCGCGAGTCGCTCGGTGAGGACCTGGCGCGGAATGCCGGCCCGGGCGCGAATGTCCTCGAACCGGCGGACGCCGACGAAGATCTCGCGGAGGACGTGAAAAGTCCACTTGTCACCGAGGATCTCCATCACCCGCGAGATCGTGCAGTTCTCCGTGGACCAGTTCATCGCCTCGGGCAGCTGCTCACCGATCACCGTACTCATGGGTTCATGATAAGTCCGCTTGACAGACTCAGCCAAGCAGGGAACGCTGAATCCGTGAACCAGACTCAGGCGAGACCGCCACTCGTCCGTCGCGCCGGCGAACCCGACGCGGACGAGTTGGCCACGATGCTGTCGGGGCTGACCGACCTCAGCCGCTACTTCCGCTTCCAGACCGCGATCGGTTCTCCGCCGCGAGCGGCGTTGCTGCTACGGCTGCTGTGCCCCACCGGCGCGGCCTTCGTGGCAACGCGCGATGACACGATCGTCGGCCACGCGATGTGGGCCTGGGCGCCCGGCGAGGCGACGGCCGAGCTCGCCGCCGTCATCGGTGAGGACGATCAGCGTCGTGGGCTGGGGATCCGGATGCTGGCGATCGCGGCCGCGGATGCGATCGCCGCCGGCGCGAAGCATTTCCTGTTCGTCGTGAGTGCGGCCAACGAACGTTCGATCCGGATGGTCCGCCGCCGTTGGCCGGACGCGACCGTCGAACGTGACGGCACGCTGCTGACGTTCGTCGCGCCGGCGCGGCTACCGGACCAGCCGGAAGAACGCGCGGATGTCGTCGACGAGCAGGTCGGGAGCCTCGAGAGCCGCGAAATGCCCGCCGCGGGTGAACTCCGACCAATGGACGATGTGGTGCCGGCGGTCTAGTACTCGGCGGATCGCTGGATCCGTCGGGAAGACGGCGATGCCGGTCGGCACACTCGGCCGGATGTCGTCGGCGGCGCGGCGGTTCTCGTAGTACAGGTTGGCGGAAGTCGCGCTGGTGTTGGTGAACCAGTAGATCGAGACGTCAGTGAGCAGGTGATCCAGGTCGACCGCATCCTCCGGCAGCGCGCGCTCCGGATCGGTCCACTCCCAGAACTTCTCCAGGATCCACGCCAACTGCCCGACGGGCGAATCGCTCAACCCGTACGACACCGTCTGCGGCCGCGTCCCCTGCAGGTCGGCGTACCCGGTCCCGACTGCACGCAATCGCTCGGCCGCCGCCAACCGCTCTCGTTCCACCTCGGTCTGGACATCACCGGGCTCAACGGGCGGAAACGCCAGCCCGCCGTTGATATGTACGCCGACGACGTGGTCCGGGTCGAGCTGCCCGAGAAGCGGCGACACCACCGATCCCGTGTCGCCACCTTGTGCGCCGTACCGCTCGTATCCGAGCCGGCGCATCAACTCCGCCCAGGCCCGCGCGATCCGCCCGTGATTCCAGCCGTCCTGCAACTGCAGCGAGAAACCATGCCCCGGCACGGACGGCGCGACGACCTGGAAGGCGTCCCGCGGATCTCCGCCGTACGCCGCCGGATCCGTCAGCGGGCCGAGCACCTCGAGGAACTCCGCCACCGACCCCGGCCACCCATGCGTCAGCACCAACGGCAACGCATCCGCTTCCGGCGATCGCACCTGCAGGAAATGAATCGTCTGCCCGTCGATCTCGGTCGTGTACTGCGGATACTCGTTGAGCCGCGCTTCCCACAACCGCCAGTCGTACGCCGCCCACCGCTCCGCGACCCGCTGCAGATACTCGACCGGCACCCCGCGCTCCCACCCGTCCCCGGGTAGTTGCCGAGACCAACGAACTCGCTGCAGCCTGGCGCGCAGATCGTCCAGGTCCGCGTCCGGCACCTGGATGCGGAACTCAGAGATCATGCGCCCGCTCGTGCAGCGGCTCGTACAGCCCGACCTCGCCCCCACCCGGCAATCGGAACGCCGTCAGCACACCCCACCGCTGCCGCTGCACGGGCTGCGAGAACTCGACGCCACGCGAGGTCAGCTCGGCCATCGTCTGCTCGAGGTCGTCACACATCAGCAGCAACTCGTGTGACGCGGCCTCGGCCGGATGCATAGCCACCTCGGCCGGTGGCAGCTTGAAGATCAGCCACCCGTGCCCGGCATCCACCGACGGATACTCCAGCACATCGCGGAAGAACGCACGGTCCGCCTCGGCGTCCGTGCTGTAGATGATCACATGCGCTCCGTTGATCACCTACAGCACTCTAGACGTGATCAGTCCTCGACGACGATGGCCAGCGCCGGGCAGACGGCGGCAGCCTGGTGTACGTCGGCAGCGAGGTCCTCCGGCGGGTTGTCGGTGAGCAGTACGACGATGCCGTCCTCGTCCCGCTGGTCGAACACATCACCGGCCGCGGTCACGCACTGGCCGGAGGCGACGCACCTGTCCTGGTCAACGATGATCTTCATAGGTCGTCCTTTCACCACGTCACGGGGAGTGAGTAGACGCCGTACACGGCGCCGTCGTGCTTGAACGGGATCTCGTCCAGCTCGACGGCCCGGCGCAGCGTCGGGATCCGGCGGTAGAGCGTGCTGTACACGACCTGCAACTCCATCCGCGCCAACGGTTGCCCAAGGCACTGATGTACGCCGAACCCGAACGCGACATGCCGCCGCGCGTCCCGGTGCACGTCCAGCGTGTCCGGGTCGGAGAACATCGACGGATCCCGGTTCGCGATGTCGTTCGGAAGGATCACACCCTCGCCGACCTTGATCACCTGACCGTGCAGCTCGATGTCCTCGAGCACCGCCCGCCGACGGCCGTTGTGCGTGATGTTCAGGTACCGCAACAGCTCCTCGACCGCGCCCGCAACCACCTTCGGGTCGTCGGTCTCCCGCAGTACGGCCAGCTGTTCCGGGTGCTCCAGCAGCGCAAGGGTGCCGAGGGCAATCATGTTCGCGGTGGTCTCGTGCCCGGCGATCAGCAGCAGTACGCCGATGCCGGCCGCGTCCCGGCGAGTCAGCTCACCGGCCTTGACGCGCTCGCCCAGGCCGGACAGCAGGTCGTCCTGCGGGTTCGCGAGCTTCTCGCCCATCAGCTCGTTCAAGTAGCGGCCGATGTTGTTCCGGGCCTGCGTCCGCTCCTCGACCGACGCGGTCGTGCGGATCAGGATACGGCTGTTCTGCTGGAAGAACTCGTGGTCGTCGTACGGGACCCCGAGCAGCCGGCAGATCACCAGCGACGGCACCGGCAGCGCGAACGCCTCGACGAGGTCGACCGGCTTCGGACCCGCGAGCAGATCGTCCACCAGCCCGTCGACGATCGCCTGCACCTGCGGCCGCATCGCCTCGATCCGCTTGATCATGAACGGCGCGGTCACCATCCGCCGCAGCCGCGCGTGCTCCGGGTCGTCCATCAGGATGAACCCGATCCCGGCGTCCTCGCCGGTCGGGATCGCCCGGGCGACGGTGTTCGGGTAGCCGGGTTTGTTGACGTCGGAGCTCAGTCGCGGATCGGCGAGCAGGGTGCGCTGGTCGTCGTACCGCGTGACCAGCCAGGCGGTCGTGTCGAAGATCCGGACCTTGACCAACGGCGCCTCGTCCTGCAGTTCGCGCAACTGCGGCGGCGGGTCGAACGGGCAACCTTGTGCCCGGGTCATCGGATAGACCGGAGTAGTCATACGAATCCTTCCCCAGAGAGGTATTCGAGTTACACCAGGTGCTCCCGGTGCAGGCGGGTCTGTTTCGGCATGTTCCAACCGAGCACCGCGACGAGACGATCGCCGCGGCGGTAGTGGGCGACGAACCGGCCGTCGGCGATGTTGCCCTCAGCAACGGTCACCTCGGCGTCGGCCGTCGGGCGACCGTGGACCTGGAGCTTCACGGTGAACTGGTCGGTCCAGAAGTACGGGATCGGCCGGTACGGCTGCTCGTCGCCGAGGATGTTGGCGGCGACACACAGCGCCTGCTCGGTCGCGTTGGTCCGATTCTCCAGCCGGACAAGGGAATCATCATGCTGCCACCGGGCGACGTCACCGGCCGCATAGATCCCGTCGGCGGCGCGACAATGCGCATCACACACGACTCCGTTGTCGAGCCGGAGCCCACTCCCCTCCAACCACCCGGTCGCCGGGGCCGCACCCAACGCGACGACGACCACATCAGCCGGCAACACCTCACCATCCGCCAGCTGCACGCCGCGCACACGCCCATCCACCCCGGTCAACCCGGTCAACCCGGTCAACCCGGTCAACCCGGTCAACCCGGTCACCGCCGTGCCGAGTCGAAGGTCGACACCCTCGGCACGGTGCAGTTCCCCTAGCAGTGCACCGACTACGGGGCCGAGTTGGCTTTCCAGGAGGAACGTCTGCGGGCCGGCCAGCGTGACCTGGCGGCCGAGGTTGCGGGCGGTGGCGGCGATCTCGGCTCCGAGAACTCCGTCGCCGACCACAACAACCCGATCAGCTACCAGTAGGTCTTTGCGCAGGGCGGCTGCGTCATCGAGGGTGCGCAGTACATGCACGCCCTCGAGCTCGGGGCCCAGAAGGCGGCGTGGGGTCAGGCCGGTTGCGATGACCACCGCGTCAGCTGTCAAGGCGCGGTCGGCGGCGGTTCGGACAACGCGTCGTTCGGCGTCCAGGGCAACTGCGGGATCGCCGAGGACGAAGTCGGCATCGAGCGCGGACAGCATCGCGTCCGGGCGCAGGCGGGTCCGTGCCTCGTCCCAGTCGCCGCAGAGGAACTGTTTCGACAGCGGCGGCCGGTCGTACGGCGGGTGCCACTCGGCGCCGAGGACCGTGATCGGCTCGCGATATCCCTTGCGTCGCAGGGCTTCCACGGTTGTCAGGCCGGCCGCGGAAGCACCCACCACGAGCACACTCACGAACTCACCGGTGCGGTCAGCAGCCCGACGATTCCGTCGATCAGACCGTCGGCCATCTCCTGCCAGGTCGCCCGCGCCGTCGGCGTACCCTCGGCCTGCGCTCGCTCGAACTCCGCGGTCATCTGGATGATCAGATGCCGGGCCATGTCGCCACGCTCCATCCGGACCGCCGGCGGCAGGTCCGCGAGGTGTTCGCCGAGCCCTTCGACCACGCGTTGCAGGGTCGGCGAGTTCAGCGACTCCTGGAGCTGGATGTCGCGGAGCAACGGGTCGTACATCAGCTGGGCGCTGAACCGCGCGAGCCAGCTGGGCGGACCCAGACTGCTCATGTGGTCGGTCGCCGACCGGACCAGCACCGTCACCCAGTCCCGGACGGACGGATCCGCGCCGAGCTCCGCGATCAGCTCGCGGCGCCGCTCCTCGACCGGCACCGCGTGCTTGCGGACGATCTCCCGGACCAGGTCGGTCTTGGTCCCGAAGTGGTACCCGACCGCGGTGTTGTTGCCCTGCCCGGCCGCCTCGCTGATCTGCCGGTTCGACACCTCGTGCACGCCACGCTCGGCGAACATCCGCTCGGCCGTCGCCAGGATCAGGTCCCGGGTCGCGTTCACCCGCGCAGCCCTGACTGTCTGATCACTCTTGGTCACAGGACATCACCTCCGCGTGGTTGCTCTTCCAGCTTGCCTCGCCTACTTGTTTAAGTCAACTGCCTGACTTAGTCTTTGGTTGCAGAAACCAACTATCTAGTTCAGCCCAGGAGGCTGCTGATGTCCGCTGCTCCCACCGTGCGGGCCGGCGCTGTCGTGCCGGTGCTCGCCTCGGCCGGTATCACGGTCGCGCTGATGCAGACGCTGGTGATCCCGCTGGTCCCCGAGCTGCCGAAACTGCTGAACGCGTCGGCCGCCGGAACCGCCTGGGCGATCACCGCGACCCTGCTCGCGGCCGCGGTCGCGACCCCGATCATGGGCCGCCTCGGCGATATGTACGGCAAGCGCCGGATGCTGCTGATCAGCATCGGCATGCTGGTGGCCGGCTCGGTCGTCGCCGCGCTGAGCAGCTCGCTCGTGCCGATGATCGCCGGCCGCGCACTCCAGGGCATGGCCGCGGGCGTGATCCCGCTCGGCATCAGCATCATGCGCGACGAACTGCCACCCGAGAAGGTCGGTACCGCGGTCGCGCAGATGAGCGCCTCGCTCGGCGTCGGCGGCGCACTCGGCCTGCCACTCGCGGCGCTGCTCGCGGAGAACTTCAACTGGCACACGCTGTTCTGGCTGTCGGCCGGCCTCGGCGTGATCGTGTTCGGGTTGGTACTGCGGTTCGTCCCGGAGTCGTCCGTACGCTCCGGCGGCCGGTTCGACCTGCTCGGCGGGCTGGGACTGTCGATCGGCCTGATCTCGTTGCTGCTGGCAATCTCTCAGGGCGCGAGCTGGGGCTGGACCGGTGGCCGGACGCTCGGCCTGTTCGCACTTGCGGTCGTCGCGCTGCTCGCCTGGGGCTGGTGGGAACGCCGTACCAGCGAGCCGCTCGTCGATCTGCGGACGACGGCTCGTCCGCAGGTGTTGCTGACCAACCTGGCGTCGATGGTGTTCGGGTTCGCGATGTTCGCCATGTCGCTGGTGCTGCCGCAGCTGCTGCAGATGCCTAAGGCAACTGGTTTCGGGCTCGGCCAGTCGATGCTCGCATCCGGTCTGGTGATGGGCCCGTCCGGCCTCGTCATGCTGATCGCCGCGCCGTTCTCGGCGAAGATCTCCAGGACCCGCGGCCCGAAGGTCACGCTGATGCTCGGCGCGGTCGTGGTCGCCGCCGGGTACGCCGTGGGCAGTGTGCTGATGGGATCGGTCTGGGAGCTCGTGCTGGTCTCGCTGCTGATCGGCGCCGGCATCGGCCTGGCGTACGGCGCGATGCCGGCGCTGATCATGGCCGCCGTACCGGTCTCGGAGACCGCGGCCGCGAACAGCTTCAACACGCTGATGCGCTCGATCGGGACCTCGGTCTCCAGCGCGGTCGCCGGCGTGATCCTGGCCAACCTGACGATCCGCCTCGGCGGCTACACGCTGCCCTCGCAGAGCGGCTTCCGCACTGTCCTGCTCATCGGCGCGGGCGCCGCCCTCGCCGCGCTGGCGATCGCATCCTTCATCCCGACGCGACGGACCGAGGCTCCGGCCGCCGCGGTCGCAGTGGAGTCCGCAGCGGCCGAGGCTTAAGCGAGCTTGCTGAGGAAGTCGAGGGTGCGCTGCATCAGCAGCTTGGCGGCACCCTCGTCGTACCCGGGGAGCGACGAGTCGGCGAAGAGGTGCTCCTTGCCGGGATAGAGGAACAGTTCCGCGGTGTCGACGGCGGCGACCAGGGCTTTGGCAGAGTCCAGGTCGCCGCCTTCCTCGGCGAACCACGGATCCTGGTCCATGCCGTGCACCTGCACCGGCACACCGTCCGGCCACGTGCCGAACTCCTCCACCGGGAGGCACGAGTCGAAGAAGAGCGCACCGACGGCACCCGGACGGGTCTGCGTGAGCTGCTGCGCGGGCATCACGCCGAGCGAGAATCCGGCGTACACGATGTTCTCGGGCAGGCTCTGCGCGGCTTCGACGCCGCGCTCCAGGAGCACGCCGAAGCCGGTCTTCTTCGCATATCCGATGCCCTCGTCGAGGGTCGCGAAGGCGTTGCCCTCGTAGACGTCCGGCGTGTGCACGGTGTGACCCGCCTGCCGGAGCTCGTCGGCGAACGCCTTCACCCCCTCGGTCAGCCCCTGGGCGTGGTGGAACAGCACGATCTCGGCCATCTTGGCTCCAATGATCCAGATATCTCGAACAATCCGTGATGCTAGTCTATTCGAACCATGTCAATCAACAGGTCGGTGCCGGACTACGAGCTGGCGGACACCATCGAGCTGACCACCGCGGAGCAGGTGCGGGCGATCAGCGACCCGTTGCGGACGACGATTCTCGGGCTGTTGCACGAGCGGGCCGCGACGGTGACCGAGCTGGCCACCGCGGTCGGCCGGCCGAAGAGCACGGTCGCGCATCACGTGAAGGTGCTGACCGACGCCGGCATCCTGCAGGTGGTCCGGACCCGGCGGGTGCGGGCGATCGAGGAGCGCTTCTACGGCCGCGCGGCGCGGATGTTCTACGTCGGGCTCGGCCGCCAGGGCGGCGAGTTGCCGCATGATTTCAACGACTTCGAGGTCGCGGCGGAGGAGTCCAAACCGGCGTACGACGCGGGTGACATGTTCTCGCTGATCCGGCACGCCCGGATCCCGGCGGACCGCGCGAAGGAGTTCTGGCAGCAGGTCGCCGCGCTGGTCCACGACTTCGACCAGCTCCCGCGGGCGGGCGACACGACGTACGGCTTCACCGTCGGTCTCTACCCGATCGTCGACTACCCGACCTTGCCTCCGGCGGACGACGAGATCTGAGCCTCGTGTTCGGCTGAGACGCGGTCGAGGACGTCGACGATGCGGGCGAGGACATCGCGGGCAACGGCGTACTCCTGCTCGCCGAACTCCTCGGCGAAGCGTTTCTCCAGGTCGATCAGGTACTGGTAGCCGTCGCCGGCCACGGCCAGTCCGTGCTCGGAGTAGGTGACCACCTTGGCCCGGCCGTCGTCCGGATCGGAGCGCATCTCGAGCAGGTCGAGCGCGACCATGTCGCGGATCACCTCACCCATCGACTGCCGGGTGATCCCCGCCCGCAGCGCCATGTCCGCGGCCCGGGCGCCATCCGTGTGCAGAAAGCCGAAGACCGAGTTGTGCGCCATCTTCACCTCGGTGTGCCCGTCGAGATGAGCCCGCCGGACCATGTCGGACTGCAGCGCGCGATTGGCCCGCTCGACCAGCGCGATCAACGGCTTCTCGTCAGGTCGTGGCACCTCAGCTCTTGACATGTCGTAAGGATACCTTCCAATATTTCGACAGGAAACCTTACGGTATCAGGAGGGCCCGATGGATGCCATGGAGCTTCACCCAGTGGTTGCGGGCCTGTTCGCGCGGGGGCGCCGGCGGACGGTCCGGGTCGCGGTCGAGCAGGAGTACGTGGTCGCCGACGCGGATGGCGGCGTGGTCCCGATCGAGCGGGTACGGCGGGCGGCCGCGGGGGCGATGGCGGCGCCGTACGTCACGTTCGAACCGGGCGGTCAGCTCGAGCTGAGCCTGCCGCCGTCACTCGACCCGGTCGGGGACCTGGCGGCGCTGACCGCGGATTTGCGGACTCGGCTCGGCCAGGTCGGTATCACGTTGCTGACGATCCCGGTGGATCCGAGGATGGATGTGCCGCTGCAGCTGACGTCCTCGCGGTACGTCGCGATGCAACGGCACTTCGACTCGATCGGACCGGCCGGGCGACGGATGATGCGGCGTACCGCGTCGACTCAGATCTGCCTGGACTGGTGGCCGGGGGCGGCCGGTCTGGAGCAGTGGCGGGTGTTGAATCTCGCCGGGCCGTTCGTCGCTGCGGCGTTCGCGCGGGACGGCGGGCGGTTGAGCACGTGGCTGGACGTGGACCCGACGCGAACCGGGTTCGACGACCGGGTGCTCCGGGGCGACGACCCGATCAGGTCCTACACAGCCTTCGCTCTCGGGGCCACACAGTTCTTGGAAGGTGCGGGGGCACACCTCACCACGTTGTTCCCGCCGGTGCGTCCACGCGGCACCTACCTGGAGGTCCGCTTCCTCGACGCGCAGGAACCAGCCGGGGTCGAACGCGCGATCGCCGCACTCAGCCAGTTGATGTACGACGACGCCCACCGCCGAGCGGTCCTCCGCGCACTGGAACCCGAGCAAGCCAACCTGCCGGAACACTGGCAAGCCGCCGCCACAGCCTCACTGGCATCCAACTGGCAGGAGGTCGCAGCATGAGCGCCGCGGGCAGGGATTGGGGTGGGCGGGGCGTGCTGTTTGTTACTGATCCGCTGACGGGGCTGGCTGGGGACATCGACGCCAGTGTCGGGTTGATGTGGGCGACGCAGGAGCTCGGGCTCGACGTCTGGTGTTGTGGGCCGGAGGAGCTGGCGGTTGTTGAGGGGCGGGTGCGGGCTCATGCCCGGCGGATCCGGCTTCGGCCGCGGCAAGCGCCCGGCGGCGACCATCGGTGGATCGTCGACGCGACCTGGTGGGACGAGCTCGGGTCGGCGGTCATCGACGTCGCCTCGCTCGGGCTCGTCCACCTGCGGATCGATCCGCCGGTCGACGCGCGGTACCTGCACACGACGTACCTGCTCGATCTGGTGGAGTGCGCCGGCACACGCGTGATCAACCGCCCGGAAGGCATTCGCGCGATGCACGAGAAGCTGGTCGCGCTGCACTTCCCCGAGCTCTGTCCCCCGACGTACGTCGGCGCGGATCCGACCGAACTTCGAGGGTTCGTCGCACGTGTCGGCACCGCGGTGGTCAAGCCTGTCGACGGATTCGCAGGTCTCGACGTCTGGCTCGTGCACGACGACCAGGGCGCGGTCGCGCTGCTCGAGTCCGCGAGCCACGGCGGACAACAGCAGGTGATCGCTCAGCAATACCTGCCTGCTGTTGCGCACGGCAACAAACGCCTGTTCCTGCTCGACGGCGAAATAGTCGGCGCCGTACTTCGCCGACCCGCCGTCGACGACTTCCGGATCGGACCGCCGGTCGCGCCGGCCGAGCCCGACGAGGACGATCGCGCGATCGTCACCGCCCTCGGTCCCGTACTGCGGAAGCACGGTCTCGCCATCGCCGGTCTCGATGTGATCGGCGGCCGGCTGATCGAGGTCAACGTCACCTGCCCGGGCGGCATGCACAAGACCGACGCCCTGCTCGGGACCCAACTCAGTCAAACCATCGTGAGCCGTTTGTTCGAAGGAGTACTCGTATGAGCCTCGACACCATCACCATCGTCTGTATCGCGCTGCTGGGCATCCTGCTGTTCCTGCTCGGCGCCAACGTCACCCGGAACCGCGCACTCCGCGGCGCCGGGAACCAACTCCCCACCGATCCCACCGACCGGCTGATGATCGCGGTCCGCGCACACGGCAACGCCGCCGAGTACATCCCGACGATGATCGTCCTGCTGCTCGTCTGTTCGGTGCTGTCCGACAGTTGGGTGGTCGACGCGCTCGCGATCGCCGCCGTGTTCGTCCGCTACGTTCACGCGGTCGGCATGCTCAGGTCGCCCAGCCTCGCCACCCACGGCCCGCTGCGCGATGTCGGTGCCATGGGCACCTATCTCGTCGGGCTCGCGTTGGGCGTCACTGCGCTGGTGACGATCTGAACGCCGTCGGAGTGGTCCCGGTCAGCTGACGGAACACGCGGGCGAAGTGCTGGCTGGAGCTGAACCCGAGGCTGACGGCCAGCGCGGTGATGGTGATGTCGCTGGTCTCGAGGAGTTGGCGGGCGCGGTCGATCCGGCGTTCGTTCAAATACCGATGTGGCGGCTGGCCGAGCTCGGTGGTGAACAGCTCGGCCAGGTACGCCGGTGCGAGACCGGTGCGATCGCCAAACTCCCGCAGGGTCCAGCGCTCGTGAAACTCCTGGTCCAGCAGGCGTTTCACGGTCCGCACCGCCGGGTGCATCGCAAGCTGCGGTACGGCGGCCGGCGCCAGACACCGGGACACCGCGAGCATCAGATGGTCGACCGCAAGCGTCAGCCCGGTGTCGGCGTACTCGTAGCGCGTGGTGACCTCGCGGACCAGTTGCGCGAACGCGTGGGTGAGCTCACCAGCCTCACGATGTACGACGGTCTTCGGCCAGGGCAGCGCGAGCGCGGGCTGACGTCGTACGACGGGTTCGCGGTCGATCGCGGCGAAGTAGAAGTGGTGGTTGCCGGAACGGCCGGCCAGGTGGTGAGTGACACCGGGCGGTACGGCGAACAGGTGCCCCGGGTGGAGGACGTAGCTCTCGCCGCCGGCGACCCAGTGCGTACTGCCGTGCTGCTGCAGGTAGACCTCCCAGACCGGATGCTCGTGCGGCTCGATCAGGAACTGCTCCGGCACCCACTGCTCGCCCGCGTGCAGGAGGCCGCTGTCGCCCGCGAATCCTTCGGCATGGAATCCGGCGCGGAGGCCGCTGGGACGATGCAAGGACACCTGAAGATTGTGTCCAGTTGCCTGAACATCGGCAACGCCGTACCGGGCTCTCGATTCCTAGGTTGTCCGCATGGAGCTACCTGGAGCAGACGACATCGCCTTCTACCGCGAGCACGGCTACTGGATCTCGCCGGTGATCGTGCCGTCCGACGTACTCGACGCGGCCGAGCGCGGGATGGAGCGGTTCTACGCCGGCGACCACGATCACGCGTTACCCGATCTGCCCGCGACACGAGGCTGGCAGGCCGCGGATGGCGACGTACTGCGGAAGAACGACTACTCGTCCTTGCGCGTCGACGAACTGGGCACGTTGGTAAGACACCCGGCAATTGGCGCGACGGCGGCTGCGCTCTCCGGAGCGGACGGGATCCGGCTGTGGCACGACCAGTTGTTGTTCAAGCCGCCGGGTGGGTCGGCGCGGGTGGGGTGGCACACGGATCGGCAGTACTGGCAGTCGTGTACGTCGGACGACATGCTCACCGCGTGGGTCGGGTTCCACGACGTGGATGAGGTGAACGGCGCGGTCGGGTTCCTCCCCGGCAGTCATCGGTGGTCGGTGACCGGGCTGGACTTCTTCTCGCAGGACAACGCCGGCCTGGAGGCGTCGATCGCGGCGCAGGGGTTCGACCCGACTCCCGTCGTACCGCGGATGAAGCGGGGGCAGGTCAGCTTCCACCACTGCCGGACCGTGCACGGCAGTTCGGCGAATCTGAGTACGGCGCCGCGCCGGTCGATCGCCATTCACCTGCAGCCGGCGAGCAACCGCTGGCGTCCCGGTTCGGCTCACCCCAACGACACGCTCGTACGGCGGAATCCCGATCCGGACTACACGGATCCGGCGATCCAGCCGACGCTCTGGCCACTTGATAACCGGACCGCGGTCCGTTAGCTTCGTGGCATGCGAGGACTCGAGCGAATCAACGAGCTTGGACGGCAGGATCACTTTCTGGCGGTGGCGATCACGCAGCGACGGTCCGGCGAGCCGGCCGCCTCGGTGGTCAACGCCGGCGTGCTCGACCACCCCTTGACCGGCGAGCCGATCGTGGCGTTCGTCGCGCGCGGGCACACCGCGAAGCTGAAGCATCTGCGGCGGACCCCGCAGGCGACGCTGGTGTTCCGCGCGGGGTGGCAGTGGATCGGCGTCAGCGGATCGGTCGAGCTGGCCGGGCCGGACGATCCGCTGCCTGGGATCGATGCGGAGCGCCTGCGGGTGTTGCTGCGCGACATCTACGCGGCGGCGGGCGGAGTACATCCGGATCTCGACGAGTACGACCGCGAGATGGTCGCGGACCGGCGTACGGCGGTGTTGATCCGCCCGGAGCACTTCACGAACAACCCACCCGGCGCCGACCACCAGGAGGACGCGTGAACGTCGCGGCTAACACGATCCAGGTGTGGTCGGACCTGCTGTGCCCCTTCGCGCATGTGGCGATCTACCGCCTCCGGGCGGCGCGGACCAAGCTCGGGTTGGACGATGTGGTGCGGCTCGATCACCACACCTTCGCGCTCGAGCTGTTCAACGGACCGCACTCGCGACCGGGGACGGACAGCGAGGCGGTCGGGCTCGGGCAGCTCGCGCCGGAGATCGGGTTCCGGCTGTGGACGCAGCCGGACTGGACCTACCCTTCCACCGTGCTGCTCGCCGCCGAGGCCGTGCATGCGGCCAAAGCCCGAGGATTGCGGGCATCTGAGGATCTGGACTCCGCGCTTCGGCGGGCGTTCTGGTTCGAGTCCCGGACGATCGGCCACCGCCAGGTGATCCTCGAGGTCGCCGCGGAGGTCGATTCCGTCGACGCCGCCGCGCTGGCCACCGCCCTGGATGACGGACGAGCGCGCAGCGCAGTCATGGCCGATCACGCCGTCGCGATCACAGACGCAGTACAAGGCAGTCCGCACCTGTTCCTCCCGGACGGGAGCTCGGTCCACAACCCCGGCATCGAGGTCCACTGGGAGGGGCCGTGGGCCTCTGGCTACCCGATCGCCGAGGCCACCGATCCCGGTTGGCCGGAGCGATTCCTGAACCTCGCCGCGAGCTAGGCTCGACTCGACCACTCACCGTGATCGAAGGAGTACTCATGGCCAACGAGGATGCGTGGAGCGGGGTTGTCGTGAAGAAGTCGCGGGCGATGCTCGACGGCTCGAATCTGTACCGCCGGCTCGAGGTCGAGCTCGACGGCGGCGAGAAGCAGAAGGTCAAGGTGCCGCGCGACCTGTGGAAGCAGCTCGAGGTGGGCGACCGGGTCAGCAAGGCGGCCGGCGCCGACCCGGTCCGCGGGTGAAATGATTCATTAATTGGCCGCATCCGGTCGACCTCTGGACAGTGAAATCACGCCTGGCTACGATCACAGGCGATTGAAACATTTCACTCAAGGAGCTCGAGATGTATCGCTCAGGAACGAGGAGGGCCACCGTTCTGACGGTCATCGCCCTCGCCGCGGCCGGTCTTGCCGCCTGCGGCTCAGGGTCGAAGGAGCAGGCCCAGAGCGGTCCGGTGTCGCTGACCTGGTGGGGCTGGAACGCCTTCAACAGCACCCAGGCGATCAAGGACTTCCAAGCCGCGAACCCGCAGGTCAAGGTCACTTACAAGCAGTACGCCTACAACGACTACGTCACCGCGCTCCGGCCGGGGCTGTCCTCCGACAAGGGCCCGGACGTGTTCCAGGTCCAGCCCGGCGACCTGACCACGAACTTCGGTCCGCTGGCGGTCCCGGTCGAGGACCGTGCTGCCAAGGACCTCGGCAAGGACTGGGCGAGCAAGTTCAACCCCGAGGGGCTCAGCCAGCTGCAGCTGGACAAGAAGCAGGTTGCGCTCCCGGCGTACATGTCGGCGGCCGGTCTCATCTACTACAACAAGAAGATCCTCGACCAGTACGGCCTCGGCGTACCGGCCGACTTCGAGCAGTGGAAGAAGGTCTGCGCGACACTCAAGACCCACAACGTGAAGTGCCTCGCGCACGGCGCGAAGGACGCGTGGGTCAACACCGACGTGTACCTGTCGCTGATCAACAGCATCGCGCCCGGCAAGGTGTACGACGCGATCCAGGGCAAGACGTCGTGGACGGACCAGGAGTTCGTGCAGGCCATGAGCGCCTGGAAGGACCTGTTCACCAGCGGGATCATCCCGGCCGGCGCGACCGCGGCCACGGAGTACCCCGATGCGCAGACCACGTTCCTGTCGGACCAGGCGGCGTTCATTGCCCTGGGCACCTGGAACACGCCGGCGACGATGACGAAGACCGGACAGGTCGACGCGCAGAAGACCGTGACGAAGAAGATCGACGGTCTGTTCCTGTCCGCTCCGTTCCCCGCGCCGGTCACCGGCGGCCAACCGACGAAGCTGTTCGGCGGCCCGGACAACGGGTTCGCGGTGTCGGCGAAGTCGTCGAAGCAGGACGCCGCGTTCAAGTTCCTCGAGTTCCTGACCGCTGGTGACGGCCAGAAGATCCAGGCGGCGGGCGGAAACATCCCGGCGGTCACCTCGGTGAAGGTGGCGACCACCGACGTCATCAACCCGGCACAGGTCGCGGACATCGAAGGCCAGCAGCAGTCGCTGACCGAGCTGATCGGCGCGCGGCAGATCCCGTACAGCGACCTGACCACGGCCCTCGGCGACGCCTTGTCGGCGGTGGCAGCGGGTACGTCGTCCCCGGAGGACGCACTCAAGAAGGTCGAGTCCGCGTCGAAAGCGGTGAGCCGCTAGTGCGGGGTCACCGCCCGCTGGCGCTGTCGGACTACCTGTGGGCGCTGCCCGCGCTGATCCTCGTCGTCGGCGTGATCCACGCGGGCATCGCAGCCAACGCGTTCTACTCGCTGTTCGACTGGTCCGGTGTGGGTTCACCGACCGACTTCGTGGGTGGCGCCAACTATTCGAAGCTCCTGCAGGATCCGATCTTCTGGCAGGCGTTGCGCAACACGCTCGTCTTCGCGGTGGCCACGGTCGCGATCCAGCTGACCCTCGGCCTCGCGCTGGCGATCCTGGTGCGTACGAAGACACGGCTGCGCGGCCTGCTCCGGACGCTCGTCTTCGTCCCGGTCGTCCTCGCGCCGGCGGTCGTCGCCACGTCGTACCGCATCCTGCTCACGCCGGACGGCGGGTTCAACCACCTGCTGCAGAGCCTCGGGTTGCACGGCTTCGACCAGCCGTGGCTGGCCGATCCGAAGACGGCGTTCGGCACGATCATCCTGATCAACGTCTGGCAGTACACCGGCTACAGCTTCTTGATCTACGACGCCGCGATCGGGCAGATCGATCGCGGCTTGTTCGAGGCCGCGCGCATCGACGGCGCGACGACCTGGCAGCTGAACACGACGGTCGTCGCGCCGATGCTGCGCGGGTCTCACCTCGTCCTGATCGTGCTCGGCTTCATCAGCTCGCTGAAGATGTTCGATCTCGTCTTCCTCACCACCGGCGGCGGTCCGGGTACGACGACGCAGGTGCTGACCGGCTACATCTACAAGCAGGTGATCGCGCAGTTCCACGCCGGGTACGGCGCCGCACTGTCGATCGTGCTCGTGCTGATCGCGCTCGTCTTCTCGATCCTGCAGGTTCGCCTCTCGACCAGCGAAAGCCAGTAGCGACATGTTCCAGTTCCAGAGACTGCCGGGGCGAGTGCTCAGCCAGCTCCTCGTGCTGATCGCGCTCGTGGTGCTCGTCATCCCGCTCGTGCTCATCGTCAAGGAATCCCTGGGCGGCGAGGGATTCACCAACTACACGGTCGTCCTGTCGTCGACACCGTTCCTGCGATTCTTCGCGAACAGCCTGATCGTCTCGGTGTCGACCGTCCTGCTCGTCATGTTCCTCGGACTCAGCGCGTCGTACGGTTTCGCCGTACTGCGGCCGCGTGGTTCGAGGGTCGGCGCCGTCGTCATCCTGACCGGCCTCGCGCTGCCTGCGATCGCGCTCGTTGTTCCGTTGTACTACGTCGTCCAGGCGATCGGGCTGCTCGATACCTACTGGTCGGTGATCATCCCGTTGACGGTGATCTCGATCCCGTTCGGGGTGCTTGTCAGCAGCAACTACATTCGCGGGCTGCCGCCCGAGCTCTACGAGGCCGGGCGTCTCGACGGCGCGAATTCGTGGCAGTTCTTCTGGCAGATCCTGGTGCCGATCTGCCGGCCGATCCTGTCCGTCGTCGCGATCTTCACGTTCCTCGCCGCCTGGAACGAGTATCTGCTGCCGTTGCTGTTCATCCAGTCGACCGATCTGCAGCTGCTGACCCAGGTGCCGACGTACTTCCAGAGCGAGCGGCTGGTCGACACCCCGAAGATCTTCGCCGCGAACATTCTGATCTCGCTGCCCGTCGTGGTGGTTTTCATCGTCCTGCAGAAGACCTTCCGTACCGGCATCTCCGCCGGTGCGGTCAAATGAATCAAGGAGCCTCATTGATGGACCGACCGAAGATCCTCGCGTACTACTTCCCGGATTGGCATACCGATCCGCGGAACGCGAAGTGGTTCGGCCAGGACTGGGACGAGTGGAAACTCCTCGAGGCCGCGAAGCCGCGCTTCGACGGGCACCGGCAACCACGCATTCCGCTTGACGGGCGCTTCGACGAGGCGACCCCGGCCGCGGCGGAACATCAGATCCGTCTTGCCAAGGAGTACGGCGTCGACGGCTTTCTCGTCGACTACTACTGGTACGACGACGGTCCGTATCTGCAGGGTGCCCTCGACGACGGTCTGCTCGCCGCGCGGAACAGCGACGACATCAAGTTCGCGCTGATGTGGGCGAACCATGAACTGGTCAACATCTTCCCGCACGACGATCCGGCCAACGAATCGCCGCAGCGGCTCAAGAACGGCGCGATCGATCGCGCCGCCTTCGAGAAGCTGGCCCGCCACGTCATCGACACGTACTTCGCACGCCCGAACTACCTCACCATCGACGGCCGGCCCTGGTTGACGATCTACGAGCTGGGCAACCTCATCGTCGGCCTCGGCGGCGTCGCGGAGACGGCGGACGCGCTGCAGTGGTTCGACGAGCAGACGCGTCAGGCGGGCTTCGAGGGGCTCCATCTGGATGCGGTCATCTGGGGCGTCGGCGTACTGCCCGCGGCGATCACGCTCGACGATCCGGCCGAGCTGGTGCGGAAGCTCGGTTTCCGGTCCGCGACGTCGTACGTATGGGTGCATCACGCCGATCTCGGTAAGTTCGAGTTCCCGCAGGCGGAGGTCGGCCCGTTGCGGGCGGCAGCGTTCGCGGAGTACGAGCGGTACGCCGCGGAGCTCGACGTACCGTTCTATCCGAATGTGACTGTCGGGTGGGACGCGTCGCCGCGGACCGCTCAGGATCGGGAGTTCATCCGCGGACGGTACCCGTGGACTACGACGTTCGATCCGTCGCCCGAGGAGTTCAAGGAGGGGCTGCTACTGGCCAAGTCGTTCCTCGAACGGCATGGTCAACCGCATCCGATCATCACCGTGAACGCGTGGAACGAGTGGACGGAGGGCTCGGCACTGCTCCCCGACAGCCACAATGGCTACGGGTTCCTCGAGATGATCCGGGCTGTATTCGGCTAGGTGGAGATGAATTGGCGAAGAACGTCACGATCAAGGACGTCGCCGCGCTCGCGGGCGTGTCGATCGGCACGGTGTCGAACTACATCAACGGCACCAAGACGGTGGCCGAGGCGACCCGCGAGCGGATCGACCGCGCGATCGAGGAGACCCGGTTCGTCCCCAACCGCGCCGTACGCACGCTGCGGGGGAACCGCACGCACACGCTCGGGCTGCTCGTGCCGGACGCCGCGAACCCTTATTTCACCGAGATCGCCCGCGGGGTCGAGGACGTGGCACGCAGCCGCGGCTTCGTACTCGTGTACTGCGACACCGCGGGCGATCCGGTCCGTCAGGGCGTGTACGTGCGCAACCTCGCCGAGATGCGGGCCGGCGGGCTGATCATCGCGTCGGCGACCGCGGAGCCGCCGGACCTGGGCGATCTCGAGTCCATCGGCACGCCGATCGTCGTACTCGGGCACGAGGGGATGGCGCTGACATCGTCCGCGGTGATCGTCGATCAGCATCGCGGCGGGTTCCTGGCGATGAAGCACCTGCTCGACCTGGGTCACCGGCGGGTGCTGTTCGCCGGCGGTCCGGGCGGCGATCTCGTCCTGAAGGCGCGGTACGAGGGCGCGATGCTCGCGATCGAGGCGGCCGGCGAGGACCCTGCTTTGCTGCAGCGCGCCGACGCGGGCGGCCGGACGATCCGTGAACGCAGCGAGCTGGCCGACCTCATCACCGCGATGCAACCACGACCGACGGCGGTTCTCTGCGGCAACGACATGATCGCGATCGCGATCGTCAACAAGCTGATCCGGGACGGCTGGTCGGTTCCGGGCGACATCGCGGTCGTCGGGTACGACGACATCGGCGAGGCGCAGCTGGCCGTCGTACCGCTGACCACGATCCGGCAGCCGGCGCACGACATCGGCGAATCCGCCGCTCGGCTCCTGTTCGAGACCGCCGACGACCCGTCGCGCCCGCACCGGCAGGTGACCTTCACACCGGAGCTCGTGGTTCGCGCGTCCACAATCCCCCGCTGACAATGGCGTCATGGTTGAGATTGCGCTTGCCGGTGCGGGCCGGATCGGGCTGCCGGTTGCCCGGCATCTCGTCGCCGCCGGTCACTCGGTCCGGGTTCACGACGTACGTGCCGAAGTCGAGCAGCTGGTCACGGGCTTCGGGGCGACCTGGGGCGAGCCGTTGCCGGAGACCGCTGTCCTCGTCACGGTCCTACCCGGGAGTCCGGAGCTGCGGTCGGCGATTCCCGGACTGCTCGAACGCCTCCGCCCAGGAACGATCTGGCTCGACCTGACCAGCGCGTCCCCGGCCCTCGGAGCAGAGCTGGCTGCGGCTGCGAGCCGCTATGGCATCGACTACCTCGAGACTCCCGTGGGCGGCGGTCCGGACGCGGCCGAAGCAGGTGGGCTCACTCTGTATGCCGGCGGCGAATCAGCGACCCTCGACCGGGTCGAGCCGATCCTGCGCACGTTCGCCCGGCAGGTGCACTACACCGGTCCACACGGCAGCGGGTACCTGACCAAGCTGCTGGTCAACCTCCTGTGGTTCAACCAGGTCGTCGCCGTCGGTGAGGTCCTGATGCTCGCCCGGAGCGGTGGTCTGGACCCCGCGCGCCTGAGAGAGCTGCTGCTGAACGGTCCGGCCGCGTCGGCCTTCATCGAGGACGTCGTACCCCGGCTGCTCACCGGTGACCAGCTCGCGACCTTCGGCCTGGATCGGATCGTCGAGGAACTCGAGTCCCTCGAAGACTTCGCCGGACAGCACGAGGTTCCCGCCGCCATGACCTCGCTGGTGACCAGCATCCACCGCGACGCCCTCGCCCACTTCGGTCCCGTCGACGGCGAACTCCTCGCGATCGCCCACCTGGAGCAGGCGTAGCCGCGGGTACCGGGGGTGGACCGCATCTTTCTTGAGGAGTCTCATGCCCCCGAAACGCAAAGCACAACAGCCGGACGAGCGTCCGGTCGACGCGGCGGAGGGCAAGCTTCAGACCAGTTCGCTGCTGACCACCGCGCAGGGCGTGCGACTCGCTGACACCGACCATTCATTGAAGGCCGGTCCGCGCGGGCCGAGTCTGATGGACGACTTCCATCTGCGCGAGAAGATCACGCACTTCGACCATGAGCGGATTCCGGAGCGGGTCGTTCACGCACGCGGCGCGGCTGCTCACGGAACGTTCACGGCGTACGGGAATGCCGGCTCCGTCACCAGGGCGGGATTCCTGCAGCGCGGCCGGGAGACGCCGGTGTTCGTCCGGTTCTCCACCGTGCTCGGCTCCCGCGGCTCGGCCGACACCGTCCGCGACGTCCGTGGGTTCGCGACGAAGTTCTACACCGACGAGGGGAACTTCGACCTCGTCGGCAACAACATGCCGGTGTTCTTCATCCAGGACGGGATCAAGTTCCCCGACATCATCCACGCCGGCAAGCCGCACCCGGACCGCGAGATCCCGCAGGCGCAGACCGCGCACGACACCTTCTGGGACTTCGTCTCGCTGCACACCGAGGCGACCCACCACGTCATGTGGGCGATGTCCGACCGCGGCATTCCGCGCTCATTCCGCACGATGGAAGGCTTCGGCGTCCACACGTTCCGGCTGGTGAACGCCAAGGACGAGACCTGTCTGGTCAAGTTCCACTGGAAACCGGTCGCCGGGATCCACTCGCTGGTCTGGGAAGAAGCTCAGATCGCGGCCGGCGCCGATCCCGACTTCCATCGGCGGGACCTTGCCGACGGCATCGATGCCGGCGTACCGCTGGAGTTCGAGCTGGGGCTGCAGATCATGCCCGACTCCGACGACCAGACCTTCGAGGGGATCGATCTGCTCGACCCGACCAAGATCGTTCCCGAGGAGCTGTGCGAGGTCCAGTTGGTCGGGAAGCTCAGCCTGGATCGCAATCCGACGAACTACTTCGCCGAGACCGAGCAGGTCGCGTTCCACACCGGGAACCTGGTGCCCGGGATCGAGGTCACCGACGATCCGCTGATGCAGGCCCGGCTGTTCTCGTACCTCGACACGCAGCTGACCCGTCTGGGCGGCCCGAACTTCACCCAGTTGCCGATCAACTGCCCGCACGCCGGGGTGAACGACAACCTCCGCGACGGGATGCACCAGACCGCAGTACATCGCGGCATTGCGCCGTACCTGCCGAACAGCCTCGGCCAGGAAGGCGAGCCGGTGCCCGCCGACGAGGGCGCTTTCGTGCATGTCCCGCGTGAGGTCAGCGGTCCGAAGGTCCGGGCGAATCCGGCGTCGTTCGCCGACCACTTCTCCCAGGCCGCGCTGTTCTGGGCGAGCATGACGGCGATCGAACAGGCCCACATCGTCGAGGCTTTCACCTTCGAGCTCAGCAAATGCTACGAACAGCCGATCCGCGAACGGATGCTCGGCGTACTCGCGAACGTCGCAACAGATCTGTGTACGGCGGTCGCGGCCGGACTCGGAATGCCCGCGCCCAGCGGAACTCCCGTGGTCGACCCGACGCCCTCCCCCGCGCTGTCCCAGCTCGTCGACACGCCTGGGCCGATCGCCGGCCGCGTGATCGGAGTTGTTGCGGCCGACGGCGCCGACCTCGCCGGTATCAACAAGCTGCGCCGAGCCGTCGAGGCCAAGGGCGCCGTACTGCGACTCCTCGCGCCGTCCGGCGGGACCATCAAGCGCGCCCGCACGACCCAGCCCGTCGAGCGCACGTTCCTCACCACCCGATCGATCGAGTACGACGCCGTGGTCGTTGCCGCCGGCAACCCGACGTTGACCGACGGGAGGCTGACCGTCCTGCTCGGCGAACTCTTCCGGCACTGCAAGGTGATCGCCGCGTGGGGTGACGGCGTCGACGTACTCACAGCTGCCGGTATCGACACGACCGCACCCGGCATCGTCCTCGGCGACACGGTCGCCAAGCCCTACACGAGCGAACTCATCGCCGCCGTGGGCCTGCACCGGGCCTGGAACCGGTCCGTCTGATGAACACCTTCGACGACTACCGGCTGGACCACCTGCAGCTGCCGGCGCACGTGGATCTGTGGATCCACGGTCGCTGGCAGCCGGGTTGGCTCATCGCCTGCGAGAACCACCCGTCCGGCTGGCGTGGCCTGGTCCAGCATCAGGACCGGGATCACACCGAGACCACCGAATGGATGGCCGCCGAACAGATAGCCCCACGTTCGACCCCCTGAGGGGCCTGGCGTCAGTCCTTGAAGGCGTCCTTGACCTTCTCGCCGGCCTGCTTCAGGTTGGCCTTCGTCTGGTCCGCCTTGCCTTCGGCTTCCAGGTCGCGATCGTCGGTCGCGTCGCCGGCCTTCTCCTTGAGCTTGCCCTTGGCCTCTTCGGCCGCGTTCTGGAGTTTGTCGTCCGTACCCATTGCCATCTCCTCTTCCGTCCCGGTATTTCATCCCCCGGTGCCCCCGCCGGACCACTCCATGCGGGTGCGGACCCGAGGTCAGGACTTCTTTGTGGGTTGGAGATCGGCGGGCAGGATCGCGCCTGTGGTGACGTCCGTTGCGACCGAGCTCAGCCGCAAGTGGTTCTGGCGCGCGTAGTCACGCATCAGGGCGTAGGCGACGTCGAGCGGGATGTCTGCTCGTGCCGCCAGGACACCCTTCGCCTGTTCGATCCCGATCCGGCTGTTCAGCGCGCCCTGCAGCTGTTCGGCCAGGACCTCGCTGGAGCGGATCGCGCGCTCCTGCAGCAGCGCGACCGTGGCGATGTCACACAGGGCCTGCCCCAGGTCGAGGTCTTCCTCGCTCAACGTCGACCGCCGCTCACAGAACAGGTTGATCGCACCGATCGTCTGTCCACGCAGCCGCAACGGCAGCGCGTGGGTCGACCGGTAGCCGGCCGCCGTGGCCGCGGCGTAGAAACTGGGCCAGCGCTGACCGACCTCGTCGAGATCGACGTTCGCGACCTGCTGCCCGCTGGTGTAGCAGTCCAGACACGGGCCCTCGTCGTTCTGCAGGACGAACAGTTCGAGCAGCCGGGCTTCCTCGGTGGTCGATGCCATCACGTGCAGCAGGCCGCGCTGGTCAGCCAGGATCAGCCCGGCCGCGTCGGCCTGGAGCAGCTCGACGCTGCGATCGCAGAGCAAATGGAGAAGGTCGATGACATCGAAGTCGTCGACGAGACTGTCGGCGAGTTCGACGAAGACTCGCCCAAGGCGTTGCTCCCTGGTCATGACCTGGTTCCTTTCCGCGCCGGTGGTCCGATCTCCGGATCGCCGTGCCTATTCATCATGATCGTCCTCGGGGTAAAAGGTGAGTCGCCGGTTCAGAACGTCGTTCGCGACCTCGAGCAACGGGCGCTCCGCGGCGTAGGCGCGGGCGCGCAGAAGCAGCAGGGCCTCGGTCAGTCCGATCGCGGCCTGGACCGAGATCATCCCGGTGGCCTGATGGATCTCGCGATGCCCGTCGGCGGCGACGGCGAGGAGCGGGTGCAGCTCGCCGATCGGCGCGCTGTGTTGCAGGTCGAGCAGGATCGTCGTCGCGGCGGCAGCGAAATCGAGCGCCTCGGCGAGCTGCAAAGGCTCCAGCGATCCCGTGATCGTGCGGTACAGGTCGAGCACTCCCAACCGGATCGCGCCCACCTGCAGCGGGAACGCGAACACAGCGGCGATGCCGGCATTGGTCGCCGACGAGGTGAATCCCGGCCAGCGCGAAGTACCGCCGCTGCTGAGATCCGGCTGGAGCACCGGTCTGCCCGCGCGCGACGCGTCCAGGCACGGACCTTCTCCGAGAGTGAGTTGCAGGTTCTCCAGCTCCGCGGAGGGACCGTCGGTCGCGGCCAACAGGCCGGCGTGACCGGCCGGCGTCATCAAGGCAACGCTCGCGCCGTCGACCTTCACCGCCGCCAGCGTCGCGGCGACCAATCGCTGCATCACCTGCGCGGCCGTGCTCGCCCTGCCGGGCGGATCGGTCAGGACCTCGAGCAGAATCTGGCGCACACGCGGTGATGCCACGGATCAGCTCACCTCGGACGTCGCCGCGCGCCTTGGGCCGCTCGACCGGGCGATCCCGGTCATGACGTCGCTGCTCCCACTCTGCCCATCGAAGCGTCCCCTGTCCACCGGGCTCACCGCAGCCTCCTGCTCAGCCGGGCAGCCCGGCTGAGCGCTGCGACCATCGCACGGCGGGGCGGTGCGCCGACACCACGTCCGCCGCAACGGCCCGCAGCTTGACGTTGTGGTCCTGCGACTGACGCCGTAACAGCACCATGGCGGCATCGGGCCCGATGTCGAACCGCTCCATCAAGATGCCCACCGCCTGCCCGATCGCGGTATGGGCATCGATCGCTCGGACCAGGGTGTCAGCCGTTGTCACCGTGCTGATCGCGACCGCGATGTGCGTGGCCAGTGCACCGGCAAGAGCCTGGTCCGACGGACGGAACGCGTCGCGCTCGCAGGCGTAGACGTCGAGTACTCCGATGTCGTGATTCCGGGCCCGGATGACGCTGCTCATCACGCTGTGAAGACCCAGCTCGGTCGCAACCTCCGCATCGGTGTCACCGACCATCACCGGCTGGGAACGAACTGTCGCCATGCCCTCGCCGGGCTCGTACCGGATGTACTCCGCCCTGGCCGCCCGCGAGTCCGAACCGGTGACCCGCCATCGCTCCACGCCATGACCCGGCCACAGCACGATGGCGGCGCAGTCGCAGGTGATGGCGACGGACACGAACCTCAGCGTCTGCTCCAGCAGCGTGTCGAGATCCGGAGCCATGTAGAGATCACCGGTGAGCATGGCCAGCGCGGCTGCGGACCGGTCCGCGTCAGGGGCGCTCATGGCGCCGGCCGTAGAACACTCATGACAACACCCCGGATCTCAGCGACGATCACTGCCGCGGTGTCTGGGGCAGCCTGACCCGACCAGTCAGGTCCTTACAGCGTACGCCGGTTTGTCCGTCAGACGAGGGCTGTGCGCTTCTTCTTCAACCGTTCCTTGTCGGGCCACTTCACGTCGTACGCCCAGCCGAACCGTTCGAAGCGTTTGATCAGCCAGGCGTTGATGTCGACCTGTCCGCGGAGGACTCCGTGGCGTGCGCACGTCGGATCGGCGTGGTGGAGGTTGTGCCAGGACTCGCCCTGGCTCAGTACGGCGAGCCACCACACGTTCCCGGACCGGTCGCGGGCGGCGAACGGCTTGCGTCCGGTGACGTGACAGATGGAGTTGATCGAGAACGTCACGTGGTGCATCAGCGCGATCCGGACCAGCGTGCCCCAGAAGAATCCGGTCGCGGCACCGTGCCACGACCTGTCCCACAGTCCACCGATCAGCGCGGGCGCCAGCAGAGACAGCACCGCCAGCTGACGGAACATGCCCGAGATCGACGCCATGTCGCGGTCGTTCAGGAGGTCCGGGGCGTAGCGCTTCGGGTCGGCGCGCTCCTCTCCCCACAGGACCCATCCGACGTGCGCGAAGACGAACCCTTTGGTCACCGCCCAAGCACTGGTGCCGTAGCGCCACGGCGAATGCGGGTCGCCGTCCCGGTCGGCGTACTTGTGGTGCTTGCGGTGGTCGGCCACCCAGCGGATGACGGGACCCTCGAGTGCCATGCTGCCGGCGATCGCCAGGGCGATCTTCAGGCCGCGCTTGCTCTTGAACGCGCTGTGCGTGAACAGGCGGTGGTAGCCAACGCCGATGCCGGTGGTGGTGAGTACGTAGAACACGACCAGCAGTACGACGTCCCGCCAGCTGATCCAGCCGCCCCAGGCGAAGTAGATCGCCGGCAGCAGCGCCAGCGTGGGCACCACGATGAATACCCAGATGAGCCCGCGCTCGAGCCTGCCACCGGCGGGCTGGAACTCGTCCTGGGGCGAAGCGACGGGGTCTGCAGTTGTGGTCACGGCCGCTCCTCAAGACAGAATCCCCGATTGCCTTGTCAAGTGCCCAGGAATCGCCTGGCTTACTCGCCATGGTGATAGAACCACCTGTCATGGAGACCGTTGAGTTGACCAAAGCCGGGATGTCCGTGTCACGGGTTGTGCTGGGGCTGATGCGGATCAAGAACCTCAGCGACGGCGAGATCCGGGAGCTGGTCGGTACGGCGCGCGACGCCGGCGTCACGATGTTCGACCACGCCGACATCTACGGCGGTTCGCACGGCTGCGAGCAGCGGTACGGCGACGCGCAGCCGGTCCCCGCCTCCGAACGGGACCAGGTGGTGATCCAGTCCAAGGTCGGGATCCGGCCCGGGTACTTCGACTTTTCCCGTGAGCACATCGTCTCGAGCGTCGAGCAGTCGCTGGCCGCGCTCCGGACCGACCACCTCGACGTACTGCTGCTGCACCGCCCGGACACCCTGATGGAGCCCGACGAGGTCGCCGCGGCCTTCGACGAACTGCACTCCGCCGGCAAGGTCGCGGCGTTCGGCGTCTCGAACCACACGCCCGGCCAGATCGAGCTCCTCGCCAGGTCCGTCCGCCAGCCGCTGGTCGCCAACCAGATGCAGTTCAGCCTCGCGAACGCCGCCCTGGTCGCGCAGGGTCTGGCCGCGAACATCATGGGCCTAGACCAGTCCGTCGACCGCGACCTGGGCGTCCTCGACTACAGCCGCCTGAACGACATGACGATCCAGACCTGGGGCTCCGTCCAGAAGCCACCGCCCGGCGGTGTCTTCCTCGGCGACCGCGAGAACTACGGCCCGCTGAACGAGGCGCTGGACGACCTGGCCGGCAAGTACTCCGTGACTCCCGATGCAATCGCCATCGCCTGGATCGCGCGGCACCCCGCCAACATGCAGATCGTCATCGGCACGACCAATCCTCGTCGCGTCATCGAATCTGCGGCCGGCGCGGCCATCCGTCTCAGCCGCGAGGAGTGGTACCACCTCTACACGGCCGCGGGCCACACGCTTCCCTAGGACGGCTTGATGCGCTGAACCTCGACGTACCCGTTCTTGCCGACGACCAGCCACTTCTCGGAGACGTCGGCAAGAACGACGCCGGGCTGGGTAGCGGACCGGGGCTGTCCGGTGCGGTCCACCGCGATGGTCCCGGCGAGGTCGTCGTGCTCGGTGCTCTCCTGCGTCGTCTTGTACGTGCCCCAGATGTACGGTCCGGCGCCGTGGAGGGCGTGAAACTCAAGACCCTTCGGCCGCTTCTTCCCCTTTGTCGGCGAGCCCTTCGGCAGGGTCTGGGTGACGAAGCCATTCGGCCCCTTGGCCCACCAGGCGACACCGCTGTCCCACACGAGCATCGGCGGCTCGGACCCCACCAGCCCCGGCGGAGCGTCAGCCTCGAAGTCGAGCTGGTCGCCGGTCGACAGGCGCACTATGTCGGTGACCCTTCGATCCTTGGTACTCAGCACGGTGTGATCGGCGACAGTCGCGACGTGCTGATACGGCCCGTCGATCGAATGCTCGCCGGTCCACCGCGGCGTACCCGTTTGCGCGTCCCGCACCTCCGGCCGCCAGCCACCGTCCGTCTTCCTCGCGACGACGACCGACTCCCCGTCCCCCGCCAGCCCGATCACCCCGGCTCCACGCCACAACTCGCGCCCGGTCCGCGCGTCGAGCGCGATCGTCGTCGCCCGATCCGGCCACTGCGGACCGTACGGCGCACTCACAGTCGCCAGCACGACGCAACCAGCAACGGCCGTGACCATCGTGCGCTCGGCGGATGCGTCGGCAACGGCACGGAAGCCCCAAACGGGTCGACCATCGCGTACATCGACACCGACGATGCCGCTGCTCGTCCTGGCGTTGCGGTCAGCAACAAAACTGATCGGCAGGATGTCGCCGGCGCAACCGACGGTCGGCTCCTGGATCACATCAGGCGACTCATAAACCCCTCGCCCAACAACACAAAGCCAAACGTCCCCGAGCCCAGGCACCGACAGCTGCTTGGTGTCATCGATCCCCCAGACCTGGCTCCCGTCGGCCGCCTTCAGACAAGCAACCCGAACCTTCTCCACCCCGGTCCCGTCAAACAACACCACCAAGTCCCCCACCAACCGCACCCGCCCCGGCAACCCCTCAACCCGAGTCCGCACAGGCACCCGCCAGGCAGTTTCAAGCTTCAACTCCGGCGCCACATCCCGCGCAGTCTTCCCACACCCAACCAACAAAGGCGCCCCCACAACCGCCCCCAACAAAACCCGCCGCCGCACAACCACGCGGCGACGTTAGCAACCCCAAAGTCCACCGGCCGGGGGCAGCGCGTTGCACGGTTGGCGGCTAACTCGCCCGCAGCACCGCCGACAGACCGCTCGCCGCAGACACCCCCACCAGGGGGAGGTTGCCGTCACCTTCCGGAGCCGCCGCCTGGGGGCGCGTAGCACCGCGAGGGCTGACCGCAGCCAGCTCACAAGCACGAACCCGCCGCACCACGGGGCAGTCACACGCGCGGCAGCGCGCACGGGTCCGGGCGATAGCCCGCAAGTCCGGCGAAAGCCGGAAGGTCCCGGCGGCAGCCGGAAGCCCCGGCGATAGCCGGAAGGGATGCTCCGGGCGATAAGCCCCGGGGGTGGGTGGGTGCGGCGCGTAGCACGGCGACGGACGAGTCGCGCGTAGCCCCGCGGGGGTGGTTTAGCCCAGACCCTTCAGGAGTTGGCGGGCCATGACGATGCGTTGGACCTGGTTGGTGCCTTCGTAGATTTGGGTGATTTTGGCGTCTCGCATCATGCGTTCTACCGGGTAGTCGTGGGTGTAGCCGTAGCCGCCGAGGAGTTGTACTGCGTCGGTGGTGACGGCCATGGCGACGTCGGAGGCGAAGCACTTGGCGGCGGCGCCGAAGTATGTGAGGTCGCTGTCGCCGCGCTCCGAGCGTGCGGCTGCGGCGTACGTCAACTGGCGGGCCGCCTCGATCTTCATCCCCATGTCGGCGAGCATGAACTGCAAGCCCTGGAACTCCGCGATCGCCTTCCCGAACTGCTTGCGCTCCTTCACGTACCCGAGCGCATAGTCCAGCGCCCCCTGCGCGATCCCGAGCGCCTGCGCCGCGATCGTCACCCGCGTGTGGTCCAGCGTCGCCATCGCCGTCGAGAACCCGGTCCCCGGCTCCCCGATCATCCGCGACGCCGGGATGCGCACGTTGTCGAAGTACACCTCGCGCGTCGGCGAGCCCTTGATCCCGAGCTTCTTCTCCGGCGCGCCGAAAGACACGCCCTCGTCCGCCTTCTCGACCACGAACGCCGAGATCCCGCGCGACCGCGCGTCCGGGTCCGTCACCGCGAAGACTGTGTAGAAGTCCGACACCCCGGCGTTGGTGATCCACCGCTTCACGCCGTTCAACACATAACCGTCGCCGTCAGCAACAGCCCGCGTCTTCATCGACGCGGCATCCGAGCCGGCCTCAGGCTCCGACAAGCAGTACGAGAACATCGCGTCCCCCGCGGCCACCGGCGGCAGGTACCGCTCCTTGACCTCGGCGGACGCGGACAGCAGCAGCGGCAGCGAGCCGAGCTTGTTCACGGCCGGGATCAGCGAGGTCGAGGCGCAGGCCCGCGCGACCTCCTCGATCACGATCACCGTCGCGAGCGCGTCCGCGCCGGCACCGCCGTACTGCTCCGGGATGTGCGGCGCGTGGAAGTCCGAGGCCTTCAGCGCGTCGTACGACGCCTTGGGGAACTCGGCCAGCTCGTCCACGTCCCCGGCGTGCGGGGCGACCTTGGCATCGCAGACGTCCCGGACGGCGTCCCGGATCGCCTGGTGCTCCTCGGACAGCGCGTACAGCTCGAATGAGTTACTCACGAGTCACACAGTACGACGAACAATCCGCGAAAGGAGGGCGTCGTACGCCGAAAGTGATCAAGTCCGCACGCCATGGAAGACCGGCAGACATGAGCCGGTCACCCGCTGATAACCACGATGGGTAGAGTCCCCGACATGAGTGAAGCGACCTCCCGCCCCCTGCGGATCGCCGTGATCGGCACCAATTACCTCGGCGCGAACACCGCCGCCGGGATGGCCGAGTTCGGTTTCGACGTCATCGGGGTCGAGATCGACGAACACCGGCTGAAGCTGCTAAACGACGGCAAGGCGCCGCTGTACGAGCCCGGGCTGGACCCGCTGCTGAAGAAGCACGTGGACTCCGGCCGGCTGCGGTTCACCAAGGACTACCGCGAGATCGCGGACTGGGCCGATGTGCACTTCATCTGCGTCGGCACGCCGCAGCTCGAGGGCAGCGAGGCGGCCGATCTGGCCCAGGTGCACTCGGTCGTCACCATGCTCGCCCCGCTGCTGACCAAGCCGGCCCTGATCGTCGGCCGCTCCACGGTCCCGGTCGGTACGTCGAAGATCGTCGAGGCCCGCTTCCACGCCGAAGCCCCGGCCGGTACGGCGGTCGAGATCGCCTGGCAGCCCGAGTTCCTCCGCGAGGCGCACGGCGTCGACGACACGCTGCACCCGGACCGGCTGGTGTTCGGCGTACAGACCGACGCCGCCGAGACCCGCCTGCGCGAGGTGTTCGCGACCCCGATCAGCGAAGGTACGCCGGTGGTCGTGTGCAACCTCCCGACCGCGGAGCTGGTGAAGGGCGGCGCGAACGCCTTCCTGGCCACGAAGATCTCGTTCATCAACGCGCTCGCCGAGATGGCCGACGCGACCGGCGCGGACGTGACGCTGCTCGCCGACGCGCTCGGGTACGACAAGCGGATCGGCCGCGGCATGCTGAACGCCGGCCCCGGGTACGGCGGGGGCTGCCTGCCGAAGGACCTGCGCGCGTTCATGCACCGGGCCGGCGAGCTCGGCGTCGAAGAGGTGATCACGTTCCTGCGTGAGGTCGACGACATCAACCAGCGCCGCCGCGCCGGGATCGTTGACATCACCCACGAGATGCTCGGCGGCGAGTGGGTCGGCAAGAACGTCACCGTCCTCGGCGCCGCATTCAAGGCCGGTACTGACGACGTCCGCGACTCGCCCGCGCTCGACGTGGCCGGCCGGATCCAGCTGCACGGCGCGAACGTCACCGTCTTCGACCCGGAGGCGATGGAGAACGCCCGCCGCGTCCGCCCGACGCTGCGCTACGCCCCCACCGCGGTCGAGGCCTGCCGCGACGCCCACGCCGTACTGCACCTCACCGAGTGGCCGGAGTTCCGCGAACTCGACCCGGCCGCACTGCGAGGCCTCGTCGCCCACCCGGTCGTCATCGACGCCCGCCTCAACCTGAACGCCGAGGCCTGGCGCGCCGCAGGCTGGACGTACCGCGCACCGGGCAAGCCGTAGCGGCTACGCGACCCGCGCGTTGCGGAGGACCGGCCGGCTGAGCGCGACCAAGCCGATCAGCGCGATCGCAACGCCGATTCCGAGGCAGACCCCGGTGATCTGGATGCTCTGGACATCGGCCAGGCTGCCGAGGACCGGGTTCATCACAACGAGCGCGAGGCTCTGGCAGAGCACGATGACCGACTGCAGCCGCGACTGATACTCGCGCTCGACCGAGTTCATCAGCAGCGGCAGCACGTGTCCGGTGAAGGTGCCGACACCGACGCCGCTGAGTACGGCGGACGCGATGGTCAGCGGCAGCGGAGTCACCTGCGAGAGGCCGATGAACCCGACCGCGGCGACCAGCAGGCCGAGCATCGCCACCATCCCCGGCCGCTGGAACGCGCCACGCATCAGGATCCGGATCGACACGACGCCGACACCGATGCTCCGGGTCGCGATCAGGAGGGCCGCCGTCTTCGCGTCCCAATGGTGATGGCGGGCGAGCAGCGGCAGGAGCAGCGCATCCATCGGCATCAGCAGACCGGCGGCGACCGTCATCGTGATCAGCAGCGCCCGGGTGAGCGGCCGGCCGAACGCCGCGCGAACACCGTCGACGATCGATCGGAACATGGTGGTCGTCCTCGACCCGTGCGGGGCCGTGGTGCCGCGCAGCAGGTACAGCACCACGATCATCACGCCGAAAGTGATCGCATCGAAGGCGGCCGCCGCAGACAGACCAGCCCAGTTGACCAGCACGCCGCCGACCGCCGTACCGGAGACAGCGAAGACGACTCCCGTCACCTGGAAGCTCGCCAGCGCCCGCGGCACCTGCTCCGGCGGCACGAGCAGACGCGGCATCGAGCGGGACGAGGGCAGGAAGAACGCGTCGATGACTCCGACCACCAATGCCAGGATCACCAGCAACCAGACGGGCTCCCCCACGGCGCGCGTCGTGGGGACCAGGGCCGCGGTCACCAGGAACATCGCGGTGCAGCTGACCAGCAGCACGCGGGGCGCGCCGTACCGGTCGCCGATGGCGCCGCCGATCAGGAGCAGGACGGCCCGCGGAGCAGCAGCGAGGAGCAGGATCAGCCCTGCAACGCTGCCGCCGTGGCGGGTGGCGGACCAGCCGATGGCGAATGCCATCGTCAGGTCGCCGAGGAGAGACACGGCGGCGCCGAACAACCAGACCCAGAAACGGCCTGGTATGCGCTGCGTGTCCGAATCAGTGGGCGGAGTCACGATCGACGACCTTAGACGACAACCAATGGGATCTCACGACTACCCGCCCCCATCCTGTGGAAACCAGCGACTGCCTCAGCCTTTACGCAACTCTGCTGCCCCGTCACGCACAGTGCTGCCCTTCCCCCGTGCCACGTCCGCCAGCGATTCCTGGAACGCCAGCATCTTGTCCCGCAACTTCTCGTCGCTCGCGGCCAGGATCCGGACCGCGAGCAGCCCCGCATTCCGAGCGTTCCCGATTGACACCGTTGCAACCGGGACACCGGCCGGCATCTGCACGATCGAGAGCAGCGAGTCCATTCCGTCGAGGTATTTCAGCGGAACCGGTACGCCGATCACCGGCAACGGTGTCACCGACGCGAGCATGCCGGGCAGGTGCGCGGCCCCGCCGGCGCCGGCGATCAGCACCTTGAGGCCCCGCTCGTGCGCTGACCGTCCGTAGTCGATCATCTCCGTCGGCATCCGGTGCGCCGACACGACGTCTGCCTCAAAAGGCACATCGAACTCCACGCACACCTCGGCCGCCGCCTTCATCGTCGGCCAGTCCGAATCCGACCCCATCACAATCCCGATCATGCGCTTCCCTACTCGTCGATGGTGCCGGTCAGGTACGCGGCCGCGTGCCGCGCGCGGGAGCGCGTCTCTTCGAGGTCGTCGCCGTACGCCGTGACATGGCCGATCTTGCGGCCCGGCTTCACCGACTTCCCGTAGAAGTGGACCTTCAGCCCCGGATCGCGCGCCATGCAGTGCAGCAGTCCGCGGTGCATGTCCTCGACGTCGCCGCCGAGCACGTTGACCATCACGGTGTATGGCGCTCGCGCGGCGGGCGAGCCGAGCGGCAGATCGAGTACTGCGCGCAGGTGGTTCTCGAACTGGGACGTGACCGCGCCGTCGATCGACCAGTGCCCGGTGTTGTGCGGGCGCATCGCCAGCTCGTTGACCAGCAGCCGCCCGTCGCGGGCCTCGAACATCTCCACCGCGAGTACGCCGACCACGCCGAGCTCACCGGCGATCCGCAGCGCGGTCTGCTGCGCCTGCGCGGCCTTCTCCGGCGCCAGGCCGGGCGCGGGCGCGGTGACCTCCACGCAGATGCCGTCCTTCTGCACCGACTCGACGATCGGGTACGCAACTGCCTGCCCGTGCGGCGACCGCGCGACGATCGCGGACAGCTCGCGGACGAAATCCACCTTCTCCTCGGCCAGGATCGGTACGCCGCTGCCGAACGCCGTCGCGATCTGCGGGTCGTCCGGCCCGTCGACGAACCAGACGCCCTTGCCGTCGTACCCGCCGCGGGTGGTCTTGAGGATGATCGGGAACCCGCCGACCCGCTTGGCGAAGTCCTCGACCTCGGCCGGTGTCGCGACCACCTGGTGCGCCGGCGACGGGGCGTCGAAGGTGTCGAGCCGGGCGCGCATCACGGCCTTGTCCTGGGCGTGCACAAGCGCATTCGGGCCGGGGTGGACCTTCAGGCCGTCCGCCTCGAGGGTGTGCAGGATCTCGGTGGGCACGTGCTCGTGGTCGAACGTGACCACGTCGCACTCGGCGGCGAACCGCCGTACCGTCTCGAGGTCCTTGTAGTCGCCGACCGGCGCGTCCGCGACCGCCTGCGCGGCGGACACCGTGGGGCCTTCGGCGAGCACGCGGAGCTGGATGCCGAGGGCGACTGCGGTTTCCTGCGTCATCCGGGCCAACTGGCCGCCTCCGACCATGCCGACCACCGGGGTGCCGACGGGGAGGTCTTTGCGATCGAACTTCACAGACCGGAGCCTAATGTCCATACAACATCGGCCGGTCGGCGGCCACCGCGGCACGCTGGCGATTTCGGGCTCGGACCGGTCGCCGGGTACCGTGGGAGGCTGACCCTCCCGTCGCTGTTCGATCACAGAAGGTTCCGAAGACCGTTGAAGCTCGTCACCACGCTGTACCGCCAGTTCCAGCATCTGGTGCACGAAGTGGCCAAGTTCGGTCTGGTCGGTCTGCTCGGTCTGGTCGTCGACCTGCCGATCTACAACTGGCTCGTGTTCAGCAACCCGCTGGTGCTCGCCGACTCCGGCGAGGGCATGCTGCACCACAAGCCGCTGACCGCGAAGCTGATCTCGACCACGGTCGCGACGGTCGTGACGTACTTCGGCAACCGGTACTGGACGTGGCGGCACCGCGAGCGCAGCGGTCTGCACCGTGAGTACGTGCTGTTCTTCGTGCTGAACGGGATCGGTCTGCTGATCGCGGCCGGCTGTCTGGCCTTCTCGCGGTACGTGCTGGACCTGCACACCTGGCTGTCCGACAACATCGCCGCGAACTTCATCGGCCTCGGGCTCGGCACGCTGTTCCGCTTCTGGTCGTACCGGAAGTTCGTCTTCAAGGAAGAGATCGAGCTCGACGAGGCCGAGCACACCCCGGCCCCCGACTCGCCGGCCGCCCTCGACGACTCGACCGGAGATCTGCCGGCTGTCCGCTGACCCGGCACCTCGATGACTCCTCCTTCACCACCCCGGCAGAAGCTGCATCCGGCAGTTGTCGTCAGCATCGTTCTGGCCGTGTTGCTGGTGGGTGTTGCCGGCGCCGGGATCGCGGCCGTCGCCATCGTGCGGTCCGACGCCAACACGCAGTTGAAGCGCGCCGACGACCTGCAGCGCAAGCTCGACGCCGCCGGGCCGGGCGAGCAGGTACGCACGGAGGTCCTGGCGGCCGCGCGGGCACATGTCGGCGTTCTCTTCAGCTACGACTACCGCAAGCTCGACGACTACGCGGCGGCGACCCAGAAGGTCACCACGGAGAAGTTCGGCGCCGAGTTCGCGAAGACCGTGGCTGCAATCCGTCCGCAACAGTTGAGCCAGCAGGCCGTCGCCAAGGCCGAGGTCACGGACGCCGCGGTCAAGGACGCGACCGCCACCACGGCTCACGTCCTCCTGTTCGTCGACACCACGACCACGACGAAGGGTGCGTCGACCCCGAGCGTGCAGCGCACCCGGGTCCAACTCACCCTTCAGTCGGTCTCCGGCCAGTGGCTCGTCGACAACGTCGAGGCTGTCTGAGGTCACTCCCCGAACGGCGGTTTGAAGGTTGCGTTGCCGTCGGTCCAGTGGAAGTAGACCGGGTCCGTGAAGGTGGCGGGCACCTTGCCGATCGACTGGATGACGGTGGTCGTCCCAGTGGCGTGGCCGACGGCGTACAGGTAGCCGTTGTGGGTGTCGCGGTCGATGCCGAGCAGGAGCGTGCCGTACTGGCCGCACTGCTGCGCGAGCAACGTCTCGAAACCCTGCCAGGTTGAACTGCGGACCTGCTTGACGATCGGTTTCATCGGTGCGCTCGCCGGGATGTGGATCGTGTACAGCGCGCCGCCGCGGGTGTTCGCGAGGAACGTGTCGTACGTCTTGGTGGAGCTGATCAACGCCATCGACTTCACCGACGCGAACCCGGGTGCGGACGCCTTGCTCCGCCAGACACCGCCTTTGTCGACGGTCCAGCGGAACAGCGTGCCGTCGTTGCGCAGTCCGTACGTGTTGTGCCGGAGCACCCCGTCGTAGTACGTCGTCTCGTTGAGGGAGAGGAACGTCCCCCAGCCGCCGCCGACCCGCTTCACCCCGCCGTCGATGACGCCGTTCTCGCCGGTCGAGTAGTTCGCGAAGTACAACGCATCGCCCAGGATGCTGTAGCCCGACACGAACGCGACGCTGATCCCGTCATCGCCTCGCGACATCGACGAGCTGACTCGAACCCCTCCGGCGGGATACACCTTGAGCCCGAGGATCCGACTGGCCGGCGCTGTCGGCGGAACGCCCGAGAAGACGCCCTGTTCGCGATGGTCGCCGCCCGCCGTCACCGATCCCACCGCGACGGAACAGCCTCCGACGGCGCTGGGCTTGGCGGCGGCCGTTCCAGGCATCAGGCCTGCTGCGATCAGCAATGCTGCTGACGTCGTGCCGAGAATCTTGATCATCTGCACCACCCCTTTCGCAGGCTCGATGCTCGCGGAGGGGCTGAAGTTGTCGGAAGGGCATGTGAAGATGCCGTACGTGACCGATATCGAGGTGCGGGCGGCCGAGGCTGGAGAGTTCGACGCGGTCCGGGGGGTGTTCAGCGCGGCGATGATGTTCGAGGTGACGCCGGATGATCTCGCGCAGCAGCTGTTCGAGCCGGAGCGGACGTTGGTGGCGGTCGACGGCGGGGAGTTGATCGGGACCACGCTGGCCTTGACCCGGAACTTGTCCGTCCCGGGTGCCGTCGTGCCTGCGGCGCATGTGACCGGGGTCGGCGTCCGGGCGACGCATCGGCGGCGCGGAGTGCTGTCCCGGTTGATGAGCCGGCAGCTGCGCGAGGTGCCGGAGGCGATCGCGGTCCTGTGGGCCAGCGAGCCGGCGATCTACGGCCGCTTCGGGTACGCCGCGGCCGCCTGGGGTACGTCGTACGAGGTCGATCTGCACCGCGTCGGCCCCCCGACCGGACCGATCCGCCCGGGCGAGCTCGGCGAGCTGACCAAGGACGAGGCGCTCAAGGAGCTGCCCCGCATCCTCGGCGAGATGCAGCGGGTGCGAGCCGGCGTGTCCGACCGCTCGGAGCTGCGCTGGCAGAAGCGCCTGGAGGACAAGCCGGACGACCGCGGCGGCCGGACCGCACTCCGCATTGCCGTCCACCGCGACGAGACCGGGACCGTGGACGGCTATGCCCTGTGGCGCGGCAAGATGATCTGGGGCCCGACGGGTCCGGCGTACGAGGTGAACCTCGAGGAGCTGGTTGCGCCGACGGCTACGGCGTACCGGGTGCTGTGGCAGCACCTGCTCACGATGGACCTGAGCGCCAAGCTCGGCTACGGCTACGCAGCCGTCGACGAGCCGCTCCTCCAACTCGTCAGCACTCCGACGGCGCTGGACCGCCGAGTCAGCGAGTCCCTCTGGATCCGCATCACCGACGTCCAACGGGCCTTGCAGGAACGCCAGTACACCGTCCCGCTCGACGTCGTCCTGGAGGTAACCGACGACCTGATCGAGAAGAACGCCGGCACCTTCCGCCTGACCGCGTCCGACTCAGGCGTCACCTGCGAACCCACCGATTCGCCGGCCGATCTGACTCTCTCGACCACCGAGTTGAGCGCCGCCTACCTGGGCGGCCGCCCACTCGCCGAGTTCGCCGCCACGGGCCGGGTCACCGAGCACACCACAGGCGCGCTCAACCAAGCCACAGCAGCCTTCCGGTCGCCGCTCGCGCCGGTCAGCGTCGAGGTCTTCTAGCGGTCGTCGTCCGAGCTGAACAGGGTTTCGCCGTCGTCGGTTCGCGGCGACTGCTGCTGTTGTTGCTGCTGCGGGCGGCGGCGCATGTGCTCCGGCGGCTCCTCGTCGTCGAGGATGCCGTCGCCGGGTTTGCCGTCGGGGCCGCCGAACAGCAGGTCTGACATCTGCAGGTGGACGTGCTCGACGTGCGGTACGTCGGGGAGCACCACCTGACCGCGCTCGCCGGCGGACTCGATGTGGAGGGTGCCGCAGCCGAGGATGCGGTCGATCAGGCCGTGTTCGTACGACACGTCGTTGACCCGCATCAGCGGGATGTCGCGGCCGGTCCGGGTGAGGATGCCGTGCCGGGTGATCAGCCGGCGGTTCGTGATCGTGTACGTCGAGAAGAACCAGTTCAGGAACGGCTTCAGCGCGAACGCCGCCAGGATCACCACACCGACGGCGAGGATCGCGATCCGCGCCGGGGTCTGCAACGACCCGGTCGGCACGATCGCGGCCAGGAAACCGCCCGCACCCGCCACCACCAGCAGCAGAAGCACCGGCCCGATCAGCGCCTTCCAGTGCGTCCGGGTGCTGACGACGACGTACTCGTCCTCACCCAACAACTTCGCCGAGATCGCCATACCCCCAGTCTCACAGCTACCGGGTCCGAATGTCCTGTCCCGACACGTCCGAGGGCAACCGGTGGGTACCTATCGGGCGACAAAGTGGTTCAACGCTTCACAAAGTGCATACAGTGAGCCAAGATGCGCGAGGGGTAGTCAACTGGGGGACGAGAAGGAGCCGTGATGGCAGTCTTGTCGATACTCGATCGGGAGCACACGATCGCGCCGCCCGGGTACAGCCGCTGGCTGATCCCGCCGGCCGCGCTGGCCGTCCACCTGTGCATCGGGCAGGCGTACGCGACCAGCGTCTACAAGACCTCGATGGTGAAACACTTCGACAGTAGTCAGACCGCCGTCGGCGTGGTGTTCAGCATCGCGATCGTGATGCTCGGCCTGTCCGCCGCGGTCGGCGGCACCTGGGTCGAGCGCAACGGCCCACGGAAAGCGATGTTCGTCGCCGCTTGTTTCTGGGCCACCGGCTTCCTCGTCGGCGCCCTGGGCATCGGCACCGGCCAGCTCTGGCTGGTCTATCTCGGGTACGGCGTGATCGGCGGCATCGGTCTCGGGATCGGCTACATCTCGCCGGTCTCCACGCTGATCAAGTGGTTCCCGGACCGCCCGGGTCTCGCGACCGGCCTGGCGATCATGGGCTTCGGCGGCGGCGCGCTCGTCGCGAGCCCGCTGTCGCGCCAACTACTCGGCGCGTACGACTCCAACTACGACCCCAACGTCAGTACGTCGGTTGCCGGCGGCAGCGCGCTGGTCGGACTGTTCGTCACGCTGGGGATCGGCTACTTCATCATCATGATGTTCGGCGTCTTCAACATCCGGGTGCCGGCCGAGGGCTGGACACCGGACGGTTTCGACCCGAAGACCGTGCAGCAGAAGGCGCTTGTCACCACTGCGAACGTCTCGGCGGCGAACGCGATCAAGACGCCGCAGTTCTGGTTCCTCTGGGTGGTGCTGTTCTGCAACGTGACCGCGGGTATCGGCATCCTCGAGCAGGCGAGCCCGATGATCCAGGACTTCTTCCGCGGTGACGGCGGCAAGTCGAGCGTCGCGGTCGCGGCGGCAGCCGGATTCGTCGGGCTGCTGTCGATCTTCAACATGGCCGGCCGGTTCGGCTGGTCGACGACGTCGGACGTGATCGGCCGCAAGCCGATCTACGCGATGTACCTCGGCGTCGGGATCATCGCGTACGCCCTGCTCGCGACCGTCGGCCACACCAGCACGGTGGTCTTCGTGCTGCTCGCCGCGATCATCATCTCGTTCTACGGCGGCGGGTTCGCGACGGTTCCGGCGTACCTGCGGGATCTGTTCGGCACGTACCAGGTCGGCGCCATCCACGGCCGACTGCTGACCGCGTGGTCGGCGGCGGGTATCGCCGGGCCGCTCATCATCAACGGATTCCTCGACCACGAAGGCAAACCGGGCACGTTGACCGCATCGGCGTACCGGCCGGCGTTGTTCACGATGGTCGGCGTACTGGCGGTCGGCTTCATCGCCAACCTGCTGATCCGCTCAGTGTCCGAACGGTTCCACGAGCAGTCCGAGTCGACCGTGGAGGCTTCCCGATGAATCAGACCCCACGCCTGGTGATCTCCTGGCTCCTGGTCGCCGTCCTCCTCGGCTACGGCGTCATCGAGACCCTGATCACCGCGGTCAAAATCTTCACCGAGTAAAGCGAAAACGATCAAGCACAACACCAAGGCGGCGAGCACGATGGTCCCATGACCGACGTGCTCGCCGCCTTCGTCTCGGTACTCACCGACGCCCTCGACGACCACGCCGCGAACGGCGCCGACCTGGCCGCCCGGCTCCAGCTCTCGCGGTCGCATCTCGATCGGATGGTCGCAGCCGCGGCAGGTGAAAGTCCGGGCGCGCTCCGACGGCGGATCCTGCTCGAGCGATCGGCGTACCAACTGCTGACCGGGACCGGGCACATCCTCGATGTCGCGGTCGAGGCCGGCTACGGGTCGCACGAGGCGTTCACGCGTGCCTTCACCCGGGCGTACGGCGTACCGCCTGCGGAGTGGCGTGGCCGGCCGGACCGGATCCGGCTGGAGACGTCGAGTGGCATCCATTTCCACCCGCCGAACGGGCTGCGGGTGGCGGCCAGGGACGAGGTGAGTTCGATGGAGCTGGTGCGGACGATGGTTGATCACCATGTCTGGTTGCTCGGCGAGATGCTCGGCCAGGCGGCGACGCTGACCGACGAGCAACTCGACCGGCCGATCGAGATCTCGGTCGAGGGAATCGATGACCACCCGACGCTGCGCTCGCTGCTGTCCCGGCTGGTCGGCCAACTCGGTATGTGGCATGCGAACCTGACCGGTCAGGAGTACGACTTCTCTGTAGAACAACAGGAGTACGACTTCTCTGTAGAACAAGGGGAAAGCGTCCAGAGCATGCGCCACCGTCTGGCCGACGTGGGTACGGCGTTCGCGGCCGACGTCGGCGAGCTGTGCGGCGCGAATCGGCTTGATGAGTTGATCGTGTGTCCGGGTGAGAACGCCGAGGTGTACACGGCCGGCGGGATGATCGCGCATGTGCTGACGTTCGGGTCGTACCGGCGGACGCTGGTGGCCGGGGCTCTGCACGATGCGGGATGCGACGACCTGGACAGCGGCGATCCGATTCGGTGGATCGGGCGATGACGGCGCGGGTGGTGGCGGTCAACGTTGTGTTCGAGGTGATTCGTGGGCCGACACGGTGGACGGCGATCGACAAGCGGCCGGTGCGCGGGTCCATCGAGGTCAGCGAGCTCGGGCTGGTTGGTGATCGGCAGTGCGATACGCGGTACCACGGCGGGCCGGACAAGGCGCTCTATGCGTACGCCGAGGAGGATGCCGACTGGTGGTCGGGTGAACTGGGTCGCGACATCCCACCGGGGTTGTTCGGGGAGAACCTGACGACCGTCGGGCTGGATGTCACCGGCGCGGTGGTTGGAGAGCGGTGGCGGATCGGGGGGCCCAAGCACGGGATCCTGGTCGAGGTACGGTCGCCGCGGACGCCGTGCGGGAACTTGTCCGGGCGGATGGGGATCCACCGGTTCCATCATCGGTTCGCGAAGACAGGTCGCGTGGGCGCCTATCTGAAGGTGCTGGAGACAGGTTCGGTGCGCGAAGGGAACCGCATCACGGTCGTGCACCAACCCGAGCACGGCCGGACTATTGGTCAGCTGTCCTCAGGTGGGTGACGTCGCCGGCGGCCAGTGGGCGAGGGCCGTCGGGGGTGTCGACGATCAGCCGACCGTCGTCCGCCAGGTCCCGGGCGACGCCTTCCAGAAACGTGCCGTCCGGTAGCTCCACACGGACAGATCGCCCGAGGGTCGCGGACAGTTCGCGGTACTCCGGAAGCACCACAGACGGATCACCGCCAGCGTCGACCCAGACCTGATAGCGAGACGCGAGTTCGCGGAGTACGGCGGCCATGACCGTCGCGCGGTCGGTGGTGACTGCTTTCTCCAGTGCCAGTGACGTCGCAGCCTCGTGCGGCTTCTCGTCGGCGCGGAGCGTCACGTTGAGGCCGATGCCGACCACCGCGGCCGGGCCCTCGATCCGCTCGAGCAGGATGCCGGCGAGCTTGCGGTCCTCGATCAGTACGTCGTTCGGCCATTTCACCTGCGCCGGCACCTCAGCAACCGCACGCACAGCAGCCGCAACCGCCAGCGGCACCAGCAAACCGAGCCAAGGCCACCGGGCCGCCTCCACACTCACCGGACGCAGCAAAACCGACATCAGCAGCGCAGAGCGAGGTGGTGTCGTCCATGTCCGCCCCAGCCGCCCCCGACCGGACGACTGGTACTCCGCAGCGACAACCAGCCCTTCGGCTTGTCCACCAGCGGCCGCGGCCGCCACGACCGCATTGGTCGACGGCGTCTCCGCGAGTACGTCGATCTGCGTCCACAGCGCACCGGGACGCACCAAGCGGCCCCGCAGGAACTTCTCGTCCAGCGGAGGCCGCTCCAGGTCGCTGAATCTCATCCGGTGTTCTGCAGACCGGCGGCAACGCCGGAGACGGTCAGCAACAGCAGCCGTCGGGTCCGGACGATCTGCTCCTCGTCCAGCGAGTCGTCCGTACGGAGCGTCCGCAGCGCCCGCAGCTGCAGGTAGCTGAGCGCGTCGACGTACGGGTTGCGCAGCTCGACCGCACGGCCCAGCACGCGCCGCCCCTGGAGCAAACGCTCCTCGCCGAGCACCTTGAGCACCCACTCGGTGGTGAGCGCGTGCTCGTCGAGCATCTTCTGCGTCAGCTCCGGCCGGTCGCCCAGCTCCAGGTACCGGCCGAGGATCCGCCGGTCCGTCTTCGCCAGCGACATCTCCGCGTTCTCCAGCATCACCTGGAACAGCGGCCAGTTCTGGTTCGCGTCCTGCAGCAGTGCGACGTCCCCGACGGCTGCCAGCGCAGTACCGAGGCCGTACCAACCCGGTGCGTTCACCCGGGCCTGCGACCAGGCGAACACCCACGGAATCGCTCGCAGGTCCTCCAGCGACGACACCGCCACCCCGCGACGAGCAGGCCGCGACCCGAGCGGCAGCTGACCGAGCTCCTCCAGCGGAGTCACCCGGCCGAACCACTCCGCGAACCCGTCCGCCTTCACCAGCCCGTGGTACGCCGTACGCGCCGCCTCGTCGAGCGTCTTCTCCATCACCGCGAACCGCTCCGCCGCCGCAGTGGCCCGCTCCTCGATCGCGGGAGTGGATGCCAGCAGCGTCGCCGCGGTCACCTGCTCGATGTGCCGCTGCGCGATCGGTGCGTTCCCGTACCGCGCCGGGATCGCCTCACCCTGCTCAGTCAGCTTGAACCGACCAGCCACCGACCCAGGAGCCTGCGCCAGTACGGCGCGGTTCGCCGGACCGCCGCCACGACCCAGCGCACCACCACGACCGTGGAAGAGCGTCAGCCGGATCGCGTTGCGCTGCGCCCACGCGGTGATCCGCGCCTGCGCGTCGTACAGCGCCAGCGTGGCCGAGACGGGTCCGACGTCCTTGGCGGAGTCGGAGTACCCGAGCATGACCTCGAAGCGCCGGTCGTTCGCGGTGAGCCGGTGCCGCACCCGGGTGAGCTGGATCGCGTTGTCCAGCACCTCCACCGAGTTCTGCAGGTCCTCACCGGTCTCGAACAGCGGTACGACGTCCAGCTCGATCGGACGCCCGTCCAGCGCGGCGTCAGCCAGCTCGTAGACGGCGGCCAGGTCGCCGGCGTTGCGGGTGAACGACACGACGTACCGACGGCAGGCATCCGGGCCGAAGCGCTGCTGGATCTGGCCGATCACCCGGAGCGTCGCCAGTACTTCTTCTGTCTGGTCGGACAGCTCGCCGCCGCCCAGCACCTCTTCGAGAGCCTTGGCGTGCACCGAGGAGTGCTGGCGGATCTCCAGCTCGGCCAGGTGGAAGCCGAACGAGTTCACCTGCCAGATGAGCTGCTGCAGTTCGCCGAACGCCTGGCGTGGTGCGCCAGCCGTCACCAGCGAGTCCTGCAGGACCTTGAGCTCGTGCAGGAAGTCAGCGGCCCGCGGGTAACCGAAGTCCGCGTCACGGGATCGGGTCGCGGCCAGCCGACGCGCTGCGAGCAGCAGGAGCTGCCGGTGCGGCTCGGCCGGCGAGCGGGTCTCGATGTCCGCGATCAGCTCCGGGTTGACCGCCCGGGCGTCCTCCAGGATGCGGCGTACCGGTGCGGACGGCGGAGTGGTCGCGGCGTCCAGGGTGAGCGCGCGGCCGAGCGCCTCGGTGGCTTGCTCGAGCGCCCGGAGGACGTGGTCGGCCTGGATCTGCATGGCCTCCCGGGTGATCGCTGCGGTGACGTTCGGGTTGCCGTCGCGGTCGCCACCGATCCAGGAGCCCAGGTGCACGAACGGCGCGACCACCGGCGTACGGGTGCCGGCTGCGTCACCGGCCAGCGCGTCGTCGAGCCGGCGATACACGTTGCCCACGACATCGAACAGGGTCTCTTCGAACACGGCCATCGCCGAGCGGACCTCGTCCAGCGGAGTGGGCCGGCTGGTGCGGAGTTGCGACGTACGCCAGAGGACGTCGACCTGCTCGACCAGGCGGCGACGGTTCTCCGCCAGGTCACTGTCGCCGGCCCGCGGGTCGTGGCGCTCGTCCAGCAGCGAGGAGATGCGCCGGATCGTCGCCAGTACGGCGCGGCGCCGGGCCTCGGTCGGGTGCGCGGTCAGCACCGGGCGGAACTCCAGCCCGTTCAGCAGTGCGCGGGCCTGCTGCTCGCCGCTGTCGCGGGCGATCTGCTCGACGGCCTGGGCCAGCTCGGACACCACGGCCTCGCTGCCGGCCCGGTCGCGCTCCCGCAGTACGCGGGCGCGGTGCAGCTCCTCGCTCAGGTTGGTCAGGTGGAAATAGCAGGTGAAGGCCCGCGCCACGTCCTCGGCCCGCTCGTACGGCCACGACGCGACCAGCTGCTCAGCCGCGGCGCCGTCACCGGCGATCGTCAGCTCGCGCAGTTTCTCGACGTCGTCGAGCAGCGGCTGTCCGGCGTACTCGACCAGAACCTTGCCGAGGATCTCGCCGAGCAGGCGGACGTCGGCCCTGAGTTCTTCAGGCACCTCGAACCGCGCGCGGGTACGGGTCTCACTACCGGTCTCGCTCACGTTCGCCCACCCTATCGGCGGACGCCCGTCGATGCCGCACAGTCCAGCCACTGGAAGCCGATCGTGACCGCCCGTTCAGCTACTTCACAGTATGTCGCGCTCAGACGTTGCCGAAGCCGCCGGCGACGACCTGGGAGACGGTCTTCGCCAGCTCGGCCGGGCTGCGGTCGGTGCCGTCGACCACGAGCATCCGGGCGCAGGACTCGGTCATCGAGGCGAGCAGTTCGGCCAGGATCGGGAGGTTCGCATCGGGGTCGGCGACACCGGGGAGGGACTGGAGCAGGGTCAGGCGCAGGCTCTCGACCAGGAACGCGCGGGCGGCGCGGACCCGCTCGGCGACGACGGGCGCAGCGCCGTACTGCGCGCCGAAGACGATCCGCCACGACTGCGGCTGCTCGGAGACCGCGGTCAGGAACGCGGTCAGGCCCTCGAGGACGTGTTCCTCCGGGGTGCCGACGCTCGGGTCCGCGGGCAGCGCGGCGACGATCGAGACGACGAGGTGCTGCTCCTCGCGGGCGAGCAAGGCCAGTAGCAGCTCGTCGCGGTTCGCGAACGAGTCGTAGACGACGGGTTTGGTGACGCCGGCCGCATCCGCGACGGACTGCATCGTCGTACCGGCGAAGCCGTTCGCCGAGAACACCTCGAGCGCGGCGTCCAGGATCAGCGGCCGACGGCGCTCCGGACCGAGATGACGAGCCCGCCGACGTCGTTCAGGGTCCCCAACCACTTGACAAACCTACCGCATCGTAGGAAATTCCTACAGTCCGGTAGGAACTGCCGCGGGGGTGGTCGATGACCGAGCGAGGCAGTGCTGGTTGGCTGGAGTCCGAGGGCATCACGACCTTGGACGCGAGCGAGCTGGCCCGATTGGTCGACCGGACGTCGGAGCGGGAGCTTCGGCATCGTCTCATCGGGGGAGTGCGAGAGGTCGCGTTGCGCGAGATCTTTCGCCGGATGCCGGAGTACCTCCGACCCGCCCGGGCTGCCGGGTTCGACGCTGTGATCAGCTGGCAGATCACCGGCGCGGGCGGGGACGGTCATTCCGTCGACGAGTACTGGATCCACGTCCACGACAGCCGCTGCACGGTGTCGTCGACGCCGCCTGCCCCGGCGGACATCTCGATCCGCACGGATCCGGCCACGCTGCTGCGCATCGTCACCGGCAACGAGGACCCGATCGTTGCCGTCCTCAAGCAACGCCTGTCGGTCCGCGGCGACCTGGCCCAGGCCGCCCGCCTCACCAAACTCTTCGCCGTCGGCCCCGCCTGACCTCAGCGGTCCAGCGTGGGGCGCTTCGGGTCGGCGTTCGAGGTGGTTCGAGCCGTCGTCTGAGAGGCAGCAGGAGCCTGTGCCTGCGGGCGAGTGAGCGCCGGGTCGTGCCCGGACGCGAAGCGCGCCGCCGACTCCTGCTCCCGCGCGAGCGACTCACGCCGAGCCATACCGGGCGCCTCCGCGTAGGTCTCACTCATCTTCACCGCGACCTCGCCGACCAACGTGCCGTACTCCGGCGCCGAGTCGTCATACAGCGCGTTGTCGAGTACACCCGGCAGCGCCGCGAACTGAAGGTCGACCTCGTCCGTGATCCGGCTCAACGCAAACGGCCGCTCAACGGCCTGTACGCCGGAACCCGCCACCAAATCCCCCACCGCCGCCTGAACCATCCGCGGCGCGCTCTCCCCCGCCATCCGCCGAAGCGTCACGCCCTCCTCAGCACCCACAGCCTTGTCGATGACCGCCGCGAACGAGCGAGCCGCCGGCGCCAGCCGCCCATCAGGCTCCGGCGCCCGCGCCTGCCGCACCTGGATCGCAAGCTCGTACGGCAACGAACGGTCCGCAAGATCCCGCAGGTTGTCCTCGGCAAACGCCGTACCGACCGCCTGCTCGATCGTCGCGTACTCCGCTGCGACCGCCCCGACCGCCGCCTCGTGCCGCTCGTCGAACTCCTCCGGCACAGCCCAGCGCGCGTACTCCGCCGCCACGAACTGGAACGCCTCCCGCGCAGCGGTCGCATCCGAAGCATCGAGCGGGTGAGTCCTGCTGCTCTCGAGCAGCTTCCCGAGCGCCACCGCCTGCTCCCGCGGAAGCTTGAGTGTCGTCGCGGCACCACCTCCAGACTCGATCCCGCCGTCCCACCGCGAGTTGGGTGCGTCGAGGACCTCCCCGACAGCGCCTTGGATCTGACCGCACAGCTCGGCGACCGAGTCCGGTCGCGCGACCGCAGGCGGCCAGCCGATGGTGTCGAAGTACTGATGCAGGTGGGCGATCTCCTCGTTGGCATCCTGGCTGGCCGTCGTGATCGCGGTCGACCCGAATCCCGCCAGCTGCTGCCGATCCGCCAGTACGGCGCCGATCTCCGGCCCCGGAGCCTCCCGCTCGTGGTTCTCGAACTGGGCCTCGAGATCATCGGCGATCCGCGTCGTCAGGTCGTTCCGCTCCGACGCCGGCAACGCCGTGAACCCCGGCCGCGACTGCAGCAGCATCCTGGCCGCCGCCGTCGCGTGCGCGCCACGACCGGCGGCGACGAGCTCCCGCAGTACGACGCGCTCCGGCCGCCCGGTCCGCGCGCTGATCGCCACGACGGCCGCATGCGCAGCCAGCACGTCGCCCTCGATCCTCGGAGGCGGGAAGATGCCGAGATCGTCCGGCCGCCCGTCCGGCCGAAGCTCGGCGACCAGCCGCGGCGTCTCGTACTGCGCGTACAACCGGCTGTTCGCCGCCTCGAACCGCGACTGGCCGTAGGAATACAGAGACTCCGGGGCCGGCTCCCGGGGTTCCAGTACTCCGGCGCAGCTGGCTACCGTCTCGACCAGGGCGTCCCGGATCCCCGCCCGCTGGTCCGCCTCGCCGGGCCGCGGCGCGAGCCGGGCCGGAATGTCGAGGTTGTCCACCAGCAGGCGCAGTCGCCGCTGGTCGGACCGCGTCACCCGCTGGGCGATCTGGTTGCCGACGGCCAACGACCAGCTCCCGGTGTCCCGCTCGACCAGCCTGTTGATGCTCCGGATCAGATCACCGACCTGTGCGTCCGCCACGGCGAGAACCTACCGGCGGCCAGGTTCAGCGACGCGTTGCGGCGGACGTCACAGGCGGTACGGCGTACTGACGCGTAGGCTGCGCGTTCATGGGAGAGACGGTGAACATCCACACCACGGCCGGGAAGCTCGCGGACCTCGAGCACCGGCTGGACGAGGCCGTGCATGCCGGATCCGAGCGCGCCGTGGAGAAGCAGCACGCGCGCGGTAAGAAGACCGCCCGTGAGCGGATCGAGCTGCTGCTCGACGAGGGCTCCTTCTCCGAGCTGGACGAGTTCGCCCGGCACCGCTCGACCAGCTTCGGCCTGGACGGCAACCGCCCGTACGGCGACGGCGTGGTGACCGGGTTCGGCACCATCGACGGCCGGCAGGTGTGCGTGTTCGCACAGGATTTCACCGTCTTCGGCGGCAGTCTGGGCGAGGTCTTCGGCGAGAAGATCGTCAAGGTGATGGACCTGGCGATGAAGATCGGCTGCCCGCTGATCGGTATCAACGACTCCGGCGGCGCCCGGATCCAGGAGGGCGTGGTCTCCCTCGGCCTGTACGGCGAGATCTTCCGCCGCAACGTCCGGGCGTCCGGTGTCATCCCGCAGATCTCGCTGATCATGGGCCCGTGCGCGGGCGGCGCGGTCTACTCCCCCGCGGTCACCGATTTCACCGTGATGGTCGACGAGTCGTCGTACATGTTCATCACCGGTCCCGACGTGATCAAGACCGTCACCGGCGAGGACGTCACCCAGGAGGAGCTCGGCGGCGCCCGGACGCACAACACCAAGTCCGGTAACGCGCACTACCTCGGCAGTGACGAGGAGGACGCGATCGAGTGGGTGAAGGCGCTCGTCGGTCACCTCCCGCAGAACAACCTCGAGGACCCGCCGGTGTACGACGCCCCGGCCGATCTCGAGCCGACCGAGACCGACCTCGCGCTCGACACGCTCGTCCCGGACTCGCCGAACCAGCCGTACGACATGCACACCGCGATCGAGGCGGTCGTCGACGACGGTGAATTCCTCGAGGTGCACGCGCTGTTCGCGCCGAACCTGATCGTCGGCTTCGGCCGGGTCGAGGGCCGCCCGGTCGGCGTGGTCGCGAACCAGCCGATGCAGTTCGCCGGCACGCTCGACATCGACGCGTCCGAGAAGGCGGCCCGCTTCGTCCGTACCTGCGACGCGTTCAACCTGCCGATCCTGACCTTCGTCGACGTCCCCGGTTTCCTGCCCGGCACCGACCAGGAGTGGAACGGCATCATCCGCCGCGGCGCCAAGCTGATCTACGCGTACGCCGAAGCGACCGTCCCGATGATCACCGTGATCACCCGCAAGGCCTACGGCGGCGCGTACGACGTGATGGGTTCGAAGCATCTCGGCGCGGACATCAACATCGCCTGGCCGACCGCGCAGATCGCGGTGATGGGCGCACAGGGCGCGGTCAACATCCTGTACCGCCGCGAACTGGCCGGCGCCGAGGACGCGGAGTCCCGCCGCCAGCAGCTGATCACGGAGTACGAGGACCACCTGGCGAACCCGTACATCGCGGCCGAACGCGGCTACATCGACTCGGTCATCAAGCCCAGCGAGACCCGCGCCGAAATCATCCGCGCCCTCCGCCTGCTCCGCACCAAGCGCGACACCCTGCCCCCGAAGAAGCATGGGAACATCCCCCTGTGATCGAGATCCGCAAAGGCAACCCGACCCCGGAGGAACTCGCCGCCCTGGTCACGGTGCTGGCCGCTCGCGCCGCCGCACCCGCGCCGGCACCGGACCCGCAACGCGCCAGCAACTGGGCAATGTACTGGCGCAACGCGCGCACCCCGCTCCGCCCCGGCCCCGGGCAGTGGCGCGCCAGCGCTCATCCGTAAACACTGACGGTATGGCTAAGTACGCGGTCAATCCCGAAGCCGTCGACAACGCACGCAAGCTGATCGACGCGCGGCAGTACGTGCTGGACAGCGACTGGGGCGAGGCGCAGCCGCGGGCCGACGACCAGAACGCCTACCTCGAGAAGCACAGCTGGGACGAGTACGGCGCTTGGCACCTCGGGCTCACCGACGGCGCCGGCGAGGAGACCAAGGCGCGCTACGCGTTCGTACTCGGCGACTTCCGCCGGATCCACCGCACCGCGCTGATCGCCTCGGTCTACCGAGCCTCCGAGTGGCGTCACAAAGAGGTCGAGCTGGCAGCTCACGACCTGCTGCAGTACCTCGACGCCAAGACCGCCTGACCGGATTCAGAGGCGGCGGAAGCGGACCAGCGGGTAGACAGGGGACTCGCCGGTGTTGCGGGTCGGGCCGTAGAAGGTTGTTACGCCGTCGAGGAGCAGGCCGTGGCGGGCTGCGGTGGCGGCGAGGTGGGCGAGGGAGTCCTGGGAGCGGGTGTCGTTGGGGCCGCGGCCGTCGGCGTAGCGGCTGGCGTCGGTTTTCTCGGTGGTGGTGACGAAGACGCCGTCGGTGCGGAGTACGCGGGCGACCTCGGCGATCACCGGCTCGCTGTCGTTGAGCAGGTGGAGGAGCCAGACCGCAACCACCGCGTCGCAGCGGCGGTCTGCGATCGGGAGCGTCGCCGCATCGGCCGCGAGTACGTGACCGGGGAGGCGGACGCGGGCGTGCTGGAGCATGGCGGGTGAGAGGTCGACGCCGTGTACCAGGTTGCCTAGGGCAACGAGCTCGGCGCCGACGATCCCGGTCCCGACGGCGAGCTCAAGAACGCGTCCGCCCTTGGGGAGCAGCGAATCGACCGCCTCGGCGGCAGCCACGGCGCGGGTGAGACCGCCGCGCGTCTCGTCGTACGTCGAGGCGACGGTCTCGTCGTAGGTGTACTCCGAGGTGGTCTTCCACAGCTCGGGCCACGCGATCCCGACCTGGGCGAGCATGCGCCGGAGCAACGGCAGCGAGATACCGACGACGTTGTGGTAATCACCTTCGACACCCGTGACGAACGGGCCACCGAGACCGTCGACGGTGAAGGAGCCGGCGACGACGAGCGGCTCGCCGGTGGCGACGTACGCGTCGATCTCGTCGTCGGTCAGGTCGGCGAAGTGGACCGTGGTCGACGCGAGTTCGCGGAGCTCCTGCTTGGCCGAGGTGTCGATCAGGCAGTGCCCGGTGTGCAGTACGCCGCTCCGCCCGCGCATCATCCGCAGCCGCTCGCGCGCGATCTCCGGCGTACCGGGTTTGCCGTACGCGACACCGTCGAGCTCGAGGACCGAGTCGCAGCCGAGCACGGTCGCGTGCTCGGTCAATGAAGCGACGACCGCACGCGCCTTCAACGTCGCAAGCAGACGCGCAAGCTCGCCAGGGCTCTCGGCCGTGATGTGGTCCTCGTCGACGCCGGAGACGATCACCTCCGGCTCGACGCCGGCGCCGCGCAGGGTCTTCAGCCGGGCCGGCGAGGCCGACGCCAGCACGAAACGCAGGCTCATAGCTTCGCCAGCGCCCGGCGCAGCGGGTCCAGACCGATCGATCCGAGGTTCAGCGCGTCCGAGTGGAACGCCCGCAGATCGAACGCGGATCCCTTGCGCTGCTTAGCTTCCTCGCGCGCCTGCAGCCAGATCCGCTCGCCGACCTTGTACGACGGCGCCTGCCCCGGCCAGCCGAGGTACCGGTTGAGCTCGGCCTGCAGGAACTGGGTCTCCATCCGGCAGTGCGCGCGGAGGAACTCGAACCCGAGCTCGGCGTTCCACCGCTCCCCCGGCCGCCAGCCGAACGGGTTGTCCCGCGGGACCTCCAGCTCCAGATGCATGCCGATGTCAACGATCACCCGCGCCGCCCGGAAGCCCTGCGCGTCCAGCATCCCGAACCGCGCGCCCGGTTCCTCGAGGTACCCCAGCTCTTCCATCAGGCGTTCGGCGTACAGCGCCCAGCCTTCGCCGTGTCCGGAGACCCAGCAGGCGATCCGCTGCCAGCGGTTCAGCAGGTCGGTCCGCAGCATCGTCTGAGCGACCTGGAGGTGATGCCCGGGCACGCCCTCGTGGTAGACGGTCGTGACCTCGCGCCAGGTGGCGAACTGCTCGACCCCCGTCGGCACGGCCCACCACATCCGGCCCGGCCGGGTGGTCAGGTCCTCACTCGGCTGCGTGTAGTAGATCGAGCCGTCCGAGGTCGGCGCGATCATGCACTCGAGCGTGCGGATCTCGTCGGCGATGTCGAAGTGCGTACCGCCCAGCTCGGCGACGGCGGCGTCGGACAGCTGCTGCATCCAGTCGCGGAAGGCGTCCTTGCCGCGGATCGTCCGCGCCGGGTCGTTGTCCAGCAGCGCGGCCGTTGCCTCGATGTTCCGCTCGCCGCCGTTCAGGCCGGCGGCGATGTCCTGCATGTCGTTCTCGATCCGGGCCAGCTCGGCCCAGCCCCACGCGTACGTCTCCTCGAGGTCGATCGCCGCGCCGAGGAAGCTGCGCGAGGCCAGCTCGTACACCTCCCGGCCGCACGCGTCCCGCTGCGGCGCCCGCGGCGCGAGGTCGGTCGCGAGCCACGCGCCGAACTGGTCGAACGCCTTACGGGCCGACGCTGCCGCGGCCTCGACCGTCGACTTGACCGCACTCTCGGGCGCCTGCGCGGCCAGCCCGGCGAAGAAGTCGTCGCCGTCGGCACCGGTCCAGCTGGCGATCCGCTCGGCCAGCCCGTTCACCTGCCGTACGGCGGAGATCCGGCCCAGCGCGGCCTGTTCGAGCAGCGTCTCGCGGTACCCGTCGAGCGTCGTACCGATCTGGTTGAGCCGGATCGCGACCGTCTCCCAGTCCTGCTCGGTGTCCGTCGGCATCAGGTCGAACACCTGCCGCAGCGCCGCCGGGACCGACGAGATCGCGTTCAGCTGATGCTGCGGTACGCCGGCGTCGTAGCGCTCGAGCTCCAGCCCGAGCCGCTCCACCAGCGCGTCCTTGGCGACCTCCTCCCGCGGACTCGCGGGCTCGATCGCCTGCGCCGCGGCAACGGTCTGCCGGGTCAGCTCGATCCGCGCCTCGAAGCCGGCCGGCGTGAAGTCCGGCAGCTCATGGTCGTGGCCGGCGATCCCCAGCTCGGTGGCGGTGATCGGGTCGAGCACGATCTCCTGCTCGAGGTGCCGTTCAGCCAGCTGGTCGATCGGACTGTTCGGTGTACGGGCATCAGTCACGCAGCCGACCCTACCGTCCGGGATACTGTGGCGGTCGCTTTTTCGGACGCACAGAAGAGGAACGGCGTTGAGCCAGCCACCCTACGGGCCGCCCGGCCAAAATCCGCCGTACCCGCCTAACCCGCAGTACCAGCAGCAGTACCCGCAGCAGCAGCAGCCGCAGTACCAGCCGATGTACGGACAGCCACCGCGTCAGTACGGCGGGCCGCCGCCGCAAGGCCCCGGCTTCGGTTGGGGTCCGAGCTTCGGAGCACCTGGTCCTGGTCCCGGCTGGCAGCCGCAGCGGCCGCGGAAGAAGTCGAAGGCGCCGCTGATCGCGATCCTGTCGATCGTCGGCGTCGCGATCGTCGGCGGCTGGATCATCGGCGTGATCAAGAAGAACGCCGACGACGTCACCACCCCGCCGGTGAGCCCGAGCCGCTACACCCCGGAGCCGACCGGCGCGCCCACCGAAGAACCGACCGAACAGCCCACGGAGCAGCCGACCGAGCAGCCGACCGAGCAGCCGACCAGCACGGAGACGACGACCACGACGGCGCCGAAGGTGTCGGACTCGACGGTCGTGGCCAAGAACGCGCTCTACAAGGTCGGCCAGATGAAGACGGTCAACTGCAAGGAGCCGCGGGTCCGGCCGACCAACGCGCGCAACGCGGCGGCGTACTGGACCGCGATCAAGCCCTGCCTGGACAAGGCGTGGGCGCCGCTGGTGGCGAGGGCCGGCTACAAGTTCAAGCCGCCGACGATGACGTTCTGGGCCGGCACCAACGCGACCGGCCCGTGCGGCACCGGTCCGGTCAGCGTGCCGTACTACTGCTCGGCCAACAACAACCTGTACATGAAGGTCGACGTGTTCGTGCAGGCCTACACGGAGTACCCCGACGCGGAGTCGAAGGCGTACGCGCGGATGTGGTACACCCGCTCGGTCGCGCACGAGTACGGGCACGGCGTACAGAACATGACCGGCATCCTGCAGGCATCGGACAACATCCGGTACGAGCTGACCAACTACGACGACCGGACCCGGCAGACCCGCCGGATGGAACTGCAGGCGAACTGCTTCGCCGGCGTCTTCCTCGCGGTCAACAAACGCACCTACCCGATCAGCGGCGAGATGCTCTACGTCTGGAACAAGTGGGTCGTGACCGCCGGCGACAAGCCGGAAGAGGGCGACCACGGCAGCGTCGCGAGCCAGCAGCGCTTCATGGGTACGTCGTTCAAGACCGGCAACCCGGCCAGCTGCAACACGTTCGCGGTGTCACCCAGATACGTCAGCTAGCCCCGGCGGCGCGACCTGCTGCCACGAGTCGAGCAGGATGTCGTGCAGTTCGTCGGCGTCCTCGAGCGCGGCGAGGCGGGCCCGAACCCAGTTCGAGCCCGCCTCGTGCTTCGGCACCCAGAACTTCTCGGGTTCCGCCGCGATCAGTTCCTCGCGTTCCAGCCGGGGACACCGAACCGCGAACGACGTCTGGTCGTCCGGCACCGTGACGAACATCCGCCCGGCGACGTCGAACGTCGGGTGTCCCCAGCGCTTCTTCTCCACCGTCTCCGGGAAGGACAGCGCGATCCGGCGTACGTCGTCTGCGTCCAGCACGGTCACACTTTAGAGCGACCCGGCAGCAGGAAGGCGACCAGCGCACCGACCGTGACGACCGCGGCACCTGTCCAGACCGCGGGCACCAGCCCGGCGGCGTAGCTGGTCGGCGACTCGTACGACCCGGACGAGGCGAACACCGACGCGAGTACGGCGACGCCCATCGCGACCCCGACCTCGCGGATGGTGTTGTTCGTACCGGACGCCACGCCGCGGTCAGCGTCGGACGCGCTGTTCATCACCACGCTCGCGGTCGGCGCGAAGGTCAGCCCCATCCCGATCCCGGCGAGGATGAACGGTACGACGAGATCGCCGTACTGCGTTGTCGCCGTCGTGATCAGCGCGATCCACCCGAGTGCAGCGGCCAGGAACAACTGACCGGTGACGATGAGCGTCCGCGGGCCGACTCGATCCACGATCAGACCGGCGATCGGCGCGACCACGAGCGGAGCCGCGGTCCACGGCAGCGTACGGACACCGGACTGGAAGGGCGTGTAGCCCTGCACGACCTGGAAGAACTGCGCCAGCAGGAACACCGACCCGAACACGCCCACCGCGAAGGTGAACGCGACGACATTCACCACGCTGAACGAGCGGACCGAGAACAACCGCAGCGGCAGCATCGGCGCCGACGTACGGCTCTCCCAACCGACGAAGGCAGCGAGCAGTACGACGCCCGCGATCAGCGAGCCGAGTACGCCGCCGGACGTCCAACCGTCGTCGGCTCCGTGCACGACACCCCACACGATCGACAGCACGCCGGCCGTCGCCAGAACCAGCCCGAGCAGGTCGAGCCGCTTCGCCGCACCCTTGGACTCGGTCAGCACCCGAGCGGCGAGCAGTACTGCGAATACGCCGACCGGCACGTTCAGCCAGAAGATCCACTGCCAGTTCAGACCGTCGACAACCGCTCCGCCGACCACAGGACCGACGGCGACACCGAGGCCCGAGATGCCGCCCCAGGCGCCGATCGCCGCGCTCCGCTGCTTCTCCGGTACTGCGCCCGCCAGCAACGTCAGCGACAACGGCATGACGGCCGCGGCTCCGATGCCCTGGATCGCGCGGAACGCGGTCAGCATCCACGGCTCCGTCGCCAGCGCGCAGGCGGCCGACGCGAGCGTGAACAGCGCGATCCCGGCCAGGAACATCCGCCGCCGGCCGAGCCGGTCGCCGATCGCGGCCGCGGTCAGCAGCAGCGCGGCGAAGGCCAGCGTGTAAGCGTTCACGAACCACTGCAGGTCGGACAGCGACGCGTTCAGCTCGGTCTTGATGACCGGCAGCGCGTTCGTCACGACCAGGTTGTCCAGCGTGACCATGAAGGTGGGAATCCCCACCGCGGCCAGCACCACCCCGAGCCCACGGCTCCGGGTCCCCACCACTTCCCTCTCGACGAGAGCGGTCATCGCAAGCTCCAAGTTGTAATTGACTGATAACTTCACTGATGACGAGAGTATGCATCGACTGATAACATGTCAAGCGTGTTCGAGAGGAGCTGGGATGACGAGGGTTAGGTTGACCGCCAAGGAGCGCGGCGCAGAGGTCCTGGAGGCCGCCGTCCGCGCGTTTGCCGCGTCCGGGTACGAAGGCACCAAGACCGATGAGATCGCGCGGATGGCCGGGGTCTCACAGCCCTACGTGATCCGGTTGTTCGGCACCAAGCAGCAACTGTTCCTGGCCGCGGTGCAGAGCGTGTGCACACGGATCGAGGAGATCTTCCGCGAGGCCGCCGAGGAGTCTCCCGAGCTGGGCGCTCTGGGCCGCAACTACAAGGCGCTGCTCGGCGAGCCCGAGTTGCTCCTGGTCCTGCTGCACGGCTTCTCCGCCAGCGGTGACCCGGCCATCGGCGACTGCGTCCGGGAACGCTTCGGCAGCATCTACACGCTGATCCGCGACCTGACCGGCGCGACTCCGCAGGAGGCCCGCGAGTTCCTCTCCGCCGGCATGCTGCTGACCGTCATGTCCGCGATGCAGGTCATCGGCCCGAACGCGATCCCGATGCCCTGGGCCGAGGAGATCGAAGGCACCCTCGGCAACTAGCTCCGATCCAGCTTCTGCCCGGCGGCGAACCAGATAGTCGCCGTCCCCAGCCCCATCGCAACCACCGTCACCACCAGCGATCCCGGAACATCCGCTCCCTGGACCAAGGCAGCCGCCAAAGCCACCACCGGCACCAACAACGAGGCGATTGCCGTAGGCAACCACCAACGCCGCAGCGCTGCCGGATGCACGCGCGCGTACGACGGCAGCTGAGCCGCGAACGCGGTGGCCAGATGCACCACCACCAGCGCCACCGCCGTCACCACCAGGCTCCAGCTGATGTCGGCCGGCGCCCGCACCAACCACCCCAGCGCGACCACCACCAGCAACACGAACCCCGCCAGCGAATCCGGCAACACAACAGTTGCCAACAGCATCGGTACGCCGACCAGCGGGATCAGATCCAGCTGGTCCCACGACTGAACAGCCGGTACGACGAGCGCGACAGCGCCCGCAACCGCAATCACCAACCGGGCATAGATCACCGCCCGCCCGGACGCCCGCAGTTGCGCCAGCCAGAGCGTGATCTTCTCGGCCGTACTCATGAGCGGATCCTCGGTGCCGCAGACAGCCGCGCGGCGTCCCGCAGTACCTCATCCAGCGTCCCGGAGCCACGCCACGGAACCGTCGGGACACCGAGGTCGCTGAGGCGGTCGAGGTCGCGGCGTCGTTCGAGCAACCGCAGGCGCCAGGCGAGCGGCCAGGACCGGACGTCATGCGCCTCCGGCTCCAGGATCGAGGTGATGTCCGGCGGCAACGTGTCGATCGCGATCACCGTGCAGCCGGAGTGGACCAACGTGACGATGTAGCCGAGCATCACCGGACGCAGCAGCGGGCTCAGCACGAGCACCAGGCTGTCCGACCGGACCCGGTTGCGCCGCGCCAACTGCTCCTCGTCCTGCTGCCGACCGCGACGATCCGCATGCACGAGCGTGTCCAGGATCCGCCGCAGATGCGCGCGCCCGCTCCCCGACCGCACGCCACGGAACAGGCTGCCGGTGTCGATCAACCGCACCCGGTCGCCGTTGCGCAAGTAGTGCTCCGCAACCGCAGCAGCTGCGCGTACGGCGGTGTCGAGGCTCGACGACCGCCCGTCGATCCCTTCACTGACCCCGATCTCGCCACCGGTGTCGACCATGATCACGACCTCGGTGTCGCGGTCCGACCAGGTCGACGTGACATGCAGCTCCCGCGTCCGGGCCGACACCGCCCAGTTGATCCGCCGCAGCCGGTCGCCCGTCCGGAACGGCCGTACGCCGGCCAACTCCGTCCCTTCACCCGGCCTCCGCGACCGGTGCAACCCGACCAGCCCAGCCGGCCGCGGTACGGCGTCGACCGCCTCGAAACCTTCCCGCAGCGGCAGCGTCGTCACCGCCTGCGACTCCACCGACGTCACCTGGACCCGGTACGCCCCGACAGCCGATGTCGCCGTGACCGTTGGCCGCTCCAACGACCGCAGTCCCCACCGCTTCGACCGTACGCCGACCTCCAGCTGCACTTCACCGTTCGAGACCGGCTCCGCGATCGCCGCCTGCGGCGGGTCGTACTGGAACCAGGCCGTCCGCGGCAGCGCCGCCACGATCAGGTCGATATCCGGATCGACCCCTTCCGGTACCCGCAGCCGGTACGTCGTCGCCTGCCCCTCGAACAGCACGTCCGCGTCCAGCTCGGTGTGTACCTCCGGCTGCTCACTAGGCCGGAAGAACCGCCCCCAGCCGGCCAGGAACGCCAACGGCAACCCGAACACGGCAGCGTCCGGCCGCCGGAACAGTACGGCGACCGCGAGCAGCACCGCGGCCACGCAGATCGCCCGGATCTGCGCGTGCGTCGGACGCCACCTCATGCGCTGGTAGCGCCGACCACCGTGGGCGGCGCCGCGACCGAACCGAGCACCGTCCGCACAACTGTCGCCCCCGTGACCTCATGCAGCCACAGCTCCGGCCGCACAGTGATCCGGTGCGCCAGCGCAGCCACGGCCACCGCCTTCACATCCTCCGGTACGACGTAGTCGCGGCCCTTGATCACCGCGTACGCCCGGGCCGTCAGCAGCAGCGCCAACGAACCACGCGGCGACGCACCGACCAGCACCTGCGAGTCCCGACGGGTCGCCGCGGCCAGGTCGACGCAGTACTGGCCGACGGTGTCGTCGACGGTCACCCGCTCGACGGCCTGCTGTGCAGCGAGCAGGCCAGCCGCGTCGGTCACCGCGTCGACGGTCTGGTCTTCACTACGACGGCTCATCCGACGCCGCAGTACCTCCCACTCCTCCGCGGGGCTCGGGTAGCCGAAGCCGATCCGCAGCATGAAACGGTCGAGCTGGGCCTCCGGCAGCGGGTAGGTGCCCTCGTACTCCACCGGGTTCGCCGTGGCGAGCACGTGGAACGGAGTCGGCAGCGGGAAGGTCTGTCCCTCGACGGTGACCTGGTGCTCCTGCATCGACTCCAGCAGGGCGGCCTGCGTCTTCGGTGGCGTCCGGTTGATCTCGTCGGCGAGCAGCAGGCCGGTGAAGATCGGGCCGGGCCGGAAGACGAACTCGGACTCCTTCTGGTCGTACACGAATCCGCCGGTGACGTCCGACGGCAGCAGGTCCGGCGTGAACTGCACCCGCCGGAACCCCAGCCCGAGCGCCTGCGCGAACGACCGCGCGGCCAGCGTCTTCGCGAGACCCGGGTAGTCCTCGAGCAGCACGTGCCCGCCGGCCAGGACGCCCGCCAGCACCAGCTCGAGGGCCTCGGCCTTCCCGACCACGGCCTGGCTGACCCGCTCCAGCACCTGCCGGCACAGGTCGGAGACCTCGTCCAGCGTCAGCTCGCCATCAGTCACAGGTATTCCTCACAGGTTCTCGATGGTGTGGATCGCGTACTCGATCTCGTCGAGGGACGCGGTGCGCTTGTCATCACTGGTGATCAGCAGCCAGAGGCGATCGCCGGTGATCTCGCGAGCCCGGTCCGGCTCGCGCTCGGGGTCGACGCCGTGCCGGTGCACCAGACAGTCGGTGGCCAGCTCCAGCAGCATCGGCCGAACCCGACGTACGAACGTCTGGGAGCCCTCGCCGGCACGTCGCTCACGGCTCGACTCCTGCAGCCAGGTGGCGATGAACTGCGTGCGGTTGTCGCTGGTCCGCGTACGCAGCGCGGCGAGCTTGTCGTCGTGCTGGCCGGGCCAGCTCGTCTCCACCACCTGCGGCAGGACCAACCGGATCGCCAGCGACCCGATCCCGATCGCCAGCGCGGCGCCGACGAACCAGAGCGGTCGCGGCGCCATACCCGCCGCACCGAACACGGCAACCAGCAGCAGACTCGCCAGCACCGCGATGCCGACGTGCTGCAGCAGCAGCTTGTTCAGCCGCAGCGACCGAGTCTTCTTGACCTCCTGCGGCGGCCCCTTCTCCTCCAAGGCCGACCAGCGGTACGACGTCATCCGACCTCCTGGGGATGAGCCGCGGCAAGGTCATCACGCAACCGCAGCAACGCCGCCCTGGCCTCGGTCCGCGCGTCCTCGCTCGAGCCGTGGGTGGAGTACCGCGCCTCGCGGTACAGCTCACCGAGCCGGACCAGCTGCCCCTCGGAGATCCCGCCGATGCCGAGCACCCGCACGGTGAACTCGGCCGGTGTCTCCGCCGGATCCCGCGGCACTCCGGCCGAGGCGGCCGCCTCCTCCAACGCCACCCAGCAGGCGATCACCGCATCCGTCGCCTTGCCGGAGTCGATGCGAGCCAAGCCCTCGTCGACGGCCTCGGCCAGCCGCTCGGTCTTCACCCGCTCCCAGTCCGTGTCGTCGGGCTCCGCCTGCGGCAGCCGCACCTTGCTGATGATCCGGTAGATGAGCAGGCCGATGAACACCAACAGTGCGGCGATCGCCAAGTAGATCACCGCCTGCCACAACGCCTTCAACCAGGCCGGCATCTCCACCGGTTTGATGTCGCGCGGCGATGCCGTCGCCGACGGCGGAGGCGCAGCGGTGTCGGACGGCGTGAACGTCGGCAGCGGCCGCGGGCTGGCCTTCAGCGTGCTCTCGCTCACCGGCCGGACCGGCCCGCTCGCCGACGCGAGCACGACGAAGCCTGCCGCCACGACCCCCACGAGCACCACGACGGCCACCGCGAGTGCACCCCGCCGCTGCGTCTGCATCTGGGCAGGCTACCCCGTCAAAAGCCCGTATCGAGGAAGGGGAGTCGAGATGTGGAAAACGCTTCCGCAGTCGTGGACAGCGCGCCGGCCGTGTGCTCCTCGACCAGACCGGCGCGGCCGAGCCGGGCCAGTGACGGGCGGCCGAGGTAGACGGCGCCGAGATCACGCACGTGCAGCGTCAGGTCCGCATCCCGGGTCGTGGACTCGCAGCTGGCGCCGTCCGGCCCGCCGTCGAGGTGCCAGCGGCCCGCGTTCCACGGCAGGAAGTCGTCGATGACCTCGATGACGACGTCGACGTCACGGGCGTACGTCCGCCCGGCGAGCGCCGTACCGACATCGACCGGGCGGACCCACAGACCGTCCCGTGTGATCGGCGACGGTGCCCGCGGGTCGAGCAGGAGGTCCAGCAGCGGGTCGTCGGAGGCGAGCATCTCGCTGCGCGTCTCGCTGAGCAGGTCCGGCTCGAGCAGGTACCGCCACAGCGCAGCGTGGGACGCAATGTCGACCGCGTGCACCCGGTGCACGTCGACGTACCCCTTCTCTGCCCTTTTGGTCCGGTAGTGGGCGAACCCGGTCAGCTCGCCGTCCCGCTCCGCCAGCACGCACCGGACCTTCGACGCGTTGGCAGGGTTGCCGGTCAGGTTGTCGCTGATCGTGTACTCCTGCCAGCGCTCGTCGTGCTGGAACATCCCCGGCCGCTCCAGCGCCAGCTTGTTCCGCAGCTCTCCACAGCGAGCGAGACTCTCGCGTACGTCGACGTACCGGATCCGCACGTCGTCGATGCCGTCCACCGGCCGCAGCGTGCGCGACACCTTCGGTACGGCGATCTCCTGGTGGTCGGCCGCGAGCCCGTACCCGAACCGCGGGTAGATGACCGGCTCGCTCGCCGTCAGCGCGGCCAGCGGCTCGGTGCCGGCCTCGTGGATGTCGGTCAGCTGCGACCGCATCAGGTCCCGCAGGATGCCCCGCCGCCGATGCGTGGCCCGGACGCCGACCATCGTCACGCCCGCGACCGGCAGCTGCCCGCCCGGCACCGCCATCCGATGCGAGAACGTCCCGGTGTGCCCGACCAGCTGCCCGTCGTCGATCGCGACCGTCGACCGCTCGCGCTCCCAGATCTTCCGCTCGGACTCGTACTGCGCGTCGGTCCACGGCGACGAGAACGCCATGTCCAGGAGCTCCAGGAGCTCGTCCCATTCACCGGTGAACCGCCCGATCTCGATCGCCATACCCCTTGACTATCAGACGATCGGGCCTCTGGACTGATGAAAACCGTTTTCATATACTGGGGAGATGACCGCCCGAGCGAAGACTCCGTTGTCCCTGTTGGTGGGGCTCTCGACAACCCTGCGGGAGCCTGTTCTCGATGCGATGACCGATGCCACCACAGTGGTCGTGGTCGTGGACCAGGACGAGCTGCCCGCGCGCGGCGTGCTGTGCTGGCAGGTGCGCGATGGGTCCGGGCCGATCGACGCCGGTGAGTTCACGGTCGGGGACGACTGCGGCGCCTGCCAGCTGATCGAGTCGCTCGTGCCGTTGCTGGAGGCACTCGTAACGCGCGCGAACTGGGACCACATCGTGCTCGCGGCGCCGCCCGCGATGGAGGCGCGGCCGCTCGTCGCCACGCTGGTGTCCACCCTGCCGGAGATCGTCGTGGACACGGTCACCTGCGTCGTCGACGCCGTACTGCTCGTCGAGCAACTGTCCGGTGACGAGCTGCTCGCCGAGCGCGGTCTCGCCCTCGGTCTGCCCGATCGACGCAATGTTGCCGAGCTGACGGCCCGACAGATCGAGTACGCCGATGTGTGCCTGCTCGCCAATGTCCATCGCAGCGCAGCAGCTGAGCGGCTGGTGCATCTGCTCGAGCATCTGAACCCGCGCACGTCCGTGGTGACTGCTGATGCAGCCGGCGTGCCGACCGGAGCGGTCGCGCGGACCGGGCGGTTCGACTTTGCGGCCGCCGAGGCGTGGGCCGGTGAGCTCGCGTCGTCGGATCGGGTCCAGCCGAGCGGCGACGGAGTGACGACCGTGTTGTGGACGTCAACGCGTCCGCTGCACCCGGCCCGGCTCAACGACGCGCTCGAGGACATCGTCGACGGCGTCGTCCGGAGCCGCGGTGTGGTCTGGCTGGCAAACCGGCCGACGCAGCGCGTCCGCTGGGAGTCCGCCGGGTACAGCGCATCGCTCGGGATGCTGGGCGAATGGTCCGAGACCGAGCACCTCGCCGAGTGCACGGTGGTCGCGACCGGCATGGGCCTCGATCCGGCGCGGTTGCAGGCGGTCCTCGACGCCTGCCTGCTCACCGAGTCGGAGCTGGCGAGCCTCGACTGGCAGGAGCTGGAGGATCCGTTCGCCGGGGTGTTCTAGCCCAGCAGCGGCAGGCGGCTCGCGTGCGGGCCGAGCATCTCCAGGTCGTTCTCGTCGAGCGGCACCCGACCGGTTGCCTTCAGCACGTACGTCGTGGTGTCCCAGCCGATCACGTCCCACGCGTCCGGGCCGAACAGCCCGTCCAGCGTGCGTGCGGTCACCTGCAGACCTTCCGCATCGGGCTCCGGCGCGTCCGGCAACCCGACGGTCAGGTCGAGGTGGTGAACCGTTGCCTCCAGCACCAATGTCGCGACGAAGTCGGCCGCGCGCAGGACATGCCCCTGGGTCTCGATCCGGTGGCCTTTCGTGGCGAGCCCCAGCGCGGACGCCCGGACGGCGGCCTCGGACACCTCACGCCAGTGCTGCACGAGTTGGCCGGGCTTGCGGTACGACGCCGCGATCCCGCGGACGAAGCTGGTGTCGCCATCGGGTTGTGGCGGGAAGTCTTTCCAGTACGTGACGAAGTCCCGGTCGGGCTCGACCACGGCCGGGCTGGCGAAGGCGATCAGCGCCCGCTCCGCGTCGTACAGGAGGTGCACGAGCAACGGGCCGACGGGCATCCCCGGGCAGCGGGTCTCGCGCTCGAAGTCCGCGTCGCTCAGCCCTTGCACCGTCTCGGTCAGCCGCCCGTACGTCCGCCCCAGCGTGGCGGCAAGTCCCAACGGCAGTGCCCCTCGCTCGGGTGCCTTCATCCGCGGCCCTCCTCGGTGTGCTCCTTCGAACTTAACCCGGATAGGTACCGCGGGCGGTATCGAGGTGTGCGGCGGCCGCAGCCTCGAGATGACTCAGGTCGGAGGAGACGGTTGCGAACGTGTACCCCTGCGCCAGCCGCGCCCGCGCGCTCTCCCCGTCGAAGGTGTGGATCCCGGCCGCGATCCCCGCGTCGGCGGCGGTCCGGGCGATCAGCTCGAGCGCCTCCTCGAACGGTCCCTCGATCTCCGGATCACCCGGGAACCGCGCCCCGAGCGACAACCCCAGGTCCGACGGGCCGACGTACACCCCGTCGAGACCCGGCGTCGCGCAGATCTCGGCGACATTCTTCAGCCCGAGCGGCGTCTCGATCATCGCCAGTACGACGGTGGTCGCGTTGGCCTCGGCCGGCACCTGGTCGATCCGCAACGAGGCCCGCAACGGCCCGAACGACCGTACGCCGATCGGCGGGTACTTCGCCGCGCGGACCGCCCGCGCCACGTCGTCCGCGGTATCGATCAACGGCACGATCACCCCGGCCGCACCGGTGTCCAGCGCCCGCCCGATCGGCGTCGGATCGTTCGCCTCGACCCGGACCAGACCGACCGCCGTACCGGACCCGATCGCCGAACCGGCGTCGATCGCCATCAGTCCGTGCAGCAGACCGGTGGTGCTGATCAGACCGTGCTGTCCGTCCAGTACGACGTAGTCGTAGCCCAGCCGGGCGATCCGCTCGGTCGCCGGCGGCGCGTCCAGCGTCACCCAGTAACCGACCAGCGTCTCCCGCGAACGAATCCTGTTGGCGAACTCCCGTGCAGTCACACGGCCGAGCCTAGCTACACCGGCGGTACGCCGTGACGGCGGTGGGAGAACGTCCGGTCTTTGGACTGGGCCGCGGCGAGCCGGGCGATCAGGTCGTTGCGAAGGTCCTCCGGCTCGACGATCGCGTCGATGACCAGGTCGGCGGCCAGGCGCAGGATGTCGATATCGGTCTCGTACTCCTCGCGGAGCTTCGCGACGTACTCGACCCGTTCGCCCTCGTCGGCGATCTCCTGGATCTTGTTGTAGTACACGGCATTGATCGCCGCCTCCGGACCCATCACGGCGATCTTCGCGGTCGGCAACGCGACACACGCGTCGGGCGAGAAGCCGGGGCCGCACATCGCGTACAGGCCCGCGCCGTACGCCTTGCGGACGATCACCGACACCGTCGGCACGGTCGCCTCGGACACCGCGGTGATCATCTTCGCACCGTGCCGGATGATCCCGGCCCGCTCGACCTCGCTGCCGATCATGAACCCGGGCACGTCGCAGAGGTAGATGAGCGGCACGTTGAACGCATCGCACAGCCAGATGAACCGCGCCGCCTTGTCCGCCGAGTCGACGAACAGCACGCCACCCTTCACCGCGGGCTGGTTCGCGACGATCCCGACCACCTGCCCGGCCAGCAGCCCGAACCCGACCACGAGCTCCGGCGCGTACGCCGGTTTGATCTCGAAGAACGTGTCCGCGTCGACGACCGCATCGATCACGTCGTGGATGTCGAACCCGACGCTCTCCTCGGCCGGCACCAGGTCCCGGGTGAAGTCGCGGCCGGCGTCCGAGGCGTCGTACGACGGAGGTCGCGAACGCCACGAACCGGGGAGGTAGGAGAAGTACTGCTTGGCGAGCTCGATCGCCTCGGTGTCGTCGGACGCGAGCAGGTCGCCGCAGCCGGAGACGCTGGTGTGCATCCGGGCGCCGCCCATCTCCTCCAGCGTGACCTTCTCGCCGACGACCATCTCGGCCATCCGGGGCGAGCCCAGGTACATCGAGGCGTTGCCGTCGACCATGATCACGATGTCGCAGAACGCCGGGATGTACGCGCCGCCGGCCGCGGACGGACCGAACAGGCAGCAGATCTGCGGGACCTTGCCGGACAGCGCGACCTGGTTGTGGAAGATCCGGCCCGCACCGCGACGGCCCGGGAAGAGCTGGACCTGGTCGGTGATGCGGGCGCCGGCGGAGTCGATCAGCCAGAAGATCGGCAGCTCGTCGCGGAGCGCCACCTCGGTGATCCGGACGATCTTCTCGACCGTGCGCGCACCCCACGAACCGGCCTTGACGGTCGGGTCGTTGGCGACGATCAGCGCCGGGCGGCCGTCGACCAGCGCACGACCGGTGACCACACCGTCGGCGGGCAGGCCGGCGTTGAGGGCATTGGCCAACTGCGCTTCCTCGACGAAGCTGCCCTCGTCGACGAGCAGCGCGATCCGGTCGCGGACATATAGCTTGTTCTGACTGTCGAGCTTGGCTTTGGCCTTCTCCGGCGGCGCCAGCGTCGCTTCGCGGGCGACCTTGACCTCAGTCCAGTGATCGTGGGTCATGCATGCATCATTCCACCGGCAGCCCGAGGCTTCGGGCAATCAGCATCCGCTGCACCTCCGACGTACCTTCGCCGATCTCGAGGATCTTGGCGTCGCGGTAGAAGCGGGTGACCGGGTACTCCTCCATGAAGCCGTAGCCGCCGAAGACCTGGGTGGCGATCCTGGTAGCGGTCACCGCCGACTCGGTCGCGTACAGCTTGGCCACGGACGCCGCCTGCTTGAAGTCGGCAACGGACGCGCCGCCGTCCTTCAACGCGGCTGCCCGGTAGACGAGCAGCTCGGCCGCGTCGGCCATCACCTTCAGGTCGGCGATCTGGAACGCGACGCCCTGCTTGCGCCCGATCGGTCCGCCGAACGTCTGCCGCTCACCGGCGTACTGCACGGACATCTCCAGGCACGCGCGGATGCACCCGAGCGCGACCGCGGCGATCGCGACCCGCCCGTCGTCGAGCGTCGCGAGGAACTGCGCGAACCCCTTGCCGCGCTGACCGAGCAGGTTGGCCTCCGGCACCCGTACGCCGCTCAGCGCCAGCGGATGCGTGTCGCTCGCGTGCCAGCCGAGCTTGTCGTACGCCGCCTCCGCCACGAAGCCCGGCGTACCGCTCGGGACGATGATCGTGGAGATCTCCGGCTTGCCGTCCGCGCGCTCGCCGGTCCGGGCGGTCACCGTCACGCAGCTCGTGATGCTCGATCCGGAGTTGGTGATGAACTGCTTCGAGCCGTCGATCACCCACTCGCCGCCGTCGAGCACCGCGCGGGTCTTGGTCGCGCCGGCGTCCGAGCCCGACTCCGGCTCGGTCAGGCCGAACCCGGCCAGCTTCTGACCGGCGACCAGGTCGGGCAGCCAGGTCGCCTTCTGCTCGTCGGTGCCGTAGGTCAGGATCGGGTTGATCCCGAGCCCGACCGCCGCCTCGAGCGTGATGCCCATCGACTGGTCGACGCGGGAGATCTCCTCGATCGCCACGCACAGGCTGGTGAAGTCGCCGCCGGCACCGCCGTACTCCTCCGGCGCGGTCAGCCCGAACAGGCCGAGCCGCCCCATCTTCTGCACGACCTCGACCGGGAAGTAGTGCTTGCGGTCCCACTCGGCCGCATGCGGCGCGATCTCCGCCTCGGCGAAGTCGCGAACGCTCTGGCGGAACTCCCGGTGTTCCTCGGACAGCTCGAACATGCGGTACCCCTTCGTGCTTGACGCTTACGTAAACGTAAAGCACGCTGGGCTGCATGCACAATAGCCAGGTGTCCGCTGAGACCTGGTCGATCGCCGAGCTCGCCGCCGAGTACGCCGTCACGCTGAGAACGATCCGGTTCTACGAGGACCGCGGCCTGCTCACCCCCGAACGCCGCGGCACCGCCCGCGTCTACCACCCCCGCGACAAGGTCCGCCTCGGCCTGATCCTGCGCGGCAAACGCCTGGGCTTCTCGCTCGACGAGATCGCCAAGATCGTCGACATGTACGACGCCGAACCCGGCGAAGAGGGCCAGCTCGTCTACCTGCTGGACCAGATCACCCACCGCCGCGCCGAGCTGGAGCAACGCCGGCAGGACATCGAGGAGACGCTCGAGGATCTGGCCGAGGTCGAAGCGCGCTGCCGGGCCGACCTGGACGTGCTGCGCACCCGCTGAATCTCCTCCTGCACGGACGATGAGCCCGGGGCGATGCCCGGACTACCGTGACCTCCACGAGGCGGAGGGGGATGGTCGTGAGCGAGACCGGGATGACGGCGCGATCATCGACCGGAACGGCCGGCACCGAGTCGCCGCCGTACTCGCTGGCAGCGGACGAGGTCGTCGCCGCGGCCGGGTCCGACGCCGCCGCCGGGCTGTCCGGGTCCGAGGCGGCGAGCCGGCTCTCGTCGTACGGGCCGAACGAGATCGCGGCCGAGAAGCCGCCGTCAATCTGGTCCGTCGCGCTCGCTCAGGTCCGCGACCCGATGAACCTGATGCTGATCGCCGTCGTGGTCGTCAGCCTGCTGATCGCCGAGATCTCCACCGCGATCCTCGTCGCCCTGCTGATCCTGCTGAACATCGGCCTCGGCACCCGGCAGGAGCTGACCGCGCGGGCCAGCGTGGACGCGCTGTCCAAGATGCAGGTTCCGCAGGCCCGGGTGGTCCGCGGCGGCGAGGTGACGATGATCCCGGCCACCCAGGTGGTTCCGGGCGACCTGGTCGAGGTCGAGGCGGGCGACATCGTGCCGGCCGACGGGCGCATCGTCCGGTCGGCGACGCTGGAGGCGCAGGAGGCGGCGCTCACCGGGGAGAGCGCGCCGGTCGCCAAGGACGCCGGCGCGCTGACCGCCGGCGACGTCGCGCTGGGCGACCAGACCGACATGCTGTTCCAGAACACCTCGGTGACCCGGGGCACCGGCACGATCCTGGTCACCGCGACCGGGATGCAGACCCAGATGGGCCAGATCGCGACGATGCTCACCTCGGTGAAGCGCACCCGGTCGCCGTTGCAGCGGGAGCTGGACTCGTTGACGAAGGTCCTCGGCATCATCGCCTGGGGCGCGGTCGCGATCATCGTGATCACCGGCCTGATCCGTGGGCTTCCGGGCAAGGACCTGCTGCTGCTCGGGACCGCGATGGCGATCTCGGCGATCCCGACCGGTATGCCGGCCTTCGTCTCCGGCCTGCTCTCGCTGGGCGCGAAGGAGCTGGCCGCGGCCAAGGCGGTGGTGAAGAACCTGACCGACGTCGAGACCCTCGGCGCCACCAGCGCGATCAACACCGACAAGACCGGGACGCTGACGCTGAACCAGATGATGGTCTCCACGCTGTACGCGAGCGGGTCGTGGTTCACCGTCGACGGCGAGGGCTACCGCAAGAGCGGCGCGATCCGCTCGAAGGCCGGTACGCCGGTACCGGACTTCAGCCGCCTCGGCCTCGGCCTGGCGCTCGACAGCGACGCGGTGGTGGGCGACGACGGGTCGGTGATCGGCGACCCGACCGAGGCGGCCCTGGTGGTGCTGGCCGCGAAGCTCGGCATCGACGCCGACCAGACCCGGCAGGCGTACCCGCGGCTGGCCGAGGTTCCGTTCGATTCCGAGTACAAGTTCATGGCGACGTTCCACCGGGCGACCGTCGACGGCGTCGAGCACCTCATCGAGCTGGTCAAAGGCGCACCGGACGTGGTCGTCGCGCGCTGTACCCAGGCGGGCGGCCCGCTCAGCGGCTCGCAGGTTCCGATCGCGGAGGCGCGCGCGGCCATCGACGACGCCAACCTGAGGATGGGGCAGAAGGGCCTGCGGGTGCTCGCGTTCGCCGCCCGCCTGATCGCCGACGACGAGCAGGCGACGATGACCAGCGATCCGATGGCCCTCACCCGGGACCTGTCGTTCGTCGGGCTGGCCGGCATCATCGACCCGCTCCGGAGCGAGGCCAAGGATGCGGTCCGTACGGCGCTCACGGCCGGTATCGACGTACGGATGATCACCGGCGACCACGCGATCACCGCGCAGGCGATCGGCGGCGAACTCGGCCTCGGTCCCGGGGCGGTCAGCGGCACGGAACTGAAGGCGCTCAGTGACGAGGAACTGAAGCAGCGGTTGCCCGAGTTGCACGTGTTCGGGCGGGTCACGCCGCAGGACAAGTTGCGGCTCGCCCGGACCATGCAGGAGCTGGGCCTGATCGTGGCGATGACCGGTGACGCGGTCAACGACGCGGCGGCGTTGAAGCAGGCCGACATCGGAGTGGCGATGGGCACCGGCAGCGAGGTCACCAAGCAGGCCGCGCGGATGGTGCTCACCGACGACAACTTCGGCACGCTCGTGCACGCCGTGGAGATCGGCCGGCGCGTCTACGACAAGGTCGTGTCGTACGTCCGGTACCAGATGACGCAGCTGTTGTCGCTGGTCCTGCTGTTCCTGGCCGCCACGGTGTTCGGCATCAACCAGGGCGTCGCGATGACGCCGTCGATGGTGCTGTACCTGCTGTTCGTCGCCACCGCGACCGGCGTCGTGATCATCGCCGTCGACCCCGGCGATCCCGACGTGATGCACCGGCCGCCGCGAGATCCCGGCGTACCGATCACGAACCGCGGGGCGGTGATGACGTGGATCGGCTACGCGCTCGTGCTGTTCCTGGCCGCGCTCGGCCCCCTGGTCGCGGGACCGGACGAGCCGAGCCCCGACCACGCCAGTACGTCGATGACGATGACGTTCGCCGTGATGGGTCTCGGGACGATCTTCAACGCGCTGGTCAACCGGCGTGACCCGGCCAGCGGCCTGACCGCACCGATCCTGAAGGCAGTGGCGATCGGGCTCGCGTCCTTCGCCCTGCTGTTCCTGGGCACCCAACTGCCGACCCTCCAGAACGGGCTGCTCACCCGAACGCTGAGTCCGCGCGAATGGCTCACCTGCGCAGGACTGGCGGCGATCCTTCCGATCGTCGTCGAGGTGGCCAAGGCGGTCCGGAGACGCCGCCACCCGCGGCCGGAAACGCTGAGCCCCGAGTACACCGTCGCGCCGCAGCGCGCCCGGTCCGAGGTCAGGGGGAACGCATGACATCTCGCGAGGAACGAATCGCCGACTTCATCGAGGCGTTCCGGGTCGAGCCGGGGTCGACGGTCAAGCTGTCCAAGGACTTCGACCCGACGTACCGCGGCACCGTACGGAAGAAGAAGAAGGGCCGTCAGTTGCTGGCCGAGGGCATCGACATACTGTCCGAGTACCAGACCCGGCTGTACGCGCAGCACAGCCACGGCGTTCTCGTGGTGCTCCAGGCACTCGACGCCGGTGGGAAGGACGGCACCATCCGGCACGTGATGACCGGCGTCAATCCGCAGGGCGTGGACGTGCACGGCTTCAAGGTGCCGTCGAGCGCGGAGCTGGATCACGACTACCTGTGGCGCTACCAACGACAGCTCCCCCGGCGCGGTGCGATCACGATCTTCAACCGCTCGCACTACGAGGAGGTGCTCGTCGTCCGCGTGCACCCTGAACTCCTGGAGCGTCAGAATCTCCCGCACAGCGCCCGGGGCAAGGGGATGTGGCGACGGCGGTACCACGAGATCAACGAGTGGGAGCGAACCCTCAGCCGCAACGGCACCAAGATCGTCAAGCTCTTCCTGAACCTGTCCAACGAGGAGCAACGGACCCGTTTCCTGCGGCGGATCGACCTGCCCGACCACAACTGGAAGTTCTCCTCGGCCGACGTCCGTGAACGCGAGTACTGGGACGACTACCAGCGGGCGTTCTCGAAGATGCTGTCGAACACCAGCACCGAATGGGCGCCGTGGTACGTGATCCCAGCCGACCGCAAGTGGTACGCGCGGATCGCCGCGGCCGCGGTGATCGCCAACGCGCTGATCGAGATCGATCCGCAGTTCCCGACGATCGACAAGGACGCCCACAACGCTCTCCTGGACGTCAAGAAGACCCTCGAGGCCCAGTCGCCGGAGGGGGCGGCACCCGACCCGTTCGAAGCCGGCTAGGTCGCGACGTGGAACCGTCGGGGTGGCGCGCGTACGTCCCCGGAGCCGAGCTGGCCAGGTCGTACCAGCGATCGTGGTTGCCCAAGGACATCGTCGCCGGCCTGGTGCTGTCGGCGCTGCTCGTACCGCAAGGGATGGCCTACGCCCAGCTGGCCGGCCTGCCGCCGGTGACCGGCCTCTACACGTCGATCCTGTGTCTGCTCGGCTATGCGGTCTTCGGACCGTCCAAGGTGCTGGTGCTCGGCCCGGACTCGTCGCTCGGACCGATGATCGCGGCGACGCTCGCCCCACTCCTGCTGGCGAACGGCGATCCGGCCCGGGCGATCGCACTCGCTTCGATGCTGGCGCTGATGGTCGGTGTGGTGATGGTGGTCGCGGGGCTGGCCCGCTTCGGGTTCGTCGCGGATCTGCTGTCGAAGCCGACCCAGATCGGCTACATGAACGGGCTCGCGCTGACCATCGTGGTCGGTCAACTGGCCAAGCTGTTCGGGTTCTCGATCGATGCCGACGGACTGCTGGCGGAGCTGAAAGCGTTCGTGTCGGGGCTCGCGGACGGGAAGGCGAACACCACGGCCGCGATCATCGGGGTGTGTTCATTGGCCGGCATCCTGCTGCTGAACCGGTTCCTGCCCAAGCTGCCGAGCGTCCTGATCGTGGTGGTGCTGGCCGCCGTCGTGGTCGGCGCGTTCGACCTGCAGTCGCACGGTGTCGACACGGTCGGCGTGCTCCCCGAGGGATTCCCGCCGTTCACGATCCCGCACGTCAGCTGGGACGACGTACCGCCGCTGTTCATCGGTGCGCTGGCCATCGCCGTCGTCGCACTCGCGGACACGATGTCCACGGCCTCCGCGTTCGCCGCGCGCCGCGGCGAACGGGTGCGCGGGAACCAGGAGATGGTCGGCATCGGCACCGCCAACCTCGCGGCCGGGCTCTTCCAGGGCTTCCCGGTCAGCACCAGCGGGTCGCGCACCGCCGTCGCAGAGCAGGCCGGCTCGAAGTCCCAGCTGACCGGTGTCGTCGGTGCCGCGACGATCACCGCGGTACTGCTGTTCGCAACCTCCGTGATGCAGTACGTGCCACAACCGACGCTGGGCGCGATCGTCATCGCGGCCGCTCTGTCCCTGGCCGATGTCGCCGGCACCCGCCGGCTCTGGAAGCAACGCAAGACCGAGTTCTGGTTGTCCATCGCGGCACTGCTCGGCGTGGCCTTGCTCGGCGTACTGCCCGGAATCCTGATCGCGATCGCACTGTCGATCCTGAACGTTTTCAGACGGACCTGGTGGCCGCACGAGACCGAGCTCGGCCGGGTGGCGGGGATCGCGGGTCTGCACGACATCGAGAGCCACCCCGACGCCGACCTGCTGCCCGGTCTGGTCGTCTACCGGTTCGACGCGCCGCTGATCTTCGCGAACGCGCGGATGTTCGGGGAGAAGGTGCGGGAGATCGCCGAGGACGATCCGGACCTGCAGTGGATCATCGTGGCCGCCGAGCCGATCACCGACGTCGACACGACCGCCTCCGACATGCTGCACGAGCTGGACGAGTGGCTCAACGAGCGCGGCATCTCGCTGGTCTTCGCGGAGATGAAGGATCCGGTCCGCGAGAAGATCGAGCGGTACGAGCTGACCAGCACGATCGACCCGCGGCACTTCCTGCCGACGGTGGACGAGGCCGTCGCGGAGTACGTGCGGCAGACCGGAGCAGCCTGGCGGGCCCCGGTCCGGCCGTCAGACGGCGATGGCTGACGAACGGCGGGCGGCGTCGTAGCGCTGCAGGGCAAGCTCGGCCAGCCGGGGATCCGCGCCGAGCGGCGGACCGACGAAACGCGGGCCGGCCAGCCGGCGGATGCGGTTCGCGAAGTACCCGGGAGCCAGCAGGTACGTCGCCACCGCGACGCGACCGTGAACCCGGGAGAGGACGGACGGCAGGCGTTCGCCGATGCCGGAAAGGTAGCCGACGGCAACTGGCCGGTCGATGCGCCGGGCCAGGAGGCCGGCGGTCTCCTCGCAATCCATCAGCGCACGAGAGTCGGACGAACCCGCGGCGGCGAGGACGACCTGGTCGACGCGGGACAGGTCGCCGAGGCGGTCGGCCAGGATGTCCGCGAGGACCGGGTCGGGCCCGAGAGCAGCGGCCGCACGCAGCTTGTGGGGACGACGGGCGGCTTCGGCAGCGATGTCGACGTACACGTGGTAGCCGGAGCTGAGCAGGAGCGGGACCATGACGGCCTCGTCGGTATCGGTCGCCACCCGGCGGGCGAGATCGGGCAGAGCCGGCGTCAGGAGGTCGACGAAGCCCAACGAAACCGGCAGCTCCGGCCGCCGCCGGGCCAGCTCGCGGACCAGTTCGTGTACGACCCGGATACCCCGCGGATCCGCCGTACCGTGGGCCACCGCGACGAGATCCGTCACGACGGCACTCCCGCCGGTTCCACGGCGAGGCGGTAGCCGCGGCGGACAACGGTGCGAACCAACTCGGGCCGACCGACAGCGGTCCGCAACCGGTTGACCGTCACCTCGACAGCATGAACGTCCTCGGCGCCGGGCAACACAGCAAGCAACTCCGGCCTCGACACCACATCGCCACCCGCCGCGACCAGAGCTGCGAGTACGGCGCGCGGCCCCGGTCCGAGCGGCAGTACGACGCCGTCCAGTACGGCCGCACCGCCGCGGATCACCAACAGGCCGAACTCCGTCTCGATCGTCCGGGCGTTGTCATCGGTCAGCCGATCCGTGACGATCCGGATCAGCGCACCTAACCGGAAGCGGTCCGGAACGAGCGGCTCGAGACCTAGCGCGACAAACGGCCCCGCGGTGATAGGCCCGACGCAGGTGTTCAGCACACGTCCCGTCCGCAGCGCCGACACCAACGCGTCGTACTGCCCGGTCAGCGCGGCCGCGTCGAGCATGGCCTGCGCGCCGGGTGCCGACGTGTGGACGACGGCATCAACGGTTCCCGCGCAGATCTGCGAGATCATCCGCTCGACGACAACCGGGTCGGGTGCCGGCCCCCAGCGGTACACCTCCAGCCCGCGCACGGATGCACCCGCCGTACGCAACGCATCTTGCAACGACGGATCCGACAAACCATGCAGCTGTACGACGATCTTCCGGCCGTGCACGCCCTGGGTACGCAACCACTCGACCACCTCGGCCGTCGTCTCCGACCGCGCCGACCAGTGCTCGACCAACCCGGCCGCCCGGATCGCACCGCGCGCCTTCGGACCGCGGGCAAGGATCCGCGACTGCTCCAGCGTGCCCAGCAGATCCGCGGCCAGCCCGGCGGTGTCGGCCGCCTCGACCCAGCCACGGAACCCGACCGCGGTGGTGACCACGACATCGTCCGGCGGGTTCGCGATCACCCGCCGGGTCGCCTCGATCAGCGCATGATCGTCCGCGACCGGCACGATCTGCAGCGTCGGCGCGTGCAGCACCCTCGCGCCGCGCCGCTCGAACGACGCGATCAGGTCTTCCGCACGCCGGTGCGCGGTGATCGCGATCGTGCAGCCGCTCAGCGGCCCGGTCCTAGTCACCGGTGCTCACCACAACCTGCCCGTCGACCACTTGAACGGCGTACACCGGCAGCGAAACCTCCGGATCGTCCAGGCAGGCGCCGGTCCGCAGATCGAAGACCTGCTTGAACATCGGCGAGGCCACCGTCGGTACGTTGCCGCGGCTGCCGACGATGCCGCGGGAGATCACGTTCGCCCCGCTGAACGGATCCTGGTTGCCGAGGGCAAACACTTCGCCGTCGTGGGTGCGGAACAGCGCGATCTGCACCTCCCCGAGCAGCGCCGCGACACCACGCTCCGGCAGCAGGACGTCGTACTCACAGACCCTCATCGGCGTACCTCCAATCGCGGGCCGGCCAGCAGGACCGGCTCGAGCTGACCGCGTTCGGCCGGGCTGGCCGGACGCGGCTGGCTGCGCTCGACGACGTAGCGCAGGTCGGCGTCGGGCTGGTCCGGCGCGTTCACGAACGACACGAACCGGGCCAGCTTCTGCGGATCGTTCAGCGTCGCCTGCCATTCGTCGACGTACGAGTCGACGTGCCTGGCCATCGCCGCGTCCAGGTCGGCGGCGATGCCGAGGCTGTCGTTCAGTACGACGTCGCGCACGTGGTCGAGGCCGCCCTCGAGCTCGCGCATCCACACCGCGGTCCGCTGCAGCCGGTCGCCGGTCCGGATGTAGTACATGAGGAAACGGTCGATGGTCCGGAACAGCTCGTCATCGGTCAGATCGGAGGCGAGCAGCTCCGCGTGCCGCGGCGTCATCCCGCCGTTTCCGCCGACGTACAGGTTCCAGCCCTTCTCGGTCGCGATCACGCCGACATCCTTGCCGCGCGCCTCGGCGCATTCACGCGCGCAGCCGGATACACCGAGCTTGAGTTTGTGCGGCGACCGCAGCCCGCGGTACCGCAGCTCCAGCGCGATCGCCATGCCGACCGAGTCCTGGACGCCGTACCTGCACCAGGTGGATCCGACGCACGACTTCACCGTCCGCAGCGCCTTGCCGTACGCGTGCCCCGACTCGAAGCCGGCGTCGACCAGCCGCTTCCAGATCGCCGGCAGTTGCTCGATCCGCGCGCCGAACAGATCGACCCGCTGCCCGCCGGTGATCTTCGTGTACAGCCCGAAGTCGCGCGCCACCTCGCCGATCGTGATCAGCCCTTCCGGCGTGATCTCGCCACCGGGGATGCGCGGTACGACGGAGTACGTGCCGTCCTTCTGCATGTTCGCCATCACGTGGTCGTTCGTGTCCTGCAGTGTCGCGCGCTCGCCCTCGAGCACGTGACCGGCCGGGTCCAGGCTGGCCAGGATCGACGCGACCACGGGCTTGCAGATGTCGCAGCCGCGCCCGGTCCCGTGCCGCTCGACGATCTCGCTGAACGTCCGCAGCTCGGTGATCCGGACGACGTCGAACAGCTCGGCCCGGCTCAGCGCGAAGTGCTCGCAGAGCGCCTTGCTGACCTCGACGCCGGCCTTGGTGAGCTCTGCGTTGAGCAGGTTCTTCACAATGGGCAGGCACGAACCACAGCTGGTACCCGCTCGTGTCTTCCCACACACGGACTTGATGTCGCCGCACCCGTCACCTACAGCGCACCGGATCGTGCCCGCGTCGACGTTGTTGCACGAGCACACCGGCGCGTCGTCCGGCAGCTCGAGCTGCACCGGCGCAGCGCCCTCGGGCAGGAGGAACGCGGCGGGGTCGGCGCCGAGTTCGCGGCCGACCATCGGGCGCAGTCCGGAGTACGCCGATGCGTCGCCGACCAGGATGCCGCCGAGGAGGGTACGAGCGTCGTCCGACAGCACGAGCTTCTTGTAGACACCGGCGACCGGGTCGGCGTACACGATGTCGAGCGCGCCCTCGGTCGCGCCGAACGCGTCCCCGAAGCTGGCTACGTCGACGCCCAGCAGCTTCAGCTTGGTCGAGGTGTCCGCGCCGGGGAATGTTGCCTCGCCACCTAATAGGCGGTCGGCAACGACCTCGGCCATGGTGTAGCCGGGGGCAATCAATCCCCAGACACGGCCTTCGATACAAGCGACCTCGCCGATCGCCCAGACGCCGGGTACCGACGTACGACAGGCTTCGTCCACGACGACGCCGCCGCGCTCGCCGATCTCGAGACCGGCCTCGCGACCGAGTTCGTCGCGCGGGCGGACGCCGGTCGCGAAGACGACCACGTCGGCCGGCAGATCGGGGCCGTCGGCAACGGCCATTGCGCGGGCGGCTCCTTGGGAGGTGAGTTTGACCCGCTGGCACTGGGTCGCGGTCAGTACTTCGACGTCGAGTCCCTCGATCAACCGGGACAGGGCCGAACCGCCGCCTTCGTCGACCTGCAACGGCATCAAGCGGGGCGCGAACTCGACTACCTTCGTGGTTGCGTCGAGCGCTCGGAGGGCACCGGCTGCTTCCAGTCCGAGCAGGCCGCCGCCGACGACTACGCCGTTGACCTGTTTGCCCTCGGACTTCAGGCGTTCGACGTACACGCGGAGCGCGGCGACGTCGTCGATGGTGCGGTAGACGAAGCAGCCTTGGGCGTCGTTGTTCTTGACGGACGGGATGAAGGCGGCCGAGCCGGTCGCGAGGACGAGTTCGTCGTACCCGATCTGCTCGTTGCGGGCGGTTGTCACCGTCTTGGCTGTCGTGTCGATCGAGGTGATCTGGACGCCCTTGCGAAGGTTGACCGCGGGGTCGTCCCAGAGGTCGGGGTCGCCGAGCGAGAGGTCCTGCGGGTCGCGGCCGGAGAAGTAGCTGGTGAGTGCGACGCGGTCGTACGGGAGCCGCGGCTCCTCGGCGAAGACTGTGATCCGATAGGTGATGTCGGTGTCGCGTTGCCGCAGCGCCTCGACCAGCCGATGGGCGACCATGCCACCGCCGACCACCACAACGTGTTTGGCCTTCTTCAGCTCTGCCATCGTCGCCCTCCTGCTCGGGACTGGTTCGGTCTCGCCGCGCCGGAAGCGGTCGAGCAGTTCGCCGACGGCGCCGGTGCAACTCCCGCACCCGGTCGTCGCCCGCGTCGTGGCGGCGATGCCGTCGACACTGTCGGCACCCCCACGCCAGGCCGCCTCGATCGCGGCCCGGGTCACGCCGTTACACCGACAAACCGCCGGCACCCTCTTCGTCGGTACTTCGGTTGCCGTCAGCAACCCATCCGCAACAACCGGCGTCCCCCGATCCGCCAGCAGAATCAACTCAGCCGCCACCTCCGGCGCCCCCACCACCACCGCCGCCCGCATGATGCCGTCCCGCAGGACGGCCCGCACATACCTACTCCCGTCCTCAAGCCGCACAACCTCGCCCGCTTCGTCCTTGTCCCCAAGAACAAGCACATCCAGCCCACCCGCCGTCAGCCGCACCACCTCAGGCACAAGCCCGAGTGGGTACGCGAACGCGGCGGACGCCGCCGACGGCCCCTCCGGCGCCGGCGCGCTGGCTTGCTGGGCGGCGCTTAGGTGGGTGGCGAGGAGCTCCGCGTGGGCCCAAGCCGAGGCGACCGTTCCGGTCGTGCGGCCTTCTACCTCGGCGCAGTCACCGATTGCGTGGATGCTCGGATCGTCGGGGCTCGTGAGGGTCTGGTCGACGACGATGCCGGTGCGGACTGTAAGTCCGTCCGCCAGCTCCGTACGCGGCCGCACGCCACACGCGACCACCAGCAACTCGCCGAACACCTGCCGTCCGCTGCGCAGGTTCAACCCCCGGAAACGCCCGTCGCGAACGTCCGTCCCGTCCACCGTCGTGTTGAGCAGTACCTCGACACCCAGCCCCCGCACCGCCCGCGTAACCCGCCGCCCCTCCGACGCCCGGATCGTCCTATCCAGCAGGGTTTCCCCGTCATGCACGAGCGTCACCGCAACCCCGCGCTCCCGCAAGGCACAAGCAGTCTCGACGCCAAGCACACCCCCACCCAGCACCACCGCCCGCCGCACCAACCCCGCCGCGTCCACCACCGCCCGCGCATCACCAACCGAACGGAGAAGATGGGCCCCGGACGCAACCGCATCTGGCACCACCGGCTCTGCTCCAGTTGCGAACACCAGTCGGTCGTACGGCCACTCGCGCCCAGCAGCATCAACCACCACGCGGCGAGCGCGATCGACGGCGACCGCGGTGGCCGTCGGCTCATCCCCCATCAGCGGTTCGGCGCGGCCCGCGACGTACTCGGTCAGCCGGCTCCGGTTGTACGACGGCTCGTCGCCAAGCACCGTCACGTCGTACGGCAGCAACTCGGCCAACCGTCGCCCAGCCATCCCGCCGCCGATGATCACCACCCTCATGCCGACACCCCCGCCGCCGGAAGAGCCGCAGCAGTGACCTCAACGGCACACGCCTTGAACTCAGGCATCCCCGACACGGGATCCAGCGCATCGTTGGTCAGCTCGTTGACCGCCTCGACCCCACCGAAGTGGAACGGCACGAACACAGTGTCCGGCCGTACTTCGGTCGTCACGCGCGCCGGCAGCACCATCGATCCACGCGCCGTACGCAACCGCACCGGCCGTCCGTCGCCGATCCCCAACTGCGCAGCCACCCGCGGATGAATCTCCGCGAACACCTCCGGCTCAGCCTCGGCCAACTCCGGCACCCGCCGCGTCTGCGCACCACTCTGGTAGTGCTGCAGCAACCGCCCGGTCACCAGGTAGATCGGCGCATCCGCGTTCAGGTCGTCCGCCACCGGCCGGTGGTCGACCGCCACCACATGAGCCCGCCCGTCAGCCGTCGGGAACCCGTCCGCGAACAACCGCGGCGTACCGGGATGTCCTTCGCCAGGCACCGGCCAGAACAACGCCTCCCCGGCGTCCAACCGCTCCCACGTGATCCCCGAGTAGTCGGCCCGCCCACCCGCACTAGCCCGCCGAAGCTCCTCAAAGACCTCCCCCGGATCAGTCGAGAACCCTTTACTACCAAGCCTTTCAGCAAGCCCCGCGAACACCGCAAGATCGCTCCGCACCTCACCCGGCGGCGCGACCGCGGCACGCCGACGAAGGACGCGACCCTCGAGCGACGTCATCGTCCCGTCCTCTTCGGCCCACTGCGTCACCGGAAACACCACATCCGCGAGCAGCGCTGTCTCGGACGGCACCACGTCCGCAACCACCAACAACTCCAACGAAGCGAGCCGCTCACGCACGGAGGCAAGGTTCGGCGCCGACACCAGCAGATTGCTTCCGTGCACCATCAACGCCTTCGGCCCGTCCGCCTGTCCGAGCGAGTTGATCAGCTCAACCGCACTCTTCCCAGGCCCGGGCAGGTCCTCCACGCCCCAGACCCGCATCAAGTGCTCACGAGCCGCAGGATCACTGATGCTCCGATAGCCAGGCAACTGATCCGCCTTCTGCCCGTGCTCCCGACCGCCCTGCCCGTTCCCCTGCCCGGTGATGCACCCGTACCCGCTCCCCAACCGACCGGGCAGTCCAAGCGCCAGCGCGAGATTGATACAAGCCGTCACCGTGTCAGTGCCCTTGCTGTGCTGCTCAGCCCCACGCCCCGTCAGGATGAACGCCCCGGCGCCACCATGCACCGGTGCAGCAGCAGCCAGCACCCGCGCAGCCCGGCGGATGGTTGCGGCAGGTACGCCGGTCACCCGCTCAGCCCGCTCCGGCCACCAGGAAGCCGTCGACCGAATCAGCAAGTCAGGGTCATCGACCCGTTCGGCCAGATAAGCGGTATCGGCAAGGCCTTCCTGCAGGATCACGTGCGTCAGTGCGAGCACGAGCGCCAGATCCGTGCCGGGCGTCGCCTGCAGGTGGATACCGCCGTCATCCTCGGTCAGCCCAGCAGTGGCGGAGCGACGCGGGTCGACGACCAGAAGCCCACCCGCGTCCCTCGCGCCTTGTAGATGCGTGACTGCCGGCGGCATCGTCTCCGCGATGTTGCTGCCGACCAGCAGGATCGCTCCCGCACCACCCAGATCAGCCAACGGGAACGGCAGTCCCCGGTCGATCCCGAACGCCCGGTTCGTCGCGGCTGCCGCCGACGACATACAGAACCGGCCGTTGTAGTCCACGTTCGCCGTCTTCAACGCGACCCGGGCGAACTTCCCGAGCGCGTACGCCTTCTCGTTCGTCAGCCCACCGCCACCGAACACCGCCACCGCGTCCGGACCGTGTGCCTGCTGCAACGACTTGATGCGCGAGGCAACGAAATCCAGCGCGGTGTCCCAACTCGTCTCGACCAGTTCGCCCGCGGCGTTGCGGATCAGCGGCGTGGTGAGTCGATCCGGCACCGTGAGTACGTCGGCAGCCGTCCAGCCCTTGCGACACAGCCCGCCTCGGCCGGCGGGCCGCACCTCCACGGCACCCGGTCGCGCGACCGGGTGCAGCGTGGTGGCGCACTGCAGAGCGCAGTACGGACAGTGAGTGGGGACAGAGCTCACACGCGCTCCTGGCTGAGCGGGCCGCCCTTGCGGAGGTAGCAGAAGTACGTCACCGCCAGGCACAGCACGTAGAACCCGCAGAACACGTACAGCGCCGGGATCAGCGATCCGAAGTGGCTCGTCGACATCGCGAACCCGCGCGGTACCAGGAACCCGCCGTACGCGCCGACCGCCGACGCGATCCCGATGCACGCCGCCGCCTCGCGCCGCGCCCGGCCCAGGTCGCCCGGAGTCGTCAGCCGGAACACGGCCGGGATCATCCGGTACGTCGACCCGTTGGCCGCACCGCTCGCCACGAACAGGACGAGGAAGCTGATCAGGAACGCCGCGAAGCTCCCCGACTTCAGCGACACGATTGCCGCGAGGATGCCGAGGCCCATCACCACGAACGAGCAGACCGTGATCCACGCGCCGCCGACCCGGTCGGACAGCTTGCCGCCGAACGGCCGCGCGACCGATCCGACCAGCGCGCCGAGGAACGCGAAGTGCGCCGGCGTGACGTCCGGGAACGTGGTCTTGATCAGCAGCGGGAACGCCGCCCCGAAGCCGATGAACGACCCGAAGGTACCGATGTAGAGGAACGAGATCACCCAGGTGTGCGGGCGCTTGGCCGCGGCGATCGACGTACGGAAGGAGGAGTTCGCCACCGAGAGGTTGGCCATCACCTTCCAGGCCCAGAACGCCGCCAGCACGACCAGCGGCAGCCACATCAGGCCGGCCCGGTTCAGCGACAGGCCCGCGCCGGCGACGATCACTATCGGCACCACGAGCTGGACGACGGCGACGCCGAGGTTGCCGCCGGCCGCGTTGATGCCGAGCGCGAAGCCCTTCTCCTTCTCCGGGTAGAAGAACGAGATGTTGGTCATGCTGCTCGCGAAGTTGCCGCCGCCGACGCCAGCGGTCGCCGCGACCAGCGCCATCAGCCAGAACGGCGTGTCCGGCCTGGTCATGAAGTACGCCAGACCCACGGTCGGGATCAGCAGGAGGAGCGCGGAGAACACCGTCCAGTTCCGGCCGCCGAAGCGCGGTACGGCGAACGTGTACGGCAACCGCAGCGTCGCGCCGACCAGACTCGGCAGCGCGACCAGCCAGAACAGTTGGTTGGTGTCGTAGCTGAAGCCGGCCTTGGGCATCGACACCACGACGATGCTCCACAGCTGCCAGACAGAGAAGCCGAGGAACTCGGCGAAGATCGAGGGCCAGAGGTTCCGCCGCGCGATCGCACGGCCCTTCCCGGCCCAGAACGTGGCGTCCTCGGGATCCCAGACGTCGATCCAGCGTCCGCGCCGCGGCGCCTCGACGGTCCCCACGGTGCCCACGGTGCCCTGGGCGTCTGTAGTGGTGACGGTCTTCGGTCCTGCCTCGAGCGTCATCGCAAGTCTCCGATCATCCGACCTCATCGATTAGGCCTGGACGTTATGACCGGGGTGTTTCCGCGTAGTCATCTTGTTGTTACGCCGCCGAAACGGCTCCCGCACACCCATTGCCGGGTGGTGAGAGGTCGCAGGTACTCTGCCCAGCGTGAACCGATGGACGTGGCGGGCGGCCATTGCCGCAGTACTGATCGGCTGGCTGGTGCTGGGCGCCCTGGGCGGCCCGGCGGTGGGGAAACTGAGCGAGGTCCAGCAGAACGACAACGCAAACTTCCTCCCGAAGCAGGCCGAGTCGACGTTGGTGGCCAACGAGTCGGCGAAGTTCGTCGACTCCAAGGCCCTGCCGTACTTCGTGCTGATCGAGCGTGAATCCGGTATCACCCCGGCGGACCTGGAGGCGGCCAAGGCCTTCATCGCCCGGATACCCGGCCTCGACATCGGCGACGGGAAGAAGCTGGGTTCGTACCTGACCGCTCCGGTCGCGGCCCCGATCCCGTCGGAGGATCACCAGGCGCTGCTGATCACCGTCCAGACGAACGGCGACCGCGCGGACGAGGTGGTCAAGCAGGGCACCACTGTGCTCTTCGCGGTCGCCGACACGCTGCGGAACGACATCAAGCAGAACCTCACACCGACCGGTCTGCAGGTGTACGTCACCGGTCCGGGCGGCGTGTTCGCGGACTTCGTCGTCGCGTTCAGCGGGATCGACGGGATCCTGCTCGGGGTCGCGCTGGCGGTCGTGTTCGTGATCCTGCTGATCGTGTACCGCAGCCCGATCCTGCCGATCGCCGTCCTGTTGACCGCGGTGTTCGGCCTCGCACTCGCCGCGTTGGTGGTGTATCCGCTGGCGAAGAACGGCGTACTGCAGCTGAATGGTCAGAGCCAGGGGATCCTGTTCATCCTGGTCGTCGGAGCCTCGACCGACTACTCGCTGCTGCTCGTCTCTCGTTACAAAGAGGAGTTGCACGACTACGAGAGCAAGTTCGAGGCGATGCGGGTCGCGTGGCGGGCGTCGATCGAACCGATCGCGGCCAGCGCGGCGACAGTCATCCTCGGTCTGCTCTGCCTGCTGCTCTCCCAGCTCGGCAGTACGAAGGGTCTCGGCCCGGTCGGCGCCTTCGGGATCGCCGGCGCGTTCATCGCGGCGATGACGTTCCTGCCCGCGATCCTGCTCGCGTTCGGCCGGCGGATCTTCTGGCCGTCGATCCCGCGCGTCGACCACGTCCACTCGCGTGACCAGGTCGGCGGAAAACGCCTCTGGGGCCGTATCTCCGGGCTCGTCGGCCGGCACTCCCGCCGGGTCTGGGTGATCAGCGCGCTGGGGTTGCTGGCGTGTGCGGCGTTCCTGCCGACGTTCAAGGCGAGCGGGACCTCGCAGGAGGATCTGTTCCTGAACAAGGTCGAGTCCGTCACCGGACAGCAGGAACTGGGCAAGCACTTCGACGCAGGCGCCGGTACGCCGGTGCAGATCCTCACGCCGGTCGCGCAGGCGGATCAGGTGGTCCAGACCGCGCTGAAGGTCGACGGTATCGGCGCGGCATCCGCCTCGGTCGCTCCCGGCGTACCGCCGAAGGTCGTCGACGGGAAGGTGCTGGTCCAGGCGACTCTCAAGGTGCCGGCGGATTCACCGGAGGCGACGAAGGTCGTGAAGCACCTGCGATCTTCGCTGGACGCGGTCAGTCCGGACATCCTGGTCGGCGGCAACACCGCGATCAACCTCGACGTACTCGACGCCGCGCAACGAGATTTGAAGGTGATCATCCCGACGATCCTCGCGGTGATCTTCGTCGTACTGATGCTGTTGCTGCGGTCGCTCGTCGCCGCCGTACTGCTGGTGATCGCGAACGTGTTGTCGTTCGGCGCGACGCTCGGGGTGAGCGCGCTGATGTTCAACCACGTCTTCAAGTTCCCCGGCGCCGACCCCGGGATCCCGCTCTACGCCTTCGTCTTCCTGGTTGCCCTAGGCATCGACTACTCGATCTTCCTGATGACCCGCGTCCGCGAGGAATCCCAGGAACACGGCACCAGACCCGGCATCCTGATAGGCCTGGCCGTCACCGGCGGCGTCATCACCTCAGCCGGCGTGGTCCTGGCCGCCACCTTCTCCGCCCTCGCCGTCCTCCCCATCCTCTTCCTGGCCCAAATAGCCTTCATGGTCGCCTTCGGCGTCCTCCTCGACACCACAGTCGTCCGCTCCCTCCTGGTCCCCTCCCTGGCCCACGACATCGGCCCCCGAGTCTGGTGGCCCAGCAAACTGGCGAAGGGGAAGTAGGAAGAAGACAAAACAAAGAGGAGAGAGAAACGCGAAGGTTGCCTTCGTTGCGACGGATGCGTCACCTCTCGACCGTGCCGCCTAACTGCACGGCAACGTTGTCTGCCGTAGGCCCATTGATGATCCAGTTCGGCCCGATCAAGATCGGGTCCGGCGTGAGTTTCTGCTCGGTCATCAGCTCATTCAGATCCCGCAGAGTGTCGATCGCCGACTGCAGATCGCCATCCGTGGCGTACGTCGACAACACGGTGTCCTCTGTGCAGTTCCCCGACTCCGCGGCCGTCTGCACAACGTTGTCCTGAGTCCAAGTCGAACACGGCAGGCCTGCCGCCACCGCGGCATCCTTCAATGCAGCGACCGTCTGATACCGCTGCGCAGACGGCGGTGACGAGCTGGCGGCCGAAGTCGTGGCCGGTGTCTCGTTAGCTGCGGGCGGCGTAGAGCCGCAGCCGGTGATGATCAGGGCAAGCACCGCCGTCCCGGTGATGAATCGCATGTCAAACCCCCGCCCGGTACATCGCACGCGACTAGAAGGTGCTACACCTGCTCTCCGACGCTCCAGGCCCGCGCCGCGTCGGGTCAATCCGACATGCGGTCATTGATACTCGTCGCCTGTGATCGCGATGCCGCGTTCGTCTTACAAATAAGGGCTTTCGAGCATCATCGATTTGCCGACTCTGGATCTCGCAGATAGAATCGAACACATGTTCGACACTGATCTGAGTGAGCTCGCGACGGCCGACCTGTTGGAGTCGGCCGTTGAGCATCGTTTGGCGGCGAACCGGGCCGACGCGCGGCTGCTGGAGCATGCGCAGATCTATGCCGACAGGTTCCACCCGTCCACCTGTGGCGTCCGGCCTGGTCGCCGGTCCTGTGACGGGCGGGAGCGGGCCGTGGTGCTGGGTGGTGAAGGCTGCCCGGAGATCGCGGAGTTCGCGGTCGCCGAGTTCGGGGTCGTGCTCGGGATCTCGCCGATGGTGGCCGCGCGGTTCATCGGTGAGGCGTTGGCGCTACGGCACCGGTTCCCGTTCACCTGGGCACGCGTATTGGCCGGTGACGCCACCCCGTGGAAGGCGCGCCAGCTCGCGTCCGCGTGCGTGAAACTCTCCGAGGAAGCCGCCACGTACGTCGACCAACGCATCGCGCCGCTGATCGACTCGATCACGCCGTACCGGCTGGAGAAGATCATCCGTGCCGCCAAACGCCACGCCGATCCCGAACTGGCCCGCGCCGAAGCCGCCGAGGCAGCAGACGAGCGCGGCGTCTTCGTCGGCCGCAGCGACGACCACGGCAACAAAACCCTGTTCGCCAAGGCTCCCGCCGCCGCAGTAATCCGGCACGACGCGACCATCGCCGCGATCGCCGACGCCCTCCAGACCTTCGGCGACACCCGCCACCTCCAACACCGCCGCGCCGACGCCATCGGCATCATCGCCGACCCCCGCTACACCCAAGAACTCCTGACCCAAGCCCGCAACCACCCAGCCCCCGCACGCCCGACAGATGCCACCGTCCCAGGTGAGGTGGCGGTTTCCTCTCCGACCACCGACCGACGCGGTACTGCGACGCGCCCGCCAACCCCGCAACACGACACCCCGAACACAAACGAGGCCAACCCGACCGACGACTGCGGCCCCGCCCATCGCCTACTGCGGGTGGATGAGGCGTCCGGCCGTGGAGCCGCTCATGGAGCCGTCGGTGACTCCCTCAACGGGACGGCCGGCGCCAGCGCCAGCGACGGGACCAGTGACGGATCGGACCACAGCGAGACTTCTCCGTCAGGCGATCCACTCGAGCCGCCCGACGACCCCTTCCTTCACAGCTCCGAGCCACCTGAACCCGATCTGCCGGCTGACCCCTTCGACAGTCGGGCCATGAGCTACGTACCTGGTCCACGGACACAACCCGATCCAGGGCTCCCGATGGACCTCGCGGCCCAACGGGCACTCGACGCTCGCCTGGCCGAGATCAAACAGGCGGCCTACACCAACCCCACGACCTCGGCAGGACAGGTGCGTCCCGGGCACACCGAGATCTTCGTCCACCTGACCGACCACACCCTCGCCACCGGCAACGGTGTGCTGCGCGCCGAGGGAATCGGCCCGCTGCTCGCCGACCAACTCACCGAGCTCGTCGGCCACGAGCCATACGTCGTCAAACCCGTGATCGACCTCAACGACTCCGTCAGCGCCGACGCCTACGAGATCCCCACCCGGATCCGCGAACACGTCCGACTCACCTACCCCGTCGAACTGTTCCCCTACGGCACCCGCGAAACCCATCGCGCCATCGACCTCGACCACATCCAGCCCTACGACCCGTACGGCCCAGCCGGCCAAACCAGCACACGCAACCTCGCCCCGCTCAGCCGCTACGCCCACCGGGTCAAAACCCACGCCCCAGGCTGGAACGTCCGCCGCGTCGACACCAAAACTCTGGAATGGACCACACCCCACGGCTTCACCTTCCGGGTCAACCCCACCGGCACACACCGGGTCGACCCCGTCAAGCGCGCTTTGTAACGTGGCGGTATGGAGACCTTTGAGGGGACGATCCTGGTCAACGACGGGGGTGGGGCGTGGGTTGAGGTGCCGGGCGAGGTGGTTGCGGCGCTGGGTGGGGGTGGGCGGATTCCCGTGCAGGCGACGTTTGACGGGGTGGAGTATCGCGGGTCGATTGCCTCCATGGGTGGGTGCATGGCGCTCGGGATTCTCAAGGGGATCCGGAGTGAGTTGGGTAAGGGGGACGGCGACGCGGTGACCGTGACGGTGGAGCGGGATACGGCTGAGCGGACTGTTGACGTGCCGGATGACCTTGCGGCGGCGCTGACGGAGGCGGGTTTGCGGGAGGCGTTCGACAAGCTTGCCTACAGTCATCGGCGGGAGCATGTGCAGGCGATCAACGACGCCAAGAAGCCGGAGACCCGTCAGCGGCGGATCGGCAAGGCGTTGGAGATGCTCAGGTCTTCTTGAGGGACGCCAGTTCGGTTCGGTTGGCGACGCCGAGTTTGGCGTACACGTGGGCCAGGTGAGTCTTGACCGTGCCGCGGCTCATGAAGAGCCGTTCGCCGATCTCGGGGTTGCTGAGGCCTTCGACGGCGAGGTCGACGACCTGTTGTTCGGTGGGCGTGAGGCTGGCCCAGCCGGAGGACGGGCGGCCGCGGGCTCCGCGGGTACGGCGGGCGTAGGCGACGGCCTCGTCCAATGGCAGCGGCGGCTCATCCGAGGTCGGCAGGTCCGGGTGGTCCGGTGGCGTGGCCAGGCCGAGGTCCGTACGGGCGGCGGCCGCGGCGGCGGCCAGGCGCGCGGCATCGGCGGGGCGGTTGGTGTGGTTTGCCAGCAGGGCAAGGGATTCCAGGCTGTCGATGACGTACGTACGCAGCCCGTGGTCGACCCGAATCGTCAACGCCTGGTGCAGCAGGTCGGCCGCCTTGTCCGGCTGCGCAACCATCGCGATGCGGCCGAGCTGGTCGAGCGCATCGGCGAGGATCCGCGGCAGGTTGTAGCGGCGGGCCAGGACGACGGCACGTTCGAGCACCTCGCCCGGATCCCGACCGCCGGCACGCATCGCAGCCGCAACACTCGGCAACAGCATGGCGGGTACGAACGTCTCCGCCAGCGGACCGTCGGCCGCGGTCTCGCGGGCGACCCACTCAACCGCAGCGTCGTACTCCCCGCTCCAGTAGGAGATCAGCCCCATCACCTGCCCGAGGTTCGATACGACGGCGCCCGCGGTCTCGGCCAGTTCGAGCAACGGCCGCATCAGCTCACGCGCTTCGTTGAGCCGACCGGTCCGCACGAGCAGCGTCGCCAACTGTCCACGCGCGGCCCCGACCCGGTGGAAGTCGCCGAGCGGTTCAGCGGCAGCGAGGGCGCGCTCCGCGACCTCGACGGCCTTCGAAGGCTCGCCGGTCGACATCAGGCTCTCCGCCCACACTGTCAGCACGGTCGTCGCGATCCCGCGTTCGCCGCTGCTGATCAGACCGTCGACGGCGCGCTCCAGCAGCGGCCGCAGTTCGTCGTGCCGGTCCCACAAGGACAGCAGGACGCACTGCAAGGCGATGTTCGCGTTCCGCGCCGGCTCGTTGTCCCCTGCCAGCCGCACTCCCTCGGCGGTCAGATCCCACGCCTTCTGGAAGTCTGTGAAGAACTCGCCGACCGCCACCAGCGCAAGGAAAAGCGATCGCAGCCGATCGTCTCCCAGCTCGGTGGCGAGCGCGAGCCCGCGACCCGCCGCGTCGTACCCGAACGGATCGACAGTGTCGGCGACCGTCGCATACCCGTACAGCAAACGGGCCTGGAGCAACGACCGGTCGTCCGGCGCGCGCTCGATCGCGCGGCGCAGGTAGCCGATGCCCTCATTGCCCGTCGCCTGCAGATTCCACAACCAGCGCAGGGCCGCGGCCAGTCGACGGCCGCGTTCCGGATCGTCCGCATGCAAGCCGTACTCGAGGGCGGCCCGATAGTTCTCCCGATCGGGCTCGATCCGCGCCCGCCAAGCCTCGCGATCTACGTCCAGCAAGGGTTCGGCGGTCTCCGCGACGGTCAGATAGTGGTCAAGGTGACGTGACCGGGTCCGGTCCGTCTCGCCGGCCTCGGCGAGGCGCGCGGCGGCGTACTCGCGGATCGTCTCCAGCAGGCGGTACCGCCCGCCCTCCGCCACCACGAGCGATTTGTCGACAAGCCGCGCAAAATCCTCGAGTACGACGTCGCACACCGCGGCCGCTGCGTCCAACGTGAAGCCACCCGCGAAGACCGCCAGCCGCTGGAACACCTCCCGCTCTTCAGGCGAGAGCAACTCGTAGCTCCACCCGATCGACGCGGCGAGAGTCTGCTGCCGCGCCGCAACCCCACGAACGTTCTTCGTCAGCAGCCCGAACCGGTCACTCAGACCCGCTTCGATCTGCTCGGGTGTGAGAGTGCGGACTCGAGCGGCCGCCAGTTCCAACGCCAACGGGATGCCGTCGAGCCGGAGGCAGATGGAACGTATTGCCTGCTCCGACTCAGGAAACTCCGTGCCGGCCCGCTCGACGAACAACGCCCGCGCTTCGTCCGGAGCCAGCGCGGGCACGCGCCAGACTGCTTCTCCCGCCAGATCCAGCGGCTCACGGCTCGTCGCCAGTACGGAGATCTCCGGGCAGCCGGTGTGGAGCGCGAGGACGAAGTCCGCCACCCCGTCGATGATGTGCTCGCAGTTGTCCAAGCAGATCAGCGCTCGCTTGGTCCGCAACTGACCGAGCAGCAGCCGGTCGCCGGACTCAACCAGCAGACCGATCGCCGCCGCGACGGCCTCCGGGATCTGTCCGGCGTCGGTGAGCGCGGACAGGTCGACCCACCAGACGCCGTCCGGCCAGCGCTCGGCCAACTGTGCTGCGGTCTGCGCCGCGAGTCGCGTCTTGCCGCTGCCACCTGGGCCGGTCAGCGTGACGAGTCGGTTGCCGGAGAGTTGCGTGCGGAGGGCTGCTACCTGGGTCTGCCGGCCGACGAAGCTGGTGAACATCACCGGAAGGTTGTTCGGTACCTGGTCGAGCGAGCGCAACGGCTCGGTCGTCGCGGTCAGCTCGAGGATCCGCTCGGCCGAACCGAGGTCACGCAGGCGGTGTACGCCGAGATCGGTGAAGGCGTCTGCGAGACCGGCGACTGTTGTTGCCGTGAGCAACGTCTGCCCGGGATTGGCGATCGCCAGCAACTGCTCGGCGTGCCGGACGGCCGGAGCCACGGTTGGCGCAGCGTGCAGGGCGATCCGGAGCAGCTCCCCCGCTGGCACCAACGACGCCGCCTCGCGCAGGTCAGCGGCGGCAGCGATTGCCTCCGCGACGTCGTCGTACACGAGAACGGGCCAGCCGGCGTCGCGTCGTACCAGCAGCTCCCCCGGCAGCTCTGCGGCCAGCCCGGCCAGGCGTGCGTAGGCGGGCGCGCTGGCGGCACCGGCGTACGACGCGGTCAGAACAGTCACCCCACCCATGCCGGTCAGTCTGCCATCCGGCTGTGTCGGGTCGCCGTTGTCGACAGTATTCGTTACCCTCCGAGGCAGGGGTCGAGGAGAGTGAGGAGCCTGATGGCAGACACCACATCGACTGACCACGGACGATTCGCACTACCGACCAAGAATCTGCCCGCACCGCAAGTTCGCGACCTTCCCGAGCCGCCCACGAAGACCTGGAAGATCATCGGCCCCGGCATGGTCGGCGCCGGCGTGGGACTGGCCTCGGGTGAGTTCATCCTCTGGCCGTACATCTCCAGCCAGGTCGGCCTGGTGTTCCTCTGGGGCGCCGTCGTCGGCGTGGTGATCCAGTGGTTCCTGAACATGGAGATCGAGCGGTACACGCTGGCAACTGGTGAGACAGCGTTGACCGGCTTCAACCGGTACGGGAAGCACTGGGGCCTGTTCTTCGCGATCATGACGTACTTCGCGAACCTCTGGCCCGGATGGGCGACCAGCTCGGCTTCGATGCTGACGTATCTTTTCGGCGCCGGTGACCCACGCTGGATCGCGATCGGGATGCTGCTGCTGATCGGGGCGATCCTGACGTTCGCGCCGGTCGTCTACGTGATGCTGGAGCGACTGATCGCGGTGAAGATCGCCGCCGTCGCGCTGCTGGTGATCCTCGCGCTGGTGTTCGCGATCCGCGCGAAGACGTACGGCGCGCTCGGCGACGCGGTCACGCATCCGCAGTTCCCGGCCGACGAGCTCGGGTTCGCGCTGGTGATGGGTGCGATCGCGTACGCCGGTGCGGGCGGCGGCCAGAACCTTGTCCAGAGCAACTGGATCCGCGACAAAGGCTTCGGCCAGGGCGCGCACGTGCCGCGGCTGACGTCGCCGGTGACGGGCGAGACCGAGGCCGACCCGACCGCCAACGGGTACACGTTCACACCGGACGACGCGAACCTGGCCCGCTGGCGGCGCTGGTGGAAGTTCGCGAACATCGAGCAGGCCGCGACGTTCGTGGCGATCACCGTGGTCACGATCGTGTTCACGTCGATGCTTGCCCACGCCACCCTGTTCGGGAATCCGGACGTCAAGAACAACATCGGCTTCCTGAAGATCGAGGGTACGACGCTGCAGACGCTCGTCGGCGACTGGTTCGGGTACCTGTTCTGGGCGATCGGCGCGTTCTCGCTGTTCGCCGCGGCGGCCGGCATCGTCGACTACACGTCGCGGCTGTCGTCCGACATGATCAAGGCCCGCTACCTGCGCGAATCGAAGATCACCGAGTCCAAGCTGTACTTCTGGCTGGTCTGGGGACTCGTTGCCTTCGGCATCATCGTCCTGCTGGCCGGCCTGACCCAGCCGCTGGTGCTGCTGGTCATCTCGGCCTGCACCGCCGGCACGATGATGTTCGTGTACTCCGGTCTGCTCTGGTGGATGAACTCGCGCGCCCTCCCGCACGCGATCCGCATCACCACCTGGCGCGCCGCCGTACTCGCCTTCTCATTCCTGGCCTTCGGCTTCCTGGCCGTCTTCACGATCATCGACCAGGTCAAGAAGCTGTAGGCGGATCCGTCAGCCGAGGAAGTCGACGACGGCTTCCTCGGCTGCGGTACGTCGTACCACCTGCACGCGCTCCCGCACTGTGCGGTACACGTCGACGGACGCCTTCAGTGCGCGCAGGCAGTCGGCAGCGTCGGCGGTCGCGACGGTCTCCTTCAACGCGGGCACGAGCTCCGGCGCAAGGGTCTCCAACCGCCGTACGCCGGCCGGCCGCGTCGTCCGCCCGATCCCGGCCAACGGCGCGATCGCGGCCGCGCGGATCATCCCCAGCGCGTCGATCGCCTCGAACAGCTCACCACGCGCGATCTTCACCGCGACGTAGTGCGCCCAGACCCAGAACCGGTCCTCGATCCACTGCGCATCCGGCTGCGGCCACTCCGCCACGGACTCCTTGCGAACCCTGTCGACGGTGTCGTCCCGCTGCCACAGCACCACCCCGTCCTCGACCCGCTCCCGCAGCCCGTCCGGCGTCACGAACTTCAGATCGACATGCGCCAACGGCGACCCGAACAACGCAATCAACAACCGCGGCTCACCCACATGCTCCCCGGTGAACGCAGCCAGCAGCGGCCCGACCCGCCCCGCAAACTCCTCCGCCCCGGCGAGCAGCTCCGGCTGGCCCTCCGCTGTACACACGATCACAAGATCCAGATCCGAATACTCATCACTAGTGCCCGAGGCAACCGATCCCCCGGCGATCACCGCAACCACCCGCGGATCTTTCTCCGCCTCCGCCACGACACTCTCCGCAAGCACCCGCAGATGCTCCGGCACGCCGACCAGCTCCACAGTTCCTCCTCGATCAGGTCAGCAGGCCATCATGACCCACCGCCCACCACCGAGGCGAACGAATTAGACCCGAGGGCCGTAGGCCTCCGGGGCGCCGTTGGCGGTGGTGAGGAGGGAGTAGACGGAAGTTGTCGCGGTGATGAAGAGGCGGTTGCGTTTGGGGCCGCCCCAGGTGAGGTTGCTGACGGTTTCGGGGACGAGGAGTTTGCCGAGGAGGGTGCCGTCGGGGTGGTAGATGTGGACGCCGTCGGCGGCAGAGGTCCAGATGCGGCCCTGGGTGTCGAGGCGGAAGCCGTCGAAGATGCCGTTGCCGCACTCGGCGAACAGTTCGCCGCCGGAGAGCTTGTCGCCGTCGACGGTGAAGACGCGCATCGTGCCCTCCTCCGAGTCGGAGATGTAGAGCAACGACTCGTCGGGCGAGAACGCGATCCCGTTCGGCCGGTTGAAGTCGTCGGCGACGCGGGTCAGCGCACCGTCCGTCCCGACGCGGTACACGTGGCACCCGCCGGTCTCGACCTCGCCCTTGTAGCCCTCGTAGTCGCTGTCGATCCCGTACGCCGGATCCGTGAACCAGATCGATCCGTCCCGCTTGACGACGACGTCGTTCGGGCTGTTCAGCCGCTTCCCGTCGTACTCGTGGGCAAGCACCGTGATGCCGCCGTGGTGCTCGGTCCGGGTCACCCGCCGGTTGCCGTGCTCGCAGCTGATCAGCCGGCCCTCGGTGTCGCGGGTGTGGCCGTTGGTGTTGCCGGCCGGGTGGCGGAAGACGGAGACCTGGTACGACGTCTCGTCCCAGCGCAGGATGCGGTCGTTCGGGATGTCGCTCCAGAGCAGGTACCGGCCCGCGGCGGAGTACACCGGCCCCTCGACCCAGCGTCCGCCGGTCCACAGCCGCTCGAGCTTGTTGTCCCCGCGGATCCCGGCGAACCGGTCGTCCAGCTTCTCCCAGACCGCCGGTGCGGTCCCTGCCAACGGCTCGAGAATTCCCGTCATCGCTCCACCCTATGTGAACCCCGTCGGTTGGACCTCTCGACCGGAAGGATATGCGTGGCGCCGAACGGGGGCGCAGAGCACGGCGCCGGAGTCAGACACCGTGATGTGGAGACATCCTTTGACGCTCGACACCGTTCGCGAAGAAAAGGCGATCGAGAACCTCACCCGCCGTCTCACCGACAGCTTCGCCGACATCCATACTCCCGAAGACATCGAGACCGCCGTGGCGGCCGCCCGCCGGCAGTTCGAAGGGGACCGCGTCCGCGACTACGTCCCGATCCTGGTCGAACGCATGGTCCGCCAGGAACTCACCCCGCAGCCCGAGCCCGACGACCGCCTGGCCAGGTGGACCAGACCGGCATCGACCACCACCCCGGCCCCGGAGCCCGCGGCCGGCGCCGGCAGCCCGTTCCGCCGGTTCAAGACCCGCGGCGTCGCGCTCCCGGCAGGGATCGCCGGCGTACTCGTCGTCGCCACCATCGTCACGGTCGTGATCGTCCGCGGCGGCGGCGACGTACAGGCCCAGACGTCCGGCGTCATCACCGTCAGCGGCGTGATCGGCTCGGAGAAGCGCGCCTTCTTCGAGGATCCTGACGTGAAGGCGGCGCTGGCCAAGCACGGGTTCGACGTGAAGGTCGACACCGCCGGGTCGCGCGAGATCGCCACCTCGGTCGACCTGAGCAAGTACGACTTCGCGTTCCCGTCCAGCACGGTCGCCGCGGAGAAGATCCTGCAGCCGGCGCCCGGGCGCCCGACCGTGAACGGTAAGAAGTACGCCGTGTTCTCGTCGCCGATGGCGATCGCGACGTTCCAGCCGATCGTCGACCTGCTGTCCGCGACCGGGATCGCCAGGCAGGTCAACGGCATCTGGTACTTCGACGTCCGCAAGTACGCCGACCTCGCCAAGGCCGGCTGGCGCTGGACCAACATCCGCGGCAACACGACGTACCCGGTGAACAAGAAGATCCTCGTCACCACCACCGACCCGCGCACCTCGAACTCGGCGGCGATGTTCCTGTCGATCGTCAGTTATGTTGCCAACCACAACAATGTGGTGCAGAGCGCGGCGGACGAGAAGAAGGTGCTGCCGCTGGTCGCGCCGCTGTTCGTCAACCAGGGCTACACCGACAGCTCCAGCGAGGGTCCGTTCGACGATTACCTGTCGCTCGGGATGGGCAAGTCGCCGATGGTCAACATCTACGAGGCGCAGTTCGTGGACGCCGCCGTACAGCACAAGCTCAAGGCGGGCATGGTGCTGATGTACCCGTCGCCGACGATCCAGTCCAAGCACACGCTGGTCTCGCTGAACGCGAACGGCGAGAAGCTCGGCGAGCTGCTGTCGACCGACACCGACCTGCAGGAGCTCGCGGCCAGGCACGGGTTCCGGACCGCCGACGAGTCGCAGTTCGCGAACGTCGTCAGCCAGAACCGGGTTCCGGTCGCGAAGGACGTCATCGACGTCGCGGACACCCCGACGTACGACACCCTCGAGCGGCTGCTGGACGGGGTCTCCAAGTCCTACCGCTGAGCCGTCGTGAGCCACGACCACACGGACGTGGTGGCGGTGATGAACAGGCGGTTGCCCTTGGGACCGCCGAACGTCAGGTTCGACACGACATTCGGCAGCAGCAGCTTGCCGATCAGAGTGCCGTCCGGGTCGAAGCAGTGCACGCCCTCGTGCGTCGCCGCCCAGACCCGGCCGGCGCTGTCCACCCGGATCCCGTCGAACATCCCGGCCTCGCAGGGCGCGAACACCTCGCCGCCGATCGGCTTCTCGCCGTCGACCTCGAACCGCCGGATGTGCTTGCCCGGGGTGTCGACGACGTACAGCTGCTGCTCGTCGAGCGTGAACGCGAGCCCGTTCGGGCGGATGAAGTCGTCGGCGACCACGGTCAGCACGCCGTCCGGCGCGATTCGGTAGACGTGGCAACCGTCGAGCTCCTGCTCGGCCGCGTGGCCCTCGTAGTTCGAGGTGATGCCGTACGGCGGGTCGGTGAACCAGATCGAGCCGTCGCTGTGCTCGACCACGTCGTTCGGGCTGTTGAGACGCTTGCCGTCGCGGTGCGACGCGAGGACGGTGCGGCTGCCGTCGTACTCCGTCCGGACGACCTGGCGATCGCCCTGTGAGCAGCTGATCAGGCGGCCGGTGCGGTCGATGGTGTTGCCGTTGACGTAGCCGGACGGCTCGCGGAACACGCTGACCTGGCCGGAGACCTCGTCCCAGCGGAGCATCCGGTCGTTCGGGATGTCGCTGAAGATCAGGCAGCGCCAAGCCGCCGAGTACGCCGGTCCCTCGAGCCAGCGGCCGCCGTCGTACAGGCACTCGACGTACTCGTCGCCGGCGATCCGGGCGAAACGCTCGTCGAGCACCACCAACTCGGCGCGGATCCGCGGCAGGGTGTTGGTGAGAGTGATGGTCATGGCTGAACTGTATCCTGTTATCCTTGGGTTTGACAGAATGAGATATGGAATTGAGTGCAGATGACCATAGATGATATGGATCGCAAGTTGCTGGCGGCGCTGCAGGAGGATGCCGGGCAGTCGTACGCCGCGCTCGGGGAGATCGCCGGGTTGTCGGCGGGGTCGGCCCACGAGCGGGTGCGCAAGCTGAAGGCGGCCGGCGTGATCCGGCGTACGACGATCGAGGTCGACCCGGCTGCGCTCGGCCGCGGCGTACTCGCGTATGTCCTGCTCGAGGCGAACGCGTGGATGGGCGATTCCCGGGAGGCGCTGCTGGACATACCGGCGGTAGATGAGGCGCACATCATCGCGGGACCGGCCTCGGTGCTGGTGAAGGTGCGGACGACGACCACCGAGGACCTGCAGGCGACGTTGCGCGCTCTCCACGCGGTGGACGGCGTGACCAGCACGCAGACTGTCGTCGTACTGGAGTCGTTCTTCGAGCGGCAACCCGCCGTGGTGTGAGGAACGCCCTGTCTCCTTCGACGGCCGGTTGACCCTAGACTCGGGCCAGCCGAAGGGAGTCAGCTGTGTCCGACAGCAAGCAGATCACCAAGGTGCTGGTGGCCAACCGGGGCGAGATCGCCGTCCGGGTCGTCCGGGCCGCCGCCGACGCCGGGCTGGGCAGCGTCGCGCTGTACGCCGACCAGGACCGCGACGCGCTGTTCGTCCGGCTCGCCGACGAGGCGTACGCGCTGGACGGGTCGACACCGGCCGACTCCTATCTGAACATCGCCAAGATCCTGGACGTCGCGGCGCGGTCGGGGGCGGACGCCGTACATCCCGGGTATGGGTTCCTGGCCGAGAATGCCGACTTTGCGCAGGCCGTTGTCGATGCGAGGCTGATCTGGATCGGCCCGCCGCCGTCGGCGATCGACTCGCTCGGCGACAAGGTCAAGGCGCGGCACATCGCGGAGAAGGTCGGCGCGCCGCAGGTTCCCGGTACGCCGGATCCGGTCGCGGATGCTTCCGAGGTGGTTGCCTTCGCGGAGGAGTACGGGCTGCCGATCGCGATCAAGGCGGCGTACGGCGGTGGTGGTCGCGGGATGAAGGTCGCGCGGACCATGGAGGAGATCCCGGAGCTGTTCGAGTCGGCGACCCGGGAGGCCGTGTCGGCTTTCGGGCGGGGCGAGTGCTTCGTCGAGCGGTACCTGGACAAGCCGCGGCACGTCGAGACCCAGTGCCTGGCCGATGCCCACGGCAACGTTGTCGTGGTGTCGACGCGGGACTGCTCGCTGCAGCGCCGGTACCAGAAGTTGGTTGAAGAGGCGCCGGCGCCGTTCCTGTCCGATGAGCAGCTTTCGCTGCTTTACGACTCGTCGAAGAAGATTCTCCGCGAGGCCGGGTACGTCGGCGCGGGGACGTGCGAGTTCCTGGTCGGGCAGGACGGACTGATCTCGTTCCTCGAGGTGAACACGCGGCTGCAGGTCGAGCACCCGGTGTCGGAAGAGGTCACTGGGCTGGATCTGGTGCGGGAGATGTTCCGGATCGCCGACGGTGAAGAGCTCGGGTACGACGACCCGGTTGTGTCGGGGCACTCGATCGAGTTCCGGATCAACGCTGAGGACGGCGGGCGCGGGTTCCTGCCTGCGCCGGGGACGCTGACGCGGTGGCATGCACCGTCGGGGCCTGGAGTGCGGCTCGATGGCGGGTATGACCAGGGCGAGACGGTGCCGGGGGCGTTCGACTCGCTGGTTGCGAAGCTGATCGTGAGCGGGCGGGATCGGCAGCAGGCGCTGGAGCGGTCGCGGCGGGCGCTGCGCGAGTTCGTCGTCGAGGGGATGCCTACTGTCATCCCGTTCCACCAGGCTGTGGTGTCGGATCCGGCGTTTGTCGGGACTGACGGGTTCAAGGTGCACACGCGGTGGATCGAGACGGAGTACGACAACCAGCTCACGCCGTACGACGGCCCGGTCGCTGAGACGGTCGAGGAGGGCGAGCGGGAGAGGGTGACCGTCGAGGTCGGCGGCAAGCGCCTCGAGGTCGTCCTTCCTGCTGGCCTAGGTGCTGTCGGTGGTGCTGCTGTCGCTTCTGCTGGCGCTGGGGCGAAGAAGAAGCCGTCCCGACGGGCCGGTGGTACGAAGAGCTCGGCGGCGTCCGGAGACTCCCTCACGTCCCCCATGCAGGGCACCATCGTCAAAATCGCCGTCGAGGAAGGCGCCACGGTCGCCGAGGGCGACCTGATCGTCGTCCTGGAGGCGATGAAGATGGAACAACCCCTCAACGCCCACAAGTCCGGCACCGTAACCGGCCTAACCGCCGAGGTAGGCGCCACCGTCTCCGCCGGCGCCCCCATCTGCGAAATCAAGGACTAACCCCGCGGGCCAACCGCCCAAAGGACACCGCTTCGCGGCGGCTGATTTGTTGGCCGCCTTCGGCGGCGGGCGGGTTGCGGTCGTGGGGACTGAGGCCGCGCGGACCAACGGGCTCGGGAATGGAGGCGACCGCGGCGGTCGTGCAGGTCGACCACGATGCCGATCGCGCGGTGGCGGATCCGCCCGGAGGTGATGCGCGGGCCTTCTCCTCACACCGTACGGACCTGAGGCTCTGGCATAGTGCGGAAGTTATGAATGGTTCGGTGGCGCAGTCGTGGAGTTCGATCACCGGGTGGCTCGCGGAGCGCCTGCCGCACGGGTTGGAACACCTTCACCCGCCGGCGACCCCGGCCGAGATCTCCGGGCTTCGGGCTGCGATGGGGCGCCGGCTGCCGAGCGATCTGATTGCCTGGCTTGGGTTGAACAACGGGTTCGGGTGGCAGGCGAACTTCGGTCTGCTCATCCCGTTCCTCTACGTCCCGATGGGGATCGAGCAGATGCTGCGCGATCGCGAGATGCTGCGCGGGATTACGGCCAGGGTCTCGCCAGACCGGCCGCTCTCCAACGAGCGGGATCCCGCCGGCACCGACTCGTTCGACTGGCTCGACGCGTTCCTGCCGATCGGCGACGCGGGGACCGACTGCCTCCTGTTCGTCGACCTTCGTGAGGGTGAGCATCACGGATGCGTCGGCACGTTCGACAACGAGTCGGGCGGGTTCTCCATCCCGGAGTGGTTCAGCATCACCGAGATGCTGGCCGATGTGGCCGACTCCCTCACCCTCGATCGGCCCGCGCTGCAGGATCACGGTCGCCGCTTGCATGCCGCCACGCCGTTTCCGACGCATCCGCCGATGGGATGGTCGCCGTACATCGACGACGGGCGCCTCCGGTGGAAGTCCGTCGGGGTCTGAAAGCATTGGCGCGTGAGTTCATCTGCTGAGCCATCGCTGGTGCCTGAACTCCTGGTGGGCGATGTGGCGAGGAGCCTCGAGTTCTGGTGTGGGCTTTGCGGGTTCGCGGTGGAATACCAGCGCGAGGAGGAGGGGTTCGCGTACGTCGTACGTGGGTCGGCGCACGTGATGCTCGAACAGCAAGGCGCCGGGCGGAACTGGGTCACCGGTCCGCTGGAGCGGCCGCTAGGACGCGGGATCAACTTCCAGATCAACGTGCCTGATCTCGCCCCGATCCTCTCCGCGCTCACCGCCGCCGACCACCCGCTCTTCATGCAGCCGGAAACCAAGTGGTACCGCGTCAGCCCTCAGGAAGAAACCGGCGTCAACCAATTCCTCGTCACCGACCCCGACGGCTACCTGATCCGCTTCCAATCCTCGCTCGGTCGCCGGTCGACCGTCACTCCCACCTAGATCGCCGCGCTCGGCTCAAGTACCTCAACGCCAGTCACGGTCGCCCCACCACACTCCGCGCCCCGCCGAAGGCGGCAACAGAACCGCCGCCGCGCAGCGGTGTCCTTCACACGCCCCCACCCCACCCGTCCATCCGCGCCAACCACACTCGCCCCCACCACGACCCGCACCCGCCGAAGGCGGCAACAGAACCGCCGCCGCGGAGCGGTGTCCGTTAGGGGGTGTCGATTTGGTGTTGTTTGTGGATTGACAGACAGTTCTCAGGTTTTCGCTGTAGGTTCCCGTGCAGGCATTCCGGTGAGGAGGGTTACTGCATGTCCAAGAAGACCCATCAGCAGCAGTTGGCGGCGCGGAAGGCGAAGCGGCTGGCCGAGCGGGAGGTTGAGCGGCGGCGGCAGCGGCGGAATCTGGCGGTCACGATCGCCTCCGTGGCGACGGTGGTCGTGGTCATCGTCGGGGTCTTCGTGGTGTTCGGGGTGGGTGGTGACGACAAGCCGGCGGCTGCGTCGGGTGATCAGGCGTCGGCGGGGCCGGACAACAAGCCGGCGAGTATTCCGACCGCGATGGCGCCCGCGCCGAAGCGGGCGACGCCGCTGGCGGCCGAGGTGAACTGCACGTACAAGAAGAGCGCCGAGCCGGCCAGCAAGAAGGTGAACCCGCCGGCCGACGGGAAGACCAAGGCGTCGGGTACGTCGAAGGTCAGCCTGGACACGTCGATCGGGGATCTGCAGCTCACGCTGGACAGTGCGCTGGCGCCGTGCACGGTGAAGAACTTCCTGAGCCTGGTCGGACAGAAGTACTTCGACAACACCAAGTGTCATCGGCTGACTGTCGGCGAAGGGCTGCAGGTGCTGCAGTGTGGGGATCCGACCGGGAGCGGGTCGGGTGGGCCGGGGTACAGCTTCGCGGATGAGGTGTATCCGACGCTGAAGTACGGGCGTGGGGTGCTGGCGATGGCTAACTCCGGGGCCAATACGAACGGGAGTCAGTTCTTCATCGTGTACGGCGATGCGTCGGGGCTGACGCCGCAGTACACGGCGTTCGGGACGATCGACGAGGCGAGCGCGAAGCTGATCGACAAGGTGGCGGAGGCGGGGGTTACGCCGCAGAACGGGCCGCAGGACGGTACGCCGATCACGCCGGTGGAGATCAAGACGGCAACCGCAGCAGCTTAAGTAAAAGAACCGCGCCGCCCGTCTCCTGGAGGAGGCGGGCGGCGCGGTGTTTGTTAGCACTCAGGCGAGCAGGTGGTAGCGCGAGCGAGGCCAGGCGAGGAGGGCGTGGATTTGGGTTATGCCGGATTGTTGTAGCAGTTCGACTGGGCCTTCGTCGAAGTGGTAGAGGTTGGTGGCGGGGTCTCGGGTGGTGGTCCAGTTGTCGGTGGCGTAGGACTGCATTGCCTTGCGGTAGCGGGAGTCCGGAGCCACCGAGTCCAGGATCAACAGGTTCTTGAACCAGATCGAGTTGAACGCGGCGCCTTGTTTCGCGAGGATCTCGGGCGTGTTGTAGAACGCCAGCGACGCCGACGCCACCGACTTCGCGTCCCGCAGGTACTTCGGGTTACCGGTTGCCTTGAACAACAAAACCCCGGCGCCGAGCATCACGCCCTGGTTGTAGCTCCACTGGGTCTTCTCGACGTTGCCGGCCAGGTCGATGTGGTCCCAGTACAGGCCGTTCGGGGCGAGCATGCAGGTCTGCGCCCACGTGTACATCCGCTGCGCCCACGTCAGGTACGACTTGTCCCGGGTCAGCAGGTACAGATGCGCGCCGAGCTCAGCACCCGGCCCGTTCGACACCGTGTTGCGATCCTGGCTCCACGGCGCCTGGGTCCAGAAAACGCCGCCGGCGCACGGATGCGACGGATCCGTGTCCCAACCATGGACGACGAGCGCGAAGATGTCCTTCGCGCGGGCGAGTGCAGCGCGGTCACCAGTCCGCTTGTACCGCTGGATCAGGTTCAGCCCGATCCACTCGTTGTCGTCGTAGAACTTGTCCCCACCTTGGCCGTTCGGCGGCCGCACGTACGAGTCGTACCCGGTCGGCGTCGTACCGGCATTCCAGTAGAACTCGTACGCCGCGAGCCGCCGATCGGCCTCAGCCGAGCCCTTGTGCCCCGCGCCGGGCACCCCGGCCAGGTCCTCGGCCGCGATCGCCGCCTGCGAATACGGCCAGACGTACGAGTACGGATTGGACTGCGTGTTCGGGTACTCCTCCAGCAGCAATCCACCCTTGCCGGCATCGAAGTACTTGTTGATCGCGTCGTACGACGCCCGCGCTCGAGTTGCGTTCGGGTCGGCTCCCGCGTCGGCCGTGGTCATGCTCAGCGACCCGAGGACGGTGACCGCGAGTACTCCGGCGGCCAGACGAGTTGATATACCAAATTTCCTGCGCATCGACCTGCTCCTCCTGGGCGGTGGCGGTTGACATCGATGTCACGTTCTAACCGGCGCACGGACACGGCGTCAATGGCTCAGCGACCAGGCTCTTCGACAACAGCAGTTGGCATATCAAGTGGACGGGCCGGGAAGCTGATCCAGCCGGACTTCAGATGCAGCCGGATCCGGACCTGATCGGCCGTCAGCACCCGCTTCCCCTTCGACCCGACGGCCTCGACGGTCAGCGCCCGCCCGCCGCCCGGACCGACGCCACTGCGCTTCAGCACCCGCACGTACCGGATCGACCCGACCGCGAAGACCGACTGCATGTCCGCCGCCGACCGCGTCACGCTCCACGACACGTTCGGGTTCCCGTTCTTCGGGTATGCGTCCCAGCTGTCCGCCTTCATCAGCTGGTACGGCACGTCCCCGGCCGCAGTCGCCCCGCCGTTCGACGACGAGAACTCGGCGATGATCGGCTTGCCCTTGTACAGCCGGATCTGTCCCGCGGTCGCAGCAATCGCGTTGTTCGTCGACGTCTCCTCCGAGTCGTACCCGCCGTACACCTGGCACGACGTCGTGTCGCACAGGTCATAGGCCTTCGCGGCCGCCCGATTGCGATGGAAGACCGAATAGGTGCGCGCAGCAACAGCCTGCGCCTGCAGCGCAGCCGGCCTCCAGCTGGACACAGCCTCCCGAGGCACGACGCCACGCAGGTAATACTCCAGCGGTACGACGTTCACCGTGTCCAGATGCGTACCGGACACGTCGATCGCCCGCAGCGCCCCGCGATACCGCCGTACGGCGCCACTCGGCAGGACCAGCCCGATCACCGCGGGTCCCTCGAACTGCGCCATCCCCGTGAACGTCTTGTACAGCGTCCATTTCTTCGTCTTCGCGTCGTACGAGCTGAGCTTGGTCCCGTGCTCGCCGTTCGGGTCGATCGACCACTGGTTCCTGGTCGATGCCTTCGGCAACACATAGACCTTGCCAGTGGCAAAGGACCTGACGCTGAGCTTGTTGACCGCCCCCACGCGCACCCCGTCGGTGGTGTCGGCGCTAACCCGGACCCGGATGCTGCCGGTCGCCTTCCCGACCGTCGTGCCCGGGTAGTAGAAGTCCAGGATCTGCTTCACCGACTTCCCCGCCAATGCCGCACCCTGCGCGCCGTACTGCGAAAGCCCCCGCCCGTGCCCGAATCCGCGGCCGTTGATCGTCGTGTCCGGAGCCGCTGCCGTGGGCACGACCTCGCGGGCCTGCGCGGTCGCGCTGATCACCGTGGACGACAGCACGACGGCAGCGATCACACGTTTCCTCATGAAGCTCTCCCGTACACAAGATGGACCTGACGTGTGCGGCGGTCCCACACGAGCCAGCCGCGCTGGAACTTCTGCCGGGAGCCGCCCGGCACGCGGTACGCCTCGGTGATCGGCAGTCCGAGCCGCGCGCTGCCGGCGCCGAGCCGCCGGAACCGGGTCCGGAACGCGCCGGCCGTCGAATGCGTGCCGCTGGCAACGGAGTAGAAGACGTCGCGGGTGGCGAAGTACGTCGCATAGCCGGTGCGGGTCCGGTGCTCGCCCCAGAACGGCTGGCCGATGTTCCGGAACCCGAGCTTTCGCGCGTACTGATAGATCGGCGTCGAGAAACTGCCGCTCATCAACGTGTTGACCCGTTGCTTCAGCCAACCAAGTTTGTTGTACAGCTGCGTTCCGGGACAGGCGGTCGCCTTGGTGTCGCGGTGTCCGGAGACGGTGTGCAGGCGACTGCCGTCGAGCGTGATCGTTGCCAACGGCGACCGATAGTTCGCGTCGAGCTTCCACGCGATCACGCGCGCCGTCGACTCCAGCATCGCGGCTGGTGGAGCGGCCTTTTCGAAGTTGCCGATCAGCGCGACGCCGAACGAGTTCGAGTTGAACGCCGCCGTGTGCGCGCCGAGCACCGGCAGCTGCGCACCGCCGTACCGGCCCTCGAAGACGCGACCGAAGCGGTCGACGAGGAAGTTGTAGCCGAGATCGCACCAGCCGCGGCTCTTCACGTGGTACGCGTACATCGCCCGCACCATCGCCGGGACCTGCGTACGCGTGTAGTCGTTGCGGTCCGCAGTGTGGTGCACAAAGGCGGCCAGCACAGTCGTCGTGTACTTCGGACGCGCGCACGCAGCCCCGTTGTGGGTCCGAAGCCGCTCGTCGGCACCCCAGCGCTTCCGGCTCACCATCAACGGCATCGGGTACGGCGCTCGCGAGGCCGCCGGCTCGACCGATTGCGCGGACGGTTCATCGGCATCCGATGCAAGTACGCCCGGCTGGATCAGCACGACCTTGGCGCCGGCGATCGTCGTACCGGTGTCGGTGACGGCGCTGGCCTGGACGCCGGTGGCATTACCGACCCACAACGGTTCGGTGCCGCCGCGCTCAATTCCTTCAGGTACCAATGGATCTGGGCCGTGTTCGTCCTCGACCGATAACGATTCCCAGTCGGTCCACTGTCCGTCGCGTTCGACGCGGATCTTGGCGGTGACGTTGCGTGTGCCCTCCGGCCAGGTGACGGCGGCCATACCAAACGGTTTGGTACGGGCCTGGACGGTCGGGCCGTCGAGCGGGATCTCCTGGTAGGAAGCGTCGGAATCGTTGTGCTGCAGGGGTATCAGGGTGGCCGCGGTCAGCACGAGTGGGAGTAGTCGGGCAGTCCTGCGCATGAGCCAGCCTTCCGGCGGTGGTACGACGGGCGCTGGGCGGTGTCACCGATTATGCGCGGTCGGTCATCGTTTTCCGGGGATTGCGTCACCCTGCGTGGCGTGGGCGGCTTGAGGGATTCGATACGCTCTGTCCAAAGCCCCCGAGAGAGGCCCGACATGGAATTCATCCTGATCATCGCTGTCGTGGTGATCGCGGTTCTGGCGTACCGCTCGTACCGTCGGACCCAGCTGCAGAACAAGAAGCAGCACGAGATCACGGCCGCCGAGCTGGAGTCGGTGAAGCGCACTGCCGACGAAGACATCACTCGCTTCGGCGAGGAACTGCAGGACCTCGACCTGGAGATGGTCGGCAAGGACCTCGGCGACGGTGCCCGGCAGGACTACCAGCGCGCGCTCGACTCCTACGAGTCCGCGAAGCAGGCGATCGGCCAGGTCACCCAGGCCGACCAGATCAAGCACGTGGTCGAGATCCTCGAGGACGGCCGGTACGCCGCGGCGTGCGTCAAGGCCCGTGTGAACGACCAGCCGCTGCCGCAGCGGCGGCCGGCGTGTTTCTTCAACCCGCAGCACGGCCCGTCCGTGGTCGACGTGATGTGGTCGCCGCCCGGCGGCGCGCCGCGTGAGGTGCCGGCCTGTGCGGCCGACGCCGAGCGGGTCCGCGTCGGCGCCGAGCCGGATGTCCGCAAGGTCATGGTCGGCCCGCAGCGCGTGCCGTACTGGGAGGCCGGTCCGGCCTACTCGCCGTACGCGCAGGGTCTGTTCGGTGGCGTCGGCGGTGTGCTGACCGGCATGTTCATCGGCACCGCGCTTGGCGGCATGTTCGCCGGCGGCGGGTACGGCGATTACGCGGCCGGTTACGAGGACGGCCAGGCCGACGGCGGTGACGGCGGCGGAGATGGTGGCGACGGCGGAGGCGGCGACGGCGGGGACTTCGGCGGCGGAGACGGCGGCGGCTTCGACTTCGGCGGCGGAGACTTCGGCGGCGGGGATTTCGGCGGCGACTTCTGAACGACCAGAGCCCGGGCAACCACGAAGTTGCCCGGGCTCTGTCGTTGCCTTACTCGCCGAAGAGGGACGGGGTGCCCTCGGCGGTGTGGAGGTAGTAGACGGGGTCCTTGAAGGTGCCGGGGACCTTGCCCAGACCCTGGATGACGGTGGCGGCTCCGTTGGCGTGGCCAACGGCGTACAGGTACGCCGATCCGCTGTCCTTGTCGATTGCCGTGAGCAACGTGCTCTGGGCGCCGCACTTCTCCGCGACCAGGGAGTCGAAGTTCTGCCAGGTGGACGTGCGGACCTTCTTGACCGTGGGCGCCGCGGTGCCGGTCGGGATGTGGATCGTGTAGAGCGCGCCGCCGTTGGTGACCGCCAGGAAGGTGTCGTAGGTCAGCGTCTCGCTGATCAGCGTCATCGTCTTGACCGCCGAGTAGCCCGGGTAGCGGGTGACCTGCTTGTTCACGAACCGGTACAGCACGCCGTCGCCACGTAGCCGGTAGTCCGCCCCGCGCACGGTCTTGCCCCAGTAGAACGACGACTCGATCGCCTTGTAGCCCTGGTACCCGACACCTTCGGACTTCAGGCTGCTCGTCGGCTTGCCGGTCGAGTCGTGGCCGTACTCGCCGTAGTACAGCGTGCCGTTCACGACGACCTCGCCGTACGTCGTGTCCTCGCCCGCGACTCCGATCGTGGTGGTCCACGTCGACGCGATCTTCGAGAGCCCCGGACCGAACAGGTGCGGGCCGGCCGCGCGCGTCGACTTGATCGGCGATGACGCGGTGACGCCGGTGTTGGCGATGTCGCCGCCGGCCGTGATCGAACCTACGGACATCGTGCAGGCAGCGGCCGCCGCGGTGGAGTTCGCGGCGGCCGGAGCCGTGGTCATCGTTGCGGTGGCCAGGCCACCGAGCAGAGCAGCAGCCGCAACCGCGGCGGAGGCGCGTTTGGAGGTAAGTGTCTTCACACTCTCCTCGATACCGCCTCCGCCGCAGAAGTTGCGTTATCTGGTGATCTTGATCGGGACGGACAGCGCGGTCGGAGCCGAGGACGGGCCGAGCAGGAGCTCGCCGTTGTAGCTCTGGCCGGGAGTCATCGCCTTGTTGTAGTCGACGTGCAGGGTGACCGGCGTACCGGCCGCGACCGGGCCGGTCGGCAGCCCGCTGACGGTCAGGTCGTTGCCCTGGATCGCGTTGACGTTCAGGGTGAACGCCGGCGTACCGCTGACCGAGAAGCCGTGCACCCAGATCTGGTAGTTGCCGTCGGGCGGGTTGACCAGATCGACCGCTTCGTTGGCCGTACCACCGGCCGACGAGGCAACGATCTCGGACGGCGAGAACACGCCGTCGTTGTTGGCGTCCCGGACGACGTACAGGTCCAGGTCGTTGCTGTCGAGTGCCGTGCTGACGCTGAGCCGGGAGGCGTGCGACAGCGTGATGTTCTTCTTCACGCTCGACGTCGACGGGTCGTCCGGGTTGTCCTGATGCGCCGTCTCCGTCGTCGTACTCGGCTGGCTCAATCCGAAGGCCTCCGCCTTCAGCCCGTCCAGCGGCACACTCGAGTCGAACGTCACGTCGAACCCGCCGGTGTCACCGGTCGCCGTCTGCACCACCGAGGACGGCGTCACCGACGCACTCCCCAGTTGCACCTTGAACGGCGTGTTGAACTTGTCGCCCTGCCAGCCGACCTGGTGCAGTGCGAGCGCCTGCAGACCTTCCTGCGCCGGTGCGGTGACCACATCCGCCGGCCCTCCGGTAGCGGTGTTGAACAGCCAGGCACCCGTTCGGACGTTGGTGTTCGGACTCTTCCCGACGGTGTCGATCGTGTACGGCGCGCCGTACACCGAATCCGGCTCGAGCTGGAAGTGGTTCACCGATCTACCCATGATCAGCGTGTCGAGGTCGGTGTACGGACCCGAATCCTCCCAGCTGGTGTTGGCCAGGAACTTCGTGCCCTCCGCCGGTGTCTTCGGTACGTCGAGGTAGAAGAACCGCCAGTCACCGGACTCGGCCCGCCAGGTCCAGTCGTTCGCACCGAACACCGTGCCGTTGTTGTACGTCAGGTTCCGTTGCGACTGGGCCACGTCGTCACCACCGAAGTTGATCGCCCCGGTGATCTTGCCGGTCGCGTCCTGCGTCACCTTCGCGGCGACCGCCACGGACACCGGCACGACCATCGAGTCCGAGCCACGCTTCAGGACGACGGCACCGGAGTACATGCCGTACGGAGCGTTGCTCGGCACCTTGATCGATGCGTTGAACGAACCGACGGCCGTGTGCGGCGTCGTGACCCACTTCCAGTCGGTGTTCTGGTACCAGTCGATCGACACCTTGAAGTCGGTGACCGGGATCTTCGCGTTCGTCGCCGAGTGCTGCAGGCCGAGGAACAGGCCGTCGGCCATCCGCTTGGCGGGATCGGCGACATACGACTGCAGTGCGTTGGAGCCGGCCCGGTGGTACATGAACCGGCTGTACTCGCCCTGCTCCATCTCCGACTTGGCGAAGTCCAGGTCGAGGAAGCCGTCGACGTTCGAGCTGGTCGTCTTGTCGGTGTGGTTGACGACGCCGTTGTGGTTCTTGTCCGTCCACAGCTTGCCGTCGTGGTTGACGTCGGTCCAGTTGTATGTGAGCAGCCGCCACGCCTGGTCCTCGGTCAGGTCGTTGTTGCCGTCGAACTCGTTCCGCGGGTACTCGAGTTTGACCACCATCAGATCCGCGTTGCGATGCTGCTTGACCTGTTTCGTCAGGTCTATCAGGTAGTCCGGCGCATTGAAGTTGCCCGTACTCTCCTGACTCAGATCCTTGCTGCTGAACGAAAGCGTGTCGGAATCGGTGCGGACCAACTGCCGGTCGCTGACCTGCCACGCCCCGCCGCCGTTGATGGTGAACTTCTGCGTGTCGGTGCCACCTGGCGAGATGATGTTCGCGAACACCGGGTACTCCGTACCGCGGTAGTCACCCACCCGCCATTCGGTCGGCGAGACGGTGGCTCGCTGGCCGAGTGCACTGGCCACGGCCTTGCCGGCGTCGATCGAGCCGGAGCCCTGCACGTTGGCGTCGTACCCGAGGTCCTTCGCCGACGACTTCAGGATGTCCTGCGCGGTCGAGTAGAAGCCGGCCGGTACGGCGCCGTGGTGTGCCTTCTCGTACGCCTGGTAGACCAGCGCCGTCGCACCTGCGGCGACCGGGGTCGAGCGGCTCGTGCCGCCCCACGTGACCCACGCGTTCCGGCCGTCGAGGATCGTGTTCAGGGTCGCGTCACCGGGCGCATAGGCGCCGTCGGCAACTACATCGACGCCGTTGGTCGCGTTCGCGCCGAAGCCGCGGTTCGACCACACCATCACGTCGTTGTCGGTGATCTGACTGGTCCGCACGATCGAGTCCCAGCCGGTCCCGCCGAACTGCGTCGACGCCCCGACCTCGATCGCGGTCGATGGCGCGGCGGCGGTCGCCGTACCGAAGCCTGGTGCGCCGTTGCCGGTGGAGAACAGGGCCGTGGTCTTGAAGCCGTCGTGGATCACGTCGGCTTCCTGGCTCGCGGCATCCCAGCCGTCGTTGTCGGTGGTCGACTCGCCGTACGAGTTCGACGTGACGTCGACGCCCTTGCGGGTGGACAGCAGGTACCCGAACTGGGTGGAGAAGTCGAAGCCCATGTAGATGTCACCGAACGGCGCCAGCTTGGCCTTCGGAGCGCCGCCCAGCACAGCACCGGCGTACTTGCCGCCGGGCAGGTCCTTGAACGTCGGCGCCTTCCCGTTGATCACCGCCTGGCCGACGATGTTCGACGCGGTGAGCGTGCCGTGGCCCTCGATCGCCGGGTCGAAGTCACCGGTCCACGCGACCAGCTGACCGGAGCCGTACGACGTGTCGTCGACGCCGAACATGTCCAGGCCGCCCGGGATCGGGGTCTTGCCGTCGGAGATGTAGTAGAGCAGGCCGCCGGACAGGTCGGTGTAGCCGTCGCCGTTCATGTCGCGGTACGACGCCGGCGACGACTTGGTCACCGGCTTCTCGTCGGCGAACGAGTAGTCGTCGTCGAGGTCGACGTACACCGTGTCGTAGACGCCGGCGGTGTGCGGGTCGGTGATCAGGAAGCCCGGGCGCTCGCCGTACAGCTGCAGCAGGTGGTCGTCCGGATGGCTGCCGAGCATGACCTTGCCGGACTTGCTCCACTTGGCCGGGAAGCTGTACGTGTGCTGCTTCGTGCCGGTCGGAGCGCTGAAGTTGCGGGACGGTCCGGTCTTCGTGGCGAAGTCGACCGAGCAGGTCTTGGCGGTCACAGTGCAGGTGGCCGCGGTGGTCTTCGTGTACCAGGAGAGGCCCTGGTCGACCTGGTCGGGCGCGGACAGCCACTGCAGGGTGCCGTAGGGATCGAAGGCCTTCGGCCAGCCGTTCCAGCCGGCCTTGTCACCGGTCTGGCCGCTCCACGTCTGCCAGGTGTTGACCAGGTCCGGGTGGCCCCAGTCGGTGCCGCCGTCGAGTACGCCGACGGTCACGCCCTGGCCGGCGAAGCCCGCGTTCCAGGCGCCGGTGAAGTTGTGCGACTTGGCGTCGAGGAGGTTCTGCTTACGGAGCTTGTCGAAGTTCGAGCCCCGCAGCGGCGGAGCGTGGTCGTACGGCACGTCGTCGGACTTGACCTTGGCGAGCGCGGCCTTCAACTCGGCCGCGGTCGGCGCCTGGTGCAGGCTCGGATCGGGGTCGGACAACGGCTGGCCGGTCCGGGCCAGCTCGACCGGCTGCACGGAGACAACCCCTGGTACGGCGGCCAGCTTCGGCAGCGCCTGCACCGGGATCGACCCCATCACCAGCGCGGCGTCACCGGACTTCGCCACGTGGGCGTTGTCCAGTACCTGCTGGGCCTTGGCGGTGTCGCCCTGAACGGTGGCGAACACGGCCACCGGCGCGGTGTCACCCTTCTTGACCTTCGCCTCGAGCTTCGGGTCGAGTTTCGAGGAGGAGGCGTCGGTCGCCGATTGCACCTGCATCGCACCCGGCCCCTGCCCCGGCGGCGAATGGTCCTGGGTCGCAGCGTGGACCGGTGCCGACATCGACGCGACGAGCAGACCGGTCAGGCCAACGAGCGCAGCAGAGTACCTCAGGCGTCGTCTCATACATTCCCCTCCGCACTGGAGCGGTCCCCCCGAGTCGACCGCGGGCTCAACAAACGGAGAGTAAGCCGCCGGTAGCCGCCGCGGTAGCGATTGGCACAGACGTCTTAGATGGTTGCCGCACACAACGGTAACTATTCGTGCCCAATGGATTCCCGGACCCGGATTCTTGCCGAAATCACGCGCCGCGGCCGGCTACTCTCGGTGGTCGCCAGGCGTGCAGGTTTTCCCGCAACTTTTCCACCCGGACCCGGAGTACCGTCGGGAAGATGCATGAGCTCGCCATCACGGAGAGCATCGTCGATGCGATCGTCGAGAAGATCGGCGACGGACCGGTGGCGGCCGTGCGACTCGAGATCGGCCGGCTGTCCGGGGTGGTGACCGATTCGATCCGGTTCTGCTTCGAGATCGTGGCGGGCGGGACCGGGTTGGAGGGGGCCCGGCTGGACATCGACGAGCCGCCGGGGCGGGCGTACTGTCGGGACTGCGGGCGGGAGTTCACGCTCGAGGATCCGATCATGCTGTGCGACTGCGGCAGCGCCGATCTCGACGTCCTGGCCGGCCGCGAACTGCGGATCATCTCGGTGGAGGTGCGTTGACATGTGCAGCACCTGTGGATGCGGTGGCGAGGACGGTACGACCCGCGTGACGCTGGTCGACGGGCACGAGCACCACCACGACCATCCACATCCACACCCACATCCACACGAGCACGAGCACGAGACCCGGACCGTGCTGCTGGAACAGGACATCCTGGCCAAGAACGACCTGCTCGCCGCGGCTACCAGGCACCGGCTGCTCGAGCACGGGATCACCGCGATCAACCTGATGAGCTCCCCCGGATCCGGCAAGACCACGCTGCTCGAGCGCACCATCACCGACCTCGGCGACCGCCGCGAGACCCTGGTGATCGAAGGCGATCAGGAGACCTGGCTGGACGCCCAGCGGATCCGCTCCACCGGCAGCAAGGTCGTCCAGATCAACACCGGAGCCGGCTGCCACCTGGACGCCGAGATGCTCGACCGCGGCCTGGCCGAACTTGCCCCGCCCGACGGCTCCCTGGTCTTCGTCGAGAACGTCGGCAACCTGGTCTGCCCGGCCCTGTTCGACCTCGGCGAAGCGGCGCGCGTGGTGATCATCTCGGTCACCGAGGGCGCGGACAAACCGGCGAAGTACCCGTACATGTTCCGCACCGCCGACCTCGTCCTGCTGAACAAGATCGACCTGCTCCCGTACGTCGACTTCGACGTCGACCTGTGTCTCGACCTGATCCACCGGGTCAAGCCGGACGTCGAGATGCTGCCCGTCTCCGCGACCCGCGGAGACGGCCTCGACGCCTGGCACGAGTGGCTCGCTAGCAGATCCGCGGCAACTGCTCTCCGATAGGGGTATCCACCACCCGGGTAGCACCGAACGCCGTCCGGGTCACGACCATCCCCGGATGTGCCTCCACGCACTCGCCGATGACCGCCGCGTCCGACCCGAGCGGATCCGCCTGCATCGCCGCGAGTACGGCGTCCGCGTCGTCGCGGGCCACGATCGCGAGCAGCTTGCCCTCGTTGGCGACGTACAGCGGATCGAGGCCGAGGAACGAGCAAGCGTTCGCAACAGTCTCCGGCACCGGTAGCGCGCTCTCGGTCAGCTCGATGCCGACGCCGGCCGACTTGGCGATCTCGTTGAGCGAGGTCGCCACACCGCCGCGGGTCGGATCGCGCAGTACGTGCAGGTCGGGGCAGACCGCGAGCATCGCCGCGACCAGGCCGTTGAGCGGCGCGCAGTCGCTGACCACCTCGGTGCCGAACGAGATGCCCTCCCGCACACTCATGATCGCGATCCCGTGTACGCCGATCTGGCCGCTGACGATGACGACATCCCCCGGCGCTGCGCGCTGCGGACGGATGTCGACGCCGGCCGGGACCAGCCCGACGCCGGCGGTGTTGATGTACACGCCGTCGCCATGTCCCGCATCGACGACCTTGGTATCGCCGGTCGCGACAGTCACCCCGGCCTCCCGCGCCGCGTCCCCGAGATCCGCCGCGATCCGGCCGACCACGGACAGCTCGACGCCCTCCTCCAGGATGAACCCGCAGGACAGGTACGCCGCCTGTGCGCCGCTCATCGCGAGATCGTTGACCGTCCCGTTCACCGCGAGGTGCCCGATACTGCCGCCGGGAAAGAACAACGGCTGGACGACGAACGAGTCCGTCGAGAAGGCCAGCCGTGCATCCCCGAGCGTGAACACCGCCGAGTCGGTCAGACCACCGAGCACCGGGTTCGCGAACGCCGGCACGAAGAGGTGCTCGATCAGCTCGGCCGACATCTGTCCGCCGCCCCCGTGCCCCATCACGACGTTCGGGTGATCGCGCAACGGCAGCGGACAGGTCCAGCCGTCGAAGTCGGGCACCATGACCTGCTCAGCCACCGCTGGTCACCACCTCGACGGGCGTCTGGAGCCTGCGATACAGGTAGTACGCCGCACACGCGCCCTCACTCGACACCATCGTGGCCCCGAGCGGGTTGCGCGGCGTACAGATCGTCCCGAACGCCGAGCATTCGTGCGGCTTGATCAATCCCTGCAGGACCTCGCCGCTGCGGCACACCGTCGACTCCTCGGTCGCGATGTCGCGGACCTGGAAGCGGTACTCCGCGTCGTACTCGCGGTACCGCTCGGACAGCCGCCAGCCGCTCTGCGGGATCATGCCGATCCCCCGCCAGGCCCGGTCCGTGCTCTCGAACACGTCGGCCAGCATCGCGATCGCGGCCGGGTTGCCCTCGTCGCGGACCGCGCGCCGGTACGCGTTCTCGACCACGTGCTCGCCCTTCTCGAGCTGGGTGACCGTGCGCAGGATCCCGGCCAGGATGTCCAGCGGCTCGAACCCGGTCACGACGATCGGTACGCCGTACTTGTCGGCCAGCGGCGGGTACTCCGTCGTACCCATCACGCTGCAGACGTGGCCGGCGGCGAGGAAGCCCTGCACCCGGCAACTCGGCGACTGCATGATCGCCTCGATCGCCGGCGGCACCCGGACGTGCGAGACGAGCAGGCTGAAGTTCGGGATGCCGAGTTTCTTGGCCTGGTAGACGGTCATCGCGTTCGGCGGCGCGGTGGTCTCGAAGCCGATGCCGAAGAAGACGACCTGCTTGTCCGGGTTCTGCTGCGCCAGCCGGAGTGCGTCCAGCGGCGAGTAGACCACGCGGACGTCACCGCCCTGGCTCTTGATCCGGAACAGGTCGCGACCGCTGCCTGGCACGCGCAGCATGTCGCCGAACGAGCAGAAGATCACGTCGGGCTGGGCGGCGATCTCGAGGGCCTTGTCGATGATCTCCAGCGGCGTCACGCAGACCGGGCAGCCGGGGCCGTGGATCATCTCGACACCGTCCGGCAACAGCTGGTCGATACCGTGCCGGACGATCGTGTGCGTCTGTCCGCCGCAGACCTCCATCATCGCCCACGGTTTCGTCGCGGTGGCGTGGATCTGGTCGACCAGCTTGCGGGCCAGCACCGGATCGCTGAACTCTTCGAGGTACTTCATCGCTCGACCCCCCATTCCGTTCCGGGTGGTCGGCGCTCACCGGCCTGCCGCGCGGCCAGGCCCCACTGGTCGCCGAACTCCTCCTCGAGCGCACCGAGTTTGCGGTACAAAGCAAGCGACTGCATCGCGGACTCCTCGTCCAGGCGCTGCAGCGCGAACCCGACATGCACGATGGTGTATTCACCCACCTGCAGATCTGGCAGGTACTCCAGACAGACCTCCTTCAGCACACCGCCGAAGTCCACCTGCCCCATCCGGGTACCGTCCTGCTCCCGGATCTCCACAACCTTCCCCGGTACGGCCAGACACATGATGTTCCCTCCCTTACCGGACCCGAGCCGCGACGGCCAGTTGCCCGAGGGCGAGCCCGGCGTCCGTCGGCGGTACCCGGCGATGCCGCAGTACGGCGAACCCGGCGTCGGTCAACGCCGAGGTAGTTGCTGACAGCAATATCTTGTTGACGAACACACCGCCGGACAGGCCGACGGTGGTCAGTCCTTCGGCGGCGCGGATCCGTTCGGCCAGCGTCACCATCAGTCCGGCCAGGCCCCGGTGGAAGCGAGCGCTGATCACACCCGGCGCCACCCCGGCCAGCACGTCCCGTACGACCGCGGCGAGCATCGGCGCCGGATCGATCTCCTCCCCCATGACCTCGAACTCGTACGCGCCGAGCCCTTGGTCGGACGAGGCCAGCCCCTCCAGCTCGATCGCCGCTTGCGCCTCATAGCCGGCCCGGTGGCACACCCCGGCCAGCGACGACACCGCGTCGAACAACCTGCCCATGCTGGATGTCGGCGCACACGCGATGTCCTTGTCCAGTTGGGTCCTGAGCAGGTCCAGCTCCGCGCCGTGACAGGCCCGCACCGACGGCAGGCGCGGATCCCAACGCAGACCCGCGGCGCGCAAATGCGACAAGGCCATCCGGCACGGATTGCGAACCCCGGCATCCCCGCCCGGCAGCGGCACGTACTTCAGATGCGCATACCGGTCGAAGCCGTCGTACCCGGCCAGCAGCACCTCGCCGCCCCAGACCGCGCCGTCGTCGCCGTACCCGGTCCCGTCGAAGGCGAACCCGATGATCTCGCCCTGGTACCGATGCTCGGCCATGACGGACGCGAGATGCGCGTGATGATGCTGTACGCCGATCACCGGCCGGCCGCGCGCATTCAGCTGCGCCCACTGCCGCGAGCGGTACGACGGATGCTTGTCCGTCACGAGCACCTCGGGCCGGACCCCGGTCAGCTCCTCCAGGTGCTGCTCGGCCCGATCGAACGCCTGCAGCGTCGCGAGGTCGTCCATATCGCCGACATGGGCCGAGAGCCAGGCGTAGAGCCCGTCGCCGAGGCAGAACGTGTTCTTCAGATCTCCGCCGACCGCCAGCGCGGGCCGGACCGGCACCGGTAAGTCCACAGGGAAGGGCGCGTAGCCGCGAGACCGCCGTACCGGCAGCTCGGTCCCGTCGACGATCCGTACGACGGAGTCGTCGCACGGCACGTGGATCGGGCGGTCGTGACCGAGCCAGGCGTCGGCCAGACCGGCCAGCCGGGTCATCGCCTCGTCGTCGGCCGTCGCGATCGGCTCGCCGGACAGGTTGCCGCTCGTCATCACCAGCACACACGGACCGGGCTGGTCGAACAGCAGCTGATGCAGCGCCGTGTACGGCAGCATCACGCCCAGGTCAGGGTTGCCGGGGGCAACGGCTTCGGCGACGGCCGCGCCCGGACGGCGGCGGAGCAGCACGATCGGGTGCCGGCTGCCGGTGAGCAGCTCCTCCTCGTCGGCATCGACCGCGACGATCCGGCGGGCCGCGTCGAGATCGGCGGCCATCACCGCGAACGGCTTGTCGCCGCGGTCCTTGCGTTTGCGCAAAGTCGTCACGGCCGCCTGATCGGCGGCGTCGCAGACCAGGTGGAAGCCACCGATCCCCTTGACCGCCAGGATCGCGCCGTCGACCAGCAGCGCATGCGCCGCCGCCAACGCGTCCTCGTCGTACTCCGCCTCCAGGCCGGGCTGCACGAGCTGCAGTCGCGGGCCGCAGGCGGGGCACGCGATCGGCTGCGCGTGGAACCTGCGATCGGCGGGATCGGCGTACTCGCGGGCGCAGTCGGGGCACAACGGGAACCCGGACATCGTGGTCGCGGGGCGGTCGTAGGGCAGACCGGTGATGATCGTGAAGCGCGGACCACAGTTGGTGCAGGTGATGAACGGATGGCGGTAGCGACGGTCAGAGGGATCGGAGAACTCGGCGAGGCAGTCCGCGCAGGTCGCAACATCGGGTGAGACCAGCGTCCGGCCCGGGCCCGTCGTCGAGTCGAGGATGGTGAACTCGGTACCGCCGACGGCCGGCAGCGACTCTGTGGTCACAGCCGAGACCACGGCCAGCGGGGGCGCGTCGGTCCGGATGCGATCGGCGAAGGCATTCACCGCGGCGACCGGTCCTTCGACGTCGGCGATCACACCGGCCGCGGTGTTGCCGACCTGGCCGGACAGGCCGAGCTCCCGGGCCAGCGCGTAGGCGAACGGACGGAACCCGACGCCCTGGACGACGCCGGTGACCTGCACGCGGCTGCGGACCCGTTCCGGTTCGTTCGTGATGCTCACCCCGGTGGGCGAAAAGAAATGGCGAATTCCGCGATCAACGGACAATTCGCACACTAAACCCGGCGCCGGTCCCAGGCCAGAGATCATGGACCGAAGATCTCGTGCACCCGGCGAAGATCCCGCATCCGCGGCTCGGTGTCACCGCGCAGCCACCGGCTGATGGTCCGCACCGACACCCCGATCCGCTGCGCGGCCGCCTCCTGGGACAGGCCCTGACCGCGCAGTACGCCGTTCAGCCAGTCCGCGAACGGCTCGGCCGCGGGCTGCACCCGGTGCATCCCGGCGCCGTGCAGGACCTCGACCTCGACGCCGTCGGGGAAGATCCGCACGGTCACGTCGAAGACCCCGTCCTTGCCGGCCGCGGCGAGCAGCGCGGTGGTGATGGCCTGGTAGAGGGCCTGCCGCTCCTCGGTCTCGAGGGTGATCGGCTCGAGTGCCTCGCGGACGAACTGCTCGGCGTCCGGCAGCGATCCCGGCCGGGCCGGGAAGACCTGTGAGGCCACGACCACGGGCGAGACGAACACCTCGCGACCGGGATCGTCCTCCATGGCCTGAGAATATCGGCGGAAGAGCGGGAAAAAAGCCGCTCCGGATTGTCCTGGAATCGCCGATTCCAGGATTTCCGGACACCGCCATTAATAGCTGACACAAGTGTCTGTCGGTCCGCTCGGGACAGAAGTACGGTCGAAAAAGATCGGCATTCTGAGCGTGACGGGAAGGGCGGGGTCGTGTCCACGACGCTGGAACCGGAGCAGGCGAAGCAGGAGACCGACGAGGGTGTCGTGCACATCCTCTGGATGAACGGTGGACTGAGCTGCGACGGCGACTCGGTCGCGCTGACCGCGGCCACCCAGCCCAGCATCGAGGAGATCGTCCTCGGCGCCCTGCCCGGGCTGCCGAAGATCGCGGTGCACTGGCCGCTGATCGACTTCGAGTGCGGCCCCGAGACCGGCGCGGACAACTTCATCGCCTGGTGGCACAAGGCCGACCGCGGTGAGCTCGAGCCGTTCGTACTGGTGGTCGAGGGCTCGATCCCGAACGAGGCCGTGCACGGCACCGACGGCTATTGGGCCGGCTTCGGCAACAACCCGGCCACCGGTCAGCCGATGAAGACGTCCGAGTGGCTGGACCGGCTGGCCCCGAAGGCCACCGCGGTGGTCGCCGTCGGCACCTGTGCGACGTACGGCGGAATCCACGCGATGGCCGGCAACCCCACCGGTGCCATGGGAGTGCCTGACTATCTCGGCTGGAGCTGGAAGTCCAAGGCCGGTCTGCCGATCGTCTGCGTGCCAGGTTGCCCGATCCACCCCGACAACCTGTCCGAGACGCTCGTCTACCTGCTGTACCAGGTGGCCGGCCAGGCTCCGATGATCCCGCTGGACGCCGAGCTGCGGCCGCAGTGGCTGTTCGGCCGCACGGTGCACGAAGGGTGCGACCGGGCCGGGTACTACGAGCAGGGTGACTTCGCCAAGGAGTACGGCTCACCCAAGTGCCTGGTGAAGCTGGGCTGCTGGGGCCCGGTGGTCAACTGCAACGTGCCGAAGCGCGGCTGGATCAACGGCGTCGGCGGCTGCCCGAACGTCGGCGGGATCTGTATCGCCTGCACGATGCCCGGATTCCCGGACAAGTTCATGCCGTTCATGGATGCGCCGCCCGGCAGCAAGGTGTCGACCACCGCAAGCATGGTGTACGGCACTGTGATCCGGCGGCTGCGCAAGTACACCCAGAACGCGAGCAACAAGGAACCCAAGTGGCGGACCAAGGGCTCCGATCTCAGCACCGGCTACGAGAAGGTGTGGTAGGCCATGACCGCCATCGACCCCAAAGTCAGGCCGACCGACTCCAAGAGCACCGACGTCGTCGAGATGGCGTGGGACCCGATCACCCGGATCGTCGGCAGCCTCGGCATCTACGCGAACGTGAACTTCAAGTCGAAGACCGTCGAGGAATGCCACAGCACCTCGTCGATCTTCCGCGGCTACAGCATCTTCATGAAGGGCAAGGACCCGCGCGACGCGCACTTCATCACCAGCCGGATCTGCGGGATCTGCGGTGACAACCACGCCACCTGCTCGGTCTACGCGCAGAACATGGCGTACGGCGTCGCGCCGCCGCACCTCGGCGAGTGGATCGTCAACCTCGGCGAGGCCGCGGAGTACATGTTCGACCACAACATCTTCCAGGAGAACCTGGTCGGGGTGGACTACTGCGAGCGGATGGTCAAGGAGACCAACCCGGGCGTCCTCGAGCTGGCGAACCGGACCGAGGCGCCGCACGCCGGCGACCACGGCTACCGGACGATCGGCGACATCATGCGCTCGCTGAACCCGCTGGAGGGCGAGTTCTACCGCGAGGCACTGCACGTCAGCCGCTACACCCGCGAGATGTTCTGCCTGATGGAAGGACGCCACGTCCATCCATCGACCCTCTACCCGGGCGGCGTCGGCACGGTCGCGACCATCCAGCTGTTCACCGACTACCTGACCCGGCTGATGCGCTACATCGAGTTCATGAAGAAGGTCGTGCCGCTGCACGACGACCTGTTCGACTTCTTCTACGAGGCGCTGCCCGGCTACGAGCACGTCGGCGAGCGGCGGATCCTGCTCGGCTGCTGGGGCAGTCTGCAGGACCCGGCGCACTGCGACTTCACCTACCGCAACATGGAGGCCTGGGGCCGGAAGATGTTCGTCACCCCCGGCGTCATCGTCGACGGCAAGCTCGTCACCAACAGCCTGGTCGACATCAACCTCGGCCTGCGGATCCTGCTCGGCAGTTCGTACTACGAGGACTGGGCCGACGGCACGCACGAGAAGTTCGTCGACATCGACCCGCTCGGCAACCCGATCGACGTCCGGCACCCGTGGAACCAGCACACGCTGCCGAAGCCGCAGAAGCGCGACTTCTCCAACGCCTACAGCTGGACCATGTCGCCGCGCTGGTTCGACGGCAAGGACCACCTGGCCCTCGACACCGGCGGCGGCCCGATCGCCCGGCTCTGGTCGACGGCCCTGTCCGGATTGGTCAACACCGACTACGTGCAGGCGACCGGACACAGTGTGAAGATCCAGCTCCCGCGGACAGCCCTCAAGCCCGCCACGGAGTACGAGTGGAAGATCCCGCAGTGGAGCAACGCACTCGAGCGGAACCGGGCCCGGACCTACTTCCAGGCGTACGCCGCCGCACTCGCGCTGCACTTCTGCGAGAAGGCGATGGCCGAGGTCAGGGCCGGCCGGACCGAGACCTGGACCCCGTTCAAGGTCCCGGACGAGGCGATCTCCTGCGGCTTCACCGAGGCCGTCCGCGGTGTGCTGTCCCATCACCTGGTGATCCGGGAGGGCAAGATCGCGAACTACCACCCGTACCCGCCGACCCCGTGGAACGGCAGCGTCCGGGACAGCTACGGCACTCCTGGTCCGTACGAGGACGCCGTACAGAACACCCCGATCTTCGAGGAGAACCCGCCGGAACGGTTCAAGGGCATCGACATCATGCGCGCGGTCCGCAGCTTCGACCCCTGTCTGCCGTGCGGTGTGCACATGTTCGTCGGCAACGGGCAGGAGAAGACGCACCTGCACTCGCCGTCCATCGCCGTCAAGCCTTACTGACCATGGATCGACACGACGTCCAGGAGCTGAGCGAACGGATCGACGTACTGCTGGACGAGGTTCAGCGGCGCGCCGATCCGAAGCTGGCCGGACAGGTGGAAGAACTGGTCCGCGCGGTGCTGACACTGCACGGCGCCGGCCTCGAGCAACTGCTGGGCCTGCTGGACGAGCCGCAGGTCCGGCAGTTGGCCGGGGACGACCTTGTTGCCGGTCTGCTGCTGCTGCACGACCTGCACCCCGACGATGTCGCGACCCGGATCCAGAACGCGCTGGACTCGGTCCGCCCGTACTTGGGCTCACATGCCGGCGGGATCGACTACCTCGGACTCGACGACGACGGTGTCGTGCACCTGCGGCTGCAGGGCAGTTGCGACGGCTGTCCGGGGTCCACGGCGACGGTCCGGCTGACCGTCGAGAACGCTGTCCTCGACGCCGCTCCTGAGGCGATCGCGGTCGACGTCGAGGGCATGGTGAAGGAGAAGCAGTCCCTGTTGACCATCGAGCCGTTCCGCCCTCATCGGGACGGCTGGCACCAGCTGGACCTGGTCCCACCCCCCGGCCAGGTCCAGCACCTAACTGTCGGCGGGCTCGACGTGATGGTGGCCAACCTGGCCGGCGCGTTGTTCGCCTACCGGAACACCTGCCCGGCGTGCGCGTCCGCTCTGCACCACGGGCGGCTGGACGGTGATCGGCTCACCTGTCCACGGTGCACAGCGCAGTACGACGTACGCCTGGCCGGCCGGGCTGTGGTGGGGTCGCCGCTTGAAGCGCTGCCGCTGCTGCCGGAGGGCTCGGGATGGAAGGTCGCGATCCCGGGGGTGCAACCGGCGTGAGACCACCGCCGAACCTGCGCTCACTCGCGCGGAACAAGCCGCGGCCGGTTGTCGATCCGGTTGCGGTCCTTCGTGAGTTCACCGGCGGGGTCCGGGAGCAGGGTGCGCCGGGTGAGCAGTGCGAGATGTGCGCCGTACCGATCGGTCCGCAGCACTCGCATCTGGCCGATATCCAGGATCACCGGCTGCTGTGCACGTGCCGATCCTGCTATCTGCTGTTCACGGACGGCGGCGCATCGCACGGGCACTACCGCTCGGTGCCGGATCGCTATCGGGCCAACGCGGGCTTCGCTCTGTCGGCGGCGCAGTGGGACGCGATGGGCATCCCGGTCAACCTGGCGTTCCTCTTCTACCAGTCCGATCAGGGCCGGTACGTCGCCTTCTACCCGAGCCCGGGTGGTGCCACCGAGTCGCTGCTCGACCTGACCGCGTGGAACGAGGTGGTGGCCGGCGATCCGCAACTGCAGGAGCTCCTCCCGGACGTGGAGGCCGTGCTGCTGCGCCGGCTCGACGGCGGCTTCGAATGTCATCTGGTGCCGATCGACGCCTGCTACGAGCTGGTCGGGATCGTGCGCCAGTACTGGGAGGGATTCGCCGGTGGAGAGGACGTCTGGCGGCGGATCGACGAGTTCTTCGCGGGGGTTCAGGAGCGAGGCCGTGGTTGACCTGGAGTTCAGCTGCACCGGCGCGGAAGCCGATCGGTACGCCGCGACACCGTCCATCCGGATGCGGCTGCGGATCGAAGAGACGACCGGCACCCCCGTGCACGCGGTGGCGCTGCGCTGCCAGATCAGGATCGAGCCGATCCGGCGCCGCTACACCGACGAGGAAGCCGAGGGGCTGGCCGATCTGTTCGGCGCTCGGTCCCGGTGGGGCGAGACGCTGAAACCGCTGCAGTTGGCGTTCGTCACCCAGATGGTGCCCGGCTTCACCGGTGTCACCGAGACCGACCTGAGTCTGCCGTGCAGCTACGACTTCGACGTGGCCGCCCACAAGTACCTGTACGCCGTCCGCGAAGGCGGCGTACCGCTGCTGCTGTTGTTCAACGGGACGATCTTCACCGGCCGTCCCGGCACCCTCTCGGTGACACCGGTCGCCTGGCAGAAAGAGACGTCGTACGAACTACCGGTCGTGGTGTGGCGGGAGGCGATGGACCAGCACTTCCCGGGTGCCGCCTGGCTACGGCTGCGGCAGGACACCTTCGACCGGCTGTACCGGTACCGCACGCGGGAAGCCCTGCCCGGCTGGGACGACGCGATCGAGCGACTCCTGAAGGAACAGCTGGAATGAACGAGTTCGACGCCGTCCAGGAGCTCGCGGACGCGCTGTTGTTCGAGGGGTATGTCCTCTACCCGTACCGGGCGTCGGACGGGAAGAACCGGGTCCGCTGGCAGTTCGGCGTACTGATGCCGCCGGACTACTCGGCGGTGGACCCGTCCGAGCGTTCCTGGTCGCAGACCGAGTGCCTGCTCGACGGCGACGACGCGGTGATCACCGTGCGGCTGCGCTTCCTGCAGGCACAGTGGCGGCACGTCCTGGACGCCGACAAGGCCGAGGTCACGGTGCTGGAGACCGAGGATGCGACGTACCGCCCGTGGGACGAGGCGGTGGTGCGAACCGTCGACATCACCACCCGGCTGCAGCGGTTCCCGCGTGAGGTGCCGTTCCACCTTCCCGGCGGCACCGAGACCGAGCCGATCGGCACGGCCGGCTTCCTCCGCCGGACCCGGCAGCCGATCACCGGAACCGTTGCCCTGAGCATCAAAAAGCTCCCCGGCCCGTACGGCGTGACCCGGCTGCGGATCCGGGTCGAGAACACCACCCCGAACGGCAGCTCGGAACGGGTCGGCGCACTCCGGCAGGCGTTGATCGCCCATCACGTGCTGGTGGCGGCCGAGGGCTGCCGGTTCATCTCGCTGCTGGAACCGCCCGAGTGGGCCAGGGCGTACGCCGCCGGCTGCGACAACATCGGGCTCTACCCGGTGCTCGCCGGCGACCTGGTGCTGTCGTCGCCGATCATCCTGTACGACCATCCGCGGATCGCCCCGGAGAGCCAGGGCGATCTGTACGACGCGACCGAGATCGACGAGATCCTCAGCCTGCGCACGATGACGCTGACCGAGGAGGAGAAGCGTGAGGTCCGCGGCACCGACCCGCGCACGGCCGAGCTGCTGGACCGGATCGACACCCTGCCGGCGGAGTTCCAGGACCGCTTGCACGGCACGATCCGCTACCTGCGCAAGGTCACCGAGCCGGAGCCGGTCAGCAAGCCCTGGTGGGACCCCGGGATGGACAGCACGGTCTCGCCGGCGACCGACACGGTCCAGGTCGGCGGTGTTGCCGTTGGCAACGGTACGCGGGTCCGGCTCCGACCTGGGGTGAAGCGGGCGGACGCGCAGGACATGTTCCTGACCGGGCGGTTCGGGACGGTGGTCGCCGTACTGTCCGATGTCGACGGCGAGACCCACGTCGCGGTCGCGCTGGACGGCGAGGAAGGCGAGGTACAGCGCTCGCACGGCCGGTACCTGTACTTCAGTCCGGACGAACTGGAGCCGATGACATGACCGTTCTGGTGGCCGGCCTGGGCAACCTGTTCTGCAGCGACGACGCCTTCGGGGTGGCCGTCGTCGCGGAGCTGTCGCAGCGCAGTCTCCCGGACGGGGTGGAGGTGCAGGACTTCGGGATCCGCGGGATCCACCTCGCCTATCAACTGCTTGAACCGTACGAACTCGTCGTCCTGGTCGACGCGGTCCAGCGCGGCGGGCCCCCGGGGACGGTCTACGTGATCGAGGCCGAGCCCGGCGCGGAGCCGGGTCCCGAGGTGAGTATGGACGCTCATGACCTCGGACCGGACGCTGTGCTCTCGCTTGTGCCGCGACTCGGTGGCACTGTGGGTCCTGTAGTCGTGGTCGGCTGCGAACCGGCCGCCGTCGACGCCGGGATCGGACTGTCGGCGGCCGTCCAGGACGCTGTCGGGACCGCGGCGCAGCTGGTGGTCGACCTGATCACCGGTCGGGTCTCCGGACCGGCATCCCGGCCCGGTGTGGCGGAGGGGACGTTGTGATGCGCTGGATGCTGGTGGCCGTCGTACTGCTGCTGCTCGTCGGACTGGGGTACTACGGGCTGGACGACGTCCGACGCTACCTCCGGATGAGGGACATGTAGCCCGATGTGCCTGGGCATTCCGGGCCGCGTGGTCGACTGCCCGACCGGCGCCGACCTCGGCCGGGTCGAGGTGGCAGGGGTCGTCCGGGAGATCAACGTGTCGCTGCTCGACGGGCCGTTCGTCCCCGGTGAGTATGTGCTGATCCACAGCGGGTTCGCACTGGAGCGGATGTCGGCCGAACGCGCCGCCGACGCGTACGCGTTCTTCGGGGTCGACCTGTGAACGGGCCGGCGATGTTCGCGCGGTACGCGTTCGCACCCAACCAGCTCGGGTACTGCGGACCCGCCGACGCCGGCGCCCTGCTCGAGGGCCGGACCGGCGTCCGGTTCCGCGCGCTGGCGAAGCAGTTCGAGGGCGCCTGGCCGCAACTGCGGGTGATCGCGGACGCCACCGGTACGTCGGACCCGCTCGACCGCGAGGTGGTCGAGGCCTACTGGGTCGGCAACCGCTTGCTCGACCGGGCCGGCGCCTCCGACGACGGGCTGCCGCACCACAGCTTCCAGGTGTTCTGCCACTACCCGTGGGCGGGCCTGCTGCACGACGAACGCCGTACCGAGCATGCGCTCCAGGTGCTCGACCAGTGCCGGATCCGGTGGGGCAAGGTGATCTCGGCCGCGGGCGGCCGGGTGGTCGTCGAGTCGCGGCCACTGGTCTGGGACGGGACCAGCCTGGCGCTCGGCCTGCCCGGCCGGGACACCGCGACGCTCGGTCTCGGCAGCGTCGAGCTGATCGAGCCCCTGCATCCGGGCGATTGGGTGTCGCTGCACTGGGGCTGGGTCTGCGACCGGCTGTCGCCGGCGCAATTGGTTGCCTTACGCCACTATTCGGCGTACCACCTGGAGCTGGTGAATCAGCGCCTCGGCGGCCGCGCTGGTATGTCCGGACCAAGTATCCCGTGACCGTCCAGCTGGTTGACCACTCCGGGTGAGTTGAGAACCGCAGGCCGCGACACCGGCCGGGTATCCGGCGGGCCGGACCGATCCGGCTCCCAGCGGGCCGGGTCCTCGGTCAGGCCGAGCAGATAGGTCACGGTGCAGTCGAGCGCTCCGGCCAGCTCCGGCAACCGCACCACATCGACCCCGGCGCCGTGCTCGAAGCTCGACAACGTCTTGTTGGTGGTGCGAATCCCGCGCCGCGCCAACCGGCTGACCAGCTGCTTCTGCGTCAGCCCGAGCTGCACCCGTCGCGCGCGCAGCCGATGGCTGACCACCAGATGCCGGTCAACAGCCACCTCGCTGCGATCCTCGAACATACGCCAACCCCCTGCAGCAACCTTCCACCGCAGCGCGTGACGGCGTCAATCGCTCCGCGGCCTGGATTCCATCTCCGCCAGGGCGTGCACCGTGTACCGGGCGAAATTGAACACCGGCGCCCGGCCCAGCAATCGTTCGAACTCCTCGTGCGAGTCCACCTCGTAGATCCACGCCCCGCCGTGCGATCCGACCACGTGGTACCGGGACAGCACCTTCCCCTCGCGCTCGAGCCGCTGCCCGTACTCGGGCATCGCCCCCACCGCCCGGGCCATCTCCGGCGACAGCAGACTCAGCTCCATCTGCCACAACACGAGGAACTTCATCGTCAGTTCCTCAGGTGCAGGCGGCGGGCGGCCTCGGCGACCGAGCCCGAGATCGACGGGTAGACGGTGAAGGACTGGGCCACCTGGTCCACGGTGAGGCGGGCGGCCACGGCGAGCGAGATCGGGTGGATCAGCTCGCTGGCCCGCGGGGCCACGACTACCCCGCCGACGACGATGCCGGTGTTGGGCAGGCAGAAGAGTTTGACGAAGCCGTCACGGACGCCCTGCATCTTGGCGCGGGCGTTGTCGGCGAGCGCGACCTTGACGACCAGCGCCGTACTCCCGCCGGCGTCCACGACTGCCTGGGTCAGGCCGACGGTGGCGATCTCGGGCGCCGTGAAGACGTTCGCGGAGACCGTTGACTGGTCCAACGGTCTGACGGCGTCGCCGAGCGCGTGCGCCATCGCGATCCGGCCCTGCATCGCGGCCACCGAGGCGAGCATGAGTACGCCGGTGCAGTCGCCGGCCGCATAGACGCCGCGGGCCGTGGTCCGCGACACCCGGTCGACCTGCACGAAGCCGCTGTCGGTGAGCGACACGCCCGACTCGACCAGGTTCATGTCATCGGTGTTCGGCAGCGATCCGACCGCGAGCAGCGCGTGCGAACCCTCGACCGTCCGGCCGTCGGTGAGCGTCACCACGACCCCGTCGCCGTGCCGCTTGACCGACTCGGCCCGGGACTTGCTCAGCACGGTCAGCCCGCGCCGCTTGAACACGTCCTCCAGCACCGCTGCCGCGTCAGCATCCTCGCCCGGTAGCACCCGGTCCCGGGAGGACACGAGTACGACGTCGCTGCCGAGCGCGTCGTACGCGCTGGCGAACTCCGCACCGGTCACACCGGACCCGACCACGATCAGCCGCTCGGGCAGCTCGTCGAGCTCGTAGACCTGCTCCCAGGTGAGGATCCGCTCGCCGTCCGGCTCGGACCCCTTGAGGATGCGCGGCCTTGCACCGGTAGCGATCAGGATCACATCGGCGTCCAGCCGTTCGTCGCCGACGACCACGGTCTCCGGCCCGTCGAGCCGGCCGCGGCCCCTGACGATCCGGACCTTGTCGGAGTCCAGCCGGCGCTCGATGCCCTCGGACTGGGCGGTCGCCAGCGCCTTGACCCGTTTGTTGACGACGGAGAGATCGACACGCACGGAGTTCGCCGGATCGTCGTCGCCGTCGTCCAGCCGGACGCCGAGCTCGCCCGCCTCCTCCACCTCGGTCATCACCTCGGCGGTGGCGATCAGGGTCTTGCTCGGAACCGCGTCCGTGCGCACGCCGGAACCGCCGATTCCGTCGGAATCGACGACCGTCACCTCCCCGCCGAGTTGGGCGGCCGCACTCGCCGCTTCGTACCCGCCTGGACCGCCTCCGATGATCACAACTCGCGCCACGAGAGGCCATTGTTCCGTATCCTGTGTCGTCGTGACCCTGTACGCCGCGTTTGCGTCGAATCTGGACCCGAACCTGATGGCCGACCGGTGCCCGTACTCCCCGCTGCGCGGGACCGGGTGGATCCACGGCTGGCGACTCACCTTCGGCGGCGAGGAGCTCGGCTGGGAGGGCTCGATGGCCACCGTGGTCGAGGACCCGTCCGACCCGGCCAACCAGGTCTTCGTCGCGCTGTACGACGTCCACCCGAAGGACGTCGAGCGCCTGGACGAGTGGGAATGGATCGCCCAGGACGTCTACAGCAAGATCCAGGTCCGGGTGCAGACCCTGGACGGCGAGCAGCTGGCCTGGATGTACGTGCTGAACGCCTACGAGGGCGGCCTGCCCTCGGCCCGCTACCTGGGCATCCTCGCCGAGGCCGCGGAGGCGGCCGGCGCCCCGGACGACTACGTCGCGGACCTGCGTTCGCGCCCTTGTCAGTCGTCCGGTCATTAGAGTGCCCATGTGACCCAAGATCTGAAGGCCGCCGCCGACGCCTGGCTGAGCGAGGACCCCGACCCTGACACCCGCGCCGAGCTGCAGGCGCTGCTGGATGCCGGGGACACCACTGAGCTGGCCGACCGCTTCGCCGGCACCCTCGAGTTCGGTACGGCGGGCCTGCGCGGAGCCGTCGGCGCCGGACCGAACCGGATGAACCGGGTCGTCGTGATCAGGGCCGCTGCCGGGCTCGCGGCGTACCTGAAGGCCAAGGGCCTCACCGACGGACCGGTCCTGATCGGGTACGACGCCCGCCACAAGTCGGACGTGTTCGCGCAGGACACGGCGGCCGTGATCCGTGGCGCGGGCCTGGACGCCGTACTGCTGGACCGGCCGACCCCGACGCCGGTCGTCGCGTTCGGGATCAGGCATCTGCGCGCGGTGGCGGGCGTGGTCGTGACCGCGTCGCACAACCCGCCGCAGGACAACGGCTACAAGGTCTATCTGGGCGACGGCTCGCAGATCGTGCCGCCCGCGGACGCGGAGATCGCGGCCGCCATCGCAGCGGTCGGCCCGCTGGCCGAAGTACCGCGTGGGGACGACTGGCAGACGACCGGCGACGACCTGCTGAACGCGTACCTGGACCGCATCGCCGACCTGGTGCCGGCCGACGCCCCTCGGGAGTTGAAGGTCGCCTACACGCCGCTGCACGGCGTCGGACGGACCTTGGTCGAAGCCGCAGTCGCGCGCGCGGGGTTCGCCGTACCGCAGGTGGTGGCGTCCCAGGCCGACCCGGACCCCGACTTCCCGACCGTCTCGTTCCCGAACCCGGAGGAGCCGGGCGCGATCGACGCGGCGCTCGAGCTGGCCCGCTCGATGGACGCGGACATCGCGGTCGCGAACGACCCGGACGCCGACCGGTGCGCGGTCGCGATCCCGGTGGATGAGTCGGGCTCCTGGCGGATGCTGCGGGGAGACGAGCTCGGCGCGCTGCTCGGCGAGTTCCTGCTCGCACCCGGGCCTACCGGCGTCGCCGCGTGCTCGATCGTGTCGTCGTCGCTCCTCGGCAAGATCGCCGCGTCGTACGGCGTCCGGTACGTCGAGACGCTGACCGGGTTCAAGTGGATCGGGCGGGTGCCGGACTTGGTGTTCGGCTACGAGGAGGCGCTCGGGTACTGCGTCGACCCGGCGGCCGTGAAGGACAAGGACGGCGTGTCGACGCTGGTCCGGGTGCTGCAACTGGCCGCGCAGGCGAAGGCCGCGGGGCGCACGTTGCAGGATCTGCTGGACGATCTGGCCGTCAAGCACGGCCTGCACGCGACCGACCAGCTGGCGGTGCGGGTCGACGACCTGTCGCTGATCGCCCAGGCGATGGAACGCCTTCGCGCCACACCGCCCGCGACGCTCGGCGACTACACCGTCGAGCGGATCGACGACCTGAGCCAGGGCTCCGAGACGCTGCCCCCCACGGATGGCCTGCGGTACACACTCTCCGACGGAGCCCGCGTAGTCGTGCGGCCGTCCGGGACCGAGCCGAAGCTGAAGTGCTACCTGGAAGTGGTCGTGCCGGTCAGCACCGATGTCGCAAGTGCTCGGCGCCGGGCAGGCGAGGACCTGTCCGGCATCAAGCAAACCCTGTCGACCGCGCTGGGTCTGTAACAGCCGTAGAGCAGCTGGGGAGCACCTGGCGGGTGGCTCCCCGGCTCAGCGCGCGGCTGCGGCGGCTTCGGCTTCCTCGGCGTGCAGGGAGCTCTGCAGCGACGAGTGCAGGATGCGGAGCGTGCTGGTGGACTGCATCAGCGCGTCCCGCTCGTCCGGGTTGCGGTTGGCGAGGGCGGTGATGTCGTTGATGCTGGCCTCGATCCGGGCGATCCGGTCGGCGACCGAACCCTCCTGGCTGCTGGCCTTGCGGATCGCGTCGGACGTGACCGTCCAGACGTCTTCCTTGTCGTTGGTCCGGCGCGACATGTCCACCATCTGGCTCAGCGCCGCGAGGTCGTGGTCGACCTGGGTGCGCTCCACCGGTGAGGTGATGCCGGTCGTCGCCTGCCGGAGCCGGGTGACGTGCCCGGACAGCTCCGACCAGGTGGAACGACCGCTCTTGATCTTGTCCAGCACCTTGGCGTACTCGGTGTTGAACTCGTCGTAGTTCACTGTCCTTGACTCCTGCCGTTCGAGGCTCGACTCAGAAACTCTAGGGCGTCCGCACCCGAAACAAGTAACCACACGATCGCAGATCGTGCAGGTGTCGCCAAAACGCAACAGCCGCCCGGTACGCCAACGCGTACCGGGCGGCCGAGTTACGTGCTACGCGACTTCTGTCCGCACCTGAGGTCAGGCGACGTACGCGGAAGACGCGTTGAAGGTGTTGCAGTTGCCCGCGACCGTGTAGCTGTGCCGCGCGTTGAAGCCGGCGGTCACCCAGAAGGCGTGGTTCTTGATCGAACCGTGGTCCCGCACGCCGCCCGGCTGGTCACCGCTGTTGCTGATCACCCAGTTGTACTGGGTCATGAAGCCACCGCTGAACGGGTAGTTGCGCTTGTTCGCGCCGTCCACGGCACCGCCGAGGCAGGACGCCTGCAGCTCACGACGACGGCTCTCCTCGAGCTGCGCGGCGTAGGTGCTGAAGGCCCGCTGGCGCTCCCAGGACGCGTTCAGGATCCCGGTCAGCCACTGGACGTGATGCCCGTACTCGTGCGACAGCGTGAAGGTCGCGTACGCCCGCGCCATCGTCGGGCTCTGCTTCCAGTAGTTGATGATCACGTACGCCGGGACGTAGATGTAGCCGTTGCCGACACCACAGAAGAACGCGGTGCCACCGGTGACCACGCCACACGGGGAGTTGACCGCGCTCGAGTTGTGGACGACCAGCTTCGGCGCCACCTTGTACGCCGCGCCGGCCTGCTTCAGCGGCAGGGCCCACGAGCCGTAGAGGCACTTGTACAGGTTGTTCTCGTAAGCGACGACGCCCGCGAAGGTGCGCAGCGAGACGTTGAGCTCCTTGCACTTCGACGTGGGGATGGCACCCGTCTTGTACAGCTTGTTGTAACGCACGACGTTCGTCAGCGACGACTTCGTGGTGAGACCGTCTCCAGCCGGCGGCGGGCCGGCGACCAGACCGGTGCCGATCTCGATCGGCTTCGTGTCGGCGGCCTGCGTGCTGGCCGACGTCGTCGTGCTGGAGGTCTGCGCGGCCTGGGCGTTCGGCAGTGCCAGGGCGGCGAAGCCGGCCAGGGCACCGACGGCGGCCACGCCGCGCAGGGTGATACGGGAGAGGTTGACCATGAGCTCCACTCTCGATGTGTCTAGGGACCTGTCGGACCAATCCTGGGGTGCACAGGGGTTCACCCGAGGTTGAACACGGGTTCTGACGCGGCGATTCGCGCCACAGTTCCCCTCACTGCCCCACTTTTCCGCCCAGGAATCGCAACTGGTCAGGGAGCATACGCCGCCAGTAGCCGGGGGTGTGCGCCCCGGTCTGCTGACCGCCGGCCGCGTGCAATTGGGACCGGAGCTCGTTCGCGGCCGGCGCGAACGGATCGTCCCGCCCGCAGTCGATGCGAACGGCAACATCCCGGAAGCTCTCCGCCCGGCCGAACACCTGGCTTCGGTCGAAGTCCTCAGGCCCGTCGAACGCTCCGGCCTGTACGTCGTCGTACTTGCGGTACAGCGCCGGGCTCAGGGCCCCGACCACAATCGGCCAACAGGGGAAGGAATTCCTGGTCGAGCATGGCCCCGGGATCGTTGCCGTCGGCCCGCCGATGCCAGTAGCTGTTCTGGCCGCCGTCGACGGTCGCGAGCGCGAAGGGCGGCGTACCTGCCTGCACCGTGGCGGTCAGGTACCGGTCGATGCCGAGGTCGTTGATCGCAGATGTGTGGTCGCTCCCACGACCGTGCAGGACGAGCACGACGGGCAGCTTCGCCGAGGCGTCGTACCCGTCCGGGTAAATCACGCTGTAGCCGACCTTTGCCCGGCGGCCTGCCGCGAGTCCGGTGCGGAGCAGGACGCGGCGGCTGAGGACGCTCAGCGGACCACGGCGGCCACGATCGCGACCACGGCGAGGACTCCGATCGCGATCAGCTCGGGCTTGGCCCAGCTGGTGATCACGTCACCTTGCGATTGCTCGGAGTACTGGCCCTGGAGGGTCTCGATCCGGTTGACGATGAAGTCCGCCTTGGAGAGCGAGTTGTCCGCCGACAGCTTCCGGCCGCCGACACGCTGCTTACGAAGGTCGCGCATGACCAGTTGGACACCGGGAGCCCGGAATCGGTTCGCCTCGGTGTGCACCCGGAGGATGTCGGTCACATCGACGCCGGTCACCTTGGACCACGGGATCAGATGATCACGCAAGTGGTTACGCAGCAGTACATTCTCGGGGCTGAGCGTTACCGAGGGCCGCATCAGGAAGACGTATGCCAGCACCATGAAGATCGCGATGATGCTGCCGACCAGCAGCCCGGTGGCGGTCCGCCACTCCAGGACCACGTCGACCAGGCCGAGCACGCCGATCACCAGGACGATGGTCCCGGTGATCCGGTTCGACGCGGACAGGTACTGCTCGCTCTCGGGCGACTTCGACTTCACCCGGACAAGGTAACTGCCTGTCCGGAACGGCACTAGCCGTGGGCGGTGGCCCCGCGCCGTAGCGAGCAGGTGCTCGGTGCGGTAGCTCGGCGTGCGGGAGGGGAGGCCTCGATGTGGTTCATCGTGGCCTTTCCTCCCGTGCGCCGAGGTGCCGTGCCGAGTGCCGCGCAGTAGGCGCGGGGCCGCCGCCCACGGCTAGACTGCCACAGGTGACCACACTCGACAGCGGCGTCGACAGCTTGGCCGACGTGACCTCGTCCGAGGACCGGCTGCGCCGGTTCCTGCTCGGGCTGCCGGGCGTCGACCAGGTCGGCGCCGAGGTCCGGGCCGCCACCCTGAGCACCCGGTCGATCAAGACCACCGCCAAGGCCTACGCACTCGACCTGGCGATCTCGATGATCGATCTGACCACGCTGGAGGGCCAGGACACCCCGGGCAAGGTGCGGGCCCTGTGTGCGAAGGCGAAACGGCCCGACCCGGCCGACCCGACGGCGCCGCAGGTCGCCGCCGTCTGTGTGTACCCGGACCTGGTCGCCACCGCGAAGCACGAGCTGAAGGGCTCCGGGATCAACGTCGCGAGTGTCGCGACCGCCTTCCCCAGCGGACGTTCCAGCCTCGCGATCAAGGTCCAGGACACCAAGGACGCGGTCGCGGCCGGCGCCGACGAGGTCGACATGGTGATCGACCGCGGCGCCTTCCTGTCCGGGCGCTACGGCCTGGTCTTCGACGAGATCACCGCGATCCGCGAGGCCGCCGGCGACGCGCACCTCAAGGTGATCCTGGAGACCGGCGAGCTGGTCACCTACGACAACGTCCGGCGCGCGTCCTGGCTGGCGATGCTGGCCGGCGCGGACTTCATCAAGACCTCCACCGGCAAGGTGTCACCGGCCGCGACGCTGCCCGTCACGCTGGTGATGCTGGAGGCGGTCCGCGACTACCACGAGGCCACCGGGCTGCACATCGGCGTCAAGCCGGCCGGCGGGATCCGGACCGCGAAGGACGCGATCAAGTACCTGGTCACGGTCAACGAGACCGCCGGACCGGACTGGCTGGACCCGGAACTGTTCCGCTTCGGCGCCTCCAGCCTGCTGAACGACCTGCTGATGCAACGCACCAAGCTGGCCACCGGGCACTACCCGGGCCCCGACTACTTCACCTTGGACTGACAGGCATGAGCAGATTCGAGTACGCACCGGCCCCCGAGTCGCGGGCCATCGTCGACATCAAGTCGTCGTACGGGCTGTTCATCAACGGCCAGTTCACCGACGCGACGGACGGCAAGCCGTTCAAGACGATCAGTCCCGCCTCCGAAGAGGTGCTGGCCGAGGTCAGCGAGGCCGGACCGGCCGATGTCGACAAGGCCGTTCGCGCGGCCCGCAAGGCCTTCGAGAAGGTCTGGGGCCCGATGAGCGGCAAGGACCGGGCGAAGTACCTGTTCCGGATCGCGCGGCTGATCCAGGAGCGCTCGCGTGAGCTGGCGGTGCTGGAGTCGCTCGACAACGGCAAGCCGATCCGCGAGTCCCGCGACGTCGACATCCCGTTGGTGGCCGCGCACTTCTTCTACTACGCGGGCTGGGCCGACAAGCTCGAGTACGCCGGTGTCGGCGACGACCCGCAGCCGTGGGGTGTCGCGGGCCAGGTGATCCCGTGGAACTTCCCGATGCTGATGCTGGCCTGGAAGATCGCGCCGGCGCTGGCCGCGGGCAACACCGTCGTACTGAAGCCGGCCGAGACGACTCCGCTGACCGCACTGGCGTTCGCGGAGATCTGCCAGCAGGCCGATCTGCCGCCGGGTGTGGTCAACATCGTCACCGGCGCGGGCCGGACCGGGCAGGCGCTGGTCGAGCACCCGGACGTCGACAAGGTCGCGTTCACCGGCTCGACCGAGGTCGGCCGGGCGATCGCCAAGTCGGTGGCCGGCACGCACAAGGCGGTCACGCTCGAGCTCGGCGGCAAGGCGGCGAACATCGTCTTCGAGGACGCGCCGATCGACCAGACCATCGAGGGCATCGTCAACGGCATCTTCTTCAACCAGGGCCACGTCTGCTGCGCGGGCTCGCGGCTGCTGGTCCAGGAGAGCGTGTACGACGAGGTGCTGGCGCGGCTGAAGCGCCGGATGGGCACGCTGCGTGTCGGCGACCCGCTGGACAAGAACACCGACATCGGCGCGATCAACTCGGCGGCCCAGCTGGCGAAGATCCGCGAGCTGTCGCAGATCGGCGAGGACGAGGGCGCCGAGCGCTGGTCGCCGGAGTGCGAGCTGCCGGCCAACGGCTACTGGTTCCCGCCGACCGTCTTCACCGGGGTGTCGCAGGCGCACCGGATCGCCCGCGAGGAGATCTTCGGGCCGGTGCTGTCGGTGCTGACCTTCCGCACTCCGCAGGAGGCGGTCGAGAAGGCGAACAACACCCCCTTCGGGCTCTCCGCCGGGATCTGGACCGACAAGGGCTCCCGGATCCTCTGGATGGCGAACCAGCTGCGCGCCGGCGTGGTCTGGGCGAACACGTTCAACCGCTTCGACCCGACCTCGCCGTTCGGCGGGTACAAGGAGTCGGGCTACGGCCGCGAGGGCGGTCGCCACGGCTTGGAGGCCTACCTTGCCCACTAAGGAACCACAGAGGCTCGAGGTGCGAAAGACCTACAAGCTCTACGTCGGCGGCGCCTTCCCGCGCAGCGAATCGGGTCGGTCGTATGTCGTGACCGATGCCAAGGGCAAGTTTCTCGCGAACGCGTCGCAGGCCTCCCGCAAGGACGCCCGGGACGCGGTCGTCGCGGCCCGCAAGGCGTTCGGCGGCTGGCATGCGCGGACGGCGTACAACCGGGGTCAGGTGCTGTACCGGATCGCCGAGGTGATGGAAGGCCGGCACCAGCAGTTCAGTGCCGAGGTCGCCGCATCCGAAGGGCTGTCGATCTCCAAGGCCCGTGCGGTCGTGGACGAGTCGATCGACCGCTGGGTCTGGTACGCCGGGTGGGCCGACAAGCTCGCCCAGGTGGTCGGCTCCAGCAACCCGGTCGCCGGCCCGTACTTCGACTTCTCGTTGCCTGAGGCAACCGGCGTGGTCGCGGTGCTCGCGCCGCAGGACTCCAGCCTGCTCGGCCTGACCAGCGTGATCGCGCCGGCGATCGTCTCCGGCAACACCGTGGTCGCGGTCTCGTCGTTCGAGCGGCCGCTGCCGGCGATCACGTTGAGCGAGGTGATGGCGACCTCCGACGTACCGGGTGGGGTGGTCAACATCCTCACCGGATCGGCGTCCGAGGTCGGGCCGTGGCTGGCGTCGCACATGGACGTCAACGCGATCGACCTGTGCGGCATCGTCGACCCCGAGGAGGCGACCGAGCTCGAGATCGCCGCGGCCGACAACCTCAAGCGGGTACGCCGTCCCGCCGAGGAGGACTGGTCCGCGGACCAGGGCATGTCGCGGCTCACGCAGTACCTCGAACTGAAGACCGTCTGGCACCCGATCGGAGTCTGAGTGCTGAAGCCAGGTGACCGGGTCGCGATCGTCTCGCCGTCCCGGGGACTGCCGGAGATCTTCCCCGGGCCGTACGAACAGGGACTGCGCCGGCTGCGCGAAGACTTCGAGCTGGAGCCGGTCGAGTACCCGACGACCCGGAAGCTCCAGTCGACGCCGGAGGAGCGCGCCGACGATCTGCACGCGGCCTGGTCGGATCCGTCGATCCGCGCAGTGTTCGCGAGCATCGGCGGCGACGACCAGCTCACCGTGCTGAAGTATCTGGACCCGGCCGTGTTCCAGGCCGATCCGAAGCCGTTCTTCGGGTACAGCGACAACACGAACCTGCTCAACTTCCTGCACACGGCGGGGGTGCCGGCCTTCCACGGCGGCAGCGTGATGGTGCAGTTCGGTCGCGGCGGCGCGATGCACCCCGACACCGAGCGATCGTTGCGGGCGGCAATGTTCACCGGCGGCGAGTTCGCGCTGACACCGGCCGAGGGCTGGACCGACGTCGACCACGACTGGGCCGTCCCCGAGAACCTCGAGACGGAGCCGCCGCTGTTCCCCGGCACCGGCTGGACCTGGAGCGGCACGCAGACGGTCAGCGGGAAGCTCTGGGGCGGCTGCATCGAGATCCTCGACTGGCAGCTGTCCGCGAACCGCTGGATGCTCCCGACCGAGTCGTACGGCGGGGTGTTCTTCGGCGAGACCAGCGAAGAACTGCCGTCGTCCGAGACCGTCTACCGGATCCTCCGCAACCTCGGCGAACGCGGCCTGCTCGAACGCTTCGACGCCGTCCTCTGGGGCCGGCCGAAGTCGTCGTCGCTGTTCCACGAGATGACGCCGGAGCAGTCCTTCGAGTACGTCACCGGCCAGTACCTCGCGGTCGATCGCGCGCTCACGGAGTACAACCCGACCGCAGTGGTCGTGAAGGGGCTGGACATCGGGCACACGGATCCCCAGCTCGTGCTTCCGTACGGCGGCCAGGTCCGGATCGACCCGGCCGCGGAACGGATCACGGTCGTCTACTGAACCCTCGTGCTGGTCAAGGCGGGGTTCGGGTCCGGGTAGCAGGCGACCGGGGCGGTCGTGGTGAGGAACTTCCACTTGATCTTCGCCTGCAGGGTGAGGCCGGGATCGTCGTAGCTGGTGCCTTTGAGCTTGGTCTGGATCGTCGTTCCTTTGCGGCCGGATTTCAGTCGCACGCTGAGGGTCGGGAGTTGGTAGCTCGCGCCGCCCGAGATCGGACCGGCGACCTTGACGACCGCGGTGTTTCCGTCCAGCTGAACGGATGGGGTCGAGTTCAGGCCTGAGCCGCCGGACAGTTTTGCACTGACGTAGGACGTGTTGGCGGGGACGGGGATGCGGAGGGCGAGGTCGCGGACCTCTTGGAGCTTGAAGCCCTTGACCTCAGTCGGCAGCGTCCCCGGCTGGAGATCGACGGCGACGGTAAAGCGGGTGTTCGGCCGGACGGTTGCCGGCGCGGTCGCGTTCACGGCTTGGTGCAGCGACAGGGTGTGCTGGCCGAACTTGGTGTTGGCGCGGCAGGCATAGCTGGCAACCGGCTGGGCAGGGGCCGGCGTGAGAAGGGCAAGTGTCACCACGAGACTGCAGAAAGTAGTCACGTGACTACTCTAAGAAATCACCGGCCGAAGAGGAACCAGCCGCCGACGCCGGCTGCCACGAAGACGAAGGGCAGCGCCAGCAGGAACCACATCCGCGTCCGGCGACGTCGCCGGACCGGTGGGTCGGTCGCGACGGTGGTGTCCAGGTCCTCGTCGGTGATCGCGGTCCGCTCCTCGGCGCGCAGCGGCGCCTCCTGCTCGAGCCGGTACGCCTCGGCCTCGAGCCGCTCGGCCAGCGTGTCCGCGCGCTCCCAGCGGTCCACCACCCGATAGGCCAGGGCCCGCCCGAAGATGTCGTCGAGCGGTCCGACCGAGTCGTGCAGCACCGAGCGCAGGCTCGGCGGCGCCAGGTCCGGGTCGCGGTTCAGCACCTCGCCGATCGAGCCAGCGACGTACGGCGGGTGCCCGGTGAGCAGCGCGTACGTGACCGCGCCGACCGCGTAGATATCGGCCCGCTCGTCGAATCCGCCGTCGCCGCGGCCCTGCTCGGGCGCCATGTACGACGGCGTACCGACGGCCTGCGTGAGCCCGGACGCCTCCGCGGCGCGTTTCGCCAGGCCCAGGTCGGCGAGCACGATCCGATGGGTGCCGCCGCCGGACTCGTCACCCGGTCGCAGCAGCAGGTTCGCCGGGGTGACGTCGCGGTGTACGACGCCCTCGCCGTGCAGTGCGGCCACAGCCCGGGCCAGATCCGCGCCCCACCACAGCGCGTCCACCGCGTCGACCGGGCCCTGCCGGAGTACGTCGCCGAGCGTGCCGCCGCCGATGTAGTCCATCACGAAGTACGGCCGGCCGTCGTCGAGTTTGCCCAGGTCGAAGACCCGGACCACCCGGTCGCTGGCGATCCGGCGCATCAGGCGTGCCTCGGACAGGAACCGTTCGCGCACGTCGGCGCGCGACGCCCAGTTGTCCGCGAGGACCTTGACGGCGACGTCGACATCCAGGTCGTCGTCGTACCCCCGCCAGACGGTCGCGAACGCACCTGCGCCGATTTTGTCCTGCAACCGGTACCGCCCGATGACATCCATCCCGGCTATTGTCGACCACAGGTGAGCTCAACAGTGACTGGGGGACGATGAACGAGGAGCTGGAAGAGCTGGCAGCCCGCGCAGCCGGGGGTGACCAGACAGTACTTCCACGACTCCTGCAGGCGATCCGGCCGCAGGTGCAGCGGCGGGTGGCGAAGTTCCTGCCCTACCGCGAGGACGCCGAGGAGGCGGTCCAGGACACCCTGCTGCAGGTCGCCAACAAGGTGCACACGTTCAAGGGCACCGGCAGCTTCGCGGGCTGGGTGACGATCGTGGCCACCAACCAGGCCCGCCAGACCTATCGGTCGCTGAAGCGCCGCTCGGTCGAGCAGTCCGCCGAGGTGCTGCCGGAGTCCGTCGACCCGCGCACTACATCGGTGATCGCCGGCTCCCGCCTCGACCTGCTGGAGGCCCTCGAGGCGCTCGAGTCCAGCCACCCGCAGCTGGTCCAGCCGCTGGTCCTGCGCGATCTCGGCGCGCTGTCGTACGCCGAGATCGCCGACGAGCTCGACGTACCGCTCGGGACCGTGAAGGCCCGGATCCACCAGGCCCGCAAGGCCGTCGCGGAACGTCTCACCGTCCGTTAGCCGAAGGTCCGGCGTACCGCGATCGCCCGGCGCAGGTCGTCGAGGAAGTTCGCGGTCTGCCGGCGGATACCCGAGACCACGCTCTCGTCCGCGATCAGCGCCTCGGCCGGCGCGATCAGCTCCTCGTCGATCGCGTACTTCGGGGCCATCCGGGTCGCCGTCAGCCCGACCACCATGCCGGCCCGGATCTCCGCGGTCCGCGGGATGTCGGTGAAGAACCGCCGGGCGTACGGCGCGGTGATCGCGTTCTGGGACGGATGCCAGAACCCTTCCGCCGTGGCGAGCAGTTCCTGTACGCCGATCGCCGGGTCGGTCATGATCCGGGTCCAGGCGGCTTCCTTGCCGTCGGGCAGAGCCGCACGGCAGCGGGCCGCCTGCGTCACGCCCTCGGTGGACTTGTCCCGAGCGAGCTCGGCGTCGATCTCGCTCGCGCCGAACGCACCGAGCAGCACGAGCCGAAAGACGATCGACCACCGCAGATCCGCGTCGATCTCCAGCCCCTCGGGAGCGTCACCGGTCAGCCAGGCGGTGAGCAGGGCGGCATCGTTCGTCGTCGCGACGAAGGTCCTCGCAGTGATCAACTGCAGACTGCTGCCCGGGGCTGTGGTCGCGAGCTTGCTGCCGAGCGCGTCGGCGACCGGTCCGCGGGCCTGGTCGTAGTCGAGGTAGCGGCCGAGCACCCGCCCCTCGAGCCACTGCGCCAGCGAGCCGACCGCGATGTCGCTGTCCTCGTGCGGGAGCGCGGCAACGAACAGCTCCAGCGCCCGTCGAGGATCCAGCTCAGCATCCGCCACCGAGTCCCGCACCGAGTTCCACACCACCGCGCGGGTCGTGCTGTCCGCGATCCTCGGCAACACCTCGGTCAGATTCGCCAGGCTCGCCGCATCCAGCCGGATCTTCGCCCAAGTGTCGTCGTTGGCATCCGGCACCACGACCGCTTCGTTGCCCATCGCAACTTCTTCCGAATCCTCGGTCAGCACCACGTCTGTCAGGGTTGCCGATCCGTCCTCGGCATACCCACCCACGCTCAGCTTGTGCAGCCGGCGCGATTCGTCCGGGCTCTTCCGATGCACGATGACGCCTGAGCTGGTCCGCTCGACCGAGAGCGTGTCCAAGCCCGACGTACGCAACCATTGGTCCGACCACGCATCCAGGTCCCGGGCGCCGGCCTCGGTCAGCTTCTCGATGAACTCCTGCAGATCGGCGTTCCCGTACTCGTGCGCCTCGAGATGCGCATTGACGCCCTTGAGAAACACGTCGTCCCCCAGGTACTTCGCCAACTGCTTCAGCACCGCCGCGCCCTTGGCGTATGAGATCCCGTCGAAGTCGTCAAGCGACTGCCGAGCGTCCTTGAGACTGTCCGGCGCGACCGGATGCGTCGAACTGCTCTGATCCGTCTGTAGCCCCCACCACTTCCGCACGAATGCGAAATCCGTCCAGTTACCGCCGTACGAAGTCGCGTCCTCGGACACCCGATGCGCCATGTATTCGGCGAACGACTCGTTCAGCCACATGTCGTTCCACCACTTCATCGTGACCAGATCGCCGAACCACATGTGCGCCATCTCGTGCACGACGATCCGGGCGCGGGTGCTGCGCTCGGCCTCGGTCGCCTGCCCGCGGTACACCAGCGTGTCGGTGAACGTCACGCAGCCCGGGTTCTCCATCGCGCCGAGGTTGAAGTCCGGCACGAACGCCTGCCAGTACTCGCCGAACGGGTACCGCTGCCGGAACATCCGGTGGTACTCGTCGAACGCGTCGCGGGTCGTCCGGAACAGGTCCTCGGCGTCGCGTTCCAGGTGCTCCTGCAGCGACTGCCGGCAGGCGAGACCGAGCGGGATCCCGTCGTACTCGCTGCGGATCAGGTGGTACGGGCCGGCGACGAGCGTGACGAAGTACGTCGAGAGCGGCTTGGTCTCGGCGAGCATCCACTCCCCTGGCGCGGTCTGCGTCGCGGCGCCGTTGCCCAGGACAACCCAGTCCTCGGGGCACTTCACCGTCATCGTGTACGGCGCTTTGAGGTCAGGCTGGTCGAAGCAGGGGAAGTACCGCGGGGCGGACTCCAGCGACGACATGCCGTACGTGTAGACGCGTCCGTCGGCGGGGTCGACGGATCGCACCATGCCCTCGCCGTCGGCGGAGTACTTCAGCTCGGCGGTCACGACCAGCTCGTTCTCGGCCGTCAGCCCGCTGAGCGGGAAGCGGCCGCCGTCGAGCGCACCGACATCGAGCGCCTGACCATTGAGTACGACGCTGATCAGCCGCTCGGGCTTCACGTCGACCCAACTCGTGCTGCTCGTGGCCCCGAAGCGGATCCGGCTGGTCGTGACGAAGGTGTCACCCGAGCCGGTGAGGTCGAAGGCGACCTCGTACGACCGCAGGTCCAGGTCCGCCGCCCGTTGCCGGGCCTCTTCTACAGTCAGCGCGCGCATGCAGAGCACGCTATCCCGGCTGGGTGCGAGCTGTGGCGGCCGCCAGCTTCGCCACCGCGCGAATCTCCTCGTTCGTCGTGTTCTCGAGCACTGCTGTGATCAGCTCGGCGTCCGCAGGCTGAGCGAGGACGCTCAGCACGTTCAGCGCGGAGATGTGATCGAAGCCTGCGCGCATCTCCTCGTCCTCGGCCGGCGGCCGGGACAGGATCTCGCGCGCGACACCTCGTACCTCGTCGGCCATCGGTTCGAGCGGGTTTCCGCCGCTGACCTGCGTGTACGCCGCGGCTACTTGGTACATGTTCAACGCCCGGCACACCATGCCGATGTTCTGGCTGTGCAGCAACGCGCCGAACGCCTGCAGCGGAATGCCGACCTCGTCCATACCCGCACGCTAGCCGAAGAACGCAAGGACCTTCTGGGCGGCATCAGGCCCGGTCATCATCTCCGCGATCTCGGCCGACATCCGCGCGACCTTGCTGGTGCGCGCGAACATGGCCGGCTCGTACTGCTCGAGGGCGGCGTCCAGGTCGGCTGGATGCGCGGCGATCGCCTGCGCGAGCTCGGCGGCGTCGCGCATGGCCTGGTTCGCGCCTTCACCGTGCGACGGCATCAAGTGCGCGGCGTCCCCGAGCAGGGTGAGACCCGATCGGCGCGGCCAGGTCATGCCGATCGGCAGCAGGTACGCCGGACGTACGACGAACGGCTCGTCGCAGGCGGCCAGCAGGCGCCGGAACTGCGGAGCCCATCCGTCCGGAAGGTCGATCGCCTCCGCGGGGTCCAGGTCGAGCGGAGCCTGGATCGAGATGCTCACCTGGACCACGCCGTTGCCGTTGCGTTGCGCGCCCAGCAGCCGGTCCGGGCCGAACACCCAGTAGTTGCCGCGGCCAACCATCTCGGCCAGCTCGGGCTGGGTTCGATCGGCGTCGTGGATCGAGCTCTGCACCACGACCTTGCCGGAGTACGTCGGCTCGACGTCGGTGAGCAGCGGACGGACCCGGGAATTCGCGCCGTCCGCGCCGACGAGGAGGTCGCACGTCGCCGTACTGCCGTCGGCGAAGTGCAGCAGATATCCGCCCTCGTGCGGTTCCGCGTGGGTGAAGGCGCTCCCCCAGCGGACCGTCTGCGCGGGGAGCGAGCTCAGCAGGATGTCCCGCAGGTCTGCGCGGTCGATCTCCGGGCGCAGCATCGGCGCGTCGTCCGGGGTGTCCTCCTGGAGCAGCATCGTGCCGGTGTGGTCCAGGATGCGGTGGTCCTGCCCTTCGCCGCGGGCGGCCGCGAGGAACTCCCGCTCGAGACCGGCCGTCTGCAGGGCGGCCTGACCGGTGTCGGTGTGCAGGTCGAGCATGCTGCCCTGGCTGCGAGCGGCGCCGGACGCGTCGCGCTCGAACACGACGGAGGCGATGCCGTGGACGTGCAGGATTCGCGCGAGCGTGAGGCCGCCCGGGCCGCCGCCGATGATCGCGATCATGATCCGCTCCTCTCGATACAGTGTATTGATTTATACACTGTATCGAACGAAGCAGGTGTATCGTCGTGACCGTGACAGACAGTCCCCTGATCTGGGAGCGGCCCGAACCGACCGAGCGGCGCCGGCTGAGTCCGCTCAGCCGGGAGCGCATCGTCCGAGCCGCGATCGACCTCGCCGACGTCGACGGGCTGGATGCGGTGTCGCTGCGCAAGGTCGCCGGCGCGCTCGACGCCGGCCCGATGCGCCTCTACCGGTACGTCGACACCAAGGACGAGCTGCTCGAGCTGATGGTGGACACCGTGTACGGCGAGATCCCGGCGCCGACCGGTTCGACCTGGGGCGACGTACTGCGGTCCATCGCGACCGGGATCCGCGAGGTTGCCCTGCGGCACGAGTGGTTCGCCGACCTGATGGGCGGCCGGCCGCGCTTCGGACCGGCCACGCTCGCACACACCGAGGCGTCGCTGACCGCACTCCGCGCCACCGGGCTCGACCTCGACCAGATGTCGGGCGCTCTCGACGCGCTGAGCGTCTACCTGGTCGGCGCCGTCCGCAAGGAGGTCACCGAGCGCCGGGCCGAACGCGGATCCGGTCTCGACAAGCATCAGTGGCAGCACGCGACCGCGCCGTACATCAAGCGAATGTTTGCTAGCGGCAACTACCCGGCACTCGAGGAATGGGTCCACGACGCACCCCATCGGACGGCGGCCGAGATCTTCGACCTCGGCTTGAGCTACCTGATCGACGGCATCCAGAAGCAGAGCTAGGCGTTCGCCGCCGCGTGCAGGTGGCCGGCGAGCAGGTGGGCGGACTCGGGCGCGTTCGCGGCGTAGCAGAGGAGGTGCGCGCGGGTCGACCACGCGTCCTGCAGCGGGCAGATGTCCAGCACGGCGATCGCGTCGACGGCCCGGCGCGGGACGATCGCCAGGCCGGCGCCTGCGGTCGCGAGGGTGATCAGCGTGTGCAGAGTCGGTACGACGGTGCGGTAGCGCGGGGCCGGGGCATGCGGGCCGAGGCGGTCGTCCATCCATTGCGTGAGCGGGGAGTTGCGGTCGAGACCGACGAGCGGATGCTCGGCGACTTCGGCGTACGCGATCGAGGTGCGGCCGGCGAGCGTGCCACCGGCCTGGCCGATGACGACCAGCGAGTCGTCGGCGAGGGGTTCGGTCCGCAGTGAGGTCGGCTCGTCGTCGAGGATCACGCCCAAGTCGGCCTCCCCTGCCGCGAGCAGGCGGACACTGCGGACGGTACGGCGCTCGCTGACGTTCACGTCGTACTCCGGATGCTCGCGGAGGAACGTGGCGAGGGCGACCGGGACGAGCTGGTGCATCGCGGAACCACCCGCGACCAGCCGGATCGGCGCGGTCCGGGAGACGGCGTACGACGCGACCGCGCTGTCCAACCTGGTCGTCTCGGCGAGAACCTCGCGGGCATGCCGGGCCAGCGTGGCCCCGGCCGGAGTGAGCCGGGCGCCGCGGCGCTCGCGGATCAGGAGCGGTACGCCGGCCTGCGCTTCGAGGGCTCTGACCCGCGAGCTGGCCGAAGGCAGGCTGAGGTGCATCACCCGCGCGCCGGCGGTGATCGAGCCCTCTGCCGCGACATGCGTGAAGAGCCGGAGATCGTCGAGGTCGTACCGCATGGGATCAGCCTACGTCTCAGCCTGAGGCTGGCTACGGAGATCGCGCATTGTGGAAGCCGGCTGCAGCGCTGATCCTCGAAGGGTGCTGCTGATCCTTCTGGCCGGTGTCGCCGCCGGCGCGTTGAACGCCGTCGGCGGGGGCGGGAGCTTCGTGGCACTCACCGCGCTGGTCGCGGCCGGCATGCCGCCGGTCACTGCGAACGCGACCACGACCGTCGCGCTGCTCCCCGGCAACGCGACGAGTGCGTGGGTCTACCGCCGGGAGTTCGAGGGCTTCACGCATCCATCCCCGGCGCGGCTCACGCTCGCCAGCGTCTGCGGCGGCGCGATCGGCGCCGGCCTGCTCCTGTTGTTGCCATCGGCATCTTTCGACGCGGCGGTGCCGTGGTTGCTGGCGTTCGCGACCGTCGTACTCGCGTTCGGTCGGCGGCTGACGGCGGCGCTGCGGCTCGGGCAGGCCGGTCCGACGGCGATCCTGGCCGGGCAGTTCCTGCTGTCGATCTACGGTGGGTACTTCGGCGGCGCGGTCGGGCTGATGATGCTCGCGTTCTGGACCGCGACGACCTCGCTCGACCCGGCACGCGGGAATCCCCTGCGGGTCATCCAGGTCGCGGCTGTTTACCTCACCGCGGCGGTCGTTTTCGTCTTCGCCGCCAACGTATTGTCCCAGCCGATCCACCTGGTCGCCTTGCTCGCCGGTGCCGTCATAGGTGGCTACCTCGGCGCCCACGTCGTACGTCGTCTACCGCCGGCTGTGCTGCGTGTGCTGGTCCTCACGACAGCTATTGCGATGACCGTCATCTTCTTCGTGCGGGCGTTCGGATGAACCGCGCTCAGCTGGCAATGGCCTACCAGGCTTGTGAAGTCGCCGATCTGGCGACTGATGCCGTCACGCTTGACGATCCGGCCGAGGCACGCGAGCAGGCCGCGCGTGTGCTTGCGGCCGCTCATCAGTTGGTGGAAGCCGCCGACCGCCTCAGCGATCCAGATGAGCCGAGCGACTCACTGCAGTTGTTCGCGTATCAGCATCCCGAGGAGGCGGCGGCCGACATCAGTGCGTGGGTCCACCGGTGCCGAGGTCGCGATTGCCCAGACGCTGACGTTCGCGCTCGCGGTTGAGATAGAGGCCGGTGGCCGTCGACACGCTGGTGAGCAGCCAGACGGCCACGCCGGCATCGTCCGTGACACCGAGCAGCGGCAGTACGTCGGGCAGGATGTCGATCGGCGAGATCAGGTAGACGAGCGCCAGTACCCACATGAACGGGCGGCTCTTCGGCAGGTCGGCGTACGCACCCTGGCGGACATCGCGGAGCAGCCTCGGCAGGGCGCGGGCACGCTGGAAGATGTCCCCGACAGGCACCGGTTCGCCGGCGGCGATCTTGCGCCGGCGGACGCGACGCCGCCAGACGACACCGAGCGCGCCTACGGCCACGCCCAGCGCCAGCAGCCCGCCGCCGACCACAGCCGAAGGCATGCCGGCCACGTCGCCGTCCCGGAAGATCAGGGTCAGCAACCCGATCAGCCCGAGGAACCCACCGAAGTACACCATCCACCAACTGTAGGGGGTCCGGTCAGTCGAGGAGGTCGTTGACGATGCTGGTCATGCGATCGACGGGGATCGCGAAGCCGATGCCGATGTTGCCGGAGCGGGAGGTTCCGAGGGTGGCGATGGCGGTGTTGACACCCACCACCTGACCGGCGGCGTTGACCAGCGGGCCGCCGGAGTTGCCCGGATTGATGGCGGCGTCGGTCTGGATCGCGGACTGGCGGATGTTGTTGTCGCCGAAGCGGGCCTGGCGGTTGACGGCGCTGACGATACCGGCGGTCACCGTTCCCTCCAGGCCGAGCGGGGACCCGACGGCCAGCACCGGGTCGCCGACCCGCAGCTGTGCGGACCGGCCGAGCGTGAGCGAGCGCAACCCCTCGGCGTCGGCGGTCGAGACCTGCAGTACGGCGAGGTCGTTGTCCGGGTCGGATCCGATGACGTCCGCGTCGACCGTACGGCCGTTCGACAGGACCAGGGATACGTCGGTCGTTCCCTCCACCACGTGTGCATTCGTCACCACATGCCCTTCCTGGTCGATCGCGAACCCGGACCCGGTCGCCCGGCCGGCGCGCACGGACACCACGCCCGGAAGGACGCCGGCCGCTGCGGCGGAGATGGATCCCTGGGCCGCCGCCGGAGGTGCTGCTGCTTGTGGAAGCGGTGCCGGGTCACGAGCGCCGGTGACAGCACCCGCAAGACCACCGGCCACGACGGAGAGGGCGAGCGTGCCGACGAGAAGAGCCGCCCGCCGGCCGACTGCACTGCGCGGAGAGGAGGGGCCCGTCACCCCGGTTCGAGGTGGCGCCGGCGGAGAGGGGGGTGCCGCGGCGGCGACCGGGGTGACGGAGAACGGAGTAGGTGAGCTGTTCGTGGGTGGCGGGCCGGGAAGGTAGTCCGGGCCGCGGAAGGGAAGGCCGAGGTGGGGCATGTGACGTTCCTCCTTACGGGAGGCGGGAGAACCAGAAGAGGGAGGCGATCGCGGCCAGGAGTGCTGCGGCCAGGGCGATTCCGGCGACCAGGTTGGTGACTTCCCGGGACTCGGTGGTCCAGCCGATCGAGGATTGGAGGTCGGAGTAGACGTCACGGAGCTGGTCGTTGTTCTGTGCCTGGTAGAACGTGCCGTTGGTGGCCTCGGCCAGGCCGTGGAGCGCCTCGGTATCGGCGGGGACCGGGATGTCGCGGCCCTCGAGGTTGACGGTGCCCTCGGCGGTCCCGTAGGCGATCGTCGACACCGGCACACCGGCTTGCGCCGCGGCCTCGGCGGCAGTGTCGATCGGGCTGCCCGCTGTGTTGCCGCCGTCCGACAGCAGCACGATCCGGCTCGGCGGCGGATCGTCGGGATCGATCGTCCGCACCGCCTGCAGGCCGGCCAGGACGGCGTCGCCGATCGCCGTACTGTCGGTCAGTTGCAGCCCGTTGATCGCATCGACGGTCGCCTGATGATCCGTACTCGGTGCGGCCACCACGTTCGCCGTACGAGCGAAGGACACCAGGCCGACGTTGAACTTCGCCGGCAGGTCCCGGACGAACTCCGTCGCCGCCTGCTGAGCCACCTCGAACCGGTTCGGCGCGACATCGGTCGCCGCCATCGAGTTCGACACGTCCATCGCGACCAGGACGGTGGCCCGCTCGCGCGGGACGCGGATGTCCGCCACCGGTCGGGCGATCGCGATCGTCAGCACGGTGAGTGCCGCCAGAAAGGCCGCGGCCGGCGCGTGCCGGCGCCAGCCGGGCCGCTTCGGAGCGACCTTCTCCAGCATCGGGAGGGTCGCGAACCGGACGGCGTACTTCGTCCGGCGGCGCTGGGCAAGCAGGTACGCCACCACCAGCACGGCGACCAGCACCAGCAGCCAGAGCCACAGGGGTTGCTCGAATCTCATCTGACACCGGTCCTTACAGAGCGGGCACCGGCCCGGCGGCGGGCGGTGGCGAAGGCGGCGACGTCGCGGACCCAGTCGGTGTCGGTGCGCAGTACGAGATGCGCGGCACCGGCGGCCCGGATCGCCTGGGTGGTTCGAGTGCGGTGCGCCGCCATCGCGTCGGCGTACCGGCGGCGGAGCTTGCGGTTCGCCGTCTGGATCTCGCGCCGGCGGCCGGTCTCGGGATCGATCAGCGTGAGCAGGCCGACGTCGGGAAGTTCGAGTTCGCGGGGGTCCAGGACTTCGACGGCGAGTACCTCGTGACGCGCGGCGAGTCGGCGGAGTGGGTCGGACCAGCCGTCTTCGTGGAAGTCCGAGACGATCACGCGGAGGCCGGGGCGCGGATGTTCACGGTTCAGGCGACCGATCGCGTGCCCCAGATCCGTCCTGGGAACGGACCCTGGTGTTGCTCGGGGCAACGACAGCAGCGTGCGCACCGAGCGGCGGAGCTGGACCGCACTGCCGGCCGTGGGGAGGCGGCGGAGGTCGTTGCCCAGGGCAATTCGTACGCCGAGGCTGTTCCCCGGGCGGTCGGCGAGCAGGCCGACCGCTCCGACAACAGCTACCGCCAGATCGCGTTTCTCGCTCAGGGCGGTGCCGAAGTCCATACTCGCGGACGCGTCCAGCAGCGCCCACGTCTCCAGCTCGCGCTCCGCCAACGGCGCCCGGACGTGCGGCTCCAGCGAGCGCGCAGTCACGTTCCAGTCCATCCGCCGTACGTCGTCCTGCCCCGCTTGGTACGGCCGTGCCTCGTTCGGCTCGCTTCCGGGACCGCTCCGAAGACCCGTGATGTCGCCGTGCAGGAATCCCTCCAGCTTGCGCTTCACCGACAACTCCAATGCGCGCAAAGCTCGTTCCCGCCCGGCCAGGAGATCAGTCATGCCGCGGATCCCTGGGCCTCGTCGGCCGGCACCACATGCGGCTGCTGGATCGTGTGCAGGATCCGCGTGACCACCGACCGTGGATCGACCCCGTCGGCCAGCGCGTCGAAGGTCAGCACCAATCGGTGCGCCATCACATCGAGCGCGACGTCGTACACATCCGCCGGCAGCACATAGTCACGCCCGCGCAGCAACGCGAGCGCTCGCCCGGCCGCAACCAGACCGAGGGTCGCACGGGGGCTCGCGCCGAACTCCAGCACGCCGGCCAGATCATGGATCCCGTACTGCGACGGCGCCCGGGTCGCATGCACCAGGCGGACGACGTACTCCGCCACCGCGTTGTGGACGAAGACGTCATCCGTTGCCTCCTGCAACTGAACGACCTGCTCCGGAGTGAGTACGGCGCCGGCGTGCGGCCGGTGCGCGCTCATCCGCTGGAGAATCGTGAGCTCCTCCAACGGTGTCGGGTAGTCGACAGTGATCTTCAGCAGGAACCGGTCGCGTTGCGCCTCGGGCAGTGCGTACACGCCGTCGGACTCGATCGGGTTCTGCGTCGCGAGCACCAGGAACGGTTCGGGCAGCCGGTACGACGTACCGCCGATACTCACCTGGTTCTCGGCCATTGCCTCCAGCAACGCGGACTGCACCTTCGCCGGCGCGCGGTTGATCTCGTCCGCCAGCACGAGGTTCGCGAACACCGGGCCGAGCTCGGTGTCGAACGCCTCCGTCGACGGCCGCCAGATCCGGGTGCCCATGATGTCGCCGGGGACCAGGTCCGGGGTGAACTGGAGCCGGGCGAACCGGCCGCCGATCACCTCGGCCAGCGTCCGGACGGCGAGCGTCTTCGCGACGCCGGGCACGCCTTCGAGCAGACAGTGGCCGCGGGCAAGCAATCCGACCAGCATGCGTTCGACCAGCTGGTCCTGCCCGACGACCACCTTCTTCACCTCGAACAAGGCGTGTTCGAGCGCGGCCGACGTCATGCGTTACCGCTCGGGTTCGCGGAGTCACCCTTCTCCGGGCAGTCGTGCGACGGGGACGGCGAGGGCGTGGTGGCGCCGTCGTCGACCGTGACATAACCCTGCTCCGGCGCCGGATCGTTCGTCGCGGCGTACGCCATGCCACCGGCTCCGAGCGCCGCCACCACGATCGCCGCGCCGAGAATGAGCTTCTTCATCAGAGATCTCCTTCGATCAGGTTGGCCACAGCTCATCAAGGCGGCGCGAAAACGACCGGAAAGCAGAGCGAAAGTCCGGCGAAAGCGCAGACCGGCGGATCACGCTCCCCCGGCTACCTTGGTGGCGTGCGATTACTGGTGGTGGAGGACGAGGAAGGCCTGGTCAGTGCGCTGCGCTCCGGACTCGGCCGGGCCGGGTACGCCGTCGACGCGGCGACGACCGGCGCCGAAGCGGTGGATAAGCTCGCGACCACGGCGTACGACCTGGCAATCCTGGACATCACCCTGCCGGACACCAACGGCCTCGACCTGTGCCGAGCGGTCCGGCGGGGTGAGATCGAGGTGGCGTCCGGGCGGGAGCTGCGGGTGCTGATGCTGACGGCTCGTGCCTCGCTGGCCGATCGCGTCCGCGGGCTCGATGAGGGGGCGGACGACTACCTGACGAAGCCGTTCGCGCTGGTGGAGTTGCTCGCGCGGATCCGGGCGCTGCTGCGGCGGGACGTCACGAACGGGACGACGCAGTTGCACGTCGGCGAGCTGGTCCTCGACTCGTCCCGCCACCTGGCGACGCGGTCCGGTCGCGAGTTGACGCTGACGTTGAAGGAGTTCGGCGTACTGCGGTATCTGATGTCGCGGCCCGGGCATGTCGTCTCGGCCGAGGAACTGCTCGAGCACGTCTGGGACGAGAACGCGGACCCGTTCACTCAGAGCGTTCGCGTGACGGTCGGCACGTTGCGTCGCAAGCTGACCCAGGACGGCGAGGATCCGGTCCTGGAGACCGTGATCGGCCGCGGCTATCGGCTCCGAGGTGAGGAATGAAGCTCCCTTCCTGGACCCAGACGATCCGGTTCCGCCTGACCCTGACGTACTCCGCGGTGCTGATCGCGCTGTCGGCGTTGCTGCTCGGCGGGGTGTACCTCGCGCTGGAGCAGATCCTCGATCCGAAACCGCTGAACCAGATCGAGGTCCAGAAGTACTACAAGGACCACGAGGGCAACCTGCATCTCAAGGAGGGGCAGGTGATCCAGGCCGCGGAGATCTCCAGCTTCCAGTCCGCGGTCAACTACCAGACGTTGCAGAGCCTGCGGAACTACTCGGCCGCGGGGATCGCCGGGCTGTTCCTGGTCAGTCTCGGCACCGGGTGGTGGTTGTCTGGTCGCGCGCTCCGGCCGGTACGACGGATCACGGAGACTGCCCAGGAAATCTCGGCGACCGACCTGTCCCGGCGGATCGCGCTGGAGGGACCGCGCGACGAGCTACGCAACCTGGGCGACACCGTCGACGACATGCTCGGCCGGCTGGAGTCGGCGTTCGTGGCGCAGCGTCAACTCGTCGACGACGCGTCGCACGAGCTGCGCAATCCGTTGGCGGTGATCCAGGCGAACGTCGACGCCGTACTCGCGCATGACGACACGCCGCCGGAGGATCGTGCCCAGGCGACCGCGATCGTCAGCCGGGCGATCCAGCGGATGACGCGGCTGGTGGAGGACCTGCTCGCGTCGGCGCGGCGGTCGTCGCCGGCGTTCGTCGATGCCGACGTGGACCTGGCCGCGATCGCGGGTGAGGCGGCCGAGGAGTACGAGCTGCTCGCCGCGGATCGTGAGCTTCACGTCGTACTGCGGCTCGCGCCCGGACCCACCGCTGCCGGTGACGCGTCGGCGCTGCGGCGGGCGGTGGACAACCTGCTCTCGAACGCGGTCCGGCTGGCGCGTGGCGGCAGTGAACTCGTGCTGGCGGTCGGCAGTCGCAACGGGTGGGCCTGGATCGCGGTCCGCGACGAGGGCCCGGGCATCGCGGCGGACGACGCCGACCGGGTCTTCGACCGGTTCTTCCGGGCCGGTCAACGGCAGTCGCCCGCGACCGTACCGTCCAGCGGCCAGCGCCGGGCCGGCCTCGGCCTCGCCATCGTCCGCCAGATCGCCGAGTCCCACGGCGGCACCGTCGCCCTACACTCCGAACTCGGCATCGGCAGCACCTTCGTCCTCTGGCTACCCGAACGCTCCCTCACCAACACCACCCGCCGCACCCCAACCCCACCCGACGAAGACCCCCTCGGCCCCCGCCGCTGAGGTCAGCGGTTGTAGGGGTGGGAGAGGAGGGGGCGGGTGTTGGTGAGGACCTGCTCGTAGTTGGCGCGGAGCTTGGTGGCGTCGAGGGTGATGGCGGGCTCGGGTTTGCCGACCGGGACCGGCCAGGTGGGGAGTTCGCCGGTGAGGGCCCAGGCTGCTTGGCGGGCTGCGCCTAGGGCGACGTACTCGGCCGGTTCGGGGAGGACTACCTCGGCGCCGAGGAGGGCCGGGGCGAGGGCTTGTACGGCGCGGGAGCGGGCGCCGCCGCCCAGGAGGAGGAGCCGGTGGACGGGGAGGCCTTGGGCGCGGAGGGCGTCGACGGCGTCGGCGAGGCCGCAGAGGAGGCCTTCGACGGCGGCGCGGGCCATCGTCGCGGGCTGCATGGTCGCGCGGGTGAGGCCGTAGATCAGGCCGGTGGAGTGCGGGAGGTCCGGCGTACGCTCGCCGTCGAGGAACGGGAGCAGGACCAGTCCGTCGCTGCCGGGTGAGGTGATCGCGGCCTCGTCGAACTCGGCCAGGTCGAGGCCGAGCATGTTCGCGGTCGCGGACATCACGCGGGCCGCGTTCAGGGTGCAGACGAGCGGGAGGTATTCGCCGGTCGCATCCGCGAAGCCGGCAACCAGGCCGGTCGGGTCCGCGGTCGGGTTGGCCGACCGCGCAAACGCCGTACCGCTGGTCCCGAGCGAAACGGCAACGTCACCCGGCTGCAGATCAAGCCCGAGCGCCGCCGCCGCGTTGTCCCCGGTGCCGGCCGCAATCGCCGCCCCGAAGGCAGTCTCCCCAACAACCTCAGCCGGGCCGGCCACCCGCGGAAGCGCCAACTGCCGCCCAAACGCAAGCTCAACCAGATCAGTCCGATAACTGTTCGTCGCCGCCGACCACCACCCGGTCCCCGACGCATCCCCCCGATCGGTGGTAATCCCCTCAATCCCCCGCCGATCAGCAGCCAACCGATGCGTCATCCAGTCATGAGGCAACACAACAGCCGCGGCCCGCCGCGCGGCTTCACGCCGTACAGCATCCGCATCCGCGCGGGCGGCTTCGTCGCGGATCCAGCGGAGCTTGGTGACGGTGAAGCTCGGCACGGGGACTGAGCCGATGGCTTCGGCCCACGCCTCGGCGCCGCCGAGTTCTGCGATCAGTTCGGTGGTGGCGTCGGCTGAGCTGGTGTCGTTCCAGAGGACGGCGGGGTGGACCACCTCGCCGGAGTCGTCCAGTAGGACCATGCCGTGTTGCTGGCCGCCGACCGCGATCGCCTGGACGCCGTCCAGGAGCCCGTCAGACGCGATCTCCCACGCCTTCCACCACTCGGCAGGATCCACCTGCGTGGCATCCGGGTGGGGCGCGCGCCCCTCGCGTACCACCGCGCCGGTCTCGGCCTCGCACACCAGAACCTTGGTCGCCTGGGTGGAGCAGTCCACCCCGGCGACCAGCCTCAGCTCAGTCATGCTCCGACGCTACAGGGCTTCGAGCGTGGCGCGGGCACCGATCTCGTGCAGCGACTTCAGCGCGGCCTTGTACTGCGTCACGAACCGCTCGTCGGACGCGAGATCACCGAACAGGTCCGGATCCGAGACGAACACCAGCGGATCGTCGGTGTTGTGCTGCGCCCGCTCGACCAGCTTGTCCCGCAGCCGGTCCACGACCTCGATCGGATCACCCTGCTCGTCGGTGCCCTCGGCGTACCGCGCCCAGGACGCCACGACCAGAACCGAACGCTTGATCTCCCGATCGGCGGCCAACTGCTCGCGCACGACCGGCAGCAACCACTTCGGGATCCGGTCCGAGCTCTCCGCGCACAGCCGCGCGAGCGTGTCCCGCACCTCCGGGTTCGCGAATCGCTCGATCAGCTGGTGCTTGTATCGATCAAGGTCGACCCCCGGCACCGGCGGCAGCGTCGGCGTACCTTCGTTGTCCATGTAGCCGAGCAGGAAGTCCACGAACAACTTGTCCTGACACACCTCGTGCGCGTACCGATAACCGGCCAGATACCCGAGGTAGCACAGCGCCTGGTGCGACGCGTTCAGCAGCCGCAGCTTCATCAGCTCATAAGGCTCGACGTCCTCGACGATCTGTACGCCGACATCCTCGTACGACGGCCTGCCGAGCCCGAAGTCGTCCTCGAGCACCCACTGCGTGAACGGCTCGCACACCACCGGCCAGCCGTCCTCGACCCCGAACCGCTCCGCCAGCGCCTCGCGGTCCGCGTCCGTCGTCACCGGCGTGATCCGGTCGACCATGCAGTTCGGGAACCGCACCTCGGTCTCGAGGAACGCGGCGATCTCGGGATCCTTCAAGCGCGCGAACGACGACAGCATCTTCCGCGCCACGTGCCCGTTGCCCGGGATGTTGTCGCACGACATCACGGTGAACGGCGGTACGCCGGCCGCCCGCCGCCGCGCCAGCGCCTCGACGATGAACCCGAACGCGCTCCCCGGCGTCGCGCCCGGCTCCAGATCGGCGGCGAGCGAGGGATCGGACGCGTCCAGCTCCCCGGTCACCTGGTTGACGTGATACCCGCCCTCGGTGATCGTCAGGGACACGATCCGGGTCGCCGGGTCGACCATCCGAGCCAGCACGGCGTTCGGATCGTCCGGCGCGAACAGGTAGTCGACGATCGACCCGATCACCCGAGGCTCCAGCGTGCCGTCCGGATGCTTGACGACCAAGGTGTAGAGACAGTCCTGCGCGGACATCACGTCGGCCATCCGGCGATCCTGCGGCAGCACCCCGACGCCGACGATCCCCCAGTCCAGCGCCTTCCCGTCGCCCATCAGCCGATCCAGATACATCGCCTGATGAGCGCGGTGGAAGCCACCGACCCCGAAGTGCACGATCCCGGGTGTCACCGCCGTACGGTCGTAGGTGGGCACGCCAACCTCATTGCCCAGGGCATCGAGAGTGGAAGCGGCCAGTTTCACTTGACCGCCCCCAGCGACAGACCCTGGACGAGTTTGTCCTGTGCGGCGAACCCGGCGATCAGCACCGGCAGCGACACCACGATCGACGCGGCACAGACTTTGGCGAGGAACAATCCTTGACTGGTCACGAACCCAGTCAAGAACACCGGCGCGGTCTGCGCCACTGTGCCGGTCAGCACTCGGGCAAACAGCAGCTCGTTCCAGCTGAAGATGAAGCAGATCAGCGCAGCCGAGGCGATACCCGGCGTGACCACCGGCGCGACCACGGACCGCAGCGTGCGGGTCAGTGACGCCCCGTCGACCGAGGCCGCCTCGAGGATCTCGACCGGCACCTCGGACAGGAAGCTGCGCAGCATCCAGACCGCGATCGGCAGGTTCATCGAGGTGTACAGGATGATCAGCAGCCAGATGTTGTCCAGGAACCCGACCGACTGCGCGAACAGGTAGATCGGCAGCAGGCCGGCCACCACCGGCAGCATCTTCGTGGACAGGAAGAAGAACAGTACGTCGGTCCACTTCTTCACCGGCCGGATCGACAGCGCGTACGCCGCCGGGAACGCGAGCAGGATGACCAGCGCGGTGGACAGGATGCTCGCGGTCAGCGAGTTCGCGATCGACGGCCACGGCCCGGTGTCGAAGAACGCCCGGTAGCCGTCGAGTGTCAGCGGCGCCGCGATGTCCGGCGGGTTCTTCGCCGCGTTCTCCTCGGAGTGGAACGACGTCAGCAGCATCCACAGCACCGGCAGCACGAACAGGATGCCCACGATCCAGGCCAGCCCGCTCAGCGCCCAGCCACCGCCGCGGCGCGAGTGTCCCTTGACCATCGTCACCTGGCCGCTCATTTGCCGGTCTCCTCTCGGAACAGCGTGGACACCGACCGCAGCGCGAACGTTGCGATCGCGATCGTGCCGATCACGACGATGACGCCGGCTGCCGAGGCGCGGCCGTAGTCGTGGGCGGTGTAGAACGTCTGGTAGATCGTGTACGGGAGGTTCGCCGTACCGAGACCGCCGGACGTGATCGTGAAGACCGCGTCGAAGTTCTGTACGACGTAGATCGAGCCGAGCAGCGCGGACAGCTCGAGGTACTGGCGCAGGTGCGGGAGCGTCATGTAGCGGAAGATCTCCCACTGGTTCGCGCCGTCGATCCCGGCCGCCTCGATCACGTCGAGCGGACGGCTCTGTAGTCCGGCGAGCAGGATCAGCATCATGAACGGCGTCCACTGCCAGACCAGCGCGAAGATGATCGACCACAACGGCTGGTTGCTGATCCAGTCCGGCTGCGGCGCGTTGTCACCGAAGATCCACTTCAGCACGCCGTTGAACAAGCCGTACGTCGGGTTGTACAGCGCGTGCTTCCACAGCAGGGCCGCGGCGACGGGCACGACCAGGAACGGCGTGATCATCATCGTCCGGACCGCGCCGCGGCCGCGGAACTTGCGGTCGAGCAGCAGGGCGATCAGCAGACCGAGCACGAGGCTGATCAGGACGACGCCCGCGGTCAGCACGATCGTCACCCAGATCGCGTGCCGGGTGTTCGCGTCGGTCAGCACCCGGCGGAAGTTGTCGATCCCGGCGAACCCCTTCTCGTCCGGGTAGTACGCGTTCCAGTCCATGAACGACACGATGATCGTGACCACGAACGGCAACTGGGTGACGATGATCATGAAGACCAGCGCCGGCAGCAACGGCCCGCGCCGGGCCCAGTCGCCGGCCCTGCGCATCACGGTGCCCTCGGGCGGCGCCGAGTGACGCCGGGGCTTGGTCTCGGTTTCAGGCTTGGCATCGACGGACATGTCTGCTCCCCCTCACTTCGCCTGTCGCGAGCGGTACCGCTCGGCGACGTCGTCGGCGAGCTCCTGCCCGCGGTTCAAGGCTTTGTCGACGCTCATCCGCCCGGCGATCGCCGAGCTCACGTCCTGACTGACCTGGGTCCCGAGATCCGGGAACTCCGGGATGTCGATGAACTGGATCCCCGGCGCCGGCCGCGGCTGGGTGCCCGGGTTCTTCGGGTCGGCGTTCTCGATCGCCGACTTGGTCGGCTCCGCGAACGCGGACGCCTCCTTGACGTAGTCCGGGATCTCGTACGTCGACGCGCGCTTACCGGCCGGAACGTTGGACCAGCCAACCTTCTCGCCGACGAGCTTCTCGTAGTCCTTGCCGGAGGCCCAGGAGATGAACTTCCAGGCGTTGTCCTTCTTCTTCGAGGCTTCCTGGATGCCCCAGGCCCACGCGTACAGCCAGCCGGAGCTGTCGGTCTTCACGACCGGTGCGGGCGCGTAGCCCATCTTGCCCTTCACCGGCGAGTTCGGCGCCTCGAGCGATCCGGCGGCCGACGTCGCGTCGTACCACATCGCGACGTTGCTCTGGATGGTGTTGTTCAGGCACTCGGTGAAGCCGGCCTGCGGTGCGCCCGCCTCGCCGTGCGCGCGGACGAGGTCGACGTAGAACTTGGTCGCCTCGGTGAACGCGGGTGAGTTGACCTGGGCCTGCCAGTCCTGGGTGAACCAGGTGCCGCCGAAGGTGTTCACGACCGTGGTGAGCGGGGCGAAGAGCTGACCCCAGCCGGGCTGGCCGCGCAGGCAGATACCGCGCATGCCGGGCTGTGCGTTGTCGACCTTGGCCGCGATGTCCGCGACCTCCTGCCAGGTCGGCTTCGCCGGCATCGTCACGCCCTTGGAGGCCAGGATGTCCTTGCGGTACATGAGGAACGACGACTCGCCGTAGAACGGTTCGCCGTAGATCTTGCCGTCGTCCGCGGTCATCGACTGGGTCATCGGCTTGAGGATGTCGTCCTGGTCGAAGGACGAGTCCTTGCTGATGTAGTCCGACAGCGGGGCGATCCACTTGGACTTCGCGTAGATCGGGATCTCGAAGTTGCTGACCGAGGCCACGTCGTACTGACCGGCCTGGCTGGAGAACTCCTGGCTGATCTTGTCCCGGACGTCGTTCTCCGGGAGCACGGTGAAGTTCACGTGGATGCCGGTCTGCTTGGTGAAGTTGTCGGCGGTGAGTTTCTGCAGGTCGACCATCTGCGGGTTGTTCACCATCAGCACGTTGATGCTGTCGGCGCTGTCGCCACCACCGGCGCCACCACCCCAGCCGGCACAGCCGCTGGCCGCACTGAGAACAAGTGCGACCCCGACCGCCGTAAGCCTTCGTCCGGGCACTAGCCGCTCCTTCAGTCCGCTCATTTGAGCACGCCTCTGCTCACAGCATGAGTGAACCGGCAAGGGACTTGACCTGTCAAGGGTCTGTGCAACACTTGGGTCCGATGGTGCTCATATGAGCGGGGAGGCTGTGATGGAGACCTTCGGGCCGGCGCAGTTGGTGCTGACCGCGTCGATCGCGCGGCGGTACTACGTCGACGGGCGGTCGAAGGTGGAGATCGCGGACGAGTTCCGGCTCAGCCGGTTCAAAGTCGCGCGATTGCTGGACCAGGCGCGCAGCAGTGGGCTGGTGCGGATCGAGATCAGCCACCCGGGAGCCATCGATCTCGAGCTCTCGGTTCAGCTGCAGGAGGCGCTCGGGCTGCGGCGAGCCATCGTGGTCGACACACCAGAGGTCGACGAACCCGCTCTGCGGACCCAGCTCGGCAAGGCAGCCGCCGATCTCCTGTCGGAGATCGTCACCGCAGAGGATGTCCTCGGCCTTGCCTGGGCTCGCGCGGTGACGGCGATGACCGAGCAACTGACGACCCTCGCGCCGGTGCCGGTCGTCCAGCTGACGGGCGCGCTGACCCGGCCGGATGTCGAGGCGAACTCGGTGGAGCTGGTGCGGCACACGGCGCGGTTGTCGGGCGGACCGGCGTACCTGTTCTATGCGCCGCTGGTCGTGCCGGATGCGGCGACCGCGAGGGCGTTGCGGCAGCAGCCGGAGGTGGCGGAGGCGATCAGCCACTTCGACTCGGTCAGCAAGGCCGTGGTCGGGCTCGGGTCGTGGGCGGCGGGGCAGTCGACGCTGTACGACGCGATGGACGAGAAGGCCTGTGAGCAGCTGGAAAAGCGCGGGGTGGTCGCGGATATCTCCGGGGTGTTCGTGGATGCGGACGGTGCGCCGGTGCAGAGTCGCGTCACCGATCGGGTGATCGCGATCAACGCCGAGCAGATGGACAAGATCGACGAGGTGATCGCGATCCCGTACGGGCTGGCAAAGGTCGCCGCGGTGCGTGCCGCCGTACGCAGCGGGCTGGTCAACGGGATCGTTACCCACGCACCCCTGGCGAAGGCCCTGCTGGACGAGACACACTGACCCGCGATGCCTGCTGAGGTTGAGACCCAGTTGCTCGGCGGTACTGCGAACCGTGGGCTGGTCGTGCGGGTCGGGGACACCGTCCGTCGTCCGCTGCGCCCCAGCAGCCTGGCCACGCACGCGCTGCTCGAACACCTGGAACGGGTCGGGTTCGAGGGCGCGCCGCGGCTGCTCGGGATCGATTCGCAGGGGCGCGAGGTGCTGTCGTACCTGCCTGGCGAGACGGTCACCACGCCGTACCCGGGCTGGTCGATGACGGACGAGGCGCTGGACAGCGTGGCGCAGCTGCTGCGGGCGTACCACGAGGCGGTGGCGGACTTCCGGCCCGTCGGCCTGCGGTGGGCCGAGCCGGTGCCGCCGGAGTATGTCACCGGGCTGATCAGCCACAACGATCCGAACCTCGACAATGTGGTCTTCCGAGACGGCGTCGCGGTCGCGCTGATCGACTTCGACCTGGCCGGCCCGGGTTCACCGCTGTGGGACGTGGCGACCGCGGTCCGGCTGTGGGCGCCGCTGCGGCCCGACGCGGACATCCACGACGTACGCCGAGGCCGCTCCTTCACCCGCCTCCGCGGCTTCGCCGACGCCTACGGCCTGACCGAAGCCGACCGCCTCCGCCTGGTCGACGCCGCCGCCGACAACCACGTCTGGTGCATGGCCTACGTCCGCCACGGCGCCGAATCCGGCCACCCCTGGTTCCACGAACGCTGGACCACCGGCGAATCCGAACTCACCGACCGCACCAACACCTGGTTCAAACAGTCGGCGAACGCCCTCCACCAGGCTCTGCTGGACTGAGAGCCTCCGCGACACCTTCGTAGTACTTCTCCTGCAGACGCTTCACCCACGGCGGGATGAAGGCCGCGATCAGGTTCGGAAACGGCGGAACGCCATCCTGGTCGGTCAGCAGCGCCAGCACGAACGCCGCCACCACCAGCCCCATCACGACGAGCCAACCGCTCCCACCGCGATCAGCGCGTAGAACGCGGCGCCCAGCTTCATCTTCGGCATGTCTGGTTATCGGGGGGGTGGGGTTGGCTGTTACTGCAGGAAGTGGCAGAGAATGGGGCGGTGCGTTCACGGGTGGTGTTGTTGGCCGGGCCTTCGGGGGCGGGGAAGTCGCGGCTGGCGGAGCAGGTGGGGTTGCCGGTGGTGCGGCTGGACGACTTCTACCGGGACGGGGACGACCAGGCGATGCCGCGGTCGCCGCTCGGGATTGTCGATTGGGACGACCCACGGTCCTGGGACGGTGAGCGGGCGGTCGCGGCGCTCCAGCAGCTGTGTACGACGGGGGCCGCGGACCTCCCGATCTACGACATCGCCGCCGACGGCACCGTCGGTCACCGCCCCGTCACCACCGAGGGTTCCGCGCTGATCGTTGCTGAGGGCATCTTCGCCGACCAGATCGTCGGCGCGCTCCGCGACCGTGGCCTGCTCGCCGCGGCGATCTGCGTCTACCACCACCGGCTCGTGACGTTCTTCCGCCGCTTCCAGCGCGACCTCCGCGAGCACCGCAAACCCCCGTTGACGCTGCTCCGGCGCGGACTCCTGCTGCTGCGCGACGACCCCGCGGTCGTCCGCCGCTGCGTCGAGGCCGGCTGTGAACCACTCCATCCGAAGGCCGCCCGCCGCCGGATCGAGACGCTTCTCACGCCGTCCACGTCCCAATAAAACAAGACTGTTTGCCTGGAGTTAACCAACTTCTGATGGCATCGGGCTCGGAACTGTCGGATGCGCTCGGGGGCGAGTTGCTGGACGGAGAGGGACCGTGACGCGGACTGCGCGGAGTCAAGCCGTAGGCGCTGCCGTTGTAGTAACCGCCTTGCTGCTGGCTGTGACCGCCTGCGGCAACGAGGACGGTTCGTCGGCAACCGCCGCAGAGTCCCCGGCAGCCAAGCATTCGCTGTCGGGCCCGGCTCAGAAGGCGAAGGGCTCGCTCGTCGGCCTCGCCGTACTGCCCCGCGGCTACGTCGCAGACCCGCGCGCCAACGCCACCGGCCCGTTCACGGCGACCGGCTTCCTCAACACCTGGTCGGCTGACCCCGCGCTGGACCGCGCCCTCCTGCTGAACGCCAGCTTCGTCGAGGGTTACCGCGCGTCCCGGCTCAGCCCCGACAAGAAGAAGCGCTTCACGCTGCAGCTGTTCAAGACCGGCTCGGCCGGCAAGGCAGCGGCCCTCCAGAAGGGCTTCTGGAACCAGGACACCCACGAGCACCCGTTCGACCTCCCCGGCGCGCTCTCCGACGCCAGGGTGGAGTACGACGGCGGCACCGACCAGTCCAGCGCGATTGCCGAGGTCAGCCTTGCCGTCGGGCCGATGGTGGTCGAGATCAGCGTCCGCGAGGTAGGTGCCCTGGGCAGCAATCTCACCCCGGACACCGCGCTCGCCACCGCACTCGCGAAGGAACAGCGAGCCCGCCTCACCGCGACCTCGAGCTAACCGATTCGGTCGATCACCAACGGACCCGGCTGGTAGGAGTCCGCCACGGCCACCGCGTCTGCCAGCGACTCCAGCGCACGATCGATGCGGCTCGGGTCATCCGTGTGCAGGGTCAGCAGCGGCTGACCTTCCTGGATCTGATCGCCAGGCTTCGCATGCATCTCGACGCCGGCCACCGCCGACACCGGGTCCTCCTTGCGAGCCCGCCCGGCACCCAGCCGCCACGCAGCCACACCCACCGCCAGCGCATCGAGCTTGGACAGCGTCCCAGACGCAGGAGCCGGTACGACGTGTTGCTCCGGCGCGACCGGGAGCTCCGCGGACGGGTCGCCGCCCTGGGCCGAGATCATCGCGCGCCACGCGTCCATCGCCGTACCGTCGTTCAGCTTCTCGGCCGGGTCGACGTCGGTGACGCCGGCCGCGGCGAGCATCTCCTTGGCGAGGGCAACGGTCAGCTCGATCACGTCCGCGGGACCGCCTCCGGCCAGCACCTCGACCGATTCGCGAACCTCGAGCGCGTTACCCGCGGTCAGACCGAGCGGCACGGACATGTCGGTGAGCAGGGCAACGGTCTTCACGCCGGCGTCCGTGCCCAGAGCAACCATCGTCTCGGCCAGCTCGCGCGCGCCGGCCAGATCCTTCATGAACGCGCCGGAGCCGACCTTCACGTCCAGCACCAACGCACCGGTGCCTTCGGCAATCTTCTTGCTCATGATCGAGCTGGCGATCAGCGGGATCGCCTCGACCGTACCGGTCACGTCACGCAGCGCGTACAACTTCTTGTCGGCCGGCGCCAGCCCGTCACCAGCCGCGCAGATGACTGCGCCGACGTCCTCCAACTGATGCATCATCTCGTCGTTCGACAGCGCCGCCCGCCAGCCCGGGATCGACTCGAGCTTGTCCAGCGTCCCGCCGGTGTGCCCGAGGCCGCGCCCCGACAGCTGCGGTACGGCGACCCCGCACGCCGCCACCAAAGGTGCCAGCGGCAACGTGATCTTGTCGCCGACGCCGCCGGTCGAGTGCTTGTCCGCGGTCGGCCGGGACAGCTTGCCGAAGTCCATCCGCTCGCCGGACGCGATCATCGCCGCGGTCCAGCGGGCGATCTCGCGCCGGTTCATCCCGTTCAGCAGGATCGCCATCGCGAGCGCGGACATCTGCTCGTCGGCGACGTCGCCCTTGGTGTAGGCGTCGATCACCCAGTCGATCTGCCCGTCGCTCAGCTCGCCCTTGTCCCGCTTGGCCCGGATGACATCCACCGCGTCGAAACTCATCAGTTCTCCAAGTCCTCCGGCCCGAACGCGTCGGGCAACAACTCACGCAACGGGCGCGGTCCGGTCGGCGTCTCCAGCAGCAGACCCGGCCCGCCGTTCTCGTGCAGCAACTGGCGGCAGCGCCCGCACGGCGTGAGCAGATCCCCATGATGGTCCACACAGGTGAACGCCACGAGCCGCCCGCCGCCGGTCCGATGCAACTCCGACACCAGCCCGCACTCGGCACACAGCGTGAGCCCGTACGACGCGTTCTCCACGTTGCACCCGGCAACCACCCGCCCGTCGTCCACCAACGCCGCAGCCCCGACCGCGAACCCGGAATAGGGCGCATAAGCCCGCTCCATGACTTCAACAGCAGTTGCCCTCAACCGCTCCCAGTCCACATCCACCGCTTCAGCATCTCCCATCACACCTCCCGCCCGCATCCGCCCTCCGGGCGGATGCGGGCGGGAGAAGAGCGAGCAGCCACAGGCTCGGGGCGGAGCTAGTCGGTGACGTAGGGCTCACCATCGGCCTTCGGTGCTCTCACTCTGCCTACCAGGCCGGCGACCGCGATGATCGTGGCCAGGTAAGGGGCCATCAGCAACAGTTCGCCGGGGATCGGGACCTGGATGATCTGCAGCTGGGACTGCAACTGGGTAGCGAAGCCGAAGAACAGCGCCGCGACCGTCGCCCCGATCGGGTGCCAGCGGCCCATGATCAGTGCGGCCAGCGCGATGAACCCGTTGCCCGCGGTCATCTCCTTCGAGAACGAACCGGCGTACCCGACCGTGAAGAACGCGCCGCCCAGACCCGCGAGGATCCCGGCCGAGAGTACGGCGGAGTACCGGATCCGCTTGACCTTGATGCCGACCGTGTCGGCCGCCTTCGGGTGCTCGCCGACCGCGCGGATCCGCAGGCCCCAGCGGGTCTGGAACAGCACGAACGTGACGACCGCGACCGCGAGGTAGGTCAGGTACACCAGGATCGTCTGGTTGAACAGGATCGGCCCGAAGAAGGGGATGCTGGCCAGACCGGGGATCTTGATCGCCGTCAGCACCTCGGGCGTGTTCAGCTTGTTCGCGTCCGGTTGCAGGAACTCGTCGAACAGGAAGCCGGTGATACCGGTCGCGAAGACCACGAGCACGACACCGAGCACGACCTGGTTGACCAGGTACTTGATCGAGAACACGGCCAGCAGCGCCGCCATCAGCACACCGGTCGCGGCGGCTGCGATCAGGGCCGCCGCCGCGCTCCCCGTCGTACTGGAGACGACGGCCGCGGTGAACGCGCCGACCAGGAACTGGCCCTCGATCGCGATGTTGATGACGCCGGCCCGCTCGGACAGTACGCCGGCGAGCGCGCCCAGGATCAGCGGAGTCGCGAAGTTCAGCGTGCCCTGGAACTGGTTCGCCAGCGGGAAGGTCTTGCCCGCGGCGGCCCAGCAGAGGAACGCGCCGATGAAACAGATGCCGAGCAGCGCGGCCAGCCAACCGGCGTACCGCTGCGGCACCCGGCGCACGATGTAGGCAGCCGCGGCGGCCACGCCGATGATGCCGAGCAGCAGAGCCACCGCTTGCGCCGGCAAGTGGAGCAGGTTGTTCTGCAGGTCGCCGGAGACCAGCTGGAACGTCGCTTTGCCGCTCTTGGTGAAGATCGCCAGCAGCAGACCGATCAGTGCGAACACCAGCATCAGGCCGCCGACCCGCAACCGGCGGGTCCGATCGGCCGGCGCCTCGATGACCTGCGGCTTCGCGGGCGCCGCGGGTACGGCGTCGGGAGTCGTCTCGCTCATCCGTTCCAGCCTTTCGCGAGGACGGGGCCGCTGCCGCGTTCCTTCGGCAGGAAGCGGAAGATCGAGCGCACCAGGGCCGGAGCCGCGACGAACAGCACGATGACCGCCTGCAGGACGGTGGTGAGAGTCAGCGGCGTCTGCGTGATCAGCTGCATCTGCAGACCGCCTGCGTTCAGCGCGCCGAACAGCAGGCCGGCCAGCACGGTGCCCAGCGGTGTACCGCGGCCGAGCAGCGCGACCGTGATCGCGTCGAACCCGACTGACGCCGCGACCCCGTCGGTCAGCGGCAGGTCGGTCCCGAGCACCTGCTGGGTGCCGGCCAGACCCGCGAGCGCACCCGCGACAACCATCGCGATGATGTACGCGCGGCCGACCGACATGCCCGCGGTCCGCGACGCGTCGGCGTTCGCACCGACGGCGCGCAGCTCGAACCCGATCGTGGACCGGTTCAGCAGCCACCAGACGAAGATCGCGGCCAGCACCGAGAGGATGAACCCGCCGTGCAACCGAGTGTCGCCGAACTGCGGGTACTGCGCGTTCGAGTCGACGATCGGCGAGATCGGGTCGGTCCGCCCGGGCCGCTGGAACGCCGAGGTGGTCAGCAGCCAGGCGAGCAGATAGATCGCGACGTAGTTCAGCATGATCGTCACGATCACCTCATGGGCGCCGGTGCGCGCCTTCAGCAGCCCGACGACGCCGCCCCAGATCGCGCCGCCGAGCAGCCCGGCCAGGATCGCCACGATCAGGTGCAGGCCGGGCGGCAGGTGCCAGGCGAAGCCGACGTACGCCGCCAGGATCGCGCCGGCGATCAGCTGGCCCTGGGCGCCGATGTTGAACAGTCCGGTGCGGAACGCGAGCGAGACCGCCAGACCGCCGCAGATCAGCGGAGTTGCCTGGGTCAACGATTCGCTGATCGCGGTGACCGAGCCGAACGCACCGAGGGCGAGCGCCTTGTAGGCCTCACCGACGGCACTCGCGGCCGCGGAGATCGTGTCCATCGGCGCGGCGCCGAAGTACCCCATCGCGGTCTTCACCTGGTCGTCGCTGACGATGATCAGGATCGCCCCGACCACCAGGGCCAGCACGATCGCGCTCAGTGAGACCAGGCCCTGGACCGCCCACGACGGCAGGCCGGACCGCCGCGGTTCCTTGGCCGGTGCGGGCGCGGCCGGAGCCGGCTCGACCGTTGTGTCTGTGTCTTCTTCGGGGCTCATCTAGATGGTTCCCAACGTGGTCGGGTTCTCGATCGCGACGTCGTGCGCCTCGGACTTGGAGGCGCCGGCCATCATCAGGCCGAGCTCGTCGCGCGGGGTGTCGGCCGGTACGACGCCGACCACCTTGCCGCGGTACATCACCGCGACCCGGTCGGTCAGCGCCGCGATCTCGTCCAGCTCGGTGGACACGATCAGTACGGCGGTGCCGTTGTCACGCTCCTCGACGATCCGGCTGTGCAGGAACTCGATCGAGCCGACGTCGACACCGCGGGTGGGCTGCGAGGCCACCAGCAGCTTCAGCGGCCGGGACAACTCGCGGGCCAGCACGACCTTCTGCTGGTTACCGCCGGACAGCGACGACACCGGCAGATCGATGCTCTGGGTACGGATGTCGAACTCGTCCACCCGGGCCTGCGCGTTCTTGTTGATCTCGTCGGTCCGCAGCGCCAGCCCGTTGCCGAACGGCGCCTGCCGGAACAGGTCGAGGACGAGGTTCTCGGCGACCGTGAACGAGCCGACGAAACCGTCGTGCGCGCGATCCTCCGGGACGTAGCCGATGCCGGCGTCCAGCCGCTGTCTGGTGGTCCGGCCGGTCAGGTCCTCGCCGTCCAGCGAGATCTTCCCGGCCGCGATCTGCGTCAGCCCGAGCAGTGCCTCGGCGAGCTCGGTCTGACCGTTGCCCTGGACACCGGCCACCGCGAGGATCTCACCGGCCCGGACCTCGAGGTCCACGTCGTCGACGGCGGTGAACCCGCGCTCGTCGATCACGGTCAGCCCTTCGACCCGCAGTACGACGTCCTTGGGCTGGGCCGGCTCCTTGTCGACGACCAGGTCGACCGCGCGGCCGACCATCAGCTCGGCGAGCTGTTCCTCGGTCTCCGACGGCTCGGCCTGACCGACCACCTTGCCGCGGCGGATCACGGTGATCTTGTCCGCGATCGCCTTGACCTCTTTGAGCTTGTGGGTGATGAAGACGATCGACGTGCCGTTCTCCTTGAGCTGCCGCATGACGGCGATCAGCTCGTCGATCTCGGCCGGGGTGAGTACGGCGGTCGGCTCGTCCAGGATCAGCACGCTGGCGTCGTTGGCGAGCGCCTTGATGATCTCCACCCGCTGCTGGACGCCGACCGGGATGTCCTCGACCAGGGCTTCGGGATCGACCTCGAACCCGTACCGCTCGGACAGCTCGTTGACGAGGGCATCGGCCTTCTTCCGGTCCAGCACGCCGCCGAACCGGGTGTTCTCCCGGCCGAGCATGATGTTCTCGGCAACGGTGAACACCGGGACGAGCATGAAGTGCTGGTGCACCATGCCGATACCGTGCTTGATCGCGTCGCTCGGCGAGGTGATCCGGACCTTCTCGCCGTCGATCAGGATCTCGCCCTCGTCGGGCTGCAACAGCCCGTAGAGCATGTTCATCAGCGTGCTCTTGCCGGCGCCGTTCTCACCGAGCAGGCAGTGGATCTCGCCCGGCTCGATCACCAGGTCGATGTGGTCGTTGGCGACCAGCGAGCCGAAGCTCTTGGTCAGGCCGGACAGCTCGAGGTGCATGCGGGCAGCCTCCCCTTCAGACGGCGAGCCAGGAAGGCTGGACCGGTGGGTCCGCTGCCTTCCTGGCTCGCACCGTACTACGCAAACGTGCGGCGGTTCAGGACGCCTTGGGCTGAACCTTCGACTCGATGGTGATCTTGCCGCTGATGATGTCGGCCTTGATCTGGTCCAGCTCCGACTTCACGTCCGCCGGGACCTTGCTGTCGAAGTCGTGGAACGGCGCGATCGCCGTACCGCCGTTCTGCAGGGTGCCGGTGAACTGGGTGTTGTCGAACTTGTTGTCGACGACCGAGATCACCGCGTCCTTCACGGCGACGTCCATACCCTTCTCGACGCTGCTCATCAGCACCGAGCAGTACTCCTCGGCGCTGATGCAGCCGTCGGTGTCGACCCAGATCGCGTTGACCTTGCCGTTGCTGGCCTTGGCCGCCTGCAGACCGCCCAGACCCGAGGGGCCGGCGACCGGGAACAGCACGTCCGCGCCCTGGGTGATCAGGTTCTGCGCGTTGTTCTGACCCTTGGCCTTGTCCTCGAAGTCGCCGGTGAACAGACCCTTCTGCTTCTGGTCGTCCCAGCCGAGCACCTGGACGTTCTTGCTCTTCTGCGTGTTGTAGTAGCGCACGCCCTGGGCGAAGCCGTCCATGAAGATGGTCACGGTCGGGATCTGCAGACCGCCGAACGTGCCGACCTTGCCGGACTGCGTCATCGCGGCGGCCAGGTAGCCGGCCTGGAAGCTGGACTGCGCGGTGTTGAACAGCAGCGGCTTCAGGTTGGCGATCGGCGCCTTCGGCGCGGAGTCGACGATCGCGAACTTGATGTTCGGGTTCGCCTTGGCCGCGGCCTCGGTGGCGTCCTCGAGCTTGAAGCCGACGGCGACGATGACGTTGCACTTGGCGCTGACCATCGCGGTCATGTTCGTCGTGTAGTCGTTGTCGGACTTCGACTCGGCCTTGACCTCGGTCAGGCCGCGCTCCTTGACGGCGTCCTGCAGGCCCTTGTACGAGGTCTGGTTGAACGACTTGTCGTCGAAACCCCCCGAGTCGGAGACCATGCAGGCCTTGAAGTCCTTGTTGGCGCTACTGCCGGAGCTCGCGCTGTCGCTCGGCTTGCTGCCACAAGCGGCGACGGCGAGCGTCAGTACGCCCACGATCGCCGTTCCCCGCACGTACTTCTTCACCGGACGTCTCCTTCGTCGACCAGAAAAACCTGTGCCACTGCTTCTGCCCGGCACGCCTTCCCCCACGTGCCGCATCCGCAGACTATAGGGCGCGGCCCGTCATTCTTTGAACGTCGAGCAGGCCTCGATACCGGAAAGTGACCGGCATTCTCGTCACATTTCGACAACTTCTCCGGCATGGTCACCGGCTGCGGTACCCACGTCACGGTGTGCACGCTCCGTGGTGGCTCTCACGGTCCGTGGTCGTCACTGTGGGTCCCACCCGCTGTGGGTCTTGACCACGGCTGGTGCACAATCTCGGGATGAGTCATCAGTTGCTGGTCGCGGACGTGCTCGCGCGGGTCGAGGCGGTGCGCGAGGAGATGGTCGACGTACGGCGGGATCTGCACGCGCACCCGGAGCTCGGGTGGCACGAGGTCCGGACCACCGAGATCCTCGAGAAGCGACTGGTCGAGGCCGGGCTCTCCCCGCGCGTGTTGCCGACCGGGACCGGGCTGATCTGCGACATCGGCGCCGGCGACTCGTGCGTGGCGCTGCGGGCCGATATCGACGCGTTGCCGGTGCCGGACGGCGTGGACACGCCGTGGCGGTCGACCATCGACGGGGTCGCTCACGCGTGCGGTCACGACGTACACACGTCGGCGTTGCTCGGATCGGCGCTGGTACTGGCCGGGATGGCTCGCGACGGGCAGTTGGACCGGCGGGTGCGGGTGATCTTCCAGCCTGCGGAAGAAGTGATGCCGGGCGGAGCACTCGGCGTCATCGCAGCCGGCGGACTCGACGGGGTCCGCCGTATTTATGGGCTGCACTGCGACCCGCGGCTGCAGGTCGGTGAGATCGGACTGCGGGTAGGCGCGCTGACTGCTGCCGCCGACCGGATCCTGGTGCGGCTGACCGGGCCTGGTGGTCACACGTCGCGGCCGCATCTGACCGCGGACCTCGTCTACGCGCTCGCGAGGCTGGTGTCGGAGCTTCCGGCTGCTCTGTCGCGGCGGGTTGATCCGCGGGCCGGGATGTCGCTCGTCTGGGGGCGCATCACGTCAGGCTCAGCCGCCAACGCGATCCCGTCCCGCGGTGAGGCCGAGGGGACGTTGCGGTGCCTCGACGCCAGCGCATGGCGGTTGGCCGAGGAGCTGATCCCGTCGCTGGCCGAGCAGATCGTCCGGCCGTACGGCGTGGAGGTCGACACGGAGGTCACGCACGGCGTACCGCCGGTCATGAACGACGCGACGGCGATCGGGGTGCTGCAGAACGCCGTACAGCAGACGCTCGGGTCGAGCGCCCTCGCACCGACCGACCAGAGCCTCGGCGGCGAAGACTTCGCCTGGTACCTCGAACACGTCCCCGGCGCCATGGCCCGCCTAGGGGTCCGCCACCCCTCCGCCGAATCCGCCGCCGACCTCCACACCCCCGGCTTCACCCCCTCCGAAGAAGCCATCACCCTAGGCACCACAGTCCTAACCTCCACCGCCCTCCTCGACTAAACGGACACTGCTCCGCGGCAACAAGTGCCGAGCCACCCAAATGACACCGCTCCGCGGCGGCTGTCTTACCGGCCGCCTCCCGCGGCGTGAGGCGAACGCGCACCGGGCAGATGCGTTCGGCGCGGGCAACTCGCACCGAACCGACGACGCTGCACCGCGCGACCGTCAGGGCAGGGCAGTCGCCTCACCGCGACGAGGTTGGCGGTGTGAGCGACAAGGACAACCCCTCGGCAACGGCCACCCTGGCCACAGAGGTTGCTGCGTCCTCACAGCAGCCCGGCAGCGACAACGCCGGCGTCGACACAGCATCACGTCGCTGCACGCGATGGATCAGTTCTTGGCTTCCTATGAGGCTGAGCACACCGTAATCACGAACGACGAGATGACCGAGGCAGTCCGGTCGACGCACGCGAACGCGACCGTTGTCCGTGGCAAGCTTTCCTGGATCAGCTCCTAGTACTGCTCGCGGACAGGGTCAGCCGTACGCCCCGGTTCTTAGCTTCGTTCGCGAGGTCGGCGCCAGGGATCAACTTCTTCCGGACAAGCGTGCGCTGCCCGAATGCTCGGAGGAACTCGTCGAGCAACTCAGGTCGTTGACCGTGCGGGCCACGGTGGTTACCGATAGCCCGTCGACCTAGGTGACGTCTCCACCCGGCAGAGCGCGCCTGCGGTACCTGGTGTCGGGCTGGATGGTCTGCCGACGTACGTCGGTAGTGACCCCCACTGGCCGGAACCAAGCAGCTCCAGCGACTCCAGCACATCGACCGCACGCACAGCACTCACTTCTTGATGCTCGAAAAGTAACAACATGTTGTTACTTTCAAAGCATCTTCGATCGTCGCCGAGTCCGACGCGGGCCGAGAAGGCAGTCGGAGCCGTCGAGGGTGGGTGGTGTTGGATCGGCGTATGACGAGTTATCCGCTGCTTGATGTGCGGGTCAGTACGCCGGTGTTGGAGCTGCGGGGTGCGACCGATGAGCTGTTGGGGGAGCTCGCGGACGTCGTGCGGGCTGGGAAGACGGATGCCGAGCCGCCGCCGTACGACGACCCGATCTCGCTGTACGAGCCGGATCCTGATCAGCGGGTGGCCAAGTGGTTGCGGGCGATCTGGCGTGGGCGCGGCAAGGTTGAGCCTGATGCTTGGCGGCTGTACTTCGTCGTTGTCGTGGACGGGCGTCCGGTCGGGATGCAGGACCTCATCGGGGTCAACTTCTCCACGCTCGGAACGGTGACGAGCTTCTCTTGGCTGTCTGCCGATGAGCGCGGTCGCGGGCTCGGGCGTGAGATGCGGGCCGCGATCTTGCACCTCGCGTTCGAGGGGCTCGGGGCGAAGGAGGCGGGCAGCGACGCGTTCGTGGACAACCACGGTTCGAACGCAATCTCCCAAGCCCTCGGCTACGAGCCCAACGGCTCAGACTGGGCCACCCGCCTGGGCGAACCCGCCCTCCTCAACCGGTGGCGCCTGACAAGAGACAACTGGCAACAACAACGCCGAACCGACATCCAACTCCACAACGCCGAGGCCTGCCAGACCTACCTGCCGCTGTCGTGACGCGCGCGGAGGTCAGCGGCTCCGACCGCTAGCGGAATTCATCGATCAGGTCGACCGCCTCGTCCAGCCCGTGCGTGTCGCGAAGGACCTTGAGGAAGTCGTCCACCGAGACCGGCGGCGTCTTGTATCGCTGGGTCAGCTTCATGACTGCCTTCAGAGCACGTTGCGGTGAGACCGCAACGGTGTTGGCCGCGAACTCGCACGGCATCAAAATCTCGATACCGTGCGGGACCGCATGCCCAGCCACGGCGGCCGCGAGGACGTGCTCGTCATACGGGTCAGGAAGCCCGAACGTGCCCTCGTACGGCTCCCAGTTGCGTACTTCGGCGTCGTCGAAGTACGTCCGCATCTGCTCGATGAGATACGCAGCCTTGGACTCCGCATCAGGTTCGGAGAGTCCGTGCTTCAACATGTGCTTGTCGATCTCACAGGCTCGCAGCTCATCGAGGATCGCGCTGCTCCACAGCGGACGATAGAGGTTCTCCACGGCGAGGCTGAGGAGGAAGTCACGCTGTCGGCTGGGCCACAGGACGCAGGTATCGAGGAGGGCGGCGAACACCGACCAATACTCTCAGAGATCGGTACTTCGCTTTCTGTGCTCGGCACGCTGCCGACGGATCCGCTTGAGCCGCTCGGTCAGAACTGCGGGGTCTTCGTCTTCGCTCACGTCGGCCGAGGTGTCGGCGATCGCCTGGTACTGCCGCTGCCGCCGTACTTCGCGATAGGCAAGGAGGTCTCGCAGCAGGACCTTCCGGCGATTGCCGATCCGCTCGCTGGCGAGTTCGCCGGCGTCGATCAACCGAACCATGGTTGGCCGGCTGACCCCGAGAAGATCCGCGGCCTGCTGGGTCGTCAGCTTCGGCATGGTCGGCGAGATCGTGACAGCCTTGCCCGCCTTCAGCGCTGCGACAGCCTGAACCAGTACGAGGTGGAGAGCCTCCGGGACCTCGATCTGGTCGTGTTCTTCAGCACCTGCGAGGAAGTAGCGCCGCTCCGGGCGCTCACCAGTCTTGCTGTGGTGCGCATCGAGGAAGCTGGCGATCGTCGCCATCTGCTCCTGCTCCTCAGACAGGTAGGTCTGCGACTCGAAGAGCTCGGCAGCCATGACACCTCCGGAAACGGACGATCCGCATCTGCTTTCGTAACGTTCGAATATGGTTGCATGCGGTAAGCGGTTTAACAAATCACGCGGTGCCGATCCGAACACCGCAGCACGCAGCCGCAGATCCCCGGCCTCACCCTTCCTCGCACATCAGCCGTAGCCGGCCCGGCACCCGCGAGATGCCTCATCCGCAGGCGACGCCGCACACCTCCGACGCGAGAAGGCAGCTGCCGCCCGCCGCCGGAGGTGCTCAACAGGCAGCTGCGCGATACAGCGCCCGGTCTACGTTTGCGCGCGTTTGCACGCGCCGGAGCGATGCGCACGGTACGAATGCGCACACGCCGCCGAAGGCGGCCAATAAAACAGCCGCCGCGGAGCGGTGACCGATCTGCGGTCCAGCCCGATCGGGACGTCGCGCGCGGCGGACCAGCACACCTAAGACGGACTCGCACGCCGCCGAAGGCGGCCGACAAGGCAGCCGCCGCGAAGCGGTGTCCGATCTGCGGTCCTGCTCGACCAGGACGTCGCACGCGCCGGAACAGGCACGCGCGAGATGGACGCGCACGCCGAAGGCAGCCAACAAGGCAGCCGCCGCGAAGCGGTGTCCTTTCGCCTGTTCTAGAAGGTGTCGGCGGGGACGTAGACGCCCCAGACTTCTCGGAGGGTGTTGCAGACTTCGCCCACGGTGGCTCTCGCCTTTAGCGCGTCTTTCATGGGGTAGAGGCAGTTGTCGTTGCCTTGGGCGGCTTTTTTCAAGGCCGCCAGGGCTTTGTCGACGGCGGACTGGTTGCGGGTGGCGCGGAGGGTGGCTAGGCGGGCGGTTTGCTGGGCTTCGATGGTGGGGTCGACGCGGAGGGGTTCGTACGGCTCCTCCTCCGCGATCTTGAACTTGTTCATGCCGACGACGACGCGTTCGACGGAGTCGATCTCCTTGGCGATCTGGTACGCCGAGCGCTCGATCTCCTGTTTCTGGAAGCCCTTCTCGATCGCGGCGACGGCCCCGCCGTACTCCTCGACCTGGTCCATCAACTCGAGCGCGGCGGCCTCGACCTCGTCGGTGAGCGACTCCACCACATACGAGCCGGCAAACGGATCCACCGTCGCGGTGATGTCCGTTTCATAAGCCAGCACCTGTTGCGTGCGCAGCGCCAACCGAGCAGCCTTCTCCGTCGGCAGCGCGATCGCCTCGTCGTACGAGTTGGTGTGCAAAGACTGCGTTCCACCAAGTACGGCGGCCAACCCCTGGATCGCCACCCGCACCAGATTCACCTCGGGCTGCTGCGCGGTCAGCTGTACGCCGGCCGTCTGCGTGTGGAAGCGCAGCATCAACGACTTCGGATTCTTGGCGCCAAACGAATCCCGCATCACCCGCGCCCAGATCCGCCGCGCCGCCCGGAACTTCGCGACCTCCTCCAGCAGCGTCGTCCGCGCCACGAAGAAGAACGACAACCGCGGCGCGAACTCGTCCACATCCAACCCGGACGCGACCGCCGCGCGCACATACTCGATCCCGTTCGCCAACGTGAACGCGATCTCCTGCGCAGGCGTCGCCCCCGCCTCGGCCATGTGGTAGCCGGAGATCGAGATCGTGTTCCACCGCGGCAGCTCCGCGTGGCAGTACGCGAAGATGTCGCTGATCAGCCGCAGCGACTCCTTCGGCGGGTAGATGTACGTCCCGCGGGCGATGTACTCCTTCAGTACGTCGTTCTGGATCGTGCCGGTGAGCTTGTCCGCGGACACGCCCTGCTCCTCGGCCACCAACTGGTACAGCAGGAGCAGCACCGACCCGGGCGCGTTGATCGTCATCGACGTCGACACCTGGTCCAACGGGATCTTGTCGAACAGCACCCGCATGTCGTCGATCGAGTCGATCGCCACCCCGACCTTCCCGACCTCACCGGAAGCGATCGTGGCGTCGGAGTCGTACCCCATCTGCGTCGGCAGGTCGAACGCGACCGACAGGCCCATGGTCCCGTGGTCGATCAGCTGGTGGTACCGCTGGTTCGACTCGGCCGCCGTCCCGAACCCGGCGTACTGCCGCATCGTCCACGGTCGCTGCGTGTACATCGTCGGGTACACGCCCCGGGTGTACGGGAACTCCCCCGGCTCCCCGAGTTTCGCCGCCGGGTCGAACCCGTCCAGCGGCTCGTACACCGGATCGAACTCGAACCCCGACTCGCTGCGATGACTCATCCCCCAAAGGTAGGCGAACCACCGCCCGACTGGTATGACGCCGAGCACGCCCAGCGACCCGCCCGCTCCCAGCTGTTGACTCGTGACGTGGCTCACAGGACGCTGCGACGGTATGCACCGTCGACCGGGGAGGGGCGACATGCGAAGAACTTCTGCTCTGATCGCAGTACTGGCTGTCGTAGCGGGCGGATTGGCCGCCGGACAGGCTGCCACCGCAGTACCAGGCCAAGGAGGTGACGGCCTCGAGGTGTACGTCGGAGACCTCAGCGCGCAACAGCTGCAGAAGGTCGTCGACACCGGGGTGGACCGCTCGGACCTGGCCACCGGCCAGACAGCCGACGGCAAGGTCAAGGTCGAGGTCGTGATGTCCGAGCGGCAGGCTGCCAAGCTCCGCTCAGACGGCGTCGATCTGAAGGTCAAGCAGGTCAAGGGCCATGCAGCCTCCGACGAGGCCGCCAGGCTCGCCGCGGCCGGCCCGACCGTGTTCCGCCCGTACAGCGGGCCCGGCGGTCTGTCCGACGAGCTGACCCAGACAGCGGCCGCGCATCCGTTGCTGGCCAAGCTGGTCACCATCGGTACGACGGTGCAGGGCAAGCCGATCGTCGCCGTCAAGGTGAGCCTGGGCGCCCGTCTGCTGCCCGACGGCGCCAAGCCTTCGGTGCTGTACTCCGGCACCCAGCACGCCCGCGAGTGGATCACCCCGGAGATGGTGCGCCGGCTGATGCACTACGTGATCGACGGCTACGGCCACAACGCCGAGATCACCAAGCTGGTCAACACGACCGAGCTGTGGTTCCTGCCGGTGGCCAACCCGGACGGCTACGACTACACGTTCACCGGCGACCGGTTGTGGCGCAAGAACCTCCGCGACAACAACGGCGACGGCCTCATCGCCCCTGGCGACGGTGTCGACCTGAACCGCAACCTGCCGACCAAGTGGGGCTACGACAACGAGGGTTCGTCGCCCGACCCGAGCAGCGACACGTACCGCGGTTCGGCCCCGGCCTCCGAGCCAGAGACGAAGGCCCTCGACCAGCTGTTCCGCAAGGTCAAGTTCACCGAGCTGGTCAACTACCACTCCGCGGCCCAGCTGCTGCTGTACGGCGTCGGCTGGCAGGTGAGCACACCGTCGCCGGACGACGTGATCTCCGAGGCGATGGCCGGCGACGACGCGAATCCCGCAGTGCCGGGCTATGACCCGGACATCTCCGCCGAGCTCTACACCACCAACGGCGAGACCGACGACCATGCGGCGAACAGGTACGGCACGATGGCGTTCACGCCGGAGATGTCGACCTGCCAGACCGCGTCCGCCGTCGACCCCAACGACCAGTGGCGGCCGGAGGACTGCGTCAGCGTCTTCAGCTTCCCGGACGACGAAGGCCTGATCCAGGCCGAGTTCACCAAGAACATCCCGTTCGCGCTGTCCGTCGCCAAGTCCGCCAAGGACCCCGACGACCCGGTCTCGGTGGTCGGCCGGAAGGCCGCCGATCTGGTCGCGGACCCGTTCACGGTCTCGTACGGCACCACTCAGCCGGTCGCGGTGATCGCCAAGCGGGCCTTGAAGAACCTGCGGATCAACTACCGCGTCAACGGCGGCCGCGCGGTGTCCGACAAGGTCTCGGAGTGGAAGGGCGGCGAGCGGTACGGCGACACCAACAACCGGTACTACGCCGAGTTCCGCGGCACGGTACGCCGTACCAAGCCTGGTGACTCGGTCGAGGTGTGGTTCACCGGCAACAAACCGGGGACGGGCAACGTCGCCGGCGAGCACTTCACGTACCACGTCGCCACCGATATCGGCGGACAGGTACTGATCCTGGCCGCGGAGGACGTCACCGGCGCGAGCCCGGTGCAGGGCGTCACGACGGCGAAGTACGTGAGCAACTACGCCGCCAGCCTCGCCGCGTCCGGGATCACCTCGGACGTGTACGACGTCGACGCGAACAACCGGACCGCACCGCACCCGCTGGGCGTGCTGTCGCACTACAAGGCCGTGGTCTGGGAGACCGGCGACGACATCATCACCCGGAAGGTCGGGCAACCGGCCGGTACGGCGGCCGAGCTCGCCCTCGACCTGGAGCTGTCGGTCCGCGACTACCTCAACGAGGGCGGCAAGTTGCTCTACACGGGCAAGTACGCCGGCTATGCGAGCAACGGGGACGGGGCGTACTACTACAACCCGTTCCAAGAGCAACAGGGTGAGTGCACGGCGCGCGCGTACCCGTGCCTGCCGCTGCTCAACGACTTCGAGCAGTACTGGCTGGGCGCCTACACCCTGGTCGACAACAGCGGCAGCGACAGCAACGGCGCGCCGGTTCCGATCCGTGGCACCGCCGGTGCCTTCAACGGGTTCACCGGGACGCTCAACGGCGGTGATTCAGCCGGCAACCAGGACCACACGAATGCCTTCGTGCTGACCTCGAGTGTGTTGCCCAAGGCCCAGTTCCCGCAGTTCGCGAGCTCGGCACCGCTGAAGTGGAACCGGCCCGGCGGGGCGCCGTTCGAGCCGTTCACCGGTTCGCAGTACGTGTACAGCCGGCAGGCCGACATGAGCTACAAGCGGCTCAGTCGGACGGTCGACCTGAGCGGAATCTCGAGCGGGTCGATGGCGTTCAAGTTCTCCTTCGACACCGAGGCGGAGTGGGACTTCGTGACGGTCGAGGCGCACACCGTCGGCCAGAACGACTGGACCACACTGCCGGACATGAACGGCCATACCTCGCAGGACACCGGTCAGAGCTGTCCGGCCGGTGTGGTGCAGCTGCATCCGTTCCTGGCGCACTACCAGGGTGCGGACTGCTCACCGACCGGTACCACCGGTGCTTGGCATGCGGCGTCCGGGTCCAGCGGGGGCTGGCAGGACTGGAACATCGACCTCACGCCGTACGCCGGGAAGCAGGTCGAGCTGTCGATCACCTACGTCAGTGACTGGTCAACGCAGGGCCTCGGGGCCTTCGTCGACGACGTCTCGATCACGCGGGACGGGGCCACCGAGCAGACGTCCTTCGAGACGGATCTCGGCGGTTGGGCGGTACCTGGTGCGCCGGCCGGCTCACCCGTGAACCCGACCGACTGGATCCGGACCACGACCGCCTTCGACGAGGGCGCCGGGGTGGCCACACCGGACACGGTGTACCTCGGCTTCGGCGCCGAAGGCCTGACCACGCAGGCGATGCGCACCGACCTGGTCCGCCGGTCGATGACTCACTTGTTCACCACCCCGTAACTGGGGATGCCCTGTCGACACCTGAAGGACACTTCAAATCCCTACAGCTGTCGACAGGGCATCGACGCCGTGTCACGAGAGTGTCGCCCAGGGTTCATGCACGGTGAGGAACCTTCGAAGTGTGCGAATCGTGATGGTGGCCGAGACCTTCCTGCCGCAGATCAATGGCGTGGCGAACACGGCTCGCCACGTCGCCGACCGGCTGCGCGCCCGTGGGCACGCACTGCTGATCATTGCCCCCGGCCCGGGACCGGACGCGTACGGCGACGTACCGGTGATCCGCGCCCGCAGCTTCCGGACGCCAGGCTACAAGGAGTACCCCGTCGGCCTGCCCGATCCGTCGATCGAGCGCGCGATGGCCGACTTCAAGCCGGACCTCGTGCACCTCGCCTCGCCGTTCATCATCGGCGCGTACGGCCTGCGCGCGGCCCGCAAGCTCGGGCTGCCGACGGTCGCGATCTTCCAGACCGACATCGCCGGCTTCGCCCGTCAGTACCCCTGGTACGCCGCCGCCGACCGCGGCATCTGGCGCTGGGTACGGCGGACGCACTCGCGCGCCGACCGGACCCTCGCGCCCTCGACCGCATCCGTCGACGCGCTGGTGCAGGGCGGCGTACCGCGGGTGCATCTGTGGGGCCGCGGCGTGAACCTCGACCTGTTCGATCCCAAGCACCGCGACGAGGAATGGCGCCGGCAGATCTCGCCGGACGGCAAGCCGATCGTCGGGTACGTCGGCCGGCTGGCCGCGGAGAAGAAGGTCCGGCGGCTCGCCGAGCTGACCGACCTGGACTGCCGGATCGTGATCGTCGGCGACGGGCCGGACCGCGCCTCGCTGGAGAACGCGTTGCCGACGGCAACCTTCCTCGGGATGCGCCGGGGCGCCGACCTGGCGTCGATCTTCGCCGGGCTGGACGTGTTCGTCCACACCGGTGAGCACGAGACGTTCTGCCAGACCATCCAGGAGGCGCAGGCCTCCGGCGTCGCCACCGTCGGCCCGGCCGCGGGCGGCCCGCTCGACCTGATCCACCCTGGTGAGAACGGTCTGCTGTTCGAGCCGGGCAAGACCGGATCGCTGCGCGACCAGGTGAAGATCATGCTCGACCACCCTGAGGCCCGCGGCCGGATGGCGGCTGCCGGCCTGCAGCGGGTGCAGTCACGGACCTGGCCGGCGGTGGTCGACGACCTGGTCGACCGCCACTATGCCGAGGTCCTGCGTGAGGCGGCGGCTGTCCGGCGGGTCGCGTGAGTGCGCTTCGGATCGCCCAACTGGCGAACTTCGTCGGGCCGACGTCCGGTGGGATGCGGACCGCGATCGAGCAGATCGGCCAGGGGTACGTCGAGGCCGGCGCCGAGCGGATCGTGATCACGCCGGGCGAGCGCGACGAGGTGGCCGAGACCGAGTTCGGCACGGTGGTCCGGGTGAAGGCGCCCAAGGTGAGCGGCGGGTACCGCCTGATCACCAACCCGTGGAACGTGATCGACGTACTGAAGAAGTTCGGGCCGACCACGGTCGAGATCTCGGACAAGTCGACGCTGCTCCCGGTCGCGCGCTGGGCCCGCCGCAACGACATCGGCACGATCCTGTTCAGCCACGAGCGTCTGGACGCGATGCTGGCGCTGGGCTCGGCTCGTCCGGGTCAGCTCGGCGGCCACGACGTACTGCGTCCCGGCCGGATGCTCGGTGAGGTCAGCCAGCGCACCAGCCGCTGGACCGGTGAGAGCGTCCAGCGCCGGGCCGAGGGCGTCAAGGCCAGCCAGCTCCACGTGGTCGCGACCGTCGCCGCGCTCTACCGGATCCTCAGCCGCACGTACGACGCGGTCGTGGTCACGTCCCGCTACGCGGCCGCGGAGTTCGACGAGGTGACGACTCCGCTGGTCCGGATCCCGCTCGGGGTCGACCTGGAGACCTTCCACCCGTCCCGGTCCGAGCCAGTGGACGACGGCGTACTCAAGCTGGTCCACGCCGGCCGGCTGTCGCGCGAGAAGAGCCCGCACCTCGCCGTCGCCACCGCGGTCGAGCTGCACCGCCGCGGCGTGAAGCTGCAGATGGACGTGTACGGCACCGGCCCGCACCTCGACGAGCTGATCGAGATCGCAGGCGACGCGCCGGTCACCTTCCACGGGTACGTCGACGGCCGCCAGACCCTCGCCAAACATCTCGCCGAGGCCGACATCGCACTCTCCGTCTGCCCCGGCGAGACCTTCGGCCTGGCCGTCCTCGAGGCCCTCGCTGCCGGCACCCCGGTCGTCACCGCCAACACCGGCGGCGCCCGCGAGCTCGTCGACGAGACCTGCGGCCGCTGGGCGGCAGCCAACCCCTCGGCCCTCGCCGACGCCACCCTCGCCCTCGCCCAACTCCCCAACCGCCGAGCCGCCGCTCGCCGCCGCGCCGAGCTCTACAACTGGAACACCTGCGTCCAGCACATGCTCGCCCTCCACACCCGCCTGTCCCAGGCCCGCATCGCCGCCTAGGTCAGGTGGTCGTAGTCGCCCCGGGTCCAGGCTGCGTGGCGGTCGGCGGAGCGGCGTACGACCGCTTTGGCGTCGACTGGGATTGAGGCGCCGAAGTTGTTGTAGAGGCGGTCGTACTCGTACGGGTCGAGCGAGCGGGCTACCCGGTCGACCACCGCGCCGGAGAGTGGGATGCGGTTCGGGTAGCTGCGCATGAAGCTGACCGAGGTGCGGTCGGGGTTGGCGAAGATCGTGTCGCCGGACAGGATCACACCCTTGCCCTCGGCACCGTTCTGCCAGTGGATGACCGCGCTGCCCGGGAAGTGACCGCCTGGTTGGAGAACGGTCACACCGGGTAGCGGTGTCAGCTTGCCCGACCAGGTCTGGATGACCGGGTCCTGGCGGGCAACCCACTCCTTGTCCGGCTCCGAGACATACACCGGTACGTCGCCGAGGCGGTGGCTCCACTCGACCTGGACGCCGTACATGTGCGGGTGGCTCGCGATGACCCCCACCACCTCGCCGAGCTCGCGGACCCGGCGTACGGCGTCGTCGTCGACGTACCCGATCGGGTCCCAGAGCAGGTTGCCCGCATCGGTTGTCACCAGCATCGACTGCTGACCGATCCCGATCGGCGGCTTCGAGCGGATGCCGTACAGGCCGGGCTCCACCTCGGTGATCGTGACCTCGGTGCCGGCCAACTCCTCGAGCGTGGTCCAGTGCTGCCCGTCGGCGGGCACCCACTGCCGTTCGTCGGCGCAGATCGCACACACGTCCACCTGCTCGGAGTGCTCGACCGCACAGGTCGCACAGATCCAGAAACTCACTGTAGTTCCCCTTCGCCTCGGATGTGCCGTTAGCCAACGTGTTCAAGCTCTGTTGAAGTCAAGCTACGACGCGACCGAGATCACATCCACCGCGATCGATGTCACAGCTGTCAGGACATTTCACCGCGGCGAGCGGGTCTAGCATCAAAACGATTCGGCAAACTCGGCGAGGAGGATCTGGTGCCCAGCAAACCAGCCGGCACGCTGTACCGCGGCCGGGAGGGCATGTGGTCGTGGGTCGCGCACCGCATCACCGGTGTCGGCATCTTCTTCTTCCTGCTGGTGCATGTGCTGGACACCGCGCTGGTCCGGGTCTCGCCGCACGCGTACAACGAGGTCATCGGTACCTACAAGAACCCGGTCGTCGGCCTGCTCGAGGTCGGGCTGGTGGCCGCGATCCTGTTCCACGCGTTCAACGGCATCCGGCTGATCCTGATCGACTTCTGGGCCAAGGGCCCGCGGTACCAGCGCCAGTTGATGATCGGCGTCGGGGTGATCTGGGTCGTGCTGTTCGTCCCGTTCGTCATCCGCCATCTGACCCACGTGTTCGGAGGCTGAGATGAGCGAGATCGCGGCACCGCGCAGCAGTTCCCGCGCGCGCAGCCTGAAGGGCGGCGGCCGGAACCGCTCGGGCCAGACCAACTTCGAGCTGTACAGCTGGCTGTTCATGCGGCTGTCCGGGCTCGCGCTCGTCATCCTCGTGCTCGGGCACCTGTTCGTGAACCTGATGCTCGGCGGCGGGATCACCGCGCTGGACTTCGGCTTCGTGGCCGGCAAGTGGGCCAACCCGCTCTGGCAGGTCTGGGACCTGCTGATGCTGTGGCTGGCGATGCTGCACGGCTCCAACGGCCTGCGCACGATCATCAACGACTACGCCGAGAAGGACCAGACCCGGTTCTGGCTCAAGGCCCTGCTGATCACGGCGGCGCTCGTGATCGTCGTCCTCGGCACCCTGGTCATCTTCACCTTCGACCCGTGCCTGGACCCCAACTCCACACTGTCTGTCTGTAAGTAAGGAAGTCATGCAGCAGCACCAGTACGACGTCATCATCGTCGGCGCGGGCGGCGCAGGCATGCGTGCCGCCCTCGAGTCGAGCAAGCGGACCCGTACCGCCGTACTCACCAAGCTCTATCCGACCCGCTCCCACACCGGCGCGGCCCAGGGCGGTATGTGCGCCGCGCTGGCGAACGTCGAGGAGGACAACTGGGAGTGGCACACCTTCGACACGGTCAAGGGTGGTGACTTCCTGGTCGACCAGGACGCGGCCGAGGTGATGTGCCGCGAGGCCGTCGACGCGGTCCTCGACCTGGAGAAGATGGGCCTGCCGTTCAACCGGACCGCCGAGGGCAAGATCGACCAGCGGTTCTTCGGCGGTCACACCCGCAACCACGGCGAGGCCGTCGTACGGCGTTCGTGCTTCGCGGCGGACCGTACCGGTCACATGATCCTGCAGACGCTGTACCAGCAGTGCATCAAGCAGAACGTCGAATTCTTCAACGAGTACTACGTTCTCGACCTGCTGATGACGGACGGCAAGGCCAGCGGCGTCGTCGCGTACGAGCTGGCCACCGGCGAGCTGCACGTGTTCAGCGCCAAGTCGGTCATCTTCGCGTCCGGCGGTTTCGGCAAGGTCTTCCGTACGACGTCCAACGCGCACACGCTGACCGGCGACGGGATGGGCATCGTCTGGCGCAAGGGCCTGCCGCTGGAGGACATGGAGTTCTTCCAGTTCCACCCGACCGGCCTGGCGGGTCTCGGCGTACTGCTGTCGGAGGCGGCCCGTGGTGAGGGCGGCATCCTGCGGAACAAGGACAACGAACGCTTCATGGAGCGGTACGCGCCGACCGTGAAGGACCTGGCGCCGCGGGACATGGTCGCCCGCGCGATGGCGAACGAGGTCCGCGAGGGTCGCGGCTGCGGCCCTGACGGCGCGTACGTGATGCTCGACCTGACCCACCTGGAGCCCGCGCACATCGACGCGAAGCTGCCGGACATCACCGAGTTCGCACGGACCTACCTGGGCGTGGAGCCGTACACCGAGCAGATCCCGGTGTTCCCGACCGCGCACTACGCGATGGGCGGCATCCCGACCAACATCAAGGGCGAGGCGCTGGCCAACAACGAGGACGTGATCCCGGGCCTGTACGCCGCCGGCGAGGTCGCGTGCGTCTCCGTGCACGGTGCGAACCGCCTGGGTACGAACTCGCTGCTCGACATCAACGTGTTCGGCCGGCGGGCGGGGATCGCGGCCGCGGAGTACGCCGAGACCGCGTCCTTCGAGGAGCTGCCCGCGGAGCCGGAGAAGTACGTCGTGGAGCTCGTCGAGGGGCTGCGGAACTCGACCGGTGAGGAGCGGATCGCGGCGATCCGGTCGGACCTGCAGGCGACGATGGACCTGAACGCGCAGGTGTACCGGACCGAGGGCTCGCTGAAGCAGGCGCTGGTCGACATCGAGGCGCTCAAGCTGCGATTCGCCCGGGTCGGCGTCCAGGACAAGGGCAAGCGGTTCAACACCGACCTGCTCGAGGCGGTCGAGCTCGGCTTCCTGATCGATCTGGCCGAGGTGCTGGTGGTGTCCGCGCTGGAGCGCAAGGAGTCCCGCGGCGGGCACTTCCGCGAGGACTACGCCACCCGCGACGACGTCAACTTCATGCGGCACACGATGGCGTACCGCGAGGTCGATGCTGACGGCAACGAAACGATCCGGCTCGACTACAAACCGGTCGTCCAGACCCGTTACAAGCCGATGGAGCGCAAGTACTGATGGACGTCAAGGTCAAGATCCTCCGGTACAACCCCGAGGTCGTCGACGAGGCCGAGTGGAAGACGTACTCCGTCACGCTGCAGCCGACCGACCGAGTGCTGGACGCGCTGCACAAGATCAAGTGGGAGCAGGACGGCACGCTGACGTTCCGGCGATCCTGCGCGCACGGGGTCTGCGGCTCGGACGCGATGCGGATCAACGGCCGGAACCGGCTGGCCTGCAAGACGCTGATCAAGGACCTGAACCCGGACAAGGAGATCACCGTCGAGCCGATCAAGGGCCTGACGGTGCTCAAGGACCTGGTCGTCGACATGGACCCGTTCTTCGAGGCGTACCGCGCGGTGATGCCGTTCCTGGTCACTACCGGTCACGAGCCGACCCGGGAGCGGATCCAGTCGCAGGCCGACCGGGACCGCTTCGACGACACCACCAAGTGCATCCTGTGCGCCGCCTGCACGACGTCCTGCCCGGTGTTCTGGTCCGACGGCCAGTACTTCGGCCCGCAGGCGATCGTCGGTGCGCACCGGTTCATCTTCGACAGCCGCGACGAGGGCACCGAGCAGCGGCTGGAGATCCTGAACGACAAGGAAGGCGTCTGGCGCTGCCGGACCACCTTCAACTGCACCGACGCCTGCCCCCGCGGCATCGAGGTCACCAAGGCCATCCAGGAAGTGAAGCGCGCGCTGATCTTCCGCCGGGTGTGATCGGCGGACCTGGGCGTCGCATAAACTCTGACCCGGCCAATTCGTGCCACGCAGCCTCTGCCCTCGCGAGGACAGAGGCTGCTCGTCAGCCCGGGGGGTGATTGTGCAGCAGCGAGTCCGTGAGTTCGTCGACCGCTACTACCCCCGGCTGGTGGCGCTGCTGGAGCGCTGCGGCATCCCGCGGAGCATGCCGCCGCTGCTCGTGCTCGGCGTACTGGCCGCCACGACCTCCGTTGTGGTGACGACGGTGCTCTGGGTCTCGCACCGGGGCGACGCCGACTCGGGGCCGTTGGCGATCGAGCCCGCCTCCGCCGGCCGGGCCGGGACCGCGGTCGTGAACGCGGAGCGGGCCCAGGTGCTGTCCATGACGATGGTGACGCGGAATCGCTGGGCGGCCGGCTGGTCCGACTGCACGAGCGGGCCGAACTGCCGGTACGCCGCCGTACTCGACCGCGACGGGGCCCGTGCGACCTCGCCGGAGTGGCCGGTCCCGTACGCGACGCTGCAGACGGGCGACGAGGCGATCGCGGTCGCGCCGCCGCGCGAGGGCACGCTGAGCGGGGACACCTCGATGATGTTCCGGATGACGTACGACGGCCCGGTGCTGACCCGGCTGCGGTACCGGCTGTCCACGTCGACGTTCGAGCCCGGCGAGATCCTGACGGACCAGATCGTCCCGGGCCGGATCGCGGTGGTGAACCCCAAGGAGTCGTCCGTCCGGATGCTCGACACGCGCGGCAGCCGCTCGCCGGTCTGCGACACGACCGGGCGGTGCTGGGTGCTGACCGGGGTCGGGCGGACCGACATCATGTGGACCGACGACGGCGGGAAGACCTGGCGCTCGCAGGCGCTCGACAACCACAACCAGCTCGGGAAGCTCGCGGTCAGCCCGGACGGCAGGACGCTGGTGACGACCTCGGTCATCGTCGGCGACAGCGGTCAGGCGGTCGCGAAGATGCGCATCTCGAACGACCGCGGGGACACGTGGACGCTCGTCCAGCACCCGCCGCAGAGCCTGAACACGCCGCCGCTCGCGTTCGACGACGGCACGGCGCTGATGCTCGGCGGCCGGCTCAACGACCGGCCGCGGCTGTACCGGGTGCGGGACGGCGCGGCCGATCTCGACCGCGGATACCCCGGCGACCTGGCCGATCTCGCCGGCGACGAGCACTTGATGTACGGCTTCGAGGTGCCGAAGCGCCGTACGACGGAGGTCGTCCTGAGTACCGACGAGGGCGCCACCTGGACGAAGTTCGCGCCACGCTAGTCGAGCTGCTCAGTGGTGCATGGCGGCGCCCTTGAGCACCTTGTCGACCGCGTTCTTCGGGCCGTACAGGGCGATACCGACCAGGTCGAGGTCCGTGGTCGACACCGCCTTCACCGCGGCCCGGTTGTCCCTGTCGTTGCCTGTAGCAAACAAGTCCTGGGTGAACACGGCGTGCTCGAGCTCCCGGCGGAGCGCGCGCTCGTGCGCGGTCGCCATGAACTCCTTGCTGCCCTCGAACACCAGCACCGGCTGCCGGAACATCGGCAGGTACTTGGTCTCGTCGGCGTCTTCGTAGGGCTCGCCCACGACCTCCGGGTGGGTCGCGGCGATGCCGCTGACCAGGAACGCGGTCACGTTCAAGCGCTGCCACACGGCCAGATCATCGCGTAGCAGTACGGCGATCTTCGTATCGAATCTGATCGGCTCATCCACACCACCGATGGTCGCCCTCGACCCTGGCTGCGGTCTTGTACGTTTTAAGCCTCTCCGACCTTCGTCAGCAGTTTGTGCAGCGTCGACCGCTCCGCCGGACTCAACGGGCTGAGCGACTCGCTGAGGACGGATTCGAGGATCTTGGCGCCGGCCTTGCGGATCCGCTCACCCTCCGGAGTCACCGCGTGCCGTACGGCGCGGCCCCGGCCCTCGACGCGCTCGATCAGCCCGCGGGCGATCATCCGGCTGGCCAGCGAGCCCATCGACTGGTCGGTCTGGAACGTGCGCTGCGCCAGATCGTGGAGCGAAGCATCCGGAGCCTCGTGCAGCCGGCGGAGCACGTCCCACTGCGGCAGCGAGACACCGAGCTCGGACAACCGCTTGCTCGCCTCGGTGTGATGACGCCACTGCAACCGCTTGACCGCGATCCCGATGTCCTGCACGGAAGGCTCCACGGTGATCACAATAGCAGGTTGTTTATATAAGCAAGTTGATCTAAGGTTCCTTATATGCAGACCTTCGAGGAACACGGCACCGGCCGGCCCGTCCTGTTACTTCACGGTGGTGGCGGTCCCCAGACCGTCGCGCCCTTCGGCGTGCGCCTCGCGGCCGAGCTACCCGCCCACGTCGTCGTACCCACGCATCCCGGCTTCGGTGGGACCCCGCGCCCCGACGAGCTCACCACGATCGGCGGCCTCGCCGAGCTGTACGCCGATCTGCTCGACCAACTCGACCTCGAAGACGTGCTGGTGATCGGCAACTCGATCGGCGGCTGGATCGCGGCCGAGCTCGCCCTGCTCAACTCGCCGCGGGTCACCGAACTGGCGATCGTCGACGGCGTCGGCCTGCAGGTCCCCGGCCACCCGGTCGCGGACTTCTTCTCGCTGACCTTCCCGGAGCTGGCCGAGCTCAGCTACTACAACCCCGACGCCTTCCGCATCGACCCGGCCCAGCTCCCGCCGGAAGCCCAGGCCCAACTAGCCGGCAACCGAGCCGCCCTGGCGGTTTACGCCGCCACGATGGAAGACCCGACCCTCCAAGCCCGCCTGGCCGCAATGACCATCCCCACCACGGTGATCTGGGGCGACAGCGACCGCATCGGCGACCTCACCTACGGCCGCACGTACGCCGATGCCATCCCCAACGCCACCTTCGAGCTCCTCGAGCACACCGGGCACCTCCCCCAACTGGAGAGCCCCGACCTGCTGCTGAAGGTCCTCAGCAGTACGGCTGGTTCGAGGTGACGGCCGTGCAGACCCGCAGGAACAGGTTGAACAGGCGGTAGAGCTGGAGCATCTCGCCCTCCACAGTCACCGTGCGGTCGTCCAGACGCTCGACGCCGGGGATCGCACCGAGGTGCAAGGCGACCGAGGCGGACTGCCACCGAACCGTCAGCCGGTGGAGGCCGTGGTCAGATGCTGCGGCGAGGTTGGCCAGGGACTGGGTTGTGGTGGTCTCGATCGCCTCGCGGGCCTCGGCGACCGGGACAAGCTGCGCGGCGAAGCGGTCCTTGGCGAACTTGACCGGGACAGTGGCCACGCTGGGATCCCACGACTTCGTTTCGTCGCAGGCGGTGTCGTCGCCGGTCAGGAGCGCGACAGGTACGCCGTACGCCGCAGCCGCCGCGTGGAGCAGCCCGATCTCGCCGGTGGGGCGGTCGTCGAGCCAGATGTCCTCGATCTCGTGGCCCATGAAGCTGTGACTCAGTACGCCGAGAACGCCGGCACGCGAGTGGAATCCGATGCACAGCACCGCGTCGTACTCCGAAGACAGCCCCTCGATCATGCCCATCGGCTTCGGCCGGCCCTTGATCAGGCGGGCGCGCGGATCGAGCAGATCGGGGAGAAGGTTCCGCATCGGGCCGTGCGCGTCGTTGACCAGAACGGCCGTCGCGCCGGCGGCGTACGCACCGCGGACGGCGGCATTCACGTCCTCGGTCATCATCACCCGGCTGCGCTCGTAATCCCGCCCCGGCGGCTGGACGTCCTCCGCGTCGACCAGTCCGGTGATGCCTTCCATGTCCGCGCTCACGTATACCTTCACGCCCAGAAGCGTATGTTCTGAGTATGAGCAGCGGCGCCGTGGTCCGGGCGTGGCGGCCCGGGCTGGCTGGGGTCGTCGAGGTGCTGCACGCCCATTTCCCGTCGCACGCGTACCCGACGCACACGCACGACGCGTGGACCGTGCTGATCGTCGACGAGGGCGCGGTCCGGTACGACCTGGATCACCGCGAGCACGGTCTCGCCCAGGCGCAGGTCTCGCTGCTGCCGCCGCACGTACCGCACGACGGGCGATCGGTCCTGCCGCAGGGCTTCCGGAAGCGGGTGTTGTATCTGGCGCCCGATCGGCTGGGCGACGGCCTGATCGGCGCGGCCGTCGACCACCCGGAGTACGTCGACCCGCTGCTGCGGCACCGGATCCATCAGCTTCACGGCGTACTGAAGAACGGGCAGGAGGATCTGGAAGCGCAGAGCCGTCTCACGCTGATCGAGGAGCGCCTTGGCCAGCATCTCCGCCGCCAGGTGGTCGATCCACCGGACCGGCGGGACGCCGGCGTGGCTGTGCAACTGCGTGAGCTCCTCGACGCCAAAGTGACCGACGGGATCACGCTGGAGGATGCGGCAAAGGTGGTGCATGCCCATCCGGCGCATCTGGTCCGGGCGTTCAGCCGGGAGTACGGGATGCCGCCGCACCGGTATCTGACCGGCCGACGGGTCGATCTGGCCCGGCGCTACCTGCTCGACGGGCATCCGGCCGCCGAGGTGGCGACGCTGGCCGGGTTCTACGACCAGTCACACCTGAACCGGCATTTCCGGAAACTGCTCGGTGTCACACCGGCGAGCTTTGTGAAGCCTTAGCCGCCTTGTACGCGCGCACACCCCACGTGCCGAGCAGTACCGCGATCAGCAGGTTCACGATCACCAGGATCGTGTGCGCCACGTAGTACCCGGTCGGGCGCCCCTCGGTGTCCATCAGCGCCTTGATGAAGCGCAGGTAGGTGACGACGTTCCAGGCCGCAATGGCGAGCAGGACGAGGGCGTGTTTCCGTTCGAGCTTCACCTAACTATTGTTACCGGGTCGGTCGACCGTCCGGAGCAGCTGGGTCCGGTTGGCCACGCCGAAGCGCCGGTACAGGCGGGTCAGCTGGGACTCGACCGCCTTCACCGACAGGTACAGCGCGGCGGCAATCTCGCGGTTGGTGGAGCCGTCGCGGACCATCGAGACGATCTGCTGCTCGTTGTCGGTCAGCTCCGACGGCTGCCGGCTCCGGCTCGGTACGTCGAGGCGCGCGAGCTCGGTCTCGGCCACCTCGCGCCAGGCGGGAGCGCCGTACGCCTCGAACTGCTCGATCGCGTCCAGGAACGCGGTCCGCGCGACCGAACGGCGACGCGCCTGCCGGGCGACGCGGCCGCGGGTGAGCTCGCAGCGCGCCAGGTCGAGCGGGTAGACGCGGTCCCCCGCCGTACTGATCGTCTTCTCCAGGAGGTCGAGGGCCGCGGCCGGGTCGCCCTGCTTGGCGATCAGCAGCGCCTCGGACCGGGCCAGGCCGATCATGATCACTTCACGGTCCAGGTTGTCGGCGCGGGCCCGGATCTCGGCGATCAGCGCGGCCGCGTCCTCCAGCCGACCGGCTGCGACGAGAGCCTCGGCGTAGTCCGCGTGCCACGGGATCACGGCCGGGTCGTACGGCATTGCGGCCTCGCCGGACTCCGCGATGGCGTCGAACGACTCGACCGCCCGCTGCGGGTCGCCGGTCAGGACGGCCATCAGCCCGATGCTCGCGAGCGCGGGGCCGGTCCACTCGTCGTTCCCGACCAGGCGGACGCCTTCGAGCGCGGCCTCGGCGAGCTGCCGGCCCATGGCCGCCGAACCGCCGACCCACTCAGCCCGGCTGGCGATGATCATGCCGACCTCGGCCTCGTCACCGATGTCCTGCATCAGCTGGTAGCACTCGTGACCGGCGGCCAGCGCGTCGGCGCCACGCCCGCTGCGCTCGTAGATCGCGGTCGCCGAGATCAGCGCGGACGCGAGCCAGCGCATCGCGCCGTGATCGCGGACGTCGTCGACCAGCGCCGTGATCCGGTTGATCGCCTCGTCCGTCCGCCCGCGGAACAGCTCGCGCATCGCGGCCATCTGCCGGGCATTCACAACCGTCTTGGTGAGCGGCAGCCCCTTCGCCATCTCGGCAGCCTGCTCGAGTACGGCGTCCGCGGACTCCTCGGCGTCCCGCGCCATCAACACCGAGCTCGCCGCGCTCAGAGCATCGACGATCGCCTCGGTGTCGCCCGCCTCGCGTGCCAACGCCTCGGCGACGCGGGCGTCCTCCTGCGCGTCGTCCAGGCTGCGATCGAAGTAGTGGCTGTGGCTGCGCTCGATCCGCACCCGCGCCTCGAGCCGCTTGTCGCCCTTGGCCGCGGCGAACGCCTCCGCAAGCAGCTCGACCCGGCGATCGCGCTCCGGCCAGACCGCATCCGCGCACAGCAGCAGCGCAGGCACCTTGGTCTCAGGCTTCGTCGCGGCCTGTACGGCGAGCTGCGCCATGTCGGCCGACTCCGCGAGATGACCGGCGGCCGCGGCGTCGTCGGAAGCCCGGGTCAGTCGGCGGGCGCGGTCGTCCGGCCGCGTGATCGGCGTACGCTCCGCGCTCAATCTCCACAGGGTCGCGGCGGCACCAGGCGCGCCACGGCCGGCGGCGACGGTGGCTGCCTCTTCGATCGCGGCGGCCAGCTCCGGGTCGGCCTCCTGGGTGGCGAGGGCGCGGTGGGTCGCGTTCTCGACCGGTTCGTCGACGACGGCGGCGAGGTGGGCGTGGGCCTGCCGGCGGGCGGCCGACGTCGCCTCGGCGTACACGAACTCGCGGAGCAGCGGGTGGGTGAAGCGCAGGCGCTCGGCGGAGATGTCGATCAAGCCCAGGGACTCCGCCTCGGCCAGGTCGGCCTCGATCGGCCGGTCGAGGGACCGGGCGAGCTGGGTCGTGGTCGGACGCGGCGACGACGCGGCATGCAGGAGCAACTCGTGCGCGGCCGGCTCCAGCGTCGACAGTCGGTCGCCGAGCAGGGTCTTGAGGCGGCTGGACACCGGGAGCGGGTCGTTGGGCGAGACGCTCTTCGGATGCCGCAGTACGGCGCGACCGAGCTCGAGGGCCATGAACGGGTTGCCGGCGCTCGCGGTAAAGATGCGGCGGGCCGTGCGGACCGGGAGCGGGCTCGAGAGGCGTTGGCGGAGCAGGGCGAGGACATCCGGCTCGGTCAACGGCGGAACCTCGAGCTGCAGCACGGGCTCCGGGCACGCGTCGACCATCATCGGCAGATCGCCGTCGGCCACCTGCTCGGTCGCGAGCAGATGCACGCCCTCGGACAGACGGCGGGCGCAGAACGTGAGCACCTCGAGGCTCGACGGGTCCACCCACTGGATGTCGTCGACGACCAGGAGCACCGGCCCGGTGGCGGCCAGACGTCGAAGTACATGCAGTACTGCGAGGCGCACGGCGAGCTCGTCCCGCACCGTGTCGGGGGCGGACGCCTTCAGCAGCGCTACCTCGAGCGGCTGGCGGAGGTGATCCGGCAGCACACCCCAGGCGAACTCGAGCTGGTTGGAGAGGAGATCGAGAAGCGTGACGTACGGCAGGCCGGCCTCGGAGTTGGACGGGGCCGCGCTCAGGATCCGGCAGCCTTTCCGGCCGCGATCAGCGACGAGGGCACGGCCGAGGGCCGATTTGCCGATACCGGTCGGTCCGTACAGCAGCACGCTGCCGCTGGTCTCGAGCTGCTTGGTAGCTCGCTCGACCAGTCCTGCACGTCCGACCAGTTCGTCGTCAGTCATCTAGCTCCCCGAAGGATTCCCTTCGCTGATTATCACAGGAAACGACCGTTCGACACGGCAAGTGTCACATGCGGAAATTTGATGGTCACCATCCTGTCACCGACTCTTGCCCAGATCCGAGCAGTCGCGACGGCACGATCGTGCCCCGGCACCGGATGGTCTGCACGGTTGTAGACAAACTTCAACCGCCTGCCGATCTCTTGCACGGCAGGCGGTTGAGAGTTGGATCAGATCGACTCGAGATCGCGTTCGATGGCGGCCAGTTCCTCCTCGCTGCCCTGGACCTTGGGCCCGGTGAACCAGTGACGCGCGGACAGGAACCAGTACGCCGCGGCGAAGCCGAGCACGACCAGGACGGCGACCGGGGTGTAGTTGAAGGTGCTGCCGGTGACCGGGCTGACCTGCGGAAGCATGAACAGGATCGTGATGAACGCGACCCAGACGATCGCCACGATGCCGATCGGGCGGCTCCACCGGCCCAGGTTCCACGGGCCGGGCTGGAAGCGGTCACCCTGCATGAGTCTGAGCAGCGTCGGCAGGACGTAGGCGATGTAGAGACCGATCACCGCGATCGACGTGACCGCGGCGTACGCCGTCGCGTTCCACAGGTACGGCAGGCCGAGGACGAACGCACCGGCCGCAGCCAGCCAGATCGCGTTGGTCGGCGTCCGGGTGCGGTGGTTGATCTTGTGCCAGAACTTCGAGCCCGGCAGCGCGCCGTCCCGGGAGAACGCGTAGATCATCCGCGAGTTCGCCGTCACCGACGACATCCCGCAGAACAACTGCGCCCCGATCACGACCAGCAACAGGATCTTGCCGGTCACCGCACCGACCGCGTCGATGAAGATCTGCGCGGGCGGTACGCCGGTGGAGCTGTCCAGCGCACCGTCGTAGCTCTGGATCGCGAACGTCAGGCCGATCAGCAGCACCCATCCGGCTGCCAACGACACCAGGATCGACATCACGATTCCACGGGGACCGGAGCGCGCCGCGTCATGCGTCTCCTCGGTCATGTGCGCCGAGGCGTCGTACCCGGTGAAGGTGTACTGCGCCAGCAGCAGGCCGAGCAGTGCGACGTAGAACGTCGAACCCCAGCCGGTGTTGTTGACGAAATGGCCGAACACGAACGACGCCGACTGGTGCTTGTCCGGCACGAACACCAGCGCACCGACGATGAACAGCACGCCGAGGATGTGCCACCAGACGCTGATGTCGTTGAGCCGCGCGACCAGCTTCACGCCGAAAGAGTTCAGCAGACCGTGCAGCAGCAGGATCAACCCGAACAGCAGGATCGTGTGCCCCGGCGTCGCACTGAATCCGAACTGCAGGTCGAGGAACGCATTCAGGAAGAACGCCGCCCCGAAGTCGATACCGGCCGTCACCGCAACCTGGCCGAGGAAGTTGAACCACCCGGTGAACCAGGACCAGGCCGGGCCGTTCGACGGCGCCAGCTTCGCGGACCAGTAGTACAGGCCGCCGGCGGTCGGGTAGCTCGAGCACACCTCGGCCATGGCAAGGCCGACGAGCAGCGTCATCAGCCCGACGATCGGCCAGCCCCAGACGATCATCACCGGGCCGCCGGTGTTCATCCCGAACCCGTACAACGTCAAGCAGCCGGACAGGATCGAGATGATCGTGAACGACACCGCGAAGTTCGAGAACCCGGACATCGTCCGGTTCAGCTCCTGTGCGTAACCCAGTTGGTGCAGGCGATCCTCGTCGTCAGTCATTGAGCCTCCTAGACCCAGACAGCACAGCGCCTCAATGGTCTTCCCCCAGACCTTTACGCAATTGAGGCACCCGCTCCCGCGAGTGTCAAGGAGTCAGGCGAGAAAGCCGTGCAGCAGAACCGCCGTACCCGAGAGGTGTTCCTGCATCGCCTGCCGGGCAGCCTCCGGATCGCCGGCGAGGATCGCGGTGACGATCGCCGTGTGCTGTTCGTTGGAGTGCTGGATGTTGCGCTCGAGCAGGGGGATCGCGTCCAGGAGTTCGTTCAGGCGCATGCGGACGTCGGCCATCGCGGACGTCAGTGACGGCGAGCCGGTGACCTCGGCGATCGCCAGGTGCAGGCGGGAGTCCAGGCGGCGGTAGTCGGCCAGGCGGGCGGCGGATGTGTCGGCGAGGCAACGTTCGAGGTGGTCGCGCTCGACGTCGCTCAGTTCGCGGGTCGCGGCGGCTTCGGCGGCGCCGGTTTCCAGTACGAAGCGCAGCGTGAGGGCGTCGTCCAGACCGTCGGCCAGGTCGCGGGCGAGACGTTTGGCCGTCGTACGACGGGGTTTGGGCAGCTGCTCGTTGACGAACGTACCGCCGTACCGGCCGCGGCGGGACTCGACGTACCCGGCCTTGGTGAGCGCGTGGATCGCCTCCCGGAGCGTGACCCGGCTGACGTTCAGCCGGGCCGCCAGCTCGCGCTCCGGCGGCAACCGGTCGCCGGGCACGACGACGCCGAGCTTGATTGCCTGTAGCAACCGCTCGACCGTCTCCTCGAACGGGTTCCCGGCCCGCACCGGCCGGAACACCGCCTCGTCTGCCTGAACGACCATGTGCCCAGACTAGATGGGTGTCACATAGGCGCCGGAGATCCCGCCGTCGACGAGGAACGTGTTGGCGGTGATGAAGGACGAGTCGTCGCTGGCCAGGAAGGCGACCGCGGCGGCGATCTCGTCGGGTTCGCCGAAGCGGCCCATCGGGACGTGGACCAGCCGGCGCTGGGCCCGCTCGGGGTCCTTCGCGAACAGTTCGGTCAGCAGCGGCGTGTTCACCGGGCCCGGGCAGAGCGCATTGACCCGGATCCCCTGCCGGGCGAACTCCACCCCGAGCTCACGGCTCATCGCCAGTACGCCGCCCTTGGAGGCGGAGTACGAGATCTGGGACGTCGCCGCGCCCATCACCGCGACGAACGACGCGGTGTTGATGATCGAGCCCTTGTTCTGCCGCTGCATGTACGGGATCGCTGCCTTGCAGCAGAGGTACACCGAGGTCAGGTTGACCTCCTGGACCTTGCGCCACGCCTCGAGACCGGTGTCCAGGATCGACGCGTCGTCGGGCGGCGAGATGCCCGCGTTGTTGAACGCGATGTCCACGCTGCCGTAGGTGTCGAAGGCCTGCTTGAAAAGGTTCTCCACACCGGCGGCATCGGTGACGTCGGTGGCGATGAACAGGCCGCCGACCTCGTCCGCAGCGGTCTTGCCCGCGTCCGGGTCGAGGTCGCCGATCACGACGTGTGCGCCCTCCGCGGCGAGCCGCCGTACCGTGGCCAGGCCGATCCCGCTGGCACCCCCGGTCACCACCGCGACGCGACCTTCGAGCCGATGCGCCTTGACGTCCATTCAGTCCTCCGTGCTGATGAAGATGTTCTTGGTCTCGGTGAACGCGACCAGCGCGTCCGGACCGAGCTCCCGGCCGAGGCCGGACTGCTTGTAGCCGCCGAACGGCGTCGAGTACCTGACCGACGAGTTCGAGTTGATCGAGAGGTTGCCGGCCTCGACCCCGCGACCGACCCGGATCGCGCGACCGACGTCCCGGGTCCAGATCGAGCCGGACAGGCCGTACTCGCTGTCGTTCGCGATCCGCACCGCGTCGGCCTCGTCCTCGAACGGGATCACCGCGACGACCGGTCCGAAGATCTCTTCTTTCAAGGCCCGCTCGGTCGGCGGCGCGAGCACGGTCGGCGGGAACCAGAACCCGGGCCCGCCGGGCGCCGTCCCCTGGAAGGCAGGTTCGTCGACGTACGAAGCGACTTGCTCGAGTTGAGCCTTCGAGATCAGCGGCCCCATCTCCGTCGCCGGGTCACTCGGATCGCCGACCTTGAAGTTCTTCACGACCGGTTCGAGCAGCTCCATGAACCGGTCGTACGCCGTGCGCTCGACGAGGATCCGCGACCGCGCGCAACAATCCTGCCCCGCGTTGTCGAACACGCCGTACGGCGCCTGCGCTGCCGCCTTCTCCAGATCCGCGTCGGCGAAGACGACGTTCGCGGACTTGCCGCCGAGCTCAAGCGTCACCCGCTTCACCTGGTCCGCGCAGCCGGCCATGATCTGCTTGCCGACCGTGGTGGAGCCGGTGAAGACGATCTTGCGGACGGCCGGGTGGGTGACGAAACGCCGGCCAACCGTCTTCCCGGGGCCGGGGACGACTTCGAGGACACCTTCAGGCAGGCCGGCTTCCAACGCCAACTCGCCGAGGCGGATGGCCGTCAGCGGGGTGAGCTCGGCCGGCTTGAGGACGACGGTGTTGCCGGCGGCAAGGGCCGGGGCGAAGCCCCAACCGGCAATGGGCATCGGGAAGTTCCACGGGACGATCACGCCGACCACGCCGAGCGGTTCCTGTAAGGTGATATTGATGCCCCCGGCAACAGGAATCTGCTTGCCGAACAGGCGTTCCGGCGCGGCCGCGTAATACGTCAGGACGTCGCGGACGTTACCCGCTTCCCAGCGGGCGTTGCCGATCGTGTGGCCGGCGTTCTCGACCTCCAGCGCGGCCAGGTTCTCCAGGTCCGCGTCGACTGCGTCCGCGAATCGTCTGAGCAGCCTGCCGCGGTCGGCCGGGTTCACGTCCCGCCAGGTCTCGAAGGCCTTGGCGGCGCGGGCGATCGCGGCGTCGGCCTCGGTCTCGTCGGCGAGCTCGATGGTCCGGATCACCTTCTCGGTGGCCGGATTGAGTACGTCGTGCGTCATTGCGTGCTCCTGATCAACGCGGTGAACAGCCGCAGGTCCTCGGGCGTCTCTTCCGGGTGCCACTGCACACCCAGTGCGAAGTCCTTGCCCTCGACCTCGGCCGCCTCGACGGTCCCGTCGCCGGCGCGGGCGGTGATCTTGAGGGTCGGCGCGACGACGTCGAGGGCCTGGTGGTGGTAGCAGCTGCCGGTCGCGCCTTCGCCGAGGATCCGTGCGGTCAGCGTGCCGGGCTCGATCTTCACGTCGGTGCGCGCGAACACGGCCTCCGACGGGCGGTGGTCGTCGGTCGCGATCACCTCGGGCAGGTGCTGGTGCAGGGTTCCGCCCAGCGCGACGTTGAGCATCTGCAGGCCGCGACAGATCGCGAGCAACGAGAGATCGGCGTCGAGGGCTGCTCGGATCAGGACCGCTTCGTGGTCGTCGCGGCCCGGTCTCGTGTCGACGGTCTCGGGGTGCGGCGTCGCGTCGTACGAACCTGGATCGACGTCGCATCCGCCGGCGATGACGAGACCGTCGAGGATGCCGATGACCGACGGGTCGGTTCCCACTGGCGGGAGCAGGATCGGCGTACCTCCGGCCATCGCGACCGCGTCGAGGTAGACGCGCGGGAGGATGGCAGCCTCCCGCTGCCAGATCCCCCAGGTGGCCGGTTCCAGGTACGTCGTGATGCCGATGCGCGGCCTAGAGTCGTTCGAAACCACGGACTCGCTCCCAGTCGGTGACGGCGGCGTCGTACGCATCGAGCTCGACCCGCGCGGCGTTCGTGTAGTGGTCGACCATCTCGTCGCCGAACGCCTCGCGCGCCAGCTTCGAGCCGGTGAACAGCGCGGCGGCCTCGCGCAGGGTGGACGGGACGTGCTCCTTATCGGACTCGTACGCGTTGCCCTCGAGCAGCGGCTCGAGCTCGAGTTCGTTCTCGATGCCGTGCAGGCCGGCTGCGATGATCGCGGCGACGGCGAGGTACGGGTTCACGTCGCCGCCGGGGAGGCGGTTCTCGACCCGGAGCGAGTCGCCGTGGCCGACCACGCGCAGCGAGCAGGTGCGGTTGTCGAGACCCCACGCGACCGCGGTCGGGGCGAAGCTGCCCTTCGCGAATCGCTTGTAGGAGTTGATGTTCGGCGCGAGCAGGTAGGTGAACTCGGACAGGCAGGCGAGCTGTCCGGCGATGAACTGCTCCATCAGCTGCGAGAACCCGTAGTCACGGTCGCCGGCGAGGACGGGGTCGCCGTCGGTGGAGCGGAAGCTCAGGTGGATGTGGCACGAGTTGCCCTCGCGTTCGTCGTACTTCGCCATGAACGTGAGGCTCTTGCCGTGCTTCGCGGCGATCTCCTTCGCGCCGGTCTTGTAGATCGAGTGGTTGTCGCAGGTGGCAAGCGCTTCGTCGTACCGGAAGGCGATCTCGTGCTGGCCGAGGTTGCACTCGCCCTTCGCGGACTCGACGTACAGCCCGGCGCCGGTCATGCCGTTGCGGATGTCGCGCAGCAGCGGCTCGATCCGGGAGGTGCCGACGAGGGAGTAGTCGACGTTGTACTGGTTGGCCGGGATGAGGCCGCGGTAATGCTTGTCCCAGGCGGTCTCGTAGGTGTCGTCGAACACGATGAACTCGAGCTCGGTCCCGACGTACGCCGTGAGGTTCTTCTCCGCCAGCCGATCCAGCTGCCGCCGGAGCACCTGCCGCGGCGAGGCGACCACCGGCTGCCCGTCCAGCCACTGGACGTCGCACAACACCATCGCCGTGCCTTCGAGCCACGGGACCAGCCGGAGCGTGTCGAGATCGGGCGCCATCACCATGTCGCCGTACCCCCGCTCCCACGACGACATCGCGTAACCGTCGACGGTATTCATATCCACGTCGACAGCCAGCAGGTAGTTACACCCCTCGGTCCCGTGCTTCAGCACTTCCTCCAGGAAGTACCGAGCCCCACACCGCTTCCCCTGCAACCGCCCCTGCATATCGGTGATCCCCACCAACACCGTGTCAACCTGGCCGGCCTCCACCAGCCCCCGCAACTCCTCCACACCCAACACGGCCACTCCCGGAGTCTATTGGTCTATCTCCAGTCCATTGACTCAAGCCTAGCCGGAACTGTCAATGCGGTGCCGTGGCACTGGGCGGACAGTGAATGGGTTGGCACTTGGCGGGATGGTGGGGAAAATCGCCGGATTCGGCCGCACCGCCCAAGCGGCCCGATTCTGGAGGACCGCTATGCGATCTTTCGTTACTCGTCCGCGCGCCTTGGCCGTTCTGTTGGCCGGTACGGCGCTTGCTTTCAGCCCGCTCGGGGGTCAGGCGACTGCTCAGTTGCCTGTCGACCAGACCGGGAACCCGGCGTGTTTCACGCCGGAAGACGGGGCCGCCGCGCGTGGTGGCTTCGGTGCTGACCACCGGGAACTCTCGGCCGCGGAGCAGAAGGCCATCGACGCCAGGACGGCGGCGATCCTGAAGGCCAAGCAGGCGCGTGGACTCGCGCCGAAGGCCGGCAAACTGGCTGCGGCCAGCGTGCCGGTGTACGTGCACGTGATGCTGAGCACCTCCGGCGCCGGTGATGTCACCGCGACCCAGATCAACCAGCAGATTGCCGAGCTGAACCAGGACTACGCGGGTCAGGAGTCGTCGCAGGCGGCGAACACCGGCTTCACGTTCTACCTGGCCGGCACCGACCGCTTCAAGAACAACACCTGGCACCGTGACGGCCAGAGCACGACGTACCGCTCACAAACGCGCAAGGGTGGAAAGAACGCCCTGAACATCTGGCTGGTCGACTTCTCGTACCTCGGGATCGCAACGTTCCCGTGGGACTACGCCGGCAGCCCGTCGATCGACGGCATCCGGGTCCAGTACAGCTCGCTGCCCGGCGGCTCGGCGACCAACTTCAACCTCGGCAAGACCGCGTCCCACGAGGCCGGCCACTGGTTCGGGCTCTACCACACGTTCCAGGGCGGCTGCACGAGCACGAACGACTCGGTGTCCGACACGCCCGCCCAGAGCAGCGCCTCCAGCGGCTGCCCGACCGGCCGGGATTCCTGCTCGCTGCCCGGTGTGGACCCGATCCACAACTACATGGATTACTCCTACGACTCCTGCTACAACCAGTTCACGCCGGGCCAGTCAACCCGGATGAGCAACATGTGGACTGCTTATCGGGCATGAGACCCGACTGTGACATCTGCACCGTCGGGCAACTAGAGTGCCCGCGATGCGTTTGCTTCTGACGGCCTGCGCGACCACCGCACTGGTGGCCGCCGGCCCGCTGACAGCGACCGCCGCCGGCCAGGGCTCACAAGGCCCGGTCGGCGGCGACCTGCTGACCGCGAAGCCGACGGTCGTCGCCGACGGGGCGGCACCGCCGGCGGTGCAGGCATCGGCGTACGTCGTGGCCGACCTGGACACCGGTCAGGTCCTGGCGGCGAAGGCTCCGCACGCGAAGCTCCGTCCGGCCAGCACGCTCAAGACGCTGACCGCGCTGGTCCTGCTGCCCCGGCTGAAGAAGACCGATCCGGTGATCGGTTCGGACGCCGACGCCGGGATCATCGGCAGCAAGGTCGGTGTGTACCCCGGCCTGCACTACACCGTCGACCTGCTCTTCCAGGGCATGTTCCTGGCCTCCGGGAACGACGCCGTCCATGCCCTCTGCGCCCACGACCAGGGCGGCATCCCCGCGACCATCCAGCGGATGAACACGAAGGCCAAGGAAATCGGCGCGCTCGACACCCACGTGACCGACCCGACCGGTCTCGACGCCGACGGGCAGTACTCCAGCGCGTACGACCTGGCCCTGTTCGCGCAGGCGGGGCTCCAGCGCCAGGACTTCGCGAAGTACGCCTCGACCAAGTTCACGAACTTCCCGAACGCGGGCAACAAGGGCACGTACCAGGTCGCGAACCAGAACAAGCTGCTGTTCAACTACGACGGCGCGCTCGGCATCAAAACCGGCTACACCACGCTGGCCCGCAACACGTTCGTCGGCGCGGCTCGCCGGAACGGCCACACGCTGGTCGTGACGATGATGAACGCGCCGCACGGCATCACCGAGGACGCCAGCAACCTACTGACCTGGACGTTCAGCAATTACAGCAAGCTCAGGCCGGTCGGCACGCTGGTGAAGGCGGAGGCGCCGCCGAAGACCACGACGCAGGGCAAACCCGCCGACAAGCCGACCGCCGGTTCGCCGCGCCCCGCCCGCAGCCGCACCGTCCTGAGCCCGGGCCAGGCTATGCAGTCCCTCGCGTTCCGCGTCCCCGTCTGGGCGTACGCCGGACCGCCCGTACTGCTCCTCGGCCTGTTCCTGCGCCGCCCGCGCACGCTCCGCCGACGCCGCCACTAACGACGGACTGACCGGACCGCCCGCACAGCTTGGACGGCCAACGTGGTGAGCGTCGCGCCCAACACTGCGCCGGCGGCGACCGCGACCGTGTCCGCCCTGCGCTCGGGGATCGGGACGACCTTGTACCGCTTACCGGGCGGGCCGAGCAGCAACGGCTCAGCTTCTTCGACCGGCTCCGAGGGCTCAGCGACGACCTCCGGCTTGACGGTCGCCTCCTTCGTCCACGCCGCGACCAGCATGATCACCCGCGTCATCAGGTAGATCCACACCAAGAGCGCCAGCGGCAACGCCAGAGCGCCGTACGCCGCGTTCGCGCCGATCACGTGGCTGACGTAGAGGTTGCCGAGCCGCTGCGCCAGGTAGAACACGATGCCGCCGGCGAGCGCCGCGATCAGCAGCACCTTCGGCGGCATCGCGATCCGCGGCAGGGCCGTCATCAGGTACCCGAACAGCAGCGCTCCGGCGCCGATGCCGACGACGATGCTGATCAGCTGCAGACCCCACGTCGCCAGCCAGGTCCCGTCCAGGTTGCTCGCGTCGACGATCCGCCGGGACAAACCGGTCAGGACGGACGAGGCGCCGGTCGCGATCAGACCCATCAGCCCGAGACCGACCAGCGCGCCGAGGTCGGTGAGCTTCTGCTGGACCGCGTTCCCCGGCTGGTCGTCGAGCTCGTGCATCAGCCGGATCGACGCCCGCATGGCATCGATCCAGCCCAGGCCCGTGAGCAGCAGACCGATACCGGAGATCAGCCCGATCGTGCCGGCGTGGGTGATCAGCGCGTCGATATCGATGTTGTTGCCGATCCCCGGCAGGTTCTGCTCCAGGGACTTCTTCAGCGTCTCGATCGCGTCGTCGCCGAGCAGCGGGCCGATGATCGCCGCCGCCAGCACGATCAGCGGGAACAGCGACAGGAACCCGAAGAAGCTGGTCGCACCGGCCAGCCGGTTACCCCGCTGGTCGCCGTACCGCTTCCAGGCTCGCCACAGCTGTGTCCTGCTGAATCGTGCCCAGACGCGCTTGATCGTCCCCATGAGACTCCTGTACCCGAGAGTGCCGGGCTCAGCCTGCCAGGGGGAAGGACCGCTGCGGCCGCCACACGCCGTCGGCGCCGTGTTCGTAACGGCTGAAGTACTCGACGTCGAAGGCGCAGTCGTACTCCGAGAGGGCGTCGTACGCGCGGTCGAGGGCGTCCTTGTCGAGGTCGTGCGCGACCGTGACGTGCGGGTGGTACGGGAACCGCAGGTCGACCCGCAGCGGACCGGACCGCACCTGCGACTGCAGTACTTCGCAGGACGAGATGCCCTCGGCCAGCGGCACGAACACCACCGGCGAGATCGGCCGGAACGTCGCCGTACCGCGCAGCCGGATCCGGAACCGGGGGAACCGGGCCGCGACCGCGAGCAGGTGCTCGTCGATCACGTCCAGGTCGGTCGCCTCGATCTCGGTCGGCGGCAGCAGCGTGACGTGGGTCGGGATCGACGCGGCCATCGGATCACCGAACTCGGCCCGGAACTTCTGCAGCTCCGACCCGTACGGCTCCGCAATCGGAATCGCGACACCGATCGTCGTCGTCACGGGCGGCCCTACCGGCCCTGCGCAGGGCCGGGGACGAATCCGAGGCGGTCGTAGACCCGGGCCAGGGTCGGCTCGGTGACCGCGCGGGCCCGCTCGGCGCCGGCGGCCAGGATCGCGTCCAGCTGGGCCTTGTCGTCGAGGTACCCGAGCGTCTTCTCCCGGAACGGCGTGACGAACTCCACGACGACCTCGGCCAGGTCCTTCTTGAAGTCGCCGTACCCGCGACCGGCGTACTCGTCCTCGAGCTCGCTGATCTTGCGGCCGGTGAGCGCCGAGTAGATCGTCAGCAGGTTCGCGACGCCGGGCTTGTTCTCCTGGTCGAAGATGACGTCGCGGCCGGAGTCGGTGACCGCGGAGCGGATCTTCTTCGCGCTGACCTTCGGGTCGTCGAGCAGGTCGATGATGCCGGCCGGGGACGAGCTGGACTTGCTCATCTTGGCGGACGGGTCCTGCAGGTCGGAGATCTTCGCGGTCTCCTTGACGATGTACGGCTCGGGCAGCCGGAAGGTCTTGCCGAAGCGGTGGTTGAACCGCTGGGCGAGATCGCGGGTCAGCTCGAGGTGCTGGCGCTGGTCCTCACCGACCGGGACGCGGTCGGCCTGGTAGATCAGGATGTCCGCGGCCTGCAGGATCGGGTACGTGAACAGGCCGACGGTGGCGCGGTCGGCCCCGCCCTTGGCGGACTTGTCCTTGAACTGCGTCATCCGGCTGGCCTCGCCGAACCCGGTCAGACAACCCAGCACCCAGGCCAGCTGGGCGTGCTCCGGCACGTGCGACTGGACGAACAGCGTGGACCGCTCCGGGTCGATCCCGGCCGCGAGCAGCTGCGCGGCGGACCGGCGGGTGCGGTCGCGGAGCGCCTTCGGCTCGTACTCCACGGTGATCGCGTGCAGGTCGACGACGCAGTAGAACGCCTCGTGGTCGTCCTGCAGGGCCACCCACTGCCGCACCGCGCCGAGGTAGTTGCCGAAGTGGAAGGAGTCCGCCGTCGGCTGGATCCCGGAAAGCACCCGAGGGCGCCGCTGGGAACCGGCTGCGGAGGGGTCAGACGCAGCTTGGGACATACGCCCGATTCTGCCAGCGTCCCTGGTCAGGTCATCACCCGGGCGGGTCTGTCCCGGTCATACGACCAGCACTATGAGTACTCGGCTACCAGGACCAGCCACGGGAAGCCAGTTCCTGCTCTTCCTGCCAGCGTTTCTCTTCGGGTTGTTTGGCGTCGGGGTCGGGGACGCCGGCCAGGCGGCAGGCTTCGTCCAGGAGGTCGTCGTACGCCGCCTCGAGCGCCATCAGGCGGTGGGCCTTCGCGTAGACATGGGGCGTGGCCTCCACCCGGCGGATCTTGGTGGACAACGTCCCGAGCCTGGTCTGCAGCCGGAGCGTGTCGAACGGGTCCGGCAGCGGGACCGGACGACGGCGGAAACGGCCGTGCGCCCACCCCGTCAGCCCCTGGAGCCGGCGTCGCAGACGGGTCGGCGGCGGGCTCGGGAGGACGAGGCTGAGCAGGCCGCAGAGCATCAAGAACAGAACCGCTGCTCCGAGCCATGCCATGTCGCCACTCCTCAGCAAGAGAGTACGGCGAGCAGCGCCCGACGGCGATAGGAATATCAGTCCCGGTGGTACTTCGTGACCGCGTTGTCCTGCTTGACCTTGTCCGCGGCGGCCTGGATCCGGGCGGTCCACTCGGGCTGCTGCAGTCCGCCGGCCAGGAACTGCCCGGTGGCTACGGCGGCCGCGTTCGCGAAGTCCGGGTACCAGCTGTCGAAGTACCAGGTGATGACCTGGTCACCGGCCGCGGTCAGCAGGTCGCGGGCCGAGCGGAGCGCCGTACCCATCTCCAGGCCATCGGCCGCGCCGCGGACGATCGTGAGCTGGTTGGACTCCGAGCTCACCTGCGCCGCGACGTCCTGAGACAGCAGTGCCCGCAGGTACTCGAGCCCGCCGGCCTTGTTCTTCGCCTTCTCCGGCACCAGGAACGGCGCGGTCGCCGTGACATGCAGCCCGCTCGCGAGCGCCGGCGACGCATCCAGCGGCGGTACGGCGAACATCGTCAGCCCGAACCGCTGCGGGATCAGGCCTTTCATCTCGTTCTCGAGCCAGTTCCCGCACGGCAGCATCCCGGCCTTCGAGGCGAGGAAGCGCTTCTGGGACCCGATGTGGTCGTACTGCGCACTCCCGGCGGCGATCAGGCCGCGCTTGGTCAGCTCGCCGACCGCAGCGATCGCGCGGGTGACGCTCTCGTCCTTCCAGGCCCCGTCGTCGAGGTTGTCGATCCGCTTGAGCACGTCCGCTCCGCCGGTCTTGGCGGCCAGCGTGAGTACCAACTCGAGGACGTAGTACGGATGGGCGCCCGCATAAATGAACGGGCCGAGACCGGCCGCCTTCATATCGGTGCCGAGGGCAAGTAAATCCGGCCAGGTGTGCGGGACCTCCCAGTCGTTCGCCTGGAAGAGGTTGGCCGAGTACCACAGCCCGTAGACGGTTGCGACGTAGTTGAGTGTGCGCTGCGTGCCGTCGTACCGGCCGATGTCGAGCAGCTCCGACAGCAGTTGGTCCTCGACCTTCGCGGCCTGGTTGACCCAGGACGGCGCGTCCAGCAACTGCTGCAGGTCGGCGACCTGACCGTCCTTCACCAGCCGGCCGAGCTCGAGCTCCTGGTCGCCGGTACTCAGCACCACGTCAGGCGGGTTGCCCGCGGCGAACCGCGGCAGCAGGGCATCCGACAGCTGCGGCGTGACCTTCGGCGTGACGGCGGCGCTCGGATACTTCTTCCGGTACGCCGCCGCGGCGAACCCGCCGTACTCCTCGCTGGTGACGACGTCGAGCGGAGCGTTCGCGTCGACGTCGAACGGGTTCTGCGGGGAGACGGTCTTGGCCGGCGGGGCCGATGAGCATCCGCTCAGGACCGCGCCGGCCAGTGCCCCCTGCAGCAACGTCCGCCGTTTCAGCACCTCGGCAGGCTATTACCTCGGGGTGCCTCTCAGGCGGTACGCCGGATGCGGCCCGCGTACTTCGCTTCGAGCGCGTGGTTGTGCTCGTCGCCGCCGGGGATGTTCGCCGACAGGTAGACCGGCGGGGTCTCGCCGGCGTCGGTCATCCGGCGGAGCACCTCGGCAACCATCATCTGCGCGATCAGGGCGGCCGTGATCGACGAGACCGCGCAGACCTTGCCGCCACCATCGGGCAGGTCGAGCACGGAGTCGCCGTACGGCGCGTTGTTGTCGAGCACCACGTCCGCGAAGTCGATCAGCTTCTTGCCGGACGGGTGCCGGGAGTCCATCCCGTTGGTGTGCTGCAGCGAGGTGATCGCGATCAGCGGGTGGCCGTGCTCCTTCGCAACGGTCGCGAGCTCGACGATCGAGCCGTTCACGCCGGAGTTCGAAGCGATCACGAACACGTCGCCCGGCCGCGCCGCCGACAGCTCGTAGAGCTTGCGGGAGTACTTCGGGTCGCGCTCGAGCTCGGCGCTGCGCAGCAGCTCCGGCGGCTCGCCGCCGAGCAAGACAAGGTCGCGGAGCGCGATCCGGTTGGTCGCGATCAGGCCGCCGGCGCGACCGGCGATCTCCATCGCGAGCGCCTCGGAGTGCCCGGAGCCGAACGCCTGGATCACCCCGTCGGCGCGTAGCGACTCGGTCATCAGGTCGGCGGCCTGCTGGATCGGGCCGTCGATCTGCTCGGTCACGGCGGCCAGGATCGGAGTCAGAGTGTTGACATAAGACTGCGCGCTGACGCCGCTCGTCTCGCCGGATCCCCCGTGCTTACTGCTGGCCATGAGCGGCCCACCCCTCGACTAATCTGCTCGCAGCGACACTCCTGGTGCCGACAAGTGCGCAAGTTTGCGGTTTGCTGGACAGAACTTTTCTCAACTGGCAGTTAAAGTCAAGGCCCATCATTTCCGTGTGATCTCCCCAGATCGGGACCGTTGCGTGACCTTGTTCCCTTGTGCTTGTAAATAGGCTCTTTGAGCAGTTTGGAGCATTGCGTATGTCGGTCGAACGTCCCCTGCCGGACCCGTCCGCCCCACCTGCCGACCGACTTGCCGACCGATCTGCCGACCGGCCGGTCTCGATGCCGGCCGGGCCGCTGGTCCTGGGCGGCGATCTGGGCGGTACCTCCACCCGGATCGTGATCGCCGACTCCCAAGGCAAGGTAGTCGGTCGCGGCGCCGCCGCGGGCGGAAACCCGACGAGTCATCCGGCAAGCGCGGCGGCCAACTTCGGTCAGGCACTTCACACCGCCCTCGCCGGTCTGGACCCGTCCGACGTCAAAGCCGCCGTGGTCGGCATGGCCGGCGGCTCGGCGCTCGGGCGGCCCGACGTGGCAGCCCGGTTCGACGACGCCTGGACCGGCGCGGGGCTCACCGTGGCACCTGACTACATCGGCGATCTCGAGGTCGCTTTCGCATCGGGTACGCCGCAGCCGGGCGGAATCGTGCTGATCGCGGGCACCGGCAGCAACGTCGGACTGGTCCGCGATCACCAGCTCGTCCGGACCGTCGGCGGGCATGGCTGGATGCTGGGTGACGAGGGGTCGGGGTTCTGGCTCGGCCGGGAGGCTGTGCGCAGCGTCCTGCAAGCTCTCGATCTTCGCGAGCCGCTTGGCCTGCTCGAGCAGACAGTTGTGCAGACAGTCCTGCCTGATTGGGACCGACAGTCGGCTGCACAACGTGAAGGATACGACGCACTACGTGACGACCTGGTCAGGACGGTCAACAGCCGGCCACCAGTCCTGCTCGCCGAGTTGGCACCGGCCGTCATCGCGGCGTACGCCCAGGACGACGAAACCGCGCGCTCCCTGGTGAAACGCGCAGCCGAGCTGCTCACAGAGACGGTCGCCCGGTTGAAGACGACCTCAGACGGCGGCCCGATGGTGCTGGCGGGCAGCGTCGCGGGCGAATCATCTCCGGTCGGCCAACTCATCCGCCAACACTTCGCCGGCGAGGTACTGACCGCCCGCGACGGCGTAGGCGGAGCCACCTGGCTCGCCCTAGGCGCCCTCGACCCAACCCTCGCCACCCACGAAAACCACCAACGCTTGGTCAGCAGCTAACCCCGCGGAGGTCGACCCGCGCGGGGGTAGCCCATCGCGGGGCTACGCGCGACTCCTTCGTCGCCGTGCTCCGCGCCGCACCCGCCCACCCCCGGGCTTATCGCCCGGAGCATCCTTTCCGGCTATCGCCGAACCGTGCGCGCTATCGCGCGGTCGACCGCCGCGTGGTGGGTCGTGCTGCGGATCAGTTGCGTGGATGTGCCGCCGGGGTGCGGCGGCCGCATTCCACCCCATCGCAGTCGACCGGACCACGGCCCCCGGTCCGCCCCACCCGGTCCACCCACCCGGTCCACCCACCCGGTCCGCCCCGGCCCAGCCCAGCTCGGACCAGCAGCTCGGACCAGCCCAGACCAGATCCAGCCGAGTCCGAGCCGGCTCAGCCCGGTCCGCCCCACCGCGCTCCGCCGCCCACAGTCTGCCCGCCGACAGTCGGCTATTGAGCGGCGCCCGCCCAGCAGTCGCCCGCGAGCGGCAGCGAGCGACCCGCGGGCGGCAGCCCGCCACCCCCGGCGATAGCCGGAAGGTCCCGGCGACAGCCGGAAAGGTCACTCCGGGCGATAAGCCCGGGGGTGGGCGGGTGCGGCGCGGAGCACGGCGACGAAGGAGTCGCGCGTAGCCCCGCGATGGGCTGGCCGCACGCGCCCACCGCGGCGAGCTGGTCGCAGTACCTCAGTCGAAGACGGAAACTGGGCGGACCTCTACCGCCACGAATTCGGCCTCGGGGATTGTCGCGGCGATCTCCTCGGCCCTCTCCGGGGTTTTGACGTCGATGAGGAAGACGCCGGCTAGTTGCTCCTTTGCCTCGGAGTACGGGCCGTCCGTTGTGGCCCGGACGCCTTCGCGGACCCGCACTACCCGGGTCTTCGCCGGTGGGTCCAGTGGGACCGCGTTGATGAGTTCGCCGGACTCGTGGATCTCGGTCAGCAGGTTGTTGAGTTGGTCGGCGAGGGCGTCACGGGCCTTCTTCGGGAGCTTCTTGCCTTCCTCGGTGTTGAGGAACGACGGGTGGCCCCAGGTGATCGGGTTGCTGTGAATCAGCAGCAGGTACTTCATGATCGGGCATCCTTTCGGGATCTGAAGGGGATCTTCGCAGCAGAGGTCGGACACGATCGGGAGCACTCGACATTTCGCACATTTATCGTGAACGGCATGGACGAGATCGACCTGCGCCTGGCCGACGGGCGGATCCTGCACGCGTACGACAGCGCCCCGGGTGACGACGCGCGCCTCGCCGTCGTCTGGCACCACGGCACGCCGAACCTGGGCGTCCCGCCGGAGCCGCTGATCGAGGCGGGCGAGTGGCTCGGCATCCGGTGGATCTCGTTCGACCGACCCGGGTACGGCGGGTCGACCGCGGCGCCGGGCCGGACGATGTCCTCGGTGGCGGCCGACCTGACCACGGTCCTGGACACGCTCGGGATCGGCACGTTCGCGCTGGTGGGGTACTCCGGCGGCGGCTCGTTCGCCCTCGCCTCGGCAGCCATCCTCCGCGAACGCGTCGAGGCCGTCACCACGTTCGCCGCCATCGCGCCGTACGACGCCAAAGGTCTCGACTGGTACGACGGCATGGTCGCGTCCGGGCTCGCCTCACTCCACGCGGCGGCCGCTGGGCGGGACGCGAAGGTGCAACACGAGACGTCAGGCGTCGAGTACGACCCGGAGTTCACCGCGAGCGACATCGCGATGTTCGACGGCCCGTGGAGCTGGCTCGGGTCCATCGCCGGCAGCAACGCCACGCCCAACGGGCCTGACGGCGTGATCGACGACGACTGTTCTTATGTCCTGGACTGGGGCTGCGACCCGACCGCGATCGCCGCCCCGACCCTGCTTGTCCACGGAACCGCCGACGGCATCATTCCCTGCTCGCACGGGAAGTGGCTGGCCGCCAACCTGCCGAACGCCGAGCTCGAGCTGCACGACGGCCTCGGCCACGTCTCCGTCCTCGCCCACGCCGAGCCCGCCCTCGAATGGATCCGCGAGCAGACCGGCTGATCAACCGGCCGACAGCAGATGCCGCGCCCGCGGCGGTTCGAGCGCGAGCTCGGCGGCCTGCCGATACAAGTCCGCGTCCTGCCCGGTGATGCGCTCGTTGTGCTGGCGCAGGTGCTCGGACCAGCTCGCCACCTCGAACACCTCGACGTACAGGTCTGGCGTACTCACATCGCGGTACGCCGCCCAGCGCCGCGCGCCGGTTCGCTGCCGCGAGAGACCGACCCGGGCCAGCACGGTCTTGAACTGCTCGGCGTTCTCCGACGGCACGTGGTACGAGACCTCGATCAGCACCGGACCTGACCGCGGATCGATCTCCGGCTCCTCGTCGGTCAGGATGCCGACCTCCGGGTCCGGCCACGGCTGGACCACGGTCCGATCCAGGTGCCCCGTCCGTTCGTGCAACGGGAAGACCGCGAGCGAGGCGGCACCGATCAGCAGCAACACACCCGCGACCAGCAGCGTCGTCGCGGCACCGAGGGCCGCGGCGAGCAGACCCCAGATCAACGCGCCAACGCCCTGGCCGCCGAGGAACACCATCAGATAAACAGCCAGCGCCCGCGCGCGAACCCAGGCCGGCAACGCCAACTGCAGCGTGGTGTTGAGCGTCGACAACGCACCGAGCCAACCAGCTCCGGCGACGATCAGGATCAGCGCGACGACTGTTGCGTTGTGCAACAAGGCAACGGCCAGTACGCCGATGGCGTAGGCAACAGTCGCCCCGCCGAGCAGGGTATTGCGGCCGATCCTCGTCCGGATCGGTTTGAGCAGCACAGCACCCCCGACGGCTCCTAGACCGAGCGCCGCGAGGAGTACGCCGTACCCGGTGGAACCGAGACCGAGGCGATGGACCGCGGCGACGGGCAGGAGCCCCCACAACGCGGAGGCCGGGAGGACGAAGAGCATCGCGCGCAGCAGGATCCGTCGTACGCCGGGTGCATAGGCGACGTACCGCAGACCGGCGCGCAGGGCAGGCAGCATCGGCTCGCCGGCCGCGGCGACCGCGGTCGTCCGGTGCCAGCGCAGGAGCGCGATCAGGATCGCGAGGTACGACACGGCGTTGACGGCGAACACCACGGCCGGGCTGCTCAGGCCGAGGAGGAATCCGGCCAGCGCGGGGCCGATCGCCCGGGCGATGTTCACGTTGAGGCTGTTGAGCGCCGCGGCCTCCGGCAGCTCCTCGCGCGGTACCAACTCCGGCTGGATCGCCTGCCAGGCCGGACTGGTCAGCGCCTGGCAGGCACCGAGGACGAAGGTGATCGCGATCAGCGCGGTCGGAGTCAGCAAGCCCTCGGCGCTCAGGATCGCCAACCCGCCGGCCACGACGGCCATCGCCAGCGTCGCCAGCGCGATCAGGCGGCGGCGATCGAGTACGTCGGCAAGCACGCCCGCGGGCAGCGACACGAACAGCACCGGGAGCAGGCTCGCGGCCTGCACGATCGATGCCAGCGCTGCCGCGTTGGGCTGATGTACGACGGTCCACTGCGCGCCGACGGACTGCATCCAGCTGCCGACGTTCGAGCCGAGCTGTGCCAGCCACAGCGCACGGAACACCGGCCGCCGCAGCGGGGCCCAGGCAGACGACGGCGCAGATGCTGCAACGGTCATGCCGCATCGTACGGCGGCAGATCGCCAGCACATTCCAAGCAACAGCTTGACATCGGATTCAGCCGGATGCATATTCCAAGCATGTCTTTGGAGAAGGACCCGCGCCGTTCCCGGTTGCTGAACGATCCGTTGGCGATCCGGGCGATGGCGCATCCGGTCCGGCTGGACCTGCAGTCGCTGCTGGGGCGTGAGGGTCCGATGACCGCGGCCGACGCTGCCCGCCACCTCGGGATCAGTCAGGCGCTGGCATCGCACCACCTGCGGCAGCTGGCGAAGTACGACTTCGTCGAGCCTGCTCCGGGGAAGGACAACCGGGAGCGGCCGTGGCGGTTGGTGTCGACATCGCAGTCGTGGCGCGATGCGGCCGCCACTCCGGAAGGCGCCGCGGCGGCCGACGTACTCGAGCAGTTACTGGCCGAGCGCGCGCTCGAGCGGCTGAGCCAGTGGCAGCAGCAACGGCAGACCGAGGACGCAGTTTGGCGGGACAGCTCGGGGATCGGGCAGAGCGGGTTCTACCTGACTGCCGATGAGCTGACCGAGCTCGTCGGCCAGGTCGACGCGTTGCTGCAGCGCTGGGTCGACGAGCGGCCGATCGACGACAAGTCCACCCGCCCGCCGGGCAGCCGGCATGTCTCGTTCACCCAGATCGTCACGATCTCCCCCGAAGACCAGAGCGGAGTAGACAGATGAAGGACTTGTGGGGCGTCCTTGCCCGCCAGCGCGACTACCGCCTGATGTTGAGCGCCGGCCTGATCTCGTTGATCGGCGACTGGCTACTGCGGACCGGACTCGCGTTCCAGGTGTACGTACTGACCGGCTCGACGCTGGCGAGTGGTGGTCTGCTGCTGGCGTCGTTCCTGCCGGCCGTCGTACTCGGCTCGCTGGCCGGCGTCTTCGTCGACCGCTGGAACCGGCGGACCACGATGATCGTGACGAACATCCTCAACGCGGTGGTGCTGCTGCCGCTGATCGCCGTACACGACGCGAGCACGATCTGGATCGTGTACGGCGTCGTACTGGCGCAGAGCTGTCTGCAGCAGTTCTTCCAGCCGGCCGAGCAATCGCTGGTTCCGGTGCTGGTGCACGAGGAGCAACTCGTCACGGCGAACGCGCTGAACAGTCAGATCCGCGACCTCGCCCGGCTCATCGGCGCAGCGCTCGGTGGTGTTCTCGCGGCCGCCGGCGGACTGACCCTTCTCGCGCTCGGCGACGCCGCGACGTTCCTGATCGCTGTCGTGCTGATCGCACGGATGCGGCACCGGCAGGTGCGACCCGAGAACCCGGAGCAGACCGCGGGCGGCGCGATCAAGCGACTGAAAGAGGAGTGGACCGAAGGGCTGCGGTTGTGTGTCGCCGGCCCGGCGATCCAGCTGTTCTTCGTGTTCTGCATGGTCACCGGCGTCGGCGAAGGCATCATGAGCACGCTGTTCGCGCCGTTCGTCAGCTCCCAGATCGGCGGGGACGGACAGGTGTACGGCCTGATCGTCTCGTCCCAAGCGATCGGCGGGATCGTCGGCGGTCTGGTCGCCGCCGCGATCGGCTCGCGCTGGCCGGCGGCGAGGTTGTGGGGTATCGGCGCACTCGCCTTCGGGCTGATCGACACCACACTGTTCCTCTACCCGCTGGCGTCGGACAGCGTGATCCCGGCGTTCGTCTGCATGATCGTCGTCGGGCTGCCCGGTGCACTCACCATCGCGGGCATGATGACCGTCTTCCAGAACCTCACCGTCGACGGCACCCGCGGCCGCATCTACGGCGCGGTCGGCGCCGCCGAGAGCGTCGCGGTGCTGATCGGCATCGCCGCGGCCGGCTTCCTCGGCGACGCAGTCGGCATCATCCCGGTCCTCGTCTTCCAGGGCCTCGGGTACGTGGTCGGCGGGCTGGTCATCCTTGCTCGGCAGCGGGTGCTGGAGACTCGGTCAGTTCCGCTTCCGGTTTGATCCGGTGCAGCCGGACCCGCGCGACCCGGCGGCCGTCCATCTCGGTGACGGTCAGCGTGTGGGAGTCGATCCGGACCTCGTCGCCCGTTGACGGGACCTTCCCGAGCTGGGCGGCGAGGAAACCGCCGACGGTCTCGTACGGGCCGTCGGGGAGCTCGATCGTGGTGGCGTCGGCGAAGTCGTCGAGGTTCAGCAGGCCGTCGACGACGATGTCGCCGCCACCCAGGCGGGTGGTTTCGGCCGCCTCCTCGTCGTACTCGTCCTTGATGTCGCCGATCAGCTCCTCGACCAGGTCCTCCAGCGTGACGATGCCCGCCGTACCGCCGTACTCGTCGAGGACGATCGCGATATGCGTGCTGCGGCGGCGCATCTCGGTCAGCGTCGGCAGCAGCTTCGCGGTGTCCGGCAGCATGAGTACTTCGCGGGCCAGGTCGCCGACCCGCACCGAGCGAGTCGCGACGGCAGGGTCGAACAGGTCACGGACGTGGACGAACCCGACGATGTCGTCGGCCGAGCCGTTCATCACCGGGTACCGCGAGTGCGGCCGCTCGGCGGCGAACTTGACCGCCTTGTACGCCGGCATCTCGCCGTCCACGAAGTCGACCTCGGTCCGCGGCAGCATCACCTCGCGCAACTGCCGGCTGCCCGCCTCGAAGACGTCGTCGACGATCTTGCGCTCCTCCTCGCCGAGCGACTCGTGCGCCGAGACCAGGTCGCGGAGCTCCTCGTCGGTCATCACCTCGCGGTTCGCGTTCGGGTCACCGCCGAGCGCGCGGACCACCAGGTCGGTCGACTTCGACAGCAGCCAGATCACCGGCCGGGCGCCGGAGGCGATCTTGTCGACCAGCGGCGCCAGGCCGAGCGCAAACGTCTCGGCCCGCTGCAGCGCGAGCCGTTTGGCGGCGAGCTCACCGATCACGATCGAGACGTACGAGATCGCGATCGTGATCAGCACCAGCGCGACGGTGTTTGCCACCGACTCGGGCAGGCCGAGCTTCTGCAGGTGCGGGGACAGGCTGTCGGCCAGCGTCGCGCCACCGAATGCGGCGGACAGGAAGCCCATCAGGGTCACGCCGATCTGGACGGCGGACAGGAACCGGTTCGGGTTGGCGGCGACCTTGGCGACGATCTCGCCGCGCCGGCCGCGGTGCGATAGCGACTTGAGCTGGCTCTCCCGGAGCGAGACCAGGGCCATCTCGGCGGCGGCGAAGACCCCGCCGATGAGCACGAAAACCAGGATCAGAACGATGTTGAGCAGGGTGGCGTTCATGGGTCGGAGTTCCTAGCGCCCTCTCGTCAGACCACGAGAGGGCGGGCGTTGGGCGTAGTCGTCCATCTACCAAGACTAGCGGCCGCCCGGGCTACCGTGCTTGTTCGAGTTTGTTGGTTTACGATGATTCCTGGCCGGACGCGTCGTACGGCCGGGAGGGTCACACGATGAAAACACCGCGCGGCGTACGCCGTACCGACACCAAACTGTCGGACGGACGCGAGCTGATCTACTACGACCCCGCCGACACGCCGGTGCGGGTACCGCTCGAGGACACCCGCGGTCTGCCCGCCCCGCAGCCGCAGGTCGACCTGCGCACCGACCCGCTGACCGGCGACGTGATCACCTACGCCACCCACCGCAACACCCGGACCTACCTGCCGCCGGCCGACGAGTGCCCGCTGGACGCGAGCCGGCCGGGCAAGCCGACCGAGATCCCGGACCACGACTACAACGTCGCCGTGTTCGAGAACCGGTTCCCGTCGTTCGCCGGCCCGGGCCGGACCGAGGTGGTCTGCTTCACCAGCGACCACAACAAGTCGTTCACCGACCTGTCCCAGGGCCAGGCCCGCCTGGTCGTCGACGCCTGGGCCGACCGGACCGCCGAGCTCGGCGCCCGCGACGACGTCGAACTGGTCTTCCCGTTCGAGAACCGCGGCCGTGAGATCGGCGTCACGCTCAGCCACCCGCACGGCCAGATCTACGCGTACCCGTTCGTTCCGCCGCGGATGCGGACGCTGATGGCGCGCGCCCGCGAGCACCAGGAAGTTGCTGGCAGCAACTTGTTCGCCGACGTCCTGGCGGCCGAGCGCAAGGAAGGTACGCGGGTCGTCGGCGAGAACGGCAACTGGACCGCGTTCGTCCCCGAGGCGGCGCGCTGGCCGGTCGAGGTGCACCTGTACCCGCACCGCCAGGTGTTCGGTATCGACGAGCTGTCGGTTGGCGAGCGCGACGACTTCGTCGAGCTGTACCTCGACGTACTGCAGCGACTCGACGGTCTGTACGGCGAACCGCTGCCCTACATCGCCGCGTGGCATCAGGCCCCGGTGCGGATCGACCGCGAGCTCGGCTACCTGCACCTGGAGGTGTTGTCGATCCGCCGGGCGAAGGACAAGATCAAGTACCTGGCCGGCTCGGAGTCCGGCATGGGCTCGTTCATCAGCGACACCCGGCCCGAGGACGTGGCCGAGACACTGCGGAAGGTCGGTTCGTGAGCTCCTTCGAGAACGTCTTCGGTACGACGCCTGACGGCAGCTGGCGGGCGCCGGGCCGGGTCAACCTGATCGGCGAGCACACCGACTACAACGACGGGCTCGTCCTCCCGATCGCCCTGCCGAACCGGATCGTCGTGACCGCCTCGAAGCGCGACGACGGCCGGATCGCGGTCGCTTCCGCCGGACACAAGGGCGTCACCGAGTTCGCGATCGAGGACCTGGCACCGGGATCGGTCGGCGACTGGGCGGCGTACCCGGCCGGTGCGGCCTGGATCCTGCGCGAGTCCGGCTACCCGATCGGCGGCGCGAACCTGCACTTCGAGTCCGACATCCCTTCCGGCGCCGGCCTGTCCTCGTCCGCGGCACTGCTGTGCGCGACATTGGTCGCCCTGCTCGGTCTGCGCGATATCGAGGTCGACCCTGCCGAGGTCGCGCGGCTCGCGCAGAAGGCCGAGAACAAGTACGTCGGTGCGCCGGTCGGGCTGATGGACCAGATGGCCTCGATGTGCTGCACCGAGGGCCACGCGCTGTACTTCGACATCCGCGCGATGTCGACCGAGCAGATCCCGTTCAACCCGGCGGCCGACAACCTCGCCTTGCTGGTGGTCGATGTGAAGGCACCGCACCGCCACGTCGACGGCGAGTACGCCGCCCGCCGGAAGAGCTGCGAGCAGGCTGCGGCCGAGCTCGGCGTACCGGCTCTGCGCTCGATCGCCTTCGAGGACCTCGACGATGCGCTGGCGCGGTTGTCGGACGACGTCGTACGGCGTCGGGTGCGGCACGTGGTGACCGAGATCCGCCGGGTCGAGGACGCGGTCGCGTTGATGCATGCCGGCAAGCTCCGCGAGGTCGGCCCGCTGTTCACCGCCTCGCACGTGTCATTGCGCGATGACTTCGAGATCACCGTGCCGGAGCTCGACGTCGCGGTCGACACCGCGCTTGAAGCAGGTGCGCTCGGCGCACGGATGACCGGCGGTGGCTTCGGCGGTTGCATCATCGCGCTGGTCGAGGCGGATGCGTCCGAGTCGGTCCTGGCCGCGATCGAGAAAGCCTTTGCGGAGCACGGTTTCAGCACACCCAGCGCACTCGCCGCGGCCCCGTCAGCCGGCGCGTCCCGCCTCAGCTAGGAGGCGATGACGAGGTCGCATCCCGTATCGCGCATGGCTTTGCGTGCGGCGGTCGACAGGCCGTTGTCGGTGACGATCACGTCGAGGTCCGACCAGGTCGCGAACGTGCTCAGGCCGATGGTCCCCCACTTGGTGTGGTCCGCGACCACGACGATCTCGCGGCTGGCGGCGATGAACGATCGGTTGGTCTCGGCCTCCATCAGGTTCGGCGTGCTCAACCCGTGCTCGGCGTCGACACCGTGCGCGCCGAGGAACAACAGGTCGAGATGCAACGACGCCAGCGCCGCGGTCGCGATCGGCCCGACGAGCGCGTCCGACGGCGTACGGATCCCGCCGATCAGTACGACGGTGCGGTCCGACCGCGCGTTGCCGTGGAACACGTCGGCGATCCGCGCCGAGTTCGTCACGACGGTCAGGTTCTCGACGCGGAGCAACTGACGAGCCAGCGCGTACGTCGTCGTCCCTGCGCCGATGCCGATCGCGCTGTCCGGCTGGACCCTCGTCGCCGCCTCGGCCGCGATCGCCTGCTTGGCCGCCGACTCCTGCGTGAGCTTGGCGTCGAAGCCCGGCTCGTGCGCGCTGCGCAGACCGACCGACGTCGCGCCTCCGTGCACCTTGTGCAGCAGGCCGCTGGAGTCCAGGGCGTCGAGGTCGCGACGGATGGTCATGTCCGAGACACCGAACCGATCGACCAGCTCGGCCACGGTGATCGCACCGCGACTGTTGACTTCGGCAACGATCGTGGCCTGTCGCTGAGCTGCCAGCTGCCCACCCCGGCCGCGTGGCGGCTCTGCTCCGGCTGCGTTCACAGCTCACAGCCTAATCTCGATTGCTCTCCGTGTCAGGCAAATGCGTTGCCCGGCCGGTGGCAGCGCGTCACCCTGAGGTATGCGATTCCCCGAGGACGTCCCGGTTCTGACCGACGGTGTGGTGACCCTGCGTGCCCACACCATCGACGATGTCGAGCCCGCCTACCGGATGTGCCAGGACCCGGTGATGCAGCAGTGGACCACGATCCCGGTCCCCTACCTGCACGAGCACGCGGTCAACTTCCTCACCGAGATGATCCCGAACGGCTGGCGCACGAACACGATGTGGGGCTGGGCGATCGAGTACGACGGCCGGTACGCCGGCACGATCGATCTCGGTGACGGCGAGGGCGGCGTCGGGGAGGTCGGGTTCGCGGTGTCGCCGGAGGTGCGCGGCCACGGGGTGATGACGCGGGCGCTGAAGCTCGCCGTACGGTACGCGTTCGACGGACTCGGCTGGGAGCGGGTGATCTGGCGGGCGTTCGTCGGGAACTATGCGAGCCGACGGGTCGCGTGGAAGGCGGGGTTCCGGGGGTTGGTGACGATCCCGGGTGGCGGACGCGCACGCGGCGTACGTAAGGACGAATGGGTCGCATCGGTCGGGCGCGACGACGACCTCGAGCCGCAGGGCAACTGGTGGACGGTGCCGGTGCTCGAGGGCGGCAGCATCCGTTTGCGCGGGCTGCGGGACTCGGACGCGCAACGGGTCCAGGAGGCGTGCAGCGACGAGCGGACACAGCACTGGCTGTCCGGCATGCCGTCGCCGTACCGGCTGGAGGACGCCGAGGGGTTCATCAAGACCCGGCTGCACATGATGGCCGGCGGCGAAGGTGTCGCCTGGGCGATCGCCGACCCGGCGACCGACGAGCTGCTCGGGAACGTCAGCGTCTTCAATCTGAACAACCGGATGGACGCGACCGTGGGCGAGATCGGGTACTGGATGCACCCGGACGCGCGCGGCCGCAAGGTGATGACGTCCGCGGTCGAGCTGCTGATCCCGCACGCGTTCAAGCCTGTCGCGGAAGGCGGTCTAGGTCGCCGGCGGCTGATGGTGAAGGCTGCCCTCGGCAACAGCGCGTCGGCGCACGTTGCCGAGGCCAACGGATTCACCCACGTCGGCACCGAGCGCGCGGCGATTCCGCGCCGGGACGGCAACTACGACGACGACCTGGTCTTCGACCTGCTCGCGGACGAGTACGCCGGTCGTTGACAGGCTGTGAGGGGTTGCGCGGCGGGCGGCTGAGCGGTAGTGGTGACAGCCTGCAGGCGGAAATTTACGGCCAGTTGGTGTCAAGCGACACCAGTTCCCCTCGCCGTGACGGTTGCGGGCTGCTTGAATCGACTGGTGAGAGATCGTGAGGAGCTCGTCCGCCGCTGGCAGGCCGGGTGGTCCGTCTCGCGGGGCTGGACCACAGTGGAGGACGACAACGACGGCATCTTGATCGTCCGTGCGGGTGAGGAGAGCCGGCCGACGGAGTACGTCGTACTGGATGCCGACGACAAACCGGAACGTGTGGAGCGTGCTGCCCAGCTGGCCTCGGCCGACGGCGGCGGGCGCGGCGCGGGCTGGATCACCCTGGCCACCGATGACAAGGAAGCCCGGATCGAGCAGCTGGAGGACCTCGGCCTCGAGGTCCAGCAGGACCAGGACTGGCTGATGACGATCCAGCTCTCGGAGCAGCCCGCGTTGAAGCTGCACGAGCGATATGCGCTGCACACCGAACTCGAGGACGACCTGATCATCACCCGCGCCACCTTGCACGGTGGAGTGGTGTCGAGCGGGCGGATGGCGGTCGTCGGTGAGGACGCGGTCGCGGACCGGATCGAGACCGACCCGGCTCATCGACGACGCGGACTCGGCAGCGCGGTGATGGCATCGCTGGTCGAAGCGGCCGCGGCGAGGGGCGCCAAACGCGGCATCCTGATCGCGTCCATCGACGGCCTGCGCCTGTACCGAAGCCTGGGCTGGAAGGTCATCGCCGACATCGTCATCGCCCGCTCAACCGTTTGAGACGCCCCCCACCCCCGCCGCGGAGCGGCGTCATCTTTTTCACGCCGAAGGCGTGCTCAACCGTTTGAAACGACTGCGATAGTCAAAGGTTCGTGAAGTGAGGCCTGCGCGAGGGTCGGCGAACGCTGACCTGGGCAAGGGTGCTCACCATGACGAACCACAAACGGTCACTCGGTAGTGGCGTGGCCGGTCCTCTCATCGCGTCGCTGTCTGCTCTGGTCCTGCTGGTCGGCGTCGGGTGGTTCGTCGTACGACAGACCGGCAGCAAGCCCACGAGCCAGGAGAACCCGATCACGTCCGTCGCGCCCGCCAGCGACGACGCCCCGAAGGCGACGCCGAGCCGTCCGACGAGTCCGTCGTACACACCCCGCCGTACGACGCCGACGCCGACGCGCTCCACCACGAAGACCCCGACGCCGAAGCCGACCCGGTCGACCACGGCACCGAGCCGCGACAGCACCCGTACGGCGACACCGAAGCCCACCCGGACGACGTCCAAGCCGACGCCGAAGCCGAGCCACACCGCGACACCGAAGCCGACGGCAACCACCAAGCCCAGCGGTGGATCCGCGGCGCAAGTGCTTGCCCTGACCAACCAGGAGCGGGCCAAGGCCGGCTGCGGACCGCTGCGCACGAACAGCGCACTGACCAGAGCCGCCCAGGCGCATGCCTCCGACATGGTCGACAAGCACTACTTCGCGCACGACAGCCTGGACGGCCGCAGCCCGTTCGACCGGATGAAGGCAGCCGGGTTCACCGGCGGTGCGATGGCCGAGAACATTGCCGTCGGCTACTCGAGCCCGTCCGCGGTCGTGACCGGCTGGATGAACAGCGCCGGCCACCGCGCGAACATCCTCAACTGCAGCTACACGATGATCGGCATCGGGTACGACAGCGGCCAGGTGAAGCCGGACTGGGGCAACGGAAGTTGGGTGCAGGACTTCGGCGAATGACCGGCGGTTCAGGCCCTGTTCGTTAATCGTTGCCCGAGAACCTTCGGGAATCGTTAAGAGGCGTCGCAGACCTGTAACGATGACCTCGCGTGTCCGTTAAGGTTCCTGTTCGGTAACCAGGGGGGACCTGGCTGGACCAACGGGGAACGACGCGACACTCGGTACGACGAAAAACGAAGAGGATTCGCCCATCCCATGACGGATTCGCCTACCCCCCGGCGGCACCGCGGCAGTAGACGAGCTCCCCGGCGGAGCCGTGGCCTGGTCGGCCCTGTCGTCAGCGCGTTGTCGGTACTGCTCGCGATCGGCCCGGTCGTCTGGCTGATGTCCCACGACAACTCGCGGACCGACGATGCCGCCAAGGTTCTGAACGTCTCCGAGGACACCCGCGTCGACGGCGGATCGGGTGACGGCACGAAGGCCGGTACGCCGCTCATCACCGTCACCAAGACCTTGCCGAACGGTCGTACGACCACGTCCGTCGTCGGTACGCCGGCGCTCGGTCCGGGCGCGACGTCGTCGTCCACCTCGGCGACTCCGACGAGTCCTGGTACGCCGAGCGATACGCCTACCGACGTACTCACGACTCCTACTTCTCCGACGGTCGGCGTGACGACCGTGACTGTGCCGCCGACCTCGCCGGGGAGTACGCGGACGACCAGCGGCGGTGGCCGGCCGAAGCCGAGCTATCCGACGAAGACCGCGAGTACGACGCCGACGAAGACACGGACCACCGAGCCGACGGACACTCCTCCGCCGCCGCCCAGTGGTGGTGGGACGAGCACGCAGGAGCGGCAGGTCCTCGACTACACGAACCAGATCCGTCAGCAGCAGGGCTGCGGTCCGCTCCGGCTGGACAGCGCACTGGTCGAGGCGGCCGGGAAGCACGCGTCGGACATGGTCCGGCGGCACTACATGGACCACACCAACCCCGATGGTCAGGATCCCGGCGACCGGATGGCGGCCGCCGGGTACCGCGGGTCGAGCTGGGGCGAGAACATCGCGGCCGGCTACGACACCGCCCAGAAGGTGGTCGCGGCCTGGATGCAGAGCGACGGCCACCGCAAGAACATCCTCAACTGCCGGTTCACCACGATCGGCATCGGATACGACCCGGGGCAGGTCAAGTCCAACTACGGACCGGGCAGTTGGGTCCAGGACTTCGGCCGGAGCTGAGGGCCGTTGTGGTTGTCATTGTGTGGAGATCACCGAGTGCGGGCGAGACGTTGTCTCAGGCCCACAATGTCCGGCCGGTTCACGGCCGGTCGCCGCGGGTAGATCCGACCTTGTCATGTCGCCGGACGTTCCTGGGGGGCTCCGGTGAGACGGCTGATGAGGCACGTCTTGGGGGCGCGACTTTGAGAGGAACAACGGAATAATGTCCGAGTCCGGAAACGGCCGGTACAAGCCACGCAGGAAGGCGACCCGAGCTGCATCACGCTCGTCGCGCTCCGGCAACCGGTCCACCCCGCCCGCGGAAAACACCCCGCCCGCACCACCAGAACCACCGCGGTACGCACCGCGCTCCAGCGACGAGTCGCCCTTCTGGGCCACGGCGCAATCCGCTGGTGCGTCCAACGAGAACCCGTTCTGGGCCAACGGCAACCAGTCGCGCCCGGCAACCCCGCAGTACGCGCCGCGTGGAGCCCTGCCCAGCTACACGGCCCCCGAGGACGCCACGTCCGGACTGCCTACGCGCACGCCTGCCGAGTCTGCGGACTCGTATGGCGCGGCTGCTGGGCGGCGTCCTGCTGGTACGCCGTCGTGGGTCGAGCAGTCGATCGCCGGCGCCGAACCTGAGTCGCCTACCCGCGCTCGCCGTGCGGCCCGTCGCCCGGAAACCCCGGAACCGACCGAACGCCCGGGCCTGGGCGAAACCGCCGGCACCTGGTCCATCCGCCGAGCAACCGACGACTGGGCATCCCTGGGCACGAGCACGCCGGACACCCCTCCGCGCCCCACCCCCGCCGCCTCAGCCGCCGACCTCCTAGCCGCCACCGGCCGCACCACCGGAACACCACGCACCACCCCAACACCAACCACCGACACGACAAGCCCCAGCAGATCCACCGACTTCGGATCAGCCGGCCCAGGCGCCACGAGCTTCGGCTCCGCTGGTGACTTCGGGTCGGCCGGTGCGGACAGCGCGCGTGCGGCTGCAGGTGCCTTTGGCGCGGCGGAGGCGGCTGGCGCAGGTGTTCGCGGCGCCGAGCGGGTTGGTGGTGCTGGGCTGGCTGACGGGGCTGGGGCTGGCGTGGGTGCTGGCGCTGGTGGAGCTGCTGGGCGTGCGGGTGCTGCTGGGCTTGGCGCGGGTGGTGAGCGAGAGCTTGGAGCCGCGCGGGCTGGTGGGCGTGGGAGTTCTGGGCCTGGTAGTGGGCCTGGGGGTTCTGGGCCTGGGCGGGTTGGGCGGCGGGCTGCGTCCGGAGAGCGGGGGTCTCGGGGGCGGCGGTCGATTATTGCTATGGCTTCTGTGGTGCTGGTGATCACGCCGATCTCGTGGATCCTCCTGCACCAGCCGCAGAACGACGACGCGGACGCCTCGGTGCCGATCGTCACGCGAACCGACGACACCTACATCACCCCAACCACAAAGGCCGCCGTAGCAACCCCGACAACGCGCCCCACGGTGGCGCCGACGGCGACCCCGACTGGTACGCCGACGGTGACCCCGACGACGACGCCGACCGGCACCCCTACCGGCACCCCGACGGACTCCGCGTCCCCGACGACGGTCCCGTCGGAGACCCCGAGCACCCTCGAGCCGACCGACTCCCCCACTTCGGAGAAGGCGACGAGCGCGCCGACCACACCGGGCCGTACGACGTCCACCGGCCGCCCGACCCAGACCCCGACGACGACCCCGCCGCCCCCGCCACCTCCGGCGCGGGACGGCGGCATGGACGCCGACGAGTCGCAGCTGTTCGACATGATCGACAGCGCGCGGAAGAACGCCGGCTGCCAGCCGCTGGAGCAGGATCCGGACCTGACCGGCAGCGCCCGCTCGGACGCCGGCAGCCGCGCCAAGTCGGGTGCGACGAACAGCAGCGGCTCCTCGAAGTCCACCGCCGGCGGTGACAACTGGAGCGCGCAGCAGGCGTACGAGCAGATGATGGCGCAGAGCCGGAGCACGATCCTGAACTGCGGCCTGACCACCCTCGGCGTCGGCCGCAAGGGCTACGCGCACTGTACGGCGATCGACCTGCTCGGCCTCTGCATCGGCTCGAAGCCGACGCGGTACGCCTGGGTGGCGGACTTCTCGTAGGAAGTGCGGCACGATTCCTGGTGGTTGGTGTGATCATGGTTTGACGACCTGGTCCACCAACCTGCGGGAGGCTGGATGTTCTCCGAGCGTGACGACGTGGATTCGGCCGGGCCGGCGCACTACGGGATTCATCCGGATGCATTTGCCGAGGAGCGGCCTGATCCGCGGCCGGAGGAGGCCAAGCGGATGGGGCTGAGCCGGCACACGGAGGAAGGTGCCGTCCTGTACTTCGCCTCGTCGCTCGACCGCGGTAAGACCGGGCACCGGATGATGGCCTGGATCCTGCTCGTCACGTTCGCCGCGCCGGTGATCTACATCCTGCTCGTGCTGCTGTAGAACTCCTGCCGATGCCGCTGCGGCGTCGTCCCCAGCAGCGAGTGGAAGTGGTGCCGCAACGCATCACTGCTCCCGAACCCGCTCGACGCCGCCACCCGCTCGACCGGCAGATCGGTTGTCTCCAGCAACAGCCGCGCCCGGTCCAGCCGCTGCCGCAGCAACCACGCCTGCCCCGAACTCCCGGTCCGCGCCCGGAACTGCCGCGTGAACGTACGCCGCGACAGCGCCACCGCCCCGGCCCACTCGTCCAGCGACACGGGCTGGTCGAGCCGGGCCCGTGCCCACACCATCGCCTTCTCGATCACGTCGTCGCTCGGATCCGGCGGCACCGGCACCGGGATGTACTGCGCCTGCGACCCGCTCCGATGCGGCGCGACCACGATGTCGCGGGCAACCTTCTCCGCCATCTCCACCCCGTGATGCGTCCGAACCAGGTGCAAGCAGCAGTCGAGCGACGCCGCCGTACCGGCCGAGGTGATCACGTCGCCCAGGTCCGACCACAGCACGTCCGCGCGCACGTCCAGCTCCGAATGCTGAGCGCGCAACTCGTCCGCCCACCGCCAGTGCGTCACCACCTCACGCCCCGCCGCGATCCCGCTCTCCGCTACCAAGAACGCCCCGATGCACAACCCCACCACCGTCGCGCCCCGCGCATGCGCCCGCTGGATCGCATCCAGCAGTACGTCGGACGCCTGCAACCCCGGCTCCCAGCTCGGCAGTACGACGACATCCGCCCGCTCCATCACCTCGAGCCCGTGATCCACGCTGATCCCGAACCCGGCGTTCGTCCGCATCGACCCCGGCTGCTCCGCGCAGACCAGCACGTCGTACGCCGTTGCCCGTCCGCGCCGCTCGCCCAGCACCAGGCAGGGCACCGACAGGTGGAACGGGCTCATCCCGTCGTACGCGAGGACCGCGACAGTACGCATGAGAACAGTATGGCCCGATCTTCGGTAACTATGGCTCCCGGGCCAATGGCCGGACCGACCGCCACGGCGGAGGATCGTGGACATGGAGATCACGCACATCGGCGGCCCGACCGCCGTACTGAACCTTGGTGGCCTGACGTTCCTGATCGACCCGGCCTTCGACGAGCCGCGCGACTACCAGCTGCCCGGCCGGGTGATGACCAAGCTGATCGGTCCGGCGATCCCGGCCGACAAGCTCGGTCCGATCGACGTCGCGCTCGTCTCGCACGACGAGCACAAGGACAACCTCGACGACGCCGGCCGCGCGCTGCTGGCGACCATCCCGACCGTGCTGTCGACCCCGGGCGCGGCCACTCGCATCGACGGCGTCCGCGGCCTCGAGAACTGGGAGTCGATCGACCTGCGCCGGCCGGACGGCGGCGTGATCACGGTGACCGGCGTACCCGCGCTGCACGGACCGGAAGGTGCGGAGAAGGTGCTCGGCGTGGTGACCGGGTTCGTTCTGCAGGGCGAAGGTCTGCCGACCGTGTACGTCGCCGGCGACAACGCGTCGCTCGGTCTGGTGAAGGAGATCGCGGACCGGTTCGCACCGATCGATGTCGCGGTCCTGTTCGCCGGCGCCGCGCGTACCGGGCTTCTCGATGGCGCCAACCTCACGCTGACGTCCGCGGACGCGGTCGAGGCAGCGCGTCTGCTCGGCTCGGCGACGATCGTCCCGGTGCACACCGAGGGCTGGGCGCACTTCACCGAGGGGCCTGACCAGCTCGTCGCGGCGTTCCGTGAAGCAGGGCTGGAGAAGCGCGTGAAGGTGCTCGAGCACGGCGTACCGACGACCGTTGATTGAGCCCTTGACGAGCACGGAGCGTAACGACTAGCGTGTGCGACCGCCGGGGGGAACCGGCAGCCGAAGTTCATCGGGCCGGGGGGGAGATCGGCCCACTGCCGAAGGGGAATTCTGTGTTCGCACGACGCTTCCGCACGCTCTTTTCCGCCGCGACGGCCGCGGTGGTGCTGGCCGGTACGGCGGCCTTCGCACCACTGACTGCCGACGCGGCGATCACCGCCGTACTCAGCGGGATCCAGTACGACCCGCCGGGCACGGACACGCGCACCAATGCCCAGATCAACAACGAGTTCTTCACCGTCCGCAACATCAGCAGCCGGCCGATCAACCTGTCCGGCTTCCGGGTCGCGGACGTGGCCAACCACGTGTTCGTGTTCCCGCGTGGGTACGTACTGCCGGGCCGGTCGACGGTCATCGTCCGCACCGGCAAGAACCGCAACCGGGCGCTGACGCTCTACTGGAACCAGAGCTGGTACGTCTGGAACAACACCGGCGACACGGCCCGCTTCCAGACCCCGGCCGGCAAGACCTTCGACACCTGCACCTACAAGGCCGTCACTGGCCGGTCGAGAGTCGGCTGTTAGTCCTGCGCGGGATCGGTGCCGTCCGGGATCCATTCCTGGACGGCGATCTCGTCGCCGACGTGAATGGTGCCTCCGGCAAGCACTGCGGCCTTGACGCCGAAGCTGACGCCGCCGCCGTACGCCGGTTCGCGCCGGTACGTCGCCAGCGTCCTGGTCGGCTCCGGGCCGGACTTTGCCCCGGTCGACTGCTCCACCGTCGGAACCGCACACCGGATACCGCGCGCCGAGTAACCGATCTCGACTGCGCCGGCCGTCATCCGCAGGACCTTGTCCTCGGTGTGCGGCTCCGGCCAGCCGGACACGACGATGTTCGGCCGGAACCGATTCATCGGGATCGCCTCGCCGCCGCGCTCAACGATGCGCGCGTTGAGACCGTCGAGTGACGACAGCGACGTGATCATCAGCGCGTGCGCGTCGCCGTACCCGGTCAGGCCGCGATGCGCGCCCCAGCCGGGTCGTTCGTGCTCGGGCGTGACGCGGACCAGCGCGGCCGGCGTACCTAGGCGGGCCGTGAACCATTCGTCCGCGGCCGGGTCCTGAACGATGCCCTGGCCGAACCATTTCCCGAACAGGCTGACGTCGCGCCGCTTGCCGTCGTACTGGATCGCGAGCTCGACATCGGGAGCGTCCGCGGCGGACAGATGGAGGCGGTCGCCGTCCAGTTCGGCATGCAGCGTGGCCATCGCGGGGAGCTTGCGCTGGCTGAGGAACGTGCCGTCCGGCTCGACGAGCATGAACAGGCGATCGTTGAGCAGGCCGGTCGGGCCGACCTCAGCTGAGTCGACGGGGATCCCGGCGAGACCTTTCACCGGGTAGTAGGCCAGGGCGGAAACCTTCGCGACAGACACAGGGTCAAGCGTAACTGCCGCTTGATCTGTTGAAACGTGTTGAGTTATGTTTGAACACGTGGAGGATTTCGCGGAAGCGTTGCAGCGGGTACGGCGGCATGCCGGGCTGAGCTACCGGCAACTGGCGGAGCGCGCGCACTACTCGCACCCACACCTCGTCCGCGCCACGAACGGCAAACATCTGCCGACCTGGGAAGTCGCCGAGGCGTTCCTCGCCGGTTGCGGCGTCCCCGCCGACCTCATGCCCGTCTGGCGCCGCCGCTGGGAACAAGCAAGCCGCGACCCCCGCGACATAGTCGGACTGCTGGACGACGCAGAAAGCCTGCAGGACCTGGGCGCCGCTCTCGCAGCACTCGCCCGACCGCAGTCGTTGCGGGCACTCGAGCGACAGACAGGTATTCCGCGGGCGACGATCCAGGCGTGGCTCCAGGGCAAGCGGCTCGCGGGCAGAGACCGGCTCGACCATCTGGTCCGCTCGGTCGGTGCAACCCCGGACGAGCGCGCTGCAGTTGCCGACGCGGTCGAGCGGCTCAGCTGCGGAAGACTGAGGGTGGTGCCTGCGGGGTGACGTAGCCTTCGGCGTCGGTGAGGGGTGCGGCTTTTCCTGCGAGTTCGTCGAGGGGCATCACGTCGTACGGGGGTTGGGCTCGCCGCCCGGCATCCGTCAGGTCAGGGACGGGCTGCCGCGACGCAACCATGATGACGTTCCCGAATCCCTTGCCACGTAGGATCTTCCGTTCCGCGAGCACCACCCCGGCGCCGATCCCCGCGCGCACCGTCGCCGCCGTACGCCGGATGAACGGCAGCCCCGCCTTCCCGTCGATCAGGTTCGCCACCAGCACCCCGGTCGGCCGCAGTACCCGGGCACACTCGGCGAAGAACTCCGCCGTCACCAGATTCGCCGGCACCGCCTCATGCTCGAACGCGTCCAGGATCACCACGTCCATCGAGTCGTCGTACACCTCGCCGATCCCGGCCCGACCCGTGACCGGCCGCACCTTGATCCCGGTCCGCTTCGGCAGCGGCAGCGCCTCGCGGACGAACTCGGTCAGATCCTCATCCGGTTCGAGCACGATCTGCCGGGACCGCGGCCGCGTGACCGCGACGTACCGCGGGATGCTCAGCGCGGCCCCGCCGACGTGCAGGACCGCGACCGGCTGACGTCGCGGCGCGATCGCGTCCACGACGTCGCCGATCCGGCGCATGTACTCGAACGGCAGGTGGGTGGGATCGGCGAGATCGACCTGGGACTGCGGCGACCCGTCGATCCGCAGCACGAACGTCCCGTCGGGCTGTGCCTCTACACTCGCCAGCCCGGAGGCCGTCCGCCGTTCCACCCCGCCATCATTCCAGTCAGCGAGCTTCCTTCTCCTCTGCCACCGCGATGTCGGTGTTGTCGGTGAACAACCCGTCGATCCCGACCTTGCGGTACGCCGCGATCTCGCCGAACAGGTTGCCCGAGTCGTTCGGGTTCGTCGAGCTGTCGAAATCGGCCGGCAGGAACGTGTTCTCGACCCGGAACGTGTACGGGTGCACGACCAGCCCGGCCTTGTGCGCGTCGGCGACGAGGCTGGTCGGCTTGCCCAGCTTGCCGGCCGCGTCGAGCGGGATGATCTGGTCCTTGCTCGGCCCGACACCGTCGGCGTACGTCGCGACCTCGCGGAGCCCCTTCGCGCTGACGATGTCGGCGTACGTGCGCTTGTCGCCGGAAGCCACGAAGTCGTACGGCGCGCCGACCGAGCTGGTCAGCTGGACCAGCGGGACCCGGAGTTGCTTGTCCAGCGCCTTCAGGTTGCCGACCTCGAACGACTGCACGAAGACCTTCGAGTCCGGCCGGTTCAGGCCGTTGCGGTTCAGCGTCTTGATCAGCTCCGGCTCGAGCGGCAGGCCCTGCGCCCGGAAGTACGTCGGGTGCTTGGTCTCGGGGTAGATGCCGATCGGGCGGCCGAGCTCCTTGGACAGGCGCTTGCTGAGGTCGATCACTTCCTGGAAGGTCGGGATCTGGTAGTGCCCGTCGAAGACCGTGTTGTGCTGCCGGGTCGCCGGGATCCGCTCCTTGGCGCGCAGCGTCTTCAGCTCGGCCAGCGTGAAGTCCTCGGTGAACCAGCCGGTGGTGGCGACGCCGTCGAGCATCTTCGTGGTCTTGCGGCCGGCGAACTCCGGGTGGCTCGCGACGTCCGTCGTACCGCCGATCTCGGGCTCGTGCCGGGTGACCAGCACGTGGTCCTTGGTGGTGACCAGGTCGGGCTCGATGTAGTCGGCGCCCATCCGGGCGGCCAGCTCGTACGACGCCAGCGTGTGCTCGGGCCGGTAGCCGGACGCGCCCCGGTGGCCGACGATGACGAAGTCGTCGCGGTGCTTGGCGGCCTGGACGGCGACCGGGCCGGCCGCCGACGTGGACTGCGCGGACGACAGGGACGGGACGGCCTGCGGGACGGCGACGGCCGCGGCGACCGCGAGGGCCGAGGCAGCAACCGGCAGCAGCCGGCTGGGCAGCTTCATGGACTTCTCCTAACAAGTCAGGGGACTGAGGTCACCCTCGGACACACCGTCGGCCCCGCGACGTACGCCGCATGACCGATCGGTGAACGATCCATCGGGATGTGAGCTAATCGGTGGTCCCCCAGCGTTGGGCTGCGACACCCGGCTTGCTAGCGTCCGAAGCACACAATCAGATGAGCTAGGAGCGTGTCGTGAGCACTACACCGGTGAAGGTGGCCGTTACCGGGGCCGCAGGGAATATCGGTTACAGCCTGCTGTTCCGGATCGCGAGCGGGGCCCTGCTCGGGCCGGACACCCCGGTGGAGCTGCGGCTGCTGGAGATCACCCCGGCGCTGAAGGCACTCGAGGGCGTCGTGATGGAGCTCGAGGACTCCGCCTTCCCGGCGCTGGCCGGGATCGAGATCGGCGACGACCCGAACGTGGTCTTCGACGGGGTCAACGTCGCGCTGCTGGTGGGTGCGCGGCCGCGGACCAAGGGGATGGAGCGCGGCGACCTGCTCGAGGCCAACGGCGCGATCTTCACCGTCCAGGGCAAGGCGCTGAACGATCACGCCGCCGACGACGTCCGGATCACCGTCACCGGCAACCCGGCGAACACGAACGCGCTGATCGCGAAGAGCAACGCCCCGGACATCCCGGCCGAGCGGTTCTCCGCGCTGACCCGGCTCGACCACAACCGGGCGCTGGCGCAGCTGGCGAAGAAGACCGGCGTACACGTCACCGATCTGAAGAAGCTGACGATCTGGGGCAACCACTCCGCGACGCAGTACCCGGACATCTTCCACGCCGAGGTGGCCGGCAAGAACGCGGCCGAGGTCGTGAACGACCAGGCCTGGCTGGAGAACGACTTCCTCCCGACCGTGCAGAAGCGCGGCGCCGCGATCATCGAGGCGCGCGGTGCGTCCTCGGCCGCCTCCGCCGCGGCCGCCACCATCGACCACACCCGTGACTGGCTGGCCGGCTCGGCCGACGGCGACTGGCTGTCGATGGCGGTCGTCTCCGACGGCTCGTACGGCGTTGCCGAGGGCCTGATCTCGTCGTTCCCGGTGACCGTCAAGGACGGCAACTGGGAGATCGTCCAGGGCCTGGAGATCAACGACTTCTCCCGCGGCAAGATCGACGCCTCGGTCGCCGAGCTCGGCGAGGAGCGCGACGCGGTGAAGGCACTCGGCCTGATCGGCTGAACCCAGCAAAACAGAACGCCCCCGCCGGCCGGCGGGGGCGTTCTGCTGTTCTCACCGCATCGAGTAGGCGGCGATCACCGTTTGCGTCGTGCTGTTCCCGGCCGCATCCGTTGCGATCGAGCGCAGCGAGATGGTGTTGCCGGCCGGCGTCGGGAAGATCGCCTTGTTGCCGGCGACAGGCGCCTGCTTCCAGGTGGCTCCGCCGTTGTCGGAGTACTGGACCTTCACCGTCTTCGCTCCGTCGGCGGTGAACGGCAGGACCGTGACCGGCTTGCGGACCATCGTGTTGTTGCCGTCCACATCCGGCTGGAAGCCGACGGTGTGAATGGCGATGTTCGACTGGTCCGCCGACGACGTGAACGTCGCCTCCAGATCCATCCGCGTCGACACCGGCCAGACGTCCTGCGTCGCCGTTGCGACCAGCTTGTATGACGCCTTGCCCGCCGGCAGGCCGGTGGCGCTGATGCCGAACCCGTCCGCGGACCCGATCTCGGTCCCGTCGCGGTAGAGCGTCGTACTCGCGGACTTTGAGTCGATGTAGCCGCTGTGGCCGTCCGCGTCGGTGAGGGTGTTCAGGTAGATGTCCATCCGGTCCGCGGACCGGCCGGTGTAGCCGAACACCGACGGACCGAACGCCGCGGCGTTCCAACGCTCCTGGTAGTGCCGCCCGGCCTTGTAGATCACCGGCTTGCCCTCCAGGTGCCACTTCCCGAACGGAAACTCCGAGCCGTCGGTGTCCTCGTCGGTGGTGCCGGACCAGCCGTACGGCGTCTGGTCCACGTAGTAGCGGATGGTCCGAGGTACGTCGAGCCGGATGACCCTCGCCCATCCGCCGTCACCGGTCGGCCCGACCGCGGACAGCGTCTTGAAGACCCGCGCCTCGGCAGTCGCGTTGACCGTGGCATCCACGGTCGCGAGGTCGGACTGCTTCACCTTGCGATCGAACCCGGTCGGGAAGTCGCCCGGCTGGAAGTTCGCGATCCCGTACAGGTACGGCGTGTTCGTGAACAGCCCGTCCGCGCCCGGCACACCCCATTGCGACATGACGTGCCCGGTCAGCTCGGATGCGGGCAGCTTCGGCCCGGCGTTGTAGGTGAACATGGTCCCGGACAAGAACCCGCCCGCGGAGTAGGTGTACACGCCGCCCTTGATCGTCCGGTCGAACCCGATGTCGGAGTTGGCCTGGACCGCGCCGGCGTTCGGCACCGAGGTGGTCACCGGCTTGGCCTTCCGTGCATCGAGGACGACCGTCTGGTCGCCGGTGAGCTTGACGCTCGGTGCGAGCAGCGTGAAGAAGATCCAGTCCTCGGTCCCGCGCTCGAACTCCTGGAACTGGTTCAGCACGTACTCGCCCTGCCGCAGCCTGAGTGTCACCGTGCCGTTCTCGTCCGGGGAGATCATGTCGTTCTCGTCGTTGTCGACGCCCGTGACGGACACCGGGTAGTCCGGATCCGGTGCCCCGTTCGGCTTGATCAGCTTGACGGTCAGCGTGTACGTCGGGACTTCCTTGTCCACACCCAGCGGTACGACGACCGTCTGGCCGCCGCCGGTAGCGGTGATGCGACCGCTGTACAGACCGTCCGCGCCGCCGAGGCTGGTGTCCGACGTCGCCTGGACGGACGCCGTACCACCGGCCGGAACGGTCACCGAGTCGGCACTCAGCTTCAGCCCACCGGCCGGAGCCGCCGTACCGTCGGGGCCGTTGAGCACCGAGGACAGCGACAGCGTGACGGCCGCATCGCCGAGGTTGCGATAGGTGACCTCGCGCGTGACCGGCTGGTCGTCGGTGTGCGGGAACGACGCCTTGCCGAAGGAAACGCTGCCGGGCTCGGAAACCACGCTCTGCTTGATCGCCGTGGTCAGGTCGATCCGACCCGCTCCTTGCTGGAACGACGTCTGGTCCGCCGCGACCTTCGCCGAACCCATCAGCGCGGCCTTCAACTCGGCCGGCGTCCAGGACGGGTGCTCCTGCAGCAGGATCGCGGCCGCGCCGGCGGTGTGCGGCGTGGCCATCGACGTACCGGAGAGCCGCAGGTACTTGTCGCCGACCGGCTCGCCGATCGTCGAGTCCTTCGACTTGGCCGCCACGATGTCCGTGCCGGGCGCGGTGACGTCCGGCTTGAGCGCGCTGTCGCCGGTCCGCGGGCCGCGGCTCGAGGTCGGGTTGAGCTGGTCCTGCTTGGTCACGTTGCCGACGGTCAGCGCCGCGTCCGCGCTGCCGGGCGACTCGATCGTCCCGTCACCCGGGCCACTATTGCCTGCGGCAACCACAAACAGCGTGCCGGTCTCGGCCGTCAGCCGGTTCACGGCTTCCTCGACCGGGTCGAGCTCCGGGGTGTCCTGGCCGCCGATGCTCAGGTTGACGATCTTCGCCTTGACGTCGGTCGCGGCCCACTCCATCCCGGCCAGGATCGCGGACTCGTCACAGCCGAAGACCTCGCAGATCTTCCCGTCGTAGAGACGTGCGTCCGGCGCGACACCCTTGTAGCGGCCGTCCGAAGCGGCGCCGGTGCCGGCGATCGTCGAGGCGACATGCGTGCCGTGGCCGACGAGGTCGTCGGCGGACTCGGTGGTGAAGTTCTTCTCCCCCACGACCTGGGTCGCCAGGTCGGGATGGGTCGCGTCGATGCCGGTGTCGAGCACCGCGACCGACACGCCCTTGCCGGTGTACCCGGCCTGCCACGCGACCGGTCCGCCGATCTGCGGCACCGACTGGTCCAGCAGCACCTTCCGCTTGCCGTCCAGCCACAGCTTCGTAAATCCGCCGGAGCTCATGAACGTCTTCGCGTCCGACTTGTTGACCTTCATCGCCGCGCCGCCGATCGACGGCAGCTGGCGGGTGACCCTCGTGCCGGCCGGCACGGCGCGCTTCGCAGTACCGGCGTACGTCGTCAGCACCGGGATCGTGCTCGTCGACGCGTCGTCGTACTTGTCCTTGACCAGCTCGGCGACGTCGAAGAGCCGGCGGTCGATCTTCCCGTCGCCGACCGCCTTGGTGACGTCGGCCGGGATCACGTACGAGTGATTCCGCACCCGGTACGTCGTGAAGCCGACGTGCTGCCGGCCCGCTCCCGGCTCGATCGTCGCCTTGGTCAGATCGCCGCCGGGCAGGACGACGCGGTCGCCGGTGATCAGCGTGACGCTGACGTCCTTACCCGCCGTGGAACGGGCGGTGGCCGCCGGACCGGACTGAACCGCGTGAGCAGTTCCTCCCAGTCCGGCGACCAGGCCCGCGACCGCCAGTACGGCGATCGCGGGCGTTCCTCTGTGCGTGAACTTCACAGGGCCTCCCCAGAAATCGGTTGTCTGCGCGACTCTCTAAACGTGACAACCGGTCTCCGGGGTTGCGTGCTCAGCCCAACGGATAGGCGCCGATAACGGTCAGTTCCGTAATGTTGCCGGCGCCGTCGACCAGGTGGGACTTCAGCGAGATCCCCTTGGCGCCCTTCGGCGTCACGAAGATCGCCTTGTAGCCGCCGTGCCCGGTCGGCGCGACCGCGGCGTCGTGCCAGGTCTTGCCGTCGTCACCGGAGACCTGGACCGTCAGCTTCCGGATCTTCGGCAGCGACTGCCCGGGCTGCGCCTCGACCACGAGCGGCAGCACGGTGACCGGCTTGCGCTCGGCCACGTTGTGGCTGTCGACCGTCGGCCGGAAACGGATCCCGAGCAACGGCAGCGCCGACTGCTCGGTGGTCGCCGCCGAGGAGAACGTCCAGCGCAGATCCATCCTGGTGCTGAACGTGCTGAACGACTGTCGCGTCTGCGTCGATTCCAGCGTGTACGTCGACTTCTCCGCGGGCAGCCCGGTCGCCTCGACGTACCCGAAGTACGGCGACTCGGCGACGACCTGCCCGTCCCGGATCAGCTTGCTGGACTCCGCATCCGTGGCGCTGTAGCCGTTGTTCCCGTCCGCATCGGCGAGACCGAAGGCGGACACGATCAGGTCGTTCTGGGCCCGGGCCGCGAGATCCGGCGCCGTCGTGAAGGCGGCGGCGTTGAACCGCTCCCGGTACGACGTGCCGGCCCGGTACGACTTCACCGGCGACATCAGCCGGCTGATCGTCTGCGGGAACGGATCGTTCGGGTCCGTACTCGGGACGATCTCGTCCGTCTCGAGCTGCCAGGTGGCCGGCTTGGCCTCGGCGTACAGCGTCGTGGTCAGCGGGGCCTTGCCGTAGTCGAGGACCGGCGACCAACTGCCGTTCATCCCCGGCCCGTTGCCGATCAGGATCCGCTCGACGGCCCGGTCACTCGTGGCGTTGGTGGTCTGCTTGACGACGGCCTGGTCCTTCGCCTTGACCGCCCGCACGAACCCGGTCGGGAAGCGTCCGGGGAACGTGTTCAGCTGACCGACGACGTACGGCGAGTTGTTGAAGGAACCGTTCGCGTCCGGCTTCGCCCACTGCGACGCGACATGGCCGGTGAGCTGCTCCGGCGGCAGCGCGGGACCGAGCTGTGCGCTGTAGACGGCGTCGAAGTCGGATACGAGACCCGCGTAGCCGAATCCGATGTTGCCGTCGGCCGACGTACGGTCGAACCCGACGTCGCCGAGCGCGACCTTCGCGTCCGCCTGTGGCACGGTCACCTTGACCTGCTTGGCGGTCCGCGCGTCGAACACCACCGTGGTGTCCTTGGCCAGTTGGATGGACGGCTGGACCAGGCTGTAGCTGACGAAGCTGCCGTCCGGCTGCTCGATGAACTGGCTGGCCTGCGCCAGGTACTCACCCTTCAGCAGCCGCATCGAGATCGTGTCGCTGCCGTCGCCGAGGAACTGGAAGAAGTTCCGGTCCATCGCGGTCAGCACACCGTCGACCGGAGCGGGCTTGCCGTCCGGACCGATCGCCTTCAGCGTCAGGGTGTAGCTCTCCTGCTCCTTCTCCACGCCGATCGCGCTGGTGACTGTGGTGTCGCCACTGGTCGCGGTGATGCGGCCGGAGTACAGGCCGTCGGGGCCGTTGTGCTTGGTGTCCGACGTCGCCTGTACGGACGCCGTACCGCCTGCGGGGACGGTGACGGAGGTCGCGCTCAGCTTCAGCGCATCCGCGGGCGCCGGGTTCCCGTCCGGGCCGTTCAGTGACGCGGCCAGGTTCAGCGTGACGGGCTGGTCGCCGAGGTTGCGGTAGGTCAGCGTCTTGGTGACCGGGGTGTCGTCGTCGTGCGGCCAGACCGCCGTACCGAACGAGACGTTGCCGGGTTCGGCGATCACGGTCTGCTTGATGCCTTTGGCAACATCTACCCGGCCGGCGCCCTGCTCGAACGCGGTCTGGTCGTCGGTCGGCTTGGCCGAACCCATCAGCGCGCCCTTGAGCTCGGCGGCCTTCCAGTCCGGGTGTTCCTGGGCCAGGATCGCGGCCGATCCGGCCACGTGCGGCGTCGCCATCGACGTACCGTCGAGGCGCAGGTACTCGTCGCCGACCGGCTCGCCGATGATCGAGTCCTTCGCCTTGGCGGCGACGATCGACACACCGGGTGCGCTGATGTCCGGCTTCACCGCGCTGTCCCCAACGCGCGGGCCACGGCTGGAGAAGTCGGCCAGCCCGTTCTGCTTGTCGACGGCGCCGACCGTGAGCGCGGCGTCCGCGCTGCCCGGGGAACCGATGGTGCGCTCGGTCGGTCCGTCGTTGCCGGCGGCGATCACGAACAGCGTGCCGGTCTCGGCGGTCAGCCGGTTCACGGCCTCCTCGAGCGGGTCGATGCCCGGGGTGTCGGTGCCGCCGAGGCTCAGGTTCACGACCTTGGCCTTGACCTCGGTCGCGGCCCACTCCATGCCGGCCAGGATCGCCGAGTCCGGGCAGCCACCGAAGTCGTCGCAGACCTTCCCGTCGTACAGCCTCGCGTCGGGAGCCACGCCCTTGTACTTGCCGTTCGACGCGGCCGCCGTACCGGCGATCGTGGAGGCGACGTGGGTGCCGTGGCCGAAGTGGTCCCCGTCGGGTGCGTCGGTGAAGTTCTTCTCGCCGACCACCTGGGTCGCGAGATCCGGGTGCGACTTGTCGATGCCGGTGTCGAGGACGGCGACCGGGATGCCCTTGCCGGTGTAGCCGGCCTGCCAGGCGATCGGTGCGCCGATCTGCGGGACCGACTGGTCGAGCGTGACCTTGCGCTTGCCGTCGAGCCAGATCTTGTCGATTCCGGCCGCGCTCAGGACGCTTGCGGGCTTGGTGGCCGTCATCGCGGCACCGTTGATGACCGGCAGTTGGCGCGAGACCGTCGCGCCCGGGATCGCGGCCCGCTTCTGAGTCTTCCCGCTGTACGTGACGATCAGCGGCAGCGGCTTGTCGTCGTACCCGTCCTTGATCAGGGCGGTCACGTCGAACAGGCGGTTGTCGAGCTTGCCGGTGGACAGTTGCTCGCGGACGTCCGACGGTACGACGTACAGGTGGTCCTTCAGGCGGTACGAGCTGAACGCGACGTTGGTCCGGCCGGCGCCTGGTTGCACCGCGGGCTTGGCCGGATCGCCGCCCTTCAGCGTGATGCGGTCACCGGTGATCAGCGTGACGCTTTGATCCTTCGGCTTGGCCGTCTTTGCGGCCAGTGGATGAGGTTGCGGTACTGCGGATGCATGGCCCGGGGCGGAGAGCCCGAGGCTCAAGGCGGCGATCGAGGCGACGGCGGCTACGCCGAGGCGCCTCGATCGTAGTGTGGATACCACGATGAGTCCCTCCCGATCGTTGTCCTCACATCGGGCCGCCCGACGTCGCCTCACGGAGCGGAGCCGGACGACCACTCACCGGTAGATGTCCGGACTGGACCAAAAGGTTGCCTGCACCACCTGCCACGGCAGGTTCCTGCCTGACTACTGTCCGTAAGGGCAACGGGGTTCAGGCAGGCGGGGCCACCATCGCGTCCGCCTGACCCGAAGCGGCAAGGGAGGCGGCGATGAAGCCGGAGGACTTGAGGTCCTCGATCACGGCGTGGAGGTACGCGACGGTGTCGGGGTGCTTCGCCTTCGCGGTGCCGACGGCCTGCTGGATCTGCATGAACCGCTCGTCGATCACGCGGAGGTCGGGGTGCTCGGCGACGTACTGCGTGATCGGCTGCCGGATCCCGGCCGCCGCCTCGAGCCCCTCGACCCGGAACACGTCGACGCCCTCGTCCCCGCGCACAACCGTTGCCTGCTGCAACGTTCTGGTCAGGTAGAGGTCGTACGCCGACCCCTGCTTCACCCCGATCCGCACGCCGTCGGTGTCGACGTCGGCGACTGTGGTCAGCTTTGAGTCCCGCGGTACGGCGTACACACCCTCGATCACCACGTACGGCGCGGTGAAGGCGACCTCTTCCGCGCGGGCCGGGTCGATCGCGAGGAAGCAGATGTCGGCCTGCCCGCTCGTCATCGCCTCGAACGACTTCCGCGCCGCGTCGAAACAGACCGGCTCGAGCGGTAGCTCCAGGCGTTCGGCCAGCTCGCGGGCGATGTCCACGGTGACCCCGCCGGGCGCGTCCGGCGTACCGTTCGCCAGCACCGGGTTGCCGAGGTTGATCGAGGCCCGCAGTACGCCGGTCGGCGCGAGATCCGCTGCAACAGTCATGTCCGCGACCCTATCCGTCGACCCCGGCCGGGCAGGCGATCGATTGACGGATCTCGTCAGTCGTGGTCGCGGAGGTACGCCGCGGCGGCTCGGGCGGCCGTCGCCAGTTCGTCGTCCTTCGACGGCGCGAAGACGGCGGTCGTCGGCGTCGGGTTGGCGCGGAGCAGGCGCGTGCGTAGCGCGGTCCGCGGATGGTCCACGTCGGTGCGGCCGTTGCGGGCCTCGTCCAAGCGCAGCAGTCGGACAAACTCGTGGTCGGGGATCCCGGCTGCGGTACGGCGGAGTACGTCGAGCGGATCGCTGCCCGGCTCGAACCGGACGGCGCGGGCGAGCGCGCGGTAGCAGGTGCCGGCGAGCAGCACGCGCTCCAGCGATCGAGCCGTCGGCTCCGAGCCGGCCAGCTCGGAGACCTGCCGGTCGATCCGGTATTCGCGCCGTTGGCTGCCGGTCAGGTCCAGCCTGCGCAGCAGCCGGCGGTACCCGCGGATCGGCGGTCCGAAGACGACGCTGGCGATCTTCACCAGACGGCTGTGGAGGACCTGGTCGTCACTCCCCTGTCCGACCAGGACGACCACGCCCTCCGACGACTTGAGCTTCCCGTTTCCGGCCGAGTCGAGCGCTCCCGGCTGTACGGTCGCGGCCAGCTCGTCGAGGATGTGCTCCGCGGCGCCGAGGATGCGGTCGTGGGTTCCGCGCTGGTCGTCGTACAGGGCGTGGGCGAGGACGGCGTACCGCTCCTGCGGGCTGAGCATGGCCCAGGCCGGCAGGCCGAGTCGCAGCACGCGGCGGTACCGCCAGCCGATCCGGTCGACGGCGATCCACGTGTCGGTGGTCACCACGACGCTGCCGAGCTTCGGTGTGGCGGTCTGCGCGGCCAGGCGGTCGAGTACGTCGTACAGCTGGGGAGCTCGCTCTCTGGTCACCGCCTGCGCTGCGGCGGGAAGCCGCTTGATGCGAGGCCGGAAGATCGCCGTGAAGACAAACGCGATCGCCGCGAACGGCGCAGCGAACAAGAGCGGCCGGTAGAACACGAGCAGCGCCACACCACCGACGAAGAGCGGCAACGGCACCAGGAGCACAGGCAACGACAGCAGGAACGCACCCAGCGACCGCTCCGGCCCAGGAGCCCGCCCGGCGGCAAGCGCGTCGGCCAACTTCTGATCAGCCAGAGGCGGGGCCATGGACCAGTTTTTGCAGAGACATTGTGTAAGTCGTTGGGCGGTCCTACTGTGTGCGCACAGACCGTCCGATGGGGGTTGCAGATGAAACGTCGGAGTGTGGGGCTGCTGGTGGCGGCGGCGATGGTCGTTCCGGTGACCGTCGCGGTGCCTGCGCAAGCACACGACAGCGACAAACGAGTGGTGGGGTACTACACCAACTGGAGTGGGTACGACCGGAACTACCTGGTCAGCGATCTGGTGAAGAGTGGCGCTGCGGCGCGGCTGACCCAGATCAACTACGCATTCGGCTTCGTCGACGCGTCGGGGAACTGCATCAGCAGTGACGCGTGGGCCGACTACCAGCGACCGTTCAGCGCCGAGCAGAGTGTGAACGGCAAGGCCGACGAGCCCGGACAGGTGCTCAACGGCAACCTCAACCAGTTCAAGGAGCTCAAGAAGCTGTACCCGAAGCTTCGGATCAGCATCTCGCTCGGCGGCTGGACCGGCTCGGCACACTTCTCCGATGCGGCGCTCACGCCGGCCTCCCGGGCCGCACACGTGAAGTCGTGCCTGGACATGTGGCTCAAGGGCAACCTGCCCGGCCTCCCCGCCGGTGCCGCGAAGGGCATCTTCGACGGCGTCGACCTCGACTGGGAGTGGCCGGCCAGCGAAGGCAACCCGGGCAACGTGATCCGGCCCGAGGACAAGCAGAACTTCACCGCGCTGGTGCACGAGTACCGCAAGCAGCTGGACAAGCTGTCCGGGCACGCCGGTCGCTACAACCTGACCGCGTTCCTGCCGGCGAATCCGACGATGATCGACAAGGGGTTCGAGGTCCGCAAGCTGTTCAAGGACCTGACCTTCGGTACGACGCAGGGCTACGACTACCACGGTCCGTGGGAGACGCTCACCAACCAGCAGTCCGCGATCGACGGACCGAAGGGTGACCCGACCACACCGGAGTTCAGTTCGCAGGTCACGATCGACGCGTACCTGTCCCGCGGCGCACCGCGCAGCAAACTGGTGATGGGCGTGCCGTTCTACTCACACGGCTGGACCGGCGTGACGAACGCGAACCACGGTCTGTTCCAGCCGTCGACCGGCCCGGCGCCGGCGACGTACGAAGCAGGCACCGAGGACTACCGCCTGCTGAAGGCTCATCTGTCCGACTACACCGTCTACCGGGACAAGAAGGCCGGGTTCGCCTGGCTCTTCGACGGTACGACGTTCTGGACCTGGGACGACCCGGTCGAGATGGCCCGCAAGGCGCAGTACATCTCGCACCGCGATCTCGGCGGCGCGATGATCTGGTCCCTCGACGGCGATTCAAATGGGGAGCTGATCTCGGCGTTGCACCGTAACCTTCGCTGAGTGGATCTGAATACTCTCCAGGACCGGTTCGGCGCGGCAAATGCCGAACCGGTCCACGTCGGTTGCTCCGGAGCGACGGTCGTGCGACTCGACCGTGGGTCGGAACGCCTGTACTACAAGGCCGGCCCGGGCGTGTCCGACGAGGCGGATCGACTGGCCTGGCTCGGTTCGGTCGGCTTCCCGTGTCCGCAGATCGTTGACCGCGGCAACAACTGGCTGCTGACCACGGAGCTGCCCGGCCGGGATGCGTCGCAGGACTGGCCGGCAGCCGACCGCCCCGCCGTACTGGCCGCGATCGCGGACGGGCTGCGCGCGTTGGATCAGCTGTCGGGCTGTCCGTTCCCGTCGCCCTTCCCCGGTCGCGGCGATGCGGTGACACATGGGGACTACGCGGCCCCGAACGTCTTCATCGACCCTGACACCCTGCGCTTCTGCGGCATCCTCGACCTCGGCCGCCTCGGTGTCGGCGACCGCTACCTGGACCTCGCCCTGATGTTCAAGAGCCTGCGCGGCAGCCTGAACCCGCAGTACGGCGGTCTGCCCGCGGCCCGGCGCTTCGTCGAGTTGTACGGCGGGGACCCGGACGACCCGCGGATCGAGCACTACATCACGCTCGACGACTCCGGCGACTACATGCCCTGATACGCCCGTCGGTAGGCGCTCGGCGTCGTGTGCAGCGCGGCGCGGAACCGCCTGCGCAGGTTGGTCGCCGACGACAGGCCGACCTTGGTGGCGATCGTCTCGACGGGCAGGTCCGTTTCTTCCAGCAGGACACGCGTCCGGGCGATCCGCTGGGCGAGCAACCACTGGCCGGGCGCAACGCCGAGCTGGTCCGTGAACCGCCGCGCGAGTGTCCGCGGTGAGACGTTCGCCTGGCCGGCGAGGTGTTCCAGCGTGATCGGCTCGGCCAGGTGTTCGCCAGCCCAATCGAGCAGGGCGCCCAACGAATCTGTCGGCACCTGGTCCTCGGTGCGGTACTGAGTCTGGCCGCCTTCGCGATGCGGCGGCATCACCATCTGCCGCGCGACTCGGGCGGCGTGGGCGGCCCCGTGGTCGTTACGGACGAGTTGAAGACAGAGGTCGATCCCGGTCCCGGATCCACCGCTGGTCGCCACGTCGCCGTGGTCGATGTACAGCACGTCTGGATCTACCTGTACGGCGGGGAATCGGCGCTGGAGCTCATCGGCGTACCGCCAATGCGTCGCGGCCCGGCGCCCGTCGAGCAAGCCGGTCGACGCGAGGACGTAGGCACCCGAGCAGATGCTGACCAACCGAGCTCCGCGCCGATGTGCCCGCTTGAGTGCGCGCATGACGGTGTCGGTCGGCTCGCGATTGATCGGCAGCCAACCTGGTACGACGATCGTGTCCGCGCGATCCAGCGCCCGCAGACCGGATGTCACCACCATGTCGAAACCCTCGGTGGTGCGCACCGGCCCCGGCTGCTCCGTGCAGACGCTGAACCGGTACGGCGCCTCGCGGAACACCGCCGCCGCACAGCCGAGCTCGAAGCTCGCCTGCGGTGCGCTGACCAGAGCGACAACACGGTGCATGGCAAGAAAGTACCTGATCGGGACTATCCAGACACTGGGTCCCGCGCCTCGGAATGCAGAGGATCGGAGGCATGCAGAACTACGAGTGGGCGTTCGTCGACGACGCACCGGTCCGCGAACTCTTCCCCGGCATCACGCTGCGACCGCTCTGGTCCGGCGAGGTCGCGAAAGCCTTTGTCTTGCAGATGGATCCGGGATCCTGCTGGGAAGGCATCGACGTACATGACCCCGGACCGGAGGAGGTGTTCGTCGTCGACGGCGTGTTCAACGACGGGGAGCGTGACTACCCGGCCGGTTCGTTCATCCACGCCCCGGCCGGGTCGTCACACGTGCCGCAGTCCGCGAAGGGCTGCACGCTGTTCCTGTTCTACCCCGAGGGCTAGTCGGTACTGCGGAGCTCCGTGGGGGCGCCGTGGACCGCGGGGATGGAGCCGAGCTTGCCGGCCTGGAAGTCCTCGAAGGCCTGGATGACCTCGGCGCGGGTGTTCATCACGAACGGCCCGGCCATCGCGATCGGCTCGCGGATCGGGCGGCCGCCGATGATCAGTACGTCGAGGTTCGGCTCGGCCTGCGGTTGCGTCGTACCGGCCGCCGTCCGGATCGTGTCGCCCGGGCCGAAGACGGCGAGCTGACCCTTGCGGATCGGCCGCTTGCCGACGCCGACCGTGCCCTGACCTGCAAGAACGTAGACGAGCGCGTTGTACTCCGGCTGCCACGGCAGCACCAGCTCCGCGCCCGGGCTGACCGTGGCGTGGACGAGCGTGATCGGGGTGTGGGTCGAGCCGGGGCCGTCATGACCGTCGACCGAGCCGGCGATCACGCGGATCAGCGCGCCGCCGTCCTGCGTGGAGAGCAGGGCGGCGTCGCCGCCGCGGATGTCCTGGTAGCGCGGGGGCGCCCACTTGAGCGACTTCGGCAGGTTCACCCAGAGCTGGATGCCGTGGAACAGGCCGCCGCTCAGCACCAGGTGCTCCGGCGGGGTCTCGATGTGCAGGAGGCCGGAGCCGGCGGTCATCCACTGGGTGTCGCCGTTGGAGATGATGCCGCCACCGCCGTTGGAGTCCTGGTGCTCCATGATCCCGTCGAGCATGTACGTGACGGTTTCGAAGCCGCGGTGCGGGTGCCACGGGGTGCCCTTCGGCTCGCCCGGCGCGTACTCGACCTCGCCCATCTGGTCCATGTGGATGAACGGGTCCAGGTCGCGGAGGTCGACGCCGGCGAACGCACGCCGGACCGGGAAGCCCTCGCCCTCGTAGCCGCTCGGAGCCGATGTCACCGACTTCACCGGGCGCTCGTGCGCGATCGCCGGGTCCGGCTGGGTGATGCGGGGCAGGACTGTGATGTCACTGACGGTCACGGCGGGCATGGTGGCTCCTCGCTGGTTGATAGTTCAAGAATAAACTATCTCCCCGAACCACGGCAAGAGCGTGGGCATTCCCGGCTCCCAGGAACCTCCCAGCGAACGTGCAGGGTGGTCGGAGTCCCGGTTGGCACCGTCGTCAGTGGAACCCATCCGCGAACTGGAGACGATCATGACGACGCTGCTGGACCGACCCGCTCGAGTGCAGGAACCACCCACCCGACCACCGGGCAGACTCCGGCGTCTGGTCCGCGGGCCTTCCGGGCAGGCGGCGTACGTGCGGCCTTCTGTGTTCGCGATGTTAGTCGGGACGGCGTTCCTGTATCTGTGGAATCTGACGGCGTCGGGGTATGGGAACAGCTTCTATGCGGCGGCCGAGTTGGCCGGGACGCAGAGTTGGAAGGCCTGGCTGTTCGGGTCGCTCGATGCGGGGAACGCGATCACGGTCGACAAGCCGCCGGGTGCGCTGTGGGTGGCGACGGCGTTTGCGCGGGTGTTCGGGTTCAACAGTTTTACTGTGCTGGCGCCGCAGGCGTTCATGGGGATCGCTGCGGTTGGACTGTTGTATTTGACGGTACGACGGCTGGCTGGTCCGGGGGCTGGGCTGATCGCTGGGTCGGCGTTGGCGTTGACGCCGGTTGCGGTGTTGATGTTCCGGTTCAACAATCCGGATGCGTTGCTGGTGCTGTTGATGGTGGCGGCGGCGTACTTCGTCGTACGGTCGCTGGAGAAGGCCTCGGTGCGGTGGTTGGCGCTGGCGGGGGTGGCGATCGGGTTCGCGTTCCTGACGAAGATGGGGCAGGCGTTCCTGGTGTTGCCGGCGTTCGGGCTGGTGTATCTGATCGCTGCGCCTACGTCGTTGCGGCGGCGGTTGCTGCATCTGGTGGGGGCGTTGGGTGCGGTGGTTGTCAGTGCTGGGTGGTATGTCGCGCTTGTTGAGGTGTGGCCGGCGTCGAGTCGGCCTTATATCGGTGGGTCGACCAACAATTCGCTGCTGGAGCTGGCGCTTGGGTACAACGGCCTTGGGCGGTTGTTGGGTGGGCAGGGGAACGGTGGTGGCGGGGGTGGTGGGAACACTGGGTTTGGTGGGAGCACTGGGATCACGCGAATGTTCGGTTCCTCTTTTGGGACTGAGATCTCGTGGTTGTTGCCGGCGGCATTGATCGCGCTAGTCGGCGGGCTGTGGGTGACTCGGCGTGCGGCGCGAACGGATCTGCTTCGCGCCGGGTTCGTCCTATGGGGCGGATGGCTGCTGGTGACCGCGCTGGTCTTCAGCTTCATGAGCGGGACGGTGCATCCGTACTACGCAGTCGCGCTGGCGCCGGCTATTGCTGGGCTGGTGGCTATGGGTGTGGTCGTCGGGCGGCGGGCACGGTGGTTGCTGGCGGCAATGGTTTTGGCGACTGGTCTCTGGGATTATGTGCTGCTGGCTCGCACACCAGATTTCCTACCGTGGGCAAAGTACGCCGTACTCACATCCGGCATCCTCGGCGCTGCCCTCCTCCTCACCGGCCGCCGCCTCCGCCACGCGACACCCGCGGTGGTCCTAGCCGTCGCACTGTCACTCGGCCTCGGCACCACGGCGTACGCAGCATCCACGGCTTCCCACACCCACACCGGCTCCATCCCAACCTCAGGCCCCACCACCACCGCCATGGGCGGCGGAGGAGGAATGCCGGGAGGCAGCAACTCCGGCGGCCCAGGCGGATCAGCCGGAACCCCACCCAGCCGCTCAGGCCCCTCCAGCACGACCGGGACCACGGGCACGTCCGGCACCTCGGGCACGTCCGGCTCCAGCACCTCGGGCACGTCTGGTTCCACCACCACCGGGACATCCGGCTCCAGCTCTACTAGCACCTCCGGCTCCAGCTCCAGCGGATCTGCCGGGTCGGCGGGGGGCTCCGGCTCCGCTGGAGCTGGTGGGATGGGTGGTGAGGCCAGTAGCGAGCTGACGGCTCTGCTGTCCAAGACCACGACGACTTGGGCCGCGGCGACCAGCGGCTCTCAGTCTGCCGCCTCGCTTGAGCTGGCGACCGGGAAGTCCGTGATCGCGATCGGCGGCTTCAGCGGGAGTGACGACGCGCCGACGCTCGCGCAGTTCAAGCAGTGGGTGGCCGAGGGGAAGATCGCCTACTACATCTCCGGCGGCCAGGGCGGTGGTGGCGGTGGCTCGTCCGCCGCCTCCGAGATCCAGTCCTGGGTCACCTCCAACTACACAGCCACCACCGTCGGCAGCACAACCGTCTACAAACTCACCAGCTGACGGAGTCCGGCAGGCACCCGCGCAGGGTGTCTGCCGGACCTGCGTCGTACCGGCAACACTGTGGCGTGGCAGACTCTGGTGGCGTGACGGCTCAGATTCTGGATGGCAAGGCGACGGCGGCGGCGATCAAGGACGAGCTGAAGGTCCGGGTCGCGAAGCTGGCTGAGCAGGGCGTGATGCCCGGGCTCGGCACGATTCTGGTCGGTGACGACCCGGGCAGCCGCGCGTACGTCGCCGGCAAGCACCGCGACTGCGCCGCGGTCGGGATCTCCTCGATCCAGGTCGAGCTGCCCGACACCGCGACCCAGGACGAGATCGCCGCGAAGGTGCTCGAGCTCAACGAGAACCCAGAGTGCACCGGCTTCATCGTCCAGCTCCCGCTCCCGAAGCACGTCGACACGAACACGATCCTCGGCCTGATCGACCCCGCGAAGGACGCCGACGGCCTGCACCCGATGAGCCTCGGGAAGCTCGTCCTCGGCCAGGACGGCCCGCTCCCGTGTACGCCGAAGGGCTGCGTCGAGATCCTCCGCCGGTACGACGTACCGATCGCCGGCGCGCACGTGGTCGTCGTCGGGCGTGGCGTCACCGCAGGCCGCCCGATGGGCCTCCTCTTCACCCGCCGCAGCGAGAACGCGACCGTCACCCAGTGCCACACCGGCACCAAGGACCTCGCCGCCGTCGTCCGCACTGGCGACATCGTCATCGCCGCGGCCGGGTCCGCCGGCCTGATCACCGCCGACATGGTCAAGCCCGGCGCCGTACTGCTCGACGTCGGTACCAGCCGCAGCGCCGAGGGCAAGATCGTCGGCGACATCGACCCCGCGGCCCGCGAGCAGGCCTCCTGGATCGCCCCGATGCCCGGCGGTATCGGCCCGATGACCCGGGCGATGCTCCTCACCAACGTCGTCGAAGCCGCCGAATCGAGCCTGCCCCAGTGACCACAGGATCCGTGCTGAAGGTGAGAGTGACGTGCTGATGGCAGGAGAGGCCCAGCGGCGCAGCCAATGGCCGCTAGCGTTGTCACTCCTGGCCGCCCTCACCGGCCTGGTCGTGCTCTGGTTCTACGACTGGCGCAACGGCGTACTCATCTTCGCCGGCGCTGTCGGTCTGGCCGGCCTCCTCCGCGCCGCCCTCACCGACACAGCCGCTGGCCTCCTCCACGTCCGCAGCCGCATGTTCGACACAACATTCCTCCTGCTCACGGCCGCAGCCATCGCCGTACTCGGCCTGATCATCCCGAACTGAGCCGGAGCGGTGGAATCATCCGGCACATGGTGACCGTCCGCTCCGCCACCCGCGCCGACGCGACGCGCGTCGTACAGATCTATGTCGACTCGTGGAACGACGGCTTCGGCGACCTGATGCCGTCGATCGAGGTCAGCGACGCCCGGATCGCCCGCTGGTCCGACACGCTTGCCGACGGCAACTGGTGGGTCGCCGAGCTCGACGACACGATCGCGGGTTTCGTCGGCATCGGCCCCAGCCGAGACCCGATCGACCCCGACCTGGGCGAGCTCGACACGATCGCAGTCGACCCGGTGTACTGGCGCCGAGGGGTAGGCGAAACCCTTATGCAGAAGGCACTCCAAGCCCTCGCCGCCACCTACCCCGAAGCCATCCTCTGGACCCTGGCCAACTACCCCCAGGGCCAAACCTTCTACGAATCAACCGGCTGGGCGCTGGACGGCAACTCCCGCGACAACGGTCACCAGGTCTCCTACCGCCGCCGCTTCTAGATGCTCCAGTCCCACGGCGCGTAGATGCTGACTCGTACTGCGTCGAGCAACGGCGCGGTGTACTTGACCGAACACCCCTTGGCATAAGCGTTGCGAGCGGCAAGAACCTTCGCCCGGGTGAGATTCACCCGCTTCACCTGGAACGCCGTGACGAGCTGCCGATCGGGCCACGAGTCTTCGGTGTACGACCGCGCCATCCAGTCGTCCGACGTCGGATCTTCCGCCGACCCCAGCGCCCGCCCGACCTCGCTCTGACTGACCGATGCCAGGAAGTCGCCGGTCTTGTCACCGCGCAGGTGCCGCCCGGGCGGGTTGTAGTTCGTCAGAGCGTTGTACTCGTACTGCGAGCTCCACTCCTCGTACGAGCACGCGAAGATCAGTTGCGCATACCCGTCGGGCGGCACCTGCAGCGCCGCGTCAGGCGCGTCCAGCCGACTGACGCTGATCCGCTGGTACGCCTCGGGAGGTAGCTCGGGCCTTTGCGGCAAAGGCGTCGTCGGGTACGGCGCGGGCCGGGTGTCTCCGGGCGTCTCCGGGTACGGCGAGGTCTGCGCCGTACCGCCGGACGGCTCGATCGCTCGCAACCCAAGGCTCGGCGTACTCCCCGCCCGCGGCGCGATCTCTTCCCCGCATCCCGCCAGCGCCAACGCGAGAACCAGCAGTCCCCCCAGCTTCCGCATATCTCTCCCCAGTTGTCAGCGGGCGGCGAGCTTGATCAGCGCGTCGGCAAGGGAGCCTCGCCAGCAGGCGTAGTCGTGGCCGCCGTTGTATTCGGCGTACTCGAGGTCGTAGCCCTTGATGCGCAGGATCGTACGCAGGTGACGGTTCGCGACCAGGATGGACGGGCCGTAGTCGGGGGTTTGCCCGCGTTCCATCAGTCCGGCCTCGAGGTAGAAGCGCACCGGTTGACGCTCGGATTCGGCGTACTGGCGTGTCAGCCACTCGTGCTCCGGATCATCGTCGGGGCTCCACCAGAAGGAACCCGACTGGCTGATCACGTTGCCGAACACATCCGGCCGCCGAAGCCCCGCGAACGCAGCCGCCTGCCCACCGTGGCTTTGACCGGCGACGATCGTGCGGGCCGGATCGGTCGTGATCGGGTACTGCTCGCGGACCCACGGGAGCAGCTCGTCGGTCAGATACTCCAGAAACGCTGCTCCACAAGGGAGTTCGCGGTTCCGGACCTCCTGGGTCAGGCTGTCGACGAGGACGGCGACCATCGGCGGGATGCGGCCGGCGTTGATCAGGTTGTCGAGGATCGTCGGGAACGGGATCGGCCCGCGCACGACGTCACCGTCGAACAGCACGAGGAGCGGGTACGGCTCGTCGTTCGGCTGATAGCCGGGCGGGGTGTGGATCCAGATCCGACGTTCGTTGTCGAGGAACTCGCTCCGGTGCAGTTTCTGGACGAGCTCGCCGCGCTTGCCGTCCTCCCGCGGAGCCAGCCACGGCTGCTCCGGGGCAGACGGCAGTTCGACCAGCGACACCACGGTCCCGTCCGAGCCAAGGAACTCGTCCTCGGGAAAGACGAACGTCGCCGGGTTGAGCGGATCCGTGAACCAATCCGCCGTACGCTCCTGCCAATCCTCGGCCTCGACCGCCGACCCATCCCCATCGCTGATGGCCAGCCGATAGGTGCACCGAAGGTCCGCACCAACCCGAAAGGTCAGATACCAAACGTCGGTCCCATCGAGCCGCCGCATCAAATTCCCCGGCGCCTCCCACCCGGCGGGCCCACCAAACACCGCCACACTGCTGACCGCCTCAGCAGCCCGATAAAGAAACGTCAGCCAAACATCCCCACCCCCATCCCCCACAGACTCCACCATCGGCGACCCATCCCCGCCAACCTCGTCCCAGAACTCCGCAACCCGCCCCGGATCAAGCTCCCGCAACCGTGGACTATCAACCCGATCAGACAACTACCTCACCCCAGGGCGTCGACAGAAGCGGCGGTCCCCGCCGCAGCCCATTATCGCCAGCACCCGGTCCAGCGAGTGGCGAAAGCTGAAAGGGCTCCGTCTACAGATACCCAGCAAAAGCCCAAGCCCAACAGCCCGATGCGGCAAGCACCCGCGCACCAGCAAGCCTCACCCAAACGCCGGGCAGCGCGCACCTACTAGCAACAACCGGCCCGAGCCGGAAGATCCACGTGTACGCCGGAATGCCCCGACAGCTACACCGGATGCACCAGCAAAAACCCGCGGGGTACGCGAGCCAGCACCGCGCCCCACCGCACCATCACCGCCGCCCGCCACCGCCCGCCATCTCCTGCCCGCCATCTCCCGCCCGCCATCTCCCGATAGCCCCGCCCGCAGGCCACAGCCCACCAGCCCCCGCTCACGGGCCGCAGCCCACCAACTCCCGCTCGCGGGCCGCAGCCCGCCAACCGCGCTCGCAGCCACAGCACCGCGACAGCTGCAACACCACCGGCGATAGCCGCGAGAGACCCGCAACAGCGGAGCGCTGGCGCCAGCCGCGAGATACCCGCGACAGCGGGAAACCCCCGGAGACAACGGAAACTCTCGGCGACAGCCGGAACACCCCTGGCGGCATCCGGACACGCGGGGGCGCCCCCAGCTCACACCCGCGGGCGGCAGCCCGCAACGCGCCGCGGCAGCATCCGGCGGCAGCAGGAAGGTCCCGGCGATAGCCGGCAAGGAGGCGTCGGCGATGAGCCGGGGGTGGGTGGATGGGTGGGTGGGTAGCGCGCGGAGCAGTCGTGCCGAGGAGCGGAGCGACGAGAGACGGCTGCGGAGCACGCGGGGGGTCCCCCAGCTCTCACCCGCGGGCGGCAGCCCGCAACCCGCCGCGGCAGCGGCAACACCCGGCGATAGCCGGAACACCCCGGCGATAGCCGGAAGGTCCCGGCGGCAGCCGGAAGGTCCGGCGATAGCCGGAAGGGGTGCTCCGGCGATGAGCCGGGGGTGGGTGGGTAGCGGGCGGAGCAGGCGTGCCGAGGAGCGGAGCGACGAGAGACGACTGCGGAGTGCGCGGGGGCTACTCACTCATCCCCGTGCGAACGGTTAGTGGAAGAAGTGGCGGGTTCCGGTGAAGTACATGGTGATGCCTGCTTTGGTGGCGGCTTCGATTGCGGCTTCGTCTCGGATGGAGCCGCCGGGTTGGACTACTGCCTTGACGCCGCCTTCGATCAGGACCTCTAGGCCGTCGGGGAAGGGGAAGAAGGCGTCGGAGGCGGCGACGGAGCCGGGGGCTCGGTCGCCGGCTCGGGAGACGGCCAGGCGGCAGGAGTCGACTCGGTTGACCTGGCCCATGCCTACGCCTACGGAGGCGCCGTCCGAGGCGAGGAGGATCGCGTTGGACTTGACGGCGCGGCAGGCCTTCCATGCGAAGGCGAGGTCGGCGAGGACCTCCGGCGAAGCCGCAGTGCCGGCAGCAAGCGTCCACGCAGACGGGTCGTCGCCCGGTGCCTGGAAGCGGTCGCGGTGTTGGAGCAGCAACCCGCCGCTGATCGCGCGCATCTCCACCGTCTCGTCCGAAGCGACAGCCGGCGCCACCAGAAGACGGATGTTCTTCTTGCCCTGCAGGATCTCGACCGCACCGTCCTCGAACGCCGGCGCAACCAGCACCTCGGTGAAGATCTCCGCGACCTGCTTGGCCATCTCGACCGACACAGGCGCGTTCGTCGCGATCACACCGCCGTACGCCGACACCGGGTCGCACTCGTGTGCCCGCCGATGCGCCTCGGCAATGTCCTTGCCCACGGCAATCCCGCACGGGTTCGCGTGCTTGATGATCGCAACCGCCGGCTCGCTGAAGTCATACGCAGTACGCCGAGCCGCGTCAGCGTCGACGTAGTTGTTGTACGACATCTCCTTGCCGTGCAGCTGCTCCGCCGCGGCCAGCCCACCCCGCCCGTTCAGGTACAGCGCCGCCGGCTGATGCGGGTTCTCGCCATACCGCAGTACGGCGGACTTGTCCCACGCCGAACCCACCCACGCCGGGAAGCCCGAGCCCTCACCAGAATCGGTAAGAACCGACCCCATCCACGAAGCAACAGCGATGTCGTACTCCGCCGTGTGCACGAACGCCGCCGCAGCCAACCGCTGCCGCTCCTCCAGCGAGAACCCACCCTCGCCCAGCGACGCATAAACCGACGCGTACTGCGAAGGCGACGTCACGACCGCCACGTTCGCGTGGTTCTTCGCCGCACCGCGCACCATCGACGGACCGCCGATGTCGATCTGCTCGACACACTCGTCCACCGACGCGCCCGAAGCGACCGTCTCGCTGAACGGGTAGAGGTTGCTCACCAGCAGCTCGAACGGCTCGACCCGCATCTCCCGCAGCTGCTCGACATGCTCGTCCCGCCGTACGTCGGCCAGCAGGCCGGCGTGCACCATCGGGTGCAGCGTCTTCACCCGCCCGTCCAGGCACTCCGGGAACCCGGTCAGCTCCTCGACCTTCGTCACCGGTACGCCGGCTGCCGCGATCCGGGCCGCGGTCGAACCGGTGGAGACGATCTGCACACCGGCGGCGTGCAGCGCGGAAGCGAGCTCCTCCAGACCGGTCTTGTCGTAGACGCTGATCAGCGCCCGGCGGATCGGCCTGCGGTCGGTGCTCACTTCAGTCGAACCTTTCGTCCGGTGATGGTCCAGCCCTCGCGGACCAGGCGGCCGACCCACTCCACCAGCTGGCGGCGTTCGACCTCCTTGATCCGCTCGGTCAGGTCTTCTTCGGTGTCGTCGTCCAGAACTGGTACGACGACCTGCGCGATGATCGGCCCGGTGTCGACGCCGCCGTCCACGAAGAACAGCGTCGCCCCGGCGACCTTCACGCCGTACTCCAGCGCGTCCCGCGGACCGTGGATCCCGGGGAACGCCGGCAGCAGCGCGTTGTGGGTGTTGATGTACCGGTCGCCGAACGCGGCCAGGAAGTCGTCGCCGACCAGCTTCAGGAAGCCCGCCGACACGACCAGGTCGGGCTTGTGCTCCAGAACCGACGCGGTCAGCGCCCGGTCCCAGTCCGCCCGCTCGGCGTACGCCTTCACCTTGTGCACGAACGTCGGCACTCCGGCGGCCGCAGCCCGGTCCAGCCCGGCGATCCCCTCGCGGTCCGCGCCGACCGCGACCACCTGAGCGCCGTACGCCGGATCCGCGCAGGCGTCCAGCAGGGCCTGCAGGTTCGATCCCGATCCCGAGACGAGCACGACAAGGCGCGCAGAAGCGGAATCAGAAGCAGAAGTCACGGCGGGCAGCCTATCGCTCCGCGTCAGCCTCTTCCGCAGCCGGTCGGCGGGAGGCGGCCACGGCGGCCGTGATCGCGGCCCCGATCGCCATCCCCGCAGCCAGTACGCCGGCCGCCGGTAGCGCCCCCGGAACCCCGACCGAGGACATCCGCCCCGGCCCCGCCGAACCACCCGACATCGCCAGCAGCGCAAAGATGATGATCCCCGCGAGCAGCGCCGCCATCGCGCCCCGCAGCGCGAACGCATCCCACCCCAGCACGTCCGAGTCCCGCTGGACCAGCCCCCGCCGTACGACCACCAGCCCCGCGACCGCACCGGCGAGCAACGGCACCAACGCCGTCAGCACCAGCAGGTACGACGGAGTCGCGCCGTCAGCCGGTACTGCGGCCAGCAGCGGAAACGCCGGCAGGTTCCCGACGTCCACCCCGGTCGGCGCGATCGTGGTCCCGGTCCCCAGCTGGAACCCAGGCCCCGCAAGGAACGCCACGACGTACAGCACCACGTTCGGCACCAGCATCAGGCAGATCGCGAACAGTACGACGGACCCGATCACGCCCGCATCCAGCAGCTCGAGCATCCCGGTGATCCGCGAGAAATGGACCGCGAGAAGTACGCCGTACAGCAGCGAGGCGACCGCAATCACCGTCAGTACTGCGGCCAACGCCGCCGGAACCACGTCCCGTAGACCGGCCGGTGTCGCGTCGGCGATATCTGCCGCCGCACCGGACTCGACCAGAATTCCGGCGACACCGGCGATCAGCGCAAGTGAGAACGCACCCAGGAACGCCGACAGCGGCGACACCTTGAGCGCGCCGTCCGACGTGAGCAACGCCACGACCAGCGCACCGAGGCCGTAGACGAGCGCGAACGCTCCGGCCAGCGAGATCAGGTCCCTGGTCCGATCGGCCGCGCTGGACCGGGCCGCGGACTTGCCGCCGCGGTACAGGCACCAGGCGAAGAACAAGGTCAGACCGAGCGGTGCGACGCTGATCCGGCCCGTACCGATCGTCACACCGGCCTTGTGCGCGACCAGCCAGGCCGATGCCCCCGCGCGGACCGCGCCGGACGCGCCGCCGAAGGTCGCGCCGAGCCAACCGATCACCGCAACTGCGGCACAGGTGAGCAGACCGGTCAGCAGGCACGCCCCGGCAGAGATCACGGCCGACACAAGCAAGGGCTTGGTCTGGGCGGCGATCTCCGACGCGGGCGTAGCACTCGTTTCACCGTCCCGGGCGCCCGGGCGGCTCAGCATGTCGGTCATCTGGCTCCCATCGTCTCCCCGCGGACGGACGCCACTCGTCCTGACACGCCGGATGTGGGAGACTTCAGCCCGCTTGCTCACGCTCAGTTCGTGCCTGTTCGGCAGGTGGTAGCGGAGTGGGAGCGGCGTTGGTCTACCCGGTACTGTCGGGTGGAATCAGTCAGGAGGTCGAGCTTTGGCCGGTTCCCACCGTGCATCACGCGGCGGCGGTCGCGCCGCTGCCCGGGAGGCGCGTCGCCAGAAGGCGCGTAAAAGGAACCAGACGATCGCCGCAGGCGTCGCGGTCGTGGTGCTGGTCGGCGGCGGCGGTGTCGCCGCGCTGAACGCCTTCGGCGGCGACAAGACGCCCGACCCGAAGGCCGGCAGCAGCGTCTCGGACGACAAGTCGAACGATTCGAACGTGCTCGCCGACGACAAGGCACTGCTCGACGCCGCCGGGGCGAAGACCCTCGGCGCGACCGGCACCTGGGCGGTCACCAAGACTGCCGACGGCAACTCGGCGCCGGACACCGCCTTCGTCTGCCAGGCTCAGCGGTTCGCCGACCCGGCCGGCCTGCGGACCTGGGTCCGCACCTTCCAGAACGCCACCACCAAGGACACCGCCGTCCAGTACGTCGAGGTGTCGAACGACAAGGCCGCCGCACTCAAGACCTACAACTCGGTCGTCCACTGGTTGAGCCAGTGCACCGCCCCGCAGACGCGGCTGTCGTCCGGCTACGTGACTACCGGCGTCGGCGAGCGCGGCGTGATCGCCGTGTTCGGCCAGGTGCCCGGGTCCAAGACGAAGTACAAGACCGTCGCGGTCACGCTGGCCGGCCAGGCCACGATGGTGGTCGAGCACGACACCCTGGCTGCCGCGCCGCCGAAGCCGGACCTCGTGCTAGCCACGGCGAACGCCGCGGCGAAGAAGGTCTGCGCCCAGTCCGGCGGCTGCGGCACCGGCGCCCCGGTCGCGAAGCCTGCCCTGCTGCCGAACGTCGACGCGCCCGGGTTCATGGCCTCGGTCGACCTACCGCTGCTGGACGAGATCAACAAGCCGTGGGTGAGCGCTCCGGCGGCGAAGGGCAACAGCAGCGGCGGCTGCGAGAAGATCGACTTCAAGAAGGCCAAGGCGACGAAGTTCGGCACGGTCACGTATGTGACGCCGGAGGCGAAGGTACCGACCGAGTTCGGCCTGGACGACACGGTCGCCAAGTTCCCCACCGCGAACGCGGCGGCGAGCTACCTCAGCCAGATCCGCAAGAACGTCGACTCGTGCGAGAAGAACGTGTCGAACGCGAAGGTCGAGTCGACCGGCAACATCCAGACCAGCACGATCAAGGGTGAGAGCTGGAAGGCGACGTACGACACCGGTGACGGGAAGAAGTACATCTACCGGATCGGGGTCGCCGGCTCCGGGGACCGGATGGTCTACGTGCTGTTCCCGGTGCTGAAGGAGCTGGACATCACCGACACGGCGTTCAACGACACCGTCGCCCGCGCCGTCGACCGCTCGGCCGCCTACAAATAGGAACGGGACCTGCTCCCGAAGGAACAGGCCCCGCTTCCCGAAGTACTACTTGCTCAGCCCCTGCATGATCTCGCGCATCAGGTTGGCGGTCTCGGTCGGCGTCTTGCCGACCTTCACGCCGACGGCCTCGAGGGCCTCCTTCTTCGCGGCCGCCGTACCCGACGAGCCGGACACGATCGCGCCCGCGTGGCCCATCGTCTTACCCTCCGGCGCGGTGAAGCCGGCCACGTAGCCGACGACCGGCTTGGTCACGTTCTCCTTGATGAACGCGGCCGCCCGCTCCTCGGCGTCACCGCCGATCTCACCGATCATCACGATCGCGTCGGTGTCCGGGTCGTCCTGGAACGCCTTCAGCGCATCGATGTGCGTGGTCCCGATGATCGGGTCACCGCCGATACCGATCGCCGACGAGAACCCGAAGTCCCGCAGCTCGTACATCATCTGGTAGGTCAGCGTGCCCGACTTCGACACCAGACCGATCCGGCCCTGGCCGGCGATATCGGCCGGGATGATGCCGGCGTTCGACTCGCCCGGGGTGATGATGCCGGGGCAGTTCGGGCCGATGATCCGGGTCTTGCCGGACGCCTGCGCGGCGGCGAAGAACGCGGCGGTGTCGTGCACCGGCACGCCCTCGGTGATCACCACGACCAGCGGCACCTCGGCCTCGACAGCCTCCAGTACGGCGTCCTTGGTGAACTTCGGCGGCACGAAGATGACCGACACGTTCGCGCCGGTCTCCTTGACCGCGTCCGCGACGGTGCCGAACACCGCGACCGACTTGCCGTCGAAGTCCTGGCTCTGGCCCGCCTTGCGCGGGTTCACGCCGCCGACGATGTTGGTGCCCGAGGCGAGCATCCGGGTGGTGTGCTTGGTGCCCTCGGAGCCGGTCATGCCCTGGACGATGACCTTGCTGTCCTTGGTCAGGAAGATAGACATTGTTCGGCGATCCCTTACTTCGCAGCCAGCTCGGCGGCGCGCTTGGCGGCGCCGTCCATCGTGTCGACCCGCTCCAGACCGGCCAGGCCGGCCTCGTCGAGGATCCGGCGGCCCTCCTCGGCGTTGTTGCCGTCCAGCCGGACGACCAGCGGCTTGGTGACGGCCTCGCCGCGGCTGGCGAGCAGCTCGAACGCCTGGACGATGCCGTTGGCAACCGCGTCGCAGGCGGTGATCCCGCCGAAGACGTTCACGAACACGCTCTGCACCTGCGGGTCGGAGATGATGATCTCCAGGCCGTTCGCCATCACCTCGGCGGAGGCGCCGCCGCCGATGTCGAGGAAGTTGGCCGGCTTCTGGCCACCGAACTCCTCACCGGCATACGCGACGACGTCGAGCGTGGACATGACCAGACCCGCACCGTTGCCGATGATGCCGACCGAGCCGTCCAGCTTCACGTAGTTCAGGCCCTTGGCCTTGGCTGCCGCCTCCAGCGGGTCGGCCGCCGAGACGTCCTCGAACTCGGCGTGGTCCGGGTGCCGGAAGTCCGCGTTCTCGTCCAGGGTGACCTTGCCGTCGAGCGCCTCGACGTTCCCGTCCTCGAGCTTGACCAGCGGGTTCACCTCGACCAGCGACGCGTCCTCGGCGATGAACACCTCGTACAGCTTGACGATCTCCGGTACGACGGCGTCGATCACGTCGGCCGGGTACTTCGCGGCCTCCGCGATCTCCCGCGCCTTCGCCTCGTCGACGCCGGTGGCCGGGTCGATCGAGATCTGCGCGACCGCGTCCGGGTTGGTGTGCGCGACCTCTTCGATCTCCATCCCGCCGGCGGCGGAGGCGATGCAGAGGTAGTTGCGGTTGGCCCGGTCGACCAGGAACGAGAAGTAGTACTCCTCGGCGATCGCCGCGGCCGGGACGATGTTCAGGATCTTGACGACGTGACCCTTGATGTCCAGCCCGAGGATCTCGCGGGCCTTCTCCTCCGCCTCGTCCGGGCTGGAGGCCAGCTTGACGCCGCCTGCCTTGCCGCGCCCACCGGTCTTGACCTGGGCCTTCACGACCACCCGGCCGCCGATCTTCTCGGCCGCCGCGCGGGCTTCCTCCGGAGTCGTGACAACCGCACCCACGGTCGTCCGCACTCCGTGCTTGGCGAAGACCGTCTTCGCCTGGAATTCCATCAGATCCACGAGTGTGGTCCCTCTCTCGCCTGTACGGGCTCCTGACACTAGCCACCCTGGTGACCGGAGCAACAGCCGGGGTCCTGGCTGAGACGACCATCACAACCTCCCCGGCCTCTCGTGTCAGGCTAGGTCACATGAGTGATCCAGCAACCAGACCAGCTGACGACTGGTGGCGTAGCGCCGTCGTCTACCAGGTGTACCCGCGCTCGTTCGCCGACGCCGACGGTGACGGGACCGGTGACGTGAACGGCATCCGCGCCCGGCTGCCGTACCTCGCCGACCTCGGGGTCGACGCGATCTGGATCAGCCCCTGGTACCCGTCCCCGCTGCTCGACGGCGGGTACGACGTCTCGGACTACCGCGACATCAACCCGGAGTTCGGCACCCTCGCCGACGCCGACGCGCTGATCACCGAGGCGCACGCGCTGGGCCTGCGGATCCTGATCGACCTGGTACCGAACCACTGCTCCTGGGAGCACCCGTGGTTCAAGGCCGCGCTGGCGGCGGGCAAGGGTTCGCCGGAGCGCGACCTGTTCTGGTTCCGCGACTCCAAGGACGGCGGCCCGCCGACCAACTGGCCGGCCGCGTTCGGCGGCGGCGCCTGGCAGCAGATCGACGACGGGCAGTGGTACCTGCACCTGTTCGACATCTCCCAGCCGGACTGGAACTGGGACAACCCGAAGGTGATCGAGGAGTTCGACTCGATCCTGCGGTTCTGGTTCGACCGCGGCGTCGACGGGTTCCGGATCGACGTGGCCGACTCGATGGCCAAGGACGCGACGCTGCCCGACGTACCGCTGCACAACGGTGAGCCGACGCGGGAGAAGTACGTCGGGAACCCGTTCTACGACCAGCCCGGTGTGCACACCATCCACCAACGCTGGCGCGCGATCGCGGACGAGTACGCCGATACGCCGCAGGGTGCCCGCGTCTTCGTGGCGGAGGCGTGGCTGTCCCCGGCGGAGCGACTGGCGCAGTACGTGCGGCCGGACGAGCTGCAGTCCGCGTTCAACTTCGACGCACTGCGCGCCACGTGGGATGCGAAGGACCTGCGTGAGGTGATCGACCACACCACGGAGAACCTGTGGGCGGTCGGAGCGCCGGCAACGTGGGTGCTGAGCAACCACGACACGATCCGGCACCGCACGCGGTACGGCCGCGACAAGCGGGATGCGCTCGAGGGCGCGGGCGTCGTACCGACCGATCTGCAGCTCGGACTGCGCCGAGCGCGGGCCGCTGCCCTGCTCGAACTGTCGCTGCCGGGCGGCGCGTACATCTACCAGGGCGACGAGCTCGGGCTGCCCGAGGTCGAGGACCTGCCGGAGGACGTGCTCGACGATCCGACCTGGGAGCGTTCCGGCCACACGGTCCGGGGCCGCGACGGCTGCCGGGTCCCGATCCCGTGGTCCGGCATGCAGCCGCCGTTCGGCTTCGGCCCGGGCACCGGCCAGCCCTGGCTCCCGCAGCCTGCGGACTGGGTCGGACTGACCGCGGAGTCGCAGGCCAGCGAGCCCGACAGCCACCTGAGCCTCTACAAGGCGGCACTCCGGATCCGCCGCGACCACCCTGCCCTCGGCGAAGGCCGTCTGGTCTGGGACGCCGACGCCCCGGCCGGCGTGCTCTCGTTCACCCGCGAGCCGGGGTTCCGGTGCGTGGTCAACATCGGCGACGGCCCAGTCACCCTGCCGCCGCACCAGCGCGTCCTGCTGGCCAGCGAGCCGCTGGCGGGCGGCGTACTGCCGGTCGACACCACGGTCTGGCTCGAAGTCTGATCCAACGCGAAACGGCCGGAGCACAAAGGCTCCGGCCGTTTCCTTGCTGCCAGTTCTACCGCCTGCGGTCCCGATCTTCCCGGTCCCGCCGGTCCCGGTCCTCCCGGTCGCGGCGGTCGCGGTCTTCACGATCCCGCCGGTCCCGGTCCTCCCGGTCCCGGCGATCCCGGTCCTGCCGGTCCCGCCAGCTCACTTCACGCCGCCTGCCGTCAGGCCGGCCACGATCCGGCGCTGGAACAGCAGTACGGCGATCACGAGCGGGATCGTGACCACCACACCGGCGGCCATCTGGCTGCCGAACGGTTGGTCCCGGCCGGTCGTACCGGTGAACTGCGAGATGATCACGTTCGCCGTCTGGATCGACTTCTTGTTGGTCATGCTCAGCGCGATCAGGAACTCGTTCCAGGCCGCGATGAACGTGATGATCGCGGTCGTGAACACACCGGGCGCGGCCAACGGGATGATGACCTTGCGGAACGCCTGCGCCGGAGTACACCCGTCCACCATCGCCGCCTGCTCGAGCTCCTGAGGCATCTGCCGGAAGAACGAGGTCAGGTTCCACACCGCCAGCGGCAGTGCGAACGACAGGCTGGGCACGATCATCGCCTGGTAGGTGTTGATCCACTTGATGTCGATGAACAGCTTCAGCAGCGGGATCACCAGCGAGATCCCCGGGAACATCGACGTGGTGATGATGATCGCCAGTACGACGTTCTTGAACTTGAAGTCCAGCCTGGCCAGCGTGTACGCGGCGACCATGCCGATGATCAGCGTCAGGATCGTCACGGTGCCGGCCACGATCAGGCTGTTCAGCAGGCCCCGGCCGAAACCGTTCGAGCCGGCGAAGACATCCTTGAAGTTCTGGATCGAGAACGGCGACGGGATGATCGCGTTGGAGAACTGGTCGGACGGCCGGCGCAGCGCCGACACCACCATCCAGTAGAACGGCGCCAGGCAGTAGATCACGATCAGCGCGACGCCGAGGAGCGGCGCCCACCGGCGCAGCGGTCCGGCCTCGGCCGGCTGGGGAGCAACGGCAGCCATTACTGTCCACCTCCCATGGCAGCGGCGCCGACCGAGATGTCGGCCGAGCCCTTCACCGCGTTCTTCTTGCGCCAGCGCTTGCCGCCGCCACCGCCACCGGGCTTGCGGGCCCGGGCTTCACCGATCACGTCAGCTCCGAGAATCTTCACGAAGGCATAGGCGACCACGGCGACGTAGACGAACAGCACCGTCGCATAGGCGGCCGCCGGCCCGTATCTGGTATTGAACGCTTCGTCGTACGCGAGCATCGACAGCGTCTCGACCGAGTCCTTGTGCGGGCCGACCAGCACGAACGGCAGGTCGAAGATCCGCAGCGTGTCGAGGATCCGGAACAGCACTGCCACCAGCAGTGCCGGCTTCACCAGTGGCAGCGTGATCCGGGTGAAGGTCTTCCAGACACTCGCGCCGTCGACCTTGGCCGCCTCGTACACCTCGGCCGGGATGGTCTGTAGACCTGCGAGGACCAGCAGGCCGATGAACGGTGCCGTCTTCCAGGTGTCGGCGATGATCACCGACAGCTTGGACTGCCAGCCCTCGGTGGACCACAGCACCTGGGTGCCGATCAGTTGGTTGGCGATGCCGTCGGCCTGGAAGATCCACTTCCACAGCAGCGCCGAGACGACGGTCGGGATCGCCCACGGGACCAGGATGCTGGCCCGGACGATGCCGCGGCCCTTGAAGGCCTTGTGCATGATCAACGCCATCGCGACGCCGAGCACGGTCTCCAGTACGACACAGACCACGGTGAAGAACGTCGTGTTGTAGAACGCGTTCCAGAACCGGTCGCCGGTGTCGCCCTTGAAGATGTCCAGGTAGTTGTCGAGCCCGACGAACGTCGAGCCCTTCACGATGAAGCCGTTCTCGTCGAGCTTCGTACCACTCGTGAACAACGACTCACGCAATGCCGAGATGATCGGGAACAGTACGACGAGCCCGAGCACGAGCAGCGTCGGGGAGAGCAGCAGCGCGGCGAGCCGGCCGGTGCCCTCGTTGAACCGTTGCGGTCGCTTCGGTTGCTTCGGTTCCTTGGCCGGCCGTTCTGCGACCGGCGCGGTTGCAGTCACCTGCGCCTCCTTTTGCTTCCCGGGCGAACCCGGGCAGGGACTGGCCGGGGCCGGTACGCGGCAACTGACTCACCGCGCACCGGCCCCGGCACATCGGTCATTGCGTGATGAGCGATTCGAGCTTGGTCTGCAGGCCCGACAGCGCCGTCTTGGGGTCGGTCCCCTTACTGAGGGCGTCGTACGCCGCCTGCTGGATCGCCGCCGTCACGTCGCCGTACTTGACCACCCGCGGCCGCGGCTGGGCGGACGCGATCGAGGCCTTCAGCTGGGGCAGGTACGGGAACTGCTTGATCAGCGTCGGGTCGTCGTACAGCGAGGCCCAGGTCGGCGCCAGCGACGTCTTCGACAGGTTGTCCTTCTGCTGGGCTTCGCTGGCCATGAAGTTGATGAAGTCGACCGCGGTCGCCTTGTTCTTGGCGAACGAGCTGATCGCGTAGTCGTGACCACCCAGCGACGAGACACCGGGGCCGTCCTTGCCCGGCAGCGGCGCGACCGCGAACTTGCCGGCGATCTTCGACGAACCGTCGGTCTTGTTCGCCAGCGAGTAGACGTAGGGCCAGTTACGCAGGAACAGCAGCTTGCCGTCCTGGAACGCGCGCCGGCTCTCCTCTTCCTTGTAGGTGATCGCGGCCTTCGGGATGGCTCCGGTCTTGAAGCCGTTCTGCAGCTCCTGCAGACCGGCCAGCGCTTCCGGGGTGTCGACGTTCGGCTTGCCGTCCTTGTCGACGATCTGGCCGCCCGCGGAGTTGACCGCCTCGGAGAAGTTCACCGTCAGGCCTTCGTACTTCTCGAACTGGCCCGCGTAGCAGTTCAGGCCCTTGCCGCCCGGGGTCGCAGCGACCTTCTGGCAGTCGGCCAGCAGCTCGTCCCAGGTCTTCGGCGCGTCGGTGATACCGGCCGCCGTCAGCAGGTCCTTGCGGTAGTAGAGCAGACCACCGTCGGAGGTGATCGGCACGCCGTACAGCTTGTCGCGGTACTTGGCGGTCTCCACCGTCGCCGGGACCAGCTTGCCCAGGTCGGGCACCTTGTCCTCGGGGATCTGGGTGATCCACTGGTTGGCGGCGAACTCGGACGTCCAGACGACGTCCATCACCAGCACGCTGTACGCGTCGGACTGGTTCTGCGCGTTCTGGACCATCTGCTGCCGCTGTGCGTCCGCGTCGTCGGGAAGCTCCTTGAGCTCCACCTTCTCGGTCGGGTGAGCCGCGTTCCAGGCGTTGAGCTGGTTCTGCAGGTTTCCGGACGTGTCCTTGCCGCTGGCAAGGGTGATCGGTCCTCGGCCCTCGAGCGCGTTGGCCGACGAACTGCCCCCGCTGCCACTGCTTCCGTCGTCACCGCCACACGCCGTTGCGAGCAGCGCCAGGCTGCTTGCGACGGCAAGGAATGCCGCCTTGCGTGTGTGTGATCGTTCAAACCTCATCGTTTACCTGCCCTCTCCCGATGGGACGTCGCTTTGGGTCTGCGTCAGCGGGGTTCACAGTCCCCCACCGCACTGCGATCCGCCCTGTCCGGACAGTAACCGAGAGTGGGGCCGGTGTGCTCTGTGCCACACACAGCCCGGCTCGACGGTCTCTGAAACGGACAGCCGCATGGCTGTATGCGACCGCGTTTGGGAAGCCCGCACAACCGGGCATTTCCTAACGATTCGGTATTACCGATTAGTAACCTGGCTGAACCGGGCAGGACTGTTCAGAACGACTCCGGGCAGTCGTCATCACGCTCCGGAGCGGATCCGGGACTCCGGTAGCGGTATAGCGGACTTTCGGCGGCGGAGAGTTCAGGCCGGAGAGGCCGACGCGTCGCCGACGTTGCCGCGGACCCACTCGACGATCTCGGTGGTGGTCGCGCCCGGGGTGAAGATCTTGTGTACGCCGAGCTCGGCCAGCGGCTGCAGGTCGGCGTCCGGGATGATCCCGCCGCCGAACACCACGATGTCCTCGGCGTCCCGCTCGGTCAGCAGCTCACGGACCCGCTTGAACAGCGTCATGTGCGCGCCCGACAGCACCGACAGCCCGATCGCGTCCGCATCCTCCGCGATCGCCGTCTCGACGATCTGCTCCGGGGTCTGGTGCAGTCCGGTGTAGATGACCTCCATGCCGGCATCGCGCAGCGCGCGGGCCACGACCTTGGCGCCGCGGTCGTGACCGTCCAGACCGGGCTTGGCGACGACGACACGCAACGGGCTCGTAGCAGGCATGCTCGCAGGCTAACCGGTGTGAACCTCACGGATAAGACACGGAGCTGTGTGTTCCCCGCCACGCGCGATGGGAACCGGTTACCGTGGAAAGAGATCGGACCAATCGGGGGGTCTGGTTTTTGTGAGGAGTCGCCCATGGGTTCCTGGCAGGACGACCTCCGCGGCGCGCTCGACGGACTCGCGTACGGCGCCCGCTCCGCACTCTCGCCCAGCGTGCTGCAGGGTGCCGCCGTCGAGCTCGGCTGGCTCACCACGCACCTGGCGATGTATCCGCTCGGCCTGATCAACGGCACCCAGCGCGCGCTCCCGTCCCGGCTGAACCTGGCCGGCCTCGGTCCCGCCCAGCGCGGCCTGCTGGTCAGCGACGTACGGGCCGCCGGTACGCCGATCCTGCTGGCGCACGGGATCATCGACAACCACACGATCTTCGCGCTGATGCGCCGGCACCTGGTCCGTCGCGGGTTCAGCAGCATCCACACGTTCTCGTACTCGCCGCTGACGCTCGACGTACGCCGGACCGCCGAGCGGATGGGCCAGGAGATCGAGGCGATCTGCGAGGAGTCCGGGTCGGACCAGATCCATGTCATCGGGCACAGCCTGGGCGGGCTGATCGCGCGGTACTACATCCAGCGCCTCGGCGGGGACGAGCGGGTACACACCTGCGTCACGCTCGGTACGCCGCACCAGGGCACGATCGCGGCCAAGCTGCTGCCGTGGCCGCTGGTGAAGCAGGTCCGGCCGGACAGCGACCTGATGGCCGAGCTGGCCGAGCCGGCGCCGGACTGCCGTACCCGGTTCGTCGCGTTCTACAGCGACGTCGACCAGTTGATCGTGCCGCAGCGGCGGGCCCGGATCCGGCATCCCGACCTGCTGGCGAGCAACCTTCGAATCCACGGCGTGGGCCACCTGTCACTGCCGTTCCACGGCGAGGTCGTGCATCAGATCACCGGGATGCTGGCCCATCTCGACGAACAGCCCAAAACTGCCTGACCGGTCAGCCTCCTGAGCGCTCGCGGCAGATGCACGTGCAGGCGCGCATGCAAAGGTTTCGTGAAGGAGAGGCGGAAAACGCCGGGACAGGGTTTGTGGCCCCGTGACTGATCCGTTATCGTGCGTCAGGTCCCTAGCGGGAATAAACCCCCGCAAGGGAGGAACGAGCCCCCCTAGTTCGTTCCAAAGCCCCTCCCCTGTGACCGAAAGGCCACGTTGTGTCCCAGCACCGTGCCGCGGGAGACCGCGTCACGCCCGGCAACGCTGCGCGCAAACCCGGCGCAGGACGTCACAGTGCCAAGCATCGCGTCGCCAGGCGTAATACCCCCAGCAGTACCCAGATCGTCGGTCTGACCGCCGCGCTCGCCGCGGCAGCCGGAGCAGTCGGATTCAGTGCCAGCACGCTGGCGTCGCCGACCCAGGCGAACTCCGCGGTGAACCTTGCCGCGCTGAGCCTGAACAGCGGTCAGCAGCTGTCCGGCATCACCACGGCACGCATCCAGGCGCGCCAGCTCGCCACCCGTGACTCCTCCCGGGTCCAGCTGGCCGACACGACCACCAAGAAGCAGTCCGCCGCTGCGCAGCTGGCCAAGGCCCGCGCCGCGAAGCTGACCGCGACCCAGGCACTGACCGCCAAGCGCGCGAGCGCCCTGGCCGTCGCCAAGGCGAAGGCGGAGTTGGCCGAGAAGACCGCCCGCGAGTCGGCCACCCGGTGCCAGATCATGGTCACCGGCTACCACATCACCGCGACCTTCGGTCAGGGCGGCAGCCGCTGGGCCCACAACCACACCGGCCTCGACTTCGCCGCCCCGATCGGCACCCGGATCGGCGCCGTGATGAAGGGCGTGGTGATCTTCGCCGACTGGGCCGGTCCGTACGGGCGTCAGGTCCAGGTCCGGCACGAGGACGGCACCGTCACCTGGTACAACCACATGTCGAAGTTCAGCGTGTCGGTCGGCGAGACCGTGTACGCCGGTGACCAGGTCGGCGCGGTCGGGATGACCGGCAACACCACCGGCCCGCACCTGCACTTCGAAGTACACCCGGACGGCGGCGCAGCGGTCGACCCGGACCCGTGGCTCCGCAACCACTGCGGCCTCAACCCGTACACCGCCGGCTAGGAAACCCGAGCAGTGAGCAGGCCTCACGGCTAAGCTGCGGCGCATGCGCCCGGCTGCCGGCGAGGTACTGCACTTTTCCGAAGATCCGACGATCACGACCTTCCGTCCGCACGTCGCGAGGACGAACGGCAAGGTCACGCCGTACGTCTGGGCTGTCGGCCACGACCGCGCCCCCGACTACTGGTTCCCGCGGCAGTGCCCCCGCGCGATGGCGTGGGTGGGCCCCGCGACGACTCCCGAGGACCGCGACCGCATCATCGGCGCCGGCTCCGGCACCCGCGTACACGCCGTCGAGTACGGCTGGCTGGATGCGATCCGCTCGGTCGAGCTGTACGCGTACCGGCTCCCGGCCGACGACTTCGTCGAGCATGACGCTGCGGTCGTCGCCACGACCGAGGTCCGGCCGCTCGGTCCGGCCGAACGCGTCGGCGACCTGTTCGCGCTGCACGACGAGGCGGGCATCCAGTTGCGGGTGCTGCATCGGCTGCACGGCTTCTGGGCCGAGGTTGTCGCCAGCACGCTCGAGTGGAGCGGCATCCGGATGCGGAACGCCAAGCCATGACGTATGGCGACGTGGCCGAGGCGGCCTGGGCGTGGGTAAGGAACCAGGTCCGCTGGGACGACAGCGGTCCGTGGATCCCCGAGGCCGCGGGTGGGGAGAAACCTGTCGAGTACATCGACGGCATGCACAGCGGGATCGGCGGGCTCGCCTACACCTTGGCCGAGATCCGGTTGGCTCGGCCGTGGACGACCGCCGAGCAGGACCTGGCGACGGGTATCGCCGACCGGATCCGCGCGCTCATCCCGGCGGACAGGTCGACCACGTTCTTCGACGGGCTGGTCAGCTCGATCGGGATCCTGACCGCGCTCGGGGAGCCGGGTACGGACGCCGCACTGCAGCGGATCCGGGACATCGCGACCGATGAGGGCTGGCCGGAGAAGTTCCTCGACGAACCGCGGTACGAGCCGGGCGCGTTCGGGAACGATGTCACGCTCGGGACGGCTGCGGTCCTACTGGGCGGGCTGTGGGCGATGCGTCGGGGCGACGACGCTTCAGCGCTTGCCTCGCGCGCGGCCGACGTGGTCCTGGGTGAGAAGGAAGAGTTGCCGACCGGGGTGAACTGGCAGTTCGTGTCGCGGCGGTTCAGGTCCGACGAGCCGACCGAGATGCCGAACTTCACGCACGGCCTGGCCGGGATCGCGACGGCGCTGGCGGTGGCCGGCGTGGACCTGGGCCGGCCCGAGCTCATCGACGTGGCCCAGCGCGGGGCCGAGCATCTGGTCAGCATCGGGATCAACGACGACAAGGGATTCCGGGTCGCGCGAGTGATTCCGTGGGCCGAGCGGCACGGCGACGAGTTCACCTACAACTGGTGTCACGGCGGCGCGGGGACGGCGTTGCTGTTCAGCGCGCTCGAGTACGCCGACGTGAAACAGGTGGCTGGTGAAACGCCCGCGACGTGGCATCGGCGTTGTCTGGACAGCGTCCGGTACTCCGGGATTCCCGAGCGACTGCACCCCGGCTTCTGGGACAACGACGGCCGCTGCTGCGGTACTGCCGGCGTCGGCGATGCATTCCTGGACACCGGCGACGATCAGGATCTGGAGTTCGCCGTACTGATGGGCGACACGTTGCTCGATCACGCGCATCACGAGGGCAGCCACGCCTATTGGCGATTCATCGAGCATCGCAACGAGGATCCGCTGCTGCCGCCCGGCGTCGGCTGGATGCAGGGGGCGGCCGGGATCGCGGCGTACCTGTTCCGGCTGCAGCGGGTGCTGGGCGGCGATCCGCGCGTCGTGGAGCGGATGGACAACTGGTGGGCGCTCAGACGGTGATGACGACCTTCGCGCGGGCGTGTTCGCCTTCCAGATAACGCATCGCGTCGGCCGTCGCGGCCAGCGGGTACGTCCGGTCGATGATCGGAAGGACCTTCCCGGTCTCGGCGTACTCGCGCAAGGTCTCCAGGTGTTTGCTGCCTGGCTGGACGGTGAGTCTGACGATGCGGCGTCCGACGAACGGTGACAGCAGGGCACCTCGGATCATCAAGCCCATCGGGCCGAAGAAGCTGCCGCCGGTGAAGATGCCACCGCCGGACAGGACCAGCAGACCACCGGGCGCCAGCACGCGACGCAGGTCGCGCAGAGACCGGTTGCCGACCAGGTCGAGGACGACGTCGTACCGGCTGTCGGAGCGGCTGAAGTCCGTTGTGGTGTAGTCGATCAGCTCGTCGGCTCCGGCTGACCGAACCAGCTCGAGATTCCGCCAACTGCAGACGCCGGTGACGTTGGCGCCGTACGCCTTGGCCAGCTGGACGGCGAACGTGCCGACGCCGCCGGACGCGCCGTTGATCAGAATCTCCTGCCCTGGTTGGAGTTTCGCGACATCGCGGATGCCGATCAACGCGGTCTGTCCGGCCAGCGGGATCGCGGCGGCCTGCTCGAAGGTGAGGTTGGCGGGCTTGCGTTCGATCCGGTGCTCGGGGGCGCAGACGTACTCCGCGAAGGCGCCGGCGGCGTCGCCGTACACCTCGTCGCCGGGCTGGAAACGGGTGACTTCGGGGCCGACCGCTTCGACAGTGCCGGCGAGGTCGGTGCCGCGGATGCGGTCGTTCGGGCGACGCCAGCCGAGGTCGGCGGACGGCCGGGCGATGTACGGATCGCCGCGCAGGACGTGCCAGTCGCGGGCGTTGAGTGCGGCCGCGTGGACGCGGACGAGGACTTGGTCGCCGGTCGGCCTGGGAGTGTCGACGTCGGCGAAGCGGAGGACGTCGGGTGAGCCGTAGGTGTCTTGAACGATGGCCTTCATGATCCCGCCCCTTACGTTGTAAGTCTTACGTCGTAAGGCTGACTTACGGCGTAAGAAACGTCAAGGGGTCGGGCGAAGGGTTCTAGCGGGAGGCGAGCCGGTCGAGGCCGTCGAGGATCAGGTCGAGGGCGAACTCGAACTCCTCCTGGTCGTCGCACCAGCCGATCGTCGAGTCGGGGTCGTCGTGCGCGACCTCGGCGAGCATGCCGGCCAGGTTCGGCACCTGCGCGGCCAGGTCGGCGAGCATCCGGGCGTCGGCGTCCGGGTCCGGGGCGGCGTTCCCCGGGTCGAACAGTTCCTGGCTGAAGCCGAGTGCCCGGCTGCCGAGCGCGTGCAGGGCGTGGTGGGCGAGGTCGTACGAGAACCCGCCCGACCGCATCAGCCCGACGAGCCGGTCGTGGTAGATCACGACCGCCGGGCGCATCGTCGTACGGCTCTCCAGCAGGCGTGGCGCCCACGGGTGCCGGAGCATCACGGCCCGCGCGGTGAGGATGCGGTACCGCATCGCGGCCTTCCAGTCGTTGACCACGACCAGGCGATCGACGGCCTCGTTGAGCTCGGCCATCAGTACGTCGACAATGCCGTCGAGGAGGTCGTTCTTGTTGGCGACGTGGTAGTACAGCGACATCGCCTCGGCGCCGAGCGCTTCACCGATCCGGCGCATCGTGACAGCGTCGAGACCGTCGGCGTCGGCGAGCTCGACCGCAGCCCGCAGTACCCGGTCCCGGCTCAGCGGTACGCGTGGTACCGGCGCCTGACTTGCCATTCGTACAGCGTAAGGGGTCAGCGCTGCCAGACTTCGGCGGTGGTCAGGAACGCGGACGAGCCGGGCTTGTCCGGCGACCCGTCGACCTGCACGAACCCCGGCACCGACGCACCGCCGATCGAGACCGTCGCCGACCGGACCGGCGCGATCACCAGGCTCAGACTGTGGTTGCCCTCGGCCAACTGGAAGTTGTCGGTCGCGAACAGCCGCCGGTCGAGTACGCCGCCCATCTCGATCTGGATGTCGGCCGCCTTCGCGCTCAGCCCGTCGGCGAGGTTCATCGAGACCTGGACCAGGTCCCGCTCGACGGCCGGCTCGTGCCACGGCAGCCCTTGTACCTCGAGGAATGAGCGGACGAAGTACCGCTCCAGCCAGGAGGCGAGGTCGACGTCTTCGGAGACCACCCGGACGATCCCGTCGAACCAGAGCACGACCGCCGTCCCCGAGCCGCGGATGGACCAGTCGACCATCCAGATCGAGGCGTACGCCGTCACCTTGCCGTTCTCGTCGAACAGCCGCAGCCCAGGATTGGCCCCCGCCAGAATGATCCGGCGGTTGTTGCCAGCCGACTTGGACATGAGGGAGGACACTTCCGGGGAGGGGGCCGAAGATCCTTGATTGTCTCAATCTCCGGCGCAGATGCAACGCAAACGTCCGAAAGGTTGACGCGGACTTGCCTTACCGACTCAGATCTTCTCCACCGGCGCGTACCGGAGCAGCAGGCGCTTGACGCCTTCGGAGCCGAAGTCGATATCGGCCTGGGCCTGCTGACCTTCGCCCCGGACCACGACGACCGTGCCCATCCCGAACGTGTCGTGTACGACGCGGTCGCCCGGGTTGAGACTGATCACCGGCTTGTCGGAGGCGCTGCGGCGGGCCGGCTCGTACCGGCTCGGGATGCCGCTGCCGCGGACCGTCCCGGTGCCGGACCAGCGGGTGATCGCGGACTCGTCGCGCCGCCAGTCGAGCAGCTCGCCTGGGATCTCCTCGAGGAACCGCGACGGCGGGTTGTGCTGCGGAGCGCCGTACGCCGAACGCACCGCAGCCCGCGAGATCGCCAGCCGCTGCCGGGCGCGGGTGATGCCGACGTACGCGAGCCGGCGCTCCTCCTCGAGCTCCTTCAGATCGGTCAGCGAACGCGAGTGCGGGAAGACGCCGTCCTCCATGCCGGTCAGGAACACGACCGGGAACTCCAGGCCCTTCGCGGTGTGCAGCGTCATCAGCGTGACCACACCGTCGGTCGCCGCGTCCGGGATCTGGTCCGCGTCGGCGACCAGCGCGACCCCCTCGAGGAACGCCTGCAGATCGGCGGCTTCACCGGCCGCGGTCCGCTCCTCGACGAACTCGCGCGCGACCGAGATGAACTCGTCCAGGTTCTCCAGGCGGGTCTCGTCCTGCGGATCCGGGGATTTCTGGAGCGTCTCGTAGTACCCCGAGCGGTGCAGCGCGACGTCGAGGATGTCGTCCGGCGGAGCTCCCGAGTCGACCATCGCGGTCAGCTCGTCGAGGATGTCCACGAAGGCCTGTACGGCGTTCACCGAGCGCGATGCCATCGCCGGTGCGTCCTCGGCCCGGCGCATCGCGGCCGCGAACGAGATCCGGTCACGGGCCGCCAGCGCCTCGATCGCCGCCTCGGCCCGGTCGCCGATCCCGCGCTTCGGCTCGTTCATGATCCGGCGCAGCGAGACGGTGTCCTCCGGGTTCGTCAGCACGCGCAGGTACGCGAGCGCGTCGCGGACCTCCTTGCGCTCGTAGAACCGGACGCCGCCGACGACCTTGTACGGATGGCCGGTGCGGATGAAGACCTCTTCGAAGACCCGCGATTGCGCGTTGGTCCGGTAGAAGACCGCGACGTCGGACGGCTTGATCCCGTCGGCGTCGGTGAGCCGGTCGATCTCGTCGGCGACGAACTGCGCCTCGTCGTGCTCGTTGTCGGCGACGTACACCGCGATCTGCTCGCCCTGGCCCTGGTCGGACCAGAGGTTCTTCGCCATCCGGCCCTCGTTGCGGGCGATCACCGCGTTGGCCGCGGACAGGATCGTCTGGGTGGAGCGGTAGTTCTGCTCGAGCAGGATCGTCTCGGCGCCGGCGAAATCCTCTTCGAACGCGAGGATGTTGCGGATCGTCGCGCCGCGGAACGCGTAGATCGACTGGTCGGAGTCGCCGACCACCATCAGCTCGGCCGCCGGTGCCGTCGGTCCGTTGTAGTCCGCCGGGTCCTCACCGCAGAGCTCGCGGATCAGCGTGTACTGCGCGTGGTTGGTGTCCTGGTACTCGTCGACGAGCACGTGACGGAAGCGGCGGCGGTAGTACTCACGGACCTCGGGGAAGGCCTGCAGCAGGTTGACCGTGGTCATCAGCAGGTCGTCGAAGTCCAGCGCGTTCGCTTGCGCGAGGCGCTCCTGGTAGGTCCGGTAGCACTCGGCGTACGTCTCCTCGAGATGGTTCTCGGCCTTCGCCGCCGCCGTCTCGTGGTCGATCAGCTCGTTCTTCTGGGTGCTGATCCAGTTCAGCACGGCGCGCGGGTTGTACCGCTTGACGTCGAGGTCGAGCTCGCGGCAGACCAGCGTCATCAGCCGGCGCGAGTCGGTGTCGTCGTAGATCGAGAACGTCGAGCTGATCCCGAACCGCTTGATGTCGCGGCGGAGGATCCGCACACACGAGCTGTGGAACGTCGAGACCCACATCAGCTTCGCCCGCGGCCCGACCAGCTCGACCACCCGCTCGCGCATCTCCGCGGCGGCCTTGTTGGTGAACGTGATCGCCAGGATCGACCCGGGGTGCGCGTCGCGGGCCGCCAGCAGGTAGGCGATCCGCCGGGTCAGCACCCGGGTCTTGCCCGAGCCCGCACCGGCCACCACCAGCAGCGGCTTGCCGCTGTGCACCACGGCCGCGCGCTGCTGCGGATTCAGCCCCTCGAGCAGCGAATCCGGGTCGGTCCGGGACGTCTTCGGCTCCTCCAGCGGCACTGGGAGCTCATCAGGCGAGAACAGCGTAGTCATCACTCAACACCTTAGGCGCTCCCGCCGACAGTTACCGAAAGCTAGGAGAGTTGGCGGGTGAGGTGGAGCACGACCGGGGTGGCCGCGCCGAGCCAGAGCAGCTTGGCGGAGTTGTCGTCGTACGACGTGATCCGCAGCCCCGGGACGCCTTCGATCGTGCCTTCGTAGTCCTTCGCGGCGAGGTGCGCGACGACCTCGGCCAGCTCCGGCCCGTCCGACCACTCGATCCGGGCCAGGTCGGGACGTGCCTGCCACATGTCCACCCAGGTCGCCGGGTCCTCGCTGAACAGCGTCGTACGCAGGATCATCGACGCCGCTCCCAGCAGCGTCGCCGCCGGGGTCGCCGTCAGCTCGAGCAGCACCCGCTCCTGCTCGGACAGGTCGTCAGTCAGAATCACCCGCAGGAGCCTGCCACAGCATCAGCTTTGCTGTGGGCAGACTTGCCGTGAGCAGAAAAGCTGGGTACGGCGATCCGCCCGCGTCAGGGTGGATGACATGGCAGAAGACATGAAAGCGCCGTTGTTCAACGAGACTGCCCGGCAGCGGTTGCTCGGGCAGCGGATCGTCGTCCTGGACCGAGCCCTCGACGACGACCTCGGGACCCTCCTGACCACCCAGATCATGACGCTCGCGGCCGAGGACCCGGACACCGACATCGCGTTCTGGATCCACTCGCCCGGCGGCTCGGTGCCGTCGATGCTCGCGATCCGCGACGCGATGCGCCTGGTGCCGTGCGACGTGTCGACGCTGGCGATCGGGCTCGCCTGCAGCGCAGGGCAGTTCCTGCTGTCGGCCGGTACGCCGGGCAAGCGCTACGCCCTCCGGCACGCCCGCATCCTGATGCACCAGGGCTCGGCCGGGATCGGCGGCTCCGCGGTGGAGATCGAGATCCAGGCCAACGACCTGCGGCACATCCGCGACACCGTGCTCGGGCTGATCGCCGACGACACCGGCCAGCCGTTCGAGACCGTGCACGAGGACTCGCTGCACGACCACTGGTACACCGCCGACCAGGCCCGCACGTACGGCTTCATCGACCACATCGTCGAGTCGTTCGACCAGGTCATGCCGAAGCTGAAGGAGGTAGCGGCATGAGCAGCTACACGATCCCCAACGTGATCGCCCAGCACCCTCGCGGCGAGCGGATCATGGACGTCTACTCGCACCTGCTCAGCGAGCGCATCATCTACCTGGGTACGGCGATCGACGCCGGCGTCGCGAACGCACTGATCGCACAGCTCCTGCACCTCGAGGTCGACAAGCCCGAGCAGGAGATCAACCTGTACATCAACTGCGAGGGCGGCGACATGACCGCCATGCTCGCGATCTACGACACCATGCAGTACATCCAGTCGCCGGTCGCCACGTTCTGCGTCGGGCAGGCGATCTCGGCCGGAGCGGTCCTGCTGGCCGGGGGTGCGGCCGGGCGTCGCGCCGTACTGCCGCATGCGCGGATCGTCCTGCACCAGCCGGCGGCGAGTGGCCGGGGCACGATCCCGGACCTGATTCTGCAGGCCGACGAGGTCGTGCGGGTCCGCGGCCAGGTCGAGTCGATTCTCGCGCGGCACACCGGGCAGACGATCGAGCAGCTGCGGCACGACACCGATCGGGACCACGTGCTGACGGCGGAAGGTGCCAAGTCGTACGGCATCGTCGACCACGTGATCACCGAGCGGCTCCAGGTGCCCGCACTCGCCTAGCCGGCGGCCTCGAGCACCTTGTCGGCGACGGCAGCGTGGTGGGTGAGGTCGGCGGTCGGACGCCCGACCCGGTTGGTCAGGTACGCGTACGCGATCTGGCGGTCCGGGTCGGCCCACCCGATGCAGCAGTTGCTCCCGTTGTGGCCGAACGTCCGCGGGCTGCTCAGCGATCCGAGCGACGTCGACGCGCCCTCGATCCACCGCGGTCCACCGAGCTGAAACCCTTGCGACCAACGGATCGGCGCCCGCGCGGTCCGGTCCACATCACCTTCGCTGCTCGGCTCGCACGCCAGCGCAAGCGTCTCCGGTCGCAGCAGCGCTCCGCCGAGCAACGCCTGATAGAACGTGACCAGATCCCGCGCCGTCGTCGACATCCCAGCCGCCGGTACGACGGCCTCGCGCGTACTGCGCCGATTCACCACGGACTGGATGAACGGCCCGAGCGGACCCGTCGCACGGATCGGCACGTGCCGGTCCCACAGGTCGTCGGGCAACCCGAGATACGTGTCGGCGACCCCGAGCGGCTCGAGGACGAACCGACGTACCAGCTCGTGGATCGGGACGCCGCTGCAGCGCCGGGCGACTTCGCTCAGGATGAACCCGAAGGCGAGCGGGCTGTACGCGACGGTGCCGATCGGCCAGCGGGGCTTGGTCTCCTCGATCCGCTGCAGCGAACGGTTCCAGTCGGTCATCGCGCGGACCTCACCGACGTACGAGCCGGCGTTCGTCACGCCGGACCGGTGCCGCAGGACATGACGGACGGTGATCTCGCGCTTCCCGTTCTCCCCGAACTCCGGCCAGTACGCCGCGACCGCGTCGTCCAGGTGCAGCCGGCCGGACTCGACGAGCTGGTGGATCACCACAGCGAGGTACGGCTTGCTTGCGGAGAAGAGCCAGAACAACGCGTCCGGTGGACACCCGAAGGAGCGATCGACGACCACCCGACCGTCGCGGACAACGCACAGCTGCGCGATCGTTCCGCGGGTCTCGATCAACTCAATCGCTTGTGTCAGCAGGTCCGGGTCGAGGCCGGCGTCCTGCGGATCGCACGTGCCACCGAACTCCATGAATTCAACTGTGCCCATCCAGGCAAACGGATAGGCTCGCCGAGTGACCGTGCCTGAGGCGAATCCGCGACCGGACAGCGAAATCGAGCGGGTGCTGGTGGTGGTCGCGCACCCCGACGACATCGACTTCGGCGGCGCCGGCACGGTCGCTGTGTGGACCAAGGCCGGAATCGACGTGCACTACTGCATCGTCACGGACGGTCAGGCCGGCGGCTTCGAGCCGGAGCGTGATCGCGCCGAGATTCCCGCCGTACGACGGACCGAGCAGACCGCCGCCGCGGAACACGTCGGGGTCCACGACCTGCACTTCCTCGGGTACGCCGACGGCGCGGTCGAGCCGACGTTCGAGCTGGTCCGCGACATCAGCCGCGTGATCCGCACGGTCCGGCCGCAACGCCTGCTCACGCAGTCGCCCGAACGCGTGTGGTCCCGCCTCCAGGTCTCCCACCCGGACCACCTGGCCGCGGCCGAAGCCGCCGTACGGGCGTTCTACCCCGCGGCCGGCAACCCATACGCGTACACCGACGTGGCCGAGGAGGCCTGGGACGTCGACGAGCTGTGGATGATGGACCACCCGGACATCAACCACCACGTCGACATCACCGACACCTTCGACCAGAAGCTGGCCGCGCTGATGTCCCACACCAGCCAGCACCGCGACCCCGAAGGCCTGCTCAAGGGCATCCGGGCCAACTTCAACCGCGTGGCCACCGCCGCCGGCTTCCCGCCCAACCACTACGCCGAAGCCTTCACCGTCATCCGGATGCGCTAATCGGTTTGCAGCCCGTCGCCCGACCAGTCAGGGTGCGGGCATGACGATTTCTCACGCAGTTGCCGGCGACGGACCCGATCTCCTCCTGGTGCACGCGGGCGTGGCTGATGCGCGGATGTGGGCCAAGCAGGTCGATGAGCTCAAGGCGGACCACCGCGTGATCACGCTGGACCTGCGCGGGTACGGCGAGACCCCGCTGCAGCCGGGAGCGAAGTACTCCGATGCCGGCGACGTGCTCGCGCTGCTCGACGAGCTGGGCGTGGAGACCGTCACCGCGGTCGGAGCGTCGTACGGCGGGTACGTCGTACAGCAGGTCGCCAGCCGCGTGCCGGAGCGGTTCAACCGGCTCGTGCTGCTGTGCGCGCCGACCGACAACGTCGTACCCGACGACAACCTGCGGGCGCTGTGGTCGGAGGAGAACGAACTGCTGGAAGCGGGAGATGTCGCCGGCGCGACCGAGCTCACCGTCCAGCGGTGGATCGGTCCGGAGGCGGACGACGACGCGCGAGCGCTGCTCAGGACCATGCAGCGGCGTGCGTACGACGTACAGCTCGCGGCCGGGGACGTCGAGAACGAGGAGTACCCGGTGGAGCCGGAAAAGATCAGCGCGCCCGTGAGGCTGATCACGGGCGCGCATGATTTCGCGTTCTTCACCAACAGCGCGGACTACCTGGCCGAACGGCTGCCGACGGTGGAACGGATCCACCTCCCGTGGGCCGGCCACCTGCCGACCCTCGAGCGTCCGGCCGAGGCGCTGGAACTAATCCGCTAGGGCGCCCATCGGGTCCCAGGCCGGGAGCACGATCGGCTCGTCGTCCAGACGGGCCTGCAGCTCGGCCGGCAGCGCGGAACGGCGTACGGCGATCTCGAAGACGTGCTCGCCGAACCACGAGTCGTTCATGGTCCAGAAGCCGCTGTCGGCCTTCTCGTCACCCCAGCTGTTCTCCACCCGCCAGCGCCGCGGCTTGCCGTCGACCAGGTCGACACCGGTGAACAGCATCGCGTGCGTCATCAGCGTCTCGTGGTGGACCAGCCGGTCGGCCTTGTCCAGCGTGAACTCGGTGTCGTAGACCGAGCCGTAGTCGTACAGCTTGGCGTCCCAGAAGCCGAGGTCGGAGTTCATCTGCTTGCCGACGTCGCAGCCGAACCAGACCGGCTCGCCGCCGACGATCGCGTCCTGGGTGAGCTGCTTCATCAGGTCGATCTCGACGTTCAGGTAGACCACCGGCGGGGCGTCGATGACGTTGCCGAGGTAGTCGACGGTGAAGGTCTTGCCGACCGGGCTGGTCGAGCGCGGGTCGTGGACGAGGCAGACGTAGTCGTCGACCGGCAGCTGCACGTACTCCGCCGCGAACTCGAGCGGAGTGGTCCAGCCGTCGCGGTGGAAGCCCTTGTCGGAGTCCTTCCACTGCCACAGGAACTTCTGCGGCGGCGTGCCGAGGTGGATGCTCAGCACCCGGTGCACGGTGGTGAGGATCTCGCGCTTGCGCTCGCGACGGGCCTCGTCACCCTCGAGCGCGCGCAGGTCGCGCGCACCCTGGCGCAGCAGCTTGCGCAGCGCGTCGTTGAGCTGGGCCGTCGCGGACGAGCTCTCGGTCTCCGGCATCGCCGACTTCGGCACCAGGCCGTGCTTGCGGACGATCGCGATGAACATGTTCCACTGGCCGCCGTCACTGATCGGGTCGGACAGCAGGTGCGCCACCGTCCGGTCGTCGGCGTCCCGGTCGGCGGTCTCGATCATCGCCTCGAGGAAGAAGTTGGCCCGCTCGAACTTGTCCCAGAACAGCACGTAGTTCTGCGAGAACTCGAAGTCCTTGACCCCGAGCTTCCCGGCCGCGCCGACCCGGAGCAGGTTCAGGCCGGCGAACATCCAGCACCGGCCGCTCTTCTTCTGGTTCGTCACCTTCCAGTCGTCCAGAAGGTTCGACACCGAATGGTCGATCGAGGTGACGACCTGACGGTCGAGGGCAATGCTGTTGACCGGCGTCTGCGTGACGGCGTTCTGCATCACCCGGTACTGCGGGTTCGACGCGAACTCCTTCTCGAAGAGCGCGAGCTGATCGGCTGTGAGATTCCGCTCCATAAGAGTCGACGGTATAACAGCCACCAAGCCGGGACCGCCGGTATCGGGGTGGCGAATCCATGCCCTGGCCGAAACGCGCCACCGATGGACACCTGCGCTACGCTATTTGAAAACGACATTCAAGAAGGAGCGGTGCCATGCCCCGACGCCCGGCCCCGACCGGAAAGCGCAAGCCGAAGCAGAACCCGCTGGACCGCGACGGCATCACCTACATCGACTACAAGGACACCGCGTTGCTGCGGAAGTTCATCTCTGACCGCGGCAAGATCCGCTCCCGCCGGGTCACCGGACTGTCGGTGCAGCAGCAGAAGCAGGTCGCCCGCGCGATCAAGAACGCCCGCGAGATGGCTTTGCTGCCGTACACGTCGGCAGGCCGCTGATCGGCTACTGCAGCCTGACCCGGGGGTCGATCACGCTGTAGGCGAGGTCGACGATCAGGTTCATCGCGACCAGCAGCACCGAGCCGAGCAGGACCGAGCCCATGATCAGCGGCAGGTCGTAGTCGCTGACGGCGTCCAGCGCCAGTACGCCGAGCCCGGGCAGGTCGAAGATCTTCTCGGTGAAGATCGCGCCGGACAGGCTGGCGGCCAGGTCCAGGCCGAAGATCGTGACGACCGGGATCAGCCCGGCCCGCAGCGCGTGCTTGTAGGTGACGACCCGGTCCGACAGCCCCTTGGCCCGAGCGGTCCGGATGAAGTCCTCGTTCAGCGTCTCCACCATCGACCCGCGGGAGTAGCGGGCGTAGTCCGTGCAGCCGTAGACGCTCAGGATGACCCACGGCGCCACCAGGCCGGTGAACCAGTGCCAGGGGTTCTCCAGCGGCGACACCCACCCGCTCCTCGGCAGGATCGGGTAGAGGATCGTCAGGTAGAGCGCCGCCATCAGCCCGACGATGTAGTACGGCACCGAGCTGATCAGCAGCGTGCCGCTCATCAGCAGACGGTCCCCCGGCGTACCGCGTCGTCTGGCCGACATCGCGCCGGCGGTCACGCCGATGGTGAGCACGAGTACGCCGTACCCGAGGACCAGTGAGGCGGTCACCGGCAGCCTGGACATCAGCGTGCCGGTCACCGGGCGGTCGTTCTTGAACGAGAAGCCCAGGCACGGCGCTGAGCAGTGCTGGACCACGCCGGACGTCTCGAAGTCGCGGCCGACCACGATGCCCGCGGCGTACCGGGTGAACTGCTGGACCTTCGGCTCGTCGAGGTGCAGGTTCTTCTTGATCTCGAGGTACCGCGACTGCGGGCACTTGCGCTCACCGCAGATCGCGGCCGCGGGATCCGTGGGCGCGATGAAGAACAGCGCGAACGTCGCCACCAGCGTGACCGCGACCACACTGATCGCGGACGCCACCCGTCGCAGCACGTAATGGAACATGACCCTGCCCCTCCAATCCCCACCCGGTTGGTGGAGATTACCCCGAAGGGGGCAGTTCAGGTCAGACCAGGCGTCGGTCGGTTGCCCAGCGGGTGAGTTCGTGGCGGTTGGACAGCTGCAGCTTGCGCAGTACCGAGGAGACGTGGGTCTCGACGGTCTTCACCGAGATGAACAGCTCGCGGGCGACTTCCTTGTACGCGTAGCCGCGCGCGATCAGCCGCAGTACCTCGCGCTCACGCTGCGACAGCCGGTCCAGGTCCTCGTCCACCGAGGCGATGTCGATCGCGCCGGAGAAGGCGTCCAGCACGAAGCCGGCCAGCCGCGGCGAGAAGACCGCGTCACCGTCGGCGACCCGGTTGATCGCGTCGATCAGCTCGGTGCCGGAGATGTTCTTGGTGACGTACCCGCGGGCGCCGGCCCGGATCACGCCGATCACGTCCTCGGCCGCGTCCGACACCGACAGCGCCAGGAACTTGACGTCCGGGTGCCGCTGGTGGACCTGCTTCATCACCTCGGTGCCACCGCCGCCGGGCAGGTGCACGTCGAGCAGTACGACGTCGGGCTCGGTGCCGACGATCGCCTTGACCGCGGTGTCGACGTCGGATCCCTCCCCGACGATGTCGACCGAGGCGCCGATCTCGCTGCGTACCCCGGCCCGGAACATGTCGTGATCGTCGACGACGACAACGCGCCTGCTGCTCATCTGTCCATCTCCAGTCGCACTTCGGTCCCCGTCTCCGGATCGGACCGCACTGTTGCGCGGCCGCCGTGCCGTTCCATCCTGCCCATCACACTGTGTCGCAGGCCGAGCCGGTCGTCCGGCACCTCGTCGACCACGAAACCCTTGCCCCGGTCGCGGACGAACATCTCGACCCGGTCGCCGTCGACCTCGACGAACACGTCGATCTTCGCAGCTCCGGAGTGCTTTGCGGCGTTCACCATCGATTCGCGCGCGGCCCGGACCATCGACGACAGCGGCTCGGTCAGGTCGCAGTCACCGACCGTGATCACCTCGATCGGTACGCCGTGCGAGTCCTCGACCTCGGCCGCGGCCCGCTTCGCCGCGCTCGCGATGGTCTGGTCGGTCGTGTCGTCCTCGTCGTACAGCCAGGACCGCAGCTCGCGCTCCTGCGAGCGCGCCAGCCGGGTGACGGCCTTCGGGTCCTCGGCCTGCTTCTGGATCAGCGCGAGCGTCTGCAGCACCGAGTCGTGCAGGTGCGCGGCCATGTCGGCGCGCTCCTGGGAGCGGACCCGCTCGGCGCGCTCGGAGTTCAGGTCGCGGCTCAGCCGGTGCACCCACGGCCCGGCGATGACACCGATGCCGACGACGGCGAGCAGCAGCGCGATGAGTACGTCGCCGACCATCGAGAGCCGGCCGTTCTGGACCAGGAACAGGGTGACCGCGGTACCGATCAGGATCAGGCCGACGGCGATCCGGATCAGCGACTTCCAGCCGCCCTTGCCGAGCACCAGGCCGAGGATCGGGACGCGGATGTCCTGCGTCCACTTGTCCTTCTGGTTCTCATCCGCCTGTCGCCAGATCAGCGCGAGACCGGTCGCGGCGAACACCAGCGGCCAGAACAGCTTCCCGGCGATCCCGAACCCGGCCACCTGCAGCAGCAGGCACAGACCGATGCCGATGGCCACCAACGCGGGCAGCTGGCCGCGGCTCTTCTCCCGCTTCCGCTGCTTCGCCTCGGCCACCGGTGGCGGCGGCTCGTCGGAACGCATGCCGCTGCGGGTGTGCGCGGCGAGTCCTGGCGCGCCGGGGATGTTGTCCGGCGCGAGCGGCATCAGGAACCAGAGAGCTGCATAGATCAGTACGCCGAAGCCGCCGAAGACTGTGGTCGCGATCAGGACCAGGCGGACGATCGTGTCGGACACGCCCAGGTGGTCGGCGATCCCGCCGGCCACACCGGCGACGACACGACCTTCTGTACGCCGGTAAGCCCGGCGAGGCGGGTCCGTCGGCTGCCGAGGCGGGAGCGCCGCCCCGGGTCCGGCCGATCCGGACTGGCCGTACGGCGGGGGCGTCCACGCGCCACCTGCTCCCGGCGCGTACTGGTGGCTGCCGGCGTGGTGGGTGCCGGCGGCCTGCTCCGCGGCCATGCGGGCGGCGTAGGCGGCGTACGGGCCTTGGTACTGCCCGGGGCCTTCGGGACCCCAGCCTTTGTAGCGCCACTGCTCTTGCCCGGACTGTGCAGACTGGGCAGGCGGCTGCTCGGGCTGGCCTCCGTTCGTGGAGGTCCCGCCCGGCGGCGCGGCTGCTGGCTGGCTCATCACAACGATCGTCACATGTGGACGGGCCGCACACCAGCAGGCTTGTCCCCGGCCGCCTCCTCAACGCCCGCGCGCCTGGCTCAGGGGCGGCTCGGGGATAACCCTGAAGCCCCCGCCCGCCCCGGCCGGACTCGGGGGATCGTCAGGGTGCATCCCGATGTTCCGCGCCCGCGTGTGGTGTGAGTATCGATGACATGGAGCAGAACCAGAGTGGACCCGGTGGGTTCGACCGCGACCGCCTGCAGAACCCGCAGACGTGGCGGCGCAGCAGGTCGGACCGTTGGGTCGCCGGTGTCTGCGGCGGCATCGGCCGCGCGCTGAACATCGACCCCGTGCTGATCCGCGTGGTGATGGCCGTACTGATCCTCAGCGGTCCCGGGATCATCTTCTACATCGCCGCCTGGGTGCTGATGCCCGACGAGGGCAGCGACCGCTCGGCGGCGCAGGGTCTGCTCGGTGACCGGGTCCGTCCCGACCACCCGTGGCTGTGGCCGGTCGTGATCGGCGCCTGTGTGTTCGCCGCGATCGCGATGATGTCCTCGTTCGACTTCGGCCGGTTCGTTCCCGGTCCGCTGATCGTGCTCGCGGTGATCTTCGTGGTCGCCAAGCAGCGTAAGAACGGCGGGATCGGCCGCGGCCGGCGCAGCCAGTACATGGGCGGTCCGAACGCGAACTGGACCGGCCAGGACACCAACTGGACCGGCCGCCCGCAGGACACCACGCCCGGCCAGCAGGCGCCTTCGGCGTACGCCGCGCCCACCCAGTACGACCCGTCAGCTCCCCCGGCGGGTCCGTCGTCCTCGGCCACACAGCGACCCCAGGACCGCACCGTCGAACCGGTCCAGCCTGTGTGGACCGAGGACGACCCTCTCGGCCTGTACGTCGACGAGCCGGCCGGCACCACCCCGCCGGTCAGCACCAAGCCCGCCGGACCGCCGGCGAAGGGCATGCGCGGGATCAAGTCGATCGTCGTCGTACTGACCGGTCTCGCGATCGGTATCGCCGCGCTGGCCGGCGCCTCCACCGCGACCATGCTGGTCATCGGCCTGGCCACGCTCGGCGCCGGCATGCTGCTCGGCGGGTTCGTCGGCCGCACGCTGGCCCTGCTGCCGCTGGGCATCCTGCTCGCGGCCGGTGCGGTGGCGAGCACGGTGTTCCCGAACGTGCCGCGCAACTTCGCCGACACCAACTACGTCGCGCCGGTCGGCCAGACCATCACCGCGACCGGGACCAGCTACCAGTTCGACGCCGGGTCGGTGCATCTGGACCTGACCAAGGCCAAGTTCGGCCCGGGCGCGAAGGTCGACGTCCACGGCGGCGCCGGCGAAGTGATCGTCAAGCTGCCCTCGAACGTCGACGTGACCGGCAACCTGTCGGCCGAGATGGGAGACGTTGCCTTCCTCAACCAGCACCAGGGCGGACATAATGCCGAGCTGAACCTGAACGACCTGGGCACGGACGGCAAGGCCGGTCCGCAGCAGGTCACCCTGGACCTGGATGTCAGGCTGGGCAGCATCAAGGTGGAGCGCGGATGAGCCAGCAGCCACGCAAGACGAAGCCGGACGTTCCCGGTGTCGTGACGGGCGCGGTCCTGACCGGCGCGGCCACGATCTGGATGCTGACCGAGAACGGCGTCCTGCAGACCGACGACCTCGGCGTCACCAGCGCCCTCCTCCTCGTCACAGCCGGCGTCCTCGGCCTGGCCGCCTCCCGCCGCGGTTAACTCGATGGACGGCTTCCCCGCCGTTCCCTAGGCTCGCGGCATGTCCAGCCCGGAGGCCGACAGACCGTAACCACCGATGACGCATTCCATCGATGGTTTACGGGAGTATCTCCATGCCTTTCGTGCTGTACCTGCTCGGCCTGGCCGTGTTCGCCCAGGCGACCTCCGAATTCATGCTCTCCGGGCTCGGCCCGGACATCGCCCAGGACCTGGGCGTCTCGATTCCCACCGCCGGTTGGCTGACCTCGGCGTTCGCGCTCGGCATGATCGTCGGCGCTCCGGCGATCGCGGTCCTCGGCGCCCGCTGGCCGCGACGGCGGACGCTGCTGGTGACACTGACCGTCTTCCTCGCCGTGCACGTGGTCGGCGCGTTAACGGCCAGCTTCGTCGTACTGCTGATCACCCGCATCCTGGCCGCGCTCGCGAACGCGGGATTCCTGGCCGTCGCGCTCGCCACCGCTACCAGCCTGGTCCGCGCGGATGCGAAGGGGCGTGCGACCTCGGTTCTGCTCGGCGGTACGACGCTCGCGTGCATCGTCGGCGTACCGGCGGGCGCTCTGCTCGGTTCGTCCTTCGGCTGGCGGTCCGCGTTCTGGGCGGTCGCGATCATCTCGTTGCCTGCGCTGATCGCGATCCTGCGCTCGGTCCCGGCCCGCGGGACCGGTCCGACCTCGATCGGGCGGTTCCGGGTCGGCCGACGGCTCGGCGTACTGCTGCTGCTCGGGGCGCTCGTCAACGGTGCGACGTTCTGCTCGTTCACGTATCTGGCGCCGGTCGTGACCGAAGTCACCCGTCTCGGCGTGGGCTGGGTGCCGCTGATGCTCGCGCTCTTCGGTCTCGGATCCTTTGCCGGCGTCACCGTCGCCGGCCGGTACGCCGATCGCGGCAACCACCTGCTCGTGTTGGTTGCCGGTGGCATCTTGCTGCTCGGCTGGTGTGCGTTCGCACTGACCGCCGCGCACGTCGTACCGACCGTCGTTCTGGCCTTCCTGCAAGGCGGTTTGTCCTTCGCGGTCGGCTCGACGCTGATCGCCTACGCCCTGTACGCCGGTGTCGAGTCGCCGGTCCTGACCGGTGGACTCGCGACCGCCGCGCTCAACGTCGGAGCGGCCGCGGGGCCTGTCCTCGGCGGCCTGGCGATCGGGGCCGCCGGGTTCCGCGGGCCGCTGTGGGTCAGCGCCGCGCTGGTGGGCACCGCGCTCTGCGTGGCGGCGGGCTCGGTTAGGCTTGTTCATCGCGAGGGGCCCGGATAAGTGGGTCCCGTGGTCGAGGAGTTCCGATGGTGCGCGGCACCGTGAAGTGGTTCAACGCCGACAAGGGCTACGGTTTTCTTGCCATCGAGACCGGTGGCGGCGGCGAGGTGGACGACGTGTTCGTGCACTGGAGCAAGATCGTGTCGGACGGGTACAAGACCCTCGAGGACGGCCAGCAGGTCGAGTTCCAGATCGTCGACGGCCCCAAGGGCCGCGAGGCAGACGCGGTCACGCCGATCTGACCAGCGGTCTGGTCCGGCAACCGATAACCTGTCGTCTCATCGTGTGAGGGGTGGGACGTGGCAGAGCCGGTACCCGTGATCCGGAAGCTCGAGCATGCGCTGGCCGACGACGACTTCGCCTGGTCCTTGCTGCTCGTCGGTGAGGATCAGACCGACAAGCTCGCGACGCTGACCGGTGACCTGCGCGGGCCGGTCTCGACGACCGGTGACGGCAAGCAAATCACGTCCGGCTTCTCGTACTGGGGTATCGGTCCGACGATCGCCTGGGCGAACGCCACCAACGACCCGTTCTACCTGGTCATGAAGGCGGGTGCCGAGTCGTTCCTGCGGCACTGGCGCAAGGTCCGCCCGCACGTCGAGGACGGCGGCTTCCACCTGGTCAGCCTCGGCGTCGGCACCGGCGTGAAGGACCGCACGATCCTCAGCGACATGCGCCGGAACAACCCGGGCATGTACTACATCCCGGTCGACATGAGCTCGGAGATGCTGCGGATGGGCACGCTGGAGCCCGTCCGCGGCGCCCGCTTCCCGGTCTCCCACGTGCTGCCCGTGCAGCTGGACTTCTCGATCGCCGACAACATGGACGAGCTCGCCCAGATGCTCGCCCGGCTGGTCGGCAACGATCCGATCCTGTTCACACTCACCGGCAACACGCTGGCCAACTTCGAGAGCGACGAGGAGCTGCTCAGCACCCTCACCCGCGTACTGCGGCCGCAGGACCGGCTGCTGCTCGAGGTGGCCAGCACCACCCGACTCGACCAGGAGACCGCGGACGCGGCGGCCGACGAGTACCACCAGACCCGCGCGTTCGCGGAGTTCGTCACCAGCGCACTGCGGTACAACACCGACCTCAAGATCAACAACGACCGGGTCAAGTTCATCGGCGAGGTCGAGGACGAGGACGCGCTGCTGGTCAAGATCCTCTGGCAGAACGACACCGACAGCGAGATCCGGATGGAGCTGCCGGACCACACCGAGGTGGTGCTGCCGATCGGCGACACGATCCGGCTCTACACCACCCGCAAGTACTCGACCACCCGGCTGAAGCGGCTCACCGAGGCCTGCCAGCTCACACCGGTCGAGGCGATCCAGTCCCAGTTCCGGTACACCCGCCGTCCGAACCCGTTCGGCCTGGAGTTGCTCCTGCTCGCACCGGACGCGGCCGGCGAGGCGGCACACAGCCTCGCCGACGACATCTGGGCAATATGACCCGGCGCACCGTCGTCACCGTGGTGACGTACGGGCTGCTCGGGGTGGCGTTCGTCCTCGGCATCATCTGGTTCTTCTGGCCGGGGAACTCGCGCTGGGAACCGGCCGTCAACACCCTCACGCTGGTCGCCGGGCTGAGCGGCATCTTCGTCGAGCGGCTCACGGCCGAGGCGGAGCGGCGTACCGAAGTACTGCGGGCTGTGGTGGACGAACTGCAGGAGAACACCCGGCTGCTCAACGACGAGCGGTTCTCGCCTGACGCACCCACGAGTCGGCAGGTGTACCCGCGGCTGGTGGTGTCCGCGGTCGATCTCGCGCTGGTGTCCGGCGCGCTGGGGCTCCACCGGGACGCCGACCTGGTCGGGCTGCTGCACCGCTGGCGGGACACCGTGCACCTGTTCAACCGGCGCCTCGACCTGACCGAGATCAGCACGTTCTCGAACACGATCTCGCCGGCGGAGCTGGCCGCCTTCCATCGTGCGCTGCATCGCGAGAACAGCTACTTCGCCGCGACCCGGGAGAAGCTGCAGAACCTGCTCGCGGCGATCCCGCAGCCTTAACGGCCGAGGCCGAAACCGGAGCTGCTGCTGCCAGTAGTGGCAAATTGTGCCGAAACGTTGACTTCGCGCTGCGGTCAGAGCTTCACTTTCGGACAGGACCGTAAATACGGCACCCCGGAGGCATCGCATGCGATCAGCCCGCTCGCTCATCGCGGTGGCACTCGCCGCCGTACTCGTCACGACTCTGACCACTCCCCCCGCTGCCGAGGCAGGTCATCAGCCGCCGACGGCGACCCTGACCTCGTTGGGCGTTCCGCTGTCCGACGTACTGCTGATCGGCGGTACGGTCGCGCCCGGCCCGAACGGCAAGACCGCGATCTGGAACGTGTCCAGCGGCAGCCCGGCGTACCTGAACGCCATCGACCCGGCCACCGGCGAGAGCCTGCTGTCCGCGGCCCTGCCCGGCGCCGACGGCAGCTACGCGGTCGCGGCCGCGCCGGACGGCACGATCTACGCCGGCACGTACAACAACGGCCATCTCTATCGGTTGAAGCCTGGCGCGACCACCGCCGAGGACCTGGGGCGGCCGCTGGCGTCCGAGACGTTCATCCTGCGGATCACCGTCGACGAGCAGGGCAACGTGTACGGCGGGACGTACCCGCACGGGCGCGTGTTCAGCTACGACCACGCGACCGGCGCCGTACGCGACTACGGCACGATCAAGGCCGGCCAGGGGTACGTGAAGAGCATCGACTACGCGAACGGCAAGCTCTACACCGGCACCGAACCGGACGCGTACTTCCAGGAGGTCGACGTGGCCAGCGGCACGGTCACCGAGATCCCGGCACCGCCCACGATGGGCGATCCGAAGGACAAGGTCGTCTACGACCTCAACGTCCGCGGTGGTCGCGTGTACACCCGGGTCAGCACGGCGTTCCCCGGCCCGATGTACGTCTGGGACATCGCGTCGCGGACCTGGGTCGACGAGATCGCGAACGAGCACGGTCTCGACATCTCGCCGATCGGCGCGGACGGTTCGCTGTACATGATCCAGGCGAGTGAGCTGAAGAAGTACGACCCGGCCACCAAGACCCTGACCGGGACCGGCCTGACCTTCACCGGCCGGATCCAGAACGCCCGCTCGATCGGGTACGCCGACCTGAACCTGCCGGACTACCCGGGGACCAGCGTCGTCGGCACGCTGTGGCGCGGCGAGGAGTTCCGGTACAACCCGCAGACCGGCAAGTCCGAGATCTTCCAGACCAAGGTACGGCGGGAGCCGATCGAGATCCTGTCCGTCGCCGGCGGTAGCAACAACATCTACGCCGGCGGCTTCCTCAACGGCGGCGTGTCGGTCGTCAACCCGGACACCGGCGCGGCGACGTTCAACCGGTTCTCCCAGGTCGAGGCGCTGATGGAGGGCTCCGACGGCAAGGTCTGGGTCGGCGCCTATCCGGAGGCCCGCCTCTACTCATATGACACGTCGAAGCCGTGGAGCAGTCCGGAGTACTCCCCCGGACCGCCCGGTACGCCGGACAACCCGGTCCAGGCGCTCAACCTGAAGCCGGACCTGTTCCAGACCCGCGCCCGCGCGCTGGCCGAGGTGAACGGCAAGATCGCGGTCGGCACCGTCCCGGACGGCGACCGGCTCGGCGGCGCGCTGGTCATCTACGACCCGAAGACCGGTACGGCGGAGAAGTACCGCAACGTCGTCCAGGACGAGTCGGTCTTCGGGCTGACCGCCGACTGCGGCATCGTGTACGGCGGCACGTCGATCGCCGGCGGGCTGACCACCACACCGCCGACCCGGGAAGCGGGCACAGTATTCGCGTGGGACGTGGCCAAGAAGAAGAAGCTCTGGGAAACCGTGCCGGTGCCGGGCGCGGCGACGGTCTCGTCGGTCACGATCGGGCCGGACGGGCTGCTCTGGGGCGTGGCCGGCAAGACGGTGTTCGCGGTGGCCCCGGACAGCGGCAAGCTGAAGAAGTCCTTCACGCTCGGTACGACGACCTCGAGCGGGGACATCGTGTCCACGCGGGAGGCGGTGTACGTGAGCATCGACCTGAACAAGATCTACCGGATCGAGCCCGGGAAGAAGGCCGTCCCGACGCTGTTCGTCGAGCACGCGCACCGGCGGCTCGGGGTCCGGGGAGACCACCAACTGCTGATGACGAGCGGTTCCGAGCTGTTCCGGATTGATATCAGCCGTTGACAGCAGAATTTCACCCCGGCTACTTTCGGTCCTGACCGTTATTCGCCGCAACTACTTCCGGCCCTGACTTCCGGACACCCTGGGGGTGCGATGAAATCGACCGTCCGCCGCATCGCGGCACCACTCACGGCGCTCGTTCTCGCCGCCGCGCTCAGTTCCTGCGGCGGAGGCGACTCGGGCTCCTCGGACTCGAAGAAGAGCGTCACGCTCTGGATGTACCCGGTGATCGCCGACCAGGCGGCCAGCGACACCTACTGGAAGAAGGTCGAGACCGACTTCGAGGCGGCGAACTCCGGGATCGACCTGAAGATCGAGGCGCAGCCGTGGGCGAACCGGGAGGAGAAGGTCGCGGCCGCGTTCTCGGGCAAGAAGGGCCCGGACGTGCTGCTGATGATCCCGGACCAGATCCCGCAGTACGTGAAGAGCGGCTCGCTGGAGCCGGTCGACGACGTGGTCGAGCCGGAGAAGGACAAGTTCCTGCCGGCCGCGGTCCCCGGCCTGACGGTCGAGGGCAAGGTGTACGGCGTACCGATCTATCACACGGTCACGACGACGATGTACAACAAGACCGTCCTGACCAAGGCCGGGATCGCGAAGCCGCCGGAGACCTGGGACGAGATCAAGGCGGCCGCGCCGAAACTGAAGGCGGCCGGGTTCTCCACGCTGGACTACTCGGCCTCGCCGGAGGCGACGCTGAACCTGAACTTCTACCCGCTGCTGTGGCAGGCGGGCGGGAAGGTGTTCGCCGACGACGGCAAGTCGGTGACGTTCAACCAGGCTCCGGGGCTGGAGGCGCTGACGTTCCTGAAGTCGCTGTGGGACCAGGGCGCGATCCCGAAGACCGCGCTCACCGCGGGCAACGTGGTCGCCGACTCGCCGTTCGGCAAGGGTCAGGTCGCGATGGCGATGACCAGCGTGCCGGCCGACGTGGCGACGGTCACGAAGACCTGGGGCGCGGGGAACGTCGAGATCGGCTCGCCGCTGACCGGCAAGAAGCAGGTCGGGTACGGGATCCCGGGTGGTCTGGTGCTGAACGCGGCATCGGACAACGTCGACGCGTCGAAGAAGTTCCTGTCGTTCATGGAGCAGTCGGCGCAGCTGGACGGGCTGAGCAAGGCGTCCGGGTTCTACTCGCCGCGCAACGACGCCAAGTCCGAGTCGACGGACGCGACCGTGGCGAAGTTCCACGACGCGCTGCAGTACGCCGTACCGGGTGAGGCGAACCCGTCGGCGCGACAGATCATGTCGATGCTGAGCACCGAGATCCAGGCCGTGCTGACCGGCAAGAAGCAGCCCCAGCAGGCCCTCGACGACGCCGCCAAGCAGGCCAACGACCTCCTGTCGAGACAACGTTGACGGAGGCACGCCAGGTGCCGGGCACGGGTCGGGCGGGATCCGTGCCCGGTCAGCCGGTGCAGTCGGACGCCGCCGGCGATACCTCCCCCGACCCCCGCAGCTTCGGCTCACGCCTCCACTCCGCCTTTTCGCGGTCCACCTCGCCCGCAGGGCGAGGCGGACCGCGCCGGCGACCATGGGTGGGGCTGCTGTTTGTTGCGCCGATGCTGCTGCTGTTCTTGGTGTTCCGGTTCCTGCCGGCGATCGGCGCGTTCCTGCTGTCCTTGACCGACTACCGGATCAGCGGCAAGTGGGATTTCATTGCCCTCGACAACTACACGCGGTTGTTGTCGGACAAGGTGTTCCACGAGGCGCTGCTCGTCACCGTCACCTACACGGTGATCTTCGTACCGCTGACGGTCCTGCTCTCGCTCGGTACCGCAGTACTGCTCCATCAAGTGGTGTGGAAGCGCGGGTTCTTCCGGGGCGTCTTCTTCCTCCCGTACGTGACCAGCATCGTGCTCGCCGCGGTCATCTGGAAATGGATCTACGACGCCCAGGACGGCCTGCTGAACGCTGTACTCGGGCTGGTCAGCATCGGCCCGATCGACTTCCTCAGCCAGTCCAGCACGGTGCTCCCGTCGATCGCGGTCACCTCGGCCTGGAAGGGCTTCGGGTACTCGATGCTCATCCTGCTCGCGGGCCTGCAGGCGGTGCCGAAGTCGTACCTCGAGGCGGCGATGATCGACGGCGCCGGGACGTGGCAACGGTTCCGGTACGTGACGCTCCCGCAGCTGCGTCCGGTGCTGTTCTTCGTGCTGGTGATCGAGACGATCGGGTCGTTCCAGGTCTTCGACGCGATGTACGTGATGACCGGCGGCGGGCCGGTGCGGTCCAGCTACTCGCTCGTGTACTTCCTGTACGACAGCGGTTTCAAGTTCTTCGACTTCGGTTACGCCAGCGCGATCGGTCTGGTGCTGTTCCTGATCGTGCTGATCGTCTCGCTCGTACAGCGCCGGCTCGTCGGGAGGGACGACTGATGGTCAACGTGCTCGAACGCCCGCCGGTGCGGGCTGTCAGCGAGACCAAGGCGGTCGGACGGCGTACGGCGGCCCGCTTGACACTGCCGACGTTACTGACGCTCACCGCGATCGTGACGGTCGTGCCGTTCGCGGCGATGGTGCTGGTCGCGTTCGCGCCGCCGAGCGGGCGGACGTTTCCGGATGCGCTGAATCCGTCGAACTTCACGCTGCAGAACTTCTCGCGGGTGCTGTCGAGCTCGGACATCCCGCGGTGGACGGTCAACTCGCTGCTCTACTCGCTGATCTCGGTCGTCTGCGTGCTGCTGTTCGCGTCGATGGCGGGGTACGCGTTCGCGAAGAAGAAGTTCCCGGGGCGGGAGATCATGTTCTGGGCGTTCCTGGCGACGCTGATGGTCCCGTTCCAGGCGACGCTGATTCCGTCGTACATCCTGGTCTCACGGCTCGACTGGGTGGACAGCTACTGGGGGCTGATCGTTCCCACGCTGGCGAACTCGCAGGCGGTGTTCCTGATGCGGCAGTTCATCATGCAGCTGCCCGACGAACTGTTCGAAGCCGCGGAGATCGACGGGGCGTCCGAGTGGCGCATCTTCACCATGATCGTCGTACCGCTGATCCGTCCGGTGCTGGCGACGCTGGGAATCTTCGTCTTCCTCTGGCACTGGAACGACTTCCTCTGGCCGCTGGTCATCGGCCAGTCCGGCAAGATGCAAACCCTCACCGTCGGCCTCGCCACCCTCCAAACCCAAGCCGTCCCCATCAACCAGGTCATGGCCGGTGCCACCATCACAGTCGTCCCCAGCCTCCTGGTCTTCGGCCTCCTCCAGCGCTACCTCACCGACTCCATCGCCATGTCCGGCCTCAAGGCCTGAGCATCACGGCTTCGGCTTGTTCAGCATTTGGTGGAGTTCGTCGCCGTGGACTGTCAGGGACCAGATGATGAGGACGTCTATGGCGATGGTGATGGTGGACCAGATGGGGTAGGCGGACAGGAAGGCCATGTTGAGGATGAGGCTGGCGATGGCGACGATCACGCCGACGACCCGGCCCCAGACGCGGCCGTTGAGGAGGGCTATGCCGGAGATCAGGACGAAGACGGCTACGCCGAGGTGGATCCAGCCCCAGTTGTCGTAGGCGAGGTGGATCGCCAGGCGGGGTGGGCGGACCAGGAAGTAGGTGTCGTCGAAGATCGCGACGAAGCCCTGGAACGCGTGGATCATGCCGAGCACAATCATCATGACGCCGGCGAACAGGATCCAGCCGACCCAGCGGCTCGGCCACTCCGGCACCTCGACCTCGCCGGGCCGTCGATGGGTACCGCCAGGGGTTTCGTCGGGCTCCGGCATGGCGCTCTCCTTCAGCTCGCGGCCTTGGTCGCCGCAGTGGCGCGGTACTCACTGACCGGGTGGTAGCGGTCGTAGAGCATCGTCAGCGTGGTCACCAGGAAGACGAAGAACAGCGTGTCCGGCAGCGACAGATCTCCGTTCCCCCGCGTCAGCAGCAGGTCCGCAATGAAGACCAGCGCGATGTTGATCACCAGCAGGACGACGAACGAGAACGTCGCCGAGTCCCACCCGTACCCGCGCCGCGCGCTCCACAGCCCGATCGCGGAGTTCAGTACGACGAAGAACGCGATACCCAGGAAGAGCCTGAGGTCGCTGGTCTCCACGCCGGGCAGCACCCGCCCGTAGATCACGCTGGTCAGCCCGATCAGCACGATCTTCTCGAACGACGCCCAGTCGAACACCCGGTTGTGCGCCGCGCGGTACGCCATCCGCTCGCTCGCCTCGTCCATCTCCTCGGGCAGCGGGTCGGCGCTCAGCCGCAACGTCCAGTCGGGCGGCCGGAGCCGCGGCCGTACGACGAACCAGACGACCGCCGCGAGTGCCAGCAGCGCCACGATCAGCGCGGGGAGGAACCACGGCACGTCGCGGATCGTGTCGGTGAGATCCAGCTTCAGGATGTGGATCCACGTCTCCTGCGGCAGCTTGATGAAGATCCAGATCCCGGCCGCGACCTTGACCCAGAACCGGAACCCGTAGCGGTTCGGGTTCCGCCGGGCGCGCACACCCTCGTACGCGATGAAGAAGTACTCGAACGTGTTCGGGAACACCAGCAGCAGGAACCGCAGACCGGTCAACTCGAACAGCACCACGCCGACCTGGCGGTAGAAGAACAGGAACCTGCTGATCTTGACCGCCGCCGGATTGGTCCAGTTGCGCAGGCTCGCGAGGTAGGCGATCGACAGGTAGAACACGTCCATCGCCTTGTCGTAGCTCTGGTAGTTCGGCGGGTCGACGCCGAAGAGCTGGAAGATCGTCTGGTCCACGCCGTCCAAGAGCAGACAGGCGATGATCGCCGGCAGCGGATACTTTAGGATGAAGAACGGCAGTATGAAGCGCGCCAGTACGACGCCCCAGAACACCACCTGGACGTCCATCCGCCACCCCCATCTGTCCGACTCAGGCTACGACCGGAACCGTCCCGAGGGCCTCACCTCAACCCGGGGGTTTCCGATCGGCCCGGTTCGGGGGGTCATCCAGGGCGGATGACGCGGGCCGGGGCTTGTCCGGGAGTGGGCGGTGGTCGACCGGGTCTGCGCAACCGGCGGGACCGGCTCACCCTTTAGGTACGACGCCCGCTGCCGCCTCCTCCGACACGCGTGATGCCGCCCGCCCGGATGTCCGACATGTTCGAACCCCTGGTCCGACGCGGAGGAGAGCGACACCATGCCCAACTCCCCCGACACCCCACCCCCACCCGCCCCCTCGCCGGCCGGCCCACCTGCGGCTGACCTCTCCCCCCAACCGCCGCAGGCGGAAGTTGCTGCTGGCTCGCACGAACCGCCGCCGGAGGACGGCACAGCGGGCTCGTGGTCGCTTCCGCGGGGTGTCGTGGTGCTGTTGGGGACCGCCGGTGCGATCATCACCGCCGGCGGGCTGCACGGGTTCTCGAGCATCGCCGGGCCGGTGTTCCTCGCCTTGATCCTCACCATCGCGGTCAGCCCGCTCCGACGGTTCCTGATCCGGCGTGGCGTCCGCAGCTGGATCGCCGCCCTGGTCGCCCTCGTCGTGGTGATCTCTCTCCTGCTCGGCCTCGCCGCCGCCCTGGCCCTTTCGCTCGCCCGGCTCGCGACGCTGCTTCCGACGTACCAGGACACTTTCGGGCAGCTCATCAACGACGTACGCGTCTGGCTGGCGCACCGCGGCATCGGAAACCAGGAGATCCAGCGCGTACTGCAGGCGCTCGACCTCGGCAAGGCGCTCGGGATCCTTCAGACCTGGCTGACCAAGCTGCTCGGAGTGTTCTCCGACCTCGGCTTCATCATCATCCTGCTGTTCTTCATGGGCATGGACGCGAACGGCTTCACCGCGCGCCTGACCGAGGCCGCGAAGCACCGCCCCGGAATCGCCCGCGCCCTCACCAGCTTCGCCCGCGGGACCACCCGGTACCTGGTCGTCTCCACCATCTTCGGCCTGATCGTTGCCGTCGTGGACGTCGGCGTTCTCTACCTGCTCAGCATCCCGCTGCCGTGGCTGTGGGGCCTGCTGGCGTTCATCACCAACTACATCCCGAACATCGGCTTCATCATCGGCGTCGTCCCGCCGGCGCTGCTCGGCCTGCTCGACAGCGGCTGGACCACCCTCCTCTGGGTGATCATCGCGTACTGCGTCATCAACTTCGTCTTCCAGTCGATCATCCAACCCAAGATCGTCGGCGACGCGGTCGGTATGTCGACCACCCTGACGTTCCTGTCCCTGGTCTTCTGGGGCTGGGTCCTGGGCCCGCTGGGGGCAATCCTCGCCATCCCCCTCTCCCTCCTCGCCAAGGCCCTGCTCCTGGACGCCGACCCGTCCACCCGCTGGGTGAACGGCCTGATCTCAAGCAACGACGGCCCCAAAGGCCTCGATGGCTCGTAGCGCGTCTGCCTGCGACATACCCGGCGGCTGGATGCGCAGGACGATGCCGTCGGCGCCCATCTCCTCGTAGTGCGCCAGCCGTTCAGCGCACTCGGCGCGCGAGCCGATCACGCTGCGGTCGACGATGTCGTCCCAGCCCTGCGTGTACCGGCTGACATCCGTCGACGTCCGTTTCCACCCGGTGTAGGCGTCGTACAGGTCCCGCAGCGGCTCCTCCAACGCCGCGCGGGCGTCCTGCGACGTGGGAGCGCAGTACCCCTCCCGGCACAGGATGACCTCCTGCCCCAGCGTCCCCTCGCCGCGGCGATACGACAGGTACTCCGCGATTTTCGCCGGCAGGTCCGCGTCCAGCTCGTTGAACGACGTCGTCCAGCCGTCGCACATCCGGGCGGTGCGCTCCAGCACCGCCGACACCCGCCCGCCGTTCCAGATCCGCGGCCGCGGCGACTGCACCGGGCGCGGCGACAGGTACGCGTCCTGGATGCTCGTGAACTTCCCGTCGTACGTGACCTCGTCCGACGTCCACAGCCGCGTGAGGATCTCCAGCCCCTCCTCGAACCGCGCGACCCGCTCGGACTGCGTCACGCCGTACAGCGCGAACTCCTCCGGCCGGTACCCGAGCACGAACCCCGCCGTCAGCCGCCCACCGGACAGTACGTCGATATGCGCCAGCGTCTCCGCGAGTACGACGGGGTCGTACAACGGCGCCACGATCCCCGCCGTCGCGATCCCGATCCGGGAGGTGTGCGCGGCCAGCCACGTCATCGAGGTGAGGATCTCGTGGTACCCGGGCCGGTGCAGGTGCCGTTCGCCGAGCACGACCCACTCGAACCCGGCCTGCTCGGCGAGCTTCGCCTGCTCGACCGCGTCGGCCAACCGGGGCCGCTCGTCCGGGGTGCCGTAGAGGTTCAGATAGAGACCCAGCCGCATCGGGGTGCCACCTTCCGTTGACAGAGAGCGCTCAGGGTATTTACGGTCTTGACCGTAAATGCTTTCCGCTCAGATTGCGACCCTAGGAGCCGGTTATGAGTCTTGCAGCACAACCGGCGGGGTTGCCGGACGGGGCATCGGCGGCGTCCGGGCCGATCAGCGCGATCAAGACCCGCGTGGTCAGCGCGCCGTACCGCCGTCCGTTCCAGATCAGCAGCGGGATCAGCACCGAGCTCATCAGCCTGGTCGTCGAGGTCCACACCGCCGACGGGGCCGTCGGGATCGGCGAGACGTCACCGATGACGGCGTACACCGGTGAGACGCTGGCCGGCGTACAGGCCGCGATCGAGGAACACCTCGCCCCGGCGCTGGTCGGTCGCGATCCGCTCGACCGGGCCGGTGCGCACGTGGTGATGGACGCCGTACTGCGTGGTCAGCAGGTCGCCAAGTCGGGCCTCGACATCGCGCTGTACGACCTGGCCGGTCGCCTGAGCGGCTGGCCGGTGCACACCATCCTCGGCGGCAGCGTCCGCGACCGCGTCCAGACCACGTGGGTCGTCGGCCTCGGCACGCTCGACGAGATGGCTGCGGAGGCAGCGGAGTACGCCGATCGCGGGTTCATGCACCTGAAGGTCAAGGGCGGCCAGGACCCGGCCAAGGATCTCGAGCTGATCCGCGCCGTCCGCGCTGCGATCCCCGACGACGCCGAGCTGTGCCTGGACGCCAACGAGGGGTACGACGCGACCACAGCCCTCCCGTACCTGGCGAAGATGAGCGCCGCCGGTCTGACCCTGCTGGAGCAGCCACTGCCCCGCTGGGACCTGGCCGGGCTGGTGCGGCTGCGCGAGCGCCTCGACGTACGCGTGATGGTCGACGAGAGCATGCACTCGCTGCACGACGCCATGGAGATCGCACGGCGCGGTGCGGCCGACGTACTCAACATCAAGATCCTCAAGGTCGGCGGACTCCACCGTGCGCTGCAGATCGCCAACGTGGCCGAGGCTGCCGGGCTGGCGGTGAAGGTAGGCTCGATGCCGGAGCTGGGCGTGGCCACGCTGGCCGCCGTACACCTGGCCGCCGCCGTGCCCGGTGCGACCGTCGCGGCCGACCTGGTGGGGCCGCTGATGGTCACCGAGGACCCGCTGGCGCCGAGTGTGTTCGCCGACTGCGACGGCTGGATCGACGTACCGCAGGGGCCCGGTCTCGGGCACTCCGTCTGACGCTGTCTGAGAGGTCTCTGATGCACCCACTCGTAGAGCGACTGCGCGGCACACTGCTTCCCGCTGTGGTCACACCGATGGACTCCGACGGTGTCGTCGCGTACGACGCTCTCACCGCGTACGCCGGTGCGCTGACGACCCAGTCCGTCGGCGGGATCGCGGTGTGGGCGCACACCGGGCGCGGGCTGTACCTGTCGCCCGGCGACCGCGCCAAGGTGCTGGAGACGTGGCGGCAGGCCACCGACGTACCGATCGTGGCGGGTGTCGGCGTACCTCGCTCTGCTGAGGTGTCCGGGCTGCAGGAGGCGGCCAATGCGACGGTGGAGATGGCGCTGGCCGCTGCAGCGGGTGGAGCGGATGCGGTGATGGTCTATCCGCTGGCGGCGCTCGGCGACCTGCCGGACGGGGATGCGCAGGCGGTGGCGTTGCACGAGCGGGTGGCCGCGGAGAGCGGGCTGCCGCTCGTCGGGTTCTACCTGCACGGTGAGGCCGGCGGGTACCCGTACTCGCCTTCGCTGATCAAGGACCTGCTGTCACTGCCGTCCATGCTCGGAGTGAAGACGGCGACGCTGGACCGGGCCATCGGCTGCCAGGACGCGATCTGGGCCGGGCGTGGCAGCGGCAAGCTGCTGATCACCGGCGAGGACCGCATGTACGGGCCGTCGTTCATGTGGGGCGCCGACACGGCGCTCGTCGGGATCGCGTCGGCGCAGGTGGAGCTGTCGACCGCCGTACTGCGTGCATGGATTGCCGGCGACCACTCCGGGTTCCTGACCGCGTCGGACCGGCTGGACCGGTTCGCGGCGGCGACGTTCTACGCACCGATCGAGGGGTACGTGCAGCGGATGCTGTGGGCAGCCGAATGGGAGGGCCTGGTGCCGGCCGAGGCGGCGCACGATCCCTACGGTCCTGACCTGCCGCCGGGCGAACGCGACCTGGTGGTCCGCTGCCTCGAGGAGCTCCACGCCTAGCACGGGCAGTGGGGTGGCGCGCTCCCTCCTTCGCTCCACCACACCGCCGCCGTCGCGGGCCGCCTCAGGGGGTGGCGGCAATTGTGGTCTTGACCGAAACTAAGAGAGCTAGACCTGAACGTCAAGGGCCCGGGGCTCTGCTGCGCTATTCTGCGAGTTGAGGGCCAGACCAGAAGTCGTCGGAGGATGCCGTGCGGATCAGCTCAGCTTCGGGGCCGGTGTCCTGATGGCGCTCACGGTCGGCGTGGTCGGACCGGAGGATCTGGTCCAGCGCGTGACCGCCGTCGGCGCACCGAGCGGGACTGCCCTCCTCCCGCTGGCCTACCGGCACGAGACCGAAGCGGTCGAGCTGGTCGAGCAGGCGCATTCCGACGTCGACGCGTTCCTGTTCACCGGCGTCGTCCCGTACACGATCGCCACCGAGGCCGGGGTGATCGACCGACCGGCGATGTACGTCTCGTACGACGGCGCGACGCTGCTGCGGGCGCTGGTCGAGCTGCTGCGGCTCGGGCACAACGTCACGCAGTTCTCGATCGACACGCTGCGGCGGTCCGAGGTGATCGAAACGCTGATCGAGGCGAAGCTGCCGACGGAGCACATCCACGTGCTGCCGTACCGGCCCGGGCTGACGTCGGACGACATCGTCGAGTTCCACCGGACCGCACGCGAGAAGCACGACACAAAGGTCGCGATCAGCTGCCTGGGTTCGGCATTCCACCTGATCGAGAACGAGATGCCGTCTGTGCGGCTCGCACCGTCGCGCTACTCGATCCGCTCTACTTTGCAGGCTTTGGTGCTGACGACGACCGGCCAGCACGTCGGCGATGCGCAGGTCGCGCTTGGGGTGATCGATCTACCAGAACCGGACGACGCCCTCGCCGCCGACCTCATCACGCTGGGCGGCAGCCTGGCCGCTCTCCCCGACGGCCGGCATCTGGTCGTCACCACACGCGGGCTGCTGGAGCAGGCGACCGAGCAGTTCTCCCGGATGCCTCTACTCGATCACCTTGCAGCTAGGCACACCACGGCGTACGTCGGCTTCGGCGTCGGCCGCACTGCCGCTGAAGCCGAGGCCCTGGCCCGCCGAGCCGTCAGCCGTGCCGCATCGATCGGATCGGTCGCCGGCGTTGTCTCGATGTCCGACGACGTCGAGATCGTCATCGAACCGAGCGGCGAACAGCCGACCACCGCCCGCGGCACCGAAAGCCTCCCCCTACTCGCCCGCCGGGTAGGCCTCAACACCCAAACCCTCGCCCGCATGCGCGAACTCACCGCCACCCTCCCCGACGGCCTCACCACCCAAGACGTAGCCGACCACCTCGCCGTCCAACTCCGCACCGCCCGCCGAGTCCTCAAACGCCTCGAACGAGCCGGCCTGGCCGCCCCCACCGGCACCCAACAACACGGCCGCACCGGCCGCCCACCGACGGTCTACCTGATCCGCTTGTAGCACTCAGTTCGGTTGGATGACCGTCACGCCGGCAGGTGTGCCGTCGGAGAGTGCTGCCAGTGCGGCGGGGGTTTCGTCGAGGGTGATCGTGCGAGTGATCAGGCTCGACGGGCTTAGCTTGCCTGCAGCAACCAATTCGAGCATCTCCGGATAAGCGTGGGCCGGCATGCCGTGGCTGCCCAGCCACGACAGTTCCTGCCCGATGAGGCGACCGACATCCAGAGAAACGCCGGACGGGAGCAGACCGATCTGGACATGCCGTCCGCGCGGACGCAGGAGCCGGAGAGCCTGCTGGACGATCTCGTTCGACCCCAGGGCGTCGATGGTGACACGCACTCCACCAAAGTCCGGGACCGTCGACGTCGTGTGCGCCGCGCCGTACTGAGCTGCCAGCTTCAGAGCCTCAGGGTTTGTGTCGATGGCGATGACCTCGGCGCCGAGCTCGGCGGCGATCATGACTGCGGAGAGGCCTACGCCGCCGCAGCCGAAGATGGCTACGCGTTCGCCGGGGCGGACCTTGGCGATCTGGTGGACGGCGCGGAAGGCGGTGGCGAAGCGGCAGCCGAGGCCGGCGGCGGTGGTGAAGGCCATGTCGTCGGGGAGGCGGACGAGGTTGACGGAGGCGTAGGGGACCGCGACGTACTCGGCGAAGGAGCCCCAGTAGTTGAAGCCGGGTTGGAGCTGGTTCGGGCAGACCTGTTGGTTGCCTTCCAGGCACTGCTCGCAGACGCCGCACGCGCAGATGAACGGCGTCGTGACGCGATCGCCGACCTGCCAGCCCGTTACCCCGGCGCCCACCTCCGCGATCGTCCCGGCCAACTCGTGGCCGGGCACATGCGGCAGGACGATGTCGGCGTCGTGCCCCATCCACCCGTGCCAGTCGCTGCGGCACAGCCCGGTCGCCTCGACCTTCAGGACGACCGCACCCTCCGCCGGCTCGGGCCGCGGAACCTCTCGTACGACGGGCAGAACGCCGTACTCCTCGATCACGACAGCGCGCACCAAGGCATCGTAGTCAGCCCACGCAGAACTCGTTGCCCTCGGGATCGAGCATCACGATATGGCCGAGTACGTCGGGGCCGTAGAACTCCTCGCGGACCTGGGTCGCGCCGAGACCCACGAGCTCCGAAGCCTTGGTGCGCATGCGCTCGGCCGTCACGTCGTCGCGGGTCGGGCCTGCCACCCGGATGTCGATGTGGAACCGGTTCTTCGAGGTCTTGGGCTCGGGCACCCGGAGGAACCCGATCGCCGGCCCGACATCGTCGGGGTCCACGATCGAGGCTCCCTCCGGATCCTCGTACCCGGGCTCCTGCACATAATCCAGCGCAGCTGCCCAGAACTCCGCCAGCCGCTGCGGGTCGGCCGCATCCGCGCCGATCGTCCAGTTCGTCGCCATGTGGGTGACGCTAGCGCCGATTCCGGACGAACGGCGACCGGAAAGCTCAGCCGCCGGCGACCGCCGGGATGATCGAGACCTGGCCGCCGTCCTTGATTGCAGTCTGGAGGCCGTCGGCGAAGCGTACGTCGTCATCGTCGACGTACACGTTCACGAACCGGCGCAGCTCGCCCGCCTCGTCCAGGACGCGGCCCTTGATGCCGGGGTACGACGCGTCCAGCGAGTCGAGCACCTCGGTCAGCGTCGAGCCCTCCGCGGAGACCTCGGACACGCCCTGCGTGTACGGACGCAGGATGGTCGGAACCCGAACGCTCACAGTCACTGCAGGCCTGCCTTCACGAAGGCGTCGTACGACGCGGGGATGGTCACCTTGGGGCCGACCCGGTCGGCCACGGCGTCGAGCGTCTTCAGCCCGTCGCCGGAGTTGATGATCACGGTCTCGGCCTCGGGGTCGAGCTGCCCGGTCGCGATCAGCTTCTTCAGCGTTGCGACGGTCACGCCACCGGCGGTCTCGGCGAAGACGCCCTCGGTCCGGGCCAGCAGCTGGATGCCCTCGATGACCTCTTCGTCGCTGACGTCCTCGATGGCGCCGCCGGTACGGCGGGCGACGTCCAGCACGTACGGCCCGTCCGCCGGGTTACCGATCGCCAGCGACTTCGCGATCGTGTCCGGCTTGACCGGCTTGACCACGTCGTACCCGTCGCGGAACGCCTGTGAGACCGGGGAGCAGCCGGTCGCCTGCGCGCCGTACACCTTGTAGTCGGTGGCGTCGACCAGGCCGAGCTTGCCGAGTTCGGTGAAGCCCTTGTCGATCTTGGTCAGCTGCGAGCCGGACGCGACCGGGATCACGATCTGCTCCGGCAGCCGCCAGCCCAGCTGCTCGGCGATCTCGAAGGCCAGCGTCTTGGAGCCTTCGGAGTAGTACGGGCGGACGTTGACGTTGACGAACGCCCAGCCCTCCTCCTCGCCGGCGATCTCGGAGGCCAGCTTGTTCACGTCGTCGTAGTTGCCCTCGACGGCGACCAGCGTCCCGCCGTACACGGCGGTGGTGATCACCTTCGGGCGCTCGAGGTCGTGCGGGATGAACACGACCGAGCGGATGCCGGCCCGGGCGGCGGCCGCGGCGACGGCGTTGGCCAGGTTGCCGGTGGAGGGGCAGGCGAAGACCTTCATGCCCAGCTCGCGGGTCGCGCTGAGCGCGGAGGCCACCACCCGGTCCTTGAAGGAGTGGGTGGGGTTGCCGGAGTCGTCCTTCACCCAGAGCTTGCGGAGGCCGAGCTCGCGGGCGAGATTCTTCGCGTCGATGAGCCGGGTGTAGCCGGGCTCGGTGTTCGGGTAGCTGGCCACGTCGACGGGGACGGGCAGCAGCGGCTGGTAGCGCCAGATGTTCTTGGGTCCGGCCTCGATCTGCTCGCGGGTGATCGTCGGGTACTCGTATCCGACCTCGAGCGGACCGAAGCACTCCATACAGGCGTAGAACGGACCGAGCGGCGACTTCGCCCCACAGGCGCGACAGCTCAGGTGCGTACCGTTGCCGAAGGCACCTTCACGGATCGTGTGGGTGGCGGTCTGGCTCATGAGTGAGGTTCCCCTCTCATCTTCCCCGCGAACACCGGATCTCGGCGGCGGGACGGATTTGGCACCGTTCCACCGCGAGACGCCCCGGGCGGGGGCTCGACGGGGAGGGTTGCCGGGACTTCAACGGGCCGTTTCCCTCAGTCCCTCTGGATGAGCTGCCCCCGAGATTACCCAATCGGGTCCATATTGTGTCTTGTGATCCCACCATGCGAGACCGCCGATCTCAGCCGCGACCACGCTCAGGCGGCGGCGTCCCGGCGTACGTCGAGCATCCGCATCAGCGGCGTCACCGCGACACCGTGGACGACCACGCTCAGTACGACGGTGAACCCGACCGTCGCCCACAACCACGGTAGGTCGGTGCCGAAATCGGACCCGGCGTACGCCAGGTAGAACACCGAACCGACCCCGCGGATCCCGAACGCAGCCGTCACCCAGCGCTCGGACCGACCCAGTGGCGTGCCCGCCAGCGCGACCCACGCGGTCAGCGGACGGATCACCAGCACCAGCAGCAGGCCCAGCGCGACACCGGCAAAGCTCAGCGGCCGGAGCAACCCAGCAGTGATCGCCGAGCCGAGGAGCAGCAGGATGCCCCAGGTCAGGATGTGTTCGAGCTGCTCGACGAACCCGTGCAGGTCCTCGTGGAAGTCGTGATGCCGCTCGGCCGCGCGCAGTGTCAGCGCGGCGATGAACACGGCGACGAAGCCATACCCGTGCAGCACCTGTGCGAGCCCGTAGACACCCAGCGTCATCGCAAGTGCCAGCACAGGCTCACGCGCGTCGGCCAACCTGAAGGTCCGCGACGGCGCGGAGAACGCCATCTTGCCGAGCAACCACCCGACACCGAGGCCGACCAGCACACCGATCACAGTCCGCCCGATCAGATCCCAGGCGAACCACTCGAGCGCCCAGTTACCCACCGCACCCTTCGTCGCCCCGAAGACCGCCGCGTAGACGAACGGGAACGCCAGACCGTCGTTCAGCCCGGCCTCCGACGTCAGCGCGAAGCGGACCTCGTCATCCTCCTCCGGCTCGGCGTCCGCGCCAGTCGACGGCCCCTGCACCTGCACATCCGACGCGAGGACCGGATCGGTCGGAGCGAGTACGGCGCCGAGCAGCAACGCGGTCGCCGGCGCCAGCCCGAGCAGCCAGCCCGCACCGGCGACAGCCGCGATACAGGCCGGCATCGCGACCAGCAGAAGCCGCCACGTCACCTTCCAGCGGTGCCACCCGATCGGGCGGTCGATCGCGAGGCCGACGCCCATCAACGCGACCAGGATCGTCAGCTCGGCGAGGTGCTCGGTGAGACCCGGCTCGACGATCGGACTGAGGTGGGATTTGTCGACCGCGAGCCCGAGGAGCACGCCCGCGCCGAGGAAGCCGATCGGTGCGGAGACGGCGTACCGGCGGAGCAGCCGCGGCAGGACCGCGCCGAGCAACAGCGCCAGGCCCGCCACGAGATACAGGCCGTCGCCGTTGATCTTCATGATGCGGTCCCGGTGCCCGGGCTAACGCAGCCGATGCGTCGCGCCGGGCGTGTGGGTCGGCAGCGCCTTGCGTGGGCCGTAGCGCGGATGACGGATCCCGGCCATCTCCAGCAACCGTTGGACTCGGAACCGGTGGCCGCGGTACGGCTCGATCAGCTCGGCGCAGCCGTCGTCGTCCAGCTCCTCGCCGATCAGCGCGTACGAAACGTCGCGCGATACGTGATAGTCCGCGAACGAGAACGCATCCGCGTCACCATGCGCCCGCTGACGCACCTCCGCCGCCGTCCACACCCCGACGCCCGGGAGCGACCGCAGCCGCCGCTCGATCTCGGCCGAGTCGGTCAGGTCGAGCGTTCGTTCCAGCGCCTTGGCCCGGGTCGCCGCCGTCAACACCACCCTCGAACGTCGGCCTTCGACGCCCGCGCGCAACCACTGCCACGACGGGATCAGCCGCCAGTCCTCCGGCGCCGGCGGCACGAACAGCATCCGTCCTTCTGGACCACCCGGACCCGGCGCGCGTTCGCCGTACTCACGCAGCAGCACCCGCCACCCGCGGAACGCCTCCTTGCCGGTGACGACCTGCTCGATCCCCGCGGCCGCCATCGCCTCGAACACGGCCCGCGTCCGCGGCACCCGCACATCCGGGAATCGCCGCGCCGCATCCACCAGCGCAGGATGCTCCGGCAGCGGCTCGAACCCGTCCCAGCTGTCCTTGTCCCCCAACAACTCCGGCACCCCGTCGAGCGCCCACGAAGCCCCGGCTCCCCACGCCTCGGCCTCGACCTCCGACCCGTACGGCGTCAGCCGCAGCAGCACCGGCCCCTCCGGCGTCCGGGTGGCCCGCCACACCGTCCGCCGCATCGGATCGAACACGTACGCCGGATCGCCCGGCCCCTTCCGCAACCCCCCGATCACCGAATGCGGATCCACCACGCGCCCCGCTCGCCAGACCCGCACCACCGAACTCACCCGCCAAGTCTTACCCACCCCACCGACAGAACCCCATACTGGGCGACATGACGGCCTGGCAGTGGGTCAAGGTGGTGGGGAACTTCCTCAATCTGTCCACGCTGGCCGGCGCCTTCGTCGGCGTCCTGGGGCGGGCGAAGTTCACCCGCGGCCCGCGCGGCCTGTACTTCGCCAACGGCTACAAGCTCGGCTTCCCCGTCGCCGGTGCGTTCACGATCGGGAACGTCGTCCTCAGCAAGCACAACCGCTCGTACTTCGACGACGCGGCGCTGGTGCGGCACGAGGAGCGGCACTCCTGGCAGTACTTCTGCCTGATCGGGTTGCCGATGCTGCCGTTGTACGTCGTGGGCGTGGTGATCTCGTTCCTGCTGACCGGTGATCCGGCGTCGCGGAACCCGTTCGAGCGGCTCGCCAACCTGAAGGAGGGCGGGTACGTCGAACGGCCGATCCAGCCGCTCGGGAAGACCGTGACGCAGGCGTTCAGCGTGCTGAGATCGCGTCCGAAAGGGCCGTGAGAACGGTCACCACGCCGCTCGGGTCGTCGACGACGATGTCCGCGGCCTCGATCAGCTCGGTCGCGTTCGACGACCGCGTCGCCAGCAGTACTGCGCTCAGCCCGTGCTCGCGCTCTTCCGAGATCGCGCGGAACGCGGCGAGATCGCCCAGGTCGTCCCCGGCGTACAGGATCGAGCGCGCGCCAGTCGACTCGATCAGGCTGCGGATCGCGACGCCCTTGTCGATGCCGGGCGGTCGCAGTTCAAGGACGAGGTTGCCGGGCTCCAGCCGCAGCTCGGTCTCCTCGGCCAGCGCGGTCATCGGCCCGCGCAGGAGCTCGAAAGCCCCGGTCGGATCGTCCAGCCGGCGCGTGTGCACAGCCAGCGAGCTTTCCTTGTCCTCCACGAACGCATCCGGTACGCCGGCCTCGGTCAGCAGCTCCGGCAACCGGCCGCGAGCCGTCGCGACCCCTGCCGGCACAGGCTCGGTGGTGACCTTCCCGGTCGCGGCGTCCCACCGCTCCAGCCCGTAGTGGCCGAGCACAACGAGCTCGCCGAGTCCGGGGTGAGCACTCACGCCAGAGAGCTCGGTCGCCACCAAAGCGGGGCGGCCGGTCACGATCGCTACCTGGACGACCGAGCGGGCCAGCCGGGCCAGCGCATCCAGTGCACCCTCGGCCGGCCGGGACAGTGCGGGGTCCTCGACGAGCGGAGAGAGCACACCGTCGAAGTCCGACGCGATCACCGCGGTGGCCGGATCGGCGACGATGGCTGCCCAGCCTGCAAGCCCGGCGTCGGTCTGGATGACCGGAGTACTCATCCGGCGTAGTCCGAGGTGAGGATCACGGTCAGGCGATCCTTCTTCATGTTGTCCAGCGCGCCCTTGCTCCGGCCGACGCCGATGTCGTGCGCGAGCTGGTTCGCGGCCTCGAGCATGCCCGGCGGGTAGTAGACCGTGCTCTCGGCGATCTTGCCGTGCCAGTTGTCGGGCGAGCCGGCCACTGTCCAGCCCGCCTGCCGCGCACGGCCCGCGACCTCGTCGGCCAGACCCTTGCGCGGGGTGTTGTTGTAAACCTCGATCGCCGGCCGCTCCTCGACCGGAATCGTCACCGGCTGGGTCTTGGGCGGCTGAGACGTCGGCTCAACAGGAGGCTCGGTCGACGAGGGTGCGCTCGTCGGCACCTTGGACGGCGTGACCTCCGGCGGCGTCGTGGTCTCCGTCGACGGCCTCGGGATGCTGGCGGCGATCGTCGACGGCCCGGAGGAAGGCTTGGGCGACGGCTTGCTGCTCGGCTTGGACGCAGCGCCGGACGGCTCGTCGGCCTTGCTGTCGTGCCCCCGGGTCCCGAACAGCACCAGCAGACCGGCCACGATCGCGACGACCGCGGCCACGGCGACGAGTGAGGACAAGACTTGCCCCCGGTCGCCACGTGGGCGGGACATGGTCAGACCTCGATGCCCAGTCGGCGTGCGGAGCGGGCGCGCTGGCGGGCGGCGCGGAGGCGGCGCAGGCGCTTGACCAGCAGCGGGTCGTGCGCGAGGGCCTCGGGCCGGTCGATGAGCGCGTTGAGGACCTGGTAGTACCGGGTCGCCGACATCTGGAACTGGTCCCGGATCGCCTGCTCCTTCGCGCCGGCGTACTTCCACCAGTGGCGCTCGAAGGCGAGGATCTGCCCGTCCCTCTCGGAGAGTCCGGCAATGGCCGGCGGCGCAGCTTCGGCGGGGCCGGATGAGCTGGCGTTGGCGCTGTCCATCTGCTGCTGACTCCTGTGCGGTCGGTGATCGTCCGTCCGCGCTCCACTGTACGTGTTGAACAACAGCGATGTCATTCACCCGTGACACGACACGGAGCGTGTCGTCGGCGGACGGCCGGGCGTCACCAACTCTGGCAGGATCATTCGCGTGAGCTCAACTCTTTCCAGCGTGGCGCTGGTGGAGGAGCTGCAGGCGCGGATCCGTGAGGTGGATCCGCTGGTCAACGCCATCTGCACGCCCAACCCCGCCGCTCTCACCGAAGCCGCCCGTCTCGACACCGAGCGTGACAACGGGCGCGTGCGCGGCCCGCTGCACGGCGTACCGGTCCTGGTCAAGGACAACATCGACACCGCCGACCTGCCGACGACGGCCGGTTCGCTGGCGCTGGCCGACCAGCCACCGCCGCCCGACGACGCCCCGCTGGTACGCCGGCTCCGCGACGCGGGCTGCGTGATCCTCGGCAAGACCAATCTGAGCGAGTGGGCCAACTTCCGCGGCTCGGCCTCCTCCTCCGGCTGGAGCGCGTACGGCGGTCTCACGCGCAACCCGTACGCCCTGAACCGCTCCGCGGGCGGCTCCTCAAGCGGATCCGGCGCAGCAGTCGCCGCCGGACTGGCGGAGTACGCGATCGGCACCGAGACCAACGGCTCGATCGTCTGCCCGGCCGCACTGAACGGCATCGTCGGTCTGAAACCCACCGTCGGGCTGATCCCGCAGCAGGGCATCGTCCCGATCTCGCACTCCCAGGACACCGCCGGTCCGATGACCAGGACCGTCACCCAGGCCGCCGCGCTGCTCTCGGTCCTCACTGGCAGCCAGGTCGACTACACCGAGCACTGCCGAGGCACGGACCTCAGCAATGTGCGCATCGGCGTACCGCGTGGACCGCTCTGGGGCTACTCGACCGGGCTGGACGAGGTCACCGAACACGCGCTGGAGATCCTCAGCAGCTGCGGGGCGACGCTGGTCGACCACCTGTCCCTGCCGACGCCAGGTGGCGACGAGGACCAGTTGCAGGTGCTGGCGCACGAGCTGAAGGTCGACCTGGCGGCGTACCTGGCCACCCGGGTCCCCGGCGGTCCGCGCACGCTGGACGACCTGATTGCTTTCAACAAGGAACATGCGGACGTAGAGCTGCAGTGGTTCGGGCAGGAGCTGTTCGAGCGGGCAGCCACCACGGAGGGCCTCAGCTCCCCGGTGTACGTCGCCGCACGCCTGACCGCGCTCCGCGCCGGGCGGGACGGCATCGACGACCTGCTCCGCGACAACCAGCTCGACGCGCTGGTCAGTCCGTCGTACTCACCGGCCTGGGCGATCGACCTGGTGAACGGCGACCACGTCCTCGGCGGCTCGTCCTCACACGCCGCGCTGGCCGGCTATCCGCTGCTCTCGATGCCGTCCGGGATGGTGTCCGGACTGCCGGTCGGGATCACGTTCAGCGGTACGGCGCGGAGTGAGGTCACGCTCATTCGCTTGGCTCACGCGTTCGAAACCGCGAGAATCGCTGCAGACGGACCGTTCCCGACCCCGGAGTTAACCCAGTGGGTATAGATCGCGTCAGATGGGGCATCGTTGCTACTGGCAACATCTCGACCCAGTTCACGCAGGATCTGGGGCTACTGCCCGATGACGCCGTCGCCACCGCGGTCGCGTCCAGGTCGCAGGACAGCGCGGACCGGTTCGCGGCCGAGTTCGGCATCCCGAACGCGTACGACGACTACCGCAAGCTGATCGATTCGGGTGACGTCGACGTCATCTACATCGGTACGCCGCATCCGCAGCACTACGCGATCGCGCGGACCGCGTTGCAGGCCAGCGTCGCCGTACTGTGCGAGAAGCCCGTCACCCTGACGGCGAAGCAGGCCCGGGACCTCATCGCGGTCGCGACCGAGCACAAGACGCTCTTCGCCGAGGCGATGTGGATGCGGACCAACCCCGTCATCCAGGCGGTCTTCAACGATCTGGCGAGTGGCGTGATCGGCGAACCGCAGCAGGTCGTTGCGGACTTCGCGTTCTACAAAGACTCGCTGCCGTCACGGCTGCTCGACCCGGCCCTCGGCGGCGGCTCGCTGATGGACGGCGGCATCTACCCGATGACGTTCGCCTACATGGCCCTGGGCCGTCCGGCCGAGCTGAAGGCTGTCGGCTCGCTCAACGAGGACGGCGTCGACCTGAACGTCGCCATGGCCTGGCGGTACGACTCGGGCGCGGTCGCCGCGCTCACCTGTGGTCTGCGCTCGCAGAACCCGTGGGTCGCCTCGATCAGCGGTCCGGAGGGCAGTCTGCAGTTGCCGCACCGCTTCCACCACCCCGAGTACTACGTGCGCACGACCGCTGCCGGAGCGGAGCGGATCGACGTACCGACGCATGGACGTGGGTACCACTATGAGGCAGGCGCAGTGATCGATGCGCTGCGTGCGGGGGCGCTCGAAGTACCGGCGTTACCTCATGCCGCCACCCTCGAGATTCTCGACCTGCTCGACGAGACCCGGAGCCAGATCGGGGTCCGTTACCCCGGTGACGACGACGACCTGAGTGGATGACGCTGAAGATGCCGAACGGTAGGAGTTCCTTCGTAGTGGTGGCCAACCGGCTGCCGGTCGACCGGATCGAGATGCCCGACGGCAGTACGGCGTGGCGCCGCAGTCCAGGCGGACTGGTCACCGCGCTCGCACCGGTGATGCAGAGCCACCACGGCGCCTGGATCGGCTGGACCGGCAGCCCGGACGAGAAGGTCGACCCGTTCGACAACGACGGCATGCATCTGGTCCCGGTGATGCTGACGGCCGAGGACGTGCAGCTGTACTACGAGGGCTTCTCCAACGCGACACTCTGGCCGCTGTACCACGACGTGATCGTGGCGCCGGAGTTCCACCGCGAGTGGTGGGAGTCGTACGTCGCGGTGAACCGGCGCTTCGCCGAGGCCGCCGCGGACGCCGCCGACGACAACGCCGACGTGTGGGTGCACGACTACCAGCTGCAGCTTGTCCCGGCGATGCTGCGCCGGCTGCGTCCCGACGTACGGATCGGGTTCTTCCTGCACATCCCGTTCCCGCCGACCGAGCTGTTCGCGCAGATGCCGTGGCGACGGCAGATCCTGGACGGGCTGATGGGCGCGGACCTGGTCGGTTTCCAAAGACCTGGTGCTGCGTCGAACTTCGCCCGGCTGGCCCGCAACCGGATGGGGCTGCGCACCCGCGGCGACCGCATCCACCTGCCGGACGACCGGATCGTCCGGGCCAAGGCCTTCCCGATCTCGATCGACGTCAACGAGCTGGAGAACCTGGCCCGGCAACCGGAGACCACGGCCCGTGCGGCCGAGATGCGGCAGGAGGTCGGCAACCCGACCCACATCCTGCTCGGCGTCGACCGGCTCGACTACACCAAGGGCATCCGGCAACGGTTGCGCGCGTTCGGTGAGCTGCTGGACGAGAAGCGGATCTCGGTCGACGACGCGGTGTTCATCCAGGTGGCGACGCCGTCACGCGAGCGGGTCGAGCAGTACCGCGTCCTGCGTGACGAGATCGAGCTGCTGGTCGGCCGGATCAACGGCGAGCACGGCCGGATCGGTACGCCGGCGATCAACTACCTGCACACGTCGTACTCGCGGACCGAGATGGCCGCGCTGTTCCGGGCCGCGGACGTCGCCGTCGTGACCCCGTTGCGCGACGGCATGAACCTGGTCGCGAAGGAGTACGTGTCGACGCGGTACGACGACACCGGCGCGCTGGTGCTGAGCGAGTTCGCCGGCGCGGCGGACGAGTTCCGGCAAGCTTTCCTCGTGAACCCGCACGACATCAACGGCATGAAGGACACGATCGTCGACGCGATGAACACCGACGACCGCCAGCTCGGCCGCCGGATGAAGGCGATGCGCAAGCACCTGGCCGCGCACGACGTGAACGTCTGGGCCCAGAACTTCCTCAAGGCCCTCCATGACGAAGACTGACGGTCGGGTCCTCGCACTCGATCTCGGTACGTCGTCGGCGCGCGCACTGGTGTTGTCCGACGACGACGCGTCGCCGATCCCCGGTGCACTGGCGCGGCACAAGATCGCGCCGACGTACGGCTCGGACGGCTCCGCGACGCTCGACCTGCACGAGTACGTCGAGGGTTTGCTCGGCTGCCTGGACGAGCTCCAGCAGAACGGTCATCTCGAGCACATCGGCGCGATCGTGCTGTCCTCGCAGTGGCACTCGATCGTTGCCCTCGACAACCACGGCGGCGCACTGACGCCGGTGATCACCTGGGCCGACACCCGCTCGATCGACCTCGACCCATCGATCGACGAACGCGCCTTCCACGCGCGCACCGGCACCTGGCTGCACCGGCTGTACTGGACCCGCCGGATCCCGTGGCTGCTGTCGACGGCCTCCCCGGCATCCTTCGCCGGGTTGCCTGACCTCGTGCTCGAGCGGTTGACCGGCGAGCGGGTGACGTCGGTGTCGATCGCATCCGGCACCGGGACGCTCGACCTGGCCACGGGCTCGTACGACGACGAGGCGCTCGACATCGCCGGCGTACGCGCGGACCGGTTGCCGTCGATCGTGCCGACCGGGTGGACCGGGTCGTTGTCCGCCGAGTATTCACGCCGCTGGCCGGGGCTGGTCGGCGTACCTGTGCATCCGCCGACGGGTGACGGGGCGGCGTCGAACGTCGGGACGGGCGGGTACGACGCGGGGACTGCTGCTGTGACGGTGGGGACGTCGGCCGCCGTACGCGTGGTGCATCCGATCGATGACGCGCCTGAGCTGCCGTGGGAGCTGTGGCGGTACCGGGTCGATGACAAGCGCGCGGTGACCGGCATGGCGTTCTCTGCGGCCGGGAACCTGCATGCGTGGCTGACCGGCGTACTGCGGCTGGAGCCCGATGAGCTGGCGGGTGTGGAGGTCGGGGCGTCACGGGCGATCGCGATCCCGTTCATGGCCGGCACCAGGCCGCCGGCGACGGTGCCGAGCGGGTCCGGGGTGTTCTTCGGGCTGTCGTTCGATGACACTGCGGCGGACCTGCTGGCCGCGTCGTTGCAGGGCGCCTCGCTGGAGGTCGACCGCGGGCTGCGCATGCTCGACTCGCTCTTCGGAAGCCAGTTGGACGTCGTGCTGGGTGGTGGCGGTATCGACGCGTCTGAGTGGTGGCGGCGGTGTCTGACTGCGACGTTCGCCCGGCCGACGACTGTGTGCGCGGAGGCTGAGGTGGGTGCGCGTGGGGCTGCAGCCGTCGCGCTCGGGCTGTCTCCGTTGCCGGGTGGCGAGCATCTGACGCCGGTTGAGGCGGAGGTCGAGAGGGTCTCGGCCATGCGCCCGCGGTACGCGGCGCTGCGGGAGCTCGCCGCACAGGCGTCCGAGTTGCAGGCCTGATACTGCGTTCGCGGTACGGCCTGGATACTGCTGCAGGACGACGTTCGGGGCTTGGGCGGCACGTACTGTGAAGAGCATGGGCGTGGTGTCGCGGTGGTGCCGGGACCTGGGGATACCCCCGGTCGCCGCGGACTGCCTGCTTGCCGGGGTCATCCTCGCGCTCAACCTGGTGCTGCTGGGTCAGCGTCATCCGGGGCAGGTCGCTGCGACTGTGTCCGGAGTCGTGCTGTGTACGGCGGCTGCTGTCGGCATGGTGTTTCGGCGGAGGGCGCCGTTGGTCGCGCTCGGGCTGACCACGGCCGCTGGGGTCTGCTACGCGATCACCCAGCAGGCGAAGAGTCCGATCGGGCTGTTCATGGCGTGCGCGGCGTACATGGTGGTGCTGCGAACGGACCACCGCACTCGGGGTACGTCGATCATCACCGTGGTCGCGGTGACGCTGGTCGCGGCGGCTGTCTTCACGAACGGCGAGCTGCTCGCGAACCTCTTCAACGGCGTGGTGGTGCTGTTCGGCGCCGCGATCGGGGAGGCGACGCGGTACCGGCGCGCGTACGTGCAGGAGCTTGAGGAGCGGGCGCTGCGGGCTGAGCGGTCACGCGACGAAGAGGCGCAGCGTCGGGTGATCGAAGAACGTCTCCGGATCGCCCACGAGCTCCATGACGTCATCGCGCACCACATCGCGCTGATGAACGTGCAGGCCGGCGTGGCTGCCCACGTACTGCGCTCCCAACCCGACGAGGCCGAGCACGCCCTCGCCTTGGTCCGCTCCGGCGGCCGCACGGTGCTGCAGGAGCTCACCGTCCTCCTAGGCGTACTACGCCGCTCCGGCTCTCCCCTTCCGACCGCGCCGACCCCGTCCCTGCACGAACTCGACGCCCTCATCCGGTCCTTCACAGCCGCCGGAGTCCAGGTCGACTATCACGCACCCGACCCCCTCGAACCGTTGCCAGACGTCCTGGAACTCACCGCCTACCGCGTGATCCAGGAGTCCCTCACCAACATCCTGAAACACGCCCCGGGCGCCCCCGCCCAAGTACGCCTCACGCAGACCGCCGGTGCCCTCACGGTCTCCGTCCACAACCCGGCACCCACCCAGGGTGCAAGCACAGGAGAGGTCAGTGGGCACGGGTTGGTGGGGATGCGGGAGCGGGTTGCGGCTGTGGGCGGGAGCTTGGTCGTGGGGCCTGAGCCGGGTGGTGGGTTTGGCGTGTGTGCTGTGCTGCCGACGGGGACGGGAGGTGTGGGTGATGATTCGGGTGTTGCTGGCGGACGATCAGACGTTGATCCGGAGTGGGTTTCGGGTGCTGGTGAGTTCAGTGCCGGATCTGCAGGTCGTCGCTGAGGCGTCGAACGGGCGGGAGGCGGTCGAGCTCGCGCGGTCCGAGCGGGCCGACGTGGTCTTGATGGACATCCGGATGCCCGAGCTGGACGGTCTCGCGGCGACCCGGATGATCACCGCGGACGAGGCGCTGGCCGGCGTGAAGGTGCTGATCCTGACCACGTTCGAGGTGGACGAGTACGTGTTCGAAGCGATCCGCGCCGGCGCCAGCGGCTTCCTCGGCAAGAGCGTGGAGCCGGCCGAACTCATCGACGCCATCCGCGTGGTCGCCCGCGGCGACGCCCTGCTCTCCCCCAAGGCGGTCCGCGGCCTCATCAACCGCTTCCTCGCCGAGCCCACCCCCGGCAACCCGCTCGGCCCGACGGTCCTCGACGTACTCACCGAGCGCGAACGCGAGATCGTCGGCCTGGTCGCCCTCGGCCTGTCCAACGACGAGATTGCCGAACGCCTCGTCCTGTCCCCGTCGACGGCGAAGACCCACGTCAACCGCGCGATGATGAAGCTCGACTGCCGCGACCGCGCCCAGCTCGTCGTCCTCGCGTACCAGACCGGACTGGTCCGCCCCGGCGTACCGCAAGCGCAGTAGCTCGTACGGCGAACGCAGTACCGCCAGGAGCCCGCAGTCGGCAGACGCGAGCGACGGGGCCCCGCCGGAAGCATCGGCGGCATGGCTACGAATCTCTACCGGCTCGGCCGACTCGCCTTCCGCGGGCGACGGTTCGTCGTACTGATCTGGCTCGGCCTGCTCGCGGCCGGGATCGCCGGCGCGGTGACGCTATCCGGCCCGACCGCCAACGGCTTCTCGATCCCCGGCACCGAGTCGCAGCGGGCCGCGGACCTGCTCAACGAACGCTTCCCGCAGGCCGGCGCCGACGCCGCGACCGCGCGAATCGTCTTCCAGGCGCCCGTCGGCCAGAAGCTCACCGACACCCCACAGGTTCAGCAGACCCTGGACCGGATCGCGACCGCACCGCAGGTCGCCCGCGTCCTCGATCCGTTCACCGCTAAGGCAATCTCCCCGGACGGCCGCACCGGCTACGCGCAGGTGACGTACGACGTACCCGCCGCCGACGTCACGCCGGAGGCCAAGGACGCGGTGGATGCTGCCATCGAACCGGCGCGGTCATCCGGTCTGACCGTCGAGTACGGCGGCGATGCGCTGCAACCGCAGGACGGCCAGCAACTGACCGAGGTGATCGGCATCGGCGTGGCAGCTGTCGTGCTGCTGATCACGTTCGGCTCGCTGATCGCGGCGGGTCTACCGTTGCTGTCGGCAATCATCGGCGTCGGCATCGGCGCGACTGCGATCTCGGCGCTGAGCGGGTTCATCGACATCGGGAGCGGTACGCCGATCCTCGCGCTGATGATCGGGCTCGCGGTGTCGATCGACTACGCGCTCTTCATCATGTCGCGGTACCGGCACGAGCTGAGCGCGGGGCTCGAGCCCGAGGAGGCGGCCGGACGAGCGGTCGGCACGGCCGGGTCCGCGGTCGTGTTCGCGGGGCTGACCGTGGTGATCGCGCTGGCCGGTCTGTTCGTGGTCGACATCCCGTTCCTCACCCAGATGGGCCTCGCCGCAGCCTTCACCGTCGTCATCGCAGTAGCCATCGCCCTCACCCTCCTCCCCGCCCTCCTCGGCTTCGCCGGCCGCCGCGTAGGTGAGGGCCGTCCCCACCTCACCTCCCGCCTGCGCCGCCGCGGCACCGCCTCCGGTCCCGCCGCGCAAGAGCAGCCCGCTCGCGGGCGGGTCACGCTCGGTCGGCGGTGGGCGGGCTTCGTCACCCGGCGGCCGTTGGCTGTCCTGCTGGTCGCGGTGGTCGGCCTCGGCGTACTCGCGATCCCCGCGACCGACCTGCGGCTCGGACTGCCCGACGACAGCACCGCCGCGCCGGCCTCCACTCAGCGCAAGGCCTACGACCTGCTCTCCGACGGCTTCGGCCCCGGCTTCAACGGCCCGCTCATGGTCGTCGTCGACGCCGGCTCTGCACCCGATCCCCAAGCAGCCGCCACCAGCACCGCCACCGCGATCCGCGCGCTCCCGGACGTCACCATGGTCAGCCCGCCCCGCTTCAACCCCGCCGGAAACACCGCCTTGCTGACGGTGATCCCGAAGAGCGGTCCGAGTACGACGCAGACGAACGACCTGGTCAAGGCAATCCGCGCGATGCCCGCATCCGGCGGCGCCGAGGTCGCGGTGACCGGCGCGACCGCGATCAGCATCGACATCTCGGACAAGCTCGGCGGCGCGCTGGCGCCGTACCTGACACTGATCGTCGGACTGGCGTACCTGCTGCTGATGCTGGTGTTCCGGTCGGTGCTGGTGCCGCTGAAGGCGACGCTCGGGTTTCTGCTGAGCGTGGCGGCGACGTTCGGTGCGGTGGTCGCGGTGTTCCAGTGGGGCTGGCTGGCCGGGCTCTTCGGGGTCAGTGGGCAGACCGGGCCGGTGATCAGCATGCTGCCAGTGTTCCTGATCGGAGTGGTGTTCGGTCTCGCGATGGACTACCAGATCTTCCTGGTGACCCGGATGCGCGAGGAACACGTCCACGGCGCCGAGCCAAAGACCGCAGTCGTCGACGGATTCGCGCACAGTGCCCGGGTGGTGACGGCGGCGGCGGTGATCATGACCGCGGTGTTCTCCGGGTTCATCCTGTCCGGGCAGGCGCTGATCCGGGAGATGGGGTTCGGCCTGGCGCTCGCGGTCGCGATCGACGCGTTCGTGGTCCGGATGACCGTCGTACCGGCGGTGATGGCGCTGCTCGGGCGGCGCGCCTGGTACCTCCCCCGCTGGCTCGATCGGCTGCTCCCGAACGTCGACGTCGAAGGCGACTCGCTCCGCCGCCCACCCGCGTCCGGTCCACGTGAGCCGGAACTCGTCTCTCGTTGACGTGATCGCGGCCACTGACAGGGGACGTGAGCGCCTGGATCATTCCCTGCCATGTGGCGCGAGATGATGAAGTCGAAGGTGCACCGGGCGACGGTGACACAGGCCGATCTGGACTACGTCGGATCGTGCACGCTGGACGCGGAGCTGATGGACGCGGCCGATCTGCTGCCGGGCGAGAAGGTGGACATCGTCGACATCACCAACGGGCAGCGGCTCTCGACGTACCTGATCGAGGGGCCGCGCGGGTCCGGGGTGGTGGGGATCAACGGGGCCGCGGCGCACCTGATCCACCCGGGTGATCTGGTCATCCTGATCGCCTACGGGATGTTCGACACCGCCGAGGCGAAGGTCTTCGAACCGAGCGTAGTCTTCGTGGACGAGCACAATGCGATCACTCGCATCGGCTCCGACCCCGCCGAGGCGCTGCCCGACAGCGGCACGCTCCGCGGCGACCAACTGCACACCCCGCGTTGAGACGAGGACTGGGCGACGATGACCGAGAACACCGCTGACACAGCCGATAGCGCTGCCCCGAAGACCGCTTCCCACGACAACGAGCCCAGCCCGAAGCTGCGCGAGTTCATGAACTCGGGATGGGCCGACTCGGAGCGCCACGATCTCGCGCTGAGCGATGTCGGCGTGTGGGCGGCGAAGCGGCGGGACGCGTTGTCGCAGGCGTTCCCGGGCGAGCGTCTCGTCATCCCGGCCGGCACCTACAAGGTCCGCTCGAACGACACCGACTACGTCTTCCGCCCGCACACCGACTACGTGTGGCTGACCGGCAACCAGACCTCCGACGCCGTCCTGGTCCTGGAGCCGAACGGCACCAGCGGCCACGACGCGGTCCTGTACTTCCGCCCCCGCGCCGACCGCGCGCAGGGCGAGGAGTTCTGGCGCGACCGGATGTACGGCGAACTCTGGGCCGGCCGGCGTCCTTCGCTGACCGAGACCGCGAAGGAGTTCGGTATCGAGACGCGCCACGTCGACCAGCTCGCCGACGCGCTCAAGGGCGACGTACCGACCCGCGTACGCCGGGGCGAGGACGAGTCGATCGCGTCGCTGCTGAGCGGTGCGCGGATCGACCAGCTGAAGGACGGGGAGCTGTCCGCGACGCTGTCGGAACTGCGGCTGGTCAAGGACGCGTACGAGCTCGAGCAGCTGCGGGACGCGGTCGCGATCACACACCGCGGGTTCTCCGACGTACTCGCCGAGATGGACAAGGTCCGGCAGTACGGCGAACGCTGGATCGAGGGCACGTTCTGGCGCCGGGCACGGGCCGAGGGCAACGATGTCGGCTACACCTCGATCGCCGCGGCCGGTCCGCACGCGACCACGCTGCACTGGATCGAGAACGACGGCCCGGTGAATGACGGCACGCTGATGCTGCTCGACATGGGCGTGGAGAACCGGCAGCTGTACACCGCCGACATCACCCGCACGCTGCCTGTGAACGGCGAGTTCACACCGCGCCAGCGTGACCTGTACCAGCTGGTGCTGGACGCGCAGAACGCCGGGATCGCAGCGCTCAAGCCGGGTGCGGCGTTCCGCTCCGGGCACGAGGCGGCGATGGAGGTCATCGTGCACGGCCTGGACGCGATGGAGCTGCTGCCGGTGTCCGCCGAGGAGGCCCTCGACCCGCAGAGCCGCCTGTACCAGCGCTACACCCTGCACGGCGTCAGCCACATGCTCGGCCTCGACGTCCACGACTGCTCCGCGGCCCGCAGCGAGACCTACCGACAGGGCACCGTCCAGCCCGGCTACGTCCTCACCGTCGAGCCCGGCCTGTACTTCCAGTCCGACGACCTCACCGTCCCCGAGGACCTCCGAGGCATCGGCATCCGGATCGAGGACGACGTCCTCATCACCTCCGACGGCACCGAAAACCTCTCGGACGCCATGCCCCGCACCGTCGAAGGCCTCCAGAACTGGATGGCTTCCTAGCGGACCACCTCGAAGCGCAGGTGGGTTACGCCGCTACCGGCCTCGATCACGCGGTTGCGGTTCAGGTTGACCGGCGCCCCGCCGAGCAGGTCGAACAGGCGGACGCCGTTGCCGAGCAACACCGGCACCAGGTGAACGTGGATCTCGTCGAGGAGCCCCGCGGCCAGCGCTTGCTGCGCCGCGGTGGCTCCGTGGACGCCGACCGTACCGTCGCCGGCGACAGCCTTCGCCTGCTTGACCGCGCTCTCGATGCCGTCGGTGACGAAGGTGAAGACCTTCGGCGCCTCGGCCGGCGGCTCGTGGGTCAGGACGAAGCACGGGACGTCCCCAGCCGGTCCGCCGTCGCCCCAGCCGCCTTCCCCGACACAGATGTCGTACGAACGCCGTCCCATCAGGATCGCTCCGGCGCCGTCCACCATCTCCTGCAGGACCGCCCGGTCGGCGGAGGTCGCCGTCGGCCCGAGCCAGTCGTGCAGGATCTCGCCGCCCTCGCCGAGCGGGTACTTGCGGCCGACGTTCGGGCCGGTGACGAACCCGTCCAGCGACATCGACATAGCTGATGCGACGTTTCCCATGATTCCTCCAAGGCTTGTGGTCTTGCTCCCAAGCCTTGCTGGCGGGATGTCTAGCCACATCCGTGGCGACTACGGATCCACTACGGAACGGGCACCTGGAACGCCGCGAGTTCCGCGCGAGCTTCGGAGGCGTGGGCGGGGTGGAGGGTGAGGGTGTAAGCGCGCTCGAAGTGGGCGCCGATGCGGTCGAAGGCCTCGGCTGCTGCGAGGAGCCCGTCCAGGTCACCTGTGGACCGCGCCGTGGCCCGGGCGAGGCATGCGGCGGCCCAGTCGTTCTCGACAGCCTCCGGCGCGGTGGCGACGAGGAACTCGGCCGCGTCGGGCAGGTTCGCGACCACGGCGAGCTCTGCAGCGGCGGCACGCGCGTACGGCACCCACCAGCGCTCAGAAAAGTCCCCAAACGCCCGCCGCACGACGGCCTCGGCCGGCAGAAGGCCCCCGCGCTGCACGTCCCCGCGCTGCACGTCCCCGCGCTGCACGTCCCCACGCTGCACGTCCCCGCGCTGCACGTCCCCACGCTGCACGTCCCCACGCTGCACGTCCCCACGCTGCACGTCCCCGTGCTGGAGACCCCCACGCTGGACCGCCAGGTCGTGGTTCAGCGCCCCGTGATCGCCACCCTCCCGGCCGTCGTCCCCGTGCCGGAGGCCCCCGCGCTGCACGTCCCCGCGCCGTACGTCTGCGTGCTGTACGGCGACTCGGGCCTGGGCGAACGTGTAGGGGGCGGCGAGCCAGGGGGCGTCCTCCACGTCCGTGCAGCGGGCGACCTCCAGGGCACGTGACTGCCAGAGGTCGAACAAGCCGTCGTCGCGCAGACCGTGCACCATCGCGGCCGCGGACAAGGCAGACGCCATCCACTCGATCGGCGGGGCGCCCGCGCCCTGCCAGCGTTCCCAGAGAGCGTCCGACTGCTCGACGCAGACGTCGAACTGCCCAGTCAGCGCGCAGATCCGGATCAGGCGCGGCAGCGAGATGTACGGGTGGTCACCGACCGGATCGTCCGGCGCACCCACGGCTGCGAGCGCCGCGTGGAGATCGCCGACCGCGGTCGCGGTGGTCGGCGCGACATGGAACGCGTCGATGATCTCGGCCGCGGCGTACGGCTCGTGGCGCGGCAGCGGCCCCACCAGCTGCATGCGCTCGACGGCGTACGAGCGTGCGTCGCGCAGCCGTCCTGCGTTCCCGGCGGCTACCGTGAGCGCGTCGAGCGCGCCCGCGATCAGCACGGGATCGCCGGTCCGTCTGGCCGCATCGACGGCCTCCTGTGCGAGCTCCGGGTCAGCGCCGATCCGGCGGCCGCCGTGTTCCCAGGCCTTCGCTGTTGCGAGCAATGCGGTCACCTGTGAGTCGCCAGGTCGCGCGCTGTCGACCGCCTGCTGGAGCAGCTCCTGGCTGCGCTCCTTGGACAGGTCGTACAGCGAGCCGGTGGGATACCGGTTGGCGGCGATCACGGCCAGCGCCAGCATCGTCGCCCGGACGTTGCCATCAGCAACTGCACGGTCGGCCGCGTCGAGTAGCAGCCGGACGCCGGTCTCCGCATCGGAGACCGCGAGCGTGGCATCGGCCGCCGACCGCAGATCCAGCGCAGCAGCCACACCGTCAGGCGCACGCTCGGCCGCCGCCCGGTAATACCCGATCGCCTCACGAAACTCCCGCCGAGCAAACCCAAGATGCCCCAACGCCCGCGCCAACCGATGCGCAGTCGCGTCCGCCGCCCCAGCCGTCACGTCCGGCACCGCAGCGCCCATGTCACTCGCCCCAGCCGCCGGGTCCGGCACCGCAGCCCCCAGGTCGGTCGCCGCAACCGCCGGATCACTCGCCCCAGCCGCCAGGTGGGTCGCTCCAGCCGACGGGTCCGGCGCCCCAGCCCCCAGGTGCGTCGCCGCAACCGCCGGATCACTCGCCCCAGCCGTCGGGTCACTCGCCCCAGTCGCCAGGTGGGCCGCCGCGGATGTTGGGTGGCTCGCCGCGGCCGTCGGGTGGGTCACCGCGGGTGTGGTGGCGAGGGCGGCTCGGAGGTCGGGGGCTGCCTCGTCGTACGGGTGTTGCCAGTCGGAGGTGTCGAGCCGGCTTTCCAGGGCGGCGGCGGTGGTGGCGGCCCAGTGGAGGCAGCGGTTCTGGGCGGTGGTTAGTTCGGCCTCGGTTAGTTGGTTGCGGGCGAACTCGCGGATCGTCTCGAGCAGCCGCCAGCGGGACCCCCGGCGTACGGCGAGACTCTTGTCTGTCAGCCGGCCGAGCAGGTCCGCGACCTCGCCCCGGCCGAGCTCCGGGCTGGTTGCGCTGGCCGCGTCCAGGTCGAACCCGCCGACGTAGATGGAGAGGCGCCGGAACAGCAGCCGCTCCTGGTCGTCCAGCAGGTCGTAGCTCCAGCCGATCACCGCGCCCAGCGACCGGTGCCGGGCATCCACACCACGCCCACCCGCCAGCAACCGGAGTCTGTCGTCGAGCGCCGCCTGCAGACCGTCCGCCCCGAGCGACCCGATCCTGGCCGCGGCGAGCTCGATCGCCAGCGGCATCCCGTCCAGCCGCGCGCAGATCTCCGCGAGCTCGTCGGCCGATGCAGTGAAAGCCGGGTCGACCGCCCGCGCCCGGTCCGCGAACAGCTCGACGGCGGCGTCCAACGGCGGCAACAGCACGGTCGCCTCCGCCGGAACCCCGAGCCGCTCCCGGCTGGTCGCGAGAATCGTCACCTCGGGACAGGTCCGGAGCAGTTGCTCCGCGAGTGCAGCGACCTCGTCGACCAGGTGCTCGCAGTTGTCGAGCACGAGCAGCCACCGGCCTTGCTCCAGCTGCTCGATCAGAACCTGCTCCAGACTCTGCGGCGGCCGCTCGGTCAGCCCCAGCCCTGTCGCCACCGCCCGACTCACCAGCCCGTCCCGAACCGGCACCAGGTCGATAAACGCACCCGCGGCCCCCGACTCAGCCGCAACAACCGCCGCCAGCCGCGTCTTGCCCATCCCACCAGGCCCCAGCACCGTCACCAGGCGAGACTCCCCGAGCGCTGTCCGGAGCGCGGTCGCCTCGGTGGACCGCCCGACGAAGGTCGTCCGACCTGCGGGCAGCCCGCTCATCCCCGGACCGCGATGCGATCCAGCCAGATCGGCGAGTTCACGACGGTCGGTGACGCCGTACTTGCGGAGCAACGACGAGACATGGCTCTCGACCGTGCGGACCGAGATGTGCAGAGCGCGGGCGATCTGCGCGTTCGACCGGTGGTCGGCCAACGCCGCCAGTACTTCGGCCTCGCGCGCGGACACCTCGTTCACGCGCCCATCATGACCGATCGGCGGGGCCTGCCGTGCCGGATCAGTGGTGGATCCGTGGTCGGCACGGATGTGGGTCGCGGGTCGCCGGCGCGAGGGTCGTCGTACCAGAACAAACCCTTGGAGGCAGTGATGAGTACAGCGACGACAACCACGCGCAGGGTCCGGCCGGGCGTGGTGGTGCTGTGGGTGGCGCAGGTGGTGCTGGCGGCGATGTTCGTGATGGCGAGCCTGCCGAAACTGACCGGAGACCCGGTGATGGTCGACCTCTTCAACGCGGTCGGCGCCGGTCAGTGGTTGCGGGACGTGGTCGGTGCGCTCGAACTCGCCGGCGCGATCGGTCTGCTCGTACCGCGGTTGTGCGGTCTCGCCGCGCTCGGCCTGGCGATGCTGATGGTCGGCGCGACGCTCACGAACATCGTCGCGCTGGGCGCCTCACCGGCGATTCCGATCGGCTACCTGCTGGTGGCGGCCGTCATCGCCTGGTTCCGCCGGGAGTCGATCCTCGCGGCAACTCGAGGGCTGGTCCGGCGATGACGATCACGGCGTTCGACGGACTCCTGACCCGGCCGGGGGATCCGGACTACGACTCCGGCCGGGCGGTCTGGAATGCGATGGTCGACCGGCGACCGGCCTTGATCGCGCGCTGCTCGAGTACGGCGGACGTTGTTGCGGCACTGCGCCACGGCCGGGACGCCGGGCTGGCGATCGGGGTTCGCGGCGGCGGTCACAGCTTCCTCGGGCTGCCGGTGGTCGAGGACGGCCTGCTGCTCGACCTGTCCGCACTGAACTCGGTCCAGGTCGACCCCGTCAGCCGCCGAGCCCGCGTCGGCGGCGGCGCGCTGCTGGGCGCACTCGATGTCGCCAGTCAGCGGTACGGGCTGGCGACCACGGCCGGCAACGTCTCGCACACCGGTGTCGGCGGTCTCACCCTGGGCGGTGGGGTCGGCTGGCTGGCCCGCGCGTACGGGCTGACGTGCGACAACGTGGCGTCGTTCGAACTGGTCACCGCGGACGGCGTCGTACTGCGGGTCAGCGAGACCGAGCACCCGGACCTCTTCTGGGCATTGCGCGGTGGAGGCGGGAGCTTCGGCGTCGTGACTGCGTTCGAGTTCCGCCTGCATCCGGTCGGGACCCAGGCGTTGACCGTCGACCTGTTCTACGAACTGGAAGATGCCGGTACGGCGCTCCGAAGCTGGCGGGACCTGTTCGCGGACACCCCACGCCAGGCCACCCCGGTCGCCCGGATCGGCCGACGCGACGAGTACGGCGGGCGCCTGGTCGCGAGCATCGGCTACGTGTGGGTCGGCGATGTCGAGGAGGGTCTACGGCACCTCGCGTCGTACGAACGGATCGGCAAGCCGGTCGCCTGGCGGATCAAGGAGCTCAGCTACCTGGACCTGCAGACCCAGTCGGACGACGTCGAACGCCACGCCCTACGCCGCTACTGCAAAGGGCATTACCTGCGGTCCTTGCCGGACGCCGCCATCGACGCGTTCCTTGCCTCGGACAACAATCCGGGAGCACGGTTGACGCTGTGCGGCGGCGCAGTCGCCGACGTACCGGACGGGGAGACGGCGTACAGCCACCGCGACGCGCTCGTCGAGTTCACCACCGGCGACGACTGGAGCGATCCCGGCGAGGACGAGGCCCGCATCACCGCGGCGCGAACCTACGCCGCGGGTCTCGAGCCCTACACCAGCGGCAGCTACGTCAACACCATCGCCGACGAGGATCCCACCGCCGTGCACCGTGCCTACTCCCCGGAGAAGCTGGCCCGCCTGCTCCAGGTCAAAGACACCTACGACCCCCACAACGTCTTCACCCAAACGGCATTGCATCGGTGAGGCGCGCCGGCCGGGAGTTGGCCGGCCGGCGCGCAACAGGGATCACCAGATGCGGACGCGGTCCTCGGGGGCCAGCCACATGCCGTCGCCGTCTTGGACGTCGTACGTCGTGTGGAAGGCGTCGATGTTCTTCACGACGGCGTTGCATCGGAACTCCGGCGGCGAATGCGGGTCGATAGTCAACCGCCGAGCAGCCTCCTCCGGTCGGGTCTTCGTCGCCCAGGCATGCGCCCAAGCCGAGAAGAAGCGTTCGCTACCGGCCTCGTCCGGCTCGGCTCCGCCCTGCGAGAGCTCGTATGCCACGTAGGCGATCGAGAGTCCGCCCAGGTCGCCGATGTTCTCGCCCAGAGTCAGCTTGCCGTTGACCTTCTGACCGGGAGTCTCGGCCGGCTCGAGGGCGTCGTACTGCGCGACGAGCTTGTCGGTGCGCTGCTCGAAGGCGGCGCGGTCCTCGTCGGTCCACCAGTCGTTCAGGTTGCCGTCGCCGTCGTACCGCGAGCCCTGGTCGTCGAAGCCGTGGCCGATCTCGTGCCCGATCACCGCGCCGATCGCGCCGTAGTTGGTCGCGTCGTCGGCGTCGAGGTCGAAGAACGGCGGCTGCAGGATGCCGGCCGGGAAGACGATCTCGTTCATCCGCGGGTTGTAGTACGCGTTGACCGTCTGCGGCGTCATCTTCCACTCGTTGCGGTCGACGGGCTGACCGAGCTTGGCCAGGTCCCGCGCGGTCTCCACCTCGACCGAACGGCGAACGTTGCCGAACAGGTCTGCCGGGTCGACCTCGAGAGCGGAGTAGTCCTTCCACTCGTCCGGGTACCCGATCTTCGGCACGAAGGTGCCGAGCTTGTCGAGCGCCCGCTGCCGGGTCTCCGGGCCCATCCAGTCCAGCGCCTCGATCCGCTGCCGGTACGCAGCGACCAGGTTCTGCACCAGGTCGACCATGCGGGCCTTGGCGGACGGCGGGAAGTGCTCGGCGACGTACAGCTTGCCGAGGGCTTCGCCCAGCGACTGCTCGACCGCGCCGACCCCGCGCTTCCAGCGCTCACGCAGCTCGGGCGCACCGGTCAGGGTCTTGCCGTAGAAGGCGAAGTTCTCGTCGACGAACGCCTGGCTCAGCAGCGGCGCCGCGCTGTGCACGATTCGCCAGCTCAGCCACTCCTTCCACCGGTCCAGCTCAACCTCCTGCAACGCGGCCGCAGCGGCGGTGAGGAAGTCCGGCTCGCGCACGACGACCTGCGCGAACGCGCTCTCCGGCACACCCGCGCCCGCCAGCCAGGTCGACCAGTCGAAGCCCGGCGTGAGCTCCTCGAGCCCGGCCCGGTCGAGCTTGTTGTAGGTCAGCTGCACATCCCGGTCCTTCACCCGGTCCCAGTGGCCGTCGGCGATCCGGGTCTCGAGCTCGAGGATCCGCGCCGCGGACCCGGCCGGGTCCGGCAGTCCGGCCAGCTCGAGCAGCTTCGCCACATGCGCGACGTACGCCGCACGGATCTCGGCGAAGTTGTCGTCGTGGTAGTACGACTCGTCGGGCAGGCTGAGGCCGCCCTGGGTGAGATGGACGATGTTCTCGTCGGACTTCTTGGCGTCGGCGTCGACCCAGTAGTGGAAGACGCCCGGCACGCCCTGCAGCTCGAGCTGCCCGAGGACCGAGACCAGACCGGCCAGATCCTTGGCGTCGCGGACCAACGCGAGCTGGTCGGCGATCGGCTCGGCACCCAGCCGCTCGATCGTTTCGGTGTCCATGAAGCTCGTGTAGAGGTCGGCGATCTTCCGCGGCTCGCTGCCCTCCGGGTGGCCGGCCGCGGCGGTCTTCTCGACGATCGCCCGGACGTCCTGCTCCGCGGTGTCCCAGAGCGCGTGGAACGCGCCGTGGATCGCCTTGTCCGCGGGAATCTCGTGCTCAGCCAGCCACGTCCCGTTCACGAACCGGTACAGGTCGTCCTGCGGCCGCACCGCGCCGGTCGCCGCCGAGCTGTCGATTCCTGCTGTCATCCCTGACCCCTTTGTCCCAGTTCCAGTTGCTGCCAGCGAACATACCCGGTTCGCGATCAGGCCGGTCTGAACTATCCACAGGACCCAGCCGTTCTCCCAGGTAAAGAACACGGATCAGGGAGGACCCCGCCAAATGCCACACCTCGTCCGTCGACTCACCACACTGCTCACCGCCGTAGTGCTCGGGCTCGTGAGCACCTCGGCAGCAACCGCTGCTCCAACGACTTCCTTCCCGACCCGGATCGAGTTGCCCAACGGGTTCCAGCCCGAAGGCATCGCGATCGCCCGCGGTACGGCGTACTTCGGCTCGCGTGCCGACGGGGACATCTATGCAGCCGACCTGCGGACCGGACGGGGCAAGGTGATCAGCCAAGGCCCGGGCACCGGATCGCTCGGGATGAAGGTGGACCGCTTCGGCCGGCTCTTCGTCGCCGGTGCCGCCGGTGGGAACGGCCGCGTGATCGACACCCGGACCGGCAAGGTCCTGGCCAGCTACACGTTCACGACCGCGACCCCGACCTTCGTGAACGACGTCATCCTCGGCAAGGACGCGGCGTACTTCACCGACTCACAACAGCCCGTCTTCTACAAGGTCTCGCTGCGCCGGCTGAACGCGAAGCCACAGACGATCCCGCTCAGCGGCGACTACCAGCACCTGCCCGGCAACAACGCGAACGGCATCTCGCTCACGCCGGACGGCCGCGCACTGATCATGGTCCAGTCGTCGACCGGCTTCCTGCTCCGGGTGGACCCGCGCACCGGCGTGGCCCGGCGGATCGACATCGGCGACGCACTGATGACCAACGGTGACGGCCTGCTGCTGATCGGCCGCACGCTGTACGTCGTCCAGAACCGCTCGAACCAGATCTCGGTCCTGACGCTGAACAAATCCGGCACCAAGGGCACGGTGGTCGACCAGATCACCAGCCCGGACTTCGACGTACCCACGACGGTCGCCGCCTTCGGGAACCGCCTGTACCTGCCGAACGCCCGCTTCGCCACGCCGCCGACTCCGACCACGCCGTACTGGGTGACCGCGGTGAGCCGTTCCCGAGTGCGGTGAATCGTCCTACCTTGGTTGAGGAGGAAACATGAGCAAACCCACCATCACAGCTGTCATCGGGCTGTCAGCACTTCTGCTGGGCGGCATCACCACGTCGTCCGCCGCGGCCGCGGCACCGCCCGGACCAGGTCCCACAGTTGTCAAGCACTCCGTCGACGACGGCCACTGCGACCAGATCAGGTTCCTGGCGCCCTAGTAGCTCAGCTCGCAGTGCGGAGGTTGCCTCGGGCCGCGGCCTTGAGGCGGCTTCCGCACGACAGGCGCACGGAGTACCCGGCCGGGATCGACAGCGGCTCACCGGTCTGCGGATTGCGGCCGGTCCGCGGGGCGCGCAGCACGCGCTCGATGCTGAGCAGGCCGGTCAGCGACACCTTGTCACCGCGCTGCACGGCCTCGGTGACGACGTCGCCGAGGGCGTCGAGGACCTTCTCGGCCTGGTTCCGCGGGATGCCCGCCTTGTGTGCCACGCCGGCGATCAGTTCATTCCGGTTCACGGCTCTCCTCAGACTCGGTTCGACTTCCGAGCGGCACCTTAACCGAAATGAATGTCGTTAGCGAGAAGGTTCCGGATATCGGTCACAAACCGTCCCGATCGTGCCAGTGGTTCTGCCAGCGGGCGTCGATCGCGTCGCCGGCGAGCTGGTACCGGATGTCCGTCGACAACCGTAGCTCGGTCGACACGTTGTCCAAGGCGGCATGGACGGTGTGCGCGGTGTGGACAACCACGTCCCCAGCCGCATAGTCGGCGACCAGCCAGTTGGCGTCGTACTCCTCCGCCAGAGTGGGCAGGTCCGCGGTGATAGACGCCGCAGGCCTCTTGAGCCGCCCGGCAGCCTCCTCCTCGAGCACCCGGTGGTGGCTGCCCTGCAGATAGGTCAGTCCGCCGCGGCTGACCGGACAGTCACCCAGCGGGATCCAGGCGGACAGCACCTGGTCGGTCCCGTCCCGCAGGTACACGAGGTCGTAGTGCGCCTGCGTCGCCGTACCTATGCCGTTCTCGCCCGGCGCGGTCTGCCGGATGATCTTGCGCCGGTGCAGGAACGGCGTACCGCCGAGGAACCACTCGAACCAGCCCTTCAACGCCGGCTGCGCACAGAAGGCGGCGTACTCCGGTCCGGGCACGATCTCCCCGAACAACACCTTCCGGTACGACGCTCTGTCCGCCGCAGCACCCGTCAACCCGAAGTAGTACTCGCGGAACTCCTGCACGACCGCGGGGTCCAGCAATCCGGTCAGGAACAGGTACCCGTCCCGCTGCAGCCGGGACCGCAACAGAGACCGATCACCACGCTGCTCGAAGGGTACGGCGACCAGTTGACCCAGCCGCTGCTCATCCAGCACATATCCGTTAGACGTCAGCACACGTCCATTCCACCCAACGCCTCCAGCGAGCGGAATGGACAACAGTGCCGAGCTTCTTGGACTCTTGTGACGTGCCGGACTGGTCGATCTACCTGACTCCAGGTGCTATCGAGCGCCAGCTTGGACTCTTCTGCCTCGGCGCCGGCGAGCAGACACATGGTTCGGAGAACACGCGAGAACGCGCTCTCGGCTGCCACGCGCTCGTCTGGCTCAAGGAGGGCCGCGGTCAGCTGCAACACGGACCTGACCGCCAACTGCACGAGGTACGAGCACCTGCGATGCTGTGGCTCTTCCCCGGCGTCCTGCACCGCTACCGGCCGACTACGAGGTGGCGTCAGGCGTGGACCCTCTTCAGCGGCTCAGCCGTCGAAGCACTCACAACACTCGGCCACTTGGACGTCAGCCGACCAGTCCGCCATTTCGCTGACGCGCGTCCGGTCGACCGCGCGTTCAGCCGACTGCTGCGCGTCAGCACGCAGCACAACCCCGTGCAGCTCGCAAGTGCTCTGTACGACGTGCTCGCCGCAGCTGCGACCACTACAGGTGACGACGTCGCCGCACAGCTTGCGGAGCTCGCCAGTACGCCGATGAGCGTTCAGGACTACGCGAGTGAGCTCGGTCTCACCGTGAAGGAGCTGCGCGACGCCGTACGGCGTACGACAGGCTCAACCCCACATGAACTGGTCCTGACCACAAGACTCAGCAATGCAAAGGTTTTGCTCGCCGAGGAGGACCTGCCGGTCGCAGCGGTCGCCAGGCGGGTCGGGTACGACGATCCGGCGTACTTCACCCGCTTGTTCACCGCCAGGGTTGGGATGTCGCCCGGCGCGTTCCGGCGATCTGGTTCGCTCTCGGCGCCGATTTCCTCCCTTTGACGGAGGCGGGACCTACTTTCCGACGTGTAAAACCATTCAGTGGGGTGACGTGTCGCGGGCCGGGCACCGATACGGTCTTGGCTATGAGTGAAACGCAGCCCATCGACCCGCGATACGCGAACCGGTCGCCCAAGTCGGCAGGTAAGCCGAAGAAGCGACGCAACTGGTTCCTCCGCACCGTCGGACTGATCGTCCTGCTGTTCGTTCTCATGCTGATCGCGGTCCCGCTGTACGCGTGGAGCCGGATCGACAAGATCGAGGCGATGCCGACCGGACAGCGACCCGCCGAGACCTCCGGTACGACGTACCTGATGGTCGGATCGGACGCCCGGGAGAACCTCAGCCGGGCCGAGCGTGCCCGGCTGCACACCGGCGGCAACGCCGGGCCGGCCCGGACCGACTCGATCATGCTGATGCATGTCCCGAAGTCCGGGCCGACGGTGCTGATCAGCATCCCGCGTGACAGCGCGGTCAACATCCCGGGCGTCCAGGGCAAGCAGAAGATCAACGCCGCCTTCAACAAGGGTCCGGCGCTGCTGATCCAGACGATCGAGAACAACACCGGGCTGCGCATCGACCACTATGTCGAGGTCGGGTTCGGCGGCTTCGCCTCGGTCATCGACAGCATCGGCGGGATCGAGATGTGCTTGCCGAAGGCAATGAATGACGACAAGGCGCATATCAACCTGCCGGCCGGGTGCCAGCAGCTCGACGGCGTGAAGGCGCTCGGGTACGTCCGGTCCCGGCATGCCGACGGCAAGAACGACTTCGGCCGGACCGAGCGGCAGCGGCAGATGGTCGGCGCCGTCGCGAAGAAGGCCGCCTCGCCGTCGACGTTCCTGAACCCGATCCGGTACTACAACGTCGCCACCAAGGGCGTCGACGCCCTCACCGTCGACAAGGACATGAGCCTGCTGGACTTCGTCCGGTTCGCCCGCGGCATGAAGGCGATCTCCGGCAGCGGCGGCGTGGCGTTGAGCGTGCCGACGAGTGACGACAACTACCAGCTGTGCTGCAACCGCGGTGACGCGGTGAAGTGGGACACGAAGAAGGCCACGGCGCTCTTCAACGCGATCAAGCAGGACAACACCAGCGGCCTGAAGAGCAGTTGATCCTCCTCGTCCATGCGGTGGTGAGCCTGGGGATGCTCATCGTCGTACCTCTCGGACTCACTCTGCTCCCGACGCGAACCACCAGCACCCGCTGGTGGTTCGCGTTCGCCGTTCCCGGTGCTGTGTCGCTCTGGCTACCGCGCGGCGCAGTCTCGATCACCCTGGCCTCGGTCTACTTCGCCGGCACGGTTGTCCTGATCGCGTTGGCCGCACGGCACTTCCTGAGCCACAGAGCGCTGCAAACGCGGCAGATCGCCTTGTACACCGCACTGGTCACCCCGTCGATCGCAGCGCTCGCACTGGTCGCCGAGCGTTCGTCGTACGAGCTGTTCGGCTTCAACCTCACTGTGCTGTCGCTGACGGTCGCCCACTTCCACTTCGCGGGCTTTGCGGCCGCACTGATGGCGTACCTGTCTGCAGACGGTCTGGCAGCCGTCAGTGTCCCGCTGGGCACTGGACTCGTTCTGCTGGGGTTCTTCCTCGGTGACCCCGTTGAGCTCGCAGGGGCCGTCGTGCTGACCGCTGGGATGTGGCTGGTCGGCTGGAGCCTGTGGCGTCGGTCGCGGCGAGCTGACCGCAGTACTGCGATCCTGCTAGTGGTGTCGGGATCCGTGCTCGTGGTCACGATGCTGTTGGCGGTCAGCTGGGCGTTGGGGCACGTGGTGGATACGCCGTATCTACCGTTGGAGTGGATGGTTGCGACGCACGGTGTGGCGAACGCGGTCGGGTTCGCGCTGTGCGGCGTACTGGCGATGCGACGGGAAGAGGCCGGATGAAGCTGGAAGACCTGGCGGGGCTGCAGTTGACGTACGACGTCGTGGGCTCGACGCGGTACGTCGAGACGCCCGCGGGCTACCACCGCCTGGAGTACCGCCAGCGGATCGGCACCGGAGACGAGGTGTTCCAACGGGCGGCCGACGCGTTGCTGAGCTGGCGGATGCAACCCGCGGCCGGACTGCCGATGACTGCGACTGACACAACCGCACAGCTCGGCAGCAACTCCCTCGGCCGCCTAGGACCGGGTCTGCTGATCGGCCGATCGCCACTCGACGGCATCGGCCTACCGGTCCCGTGCCGAGTCGTCTGGACCGTCAACGAACCGGACCGCATCGGCTTCGCGTACGGCACCCTCCAAGGCCACCCCGAGTCCGGTGAGGAGTCCTTCATCGTCACCCGCGACCCCGACGGCATCTACTTCACCGTCCGCGCCTACAGCCGCGGCGCCACCTGGTACACCCGCCTGGCCGGCCCCGTCACCCGCAAAGCCCAGCACTACGCCGCCCGCCGCTACGCCAACGCACTGCAACAGCTGGCGACCCGATAGCAAAGGCCCCGCAAGCTCATACCTTTGCGGGGCCGCGTCCTTTGTACCCTCCGTAGCAACACCAGCGTTTGAGCGACACGCGAACAGTGAGCGACAACCCGGGGTGCACAGCAGGTCGTGGTGCTGCAAAACTGTCGCGGGTGAGTCCCAAGACGCTGACGGATCTGGTGACGCCGGACTGGGCCGATGCTTTGGCGCCGGTCGAGGACACGGTCGCGAAGATGGGTGAGTTCCTGCGCGGCGAGATCGCCGCCGGGCGGGCCTATCTGCCGGCGGGTGAGAACGTGTTGCGAGCGTTCCAGCAGCCGCTGCAGCAGGTGAAGGTGCTGGTCGTCGGCCAGGACCCGTACCCGACGCCTGGACACCCGGTGGGGCTCAGCTTCTCGGTGGCTCCCGACGTACGGCCGATCCCGCGGAGTCTGGCGAACATCTACCGCGAGCTGATGGCGGACGTCGGCGTACCGGCTCCGTCCAACGGTGATCTGACGCCGTGGGCCGAGCAGGGCGTGCTGATGCTCAACAGAGTGCTGACCGTGCAGCCGGGCAAGTCCGGTGCGCACCGCGGCAAGGGCTGGGAGAGCGTCACCGAGCAGGCGATCCACGCGCTGGTCGACCGCGGCGGCCCACTGGTCGCGATCCTGTGGGGTCGCGACGCCCAGACCCTCAAGCCGATGCTCGGCACCACACCGTACGTCGAGAGCGCGCACCCGAGCCCGATGTCCGCCGACCGGGGCTTCTTCGGCTCCCGCCCGTTCAGCCGGGTCAACGCGCTCCTCGAGCAGCAGGGCGCGACTCCGGTCGACTGGCGCCTGCCCTAAACAACCCCGAACCGATAACGCGCCGGACCCTCGTGGTCACGGCGCGTTCTGACATGGTCGGACAATTTGTTCGAATGATCCATTGCAGGATCGTTCAACAATCTCCTATGGTGAGCGGAATCGCCCTCTCCCCCCGGGAGGAACCATGTGGGTTCTGCTCGCCATTGCGGTGGTAGTCGTCGGGTTCGCCCTCCGGATCAACTCGATGCTGGTCGTCACCGCGGCCGGGATCGTGGCCGGCCTGATCGGCGGCCTGTCTCCGGTCAAGATCCTGAACGCGTTCGGCGACGGTTTCGCCGGCAGCCGGTCCGTCACCGTCTTCATCGTCACCCTGCCCGTCATCGGACTGATCGAGCGCTACGGCCTGCAACACCAGGCCCGGAAGCTGATCAGCAAACTCCAGATCCTCACCACCGGCCGCTTGCTGGCCATCTACCTACTGATCCGGCAGGGCACCGCGGCCCTCGGCCTGACCAGCATCGGCGGTCCCGCGCAGGCGGTCCGCCCGCTCATCCACCCGATGGCCGCCGGCGCCGCGGAACGCCGCTACGGCAAGCTCCCGGAGAAGATCCAGGAGAAGATCAAGGGCTTCGCGGCCAGTGCCGACACCGTCGGGTTGTTCTTCGGTGAGGACATCTTCGTCGCGATCGGCTCGATCCTGCTGATCACCGGTTTCGTCGACACGACGTACGGCCTGCACCTGGAGGCGATCGACATCGCGCTCTGGGCGATCCCGACCGGTATCTGCGCCCTGCTCATCCACGGCACCCGATTGCTCCTGCTCGATCGGAAGCTGGACAAGCTCGCCGCCGAGAACCGGGCCGCGGCCAAGGAGGCGGCCCGATGATCAAGGTCGAGTGGTTCTACTGGCTCTGCGGGATCTTCTTCGTGCTGATCGCGCTGCAGGTGCTGAACGACCGCACCAACCCCAAGCGACTCGGCAGCGCGGCGTTCTGGGGCATCCTCGGCCTCTCGTTCGGCTACGGCACGCTCGTGGTGCACAAGCAGGCGCCGTCCTGGCTGCTCGGCATCGCCGTGATCGGCCTGGCAGTCCTGGCCGGCTCGGGCTTCCCGGGCAAGGGCGAGGAGCGTACGACGACACCGGCCGAGCGCGTGCACCTCGCGGACCGGTTCGGCAACAAGCTGTTCCTGCCCGCACTGGTGATTCCGGTGGTCGCGGCGATCTTCGGCGCGTGGCTCGCGAAGGTGAAGCTCGGCAGCGGCCAGCTGCTGCTGGAGTCCGGCTCCGCGACCATCATCGGCCTCGGCGTCGCGTCGATCCTCGCCCTGATCGTCGGCATGGTCCTGCTCAAGCCGAAGAGCCCCGCAGTACCACTGCACGAAGGCCGCAGGCTGCTCGAGCACATCGGCTGGGCGGCGATCCTGCCGCAGATGCTGGCCACGCTCGGCCTGCTGTTCAACGCGTCCGGGGTCGGCAAGGCAGTCGGTCGGGTCACGGATCACCTGATTCCCAAGGGCTCGCTGATCGCCGCGGTCGCGCTGTACTGCATCGGCATGGCGATCTTCACGATCATCATGGGCAACGCGTTCGCGGCGTTCCCGGTGATGACGGCCGCGGTCGGCTGGCCGCTGCTGCACGAGCAGTTCCACGGCACCCCGGCGGTCATCTTCGCGGTCGGCATGCTGGCCGGATTCTGCGGCACGCTCTGTACGCCGATGGCCGCCAACTTCAACCTCGTTCCAGCGGCACTACTGGAGATGAAGGATCAGTACGGGCCGATCAAGGCCCAGATCCCGACAGCTGTCCCGCTCCTCGCCTGCAACATCGTCATCATGTACGTCTTCGCTTTCTAAGGAGTTCTCGATGGAGTACGCCGCCTGGGCCGACATCGCCTGTGAGGTGCTCGAAACGCCGTACCCGTACGGCGCTGCGCACGCGTCGACCGGCCCGGACGACGTGGACGTGACCCCGGATCGCCTGCACCCTGCCTTCCACGGGTCGTACGACTGGCACTCCAGCGCGCACATGCAGTGGTCCCTGGTCCGGTTGCTCGCACTGGCGCCGGACCAGGTCGGCCGGCGTCCGATCGAAGTACTCGATCGGCGCCTGACACCGGAGGCGATCGCCACCGAGGCGGCGTACCTGCGGGACCGGCCGTCGTACGAACGCCCGTACGGCTGGGCCTGGGCGGCGATGCTGGTGGCCGCCGGTCGTGAGACCAAGTGGGCGGATGCGCTGAGCCCGCTCGGCGAAGTCATCGCGGACCTAGTACTCGCCTGGTTGCCGAAGCAGGCCTACCCGGTACGGCACGGCGTGCATCTCAATACGGCGTTCGCGCTTGCCTTGTTGTTCGAGGCGTACGACGAGCTCGGGCGGGCGGATGTGGTCGACGCCGTTCACGCTCGGGCGGTGGAGTGGTTCGGGCAGGACACGGCGTACGACACGAGGTTCGAGCCGTCCGGCACAGACTTCTTGTCGCCGGCGTTGTCCGAGGCGGAGTTGATGCGCCGGGTGTTGCCGGAGGCCGAATTCGCGAGCTGGCTGTCCGCGTTCCTCCCGGGACTGGGGAAGGACGCTCATCAGCACCTGCTGGAAGTGCCGGTGACCGACAACTCCGGAGACGGGCAGCTGGCGCACTTGTCCGGCCTGGCGTTGAGTCGGGCTTGGCAGTTGCGGACGATCGCACCTGCTCTGCCTGACGTGGCCTCAGTGCTGCGCGAAGGTGCGGATCGTCAGGTCGAGGCAGTGCTGCCGACCGTCACCGGTGGGGATTTCATGTCGACACATTGGCTGGTGTCGTTCGCCCTCCTGGCCGATCAGGCGTAGACGTTCCGGTCCAGCTACGCCATAGCTGCGCGTAGCGCCCACCGGCTGCCAGCAACGCCGCATGTGTTCCGGACTCAACGACTCGCCCGTGATCGAGTACGACGATCCGGTCTGCCTGCTCGGCCTGCGTCAATCGATGCGCGACGACCAGCGTGGTCCGGCCGAGAGTCGCGGCCGCGCTGGCTCGCTCCAGCTCGCGTGCGCCCGCACTACCCGCTTCCGCGGTCGCCTCATCCAGCACGGCGACTGGCGGATCAGCCAGTACCAGCCGAGCGAAGGCGAGCTGCTGCGCCTGCGCACCGGTCAGCTGATGCCCGTTCTCGCCCACCACGGTGTCCAGGCCGTCGGGTAGCGCCCGCACCCACGCCAACGCCCCAACCCGGTCGAGTGCTGCTTCGACCTCGTCGGCCGTTGCAGCAGGTCGTGCTAGCCGTACGTCCTCGACCAATGGGCCGGAGAAGACGTGCACCTCTTGGCTGAGCAGCGCGACCTGTGCACGGGTCCGGTCCTCGCCGAGGTCGCGGATGTCCACGCCGCCGAGCTTCACCGTGCCGACTGTCGGCGCGAGAACGCCTGCTGCGATGGCGGCCAACGTGGTCTTGCCGGCGCCGCTCGCTCCGACCAGTGCGACTCTTTCACCTGGTTCGAAGCGGAGTGATACCCCTGCCACAACCTCAGGACCGTCGTAGCTGTGGCCAATGCTCTCGAGCTCAAGTGACGCGTCGGCTGGGTCGAGACTGTCGGCAGGCTCGGGTGTGGGCTCGATCTCGAGTACGCCGGCCAAGCGGGACATGCCCGCGGCCGCGGTCTGGATCTGGTCGAACTCCATCAGTACGACGTTGACCGGATTGAACAACCGGTGGAAGTACAACGCCGCCGCCGTCACCGCGCCCACGGTCACCGCGTCGGCACGCACCAGGAAGAACCCGGTCACCAGGATCGCAGTCAGCCCGGTGAACTCGGCATGGTTGATCCGCGCCGAGAAGAAGCTGAACAGCCGGAACACCGTGATCGAGATGTCCCGCGCCGTCCCCGACGTCTCCCGGATCTTCTCCAGCTGCCGGTCTTCCAGCTGGTACGCACGGACCGTCGCGCTCCCCCGCAACGACGCGATGATCGCTTCGGACCGCTCACCCAGCGCCACCCGCTCCTGCTTGTAGTACGGCGCCGACCGCCGCAGATACCACCGCAGCGCGAGGAGATACATCGGTACGGCGAGCAACCCGGCCAGGCCGAGCCGCCAGTCGAGCGCGAACATCCCGCCCACGGTCAACACGATCGTCAGCGCCGCACCGAGCACCGACGGCCCGACCTCCGTCAACGCCGACGCGACCGAAGCCACATCGTCACCCACGCGTGACAGCAGATCGCCCGTCCGCACCTTCTCCAACACCGGTGCAGGCAACTGCAGGACTCGATCAAGTACCTTCTCGCGGATCCGCGCCAGCACGGTCTCGCCGACCCGCGCCACGAGCGTCACACCAACCGCAGTCAGTACGCCGGACAGCACCGCCGCGATGCCGATCATCACGACAACCCGCACGATCGCGGACCGGTCGCCTTCGCTGATCTTGTCGATCAGCTGCCCGAGCGCCCACGGCGCTACCAGACCGGCCGCACTGGCTCCGGTGATCGCCACAGCAGCCAGCACGGACAAGACCGGTAGCCGGCGGATCTCTCGCCACAGCACGACCCAGGTCGCCCGCGGACCGGCAACAGGAAGCAGGTTCATCGCAGTACCGCCTCCTGATACACCGCATCTGACGCGGCGAGCTCGGAATGGATGCCCTCAGCAACCACCGCGCCGTCGGCGATGACCACGACCCGATCCATCTTCCCCAGCAGGGCCGGGCTGCTCGTCAACACCAGCGTGGTCCGGCCGTTGCGCTCCTGAGCAAGCCCTTCCGCCAGCAGTTCCTCGGTGACGGCATCAACCGCGGTGCTGGGATCGTGCAGCACGAGCAGAGGTGGTTCGGCCAGGAGTGCGCGCGCCAGGCCGATGCGTTGACGCTGCCCACCTGACAACGCCTGTCCGCGGTCCGCCAGCGGGCGGTCCAGCTCTTCGACGAGGTCGGCTGCGCCGGCGGCGGTCATCACGCGCTCCAGGCCGGTCTCTGAAAGGAGGTTGGTGCGGAGCGTGCCTTCGAAGAGGTCCGTCTCGTGGCGCTCCAGCAACACCGTTCGCCGAAGCACATCAACGTCCAGCTCTTCGAGGGCGGTGCCTCCGACGAGCACTGTGCCGGTGTGCTCCGGAGCTCGTCCCGCCACGACGTTCAGGAGGGCGTCTGCGTCGCGGGGGTCGTAGCAGAGGACGCCGACGGACTCGCCCGGCTGGAGCACGAGAGTGAGCGAGGAGAGCGTCCCGTGCGAAACGCCTTCCATTGCGAGGAGAGGCTGACGAAGGTCGATGGCGGTCGAGGTGCCATCAAGCATGACTGGCGATGAGGAGAGGACGGATGCCAGCCGGGCGGCGGATGCGCGGGCTCTGGCGATGATCTGGCTTGCGTAGCCGAGGGTGCCTACCGGCTCAGCGACGAACTGAGCCAGGCCGACTACGGTGATCAGCTCGCCGATCGTGATCCGGCCGTGCAGTGCGAACCAGCCGGCGACCCCAGCAACGGCTGCGAGCAGCAGGCCGCTCAGCGCAGTCGTCACACCGTCCTGCAACCCGTTGGTCGATGCCGCCCGCAACGTAGCGTGCAGAGTGTCCTGGCTCGAGCGCCGGTAGCGTGCAGCCGCGTTGTGCTGCGCCCCGATCCCCCGCAACGTCCGCAGCCCGCTGACCAGGTCCGTAGCCAGAGCCGTCGTCTGCGCAACCGCCTCCTGCTGGCTCGACGTACGGCGGGTCAGCAACGGCGACAGCGCCTGGATCCCCAGCATCAGCAGCGGTACGCCGATCAGCACCCCGAGCCCGAGCGGTACGTCGACCAGCAGCAACGACACCGACGACACGATCAACGCCGTACACGCGGCCGCGCCCACCGAGAGACCCCGCATCACCAGTGCGGCCTTCTCCGCGTCCGATGTGGCGATCGAGAGCAGCTCACCCGACCGCAGCCCGGTCCGGTGACCACGTGGGTCCAGCACGCGCTGTGCGACCTCCAGCCGGAGCAGGTGCGTCTCGTACTCGATCGCCCACACCACCTGCCGCGCACCGGTCTTCCAGGCGTTCGACAGTACGGCGAACAGCACGATCATCATCAGCACGCACCACAGCAGCGGCTCGAACCGCCCCGTCGACACCGCCCGGTCCACGAACACACCGATCGCCACCGGCACCGCCGCCTCGGTCGCCTGATGCAGCGAAAGCACCAGGCTCCCCGCGATCATCCGGCCCCGATGTCGCCGGACGGCCCGCCTCAACAGCTCCCCAGTGGACATAGTTAGGTAACCCTAACCGACACCCGCCGATTGACACCCGCCGTTGTCCGCCGTACGGTCTCGCGTTAATAGTAAACTTTCCTAACAGTCTCGCGAGATCAGCGCGGCGAGTACCCACGGGCGGCGACGGGAGGCAGGGTTGGCTCATGGCAACAACACCCGGAACGCCGCGCCTGCTGCGCGCGATGAACGACCGCGCCGCCCTGGATCTGCTGCTCAGCCAGGGCCCGCTCTCCCGCACCACGCTGGGCAACCTGACCGGTCTGTCCAAGCCGACCGCATCCCAGTTGCTGGCACGCCTGGAGGCAGCGCACCTGGTCCGCCAGCGCGGCACCACCGCCGGCCGGCCCGGGCCGAACGCGCAGCTGTACGAGATCAACGGCGGCATCGCGTACGTCGCGGGCCTCGATGTCACGCCGACCCGGATCCGGGCTGCGATCGCAGACCTCACCGGCAAGGTGGTCGGCGAGTACGAGCTGGCTACTCCGGGCCGCAGCGCCAAGGGCACGGTCGACCGGGTGGTCAAGGCGATCGAGGGCGCGGCCGGCGAAGCAGGTCTGAACCGGGAGCGCCTGCACCGCGTGTCGATCGGTACTCCGGGTGGTTTCGACCCGACCACCGGCCGGCTGCGGTACGCGACCCACCTGCCCGGCTGGCACGCGCCGCATCTGCTCGAAGAGCTGGCCGCCGCGATCGCCGTACCGCTGGAGGTCGAGAACGACGTCAACCTGGCCGCGATCGCCGAGCAGCGCGTCGGCCATGCGCAGGAGCACGACAACTTCGTGCTGCTGTGGGGCGAGGAAGGCATCGGCGCCGCGATCGTGATCAACGGCCGGCTGCACCGCGGTGCGACCGGTGGCGCGGGTGAGGTCGCGTTCCTCCCACTCCCGGGTACGCCGCTGGTCCGCAACGTCGGCCGCAACAACGCCGGCGGCTTCCAGGAGCTCGCCGGTGGCGAACCGGTCCTGGAGCTCGCCCGCGAACACGGCCTGAAGGCGCGTACGCCGGAAGACGCCATCGCGATCGCACTGCAGACCGAGGGCGCGGGCGACGCCGTACTCGAGGAGTTCGCGCACCGGCTGGCCGTCGGTCTGGCGGCGATCGTCGCGGTCGTCGACCCCGAGCTGATCGTGCTCGCCGGTGGCGTCATCACCGCGGGCGGCGAACGGCTGCGCGGCCTCGTCCAGGACGAGCTCGCCGATCTCTCCGTACCGCGGCCGCAGCTGCTGATGACCGCGATCAGCACCGACCCCGTGCTCTCCGGAGCATTGCAGTCCGCACTGAGCACCACCCGCGACGAAGTCTTCGACACAGCGGGTCCACCGGTTACCTAGGAGTCACAGGGTGAAACTCACAGTCGTTGGTGGCGGATCCACCTACACGCCCGAGCTCGTCGACGGCTTCGCCCGGTTGCGGGACACGTTGCCGGTGTCGGAGCTGGTGCTGGTCGATCCGGCAGCGGACCGGCTAGAGCTGGTCGGCGGTCTGGCCCGCCGGATCTTCGCAAAACAAGGGCATGCGGGCCGGGTGATCACCACCTCCGACCTGGACGCCGGCATCGAGGGTGCGGACGCCGTACTGCTCCAGCTGCGCGTCGGTGGGCAGGCAGCGCGCAACGAGGACGAGACGTGGCCGCTGGAGTGCGGTTGCGTCGGCCAGGAGACGACCGGAGCCGGCGGCCTCGCGAAGGCACTGCGGACCGTGCCGGTGGTGCTGGACATCGCGGAGCGGGTACGGCGTACCAATCCGGATGCGTGGATCATCGACTTCACCAACCCGGTGGGGATCGTGACGCGTGCGCTGTTGTCGCACGGACACAAGGCTGTCGGGCTGTGCAACGTGGCGATCGGGTTCCAGCGCCGGTTCGCCGCCATGCTCGGGGTCACGCCGGAAGAGGTGTCGCTGGACCACGTGGGGTTGAACCACCTGACCTGGGAGCGCGCGGTCCGCGTCAACGGCGAGGACATGCTGCCGAAGCTGCTCGCCGAGCACTTGGACGAGCTGTCCGAGGACCTGATCCTGCCGGCGGACGTCGTACGCGAGCTGGGCGTCGTACCGTCGTACTACCTGCGCTACTACTACGCCCATGACGCAGTGGTGAAGGAGCTGCTCACCAAGCCGTCTCGGGCCGCTGAGGTCGCAGCACTCGAGAAAGAGCTGCTGGACATGTACGCCGATCCGAAGCTCGACGAGAAGCCTGCACTGCTCGAGAAGCGCGGCGGTGCGTACTACTCCGAGGCAGCTGTCGCACTCGCGTCCTCACTCCTCAACAACACCGGTGACGTCCAGGTGGTGAACACCCTCAACAACGGCACGTTCCCCTTCCTCGCTGACGATGCCGTCATCGAGGTGCCTGCCACCGTCGGCGCCGAGGGTACGACGCCGGAGCCGGTCGCCCCGCTGGAGCCGTCGTACGCCGGACTGGTCGCGCACGTGACGGCGTACGAGGAGCTCGCACTGGAGGCTGCTGTGAAGGGCGGATCCGAGCGTGTGTTCAGGGCGCTACTGGCGCATCCGCTGGTCGGGCAGATCTCGCTGGCGCAGGAGTTGACCGACAAGCTGCTGGCGCACAACAAGGCGTACCTGCCGTGGGCGCGCTAGTACCGGGCGGAGTTCTCGCCTTCGACGCCGGCAACAGCAAGACAGACGTCGCATTGGTTGCCGCAGACGGGACAGTGCTCGGTACGGCGCGAGGTGGTGGGTTCGAGCCGCAGAAGATCGGGCCTGTGGCCGCAGTGGCCGGACTGGAACCGCTGGTACGTGCTGCGGCGGCAGACGCCGGACTGCAGCTGGGCGACGTACCGCTGGTGCAGCAGATCTCGGCGTGCCTGGCGAACGCCGATCTGCCGATCGAGGTGGAGCAGCTGACGGCTGTCTTCGAGGATTGTGGTTGGGCGGAGTCGGTGTACGTCACCAACGACACTTTTGCGTTGCTGCGTTCTGGAGTGGACGAGCCGCGTGGGGTGGCGGTGGTGTGCGGTGCGGGGATCAACTGCTCCGGGATGTTGCCGGACGGGCGGACTGCGCGGTTCACGGCGCTGGGGAAGATGACTGGCGACTGGGGCGGTGGTGCACAGCTGGCTGAGGAGGCGTTCTGGTCGGCGTCGCGGGCCGAGGACGGGCGCGGGCCGGCGACCGCGCTGCTGACGGCACTGCCGACGCACTACGGGAAGTCGTCGCTGGCTGGAGTGATCGAGGCGTTCCACTTCGGCGAGTTCCCGGCCGAGCGGCAACTGGAGGCCGGGCCGGTGCTGTTCCAGGTTGCTGCTGACGGCGATACCGTTGCCCTGGGCATCATTCAACAGCAGGCCGAGGAGATCGTCGCGATGGCGGTCAGCGCGTTGCGGCGCCTCGAGCTGCTCGACGAACGCGTCACCGTCGTACTCGGCGGCGGCGTTCTCACCGCGGGACACTCGGTGTTGCTCGATCGCGTCACGCGTCTGCTCGCGGATATCGCTCCGAAGGCAGTGCCGCGCGTGGTCGACGTACCGCCGGTGGTTGGTGCGGCGTTGCTCGGACTTGACCACACGGCCGCCGAAGCGAGCGCGCAGGAACGGTTACGCGCAGCGTTCGCGCCACCGCCGGCTGCTTGATATTGCAGCCGTGTTTCATTGGAGTGCGATGCAAACTCCCGGGTGTGATGTGGCGTCCCACAAGTAGGACCACATCCACTCGGGAGGTCGATGATGATTCGAAGGATCATAGGTCTCGGCAGTACTGCGGCGCTCGCGGTGACGGCACCGATCGTGCTCACCGGAGCTGCCGCGCCGGCCAACGCCGGCACGACAACGACGACGGCGAGCTGCAGCAAGCTCGCGTCTGCGACGAACATCTCCGCGGCGGCGTACGCCGACCGCTTGGTGCGGGCGTGGGGCAGCGGCGCGACCGCAACGGCCAACTGCTACGCGTCGACGGCGGTCACCCGCACGCTCTACGGACAGGCGTTACCCGGTGGCATCCACTGGCGCCGTGTCTCGACCGAAGGCGCCGCTGGGACGATCTACGTGACGTACCACGACGATGCCCGCGGCGGGAACCTCACGATCGGCGTACAGAACGTCGGTCTGCGCGCGGCGAACGGCTGGCACGCGGCGTACACCGCGAAGTTCAGCGGCGAGCCGCAGGCCTGGAACGCGGTCCAGTGGTCGGACAATCTGGTCCGCGCCTGGGGACGCGGCGACACGAAGTGGACGGCGTACTACGCGACGCCGACCGCGGCCGCCCAGCTGCACAAGGTCGCCGCGAAGGGTGGCTCGCACTGGACGCGGATCGCGACCGAGGGCGCGGCCGGGACGACGTACGTGACGTACCGGAACGACGTCACCAAGCACAGGCTGGTGATCGGTGTGTCCAACGTCGGGCTGTCCCAGGGGGACGCGCACGCGGCGTACACGGTGCAGTACCGCTGATTGCTTGAGCTCGTCCTGTTGAGGTGTAATCATGATTACATGAGTACACAGACCGAGCAGGAGAAGGTGCGGGGCTGGCTGACCGGGCGGTTGCCGGGCGACTGGTTCGAGGGTGAGACCGAGCTGTCGATCGACCGGGACGAGATCCTGATCGTCGGCCGGATCCCCGCACCTGAGCAGAGCAAGGACGTGAGCGACTCCGAGCGCTCCGCCGCCGAGGCGGGCCGGGTCAAGCAGTTCCGCGAGGACACCCGCGACCACCGGATCGAGATCGCCCGCGAGCTCGAGCACGCCACCCGTCGCAAGGTCGCCTGGGGCGTCCGCTGCGGCGAGACCAGGACGATCTTCACCTCGCTGTCCGCGCCGGTGATGACCCGCCTCCGCCAGCCCGAGCGCCAGGTCCTCGACACCCTCGTCGACGCCGGCGTGGCCCGCTCCCGCAGCGACGCCCTCGGCTGGTGCGTCAAACTCGTTGCCCAGCACAGCGAAAGCTGGCTCGCGGACCTCCGCGAAGCCATGCGCAAGGTCGAGGACGTCCGCGAGGCCGGCCCCGACGCCTCGGAGAGCTGACAAGGGACGGGCGGCAACCCGGTAGGATCGCCGCCCGCCTTGAGGAGAACTACTTCGGATCTACTGCCCCGACTGCCAGTTACCAGTGGGCTGGGTGCCGTTGGAGTAACCGGCGCTGTGCGCGGCCGGGGGCTGTTGGGGCGGCATCGGCTGCTCGTAGCCGTTGTCGTAGCCGCCCTGGTTCGGGTACGACGGCGTACCGTTCATCGGGTTCGGATCCGCGGTCGGCTTCATCATCTTCTCGCGGTCGAACAGGTTGGCCAATGCGCGACCGGCCATCTCGCGGCCCCCGAGGCCGAAAGCAAGACCGAGGGCGAGCGCGGCGCCGGCGAGCACGATCAGCAGCGTGTTACCGGTCAGCTGGACCGCGATACCGAGCTGGGTGAGCGCGGCGAAGGCGGCGTACACGAGGATCGCGTACTTGCCGACCTTGGCGAGCGTTTCGTTGCCGGTGGCACCGCGGATGATCGCGGCCAGGAAGTTCGCGAACAGGGCGGCCAGGCAGATGATCACGATCGCGGCGAAGATCCGCGGGATGTAGCCGAGCATGTTGCTCATGAAGTTCGAGATCTCCGGTACGCCGAGGGCGGAGGCGAACATCGTGAAGCTGATCAGGAACACGAACCAGAACACGACCTTGCCCAGCATCGCCGAAGCGGTCAGCCCCGTGCCCGACCGCTGCAGCACACCGGAAACGCCGGCTCTTTCCATCCAGTGGTCGAAGCCGACCCGGCCGAGGAGTTTGCCGACGAGCTTGCCCAGCACCTTGGCGACGAAGTAGCCGACCACCAGGATGACCAGACCGCCGAGCAGGTTCGGGATGAACGACAGCAACTTGCTGAAGGCATCTTCGAACGGCCCGGTGAAGTCGATCGCTAATGCGGACATCGGGACTTCCTTCCGAATTGGCCCGCATCCGCTGTCGCGCAGGACTGCACACGACCCCGGCACACGGGCGGATGCAGTGGTGTCCAGTATCACTCGTACCCTTGGTTGCGCAGGGCAAACAGCCCGTTGCGGCGGGTCCCGCTAGGAAAAGTGTTTGCATAAGTTTGAGATGCTGCGACCATGACCGACTTCGTGATCCGCCGCGCCACCGCCGCCGACGTCGCCCCGATCGTCACGATGATCGCCGACGACCAACTCGGCGCCACCCGCGAGTCCGTCGACGACCTCACGCCGTACCTGGCGGCGTTCGAGCAGATCGATGGCGATCCCAATCAATTGCTGATGGTTGCCGATCGCAACAACGAGGTCATCGGCACGCTACAGCTCACCATCATCCCCGGCCTGTCCCGCCGAGGCTCCACCCGCGGCCTGATCGAAGCCGTCCGGGTAGCCGCCCCCGCCCGCGGCTCCGGCCTCGGCACCAAACTCATCCAATGGGCCATCGAAGAATCCCGCACCCGAGGCTGCACCCTGGTCCAACTGACCTCGGACAAGACCCGCACCGACGCCCACCGCTTCTACACCAACCTAGGCTTCACCAACTCCCACGAAGGCTTCAAACTCAAACTCGGGTAGCGACTGTCAGCTGACACGTTTCGCCGGGGCGGTGAAGGTGTTGCAGGCCGACGGATTGCCGGCGTCGAACGCGCGGAGGCTCCAGTAGCCGTGGCTCGTCCGTGAGCCGTGGTCACGGATGTGCTTGGGGTTGTACTCGTCGCCGAGGTGGCGGACCAGGTATCGCCAGATCTCGAGACGCCGGCCGGTGAGACCGAACGTACGACGGTTGGCACCGAGGAATGCAGCACCCAGACAGCTCGCCTGCAACTCGAAGCGACGTTCGTCTTCCAGCCGCTCCGTGCTGCCGGCGTAGTCGCGCATGTCGTAGGACGTCAGGATGCCGACCGACATCTGGACATGATGACCGAACTCGTGCGCGACAGTCTCCTGGAGGTCGATCAGAGCGAACTCCGGATCGGTCCCGAGCGACTTGCGGTCCAGGCAGATCACGCTGCCCTGAGGCTGGTAGAAGGCGCCGCTGTCATTCGGCGGATCGTCGCAGAGCGGCGAGTCCGGCCCCTTTCCGAGGGAATATGCCGCAACCTTCGCGCCACCGTAGTACGCGTCGGACTTGAGGATCAGTGGTGTCCAGGCCTTCTGCATGCAGGCGACCATCGCCCGGGCGTACTTGAGCATCTCGCTGTCGGAGCGCAACACGACCGTCGGCAACGTGCACGGCACGAGCGCGACCTTGCCTGCGGCGTACAGCTTGTTCCCCTTGGTCGATTCATCCACCGGATCGATGACGGGCATCGGCTTGGCCGGGGGTGTCCGCGGCGTCACCGAGGGCTTCGTCGGAGTGGGCTTCGGCGAGGGCGTTGCTGAGACAAGCGGCTTTTGTGCGGCGTCGGTCGGCGTACAGGCTGCTGCGAACAGGAGGCACAGGGCGGTGATTGTCGCGGGCAACAGGCGTTTCGGGAGTGTCATGTGACTCGTTGTGCGGGGACGGCCCAGGTGTTGCAGGCGGAGGGGGATTTGGAGGTGAAGGCGGCTTCGGCCCAGGCGGTGTTGCTCTTGCGGGAGCCGTGGTCCGGTGTGGATGCCGGTGGGTCGTCGTCGCCGGAGTACGCCGCGTCCCGGTACGCCTGAAACTTCGCGTCGTACAGGTCCAGGGTCTGCTGATTCGCGCCGAGGAACGCGGAGGCGAAGCAGGACGCCTGTAGTTCGTGCCGGCGCATCTCTTGCAGGCCGAGCGCGCCCTTCACGCGTTCCGAGCGTTCGTCGTAGTACTCCGAGATTCCGACCAACTGCTGCACATGGTGGCCGAATTCGTGCGCCATCGTGAACTGGAGGTACACCCCGGCCCACACCCGGTCGTACTCGTTGTCCTCGACGAACTCCTGCCAGTCGAGATAGATCCCGGAGCCCGCCGCGCAGTAGAAGCCCCCGACCTCCTTGGTGAGAATCCCGCAGCGGGTCTTCGCACCCGCATTGACGGAGTACACCTTTGCGGAGAAGAACGCGACGTCCGACCGCTCGACAACTGACTTCCAGGCTCGCTGGAGACAGCCCAGGACCGCGTTCGCGTACTGCTGCACTTCCTTCCGCGTCGTCAGCGCGATCTCTGGCAACGCACAGGTCACCGCCGGAACCAGACCCGCCGAGTAGATCTTGTTGCGGACCAGGTACTTCTTCTCCAACGAGCGGTACGTCGGGGTCGGTGCCTTCGGCGAAACCCGCACGGTCTTCGGCGCAACCGGTGCCCGGCTGGGCTTTGGCGTCGGCGTCACCAGCGGTGCCGTCGCGGACGGCGTCGTCGCGGTCAGTGTTGTCGTCGAGGGTGCCGGTGCAGCGGCAGGCGCACGCGACGGCGCGCAACCGGCCAACACCACAACCGACGCGACCAGCGCCACCGCCGGTCCGCGGTGCATCAGCTCACCTTGGCGGCTGGGGCGCTGAAGGTGTTGCAGGAGGCGGGGCTGGCGGATTTGAAGCTGGGGTCGGACCAGGCCCAGTTGCTCTTGCGGGAGCCGTGGTCGCGGACCTTCTTCGGGTTGTACTCGTCGCCGGAGTGCTGCACCTCCCACTGCCAGAGCCGCAGCTTCTCTCCCGACAACCCGAGCGGCTTCTTGTTGGCGCCGAGGAAGGCCGCGCCGAAGCAGGTCGCCTGCAGTTCCCGGCGCCGGGCCCACTCGAGTTTCATTGCCTTGGAGTTCGTCCAACCCTCGCGAGAGAACGACGCGGTGATCATCTCCGTCATCTGCTGGACGTGGTGGCCGTACTCGTGCGCGAGCGTGTCGAGCATCCAGACGCGCGCACTGAGCGGGCTGTCCTTGTAGTACGCAAGGTCGTTCTTCCAGCTGATGTTGATGCTCTCGTCGTCACTGCAGTAGTAGGCGGTCTTCGACTCACCGGTGCAGTCGTCCTCGGAAGTGGCCTGACTGCTCTGGAGCTTCAGCTTCGGCGCCCGGAAGTCGTAGCCGGCCCGCTTGACGATCGGCTCCCACGCCTTGTTCAGGCAGGGCAGCAGCGCCTGGTAGTAGCGCAGGATCGCGGACTGCGAGTCCGGCTTGATCGCCGGCTCCTTGCAGCTGATCGCCGCGACCTTGCCGGACGTGTAGATCTTGTTCTTCTGCAGGCGAACCATGTCCGGGATCCCCGGGACCGTGACGGTGACCGTCGGGTCCGGCGGGACCGGGATCGGGACCTGGGACTTCTTCACCGACGGCTGGGAGAGGGGGTTGTCGACCCTGGTGTCGTAGGAGTTGATGAGTTTGAAGCCGGCGACGGTGGCGCCGGTGAGCATGACGAGGACCAGGGCCGAGAGGCCGGCGATCACGCGGTGCGAGTAGTGCCGGGGCGGCTTGACCGGCGGTGGTTCGGTCGAGAACTGCGGTACGCCGCGGGACGGGTTCTTGTGCCAGCCCGTCGTACGAGGACCGCCGATCCGGCGGGTGCCGGTGAGGGGCGGTAGCGGGGCGCCGGTGAGCGGTGCGACCGGTGGGCCGCTGTACTCGCTCGTGGTGCCGGGTTCGGTCGGGATCGGGCGAGCCTTGCGGCGTACCGGAGAATCCTCCAGCGCGACCGAGCGGGCCTTGCCGAGGCCGTCGGGTTGGCGGCTCTTCAGGGTCAGCGGACGTGTGCCGGCGGCCGGCTCCTCGCTGCCACCGGGCAGGAAGTGTCCCGGCTTCGGCGTACCGTCCTCGGACTCAGGCATCGACCATTCCCATCTCGCTCAGCTGACCTTCGCGGATGCTGCGACGAAAGTGTTGCAGCTGCCCGGGTTGGTTGTCGCGAAGCCCTGGTTCATCCACAGGGCAAGGCTCTTGCTCGAGCCGTGGTCGGGGGTCTTGTCCTTGGTCTTGTCGTCGCCGCGGCGCTGGATCAGCCCGTTCCACTGGTTCAGCAGTTCACCGCGCAGCGGGAAGCTGTTCTTGGCGGCGCCGAAGAACACCGCGCCGAAGCAGTACGCCTGCAGCGCGGCCCGCCGCTGCTGCTCGAACTGCTTCGTCTTGTTCGCGGCCGTGTCGGCGAGGTTGTCGGACGCGTCGGCCATCCCGGTCAGGTTCTGCACGTGGACGCCGTACACGAACGCGAACGTCTGCGCCATCTCCGCGCGGATCTCGGCCTTGTGCTTCGGGTAGTCCTCGACGATCTTCTGCCACGGCATCGTCGCGCTGCCGCCCTGGTCGTCCTGGCAGTACAGCGCGAGGTCCTTCTGTACGCCGCACGCCGTCTCGTCGCCCTCGTTGTAGATGATCAGCCGCGGCGACCGGAACTCGAACCCGGCCTTGGTCACGATCGGCTTCCAGGCCTTGTCCATACAGGCCGTCAGCGCCTCGTAGTACGAGCGCACGTTCTCCATCGAGGTCGGCCGGAACGCGGGCTCCTGGCACTTCACCACCGGCATCGCGCCGGCCGCGTAGATCGCGTTCTTGCCGACGATGTCGGCGTCCGGCGTACCCTTCCCGACCGGTTGGGTGGTCGACGGCTCGCCGGTCGGCTTCACCGACGGCGTCACGATCGGGTTCACGCTGAAGCTGTCGGACGAGAACACCTTGACGGCGAACGTCACCCCACCGCCGACGAACAGCAGCGCGGCGACCACGATCAGCGCGACCAGGCCCTTCGAGCGCCGCTTCGTCGGGTCGAACGGGATCGGCTGCGGGTGGAACACCGCCTGGTACGCCGCGGCGGCCGGGTCGTCGGCCGGCGGCGGTCCGAGCCGGCTGCCGGACAACGTCGTACGGCGCGGGTCGATCCGGGTGCCCTGCAGCTGGGGCGGGGTCGGCGGGGCCTCGCCACCCAGTCGCGGCGTCGGCGCCGCCAGTGGCGCAGCTGTCGACGGCACGGTCGGACGCTGAGTGTCCGTCGTCCCCTGCTCACCCTCGCCACCAGGCAGGAAGTGACCAGGCTTGGGTGCCGGCTTGTCGGCCATGACTTCCCCGCTTCTCCCCAGTACCGGCCCCACGCCGGTCCCACCCATTCGCCAGAACGGCCGGAACACCCCCAGTGCCGGCCGACGGCTGATGTTACGGCCTGCACCACCTTGCCGAAAACCGAGTTGCACCTATTGACATCGTTTCGCGACCGTCACCCCCTGGAGACATGCACCACCTTCTGCCCGAAGAGGCACTGGCCTGGTGGGCCGACTTCCCGCTCGACCGCCAACCGCGGCCGATCGTCCTGATGAGCTTCTCGCACGGCCCGGGCGGGGCTCCCATGCTGGAGGACCGGACGGACGTACTCCGGAATGCGGCGGTGGTTTCCGACGTGGACATACCGGACTGGCTGCTGGAGGCGCTGCAGCCGGATCCGAGACGGCAGCGGCAGGGAGATCCGGTACGGGTGCGTTCCGTACGGCGGGTTGCCCCGGAGTTCCGCACGGATCGTGGGCATCGACCGCTTCCGGCGTACCGGATCGAGTTCGAGGGGCTGAGGTACCGGCCGGGACATGCACCGAACCCGAAGGCGGAAGGAAGCGGGTATCCGCCCCTGCATGTGATCGATCCGGCGGTCGAGCTCTGGTGGCCTGAAGGGCTGGACTCGAATTACCGGGGTGGGTTGCGAGGCCTGCCGCCGGCGGTGCTGACCGACCGCGGGCGGACGGTCAGGTGGATGGTGCACGGGTCGCCGCCGGAGTACACCGACCTGTGGGTGGGAGCTGTGCTCGAGTCGCGGACTGCGGTGGTTCTTGTGCTCGACGGCGCCACCCGCCCGGGTGTCGAGGCGATTCCCGCGGTCGCGGTCGGACGGGTGGTTATGGCGAAGCTGACGCAGCCGTTGGCGGATCGGGTATTGCTGCAGGCGGACGGGATCCCGATCGCGGTGATCTCGGTTTAGCGGGTACCGCGGGCCAGGAAGTGGAAGCTGGTGGGGATGAGGTTGGGGTCGGACTCGACGTGGCGGGCCAGGAGGGTGGCGGCGGGGAGGAGAGCGTCGACGTCGTCGGTGGGGGTGTTTTGGAGGACGTTGGCGGCGGGGCCTTCTACGCCGAGGACCTCTACGTCGGTCAGGCCGGCGGTGGTGAGTTCGGTGGACAGTTCGTCGGCGTGGTGGAAGTACGCGACGGTGAAGCCGGACTTGCCGTCATTACGGCCGGAGGCGAAAGGTTCGGTGAAGAGGTGGAGGTTGTCCGGGCTCAGGTGACCGTTGCTGCCGGCCTCGATCAGACCGCCGTACCTGTTGATCCCGGCCGCGATCACCAGGCCGCCTGGGCGCGTGACCCGCAGCGCCTCGGACAGCGCCTGGGCTCGGTCGGACGCCTCGACCAGGTGGTAGAGCGGGCCGAGGAGGAGCGTGACGTCCACGCTGGCGTCGGCCTGTCGGAGTTGCCGGGCGTCGCCGACCTCCGCGGTGAACGTACCCGCGGTCGCCGCCTGCTCGACATGCTCCACGACCGGATCGACCAGCGTGACCTGGTGACCGTCCGCGGCGAGCCAGCGGGCGTGGATTCCGGTCGCGCCGCCGATATCGAGTACGTCGGACGCGGGCGGCAGCCATCGGCGCAGCAGCTCCTGCGTTCGCACGAACTCCAGCCGGCCGTGTCCGGAGCGGATCAGCCGATCGTCCTCGACGTACCGGTCCCGGTAGAACTCGTGAATCAACGGATCAAGATCAACCATTCACCCACTGTGCTGGTCGAAAAACCCGAGCACATCCCGTTTTGGCACCGCTACCCTGTGCGCGTGGTGGAGCTGAAGCACGAAGATTATCCAAGGGCCAACGAGTACGACGCCGAGTGGTTGCTGTCCGGCGACATGGGCCCGAATCCTCTGTGGTTGCTGGAGGATCTGGCCCGCGAGCTGGATCTGCGGCCCGGTATGCGGGTGCTCGATCTGGGATCCGGCAAGGGCGCGACCGCGGTCTTCCTGGCGAAGGAGTACGGCGTACAGGTGTGGGCCGCGGACCTGTGGGTCGACCCGACGGAGGCTGCTGCCTACATCGCGCCGCAGGCCGGGGTGGTGACGCTCAAGGCGGAGGCTCATACGCTGCCGTTCGCGAAGGGCTTCTTCGATGCGATCGTCTGCGTCGACGCGTACGAGTACTTCGGGACCGCGGACAACTACCTCACCTACATCACCAGCTTCCTCAAGCCGGGCGGTCAGTTCGGAGTCGCGACTCCGGCGATGACGAAGGAGGTCCGGGAGCTCGGCCTCATCCCGGAGCACATCAAGAACGTGGTCGGGTGGGAGGCGCTCGCCTGGCACACCGCGGACTGGTGGCGATTCCAGTGGGAGATCACGGAACTGGTCGACGTCACCGCGGCCCGGTTGCAGCAGAACGGCTGGTCGGACTGGCTCAGATGGTCCCGCGCGGTCGCGGAGTACAGGGACGAGCGACGCGACGGTTCGCTCGACATGCTCGAGACGGATCAGGGCGAGTATCTAACGTTCGCGATCCTGGCCGCCCGAAAGCGCTGACCGCCTGGCATGCTGGGGGCATGAGCTGGGCTGTCTATGCAGTGCGCGGGCCAGGAGGCGTACGTCGCCTCGACGACATGCCGGTCGACTACGAGCCGCCATCGGTCGGTACGGCGACCGACGTGGTGGCTGCGGTCCGGGAGGTGGTGCCGGATGTCGACACGAGCAAACCGTCCTGGCTGGCGCTGCGAAGTCCGGAGTACGACGTCGAGATGACCATCGGCAAGGGCGTCGAGGTCCGCGACATCACGTTCTACCTGAACGACGGCCCGCGCTCGATCCCGATCGTGATGGAAATCAGCCGCAAGCTCGGCGTCACGCCGTACGACACCGAGTCCGGCAACTTCCTCACCGAGGAATCCCGCCCACCCGTCCCGCCGCCGATGACCCCGGACGAAATCAAGATGAACAAACCGAAGTGGTGGAAGTTCGGCCGGAAGTAGTCCGGGCGGCGCAACGAGCTGGACTAAGCCAGCTCCCAGCTGGCGAAGATGTGCAGCGCGGCTTCGATCTGTGCCTTCGTACGGTCGTCGGACACGTCGAAGAACCTGACGAAGACCACGGACGACCCTGGATCGGCTGCGACTTCCAGCGTCACGGGTGCTTGACCCGAGAACGGGTGGTCGTACCAGACGGAACGCTCGACATCTGTCGTCGGCAGAGCGGTGTCGATGGCCTGCCAGTCGGAGTCGTCGAACTCGTATCCCACGAATTCCGCCACGGATTCGCACAGCGGCCGCAGGTTGGTGTCGATGATCCACCGTTCTTCGACGACGCTGTCGGGATCTGGAGTGGTCATCTGCCAAGGTTCGCCTGTGGTCGATGGCAGATCAAACCGAATGGCTCGCGGTGAGGACGCCGATTTTGTTGATGCGGTGTTCGGGGTTGCCGAGGGCGTCGTGCCAGAAGTTGCCGGCGGCGTGGTCTTCGATGGTGGCGCAGGTGGAGATGGTGATCATCGGTTGGGTCGGCTTGGCGCCTGGGTAACCGGGGACTGCGGCGTTCTGCTGGGCCTTCTCGGCGGGTTTGCGGAACGAGATCGTCATGGTGCGGGTGACGACGTAGTCGTAGACCGTGCCGTTGGCGGTGATCAGGATGTGGTCGCCGTTCTGCAGGTCGGGTACGTGTTCCAGGGGGCGGCCGTGGCTGACGCGGTGGCCGGTGATGATGAAGTTCCCGATCTCGCCCGGGCCGACGCCACCGGCCTTGCCGCGGGGACTCGCGGCGACGCCTCGGTCCTGGATCTTGGTCCCGGGCCGGTCGTCGGCCGTGCCGGTGTAGGCAACCACGCGCAACCCACGTACGCCGATCGCCGGGATCGACATGCTCACCGGACCAACGCCGGTCGGCCGCGGCGCGGGCGTCGGTGTGGGCGTCGACGGCTTGAGCGTCGGGTCGGTCGGCGTCGGGGTGGCGGACGGCGAGATCGTCGGGACGGGTGATGTCGGGCTCGGGCTGGTCGCCGCCGTGTCCGTGCAGCCGGCCAACACCGCCAGCACCACAATCGCCCCCACCAGCCTCACCCTCAGACGGTACGACGCGCCACCGAAAACCACCCGAAACCCCGGCGAGCACGGCGAGCTCGGCCGAAACCGCCAGAGACTCAGCCACCCACGGCGGCAGGAAGTCGGCCAGACACTCAGTCCAGGACGGTGAGCTCGGCCGGTCCGAGACGGAGTACGCCGGAGGTGAGCGGCGTCGCGCGGATGCCGCCGTGGTTGCGGAGGGCCTTCATTGCGCCGGGGGCGAGTACCTCGTCCATCCAGGCGCACGGGTTGGCGGGGCGGTTGGCCTGGAAGGTGATGGGGCCAGTGCCGGAGTCGAGGGTGAAGCGGCGGCCGGTGACGCGTGAGCCGTCCGCCGCGCGATGTGCGGCCAGCTCGTCGATTGGGTAGCCGCGGAGGGTGATGTTGCGGCGGGTGAGGTGTGGGTCGAGCGGTCCGGGTAGACCGAGGGTCCGGACGACCTCGTCGAGCGAGGCCTCGTCGATCAGCGTGACGGCGGCGTTCTTGTGGATCTTCTGGCCGTAGTAGCGGTCGCCGACGATACCCAGTTCGGCGCGAACCTCAATCGACGTGCGCGCGACCGGCTCGGGATCCGGGCGTGGCCCGTCGGCCGGTCGCCCCTCGAAGGCGTGCTGGCGGGAGACGACGAACGCAACGAGCTCGACCAGCATGCGGATCAGCCCCAGGTGAGTGGATCGAGGAGGCGGAAGAACTCCAGGCGCCGGGAGTCGGGCTCCGACAGCCCGTACGCCTCGAAGAACGGCGCAGGATCGGCGGACCACTCGTCGTGGAGCTGGATGGCCGCCAGCGCCAGATCGGTGTACCGGTCGGAGATGCCCAGCCGCCCCAGGTCGATCAGCCCCGTGACCTCCAACGTCTGCGGATCGAAGAACACGTTCGGCAGGCAGGCATCACCATGGCAGACCACAGGCTCGAGGACACTCTCGACATAGGGGCTCTCAGCAACGACCTGGTCGAGCAGCTCCGACGGCTTCAGCAGCCGCCACTCGTCGGTGAGGAAGTCCGGATTCACCGCATCCCGCCGTACGACGTCCGCCGCAACATCAATCACCGATGCCAGCGGGCGCTCGAACGGGCAGTCGGTCAACGCATGCAGCTCCCGGAGCACCACACCGAAGCCCCGCATCGCGCGCTCGTACGACGACGGCGGGAGCGCGCCGCCGGGCACACCCGCGACGGCCGAGGTCAGCAGGCAGGCACCGTCCGAGGACGACTCGAGCCAATCGACGACCCTGGCACCCGGGATCCCGGTGCCTGCCAGCCACTCGACGCGGTCGCGTTCGGCGGCCAACTCCGCGACGCCCGACGGACCGCAGCACTTGGCGAAGACTTCACCCCGCCGGTAGACCGTCGTATCGGACTCACCGACGTCTACCAAGCTCCAGTCGTCACCCGGCGGCAGCAATTCTCTCCCTGGTGTGCTCGAGGATCGCGGTCACCGGACGGCCGGCCACCAGGTTGCCATCAGCAACAAATTCTTCTTCGCGGCCGGTCAGCGACTCGATCAGCCGATCCCGCCACACTGCACGCAACTCAGGACGGGACGCAACCAGATTCCGCAACTCCCCGGGATCCTCCACCAGGTCGAACAGCTGCTCCACACCACGCTCCGACCCCCACACGTACTTCACCCGCCCATCCGTCACCCACTGGATCGACTGCCCGAAATGCAGATGCTCCCCATGCAACCACTCCCGCACCGGCACGGACGACCCACGCAGGAACGGCGCCAGCGAACACCCATCCACCGACGACGGAATCGGCACCCCGGCCAGATCCAGCAACGTCGGCATCACATCCCGCAACTCGACCACCTGATCGACAACCCCACCCCGCGTCGCACCCGCAGCCGACGCGCGGTCCGCGACAATGAACGGCACATGCGCCGATCCCTCATACGGCACGGACTTCCGGAACATCCGATGATCGCCCATCATCTCGCCGTGATCCGACGTGAACGCGATGATCGTGTCGTCGTACACCCCGAAGTCGACCAGCGCCTCGCGGATCCGGTTGATCTGCAAGTCGATCTGCGCCATCAACCCGTAATACCCGGCCCGCGCCCGATGAACGACCCGGTCCGGCAGATCCCCGATCGACGCCTGGTAGTCCCCGTCGCGCCGGAACTCGTCCCAGTCACTCTCCCAATCACCCAGCACCCGTTCGTACGGCGGCAACGCGTCGTACCGGTCGAACGCCCAGGCCGGCGGATCGTACGGCGGATGCGGCCGATGAAACGACAAGTACAAGAAGAACGGCCGCGTCGGATCCCGCCGGTACAACCAGTCGATCGTCGACGTCCCGATCCACGACGTCGGATGCAACGACTCCGCCTTGTCCCAGGGCCGCGCGACCACCGAGTTGCAGTTCACCCCGTGATCGAAGTACTCCGCGTCCGGCGACGCCCCCGGCTGCCGCCGCAACCACGGCACGTAGTCGTCGAAGAACCCGAACTGCTGCCGATACTCCCGCCGCGAATGATGCAGGAACCCGTCATGCAGTACGACGTCGTCGAACCCGAGCCGCGCCCGCTCCGGCCACACATGCATCTTCCCGATCGCCTGCGTGTGATACCCCGCCCGGCGAAACTCACCCTGGATCGTCACCGGATGCGCAGCATCAAACGGAACACCATCGGTGTACCCGACCCGCCCGTGCCGCTCCTGCGACTGCCCAGTGAACAAGGCGACCCGAGCCGGCACACAAGTCGGCGTCGCCGAATACCCCCGGCTGAACCGCACCCCACCCCGCGCCAACTCGTCCAGATGCGGTGTCTCGACGTACGGATGACCGGCGCACGACAGCGCATCACCCCGCCACTCGTCGACACAGATCAGTACGACATTCGGCCGGCTCATACCCGGGACGACTCCCGCACGATCAACTGCCATGGGAAGTCGAACACCTCACCCGGAGCACCCTCTCGATCGGTCAGCCTGCTCACGATGATCTGCGCCAGCGCCTCGTTGAAGTTGACCGGCCCGACCGTCGACAGCGACGGGTCGAGGTGCTCGCCCTCCGGCGTGTTGCCGACGCCGACGATCGCCAGCTCCCGCGGTACGTCGATCCGCAGCCGATGCGCTGCCCGTACGGCGGCGATCGCGGCGAAGTCCGTGGTGCAGTAGAGCGCGGTCGGCCGATCCGGCTTGGACAGCAACGCCATCGCGGCCCGGTACGCACCCTCGGGATGCTGCTCGAAGACCTCGATGTCGTCGTCCCGGATCGGCTTGCCGGCGGCACGCAACGTGTTCAGGTAGGCGTCGAAGCGCGCGAAGTCCGTGGTCCGCGAGGTCAGCGCGCCGACCCGGTCGTGGTGCTCGAGCAGGTGCTCGACCGCGAGATGACACCGCGGCTCGGCGCCCGACCGGATCACGTCGAAGCCCTCCGGCTCGAGCGTCTCGCTGAACGCCACGATCTGCACACCTTGCGCCGCAAACGCCTCCAGCTCAGCGATCTGGGACGGATCAGGCTTGACGCTGTCGATGAAGATCACGTCCGGCGTCCGGTTCGCCAGCACGGTCCGCCAGTCGCCGTCGGCCACGATCAGGGCGGTCTTGCCGAGCGGAGTCACCGCCGTACTGACCGTGGCCGCGACCGCCTGCGACCACGGGTCGGCGAGCACGCTGAGCGAGAGCAGGACCAGGTCCGACTTCCCGGTCCGGATCGCGCGCGCCGCATCGTTGCGTCGGTACCCGAGTCGCGTGGCGGCCTCGCGGACCCGGTCCGCGGTCGTGTCCTTGATGGTGTGGCTGCGATGCCGCCCGGACAGCACGTAGGACACGGTCGCGACCGAGACACCTGCCTCCTTCGCCACCATGCGCAGCGTCGGCCGATCGGCCGCAGGTGAGGACATAGGACGATTGTTGCAGATCAGCCTTTGACCGCACCGGTGATGACGCCTTTGGTGAAGTGCCGTTGGAGGAACGGGTACACCATGGCGATCGGGACCAGTGCGACCACGACGACGGCCATCTGCAGGGACTGCGGTTGCGACGGCGGATGTACGCCGAGTTGGTCCGCCGACAGCGACTTGCCCTGCAGCACGTACGTCCGCAGGATCACCTGGACCGGCCATTTCGACGTGTCGTTCAGGTACAGCAGCGCGTTGAAGAACGCGTTCCAGAACCCGACCGCGTAGAACAGCCCGACCACCGCGACCACGGCCTTCGACAGCGGCAGCACGATCCGTCGCAGGATGGTGAAGTCGCTCGCGCCGTCGATCCGCGCGCTCTCCAGCAACTCACCCGGCACGTTCATGAAGAAGGTGCGCAGGACAACGAAGTTGAAGGCACCCAACGCCCCCGGCAGGATCAGCGACCACAGGCTGTCGAGCAACCCGAGCTGCTTCACCACCAGGAACATCGGGATGATCCCCGGCGCGAACAGCAACGTGAACAGCACCATCAGCAACACCGGTCGTCCGAACAGCACCGGCCGCGACGTCGCGTACGCGAGCGCGATCGTGACGGCCAGTGCGATCGCCGTACCCATCAGCGTGACGAACACGCTGACCAGGATCGCCCGGCCCATCAACCCGCCGCCGAACAGCGTTTGGTACGCCTTCAGCGTCGGATGCGACGGCCACAGCACATACCCGCCGGCATCGATGATGTCGCGATCACTGGCCAGGGACGTCGAGATCACGACCAGGATCGGGATCACGATCACCAGCGCGAACCCGCCCAGCACCAGAGCCTTGATCGCCTGATAGCCAGGAGATGGACGCTCTTTCCAGATAGGTCTCATGCGCCGCGCCTTTGGAAGATACCCGGCTCGCCGAGCCGATGAGCAAGTGAGTTCGCGCCCCACAACAGCAGCGCCCCGACCACACCCTTGGCCAGACCGGCCGCGGCCCCGCTGCTCCAGTCGCCGCCGACCACGCCCGCGTAGTACGTGAACGTGTCGAGTACTTCGGCCGCGCCCGGGCCGACCGAGTCGCGCTGGAGGATGAACTGCTCGAACCCGACGCTGAGGATGTCGCCGATCCGCAGGATCAGCAGCAGCACGATGACGGTCCGCAGCGACGGCAGCGTGATGTGCCACAGCCGCCGCCACCGGCCGGCGCCGTCCGCGGCGGCAGCCTCGTACAGCGAGACGTCCACGGTGGTCAGCGCCGCGAGGAAGATGATCATCGCCCAGCCCGCGTCCTTCCAGACCAGCTGCGCGACCACGAGCAACGGGAACGTGTCCGGGTTGGTCATGAACGGGATCGGATCCAGTCCCGCGTGCCGGAGCAGGTTGTTGACGAACCCCGCCCCGCCGAGCGACTGCTGGAACAGCGTCACGACCAGCACCCAGGACAGGAAGTGCGGCAGGTACGCGATCGTCTGGAACCACCGCCGGAACCGGTTGCTGACCAGCGAGTCGACGATCAGCGCCAGCCCGATCGGCACCGGGAAGAACAGCACCAGTTGTACGACGGCAAGCAGCAACGTGTTCCGCAATGCGTCCCAGAAGTCCGGGTTGTCGTAGAGGTTGACGAAGTTCTGCAGGCCGTTCCACTCGCTGTGCATGATCCCGAGGTACGGCTGGAAGTCCTGGAACGCGACCACGTTGCCGAGCACCGGCAGGTAGAAGAACACCAGCAGGAACACGACTCCGGGGATCATCAGCAGCACCATCTGCCAGTCCCGGGCCCATTTCGCCTTCAGCGGCAGGCCGTTCTTGACCTGCCGCTCAGCCGCACTCGACTTCAGCATCACGACCCGGTCACCGGCACGCTCGCAGGCAGCACGGCCGCGAACTCGTCGCGCATCTTGTCACCGCCGCCGGACTTCCAGCGCTTCAGCGCCGCGTCGTACGCGTCCATCTTCTGCCGGCCGGTGACGATGTCGACGATCGTGTCCCGGAACGCCGCGGTCAGCTTCGGACCGAGCTTGCTCGACGTGTCGGAGTACGTGCCGGCGGTCGGGTTCCGCATCGCGTACTTGAGCAGCTTCTGCTCGGTCGCGTAGATCTTCTTGGTGTCGTCCGGGTACGCCGGGTTGAAGATCACGCTCTCCGGCGAGTTCATGATCTGCAGCGCACTGACCAGTCCGGGCGCCTGCTGGTTGCCGGCCTTGGTCAGCACCGGGTTCTTCTGCGCGTCCAGGGTGTACTGCTGCCCCTCGACGCCGAAGTTCTTGATCAGGTACTCCTTGGTGCCGAACGGCGCGGACAGGTAGTCCATCAGCGCGAGCAGCTCGCGGATCCGGCCCTCGTCGGTCTTCTTGAACGGCGTGAACCCGACCGTGCCGTAGCCCATGTCGTACGTCGGTTTCGCCTTGCCGTCATGGCCGAACGGGATCATCGTGTCCACGAACAGCGTCGGGTCGAGGTTCCGGAAGTCGGCGGTCGCCCGCGGGCCGACCGTGACCTGCGCGGCGATCTGGCCGTTGACGGTCTTCGGCGTCGCGTCGGCCAGGTTGAGGTCCGGGTAGAACACCTTGGCGGCCCAGAGCTTCGCGGCGTACTCGACGGCGGCCTTGTAGTTGTCGGTCTCGTAGAGGTACGTGAGCGAGCGGTCGGAGTTCACCCGCCAGCCGTTCGGGGCGCCGAACCATTCGCCGAACATGTGCAGCATGTTGATGATCGCGGGCTCGAGCGCGTAGTTCGTGCCGTTGCTCAGCTCCTTGCACTTGGCAAAGAACTCGTCCGCGGTCGTGCACTGCAGACCGCCGACCTTCGCCCAGGTCTTCGGGTTGCCCATCATCACCTGGCCGAACGGGGTCGACGGGATCGGTGCGCCCCAGATCTTCCCGTTCACCACCGCGGTCCGCCAGGAGGCCGGCTTCAGCGCCGCCAGGTTGGGGTACTCGAGCACGGCGTCGCCGGACAGGTACTTGGTCAGGTCCTGGAACTTGGCCTCGAGCATCGGGCCGATGTTCGGGATGCCCTGGTTCGGCGGCAGCCACATCAGGTCCGGGAGCGAGTCGCTGGCGAGCAGCGTGGCGAACTTCTCCGGGTAGCCCGGGTCGGTGCCGATGGTCAGCTTGAGCTCGGCGCCGAGGGCGGAGTTCAGCGCCTGCCACATCGGGTTGCTGCCCATCGGCGGCGGGGGCGTCGCGAACGTCTCGGTCAGCGCGGTCACCGCGTTCGTCAGCGGCGGCGCCTTCACACTCGAGATCGCATCCGCCGGGAACTTCAGGAACCCGGGCTCGAGGCCGGACTCGGCCCCCGGGAAGTCCGGGTGCAGCCCCTCGAACGGCCTGTACGTCGGGAGCTTGAGCTCACCGGACGCCTTCGCGCCGCCGCTCGACGCGCCACCGTCGCCACAGGCCGCCAGCGTCGTCGAGGTGGCAATCGCCGCACCGGTCACCTGCAGAAACCGTCGCCGACTGATCATAGTTGCTCCAAGTTTCGAAGAAGTGCTCACTAACACTCACTTAAACGTTAACCCGGACCGTAAACCTCTGCCGCCCTCGGATGCAAGGCATGAGACAAAAATGAAGCCGGCGGCCGCGGGCTCGAGAACCCGCGGCCGCCGGCCGTCCTACTGTTTCAGCGCGTTGCTAGCAAGAAACGATCAACCAGGTCAGCGCCCGGCAGACCTTGCTCGCCTTGTCGTTCGCGACCACCGGGTCGGTCGGTGCGCTGACGGTCCGCTGCGCGGTCGTGGTCAGCGTCCCGATCGTCAGCAGCCCCGCCTGCACCGTCAACGTCCGCGTCGCACTCTCGCCGCTGGCCAGAGAGGCGATGTCACAGTTCACCGATCGCGTCGACCCGACCCGCGCGCAGGTCGTGCTGACGTAGGCCAGGTTGGCCGGGAAGGTGCCGACCACCCGGACCCCGGTCGCGGTGCCCGGGCCGTTGTTCTTCACGCCGATCGTGTAGGTGATCTTCGCTCCGGTGGCCTTCCCGCTCAGCGAGACGGCGACGTCGGCCGGCGCCTCCTTGATGGTCAGCTCCGGTCCGTCGATGATCTCGAACGAGAAGTTCTCGCCGACGAACTGGTGCTGCAACTGGATCGTCCCGAGCGGCGCGTCGTCCTTCACCCGGAAAGTGAAGGTGATGGTCTTGGACGCACCCGGCAGTACGTCGCCGGTCCCGGCCCGGACGCTGGTCCCGAGCGTGTCACACGCCGTGGCCTCCGGGCATGACACCAGGTCGACCATGTCCGGGAGCATGGCGTCCTTGGCGTACAGCGTCGCCTTGCCGCCCAGGACCGTGCCCGAGTCCGAGTTGTACACGGTTTGCTTGATCGTAAAGGTCTCCCCGCGGGCGACCGACGTCGTACTGACCTCGATCGCACTCGTCGGCGGTGCCGCGTGAGCGGTCACCGGGACCGTCACCAGTGTCGCACCGGCGACGGCCGTCACCAGCGCAGCACGAAACAACTTCCAGGCATGCATAAGCAATAGCCCCCCATCCCCATTTGAACCCCAGTAACAACTGCCCCCACAGACCGCCCTGATGGCGGTGCAAGCAGTATGGTGTGGTCGCTCACAGCGGTCAACCACTCGCCGTTGCCTTGTACAACCGCACGCCTCAGAAATCCAGTCTCAGGAGCAGATCTTCGACGCGTTCGGTGCGACCGGCCAGCCGATGACGCTCCCAGTCCGTGCGCGAAAGTGCATCGCCGACCAATTCAAGTGCCTCCGCGAGCTCCTCCTCCGCGTAGGGATTGACGATCTCCAGTCGCTCGCCCATCGCCTCTTCCGCGCCGAACAGCTCCGCCGCGCCGGCCGGATCGCCCCGCCTGAGCAGGATGTTCATCGCGGTGTTCGAGAACGCCATGGTCAGACTCGGGCTGCCGAGCGCCACCACGGTCGGCGTCAGATGCCGCGCCAGCTCGGCGGCCTCGTCGACCCGATCGGCGAGAGCGAGTAGATAGGCCAGATTCTGTCCGTGGATGGTCATCTCGAACGCATCCCCGAACGACTCGCTGATGGCCAGGGATTCGCGGAGCAGCTCCTCTGCCCGGTCGAAGTGCCCGAGCGCCTCCTCGATGCCGCCCAGATGGCCCAGCACCCGGGCCAGCCGCCAGTTGTCGTCCAGCGTGCGGAGTCGCTCGACGGCTTCGGTCAGCGTCTGCCTGGCCGAGTCCAGTTCACCGCGCTGACGTTGCGCGGTGCCGAGCACGGTCATCCCGAAGGCGATGCCGGCCGGGTCGTCGAGCTCGCGCGACATAGCCAGGCTCCGGGCGGCAACCTCGTAGCCGCGGTCCGTTTCGCCCTGCAGCAGAAGGAGGTTGCTCAATCCACGAAGGCATGCGGCCAGCTCGGGCGACGACGTCGTACCGGCGGCTGCGACGACTTGTTCGTGCCAGCGGCGACTTTCGGTGTGGTACGCGCCGAGCTGCCAGACCCAGCCGAGGGCCGAGCACAGGCGCAGCGCCGTCCGAAGGTCGTTGTCGGTCGCCCAGGCGAGCGCGGCGCGGAAGTTGTCGAGGTCGGCCTCGGCGCGTTCCATCGGCGGCTCGGCCATACTCCTCTTCTGGATCTCGAGCCGCTCGGCCAAGTCGGTGTAGTAGGTGGCGTGATGGCTGTGGATGGCCTCTGATTCGTCGGTTGCCCGCAGTTCGTCGGCGGCGTACTGGTGGATGGTCTCGAGCAGCTCGACGCGGGCGCCTTCCGGTCCATCCGCGAGCGTGATCAGGTTCGCATCGTTCAACTCTGCCAGGGTTTCCAGCGGGTCGATGCCAGTAGCAACCTCCTGGATCGCGGCCAGGTCGGCGCCGCCGGAGAAGACCGCAAGCCGGCGGAAGGTACGACGATACTCGGGGCTGAGCAGCTCGTACGACCAGGCGATCGTCTCCCGCAAGGTGCGCTGCCGTTCCGGGGTCACACTGCTCGTCGACGCGATGTCGAGCGACTGGTCCACCCGGGCCAGCAGCTCCTTGACGCTCAGCAGGCGGACGCGCGGTGCGCAGAGCTCGATCGCGAGCGGAAGCCCGTCGAGCCGCCGGCAGATCTCCAGTACGTCGTCGGTGTACGCGAACGCCGGCTGCACGGCGCGGGCGCGCTCCATGAACAGTTGTACGGCGGCCGAGTCCTCGTCCGTGACGGGCAGCGGTGCCACGGGATGCTGGTACTCGCCGACCAGGCCCAGCGCGCGCCGGGAGGTCGCGACGACCTTCACGTGGGCGGCACCTTCGATGATCTCGGCAACGATCTTGCCGGCGTCCGGGAGCTGTTCGAGGTTGTCGAGGACCAGCAGCAGAGACCGCTGCGCCAGGTACGCGACGATCCGGCCGCGCTCCCGCGGCGGTACGTCGAGTACTTCGGCGATCGTCGTCCACATCACCGACTCGGACGTGGCGGCCGCGAGCGGAACGAAGTACACCTGGCCGGGGATCTTGGACGCCGCACCGATCGCCAGACGGGTCTTGCCCGAGCCTCCGGGACCGGTCAGCGTGACGAGCCGTACGTCGGGTTGGCCGAGCAGCTCGCCGATGCGTTCGACGTCCTGCTCGCGACCGAGCAATGCAGTCGCCGGAGCCGGGAGGCTGGTCGACGTACCGACGGTGCGCGGTGGCGGAAAGTCGGTCTGCAGGCCGTCGACCGTGACCTGGAAGAGGTGCTCGGGCTCCGGAATGTCCTTCAAATGATGGGTTCCGAGATCGCGCAGCGTCACGCCGTCGGGCAGTTGCGTGAGCTGACCGGTGACTGCCGAGACCACGATCTGGCCACCCTGCGCGGCAGCGCCGATACGCGCTGCGAGATGGACGTCCATCCCCCAGTAGTCGCCGTCGTACACACCCGGCGTACCGGTATGGATGCCCATCCGCACCCGCAGCCGCTCACCACCCGGCCACCGGTGCTCCTCCAGCCCGCGCTGCCCGTCGACCGCAGCGCGTACCGCGTCCCCGGCCGTCTCGAACACGACGAAGAAGCTGTCGCCCTCGGTCCCCATCTCCGTCCCGCCGTACGTCGTCCAGACCGCCCGCAGGATCCGGCGGTGTCCTTCCAGCGCATCGAGGTACCGATCCCCCAGCCGCCGCAGCAGCACCGTCGACCCCTCGATGTCGGAGAACAACATCGACACCATTCCCCCACCCATGCGGTCAGTCTCGACGGGCAGCCCTCGAAACGTCGAGAGTCTGGCGGCAACTTTTCCGAACGAGCCGGAGTCTCATCCGGTGCGCGGCCAGGGAGGCTGCGACATGAGCTGGGGGTATACAGGGATGAAGCGGTTCGGGATCGTTGCGGGGGCTGTCTCCGGAGTGGCTGCGCTGGCGGGCGCGGCGGCGCTCGTACTGAGTGGCGCGGCGCCGAGCAACGCCGCCACCGAGCAGATCAGGACGGTTGCTTCGAGCAACAGTGCGGCGTCGACGCCGGTGCGGTACAAGACGCGGTTCTTCATCCGCTACAGCGAGGGCAACCACGCGATGGCGGTGCTGCCGAGCACCTGGCGGCAGGTCGAGCTCGGCAACTGGCAGACGCGCTTCGACGACAGCGCGAACAACCGGATGATCCGGTTCAACGTCCAGTACGCCAACGTCAGCACGGTGACCGCGCTGAACCGCAAGATCGCGGCCCTCAAGGGCACCCGCGGTCTGCACATCGTCGGCACCTCGACGGTCGGGATGAACTCGACCAACCACCAGGGCCGGATGACCGTGAGCACGGTCGTCTACACCTACAAGAGCGGCAACACCACCCGCTGGGTCGCGACCCGGTACGTCGGCCAGCAGGGCAGCAAGAACGCCGAGGTCGAGATCTCGACGGCCGGCTCCACCGCCGACAGCAAGGTGCTCGGCGCGGTCATCAACTACGCAACGCTCTCGCTCGCACTGGCCGGCTGATATCGGGGGTGCTCTCGCACCACGAGGCTGAAGGGGCCTGGAAGCGGACTTGGTTCGCCTCCAGGCCCCTTTCTTCACGGATGTGATGGGGCTCACATCAGATGCTGGATTGCTTCGAGCTAGTCAGGTGTTCTGACTTGCATCGAGCAACTCAGCCGTCCCTGAAAGGACCCCCCCTACGTGAGCACCCTCGACCTCCCAGTCTCAGCTGCTCCGCAATCACGCCGCGTCCTCAGCCGGCGCGGCAGTTTCTGGACCGCCGCTGCCGTCGCGGGAATCAGTCTGTGGACGAGCGCCGCCCCGACCACGACGTACCCCCTCTATGCCTCGACCTGGCACCTCACCCCCACGGCGACGACCGCGATCTTCGCGGTGTACCCGGTGGTGCTGGTCGCGTTCCTGCTGATCTTCGGCCAGGTGTCCGACTACATCGGCCGCCGCACCACGATGTTGTACGGCGTCGGCGCGATGCTCGCCGGTGTCCTTCTGTTCGCTGTCGCCCCGTCGGTGGGCTGGGTGTACGCGGGCCGGGCGCTGATGGGCGCGGGGGTCGGCCTGGCGTTGACGCCGGCGACGGCAGCGGCCGTCGAGTTCAGCGCCCGCGGCAAGGCGCACCGGGCAGCTTCGGTGACGACGGTGGCGACGGCCGCGGGACTGGCGTTCGCGACGATCGTCGGCGGCGGGCTGATCGAGTACGCCCCCGCTCCGCTGCACCTGGACTACTGGGTGCTGGTCGCGGTGATCGTGGGCGTTCTCGGCGCCGTCTGGCGGATGCCGCGGCACACGAAGGACGAGGCGCAGGGCCACTGGCGCCCGCGTCCCATTACCGTTGCCAAGGGCATCCGTCTGCTCTACCTGGCCGCGGCCCTCGCAGTCACCGGTGCGTACGCGTTCGGCTCCGTCTTTCTGGCCCTCGGCGCCGAGATCGTGCGTGACCTGGTCGGCACCGGGAACGTCTTCGTGATCGGCGTCCTGCTCGCGATCTTCTCGGTCGCCACCGGCACCACCGCGATCATCGGCCGCCGGTTCCCCGCGCACCGGCTGGTCCCGCTCGGCGCGGTCCTCACGCTGATCGACCTCGGTCTGCTCGAACTGGCGGCGACGGCACACTCGGTCCCGCTGTTCATGGCGACGACGATCACCGGCGGGACGGCGTACGGCCTGCTGTTCTCCGGCGGCCTCGGCCTGATCGCCTCCCACGCCCCGGCGCACCATCGCGGCGCCACGGTCTCGGCCGTCTACCTCGTCGCGTACATCCTGCAGGGCGCGATCGCCCTCACCCTCGGCCTGGTTGCGACAGCCTCCGGCCTGAGTACGGCGCTGCTCCTCGGCGTCACCGTGATCGGTACGCTGGCAATCCTGATCCTGGCGGCGGCCGTTCTCCTCAACACCCGCAGGGAGGTGTCATGAGTACCCGCACCGCCGGGCGACCGAACTGCTCGATCGCCCGGGCCCTCGACCTGCTGCGCGACCGATGGACGTTCCTGATCCTCCGCGAGGCGCACTTGGGTACAACCCGCTTCGCGGACTTCCGTGATGTGCTCGGCATCGCGCCCAACATTCTGACCAACCGCCTGACGGCGATGGTGGAGGCCGGTCTGCTGGAGCGGCGCGAGTACCGCGCGGAGGGGGAGCGCACGCGCTGCGACTACCACCTGACGCCGGCCGGCGACGACCTCAAGATCGTCCTCGCCGCCCTCCAGCAGTGGGGCGATGTCCACGTCCCCCGCGACCAGGGCCCGACCGTCGTACGGCACGCCAAGTCGGGCGAGCTGGTCGACGTCTCGTTCACCACCGAGTCGGGGACCCGGGTGCCGGCCGCGGAGGTTTCCTTCGACCCGGTCCCCGGCAGCACGGCGGACCGCAGCGACTGGCGCTGACGGCATCAGGCCGCGGACTCCAAGGCGAATCCGTCGGGGTCGACCGTGCTCTCTGCGTCCATGCTCAGCGCGATGCGGTGCGCGCCGCCGCCATCGACCGGTACGCCGGCGTCCTTGGCCAGCGCCTTCCGCCCGTACAGCCCCAGCTTGACCGGCCCGGCGGCGTCGAACTCGACGTACTTGCGGCCGAAGCTCCGCGCCACCGTCAGGCCGTGATCGACGTAGAACTTCTTGCTCTCGGCCACATCTTCGCAACCGAGCAGCAGCACGACGGCGTCGATGTCGCGGGTCGCCGGGCCGGTGTCCTTCTTCGCCGACGTCGCGATCTTCCAGATCGTCCCGTCCGGCGCCTGCACGACACCGCCGTACCCCCACAGAGACTTGGTCACCGGCTTCACCACCGTCGCACCGGCCTCGACCGCGGACTCGAACAGGCTGGTGACCGTACTCGGCTGGCCGACGGTGAGCGAGAGCGTGAACCCGCGGAAACCGGTCGTCTCCGCTGCCGATTCACGCACCCGCACCCGGTCGTCCAGCCCGAAGGCCTCCTTCAGAAACAGCTCGGTCGCTGCAACGTCGGCCACTTCCAGAACCACACCTTGAAGATTTGTCATGCCTCCAAGCTAGGTAGCGGCGACCGCGTCACGCTTCTTGATTCCTGACCAGCTTCAGGTAGTCGAGGTTGAAGCCGCCGGTCTCGCAGTACACGGTGACGGTTTGCTCGCCTGCGGGGAGGGTGACCTGGGTCGTGATCGATTGGTAGTTGGCCCAACCGCCGGTGTCGGGGACTGTGGCTTTCGCCAGTGTCGCGTCTGATGCATCGCGGATCGAGATGGCGTCCGGCGCGGGAGCGGCGGTGCCGTTGGCGACGCGGAGCTCGAGGTCGTAGGTGCCGGCCTGGGCGATGTCGACACGGTACTGCAGCCAGTTGCCGGGTGCGGTCCAGCCGACGTTCTTGCCACCGCTCGCGGCCGGGTTGCTCTCGATGAAGTTGGCGCCGCCGTCGGTCCAGCCGTGCTGGGCGACGTACGACTCCGCCTCCACCTTCTCGCCGACCGGCGCGCCGTGCGGCCTGACCGTCACGTGCAGCGTGGCCTCGTCGTGCGAGGCGCCGTCGGTGACACGCACCTTGACGTCCATGACTCCGGCCACCGTGGGATGCAGGCTCAGGGTGTCGCCGTCGAGGCTGACGCCGGCCGGCAGATCGGTCGCGTAGTAGGCGAGCTTGTCGTGGTCGCGATCGGTTGCCTTCAACTGGATCTGCGTGGTCTGGTACTGGTCGGCCACCACGTCCGCGACGTCCTGCAACACCGGCGCGTGGTCACGGCGCGGCACGTCACCATGCCAGCGGTACGTCGCGTAGGCGTTCGCCGGCACCGTCACCGTGAACGACTTCCCCGCCAGCGTCACGCGGACCTTGCTCGGGGCTACATTGGAGTTGCCAACGATCGCGACAAAGTTGTCGTGGGCATCCTTGTACACCACGTTGCTGATGCCGTTCGCCGTCGCGCTCGACTCGACCCGCGTGTGCTCCGGCCCGAGGTACTTCGCGAACTGGCCCATCGCGTACAGCTCGTCCCGCACCGTGAACGTCTTCGTGGTCGTATCGACGGTGACGAGACGGTTCGGCCACTTCGTCGTACGTCCGACCTCTTCCCAGTCGACGTTGTTGTCCCGCGCCGGCGTCCAGTGCAGCGTGCCGCCGTCCTGGTCGGTCGTCTGCGCCCACATGATGTACGACGACGCGTCGAGCCGGAAATAGTTCAGGATCGTTGCCGGAGACAAGTCACTCGTCTCGGTCATGTGCACGGGCTTCCCGAACTCCTCGAACGCATCGCGCATCACCGTCGGGTCGCCCCAGTACGGGTGGAACGCGATCGCATCCGCGGCCTTCTCGGCCTTCGGATCGTTGAAGATCCGGTAGTAGTTCTTGGTCTCCGTGCTGTTCGGATCCCGCCAGTCCCAGAAGTTGAAGTCGTGGACATACAGATCCGTGTGCAGGCCGGCGCGGCGTACCTCCCGTTTGATTGCCACCGACAACTTCTGCTGCTGTTCGACGCTGATGTCCATCGCCGGATAGACCACATCGATCCCCGGCTCATTGAGCAGCGTCAGCGCGTCGACGTTGATGCCGTGTTTCGCGTACGCCTGCAGGTATCTCACGTAGTACTTCGCGAACACGTCGATGCAGTCGTCGCGGAGCTTGCCGACCTGGTGATAAGTCGTCGTACTCCCCGGGTTGAGCGCGACCTCGCCGGTGAACCGGTTGTTGGTCTTCATCCAGGCGGGCGCGCTCCACGCCGACGCGAAGAACGTCGCCCGCGGGTTGTACTTCTGGATCAGCTTGACCGTGTCGACGATGTGCAGATCGACGTCCCGCTTGATCGAGAAGTACTTCAGGCCGCGGTCCTCGGTCAGGCCGGCCGGCAACTCGTCGTACGACCAGAACGGCAGGTGCTCGATCAGATCCGGGCTCCCGATCGTGAGCCGGAACCGGTCGAAACCAGCTCCCGTCTTGGGATCGGCGAGGAGTTTGATCGCCCGCTCGCGCTCGGCCGGGGTCAGCTTCCAGAGGTTGGAGACGCTGGTCTCGTCCAGCGAGAAGCCGACACCGGAGTACTTCTGCCTCAGCGTGCTGGGGTCCACGACCACCGTCGCATCGACCGGGCTGGTGTCGTCGTTCCCGACGTACGTCGTCGGCAGCGGCTGCCAGGTCTGCGCCGAGCCGCTGGAGTACGTGCCGCTCACCAGCGCCCCACGCTCAGCCGCCGCCGGCACGCCGGCCGTCGCCAACCCGCCGGCGACCACTCCGACAACAACCGCAACTCCAAGAGTCCGCCTCACAAACCCTCCAAAGTCGGTGGAAAGCCCTTACAAGCAGGCCGACTCTAGGTCGCGAACTCCCTCCCCAACACCCCCTGCCGGTTCCGGAACTGGTTCCGCAACTCAGCGGCCGTACTGACCGATGCCGCCTTCGAGCAGATCGAAGGTCTGATCGATGACGTCGACCTGCTCCCGACGTACCTGCTTGCCCGGCCGTCCGGCGATCAACTTGTCGACGGCGACGCGCGGCACGATCGTGACGGCGGTCGCGATCAGGTTGGCGACGACCTCGGCCTGTAGGCCCGGTCCGACCTCGGATTCGAGCAGCGCTTTGAGCGAGTCCGCCAGCTCACGGGTGTGCTCGAGCGTACGACGTACGAGCGCCGGGCTCGCGTCGACGATCTGGTAGAAACCCTCGGTGCCATCCCGTGCGCCCGACAGCGGGTGCTGGGCCGCGAGGAGCTCGTGCAGATAGCGCCGTACCGCGCCGACGACGGACTCACCGGGCTCGCGCTCGCGGATGGCCCGACTCAGATCGTCGACGAGATCCGCCTGCCGATCCAGGAACAGGTCCTCCTTGCGCGGGAAGTAGTTGAAGACCGTCATCCGCGCGACGTTGGCCGCCTCCGCGACCTCGGCGATCGTCACGTTGTCGAACCCGCGCTCGATGAACAACCCCGACGCCACGTCCGCGATCCGCCGACGGCTCTCCCGCTTCTTCCGCTCCCGGAGCCCGAGCCGCTCATCCATGACAGATAGCATACTCGACATAAATTTGGACCGGGTACATTATTTGGTAGACGACGATCTGGGAGTTGATATGGACTACGACGTGGTGGTGGCCGGCGCAGGGCCGGTAGGACTCATGCTCGCCTGCGAGCTACGCCTGGCCGGGGTGGACGTACTGGTGGTCGAGCGGCTCACCGAGCCGGACCTGACGATCAAGGCGGGATCCATCAACCTGCCGACGGCGGAAGCCTTGTATCGCAGGGGTTTGCTGCCTGCGCTGCAGGAACAGCAGCAGCTGATGCTGCAACAGTTCGCGCGGATGGCGGGCGTATCGGCTCCTGCACCGTCTGGTGACGCTGCTCCTGGCCCGACTCCTGCGCCGCCGAAACGGCCGCCGATCGCCGGTCACTTCGGCGGCATCCTGGTCGGCGCGGAGAACGTCGACTTCACCGACCCGGAGTTCCGCGACGCCGGCCCCGCCTCCAGCATCTTCCTGGTCAACCAGCAGACCATCGAACTGGTCCTCGCCGAACGCGCCGCCGAACTGGGCGTCGACGTACGCCGCGGCGTCGAGCTGACCGGATTTGTTGCCGACGACAACGGCGTACGCGTCCAGCTGGGCGACGAAGAAGTGACGGCCGGCTGGCTCGTCGGCTGCGACGGCGGCCGCAGCATCGTCCGCAAATTGGCCGGCTTCGACTTCATCGGCACCGACCCCGAGATCACCGGCCACCAAGCCATGGTCGAACTAGAAGGCGCCGAGAACCTCACCCTCGGCTGGCACAGCACCGACACCGGCATCTACGCGTACGGCCCGATCCCCGGCCGCATCCTCACCGTCGAGTTCGACGGCCCACCCATCGACCGCGACGCCCCCATCACCACCGCCGAACTCGAATCAAGCCTCCGCAACGTAACCGGCGCCGACGTCACCATCACCAAGGTCATCACCGCAACCCGCTTCACCGACAACGCCCGCCAAGCCACCACGTACCGCAAAGGCCGAATCCTCCTGGCCGGCGACGCCGCCCACGTCCACTCCCCCTTCGGCGGCCAAGGCCTCAACCTAGGCATAGGCGACGCCGTCAACCTCGGTTGGAAACTAGCCGCCACCATCCAGGGCTGGGCCCCCGACGCCCTCCTAGACACCTACACCACCGAACGCCACCCCATAGGCGAATGGGTCCTGGATTGGACCCGAGCCCAAATAACCATCATGCGCCCCGACCGCCACTCCCGAGCCCTACGCCCAATCATCGCCGACCTCCTCAACACCCCCAACGGCGCAACCTACCTAGCCAAAAAACTCTCCGGCACCTGGCAGAGCTACGACCTAGGCAACGCCCACTCCCTGGCAGGCACCTCAGCCCCCGACCTAGAACTCGCCGACGGCACCCGCCTCGCCGACCACCTCAAGCACGGCAAAGCCCTCCTCCTCAACCTCACCGACTCCCCACACCTGAGCGACCTGACCGCCCCTTGGTCCGATCGTTTCCAGCTCATCAACACCAAGCCCACAACCCCACCGCCGGCGACCACCCTCCTCATCCGCCCCGACGGCCACATCGCCTGGGCCACCAACACGGACGACCACGACGGCCTCGCCCCCGCCCTCCACACCTGGCTGGGCGACCCGGCCTGACAAGTCCCCACGACTCCACCGGCCGCCGCCACGTTCCGGCCGGCGGAGTCCCGGCCTCGCATGCGCGCCCTAAGACATCCTGCAGTCTCTGCCAGACGGCCGCGTCGGCACGGCCATCGGGATCAGCCTTCGCCGCTGCCGTACGGGCGTGTGATGATCTCGAGCCAATGCCCGTCAGGGCCCTCCCAGTACAGGCCGCGGCCGCCGTCGCCCTGGTTGATCTCTTGCGGTTGGCGCTTGAACGGATCGGCCCACCACTTGCGACCCTCGTCCCTCAAACGACCGAGGATGCGGTCGAAATCCTCTTCGCTCACGAGGAAGGCGTAGTGCTGGCCGTGGATCTCGCCCTCGGTGTCCATGAAGTCCAGGCTCGCCCCGTTGTCCAACTTCAGCTCGGCGAACGGTCCGTACGCTCCCGCCTCCGGCAGACCGAGCAACTGACCGACATCGCGAGCAGCAGCCCATCGGTCCCTCACGTGCACAATCGTGTGGTTCAGTTCGATACTCATCGGACTCTCCCGTGGCCTGTCCTCAACTGGCAGCGTGCACACCACTCTCCGCCCCAAGCCCCATTCCCGTGAAGACCCTTGCGAATCCGGTGTAGGTCAGCGGGATCGACTCACCTACAGACGTCAGTCGTCGGCCGGGATCTCGGGGAGGTAGTCGACCTCGCAACTGTAGTAGCGCATCGAGAGCGCGGCGCGCTGGACGTCAATGGCGCCCTCGCCGACGGCGAGGACATGGTTGAGCCACCGGTGGGGTTCATGGTCGGTCTGGAAGGTCAGGACGTGCAGGCCCGAACCGTCGGCGAGGTTCGAGAGTCCGGTCAGCCGGAACATCACGAAGCCGCCATCGCCAACGTCGACCATCCCGCGGGCGTCCGGGTGGGCGTACCCGCCCTGAAGCCTGGGGTTGTTGGACCACCGCGCGGTGCCGGAGAGCCGTCCCTCGAAAGCCGCGCTCCCCTGCCCGTAGAGCAGCCCATCGCCCGCCGCCGACGGCTCGATCGTCTCGACCAGGTCGTAGCGCCACTCCACATCACAGAGATGCTCAAGCTTCAAGATCCACCTCCCAGCCGCCCCTCCCGACGACATTCCTCCCTCCCTGTCCGGTCCGCAACCCGCGCCTGAGCTCGTTGCTCGCGGAGATGTCGCGATGAGGTTGTAGTGGTCGGCACAACGGGTAGCTCGGTGCCGCCTACCGCAGCCGACAAGACCCGGCGATAGCCGGAAAGGGAAGGCCGGCGCTGAGCCGGGGGTGGGTGGGGGCGCGTGGAGCAGGTGTGCCGAGGAGCGGAGCGACGAGAGACGGCTGCGTAGCGCGCGGGGGCTGACGCCCTACGTCCGGCGGACCGCAGTACGTCGTACTTGAGAGCCGGTGAGGGGACTCGAACCCCTAACCCCCGCTTTACAAGAGCGGTGCGCTGCCAGTTGCGCCACACCGGCGGGTGTGCGGGTACATAGTAGTGGATTGTGAGGGGTGGACTGCGGGGGTCGGTGGGGTTTTGGTGGCTTTGGGGGGCTCGGGGGGTCTCGGTTCTGGGGGACTCGCTGGGGCTGGTGGCGTTGTTGCTGTATGTGCAGGGGGCTACGGGGGCGGCGCTGGCGGTGGGGTTGTTGTTGTTGGCGGGGGATTTTGTGCCGGGGTTGTTCGGGGCGCTGGCGGGGGCGGTCGGGGATCGGTTCGATCTCAAGCGGGTGATGGTGGGTTGCGACCTGGTGCAGGGGGTGCTGACGGTTGGGATGGCGGTGGTTCTGCCGCCCCTGCCGGTGCTGCTGGTGATGGTTGCGGTCAGGAGTGTTGCGGCGACGGTGTTTCAGGCGGCGTCGCGGAATGCGATGCCGGGGTTGGTGAAGGACGAGCAGCTCGAGGCGGCGAACTCGGCGCTCGGGGCGGGGACCAACGGGCTCGAGGCGGTTGGGCCGTTGATCGCGGCGGCGCTGTTCCTGGTGACCGACGTACGCGGGATTCTGGTGATCGATGCGGCGACGTTCTTCGTGTCGGCGGTGTTTTTGAGCCGGTTGCCGGGGATTCCGCGGGCTGAGCCGTCGGGGCACAGTTTCCTGAGGGACGCGCGGGACGGGCTCGGGTACATCTGGCGGGCCAAGGCTGTGCGCGTGATCGGGATCGGGTTCTTTGCGGTGGTCGCGTTCAACGGGGTGGATGACGTCGCGATGGTGTTTCTCGCGAAGGACGAGTTGCATGGGAGCGACTCGGCGTCGGCGACGTTGTACGCCGGGGTCGGGATCGGGCTGATCGTCGGGTTCATGATCCTGGGGCGGTACGCGGGGCGCTTCAAGATGCCGACGTTGATGCTGATCGGGTTCGCGGTGAGCAGCTTGGGGAATCTGGTCACGGGACTGGCGTGGGCGATCTGGGCGGCGCTGGCGTTGCAGGTGATCCGCGGGCTCGGGATCTCTGGGGTCGACGTGGGCGTCAACACTCACCTGCAGCGGGTGGTGCCGGCGCGGTTGCGGAGTCGGGTGTTCGGGAATCTGTACGGCGCTATCGGGCTGGCGGCGGGGATTTCGTACGTGCTGGGCGGGCTGTTGCTGCAGCAGACGGACGCTCGTACGACGTTCATCACGGCGGGGGCTGGTGGGTTGCTGGTTACGGTCGTGACTGCGATCGGAGTTCGGCGATCGGGCGACGGAGAGCGCGAGCGCCCGGTACGGCGATGAGCGCGATCGCGGCCATCACGAGGAACGCTGCCGGTGGGTGATCGACGAGCAGGCCGACCACGACGGCGACGATGAGGCCGCCGAGGTTGCCGGACATCCAGATGAGGCCGGCGGCGGTGCCTTCGGCTTCTCCGGTACGGCGTTCTACCAGCTCTAGCACGATCGGGAGGGCTGGGAGGAGGAGCAGGCCGATCAGGGTGATCGCTACGAAGCCGGTCAGTACGCCGGGGGCGAGCGCGAGGAGTACGCAGGCCGCGGCGGTCGCGGTGAGGCTGATGACGAGGAGGGTGGACTCGGCTTGGCGGCGTACGACGAGGATGGGGATGATCGCGCTGCCTAGTACGCCGGCTATGACGTTGACCAGGAGGATGGTGCTGGCGGTGCCGCCGCTGACGCCGGCTGGTTCGAGGAGCGCCTGGGCGAAGGTGCTCATGGCAACGAACACACCGAACGGGAAGAGCGCGAGCACGCACAGGCGACGGATCAACGGGTCGCCCCAGGCGGCCGCAAGTGCGCCACGGTCGGGACGGTTAGGTGGGGTGGAGCCGGAGAACGCGGGCGGCGCATCAGTAGGCGCAGTCGCGGGGACGTGTGCGGCTCCAGGGGCGGCCTGGGGGTCGGTCGGGGGTTCCTGTGGGGTCAGCGGCGCGTCGGCGAAGTAGGCACGGAGGACCGGCGGGTGGGCCGGGTCGAAGGGGCCGGGGCGGCGTATGACGAGGGTGAGGACGAGGGCTGCTAGGACGCAGAAGATTGCGGTGATCCAGAGCATGGTTGGGAGGGAGGAGGCGGTGGTGAAGATGGCGGAGAGGAGGAAGGCGATGACCATGCCGGCGAAGATGCTGGCGGTGCCTACTGCGATTCCGGTGGGGCGGTCCTTTTCTGACAGGTAGCGGCCGGTGATGCCGGTTACTGCGTTGAGGACCAGGGGTTGGGCGATCGAGGCGAGGATCTGGCCAGCTAGGAGCCAGCTGAAGTCGTCGCCGATCAGACGGACTAGCGCGCCTAGTGCTGTGAGTACGGCGCCGGCGATCAGGGCCGGGCGGAACCAGCGGTCCAGTAGGAGACCGCAGGGGATGGCGAGTACGACGTACAAGAGCGGGAAGACCTGGGCCAGCCAGCCGATCGCGCTTTCGGAGACGTTGTAGTGGTCGGCGGCGACCGTGGTGACGCCGGCGAAGTTCAGCCAGACGAGTTGGGTTGCCGCGCCGACCAATGAGTAGCCGACGATCGCCGGCCACTGACTCCGCATCCGCATCTGCGAACTGTAGCGCCGGGACTGGCGTACAAAGGAGGAATGGTTGATTGGGAGGGGCCGCTGTCCGAGGCGTACGACCGGGCGTTGACTTATCTGGAGGCATTGCCGGAGCGGCGGGTGGGGCCGCGGGCGACGGCGGCTGAGCTGCATGAGGCCCTCGGCGGCCCGTTGCCGACCGGGGCGACCGATCCGCGTGAGGTGGTTGAGCACCTTGCGAAGGGGGTTGATGACGGGCTGTTGCCGAGTGGGAGTGGGCGGTTCTTCGGGTTCGTGTTCGGCGGCGCTACGCCGGCGTCGCTCGCGGCGGACTGGTTGACGACAGTATGGGATCAGAACGCGGGGTTGTACGCCGCTTCGCCCGCGGCCGCCGTGGTTGAGGACGTGACCGCGCGCTGGCTGGTTGAGCTGTTCGGGCTGCCGGCGGGGACGTCGGTCGGGTTTGTCACAGGTGCGCAGATGGCGAACTTCACGGCGCTGGCGGCGGCACGGCATGAGGTACTGCGCCGCGCCGGGTGGGATGTGGAGCGTCAGGGGTTGAGCGGGTCGCCGAGGATCCGGGTGCTGGCCGGAGCCGAGCGGCACGACACGATCGATCGAGCGCTGCGGTTCCTGGGGCTGGGGACGGACTGCATCGAGCCGATCCCGGTCGACGACCAAGGCAGGATGCGCGCTGATGCGCTCGCCGAGGCGCTACGGGAAAATGGACGCGGCGCGGTGCCCACGATCGTCTGTGCGCAGGCTGGGAATGTGAACACTGGAGCGTTTGATCCGGTCGCCGAGGTTTGCGAGACCGCGCATGCTCACGGTGCGTGGGTTCATGTCGACGGAGCGTTCGGGATCTGGGCGCGTGTCAGTTCGGGCCTTAGGCAACTAGTTGACGGGGTCGAGCAGGCTGATTCGTGGGCGACGGATGCGCACAAGTGGCTCAACGTGCCGTACGACTCGGGGCTGGTGTTCTGTGCGCACCCCGAGCCGCATCGCGCGGCGATGTCGATCCGGGCCGCGTACCTGATCCAGGACGAGAACGGCGAACGGGACTCGCTCGACTACAACCCTGAGTTCTCACGGCGGGCCCGGGGCATCCCGGTGTACGCCGCCATCCGGGCGTTGGGACGTGAAGGTATCGCCGAGATCGTCGACCGTTGTCACGCGATGGCAGAACGATTCGCAGACCACCTGCGCACAGCCGATGTCGAGATCCTGAACGACGTAGTCCTCAACCAGGTCCTCGTCCGCTTCGACGACGACGACGCCATCACGCGGCGTGTGGTCACCGAAGTACAGAACGAAGGCACCTGCTGGATGTCCGGCACCACCTGGCAAGGTAAGGCCGCCATGCGCATCTCGGTCTCCAACTGGACAACCGGTCCCGAAGACATCGACCGCTCCGCAGAAGCCGTCCTGCGCTGCCTACAACAGGTCCGAGGCTAGTTCCCGGACAACAAACTTCTCTGCGCCGTGTCGATTTCCGGCGTCGTCGCTCGACGCCCAGGCGTACGACGATCACAGGAGGAAATGACATGTCGTTTCAGGCGTACTTGGACAAGATTGAAGAGAAGACTGGGCGGACCCCGCGGGAGCTGGTCGAGGAGGCCAAGGCGAAGGGGTATCAGGATGTGAAGGCTGGCGTGATCTGCGACTGGCTCAAGGAGGACTACGAGCTCGGCCGTGGGCACGCGATGGCGCTCGTGCATGTGATCAAGAACGGGCCGCAGATCAGCGACAAGCATGTCGGCAGCAACGGCACCCACTCCGACCCCAGCAACCTGCTCTGGCTGGACGGGAAGGCGACCAACCCGCTCAACGCGTAGTCGGGCTGGTGCGTCGCCAACCCTCGAGGACCAGAGTGGGCCGCATGCCGACCGACAGGTAGAGATGCAGCGCCGGGGTCGGGTTGTTGGTGTCGACGTGCAGGTTCGTGCCGGTTCGGCCGGCGGCTGCGTCGAGGGCGAAGGCGTCGCGGAGCAGGTAGGTGGCCAGACCTCGCCCACGCGCCGACTCGATCACGCCGAGCCCGTTGATATGGCCGCAATTCTCGATCTCGACATCCCGATCGCTGCAGTCGCGGAACGCGACTGCTTTCCCGTCGAGCTCGAGCAGAGTGAACTGGGACCACGAGAAATTGGCGTGTACCGCGCGGGCCTCGAGCCATTCCTCGTGCGGACGAGCGACAAAACCGAATTGACCACGAAAACAGTCGATGATGACATCGTGTGCGATCCGGCGGGTCCGGTCGTCCTCCGCGCCACGGTGAACGACGTAGCCGGCCGGTACGTCGGGGGCGGCGACCGGTCCGGTGTGGTCGATCCGCATCCGGTTGAACGTCGTACCGGTGCTGAATTCGCGGTCGGACAACAGCGCACGCAGGGACGCGTCGGCGCCGTAGACGTAGCTGTCGACAGTGACCTGCGCGTGGCCTGCTTCGCGTCCCATCTCCTCCGCGCGTCGCATGGATCGGTCGAACAGCCAGCCGGCGACCACCGGGTCTTGTGACACCACCTCGATCTCGGCCACCTCGCGATTGCCTTTGCCGAAGGCCGTCCCGTAGCCGACCGGCACCTCGTCCCGGTCGACTACCAGCCAGCCGTCGGTCCGGGGCTTGAAGCCCGGGTCAACGATGCCGCCGGTGATGTCGGCCAACGTGCAGTCGGCGGATCCGATCACAGCGGTGTTGTACGCCGACACCAGGGCGAAGATCGCCCCGGAATCGGCAGGCACAGGCGGTCGGACCGTGTACTCGGTCGGCAGTACGGCGGTGGTCATTGCGCCTCACCACCGATGGGCGATGTCGACGACGACTCGGCTGCCGGAGCCCGGACCGTCGAGGGTGAACACGCGGAACGGCAGGCGGGCTCGGAGCCCGATCCCTATCCAGGCGGCGCCTTCGGTGTCACCGGCGTACGAGATCTGGCGGAGCGTGCGGTACCCGGAGACGTTCGCCAGTTCGACTTCGTTCGGAGGCTGGAACGCCCAGTGGCCGGCGTCATCCATTGCGCGGACGCCAAGCATGAGCTCCAGTTTCGCGCCACCACGGAGCGGAACGAGATGGCCGGCACCGGCGCGGAAGACGTCCGGGACGTACCGCGCGGAGTACGCGGTCGGCGTGCTCGTGACGTCGAAGACGATCCGGTCGAAACAGGCGTGCCGGCCGGCGCGGACCGTCGCCAGCGTCGCGGTGCTGACGTTGTTACTTGCCTCCGGCAAAGAACCCCAGGCGGTCTGACAACCGGTGGCGGCCGACGCGGTGGCTGGTACGGCAACAGCTGGAACCGAAACCACCGCGAGTACGGCGATCGTGGTTCGGATGGAATGGAAAAGCTTCATTTTTGTCCCCCCTTTGAGACACCTGTTCGATGCATTCAGAGAGGCAGAAGTTGACATTTCGGAGCGGTGATCTTAAGTGCCTGGAATTCGACGCTAGGTGATGGCGTACCGTAGGCGGGTGGAATCGAGGAAGTCGCCGCGCGACAAGTGGATCACGGTCTACGGGCGCAAGCCTGTGCTCGAGGCCCTGCACGATCCGAAGCTCTCGGTGGCGAAGGTGGTGCTGGCGGACAACGCAACCGGCGGCTCGATGCTGGAGATCCTGCGAGCCGCGGAGCGGTACGGGACCCCGGTCGAGCGGGCCACGGCCAGCCGGGTGAAGTGGCTGGCCGGGAACGGCAAGCACGACCAGGGTGTCGTCGCGGACGTGGACGCGCCGCGGATGACGCCGCTGGAAGAGTTCGTCCGGGATCGCGGGAAGCGGCCGACGAACGTGTTCCTGCTCGACGGTGTCACCAACCCGGGCAACGTCGGCATGATCCTGCGTACGGCGACCGGCGCCGGCTTCGACGGCGTGATCCTGCCCAAGGCCGGTACGCCGCACGTCGGCCCGCTGGTGATCAAGGCCTCGGCCGGCATCGCCTTCCAGGCGCCGATCGTGAACGCGTCCACCGCAAAGGCCGCCGTCGACCTGCTCCGCACGGCCGGGTACCACATCTACGGGCTCGCGGCCCGCTCGCAGGACTCGCTGTTCAAGGCCGAGCTCGCCCCGCGCGCGGTCTACGTGCTCGGCGGCGAGACCAACGGCATCACGGTGTCGACCGACTCCGACCTGCAGATCCCGCTGCACGCCGGCGTCGAGTCGCTCAACGTCGCTGTCGCCGCCGCGGTCGTCGCCTTCGAGGTCACCAACCGCTGATGCAACCGAACCTCGCGCCGACGCGTTTATTGCGCAGCGCGAGTTGAGGAGACCAGGTTGGACAGCGAGGCGGAGAGTGAATACACCGCGTTCGTGACCCATCACGCCAACGCGATGTGGCGTACGGCGTACCTGCTCTGCGGAGACCGTCGGCGGGCCGAGGACGCGACGCAGGAGGCGCTGCTGCGGCTGTACCGGCGCTGGCCGAAGCTGCACCGCAAGGGCGGGATCGTCACGTACGCACGGAAAGTGGTCGTCTCCGCGACCCTCGACGGACTGCGCCGGCGGTCGAGCTCCGAGGTCGTCGGCGGCGACACGTACTTCACCGGCGAGGCCGACCCCACCGACCACGTCGGCCGGGTCGAGCGGCGGCTCGTGATCACGCAGGCGCTCGCCGAACTCCCCGAGCGGCAACGGGCGTGCGTCGTACTGCGGTACTTCGACGACCTGTCCGTCGAGGAGACCGCCGACGTACTGGGATGCCGACCGGGCACCGTGAAGAGCCAGACGCTGCGCGCGCTCGACAAGCTCCGCCTGCACCCGGCCCTCGCTGACTTCGACCTCGCCGAACTGGGAGGCTGACATGACGAACCAACTCAAAGGTCTGATGACAGAGGCCGTCGACGCGCAAGCGCCGTACGTCCCCGATGTGGACACGCTCCTGCGGACCGGACGCAAGCAGGTACGGCGACGCCGCCTGGCGACCGTGATCGCGACCACCGCGGCCGTTGCGCTGGTGGCGGGTGCGACGACGGTCGCAGTCGGAACGATCGATCGCTCCGAGGATCCCGTCGCTCCCGTGCAGACGCCGACCCAGACTCCTCTGGCACTCCCATCTGCACCGCCCGGCGGCAGCACCGGGCTGTGCACCGCCGCGGACGGTTCGGCATCCGACGGGTGGCTGTGGCCGAAGGTGGTCCTCTACACCCAGGACACGTTCGGGATGACGATGGTGAGGAAGGCGCAGGCGGGCGGCATCGCGTTCTGCACGACCGAGTGGGGCAACGGCGCCAAGCTGTCCGTCGTACCAGGTGGAGCGAAGGACGGGATCGTGCTGCGCAAGACCGCCGCGGAAGGGCGCGGCGCGCAACCTGGTTCGAGCGTGACGAGCGTCTTCGGCACCGTGCCGCGCGGGACTCCCCCGCGCGTGACGGTCCAGACCGCCGACGGACATGTCGGCGTCGCCAAGGTCAAGGACGGGTACTTCGTCTACCGCCGCGTGGAGCACTCGCCCTGGCCCGGCCCGGTTCCGCACGCGATCGTCCGGTTCAAGTTCGCGGGCAAAGCGGAGTACGTCGCGGCTAGCCGGTGATCTCGCCGGCCAGCTGTTCGGCCGAGTCGCGGGTGTAGCCGCCGGAGATCTCGATCTTGCCGCCCGCGATCGCCGACTGGACCGACGGTGCGGTGACGACCTGCCCGCGGACCAGGATCGCCAGCTGGTTCGCCGGCGGGTTCGCCTTCGACAGGCTGGAAGTGAGCTGCGCGAACAGTTTGGTGCCCTCTGGGTCGAGCGTGAGGCCGACGTACCACCCGCCGGTCGTCGAGCCCTGCTGGATCCCGGTCTTGACCTCGGTGACGTTGCTGCCGTCGAGCTCGACCTTGCCGAGCGTGTAGCGCATACCCTTCGCATCGCACGTCGTACCCGCCGGCGCCGGCGTCGGGCAGGTGCCCGCCTTCACAGTCAGCACGCGACGGAACTCGACCGCAGTCGGATCCGACGGCTTCGTCCGAGGTGCCGGGTCGACCGCCGGCTGGTCGTCGCTTCTCCTCACAACCAAGACGACACCGGTCGCGACAATCGCAAGAAGCAGCAGCACGAGCCCGCCGACGAGCAGCAGAGGACCCCGAGATCGCTTGGGCGAAGGCTGCTGCGGAAACAAAGGCGGGTAAGTCATGAACGACATGCTAGGTAATCAAGAAGTCACCTTGAGCAGCCGTGCCGCCAACTCGGCGTTCCGCCGAGCAAACGTCCGCCACAGCTCCGGCGTCGCCGCCACCCGCTCCCGCGCCGTCGCTTCATGAACTGCGCGCACCGTCCACGTGCACATCCGCCCGCCACGCAGTTCGAACCGCACGAGTACGCCGTCCGCCCACCCGTACACATCCACATCCGTAGGCTCGAGCCAAGCAACCTTCTGCTCCGCCACGATCCAGTCAAGCGCCTCGAGCTCCCCCTGCACCTTGGCCGCGAACTCGTACCGCAGCTCGGCCGAGGCACGATCCCGCCGACGCACCAGCTCCTCCCGCAACGTCGCGACCGCAGCCGGATCCCTTTGCAGTACGGCGATCGCAGTACGAGCCAGCGCCTCGCGATCCCCCGGCCCGATCCCGAACAGCCGCCCGAACTCCTCAGCCGACCCGTCACCCTCGACCGTGTACTGCAACGGCAACACGCGATGCAGCCCCGAGATCGCCTGCCGGATCCGCAGCCCGCCGAGGTAGGGACCGAAATGCGGTGACGGACCGGTCACGGTGTGCTCAAATCGCAAGCCTGGCTTGGATCCAGAGGAGAGGCGGATGTAGCCGACGACCTCCGCACCGCCCTCGATGCGGTTCCAGCGCGGCTTTGAGTGCTCGAGCAAATTGCGTTCCAGCCACGCCGCCTCGTGCTCGGAGTCGCAGGAAACGCCTTCTACGCGGGCGATCCGCCGTACCATCCGGGCGAGATGCGGACGATCGCCGACATTCACCCAATAGGACTGCACGCGCCGCCGCAGGTTCCGGGCGCGGCCGATATACAGCACCTTGCCGGCATCGTCGCGGAAACGGTATACGCCCGGCACTGTCGGCAACTCCCGGACGCTGCGAATCATCAGCCCAGTGTGCCCGATCGGATCGAACGAGTGATTGTCGGTTGAGTGTTTGAAACGAATGCGCATCCGGGGTTGTGCACCAAGACGGCGCAGGTCATTCTGGCGAGCGATCCGAGTGTTCGCAGGGGGCTGTGAGGGCGAGCACCGGACCTGGGAGGCTGGGGGGCTTCGTGAGGTTATCCGCCACATGGCTGCGTCATGCGCTGCCTACGTTGTGTGTACTGGTGTTGCTGCCGCTTGCCGTGATCGCGCCGGCACAGGCCGCGGTCGCGCCGACCGGTTTCAGCGAGCAGGTCGTGTTCACCGGGCTGACGAATCCGACGAACGTCGCGTTCTCGCCGGACGGCCGGGTGTTCGTCGCCGAGAAGAGCGGCCTGATCAAGGTCTTCGACTCGCTCGAGGATCCGACACCGAGCGTGTACGCCGATCTGCGTACCGAGGTCTACAACTACTGGGACCGCGGCCTGCTGGGCATGGCCCTGAACCCCAACTTCCCAACGGATCCACGCATCTACGTGCTGTACACGCACGACGGGCTGATCGGCGGACCGACACCGAAATGGGGTACGCCGGACACCAACGACGACCCTTGTCCCTCGCCACCCGGCCCGACCGCTGACGGTTGCCAGGCCAGTGCGCGACTCTCCGTCCTCAACGGCACCGGCGCCGAACAGGTGCTGGTCGAGGACTGGTGCCAGGTGTTCCCGAGCCACTCGATCGGCTCGATCGAGTTCGGCCCGGACGGGATGCTGTACGCCGGCGGCGGTGACGGCGGCAGCTTCAACTACGTCGACTACGGCCAGGACGGCTACCCGTCGTCCGACATCACGCCGGACAACCCTTGTGGTGATGGACCTGCAGCTGTCGGTACGACGCTGACGCCGCCGACCGCCGAAGGTGGCGCGCTCCGAGCTCAGGACGTCCGTACGCCGGGCGATCCGGCCGGCCTCGACGGTTCGATCATCCGCATCGATCCCGACACCGGTCAGGCCGCGCCCGGCAACCCGGCGGCGAGCAGCACGGACCTCAACGCGCGCCGCATCGTCGCGAACGGTATGCGCAACCCGATGCGGTTCACGTTCCGGCCGGGGACCAAGGAGATGTGGATCGGCGACGTCGGCTACTCGACCTGGGAGGAGATCGACCGGATCGTCGACCCGACCGCGAAGGTCACGAACTTCGGCTGGCCCTGCTACGAAGGCGCCAACCGACAGCCCGGGTACGACGCGATCAACGTCAACCTGTGCGAGAACCTGTACGCCGCCGGGCCGTCCGCGGTCACGTCGCCGTACTACGCGTACAAGCACACCGACCACATCGTGACCGGCGAGTCCTGCACGGTCGGCAGCTCGTCGATCTCCGGCATGCAGTTCTACGGCAACGGGAACTACCCGGCGGAGTACAACGGCGCGCTGTTCTTCGCGGACTACAGCCGCCGCTGCGTCTGGGCGATGATGCCCGGCGCGGACGGCCTGCCGGATCCCGCGAAGATCCAGAACTTCGCCTCCGGGTACGGCGCGACCAAGCTGCAGACCGGCCCGGGTGGGGACCTGTTCGCAGTGGACTACGACAACGGCCGGCTGCTCCGGTACGTGTACGACGCGACGAACAACCCGCCGACCGCGGTGATCCACGCGGACCCGTCGAGCGGGCCGACGCCGTTGGCAGTGACGTTCGACGCGACCGCCTCCAACGACGCCGACGGCAATCCGTTGACGTACGCGTGGGACCTTGACGGCGACGGTGTGTACGACGACTCGACGGCGGCGACCGTGCAGCACACGTACATGAATTCGGGAGAAGTCGTCGCCCGGTTGAAAGTGTCGGACGGCCATACGACCGGTACGACGTCGATGCAGATCAATGTGGCGAACACGGCGCCGACCGCGCTGATCACGTCACCTGGTCCGGCGACGACGTGGAAGGTCGGGGACACGATCAGCTTCTCGGGTTCGGCGACCGATCCCGAGCAAGGGACGTTGCCGGCGTCGGCGCTGACCTGGTCGCTGATCATGCATCACTGTCCGAGCGACTGCCACACGCATACGATCACGTCGATGACCGGTGCGCAGGGATCGTTCACCGCGCCGGATCACGAGTATCCGTCGTACCTCGAACTGAAGCTGACCGCGACGGATGCACAAGGTTTGACCGATACGAAGAGCGTCCGGCTCGATCCCAAGACGGTCGGCCTGCGGCTCGCCTCGTCGCCTGCGGGGTTGCCGGTGACGTCTCTCGACACGACGGCGAAGACTCCCTTCACCTCCACGGTGATTGTCGGGTCGAGCGTGTCGGTGTCCGCTGATCCGACGCAGCCGGTGGCGAACCAGCTCTACCGGTTCGCGACCTGGTCGGACGGCGGCGCGCGGAACCACAACCTCGTCGCGCCCGCGGCGGCCACGACGTACACGGCGTCGTACGGCGTGAAGCGGAACCTCGCGCGTGGTCGACCGGCGCTTGCCTCAAGCACCTATCTTGCGGGGCGGGAGGCAACGAAGGCTGTTGACGGGTCGATGTCGACGGCGTGGTCGAGTGCGCGGACCGATCCGCAGTGGCTCCGGATCGATCTGGGATCGGTGCAGGTGGTCAACCGGGTGTTGCTGAACTGGTTGTCGACGGCGTACGCGAAGTCGTACCAGATCCAGGTCTCCGGAAGCGCGCGGACGTGGAAGACCGTCTACTCCACGACGGCCGGCGACGGCGGGACCGACAGCGTGCAGTTCAGTGCGAACTACGCCAGGTATATCCGGATCAACGCGACCAAGCGGGCTGTTGCCGGCAGCTACTACTCGCTGTGGGAGTTCGGCGCTTTCCAGGACGCCGGGCCCGCGACCGGGATCGGTGGCAAGTGCATCGACGTCTACCAAGCCGCATCCGCGGACGGTACGCCCACGACGCTCTACACCTGCAAGTCGTCGGCGAACCAGCTGTGGACGCCGTCGCTCGAGGACGGAACCGTTCGGACGATGGGCAAATGCCTGTCGGCTCGTACGACGACTCTCAACACCCCTGCGGTGTTGTGGACCTGCGACAGTTCACCCGGCCAGCGATGGATTCCCCAGACCAACGGCACCTTGGTCAACGCCGCGTCCGGACTGTGCCTCAATGCGACCGGCGGTTCGAGTGCCAACGGCACCAAGCTCATCCTCGCGACGTGTACAACCGCGACGAACCAGAAGTGGGTGCTGCCGTAATTCGGTCGTTCTGACGGCCGCGCCCGATCTATCGTCTTCCGCATGAGCAAGGGTTGGGTGGACGAGGGGTACGGCGCGGTCGCGGACACGTTCGCGGAGAACTTCTCGCTGTTCCCGGAGCTGGGCGCTGCCGTCACCGTGTACGCCGGTGGGCGCAAGGTGGTCGAGCTCTGGGACGGGGATGCGGCGCCGGGCCGGCCGTGGTCGGAGGAGACCGTCGTACCGGTGTTCTCCTGCGCCAAGGGGCTGGTGAGCGTCGTCGTACACCTGCTGGCTCAGTCCGGGGAGCTGTCACTCGACGAGCCGATCGGGACGTACTGGCGGTCGTTTGTTGCTAACGGCAAAGAGGACATCAGCTGCCGGATGGTGCTCGGGCATCGGGCCGGGATCCCGGTGCTGGACAAGACGCTCTCGTTCGAGGAGATCGCGGCCTGGACGCCGGTGGTTGCGGCGATCGAGGAGCAGAAGCCGCTGTGGGAGCCGGGGACGACGTACGAGTATCACGGGCATGTGTTCGGGTTCGTGCTCGGTGAAGTGGTACGGCGGTTGACCGGACAGTTGCCGGGGGCATACTTCCGGACCGTCATCGGTGACCCGCTCGGGTTGCGAGCATGGATCGGGTTGCCCGCGTCGGAGCTGCCGAACCTGGCCCGGTTGGAGGAGTCCGAAGGACGTCCGCCGGCGCTGGATCCCGAGCATCTGTTGATGCGCATCGTGACGATGAACGGCGCGCTCGAGTTTCCGGGTCTCGACGTCTCGCACGGCTGGAACGATCCTGCCCTGCTTGCGATGGAACTGCCTGGTGCAGGTGCTGTTGCCTCGGCAACCGGTCTGGCCGGCGTGTACGCCGCCGCGATCACCGGACTCGACGGCGCCGAGCCGCTGCTGTCTCGTGGCACCGTCTCCGATGCAGCCCGAGAGGTGTCGGCCGGCAAGAGCTACCTGGGCTTCGACGCCGGCGCGCGGTGGGGCTCCGGCTTTCTGCTGGACTCGGCGTTCCGTCCTACCCTCGGTCGGCGCAGCCTGGCGAACGACGGTGCCGGCGGGCAGTTCGCGTTCGCGGACGACGAGCATGGCATCGCCTTCGCCTACACCGCCAACCGGATGATCGGCCACGGCGACGCACGCGCGACCCGCTTGATCGAGACCCTAGCTAAGCAATAGGTCGGCGACTGCCTGCGGAGCCTCGTTCATCACGTCGTGGCCGGTCGGGACGACGTGGACCTGCCAGTCAGGATCGGCCTCGAGCCGGGTGCGGAGCCTGGCGAACGGCGTCTGCTCCTCCCAGCCCGAGCAGTAGACGAAGTCCCGGCGAGCGATCCGATCGACCTCGCCGGTGAGCCGGATCTCCTGCATGAACGAGGCAAGGGGATGCGGCCGGCGACGGGGGTCGCGGTTGCCCGGCGGGCTGACGGCGTACCCGGTGGTCGCAGCACCGGCCGTGGCCACGGCCCGGAAGTAGTCGTTGACCAACGACCACCATGACTCGCCGTCGCGCGGTACGAACGCGTCGAGATGCACCAGTCGCGAGATCCGATCGGCGGCACGGTCCGCGGCGGCGGTGATCACCATGCCGGCGTAGCTGTGGCCGACCAACGTGACGTCGGACAGGTCGGCGCGATCGAGGAACCGCAGTACGTCGTCAGCGTGCGTGTCGAGGTTGGCTGTCGCGACCGTCGCGTCGTCGTCGGTCGGACCCAGACCGGTCAGCGTCAGCGCGTGAACAACGTGTCCGGCCAGCAGCGGGATCACCGCCTCGTAGGCCCAGGAGCCCTTCCACCCACCGGGAACCAGAACAAATGTCGTCATGAGGCAATCTCACAAGATCCAGCCCTGGCTCGCCACCGCTAGGAAGCCAGGGAATACCTCTTCGCCGCCAACCCCCTTTAGAGGACAAAAGCTGTCCTCTACTAAGTTCAAGATGAAGGCATGACCAAGAACCCTGGCGGTAAGTCGACTGTTACTCCGTACGTCGCCGTTCGTGGCGCCGCAGCGTGGCTCGAGTTCGTCCAGCAGGCATTCGGAACCAAGCCGGCCTTCGCCGTACCCAACGAGGACGGCACGATCGGCCACGCCGAAATCACGATCGGCGACTCGGTCGTGATGGCCTTCGACGCCCGACCCGACTGGCCCGACACCCCGAGCTTCCTCAGCGTGTACGTCGACGACGCGGACGCAACGGTCGCCCGCGCCGTCGCCGCCGGCGCGACCGTCGTCACCGAGCTGACCACGTCCCGCATCGTCGGCGACCGCGGCGCCCGCATCAAGGACCCGGCCGGCAACATCTGGTGGATCCAGACCCACCTCTACGACGTAGACCCCGCCGACCTTCCCGCCCTCTTCGCCGACCCCACCGAGGCCGCCACCATGCGCCGCCTGCAGGAATCCTTCGCCGCGGAAATGCGCTCGCGGGTCCCGTAGTTCATGTGACGTTCACGCGGCCAGGGGAGGGTCGCGTGGACGTCTGTGAGGGGAGAGTTGGCATGTCTCGTGGTAAGTGGGTGATGGCGGCTTCGGTGGTGGGGGTTGCCGCGTTGGTGGCGGGTACGGCGCCGGCTGCCGTGGCCGGTGACCGTGGGCCGAAGGTGGTCGGGACGGCGACGTTGCCGGACATCTCGTTGGGGAAGTTCTCGAACTCGCTGATCCGTGGGTCGGTGGACAACGACCGGAAGGTCGACCTCGGCGGGATCGGGAGTGACATCTTCCCGGCCGGCAAGAGCGGCGAGTTCTGGACCGTGACCGACCGGGGTCCGAACGGGCAGATCAAGATCGACGACGTGAACCGGCGGACGTTCCCGGTGCCCGGGTTCGACCCGGCGATCGTCAAGATCAAGGTCGACGGCAAGAAGCTGAAGGTGATCGACGCGATCCCGATCACCACCCGGCACGGGAAGCCGGTCACCGGCCTGTCGAACCAGGAGAGCCGCGACGAACTCCCGTACAACTTCGACGCGTCGACGCGGCTCGGCATCAACCCGAACGGCCTCGACACCGAGGGCATCGTCCGGGCGAGCGACGGCACGTTCTGGCTGGTCGACGAGTACAGCCCGTCGCTCGTGCACGTGTCGAGCCGCGGGCAGGTGCTCGCGCGGTACGTCCCGAAGGGCCTGAACCTGAAGGGCGCCGACTACCCGGTCATCGAGTCGCTGCCGGCGATCTTCCTGACCCGCAAGATCAACCGCGGCTTCGAGGGTCTGGCGCAGCTGCCCGGCGGCGACCTGGTCCTCGCGCTGCAGAGCCCGCTGTCGAACCCGAGCAAGAAGGTCGGTGAGGCGTCGCTCAACACCCGGCTGCTCCGGTTCTCGCCGCACCGCGGGAAGCTGACGGCCGAGTACGCGTACCAGTTCGACCCGGTCGGTGTGGTTGACCCGGGTGAGGACGACACCAGCGAGCTGAAGATCTCGTCGATCGTTGCTGCAGGCCCCGAAACGCTGCTGGTCGAGGAGCGGACCGACAACGCCGCCCGGTTGCAGCGCGTCGTACTGCGGCCGTCCGCGAACATCCTCGGGTCGAAGTGGGACGACGCTGCCACGACACCGTCGTACGAAGCGGATGCGACCGGCGTACCGGTGTTGAAGAAGCAGCTGTTCCTCGACCTGAACACGGTCAAGGGTGCACCGAAGAAGATCGAGGGTGTGGCGCTGCTGTCGCACGACACCCTGGTCGTCATCAACGACAACGACTTCGGGATGACCGACGGTCCGGCGGCTTTCGATGCCAAGGGCAACCTGGTCGACAGCGACATCGAGACGACGCTGGTCACGATCCGTCTGCACTGAAGGATCGGCCCTGGGAGCACAGGGAGCTCCCAGGGCCGCTTTCAGCGCCGCTTGTCGAGGCAGACCGCGGTGAGCCAGGTCCAGCCGAGGACAACGGCGAGATCGAACGCGATGATCGTGGGGCGGCTGCCGGCGCCGGCGCTGAGCCCGGCGAAGGCGCCGAAGAACAGGATGCCGGTGATGGCGGAGAAGCGGGCGAAGCCGCGGCGGCCGATCGAGCGGTAGTGCGCGGCAATCACGAGGCACGCCGCGATGAGGCCGGAGAAGCCGATGCTGCCGGCAACGAAGTGCCCCATGCCGCGGGTGCTGATCTCGGCGTAGTCGGCGGGAGTGCCGACCGGGAAGCCGGCCGCCGGGTCGGCGGGGAACGCGGCGGCGAGCAGCAGCCCGAAGCCGTACGCGCCCACCAGCCACGGTCCCCAGGTCCGACCTCGACCAGAGAGGGTACGGCGGAGGCCGATGGCGGCGGCGATCGACAGCAGGCCGCTGACGATGAAGTTCGTCGTCTGGATCCAGCCGGGGCCGCCGTTGGCGAGGAGGCTGGCGGGGTGGCGGGTGATGTCGAAGCCTTCCCGGGTGAACGCCTGCACCAGCCACACCGCGACGTACAGCGGACCGGCGACCGCACCGCCGGTGAGCAGGGCACGGGTGGAGACGCTGCCGGCCGAAACGGTCACATCGTGAGTAGTCATCTCGAAAGTCCTTCCACAGGGGGTATCCGTCACCCCTGCGTCGAGCGACCATGCGCCGGTTCGACACGACAGACGAAATAGCCCCGCGAAGTGTGATGTGCGTTTGTTCACGTCACATGACCTGCCCGGCCGACGTCAGGTGTTTGTTCGATGAGGACAAACGCAAAGGAACGTCATGAACGCAGTGATCGAAGGATTCGGTGGGGAGATCGTCGGACCGGACAACGCGGGGTACGACGCCGCGAGCCGGACCGTGCTGGTCGGGGGCAGCCCGGCGTACGTCCTCAGGCCGGCGAGTGTCGAGGACGTCCGCAAAGCCGTCGCGTACGCCGCCGCGAGCGGGCTGCCGCTGGCGGTCCGGGGCGGCGGGCACGCGTTCGCCGGATTCGGGACGAACGCCGGTGGAGTAGTGATCGACCTGAGCCAGATGGCCGGGATCGAGGTCATCGACAAGGAGAAGAACGTCGTACGGATCGGCGGCGGCGCGACCTGGGGACAGGTCGCGGCCGCGCTGGCGCCGCACGGGCTGGCGATCTCGTCGGGTGACACGAAGAGCGTCGGCGTCGGCGGGCTGACGCTGACCGGCGGGATCGGATGGAAGGTCCGCAAGTACGGTCTGGCGCTCGACCAGCTGGTCGCGGTGCAGGTCGTGACCGCCGCGGGCGACGTGGTTCGCGCGGCTGAGGACGAGAACGCCGAGCTGTTCTGGGCGATCCGCGGTGGTGGCGGGAACTTCGGGGTCGTGACCGCGTTCGAGTTCGCGGCGCACCCGACGACCGACATCTACTTCGGCAAGGTCGTGTTCCCGGCGAACGAGATCGCTGAGGTGCTGCAGGGCTGGGCGGAGTACCAGCGCACCGCGCCGGCTGAGCTCACCTCGATCGCGGCGTTCGCCAACCCGTTCCTCGGCGGTCCCGAGGCGCCGCTGGAGATCGAGGTCGCGTTCGACGGCGACGACGCGGAGCTGGCCGCCCAGGCGATCGACCCGATCCGCAAGCTCGGCACGGTACTCGCCGACGACGTCGCGCTCCGGCCGTACGCCGAGGTCCTGGTCGACGGGGTGACTCCGCCGCCCGGCATCCAGCTGATCACCCGGAGTGCCTTTGTCGACAAGGATTCCGTCCCGGAGGTATTGCGGATCCTCGCCGAGACCGGTGCGACGCAGGGCTCGCCGATCATGTCCGTCCGTACCGTCGGCGGGGCCGTCTCCGAGGTCGCGGCCGACGCCACGGCGTACGCGCATCGGGAGGCGGAGCTGATGTTCGCCACGACCACGATCGGCCCGCCGCCGGTCGTCGAGGCGACCGGTCCGGCCCGGCAGGCGCTCTGGGACAAGCTCGCGCCGCAGGTCAGGGGCGCGTACGCGAACTTCTTGTCCGCCGCAGAGGACGCCGATGTGGATGCGGTCTACCCGACGGCGACGTACGAGCGGCTTGCGGCGGTCAAGCGCGAGTACGACCCGGCCAACCTGTTCGCCGGGAACCACAACGTGAGGCCCGCATGAGCAAGGTCTGGTTCGTCACCGGCTCGTCTCGCGGGCTCGGCCGGCACTTCGTCGAGGCTGCCCTGTCCCGCGGGGACCGGGTGGCCGCGACGGCCCGGAAGAGCCTCAATGAGCTGGTCGACACGTACGGCGACGCCGTACTCCCGCTCGAGGTCGACGTGACCGACAAGGCCGCTGTTTTCGGGGCCGTCGAGCAGGCCAAGGAACATTTCGGCCGGCTCGACGTGATCGTGAACAACGCCGGCTACGGGCTGTCGGGTGCCATCGAGGAGATCAGCGACCAGCAACTGCGCGACCAGCTCGAGACCAACCTCTTCGGTCCGATCTGGGTGGTCCAGGCGGCGCTGCCCTACCTGCGTGAACAGGGCAGCGGCCACATCATCCAGATCTCCTCGGTGGCTGGTCTGGTCGGACTCGCGCTCGGCGGCGGCTACTGCGCGTCGAAGTGGGCTCTCGAAGGTCTCAGCGAGGTGCTTGCTCAGGAGGTCGCCGGCTTCGGTATCAACGTCACAGTCGTCGAGCCTGGCGGCTACGCGACCGACGGCCTGACCGGCGGGGTGGCCGCGACGCCGAATCCGCTGTACGACGGCCACCGGAAGGCTCTGGTGGATTATGTCGCGGCGGTCGACTTCGACGACCCGGCCGCGGCCGGGCAGGCGATCCTCGAGCTCGCCGACACCCCCAACCCGCCGCTGCGGGTCTTCTTCGGCCAGGGCCACGAGCTGGTCAAGCAGGCGTACGCCGAGCGGCTGCAGACCTGGGAGGACTGGAAAGAGCTGTCGCTCAAGGCGATGTAGGTTCGCGATGCAGCCCGACCGCGACGACGATGATCGCAACCGCGGCCAGTTCGGCCGGCCGCGGGAACTGCCGCAGTACGACGGCACCGATCACCGTCGCCGTGGCGGGCAGCAACGCCAGCATCAACGCGAACGTGGACCGCTTCAACCGCGCCATCGCGAGCTGATCCGCGACGTACGGAATCACCGATGAGCACACGCCTACTCCTACGGCTGCGGCGAGCAGAGCGGGATTGGTAAACGCGGGGACGGCTGCGTGTAGTCCGACGGGTAGTGCGAGGACGGTCGCTACTGTCATCGCTAGTGCGAGGCCATCGATCCGTTGCAGGCCTTGTGACATTCGGTGGCCGAGTACGACGTACGCCGCGAAGAGGATCGCGTTGAGGGCGGTGAAGGTCAACCCGATCCAGTCGTGGGACAGGCGGATGTCTGTCAGCACGTAGACACCGGCGACTGCGAGTAGGAGCGCCAGCAGGTTGCGCACTGAACGCACGGCGATCGCTGCGAGCAGGATCACCGGCGCGAACTCGGCGGCGGCGACGGTGCCGAGTGGGATGCGATCGATGGCCAGATAGAAGCAGCAGTTCATCACCGCGAGGACGGCACCCCACGCGATCACCAGGCGTCGGGTGGTCCACGAGAGGGTCCGCCAGGTCCGCCACGGCCGGCGCCAGACCGAGAAGATCAGACCGGCGGCGGCGATCCGCAGCCAGGCCACGCCGAGTGGATCGATGCGCGCGAACAGCAGCACCGCGAACGCGGGTCCCAGGTAGTGGAAGACCGCGCTGACGATGAAGTAGGCCTGCGGCGGGACGGTCCTTCGCATCACTTCACGGTAGGAAGCGGCCCTGCGCGGGGCCATGGCGTTTCGGTAAGTCCCGGGCCTTGATCCTTTCCAAATGTGATACTGCCGTAGTGGTGAAGACGGTGACGTTCAACATCCACCACGGCGCGGGGGTCGACAAGTACTTCGACGCCCGTAGCAACTGGGTCGACCAGCCGGCCTGGCTGGCGGCGCGGCTGAAGATGAACTACGTCTTCGCCGCCAACCTGGACTGGGATCCGCTCGAGACGCTGATCGACGTCGACGGCAGGCCGTGTGCGCCCGAGGCAACGGTGCTGGTCGGCGACTTCAACGCCTTACCGACGTCGGCCGAGGTGAAGACCCTCACCACGCACTTGACCGACGCCTGGCCGGAGAAGGGGTTCGGGCTCGGGCTCACCAGTCCGGTTCCGTTGCCGACCAAGCGGATCGATTACCAGCTGCACAGCGCGCAGTTGGCGACGACGGCGGTGTCCGTCCCGGTGAGCTTCGCCTCCGACCATCTCCCGGTCGCGGCCACCTATTCGTTGAGCTGAGCCTCGTACGCCTCGGGCGACCAGCCGGCTGCGGTCTTCGTGACCAGCTTGGCGCCGAGGCGTTCGTAGAAGCGGTAGCCGGCCGTGTTCTCGAGGCGGAGACCCCAGCCGATCGGGAGTCGGTCCGGCAGCGCGTACCGGGCGAGGCCGAGCATCAACCGGCGACCGACGCCGGCGTCACGGAATGCCTCGCGGACGTAGAGGTCGTCCAGCGCGAGCTGATCGCCACCGACCCAGAGGTACGGACGGCGAAGGGCGGACACGTACCCCGCGACGCTGCCGTCCACCTCGGCCAGCAGCACGATCACGTCCTCGCGTTCGAGGAACCCTTCCCAGTCATGCACGCTCGCAGTGACGTATTGCTGCTGATCCTGGTACGCCGCCAACTCCCCCAGCATGGTCAGCACGGTCTCTGCATCCGCGACCACCGCGCGGCGAATCTCAATGGACATGAACCCCTCCGGTTGAAGGCTTGAACGCCGGTACGACGATCAGCGCAAGGACAGCCGCCACCACTGCGGTGATCGCGGCGAACGTGAACCCACGAGAGAATCCGGTCGACACCGTGCCGGCGAGACTGGCCGCCGCGACACTAGACACGACCGCGACGCCGAGCGATGCACCGAACTCGTGGAACGTGCTCAGGATGCCTGACGCGAGACCGGCCTCCCGATGATCGATCTGCGCGAACGTCGTGGTCGAGGACGCGACGAACGCAGCACCGAGTCCTACCGTCCCGACGGTCATCCCGATCACGATCTCAGCGGCACCGTCCCAGATCGCGGGGATGGCGACGCCGATGGCGGTGATCGCGAATCCAACGACGGCGACCGGTCGTGCTCCGACGCGACCGACCAGCTGACCGGCGAGGTGCGCGCCGACGATCGCGGCGATTGCCACCGGCAAGAACAGCAGCCCGGTACGCAGGGCGCCGTACTGCTTGAAGTGTTGCAGGTAGAAGGATCCGAGGAAGAACATCGAGATCATCAGAGCCGTTGCTACCAGCAACATGAAGGTGCCTGCGGCAACAGGTCGCCGGGTCAGGATCCGGAGGTCCATCAGTGGCCACCGGACGGAGCGCTGGACCCACGCGAAGACGCCGTACAGGACGAGGGCGCCGGCCAGTGTGCCGAGAGTCGCGGCCGAGAGCCAGCCGCGGTCGCCGGCGTTGATGAGCGCGTAGATCGCCGTACCTGTGGCGGCTGTGACGAGAAGAGCGCCGGGAACGTCGAGGCGGCCCTGCTGCTCGCTCGGGCGATCGGCGGGGAGCATCCGGAGCAGGAGGATGAACACGATCAGGCCGATGGGCAGGTTGATGTAGAAGACCCACTGCCAGCCGGGGCCGGCGGTGAGCAGGCCGCCGAGCAGTACGCCGATCGCCGAGCCGCCACCACCCATCGCGGACCAGATGCCGAGTGCCTTGTTGCGCTCGTCGCCGTCGAACGTCTTCGTGACGACGGACAGCGCGGCCGGCGAGAGCATCGCGGCGCCGATGCCCTGGGCGACGCGGCCGGCGAGGAGGAGTTCGGGGCCGTTGGCCAGGCCGGTGACGAGCGAGGCCGCGGTGAACACGATCAGGCCGGTCAGCACGACGCGGCGGGAACCGAACAGGTCGGCGGCGCGGCCGCCCAGGAGCATCAGGCCGCCGAACATCAGCGTGTACGCGCTGACCACCCAGGTCAGGGTCTCGCGGCCGAGTTGGAGATCGGTCTCGATGTTCGGCAGCGCGATCGCCACCACGGTGACGTCGAGGATCAGCATGAACTGCGCGACGGCGAGCAGCCCCAGCAGTCGCCACCGCCGGGGGTCGGGTTGATTCATCGGTCATCGTCCTTAAGTTGAACAGGTGTGTACGGGTTAAGTTGGTACCGTAACTCGTACACTGGTGTTCGACAAGAGGAATTCGTACAACGGTGTTCGAGATGAGGAGGTTTCCGTGGCTGTCACGACCAGACGGGCGGATGCGCAGCGGAACATCGCGGCGATCCTGACCGCGGCGGCGGAGTGCCTGAGCCGCGATCCGGCCGCGAGTACGTCGGAGATCGCGAAGGCGGCCGGGGTCGGGCGAGTCACGCTGTACGGGCATTTCCCGTCGCGGGCCGAGCTGATCGACGCCGTTTTCGTGCAGGCGATCGCGACCGGCGAGGAGACACTCGGGCAAGTCGATCTGACCGGCGATCCCCGTTCGGCGCTGGGGCGGCTGATCGAGTCGAGCTGGCAGTTGGTCGACCAGTACCGCGCTTTGCTGCTCGCGGCTCAGGACGCGCTGCCGCCGGGGCGGGTCCAAGAGCTGCACGCCGACCCGATGGCACGCGTGGAACGGCTGCTCGAACGCGGCCGCAGTGAGGGCCTCTTCCGCACCGACCTGCCGACCTCGTGGCTGGTCAGCGTCATGCACAACGTGATGCACGGCGCCGCGAGCGAACTCCACGCCGGCCGCATCACGTCCGACCAAGCCGCGCCGTACATCACCGCGACCTTGCTGGCCGCGTTCACTCCCCCGTCGGAGTAGCTACTCCAGCCAGACCGTTTCGAACGTCGGGTTGGCGTGGATGTGGACCGCTTCGTAGCCGCCGGGGCCGGTGCGGAACTTGTGCGGGGTGTCGGCGGGGACGACCAGGATCTGGCCCGCTCGGCCGACGATCTCTTCCGTGCCGACTGTGAACGTCGCCGTACCGCGGCGGATGATGAACGTCTCGGCGTACGGATGCTTGTGCAGCCGCGGACCGGCGCCCTCCTTCGTGGTTGACTCGAGAATCAGCGACACCCCAGCCCCACCAGGCAACTGGGTGTAATTCTCGGTCCACTCCTCCCCGTCGTCCCGCCCGTCGGCCCGGTTGATCACCGCGGCCCCCGATTTCGCGATCTCCGTCATGGAACCCTCCTCGCTAGTCCTTGTCACCGTAGCCTCGCGGGAGGTCCTTTCAAATCCCTTTCGCCGTACGTCGAAGGCCGGCTCGGGTCGATCGCGTTCGCGGCCTTCAACGGGCTCCGGCGATGCGGCCGGCTACCGGAGCGAGGCCGGCGACGACGACCGCGAGTACGGCGACGCCGCCGAGTGCGACTGGCAGCGACCACTGCGAGGAGACCGCGCCGACCGCCGCCGGGCCGATCAGGAATCCGAGGTAGGCGATCGTGGTGACGACCGAGATCGCGCCTGCGCGTCGGGCGGGTCCGGCCCAGGCGCCGGCCATCCCGATGATGGTGGGCGCGCAGACCGACGTACCTAGCCCTGCGATGCCAATGCCGACCAGTGCTATCCACGGGTGTCCGGCGGTCGCCGCGACAAGCGAGCCCACCGCCGCGATGAGCCCGCCGAAAACGAGCAGCTGCACTTGCTGGACCCGCTTCAGGAGAGCGTTTCCGGCAAACCGGCCGGTGGCAGCCGCAGCCGCGAAGACAGCGGGGGCGACAGACGCGAGGCCGGCCGGCGCGTTGAGCGAAGTATCCAGATGCACAGCACTCCAGCTCTGCCACGCATTCTCAACCAGATAAGCAATCGCACACAGCACCCCGAACATCAGCAAAGTCGGCTCCAACCTCCCCCTCACCGACCCTTCGGCATCAGCCCGCGGGTTCCGTGCGTCGCCTGTGGCTGCTGGTTGCGCCGAGGTGCTGCCCGAGGCGGCCTGTGCGGTGTCCCGTTGCGACAGGACAACGAGTGCGGTGATGACGATCAGGGCGGCGGCCCCGCCGAGCACCGGGAGCGCGCCGACGCCGGCGGCGCGGAGTCCCGCCGTACCCAGGCTTGCGACTACGACCGCAACCGAGAACATGCCGTGCGCGAAATTCATCACCGGGCGCTCGGTGGCGGCCTCCGCATGGGAGCCGGTTGCGTTGATGGCTACGTCCATCGCGCCAGAGGTTGCTCCGAGCAACAACAACGCGGCGCTCAGCGTGACAACCGAGCCGGCCAGCGCGGGTAGTACGCCGCAGATCGCGAACAGTACGGTCACGACCGGCAGCACGACACCGCCGTACCGATCGATCAGATACCCCGTGAACCGCATCGACACCAGCGCACCGAGTCCGATCATCAGCAGCGCGACGCCGAGCTCACCGTCGTTCACCCCGGCGCCGGTCCGGACCGCGGGCAGGATCGCGCCCCACGCTCCCCAGAACAACCCGAACGCGGCGAACCCGGCAACTGTTTTCAGCACCGCACGAGGCTACGCGGCATAGGGTGCGGCGTATGCCCATGTACTCGTTCGAAGGTAAGCGCCCGACCGTTCACCCGGACGCCTGGATCGCGCCGACCGCCACGCTGGTCGGGGATGTCGTCGTGGAGGCCGGCGTCTCGATCTGGTACGGCGCGGTGATCCGCGCCGACCTGGGTACGATCACGATCCGCGCCGGCGCGAACATCCAGGACAACACGGTCATCCACGTCGGCCACAACGGCTGCGAAATCGGCCCGAACGCAACCGTCGGCCACCAATGCCTCGTCCACGACTGCACAATCGGCGAACAGGCGCTCGTCGGCAACGGCGCGATCGTCCTCGACGGCGCCATCGTCGGCAAACGCTCCCTGGTCGCGGCCGGCTCCACCGTCACCCCCGGCGCCGTCATCCCACCGGAGTCAGTCGCAATGGGCAGCCCCGCCAAGAAAATCATCCCGCTGGACGGCACCGCCAAACTCTTCGTAGACCACAACGCCACCGTCTACCACGCCCTAGCCGAACGCCACGCCACCACCGTAGAACTGGTCGAGGACTAGCCGGATGTGGTGAGGCGTACTGCGTCTGCTCCACGCGTGCTCCGCAGTCGCTCCCTTCGTCGCTCCGCTCCTCAACGCACCCGCTCTCACCCACCCCGGCTCGTGCCTCCGGGGCTGTTGTCCACAGCTGCGATGACCAAGGCGGCTGCGCTGGGGAGTGGCTCGATGATCGGGGCCAGGTCGAGCTCCGCCAGGCGTCGGGCGGTGGCGGCGAGTGGGCCGCCGGCGATGATCACGGACTCCGCGCCGTCGGCAACGCAAGCGCGGACTGCGTCGGCCAACTCGAGGAACTGGCGCTCGGGGTCGGCCGCCAGCACGAGCGGATCGGACGTCGTCAGCCGTACGCCGATGAAGGTGTCGCTGTGGCCGTACTGCGCCACGAGGTCCACGAGCGAGTCGGCCAACAACGGCGTACTGGTCGCCATCCCGAACCGCTGACCACCCCGCGCCGCCGCCAAGATCGAAGCCTGCCCGATCCCCACCACCGGCACATCCAGTACGCCGTCCAACAACTCCCGCCCCGGATCCCCAATCGCCGCAACAATCACCGCAACCACCTCACCACCCGCGCCAACACCGGCCGCCGTGGTGAGGCGGTGGCGTACGGCGTGCAACACGTGGGGCCCGGCTGCGGCGAGGGCTGCGGGGTCGGCGAGCATGCGGGGACCGTGGGCGACCGTGATGCCCTCGACCGTCAACCCAGCCGCGGATAGCGCCGGCCGGATCAGGTCCGTCATCATCGCGGTCGTTTGTTTGTTGGTGTTTGGGTTGATGACGAGTACGGTCCCCGGCACCGCTCACGGCTCCAGGTCGAGGAGGCGGGCGGGGTTGTTCTTGATCATCGTGTTGATCTCGTCGACGGTGAACTCGAGGTCGAGCAGTGAGCTGATCAGCGTCCGCATGCCCTCGGCCGGTGTCGGGCCGGAGCGGATGCCGTAGTCGGTGCCGAGGATGAAGTGCTCGACGCCGATCTCCCGGATCTGTCGCGCCCAAGGCATGATCCCGCTGAACTCCGGCGCGTTCGCGATCCCGGCGATCTCGTCGGCCCATTCGCGTTCGACGTAGTAGTTCGTCCGCGGCAGCCCGCGATGGAACATCCAGTCCGAGACCGCGCCCTCCAGCAGCACACCTTTCTCGGCAAGCTTCCGCTGCTGCTCGACCGTCATCCGACCACGGCACGGGTGCGCCACGACGATCTTCCGGATCCCCGCGTCGATCGCCAGGTCCGCCAGCCGCATCGCCTCGTCGACCGAGACGTGCCCGGTATTGAGATGCACGTGCGGGTGCTCCGCAATCAGCCCGAGAATCTCCGCCAGATCATCAGGCACAGAGCCGTCGAGCGGGACCCGGATCGAGCGATCAAGTTCTTTCTGGAACGCCGGGTACTGATCCTTGAACGTCACCGGCTTCCCGTCGACATAGCTTCCTTCGTGACTTGCCATGAAGTGCGTGCAATGTGCACCGAAGTGCACGAACCTTGCGCCGGCGCCGTACTCCAGCGCGGTCTTCACCGCCCGCGGATTGAGCCCGCCGAGCACCGACGTCATGATGATCCCGCCGAACACGTCGATACCCGGCACCTGCCGCGTCGTCAGCAGCGACGTACCGCAGCTCATCCCGAGCGTGTGGTCGAGGTACATCAACGCCCGCATGCCGACGGCCTTCGCCTGCTCGGCAATCTGGAACGGATCGAGCCGGCCGGGACACGACCGCAGCCAAGGCCCTGCGTGCACATGGATATCGATCGCGCCCTGGAGCAGTTCGTCCGGAAGTTCCATCGAGCGGTTGTCCGAGGTCTCCGCGAGGTACGTCATATGGTCGTCCTTTCCGAAGCGCAGATAGCGCGAATGTGGGCAGCACTGTCGACGATGTAGCGAACGGTTTCGCTGTAGCCGAAGGGCTGCGCGGCGTAGGTGTCGAGATCCGGCAGTTCGCCGGCAGCGATCCGGTTCTCGTAGGCGTGCACCATTTCCAGGTACGCCGCGAACTCCGGCACCGTGAGATCGGGATGTGCCGCGAGGAACTCCTCGTCGTACACCTCGATCAGCCACTTCTCCGGCGGCCGCGGCCGGTCCTCGTACGACTCGTAGTTCTCGATCGTGAGATTCACCGACGGGTTGCTCTCAGCAACGATCGGCAGGACCTCAGCGAGGTCCACAACCCCTGCTCCACAAGGGCGCAGCTGGTAGTACAGACCGCCTTCGCCATGAGCAAGATGCGCGTCCTTGATATGCGTCTGACGGACGTACGGCGCAACCCGGCGGGCCGTCCAGGTCGGGTGCTCGATCCGGTGCAGCGGGTTCGCGGTGTCGTAGACGATCCCGGTCACGTCCGGCCCGACCGCTTCGACCAGGCGGACCAGCTCGAACGAGCTGATCTCCTCATGAGTCTCGAGGTTCACGTGAATACCAAGGTCTCGTGCGTACGGCGCCAGCCGCAGCAGGAAGCGCTCGATCGCGACGAGCTGCTCTTCCCAGGTGACGTCGGTACGGAAGCGGTCCCAGGCCAGCCGTCCCGGGAACTTCGGCTTGACCATCGCGGTCGACGACCACAGCTCGTAGCAGCCGATCGCGGCGCAGGCTTCCATCATCCGGCGGAATCCGAGCAGGGTGTCGCCGTCGCCGATCTCGCGCAGCTCAGGCGCCTCGGGAATCGCGAACGGGTTCACCTTGCCGAGCCCGGTCTCGAGGTACATCCCGAGCTCGTCCGCGCGGGCCCGCGCGTTCCGCAGTTCGGCCGGGTTCAGCGTCGGGCTCAGGTCCAGCACCGAACGGAAGAAGACGCCTTCGAGTCCGAGCTGATGCGCGTGCTCGATCGTCCCGAGTGGACCGCGCTTGGCCGATTCGGGGATCTTGAGTCCGTCAACGCCGACCCGCATCCGAGGTCCTTCAGTTGCCATCGTGCAATTCCTCCAACGATCGTCCGAACGTCTCCGGCCCGAATGGCACCGCTACCAGCACCACCGCACACATGGCACCGACCAGACTCAGCAACGCGACCGGTCCCAGCGAGCTGAGGAGAGCTCCGGCGAGCGGCGGGAGCAGAGCGCCGCCGATCATTCCCAGGTTCGAGATCACGCCGATGCCGAACGCCCGTACCCGCGTCGGATAGAGCTCCGGGCACCAGGTCGAGATCGAGCAGTTCGCCCACCAGGAGAAGAACTCGAACAGGAAGCCGAGGACGAGGATCGCGACCGCGCCGTTGGCAAGGAAGGCGAAGGCCAACGCCGACAGGCACGAGAGGGCAGCCGCGACCGCGATCGTCGGACGCCGGCGGAACCTTGCGTTCAGCACCGAGGAGACCAGGGCTCCAGCAACAGCGCCCGTGAAGATCACCATCGTGAACCACAGACTCGTCGCGATCTCGTACCCCTGGTCGACCAACAGCGTCGGCCAGAAGGTCAGCAGGACGAACTGCGCCCCGAACAGCGATGCCGTGCAGGCGCCGAGCACGGCCGAGTTGCGTCCGAGCCGACCGCGCAGGATCTCGGTCCACCGTACGTCGGCCTGCGCGAGTCGCATGTTCTCCGGCAGGTAGTTCGTCACCAGCAGCCCGCGCGGGTTCAGCCGGTCGGATGCGAGCACGCTGAGGGACCGGTTCGCCTCCGCGATGCGACCCTTGCTCAACAGGTACCGAGGCGTCTCCGGCATGTGCCGCCGCGTGTAGAGGACGAGCAGAGCCGGCAGGCAAAGAAGTGCGAAGACCCAACGCCAGCTCGCATCCGGTCCACCCAGCCACAGCGGCAGATCGGGACCGATCACGCCGACGATCACGAATCCGAAGAGGTACGCCGCCGGGTTCCCCAGCCCCCCAGCGCCGACCTGCAGCAACCCCACCGCCGTACTGCGGAACTTCGTCGACGTCATCTCCGCGAGCAAGGCCAGCCCGACGACGAACTCGCCGCCCAGCCCGAGACCGACGATGACACGCCCGATCACCAGCACCGGGAAGTTCGGGGCGAGCGCACAGACCAGCGCGCCGATGCTGTAGAGCGCCAGGTTGAAGTTGAACATGGTCTTGCGGCCCTTGAGGTCGCTCAGCCAGCCACCGAGTGCGGCGCCGATGTACATCGCGCCGAACGTCGCCGAGGCCAGGAAGCCGATGCCGGCGGACGAGACGCCCCACTGGTCCTTCAGCGAGGGCCCGACGATGCCGACCGTGTTCTGCTCGATCACGTCGAAGAAGGCACCGAAGATGACCACGGCCAGGATCACCTTGTGACTGCGGTTGGTGCCTATCCGGTCCATCACCGAGGCGAGCCGCAGCAGCGCCCGTCTCCCGTCGTCGGGCGCCCGGTCATCAGGCGTCCGGTCGTCTCGGACGGGTGTCGCCGCCAGCAGCACGTCCTGCTCCGCGATCTTTTCTTGCTCAGCCATCGTGCGCTCCCACCTCTGCCATGACAGGACAGAATTCCGCATCCCGGAAACTGGATTCCGATGGCTAGAAGATTGAACCTGGCCTTCTCTACTGTCAAGCGTCCAGCCCATGCAATCCCACAGTCAAGGGCTGCCACCAGGCCGATGAAACTGTAGATTCATCCAGGGAGGTCACCATGTTGCTTTCGGAGCTGCTCGACGAGGAGCGCCTCGGGCTCCGCGTGCTGTACGCCGCGCCCGACGCGCAGGCACAGCCCATCGGCCGACTGGTCACGACCGACCTCCTCGACCCCGGCCGCTACCTCAGCGGCGGCGAGCTCGTGCTCAGCGGGCTGGTCTGGCACCGCAGTCCCGGCGACAGCGAGCGGTTCGTGCGATCGGTATCGAGGCGGGGTGCTCGAGCGCTGCTGGCCGGCGGCGACGTACCGAGCGATCTGGTCGAGGCCTGCCGGGCTCACGAACTCACCTTGATCGAGGTGCCGGCCGAGGTTGCGTTCACCGACATCACCGAGCACATCGTCGAGCGCGACTCGGGGAACGGTCACTCCCGCGCGTCGGCCAGCCTGGTACGCCAGCGCGACATGCTCGCCGCGATCGCCGCCGGCCGGAGCCTGGACGAGCTTGCCGATCGGGTGTCGGTTGCCTTCGGCCACATTTGCCGGGTGCTCACGCCGTCCGGTCGGCATGTGGTGCCGGGCCCTGCCGAGCTCGACCCCGCGACCGTTGACGCCGTCACCGCGGGCTTCCTCACGACCGACCGGTTGCCCGCGCCGATCGAGACCGAGTCGGGGACGTACAGCGTGTTCCCGGTCGGCTCGACGCTCGGCCAGCGGCTCACGACCTGGCTCGTGGTCGTCGACGGAGATCTCCGGACCTGGCCCCGCGACGAGGTCGACGCAGTCGGCGAGCTGTGCGCGATCGCGTCCCTCGATCGCTCGCGACGGGACGAAAGCCAGCGGGCGCTCCGGCCGATCGCCACCGAAGCAGTCGCCATGGTCGAGGCGGGGGCGTCGCAAAGCGAGGTACTGGCAGGTCTTCGGCAGACCGGTCTCGCCACTGATCAGCCGGTCGTCGTCGTGGTCGTAGAGATCTCGGGCAGCGGGCCGCCCGAGGGTGCGCCGGCGTTGCTCGAGGACATCGCGCTCACGGTGAGCCGGCCCGTGGTGGCTCGCACCGGCGACGGCCGCGCTGTGGCGCTCCTTCCGCATTCACCGGAGCTGCCTGATCTCGTGCGTACGGCGTGCGCCCGCTTCGCACCCGGCCTACTCGCGAGCACCACACTGTCCGTCGGCATCAGCGGACCGGCCGATATCTCCGGTCTCGCCGGGGCGTTGGAGGAGGCACGTTTCGCCCACCGCGTCGCCCACGTCGGCGGTACACCGGTCAGCGTCGTCAGCTCCGAGGACGTCACCTCACACGCACTACTACTCGCGGCGGTCCCCCACGACGTACGCCGTACCTATGCGACCCGCGTATTGGGCGCAGTCCTCGAACACGACCGCCGCACTCGGGGCGACCTGGTCGGGACGCTGTCGATCTTCCTGGAGACCGCCTGCTCATGGGCACGCACCGCCGATCAGCTCCATCTACACGTGAACTCCGTGCGCTACCGCATCGACAGAATCCAGGAGCTCACCGGCCGCGACCTCTCCCGCTTCCAGGACCGGGTAGACATGTACCTCGCCCTGAAATCACTCTGACGCTGGAGGATCCCACCAAATTCAGCTTTCTCCACTGTCAGCGGCGAGCTGACTGCAACACGTCGCCACGTTCCTGTCGTCGGCGCCGGACACAGCGGTACGCGGACAGCAGCCTGCCGCGAGGGCGTGGGAGTGTCGCGGTCCCCTCGGCTCGAGGTGTCTTGCGGGTGACACGGGCCTGGCATTCACTGCGAGCGCACGCGGGGGGCATCAAGTTCGCCAGTGGTAGCGGCGTTCGGGGCGGCCGGTGGTGCCGTAGCGGAGGGTTACTTGGGCTTGGCCTTGGGTGCAGAGGAATTCCAGGTAGCGGCGGGCGCTGACGCGGGAGATGCCGACCTTCTCGGCGCATTCGGCGGCGGACAGGTTCTCGGGGGTGGTGCGGAGGGCGGCGGTGACCAGGTCGGTGGTCTCTTGGCTGAGGCCTTTGGGGAGGCGGTTGACCGATGGGCGGGCGGGGGCGAGGACGCGGTCGACGTCGGCTTGGGAGGTGACCTGGTCGGGCACGCTGGCGCGGCGGCGGGCGTACTCCTGCAGTCGAGCGCGCAGATCCTCGAAACCGAAGGGTTTCAGCAAGTAGTTGACGACACCCTGGCGTACGGCGCCCCGCACCGCCTCGGCCTCCCGCGCCGCGGTGATCACGAGGATGTCGACATCAGGTTGTACGGCGCGCATCCGCCCGATCAGCTCGATGCCGAACACGTCAGGCAGATACAGATCAAGCAGCACCAAATCAGGACGAAGCGAGGACAGCGCCGAGACAGCCTGGTCGCCGGAGTTCGCCGTACCGATGACTTCGAAGCCGTCGACGCGGTCCACGAAGCCGCGGTGGATGCGGGCGACCATGAAGTCGTCGTCGACGACGAGGACCGTGATCATCGGGCTCCCTCGGGCGTGCGCTGGGCGGACATGCGGGCGACGAACGCCGCGCCGCCGTCGGCGTTGTTGGTGACGGCGACCTCGCCGCCGCGCCGGCGGCAGATCAGCCGGGTCATCGCGAGGCCGATCCCGCGTTCGCCCTCGGCCGCGGCCTTGGTGGTGAAGCCGTGCGCGAACACCTCCTGCGCCAGCTCGGGCGCCACGCCAGGACCGGAGTCGCGGACCACGATCTCCACACTGGTGGCGTCCTGTCGCAATTCGACCTCAACCCACGCGGGTGACAGCGGCGTACCGGACTGGGCCGCTGCGTCGATCGCGTTGTCGACGAGGTTGCCGACCACGGTCGCCACGTCGGCCGACAGCGCGGGGTCGAGCCGGAGCAGCGTCGTACGTTCGGATACCCGGAGCTCGACGCGGCGTTCGGCCGCGAGCGAGGACTTCGCCATCAGCAGGGCGGCGACCGCGGTGTCGTGGACCCGCCGGGTCACGGTCAGGTCGAGCGATTCACGATAGCGGTTGAGCGCGCCGACGTACGTGACGACCTCGTCGTACTCCCCGATCTGGATCAGGCCGGAGATCGTGTGCAACTGGTTCGCGAACTCATGCGTCTGCGCCCGCAGCAACTCGGCCGACGAACGGAACGACCCCAGCTCCCGCTCCAGCTGTGCCAGCTCGGTCCGGTCGCGCAGCGTGGTCACCGATCCGAGCGAACGCCCGTCCTTCAACACTTCCATCCGGTTCATCACCAGCACGCGCCCACGCCGTACGACGACCGCGTCGCGCGCCTCGTCCTCCCCGGCGAGCACCTCGCGCAACCGACCCTCGATCCCCAACTCCCTCAACGACCTCCCGACCGCGTTCGACGGCAGATCGAGCAGTCGCCGACCGACATCGTTCACCAGCGTGACCCGCAAATGGGGGTCCAAGGCAACGACTCCCTCGGCCAGCCCGTACAGCATCGCCTCCCGGTGCTCGGCGAGACCGGCGATCTCCCGCGGCTCAAGCCCGAGCGTCTGCCGCTTGATCCGGCGCGCCAGCAACCACGACCCGAGCAGCCCGAGCACACAGGCGATCCCGAGATAAATCGCCAGGTACGACGATGCCCCGCGCAACCGTTGCCAGATCGACGGAGCCTGCTCGCCGACCATCACCGTGCCGATGTGATCCCCGAGCGTTCCGTCCGGCCGACCGTTCGCATCCGTGCCCTGACTGAGCACCGGGACCTGCGAGACCAACTCCTTCCCATCCCCTAGCCGCAGCTCACCTGACCATCCCCGTCCCGAGGCCACCCACGGATCACCGAGCGCCAACGCGCTGCCGATCGTGGTGGGGTTCGTGGCCGCGATGATCCGGCCGTGCGCGTCGGCGACCGTGATCGAGGTGACGCCGGACTGCGTCAACGTTGTCTGGAGCAACGGCGCGAGCACCTCCGCGGGCGCGGGGTGCCGGATGCCGAACCGCAGCGTCTGATTCCCGGAGAGCTGCTCGGCCAGCGCGGTGACGCGACGACCCTCGACCCGGTTGAACGTGGCGGCAGACTGGGCGAGCGAGACTGCGGCGACGGCGACGAGAACAACCACGACGATCGCCAACTGCAGCACGAGCAGCTGCCCGGCCAAAGTCGGACGTCTTCCCAGCCTGACGGCCATATTCACCTCCCATAAGGTTCTGCCGCATGATCACCGCTGCGGCGCTCGAGTGCCACACTTCACCCAGGTTCCGCCCGTGACCACAATGAACTCAACTACCGCTGCGGCCACAACGCAGACGCCGCACCCGCTGGAGGTCCACGATCGTCGCCACCTGATCCCCATCGAAAAGGACACCGCCATGAGGCCGATGCTCTGGGTCACCACAGCAGTGCTCGCGCTGGCCAGCGTGACCGCCTGCGGCGCGACCGCGGACAAATCCGACACCAACGCCGACAGCGGCAAGCCTGCCACCGGCCTGCGGCTGATGGTGCCGAACGCGGCCGGCGGCGGGTACGACACCACCGCCCGGGTCGCCGCGAAGGTGATGGAGGACGCGAAGATCGCAACCGGCGTGCAGGTGTTCAACCTGCCTGGTGCCGGCGGTACTGTCGGCCTGCAGCGGACCGTGAACGAGAAGCGCAACGGCAAGCTCGCCATGCAGATGGGGCTCGGCGTGGTCGGCGCGACGTACACCTCGAAGTCGAAGGCGACGCTGACCCAGACCACGCCGCTGGCGAAGCTGGTGGAGGAGGCCGGTGCGATCGTCGTACCGAAGAACTCGCCGTACAAGACGATCGGCGATCTGGTCACGGCCTGGAAGGCGAACCCGAAGGGGCTGGCGGTCGGCGGCGGTTCGTCGCCGGGCGGACCGGACCACCTGCTGCCGATGCAGCTCGCGCAGACCGTCGGCATCAACCCGAAGGACGTCAACTTCGTCTCGTACGACGGCGGCGGCGAACTACTGCCAGCGCTGCTGGGGAGCAAGATCGCCTTCGGGGCCAGCGGATTCGGCGAGTTCCTCGACCAGGTCCAGAGCGGCCAGGTGCGCGTGCTCGCGGTGACGAGCGAGCAGCCGATCGAGGCGTTGAAGGACGTGCCGACGCTGAAGGGCTCCGGGATCGACCTGGTGTTCACCAACTGGCGTGGGATCGTCGCCCCGCCGGGGATCAGCGACACGGACAAGAAGGTCTGGATCGACGCGCTGACGAAGATGCACGAGTCCGCGCAGTGGAAGTCCGAGCTGGAGAAGCACGGCTGGACCGACGCGTTCGTGACCGGTGACGAGTTCGGCAAGTTCCTCACCGACCAGGACAAGGCGGTCGCCGACATCCTGGCCAAGCTGGGCCTGGCAGCATGACCGAGGCCGCGACCCGGCGGCCGGATCGAGCGCAGTACGGCGTGTGCGGGTTCCTGGCGGTGGTCGGCGTCCTGGTGATCGTCGACGCCGCCCGGCTCCAGCACATTGCCAACAGCAACGATCCGATCGGCCCGAAGCCGGTACCGATCGTCCTCGGCGTACTGCTGCTCGTCGTCGCCGTCCTGTACGCCGTCGACGTCGCCCGCGGCGGGACCGGTGAGGCCGAGGAAGGCGAGGACGTCGACGTGACGTCCGCCGTCGACTGGCGCACCGTGCTCACGCTGATCGCCGCGTTCGTGGTCAACCTGGCGCTGATCGAGCCGCTGGGCTGGGCGATCAGCGGGACCCTGCTGTTCTGGGGGTCCGCGTTCGCGCTCGGTAGCCGGCACCACATCCGGAACCTGTTCATCGCTGCCGCCCTGGCGCTGATCACGTTCTACGCGTTCGCGATCGGGCTCGGCGTCAACCTGCCGGCCGGCGTACTGCAAGGGATCTTGTGATGGAACTCCTGCAAGGATTCGCAGATGTCCTGACCCCGATCAATCTGCTGCTCGCATTGTTGGGTGTCACCGTCGGTACGGCGGTCGGCGTACTGCCCGGGATCGGCCCGGCGATGACCGTCGCGCTGCTGCTGCCGATCACGTACGGACTGGAGCCGGTGCAGGCGTTCATCATGTTCGCCGGCATCTTCTACGGCGGCATGTACGGCGGCTCGACCACGTCGATCCTGCTGAACACGCCAGGCGAGTCGTCATCGGTGGTGACGGCGATCGAGGGCAACAAGATGGCGCGTGCCGGACGGGCCGCGCAGGCCTTGGCGACCGCGGCGATCGGGTCGTTCGTGGCGGGGACGATCGGGACGTTGTTGCTGGTGCTGGTCGCGCCGCAGGTGGTGAAGTTCGCGATCAGCCTGGGTGCGCCGGACTACCTGGCGATCATGCTGCTCGCGTTCGCCGGTGCGACGTCGGTGCTCGGATCGTCCCGGATCCGCGGGTTCGCGGCGTTGCTGCTCGGCCTGGTGATCGGGCTGGTCGGGATCGACAAAGTTACCGGGCAGCAACGGCTGACTTTTGGAGTGCCACAGCTTGCCGATGGCATCGATGTCGTCGTGGTTGCCGTTGGCATCTTCGCGGTCGGCGAGGCGCTGTGGGTCGCCGCGCATCTGCGGCGGAACCCGGGCACAGTCATCCCGGTCGGTCGGCCGTGGATGGGGAAATCGGACTGGCGCCGCTCGTGGAAGCCGTGGCTGCGCGGGACGGCGTACGGGTTCCCGATCGGCGCACTGCCGGCGGGCGGGGCCGAGATCCCGACGTTCTTGTCGTACGCGACCGAGAAGAAGCTGTCCAAGCATCCGGAGGAGTTCGGGCACGGCGCGATCGAGGGCGTCGCCGGTCCGGAGGCGGCGAACAACGCTTCCGCTGCCGGGACGCTGGTGCCCATGCTCGCGCTCGGTCTGCCGACGAACGCGACCGCGGCGGTGATGCTGGCAGCGTTCACGTCGTACGGCATCCAGCCCGGGCCGCTGCTGTTCCAGCGCGAGCCGAGGCTGGTGTGGGCGCTGATCGCCAGCCTGTTCATCGGCAACCTCATGCTGCTGCTCCTCAACCTGCCGCTGGCGCCGGCCTGGGCAAAGCTGCTGCAGATCCCGCGGCCGTATCTGTACGCCGGGATCATCTTCTTCGCCTCGATGGGCGCGTACGCCGTGAACGCGCAGCCGCTCGACCTGTTGCTGCTTCTGCTGCTCGGGCTGCTTGGTTTCGGGATGCGCCGGTTCGGTCTGCCGGTGCTGCCGCTGATTATCGGCGTGATCCTCGGTCCGATCGCCGAACGGCAGGCCCGGATGGCCCTGCAGCTCTCGAACGGCAACGTCTCCGGGCTGATCGGCGGGCCGGTCGCGTACGTGATCTACGCGGTGATCCTGCTGATGATCGCCTGGCCGCTGATCGCCAAACTCCGCCGCAAAATCATGACGAAAGATGTCGTATATTCCGGCGGACAGTAGTGACATGACGGATTTGCAGCGCGCCTGGCTGGGTGTGATCTCCGCGGATCACACCCAGCGGGCGGTCGAGGGCGGTTTCATCCAGCTCAACCACGGCAAGCGGTACGGCGTCGCGCGGCTGCGGCAGGGCGATGGGTTCGTGATCTATTCGCCGACCGAGCACTACCGCGAGAAGCGGCCGCTCCGCGCGTTCACCGCGCTGGGTGTGGTCGTCGACGAGGCGCCGTACCAGGCCGAGCCGATGAGTATGGGCGAGCGCGGCATCGTGCAGCCGTGGCGCCGGCGGATCGAGTTCCTGCCCGTGCACCGGGCGGACGTGCATGAGGTGGAGCTTGAGCTCACCCGGCGGCCGAACTGGGGTTATCAGCTCCGGCGCGGCCTGGTCCCGCTCGAGCCGGACGATTTCGAGGCGCTTCGGGAGGCCATGTCAATTCCATGAGGTCGCGTTCGACGTACAGGTATGACGACGACATTCCGGCGGTTGCTGATCAACACGTTGGTGGCGAACGTGACGACCACCTTCCTGAGCTTCGGGTTCGCGTTCTGGGTGTACCTGGTGACGCACTCGGTGCTCGCGGCGTCGATCGTCTCCGGCGTCTCGATGCTGATCGGGGCGGCCAGCGGCACGATCTTCGGCGCGGTGGTCGACTCGCACCGCAAGAAGACCGCGATGGCGCTGTCCAGCTCGATCACCGGCGTCGCCTTCGTCCTCGCCGGGATTCTGTACGTCGTCGCGGGCCAGCGGCTGAGTGACTGGCATGGACCGTGGTTCTGGGCGTTCACCCTGCTGGTCCTCGTCGGCAGCACCGCCGGTCAACTGCGGAGTATCGCGCTGTCGACGGCGGTGACCCTGCTGGTGCCGGCCGATCGGCGCGACAAGGCGAACGGGCTCGTCGGGACCGTGAACGGTGTCGCGCACCTGGTCACCAGCGTCCTGAGCGGCCTGTCGGTCGGCTTCGTCGGCATGGGCGGCACGGTCGCGATCGCGGTCGTCTTCACCGCCGCCGTACTCGTTCATCTGCTGCTGGCGATCCACATCGACGAGCCGCGGCCGGCGCACCAGGAGCGGGCCCGGATCGATATCCGTGGCGCGTGGGAGACGATGCGCGCCGTACCGGGCCTTCTTCCGCTGGTTCTGTTCAGTACTTTCAACAACCTGATCATGGGTGTCTTCATGGCGCTGATGGACCCGTACGGGCTGAATCTGTTCTCGGTGCAGTCATGGGGTCTCGTGCTCGGCATCACCAGCATCGGCTTCATCGCCGGCGGTGCGCTGGTCGCGCGGTTCGGCCTCGGGCGTTCGCCGCTGCGGGTGCTACTGGTGGCGAATGTGGCGATCGCGATCGTCGGCATGGGTACGGCGGTACGCGAGTGGCAGTCGCTGCTGATCGTCGGGATGTTCGGGTTCATGCTGCTGGTGCCGATCGGGGAGGCGGCGGAGCAGACGATCCTGCAGCGGCTGGTGCCGTTCGAGAAGCAGGGGCGGATCTTCGGGTTCGCGCAGAGCATCGAGACTGCGTCTACTCCGGTTGCGGCGTTCGCGGTTGGTCCGGCGGCTCAGTTCCTGCTGATCCCGTACATGGAGTCGGCGTCGGGTCGGGAGACGTTCGGGTGGTTGCTCGGGGAAGGGCAGGCGCGTGGGATCGCGCTCGCGTTCGTCGCGGCGAGTCTGCTGATGCTGGTCGTCGTACTGCTGGCGTTCCTGAGCGCGGCGTACCGGCGGTTGAACGTCAGCTACGAGGATGGGCTGGTGCCCGCGTAGCCAGCGGGATGAAGACCTGGTCGACGATCTCGGTCAGAACTTCTGGGGAGACCGCGGTCGCGCCGTTGAGGGCGTACTCGTTGCGGAGCAGGTCGACGGCGACCGTGGCGACGCGTGGAGTGAGCGCCTGTTGGCCGACTTCGCCACGGCTCGCGGCGCGGGCCAGCACGGTCAGCCAGCGCGAGACGCCGGCGCGGGCGACCTGGTCGCGGAGTTCGCGCATCCGTTCGGGGTCGGACTGGATGTCGGCCAGGAGTTGGCGGAGGATGCGGCCGACCGGCGATGACATGCGGTCGTTGGCGCGGGTGAGGAGCGCGAGCGCATCGCCGCGGAGCGAGCCGGTGTCGGGGGTCGCGTCAGGACCGGTCGGGAGCATGTGCCGGTACGCCGCGATGCACAGCGCGGCCCGACTCGGCCAACGCCGGTAGATCACGTTCTTCGCGGTGCCGGCGCGGGCGGCGACACCGTCCATCGTCAGCTCGCGGTACCCGACCTCGGTCAGCTCCTCGACCGCCGCCTGCAGGATCGCCTCCTCCAGCGCCGCACCCCGCCGCCGTGTCGTCACGACACTCAGGGTATCTCATGACATTCGGCCTAATCGCGCCTCGGGTTCCGCTCTTAAGCTACTAGCAGTATCTTAAAGAGAAGGGTTCGAATCATGCGTAAACAGCTCGTGGGTCTGCTCTGGGACATCGGTCTACCGCTCGTCGTCTACTACGCCGGCCGCATCCTCGGGTACGACGTACTCCCAGCCCTCGCCGCGGCCGCGGGTGCCGCGCTGGTGCGGGTCGCCGTCATTGCCGTCGTACAGCGACGCTTGAACGGACTCGCTGCCTTTGTCGGCGGGACATTCGCCGTACTGCTCGTCATCTCGCTCCTGACCGGCGATCCCCGCATCCTGCTCGCGAAGGAGTCCGTGCTGTCCGGCGCGGCCGGGCTGTTACTGCTGGGCTCGGTCCTACTGGGCCGACCGCTCGTCTACTCCATCGCCCGAAAAGCCAACGCCGGCAAGCCCGAGCTCCTAGCCGAGTGGGACGACCGCTGGGACACCCAGCCGACGTTCCGCAAACACTTCACCACCCTGACCACAGTCTTCGGCGCCGTACTCCTGGCAGACGCGATCATCCGCCTGATCCTCGTCTACACCCTCCCCGTCAACACCATGGCCAACCTGTCCCCCGTCATGCACATAGCCGCCCTGGCAATCCTCATCAGCTGGTCCCTCTGGTACCGCAACCACCGCCAACGCGCCCTACAAACGACCTAGTCGGCGGTGAGGCGGAAGTAGGTGTCGGGCTTGCCGATTGTTACGGACTGCATGAGGCCAGTGTTGCGCTATAGGTTCGGAGTATGGCGGCCGTTGGTGATGAGGTTTCGGTGGAGGTTGCTCGCCGGCTTGCTCTGGGGGCGCAGGGGTTTGGGGTTGGGCGGCCTAAGCGGGTGGATGTGCGGAAGGCGATTCGGGCGGCCGGGGTGTTGCAGTTGGATTCGGTGAATGTGTTGACTCGGTCGCATTATCTGCCGGTGTTTGCGCGGGTGGGGAACTACCTGCGGGCGACGCTCGACAAGCTGGCGTGGGGATCCGACCGGGAGTTGTTCGAGTACTTCTGGGGGCACAAGGCGGCGCTGATCCCGCTGACGGCGTACCCGTTGATGCGGTGGCGGATGCGGGCGGCGGAGCGGCAGGTATGGGACGAGGAACTGAGCCCGGACGTCACCGCGCCGTGGTCGGTCGTGGCGGGGATGCGGCGGCTGAGCGCCGAGCGGCCCGGGTACGTCGACCAGGTCCTGCAGACGATCACCGAGAAGGGACCGCTGACCGCGGGCGAGGCGAGTCCGGACGGCGTACGGCGGAAGCGCACCGACCCGGACCCGGATCCGACCACCGGGCGGATGTGGAACTGGCAGGACGCGAAGATCGCGATCGAATTCCTGTTCTGCACGGGCCAGGTGACGATCGCCGGGCGGCGGCACTTCGAGCGGATCTACGACCTGACGGAGCGGGTCCTGCCGGCCGACGTACTGAATGCTCCTGAACCGACCGCGGACGAGGCGCGGCGTGAGCTGGTCAGGATCGCGGCGCGTGGTCTGGGCGTCGGGACCCTCAAGGAACTGTGCGGAGGCAGCGGTCAGGCGCACTTCCCGTTGCCTGCAGCAACAGGTCGCGAGGTGATCGGCGAGCTGGTCGAGTCAGGCGAGCTGATCCCGGTCCGCGTCGAGAGCGTCAAGCAGCAGAGCTACCGCTGGCACGAGGCAAAGGACCGCCCGATCGACACGCAGGCACTGCTCTCCCCCTTCGACCCGCTGATCTGGAACCGCGACCGCACCCACCACCTGTTCGACTTCTTCTACCGGATCAGCATCTACACCCCCGCACCCCAACGCGTGCACGGGTACTACGTTCTGCCGTTCCTGCTGGGCGACCGACTCGTCGCCCGCGTCGACCTCAAGGCCGACCGCCAGACCTCGACCCTCGTCGTCCCCACCCTCACAGCCGAGCCCGCCGCCCCCGACTTCATCGAACCGTTGGCCGCCGAGCTCCACCTGATGGCCGACTGGCTGTCGCTCGAGCACATCGCCGTCCCCGCTGCCGGACGACTCGCGGCTCAGTTGACCGACCGGATGCGCGTGACGAGTACGCCGGCCAGAACCGTGACCGCTGACGCCAAGAGGTAGAGCACCGGATAGCCGCCCAAGTGCTTGACGATAGGGGCCGCGATCGCCGGCGCGAGTACCTGCGGGAGTGAGTTCGCGATATTGATGACGCCGAGGTCCTTCGCCCGGTCGCGGGCGTTCGGCAACACCTGCGTGAGCAGGGCGAAGTCGACGGACAGATACACGCCGAAGCCCATGCCGAGGATGATCGCGCCGAGGATCGCGCCCGGCCACGTCGGCCAGAACGCCAGGACGACACCCGCCACGGCCATCACCCAGCCGGACGCGGTCACGAAAACCTTCCGGCGTTCGGACCGGTCCGACCAGCGGCCGAAGGTGATCGCGGTCGTCAGCACACACACGCTGTAGATCGCGGTCAGGATAAGTACGCCGGTGTCCGCATCGTCGACGCCGACCTCGTCCTGCAGGTAGTAGAAGAGGTACAGCGTGCCGAGCGCATTACCCACATTGAACAGAAACCGAGTCAGCCACGCCCACCCGAAGTCCGGGTACCGCCGCGGGCTGATCCAGAACCCACGAAGGAAGTCGCGCAGCACGAACGTAGGCCGCTCCACCAGCTGCACGTCATGACTGCGCAACAGATACGGCACCACCGACAACAACAGGAACGCGGCACAGGCGGCATACCCGAGCGCGTAGCTGTCGAAGGCGGCGGCAAGCGCAGTACCAACCAATGCGCCCAGCACCTGCGAGATCGCCACCCACCCGCCGACCCCGCCACGTTGGGCGACCGGGACGCGATCCGGTACGACGGCCGTCGCCGCGGCGAGCAGTGCGTTGCCGAACAGTTGCATCAGGCACCAACCGAGCAGCATCAACACGATCACGTGCGCACCGGCCAGGATGCCCAGCCCCACCGCGCCGCCGACCGCACCGGCCACCACCCACGGCACCCGCCGGCCGAAGCGTGACGTGGTCCGGTCCGAGATCGCGCCGAACGCCGGGTTCGCGAACACCGACACCGCCGCGCCGACCCCGGTCACCAGCCCGAACACGAACTCCTTGTTGTCCGGAGCAACCGACTCCGACTGCTTTGCGAGCAGCACCTGGATCGGCCCGAGCCAGGCCGCGAACACCCCGACGTTGGCGAGTACGACGGCCGCCGTCCACCCCGGCCGGACCCGGACGGTCGGCTCCGCCAGCGCGGACGGCACCACCCCCGGCTCGGGAATCATGCCCGGCTCGACGCGATCACATCACGCAGCCAGTGGTACGACGCTTTCGGCGTACGCTCCTGCGTCTCGAAGTCGACGTGCACCAGCCCGAACCGCTGCGAGTACCCGGCGGCCCATTCGAAGTTGTCGAGCAGCGACCAGTGGAAGTACCCGCGGACGTCGATCCCATCGTCGATCGCGCCCTTCAGCGCACGGAGGTACCCGTCCAGGTACGAGATGCGGCGCTGGTCGTCCAGGCCGTCGAACGAGCAACCGTTCTCGGTGATGTAGATCGGCGGCAGCCGGTCGCCGTACCGCTCCTGGAAGATCCGCAGGATCTCACCGAACGCCTCCGGCACCACCGGCCAACCGAAATCGGTCGTCGGATAACCGGTCAGCGTCCGAGGCTCGAAGGGCAGGCCCGGCGGCAACAGAACCCCGTCCGTCGCCGCGGTGTCGGCCTCGCCGGTGGCGGCGCCGACCGAGACCGGCGCGTAGTGGTTGATGCCGAAGAAGTCGAGCGGCGTCGAGATGATCGCGAGGTCGTCGGCCACCGGGCCGGGCATCGCGTCACCCATGCCGTTCGGATACTCGCCGAGCAGGATGGGATCGGCGAACAGCCAGTTGATCAGGTTGTCGTACAGCGCGGCCGCTTCCTTGTCCTCCGCGCTGTCACTGGCCGGCCAGGTCGGCGCGTGGTTGCTCGCGATACCGATCTGAGTAGCACCAGCGGCCCGAAGCGCCTGTACTGCGCGGCCGTGCGCAAGCAGCTGATGATGCGCGACCGGAAGAGCGTCGAACAACAGCTGCTTCCCCGGAGCGTGCGCGCCGAGCGAGTAGCCCATCAGCGTGAGCACGACCGGCTCGTTGATCGTCATCCACATCGGCACCCGGTCGGCGAAACGCGCGCCGAGGAGCCCGGCGTACTCCGCGAAGCGATCGGTGATGTCGCGGGAGAGCCAGCCGCCGGCGTCCTCGAGCGCTTGCGGCGTATCCCAGTGAAACAGCGTCGGCGCCGGCTGGATCCCGGCGCCGAGCAGGGTGTCGATCAGCCGGTCGTAGAAGTCCAGGCCGGCCGCGTTCCCCGGCCCGCTCCCCGACGGCTGGATCCGCGGCCAGGAGAACGAGAACCGGTACGTGTCCACCCCGAGCTCCCGCATCAGCGCGACGTCCTCGGCGTACCGGTGGTAGTGGTCGCACGCGACTGCGCCGGTGTCGCCGTTGAGGATCTTCCCGGGCTCGGCGCAAAACGTGTCCCAGGTGGAGGGACCGCGGCCGTCCTCGGCCACGGCACCCTCGATCTGGTACGCCGACGTCGAGACCCCCCACTTGAACCCGGGCGGAAACACAAACTCAGCTGTCATTCGCATCATCCTCATCGGGCTTGGAGTCCTGCGGCCGCGGCGGCTCGACCTTGTGCACGATGACGGCCGTGCCGTACGCCGCGACCTCGCTCATCGTCTGCGCGATCTCGTTGCAGTCGAACCGCATCGCGAGGATCGCGTTCGCACCCATCTGCTGCGCCATCTGGCACATCCGCATCACCGCGACGTGTCGCGACTCCGCCAGCATCTGGGTGTACTCCGGAACCTCGCCGCCGCCCAGCGACCGGAAGCTCGCGGTGAAGTTCGACCCGAAGTCGCGGCTCCGCACGGTCAGCCCGAACACCTCGCCGAACACCTTGTCCGCGGTGTACCCGGGCAGGTCGTTCATCGTCGAGACCAGCACCGGGTACGGCGAACCCTGCGGCGCGACATGCGGCGCGCTCTGCTGGGCCGGCTGATAGTTGCCCGGCGCCTGACCGTACCCGGGCTGCTGCCCGTACCCCTGCGGCGGCGGCCCCTGCTGGTATCCCGGCGGCGGGCCCTGGTACCCCGGCGGCGGGCCTTGCTGGTAACCACCCTGCGGCGGGAACGGCTGGTTCGGAGGAAAGTTCTGGTTCATGCCCTCATCCTGGCATCACCATCTGAACACCTGGAACTCATACAACGAATACCCGTACGACGTCGCCCGCTGCGTCCCGGTCACGCGCACATACCGCGCGGGAGTGGCCGCGAACCTGACCACGTCTTCCCCGCCGTTCCCGGTCGTCGTCGCGTACACCTGCTGCCAGGTCGCCCCGTCCCGCGACACCTCGACCTTGTACGACTTCCCGTACGCCGCCTCCCAGTCGAGCACCACCCGGCGTACCGTCTGCTCGTTGCCGAGGTCAACCTTCAGCCACTGCGGGTCCGACCAGTCGCTGGCCCACCGGGTGTCCGGCTTCCCGTCGACAGCCTGCGCCGGCGGCGAGTTGAACCACCCGGTCTCGTAACTGCTCGCCGTTGCCGTCTTCCCTACGGCCAGGTTGGCGACATCGTCACCCCGCCGCGCCGGGAACTCGACCACCTGCTGGTACGTCGGCCGGTTGACCCACGCGATCCGGTCCTGCGTGATGCCGCCCATCGGCTGATGCGCGATCTGATCCGCGCAGAACTGGTCGCCGGCGGCACAGTCCGCGGTCGCCGGGTAGGTCTGGGCGGCCGGCACCTTGGTTGCTGCCAGCAACGTGTCGGTCAGCACCGATCGGCATCCGGCCAGGGACCCGCTGCCGCAGTACGTCACCGGCTGGGATGCCTTCACCGGATCGCCGAGGACCTTCCGCAGATCACGTTGCACGAAGCCCCACCAGCCGCTCTGGAACGACGAACCCTGCGCGCTCGGACGCTCGTCGATCTTCAGGTTGGCGACCATTGCGTTGTAGAGGTCCGGTCCGAGGTCCTTGAACTCGGCCGGGACGAGCAGCGGCCACCAGGCGTCGAGGATGCGGATCGCGTCGGCGTTGTCATACGTGCGCGACGACGCGCTCAGGGTCTTGCGGTGCGCGCCGGCCTGTTGCCAGGCGGTCAGCTTCGCGACGGCGTCGGCGACGGCCGGGTCGGTGATCGGCGCCGACTTCAGGACTCTGAGCAGGTAGGGCAGGACCTGGTCGCCGCGAAGGTCGACCGTGGCCGCGTCCTCCATCGCCTCGACCAGCTTGCCGCGGGTGAACTTCTGCCCGCTGTTGATGACCGCCTTGATCCGGTCGTCGAGCGGCTGGCTGCGGTAAACGGCGTTGTAACCCCATTGCCCGTCCGACGCGGAGAACCCGGGCGCCTGCTTGTTGTTCCAGCTGGTCAGGTAGTCCTGGTTCACGACCTGCGGGTGCTGCGCGGGCGGGGTGTAGGTCGCACGGTTCGTGTCCGGGTTCCAGCCCTGCCACTCGTACGAACTCCAGGTCGGCAGGTTCGGGTCGGCGCCGGCTGCGCGGACCGGGTTGTCGCCGGAGTTGAAGTACGCGATCGAGTCCTTGTCGGTGTAGAACCAGTTGAACGTGTATCCGATGTTCGCCGCGGCTTTCTGGAAGTCCGCGGCCGAGTGGATCCGGTCCGGATCGTTGAACTGCATGAACCCGAGCGCCGATCCGGCCTCGTTGCCGTACGTCGACCGGTTCTTGGTGAACAACACCGGCTTCCCGCCGACGGTCCCGCGGTGCGTGACGATGCCGTACTTGGTGCGCAAGGCAACCAACGTGTACGACCCGGCCGGTTCGGACGAGCCGAGGCTGGAGTACCAGGCGTTGTGCCGCTCGAGCCGCTCGATCGGAACACATTGCCCGCGGAACTCGTAGTACTGCGAGTTCTTGGTCGGCGTCCCGCCGTTCGGCTCACACAGCGGTACGGCGAACGTATCGGTGATGTCCTGCCCGGCGGATGTGGCGCTCCACGAGTAGTCGGGGCCGCGGCCGATCAGCGTGTAGAAGTTGAGGCCGGCGAACGCGATGCCGCGCGAGCTGACGCCCGGGCCTTGCAGCTCCTGGCGCATCAGCAGCTGCGGCGCGAAGTACCCGGTCTGCGGGCCGTAGACCGCGATCGGGTTGCCGCTCTGGGTGTGCGCGCCGGAGACGAGCAGGGCGTTCGACATCCCCTTCTTGCCGAAGCCCTCCGGGAACAGGCCGTCGTCGAAGATCCCCTTCAACGAGTCCGAGCCCTTCGGCGCGGGCTTGGCGGCCGCTGTCTTGTTCGCCGTCTGGTCGATGACCTCGGGCTCGGCGGTGACGGAGCCACGATCCGGCATCGCGCGGCCGGCCGGGTTCGGACCGGTCGTCCCGTACGGGAAGGAGGTGCCGTTGTGCACCGTCGTACTGGCTTCCGGGTCGTTCTGGGAGCGGAACGATTCCCACACTTTGGTGCCCTGGGCAACGCCGTACTTCGCTTGTGCTTCGAGCAATGCGAGTGCTGACGTGACCTCTGCGCCGCCGCCTGTGCCGAAGATGCCCGCGACGACCGCGGCGGTGGCGACGACGTCCGTGACCTTCCAGTGCGGAGTCGGCCACTGCAGGCCGAGGGCGACGTACTCGCCGGGGTAGGCGATGCCGACCGTGTCGATGTAGTGGTTGACGCCGTCGACCCAGGCCTGGATGTCCTGCTGCATCTTCACGCCGTCGGCGCCGTACAACTCGTCGGCATCGTCGAACTGCCGTTGCAGATCGGCTTCGGTGTACGGCGCTGTGCGCCAGAACTCCTGCTCGAACTCGCGGTTCGCCGCCGCGCCACCCGCGAACGGGGTCAACTGGCCGCGACCGAGGTGACGGAACACGTCCATCACGAACAGCCGGTCCTGAGCTCCGGCGTACCCGGCGCCGAACATCGTGCCGAGCCGCGTGGTGCCGGTGATGTGCGGGATCCCGCGCGACTTGTCCCGCACGATCGTGACGTCGCTGCGGGGGTGCGTCGTGCTCGCGATGTCGTCCGGCTTCACCCCGAACGACGAGTCGTCGTAGTACGGCGCGAGGCCGTCGTCGGTGATGCCCTGCGAGTTCCAGACCAGGTCCTGGTAGGGCTTGACCGTGTCGCTGAAATGCGCCGGTCTGACGCCTAACGCCTTGAAAGCAAGGAGATCCGTGAAGGTCGCGTTGCCGTTCTGACCCGGCGGCAGGATGTCGCGACATTGCTCGAGGCAATAATCTCCGGGCGTCGCGGCAACGGCTTGCGGGGTGGCCTGGGTCGGCGCCGGCAGGGCCGCCAGGACGGCGGTGACAGTGGCGGCGGCGATCGTGATGCGAAGGCGGGTTCGGAGTGCGGGGCGGGGCACGGTTCCCTCCTCAGGTCGGTGAAAGTGAGAATGACTCACCAGTAGCATCAGGTCAAGAACTCACGTCCAGACTCTCGCCAATTGCTGTCCGTGACCACTACGCTCTGCTTCACCATGACAATCCATGAGCGGTACCGATTGAGTGTGGTGATCAACGCCAAGGGGACCTACACCCCGCTCGGGGTGTCCAGGAGTTCCGACGGGGTGGCTGAGGCCGTCGCACAGGCTCTGCCCGAGTTCTTCGTGATGGACGAGCTCGGCGATCGCGCCAGCGAAGCCATCGCGCAGGTGACCGGCGCCCAGGCCGGCGCGGTCGTGCACTGCACCGCGGCCGGCATCACGCTCGCGGTCGCGGCGACGATGACCGGCGGCGACCCCCGGCGTACTGCGGCGTTGCCGGACGCAACCGACATGCACAACCGCGTCGTACTGCCCGCTTGCCAGGTGATCGACTACGGACACACCAACCTGCAGGGGATCCGGCTCGCCGGCGCGCAGGTCGACCTCGCCGGCGACGAGGACGGTTGCACGATCGCCGAGCTCGAGGATGAGCTCGACGGACCGGACGTCGCGTGCTTGATGCTGGTGGCATCCAGGCTGACCCGCGGCGAGCCGATCGACCTCGTCGCCGCGGTCCGTGCCGCGCACCGTCGCGGCGTACCGGCGATCGTCGACGCGGCCGCGCAGTTCCCGCGGATCGCGGACCTGCTCGCGAGCGGCGCGGACCTGGTGCTGGTGAGCGGGCAGAAGTACCTCGGCTCACCGACCGCCGGGCTCGTCGCCGGGAGCTGGCCGCTGGTCCAGGCGCTGCGGGCGCAGGAGAAGGGCATCGGCCGGGTGATGAAGCCGACGAAGGAAGCGATCGTCGGCGTACTCGCGGCGCTCGAGGAGTGGCAGGCGTTCGACCGGGTGAAGTGGGAGGCGGACGAGCTCGCGAAGGTCGATGCGTTCGTTGCCGCGGCCTCCCGGATTCCGGACGTGACCGCTGAGGCCGTCCAGGACCCGACTGGCCTCCAGGTGTCCCGGGTCCTGCTCAAGGTCGCCGACGCCAAACGCCTCGCGACCGAGCTCGAGGCCGGTACGCCGTCGATCTACGTGATGACCGATCGGATGGCCGAGGGCGAACTGATGCTCGAGCTGATCCCGCTCGACGACGAAGAGATCGCGACGATCCTCGCCCGGCTCTGGGCCGTCCTGACATGAGTCGGCCCTGATCCCCTTGTGGTGAAGGGAATCAGGGCCGAATTGCTCAGTGCTGGTACGACTTGTTGCCGTTGCTGCGGCGCGGACCACCGCTGCCGCCGCGGCCCTCGTAGCCACGCGGACGGCTGCTACCGAACCGCTTGCCACCCTTGCCGCCACCCTTGCCGAAGCGCTGCGGCTTCGGGGCCGGAAGCTTCACCGGGTACCCGGACGGCTTCGTGCCGCCGGTCAGCTCGGTGACGAGCTCGTCGCCCGGACGGGCCCGGACCGGCTCGGCCTTGACGCCGGCCGACTCGGCCATCCGGATCATCCCACGCCGCTGGTGCGGCAGCAGGAGGGTGACGACGGCGCCCTTGCCACCGGCACGCGCCGTACGACCGGCACGGTGCAGGTAGTCCTTGTGCTCCGCCGGCGGGTCAGCCTGGACGACCAGGCCGACGTCGTCGACGTGGATGCCGCGCGCGGCGACATCCGTTGCCACCAGCACCGGAACCGAACCGTCCTTGAACTGGTCCAGCGTCCGGTTCCGCATGCCCTGGGTCAGGCCGCCGTGCAACGCCGCGGCCATCACGCCACGGTCGCGCAGCTGGGTGGCGATGCGGTCGGCGCCCAGCTTGGTGCGGACGAACACGATGGTCCGGCCGTCGCGGCTGGCCAGCTCGGCCGTCAGCGACTGCTTGTGCGCCGGCTCGATCACCAGCAGGTGGTGCTCCATCGTGGTGACGGTGGCCTGGCCGGACTCGGTCGAGTGCGTGACCGGGTCCTTCAGGTACGTCTTCACGATCGTGTCGACGTCGTTGTCGAGCGTCGCGGAGAACAGCAGGCGCTGGCCCTCCGGCGGCGTCATGTCGAGCAGCGTGGTGACGGCGGGCATGAAGCCCATGTCGCACATGTGGTCGGCCTCGTCGAGCACCGCGATCTCCACGGCGCCGAGGTCGGCCGCACCCTGCTCGCACAGGTCGATCAGTCGGCCCGGGGTGGCGATCAGCAGGTCGACACCACGACGGAGCGCGTCGATCTGCTTCGGGTACGGAAGACCGCCGGCGATCAGCTTGAGCGACACGTTCATCACGTGCGCGAGCGGCTCGAGGGCGTCGTGCACCTGCATCGCGAGCTCGCGGGTCGGGACCAGGATCATCCCGCGCGGACGGCGCGACTCGGTGTGGCCGCCGGCGAGGCGCATCAGCGTCGGGAGACCGAAGCCGAGGGTCTTACCGGAACCGGTCTGACCGCGGCCGAGCACGTCCTTGCCGGCCAGCGCGTCCGGGATGGTCGCGGCCTGGATCGGGAACGGCGCGGTGATGCCGTCGCGGGCCAGTCGCTGCACCATCCGCGGCGCGATGCCGAGCGCGGCGAACTGGTTGTCATCGGCAACGGTGCCGAGGTCGACGACCGGCTCCTCGCGGCGGACGGGCTCCTCGCGGCGAGCCTCCTGCGAAGGACGCCGGACGAACGGCTTGTCGTCCCGCCGGTACGACGAACGGTCGTCGCGCCGGTACTGCGGACGCTCGCCCCGCGCGCGGTCGTCGCCGCCACGGAACGCAGGCTTGTCGTCACGCCGGTACTGCGGCCGGTCACCACGGTCGTTGCGGTCGTCGCGCGCGTACTGCGGCCGGTCACCACGGTCGTTGCGCGCGTACTGCGGCTTGTCGTCGCGGTTGTACTGCGGACGGTCGTCGCGGCTGCGGTTCTCGTAGCGCGGGCGCTCGTCGCGGTTGCGGTCGGTGCTGCGGTCATAGCTGCGCTGACCGCGGTCGGGACGAGCCGGCTCGGAGCGGTAGCCCTTGACCGGCTTGTTGTCCTCACGCGGCTTGTCAGCACGCGGCGCGTCGTACGACGCGTTCGCGGCGAGGCGCTCGCCGTACGACTGGTTCTGGTACTTCTTGTGTCGGGGCTTCTTGGCCCGCCCGTCAGCGGACTCGGAATCGTGCTGGTGGTGCTGGGTCACGCAAACTCTCTCTCGGATTCACGGACGAATGGCGCCGGATCGCAGCCGCAACGAAGCTCCGGTCACGAAATCATGACCGGACAACGTGCTCAGCAGGAGACGGGCATCGACCTGCGGGTGCTATCGCGTTGCACCCATGTCGCCGGATCTTCAGCGGATGCCGAAACCGACGGGTCGGAGCGCCTGGGAACATCTCTGGTGACGCGACGCGCGCACCGACACGAGAAAAGTATAACCGATCGTGACAGCGGCCCTGACCACACCGTCGGAGACCAGACCACCCGGCCGACTGGTGCTCCCGGCATCCACCCGGCACAGTTCAAGCGAACTTGAGTTCTTGGAACGCCGTCCTAGGGTGGCGGTATGGCGGAGGAGAACGTCCCGAGCAAGGAGCACTGGCTCTCGATCGGGGAGATCGCACATCGGTCCGGGGTAGCGGCGTCGGCGTTGCGGTTCTACGAGGATCAGGGGCTGATCGCGTCCCGGCGCACGGCCGGCAACCAGCGTCAGTACCAGCGGAGCACGCTGCGGCGGATCGCGTTCGTGCAGGCGGCCCAGCGGGTCGGTCTCGCGCTCGCGGAGATCAAAGGCGCGCTGGACTCACTCCCCGAGGACCGTACGCCGACGCGCGCCGACTGGAGCAAGCTGTCGAAGACCTGGCGCAGCCGTCTCGACGAGCGCATCGCCGAGCTCGAGCGCCTCCGTGACGACCTCGACACGTGCATCGGCTGCGGCTGCCTCAGCCTCCAGCGCTGCAACCTCTACAACAAGGAAGACCGCCTGGCCACGCGAGGCCCCGGCGCCCGTCTCCTCAACGTCGGCATCCCCGGCGAGTCATAACAGCCCACGCTCGACAACGCCGACGAGCAGCTCGGCGGCGGCTACTGCGTCGTACTCCGGATCTCTCATCGACTCGGACACGATCGCGTCGATCCCGCCGCCGATCACCAGCGCCGCGGACCTGAGATCCACCTCGCCGGTGAGCCCACGCGCAGCCCGCGCCGCGGCGATCAGGTCTGCCACGGCCGACCAGCGCGCCTTCGAATCGGCCAGCGGCGCGACCGAGGTCATCGCCTCGACGATCATCCGCACGTGCCGCGGCTGCTCCCGGAGATGCCCGATCATCGCCCGGATGTACGCCGCCGGCGCGTCGGCCGGGCCCGCAGCATCGACCGCCGCCGCGACCGCCTCGACCAGCTCCGACAGCACCCGTGCGTGCGCCGCCTCGACGAGGGCCTGCTTCGACGGGAAGTGGTAGAGCACGCCCGCCTTGGTGATCCCGGCGCTCTCCGCGATCCGGCCGAGCGACGTCGCGGCGTACCCGTGGTCGGCCACCAGCTCGGTCGTCACGTCGATCAGCTGCGCCCGGCGCGCTTCCTCGATGAAGCTTGGCATGGGTTCAACTTACCGTATGGTGGGATTACCTACCAAGCGGTTAGGAGAGGTCATGATCGGCAGTTGGAGCGGCGCCGCCGGGCGCGAGGACTATCGGCGTAAATACGACGCTGCGATGCGGGACCTCCCCGCGCCGTCTGCGGCCGACGACGTGCACACCGACTACGGCGACGTCCGCGTGTACAGGTTTGCCGGGGCCGGCCGGGGCCTGGATCCGCTCGTCCTGCTGCCCGGTACGTCATCCGGGACGCCGGTTTGGGCTGACTGTTTGAAATATCTGCTGGCGATCACCGACGTCTATGCGATCGACCTGCTCGGTGAGCCGGGGATGAGCGTGCAGACTGCGGCTATCAGCTCGGACGAGGACAAGGCGGCCTGGCTGGATCAGACGCTGGCGGGCCTTCCGGAGAAGCGGTTCAACCTGCTCGGGCTGTCGATCGGCGGATGGACGGCGATGAATCTCGCCGTACGGCGACCGGAGCGAGTTGCGACTGTCACCACGCTGGATGCGGTCAACGTGTACGACGGGATTCCGCTCGGGACCGTGCTCCGATCGCTGCCGGCTGCGGTGAAGTGGCTGCCGCGGTCGTGGCGGGACCGGTTCAACTCGTACACCGCGGGAGGGAAGCCGGTGGAGCACGTGCCGGTCGCGGACATGATCGAGTCCGGCATGAAGAACTACACGATCCGCCAGCCGCAACCACGCCGCATCACCGAGGAGCAGTTGTCCGCGCTCCCAATGCCGGTGCTCGCAATCATCGCCGGCCGGTCGGTGATGCATCGGCCCGCGATTGCCCGCAGTACTGCGGAAAGGGCGTTGCGCACGAAGACCGTTGCGTTCTATCCGGACGCGTCGCACGCGATCAGCGGTGAGTATCCCGCCGAGCTCGCCGCCGATCTGCGCACGTTCCTGCTCGAACACTCATAGGCCGGGAGCTATGTCCGACATAGAACGGCGGCCGTGATTCGCGGGTTAACCCGTGGGTTTTCCGCGATGTGATGCGGAAATCCGAGGCGCTTGGGAGCATCCGATGGTGGCGATCGGTAATCCGCCCGTCGCTATCCGCCACCGATTCGGAGTGAGGCCCTCCATGTCGCATCGCCGTATCCTGACCAGTCTCGCGGGGCTTGCCGCCGCCGCGCTGGCCGTGCCCGCGCTCGCAGCGTCCCCCTCGACTGCCGCGCCGGCCCTTGATTCGCACAGCTCGCACGTCTCCACCGCCGCCACCCGCGCGGCGTACGTCGGCTCGCCGCAGGACGAAGCCGCCACCAAGGCGTTCTACGACGCCGTGATGAAGTCCGCCCGCGCCAAGATGGCCAAGCAGGCCAAGTCCGGCCAGAAGGTCACCGCGGTCACGGTCACGTACGCCGTCGACGCGCCGACCTTCGCGTCCCAGATCGCGTCCAGCTCGTCGATCTGGAACTCGAGCGTCAGCAACGTGAAGCTCGTCGAGGGCAGCAACTACGACTTCTACTACACCGAGGGCAACGACCCGCGTGGTTCGTACGCGTCCACCGACGGCCACGGCAGCGGCTACGTCTTCATCGACTACGCCCAGGCCCAGGAGTACGACTCCACCCGGATCACCGCCCACGAGACCGGCCACGTGCTCGGCCTGCCCGACCACTACTCCGGCCCGTGCTCCGAACTGATGTCCGGCGGCGGCCCCGGCCCGTCCTGCACCAACCCGTACCCGGACGCCACCGAACGCTCCAAGGTCAACGCCCTCTGGGCCAACGGCTTCGCCAACGCAGCAGGCAAGGCCGCCTTCCACATCTCCAAGTAACCCACGCACCTCCGGCCCGGAAGCCGCCCGGCAGGGGACGGTTACCGGGCCGGAGCTTTCTTGAATGACATAGGACGTACTACGACACGCCGCCAGAGCCCGCCTGACCTGCACGTTCTCCCGAAGACTGGTGGGTATGAGAGCCGGGAGGGTGGTACTTGCGCTACTTGTGCTGGTGACGGCCTGTCTGACAGGTCCGGCGTACGGCGTGGGTCTCGAGGGGAAGGCGATCCTGTCGCCGAACACCGGGCCGTACAAATGTTTTCGGATCCCCGCGCTGGTCCGGGGCAACGACGGGACCTTGGTGCTGTTCGCCGAGGGGCGGAAGCCGACGTGCGGGGATGTCGGCGAACACGACGTGGTGATGGTGCGGTCGACCGACGGCGGTGCGAACTGGAGTGCACCACAGGCGGTCCATGAAGGTGTCAGCTCGACGGCCCACAACCCCACACCGGTCGTGGACGCCAAGACGGGCCGGATCGCGCTGCTGACGACGCGGGACTACAACACCGTGTGGGCGCAGTACAGCGACGACAACTGGGCGACGTGGACACAGCCCGTGGAGATCACCACCAGCGTGAAACTGCCGGAGTGGAGCAGCTACGCCACCGGACCATCCCATGGCATCCAGTTGCGGCGCGGGCCGCACCCGGATCGGCTCGTCGTCGGCGCTCACTACGCGACGACGGCTGGTGACCGTAAAGGCGGCGCGCTCCTCTACAGCGACGACAGCGGCGTGACCTGGCACCTCGGCGCCCACGACGACTCCGCCGACCCAGCGCTCCGCGTCCAGGAGTTGTCGACGTTCGAGCGACCCGACGGCTCGATCTTCGCGTTCGCCCGCGACGAAGGCGGGACCAACCCGTCGACGGTCGCCTCGGCGATCTCGAGCGACGCCGGCGAGACGTTCTCCACCGGGTTCCACGCCGACGCGGCCGAGCAGAGCCTCGCCGTACCGACAGTGCAGGCGTCGACGCTGGAACTGCGGGCCACCGACCAAGGCGATCGCTACAACCGCGTCCTACTCGCATCCCCGACCCGATTGGGCGACACCCGCGAGAACCTGACGATTCGGTCGACGTTCAAGGGCGGCACGGAGTGGGTCGATCCCGGCGGCGGCACCGTGATCTACGGCGGTATGTGTGCCTACACGGACATGACCCAGCTCAACGACAACACCGTGGCACTTGTCTACGAACGAGCGGTCAACTGGTCGACCGGGTACATCTGGTTCACCACGTTCACCGAGACCGATATCGGTCTGCCCGACGGCAACACCTCCGGCGTACCCACCACACCTGATGCCTCCGGCAACAATCTGACCGGCTACCTCCGCGGCCCGGTCTCGGTCGCGGGCAAGTTCGGTACGGCGATCTCGCTCGACGGCACCGACGACTACGTCCAGCTGCCGTTCGCGGAGAAGCTCGCGGTCAGCAGCGGCGACTTCACCTGGACCGGATGGTTCAAGTACGGCGCCAGCACCGCCGACCAGCCACTGCTGTGGGCCTACAACCAGGGCGATGGTTTCTCGCAGCTCTGGCTCCGCGCCGAGCCGGCAAGCAACCGCCTCCGCGCCCTTGCCGAGAGCGGCGGGACCGCCGTCACGCTCGCCACCACCAAGTCCTACAACGACCAGGCCTGGCACCACTTCGCGCTGTCCCGCCAGGGCAACACGTTCACCCTGTACGTCGACGGTACGGCGGCCGCGACCGTCACCGGCGCCATCGGCTCGGTCAGTCCGAAGCGACCGTTCCAGATCCACCTCGGCCAGCGCCTCGACGCCGCACAGCATCTCCGCGGCGCGCTCGACGACTTCCGTCTGTACAACCGCGCGCTGACGCCGGCCGAGATCACGTCGATCTACACGACCAACTCCACCACCCCGCCTGGGCTGCGGCTCAGATATCCCTTCTGACCGGACCTGTCGAGCCCCGGACTACCAGTTCGGGGCGGAACAGGAACTCGGTGTGGGGCGTGGCGTGGCCGCGGACCTCTTCCAGTAGCGACTGCACGGCCGCGAGGCCCATCGCCTGGACCGGTTGGCGGATGGTGGTCATCGGGGGGTCGGTGAATTCCATCATCGGGGCGTCGTCGTAGCCGACGACCGAGATGTCGCCTGGTACGGCGAGGCCGCGTTGGCGGGCGGCTCGGATGACGCCGAGCGCCATCATGTCGGAGCCGCAGACGACCGCAGTGACGCCGGCGTCGAGCAGCTGCCGGCCGGCTGCCTCGCCGCCTTCGACGCCGAACATGCTCAGCGCGACCATCGGATCGATGTCCTCGTCCGACACCCCGAGCTGCGCCTTCATCGAGGTCCGGTACCCGGCGAGTTTCCGCTGTACGACGATGAACCGCTCCGGCCCGGACGCGAACCCGATCCGGCGGTGGCCGAGGGCAACGAGATGCGCGACCGCGAGCTCCATCGCGGCGTACTCGTCCGAGGACACGAACGGCGCCTCGACCGACGGCAGCCACCCGTTCACGAACACCACGGGCAGTCGGCGATCGACCAGCGCCTGGTACCGGGCGTGGTCCGCGCCGGTGTCGGCGTGCAGGCCGGAGACGAAGATGATTCCGGAGACGCCGCGCTCGAGCAGCATCTCGACGTACTCCTCCTCCGTGGCTCCGGAGGGTGACTGTGTGCAGAGGACCGGGGTGAAGCCGCGCTGCGACAGCGCCGACTCGATCACCTGGGCGAACGCCGGGAAGATCGGGTTGATCAGCTCGGGCATGACGAGCCCGATCAGGCCCGCCGACCGCCGCCGCAACCGGGTCGGCCGTTCGAACCCGAGGACGTCGAGGGCAGTCAGGACCGACTGTTTGGTCTCGTCCGCCACCCCGGGCTTGCCGTTCAGTACCCGCGAGACCGTCGCCTCACTGACCCCCGCCTTGGCCGCGATATCCGCCAGCCGCGCTCTGCTACTCACGCCCGGCACTGTACCCAGCCCGAACCTGACTTTTCAGCAAGATCCTGCAAGAACTTGCAGACTGCGCATGGGTGTCCACTACGTGAACAGAACGGACACGTCACACGCCGCATACCTTGTCAGGACGAGCGGGCCAGGCGAGGATAGGCGGACTCCCCCGCCTCGGGGGTGCCTTTACTCGGATCGTCCGGCACGTTCCTGCCGGTGAAGGGAAGAAATCGTCATGGCTACTGTTTCGTTCAAGTCGGCGACCCGGATCTACCCCGGTTCCGACACTCCTGCTGTCGACAAGCTCAACCTCGAGATCGAGGACGGCGAGTTCATGGTGCTCGTCGGCCCGTCGGGTTGTGGTAAGTCCACCTCGCTCCGGATGCTCGCCGGCCTCGAAGAGGTCAACGAGGGTTCGATCTACATCGGCGACCGCGACGTCACGCACCGTCCGCCGAAGGAGCGGGACATCGCGATGGTGTTCCAGAACTACGCGCTGTACCCGCACATGTCGGTCGCCGACAACATGGGCTTCGCGCTGAAGATGCAGGGCGTGTCCAAGGAGGACCGCGCCAAGCGCGTGATGGAGGCCGCCAAGCTGCTCGGCCTGGAGGAGTACCTGGAGCGCAAGCCGAAGGCCCTCTCCGGTGGTCAGCGTCAGCGTGTCGCCATGGGTCGCGCCATCGTGCGTAACCCGCAGGTCTTCCTGATGGACGAGCCGCTGTCGAACCTCGACGCCAAGCTGCGGGTGCAGACCCGTACGCAGATCGCCGAACTGCAGCAGCGTCTCGGTGTCACGACCGTGTACGTCACGCACGACCAGGTCGAGGCCATGACGATGGGCGACCGGGTGGCCGTCCTCAAGGACGGTCTGCTCCAGCAGGTCGACACCCCGCTGAACCTGTACGACAACCCGAAGAACAAGTTCGTCGCGGGCTTCATCGGCTCGCCGGCGATGAACCTGCTGACCGCGGACATCACCGACGGTGGCGCCAAGCTGGGCGACTACACGATTCCGATCGACCGCTCGGTGCTGGCCAAGGCCGGTAGCGACAAGACCCTGACCGTGGGCGTTCGCCCGGAGGCCTTCAAGGTCGCCGACGAGGGTCTGCCGGTGAAGGTCGCCGTGGTCGAGGAGCTCGGCGCGGACGCCTACCTGTACGGCACCGCCGAGCACTCCGATGACCACCAGCAGATCGTCGCCCGGATCGACGCCCGGATGTCGGTCGAGAAGGGCTCCACGGTCCGCCTGGCGGCGGTGCCGGACAAGCTGCACCTGTTCTCGACCTCCACCGACGAGCGGCTGACCGCCTGATCGGCAGCAGTAGTTGTGCCTACCGGCCCTGGGTGGTTCGTCCGCCCGGGGCCGGAGGTTCGTTCAGCCGGTCCACCGGGTTCATGTTGGTCTGCTTGAGCAGGTAATGCGGGCGTTTCTTGGTCTCGTAATAGATCCGGCCGATGTACTCGCCGATCACGCCGAGCATCACCATCTGCAGCCCGCCGAGCCCGGTGATCGCCGCGATCAGCGTGACGTACCCCGGCATGTCGACGCCGTGCAGGAGCGCTGCCACGAGCACCCAGATCGCGTACCCGGCAGCGACCGCGGTCAGCAGCAGGCCGACGTAGATCGCCATCCGCAGCGGCTTGTTGTTGAACGACAGCAGCCCGTCCAGCCCGTACTCCAGCAGTCGCCGGAACGTCCACCGGCTCTTGCGGTCCGGCGCCGCCTTCACGTTGTCGTACTCGAACAGGATCGACTCGAACCCGATCCAGGCGAACAGCCCTTTCGAGAACCGGTTGTACTCGTTCAGCTCGAGCAACCCGTCGACCGCGCGCCGCGACAGCAGCCGGAAGTCGCCGACGCCGTCCATCAGCTCGACATCGGCCCATTTGTTGATCAACCAGTAGTACGCCCGCGCGAACAGCGTCCGGGTGGCCGGGTCGCCGGTGCGGTTCCGCCGGGCGATGACCTGGTCGAAACCACGCTCGTACTCCGTCAGCATCCGGCCGATCAGTTCCGGCGGGTGCTGCAGGTCCGCGTCCATGATCACGACCGCGTCGCCGGTGGCGTACCGCAGGCCGGCCAGCATCGCGGCTTCCTTGCCGAAATTGCGGCTGAACGACAGATAACGGACCGAGTCGTCGGTGGCTGCCAACCCTACGAGCGCCTCGAGCGTCCCATCACTACTGCCGTCGTCCACGTACACGACCTCGTACGGACGGCCGGTGGCATTCAGTTCGCGGCTGAGCGCCTCGTGGAACCGGTTGACCACCTCGACCTCGTTGTAACACGGCACCACTAGGCTCAGGCGCGTTGTCGGGCTCATGCGCAACTTCCAGGAAGGGCAGGGGAACGGTCGGTGGCCTCAGCGGACGGCGATTCACCAGGGGCAGTGCGGCGACGTTCGGCGCTGCTGCCCGCCGTCGTCGCCTTCGTCGTCGTGGCGGCGGTGTTCGCCACCTCCGGCATCATCCGCGGTACCTATCCCTTCGGTTCGCTGTCGCGCAGTACCAACGATCTTGGCACGCAGTACATCCCCTTCTTCGCCCACCTGTGGGACGTCCTGCACGGCCGGGCCCAGGGTGACCTGCTGTTCAACTGGCAGAGCGCCTTCGGGGTGGGCTTCCTGGCCGACTTCGGCGTCGATCTCGGCAGCCCATTGTCCCTGCTGGTGGGGTTGTTCCCGCGCCATCAGATCGACCTGGCCGTCTACGTCATCACCACCCTGAAGCTGAGCCTGGCCGGGGCCGCGATGGCGGCCCTACTGATGAAGATGCGTCCAGGCCCCCGCTGGGTTGCCGCAATGCTGGGTGTTTCGTACGGCGTCTGTGGCTGGGCGCTCGACGACGGATCGTACGTGCCGATGTGGCTGGACGGCCTGATCGCACTGCCGATGTTCTTCATGGTCGCGGAGTGGTCACTGCGCCGGACCAACCGGCTGCTCAGTGTGCTGGTGGTCGGCCTGTTCTGGCTGTCCAACTTCTACACCGCCTACATGGCAACGATCGCGGGTGGGATCTACCTGCTCGCCCGGGTGCTCACCAGCGACCTCAAATGGTCGCTGCGCCTGCGGGCGATCCTGCGGCACGGCATCTCGTTCGTGCTCGGCATGGCCTTGGTCGCGCCCATCCTGCTACCGATCATCACCGCGAACCGCGCCGCAACGCCGTCCCCGTCCGGGATCTTCAACCCGTCCCAGCTGGACATCTTCCTGTCCCGCCTGCTGCCGCTGACCGAGGGCGTCGGGCGAACGGCCAGCCTGTACGTCGGAACCGTTGCGCTGCTGCTCGCGCTGACGATGCCGTTCAACAAGTTCGTGCCATGGCTGACCAAGATCGTCTGGGTTATTACGACCGTCCTGATCGCCTTATCGTTCAGGTGGCCGCCTACACAGGAGTTCTGGCACGCGTTCGACACCCCGAACGGCAGCCAGTACCGCGAGGCGTTCGTGCTCTGCGGCGTGATCGTGGTGATCGCGTGGGTCTCCGTGTCGCACAAGCTGCCCGGCCCGATCGCCTTGCTCGGCGGGGCTGCGTTGCTGGCGCTGATCGCCGTACTGTCCGACGGCAGCACGCTGCTGACCCGGCACTGGCGGTTCGCGCTGATCATGTCCGGAGTCGCGACTTTGGTTGCGTTCGGCACCATTTGGACGCTGCGGCGGTTCACTGTCACCCGGCGGGTCAAGTGGCCGGTAGCGGCTGCATTCGCCGCACTGCTTGCGGTTGTGGCCGTCGAGACGACCTGGTCCGCGGTGGTCACCGACGAGCGGCGCGGGCGGGTGCTCGGCGCGTCGGCCGCGGCGTGGGACGACAAGCAGACAGCGCGGTACGACGCGCTTCGGGCGGCGGGCCGTTGGCCGGCGTACCGGACCGAGCCGGGTACGTCGATCACGCCGAACGACCCGATGTTGCTCGGCGGGCAAGGCGCCGGCCTGTACAGCAGCCTGTTGCCGCAGTCGACCAACGAGACGCTGACCAGCCTCGGTTTCGGCTGGTCCGGGTACGGTCGCGCGTCGCGCACCCTCGACAACCCGGTCACCGACGCGATCTTCGCGGTCGGGGCGCGGATGCGGCTCGTCGGGACTGGCCAGCCGGACATCACCCGGTCCGATGCGCCGCCACTCGTCACCGTCCGGCGACGGCTCGGTGAAACGGTCCCGGCCGATACCGAGGCCCCGAACGCGTACGCGATCCAGGAGCGGCTGCTCGGGAGCACGGTGTACGAAGTACCGAAGTACAAGGGCACACGGTTCGAGACCGGCGACGTGAAGCTGGTCGCGGCGTGCACACCTGGTACGTCGGCGTACCTGTTCATGCCACGGGTCGGCGGACGGGCTCGGCTGGCGGACGGGCAGTGGCACGAACTGAGCGCGACGCGGCGGCCGGGGATCAATACGAGCAGCGCGATGATCGGGCTCGGGTCCGTCCCGAAGACCGGGGTGGTGCTGATCGAACTCAACTTCGGCGAGGACCCGCAGGGCATCCCACCGCACAGCGCGATCGGCTGTCTCAACCACCAGGCCCTGGCCAAGGCAATCCGACGGCTACGCGAGAGCGGAGCCAGCGATGTGGAGGCCGGCGGGCATGCGTTGCATGCGACTTTGCGTCCTGGCAGCACGGGGTACGCCGTGGTCGCCGTACCGAAGATCGACGGGTGGATGTGCTCGGTGGGCGGGGGGAAGTCGCAGGTACCGCGCGATTACGGCGGCCTGGTCGCCGTACCGCTGACAGGCAGCGCGGACCGCATCGACTGCACCTTCATCCCACCGGGCTTCCGTCGAGGCCTGGCAATCGGCGGAGCAGCCGCCCTCCTCACCCTCGGAATCGTCCTCCTAGGCGCCGCACGCCGACGCCGCCGCACGCGACTAGCTGACGCGTAGTCCGTCCCACGCGTGGTGGGTGGTGAAGGTGGTCTGCCCCACGCGCGCTACGCGGGCGCTTCCTTCGTCGCTACGCTCCTCAGCGCGCCTGCTTCGCCCGCTCCCACCCACCCTCCGGCTACCGCCGGCGAACCTTCCGGCTCATCGCCGGGGTTGCGAGCTGCCGCTCGCGGCGACTACTTGGTGGGCCTGCTTCGTCAGCCCCGAGCGTGGTGGGTGGTGGAGGTGGTCGGTCCCACGCGCACTACGCAGCCGCTTTCTTCGTCGCTGCGCTCCTCAGCGCGCCCGCCCCGCACGCTCCCATCCACCCTCCGGCTGCCGCCCCGAATCTTCCGGCTCATCGCCGGAGTGACTACTCGGTGGGACTGCTTCGTCGAGGTCGCACGTGACGGGTGGTGGAGGTGGTTCGCCCAGGCGAGCTGCCGCTCGCATCGACTACTTGGTGGGCCTGCTTCGTCGGGCCGAGCGTGGTGGGTGGTGAACGTGGTTCGGCCCCGCGCGTGCTGCGCGGTCGTCTCTCGTAGCTGCGCTCTCGGCGGGACCACCCCGCACGCGTTCATTCAGCTCGCGAGGACCTGACGCGCGCTTGGCTAGTTGACGTCTCGGTGGTGGAAGACCCAGCCGCCGAGTGCGATCGCCACCACCGCGAGGATCGCCAGGTACCAGGCGCCGTGCTCGAACGTCAGCGTCTTTTGGACGTAGTCGCAGATGTAGCTGCCGTCGTTGCCGGTCTTGCATTCGGTGACGTAGTACTGCGCGTCGTGGCGGACAAAGGCGTCGAAGTTGACCTTCACGAGCCACGGCTGGGCTTTCTCGAGGAACGCGGCGAACACGCCCTCGGCGAGAACCAGGTACGCCATCACCAACCCGATCGCGGCCGCGGTATGCCGAAGCAGCAGGCCGACGACGCAGCCGAGCGCGGCCGCCAACGCAGTCGTCACCACGGACCGGCCGCCGATCGCGCTCAGGTCTCCCCAAGTCTTGGACGTCGTACCCGCTGTGTCGCCTAGGTGGTCGACGATCAAGTACGTGCCTAGCAGCACGACCGCGAGCACCACCGCGGCAATCGGCACGAACCCGGTCGCGGCCGCGAGCAGCTTGCTCCCATAGACCCGGAGCCGACGAGGCTCGAACGTCAACCAGTTGCCGATAGCACCGGAACTGAACTCCGCGCCGAGGAAACTGGCCCCGATCAGGAACGCAGCGAAGGCCAAGAAGTACGACGACCCTTGCAGCAGGTCCGGCATGACCTGGGCGAACACCGTCGGCGGCTTGCCAAAGTCCTCGAGTTTGGGCTCCGGGTAGGCGCACATGTCCTCGAGCGTCGGCTTCGGATCGGGCTGGGTCTTCCAGTCCTCCTCGCACTGCGCCCGATTTTCGGCCGCGTGGTCGACCCAGTCCTTGTGCGCCAACTGGAACTGACGCTCGGCCTGCTGCTGTTCGGCCGCGGACAATGGGCGCGCGTCGAACCAGGTAGCGACGAGCAGCAACGCGGTGATGACGAACAGACCGGCAACGCCGATCATCGTGAGCCGGCGTGCGGTCAGCCGGCGGAGCTCAACCTTGGTCAGGCGGATCATCACAAGCCCTCGCCTTCGGTCAGCTCCAGGAACACCGACTCCAGGTCGGCGCGGACCGGAACGAGCTCCGACACGTACAACTCCTGATGTGCGAGGCGCCGGGTCACGTCGGCCGGGTCGGGCGCACCTTCGACGAGCAGGTAGTTGCCATCGGCTCGCACAGTCATCCCGGCTGCGGTGAGGATCCGGGTCGCGGCCTCGTGGTTGTCCACAGCAACCTTCACCGTTGGCGCCGTACCACCACCGATGACCTCGGCAACCGTTCCGGAGGCCAGGAGTCGGCCATGGCCGATGATCGAGACGGTGTCGGCGACCTGCTCGACCTCGGCGAGGATGTGGCTGCTGACAAGGACGGTCTTCCCTTGGTCGCCGAGGCCGCGCATGGTCTCGCGGATCTCCCGGATACCGGCCGGGTCGAGGCCGTTGGTCGGCTCGTCGAAGATCAGCAGGTCAGGCTCTTTGAGCAGCGTGGCGGCGATCGCCAGGCGTTGCTTCATGCCGAGTGAGTACGAGCGGAAGCGGTCGTTGCCGCGTTCACCTAGCGAGGTCTGCTCGAGTACTTCGCCGACACGAGTGCGCGGGGCGCCGATCGCCTCGGCGAGCAGCTCAAGATTCTTCCGGCCGGTGAACGTCGGGAAGAACTTCGGCGACTCGACAATCGCACCAACCCGGCCGACTACCTCAGGCAGCTGTGCCGGCACGGTCTTACCGAAGACCGTCATCGTTCCGGCATCGGACCGGACGAGCCCGAGCAGCATCCGAATCGAGGTCGTCTTCCCGGATCCGTTCGGCCCCAGGAACCCGTGCACGCCACCGGTCGGCACATCAAGATCAAGCCCTTGGACCGCAACAACCCTGCGCCCCCGCCGGGTCCGGTACGTCTTACGCAACCCCTGCGTACTGATGGCCACGTCGGACATCCACACCCCTCTCGTCAGACAGCAGACGCACAGCCTGACAGGTTTGTTCGCAAAACGCTGACGTGTTGAGGGGCGGAGGTGGTCTGCCCCACGCGTGCTACGCAGGCGACTGCTTGGTGGGACTGGTTCGTCAGGGTCGGACGTGGTGAGTGGTGGAGGTGGTCTGCCCACGCGCGCTGCGCAGCCGCTTTCTTCGTCGCGATGCTCCTCAGCGCGCCCACTCCGCCCGCTCCCACCCACACTCCGGCTGCCGCCGACATCTGCCCTCTCGCCGGGGTGACTGCTAGGTGTATCTGGTTCGTCGGGTCGGACGTGGTGGGTGGTGGAGGTGGCCGCCGCCCGGCATAGAGCTCTGAACGCGCGAAACCCGGCTCACCAACCGTCCGGAAGGCTGCCGGGTTCACTTCCCAAGGGCTATTGCCCCGGGCTACAGCAGTTCTATACCCACTTGGCAGTGCTAGGCGTCGTCGGCGCCGCATTCCAGCTTGGCGATGTAGTGGCCTGTGATCGGGTACCGGTCGCAGGGCAACTGGGCTCAGTGGTTAGAGGCCCAGTTCGGTGAGGCCGGGGTGGTCGTCTGGGCGGGGGCCTGGGGCGTCCCAGTGGAAGAGGCGGTCGGACTCCGCGATCACCTGGTCGTTGATGCTGGCACGCCGGACCCGCATCAGGCCGTTCTCGTCGAACTCCCAGTTCTCGTTGCCGTGCGAGCGGTACCACTGGCCGGCCGCATCGTGCGACTCGTAGACGAACCGGACGGCGATGCGGTCGTCGGTGAACGCCCACAGCTCCTTGATCAGCCGGTAGTCCAGTTCACGCGCCCACTTCTGGGTCAGGAACTCAACGACCTCGGCCCGCCCGTTCACGAAGACGTCGCGGTTCCGCCAGTACGTGTCCGGCGTGTAGGCAAGCGACACCGCCTCCGGATCCTGCTTGTTCCACGCGTTCTCGGCGGCACGGACCTTCTGGATCGCCGTCTCCCGCGTAAACGGGGGCAGTGGCGGACGAGCGTTCACAACCAGCTCCTTCGTTGGCCAAGAGGTCGGTTCAATCTTGGATCAGATCTCCCAGATACGCGATCACAGTTGGCCGACGGTCCAGCCACTGAACGCCCCTCGGATTGCAGCTGCCGCTCACCAAGCCCCCCTCGCCGCCACCGCGCACGCCTCCCCCGGCGGTGCACATCCGCCAGGTACCCGCCGTCGAGCGAGCGGGGCCCCGCCCATCCCCGGCCACGCTCGTCACGACGAAGCAGTCCCACCAAGCACTCACCCGGCGATAAGCCGGCAATGTCGGCGGCAGCCGACGGGCGGGCGGGAGCGCGCGAAGCAGACGCGCTGAGGAGCACCGCGACGAAGGAAGCGCCTGCGCAGCCCGCGTGGGACAGACCACCTCCACCATCCACCACGCCCGACCCCGACGAGCCAGTCCCACCAAGCACTCACCCGGCGATAAGCCGGCAATGTCGGCGGCAGCCGACGGGCGGGCGGGAGCGCGCGAAGCAGACGCGCTGAGGAGCGTAGCGACGAAGAAAGCGCCTGCGCAGCCCGCGTGGGACAGACCACCTCCACCCCCCACCACGCCCGACCCCGACGAACCAGTCCCACCAAGCAGTCACCCCGGCGATAAGCCGGCAATGTCGGCGGCAGCCGACGGGCGGGCGGGAGCGGGCGAAGCAGACGCGCTGAGGAGCACCGCGACGAAGAAAGCGCCTGCGCAGCACGCGTGGGGCAGATCACCAGTCGCAACAAATACCCCCTCCCCGTATCGATCCGCGACTTGCATTCGATACCCGCAGGGGGTACTTTCGTGCTGTCGACATACCCCCGAGGGGTAGCTGAGGAGTTTGAGATGACCGACGACCACGTACACGGTTACACCGCTGAGAAGACCAGCCACCTGAAGCGGCTGCGGCGGATCGAGGGGCAGATTCGCGGTCTGCAGCGGATGGTCGAGGAGGACAAGTACTGCATCGACATCCTGACCCAGGTGTCGGCGGCCACGAAGGCATTGCAGTCGTTCTCGCTCGAGCTGCTCGACGAGCACCTCTCGCACTGCGTGGTCGAGGCCGCGCAGAAGGGTGGTCCGGAGGCCGAGGAGAAGGTTCGCGAGGCCTCCGACGCGATCGCCCGCCTGGTTCGTAGCTAATCACCGAAGGAGCAACGCATATGACCACCACCACGTACTCGGTTTCCGGCATGACCTGCGCGCACTGCACGTCTGCAGTGACCGAGGAGCTCAGCAAGCTCGTCGGTGTGCAGGACGTGACGATCGATCTCGTCGCGGGCGGCACCTCCGCGGTGCACGTGACGAGTGAGTCCGCGCTCGACGAGTCCGCCGTACGTGAGGCTGTCGACGAGGCGGGTTACGAACTGGCGGCGTCGTGAGCCGGGCCGCCGCGCTCCGGCTCGGCGCGTTCGCCGGTGCGTTGGCGCTCGCCTTCGGGGCGGCGTACGGCATCGGCACCGCGGTCGACCCGATCGCGGCGGCCGACACACCTTCGCAGTCGCAGGAGATGGGCATGAGCGACATGGGCGGGCACGACGCCGGCGGGCAACTGCCGGGGCTCGCGGTGTCCGACGCGGGGTACACGTTCAGCCCGGCGACGACGTTCTTCACCGCCGGCACGAAGACCGCTCTGCGTTTCACGATCACCGGGCCGGACGGCAAGCCGGTCACGCAGTACACGAAGACGCACGAGAAGGACCTGCATCTGATCGTCGTGCGGCGGGACCTGTCCGGCTTCCACCACGTGCACCCGACGCTGGCTGCGGACGGGACGTGGAGCATCCCGTTCACGTTCACCGCCGGCGGGACGTGGCGGATGTACGCCGACTTCCAGCCGGCCGGCCTCGACAAGAACATCACCCTCGGCACGGACGTGAACGTCTCCGGCCTGTACATCCCGGTCCCGCTCAACGACCCTGCCGCCGTCACCAGCATCCATGGGTACGACGTGACGCTCGCCGGCACGCCCGTCGCGGGCAAGGAATCGCAGCTCACGTTCAAGATCACGAAGAACGGCAAGCCCGTCACCGACCTGGAGCCGTACCTAGGCGCCTTCGGGCACCTGGTCTCGCTGCGCAGCGGCGACCTGGCCTACCTGCACAACCACCCGGCGCAGCACGCCGAGCCGGGGATGAAGGGCGGTCCGTCGATCGACTTCATGACGACCTTCCCGACCGCGGGGACGTACAGCCTGTTCCTGGACTTCCAGCACGCGGGCGCCGTACACACCGCGGAGTTCACGGTGAAGGTCAGCTCGACCGGTACGACGATCGTCCCGCCAACCGCCGTACCGAATCACGAGGAGGAGGCACACGAGCATGAGCAACCAGTCCGTTGAACTCATCATCGGTGGGATGACGTGCGCCTCCTGCGCCGCCCGGGTCGAGAAGAAGCTGAACCGGATGGACGGCGTCACGGCGACCGTCAACTACGCCACCGAGAAGGCGAAGGTGACGTACCCCGACGGCGTCTCGACCGACGACCTGGTCGCCACGGTCGAGAAGACCGGCTACACCGCGGCCCTGCCGACGCCGGCGGTGTCGACGGAGGCCGACGAGCCCGATGAGCTGAAACCCCCGCGGGAGCGGCTGATCGCGAGCATCGTGCTGACGATTCCGGTGGTCGCGTTCGGGATGATCCCGGCGCTGCAGTTCGAATCGTGGCAGTGGGCGTCGCTGACGCTGGCGTTCCCGGTGGTGACGTGGGCGGCCTGGCCGTTCCACAAGGCCGCCTGGACGAACCTGCGGCACGCCGCCACGACGATGGACACGCTGATCTCGCTCGGCGTGGTGAGTTCGTTCCTCTGGTCGCTGTACGCACTGTTCCTCGGCAGCGCGGGTGAGCCCGGCATGAAGATGCCGTTCACGCTGATCCCGTCCCGCGGCAGCGGCGCCGAGGAGATCTATCTCGAGGTGGCGACCGCTGTCACCACGTTCATCCTGGCCGGCCGGTACTTCGAGGCGCGGGCCAAGCGTCGCTCGGGTGCGGCCTTGCGCGCGCTGCTCGAGCTCGGCGCGAAGGACGTCGCCGTGCTGCGGAACGGTGCGGAGACCCGGATCCCGGCCGACCAACTGGTCGTGGGTGACGAGTTCGTCGTACGGCCGGGCGAGAAGATCGCGACCGACGGCGTGATCGTGACGGGGAGCAGCGCGGTCGACGCGTCGATGCTGACCGGTGAGTCCGTGCCGGTCGAGGTCGGTGCGGGTGACGCTGTCGTTGGTGCGACCGTCAATGCCGGCGGGCGGCTCGTCGTACGGGCGACCCGGGTCGGCGCGGACACGCAGCTCGCGCAGATGGCGCGGCTGGTGGAGGACGCGCAGAATGGGAAGGCCGAGGTACAACGCCTTGCCGACAAGGTGTCCGGGATCTTCGTGCCGATCGTGATCGGGCTGGCGCTGGCAACGCTCGGCTTCTGGCTGGGGAACGGTTCGCCGGCAGAGGTCGCGTTCACGGCGGCAGTCGCCGTACTGATCATCGCCTGCCCGTGTGCGTTGGGCCTGGCCACGCCGACCGCGTTGATGGTCGGGACCGGCCGGGGCGCGCAGCTGGGCATCCTGATCAAGGGGCCGGAGGTGCTCGAGTCCACGCGTCGGGTCGATACCGTCGTACTGGACAAGACGGGCACCGTGACCACGGGCCGGATGGAGCTGGTCGACGTACTGCTGGCTCCCGGTCAGGACCGCGCTGAGGTACTGCGGTTGGCCGGCGCGCTCGAGCACTCGAGCGAACACCCGATCGCGCAGGCCGTCGCCCGCGCCGCATCAGCCGCCGGCAAGCTGCCCGAGGTCGAGGACTTCGGGAACGTCGAAGGTCTCGGCGTGCAAGGGATCGTCGACGGGCACGCCGTACTCGTCGGGCGCACGCGGTTGCTCGAGGAGTGGAGCCAGCACCTGCCGTCCGAGCTGGCCCACGCGAAGGAACACGCCGAGGCCGAGGGCAGTACTGCGGTTGCCGTCGGCTGGGACGGGGTTGCGCGCGCGGTGCTGGTTGTTGCGGACACCGTGAAACCAACGTCGGTGCAGGCGATCCGGGAACTGCGGGAGCTCGGCCTTCGGCCGGTGCTGCTGACCGGCGACAACGAAGCGGTCGCGTCGAAGGTTGCCGGTGAGGTCGGCATCGACGAGGTGATCGCCGAGGTACTGCCGGCCGGCAAGGTGGACGCGATCAAGAAGCTGCAGGACGAGGGCCGCGTGGTCGCGATGATCGGTGACGGCGTCAACGACGCGGCAGCCCTCGCCCAGGCCGACCTCGGCCTGAGCATGGGCACCGGCACCGACGTGGCGATCGAAGCAAGCGACCTGACGCTGGTGCGCGGCGATCTGCGCGCGGCTGTGGATGCCATTCGGCTGTCCCGCAGTACGTTGCGCACGATCAAGGGCAACTTGTTCTGGGCTTTCGCCTACAACGTGCTGGCCCTGCCGCTCGCCGCCGCCGGCTTGTTGAACCCGATGCTGGCCGGGGCCGCGATGGCCTTCAGCTCGGTGTTCGTCGTGTCCAACAGCCTGCGGTTGCGCCGGTTCCGCTCGCTCACCTGATCCAGGCGGTCGCGTCGCTCGGAAGCTTGCCGTCGTCGAGGGGAATGCTGGTCAACAGCACCTCCTCGTACGCCGGCAACTCGATCGGCGCGCTCGTCAGGTTGACGACGCAGGTCAGGTTCTCGCGCCGGAAGACGAGTACGTCGGCGGCCGAGTCCAACCACGTCAGCGCACCGTCCCCGAGCAGCTCGCGACGCAGCCGCAGTCCGGTGCGGTACAGGGCCAGCATCGAGTTCTGGTCGTCGTGCTGGGACTCGACCGTCAGGTTCTTCCAGTCCGCCGGCTGCGGCAGCCACGGAGTACCGGAACCGAAGCCGAACGGCGGCTCCTTCCCCGACCACGGTAGGGGCACTCGGCAACCATCTCGCCCGCGATCCGCCCCTCCCGACCGAGCGAAGATCGGGTCTTGCAACAGCTCGTCCGGCAGGTCCTCTACCTCGGGCAACCCGAGCTCTTCGCCCTGGTAGACATAGAGACTGCCGGGAAGCGCCATCGCGAGAAGAGCGGCTGCGCGTGCTCTGCGCTCCCCCAGCACCAGGTCGGTCTGCATCCCGTGCTTGCGATCCTGGTGCGAGAACGACGTGTCCGGACGGCCGTACTTCGTCACCGGCCGCGTCACGTCGTGATTCGACAGGACCCAGGTCGGCGGCGCACCGATCGGCACGTGCGTCGACAGGGTCAGGTCGATGGACGCCTTCAGCTCTTCGGCTTCCCAAGGGCGGGACAGGAAGTCGAAGTTGAACGCGGTCTGCATCTCGTCGGGTCGCAGGTACAGCGCGAAGCGTTCCTGGTCGGGCATCCACATCTCGCCGACGAGGAAGCGCCCGTCATACTGATCGGTGATGTGCCGCCAGCCGCGATAGACCTCGTGGACCTCGTCGTGGTCGGTGTACGACTCCTCGACGCTGTCCAGGTCCTTGAACAGTACGGCGGCGCTGTCGATCCGGATCCCGTCGACGCCGCGGTCCAGCCAGAACCGGAGGATGTCGTGGAACTCCTCGACAACCTCGGGATTACGCCAGTTGAAGTCGGGCTGCTCGGGGGCGAACAGGTGCAGGTACCACTCGCCGTCGTCGACCTGGGTCCAGGCCGGGCCGTTGAAGATCGACTGCCAATCGTTGGGCGGGCCATCGTTCCGGCCGGGGCGGAACAGGAACCGCTCGCGCTCGGGCGACCCCGGGCCGGCGCGGAGGGCCTCGACGAACCAGTCCTGCTGGTCGGAGCCGTGGTTCGGCACGATGTCGATGATCGTCCGGATGTTCAGCGCATGCGCCTCGGCGATGTACGCCTCGGCTTCCGCCAACGTCCCGAACGCCGGGTCGATCGCCCGGTAGTCCGCCACGTCGTACCCACCGTCAGCCATCGGTGACGGGTACCAAGGGTTCAGCCAGATCGCGTCCACACCAAGCTCGGCAAGGTACGGCAACTTCGCCCTTAACCCGGCCAGATCCCCGATCCCGTCACCGTCGCCATCGGCAAAGCTCCGCAGATAGACCTGGTAGATCGCGGCTCCACGCCACCATTCGTCGGCCATAAAATCTCCTTAACCCTTGAGGCTTCCGGCTGTGAGGCCCGCCATGATGCTGCGCTGGAAAATGAAGAAGACGATGATCGTGGGCAGGCTGGCGATCACCAGGGAGGCGATCAGGACGTTCTGCGGCATCTGGGCGGACAGCGACGCGATGCCCACGCTGATCGACATCTTGTCCGTCTCCGGCAACACCAGCAGCGGCCAGACGAAGTCCTTCCAGACCGTCACGACCGACAGGATCGACACGACACCGATGATCGGGCGCGACACCGGCAGCACGATCGACCACAGGATCCTGCCGGGTGAGGCACCGTCGATCTCCGCGGCCTCCAGTAGCTCCCGGGGGATCGAGTCGAAGAACCGCTTCAGCAGGAACACGAAGAACCCGTTCGCAGCCGCCGGCAACCAGATCGCCCACGGCGTGTTCAGCAGGTTCGCGTGGAAGATCGGCAGGTCCTTCGCCACCAGGTACGTCGGCAGCAGCAGGACCATCGGCGGGATCATCAGCGTCGCCAGCATCGCGCCGAGCACCAGCTTGCCGAAGATCGGCCGCAGCTTCGACAACGCGTACGCGGCACTCACGTCGATCGCGAGCGTGAACAGCCACGCGCCACCGGCGTACAGCACGGTGTTCTTCAGGAAGACTCCCAGCTGGAGCTGCTCCCACGCATCGACGTACACGTGCAGGTCGAGGTGTTTCGGGAAGAAGCTGGGCGGGATCTGCGCGAGCTCGTCGGGTGACTTCAGCGCGCCGGTCACCATCCAGTAGAGCGGGAACACGAACGCGCCGGTGAACCCGACCACCGTCACGGTCAGGATCGTCCAGTAGATCACCCGGCCGCGCGGAGTACGGAGTGCGAGCGGTGAGACCAAGGTCCTCATCGGGCGTCCTCCTCGCGCGAGACACGCAGGTAGACCGTGGAGAAGATCAGCAGCACGATCATCAACATCAGACCGAGGGCGGAGCCGCCGCCGAAGTCACCGAAGTTGAACGCGTACTGGTACATCAGGTAGGCGACCGTCACGGTCGCGTTCTCGGGCCCGCCGCCGGTCAGCAGGTACGGCTCGATGAAGACCTGCATCGTCGCGACGATCTGCAGGAGCAGCATGACCAGCAGGATCAGCTTGGTCTGCGGGACCGTCACGTGCCAGACGCGGCGGAACAGGCCGGCGCCGTCGAGCTCCGCGGACTCGTAGAGATCACCGGGGATGCTCTGCAGCGCGGCGAGGTAGATCAGCGTGCCGGTGCCGAGGTTCATCCAGGTCGACACGATCACCAGGCTGATGAGCGCCGTACTCGTCGAGTCCAGCCAGCTCAACGGCGGGATGTTCACCACGCCGAGTGCCTGGTTGAACAGGCCCGCGCCCGGATCGTAGAACCACTTGAACAGCAGTACGGCGACCGCCGGCGGCAGCATCACGGGCAGGTAGACGACGAACCGCAGATACGCCTTCGCGTGCTTCAACTCGTTGAGTACCACGGCGAGCACGAACGGCACGGCGTAGCCGATCACCAGCGCCAACCCGCTGAACGCCGCCGTGTTCAACCACGCGGACCGGAACGCCGGGTCCGAGATCACCGTCCGGAAGTTGTCGAACCCGACCCACACCCCGGGATCCACAAAGTTGTTTTGCTGGAAACTCAGCACAACCTCGCGCACCATCGGGTACCAAGAAAACAAGGCGAAACAGATCAATGCCCCACACAGGAACCCGTACGCCGTGAGGTTCCGCCCGAACGCCCTCCGAAAAGCTCCCGCACCGTCCGGCATCGGAGGTTCGTCCGACCCGACCACCGGTCGGCTCTCCGACCCCCAACCCACTCGCAGTTCCTCGGCGGCCTCGGCCGCTCCCCGACCACCCGCCGCCCCCGCAGAGCGGGGACGGCGGGTGTTTGTTGTGGTGTCGTCGACCATCAGGCGTTCTTCGCGAGGATCTTGTTCGCCTTGCTCTCCGCGTCGCTCAGGAGCTTGTTGATGTCAGCGTCCTTACGGGTGAGGACGGCGGACATCGCGACGTCGAGAACGGCGTACAGCTCCTGCGCCTTGGGCGGTTCGAGCTTGTTGGTGATGTTGCCCTGGGCAGCGACGTACGGCGCGAAGTTGTCGACCGGGACCGTCGCGTACTGCTTGCGCAAGGCAGTGATCTCGTTGCCGGGGGCAGTGGTTCCGTACAGGTCCGGGATCGGCAGGCCGACCGGGCGACCCTGCTCCTTCGACCGTGCGTAGTCGAACTGCCCCTTGCCCGGCGTGAGCTCGTGGAACTCGAGCCACAGCAGACCGGCCTTGATCTTCTCCGGCGACGCCTTCGGGTTGAACATGTACCCGTCGCCACCGCTCAGCGACGACTTCCCGTCCGACTCCGGTACGGCGGTGACGCCGTAGTCGTCGAACTTGCCCTTGAAGTCGTTGTTGACCGACTGCACGACATCGGGCGCACCGACCATCATCCCGAGCTTGCCGCCGCCCATCATCCGCATCAGGTCCTCCCACTGGAGCAACTGCTTCGTGCCCATGGAGTTGTCGTCCCAACGCATCTTCTTCAGGTTCTCCAGCACCGCCTTACCCTCGTCGCTGTTGAACGCGGCGGTCTTCCCGTCGTCGCTCACCATCGACCCGCCCCGCGCGTACAGCTCGGCGGCGAAGTGCCACCCACCGGTGTTGCCGGCGGAGTACTCGCCATACCCGACGTACCCCGGGCCGAGCGCCGCGATCTTCTTCGCAGCGTCGCGGACCTCTTCCCACGTCTTCGGCGGGTTCGCCGGGTCCAGACCGGCCTGCGTGAACAGCTTCCGGTTGTAGACCAGGCCCATGTTGTAGTTGTTCCGCGGCAGGCCGTACGTCTTGTCGCCGTCCTTGAACACGCCCATCACGTCCGGGCGCAGGTCCTTCACCGCGTTGACGCTGCCGACGTACTGGCTGATGTCGGCGGCCTGCTTCTTCTCGATGATCTTCCGGACGTCGGTGTAGTAGACGTAGAAGAGATCCTCCTGCGTCCCGCCGGCCAGCTTCGCCTGGAACGTGTCGGGGTTGATGCAGGGGAACGCGTCCTTGCCCTGGACGGTGATGTTCGGATGCGCTTTCTGGAACGTGGCGACGTCCGCCTCCCAGGCCTGACGCTCCTTCGGATTGCTCTTCGGCGGCTCGCAGCCGACCGTGATCGTGACCGGCCCATCGGCGGCGTCCGCAGCCGGTTTGTTCGCGTCCCCCGACCCGCAGGACGCGGCCACCAGCCCGAGTCCCGCAACCAGCAGCAGGCTGAGCCCGCGGCGCGTTGTCGTCATTTCCACCCTCTCCCTCGGATCGTGTGGACACCGTAGGGAACTGGACGCATGATCGCAATACTTCGATCTGAGATTGCAAAATCGTGACTTCGCGTGGGAGATTACCCGCTAGAGGACATGCGACAGCAGCCGCCGACCAGAGCGGTCAGCGGCTGCCGGGGTACTGCGTTATGCCTAGATGCGGGCCCGGGCGGTCGAGGCGCGGACGACGAGCTCCGGCTCGAAGAGCAGCTCGTCGGCGGGTACGACGGCGCGCTCGATCAGCGCGACCAGCATGTCGACCGCGGCGCGGCCCATCGCGTCGATCGGCTGGCGGACGGTAGTGAGCGGCGGGTCGGTGCAGTTCATCATCGCGGAGTCGTCGTACCCGATCACCGACACCTCACCCGGGACGCTCAGGCCGGCTCGCCGTACGGCGCGGATCGCACCGAGCGCGAGGATGTCGCTGGCACAGACGATGCCGGTGACGCCGGAGTTCACCAGCCGGGTCGCGGCCGCGTGGCCGCCCTCGAGCGAGAACATCGTGTGCTCGACCAGCTGCGGATCGGCCTCGTCCGCGGCCAGGTACGCCTCCAACTTGCGGCGCGAGGGGATGTGGTCACGCGGGCCGAGCACCATCCCGATCCGCTGGTGACCGAGCGCTCGCAGGTGGCCGATCGCCATCTCCGCCGCGACGTAGTCGTCCGACGACACCTGCGGGAACCCGAGGTGGTCGACCGCCGCGTTGACCAGGACGGTCGGCAGCTTGCGCTCCTGGATCAGCTCGTAGTGCTGGTGCGGCGCGTCCGCCTGGGCGTAGAAACCGCCGGCGAACACGACGCCCGACACCTGCTGCTGGAGGAGCAGATCCACGTAGTCGGCCTCGGACACGCCGCCGACCGTGCGGGTGCAGAGCAAGGACGTGAAACCTTGCTGCGCGAGCGCGCCGCCGACGACCTCGGCGAACGCGGGGAAGATCGGGTTCTGCAACTCCGGCAGGACCAGACCGACCAGCCGGGCGCGATCACCGCGCAGCTGCGTGGGACGCTCGTACCCCAGCACGTCGAGGGCGGTGAGCACCGCTTCACGGGTCGCCTCGGAGACGCCCGGCTTCCCGTTCAGGACGCGGCTGACGGTGGCCTCGCTGACGCCGACCTTCTTGGCCACCTCTGCAAGTCGTCGAGTCATGCCGCAAACTCTACGCCCAATCACGCAAGAATTTGCAAGCACTTGCGTACCTCGCTGAACCCTCAGGATTCCTGACAGACTGGGAACCGTGCCCCGATTCGTCGCCACCCGCCCGGACACCGGCCTGCTGTCGCTCCCCTGGGACGTCCCGCTGGAGGACTGGCCCGAGGACCAGTTGGTCGCGCTGCCGCGCGGTATCTCGCGGCACGTCGTCCGCTTCGTCCGGGTCAACGGCACGGTGTACGCGATCAAGGAGGTCCTCGAGCACCTGGCGATGCACGAGTACCGCCTGCTCCGCGACCTCGAACGCCTGGAGGCCCCGTCCGTCGAGCCCGTCGGCGTGATCACCGACCGGATCGATCGCGACGGCGAGCCGATCGACTCGATCCTGATCACCCGGCACCTGCAGTTCTCCCTGCCGTACCGCGCGCTGTTCTCCAGCACGCTGCGGCCGGACACGGTCAACCGGCTGATCGACGCACTGGTCGCGCTGATCGTTCGGCTGCACCTGCTCGGGTTCTTCTGGGGCGACTGCTCGCTGTCGAACACACTGTTCCGGCGGGACGCGGGCGCGTTCGCGGCGTACCTGGTGGACGCCGAGACCGGCGAGCTGCACCAGGACATCTCAGACGGGCAGCGGGCGCACGACCTCTACACCGCGGAGATCAACCTGTTCGGCGAACTGCTCGACCTGCAGGAGGGCGGTCTGCTCGACGAGTCGATCGACCCGCAGGAGACGGTCGAGTCGATCCAGAAGCGGTACGAGGCGCTGTGGGCCGAGCTGACCGCGCCGGAGGAGTTCGCCACCGACGAGATGCACCGGCTCGACTCGCGGATCCGGCGGCTGAACGAGCTCGGCTTCGACGTCGCCGAGATCGACATCATCACCGACTGGGACGGCAGCCAGGTCCGCATCCAGCCGAAGGTCGTGGACGCCGGCCACCACTCCCGCCGGCTGCTTCGCCTCACCGGTCTGGACGTCGAAGAGAACCAGGCGCGCCGGCTGCTCAACGACCTGGACGCCTTCGCCGCTGCCACCGACCAGCAGAACGAGGACGAGGAAATCGTCGCCCACCAGTGGCTGACCGAGGTCTTCGAACCGGTCGTCCGCTCCGTTCCCCGCGACCTGAAGCGCAAACTCGAACCCGCCGAGGTCTTCCACGAGGTCCTGGAACACCGCTGGTTCCTCTCCGAACAAGCCGGCCACGAGGTCGACACAATGGAAGCAGCCCGCTCATACGTAAACGACGTACTGGCCGCCAAACCAGACGAGAAGCTGGCCCTCCCCACCCCCTCTCTCCCCGAGCCGGACTGAGGTTTGCAACGTTCGGCCCTTCCATGACGTGATCAGAGTGGGAGGTGCCGGATGGAGATGCCCGACTTCGACGACTGGGTCACACAGCGCGGGGCTGCGCTGCTGAGGTTCGCGTACCCCGCCGGGAGACACCCGCCGAGGACGTCGATAGTGCGGCGACGAGCCCGGACCACTCGGACACACAGGCGGAACAGGACGCGGTGTGGCGCTGTGCGCGACACTGCCGGCCAAGCAGCGAGCCCGCGACCGTCCCCACCGTGCGCTGGCGAGCCTGCGCACCACCATCGGGGCCGAGGAGGTCAAGGGCTGATGGACGCATCCGAGAAGCAGATCGCGGACAGCCTGTCCAAGCACGCGGCCGCCGCGCCATCGGACGTCCGCTTGCTGACTCCACACCCGTGCCGCGTCGTACCCCGTCCGGATCACGTCCGACTACTGCACAGTCGACCACACCTTCCCCACCGACGACGGCACCACCCGACGTCGCGCCGACGGCATCACCCTCGACTTGATCCAGCAAGGCATCCACAAGCCCTACCAACCCAGCGATCTCTTCGACCCACCCCGCGCCATCACCCCACCCACCCGCTGACCTCAGGACATCCCGGGGCTGACGACGGGCAGCCCGATCGCCTTGGCCGACGCCAGCAGACGCCGGTCGTACGTGACGAACGACGTCACGTCATCGCCCAGAATGGCGTCCGCCGTCGCAAGGTGAATCGCGTCGAGAGAACGGATCCACGGATCCTGATAACCGGCGGCAGTCGCACGAACCGTCTCGTCGACGTCATAGACGGAGATCTGCGCAAGCACGGACGGAACCTCGGTGAGCCGCGCCGGTTCGGAGCGCCGGAGAGCACGGGGTAACTCGACCTCGACCAGCGCCGACGAGACGAAGATCCGATCGACCTGCTCGTTCAGCCAGCCGACGAGTTCGTCCGACTCCGTCTCCCGGCGGACGAGCTTCACCAGCGCGGCGGTGTCCAGGTAGATCATCAGTAGCGCTCCTCGTCGCGCATCTGCTCGAGCAGCTCGCCCGCCTCGTCGTCGGTCCTGATCTCGCCCTTCGGTCGCGAGAAAGGTCTGGTCAGCCGAGCGGGCCGGAAACTCCCGGTGGCGAGCAGCCGCGCCGTTGGCGACGGCTTGACCGGAACGAGGCGCGCGATGACAACACCGCGCTCGGTGATCTCGATCTCCTCGCCCTGCTTCACCCGCGCCAGCACCCGGGCCGTTTCCTGATTCAGCGTACGGATCGGTACCTCAGCCATGGATCCAGAGTAGTACATATTTGTCTGACACCGCCTTCCCGTTGATCGGCGGAGAAAGTACAGCGGTTCCGACACCGTCAGTCGGTTGTCCACAGGGGAAGTTGACTAGGGTTGAAACGTGAAAATTGTGGGGTACGAGACGTTTCTGGTGGCGCCGCGGTGGCAGTTTCTGCGGATTGATACTGATGAGGGGATCAGTGGCTGGGGGGAGCCGATTGTTGAGGGGCGGGCTGAGGCTGTGCAGGGGGCGGTTGCGGCCTGTATGGAGTATCTGGTCGGGGCGGATCCGTTGCGGATCGAGGAGCACTGGCAGGTGCTGGCCAAGGGTGGGTTCTATCGCGGTGGTGCGGTGCTGTCGAGTGCGCTGGCGGGGATCGACCAGGCGTTGTGGGACATCAAGGGGCGGCATCACGGCGTACCGGTGCATGAGTTGCTCGGCGGGCCGGTGCGGGAGCGGGTTCGGATGTATACGTGGGCGCACGGGGTGGACAACGCTGCGCTTGTCGACGACGCACAGGCGAAGGTCGCCAGCGGGTTCACCGCGGTGAAGATCAATGTGTCGGAGGCGCTGCCGCCGATTCCGGGTGCGGCTGATCTGCGGCGGATGGCGTCGCGAGTGGAGGCGTTGCGGAGTGCGTCGGGTGATGGCGTTGATATCGCGCTGGACTTCCACGGACGGTTGAGTACGGCGGCCACCCGCCAGCTCCTGCCGTTGCTCGAGCCGCTGCTTCCGTTGTTCGTCGAGGAGCCGGTGACGCCGGAGTACTCGCGCGATCTGCGCCGGATCACGGAGTCGACGAGTATTCCGATCGCGACCGGTGAGCGGCTGTTCTCGCGGTGGGACTTCCGGGATGTGCTGACGACCGGGATCGCGGTCGCGCAGCCGGATATCTCGCATGCCGGCGGCGTCTCCGAAGTACGGCGGATCGCGGCGATGGCCGAGGCGTACGACGTGAACGTCGCGCCGCACTGCCCACTCGGTCCGATCACGCTGGCCGCCAGCCTGCAGATCGACTTCGCGACACCGAACTTCCTGATCCAGGAACAGAGCCTGGGAATCGAGTACGGCGGCGGCAACGAACTGCTCGACTACTTGGTGGACCCCGGCGTCTTCACGTTCACCGACGGACACGTCGAGCGACCGACCGGTCCCGGGCTCGGGATCGAGGTCAACGAAGAGGTGGTCCGCGAAGCCGCCGCCAACCCCCACCGCTGGCGCTCCCCGATCCTGCGACACGAGGACGGCTCGTTCGCCGAGTGGTGAATCACCCGAGCGCTCTGACCAGCCACCGTGAGAGCGGCGCGTCGCCCAGCTCGTCGAGGTCCGTCAACCAGCGGGCCTCGGCGATCTCCGGTGAGAGCGTGAAGGCATCGGACGGCGCGACTGCGGTGAGGATCGTGAGGGTGTCGTGCTTACCTTCGAGCGTGGTGACGGTCGTATCGAGCACGGTAAAGGCTGCGGCCGGCAAGGCGATGGATAGCTCTTCGCGGAGTTCGCGAGCGGCTGCTTCCGTGGGGGTTTCGCGGGTGGGTTTGTAGCCTCCGCCGGGGAGGGCCCAGCGGCGGGTGTCGGCGTACGAGTGGCGGACGGCGAGGAAGCGGCCGTCCGCCTGCCGCACAAGAGCCTTCACGCCGAACGTGGTGGGTCTGCGGATCCGGAACCAGAGTTGGGCGAATGGCGAGCCCGCCCGTAACAGGAGGGCGTGGAGGCGGATCAACGTGGCGGCATCCGTAGGGCGCCGTCTAGGCGGATTACTTCGCCGTTGAGGAGTTGGTTGTCGAGGATGTGGCGGACGAGGGCGGCGTACTCCGATGGCTTGCCGAGGCGGGACGGGTGGGGGACCTGTTGCTCGAGGACTGTGCGGGTTTCCTCGGGGAGGCCGGCGAGCATCGGGGTCTCCATCGTGCCGGGGGCGATCGTGACGACCCGGATGCCCTTGTCTGCAAGGTCTCTTGCCGCGGTGAGCGTGAGCGCTACGATCCCGCCCTTGCTCGACGCGTACGCTGCCTGGCCGACCTGACCGTCGTACGCCGCGATCGATGCCGTCATCACCACGACGCCGCGGTCGCCGTCCTCGCCGGGCTCCAGCGCGATCATCCGCTCGGCCGCCAGCCGGAGGACGTTGAACGTGCCGATCAGGTTCACCTCGATCACCTGCCGAAACGTTGCCAGCGGCAACGGACCCTTGCGGCCGACGACCCGGCCCGGCGTCGCGATGCCGGCACAGTTCACGACTACCCGCAGATCACCCAGCCCGGCCGCAGCGTCGAGCGCGGCCGTCACGCCGGCCTCGTCGGTGACGTCGGTCGGCGCGAACACGACCCGGTCGCCCAGCTCGTCCGCGACCGCCTTGCCCGCGGACGACGGCAGGTCGACGATCACGACGCCGAGTCCGTCGGCGGCAAGCCGTCGTACCGTCGCCTCTCCGAGCCCGGAACCACCACCGGTGACCAGCGCGACGTCGGACGGGCTGAACTTCATCTAGACGCTCCTCAAAACTTCACGGCTGATGACAAGCCGCTGGATCTGGTTGGTGCCTTCGAAGATCTGGGTCACCTTGGCCTCGCGCATGTACCGCTCGGCCGGGAACTCCCGGGTGTAACCGTACCCACCGAGCACCTGCACCGCGTCCGTGGTGACCTTCATCGCCGCGTCCGTGCAGACCAGCTTGGCGATCGCCGCCTCGCGGGTGAACGTCCGCCCGAGATCACGCCGGCGCGCGGCATGCAAGTACGTCGCCCGCCCGGACTCGACCGCGGCCGACATGTCGGCGAGCAGGAACTGCATCCCCTGGAAGTCCGCGATCGCGTGCCCGAACTGCTGACGCTCCTTCGCGTACGACGCAGCCACGTCGAGCGCGGCCTGCGCCAGACCGACCGCACACGCGGCGATCCCCAGCCGACCGGAGTCCAGCGCGGACAACGCGATCCGCATACCGTCGCCCTCCGCACCGATCAGGTTTCCGGCCGGGATCCGCACGTTGTCGTAGTTCACGAGCGTCGTGGTCGACCCGGTCAGCCCCATCTTCCGCTCCGGCGCCCCGAAGCTCAGCCCCTCGGCCGAGCCCGGCACGTGGAACGCGGAGATCCCGTGCTTCGGGTCGTCCGAGGTCCGGGCGAACGTCGTGTAGAAGTCGGCGTGCGAGCCGTGGCTGATCCACGCCTTTGTCCCGTTCAGGACGTACGAGTCGCCGTCCCGGACAGCCCGAGTCGTCAGCGAGCTGATGTCGGAGCCGGCCTGCGGCTCGGACAGCGCGTACGCCCCGAGCAGCTCGCCGCCGACCATGTCCGGCAACAGCCGGGCCTTCTGCTCCTCAGTCCCCAGCGTCGCGACGGCGTAGCTCGTCATCGTGTGCACAGAGACGCCGACGCCGACGGACATCCACGCGGACGCGATCTCCTCGAGCATCTGGAGGTACACCTCGTACGGCTGCTCGGCGCCGCCGTACTGCTCCGGGTAGGGCAGGCCGAGCAGGCCGGCCTTGCCGAGGGTGCGGAACGCGTCCCTCGGGAACGTCTCGCTCTCCTCCGCCCGGGCGGCGTGCGGCGCGAGCTCGTGCTCGCACAGGTCACGGACCAGGGCGAGCAGGTCAACGGATTCGTCGGTCGGCAGGAGTCGGTCGACAGGCATCAGGAACCCCCTCATCAACAGCTGAGGAAATGATACTCCGGACGATACTGGCGCACATAGTTCCGTATCGTTCTATGCTGTCTCGATATGACAACAGTCGTTCCGGGGCGGCGGACCCGCCGTCAGTCCGAGCTCCTCGACCGGCTCCTGTCCCTGTTCCTCGAGCAGGGGTTCAGCAGGTTCACCCTGGACGACCTGGCCGCCGAGCTGCGCTGCAGCAAGACGACCCTCTACGCGCTGGCGCCGAGCAAGGAACAGCTCGCCGTCGAGGTGGTCAAGCACTACTTCAAGAATGCCACCGCGCAGGTGGAGTCCGCGGTCGCGCGGCAGACCCGGCACGACCGGCGGATCGCGGCGTACCTGAACGCGGTCGCGGACGCGCTGCGGCCGGCCAGCCGGACCTTCCTGGACGACGTGGCGACGTTCGCGCCGGCCCGGTCGGTGTACGAGCGGAACACCCGGATCGCCGCCGAGCGGGTCCGGCAGCTGATCGAGGACGGGATCAACCACAAGACGTTCCGGCAGGTCGACATCGCGTTCGCGGCCGAGATGATCGCGCACACCATGCAGGCGATCCAGCGCGGCGACATCGCCCGGCGTACCGGTCTGAACGACGCCGAGGCGTACCGCGAACTCGCCTCGTTCGTCCTGCACTCCCTGCGCCTGGACTGAACCACAGGCCCCTCTAAGGTTGGGGATCGTCCTCTTGCTGCCATCTTGCGCATCAGAGCCGTACGCCCCGGAAGGCTGATGACTATGAAAACCCTGCGACGAACAGCGGCCGTCATGGCGGCTGCCGCGCTCGCCCTGGCCGCCGCCGTACCGGCCAAGGCGGACCCGGTGAAGCCGCCACGACTCTCCGCCAAAGCGATCACCGAGACGCTGAACGACCAGATCAACACCCCTGGTACGGCGTGGATGACCAAGCCGGACGGCACCGTCGTGGTGTCGTACGACTCCACCGTCACCGGCACCAAGCTGATCAAGCTGACCGGCCTGACCAAGCAGCTGGCCTCGAACATCACGATGGAGAAGCTGCCCGGCAAGCTGCAGAAGTACATCAGCGGCGGCATGGCGACGTTCGGCGGCGAGTACAAGTGCTCGGTCGGCTTCAACGTGCAGCGGCGCGGTAAGTACTACTTCCTCACTGCCGGTCACTGCGGTGTCGCGGCGGCCCGCTGGTACCAGGACCAGAACCACGCGGTCTACACCGGCGCAGTGGTCAACGCCAGCTACCCGTGGAACGACTACTCGCTGGTCGTCTACCGCACCGACATCAAGATGAAGCCCCCGGGCGGCAGCGTGTACCTGTACAACGGGCGCTCGCAGGACATCACCACCGCGATGAACCCGGGCCTCAACCAGCTGGTGTACCGCTCCGGCGCCACCAGCGGCCTGCACAGCGGCCGGGTGACCGGGCTGAACGCGACCGTGAACTACGGCGACGGACGCGTGGCCGGCCTGATCCGCACCAGCGTGTGCGCCGAGCCGGGCGACTCGGGCGGCCCGCTGTTCTACCGCCAGTGGGCGTTCGGTCTGACCTCCGGTGGCTCCGGTGACTGCAAGACCGGTGGAGTGACCTACTTCCAGCCGGTAGTGGAAGCCCTCAACGTCTACGGCGTCTCGATCTACTGAGGCGCAGGTTTCCCCTACTCTCCGGAACCTCTTGAATACTCAGGGAGATTAGGGGTAGGACTGGACACGGTTGAAGTCAAGGACGCCCCGCCCCGAAGGCGTCCTCATCGTGAGGAGGCTGAAACCGTGAACATGTCCCCATTCCGCCGTACCACCGCTCTCCTGGCCGCGGCCGGGCTTGCTGCCGCCGGACTTCTGGCGTCACAAGCCTCGGCTGCGCCGGTCAACCCCGCCACCCTGTCCGCATCCGCGATCACGTCGACGTTGAGCAAGGACGCGACGATCCCGGGTACGGCGTGGCAGACCGACCCGAACGGCCGGATCATCGTGTCGTACGACGACACCGTCACCGGCGCGAAGCTGTCGAAGCTGACCGGTGTGACCAAGCAGTTCGGCGACCGGGTCACGCTGGAGAAGATGTCCGGCAAGCTGACGAAGTACATCGCCGGCGGCGACGCCATCTACGGCGGGCAGTACCGCTGCTCGCTCGGCTTCAACGTCCGCAGCGGCAGCACGTACTACTTCCTGACCGCGGGTCACTGCGGCAACATCGCGTCCAGCTGGTACTCGAACTCCAGCAAGACCACCCTGCTCGGTACGACGTCCGGATCGAGCTTCCCGGGTAACGACTACGCGATCGTCAAGTACAGCACGTCGTACACGAACCACCCCGGCACGGTGGATCTGTACAACGGCACCTCGCAGGACATCACGTCCGCCGGCAACGCGTCTGTCGGCCAGGCGGTCAAGCGCAGCGGTAGCACCACCGGTGTGCACAGCGGCACGGTCCAGGCAGTGAACGCCACGGTGAACTACGCCGAGGGCACCGTCACCGGCCTGATCCGCACCAACGTCTGCGCAGAGGGTGGCGACTCCGGCGGCGCGCTGTTCGCCGGCTCGGTAGCCCTCGGCCTCACCTCCGGCGGCTCCGGCAACTGCTCCTCCGGCGGTACGACGTACTTCCAGCCGGTCACCGAAGCGCTGTCCCGCTACGGCGTCAGCGTCTACTGACCCTCTGCACAAGTCAGCGCCCCGGACCTTCGCGGTCCGGGGCGCTGTCGTGTGTTCAGCTCGCGCGGCGGCGGGAGATCTCGTACAGCGTGACGCCGGCGGCGATGCCTGCGTTCAGCGACTCGGTGGCCGACGTCATCGGGATCGAGACGATCAGGTCGCAGTTCTCGCGGACCAGGCGGGCCAGGCCCTTGCCTTCGGAGCCGATGACCAGAACCACGGGCTCGGTCGCGGCCTCGAAGTCCGGGAGGTCGACGTCGCCGTCCATGTCCAGGCCGATGATCAGCAGACCGGCGTCCTTGTAGGACTTGAGCGCCCGGTTGAGGTTGCCGGCGCGGGCGACCGGGATACGGGCCGCGGCGCCGGCCGACGTCTTCCAGGCAGAGGCGGACATCGACGCCGTACGACGCTCCGGTACGACGACGCCGTGTGCGCCGAACGCGGCCGCTGAACGGGTGATCGCGCCGAGGTTGCGCGGGTCCGTCACGCCGTCGAGCGCGACGATCAGCGGCACCTCGCCCAAGTCGTGCGCCCGGGCCACCAGGTCATCGGGGTGCGCATATTCGTATGGCGGGATCTGCAGCGCGACGCCCTGGTGCGAACCGCCCGCGGTGACGCGGTCAAGTTCCGTCCGCGGCACCTCGAGCACCGAGACACCGGTCTCGACCGCGACCAGCAGCGCCTCACGCAGGCGTGCGTCCCGCTCCGTGCCCTCGGCGACGTGCAGAGCGGAGGCCGGTACGCCGGCTCGCAGCGCCTCGACCACCGGGTTCCGCCCGTACACCCACTCGACGGTCGCGTCGCCGTCCTTGCGCGCCTGGCGCCGCGGAGTGCGCTCCCGCTCCTTGGCGCGTTCGGCCGCCTTCGCCCGCTTGTGCGCGGGGTGCTTGACCCGGTCCACCGCCTTCGGCGTCGGGCCCCTGCCTTCGAGACCACGGCGAACCCGCCCGCCGGACCCGGCCGTCGGGTTCCCCTTCGGCTTCTTCCGGATGGCGCCCTTGCGCTGACTACTGCCTGGCACTTCAGCTTCCTTCGTCTGTTGATGCAAGAGACCAGCGTGGTCCTTGCGGGGTGTCCTCGACGACGACGCCGAGCGCCTTCAGGCGGTCGCGGACGGCGTCCGCGGCGGCAAAGTCCTTGCGTTCCCGAGCGGATTGACGCTGCTCGAGCAGCGCCTTCACCAGCCCGTCGACGACCTCGGTGAGCTCGTCGCTGCCACCGGTACGAGAGACCCACGGCTCGGCCAGCGGGTCCAGCCCGAGTACGCCGAGCATCCCGCGCACCGACGCGAGCGTCTCCCGCAGCAGGACCGAGTCCCCGTCGGCGACCAGCTTGTTGCCGTCCCGCACGGTGTTGTGCAGTACGGCGATCGCAGCCGGCGTACCCAGGTCGTCGTCCATCGCGGTCTCGAACTCCGCGGGCAGCTCGTCCGCCGGCTCGACCCCGCCGGTCACCTCGACCGCCCGGGTGATGAAACCGTCGATCCGCTGGAAGCTCTTCGCGGCCTCGTCGAGCGCCTCGAACGAGAACTCCACCACCGACCGGTAGTGCGACTGCACGAGGTAGTAGCGCAGCTCGATCGGGCGGACCCGCTCGACCACGTTGCGTACGACGGCACTGTTGCCCATCGACTTCGACATCTTCTCGCCGGCCGTGGTGACGAGCGCGTTGTGCATCCAGAACCGGGCGAACTTCTGCCCGACCGCGGTCGACTGGGCCAGCTCGTTCTCGTGGTGCGGGAAGCGCAGGTCGAGCCCGCCGCCGTGGATGTCGAACTCCTCGCCGAGGTACTTGCCTGCCATCGCCGAGCACTCGATGTGCCAGCCCGGGCGGCCGCGTCCCCACGGCGCCGGCCAAGAAGCGGTCCGCGGCGTGGCCTCGGTCCAGCCCTTCCACAGCGCGAAGTCGCGCGGGTCCCGCTTGCCGCGGGGGTCGGCGTCCTCGGCGGCTTCCATGTCGTCGATCTTCTGGTGCGACAGGGCGCCGTACGTCGGCCAGGACTTCACGTCGAAGTACACGTCGCCGGATCCGTCCGGGGCGACATACGCGTGCCCGTCCGCGATCAGCTGCTCGATCAGCTCGATCATCTCCGGGATGTGCCCGGTCGCACGCGGCTCGTACGTCGGCGGGCGGCAGCCGAGGACGTCGTACGCCCAGTGCAGCTCGCGCTCGAACTCGTAGGCGTGCGCCCACCACGGGACGCCGCGATCGGCGGACTTGGCGAGGATCTTGTCCTCGATGTCGGTCACGTTCGCGATCACGGTGACGTCGTAGCCGGAGCGCTCGAGCCAACGACGCAGTACGTCGAAGACCACTTCCTTGTAGATGTGCCCGACATGCGGGGCACCCTGCACCGTCAGCCCACAGTGGTAGATCCCGACCTTGCCCGGGTGGACCGGCTCGAAATCTCGCACTGCTGCTGTCGCGGTGTCGTACAAACGAAGTGTCACCGGTCAAGGGTAACGGGAGGTTACCTAGGTAAATAATCACCTGCACCACAGCTTCAAAGGTTGATTCTTTCCGGAGTCGGGTAAGAATGAGTTCCGAGCGCTCTGTCCGCCCCTCATCGCTCTGGAGGAAACCGTGAAGTCCGCCCTTTTCACGGGTGCCGCCGTGACTCTTGGCCTGTTGCTGGCCTCGATCGGCTCCGCCCAAGCAAACGCAGAAAGCACCGGGTCGCACCAGCCGACCCCCCAGGCCCGCCAGCACGGCATCGAGAAAGCCGGCGACGCGTACATGGGCTGGGTGCAGAACACCACCACCAAGAGCGCGGCCCCGGCCGTGATGGCGCCCGCCGCCAGCGTCGAAGGTATCGACGTGTCCAGCCACCAGGGCAACGTCAACTGGGCCGGGCAGTGGAGCGCCGGCAAGCGGTTCGCCTACACGAAGGCGACCGAGGGCAACTACTACACGAACCCGTACTTCGCCCAGCAGTACAACGGTTCGTACAACGTCGGGATGATCCGCGGCGCGTACCACTTCGCCACTCCGAACGACTCCAGCGGCGCGAACCAGGCCACGTACTTCCTGGCCCACGGCGGTGGCTGGTCCAGGGACGGCAGGACGCTGCCCGGTGCACTCGACATCGAGTACAACCCGTACGGCGCCACCTGCTACGGGCTGAGCCAGGCCTCGATGGTCGCCTGGATCCGCGACTTCCTGAACACCTACAAGGCGCGGACCGGCCGCGACCCGGTGATCTACACCAACCTCGACTGGTGGAGCCAGTGCACCGGTAACAGCACCGCGTTCAACTCGACCAACCCACTCTGGGTGGCCCGGTACGCCTCGGCGCCCGGGACGCTGCCCGGCGGCTGGCCGTTCCACACCATCTGGCAGTACAGCTCGACGCCGATCGACCAGGACCGCTTCAACGGCGACCAGTCCCGGCTGGTGGCTCTCGCCAACGGTTAATTGCATTGCGGCGGTCGAATAGTCTCGACCGGTGAGCTACACGCTGCCGATCGAGACTGACCGCCTGACTCTGCGCGGCTACACCGAGACCGACTACGACGACCTGCTGAAGCTGCAGTCGAACCCGGACGTCACCCGTTACCTGCTGTACGACGTACGGACGCCCGAGCAGGTCAAGGAGGCACTCGCCGGCCGGATGGCCGACGTTGCGATGGACCGCGACGGTCAAGCGCTCACCGCCGCGGTCATCCTCCGCGACACCGGTGTGCACCTCGGTGAAGTCACCATGTTCATGAACAGCATCGAGCAGCGCACCGGGGAGCTCGGGTACGTCTTCCACCCGGAGTCGGCCGGTCACGGCTACGCGACCGAGGCGACCGTCGAGCTGCTCCGGGTCGGGTTCGAAGAGCTCGGCATGCATCGGATCATCGCGCGGCTGGACGCTCGCAACGACGCGTCCGCCAATCTGCTGAAGCGCCTCGGCCTGCGCCAGGAGGCGCATTTCGTCCAGAACGAGTACCTCAAGGACGAGTGGACCGACGAACTGGTCTTCGCCATGCTCAAAGCCGAATGGGACAAGCGTTCGTAAGTTTTTGGCTAAGGCACGCGCTCACATGGCAGCGAGTGCCATCCGGGTCTAACGTCGAAATATGACCTCCGCCCGTTCTGTCACCGCCCTGATCGTCGGGGCGGTTGTTCTCAGCGCCGGCACCCTGCCGAGCGAAGCCGTCAAGGTCGCCCCTGCCCGGGAGATCGCCTACCACACGTGGACGTCGACCACCGATTTCCTGGCCGGCGACCGGTTCGGCACCACCGTCACCGACGGCGCCCTCACCTTCGGCACATCGACCGGCACCACGTCGTACGTCGATCCGTTCGGCGACGGCACCGCCAAGAGCTACGACCAGACCAGCTGGATCTCGCCGCACGTCAGCACCGGCTTCGGGCTGACCGAGCTGGTCGCCTCGTGGAACGCGACCACCCCGCCCGGGACCTGGGTCGAAGTGTCGATGGCCGGTACGACGAACCTCGGCGCCGCCACCAAGTGGTACGTCCTGGGCCGCTGGTCCGGCGGCGACGACACCGCAGCCGGCGACATCCACCGCACGTCAGTGCCCAGCCAGGGCGACGCCGACGGATCCGTTGCCGTCGACACCTTCCAGGCCGCGGCCGGCAAGTGGCTGGACCGCTGGCAGCTCAAGGTCACGCTCTACCGGCTCAGCGGTACGACGCAGTCGCCGGTCGTCCGCTCCGTCGGAGCGATGGCGTCCCGGCTGCCCTCCGACAAGACCGTTGCCGTGAGCCCCCTTGGCGGCGCGGAGGGCATGGTGCTCGACGTACCGACGTATTCGCAGGAGACGCATATCGGGCACTACCCGCAGTGGGACGGCGGGGGCGAGGCCTGGTGCTCGGCGACGTCGACCGCGATGGTGCTGGACTACTGGGGCGCCGGTCCAACCGCGGCCGAGACCGCGTGGGTCGACCCGTCTGATCCGGATCCGCAGGTGGACCACTCTGCTCGCCATGTCTTCGACTACTCGTACGACGGTGCCGGCAACTGGCCGTTCAACACGGCGTACGCCGGGAGTCGTGGCGTGGACGGGTTCATCACCCGGCTGCGGTCGCTGACCGAGGCGGAGCAGTTCATCAAGGCGGGGATCCCGCTGGTGGCCTCGCTGTCGTTCAAGAAGGGTGATCTGCCCGGCGCGGGATACGGGACCAACGGGCACCTGATGGTGATCGTCGGATTCGATGCCGCCGGCAACGTGGTGGTGAACGACCCGGCGTCTCATCTGATCGCGAGTGACGACCAAGTGCGGACTACGTACGACCGGGCTGCCTTCGAGAACGCCTGGGTGCCGCATTCGGGTGGGCTCGTCTATGTGATCCACCCGGAGGGTGTGGCGCTTCCGCCGAGTCCTGCTCCGCAGCACAACTGGTAGAGACGACAGAGCCCGCCGCGCCGGGGCGGCGTGGCGGGCTCTGTTCTTAACGGACTAGCGGGCGAACAGTGCGCCCGTCAGGTTCGTGGTGAGGTTGCGGAGCGAGTCCGGCAGGTACTGCAGGTGCCAGCCGCGCGGACCGCGGTACCAGGTGAAGCCCTCGTCCTCCTGGTCCGGTGTGGTGTCGGTGGCAACCAGCGCGTCGATCCAGCGCTCCGAGCCGCCGAGTACGACGGCGTACGGCAGGGCGCGTGAGCAGAGCTCGGCGTGCTGGTCGGTCGGCAGTTCGCTGACGTCCATCTCCAGCAGCTCACCGCGGATCGCGGCGACCTGGCCGAGGACGCGGCCGGCCGCCGGAGCCTTGGCCGGCATGTAGCGACCGACGACGAGCAGTCCGATACCGACCAGGGTGATGGCGATGCCGAGCAGACCCCAGGTCGACAGCAGTGCCAGCAGGACGGTCGCGATGACGCCGACCACCGTGGTGGCGATGCCGATAGTTGCCCACAGCGACCGAGTCCGGTCCGGGCGCTCGCTGAACCAGCCGCGCTTGACCACACCGTCGTACAGCGCGTCCTGCACCTGCTCGAGGTTCGCGCGGACCTGGCGGCCGAGCTCGGAGACCAGCACCGAGTCGGCGTCGCCGAAGATCGCACGGATCAGCACGTTCTCGTAGCGCTGCAGCTCTTCGGACGGCGCGTTCGAGACCCGGCGCAGCTCCCAGTCCGGACGGGAGTACTCCGTGTTGTGCTCCTGCTCGATGATCGTGATGTGCCCGCGGACGGCCAGGTCGATGATCGTCGCGGTCACGTCGACCGGGTCGATCCGCTCGTCGATCAGCGTGCCCACCTCGCCGGGCCGCAGGTCCGACGGCGGCGAGAAGTTGATCCGGGCATCGGTCCCGAGGCTGAACAACGATGCCGGTACGACGCGGCGCGGGTCGACCTGGTCCCGGCCACGCAGGCGGTACAGGGCGAACAGGGCGAGCGCACCGAGCAGCAGAACAGCCAGCGCGGTGATCAGCTGGGCCGCGTCGGTGGAGAAAGCGCGCTTGAAGGTGTGGCGGTACTCGACGATCGAGTTGGCCGCGATCTGGCCCTTCGGGAAGCCGACCGCCATCCGGACCGTGTTGCCCGGCGGCAGGTTGGTCTGCTGGAAGGTCGGACCGGACGTCTCGCCGATCTGCGCCAGCGTGCACGGGATGTTGCTGTCGATCGGGCCCGCGAAGCAGGAGACGTGCGAAACCTCAGGGACGCTGTAAACCACGTTCGCCTGCTGGATCGGGATGCTGATCCCGGTCAGCGGCGCGAACCGGACCTCGGTGCCGTCCAGAACCGTTGCTACCGCACCCTTGACCGTGTACGAGAAGTCGAGCTCCGTCGTACCGCTGTCGATGCCGGGGACCGCGATCGACGTGACGTCGCCGTCGGTCTTGACGTCCGCCTTCTTGTCCTGGCCGCCGGCCTTGACCTGCAGGTCGCCGATCTCCTGGACGTGGTCGATGTCGTCGGGCAGGTGGTCCCGGGTGACGATGAACCGGGTGAAGGTCCCGTTCACGTTGCTGAGCTTCCAGGTCTCCGCCACCCGGAGCAGGCCGTCACGCTCGACCCGGACCTGACTGTCGTAGTTGGTCACCACCGGGTCGGCGGCAGCGCCGGAACCGGAGGTACCGGCCGCGCCGGCCGGGACAGCGGACAGGCCGAGCAGGCCGAGGGCACACAGGGAGAGCCCGAGGAGACGTAGACGCATCGCCCAATCACACCGTAGAAAGAGGGTCAGGTTGACACCGGGCACGATAGCGTCTGCGGAGTGTCAGGCAACCAATGGGGACCGCCTCCCGGACAATTCGCCCCGGCGCCACAGCAGGGTTACCCGGCTCCTCCCCGGCCTCCGCAGTACCACGCGCCGCCGCCTCCGCCCGGACCGCAGTACGGCTGGGGTCCGTTGCCACCCCAACCGCCACGGAAGAAGTCAGGCGGGGCAGTGCTGCTGATCGTTGCCCTGGTTGCTGTGGTTGCTGCCGGTGGTGTGTTCCTGTTCGTGAAACTCACGCAGGGTGGTGGCGAGGAGCCGACGGTTGCGGAACCGCCTGTTCCTACGTCCGTTGCGCCGACCACAGTTGTTCCGACGCCTACCAAGAAGACGACGACCACCGCGCCGCCGAAGCCGGTGCAGTCCGTCAGCCCGGCGACGTACAACGCAACGCACCGGCTCTACAAGACCGGTGCGATGCGGACGGTGAACTGCAAGCAGGCAAAGACCGGTCCGGGCAACGGTGCGCAGGCATTGGCGTACTTCAAGACGATCAAGGCCTGTTTGGACCGCGCGTGGCCGCGACAGGTGGCTGCAGCCGGTGGGCGGTTCCGTTCGCCCGGTCTGGTTGTTTGGGGCGGCACGGTGAACACGCCGTGTGGCAGCGGACCAGGGCGCTCGTTCTACTGCCCGACGACCCACACCATTTATATGGAGTCGCCGTCGGTCGTCTCCTTCTACAAACAGAACCCGACGTTCGGCCGGATGGTCGGCAGCTTCACGGTGGCGCACGAGTACGCGCACTCGGTCCAGTGGATGACAGGTCTCGGCGAGGCGTACGAGAAGCTCCGGTACGACGCAACCACGGACGGGCAACTGCTGTTGAGCAGACGACTCGAGCTACAGGCGTCCTGTCTGGGCAACGTGTTCCTGGGCTCCAACCGGGGCAGCTACGGCATCACCGGGTACGCGTACCAGATGTGGCTGTACGACGTGAACAACAGCGGCGACCGGCCGCCGTACCCGCGGGACCACGGCAGCACGACCAGCCACGGCGCCTGGAGCCGGGCGGCGTTCGCGAGCCGGAACCCGGCCAGTTGCAACACCTGGTCGGCCTCACCCGCACGGGTAAGTTGAGCCTGGGCTCCGGTAGCGTCACCGCTGTGTCAGGCAACCAGTGGGGTCCTCCGCCCGGGCAGCAGTACCCGCCGCAGCAGCCACCGAGGTGGCAGCCGGGGCCGGGTCAGCAGGCGCCCGGGTACGGCGCACCGCCGCCGGCTGGTCGCCCGCCGCAGGGACCGCCGTACCAGGGTCCGCCTGGTCCGCCTGGGCCGCCGCAGGGGCCGCCGTCTGGTCCGCCGTACCAGGGGCCGCCTTATCAGGGGCCTGGGCAACCGTTCCAGGGGCAGCCGTTCCACGGGCAGCCGCAGTTCGGGTGGGGTACTCCGCCCGGTGGACCGCGGCCGCCGAAGAAGGGCCGCGGCGGAATCATCGCGCTGTTCGTGATCCTCGGCGTGGTGGTGGTCGGAGTGATCGGGCTGAAGATCGCCTCGTCGATCATGAAGGGTGACGGCGACCCGTCGTACGCCGAGCCGACGACCACCTCGTCGTACAGCCCCACGACCGAGCCGTCGACCGAACCGTCCGGGCAGCCGAGCACCAGGCCCACCGTCCGGCCGACCACGACCCAGCCGACCACGCAGGCGCCGCGACCGACCACGACGCGCTCGACGACCAGCACGCCGAAGACCAACCCCGGCCCGAGTGACACCGACCTGGTGCTGCGCAACAAGCTGTACAAGGCCGGCGCGATGAGTTCGGTGAACTGCAAGGAGTCCAGGTCGCGGCAGAGCACCGCCGCCGGAGCGCGGGCCAACTACAAGAACCTGCTCGGCTGTCTGAACAAGGCGTGGGCGCCGCTTATCGCCAAGGCCGGCGGGCGGGTCAAGTCGCCGAACGTGATCACGTTCAGCGGGACCGTGCAGTCGCCGTGCGGGGCCAAGAGCGACTCCGGGCCGCCGTTCTACTGCGGCACCAACGACACGATCTACATGAACCTCACCGAGGACGTCGGGAACTACAACAAGTACACCCAGTCGTACAGCAAGGTCTGGGCACGGATGTGGATGCTGCACCAGTTCGCCCACGAGTACGGGCACCACGTGCAGAACCAGACCGGGATCCTGCAGGCGTACGCGCGGATCCGGTACGAGCGGGCGACGTACGCGCAGGAGCTGCAGGACAGCCGGCGGCTGGAGTTGCAGGCGTCGTGCTTCTCGGACATCTTCATCGGCTCGAACCGGCGTACGTACCCGATCACCGGGCAGTCGCTGGTCCAGTGGCGGTGGCTGATCGCCAACACGATCGACAACGCGCACGACCACGGCGCCCCGCCGATCCACAACTACTGGGCACTGCGCGGCTGGAACGGACGCAACCCGAACGCGTGCAACACCTGGGCCGCATCGGCGGGGCAGGTGCAGTAGGTGACTAACTTGTTCGAGACGACTGGCCGGGGTAGCTAGCCTGGCGGGTCCGGATCGCGCAAAGTATGTCCGGGGGAGGCGGCATTCGGCACCCCCACCCAGCAAGGTCGTGAGGAGCATCGATGTCGGACAACTGGAACCAGCCCCCGGGGAGCGACCCGGCTGACGATCAGCCGAACCGCCCACCGGAGCACGGTCCCGGGCAAACCCCCCACCACCCCGGCGCAGACCAGCACGCCCCCGGACAGCCCCAAGGCGCTCCCGGGGAAAGCCACCGCGGCCCCACCACAAGCGACGGTCGCCGCGCACCCGACCAGTCAGGCCCCGGTGCGGGGCGGTCCGGTTCTGGGGATGGGCGGCGTGGTCCTCAGCAGGAGCAGGGTGGTCCTGGGGACGGTCAGCCTGGGCAGTCGTGGTGGAGTGGGGACACCGACGCCAAGCGCGAGTTCCAGAACCCGTCACAGGCCGAGCCGCCGGCCAACAACTGGTTCGCCGGCGGCTGGAACCCCAACCGCCGCGAACACCCCGACCAGCCAGCCGGCCCAGGCCAACCCGGCCCGAACCAGCCCGGTCCCCAGCAGTCCGGACCTCAGCAGCCCGGACCTCAGCAGCCCGGTCCTCAACAGCGCGGCCCGCAGCAGCCCGGTCCCGGTCGCCCAGGTCCTGGCCAGCCCGGCCCGAACCAGCCAGGCCCGCAACAGTCCGGCCCGAACCGACCAGGTCCGAACCAGCCAGGCCCGAACCAGCCAGGCTCCAACCAGCCGAGCTCGTGGCAGCCCGGCCCGCCTCCGCCCGGCCCCAACCAGCCAGGCCCGCAGCAGCGCGGTCCGCAGCAGCCTGGCCCGAATCAGTCGGCACCCAACCAGCCGGGCCCGAACCAAGCGGGTCCCGGTCGCCCTGGTGCCAACCAGCCGAGTTCGTGGCAGGCCGGGCCGGCTCAGGTTGATCCGTGGCAGACGAACCCGTCGCCGGCCGCCCAGCAGGCGGACTCGTTCTGGGCGCAGTCTGCGCCCGACACGACGCAAGCGGGCTCCAGCCAACCCGGCCCATCCCAGGCAGGCCCGTCCGGTTCGTGGCAGCCGGCTCCGCCGGAGTCCGGCCAGTCCGACGCCCAGCAGGCCGGCTCGTCATGGTCTGCGCAGTCGTGGACGATCCGGGATGAGTCCGCGGGCGACGGCGAGTCCCGGGATGAGTCCGATACCGGCTCCGGTCAACCAACCGCAGGGCAGGGATGGTCGGCGACGGGGCAGTCCGCGTCGAGTGCTTGGCAGTCATCGCCGTCTCAGCCCCCGCAGCGCGACCAGAGCGGTCCTCGCTCAGAAGACTCCTATCTCTGGGGCCCGGCAAACCAGAACCAACAACCTGCCTCCCCATGGAGCAACGCGCTCACCCCACAGCAGCAGCAACAGTCCGGCCGCCACAGCGCTCCCCACGGCGGACAAACCGGCCCGATGGGTCAGCCCGTTCAGCAAGCACCGACCTGGCAGTACCCGCCGATCCCGATCCCCCAGCCACCAGGCGGCCGCCGCCGGCGTAAGAAGAAGGTCTCCCGCGGTCTCCTGATCGGCCTGGTCGTCCTCGCCGTGCTGGTAGTCGGCTCCGGCATCACCCTGATCGTCCGCAGCATCGGCGGCAATGACCAGCAGGCCACCAACAATCCGACGGCACCCGTGTCCGAGTCCTCCTCGTCGCCGTCCGAGTCCCCGTCGACGTCGCCGAGCCCGTCCACACCGCGCGGCCCGACGGTCGACGAGGTCGTGAAGGGAAGCGCGCTCTACAAGATCGGCCCGGTCGCCGCGTCGAAGTGCGCGGAGCCGCCGTTCGCACCGGTCACGGTCGCCGCAGCTCAGCAGTACTACAACCGTCTGCTGCCCTGCCTCAACCGCACCTGGTGGCTGGCGATGAAGAAGGCCAACCTCCCGTTCCGCAACCCCAAGGCAGTCGTGTACGTCGGCAAGACGCCGTCCCCGTGCGGGATCCAGCGCAGCGTGCGTGCGGCGTACTGCGCTGCGAACGAGACGATCTACCTGCCGTTCGCCGTCGACAACGGGTACTACCGGACCAACCCGGTCTACGCCCGCGCGGTCATGCTGAACACGTTCGCCCACGAATACGGGCACCACGTGCAGAAGCTGAGCGGCATCCTCGCCTCGTCGATGTCACGACAGCAGTCGATGACGCCGAACCAGAAGCTGCTCGAGAGCCGCCGGCGCGAGCTGCAGGCGACCTGCCTCGGCGCGGTTTACCTCGGTGCGAACGCGACGTTCACCCCGATGAGCGGCCCGCTGCTCGCGAACTGGAAGTTCCTGATCTCCCACTCCGGTGACGACTACGCCCGGCCGCGCGTGCACGACCACGGCAACCGGGTGAGCAACTACCAGTGGTCGATCACCGGCTACAACAGCAAGAAGCCGGACGCCTGCAACACGTTCACCGCAGCGGACGTCCGGGTCAACTAAGCCCGCAACAGCCGCAAGAGCGCAGCCGCCGCCCGTCAGCCGAAGAGCCGGCGGGCGGTGGTCAGCGAGCCGCCGAACGCGTTGACGAAGTTGCTGAGCGACTCCCCGATGTCCGACAGGTGCCAGTTCTCCGGTCCGGAGTACCAGCCGATCCCGGCGTCGGGGTCGTCGTCGTCATCGGTCGCCGCGATCTCCAGCGCCCACTTCTCGGTCAGTCCGAGCACAGCGGCGTACGGCAGGCAGCGGGACGCGAACTCGAGCCGGTGGCTCTGCGGCAGGGTCGCCGAGGACTCGTTGGCCAGGTAGTGCTGCAGACCGGCCACCCGGCCCAGTACGGCGGCGCCGCGCGCGGTCCGGGCCGGAGCAGCCTGACCGACGAGTGCGAGCACCAGGCCGGCCGCCATGACTGCGAACCCGACCAGACCGAACTTGCTGACGATCGCGAGCACGATGGTCAGTACGACGCCTGCACCGAGCAGCACCACGCCCGCAGTGGTCCACCGGTTCCGGACCGCGTCCGGACGGTTGTTGAACCAGCCCTGCGTCACGACGTCGGCGTACAACTGCTCGCGGACCAGGTTGAGCCTCGGCCGGAGCGACGGGCCGAGCGCGGACACCAGCACCGAGTCGCCGTCCGCGAATACCGCGTCCAGCAAGGCCTTCTCGTACGGCAGGAGCTCCGGACCGCCCGGGTGCAGCCGCTGCAGCTCCCAGTCCAGCCGCCCGAAGTGCGACTCGCGTGGCTGCTCGACGATCGTCAGGTAGTTGCGCACGGCAAGGTCCAGCAGCGTGGCGGTGATGTCGACGACGTCGGCCGTCTCGTCCACCACCGTGCCGACCTGACCTGGCCGGATCCCGTCCGGGGCGGCGAACTGCGGTCCGTCGTCGCCGTCCAGCACCGGGCGCTCCGGCGCACCGTCACCGACCTTTGCTGCGTCGCGGCCGCGGAAGAACCACAGGCCGACCGCGCCGAGCAGTCCGATGCCGAACACGATCACGGCCAGACCGATCGTGCTCGAGTCCGCGGTGAACGCGCGGCCGAGTGACCAGCGGGTCGAGTACTGCGCGTTGGCCTGCACCGTCGCCTGGTCGCTCAGCCCGGTCAGGAACGTCAGCCGCCCGCCTGCGGGTACGCCGTTCTGCTGGATCTGCAGGTCGGCGGACTCACCCAACTGGGACGACGTACACGGCATGCTCGAACCGGTCCGGCCGGCGAAGCAGGTCACCCAGGTCGCGAACGGGACGCTGACACTCAGGTTGGCCGTCGGCACTGAGACAGGAAAGCCCTGCACGATCGGCCAGCTCACCTCGCGGCCCTCGGTCGAGTCGGCGACCACGTTGTCCACCGTGTAGCTGTAGACGATCTTCGACTGGCCGGACACGTTCAGCGTGAGCTTGCGGCCGTCGTCGGTGCTCTGGTTCTGGAAGCCCTGCGCGGGCTGGCCGTTCACCGTCGCCGACACGTCCTTCAGGTCGTACGTGCGGTCGCGCTCGGAGTCGGACCGGACCCGGGTCGTCAGCGTCCGGCTGAACGTCGTACCGCCGGCGGTCAGGTCGACGGACTCCTTCACCTGGAGTTGCCCGTCCTTGGTGAGCGTCGCATCCGCGGAGTACGCCGTGATCTGGTCGTCGGCCCGACCCGCCGCCTGGGCGGACACCGGGCTCAGGGCAACGAACAGGCCCGCGACCGGTGCAGTCAGGGACATCAGCAGGGCAGCCGGGAGGAGGCGGCGCTTCGGTGACATGGGTCGAGAGTAGTCTCGTGCCGGTTCGTGCAGCGAACTCGACCGACCAGCCTGGAGGCCAGAGTAGTGAGCAGCCCGTACGGGTACGGCGGCCCGCCGCAGGGCCGACCACCCGGCCCGCCGCCCGGCATCCTGCCACCGCCGCAGGCAGCCCCGTGGCCGCCGCAGCAGGGCCAGTACCCACCCGGTCCGCCGCAGCAGTACCCGGGTCAGTGGGGGCAGCCGTACTACGGTTCTCCGGGTCAGTTCAACGGGTTCCAGCCCCCGCGGAAGCGCGGTGGCCCGCTCCGGCTGATCCTGCTCGGCTTCGTCCTGCTGATCTTCATCGGTGTGTCAGTGGCCGTCATGGCTGCTCTGATGGGCAACAGCGGCACCGACACCGCTGACCCCGGTGTGACGGGTCCGTCGATCGTGCCGACCCCGACCACGAACCCGCAGAAGGGGACCGCCGAGGACTACCTGCTGAACGCCGACGTCTACCGCACCGGCCCGCTCCCCGAGGAGAACTGCCCGGCGGCGAACCTCGGCAGCGGCAGCCTGGCCGCGCAGAAGGTCTACTACCAGCGGCTGTTCAAGTGCCTCAACGATGCGTGGCGGCCGATCTTCCACGAGCTCGGCCAGGACAAGCCGGATCCAGGACTGGTCGTGTTCGACCAGCCGGTGCAGACCGCGTGCGGCAACTTCCAGCCGCTGTCCGGACGCGTACTGGCGTTCTACTGCTACGGCAACCAGGTGATGTACGTCGACGTGAAGCAGATGAACCGGGCCTTCGGACCGCAGCAGGACCTGGCGTACCTGATGACGATCGCGCACGAGTACGGGCACCACGTGCAAGGCGTCACCGGACTGTTCTACGCGCGGGCGGTCTATCTGCAGGACCATCCGGACCAGAAGCTCGAGAGCTCGCGGCGCAACGAGTTGCAGGCCTCGTGCTTCGGCGGTGTGTTCAGCAAGGCCGTGGAGAAGTCGTACCCGTTGACGAACCGGCTGGACGAGTTCAAGGAGCAATCCAGCAACAGCTTCGGCGAGTCCCCGGACACGCCGCCGGATGAGCGGACGCACGGTCTGGCCACCAGTCAGGGCTTCTGGATCCAGAACGGTTTCAACATCGGCGCCAACAAGGCATGTGACACCTTCGCTGTATCGGCGGACCTGGTGAAGTGAGCGATCGGCTGATCGGGGGCCGTTACTTACTGGGGGAACCGCTCGGCTCGGGCGGCATGGGCTCGGTCTGGCGTGCCCACGATCAGCAACTCGACCGCACGGTCGCACTGAAGCGCGCGCACCCCGGCGTGGACGACCCGGACGGACGCCGGCTGCGCCGCGAGGCCCAGACCGGCGCCCGGCTGCACGATCCGCACGTGGTGACGATCTTCGACGTGGTGTCCGACGGCGACGAGCATTGGCTGGTACTGGAGTACCTGCCGTCGCGCGGTCTGGACGAACTCGGCAGGTTGCCGGTCGACCAGGTCGCAAAGATCGGCGTACAGATCGCCTCCGCGCTGCAGGCCGTGCACGCGGCCGGCATCATCCATCGCGACCTCAAGCCGGCCAACATCCTGGTGACCTCGGACGGTACGGCGAAACTCGCGGACTTCGGCATCTCGCGGCGGATGTGGGCGGAGGCGACGCTGACCGACGGCGCGACCGTCGGTACGCCGGCCAACCTCGCCCCGGAAGTGGCCAACGGCAACGAACCTACTACTGCCTCCGATGTGTTCTCGCTCGGTGCGGTGCTCTACTCGGCTTTGGAAGGGCACTCGCCGTTCGGCGACGACCCCAATCCTCTCGCGGTACTGCGGCGCGCGGCGCGGGGCGAGCTGGAGCCGTTGCAGCGAGGCGGTGAGCTGACGCCGCTGATCACCAGGATGCTCGCCATCGATCCGCAGGACCGGCCATCGGCTGCCGAGGTGGTCGAGGAGCTCGGCGGCGGCGCCGCGGCTGCTGCGCCACCGCATCGCCCCCGCCGCTGGGTGATTCCGGCCGCGGCGGCTGCCGTTGTTGTTGCCGTCGTTGTGGCGCTGGTGTTGTCGCATGTGTTCTCAGGACCGGCCGAGCCGACCGCGGAGCAGTCGGCGCAACAGTCAGGCCGGCCGTCAGAGCAGCAGCCAGGGCAGCCGTCGGTCCAGCCCTCCACTCCCACGACGCCTGCCGCCGGACCGGTCGGGGATCCGCTGACGGTTGATCCGTGTGCGTTGATCGACGAGAAGTCGCTGAGCCGGTTCGGGCAGACCACGCTGGATCCGGCGTACGGGAACTTCGACCGGTGCGACGTGGTGGTGACCGGCAAGGGCGACCAGGAGGTCGACGTACGGGCGGAGCTGAATCTGCCCTACACCGACTCGCCGAGAGGTGCGGTGCAGAAGTTCACCGGCAACCTGCGCACTGTGACGCGAGTGCAGTCCGGCGGTGACGACTGCGAGCGGGTGCTGGTCCTCTCCGACCGCACACAGATCCAGGTGGAGGCGCGGCACACGGAGGGCTCCGGGATGGACGTGTGCGCGATGGCGGAAGCCGTTACGCAGAAGGCAATCAGCGTCGTGCAGGCCGGTCCGGTCCCGCGGCGGGTGGAGCCCTTGCCGGCCACGTCGCTGGCGCACGTCAACGCGTGCACGCTGCTGGACAACAAGGCACTCGAGCTGATCCCCGGTGTCGACGCCACACATCCGGACACGTCGTTCGGGAACTGGTCGTGTGGTTGGGAAAGCACGGCCAGCGACCTGTCGGTGGACCTGTACTTCGACCGGAACCAGCCGCTCGACGCCTCGGACGGGCAGCCGATCACAGTGGGCGGGCGGTCCGCGTTCCTCTCGAACGAGAATGACGGTCCGAAGACCTGCGCGGTAGTGATCGTCTACCGGACGTACGTCGAGTCGAACGGGCAGGACGCGGTCGAGTTGGTGACGATGTCCGTAGGTGGTTCGGCGAAGCCCGCCACGCTGTGTGGACTGGCGACAAAGCTCGCCCAGTCCGCCGTCGTGAAGCTGCCGAGGGCGTGAGATGGAGCCGATCCGGAGTCTTCCGCAGGACCAGGCCAGCCTGGCAGGCGGCGTACCTGACGCCCAGCCGGGCACGATGTTCGTGCTGAGCGTCGGCGGTGGCCTCACCGTCGACCCTGGACCGCACCGGACGATTCTGTTCGGGCGGAACCGGCCTGAGGTCCATGTATGCGTCGGTGAGGACGATCCGCGCGTCAGCCGGATGCACGGGTCGATCAGCTACCGGTCTGGGCAGTGGTGGGTCGCAGTGACCGGGCGGCTGCCGGTCCGGTTCCCACGCGAGCAGACGCTGTTCGCCGGCGAGGACCCGATGCCGCTCGCGGCCGGATATACCCCGCTGTTCGTCCAGGGCTCCAGCGGTCGCGAGCATCTGCTGGAGGTGTACGTCGTCGGCGACAGCGGCACCCGACCGGTACTGCGCCCACGCGACCCCACGCACCCGCCCCGCGTCTGGCAACTGTCTCCCGCGGAGAAGCTGGCCTTGACCGTCGTCGGCCAGCGGTACCTGCTACACGACCTACATCCGCTGCCCCTGTCCTGGCGACAGGCCGCAGACCAGCTCTCCGAGCTACAGCCGACGGAAGGCTGGACCGCCAAGCGCGTCGAGCACCTGGTGTCCAACGTGCGCAGCCGGCTGTCGCGGGACGGCGTACCCGGGCTGACTCGCGAGGAGGTCGGTGAGCCGGTCGGCAACGCCTTGAACGACAACCTGTTCCGGGCCCTGCTCCTGACGACCACGCTGGTCCCAGCAGACCTCGCCGTACTCGACGACTGAGCTCGGGAGGGGTCCCGAGCAACCAGACCTACCGTCCGGCCATGCTGAAACGCGACAACGCCATCAACGTCCCCGTCCGCGCCACGTCGTCGGAGACTCGTCGTACGTGCGTTTGAAGGCGACGCTGAACGCGAAGGGGTCCTCGTAGCCGACCTGGCGGGCCACAGCCGCCACGGGGGCGGTTGTGGTGCGGAGGAGGTCGGCTGCGAGGGTCATCCGCCAGGCAGTCAGGTACGTGAGCGGCGGCTGGCCGACCAGCTTCGTGAAGCGGGCGGCGAAGGTGGCGCGGGACAGGCCGACCTTGGCAGCGAGCTCCGCGACCGACCAACGGTGTGCAGGGTCATCGTGGAGGTGGCGGAGTGCATCGCCGATCCCAGGGGCGCTGAGAGCCTGGTACCAGGACGGCAGCTCCGCATTCGCACACCACGCACGCAGCGCCAGCACGAGCACGAAGTCCAACAACCTCCGTAGTACGGCGTCCTGCCCCGGCTCCTCGCGAGCGACCTCGGTGGTCAGGAGGTCCAGCGCCGGACGGTTCTGCGGCGTACCGGACACCACCGCCAGCGGAGGCAGCAGCTCAAGCACCCGCCGCCCGACATCACCGCGCAGGTCGTACGCGCCGCGCACCATCGTCGTCGCGCCGGGCAACCCATCGCCATAAGTCCTCGGCGCCAGGTACTCACCCCGCCACTCCACCGGCTCCCCGTCGATCGTGTACTTCTGCCCGCCGCGGATCACGTAGTACGCCGGTGTCGCCGGATCGTCCGCGATCGTGTAACTGCCAACACCCGTGATCAGCGCGATGTCACCAGCAGCCAACATCGTCGGCACACCGTCGTCCAGCCGGAGCCATGCGCTGCCACCGAGCGTCGCGACGACCGACAGCGACGGCACGTCCGCATACGTCACCGACCACGGCCCACGCGCGATGATCTGCCGCACCAGCGCATCCGACGCCTGTGCCCGCTGCAGCAAGTCGCTCAACACATCCACTCTGACCAAGCTAGACGATCACAAAGGGATCGGCGACGATCTCCCATGGATCGTCTGCCTGGACTGCAGTTGGCTGAAGCGCATGAACAAGTTCCTCGTCCTAGGCGGCACCGGCACCACCGGCCGCCGGATCGCAGCCCGCCTCCGCTCCGCAGGCCACGACGTCCGTACGGCGTCGCGCACCGGCAGCGACGTACGACTCGATCTCGACGACCCTTCGACGTGGGCGCCGGCGCTCGACGGCATCACTGCTGCCTATCTCGTGGAGCCCACAGTCCGCCCCGGCGACCGGCTCGCCCGGTTCGCGGACCGGGCGCTCGCGTCCGGCGTACGACGCCTTGTCCTGTTGTCGGCCTCCCGCGCATCCGACCCCAGCCATCCCCTGCACGCCGTCGAACAGACCGTCCGCGGCTGAAGCCATCACGTTCACCGAAGCCGCCGACCAACTGACCGAGGCCGGCCTCCGCGTCGAGTACGTCGCCCTGTCCCCCGCCGATTACACCGAAAAGCTAGTAGACCAAGGCGTTCCGCGGGCCGGCGCGGAACTTCTCACCGACATCCTGACCTCGATCGCCAACGGATACGGCGGCGAACCGACCACTGATGTGGAGCAGGCGCTCGGGCGATCGGCCCGTACTTTCAAGGCATTCGCACACGATCGGGATACAACAAGCAGTTGAGCTGTTCGCTTCGGGTTATCCAGCTGATAACCATGCGGCGTATTATCCGCCCGTGACGTTGCGACGCGGGGAGTTGGCGACGGCCGCGCGGACGCTTGTGGATGTGCTTGAAGAGACCGCCAACAGGTACGCCGACGAGCCGGCGCTCGATGACGGCAGCGTCAGCCTCAGCTATCGCGAACTGCTGGAGCAGACGACCAAGTTCGCCAACCGCCTGACGGCCGCGGGAATCGGTCCGGGCGACCGCGTCGGCATCCGGATCTCGTCCGGGCACAACGACCTGTACGTCGCGATTCTCGGCACGCTCCAGGCCGGTGCGGCGTATGTTCCCGTGGACGCGGACGACCCGGAAGAGCGCGCCGAGCTGGTGTTCGGTGAGGCAGCTGTCGCGGCCACCGTCGGCGACGAGCTCGAGCTGACGGTGACCCGCCCGCAGCAGCAACCGATCGCGGACAACGACGCAGCGAACGGCGCCTTCGACTACCCGTACTCCGCCCGCATGGACGCCGGGACCGCGACTGACGTCCCGCGCGGCACGCAGGGCCCGGAGACGACAGACGACGCGTGGATCATCTTCACCTCGGGGTCGACCGGCGTACCGAAGGGCGTCGCCGTCACACACCGTTCTGCCGCCGCGTTCGTGGATGCCGAGGCTCGCCTGTTCCTGCAGAGCGAGCCGATCGGACCGGACGACCGCGTCCTGGCCGGTCTGTCCGTCGCGTTCGACGCGTCCTGCGAGGAGATGTGGCTGGCCTGGCGGCACGGCGCCTGCCTCGTGCCGGCTCCGCGTTCGCTGGTTCGGACCGGTATGGACCTCGGGCCGTGGTTGGTTGCCCAAGGCATCACTATCGTCTCCACCGTGCCGACGCTGGCCGCGCTCTGGCCGCCGGACGCGCTGGATCAGGTGCGGTTGCTGATCTTCGGCGGCGAGGCCTGTCCGCCCGAGCTCGCCGAGCGGCTCGCGGTCGACGGCCGCGAGGTCTGGAACACGTACGGCCCGACCGAGGCGACGGTGGTGGCCTGCGCCGCCCAGCTCACCGGCGAAGGCCCGGTCCGGATCGGTTTGCCGTTGGACGGTTGGGATCTCGCCGTAGTAGATGCTGCAGGCAACGAAGTCGCCGACGGTGAGATCGGCGAGCTGATCATCGGCGGCGTCGGCCTGGCCCGGTACCTCGACCCGGTCAAGGATGCCGAGAAGTTCGCCCCGATGCCGACGCTGGGCTGGGAGCGCGCGTACCGCAGCGGCGACCTGGTCAAGTCCGATCCGTTGGGCCTGCTGTTCCAGGGCCGTGCCGACGAGCAGGTCAAGCTCGGCGGCCGCCGGATCGAGCTCGGCGAGGTCGACGCGGCCCTGCAGGCGCTCCCCGGGATCACGGGCGCCGCGGCCGCCGTACGCAACAGCGCGGCCGGCAATCAGCTGCTCGTCGGGTACGTCGTACCGGAGGACCCGGCGTCCTTCGACAATGCCAAGGCGACCGAGCGGCTGCGTGAAGCACTGCCCGCGGCGCTAGTGCCGTTGCTCGCTGTCGTCGACACGCTGCCGACCAGGACGTCGGGCAAGGTCGATCGGAACGCACTCCCCTGGCCGCTGCCCGGTATGGACAGCGACGGCCCGCCCGCCGAGCTGACCGGTACTGCGGGCTGGCTGGCCGAGCGCTGGACCAAGGTCCTCGGCGCCAAGGTCACCGGCGAGGACAACGACTTCTTCCTGCACGGCGGCGGCAGCCTCGCCGCGGCTCAACTGGTCTCGGCGCTCCGGGAGAAGTTCCCCGACGTCACCGTCGGCGACATCTACGAGTACCCGCGGCTCGGCGCGCTCGCCGAACGGCTCGACGAGTTCCAGCCCGCCGCGCTGGAGCCGGTCGAGCTGCGCGACATCCGTCCGACGCCGAAGAGCACCCAGCTCCTGCAGACCGCGTTGACCCTGATCCTCCAGACCGTCGTCGGCGTCCGCTGGCTGGTGTACGTCTTCACGCTGAACAACCTGCTCGCCGAGCTGATCGAGCCGCTGCCGTGGGCGCGGACCGTGTCGTGGTGGTGGATCCTCGCCGGCTGGCTGATCCTGATCAGCCCGGCCGGCCGCATGGGCATCGCAGTACTCGGCGCCCGGATCCTGCTGCGCGGCCTGAAGCCCGGGACGTACCCACGCGGTGGCAACGTCCACGTCCGCCTCTGGGCCGCGGAGAACCTCGCCGACGCCGCCGGCGCGGCCAACCTCGCCGGCGCACCCTGGATCGCGTACTACGCCCGCGCCCTCGGAGCCAAGGTCGGCCGCGGCGTCGACCTGCACACGCTTCCGCCGGTGACCGGCATGCTCACGATGGGTCGCGGCGCATCCGTCGAGCCCGAGGTCGACCTGGCCGGCTACTGGATCGACGGCGACCGGCTGCATGTCGGCGCGGTGACCGTCGGCGCAGAGGCAGTGGTCGGCTCCCGCAGCACTCTTCTTCCCGGCTCGGAGATCGGCCGGAACGCCGAGATCATGGCCGGCTCCGCCGTCTCCGGCAAGGTGCCGCCGAACGAGCGCTGGTCCGGCTCGCCCGCGGCCCGGATCGGTCGCGCCCGGCACCCGTGGCCGGATCATCGGCCCGCCCGCGCGCCGTGGTGGGTCGCGGCGTACGGCGCCCAGTCCGCGATCATGTCCTTGATCCCGGTGGCGGCCGCGGCGGCGGCGTTCGTCGTACTCGGACAGTATGTGAAGGGCACGCAGACCCTCGGGGACGCGGCGCTCAAGGGGCTGGCCGCGATCCCGCTGATGACGGTCGTCGGGTTCGCGACGATGGCGATCCTCACGCTGATCGGCGTACGGCTGCTCGGGATCGGGATCAAGCCCGGCCACTACCCGGTCCGCAGCCGGATCGGGTGGCAGGTCTGGGCGACCGAGCGGCTGCTCGACTCGGCCCGGACGTTCCTCTTCCCGCTGTACGCGAGCCTTCTGACCCCGTGGTGGCTGCGGGCGCTCGGGGCGAAGATCGGCCGCGACGTCGAGGCCTCGACAGTGCTGCTGCTCCCGAAGATGACCACGGTCGGCGAAGGCGCGTTCCTCGCCGACGACACGATGATCGCGTCGTACGAACTCGGCGGCGGCTGGCTGCACGTAGCCGGCGCGAAGGTCGGCAAGCGCGCGTTCCTCGGCAACTCCGGCATGACCGCACCGGGCCGGAGCGTCCCGAAGAACGGCCTGGTCGCCGTGCTGTCGGCGGCGCCGAAGAAGTCCAAGGCCGGTACGTCGTGGCTCGGCTCGCCGCCGGTGAAGCTGCGTCGGCAGGCCGTTGCGGGCGATCAGAGCCGGACGTTCAACCCGCCGTACAAGCTGAAGGTCGCGCGGGCGCTGGTCGAGCTGTGCCGCTTCGTCCCGATGATGTGCACGGTCCTGATCGGGATCGGCGTGCTTTTCGCGCTGCAGGCGCTCGACATCTGGCTCGGCCCGCTGGCCGCACTGCTGCTGTCCGGCGCGGTGATCCTGACCGCCGGTGCGGTCGCGGGCGGAATGGCGACGGTCGCCAAGTGGCTGATCGTGGGCCGCACGCGCGCGGTCGAGTATCCGCTGTGGAGTTCGTTCGTCTGGCGCAACGAGGTGGTCGACAGCTTCGTCGAGCTGGTCGCGGCGCCGTGGTTCGCGAACGCCGCCGCCGGTACGCCGGTACTGAACCTGTGGCTCAGATCACTCGGCGCCAAGATCGGCAAGGGCGTCTGGTGCGAGACGTACTGGTTGCCGGAGGCAGATCTGGTCACCCTGGGCGACGGTGCCACGGTGAATCGCGGCTGCGTGCTGCAGACGCACCTTTTTCATGATCGAGTTCTCTCCATGAGCACAGTCACTTTCGGGCCCGGGGCAACCCTCGGACCGCACGGCATCGTCCTCCCGGCCGCGAGCGTAGGAGCAGGAGCTACCATCGGGCCGGTGTCTCTCGTGATGCGTGGTGAAGGTGTGCCGGCGGGTACGCGCTGGGCTGGGAACCCGATCGCTCCTTGGCAGGGCTGATGGTTGACCCTTATGTGCCCACTCATGGAAACGCCGGCTACAAGGTCGAGTCGTACGACCTGGAGCTCGACTATCGGGTCAACAGCAACCGCCTGAACGGCAAGGCGACCATCACGGCCTTCGCTACCCAGCCGCTGTCCCGGTTCAGCTTCGACCTCTCCGGGCTGCGCGCGTCGAAGGTGCTGGTCAACGGCCGCCGCCCGCAGCGCTTCACGCAGCGCGCGGGCAAGCTCTACATCACCGCGAACCTGCCCGACGGCGCCGAGTTCACCGTCGACATCCAGTACGGCGGGAACCCGAAGCCCGAGGACAGCCCGTGGGGCGAGCTCGGCTGGGAGGAACTCACCGAGGGCGTGATCGTCGCGAGCCAGCCGAGCGGCGCGGCGACCTGGTTCCCGTGCAACGACCACCCCGGCGACAAGGCCCATTACCGGATCTCGATCACCACGGATTCGCCGTACCGCGTCGTCGCGAACGGGCGGCTGGTGTCGCGGCGGGTCAAGGCGAGCCGTACGACGTGGGTGTTCGACCAGGCCGCGCCGATGGCGACGTACCTCGCCACCGTGCAGATCGGGTCGTACGACGAGGTGGACCTGGCCACGTCACCGGTGACGATGCGGGGCGTGCTGCCGGGTCGACTGATCCGCGAGTTCCGGCACGACTTCGGGCGGCAGCAGGACATGATGAAGCTGTTCTGCCGGCAGTTCGGGCCGTACCCGTTCGGCGCGTACGCGGTCGTGGTGACCGACGATCCGCTGGAGATCCCGCTCGAGGCGCAGGGCATCTCGGTGTTCGGCAGCAACCATGTCGACGGGCGGCGCGGATCGGAGCGGCTGGTCGCGCACGAGCTGGCGCACCAGTGGTTCGGCAACAGCCTGACGCCGGCGAGCTGGCAGCACATCTGGCTGAACGAAGGCTTCGCCTGCTACGCCGAGTGGTTGTGGTCCGAGGAGTCACGCGGCCTCACCGCCGACCAACAGGTCTCGAAGGCCCACTCGCGGTTGAAGGGCCTCCCGCAGGACCTGATGCTGTCGGACCCCGGCCCGGAACTGATGTTCGACGACCGCCTCTACAAGCGCGGCGCGATCACCCTGCACGTACTGCGCAAGCACCTGGGCGACGAGGCATTCTTCGAACTCCTACACACCTGGACCAAGGTCCATCGGCACAGCTCGGTCACCACCACCGAGTTCATCGCGCTGGCAACCACCTTCAGCCCGGACGAAGAAGTCCTCCGCCACCTGTTCGCCGCCTGGCTGGACTCCTACGAGCTACCGCCCCTGCCCCGGAGGCGATAAACCGGTGCGGAGCTGGCATCACATCGTGCTGGGCTGGGTGCTGCTGGTCGCGGCAGGCGCGTTGTACACGTTTCCGCCGCACGACATCGTGCTGTCGGTGCTCGTGCTGATCCTTGGCGCCGGGTTCCTGGTGATGGGGATCGCGACGCTGGGCGGCGGCAACTTCGGGTACTTCGGTGCGCTGGCCGGCGGGCTGGCCGCCGTACCGTTCGTGATGACGCCGACGCCGGTCGCGCTGTCCCAGGTCGGTACGACGATCACCTGCCACGTCCGCGGGTACGACGGCGACCCGGTGTACGAGTTCACCGCGGACTGCCCGAACGGCCACAGCTACGACTTCACCAAACACGGCTCGCACGACTTCCCCGACGGCAAGGTCCCGGTCATCCTCGACAAGCACGGCGTACTGCAGCCCGAGTTCGCCGGCGAGGAGAACGTGACCGCGGACCTCGTCGGCGGCGTCCTCTGCCTGCTCGTTGCCGCCGGCATCATCGCGGCCGCCGCCGTCCACAACCGCCGCCTGCACGGCAACGTCCGCCAGGTCGTCAACCCAGGGTTCAGCTCCGGTCCCTGACCTGGCGGGCTACTTCGGCGGCGGCTTTTACGAAGCGTTCGGTGAGTGGGGTTCTGGTGGCCCAGGCGGTGCCGGTCCACCAGGTTGCGGCGCGGCCCGGCAGTGGCACCAGGCGGACCTCGGGTGGTGCGATCCGTTCGGCGGACTGCGGTACGACGGCAGGCCCGGCGCCGGCGGCGGTCAGGGCGAGTACGGTCTGTAGATCGCCGGCTTCCTGAAGTATTTGCGGATGGCAACCAAGCTCGGCGTACAGGCTGTTGATCTGGGCCGTCAGCCCCGGCCCCCGCGACGGCGTGAGCCGGATCAGCGGGCGGGCGTCGATCCAGCTGACCAGGTCACGCGGCAGATCCTGCCCGGCCGGCACCGCGAGCGTGAGCCGATCCCGCCGTAACCGAAGGTGTTCGAGACCGGCCGGCACCGGCAGCCGGACGAACCCGATCTGCAGACTCCCGGCCAGCAGTCGCTCACACTGCACCGACGACGGCATGTCCTCGAGCGAGATCGTCACTCCCGGCCACCGGCTCCGGAACAGCGCAACCGCCTTCGGGGCAAGCTCGATCCCGGACAATCCGAACCCGATCGCCAGCGACCCCTCGGCCCCGGACGCGACCTGCACAGCCCGCCGTTCGAAAGCCTCCGACCGGTCCAGCAACTCCAGAGCGTCAGGAAGCAGCAGCTCCCCGGCCGGCGTCAGCCGCGCACCATGACGGCCGCGACTGAACAGCACCGAACCGACCCGACGCTCCAGTACCTGGATCTGCTTGGTCAGCGCCGGCTGACTGGTCGACAACTCCTCGGCCGCGGCACCGAAGTTCCGCAGCCTGGCCACCGTGACGAACGCCCGGAGCAGACGGAGATCCATAACCCCAGGATATGGAATTGTCTCAAACGTCTATTGGACGTCATAGACGCCTCGGCGTTTCGATGGTCGTATGACGTCCTTCCGCGCCGCCGTCGTCCAGTTCGAGCCGACCCCCGACCAGCCGTCGATCAACCTCGCCACCGTCGAACGACTCGCCCGTACGGCGGTTGCCGACGGCGCCCGGCTGGTCGTGTTCCCGGAGCTGTGCCTGCTCGGCTACTGGCACCTCCGCCGGCACACGCCCGAGCGACTGCACGAGTTGGCCGAGCCCGCCGACGGACCGCTGGTCACGCGAGTACTTGCCCTGGCCAAGGAACTGGACGCCGGCCTCGGCGTCGGCTTCCTCGAGATCGCCGACGACACACTCTTCAACGCGTACGCCGTCTGCCTGCCGGACGGGACCGTCCACGTGCACCGGAAGCTGCACGCGTTCGAGCATGAGCAGATCGCGAGCGGATCGTCGTACACGGTGTTCGACACGCCCTGGGGATTCCGGGCCGGCGTACTGATCTGCTGGGACAACAACCTGGTCGAGAACGTCCGGATCACGGCGTTGCTCGGTGCAACGGTCCTGATCGCGCCGCATCAGACGGGCGGGACGAACTCGCGCAGCCCGCACGGGATGAGGCCGATCCCGCTCGAGGTCTGGGAGAGCGGCGACCAGGCAGCGATCGCGGAGGCGTTCAACGGCCCGAGCGGGCGGGGCTGGCTGATGCGGTGGCTGCCGGCGCGGGCACACGACAACGGGATGTTCGTGCTGTTCAGCAACGGTGTCGGCCGCGACGACGACGAATTCCGGACCGGGAACGCGATGATCCTGGACCCATACGGCCGGATCGTCGCCGAGACACCCGTACCGGCGGAGGCCGTGGTCATTGCCGACCTCGACCTGGATTTGGTGCCTCTGGCAACTGGCAGGCGCTGGCTGCGCGGCCGGCGACCCGAGCTCTACGGCCTCCTCACCGAACGCCAAGGCAACGAACTCGACCCGCGTGCCGCCAGATTCTCGACGGACCCGGTCAATAGATAAGGGCGGTGGCGAGGGCGACGATACCTTCGCCCCGGCCGGGAAAGCCCAGGCCGTCGGTTGTTGCCGCGCTCACCGAGACCTCGGCGTCGCAGGCAGCCGACAACACCTTCTCCGCCTCCTCGCGGCGGGCGCCGATTCGAGGGCGGTTGCAGACGATCTGCACCGTCACGTTCCCGATCTCGAACCCGGCGGCTCGCACCCGGCGAGCAGCCTCCGCCACCAGCGCGACCCCGGCCGCACCGGCCCACTCGGGCTCGGCGGTGCCGAAGTTCGAACCCAGGTCACCCAGCTTCGCCGCCGTGAGCAACGCCGTACAGATGGCATGCGCGGCCGCGTCTCCGTCCGAATGACCCGACAGCCCAGCAGGCTCATCCGGCCAGTGCAGTCCGGCCAGCCACATCTGGCGGCCGTCCTCCAACGGGTGTACGTCGATACCGTTGCCGACTCGCGGGATCTTCATCCGAGCCGCCTCTCCGCCAACAACGCCTCGGCCAGCAGCAGGTCCTGCGGGCGGGTCACCTTGAACGCATCGGGCGATCCCTCGACCGTCTGCACGGTCACCCCGAGCCGCTCACACATCATCGCGTCATCCGTCACGCCCGCGTCAGCGCCGGCGGCGTGCGCGCGCCGCAGCACCTCAGGAGCGAACCCCTGCGGCGTCTGGACGGCAACCAACGTCGAACGGTCAGGCGTGTCGACGACCTCGCCACTCGGCCCGACCCGCTTGATCGTGTCCGTCACCGGCACCACCGGTACGACGGCCTGCGCGCCGGCTCGCACCGCCGCGACCACCCGCTCGATCGCGTCGGCCGGAACGAACGCCCGCGCCGCGTCGTGCACCAGGATGCAGTCGATCCCGTCGACCGGGACCACCTCGAGGGCAGCCCGGACCGAATCGGGTCGCTCGGCGCCGCCGGCGACGACGAGCAGCGTCGCGTCCCCGACGTACGGCTCGAGCTCCTTGGAGACCGTCTCCTCGGTGCCCGGCGGTACGGCGACCACGAAACAGCTGAGGTCGGCGGCGGTCGCTGCCTTCAGTCCACGCACCGCGTGGACCAGCAGCGAATCGCCACCGACCTCTCGAAATGCCTTCGGTGTCTCACCACCGAGCCGCAGCCCTAACCCGGCCGCGGGAATCACGACCGCGCTAGTCATTCAGAACTGCGACCTCAGGAAGCGAGGACCTCGTCGAGGATGGCCTCGGCCTTGTCCTCGTTGGTGTGCTCGGCCAGGGCCAGCTCGGAGACCAGGATCTGGCGAGCCTTCGCCAGCATCCGCTTCTCACCGGCGGACAGACCGCGGTCACGCTCACGGCGCCACAGGTCGCGGACGACCTCTGCCACCTTCAGCACGTCACCGGAGTGCAGCTTCTCCAGGTTCGCCTTGTAACGACGCGACCAGTTGGTCGGCTCCTCCGTGTGCGGTGCGCGCAGCACGTCGAAGACGCGCTCCAGGCCAGCCTGATCGACGACGTCACGCACGCCGACAAGATCGAGGTTGCACGCGGGGACCCGGACGACCAGGTCGTTCTGAGCGACGATCCTCAAGACCAGATAGGTCTTGTCCTCACCTTTGATCTGACGGGTCTCGATGTCCTCGATGACGGCCGCTCCGTGATTGGGGTAAACAACCGTCTCGCCGACTGTGAAAGTCATGTGTGAAGTGCCCCTTTCCAAGACCTATCCTACCACGCGGTCGGTGGTCCGGTTCTGGCGTTTGCGCTGGTCAGGGCCCACTTCTCGCCTTGACAAACGCTGTCTCGCGTGCCTCGTACGCGCGCGAGCCGTTGCCTGCCGCCCCGGTCGCGGGCATCCCGCCGTCACGGTCGCGGAGCCCGAGGGCTACGCTTTGGGGCGCCGGAGGCGGCCGCCTGACGGCGTCACGAACTGTCCTAGACAGTGTCGAAACAGCTTGCACGAGAGGGATTCCAGTGCCGATCACGTTGTCCTCGCGGTTCGTCCGGCGTACTGCGCTGGCGAGCGCCGCCGCCACTCTCAGTATCGCGCTGGCGGCGTGCAGCGCGAGCTTCGATGCGCCGACCCTGCAGCCGTACCAGGCCGCCGAGGGCTCGAACTTCGAGTCCGGCCAGCTCAAGATCCGCAACATGCTGGTGCTGGCCGATGCCGAGGGCAAGGGCGAACTGCACAGCGTGATCGTCAACAACGGTGACGAGGCGGACACGCTGGTCAGCATCGCGCAGGCGCCGGCCGGGACGCAGGACGGCCAGGCGGGCGCCGACCAGCCGACCGACGTCAAGTTCGAGGGCCTGACCCAGCCGGTCGAGCTGGAGCCGCACGCCGCGCTCCGCCTGCCGGGTGCCGACACCCCGCCGATCGCCGAGGCCGGGGCCACCCCGAGCGCGACGCCGTCGGAGACCCCGAGCGCGACTCCGACCGACACCCCGTCGGCCCCGACCCCGGGTGCCGAGGACGCCGGTCCGGCGATCATCGTCACCGGCGCGAAGCCGGGCCAGATGGTCAACGTGACGGTCACGTTCGGCAACGCGGCGCCGGTCTCGGCGTACGTCCCGGTCCTCACCGACGACCACTACTCCCCGTCGCCGAACTCGGCCGAGTAGCTCACAGCACGCGGAACGGGCCGCCCCGGCGCGGGACGGCCCGTTCTTCTTCGTACGGCGAACCGGTGGCCGAGGCCCGCCGTACAAGCCTCAGTTCTTGCTCAGTTCTTGCCGGCTGACGCTGCCTTCGACAGGCCCGGGATCATCTTGTCCAGCACCCACGGGACGCTGAGCACGCTGACCGCGCTCATCCCGGAGATCACCTGCTGGTCCTGCAGCGCGTACGCCCCGCCGCTCTTGACCGCCCCCAGCGACGAGTAGACCGGGTCGGACAGGAACTTCTGCGTCCCGATCCCGTCGACGTACGCGATCAGCACATCCGCGTCGACGTCCGCGACCTTCTCCTTGCTGATCGCGAGCGAGAACTCCTTCTTGGTATTGGTCTTCTGCAGCGCCTCCACACCCGGCGCGTTCTTGAAGCCCATCTCGTTCAGGATCTGCACCCGCGGGTCGCCCGGCATGTAGACGTAGTTGTCGGCGCCGAACGAGCCGACCGTGATCGTCTTGTCCTTGAACTCCGGGTGCTCGGTCGCGACCTGCTTGATCTTGTCCTCGATACCGGTGATCAGCTTCTCCGCGTCGGCCTTCTTGCCGAGCGCCTCACCGACCAGCAGCGTCTGGTCCTGCCAGGTGGTCTGCCAGGGCGCCCCCGGGTACGCGACCGTCGGCGCGATCCCGCTCAGGGTCTTGTACGTCGCCTCGTCGAACCCCTCGTACGGGGCCAGGATGACGTCGGGCTTGAGCGCCGCGATCTGCTCGAACGGGTACTTGTCCCCGGTGTCGAGCAACGTCGTATTTGACTTGTCGAACTTGTCCGCGTCCCACGCGGTCACGCCGTCGGCGGTCGGCCCGTAGGTGACCTTCGGCATCCCGACCGGGGTCTCACCCAGCGCGTAGACGACGTCCTGGGCGTTCCAGCCGAGCGTCACGATCCGCTCCGGCTTCTTGGTGATGGTCGTATCACCGAACGTGTTCTTCAGCGTGACCGGGAACCCCGACGACGCCGTACCGGCCGATGTGTCGGCCTGCTTGTCGCCGTCGCTGCCGCAAGCGGCCAGCGTGGTCGTGGCGAGCAGCACGGTGGTGACCGCACTGACGACCCGCGTACGGGACCAGGACATGGTGAACTCTCCTTAGACCAAGTGCCTCAACTAAGGAGAGCCTAAGCTAACCCCACAGGCCGTCGCGACCTGCGGGGGTGTGACTCAGGACTCGAACTTGTAGCCGAGACCGCGCACCGTGACCAGATGGGCGGGGTTCGACGGGTCCTTCTCGAGCTTGGAGCGCAGCCGCTTCACGTGCACGTCCAGGGTCTTGGTGTCGCCCACGTAGTCGGCGCCCCAGATCCGGTCGATCAGCTGACCGCGGGTGAGCACCCGGCCGGTGTTCCGCAGCAGCATCTCGAGCAGCTCGAACTCCTTCAGCGGCAGCCGGATCTCGGTCCCGGACACCGTCACCACGTGCCGCTCGACGTCCATCCGAACCGGTCCGGCCTCGAGCGTGTCCGGAAGCAGTTCGACGTCCTGCCCACGACGCAGTACGGCGCGCACCCGGGCCAGCAGCTCGCGCGGACTGTAGGGCTTGGTCACGTAGTCGTCCGCGCCCAGCTCGAGCCCGACGACCTTGTCGACCTCGGTGTCCTTGGCGCTCACGATGATCACCGGGACGTTGCCCCGGCTGCGCAGTGCCCGGCAGACCTCCGTGCCGGACAGACCCGGCAGCATCAGGTCGAGCAGGACGATGTCCGCACCGGCGCGGTCGTACTCGTCCAGCGCATCCGGGCCGGTCTCCGCGACGGCGACCTCGAACCCTTCCTTGCGCAGCACGTACGACAGCGCGTCGCTGTAGCTCTCTTCGTCTTCGACGACCAGCACTCGGGTCACGAAGCTGTCTCCTTTGCGATCTGACCTGACGGGGTAGGCGTCAGGGGAACGGCCGCCTCTTCCTGGCTGGAGGAGTCGGTCTGACCCGGCGCGGGTTCGAGCCGCAGCGGGAGTCTCACGGTGAAGGTGGAGCCCTGGCCCTCGACGCTCCACACCCGGACGTCGCCGCCGTGGATGGAGGCGATGTGTTTGACGATCGACAGGCCGAGCCCGGTACCGCCGGTCTCGCGGCTGCGGGCCCGGTCGACCCGGTAGAACCGCTCGAAGACCCGTTCCAGGTCACTGCTCGGGATGCCGACGCCCTGGTCGGACACGGTCAGCTCGACCAGGTCACCGATCGGGTGCGCGGCGACCGCGACCCGGGTGCCGTCCGGGCTGTAGTTGATGGCGTTCTCGACCAGGTTGCCGATCGCCATCGCGAGCTGGTCCTCGCTGCCCATCACCTCGAGGTCGGGCTCGGTCTTCACGACGATCTTGATGTCGCGGTCGTCGGCGTCGATCCGGCACCGGTCCACCGCGGTCTCGATGATCGCGTTGACGTCGACCGGGCCGGGGTTCTCCAGCGGGTCGTCGCCCTGCAACCGGGACAGCTCGATGATCTCCTTGACCAGCCGGCTGAGCCGCGAGGCCTCGATCCGCATCCGGTCCGAGAACCGCTGCACCGCCTCCGGGTCGTCGGAGGCCTCCGAGACCGCGTCGGCGAGCAGGATCAGCGCGCCGACCGGGGTCTTCAGCTCGTGGCTGACGTTGACGGTGAAGTCCCGCCGGATCGCTTCCAGGCGGCGCTCCCGGGTCCGGTCCTCGACCAGCACCAGCACCAGCTGGCTGCCCAGCGGCGCGACCCGGGCACTGACGTACTGCGTGGCGCCGAGCCGGCCCCGGACGATCTCGAGGTCCTGCTGGCGGATCTCACCGTCCCGCCGGACCTGGCGGACCATGGTCAGGATGTCCTCGACCACCAGCCGCTCACCGCGGACGATGCCGAGCACGTGCGCCGGGGCGCTGGCCTGCAGGACCTGGTCCTCGGGGCCCATCACGACCGCGGACGAACGCAGTACCGAAAGGACCGTGGCGACGCCGTTCGGGACGATCGGGTCCGGTGACTCCGGGATCTTGCGCTGGGCCCGCTCGGAAAGCATCATCGCACCGAGCGAAAGCAGGGCCAGGGCCGCGCCGATGACGCCGCCCAGCACCGCAGCCAGCGTGGGGTCCACGGCAACGATGCTACGCGGGCAACCAGCAGGGAAAGACCGAATGATCACGGGATGACCGGGACACGACCTAACTGTTCATCGGTCGTTCACCACTCGTCGCCGTCCGGCAACCTCGACGGCATACGGTCACCTGTGGGCGGGTACCTGACCTGTGCTTTCGGCCTCGTCCACGGCGGTATCGGACACCACAGATCGGATTCGAACACAATGCGCGACACCTACCACGAGCAGCTCGACGACATCCTCGCCGAACTGGAACGGATGACGCGGACGGTGTCCACCGCCGTACGCCGGTCGACCTCGGCGCTGCTGGAGGCCGACATCCGCCGGGCGGAAGAGGTCATCGCGGCCGACATCCAGCTCGACGCCGCCGGCGAAGGCGTGGAGGAGAAGGTCTTCGAGCTGATGGCGCGGCAGTCGCCGGTCGCCAACGAGCTGCGGATGCTGGTCGCCGCGCTGCGCATGGTCGCCGACCTGGAGCGGATGGGCGACCTGGCCGCACACGTCTCGAAGATCGCCCGGATGCGCTACCCGGCTCCCGCGATCCCGGCCGAGCTGCATGACGTGATCGAGTCGATGGGCTCGGTCGCCGGCAAGATGGTCGACGCGGCCGGTGACGTGATCGCGTCCCGCGACGTCGAGGCCGCCGGCAAGCTCGAGGCCAGCGACGACGAGATGGACAAGCTCCGCTCCAACCAGTTCCGCCTGATGATGGACGACGCGTGGCCGCACGGCGTCGAGGTAGCCGTCGACATGGCCCTCCTCAGCCGTTACTACGAACGCATCTCCGACCACGCGGTCGCCATGGCCCGCCGCGTCGTCTACCTGGTGACCGGCGAGCTCCCGGTAGCCATCGGCGGCACCGCGGCCGGCTCCGGCGCAGGCGCCTCCGCTCCGAACCCGAACGGCAACTGACGCTCCGAATTTCTGTAGCCCTCGGCAACCATTGGTTGCCGAGGGCTGTTTCTTTCAAGGGATGTCTCGATCTGGTCACGTCCGGTTCTCGATGTAACGCTGGGTGTTCGCGGCGCGATGGGACGAGGAGTGACCTGAAAGACTTCTTCTGAAAGAGGAACCGTCCATGAGACTGCAACGACTCGCCCTCGCGATGGCAGGGATGGGCCTGCTCGCTGCGTCCGTCGTGTCCGCGCCGGCCACCGCCGCCACGACCGACTCGAAGCCCTGGTCCGACCGGACCAAGCAGACGAACACGACCAAAGCGGGCACGGCCTGCCTGGTCTCGACCGCCTTCCCGGGCGCGGCGGGCACCGTATCGGAGGCCGACGTACTCGCCGGACGCCCGGCGCAGGGGGTGCAGTACGACGCGTTCAAGTTCGTCGGGACCCGCGCCAACGCAACGTGGTACCTGGCGGCGAACGCCGCGCTCACCCAGTTCTACTACTACGGCCTGCTGCTGCAGGGCGGGAACCTCTACCGGCAGACGACGTACATCTACGAGGACGACCGCGCCCCGCTTGCCACCTTCAAGAAGGTCGGCGGCGGCTGGACGACCTTCAAGACGATCGCCACGTCGAACCTCAACACCTACAACGCCCGGCACCAGTTCCTGTACGGCCTGAACAGCAACGGCAGCCTGTACCGGTACTCGATCGTCGGCGCCGGCATCAAGTCGTACGGCTCGTTCCCGGGCTTCAAGGGCTTCAAGGCGATGACCGTGATCAGCGAGAACGCGGCGTACGACACCCTGCTGATGACGACCACGGCCGGCGCGCTGTGGACCGTCCGGATCCCGACCGCCGCCTCGACCAAGCCGATCCTCAAGCGGATCCGCACCGGCGGCTGGCAGAACTTCGAGTCCCTGGTCGTCGAGAACTGCGGTAACCGCGGCGGTCTGCTGATCGTGGGTGTCGACAACAACACCCAGACCGGCACCCTCTACGCCATGAGCAAGGCCAACGGCGCCGCCACCGCCCTGACCGGCTACGGCCCGATCCACGACGTCGTCTTCAACGGCGTCGACACCGTCCGCGAGGCCTCGTACTACGACCAACTCGTCGGCGAGTAACCACCAACAAAGCAGCCCTCGGCAACCAATCCGTTGCCGAGGGCTGCTTTCGTTGGAAAGCACACGCCTCCGGCGCGTGGAAAGGACACGCCTCCGGCGCGACTGATCTTTTGCCGGCTTCGCCGGGGAGCATGTCCGGCTGCCCGGCTAAGGTTCCAGCGCAACAATTGGCCCCGCCCTCACAAACTCCACACCTCCGGCGCAACTGCTCGTCGCCCGCTCCGCCGGGGCGCGCTGACTTGGAGCGCTTCGATACTCGTTTCTGCGGTGCCGGATATCGTCACCGCATGACAGACGCCTCCGAGACCGACCGCCTGGTCAACACCGACGTCTCCAAACTGACCCCCACCGAACTGAAGGCCCACCTGGAAGCGGTCGACCGCCACATGAAGGACCTCCTCCGCGCCGAACGCGACCTCCTGGAAGCCAACGCAGAAGCCCTCGCCAACCACCCCGCCCTCCAGGCCCGCCTGGACACCCTCCGCACCAAGCCCCTCGACTCCTAACACGGCGGCACGGCACAACTGCCGCAGCCGGAGGGTGCGTCGGTCAGGCCCTGAGGCCTGTGGCGCGGACCTGCAGCGCGAAGGCGCTCCAGCGCCTCGGTGGTAGACTCAGGTTGGAAAGAAGCTCGTGGCAACGGAGCATGGGGAGTCAGTCCCAGCGGTTCATCGCCGGATGCTCCGACTGAAGTGGACGATCCGGGTTCGAATCCCGGCGCCCTCCTCGGAGGGACGTAGCTCAATGGCAGAGCCCCACTTTTTCGTGAGGGGCGGGCCGCTCGGCGGCCCGCCCCTCGTCACGTGCTGGCCAGTACGACGCGAAGCGCAGCCATGAGTTCGGCGTCGGTCAGCTTGAGGGCGGCATAGTGCCGTCGAGCCTTTCCTGCGGCTTTTCGCTCGAGCTGGTGCCGGTTCAAAACGCCGGGTTCCTCGGCAAGGACGTCCTCGATAACCAGCTTCGCCCACAAGTTCCGGCTAAGGGAATCGCGGAGGATGACGTTCGCCTGGCGTCCGAGGGACTTGGTCACTGCCAACGTGAGGATGAGCTCGGGGTGGCCGAACTCCACTCGGTCGTCCACCGCGATCCCGGCAAGGGATTTCTTCGCAATCCTCACCCAGCCGGCCTCCGCGGTCGAGGTCCACAATGCGACCTTGTCGACGAGTGCCTGGTGTGCTCGGCCACCGCTGTGGATGGTCGCATTGCGCATCAACCGGATCGTGTCGATCTGGATGATGCTGTCCGCGTCGAACGTCATACCTGTGGCCGTCTCGATCGCATCGTGCAGCTGCGCGAGCACCGCGCTGCCGGCATTCGCGGGTGCTCTCCCATCACGAATCAGCAGCCCGACGCAGGTCTTGAGGAAATCCTCGTGGAGCGCAAGGGCGTACGGAACGCTCATCGCACCGAGATGGGTGTCAGCAGACTGCAGGATCGACAATGCCGCCTCGGTCCGGAGGTTGAAGCGGCGGATGTGCGGCACACGCGGGAAGACCTCGGGGAGCAGGGTGTCCGATCCCTCGGTCAGCTGCAGCAGATGTGACGCCAGTTGGGCACCGGCCAACAGTCCCATCATCGCGTTGCTGGCCTCTTGACGCTGAACCTCGAACGCTCGGTACTCAGCAAACTGCACGATTCCGCGTCCCACGTACTTCCTTCCACTGGCGTCCTCTGAACCTTCACCGGTCGCTGATCCAGGTGACGTCCGGGCCGCCAGGCCCAGCAGAGTGAAGCAATATGTAGCAGGTTTCGCCTACATTCCGTAATCACAGCTCTTCGAAGCGAAGGAGCTCCGGCGGAGTCGCACGGTCGGCACAAGAGTGCGGACATCCCAACTATTGTGCGGATCGGCCCACTGCGACGGGACCGTGGGCAGGGACGGGCGGTGGGACACGAGATGTCTCGTCGGAACCAGTTGCCGCGGGATCAGTCCTGCCCGGCGAAGCCGGCAACAAGACAGCCGCGCCGAAGGCGCGTCCTTTCCGCGCGACTCCAGTTGCCTGCGTCGGGGCACGTGCTCGCCGACACGATTCGCTCCCCGGCGAAGCCGGCAACAAGTCAGTCGCGCCGAAGGCGCGTCCTTTCACGCGCGAGTTGCAGTTGCCTGCGGCCGGGCGGGTGCGTGTGATGCAGTCCGCACCCCGGCGAAGCCGGCAGAAGAACAGCCGCGCCGAAGGCGTGTCCTTTGGCGCGGCTGGGGGTTGGGCTTTAGCGGCCCTGGTTCTTGACGGCTTCGATTGAGGCCTTGGCGGCTTCGGGGTCCAGGTATTCGCCGCCGGGGGTGAGTGGGTTGAAGTCGTCGTCCAGCTCGTAGTACAGCGGGATGCCGGTCGGGATGTTGAGGCCGACGACGGTCTGCTCGTCGAGGTTGTCGAGGTGCTTGACCAGCGCGCGGAGGCTGTTGCCGTGGGCGGCGACCAGGACGGTCTTGCCGGCGCGCAGGTCCGGCACGATCGCGTCGTACCAGTAGGGGAGCATCCGCTCGACGACGTCCTTGAGGCACTCGGTCGCGGGCAGCAGTTCGGACGGGAGTCCGGCGTACCGCGGGTCGCCGGCCTGGTCGTACTCCGAGCCGCGCTCGATCGCCGGCGGCGGGGTGTCGTACGAGCGGCGGAACAGCATGAACTGCTCCTCGCCGAGCTCCTCCAGGGTCTGCTTCTTGTCCTTGCCCTGCAGGCCGCCGTAGTGCCGCTCGTTCAGCCGCCAGGAGCGCCGTACGTCGATCCACTGGCGATCGGCGACCTCGAGCGCGATGTTCGCGGTCCGGATCGCCCGGGTCAGCACCGAGGTGTGCAGTACGTCGGGGAGCAGATCGCGGTCGCGGAGCAGCTCGCCGCCGCGCTGGGCCTCCTCGACGCCCTGGGCGTTCAGGTCGACGTCGACCCAGCCGGTGAAGAGGTTCTTGGCGTTCCAGTCGCTGTGGCCGTGGCGGAGCAGGATCAGGCGATAGGTCATGCCTCGGAGTCTATCGAGGCTCCAGCCAGCCCTTGAACGCGTCCAGGTTTCGGGTCGATTCACCCCGCGAGACGCGCCAGTCGTACTCCCGCCGGATCGACGACGCGAACCCCAGCTCGAGGATCGTGTTGAACGACGTATCGGCATACTCCAGTACGGCGCCGAGCAGCCGATCCACCTCGACCGGCGTGATCGCGTGCAGCGGCACCCGCCCGTCCAGGTGGATGTCGCCGAGGTGATCGACCGCGAACGCGACCCCGTACATCTTCAGGTTCCGCTCCAGCAGCCAGCGGTACACGGCCTCGTGGTTCTCGTCCGGGTGCCGGGCCACGAACGCGTGCACCTGGACCGCCTGCGGCCCGACCGTCAGCGTCACGGTCGTCTTCAGCTTCCGCTCCCCCGGCAGGTCCGCCGTGAAGACGCTGTCCTTCTCGGTGAACTCGATCTCGTTCTCTGTCAGCACCTGGCGGATCACGTCCGCCGCTGCAACTCTCACCCGGCCACCTCCGCGGCGATCTCGGCCGCCATCGTGTCCGCCGCGGTCCGGTACGCCGCCAGCGTCTTGCGGGCGGTCACCTCCCAGCCGAATCCCTGCGCGTGCTTGACCGCCGCGGTGCTCATGCTCTCGCGAGTGGCCGGATCCGTCGCGATCCGGGCCAGCGCGTCGGCGAAGTCGTCCACCCGGTGCCCGCGCACGAGGTACCCCGTCCGCCCGTCCACCACCGCCGTACTCAGACCACCCACAGCGGCAGCGACAACCGGCGTACCGCACGCCTGGGCCTCCAGCGCCACCAGCCCGAAGGACTCCGAGTACGACGGAACGCACACGACCGAGGCCGCCCGGTACCACGAGGCCAGCCGGGCCCGCTCCATCGGCTTCACGAACCGGGTCACATCGTCGACCCCGAGCGCCCGCGCCAACTCGGCGTGCGACTCGGGATGCTCCATCCCATTGCCCGACGGCCCGCCGATGATCGCGACCACCAGCCTCGAGCGCAGCGACGGATCCCGTTCGATCATCTTCGCCGCCGCCCGAATCAGCAGGTCAGGCGCCTTCAACGGCTGGATCCGCCCGACGAACGCGAGTACGACGGCATCCGCCGGCAAGCCAACCTCCTGCCGGGCCTCGGCCTGCGAACCCGGGCTGAACAGCTCCAGATCCACGCCAGGGTTGACCACGCCGACCTTCGCGGGCTGAGCGCCGTACAGGTCGATCAGCTCCTGCGCCTCGTCGGAGGTGTTGGCCAGCAGACGATCCGCGGACTCGACCACCTGCTCCTCGCCGAGCAGTCGCGCAGGCGGTTCAGGTACGTCGTCCTCCGCCAGGCTGGCGTTCTTGACCTTGGCCATCGTGTGCATGGTGTGCACCAGCGGTACCGCCCACCGGTCGCGGGCGAGCAGGCCGACCTGGCCGGAGAGCCAGTAGTGCGAGTGGATCACGTCGTACCAGCCGGGCTCGTGGATCGCCTCGGCGCGCAGTACCGCCCGGGCGAACGTGCACAGCTGGGACGGGAGCTCGTTCTTCGTGAGGCCTTCGTACGGCCCCGCGGCGACGTTGCGGACCACCACGCCGGGCATCAGCTCGACGCGGGCCGGGAGCACCGAGGCGGTCGCGCGGGTGAACACGTCGACCTCGATCCCCAGGCCGGCCAGCTGCTTGGACAGCTCGACCACGTAGACGTTCATCCCGCCGGCGTCCCCGGTCCCCGGCTGGTCGAGTGGCGACGTATGCAGGCTGATCATCGCGACCCGCCGGAGGGGTTTGTTCACGCTGTCAGGGTAACTCTGGCGCTTCCGCCGGGAATCGGGAGTTCTCCCTATCGGCGGCCGTCCAGCTGGCGAGCAGACGGAGGTTCTGTTCGGAGGTCGATCCCGGCTCGACGGTGTACGTGACCAGCAGTTGGTCCGGTTCGCCCGGCGGTTGCAGGGTCTCGTACTGCACGGTGATGTCGCCGACCAGGGAGTGGTGCTGCGTCTTGGTCCCGAAGGTCTTGTCCTTCACGTCGTGCCGAGCCCAGTGCTCGCGGAACTCCGGGCTGCGGATCGACAGTTCGCCGACGAGCTCGGCGAGCTCGGGATCGTCCGGGTACCGGCCGGCGTACATCCGCAGGTACCCGACGGTCTCGTCCGCGACCGCCTCCCACTGCGGGTAGAAGTCCCGCGACGCCGGGTCGAGGAACACCATCCGCGGGATGTTGCGATCCTTGGGCTCCAGGCTGCCGAAGTCGGCGATCAGCGCCGCGGCCAGCCGGTTCCACCCGATGACATCCATCCGCCGACCGAGGACGAACGCCGGTACGTCGGTCATCGAGTCCAGCAGCCGTTGCAGGCCGGGCCGCATGCGTTCCGCCGTACGGCGACGCGCACGCCGCCGGGCCGGTTTCGCCAACAGGGCAAGGTGTTTGCGTTCGTCGTCGGTCAGACTCAGTACGTCGGCGACAGCGTCGAGGATCTCCTGCGAGACGTTCTCGGCCCGGCCCTGCTCGAACCGGACGTAGTAGTCCGCGCTCACCCCGGCCGCCTGCGCGAGCTCCTCGCGACGCAGTCCGGGGACGCGGCGCCGGCCGTTGAACACCTTCAGTCCGAGGTCCTCGGGCTGCACCCGGGCCCTGCGTGACTTGAGGAACTCGGTCAGCTCCGCTCGACGATCCATGCCTCCAGTATCCAGGGCGGCCCGGAACACAACCTGGTCCTGCCAGAACCAGGCTCAACAGACACCTGGGTAAGCCTCGGCGACCGCTCCAGGATCGGTGACATCAACCGCAACCTGGAGGAACACCATGACTGACCTCACCGGCCGCACCGCAGTCGTCACCGGCGCCGCAAGCGGCATCGGAGCTGCGATCGCCACCCAGTTGGCCGATGCGGGCGCATCCGTCGCGCTGGTAGCGCGGCGACAGGACCGGCTCGACGACCTGGCCGGCAAGCTCGGACCACGGACGATCGGCGTCAGCCTCGACGTCACGTCACAGGCCTCGGTCGACGCCGGGGTCCAGCAGATCCACAAGCGGCTGGGCCGGCCGGACCTCGTCGTGAACGCGGCCGGCGCCATGCTGGCCGCACCGATCGAGGACGGCCGGCTCGACGACTGGACCCGGATGATCGAGACCAACGTGACCGGCGTACTCCGGCTGATCCAGGCCTTCACCCCGGACCTGATCGCGGCTGCCGGTGAAGGGCTGACCGCCGACCTCGTCAACATCTCGTCGATCGGCGCGCACGCGATCTTCCCCGGGTACGCCGTCTACGGGGCCACGAAGGCCGCTCTCACCCAGTTGTCCGCCGCGCTGCGAGCCGACCTCGCGCCGTACGACGTCCGCGTGACGAACGTCGAGCCGGGCCTGACCGACACCGAACTCGCGACGCACCTGGACAGCTCCGGGCAGGACCTGATCGCCTCGATGAACGAGCAGATCGGCCCGCTGGCCGCGAACGACATCGCGGACGTGGTGACGTTCGCAGTGAGCCGGCGTCGCGAGGTCAACCTGCGTCAGATCATCGCCCTGCCGACGCGTCAGGCGTGACGTCCTCTCCGCCAAGGTAGACAGCCGTTGGGGCGGCCAACGTTGTGATGTCCTCGGTCGGATCGCCTGCGACAACGAGGAGATCGGCGTCTGCACCCGCGCGGATGCGACCTTTCTCAACGCGGAGCGCATCCGCGGCGGCCGACGTACCAGCTGTCAGGGCCGCAATGGGCGGGATCCCCGCCTCGACGTACTCCGCGAGCGTGGCGGGGAGGAGACCGTGAGGTTTCGCGGGGCCGATCCCTCCGTCGGAGCCTCCCACCAGCTTCACCCCCGCGTCGTACAGCCGGCGAACGGCCTCCTGCAGGATGGCCTCCCCGATGCCGGCCTTGGCGACCATCTCGAGGACCGCCGGCGGTACGACGATCGAGCGGTCCGAGCCGAGGGTGCTGCAGACCGCGATCCCGGCCGCGGCGATCGCCCTACCGAGCTCGACCTCGACACTGGCGCCCTGCGGCGTGAGACAGGTGCAGTGCTCGATCCCGTCCACACCGGCCGCGAGGGCCTGTCGAACCGCGGCGAGTGCGTGGGCATGGGCGGTGATGGGCAGGCCCTGCTCGTGCGCCTCGTCGGTGGCGGCCTTGAGCTCTTCGAGCGTGAACTGCGCGCTCATCGTGTCCGAGCCCGGCGTCAGTACCCCACCGCTGGCCATGATCTTGATGACGTCCGCGCCATTCGCGGCCCGCGCCTGGACCGCAGTACGCATCTCCGCGGCGCCGGAGACCTCGCCGCCGAGCGCCCAGCAATGTCCGCCGACACTGGTGAGCGGCGCCCCCGAGGCAACCACCGTAGGCAGGTCGGGAGCTGCGGATCTGCGCCAGCGGAGGACAGCATCGCGGGGGTCGCCGAGGTCGCGGACGGTCGTGACGCCGGCAGCCAGGTGGATGCGGAGCGACTGCTCGATCGTGGTCGCGATGGCGGCGGCGTACGTCGGTGTCGCGGCCTCGGCGGGTGTGGTGGCGAGGCGGTCCAGTGCGCCGAGGCCGGCGTCGGCGGTGAGGTGGACGTGAGCGTCGATCAGCCCCGGCAGGATCGTCGCGCCGGGCAACGAGCGAACCAGCCAGTCCGCCGGGACCTCGCGAGCCAGGCCGACGATCTTGCCGTCGTCCACCAGCACGACGTTCTCGTCGAGGAGCCGTTCGCCGTCGAAGATCCGTGCTGCCTGCAACGCAACCCTGGTCATACCCGGAGTCTCTCTCAGGGTGGGTTTATCCCTACCCGGGTTGGCGGATTCGCCCCACTGCGCTGCGGTCTCCGCGCCGAAAGCATGGATCACATGCGTACAGTCCTCGAACAAGCCAAGTCCTGGCACCGTCCTCTGATGCTGATGGTGCTCGCCATGCTGGGTCTCGTCGTCGCGTCGGGGATCGGCCTCGCGGTCGACAACCGGGAGATCCTCAACGAGTCCGTATGGCTCAAGCCGTTCAAGTTCGGCATCGCGTTCGTCCTGTACGGCGCGACGCTGGCCTGGCTGCTGTCGAACCTGCGGAAGGCGAAGCGCCTCGGCTGGTGGACCGGCACGGTGTTCGCGATCACCGGGATCGTCGACGTCGGGTTCATCGCCGTACAGGCGGCCCGCGGGACGTTCAGCCATTTCAACGACAACACCGACACGTTCAACCAGGTCGGGCAGAAGGCCTTCATGTCCGGCGTACTCGGGCTGTTCGGCGCCAGCCTGGTGGTCGCGATCATGCTGCTGTTCCAGCGCGTAGGCGACGCCCCGATGAACCGGGCGATCCGGGTCGGCCTCGGCCTCGCGGTCGCGGGGATGGGCATCGCGTTCTACCTGGTCGGCGCGAACACCGACCGCGAGCAGGTGACCGACGCCTACGGCCACCCGGTCACGCTCGCGGGCAGCCACGGCATCGGCGTCGAGCCCGGCGGTCCCGGCATGCCGCTCACGCACTGGAGCACGGTCGGCGGCGACCTGCGTATCCCGCACTTCGTCGGTCTGCACGCGATCCACTTCCTGCTGATCACCCTGCTCGTCCTGCACCTCCTCGCCGGTCGTATCACCTGGCTGCGCCCGGAGCGCGTCCGCGCCCGCCTGATCGGCGTCGCTGCCTTCGCGTATGCCGGTGTGATGGCGACCGTCACGGTCCAGGCGTTCCGTGGTCAGGCGCTGATCCACCCGGACGGGAAGACGCTGGGCATGCTCGGCGGGTTCCTGGCGATCAGCTTCGTGGCGCTCACAGCGGTCGTCGCGGCCGCCCGGCGCACCGCCGTACCGGTGGAAGCGGCACCGCGGCAGCCGGTCGGAGCCGGTCGGTCCTGAGACACCTGGCTTGCTCGACGGCCGGGTTTGAGAGACTCGGGCTATGACTTCCGAGCGTCCTCTTGCCGTGGTGACCGGAGCTAGCAGTGGGATCGGAGCCGCGTCGGCGCGGTACCTCGCCCGGGCCGGGTTCGAGGTCATCTGCGCCGCGCGGCGGCTCGACCGGATCGAGGCGCTGGCCAAGGAGATCGACGGCCGCGCCGTGCAGTGCGACGTCACGTCGGCCGAGGACGTCGCCGCGCTGGCCGCGGCCGTCGGCGACCAGTTGCAGGTGCTGGTGAACAACGCCGGCGGCGCGTTCGGGTTCGAGCCCGTTGCCGAGGCCGATCTGGACGCGTGGCGGCGGATGTTCGAGGTGAACGTGATCGCGGTCGCGGCCGTCACCAAGTCGTTGCTCCCGGCCCTTATCGCCGGTCGTGGCACGATCATTGTGATGGGCTCGACGGCCGGCCAGGTCGCGTACGAGGGCGGCGGTGGGTACGTCGCCGCCAAGCACGGCGCCAAGGCCGTGGTCGACACGCTGCGCCTCGAGCTCTGGGACCAGCCGGTGCGCGTCACCGAGATCGCCCCCGGCATGGTGCAGAGCGAAGGCTTCGCCCTGACCCGCTTCGGCGGCGACCAGGCCAAGGCCGACGCCGTGTACGCCGGCGTCCGCGAACCCCTCACCGCCGACGACATCGCCGACATCGTCACGTACGTCGCCACCCGCCCGGCCCACGTGAACCTCGACCGCATCACCGTCCGCCCCCGCGCCCAGGCCGCCCAGCACAAGGTCTTCCGCGAGCAGTAGCTCCCGCGTAAATCCCTCACGTGAGCCGCCTCACGGCCAGCCTGCTTGCAATTGCAAGCACTCTGCTAGCACACTGGGGACATGGCCAGGTTGAGTGATCGGGCGGCTGGGGCGGTGGGCTCCGTTGGGGAGTACCTCGCCGAGCAGCGGCGGCAAGCGCAGTTGTCGTTGCGGCAGTTGTCGGACCTGGCCGGTGTGTCGAACCCGTACCTGAGCCAGATCGAGCGTGGTCTGCGTAAACCGTCGGCCGAGGTGCTGCAGCAGCTCGCGAAGGCGTTGCGGATCTCCGCGGAGACCCTGTACGTACGGGCCGGCATCCTCGATCCGGATGACGACTCGGACGGCCGACAGGCCGCCGGCGTGGTCGACGCCGTCCTGCTCGACCCCGCCCTGAACGAGCGGCAGAAGCGCGTCCTGCTGGACGTCTACATGTCGTTCGTCCGGGAGAACGCCGTACCGGAAGAGACTCCGGCGAAGAAGACCTCCGCCCGCAAGCGCACCACCAACTGAAACCTGCTGACGACATCCCGAGGAGAAGCCTGATGGCTACCCGTACGCCTGTTACCCCGTTCTACGCGATCGCCGGCGCCGGCGACCTCGCGGTCGAGAAGTTCCGCGCGATCAGCGAGGACGTCACCGCCCGGTTCGCCAAGCTGGACCAGAAGACCCTGCAGACCGAGCTCACCAAGGCCCAGTCCGAGCTGAACAAGCGCTTCGAGGCGATCGTCGCCGACGCGAAGACCGCTCCGGCCAAGCTGCGCGAGCTGCCGAAGACCGCCCAGGTCGGCTTCACCACCGTCCTCGGCCAGGCCGAGGAGACCTACGAGGACCTGGCCGGCCGCGGCAAGGACCTGGTCGAGCGGATCCGCCACCAGCAGGCCACCGAGGACTTCGAGGCCCAGGCCAAGTCCACGGTCAGCAAGGTCAAGGCGACCCGGACCACGGTGAAGAAGACCGCCGACACCGCGACCCGCACCGTGAAGGCGACCGCGACCAGCGCCCGCAAGACCGCGAAGGCGGCCGGTAAGGCTGCCGGGTCCGCGGCCGACAAGATCGGCGACTGAACCACCACTGACGGTGACAATTCACCGATCTTTGTGTGAATCCTCGCCCGGGCGGTCCACAGCTGCGACTCAGCAGAGGTGGACCGCCCGGTCTGTCAGTTAGGCTCGTAGCATGATCACCTTCCAGAACCTGGTCCCCGGGTTCGGCGATCCACTGTCGGTCATCTGGTGGGTGCTGCTTGTCCTCAAGCTGGTCGCGCTGCTCGACGCGGCGTTCCGGCCGCGCGCAGTGTTCATCGCCGCGGACAAGCTGACCAAACCAGGCTGGGTGCTGATCCTGGTCGTGTTCACGCTGAGTCAGTTCTTCCAGGGCTGGCTGAGCTTCTTCGGCCTGATCGGCATCGTCGCATCGGCTGTCTACCTGGTCGACGCCCGCCCGGCACTACGCGCCGCCACCGGCCGCGGCCGAGGCGGCTGGGGCGCCCTGCGTCGCCGCCGGGGTCCCCGCCCGCTGTAAACCTACGAGCGGTAGACGATGACCTTGTCGCCGACGTGGACCTCGTCGAAGAGGACCTTGATCTTGGCGAGGTCGCGGACGTTCACGCAGCCGTGGGACGCGCCGTTGTAACCACGCGCCGCGAAGTCCGACGAGTAGTGCACCGCCTGGCCGCCGCTGAAGAACATCGCGAACGGCATCTTCGAGTCGTACAGCTTCGAGACGTGGTTCCGGCTCTTCCAGCCGACCGTGAAGCTGCCTTCGCGGGTCGCGGTCTTCACCGCGCCGAACCGGACGTCCATCTGCATCTTCACCACGCCGTCGACGACGTACCGCAGCTTGCGGGTGCTCTTGTCGATACACAGCGCCACACCGGTCGCGCACCGCGCGTCGAGCTTCTTGCCGTTCACCACCGGCGCCGGCGGATACAGCTCGGTCTGGGTCGGCACATGCGTGACCTTGGCCAGCTGGTCGAGTGTGTTCTGGTCGACGTACCCGAGCTCGGGGATGCCCTTGGATTTCTGGAACTTCTTCACCGCGGACCGGGTCATGGTCCCGAAGTCGTTGTCCAGGTACTTCTTCTCGAGCAGCTTCAGCTGCACCAGCCGCGCCTCGACCTTGCGGACGTTCGTCCCGCTGGAGCCGTTCTTCCACAGCGCCTTCGGGTAGATCGGCAGCTCGCCGCTGACCTCGAACGGCACGGTCTTGAGATCGACACTCGTCGCCGTCGCGGTCGTTCCGGAACTCAGGAGTGTCGCAATCACGCCGCCCACGACCAGCCCGCCCAGCGCCTTGCGAATGATCAGCCCACGCATCGGACACCCCTCTGAATCGACCGCATCCCTACACTGCTAGGACGTCCTCACCGGTCATTTGGTTGGCCTAGCGTACCGGAGGAAGCACTCATGGAGACCGTGTTCAGCTCCGTGGACGCCGGCGCCCGGATCGCGTACCGCGAGTGCGGCACCGGGCCAACGGTCGTTTTCCTGCACGGGAATCCCACTTCGTCGTACCTGTGGCGCGACGTCCTGGGACCGGTGTCCGCCATCGCCCGCTGTATCGCGCCGGACCTGGCCGGGATGGGCCGCTCGGGGCCGTCGCCGTCCGGCCGGTACCGCTTCCTCGACCATCAGCGGTACGTCGAGCGCTTCCTCGACGCGCTCGGGCTGACCGACGACGTGATCCTCGTCGGCCACGACTGGGGCGGCGTACTCGCAACCGACTGGGCCCGGCGGCACCCTGATGCGGTCCGTGGGATCGCGTACCTCGAGACCCTGGTCGCCCCGGTCACCTGGGACAGCCCGAACGCCCCGGCGCCGGAGCTGTTCCGGCGCCTTCGCAGCCCTGAGGGCGAGGAGCTCGTGCTGCAGCAGAACGTGTTCGTGGAGACGGTCCTCCCGAGCGGGGTACTGCGTGACCTCGCCCCCGAGGAGCTCGCGGCGTACCGAGCGCCCTTCGCCGAACCGGGTGAGAGCCGACGCCCGACGCTGACCTGGGCCCGCGAGATCCCCATCGACGGAAGCCCCGCCGACGTCCACGAGATCGTCGCAGCCAACGCCGCCTGGATGGCCGAGACCCAAGTCCCGAAACTCTTCATCAACGGAGACCCCGGCGCACTGCTCACCGGGCCGCTCCGCGAACAGTGCCGGCGCTGGCCGAGCCAGCGGGAGGTCACGGTCGCCGGGCTGCACTTCCTGCCCGAGGACTCGGCGGCGGCGATCAGCGCCGCGTTGCTCGACTGGATCCCGCTCTGTGGAAGGAGCTCGTGATGGAGGTCGTTCTGAGTACCGCGGACATCACCACGGTGCCCGCGGATGCGATCGTGAACGCCGCTCATCACGCGTTGCGCGGCGGTGGTGGCGTTGACGGCGCGATCCACCGGGCCGGTGGGCGCGAGATCCTCGCGGAGCTGATCGAGCGGTACCCGGACGGCACACCGACCGGTACGGCGGTGTGGACGACGGCCGGCGCGCTGCCCGCGTCGTACGTGATCCATGTGGTCGGGCCGAACTACCTCGCCGGGCAACGGGATCCGGCGCTGCTCGAGTCCTGCTACCGCAACGCGTTGCGGATCGCGGACGAGCTCGGTGTGAAGACGATGACGCTGCCAGCGGTGTCGGCCGGGATCTACGGGTGGCCGGCGCAGTCCGCGGCGGACATCGCGGTTGCAACGTTGCGCGGCACCCCGACGAATGTTGCCCAAGGCACCTTCTGCCTGGTGGAGCCGCGGTTGTACACGGCGTTCCGGAACGCGACAGCGGCCGGGGAGTAGCTCCCCGGCCGCTGTTCTGAACGCTCAGCTCACTTGCTGTAGACGACAACCTTGTCGCCGACGTGCACCCGGGCGAACACCCAGGCGATCTTGTTCTTGTCGCGGACGTTCACGCAGCCGTGCGACGCGCCGTTGTAGCCGCGGGCCTTGAAGTCCGACGAGTAGTGCACGGCCTGGCCGCCGCTGAAGAACATCGCGTACGGCATCTTCGAGTGGTACAGCGAAGAGACGTGGTTCTTCGACTTGCGGTAGACCTTGAAGACGCCGTTGCGGGTCGGCGTCTTCATCGCGCCGAACCGGACGTCCATGACCTGGATCGGCTTGCCGTTCACCATGTACACCAGCTTGCGGGTCTTCTTGTTGATGCAGAGGACCCGGCCCTTGGTCACGCACCGCCGGTCGATCTTGTACTTGGCGATGAGCTTGCTGGTGGACGAGGCGGGAGCCTTCGTCACCGCCTTCGGCGGCAGACCCGCCGGCTTCGGCGCCGTCTGCGCCGACCCCGCAACCTGGGGTGCGGCCTCAGCCGAAGTGGTCGCCGACAGTGCGCCGACGCCCACGAACGCGACAGCCGTCAGAGTTGCGCAGACCTTACGCAGAATGCCCATGTTTCCCTTGTCCTTCCCCCAAAAGAGTGCTTCAACAAGACAGACGTCGCCGCATGGCGTCTGGTTGGTAACGAATCAGAACTTCTTTCCCCCACCGGCGACCGAGAAATTATGTATCACACCGATGTAGTCGCGGTCGCGCACTGTGAGCCACCGTGTCCACTTCGTGCCCTACGCGTTTCCCAGCAGCCACTTACGCCACAGAAGTCAGCGCTCGGAGCCGGCGCAGTACTTCGGGCGCCCCGAGAGCCTGGGCGGTCGCGTGCAGGTCGGGACTACGCGTCGCACCGGTGATCGCGACCCGCACGAGCTGCGAGGCCTCGCGGATCGAACCGGCGTACGCGTCCGGATCCTTCTTGTACTCCTTGGCGTTCGGCGCGAACCCGTGCTTGCCGGCGAGCGAACGGATCTGGTCGAACCACTCCTGCGGGTCGTCCAGGTGCTCATAGCCGGCGACCAGATCCTGCGCGAACGCCGTGGTGACCTCAGGCGCCACGCCGAGCGGTAGCAGCCGTCCGTCGGTCGGACCGTCGACCGGGGCGAAGAGCTCGGGGAAGAAGAAGCCGTACGCCGACCGGAAGTCCGACCACTTGCGCAGGTCCTTGCGCGGGTTCTCGACGCCGTCGCGCTCGACCGCGAGGGCCCGGAGCGCGAGCTCCTTCTCGTTGTCGAGCACGAGAACGAGCTCAGCGTCGTACTCCGTCGCCCAGACCCGCACTGCGTCGAGGATCTGCTGGCCGCTCAGGGTCGCGATGTAGTCGGCGCTGATGTCCTCGAGCTTCACTAGGTCGACCAGCGGACCGGCGACACCGCACTGGGCCAGATCGATCGGCGTCGTCAGCGCCTCCGCCAACGGCATCTCCGCGAGCCGGCCGTTGGCCAGGCCGCGCAGGTAATACAGGACCGCGTCCGCGGGGTACCCGGCGCCGATGTAGAAGTCGACGCCCGCTTCAGGGTCCTTCCGCTTCGACAGCTTCCGCTTCCCGCCCGGGATCTGCTTCATCAGCGGCGCGACGTGCGCGTACGTGATCGGCTCGAACTCGAGCGCCGCGAACAGCTGCTGGTGCAGCGGAACCGACGAGATCCACTCGTCGCCGCGGATCACCAGGTTCACCCGCATCAGGTGGTCGTCGACCGCGTGCGCGAAGTGGTACGTCGGAAGCCGCGGCGACTGGTCCGACGACTTCAGGATCACCGCGTCGTTGCGATTCGCCTCGTGCTCGAGCCGCCCGCGGATCGCGTCGACGAAGCTGGTCCGCTGCCCGTCCGCGTCATCAGGAGCCCGGAAGCGCACGACGTACGGCGTACCCTCGGCCAGCTTCGCCTGCACGTCGGCCGGGTCGGCGTTGCGCCACAGCGCGTACTTCCCGTAGTACCCCGTCGGGACCTTGGCGGCCTGCTGACGGGCGGTGATCTCGGCGAGCTCGTCCTTGGTCGCAAAGCACAGGTACGCCTTGCCCTGCCGGAGCAGGTGCCGCACATAGGTCAGGTAGATCTGCTCGCGCTGCGACTGCACGTACGGCCCGTACGCGCCCTGGCGCCGGTCCTCGTCGGAGCTGATCCGGAAGTAGGCGAAGGCGCGGTCGAACTGCTCGAGCGCCCCTTCGACCTCACGCGCCTGATCGGTGTCCTCGACGCGGACCAGGTACACGCCCTGGGAGTCGGTCGCGACATCCCGATCGATCATCGCCGTGTAGATCCCGCCGATGTGCACGAACCCGGTCGGCGAAGGCCCGAACCGCGTGACCTTCGCCCCTTCCGGCAGCTCCCGCGCCGGATACTGCTCTTCCCAGTACGCCGGCTCCGGAAGCTCCGCCGGGAACAGACCGTCTACCACCGCGCGATCCAGCATCAGTTCTTGTTCTTGCGGCCGAGCTTCGAGCGCTCGATCTGGGTGAGTGCCACCTTGCGCATGCGGACCGCGTCCGGGGTCACCTCGACGCACTCGTCCTCGCGGCAGAACTCCAGCGACTGCTCAAGGGACAGCTTGCGGGCGGGGACGAGCTTCTCGAACTCGTCGGCGGTGGAGGACCGGACGTTGGTCATCTTCTTTTCCTTGGTGATGTTCACGTCCATGTCGTCGGAGCGCGAGTTCTCGCCGACGATCATCCCCTCGTACACCTCGGTCGTCGGCTCGACGAACATCGTGCCGCGCTCCTGCAGGTTGATCATCGCGTACGACGTCGCCGCGCCGGACCGGTCCGCGACCAGCGAACCACTCGGGCGCGTACGCAGCTCGCCGAACCACGGCTCGTACCCCTCGAACACGTGGTGTGCGATTCCCGTACCGCGGGTGTCGGTGAGGAACTCGGTGCGGAAGCCGATCAGCCCACGCGCCGGCACCAGGAACTCCATCCGGACCCAGCCGGTGCCGTGGTTGGTCATCTGCTCCATCCGGCCCTTACGGACCGCGAGCAGCTGGGTGACCGTGCCGAGGTACTCCTCCGGGCAGTCGATCGTCAGCCGCTCGACCGGCTCGTGCCGCTTGCCGTCGATCTCGCGGGTGACCACCTGCGGCTTGCCGACGGTCAGCTCGTAGCCCTCGCGGCGCATCTGCTCGACCAGGATGGCCAGCGCCAGCTCACCACGGCCCTGCACCTCCCACGCGTCCGGACGCTCGGTCGGGAGCACCTTGATCGACACGTTGCCGACGAGCTCCTTGTCGAGCCGGTCCTTGACCAGGCGGGCGGTCACCTTGGTGCCCTTGGCGCGGCCGGCCAACGGCGACGTGTTGGTGCCGATCGTCATCGAGATGGCCGGCTCGTCCACGGTGATCAGCGGCAGCGGCTTCGGGTTCTCCGCGTCGGCGAGGGTGTCGCCGATCATGATCTCGGGGATACCCGCGATCGCGACGATGTCGCCCGGACCGGCCGAGTCACCCGGCACCCGCTCTAGCGCCTCGGTGACCAGCAGCTCGGTGATCTTGACGCGCTCGATCGACCCGTCGTGCTTGCACCAGGCGACCTGCGCGCCCTTCCTCAGCGTGCCCTCGTGCACCCGGACCAGCGCGAGCCGGCCGAGGAACGGCGAGGCGTCCAGGTTGGTGACGTGGGCCTGCAGCGGCGCGTCCTCGGTGTACTCCGGGGCCGGCACGTTGTTCAGGATCGTCTCGAACAGCGGCTCGAGGTCCTCGGAGTCCGGCATCCCGCCGTCGGCCGGCTGGGTCAGCGACGCACGGCCGGCCCGCGCGGACGCGTAGACGACCGGGAAGTCCAGCGCGCTCTGGTCGGCGTCGTGGTCGAGCAGGTCGAGGAACAGCTCGTACGTCTCGTCGACGACCTCGGCGATCCGGGCGTCCGGACGGTCGACCTTGTTCACCACCAGGATCACGGGCATCTTCCGCGCCAGCGCCTTGCGCAGCACGAACCGGGTCTGCGGCAGCGGACCCTCGGAGGCGTCGACCAGCAGCACGATCGCGTCGACCATCGACAGGCCGCGCTCGACCTCGCCACCGAAGTCGGCGTGGCCGGGGGTGTCGATGATGTTGATCGTCATCTGCTCGCCGTTGGCCATCTTGTGCCGGACGGCGGTGTTCTTGGCGAGGATCGTGATGCCCTTCTCACGTTCCAGGTCGCCGGAGTCCATCGCCCGCTCGTCGACGTGCTGGTGGGCACCGAACGCGCCCGACTGCCACAGCATCGCGTCCACGAGGGTCGTCTTCCCGTGGTCGACGTGGGCCACGATCGCGACGTTGCGCAGGTCGTTACGGACAGGCATGAGGAAGCGCTCCAAGCAGTCAGATGGGTTCAGGCGGTGGCTACGGCTGGTACACGTGCCACTCGACACAGGGCGCAGCCCTTTCATCTTACCGGTTACTGCGCGTGTCCCACGAACCGGGCATCCCTTTGACATTTGTTGACTGGACGTCCAGTCTATAAACGGCGCCTGGGGAGGGGCCGTAACCACGGGGGGTCAGCCCCGAGGCGCCGGGCACGAGGATGGGGGGTTGCCCGGCGCTTCAGGGCTTCGACCAGGAGAGGAATCCGTGCCGCGATCGGCCACCGTCAACCAGGAGATGCGCGAACGGTCCCGCGAACGCATCCTGGCGGCGGCTCTGGAGGTCTTCGCTGCCAACGGCTACGAGGCCGCCTCGATCTCCGACATCACCACTGCTGCGGGTGTCTCCCGCGGCCTGGTCTCGTACTACTTCGCCACCAAGGAACAGCTCGCCGCGGAGCTCCTGGACCGCTGGCTGGACGGCATCGCCGGCATCCTGACCATCCAGGGAACTCCGGATGAACGTTTGGCCGGCATCATCGACGGCGCCCTGATGGCGGCCGCGACCACGCTGCACATCCAGCGGCTCGCGATCAGCCTGATGATGCTGCCGACCACGCACGACGTGTTCGCCCGCGTCGAGCAGGCCAAGTCCGACCGGCTGTCGCTGGTCGAGGACGCGATCCGCGACGTCTTCGCGGCCCGCGGCGCCACCGACCCGGCCGTCGAAGAGATGTTGCTGAGGGCAACGTTAGAGGGCGTGACGGTCAAGCTCGCGATCTACCACGAGACCTTCCCGCTGGAGGCGATCCGCCGCCGCCTGTACGCCGGGTACGACCTGCCCGCCCCGGTCGCGTCGCTCCCGATCGTGTCCCCGGCGGTCGACCGGCTCCGCGCCAAGTGACCGGCGTACGACAGCGGGCGTAGGTCCGAAGCCCTCCGGTGGAGGATGCTCCGGCGGATCCTGAACGTCAGGGTGGGATGGCATGGAAACCATCTCTCGCAGAACGTTGCTGGGCGGCTCGGCACTCGGTGTCGCCGCTGCCGGCCTTCTTCCTTCAGCCGGTTATGCAACCGACGACAAGGTCACCCGGTGGATCACCGCGAACGCCAAGCCCGTCAACGAACTGAACGTCGGCAACGCGCAGATCGTCGGCCTCGGTGAAGCCGTCCACGCGACCGCCGAGATCACCCACCTCAAGCTCCGCATCATCCGCGACCTGGTCGAGCATCACGGCTTCCGCGCGATCGCGTTCGAGGACGACTGGTCGCTCGGCACTCAGCTGAACGACTACGTCCTCACCGGCCGCGGCGATCTGTACGCGCTGATGGGCCAGCTGAGCACGGAGGCTCGTACGCACGAGATTGCGGAGCTCTTCGAGTACCTCCGCGCGTACAACGCCACGCATCGCGACAAGGTCCGCTTCGCCGGTTCGGAGTACTTCTCTACGCGGCGGCTCTCGTACGACGCCATCGCGGAGTACGTCGCTCGTCGGGCACCGCATCGGCTGGCGGAGCTGCACCGCAGTCTGGACCCGATCCGCCCGAACACCGACGACATGGGCGCTTACGTCCAGTGGTACTGGCAGGAGGTCAAGGACAAGGCGCCGTACGTCGCCAAGGCCCGCGCGGTCTACTCGCTCGTCCGCGACCTACCGCACCGGTCGAACGACCGCGACTACGCGCTCACCGAGCACCACGCGCGCCAGATCCGCTCGTTCTACACGGCATTCAGCCTGCCGGAGGAGCAGAACTGGGTGTACCGCGACGCCCGCGCCGCCGAGAACGTCCGCTGGTGGCACCGCTTCACCCGCAACAAGGTCATCTACTGGGCGGCCAGCGCGCACACCGCCAACGCACCACACCTGACCGTCAACGAACCGCCGGTCAGCTTCCGCAACGCCGGCTCATACCTCCGTACCTGGTACGGCGACCGCTACCGCTCGATCGGCTGCACGTTCGACCACGGCACATCCCTCGGCCCACTCACGATGCCGCCCGCGCCCGCCGATTGGTTCGAGCACCAGTTGACGGCGACCGGCCTGGACAACTTCGTCCTCGACCTACGCACCCAACCGCAGCCGGCACCGGTTCGCGCCTGGCTACGGCGCACCGCGAGGACCCGCGGCTTCCCCGACGCCGGTCCGACGTCCTATCTAACCGGCGACACGCTCGCCGACTGGTTCGACGTCGTAGTCCACACCCGCGAAGTAACCCCGACCCACCTGATCAGCTGAAGGTCTGTGCGTGGGGGCGGACTGCGCCGACGATGTTGTCGCCGCCGGTGAGGTCGAAGTGGAGGTGGGTCTCGATGGTCTCGTTGGTGATGCCGAGGCGCTGGAGGGTTGCTGCCATCACGACCTTGCGGGCGCGCGGCGTACCGTCCTCGAGCTTCAGCGCGATCCCGGTGCCGTCCGCGAGGCCGACCGCGTACACACCCTCGGCGCCCGCCTTGCAGAACAGGCCCTCGGTGGCTCGCATCAGCTCGGCCTCGTCCCGCGTACTCCCGCTGGCGTACTCCGGGTGCGCGCGGAACGCATCCGCGATCCGGCCCTCGTCTGTTTCGGGGGCCGCTGCGGCGAACAGGCCGAACGAGCGGGCCAGGCCGGAGAGCGTCAGCGCGAAGATCGGTGCGCCGCAGCCGTCGACCGCGACGTACGACGCCTTCTCGCCGGCGGTGTCCTCGATCGCGGTCCGGATCTCCTTCTGCAGCGGGTGATCCGGCGACCGGTACGCCTTCAGGTCCCAATCGTTGAGCTTGCTGGTCAGCAGCATCGCGGCGTGCTTGCCGGAGCAGTTCATCACGACCCGCTCCTTGCCGTGACCCGCCCTGACCCACGCGTCCCGGGCCTCGTCGTCCAGCGGGTACGCGACCGGCGTCAGCAGATCCGACTCAGCGAGACCGGCCGTCGCGAGGATCTTCCGTACGCCGTCCAGGTGGAACTGCTCGCCGGAGTGCGACGCGCCCGCGAGGGCGAGGAGCTCGTCGGTGAGCGGCAGCCCGTTGCGGAGCATGCCGAGGGCCTGCATGGGCTTGTTGGACGAGCGCGGGAACATCGGCTCGTCCACGATGCCGACGGCCCAGTCCACGCTGCCGTCGGGACGCGTCACCACGACGGAGCCGCGGTGGTGGCCTTCGACGAAGTCGCTACGGACGACGTCGGCCAGGATCACAGGTTCGGTCACGGCTGAACTGTACAGGTGCAAAATGCCGTGTTGCGAATGATTCCGCTCACAACCGGGCGCGGACGTGCAGCCCGGCCTCGGGGTCGACCAGAACCTCCTGGCTCGCCTTCACCGTCGGCTGGTCCTCCGCCACCACGTCCAGCACAGCCTCGGGGTCGACGTTGCGTTTCACGACAGCCAGTGCAATCGGCCCCAGCTCGTGGTGCCGGGCGGCCGACCCGATCACTCCGACCTGCTTCTCCCCCGCCATAACGGCATCCCCGTGCTGCGGCAGGCGGTCCACCGAACCGTCCAGGTGCAGCCGCACGAGCCGTCGCGGCGGGCGACCGAGGTTGTGCACCCGCGCGACCGTCTCCTGCCCGCGGTAACACCCCTTGTCCAGATGTACGCCGACGCCGAGCCAACCGAGCTCGTTCGGGATCGCACGCTCGTCGGTGTCCAGCCCGAACCGCGGCGCCCCCGCCTCGATCCGCAGCGCCTCGTACGCCCACACGCCCGCAGCCGGCCCCTCCAGGCTGCCCAGCTCGGCGCGAGGCAGAAACACCTCATGCCCGCCGAACGAGTCCTCGCCGCTGCGGGTCAGGTGCTCGCCTTCCGCAGTACCTGGCCGCCAGATGATCGCGTAGTCGTCGCTCACGTCCGCAATCTCGACGCGAGACATGAACACCATCTTCTGCAGCCAGTCGACGAGCGCCTCCGCCGCACCGGGCTCGGTGTGCAGCCAGAACGTCTCGCCGTCGTCGACGCCGTACATCACGTGCTCCACGTGCCCGGTCGGCGAGAGCAGCAGCGCGGTGGTCGACGTACCGGGCTTGAGACCTTCGAAGTACTGCGTGGTCAGCGCGTGCAGCCAGGTCAGCCGGTCCGGGCCGGTGATCGTGACCACGTCGCGGTGCGAGAGGTCGACGAACGCCTCACCGGCGATCAGGGCCCGCTGTTCGCGGAGATCCGAGCCGTAGTGCGCGGCGACTCCGGCGTCAAGTCCGTCGGCCTCGACCGCGCCGGGCCGGTCCAGCAGGGGGCTGCGCTTGCGTGACATGTCACCAGAGTACGTCGCGCGGCGTACGGCGAACGCCTCCCGTCGTGGGATGTGGACAGACCCCTGGTACGGCGAGGCTGGAGTCATCAAACGACGGAGGGAGCAGGGCGATGAGCGACAGGCGATTCCGGTTCGGTGTGGCGGGCAGTCCGACCACCGGTGCGGAGTGGGTGAAGACGGTTCGGCAGGCGGCTGACCTCGGGTACGCGACCGTGCTGATGCCGGACGGCCTGCAGCTCCCCGCGCCGTTCGCGTCGCTGGCGATGGCAGCGGCGGTTGCCGATATCCGGGTCGGCACGTTCGTCGCGGCGGCGCCGCTGCGGACGCCGCGGCAGGCTGCCTGGGAGGCGCACACGCTGACCACGCTCACCGACGGCCGCTTCGAGTTCGGTATCGGGACCGGCCGGCCGGTCGCGGAGCAGCAGACGGCCGAGATCGGTCTGCCATGGGGGACGGCCCGCGAGCGGCGGGAGCAGGTCATCGCGACCCTCGACCTGCTGCGCGAGCTCGACGGCGAACGCCGTACGCCGATCATGCTGGCCGCCGGCGGGCCGAAGGCGCTCGCGCTGGCGGCCGAGCGGGCGGACATCGTCTCGCTCGCCAAGGACGCGACCACGCCTCGCTCGGAGGTCGCGGCCGTCGCGCGCGAGTTGCGTGAGCTGGCCGGCGACCGCGCCGACGACATCGAACTCGCGATGAACCTGCTCGCGGCCGGTACCCGTCCGCTGCCGCCGTGGACGAAGCGTGCCTCCGGCGTCGACCCCGACGAGCTCGAGGCGATGGACTCGCTGATGCTGCTCCGCGGTACTCCGCAGCAGATGGCCGACGAGCTCCTGCGCCGCCGCGAAGAGATCGGCGCGAGCTACATCAGCGTGAACTCGGGCTACCTCGAGGACTTCGCTCCCGTCATCGAGCTGCTGGACGGGAAGTAACAGCGCGCTGCCCCGCCGATCTGTGGCTCGGCGGGGCAGCGCGTGGAGGGGTGGGAAGTGGACTAGTGGCCGGACGGACGTGCTTCGACCGCTTCCGGTATGTCGCCCGCATGCGTGTCGCCGGCAGCGAACGCGACCTCGTCGAACGGGTCCTCGCCGGCGAACACCTGACGCGCCTGCTCCTTGTCGAACTCGCCGACCCAGTGGCCGACCAGGACCGTCGCGACCGCGTTGCCGGCGAAGTTCGTCAGCGCACGGGCCTCGGACATGAACCGGTCGATGCCGACGATCAGACCGACGCCGTCGACCAGCTCCGGCCGGTGCGACTGCAGACCGCCCGCGAGCGTTGCGAGGCCGGCACCGGTGACGCCGGCGGCGCCCTTCGAGGCGACGATCATGAACAGCAGCAGCGAGATCTGCTGGCCGATGGAGAACGGCTGGTCCATCGCCTCCGCGATGAACAACGACGCCATCGTCAGGTAGATCGCCGTACCGTCCAGGTTGAAGGAGTACCCGGTCGGGACGGTGATGCCGACCACCGACTTGTCGACGCCGAGGTGTTCCATCTTTCCGATCAGTCGGGGCAGGGCGGTCTCCGACGACGAACTGGACACGATCAGCAGGAACTCACGACCGAGGTACCGCAACAGCTGGAAGATCGACAGTCCGGTGACGAGGCGCAAAATGGTGCCTAGGACAACGATCACGAACAGCAGACAGGTGATGTAGAAGGCCAGCATGATCTTGCCGAGGCTGACCAGCGCATCCCAGCCGGTCGCACCGACGACCGCCGCGATCGCGCCGAACGCGCCGATCGGCGCCGTCCACATGATCATCGACAGGATCTTGAAGACCAGCCGCTGGATGTGACCGATACCGGTCAGGATCGGCTGGCCCTTCGCGCCCATCGCCTGCAGCGCGAACCCGACGAGCAGCGCCACCAGGACGGTCTGCAGCACCTCGCCCTCGGTCAGCGAGGACAGCAGTGTCTTCGGGATGATGCCGAGGATGAAGTCCGTCGTACTCTCGTGCGCGCCGGCGGCCTGCGCCTGACCGGTCTTGCGCAGCTTGTCGGTCAGGTCGAGCCCGGCGCCCGGCTGCACGATGTTGCCGACCACGAGGCCGATGGCGAGTGCGACCGTCGACATCACCAGGAAGTAGGCGAGCGCGAGACCGCCGACCTTGCCGACGCTGGCGGCCTGCCGGACCGATCCGATGCCGAGGACCAGCGTGCAGAAGATGATCGGGCTGATCAGCATCTTGATCAGGTTCACGAACCCGGTACCGAGCGGTTTCAGCTCGACCGCGAAGTCCGGGAACAGGAAGCCGACACCGATACCGAGCAGGACGGCGACGATGACGGCGATGTAGAGGAAATGGGTCCGGTCGTTGCGGACCGGAGTCGGGCGGGGTTCGGTCGGGCTCGACATGGTGGGACTCCCTGTATCGGCCTGGCGGAGGGGTGGTTGGGGCGGTTGGGGACTTGGTGAGTAACTGTGACGTGACGCACAGGAGAAGTGCGCATTTCGTTCATATCGTTCGCCGTGCAAACTGTTCGGCATGAAACACCGTGCGTGGGAGCTGCGTCGCCAGGTGCTCTGGCTGCAGACCGTCACGGTCACCGTCCTGATCGCCATGGTCTGGATCGTGATGGTCAGCCGGTCCCGGGCGCAGGCCCTGCGGGACGCGGCGGCCACCGGCCTGCCGGCGCCCGGCTGGTGGGAGCTGGCCCGGCTCGACCTGCGCTCGATGCTCGGGATCGCCAGTCTGATGCTCGGGGTTGCGATCGCCGGGAACGCGCTGGTCACCTGGCGGGTACGTCGCGCAACGCGCGGGATGGGCACGCAGTCGCTGGCGCGGATGCTCGATTTCTACGAAGGCGTGCTGCATGCGGCGCGTGAAGGGCTGATCCTGCTGGACCTCGACGGGCGGGTCCAGCTCGCGAACGACGAGGCGCTGCAGCTGCTCGGGCTACGCTCCGTTGCCCCGGGTACGCCGCTGGAGGAGCTGCATCTCGGTGCCCCGCTGGCCGAGATGCTCGCGACCGGGCGGACGGCGTACGACGAACTGCACCTCGGCGCGCAAGGCGTGGTCGTCGTGAACCAGCAGCCGTCGGGCCGCGGGCGGATCGTCACACTGCGGGATCACACCGAGTTGCAGCGGTTGCTCGGCGAGCTGGACGCCGTACGGAGTTTGGCCGAATCGCTGCAGGCGCAGAATCATGAGGCGTCGAACCGGCTGCACACGGTGGTCAGCCTGATCGAGATCGGTCGGCCGGAGCGGGCGCGGGAGTTCGCGGTGTCGGAGCTGCAGTTCGCGCAGGCGATGACGGATCGGGTCGTCGGTACGGTCGGGGATCCGGTGCTTGCATCGTTGCTGTTGGCGAAGTTGGCGCAGGCGCAGGAGCGCGGGGTGGTGCTTTCGCTCGACCTCGGGCAGGAGGCGCTGAACACGCGGTTGCCGGCGCAGGACGTGGTAACCGTGGTCGGAAACCTGCTGGACAACGCGATCGAGGCCGCGCGCGGCGGGCCGGCGCCGCGGAAGGTGGAGTTCCGGGCGGTCGCGTTGGCGGATGCGATCGATCTGATCGTGACGAATACGGGTGCTGAGCTGGGGTCGGTGGAGTTGGCACACATGTTCGAGCGCGGGTGGACGACGAAGGCCGAGCCCGGGCACGGGTTGGGGCTTGTGCTGGTGCGGAGCACGGTCGAGCGGTGGCAGGGGTCGCTGATGGTGGATCCGGATTCCGAGCTGGACGAAGTACCGGCGCTGACCGTGCGAGTACGGCTGCCGCGGGCGGTGGGCGCGAGTGCCTGATCCGCTACGCGTCCTCGTCGTCGAGGACGATCCTGTGGCTGCGGAGGCCCATCGCACGTACGTCGATCGCCTGCCTGGCTTCGCGTGTGTGGGGATTGCCGGTACTGCGGGGCGCGCGCTGCAGCTGCTGGCGCGCGGCGGCGTGGACGTCGTACTGCTGGACATGCATCTGCCCGACGGTCACGGGCTCGACGTCGTACGACGGATGCGGGCCCTTGGCAACCAAACTGATGTCGTCGCGGTCACGTCCGCGCGTGAGGTAGCCGCCGTCGAGGCCGCGGCACGGATCGGCGTCGTCCAGTACGTCCTGAAACCCTTCGCCTTCGAGACGCTCCGGGACCGACTGTCGGCGTACGCCCGCCGCCGCCGAGCCGCCGAATCCGGTCAGGTGGTCGCCGACCAGGACGAGGTCGACCGCCTGTTGCACCCAGCAACAGTCTCCTCAGTCCCCAAGGGCTTGGCCGGCTCCGTCCTGGACCGAGTAGTCCAACTCCTCGGCAACCGCGAAGGCTGGACCGCCGAGGAGGTCGCCACCTCCCTGGGCACCTCCCGCATAACCGCCCGCCGCTACCTGGAACACCTGGCCGACCAAGGCCAAGCCCTCCGAACCCAACGCTACGACGGCCGCAGCGGCCGCCCCAAAGTCGAATACTCCTGGGTCTCCGAAAGCTAACCACGGCTCGTACTGCGGCTCGTACTGCTTCACAGCCCCGCGAACTTCGACCAGGCGCTCAAGCACGCAGGCGCTCGTCCTTCGTTGGGTACGGCGAAGGTCGCACGCCACCCGGCGTCGTACCGCGGGCACGCGACTGCGGGCGATCCGCACGATCCCGTGCAGGTGGGACTGCGTCTGCTGGGGCAGCGTGTGTACTTGCGGCTTTTGGGCCCCGAGCGTCGAGAGCGTGCTCACGGCTCAAGCACGCGCTCGGCCTTCGTCGATACGGCGACGGTCACACGTCGCCCAGCGTCGTACCAACCGACCACCGTCAAGCTGACTCGCTCGGGGCGCCGACCTGATCCGTGGCGGCCCATCCGGGGCAGTTCGGGTGCGGGGCAGCCCCGGTTGTGGGGTGATGCCTGGAAACGCTCAGCCGACTTTGCTGTCAGGCGCGGACGAGGGTGGCCCAGAGGTGGGGCTGGAGTGCTTGGCCCTCGGCGGCCATGTCGTAGGCCCAGAGGAGTTCGCCGTTGACGAGTCCGTACAGGCGGTGGCCGGCGGTGACCTCTTTCGCGGTGATGGTGCGTGCGACGACGTCCGTCTGCAGTTCGATCTTGGCGCCGTCGATGTCGCCGTACCAGATCTCCGCGATGCCGGTCGGATGCGCCAGGATCACCTCGACCTTGTTGTCCGGCTGCGGCCGCCAGAACCCGGTCTCGACCGCGAGCGGGCGTTCCTTGGTCCCGTCCTCGCCGACGACGAACGTCTGGCTGACGTAGTGCAGGTACGGCTTCCCGTTGTGGCTGAAGTCGATCTGTTGCCCGAACTCGAACTTCTCGATCGTCGGGTAGTCGCCGTGCCCGCGCCCCTCCCACCGCCCGAGCAACCACGCCAGCGGCATCAGGTCCGGATGCAGATCCTGCGGAATCTCGAACGCCATCGAATCACTCAGCCCGCGTTGCGGCCGCGATACAGCCGATAGACAACAAACGCCGAGAACCAGCCCATGAACACACAGACCAGAATCAGCAACGAGGTAAACACAACATGCAACACGTCTCCCACTCTAAAGGATCCACCTCCCACCCCACCCCTCCCACGACGTGACCTCCCGCACCAACCCCTTCCACCTACTGCGACCCACCCCGCCCGCCACTTGCGGGGTTCGACCGGAGCTCGGCCGGTCCGCGGGGCTCGGCTGGCATCAGCCGGTTCGCCGACTGCACCGAGGTCTGCTGGGGTCGGACCGGATGTGCCGGCCGCGGGACGGCGGGTGTCTGGGTTCGGCTAGCGTGGCGGGATGTCTCGCTCGTTGGTGATCAAGCTGACCGCAGGTGCCGAGGAACCCGAGCGCGCCAACCAGGCCTTCACAGTCGCCGCCTCGGCCGTCGCGGCCGGCGCGCAGGTCTCGCTCTGGTTGACCGGAGAGGCCGTCTGGTTCGCCGTACCCGGGCGCGCGGAGTCCTTCGAGCTCCCCCACGCCGCTCCACTGGCCGACCTGCTCACCGCAGTACTCGAAGGCGGTCAACTCACCGTCTGCACCCAATGCGCCAAACGCCGCAACCTCACCGAAGCCGACCTCCGCCCCGGCACCCGCATCGCCGGCGCCCCCGCCTTCACCGAAGAAATCCTCACGGAGAACACCCAAGCAATCGTCTACTAACCACTCCATCAACCACCGACAGCTGGTGCCTCGCGGGTACGGAGTTCCCGACGCGGCGGCGTGTCCCCAGCGCACGGGATGCGAGTCGGTCCAGGCGATGGGCTCGGTGCACAGCAGGTTCGGGGTCGAGGATGCGGACACCCGCCAGGTGAGGCTGGACGGGAACGGAAGATGTCCAGGCAGGGCTTGATCGCGGTCCAGATGCGGACGCCGGCCAGGTGATGCTGCGCCGGGAACCTCCGCGGGTTGTCGTTCGGTGGAATGCAGCGGTCCCCCGCCGGGTGGTTGTTGGCGGGGGACCGTTGGCATTGGGTGGTTCGTTGGCGTGGAACGTTGGCGTTAGGTGGTTGTTGGCGAGAGGCCCTTGAGTCGGGAGGTCAGCGTTCGCGGCCGCCGTCGTCTCGGCCTCGGTCGTTGCGGCTGCGGTCCTGGCCGCGTTGCTGGGATGGCGTGCCGGGACGCTCGCTGGTGGCTACGCCGCCGCCTTCGCGGCTGGTTGCGCCGGCGGCAGGGGCGTGGCCCTGTTGGGTGCGGGTCAGGGTGTCACGCTCGCCAGCTGAGATCTCGCCGCCGGGCTGGTTGGGGCTACTGGTTGCCCGCTGTTGATCTAGGAGAGGTTCCTCGGCGGGGCGCCATTGGCTCTGGGCGTCGCTTGTCTGGCCGCCCTGGCCTTGTTCGTCGGAACCTAGCGCGGCGCTCTGGTCGACTCCCGACTGCGCGGCGTTGCCGACCTGCTGCGCATTCACCTGCTGACCGGTCTGGTTGGGAACCTCCGCCCCTTGCTCAGGTGCTTGAACCTGCTGCCCTTGCTCGGCCACCTGCGCCTGCTGCGGCTCCGGCGCAACAACCTCTTGATCCGACTCAACAACCTCGTGCTCCGGACCCGACACCTCCTGCTGCTGACCGGTCACCTGCTGGTCCGCGCCGGGTGCCTGCTGGTCCTGCGTCAGATCCGCGTCCTGCTGATTCTCGGCACTGACCGTCTGATTCTGTACGGCGCCATCCTGACCGACGACCGTCTGATCGAGGTCCGCGTCCTGCTGGTTCTCGGCACCGACCGTCTGGTTCCGGACGGTGTCGTCCTGGTGGATGAGGTCGCCCGTCTGCTCCAGGTCAGACTGCTGGCCGGCTGCGTCGAGTGTTGAGTCGCGGAGTGCGCCGTCTTCGTCGAGGGCCTGGCCGGACTGCTGGAGGTTGTCCTGTTGTAGGTCCGCGTCGAGGCCGGCCTGCTCTGCGTCCGGCGTGAGTTGGTCCTGCCCGGGGACGTCGGTCTCAGCCTGCTGCTGGAGGTTGTCCTGCTGTAGGTCCGCGTCGAGGCCGGCCTGCTCGGCTGCGCCCGGGTTGGGCTGGTCCTGCTCGGCGACATCGGTCTCGGCCTGCTGTTGGTTCTCGGCCTGGGCCGCCGGGTCCTGCCGCTCGCCGTCAGGTCCCAGGTCCTGCTGCTGGCCGTCGGCTGCCAGGTCTTGCTGCTCCTGCAGATCCTCGGTGCGGTCGTCCAGCGCCTCGGCGGCTGCTGCTGCGCCGACGGCGGCCGGCACGGCGTCGGCGGCGTCGACGCCGTCTTCGCGTTGCTGGTCGCGGCGGCGGTCCTCTTCCTGCTTTCGTCTCGCCTCGTCGTCGCGGGCCTGTTGGGCCTGGCGGTCCTCGACCGCGTCGTCCACGCCGTCGCCGTCGCGGTCGTTGGCGGCGTCGTTCTGCTGGTCGATCTCGTCACGTCGCTCGACGGAGTCGTCGCGGTGATCCCGGTCGCGGTCGACGCGGTTCTCGTAGTCGTCGGGGATGCCGTCCCGGTCGCGGTCGTTCAGCTGGGCTTCCTGTTGACGGATCCGGTCCTCGGAGGCGGCCGCCTCCAGTTCAAGACTTTGCCTCTGCACCTCGAGGTCGCGGTTGCCCTCCTCGAGAGCCTCCGCCTGCCGCAACTGTTCGTCGGCCGTGCGCTCGAGGTCCTGACTGCGGACACGCGGGTCGCGGTCCTGCGCCTCGCGGTCGAGGTCGGCGTTCCATCTCTGCTGGGAGTTCCCGCCTTCGATCATCATTCGACGGCGCTGCTGGTTGGAGAACGTCCGCCGGACGCGCTGCTCGGCCGCCCGCATCCATTGCCAGAGCTGGCGGGCATGGCCGGCGAGCACCTGGAGGTAGTGTTCGGCGCTTTCTTCCTCAGCCATCAGGCCACCTCGCTGGCATAGACGGAGTATCCGAAACCGGCGGCGTTGTCCTCCGGGCCCGGCTGGGACGCATACAGGTGGAGCTCGGCTCCCGGACGCAGCCAGACAGCGAGATGACGGCGGCGGCCGCGCCACTCCGGCGGAACGCGGAGATCGCTCCCCGGCCCGACGAAGACCGGCGGTCCCCAGTAACGACGCGCGAGCTCGAGCTGACCGGGCCAGTGGTCGTCCAGACCTTCCTCGACCAGCGGCAGCTCACCCGAGGCGATGTCGTACGCCGACCAGCCGCTCCGCGGGCTCTCCGGCAACACGGCGTCCGGCAGCACGAGCATCACGGTCTCGCGCTGGGTCACGAGACCCCACGTGTACCGATCGGGGTCGATGTTGCCCGGCGCCCACGGACGCCAGCCGGTGGCGGCGGTAACGCGGTTCACCAGGGCACGGATCGCGTCCATGCCGGTGTCCGGCGGACCCCAGATCGCGCGCCAGTCCGCAACCTCGGCCAGATCCGCCATCGCACGCTCGTCATCCTCGGACGACCGCTCCTGCGTCTTCACTCCGCCTCACTCCTTTCGCCCCAGTCCGCCAAGAGAGATCAGTCCGCCCAGAAAACGAGTCCAGCCAGCGATCAGTTCGCTCAGAGTATGCCCCGATCGGTATCACCATCCGAGGTACAGACGCAGACCTGTGGATAACTGTTCCCGCCGGATCTCGTTCGCGACCAGTAATACGCCGTTCGCGAGCAGTAACCGGAGTACGCCGTCAAGACGTCCCCGGCGGGGTTGTAGTGGAAACATGCCGACGGAGAAGTCGTTCCCATCGCCCCTGCACCACCCGAGGGTCGCGACGGTCATCGGCCGCTGGCTCGGCGTCGCGGTCGTGATCTGCTTCCTGACCGGGCTGTACAGCCACTTCCAGCAGGACACCCCGAGCTGGCTGCCGATCCCGAGCCGCCCGGCCACGCTGTACCGCGTGACGCAGGGCCTGCACGTACTGACCGGAACCGTCGCCGTCCCGTTGCTGCTGGCAAAGTTATGGACGGTCTACCCGAAGCTGTTCGCGAAGCTGCCGTGGCCACCGAGCCGCAAGGCCATCGAGACGATGCTCGAGCGGGCGTCGATCCTGGTCCTGGTGTCGGCGATGGCACTCGAACTCGTCACCGGGTTCCTCAACACCCTGCAGTGGTACCCGTGGCCCTTCCCGTTCCGCCAGACGCACTACGCCCTCGCCTGGATCATCGTCGGCGCGCTAATAGTCCACATCGCCGTCAAGCTCCCCCTGATCCGTGCCAACTGGCGTCGGATCGCCGAGATCGTTCCGAACTCCTTGCCCCCGGCAATCTCCGGCCTCACCCGCCGAGGCCTGTTCCGAACAGTCGCCGGCGCCGCCGCGCTCGTAGGCATCACCTCGGTCGGCCAGTCAGTACCCGCGCTCGGCCCGGTCGCCGTGCTCGCCCCACGCAAGCCGAACATCGGCCCACAAGGACTCCCGGTCAACCGTACGGCGGAAGCCGCCGGCGTGACCGGCATCGGGCCGGACTGGCGCTTCACCGTCACCGGACCGCGATCGCTGGAGCTCAGCCTCGACGAACTGCAGCAACTCCCGCAGAGCCGGTCGGCACTCCCGATCGCCTGCGTCGAGGGCTGGAGCCAAGGCGGACGCTGGGAGGGCGTCCGGATCCGCGACCTGCTCGAACTGTGCGGCGCTCCGGCGCACTCGCGCGTGCGGGTGGTGTCGATGGAGAAGGGCGGGTTCTACGCGACCAGTGAGCTGCCGGAGCAGTTCGCCGCAGATCCGCTCACGCTCCTGGCCCTCCGGCTCAACGGCAGCCAACTCGCACTCGACCACGGGTTCCCCGCCCGGATCATCGCACCCAACCGCCCCGGCGTACTCCAAACCAAGTGGGTCCATCGGCTGGAGGTCATCACATGAGAACCCGCATCGGGTTGGCAACAGTCGGCGTACCGATAGGCCTGTGGGGCGTCTGGAAGATGATCGACGCGCTGGACCTAAGGGCCCTGGTCAGGTTGCCGCTGTGGTTGGGCGGCGCGGTCGTCGCCGACGACTTCTTCCTGGTCCCACTGACAATCACCGCGGGCTGGATCGTCACCCGTTGGGCGAGCAGACCCGATGGCCACCGCACAGTGGGCGTCATCAGGACTACCTCACTGTACGTCGGCATCACCAGCCTGATCGCGATCCCGCTGCTCCTGCGCCAGGGCAAAGGAGCGAACCCGACGATCCTCCCCCGCGACTACCTCCGCGACTGGTTATTGCTGGAGGCAACGATCATCGCGGCCGGGATTGCCGGCTACTTCATCGCTTCACGTTCAGCAGGGAACGAGCTTCGTCCGGCGACATCGGCGGCCGTTGGGCGAGCGTGGCGAGCGCTGCTGCGCGTTCGACGAGCTCCGCGTTGTGAGTGACCGGCTGCCCCTTCGCCAGCGTGAGCGTGTCCTCCATACCGACGCGGAGGTTGCCGCCCTTCGACAGAGCGGCCAGTGCGACCGTCAGCGCCGTACGACCGATGCCCGTCGCAGACCATGACGTAACCGCGTCCGGCAACGCGTTGACGGCTGCGACGAGCGCGTCCGCCGTACCGGGCATGCCGCCGGGGACGCCCATGACCAAGTCGCAGTGCACGCGTCCGCCGTACGGGAGGCCGTACTTTCCGAGGAGCCGGTGCAGCGCGGCGACATGGCCGAGGTCGAACAGCTCGAACTCCGGCACGACCTCGCGCTCCTGGGTGAGCTGGTAGAGCTGGGTCACGAACGGCCACGGGTTCATGAACACGTCGTCGCCGAAGTTGACCGTCCCCATCGTCAGCGAACAGGAGTCCGGTACGGCGTCGAGCACGCGCAACCGATGATCATACGGATCGGTGACCGCACCGCCCGTGGACAGCTGCACGATCAGCGCCGTGTTCTCGCGTACTGCGGCAACGGTCTCTGTCAGCCGGCCCAGATCCAGCGTCGGCTTGTGCTCCCCGTCCCGGATGTGGATGTGGATCATCGCCGCCCCCGCGGCCTCGCACCGCTTCGCGGTCTCGACCAGCTCGTCGAGCGTGGTCGGCAACGCCGGGCAGTCCGCCTTCGCGGTCTCGGCACCGGTGGGAGCAACAGTGATCAGAGTCGACGCCATGGACGAATCCTGCCAGATCGGGATCGATAACGGATATTTGCCGGTCCATGGCTCCGATCGCCGGACGATCTCCGGCAGGAGAGGATGGCCTCATGAGAGCCGTAGTACAAAGAGTCAGCCGGGCGTCGGTCACCGTGGACGGCGAGGTGGTAGGAGCGATCGACGGCCCCGGGCTGGTCGTCCTCCTCGGAGTCACCCACGACGACACCGCCGAGAAGGCGGCCGCGCTCGCCGCCAAGATCTGGACCCTCCGCATCCTCCGCGACGAACGCTCCGCCGCCGACGAGCAGGCCCCGATCCTCGCGATCAGCCAATTCACGCTGTACGCCGACACCCGCAAGGGCCGCCGCCCGTCGTGGAGCGCCGCCGCCCCGGGCCCGGTCTCGGAACCGCTCTACAACGACTTCTGCGCCGCCCTCGAGAACCTGGGCGCCAAGGTGGAACGAGGCCGTTTCGGCGCCGACATGCAGGTCGACCTCACCAACGACGGCCCGGTCACCTTGATCCTGGACGCCTAAAACGAACCGGCCCCCGGATCCTTGCGGGATCCGGGGGCCGGTGTGTTCTGGGTCGGTGAGGTTCGACTCAGATGGCGTGTGCCGAGATCAGCTGACGACGCCCGCGGCCGAGTGGCCGACGATGACCTTGGTGTTCAGGCTGTACACGTCGATCACCAGCGCGTCCACCGAGATGTAGCGCTTCTGACGCAGGACCTGGTTGAAGGTCAGACGAGCAACACCCGGAATGTTCAGGGTCTTGTTCTCGCCCGTCGGTACGGCGTAGGTCTTGCCGCCGACCTTGATCGAGGCGATCGTCGAGGACGAGCTGACGCCGCCCTTGCCGTCCTTGGTCTTCCACGCCGAGGCGGAGGACTCGATGGCGCCGATGGACAGGCTGCCCACCTTCACGCCCGCGACGTGCGAGGTGAAGTTGATGTAGGACTTGTTGGTGCCGATGGCGCCGTTCTTGGTGGTGTAGACACCGCCGACGTAGGCGACCTTCGGGATGTTGACCTCGCCGACCGAAACCCGGACCGTCTTGCCCTCAGTGCCCTGGCAGGTGGTCTGAAGGGACGTCGGGCTGGAGACGACCAGCTTGTCGACGTTGGCCTGGGTGCCGTAGGCCGAACCGATCACCAGTGCGGTCGCCGGCTTCGAGATCTCCGCGCGGGTCTTCAGCACCGCGACGTCGACGCCCTGCGGGATGTACTGGTTCTTCACCGTCGCGTGCAGCACGACCGCCTGCGCGTACGAGTAGATGCCGGACGCGGTCTTCACGCCGCCGACCCGGTTCAGCACGATGTAACCGAGACCCGGAACCGCGATCTTGGTGTTCCACTTCGGCTTGAGCAGCGACGGCACCGAGATCGCGCCGATCCGCACGCCCGCGAAGGTCGTGTCACCGGTGTACGACAGCTGGCCCTTCGAGTACTTGGCCGTCGTCGTGGTCTTCACGCCGGTCAGCGTGACCAGGTTGCCGACGCGGATGTCGGCAGCCGTCGCGGTGCTGGTGACGCCCGTCCCGCTCTTGTTGTTGAACGCGTGCGTGTCGGTCTTCACCGAGCGTGCGATCGCCTGGTTGTTCACATTCGCCGTGGCGATGTCGTTCTTGTCAGCCTTGGTGGCGTCAGTGGTGCAACCAAACTTGCTGATGACCTGCGGACCGCTGTTCGCCAGGCCGGATTCGACGTCGGTGCCGTACGAGTAACCGCTGTATCCGAAAACCGGCGAGGCGGACGCCGAACCCGAGGTCAGCGCGATCGTAGAAGCCACGCCGACAACCGCCGCAACTCCGACGGCAGCGAGCTTCTTGTATCCGATGCGGGGTCGCATTGACCCCTCCTCCCTGAGTGATGACGTGACCCGAAGTGCGGGTCAGGACACAGACACAACTCAGCCGATTGCGGTAGGTGACGAGCCGACCCCGCTCCGAGACCAAACCGTTACATTGCCGCTCGGTCCACGAGATTTCCGGTCGTTGCCCGTAACCCCAATGCGATGACTCCCGGAATCCCTGCCGGGTAAGCGATTCTGGCGATCTCCGGGCATGGCGAAGGGCCCGGACGCGCAAGGTCCGGGCCCTTCGTGCTTACTTCAGGGTGGGCCACCGATGGGTGGTGGTGGCACCTTGTGTAACGACCGACTGCTCAGACGGTGACGGCCACTTCCGCGACCTCGCCGTACTGCGCGACCACCTGGCGGTCGACCGGGTCGGCCTTCGGGGCCAGCGTCCGCAGCGTCCAGCTGCCCGGCGCCGCGAAGAACCGGAAGTGCCCGGTGGCCGACGTCGGCACCTCGGCGGTGAACTCACCGGTGGAGTCCAGCAGCCGCACGTACGCGCCGCCGACCGGCTCCTCGCCACGCAGTACCTGGCCCTGGATCACGGCTTCCTTGTCGACGTCGACACCCTTGAGGTCGAGGCCGCCCTTCGTTGCTCCGCACATGTGTCAGGCCTTTCCGGGTTCGTCGCCGAGGGCAACGGGTACGCCGACCAGCGAGCCCCACTCGGTCCACGAACCGTCGTAGTTCTTGACGTTCTGCTGGCCGAGGATCTCGTGCAGCACGAACCAGCTGTGGGCCGAGCGCTCGCCGATCCGGCAGTACGCGATGGTGTCCTTGCCGAAGTCCACGCCCGCGTCGGCGTACAGCTGCTTCAGCTCGTCGTCGGCGCGGAACGTGCCGTCGTCGTTGGCCGCCTTGCTCCACGGGATGTTCGCCGCGGTCGGGATGTGGCCCGCGCGCTGCGCCTGCTCCTGCGGGAGGTGGGCCGGGGCGAGCAGCCGGCCGGCGTACTCGTCGGGGCTCCGCACGTCCACCAGGTTCTTCACGCCGATGGCCTCGTTGACCTCGTCGCGGAACGCGCGGATGTCCAGGTTCGGCGCCTTCGCGGCGTACTCGGTCGCGTCACGCTTGACGACCTCGTCGGTCAGCTCGCGGCTGTCCAGCTCCCAGCGCTTGCGGCCGCCGTCGAGCAGGCGGACGTCACCGTGGCCGTAGAGCTTGAAGTACCAGTACGCGTACGCCGCGAACCAGTTGTTGTTGCCGCCGTACAGCACGACCGTGTCGTCGTTCTTCACGCCGCGCTCGGACAGCAGCGCGCTGAACTGCTCCTGGTTGACGAAGTCGCGACGGACCGCGTCCTGCAGGTCGTCCTTCCAGTCCAGCTTGATCGCGCCGGCGATGTGGCCGGCGTCGTACGCCGAGACGTCTTCGTCGACCTCGATCAGGACGACACCGGCGTCGTTCTTGTGCTCCTCGACCCAGTCGGCCGAGACGAGCGCGGATTCCCTGCTCATGTGTGCTGCCTCTCAGTTGGTAGCGGTGGTTGGCGTACGAATGCGGTGGATCAGCAGATAGGCCTCGCAGCCGAGGCAGAGCCCGACGGCCGCGTTCACGAACGCGGCGACCAGGGCGAATCCGGTGGCGACCACGCCCAGCACGGTGACGCCGGTCAGGTACCCGATCAGACCGGCGACCGCGAAGACGAGGCCGACCAGCTGGGCGAACCGCGGCGGGGCCGCGTCCTCCAGTTCCTTCGGCGGACCGATCCGGGGCCGGATCAGCCGCTTGAACAGTTGCCCGTACGGCGAGGCCTGCACGCCGAACGCGACCGAGATCGCGAACACCACGGCCTGCACGGCCAGCGGCCACGGGTTGTTCAGTACGAGCGTCAACGCCAGGACGACCGTGGTCACCCCGGCCGCGAACCGCAGTCCGCGAGGATCAACCTTCTGTGCCGCCGATGATTCGGACATGACGACTCCTGCGAGGAGGAGGGCTGTCGAGCCGGACCCGCCCGGGTGTGCGGGGAGGCGACGTACGCGGAACCGTGCTCAGCGACCGGTTCCGCAGCGCTCGGGACGCCGCCTGGTCAGCGGCATCGACACAGCGATGAGCGCACGCGGCAGTTGTCCACTGCCCTGCGCTTCGTCAGCCATGTCGTGTAAACCACGGATCGAGCGTACGGAACCCGGCCGGGCCTGCCAGCTGTGGTCCCATTACTTGAGACAACTGATCACATGGTGGTATCAGGTGCGGACCACGTTGGTCGCCGCTACCTTGTCGTGCAGCGCCTGCTTCTTGTCGTCCCAGAGCGGCCAGAGGTAGTTGATCAGCGCGATGAAGCCGGCCAGCGTGCCGATCAGCGGGATCAGGCCGAGCACGCTGAGCGCCATCTCGAAGCCGTACCGCTTGGCGACGGCCGCGCCGGGCGGGTTGCCGGGGGTGTCGCGCAGCCGGACCGCGATCCCGAGGGCCATCTTGCCCGGGGTGGCACCCTTCTTGGTCAGGAACAGGTACTCGTAGACGAACGACACCACGAGACCGATCAGGACCGCCGGGATCATCCACTTGTAGACCTCTGGCGGCAGCGCGGTCGTGGTCGTCGGGGTGCCGGCCTCGGCCTGGTCCATCGTGGTCTTGAAGTAGTCCCAGAGGACCTGCGAGTACTGGTAGTAGAAGTAGCCGGTCAGCGGCAGTCCGATGATGCCGACGATGATCGAGTCGATGATGCGGGCGAAGACGCGGCGCCACCAGCCGGAGAGCAGCTGGCCGTCCGGAGTGGTGTGCGGCCGCTTGCCGGGATAGCCGTAGCCCTGCTGCTGCGGGTGAGGTCCTTGCGGGCCGTATTGCCCGTACTGCGGCTGCTGGCCGTACTGCGGCTGCTGGGGCTGTTGCGGTCCGGCGTACTGCCCGTACTGCGGCTGTTGGGGCTGCTGCGGCGGGGCGTACTGGCCGTACTGCGGTTGGGCCGGGCGGGTCGGTCCGCTCGGCGCTTCGCCGCCGCCGAACACCTGCCCGTGCTGCGCGGCGCCGTACTGACCTTGGTACGGCGGTGGGCCCTGCGGCGCGCGGCGCTGATCCGTCCAGGTGTTGCCGTCCCAGTACCGCTGCTGGGTCGGGTCCGCGGGGTCGTCGTACCAACCGGCTGGAGAGCTCACCTGGAGAGTCTTGCTTACGCGCAGGTGCATGCGCCATTCGGTGGCACGTACCGGACGGTGGTCAGCTCGCCTGGCGGTCGATCGCGGTCGCCAGCGCGGCGATCACGTCGGGCTTGCGGGGTGCTCCGCTGGCGCGCTTCACCACGGCTCCGGTGCTGTCCAGCACCAGCGTGGTCGGCGTACGCAGGATGTCGAGCCGGCGTACGAGCTCGAGGTGGGACTCCGCGTCCAGCTCGACGTGCCGTACTCCGTCGACCATGCCCTCGACCTCGGCCAGCGTCCGCCGGGTCGCCCGGCACGGCGCACAGAACGCCGACGAGAACTGCAACAGCGTCGCCCGCTCCCCCAGGTCCTCCCCGAGCTCCGCGGCAGTCACCCGCTCCACGTCGTCCTCGCTCTTCCCACGAAACCGCCCGTCAACCCAAGCCTTCAGCGCACTCAGCACCACGCCGGCAGCCACAGCCCCGACGAGCACCCACACACCAAGACTCACAGTTACCCACGGTACGACCCCTCATCCACCTTTCAACCACCCATCCACCCCTTGAGAACGGCGTTCAGCTCGGGATTCTGTCTTAATTGGCGTGTGGAGATTGGGTTGGTGGTGCGGGCCGGGGTGGTGATTCCTGAGGGCGAGTTGGCGTGGCGGTTCTCGCGGTCGGGTGGGCCGGGTGGGCAGTCGGTGAACACGACGGACAGCCGGGTCGAGTTGAGCTTCGACGTGGCGGGGACGTCGGCGTTGAGCGACGTACTGAAGGCGCGGGCGCTCGAGCGGCTGCAGTCGCGGCTGGTGGACGGGGTCGTGACGATCGCGGCCTCGGAGTACAAGTCGCAGTGGCGCAACCGGGAGGCGGCCCGGGAGCGGCTGGTCGCGCTGATGCGGGAGGCGATCGCGCCGCCGCCCCGGAAGCGGCGGCCCACCAAACCTTCGAAGGCGTCGGTGCGCCGACGCTTGGACGACAAGAAGCGGCGCGGCCAGACCAAGCGCCTGCGCGGTCGCCCGGACGACTAGGACCTTTGGCTCGTTAGGCTTCCCGCGTGCAGGAAACGGGGAGCGGGGGATCTGAACAAGAGGAGCTCCCGGAGTTCCAGGATCTGAAGGTGCGTGGCCGCACGCTCCGCACCTGGTCGATCAGTGCGGCCGCCGTCCTGCTGGTGATCTCCGCGGCGTTCGGCGGTCTGAAGAAGGCCGGCGCGGAGACGCCGCACGTGGACGCGGGCACCGCGATCGATGCAGGTCAGTTCGAGGTCACCATCCAGCGCGTCGTCACCGTGAAGGACCTGAAGCCACTGTTCACCCCGGACGACGGCGGCGCTCTGATCGCGGTCGTGACCAAGCTGAAGGTCACCGACGACACCGGCACCACGCCACCGTCCGACCTGATCCGGCTGATCGGCGTATCAGGGGTGAAGGACACGACCCGCCGCTCGGCACCACCAACATCCGCGACGAGACCATGAACCCGGTCCTCACCCCAGACGCCGGCGAGGACGTCGCGTACGTCTGGAAGTTGCCTAAGGCCACGGAACTCCCGACCCAGGTCAACCTGACCGTGCAGGGCTACGAGCACGAGGACGAGTCGATCCTCGACCACCACGAGAAATGGCTGCCGGACAAGGTCGTTGCCGACAGCACGGTCAAGGTGACCAAGAAGTGAGTGGGCGGAAGCTGCTCAACGTCGGCCTCACGCTCGCCGTACTGGTCGCGATCGTCGGCCTCTACCGCCTCACGCCAACGCAGAAGGACATCCAGGACCCAACCCCGGTGAAGGGCATCGTCGGCCGCACGGTGAAGACGCCGCGGTTCGACCTGACCGTCAACGACGTACGCGTCGGCAAGAAGCTCCGCATCCCGCACTCGACGCCGGACCGGGACTCGCTGACCGACTTCGTCGTGGTCGACGCAACCATCACCGCTACCCGCGAACCGATCCACGTCTCCAACGTCCGGATCAAGTCGTCCGACGGCGTCACGTACCTCGGCGCGAACCGCAACGGTCTGAACGAGGTCGACCTGACCGGCAGCGAACTCTCGCCGGACATCCCGGTCCGCGGCTCGTTCGTGGTCGAGATGCCGGCCGACAAGGTGCCGGGGGCAACGTTGTTGGTGATGGAGAAGGCGATCCTGAACGACCTCGAGCCTCAGGTCAGCGTCCCGCTCGGCCCCGAGACGGTGAAGGTCCAGGACGTCGTGGCGCTGACCCCTGCGAGCGACACATGACCGGCGCGCGCCGGGCCCGCCGCGGCTGGTTCCGCGCGAACACCGCGGCGCTCGCCACGCTGGTGCTGGCGATCCCGCTCGCCGGCTGGTGGACCACCCGGAGCGATTACAAGTCCTGGTACGACGCTGAGCCCCGCGATCCGGTCGTCGTGTCGGCCGGCGGCACGCCGTACAACGGCGCGATCTGGTACGGCGCCAGCGTCGAGCAGGACCCTCAGCCGGTGCGGACCGGTGCGGGTGGCGCCCTACCGGACGGGACAACCCGGATCCGGGTGTACTACCGCATCCAGGTGGACAAGCTGTCCGCGCTCGACGGGCTCGGCGGCTGCCAGCTGCACCTGCGCGCACCGGACGGTCGTATCTGGGACGACACGGTGGTCGCGGACGACTACCAGGACCGTCCGACCGGCTGCACCGGCGGGTACGACGACAAGCCGGAGAGCTGGCGCGGGCAGTTGGCGCAGTACTACGTGAAGCCTGTGGCGGGGAAGCCGTTCGAGACGGTCGCCGTGTTCGTCGTACCGACCTCTGTCGCTGCGAGCGTGCAGCCGACGATCACCTTTGCTACGAAGCTCCCTCAGTACCTGGCATTCCCGAGGTAGCCGCACTCAGGTCGGTGACGCCATGGTCACCGGCCGGCTGCTCGTGGACCGCGCGGGTCCGCGGCGTGAGGTAACCGGCCAATCCGCCGATCATCCGGTCGTACGCCGCGGCCAGCAGGCTGACTTGCAGCGAGATCTTCAGACCGTCGGTGATGAGGTTCAGCGGCTCGTCGATGACCAGCCAGAACTGCAGGCTGTGCGGGCCGAGCACCCAGAGCTTCAGCGCGATCCACACCGCGCTGGCCGCGAACGTGACGACCGCCCAGGCCAGGAAGTACCCCAGCATCGGCCGCAGCCCCGAGCGGACGACCAGCCGAAACGCATTGGCGACCGGGACCCAGCGGTCCTTCCAGTCGGACACCACGGAGTTCCCGGCGATGCGGACAATCCGCGGCGTCTGCTGCCAGCGGTGCGTGATCCGGTCGAACCGCCACCGCGGCGCGTCGAGCTTCTGTACGACGCGGCCGTAGATGACCGCGGTCATAGTGATCCACATCAGCGGCAGTACGGCGGCGTTCCACAGGTCACCGATGCCGGCAGCGATGAAGCCGGTGACTGCGTCCCACACCTCGCGGACCTGATCGACGCCGAGCACGTGGTCGAGCACCCAGCTGTAGCCGTCGTGCAGCCATTGCCAGACCACGCGTTCCTTCAGCCAGGTCATCGGCGGCGGGATGACCGACGTGGCCTGGTAGACCACCACGAAGATCCACAGCGCCTCGAGGTACGTGACGAACAGCTTGCGGACCGGCCCTTCCTTCTCCTTCTTCCACTTCTTGAACACGAAGCGGAGCAGGTACGCCGTGACGCCGAGGCCGATGAACAACCAGGTGGACAGCGACTGCAGGCCCTCCGACGGCTGCGGCACCGTACCGCCGTTCAGAACGGTCGCAGCGGTCTCGTTGACCTTGTGGACGGCCAGTTGGTACTCGTAGTCGAGCGCCTCGTTCTGCAGGAACTTGTACGCCGCGTAGAACGCCAGGAACGGCAGCAGCGCCGCAGCGAGCGCGTCGAGCGGCCTGTGCTCGTTGCCGGGCTCCATGCCGTCCGGTGCAAGGGTGCCTTCGGCAACTGCCCGCCGGTGGAAGGGCAGCTCACCACGCAGTACCAGGAACATGCCGACGTACATCGCGAGCGACACCACAACAAGCAGAGCGAGTACTGCGATGCCGGCAGCCTCTGCCTTGGCCCCTGCCTGCACTGCGACCCACTGCAGACCTCGGTGCGCCAGCTGCGCCACCAGAAACACCGCGAACAGGCGCGGCCAGGCCTTGCCGAACAGGACCCCCGCCCGCCCCACCGTAGTGAGTAGCGTCCCCGACTCCATCGCCACGGCGACGAATCTACCCTTCGGGAAGCTCTCCCCGGTCCGGTCGCTCAGCCCCCGGCGAAGGGTGGGAGCGCGTCGACCAGCGAGCCCTGCCGCAGCGGCGTGGCCGGGTCGGCGCGCTCGCCGTCGAGCAGGAAGGTGCAGATCGACAGCACCCGGGCCAGCTCCGGCCGGTCGGTGGAAACGGTGCTGACCAGGTCGCGGATCGAGCCCGCCTCGGCGGTCGCCGAGGACTCCCCTGCGGCTGAACGAGCGGCAGCGAAGTACCTGATGGTGACTTCCGGCATCTGGTCGGCGCCTCACTAATCGGTTAAGTCTTCGGCTATTATGTCAGCTTGCTGTTATGCCCAGTGTGTCTCAGGCCCCCGGCAACGACGCCGACGGGGCCTGCCGTGCACGAGGACCGGATCGCATCCCCAGGATCCGATGATCAGCACAAGGAGACGGCGTGAGCACGTTGCTTCTGCTGACGAACGCCCTGCAGGCCTCCACCGAGGTCCTGCCGTCGCTCGCCCTGCTCCCGCACCAGATCCGGATCCTGCCGCCCGAGGTGGCCGCGCTGGTCGATGCGCCCGACGCTGACGCCGTGCTGCTGGACGCCCGCCGCGACCTGGTCGCCGTTCGGAGCGCCTCGCGGCTGATCCGCACCACCGGCATCGACGTACCGCTGATCCTGGTGGTGACCGAGGGCGGTCTGACCGCGGTCAACGCCGACTGGGGCGCGGACGACGTACTGCTCGACACCGCGGGCCCGGCCGAGATCGAGGCGCGGTTGCGACTCGTCATCGGCCGTCTGGCCGCGACCCGGAACGACGAACCTGAGTCCACGCTGATTCGCAGCGGCGACGTCGTGATCGACGAGGCGTCGTACACGGCGAAGCTGAACGGGCGGGCGCTGGACCTGACCTACAAGGAATTCGAGCTGTTCAAGTTCCTGGCGCAGCACCCGGGCCGCGTGTTCACCCGCGAGCAGCTGCTGCAGGAGGTCTGGGGCTACGACTACTTCGGCGGCACCCGGACGGTCGACGTCCACGTACGCCGCCTGCGCGCGAAGCTCGGCCCCGAGCACGAGTCGCTCATCGGCACCGTGCGGAACGTCGGCTACCGCTTCGTCGTGCCGCCCGCGCCGAGCCGTGAGCCGGCTGAAGTGAAGTCCTGAGCTCTGCTCAGAACAGGAACTTCAGCAAGGTCACCGCGAGAGCGACGGCGGTGAACAGCGCTGCCTTCCAGGACCCGACGCCCTGCCGGAACGCGGCCACGAACGTCCCGATCGTGATCGGGACCAGCATCACCAGCAGGGTGATCCCGGCGGCGTGAACGCCAACGTGCGACTGGGCTGTCAGCACCAGCCCCACGACGAATGCAAACGTCAACCCGAGCCAGCTGGTGGTCTGGATCGGCCCATCACCGCTGCGATGCCCACGGTGCGATGAGCGACTGGCCCGTCGATGCGAGGTCGGAGCAACGTGCGCCATCGCTCACCTTCCGTAAAAGCCTGAGTACGCAAGGTATCAAAAGCTTTCGCGGATCGAAAAACCGCCGGAGCTGTCCCGGCGTACCCGCTCGGGTACGCCGGGACCCTGCCCGGTCAGGCGTCCAGGGGTCAGGAGCCGATCGAGATCCGGTCGGTGGCGACCGGCGTGTACGGGTCGTGCGCGGTCAGGTAGCTGGCGAACGCGTCGATGTCGAGGCCGCCGAACACCTTGTTCGTCGCGGTGGTGAAGGCCGGGAAGCCGTCGCCGCCGTCGGACAGGAAGTTGTTCGTGACGATGCGGTACGACGTACCGTCCACCAGCGGCTGCCCGCCGATCTTGATCGAGCCGGCCACGATCTTCGAGCCTGCCGCGGCCGCCGGGTTCCAGGTGTAGGTGATGCCCGCGACCTGGAGGACCTTGTACTTCGGCGCCTCCGGACCGTTGACCCCGGAGAACTGCTGCTCGAGCAGTGCCTTGATCTGCGTCCCGGTCATGTCCATCGAGACCAGGAAGTTGTTGAACGGCTGCACGGTGAACGCCTGCCCGAAGGTGACCGCACCGCCGGTCGACGCCAGGTCAGCACGGATACCGCCCGGGTTCATGAACGCCGCTACCGGTGTCTTCCCGCCGGACACCACCGACGGGTCGGCCAGTTGCGCGTCGGCGATCAGGTTGCCCAGTGGCGATTCGAGCGAGTCGTCGGTCGTCCGCACCACCGACGGTGTGGTGATGTGGCCGATCACCTTGCTCTCGATCGGCGCCACCAGCGCCTTGTACTTCGCGATCAGCTCGGCCGTCTTCCGGTCCTGCACGACGTCCTGGGTGACGATCTGGTTGTTCGCCAGCGTGTTCACCCGGTCGACGTCGCCGGTCGCGTTGTCGATGCTCAGCCGGACGTCGGTGACCAGTCGGCCGAACGACGACGCGCTGGTGACGAGCCGCGGCTTACCGGCCTTGTCCGCCAGGGAGCAGTTGTACGCCTGGTGGGTGTGGCCGGAGATGATCGCGTCGATCTCCGGGTCCAGGCCGGCGTTGATGTCGACGATCGGGCCGGAGATGCCCGGGCAGCTGTTGTACGCCTTCGGGTCGGCCGGGAAACCGCCCTCGTGCAGCAGCACGACGATCGACTTCACGCCCTTCTTCTTCAGCACCGGGACCAGCGCGTTCGCGGTCTCGATCTCGTCCTTGAAGGTCAGACCCTCGACACCGGACTTGGTGACGATGTTCGGCGTGTTCTCCAGCGTCATGCCGATGAAGCCGACCTTCTGGCCGTCCTTGAAGGTCTTGATCGTGTACGGCGCGAACAGGGTCTTCTGGGTGTTCGTGAAGAACACGTTCGCCGAGAGGTACTTGAACTTGGCGCCGGTGAACGGGTGCTTCGCATCCGGGCAGGAGTTCTGGTTGTTCTGCCCGTCGCCGTCCGGCAGGCAGCCGCCGGTCTGCATCCGGAGCAGCTCGTGCCAGCCCTCGTCGAACTCGTGGTTGCCCACCGACGCAACCTCGAGGCCCATCCCGTTCAGCGCTTCGATCGTCGGCTCGTCGTGGAACGCGGCCGACAGCAGCGGCGAGGCGCCGATCAGGTCACCGGGAGCGACCGTGACCGAGTCCTGGCCCTTCGCCTTGGCGGCGGCCCGCAGATCCTTCAGATACGTCGCGAGGTACGCCGCGCCGCCTGCCGGGATGCCGTTGATGTTGCCGCCCGACCCCGTCGCCGGCTCCAGGTTGCCGTGGAAGTCGTTGATCGCGAGCAGCTGGATCTGGGTGTGCGTCGGCTTCGGCTTCTTCGCCTGTGCGCCGGTCTGCACGGCGGTCTGCTCAGCGGTCTGCTCGGTGGTCTGCGACGCCTGCGTTGCCTGCGTCGGCTTGGCGCCGGCGGCCTGGCTCACGGATCCCCCCGCGGCCAAGGCGAGCACCGCAGCCGTTCCGGCGGCCAGCAGTCCGACCGCTCGCCGTCCCCCCAGCCGCGCTTTGTCTCGTCCTGTCAGGGCCATGTCAACTCCGTCTGGTCCGTCGTCTCGGTCGCCGCGAAGGCGAAATCCCCCGCGGTGCCGCGAAAACTACCTGGATCGGCGTGGCCCGGCCAGGACCTGAGCATGAACTGAACCGGACCTTTTACGGTATTCGGGTGACCCTCGAAGCCGTTCCCTCACCGTTGCCCCCGGCCACCGCCGCCGCCGTCACGGAACTCGCCCGCGCCGCAGCACACAGCGACGGCGTCAATCCGCTCTCCGAACGCACGCTGCTGCACCTGGACGGTGAGCACCCCGACGACGTCCACGTCCTCGCGTACGAAGGCGATCCCGGCACGATCGAGGTCACCGGCCTGCAGAGCGCCCGCAACCTCGTCGGGTACGCCGCCCTGTCCCCCGACGGCTCGGCCGAACTCGTCGTAGCTCCAGACTTCCGACGACAAGGCTTCGGTACGGCGCTTCTGCGCATGCTGCTGGACCACGGCGGCTCTCGCACTCGCGTCTGGGCCCACGGGCGTCTGCCTGGGTCGGACGAGCTGGCACGGCGGCTCGGTCTCGAGGTATCGCGAGAGCTCTACTTCCTCCGCCGTACCAGGGCTTCACTCCCGGATCCGGTGTGGCCGGACGGGATCGCAGTACGGACTTTTGTGCCCGGGCAGGACGACGCGGCCTGGCTGGAGGTCAACGCCGCCGCATTCGCCGACCACCCGGAGCAGGGCAGCTGGACCGCGGAGGACCTGACGGAGCGTCTGCAGCAGCCGTGGTTCGACCCCAACGGCTTCTTCCTGGCCGTCGATTCCGCCACCGACGCACTGGCCGGCTTCCATTGGACGAAGGTCGAGGACGGCGTCGGAGAGGTCTATGTAGTAGGTGTCTCCCCGTCCCACCAAGGCTCCGGCCTGGGCAAAGCCCTAACCCTCCAAGGCCTCCACCACCTCCAGGACGACCGCGACCTCGACTCGATCGTCCTCTACGTAGACGGCACCAACACCGCAGCCCGAGCCCTCTACAAGTCGCTGGGCTTCGCCACAGCCGCGCTGGACGTCCAATACGCCCCCGCCTGACCCTTCCGTGAACGACCTGTGAACGACCTCACACCGAAGTCACCCCCTCACTTCACGTCATAACACCCCCTCCGACCCGTCCCACCACCAACCAGGAGCCGTCCGAGCCTCTAACCCCCCAGCCGGGCGGCTCCTGGCCCCAAACCCCGTTATCCACAACTGCACCTTTTGACATCGAACCAAGAGCCCAACCCCCGTTACGATAATTTTCGACTACGGAGGGCACACACTCGTGACACACCGCAACACCCCCACCCTGAAGCTCCTAGCCTGCCTCTGCGCTGCCGCACTCCTAACCGCCTGCAGCACCGGCAGCCCAGCCGCCGGCCGCCCCAACACGGCCCCGCCTTCGGCCACGAACTCGACGAGCGCACCGGCGACAACCGCGTCGCCCACCTCGTCGGCCACTGGCAGCGGCGTGCCTCAACGGCCGAAGACGGCCGCCGGCGTCAGCCTCTCCGCGGCAGAGTCCTTCGTCAGGTACTACGTCAGCCTGTTGAACTACGCATCGACGACCGGCGATGTCGCGCCGATGATGTCCGCGAGCGCGGCAAGTTGCAATCAATGCAAGCTCTATGCGGATTACGTGGCGAAGGTCAACGCCGCCAATGGCGGTCTCACTGGAGACTACTTCGAGCGGGTCGACGACGTACCCGATCTGTTCCGCGGAGACGGAGGACGGGTCGGCGGCTACGCAGCAGTGACGATCGGTGCGTACACGTCGAAGGATTCTCCGTCGGCAAAACCTGTGACGAGCACGGTGCGGAAATACAAGCGCGAATTCACGCTGTTGGATCAGCAGGGATCGTGGGTAATGGCTGCGATGAGGTTGACCGCGCAATGAGACCGCGACCCGTTGTGACCAGCCTGATATTCGCGATATTGACAGGCTTTGTGTTCAGCAACGCGGCGGCCTCGCATGCACAAACCTATGCACCGTTGACACCGACACCGAAGCCGCCGGTCGTGACCGTGAAGCCGACAAGAGAAGGAATTCAGGGGAGTGCCGACGGAATCATCAGGCGACACGGCCACGGCAAGTCCTCTGGCAAGGCATCTACGTCCGATCGCGGCAAGACGACACAGCATGCCGGCAACCAGCATCCTGGACACAACCAGCGTCGGGACGATCCACCCCAATCAGTTGAAGACGATCTCGAACTCAACATCGGCATCTGTGGCCGCATGCAGCCGGATGGATCGGTGCCCGGCCCGACGCGATGCCAGCCCGGCGGCATCGAACGGCGGGTGGCGCCGCCGACGATTCCACCGGAAGTAGTACGCCCGCGCCCAGAGGACGTCACCTGGGAGCAGATCCGGTCGGAGACGAAGAACGTCCTGTTTCCTGGGCTTTCCGTGAAGGTGCAGCCCGACGGGCGGACGTTGGTGAATCTGGACACGATCGTCTATACCGAGGACAGCAAGGTGTCGACGACGACCGTGACGCTGCTCGGCTTCCCGGTGGTTGTTGAGGCGACGCCGATCAGTTACACCTGGAGCTTCGGGGATGGCAGCCCTGCGCTGACTACGAGTACGCCGGGCAAGCCGTACCCGTCGAAGGAGATCACCCACAAGTACATGAAGCGTGGCGATGCCAGTCTCACGCTGACCACCAACTACGCCGCCCGCTTCAACGTCGCCGACACCGGCTGGCAGTACGTCAACGGCACCGTCCCGATCACTGGCCCCGCCACGCCACTCCTGGTTCGGGAGGCCGTACCTGTGCTCGTTGATCCTGGTCGCTGAGCTGTCTAGTACAGCGCGTTTCGTAGGTAGTTCGTTAGGTGGGTGTGGGCTTGGCGGATTTTGCCGGGGACGGTTAGGAGGTTGGCGTAGCCGTGGCAGAGGGTGGGGTGGGGGATGTGGGTGAGGGGGTTGCCGGCGGCTCGGAGGGCTTCGGCGTACTCGAGGCCTTCGTCTCTTAGGGGGTCGAAGCCGGCTGTTGTGAGGTAGGTGGGTGGGAGTCCGGTTAGGTCCTTGGCTCGGATGGGGGAGACGATCGGGTCGGGGCGGAGGGTGGGGTCGGGGGTGTAGTGGTCGCGGTACCAGATGATGTCGTTCTCGCTGAGGATGAAGCCTTCGGAGAACAGGTCTCGGCTGGGGCGGCGGGCTACCAGGTCGACTGCTGGATAGAGGAGTACCTGGAGGGCGGGGTGCGGCAGGCCGCGACGTACGGTCTGCTGGGCTACTACCGCGGCGAGGTTGCCGCCGGCGCTGTCGCCGCCGACGGCGATCAGGTCTGGGTCGACGCCCAGGTCTTCAGCGTGCTCGACGGCCCAGGTGAACGCGGCGATGGCGTCCTCGGCGGCGGTGGGCGCGGGGGCCTCGGGGGCTAGGCGGTAGTCGACGGAGAGGACGCGGATCCCGGCGTCGGCGGCGATCGCGCGGCAGAGAGCGTCGTGGGTGTTGAGGTCGCCGACGACCCACCCGCCACCGTGGAAGAAGACCAGCAACCCCCGGCCCACTCCATCCACACCGCCGGAGCCGAAGCCGGGGCGGGAGCCCACACCAGGGTCGAAGCCATAGTCCGAGCCGGAGCCGAGGCCCGTACCGGAACCCGAACCCGAGCCGATGCTGGTGGAGTTGGCGGAGCCCGGGCCTGAGGTCGGGGCCGAGCCGGAGGCGGACCGCGAACCCGAGTCGGTGGCGGTGGCGCCCAAGCCCGCGCTCGGCGGACGGACTCCGCGGGGGATGTATAGGCGGGCGCCTAGTTGGCCGGCGGCGCCTCGGACGGTTAGGTCGGTTACTCGGTGTAGTTCGGCGGGGGTGCCGGGGATCAGTTTGCAGAGGTTGCGGAAGTGGGCTCGGGCTGTGGGCGCGTCGGTCTTGGTTGTGTTGGGCAACAGGTTGTCGACGCGGATGAGGAGCTGCAGGTCGGGGTCGAGGATGTTGCCGTCGATCTGGATCGGGGCGCCGGCCAGGCGGCGGCGGACGGCCGTGGGGAGGGCGTACAGCGGGGTCAGCGCATTGGCCTGTACGGCGGTCAGCGTGTCGCGTAGTGCCGAATCCAGTCGTGAGTTCACAAGGAGTGACGCTAGCAACCGCCGGCCCGAGATGTGGTCCGTAGGCAACGAGAACGTCACATCTGCCAACGCGCGGACGGCTACCCCTCGTTCACCAAAGGATGCGATGCTGGACGGCGTGGCAGGAGACTTGCTGGCATCGCACAACCGGGAGTACGACGTCGAGCCGCCGTACGACATCAGTGCGGCCGGCGATCTTCCGGTTGACCGGTTCTCGGATCGGGAGCTGAGCTGGCTCGCGTTCAACCAGCGCGTCCTCGAGCTCGCCGAGAACGAGCGGATCCCGCTGCTCGAGCGGGCCAAGTTCCTCGCGATCTTCGCCAGCAATCTGGACGAGTTCTACATGGTCCGGATCGCCGGTCTGAAGCGGCGTATCGCGGCCGGCGTCGCGGTGCGGGCGGCCAGTGGTCTGCTCCCCCGCGAGGTCCTCGACCGCAGCCTGGCCCGGAGCCGCGAGCTGATGGACCGCCAGGCCGAGACCTGGCGCAAGTCGGTCCAGCCGGCGCTGGTCGACCAGGGCATCGAGATCCTCCGCTGGGACGAGCTGCAGCACACCGAGCGCGAGGACATGACGCGGTTCTTCCGGGACCGCGTGTTCCCGGTGCTGACGCCGCTGGCGGTCGACCCGTCCCACCCGTTCCCGTACATCTCCGGCCTGAGCCTGAACCTGGCGGTCGTCGTCCGCAACCCCGACACCGGCGGCGAGCACTTCGCCCGGGTCAAGGTGCCGCCGCTGCTGCCCCGGTTCGTCAGGGTCGCCGAGGGCCGGTTCGTGCCGCTCGAGGACGTCATCGCGACCCACCTGGGCCAGCTGTTCCCGGGTATGGAGGTCACCCAGCACCACACGTTCCGCGTGACCCGCAACGAGGACCTCGAGGTCGAGGAGGACGACGCGGAGAACCTGCTGGCAGCGCTCGAGAAGGAGCTGCTCCGCCGCCGGTTCGGTCCGCCCGTCCGGCTCGAGGTCGAGGAGTCGATCGACCCGCAGGTGCGCGCGCTGCTGCTGTCCGAGCTGGGCGTCACCGAGGCCGAGGTGTTCGAGCTGCCGGGCCCGCTGGACCTGCGCGGCCTGTTCACGATCGCCAGCCTGGACCGGGCCGAGCTGAAGTACCCCGGGTTCGTACCGTCGACGCATCCGCACCTGGCCGAGGTGGAGACCTCCAACCCGGCCGACATGTTCCACGCGCTCAAGCAGCGCGACGTGCTGGTCCACCACCCGTACGACTCGTTCTCCACGAGCGTCCAGCGCTTCATCGAGCAGGCCGCCGCCGACCCGCACGTACTGGCGATCAAGCAGACCCTGTACCGCACCAGCGGTGACTCGCCGATCGTCGACGCACTGATCGACGCGGCCGAGGCCGGCAAGCAGGTCCTGGTGCTGGTGGAGATCCAGGCACGCTTCGACGAGCAGGCGAACATCAAGTGGGCCCGTCAGCTCGAGCACGCCGGCTGCCACGTCGTGTACGGCGTGATCGGTCTCAAGACGCACTGCAAGCTGTCGATGGTCGTCCGCGACGAGCCCGACGGACTGCGCCGCTACGCGCACATCGGGACCGGCAACTACCACCCGAAGACAGCCCGGCTGTACGAGGACCTCGGCCTGCTCACCAGCGACAAGGTGGTCACCGAGGACGTCGCACTGCTCTTCAACCACCTGTCCGGCTTCGGCCGCAGCGCCGGGTACCGGCGGATCCTGGTCGCTCCCCAGTCGGTACGGCGGGGGCTCGTCGAGCGGATCGACCGCGAGGTGCAGCATCACCTGGCCGGCCGTCCCGCCCGGATCCGGTTCAAGGTGAACAGCCTGGTCGACGAGGCCCTCTGCGACGCGCTGTACCGGGCGTCGCAGGCCGGCGTACCGGTCGACCTGTGGATCCGCGGCATCTGCACGCTGCGTCCCGGCGTACCGGGTCTGTCGGAGAACATCCGCGTTCGCAGCATCCTGGGCCGGTTCCTCGAGCACAGCCGCGTGTTCCTGTTCGAGAACGGCGGTGAGCCGGAGGTGTGGATCGGCTCGGCCGACCTGATGCACCGCAACCTGGACCGCCGGGTCGAGGTGCTCGTGCAACTGAAGGAGCCGGACCACGTCATCGAGCTGGGCGAGATGTTCGACCTGGCGATGGACGAGACCACGGGCTCGTGGTGGCTGCAGGAGGACGACAGCTGGCAGCCGCGGCTGAACGGACCGGACGGTCAACCGTTGCGCGACCTGCAGGAGCGGCTGATCGCGACACGCGGACGCCGCCGGGCGATCGACCCCATCAGCTAGCTGCCGGAGCACATTTCCTAAGGTGAAGTCATGAGCAACCCGGCGACGGTCATCGCCGCGGGTGGTGTCGTCTGGCGAGAGCGCCGCGGCACCCGTGAGGTGCTGCTGGTGCACCGTCCCAGGTACGACGACTGGTCCCCGCCCAAGGGCAAGCTGAACGCACACGAGCACGTGCTGCTCGCAGCGCGCCGGGAGATCGCAGAGGAGACCGGAGTACAGGTCCTGCTCGGTCCACCGCTCGGCGTCCAGCGGTACGCCGTCCGCAAGAACGGCGGCACCGCAGAGAAGCTGGTCCACTACTGGTCCGCAGTACCTCTGAATGAGGGCGACTTCGAGCCGAACGACGAAGTCGACGAGATCAGCTGGCTCCCGGTCGACAAGGCCCGCAACAAGCTCAGCTACCCGCGTGACGTGGACATCCTGGACGCACTGGAGCACGCCGTACCCGTGGTCTCCACGGTGGTCGTGGTCCGGCACGCGGAGGCGGTGAAGCGGAAGGACTGGGACGGCAAGGACACGGTCCGCCCGCTGACCAGCAACGGTACGGCGGTTGCCGAGCGGCTGGCCGACGTACTGGCCGCTCTGGGCGCGGACCGGATCATCAGCAGCGACGCGGAGCGCTGTGCCGCCACAGTCACGCCGTACGCCGCCTCCATCGACCGGCATATCCACCTCTGGCCGGAGATCTCGGAGCGGGGGTACGACGCCGATCCGGGCGGTCTGCGCGGTCTGGCGGAGCGGGTGTGGCGCCCGGGCAAGGTGACGGTCGTCTGCTCGCACCGGCCGGTGCTGCCGGCCCTGTCCCGGGAACTGGGCCTGAAGGTGGGCAAGTTCTCCACCGGCGCCTTTCTGGTCGCGCACCGGCTGGCCGACGGACGCCTCGTCCACGAGCGCTTCCGGGCCCCCTGAGCACACTGCGACACGGCTCGGTGACGATCCAGGCACAGCCGACGGGGCAGCCGGGTGACACTGGAGGTGACGGGTATGTTCCTACCCGAGGAACCGGCGCCCCACCGGGTGCCGGTCTGAGGAGAGGTTCGGGGCGCACCATGACGATGATGCGAGAACTGACACTGATCGGGATCCGGATGGAATCACCCAACCGGGCCCCGGTGATGATGCTGCGCGAGACCGAGGGCTACCGCTACCTGCCGATCTCGATCGGCTCGGTCGAAGCAACCGCGATCGCGTACGAGGAGCAGGGCCTGCGCCCGTCGCGACCACTCACCCACGACCTGATGCGCGACCTGATCGAGGCGTTCGGCGTCCACATCGAGGCCGTCGAGATCGTCGAACTGCGCGACGCCGTCTTCTACGCCGAACTCGTACTCGCCAACGGCGCCCGCGTGTCCGCGAGACCGAGCGACTCGGTCGCACTCGCCGTCCGCCTCGGTACGCCGATCCGCTGTACCGAACAGGTGCTCCGCGAAGCGGGCATCGCCACCCCCGAAGAGGAACAGGCCGAGCTCGAACGCTTCCGCCAGTTCCTCGACAGCGTCGCCCCGGAGGACTTCTCCAGCTGACCGTGCGCCCCGATGCGCTACGATCCGACAGCGCACTGGTGGCAGGGGTGACCTCCAGGCGCGCCGTTCACCTGGGGGACTCCGACATGCGCAGAATCGTCGCCACCGCGACCGCCGCCGTACTGCTCGGTGCGCTCCAGACCACCACGGCCCACGCCGCACCACCGCCGCCGACCGGCGTACAGGTCAGCTGGTCGGATCCGGCGACCAGCCTGATGCGGGTGCAGTGGACGGATGCCGGGGCCGCCAACAAGCTGCGCATCGAGTACCAGGACGGAACGGCGCCGATGGGCTGGCTCGCGACCTCGGACAACGACTTCAACCATCGCTGGGTAGTGCAGTCGGGGAAGACCGCGCGGGTCGCCGTGGTGACGACCGACGCGACCGGTGACAGCGCAGCCGCGTACTCGCCCTGGTTCGACACGAACATCCCCGCCGCACCGACCGTGACCGCCGCGGTTCCGCAGGCCGACGGGTCGCTGCGCCTCACCTGGACCAACCCGCCGGCTCCGAAGGACAACACCCCGGGCGACCCGCTGGACGTGCCGGTCGGCCAGGTCGGCGAGGTCATCGTGAAGGCCTGGTCCCTGCCCACCGACAAGACGGAGCTGTTCCCGCATCCGCTCGGCACCACGACGGCGGTCGTGCCGCCACGCCCGCGTCCGCTGACGACCCTGGTCATCGCGACGAACGAGTGGGGCGGGATGTCGCCCGACCAGGTCGACTACACGGACATGAAGTTCGCCCTCAAGGCCGGACCGGCGTACGGCGTCTTCGGCAAGCCGATGACGATCTCCGGTATCGCGGGCGCGCTGCTCTGCGACAACCCGGGCAACTGCGGCAAGGGCCGGCTGTTCGGTGGCGCGGGGATCCCGATCACGATGCAGACCAGGGCGAGCGCTGCCAAGCCCTGGGAGTACGCCGGGCGCTACACCTCGTTCGACCTGAGCGGATTCGAGGCCCAACCGGTCGCCGTCGGCGGTCGCGAGTACCGCTTCTACGCCCCGGCCTGGAGCGGCTATTCGACGGTCACGGCGCTGGCGACCTCGGGGACGAAGTACATCCCCACGCTGGCGAACTTCGCCGTTGCCGGGTTCAACGTTCGGACCGCGCAGGTCGGGCAGATGGTGAAGCTGACCGTGGACGTGAAGCCGGGCGGGACCGTGAAGGGCGCGCTGCAGCGCTGGGACGGCAAGTACTGGCGCAGCGTGCTGACGGTGCCGGTTGCTAAAGGTAAGGCAACGATGTCGATCCGGGCTGCCGGTCGCGGCACGACCACGCAGTACCGTGTTGCCGTCCCGGGGATGACGTATTACGGGCTGCCGATCCAGACCACGGGCAGTCGCTCGTTCTCGTTGACAGTGCGCTGAGCGTTACCGAAACGTGAGCCAACGGCCGTTTACATCGACAGAGTGTGACGGCTCTTAACTCAGTTCACCTAATGGCTGCCTGTCGGCACGCCAGGCGTCGCACACGCTACTGGAACCGTTCACCGCTCGTTCACCAGCGACGGACCGGTCGGTCACCTGCTCTCCCTACCGTCTGTGGAAGTTCAAGAAGTCTGATTCCCGCAGAAGGGCAACATTCTCGTGTCCGTCAATCGCCTGCTCCGCGTCGGCTCCGTCGCCGTGGCATCCCTCGGCGTCCTCGCTCTGAGCGCCTGTGGCAGTGACCCCGAGCCGTCCGGCTCCTCGAGCCCCGGTTCCTCGACGTCGTCCACCGGTGCAGACTGCCCGCAGGGCACTCTGAACGCCGAGGGCTCCTCGGCGCAGAAGAACGCCATCGACGAGGTCATCAGCAAGTACAACGAGAAGTGCGCCGACGTCACGGTGAACTACAACCCGACCGGTTCCGGTGCGGGCGTCAAGCAGTTCAACGCGAACCAGGTCGACTTCGCCGGCTCCGACTCGGCGCTGAAGCCCGACGAGATGACCGCCGCCACCAAGCGCTGCGGGGGCAACCCGGCCATCGACCTGCCGATGGTGATCGGCCCGGTCGCGATCGCGATCAACGTCGACGGCGTCGACAAGTTCGTCCTCGACGGCCCGACCGCCGCGAAGATCTTCCAGGGCACCATCAAGACCTGGAACGACCCGGCCATCACCAAGCTGAACCCGGGCGTGACCTTCCCGTCGGCCCCGATCTCGGTCTTCTTCCGTTCGGACGAGTCCGGCACCACCGAGAACTTCACCAAGTACCTGAAGGCCTCGGGCGGTGGCGCCTGGACCGGTGAGCCGGCCAAGAAGTGGACCGGCACCGGCGCCGGCAAGGAGAAGTCCGCGGGTGTCGCCGAGGGCGTCAAGAGCACCAAGAACTCGATCACCTACGTCGAGTGGTCGTACGCCGTCGACAACAAGCTGACCATCGCGCAGATCGACAACGGCTCGGGCACCCCGATCGAGCTGTCCGCCGACTCCGCCGGTAAGGCCCTGGCCGCCGCGCAGCCGGCCGGCACCGGGTCCGACCTGGCCCTGAAGCTGGACTACGCGACCAAGGCCGCGGGTGCTTACCCGATCATCCTGGTCACCTACGAGATCGCCTGCACCAAGGGTCTCCCGGCCGAGAAGACCGCGCTGGTGAAGAGCTTCCTGAGCTACTTCGTCAGCAAGGACGGCCAGGCCTCGCTGACCGACCTGAACTACGCGCCGCTCCCGGCCGAGATCCAGACGAAGGTCGACGCCGCCATCCAGGCGATCAGCTGACCTCGAAGTAGCACTGATGCGAGCCCCGGCGGTCCGATTGTTCATCGGAGACGGCCGGGGCTCGCCTCGTCAGACCCAGACGTGACAGATCACGACCCAGGCGCTTGGAGCACCATCGATGAGTAGTCCAGACGGCACGGCACCGCCCGACCGGCCGGACGGCACGGCCGCCGGACAGGAACAACCCAAGATCGAGGATCTGGTCCACGACGACGCGGGACCGACTCCGCGGTTCGAGGGCCTCGCCGAGGAACACGCCGAGCACGAGGCGGATCAGCCCGCCGAAGTGATGACCGAGACCGGCCCCGAGGCCGCAGTCGGCACCGCCGCTGCGACCGAGCCGGAGAAGAAGATGGAGCTCGGTCCGGTCGGTCATCTCGGTGACCGGCTGTTCAGCGGGTTCGCCCGTGGTTCCGGCGGCCTGGTGGTCCTGATCGTCGCGTTCGTCGGCATCTTCCTGCTGGCGTTGGCGATCCCGGCGCTGGCCGACAACAAGAGCAGCTTCTTGTTCTCCCGGATCTGGGAGCCCGGCGGCGACGAGCCCCGGTTCGGTATCGCTGCGATGTTCTACACCACCGTGATCAGCTCGATCATCGCGATGCTGATCGCGGTCCCGATCGCGATCGGCGTCGCGCTCTTCATCACGTACTACTCCCCCAAGCGGCTGGCCCAGCCGGTCGCGTACGCCGTCGACCTGCTGGCCGCGGTCCCCTCGATCATCTACGGCCTGTGGGGCATCCTGTTCTTCGCCCCGATCCTGCTGCCGGTGATCAACGGCCTGTCCGACGCACTCGGCTGGATCCCGCTGTTCGAGAAGCCGCCGGGCGACAACGTCGGCGTGGTCTTCACGGCGTCCGTCGTACTGGCGATCATGATCCTGCCGGTGGTCACCGCGATCAGCCGGGAGATCTTCGCGCAGACACCGATCGCGCACCGTGAGGGCGCGCTGGCACTCGGCGCGACCAAGTGGGAGATGATCCGGATGTCGGTCCTGCCGTACGGGCGTTCCGGCGTGGTGAGCGCATCGATGCTCGGCCTCGGCCGCGCGCTCGGCGAGACCGTCGCCGTCCTGATCATCCTGTCGGTGCCGAACGGCAACGACCCGTGGAACTCGTCGATCTTCGCCGGCGGCGAGACGTTCGCGTCGAAGATCGCCAACAACGCCGCCGAGTTCGACTCGCCGGAGAAGACCGGCGCCTACATCGCGGCCGGCCTGGTTCTGTTCGTCGTCACGTTCCTGGTCAACTCCGCGGCCCGGATCATCGTCGACCGCAGCGGCCCCGGTGGCCGGCGTCCCCGCCGCAGCCGCCGCGCCGCAGCCCAAGGAGCGTCCTCATGACCGCGATCGCAGAGAACAAACCGGCGTACGACGGTCAGGAGCTGGATCTGTCCGGCAAGTCCGGCGCCCGGGCCTTCAAGAACACGCTGGCCACCGTGCTGATCGTGCTGGCCTTCGTGGTCGCGATGATCCCGCTGCTGTGGATCCTCGGCACCGTGATCAGCAAGGGCTACCACCTGCTGCTGAGCGCGGACTGGTGGAGCCAGTCGCAGCGCGGCATCACCGTCCGGCGCGAAGGCGGCGGCGCGTACCACGCCATCATGGGCACGCTGATCATGTCGCTCATCACCGCCGTGATCGCGGTGCCGATCGCCGTCCTCGGCGCGGTCTACCTGGTCGAGTACGGCAAGGGCACCAAGGCCGCCCGGGTGGTCAGCTTCATGATCGACATCCTCACCGGTGTCCCGTCGATCGTCGCCGCACTGTTCATCTACGCGGTCTGGATCACGATCTTCGGCTTCAACCGGGTCGGCTTCGCAGTGTCGCTGTCGCTGGTGCTGCTGATGCTCCCGGTCGTACTGCGGTCCACCGAGGAGATGCTCAAACTCGTCCCGGACGAACTGCGAGAAGCGTCGTACGCGCTCGGGGTGCCGAAGTGGAAGACGATCATGAAGGTGGTCGTGCCGACCGCGTTCGGCGGCATCGTCACCGGCGTGATGCTCGGTCTGGCCCGCGTGATGGGTGAGACCGCGCCGCTGCTGATCCTGGTCGGCTACTCGAAGAACATCAACCTGAACCCGTTCAACGGATTCATGGGCGCGCTGCCGACGATGATCAACCAGGACCGGACCGAGCTGGCGCTGCAGCCGGCCGCCGACCGGGTCTGGGCAGCCGCACTGACGCTGATCCTGCTTGTCCTTGTCCTCAACGTGCTGGCCAGGCTCGTCGCCCGGTTCAGCGCCATCAAGTCGAAATAGTCACGAGAGGTTCTGAGTCGATATGGCTAAGCGCATCGAGGTCAGCGGCCTCAACGTCTACTACGGCGACTTCAAGGCCGTCGAGGATGTGTCGATGACGGTCGAGCCCCGCTCGGTCACCGCGTTCATCGGCCCGTCCGGCTGCGGCAAGTCCACCTTCCTGCGGACCCTGAACCGGATGCACGAGGTGATCCCCGGCGCCCGGGTCGAGGGCAAGGTGCTGCTGGACCAGCAGGACCTGTACGGCTCCGGGGTCGACCCGGTCGCCGTCCGCCGCGTGGTCGGCATGGTGTTCCAGCGGCCGAACCCGTTCCCGACGATGTCGATCTTCGACAACGTCGCGTCCGGCCTGAAGCTGAACGGCGTCAAGGACCGCAAGAAGCTGACCGAGGTGGTCGAGCGGTCCCTGCACGGCGCGAACCTGTGGAACGAGGTCAAGGACCGCCTCGACAAGCCGGGCGCGGGTCTGTCCGGCGGTCAGCAGCAGCGGCTCTGCATCGCGCGTGCGATCGCGGTCGAGCCCGAGGTGATCCTGATGGACGAGCCGTGCTCGGCCCTGGACCCGATCTCCACGCTGGCGATCGAGGACCTGATCGAGAAGCTGAAGGACCAGTTCACGGTCGTCATCGTCACGCACAACATGCAGCAGGCGGCCCGGGTCTCGGACCAGACCGCGTTCTTCAACCTGGCCGCCACCGGTAAGCCGGGCCGGCTGATCGAGATGGCCCCGACCAAGCAGATCTTCTCCAACCCGACGGAGAAGGCCACCGAGGACTACATCACGGGTCGCTTCGGCTGATCCGCCGTACGACGGTTTGCTGCCGGCCGCCGCGACGAGGTCCGTCGCGGCGGCCGTCGGCGTTTCGGACCCGTGTCAGACGCAGAGCGAACGGGCGAAGTTGACCCGGGCAAGGACGTCGGCCACCTGTTGCGGCGAGCTCACACCGACGTGGGTGTTGTGAGTGCGGTTGCCGTTCTGCACGGTGATCTGGACGAAGCCGGTGGTCCGGCGCTCCTTGCAGAGCAGGAAAAGCAGGCCGAGCAGGCAGGCCAGCGCGAAGATGATCGCCAGCACGATCGCCCAGCCGGGGATCTTCTCCTCGGTCCGCGACATGTCCATCGCCGACCAGTTGGTCCCGTGTGTCGGCAGTACGCCGGCGGGCGTGACGATCCGCTGCTGTTCCACCGAGATGTCGCCGATCGTCACCAGCACCGGACCGGCAGGCAGGGCCACCAGCGGCGGCTGGGGCTGCTGCTGGTACTGGCCGCCGACGGGCGGTGGGAACGCGCCCGGCTGCATCCCGTACGGACCGGGCTGGGCCTGGGGGGCGGCCTCGAAAGTGGGCGGCGTCGGGTACTGCACCGGGAGATGGCGGTCGGGATCGCCGCCAGGGCCCTGACCGGGCGCGGGTTCACGAGGGGTCTCAGTCACAGACGAGACCCTAAGGGGTCCACGGACCGGTGTGGGGACGTGACCGCGAACCTGTGGAAAAGATAGCCTCTGGGGATTCCTCGACGTTCTCAGAAGGGAACCGCGGTGAGCACTCCGACGCCACCTCCCGGCGACGACCAGAACGACCAGAACCGGCCGCAGGACACTCCCGAGACCCCGGGTGAACAGCCGAGCCAGTACGGCCAGCCGAATCCGTACGGCCAGAGCCAGCCTGAGCAGCCGGGCCAGTACGGCCAGCCGGGCCAGTACGGTCAGCAGCCTGGGCAGTACGGCCAGCAGCAGCCGGGGTACGGCCAGCAGCAGTACCCGGGCCAGCCTGGGCAGTATGGCCAGCAGCAGCCGGGATACGGGCAGCAGCAGCCGGGTCAGTACGGGCAGCAGCAGGGCTACGGCCAGCAAGGCGGTTACGGCCAGCAGCAGCCGGGTGCGTACGGTCAGCAGCCCGGCCAGTACGGCGCGTACGGCCAGTCCGGCTACGGGTACGGCGGCGGCGCCGTACCGCAGAACAACACCCCGCAGACGCTGGCGATCATCGGCATCGTCTGCCTGGTGATCTGTACGCCGGCCTCGATCGTGCTCGGGCTGATTGCCCAGGGCAAGTTCCGCGAGCAGGGCCGCTCCGACACGCTGGCAAAGGTCGCGTGGATCGGCGGCGCCGCCCTGACCGGCCTGGGACTGCTGTTCTACATCATCGGACTCGCGTCCAACTGATCCTGCTCGTCGCGGGGCCGGCGTGGCCCCGCGACGGCGTCAGTTCAGGTTGCGGGCGACGCCGTACACGACGAGCAGGGCGATGACGCCCTTGATCAGCCAGTCCGCGACCTGCGGGCTCATCGACAGCCTGGGCAGGCGCACCAGCCGCAGCGATTCGAGGCCCCAGGCAAGCACTTGGTAGCCGACGGCAATGCCGACGAGCGGGCCGAGCACCAGGATCACGGGGTTGAAGTGCCAGGCGGCGTCCAGATCGCCGCGGAGCAAGGCGGCCGCCATCCGGGTCGACCCACAGAGCGGGCAGTTCAGACCGGTGGTGGCGTGCAGGATGCACGGGACGCCGATCCGGCCGCCGGACAGCTGGTACAGCCCGGCCAGCGCGAACCCGCCGACACCGACCGCGGACAGGCCCCAGACCCGGCGGTCCAACGGCTGGACCGGACCGGCCGGCCGGAGTACGACGCTCTGCGAGACGCTCACCCCCTAACGGTAACTCTCAACCGGTGGGATCCGTCGACAGGTCTGAGCCGTCTGACCCGTAGCCTGCAACTCACTCCTCACATGTCTTCAGTAGAAGGGATCGTCGTGAGCAATCCGACGCCACCGCCGGGTTACGGCCCGCAAGACCCACAGCAACCGGGTCAGTACGGCCAACCCGGCCAGTACGGTCAACCTGGTCAGCCGGGGCAGCAGCCGGGCCAGTACGGGCAGCAGCCGGGGTACGGCGGCCAGCCTGGCTACGGGCAGCAGCCGGGTTATCCCCAGCAGCCTGGTCAGTACGGCCAGCAGCCGGGCTATCCCCAGCAGCCCGGCCAGTACGGCCAGCCGGGTCCCTACGGCCAGCCTGGCCAGGCGTACGGTCAGCCCTACGGCCAGCCGGGCTTCGGCGGGATCCCCGGCAACCTGGCGGCCTGGCCGAACCGGGTCGGCGCCTGGTTCGTCGACGCGCTGATCGTCGGTGTGCCGTCCGGTATCGGCTCCGCGATCGCGGGCAACACCAACAACTCGGTGCTGGGGATCATCGGCCTGATCTTCTACCTGGCCGGCGTCGGACTGGCGATCTGGAACATCCTGATCCGCCAGGGCAGCACCGGTCAGACCGTCGGCAAGCAGGTGCTCGGGCTGAAGCTCGTCGGCGCCGACACCGGCCAGCCGATCGGCGCGGGTAGGACGTTCCTCCGCCAGCTCACACACATCCTCGACGGCCTGGCCTGCTACATCGGCTACCTGTGGCCGCTGTGGGACGAGAAGCGGCAGACGTTCGCCGACAAGATCAACAACACCTACGTCATCAAGCTCTGACCTGTCGTGAGCACCCCTCCCTCAGGGCCGTACGACGGTCAGTATCCACCGCCTGGTCAGTACCCGACGCAGGGCTACAACCCTTACGGGCAAGGCTTTCCGGGCGGCGGGTACGGCTATGCGCCACCGGGCCGGCTGGCGGACTGGCCGATCCGGGTCGGCGCGTCACTGGTCGACTCGCTCATCATGGCCATTCCGTCGATCGCCGGGGTGCTCGCCGCACTGGTCATCGACGGCGACCAGGACGAGTTGGGCACCGGCGGCGGGATCGCGATGATCGCCGGTTTCCTGGTCGCCTTCGGTATCTGGGTGTGGAACCGCATCATCCAGCAGGGCCGCACCGGCCAGTCGTTCGGCAAGAAGGTGACCGGCCTGCGGATCGTGGACGCACACACCGGTCAGCTGATCGGCATGGGCAAGAATCTCGGCCGCGAGGTCTGCGCCCAGATCTTCAATCAGCTCTGCTTCCTCAACGTCCTCTGGCCGCTGTGGGACGACAAGAAGCAGACCTGGCACGACAAGGTCGTCAGCGACATCGTGATCAAGAGCTGACGTCAGTGCGAACGCAGGAGACCGGCGCAGGTAACCGCCCACAGCACGCTGGTGAAGGTGCCGATGATGAACCGCTCGGCGACGGCCTGCGGAGTCACTGAGGCCGGCTGGTCGGGGCTGCGGAGCTCCGGGTACCGGGCAAGGCCCTTGATCGCCAGTACTACTGCGATGCCTTCCGGCCAGCCGGCTACCAGGGACGCGTAGATCGCGGTCCGCTCGAGGGCTCCGATCAGCGCGCCGCCACGCAGTACCTCACCGGCTTTCTGGGTCGACTGGGCTCTGGTGTTGTTCCGGTCGACCAGGGCCAGCACAGATGTCGTCAGCGGGCCGCCGCCGGTCACTGCCAGCCCTCCGGCGAGCAGGAGCAGCACGTTCCACCAGCGCTCGGCCCAGCCGGCCACTCCGTGCCCTGACAGCAGCAGTACGCCGACAGCGGCGAGACAGGCGAGCATGACGCCGCTGATCACGATCTCGAGGTTGGAACCGGACCTGGGCACCCATGCGAGCACAGCAAGGATCAGCCCGGCGGCCGTCAACGACAGGACCAGCGCCGTCACGCAGCGACTCCAGCACCGAGCAGGTCCGCGGCCAGCACCCGTCCGCGCTGTTCCTCGGCGAATCCCGCCGCCTGCGCACGTTGCGTCACCGCCGACTGGCTGATGCCGAGTTTCACGCCGATCTCCCGCCTGGTGAGTCCTTCGGCCAACAGGTCCGCCACTGCCCAGCCACGCTCGCTCCGGCGCCGCAGTACGGACGCCATCAGCCACAGCACCGTCTCCACCTGCTCCGCGACCCGCGAGTCGGCCCCCACCACATTCACATGGTGGGGGCTCGACTTGGCCTTCGTCACGGCTTCGCGGGCGAACACGAACGCCTCACCGCTGCCTGCTCTGGTACTGCGGGGCAGCGGCTGGGTCACCTCGCCGATACCGAGCCCGACGTACCAGGAGTCGGCGCGGAGCAGCTCTACGATCACGTCGACCGTCGACCGGGCCTCGGAGAACACGCCCTGTACCTCGTCGCCGGCGGTCCGCTCGAACCTCCGCAGCAGTCCGGACCGGCGCGGGCGGCGGTTCAGGGAGTTCAGCAGCTCGGGTACGAGATCGCTCGTGCTTCGGCTGCCCCGCTGATCTACCGTGAGAACGAAGACCATCGCCCTGCACCTCCTTCTGAACGGCTTAAGGCTACAGTCTTATTCACGTAGAGTGAAGGACAAAACCTGAATCGCTTCAGCCGATTACTCCCCGTATTCGGCCCGGAGGTCGGCGGTGATCCGCATCGAGCAGAACTTCGGCCCGCACATCGAGCAGAAGTGGGCGGTCTTGGCGGGCTCGGCCGGCAACGTCTCGTCGTGGAAGGACCGGGCCGTGTCCGGATCCAGCGACAGGTTGAACTGATCCTCCCAGCGGAACTCGAACCTTGCCTTGGACAACGTGTCGTCCCAGTCCTGCGCGCCCGGGTGTCCCTTGGCCAGATCCGCCGCGTGAGCAGCAATCTTGTACGTGATCACACCGGTCTTCACGTCATCGCGATCCGGCAGCCCGAGATGCTCCTTGGGCGTGACGTAGCAGAGCATCGCCGTACCCAGCCAGCCGATCTGTGCGGCGCCGATCGCCGAGGTGATGTGGTCGTACGCCGGCGCCACATCAGTTGCCAACGGCCCCAATGTGTAGAACGGCGCCTCGCCGCACAGCTCCTCCTCGAGCCGCACGTTCTCGGCGATCTTGTGCATCGGCACATGTCCCGGGCCCTCGATCATCACCTGTACGTCGTGCTCCCAGGCGATCCGGGTCAGCTCACCCAGCGTCCGCAGTTCCGCGAACTGCGCCTCGTCGTTCGCGTCCGCGATGCACCCGGGCCGCAGCCCGTCGCCCAGCGAGAACGTCACGTCGTACTCCCGCAGGATCGAGCACAACTCCGCGAAATGCGTGTACAGGAACGATTCCTGCTGATGCGCGAGGCACCACGCCGCCATGATCGACCCGCCGCGCGACACGATCCCGGTGATGCGTCGCGCGGTCAGCGGCACGTACCGTCGCAGTACGCCGGCATGCACGGTCATGTAGTCCACGCCCTGCTCGCACTGCTCGATCACCGTGTCGCGGTACACCTCCCACGACAGCGCGGCCGGATCGCCGTTCACCTTCTCGAGCGCCTGGTACAGCGGCACCGTCCCGATCGGCACCGGCGAATTCCGCAGGATCCATTCCCGCGTCTCGTGGATGTTCTTCCCGGTCGACAGATCCATCACCGTGTCCGCGCCCCACCGGGTCGCCCACACGAGCTTCTCGACCTCTTCCTCGACCGAGCTGGTGACGGCGGAGTTGCCGATGTTCGCGTTCACCTTCACCAAGAACTTCTTGCCGATGATCATCGGCTCGCTCTCCGGATGCCGCCGGTTCGCCGGTATCACCGCCCGTCCGAGGGCCACCTCGGCCCGGACGAACTCCGGGTCGACGCCCTCCCGGACGGCGACGTACCTCATCTCGTCGGTGATCGTCCCGGCTCGCGCATGCCCGAGCTGGGTCAGTCCCGAGCGTCCCGCGATCCACTCGCGCCGCAACGCGGGAAGGCCCGCCTGTACGTCGATCTGCGCCGACGCGTCGGTGTACGGACCGGACGTGTCGTACAGGTCGAAATGCTCCCCGTTGGTCAGATGCACGCGACGAGCCGGTACGCCGAGCTCCCCGCGACAGATCTTCTCCGAGCCGGAGATCGGACCCGTCGTCACCGTCGGACGGATCGTGCTGACATTCACCATGCTGGTGCTCCCTACGCCGGAATTACCCGGACAGGTTCGGCGGTCGGCGGCGCCGGGATCAGAACCCAGCCGCCCTCTCAGCCCGCTACGGTGCGAGCTCCCGCGATCTCAAGTTGTCACGACCACCCTAGACGAAGCCTGTAGCGTCCAGGTATGCGCGACCTCGTGTACCCGCCCGTCATCGCCTTCGCCCGGACCTCGTTCAAGGTGCTGGACCTGAAGCTCCGCCTGACCGGCACGGAGAACGTGCCCCGGACCGGCGGCGCGCTGATCGCCCTCAACCACATCAGCTACGTCGACTTCATCCTCGGCGGGTACGGCGCTCTGCCGAGCAAGCGGCTGGTCCGGTTCATGGCCAAGGAGGTGCTGTTCCGCAACCGGTACTCCGGTCCGCTGATGCGCGGCATGCACCACATCCCGGTCGACCGGGACGCGGGCGCGGCGTCGTACCAGAAGGCGCTGGAGTACCTGGCCGCGGGTGAGGTCGTCGGCGTGTTCCCGGAGGCCACGATCAGCCGTTCGTTCGAGCTCAAGGAGTTCAAGTCCGGCACGGTCCGGATGGCGGCGGAGGCCGGCGTACCGGTGATCCCGATGATCCTGTGGGGCACGCAGCGGATGTTCACCAAGGACCATCCGCGGGACTTCTCCCGGCACCGCCCGATCTCGATCACCGTCGGCGAACCGATCACGGTGACGCGCGACGACGACGCGGCCGAGGCGACCGCACAGCTGCGGTCCACGATGGCCGGGATGCTCGACGAGACCGTCCGCTCGTACCCCGAGCAGCCCGCCGGGGCCTGGTGGTTGCCCGCGGCGTACGGCGGCAGCGCGCCGACCCCGGCCGAGGCCGAACGACTCGACCAGGAAGAGCTTGCCCGCCGGGCCTCCAAACGTCGTTAAGACGGCGGACAGGACCTTGACCCTCGGGGCGGAACGAGGGTACGAAGGCTTTCGTTGACTGAGCAGGAACCTGGGGGGTCCCTGTGCGGCGGGCCGGTGTCGGTGGCCTGCGACACGAGCGGGCGGGGAAGGTTTTGTTCGATTCACCGGAAGAGCTGCATCTGTTCGACCCGGGCGCGATGACTCCGGCGCCGCATGTGGCCGAGCACATCCCGGACGCCGGAGCGTTCTTCGTCGACTGGGCGACCCGCGGGCTGAATCCGGAGCGCGCCCGCGAGATCGAGTCCGCGGTGAACGGCCGGCGGAACCCGAACGGCTGGTTCCCGCTGGAGACGCTGGACAGCATCGGCAGCAGGGGTTTCTGGCGGGGTCCGTTGACCTATCTGGCCAGAATGACGGCCGACGACCCGAAGATCCTGCAGGAGTGGGCCTGTGACGGCCTGCGTGACGAGCAGGTGGGCCGCATCGAGGCGACGGTGGACCACCTGCTGCACCAGCAGGGCCACGCCGCCGCTGCGACATGGGCGGTCGCCGTACGGCCGCGGACGTACCTCGACGCGGAAGTACTGGGCGACCGGCTGCTGGCCGCGTGGGAGTACAACCTCGGCTCGATCCGCGCCAAGGACGTGGCGAAGTCGGTCCGGCGCTGGAACCGCTGAGCCGCACCCTGAGAAGACGTACGACGGGCAGCCGCCAGACCGCCCGTCGTACCTCTCAGAGACTCAAGAGACTCAGTGGAACTGCGGGATGATCAGGTACAGCCCGTACAGCACCGCGGCCAGGCAGCCCGCGAAGCAGAGTGCCGCGACGCCGGTGTCCACGACGGACGGCTGCCGCTTCGCGTCGATCGCGACCGCGCGCCGCGACATCGCGCTGACCCCGAACGCGAACAGGACCGCCAGGCCGACCCCGAAGATCAGGCTGGCCAGTGCCACCTGACCGAGTGAACTCCAGTCGATGTGCATCGCCGTACTCCTCTCAGGCCGCCGCGGCCGAGCTGGCGGCCGGGGTGGAGGTCGGGTAGTCGTTCACGTTCTTCGACGTGACCGGCTTGCGCCGGGAGGCCGCGTAGATGGCGACACCGGCCGCGACCGCGAGGATCGCGATGATCAGCACGCCGATGTTGCCGGAGTCGGCCACCCGCCCGGCCAGCGCGCCGACGATCGCGGCGGCGGGCAGCGTGAGCACCCAGGCGACGGCCATCCGGCCGGCCACCGTCCAGCGCACCTCGGCCAGCCGCTTGCCGAGGCCGGCGCCGAGGATGCTGCCCGAGCAGACCTGCGTGGTCGACAGCGGGAAGCCCAGGTGGGACGAAGCCAGCAGGACCGCGGTCGAGCTGGTCTCGGCGGAGAAGCCCTGCGGCGACTCGATCTCGGTCAGGCCCTTGCCCATCGTCCGGATGATCCGCCAGCCGCCCAGATAGGTGCCGGCCGCGATCGCGAGACCGGAGGACAGGATGACCCAGACCGGCGGCGCAGATCCCGAGGCCAGGGTGCCCGAGGTGATCAGCACCAGCGTGATCACACCCATCGTCTTCTGCGCGTCACCGGTGCCGTGGGCCAGCGACACCATCGAGGCGGACGCGATCTGACCGACCCGGAAGCCCTCGGTGACCGTCTTCTTCTCGGCCCGGTGGGTGATCTTGTAGGCCAGGAACGTGCCGAGCAGCGCGACGACGCCGGCCACGATCGGCGCGGCGACCGCCGGGATGATGATCTTCTGCACGACGGTGGTGAAGTGCACGGCGCTGCTCCCGGAGGCGATCCAGGTGGCGCCGATCAGGCCGCCGAACAGCGCGTGCGACGACGAGCTCGGCAGGCCGACGTACCAGGTCATCAAGTTCCACAGCACGGCGCCGACCAGGCCGCCGAAGATCACCGGCACGGTCACTTTGGCGTCGTCGACGATCCCGCTCGAGATCGTCTTGGCGACCTCGGTGGAGATGAACGCGCCGACCAGGTTCAGCACGGCGGACACAGCCACCGCGACCTTCGGTTTCAGTGCGCCGGTGGCGATCGACGTCGCCATCGCATTGGCGGTGTCGTGGAACCCGTTGGTGAAGTCGAACACCAATGCGGTGATGATCACCACGACGACAAGGAACGACAGATCCATCCCGATCACTTCCCTAGGCGGACGATCAGTAACGTCGATCGACCGTAGGCCCGGTGAGTGAATTTGAAATGAATGGAACCAGGGAATTTACTCCAAGATCAGATGTGCCAGTTCGTAGATGAGTGCTGCGACGATCCCGGCGGCCGGGATGGTCAGGACCCACGCGATCGCGATGCTCTTGGCGACACCCCAGCGCACCGCTGACAGCCGCTTGGTCGCGCCGGCGCCCATCACCGCGGAAGTGATCGTGTGCGTGGTGGAGACGGGGGCGTGCAGGCCGATCGCCATCACGTACAGCACGGTCGCGGCGATTGCCTCCGACGCGAACCCGCGGGCCGGGTCCAGGTGGATGATCCGGCGGCCGAGCGTCCGCATGATCCGCCAGCCGCCGGAGTACGTGCCGAGCGAGATTGCCGTCGCGGCCGAGATCTTGACCCACAGCGGGATGCCGTCGCTCTGCTGGGCGTGCCCGGTGGTGACCAGCGCCAGGAAGATCACGCCCATCGTCTTCTGCGCGTCCTGGAGTCCGTGGCCGAGCGCCATCGCGGCGGCCGACAGCGACTGCGCCATCCGGAAACCGCGTGTGGTCTTGCCTGGATTGCTGCGCCGGAACAGCCAGAGGATCGCGACCATCAGCAGGAACGCGCCGAGGAAGCCGACCGCGGGTGACAGCACCATCGGGATGACGACCTTGTCGATGATGCCCGACCACAGGACGGTGCTCGCCGAGGCGAGGCCGGCGCCGACGAGGCCGCCGATCAGTGCGTGGGTCGAGGAGCTCGGCAGGCCGAAGTACCAGGTGATCAGGTTCCAGGTGATGGCGCCGATCAGGGCTGCGATCACGATCACCAGGCCGTGGGTCCCGGACGGCGTACTGATGATGCCCTTGCCAACGGTCTCGGCGACCTCGGTGCCGGCCAGCGCGCCGAGGAAGTTGAACGCCGCCGCCATCGCCAGCGCCACCCGCGGAGTGAGCGCCCGGGTGGACACCGAGGTAGCGATCGCGTTGGCGGCATCGTGGAAACCGTTGGTGTAGTCGAAGACGAGCGCGATGAGGACTACGGCGATGACGAGCGCGAGCTCCACGCTCAGCCCTCCTTGACGGCGATCTGCTCGACCGTGTTGGCAACGTGCTCGAACGCGTCGATCGCGGCCTCCAGCAGGTCGACCACGGTCTTGAGTTTCATCACGGTCAGCGCCTCGTACTCGCCGCTGAAGAGTTTCGCGATCAACCTGCGGTGGACCGCGTCGCCGGTGTTCTCCAGGCGGTTGATCTCGATCCAGTACTCGGCCAGGTCCTTCATCGTCCGCAGCCTGGGCATGGTCTCAGCGGTCAGCTGGGCCATCCGCTGGAGTACTTCGATCTGCTCGGCGATCTCCTCCGGCAGCTTCTCCAGGTTGAAGAGGTGGACGGTGTCGACCGCCTCCTCCATGAAATCCATCACGTCGTCGAGATCGGAGGCCAGCCGGTAGATGTCCTCGCGGTCGAACGGGGTGACGAAGGTCGAGTTCACCCGGCGGATGATCGAGTGGGTGGTCTCGTCGGCCGCGTGCTCCGCATCCTTCATCTCGGCGGCGATCTGGTGACTCGAGGAGAGGCCGGTCCCCGCCGTACTGCCGAGCAACTCGGCCAGGATCCGGGATCCGTCCACGAGGTGGTTGGCGGACTCGGTGAAAAGGTCGTAGAACGTCGGGTCGTTCGGACGCAGACGTAACGGCACTTCAAGCTCCGGGTGAACGAGGGACAAACCGTGAACATGCTAGGGGGAACATCCGCCTGACGTGGCATCCGCCCGGAGCAACGTATCGCGTTGTGATGAACTGGGCAGTTGAGCGTTGCACAGTTGGTAACCGATCGGTTTCAGCGCGTTATCACGGCGTACAGGTCGAACAGCCCGACGACGAGGACCAGACCGGCCGCGACCCGGAGCACATTCTCGTGACCGAGGGCATGGATCGCGCCGCCGCTGGTACTGCGATAGACGGCGCTGACGGCGGCCCAGCAGCCCAAGGACAGCACCAGTACGACGATTCCGAGCCCGGTGCGGACGTCCGACGAACCGTGGCCGGAGGCAATCAGCAGGATGCCGTTGGCAATCAGGCCGAGCGCCGTACGACGCCATGCGAGCAGCGTCCGCTCGGGCTGCCGGCCGGGATCCGGTGTGCTCATCGCCACAGTGAGAACAGCAGGCCGATCAGGCCGACGACCGCGATCGTTGCCCCGAGCATCAACGGGAGCCGGGTCACCGGAAGCGCGCCACCGCGACGGATCGCGATCAGGTTCTGTTGCCAGCGCCGGAACGCTCCGGCCGTCGTGACGATGCCGGCGCAGACCAGGATCAGTCCGATGATGCGGGCCGGCCAGCGATCCGGGCCGAGGTCGAGGAACTGCACCGCGGACAGTCCCCCGGCGTAGCAGGCGAGCGACGTCCGCAGGTAGGCGAGGTAGGTGCGCTCGTTCGCCAGCGTGAACCGGTAATCGGGCTCCTCCTCCGTCATCCGCAACTCACCAGGCCGTGGTCCTGTTTCAGCGTCAGCACACGCCGCACGCTACTCGCCAGCTTCGCCGCGAAGGACTTGTCCTGCTGGGCCTTGGCGACCAGCGCGTCCACCATCGTCGTGGTCAGCCCGGCCTTGGCGTTGATGACGATGTCGCCGCCGGCCGCGACGAACCGGGTCGCGCGGGCCCCGGCCGGGACCGATGCGACCTCGGCGGCCGCACCGACGTCGTCGGTGATCACCACCCCGCTCCAGCCGAGGTCGCCGCGGACCATGCCCTGGATGACGGTCGGCGAGAAGATCGCGCGGTTCTTCGGGTCGATCTTGGTGTAGGTGACGGTCGAGATCATCACCATCGACGCACCGGCCTTGATCCCGTCGGCGAACGGCTGCAGGTCGTCGTCACCGCGAACCGTGACGTTGTCGACGACACCAGACGAGAAGTCGGTGTTGCCGCGCACCCGTCCGAGTCCGGGGAAGTGCTTGACCGAGGTCGCGACTCCGGCCTTGCGCATGCCTTGCACGAATGCCTGTACTCCGCGGCTCGCGTCGGCCGGCGTGTTGCCGTACTCGCGGTTGAGCTGGCCGATAGGGGCGTTCTGGGACTTCAGTGAGCTGGGTACGACGTCGGCCACCGGCGCGAGGTCGACGTTGACGCCGGCCTGCTTGAGCTGGCTGCCCCACACCTGTGCTTGTGCGGTGAGCTTGGAGCTCGACCAGGTGCCTTGGACCGTGGCTGCGGGGATGCGGTCGAAGCCGGGGCCCTTGAGCCGCTGGATCTGGCCGCCTTCTTGGTCCGCTGCGATAAGTGGGCGGACGCCTTTCACTGTGGCCGCGGTATTGACCGCGCTCATCGCCGAGCGGGTGTGGGAGAGGCTGCCGCTGGCGCCCATCAGGAAGACGCTGCCGGACTTCTGCTGTACGACGGCCTTCTGCGCGGACGTCATGCCGTTGGCGTCGATGCCGGTCATGATCAGCTGAGCGGCCTGCTCGCGGAGCGTCAGGCTCTGGAGCTTCTGGTCGATGCAGCCTTCAGTCGGCGAGTCCGTCGGCGTCTGGGGTGGTGGCGTCTCGCTCGCCGGAGTGCTGGGCTCATCGGTGGGCTGATCGGTCGGCTCGACCGGCATCGATGAGGACGGCACTGTGCTCGGACCGGCGGTCGGTGGAGAGTTGCTGTCGCCGCAGCCGGCGACCACGAGAGCAGTCAGCGCGATCAGCGCGACCGGTCGCCTCATCTCAGTTTCGCTCCCAGGCGGCGCGGTCGACGGTGTCCCCGGAATGCCGGGCCAGGGTCGCGCACACGTCGTACAGGTGCTCGACCTGCTCCGGGGTCAGTGCGTCGAAGATCGACTTGCGCACCTCCTCGACGTGACCGGGGGCCGTGTCGATCAGCTTCTGCCGTCCGAGCTCGGTGAGGATCGCGACCTGGCCGCGACGGTCGGACTCGATGCCCTCGCGCTTGACCCAGCCGTTCTGCTCGAGCCGGTTGACCGCGTGCGACAGTCGGCTGCGCGAACCTTGGGTCGCCACCGCGAGCTCACTCATCCGCAGCCGGTTGCCCGGCGCCTCGGACAGCCGGACCAGGATCTCGTAGTACGTGTGCGGGATTCCGGCGTCGCGTTGCAGCTGTTGCTCGATGCGGCTACTCACTACTCGTTGCGCCGCGATGTACGCGCGCCAGGCCTGTGCTTCTCGTTGGTCCAGCCACCGGGTCTCCGCCATCCCCGCAGCGTACTTGTTCACCGATCCGGATCAGCAGCACGGCGACCGCACAAACCAGCATGCCTGCGACGGCGAGCGCGCCGATGGTCTCGTGGAAGAGCAGGAACGCGAACACCATCGTGGTCGGAGGGACCAGATAGAGCAGCGAGCTGATGCGGGTTGCGCCGGAGAGTTTGAGGTTGACGAGGTACAGGCCCCAGCCACCACCGGTCGCCAGTAACACCAACCACAGCACCGCGCCGTAGAAGCCGGGCTGCTGCGGAACAGTCATCCTGTGGGTCGAGATGGCCAAGGCTGTGAAGAGGACAGCTGACACGAGGCTCTGCACGGCCAGCGCATCCAGAGATCTCGTACTCGGCTTGCGAGAGCGCTCCAGGCAGGTGCCTGCGACGAGACCGAGGAGCCCACCGATCGGGAGCAGGAACAACAGCGGCGACCCATGCCCGGCACCGAGGTCGTCGGCGACAACCAAGCCCACACCGGCGAGGCCCAGCACCAGACCGAGCCATTGGCGTTGGCTGACGCGTTCGTCCAGCAGCGGGCCGGCGACGGTCGCGATCACCAGCGGCTGCAGCGATCCGATCAGCGCGGTGACGCCGGCTGTGATCCCGTGGTCGATACCGGTGAAGATCAGACCGAGGTAGACGAACTGGGTCAGGAAGGCCATCGAGATCTGGGTCGCGAGATCCCTGCGGGAGATCCGCGGTCGCCTGATCGCCAGGATCGCAGCGGCGATCGCGCCCGCGACGAGGAACCGCCAGGCAAGCAGGTCGAACGCGTTCGTGTACTGCGTACCCCACCGGGCGCCGATGAAGCCGCAGCTCCAGAACACGACGAACCCGGCTCCGGCCGCCAGGGTGAGCGCCTTGTTGGTCGTCATGTCTGCGAGAGTAACCACACCGGTCGGTATACTGTCAGTATGCTTGACCAGCAGGTGAGACTGATCGTGGACCGCCAGGTGCGTGCGGCGCCCCGGTTGACCCCCGCCGGGGAGCGCATCCTCGCGGCCGCGTCGACGCTGTTCTACGAGCAGGGCATCCGGACGGTCGGGGTCGATGCGATCGCTGCCGCGGCGGACGTGACCAAGAAGACGTTGTACGACCGGTTCGGATCGAAGGACCGGCTGATCGCGGCGTACCTCGAGGAGCGGGATCGCGCCTGGCATTTGTTCCTCGACGAGCAGCTGACCGAGCGGCAGCCGGCGACTCCCGAAGAGCTGATCCTGGCGTTGTTCGCGGCGCTGACGGACTGGCTTGCCGGGTCGCGCAACGGGTGCGGGTTCATCAACGCGAGCGTGGAGCTGGCTGCGCCGGACCATCCGGCCATGCCGGTGATCGTGGGCCAGAAGCGGTGGATGCGGTCCGAGTTCGAGGCGCAGGCGCGAGCGGCCGGGCTTGCCGATCCGGGTGAGCTGGCTGATCGTTTGCTGCTGCTCCACGAGGGCGCGCTCGTCAGCTATCGGGTCGCCGCGATGACCGAAGCGCCGGAGGTTGCCGCGCGAGCAGCAGCCGATCTGCTGGCCGGGTGGCCTCGGGTCTAGTTGTTGGTGCGCTTCGTGAGAGTGAGACCGACCAGGCGGGACACGACCATGGCGACGTATCCGAGACCGGCTAGCTGCTCGATCATCACTACCGAGCGGCCCCACGATGTGATCGGGACGACATCGCTCAGGCCGGTGCTGGAGAGCGTCGTGAAGCTCAGGAACAGCAGCTCCATCCACGTACGATCGTTGCTCGGAGCAACAGCCGCGGTGAAGCTTTCCGGAACGAGGACCTGGACGAACACGTACAAGTAGGCGAAACCCCAGGCCACCAACGTGAACGTCGCGCCGGTCGCGAACAGCTCGTCGACGCTGACGTCATGGTCGGACAACATGTAGCGGAGCAGGCTGTACGCCGCGTAGAAGTAGAACGCGGCATGCAGTACGGCGGAGATCGCGACCACCGGATCGGTCGGGTCGAACGCATCGAGCAGCGAGAGCGCTACGGCCGGGATGCCCAGGCAGATGCTGACCCAGGTGAGCCCTGGCGTCGAGCGGACCGAGAAGACCGCGAGCACGAGTACGACGATGCCGAGGATCTCGAACGCGACCCGACCCGGCCGCGATCCTTCCATCGCCGGGTAGATCAGGACACCGAGCAACTGCACGATGAGCAGCACGGCCGACGGGTTCCGCCGGGCGCTGCCGACGAGCGTCATTGTTCGCCTTCCTCGTCCGCTTGTTCGCGGGAGGCGATGATGGCGGCGCGGCGGGCCAGCCGGTGACTCCGCCGGATCTCGGCCTCACGCAACCGTCGCCGGTCCTCGTCGGTCACCGGCACGACCTGCGGCACCTCGCGCGGCTTGCCCTCCTCGTCCACCGCGACGAACACCAGGTACGCCGAGGCAACATGCACCTGCGGACCCACCGCGTCCCACCGATCCGCGGTGATCCGTACGCCGACCTCCATCGAACTGCGCCCGGTCCAGTTCACCTGACCGCTGAAATGCACGACGTCCCCGACCCGCACCGGGACGAGGAACACCATCTCGTCCATTGACGCGGTGACGGCGGCCCCGCCCGAATGCCGGGCCGCGACGACGCCTGCGACCGAGTCGACCAGCGTCATGATCACGCCACCGTGCACGGTGCCGAGCAGGTTGGTCTCGTTCTGCGCGGTGATGTGCGACAGCGACAGCCGGGTCTCGGAGGTCGGCCGCGACGACGGGCTGCTGGACATACAGGCTCCTTCGGGCTCCCTGATGGGTCTGCGCAGAGTATCCCCCGGGAGTTGTCCACAGGTTCGGAATCACGGTCTCCGGCGAGGCCCGATCCTCGTACTTTCTCTGCCGAGAAGGAGGACCACGATGACCATCGACGCAGCCACCGAATATGCCCAGGGCAACAACTCCGACCGTCCCGACCCGATCCTGACCCCACTGTCCCGCCGACAAGCCACCCGACTCGTTCAGCTCGCCCTGTCCACCGCGGCCGAGCTCGGGCTCGATCTCGCCTACCAGGGCGGCGCGGCCCTGGTCCCGGCGGATCGCTCCGCCGACAATCCGGTGCTCGGTCTGAGCAACCTCGCCCGCATCGTCGCCCAGTTCGACGAGGACAGCTGGCCGGTGCTCGTCGAGGAGCACTTCGACCAACTGCTGGAGCAACTCCGGCAAGGTCCACCGACACCACCGACAGATCCCGAGCGCGAGTTGATCCAGCGTCTCGTCCCCCGCGACGCGCTGCCGCCCGGCTGGACCGCCGACCGGCCCGACTTCCTGCCCGGTCTGCTGTCCGTTCCGTCCACGACCGACGACGGGATCGTGACCATGTTCCTCGAGCCGGCCGATATGGGCATCACCTGGTCCGAGGCCGAGCGGTTCGGCCTCGCCAACCTCCGCAGGATGACCGACCACGTCGAGCACGTCGAACACGAGGATCTACAGGTCGACTTCGTCACCGGGACGCCGTTCGCGGCGTCGCGGGCACTCGTTCTCGATACCGTTCTGCGCGAGTCGCTGCACGTGGAGCATGCACCACACGGCGTCCTCGCGGCAGTGCCGGCCCGAGACACGCTCATGCTGCACGTGATCCGGGACCTGTCGCTCATCCCGGCTCTGGGTCTGCTGCTCAACGTCGCGGCCCGGAGCCACGCCCACGACCCCGGACCGCTGTCGCCCGAGGTCTTCATGGTGACGCCGGACTTCCGTTGGCTACCGGCGACCACCGTGTCGCCGGACTACACGCCGCTGCGGTTGTCCTCTGAGCTCGAAACGCTCACCAAGGTCTTGGCCACGTCGGAGCTGCCGTCGAGGTCGCGGTGACGACAGGTGCCATGAGCAACTAACTCGAACTGTTCAGCTACCAGGAGGTGTGAAATGACCAGGCCAGTCGGAGTGGCGGATGCGCGTGATCGAGCGGACCTCGCCGAGCGTGCTCCACTCGTCCTTACCGAGCCGGGCGAGCGGGCGGAGTCGGCGTACCTCGGGGTGATCGCCGTCCATCATGGCGGCGTCGATCGCGATCTGCCGGACCTGACCGATCACGAGGGTGCAGTCGCCGAGTTCGAGGGTGGTGTGCAGCGTGCATTCGATCGCGACCGGCGACTCCGCGACCCGTGGGACGGAAACCGTTCGCGACGGTTCGGTGGTGACGCCGATCGCCTCGAACTCGGAGACCTCCGGCGGGAAGTTCGTCCCGGACGCGTTCACCTGCTCGTACAGGGGCTCCGCGGCGAAGTTCACCACGAACTCGCCGGTCGCCTCGACGTTGTTGAGGCTGTCCTTCCGACCGACGGAAGTGAACTGCACCATCGGCGGCCTGACAGACGAGACGGTGAAGAACGAGTGCGGCGCGAGGTTCAGCACACCGTCGGCCGAGCGGCTCGACACCCACGCGATCGGTCGCGGCACCACCACAGAGTTCAGCAGCGCGTAGAACTCTCGTCGCCCGACGGTCTCCGGATCTACATCGACACGCACGCCCGCAGTACATCAAACTCGGTGGATGCCGCCCCACCCCGCCTCGCGGATCCGGCCGGCGACTCCCGCGCGCGACGGAGAAGTGGATTGCCCGAGCATCACGATTTCCTGCACCAGGTGACCACTGTCGCCCGCCGCCACGGCATCGACGCCGAACACGTGAAAGAGGTCCCGGGCGGCGTGGCCAACCGCGCTTTCATCCTCGGCGACGACCTGTTCCTCCGCGCCTCCCCCCCGGCTACGAGGACGACCTCCGCAAAGAAACCCACGTCGTCCCCGCCGCCCGACTGGTCGGCGTACTGACCCCCGAAATCGTCGAGTACGACGAAACCCACCGCCTCCTCCCCGCCCCGTACGTCGTGATGGAACGCATCCACGGCGCCGAACCAACCGAAGCCCCCACCACCCTGGCCAACGAACTAGCCCGCCTCCACCAGCTCCACCACACTCCTGACCCCACCTTGGTGATTCCTGGGGTGCCGGAGGATGACTGGGGGGATCCGTGGCGGACGGTCGACGACCTCGCGACCCGTGGGTATGTGGATCCGGCGACAGCAAGCTGGTTGACCGGTTGGTTCACGCGGCTCGCGGAGCGCTTCGACGACAGCGGACCCAAGGTACTCATCCACGGAGACGTTGCCGCGCACAACCTTCTCGCCGGCCCCGGCAACGAGCTCCGCGCGCTCATCGACTGGGGTGACGCCTCCTGGGCCCCGCGCGCCATGGAGTTCGCCAAGCTGCCGCTCACCCAGGTGGCCAAGCTCCTGCCCGTCTACGCCCGACAATCCCCCGACTCCGAGGAAGACCTGGCCGCCGCGATCCTCTGGTTCCACCTCTCGTGGGCCCTCGCCAAACTTCCGGCCTCACCCTGGCCGGACCAACGCCACTGGACCGCCCCGACCGCGAGCCGCCTTCTCAACATCCTTCACTTCTTCACCACCACCCCGCCCACTCCCTGGGCCGAGCTCACCTGACCACCGATCAAGAAGGTGGGGTTCTTGGTGTCAGTTGCGCGGTTTCTGCTTGAAAACAAGGGGTTTGCGAATGGTTGGGGATGGGGCAGACTGTGGTTTCGTGACTGATTATGTGGCGGCTGAGGGTCGGTATGACGACCAGATGAGTTACCGGCGGACCGGGCGGAGCGGGCTGCAGTTGCCGGCGATCTCGCTGGGGTTGTGGCACAACTTCGGCGACGACAAGCCGTTCGTGACGCAGCGCGACATTCTGCGGCGGGCGTTCGATCTCGGCGTCACGCACTTCGACCTGGCGAACAACTACGGCCCGCCCTACGGCTCGGCCGAGACCAACTTCGGGACGCACTTCGCGCGCGACTTCACCAAGTACCGCGACGAGCTGATCATCTCGACCAAGGCCGGGTACGACATGTGGCCGGGGCCGTACGGTCAGGGTGGCGGCTCGCGGAAGTACCTGCTCGCCTCGCTCGACCAGTCGTTGAGCCGGATGGGCCTGGACTACGTCGACATCTTCTACTCGCACCGGTTCGACCCCGACACCCCGCTCGAGGAGACGATGGGTGCGCTCGACGCGGCAGTCCGCTCCGGCAAGGCGCTGTACGCCGGTATCTCTTCGTACTCCGCGGACCGGACCCGCGAGGCGGCCCGGATCCTGGGCGAGCTCGGTACGCCGCTGCTGATCCACCAGCCGTCGTACTCGATGCTGAACCGCTGGATCGAGGAAGACCTCCTCGACGCCGTCGGTGAGCTCGGCGTCGGCGTGATCGCGTTCTCGCCGCTGGCGCAGGGCGTGCTCACGGACCGCTACCTGGACGGCATCCCGGCCGACTCCCGCGCGGCGCAGGGCAAGTCGCTCAACCCGGACTCGCTGACCGAGGACACCCTCAAGCACGTCCGCGCCCTGAGCGAGATCGCCAAGGAGCGCGGTCAGTCCGTCGCGCAGCTGGCGCTCGCCTGGACGCTTCGCGACGACCGCGTCACCAGCGCGCTGATCGGCGCCTCCAGCGTCGCCCAGCTCGAGGACAACCTGGCGACGGTCCGCAACCTGAAGTTCTCGCCCGAGGAGCTCGAGGCCATCGACGCCGATGCCGTGGAAGCCGGCATCAACCTCTGGAAGAAGAGCTCGGACGGCTGACCAGCCGCACATCACCAGCCCGAAGCGCCCGCCGCACCCCTTACGGCGGGCGCTTCGTCGTAAGGGATCCCTTGCCGGAAGGTTACGGAGCGGGGTGGGGTGGTTGCGCTCCGGCGGGAATGGGCACACGCTGGAAGAGACCCTCTGGAGGTGGTTGAGATGACCGCTTCGACGCTCGAATTGGCCCTGACCTACGAACACGCGAAGATCCGGGAGCTGGCCGAGCCGGCGCATCATTTGGATGCGGCCCACCCCGAGCAAAGGCATCAGACGGACCGGTTCTACGCCATCGCCGCACAACACCTGGCCGCTGCAGAAGACGTGCTCCTCCCGCACGTCCGACGTCTCCCCGACGGCGCAGGCATGGTCACCAGGTACGTCGGCAACGCCAAGGAACTGGAGCGCTCACTGCGCTTCCTCAAAGGACGGCAGTACGGCGACAGTCGCTTCGTCGATCTCCAGCACGACGACCTGTGGCAGCACATCGACCGGCTGCTCGGGCAGCACGAGCAGATGGAGGCGACGTACAGCCGGCAGATCTGTGAGCAGCTCGACGGCGCGGACGTGAACACGCTGACCGAGGACCTGCTGGAGGCTGAGGAGGTCGCGCCCACCCGCGCACACCCGTCCTCGCCGCACACCGGCATGGCCGGCCGGATCGCTCACCGGATGTGGCGGATGGCCGACACCGCGTGGGACAGCGCCGAGGGACGGGTGGTGCCGATCAAGTACCACGCGCACCCCAAGCGCGACTCCGCGTTGTCGCATTACCTGTACGGGACGGCGATCCCGCAGGAGGACGAACCCCACTAGAAAAGGGTGACCGGGCCCACCCGACGGATGCCTCCGCCGAATGGACCCGGTCCGCCGGCACTCACTGCGCCTGGTTGTGGGGCCGGCGTAGGTCCCGCCGCCGCTGCGCCTGGTCTGCGGAGGCGGGCCCTGCGTCCTCCCCCGCTGCGCCTGGTGTGCGGGGGAGGACGGTCTGTGAGCTGATCACCGAGCCGGTCCGGACCCCTTAAGGTCCGGTGCCCACCCGTAAACCAGCAAACTGCTATTTCAGCCCGTCGATCGCCTTCTTCGCGCCGGGGTGCAACGGCACCGGGTCGGTCTTCTCGGCGTTCTCGAGCGTGATGCCCTTCGCGGCCGCGTTCACCGCGACCAGTGCACCCATGTTGTCGTAGATGACCTTCGTCAACTGCTCCGCGAGCTCGTCCTTCATGTCCTTGCGGACCAGCAGCACGTTCGGCACGACGATCGTCGGTACGTCGGCCGCCTGCTTGTACGTCGCGGCCGGGATCGGCGCCTGCGTGTAGATCGAGCCGTACTTCTCCTGCATTTTCGGCAGCAGATCCGTGATCGGCAAGAGCTTCACACCCTTGCCCATACTCGTGATCAGGTCGGTGATCCCGCCGGTGGGCAGACCGCCGGACCAGACCAGAGCGTCGACCGAGCCCGACTTCATCGCATCCACCGACTCCGGCAACCCGAGCCGCTGCGCGGTCACGTCCTTGGCCGGGTCGAGCCCTGCCGCCTCCAGCAGCCGGCGCGCGATCACCTCGGTCCCGGAGTTCGGCGAACCGGTCGAGACCCGTTTGCCCTTCAGGTCCGCGATCGAGTTGATCCCGGCCGAGGTCCGGACGGCGACCTGCGTGTAGTTGTTGTACAGCCGGGTCAGCGCGACCACGTCCTGCTTGTCCTTGAAGCTGTTCTCGCCCTTGACCGCGTCGGAGGCCGAGTCGCCGAGCGAGAACGCGATGTCGTAGTTGCCCGCGACCAGCCCCTGGATGTTCTGCACCGAGGCCCCGGTCTCGCTCGCGGTCGCGCGATACCCGGCCACCTTGGACGAGATCACCGACGCCAGCGCGCCGCCGAGCTGGTAGTACACCCCCGTCGTGTTGCCGGTGGCAATCGTCAGTCGCCCGCCGCCGTCCGAGGACCCGGCAGGTTCACGCTGACCGCCACAGGCAGCGAGCGAGACGACGGCAGCAAGCGCCACGACAGTGGTGCGGAGTCTCATGAGGCAACGGTTCCTTCCACGGAAGAGGCCTGGCGCTGCCGCCGGACCAGATTGATGACGACGGCAACAAGTAGCAAACAGATTCCGGCCGTGATGGTTACGGGCGCGAGGTACAGCAGCAACGCAGCCGCAGGTACGCAGACCGCCCGCTCGAGCCAGGTCGCCCGGACGAACACCCAGCCGCCCGTGACAACGGCGAGCGCGGCGACGGCGAGCATCGACACCAACGTGGTCCAGACCATCCCGACGAACGAGCCCTGACCGAGCAGATGCGCGCCGTTGTCGGTCAGCACGAACGCGAACGGCACCAGGAACGCCGGCAGCGTGTACTTCCACGCCTGCCACATCGTCGGCATCACCTTGCCGCCGGTGATCGCAGCCGTCGCCACCGCGGCCAGTGCGGTCGGCGGTGAGACCTCGGAGAGTACGGCGTAGTAGAAGATGAACATGTACGCCTCGGGCTGCGTCACGCCGAGGTTGACCAGCGCCGGCGAGATGATCACCGCCGCGATGATGAACGACGCGGTCACCGGCACCGCGAGCCCGAGGATCAGTACGGCGAAGCCGGACAGCACCACGGTCAGGATCAGCACCGCGGTGGGGTTCGAGGTCAATCCGTGCGCAGCGTTGACGATGATCTCGGCGAGGTTCAGCCCGAGCCCGGTCTGCGTGGTGACCGCGACGATCACGCCCGCCGTCGCGCAGGTGGCCGCCACCGGCAGTACCGAACGGGTGCCCTGGGCAAGCGCTTTGAACAACGGCCGGCCGGTCAGCCGGTGCTCGCGGTCCAGGAACGACAACCCGAACTGGATGATCACCGCGTAGACGACAGCCTTGAACGGCGGTACGTCGACCGCCATGAACGCGATGATCACGAACAACGACAAGAAGTGGTACCCGAACCGCAGCAGCAACCGCCACGCCGAATCCGTCGACGTCTCCGCCGATGTCGTCCCGTGCTTGCGGGCATCGATCTCGATCGCGAGCAGGATCCCCAGGTAATAGAGGATCGTCGGGATCACGGCGAACCCGAGCACCTTCAGGTACGACACCTGCAGGAACTCCGCGATGATGAACGCGGCCGCACCGAGCGTCGGCGGCGACAGGATCGCGCCGATACCGGATGCGGCAAGCATTCCGCCCGCCGGTTCGGGCGGATAACCGGCCCGGCGCAGGATCGGCCACGACACGGTGCCGAGCGACACGGCAGTCGCCGTACCCGAACCTGACACGCTGCCGAGCAGGAAGCCCGCGAGCGTGACCGTTCGGCCAGGCGCCGTACGGCTGCGTTTGAAGGCGGCGAAGGACAGGTCGATGAAGAACTTGCCGGCACCGGAGTAGTCGAGCACCGCGCCATAGATCGTGAACAGCACGATGTACGACGCCGCGACGCTCAACGGCGTCCCGTAGAACCCCGCCGTGCCCATCGTGAACTGCGCGATGATCGCGTCGAAGTTGAAGCCCTGATGGGCGAGCGACCACGTGTAGGGCAGGTAGCCGCCGTAGTACGCGTACGCGATGAACACCAGGCTGAAGACCGGCAGAACCCAGCCCGTCGTACGACGACAGGCCTCGAGCAACAGCACCAGCAGCACTGCTCCGGCCACCACGTCCAACACGGTCGGCGCCTGACGCCGCTCCAGGTATCCGTCGAAATCGAAGAGCGGATAGAGGCACACGACCAACGCGATGACGGCGAGGATCCAGTCGACGACACCGGGATCGTCATGCGTGCGAACCCTGCCCGGAAGACGAAAGCCCCGGTAACAGAGCAGCGTGATCGGCAGAACGGCTGCGAGAAAGATCACCAAGTAGAACTGCGTGCCTTGTGGTATTGGAAAGAAAACCTGTGCAAGGACGCCGACGCTGACGATTGCGCACCAGACCGAAACAACCAGGTCCAGGGCAGGCCTGAGCCGCCGAGCGGGGCGTTCCTGCTCGTACTCGGCCAGTTCTTCCTCGGAGGGCGCGGTGACGCTGCCCCCCGTGTCAACACCGACAGTCATCGACTGGTTCCCTCCTGTGTCCGGAAGGCTAATGTTGCCGAACACTGGGTGGAGTCGCGTGATTACGTCTTTACCAAGATCTGACACATGAGGGCGTGACCTGGCCTACGATCACCGCATGAGTGGCGCGGTCCGGATTCTGCTGGTCGAGGACGATCTCGATATCGCCAATGCCCTGATACCTGCTTTGCGGCGCTACGGCCTGATGGTGACGCACGTTCGCACCGCCGCCGACGCCCTGGCGGCGGATCCCGGCGACCTGGTCCTGCTGGACCTCGGACTGCCGGACGGGGACGGCATCAACGTCTGCCGGCAGATCCGTACGGTGTCCGATGTGCCGGTGATCGCGGTGACGGCCCGCGGCGAGGCCGCGGACCGGGTGCGCGGGTTGCGCAGCGGTGCGGACGACTATGTGGTCAAACCGTTCGCGATTTCCGAACTGCTGGCCCGCATCGATGCTGTACTACGTCGTACCGGTCTCTTGCAGCCCCGCCCCCGGGTGACCGTCGGCGACCTGACCGTGGATATCGAAGCCCGCACGGTGCAGGTGGCGGACAAGCCCATCAGCCTGACCCGCAAGGAGTTCGACGTGCTAGCAGTGCTGGCCGCTCACCACGGCCGGGTGGTCCCCCGCGAACAGGTCGCGCTGTACGCCTGGCAGTCGGTCTTCGAGGCGTCCTCGCGAACCATGGACGTCCACGTCGCCAGCCTGCGCGCGAAGCTCGGCCGGCCCGAACTGGTGCAGACCATCCGCGGCGTCGGCTACCGCCTGGGTTCGGACTGACCGTTGCGCCGTCGACTACTGCAGTCCCTCGTCCCGATGGTCGTCGCGCTGGCGATCGTCGCCGTCATCCCGCTGGCGAACTTCATCGCCACGAGTACGTCGCGCACGCTGTTCCTGTCCCGGAGCAACGACGCGGACTGGTTTGCCACGATGGCGGAGTCCCCGCTGCAGACCGGTGACATCGCCAACCTGCGTGAGCTGACAGTCCGGTACCAGGAGCTCTACAACACGCCGGTCTTCGTCGTCGACGTCGACTCCCGCGTCATCGCCACCTCCGTGTCCGGTGTGGACGTGAAGGAGCCGGACATCGCGTCCGCACTGCACAGCACGCTGGCCGGCCGGCTGCCGCCTGAGCCGCCGGCACTGTGGCCGTGGCGCTCCGGCGAGATGATCGTGTCCCGTCCGGTCGTCAACAACGGCAGCGTCCTCGGTGCCGCCGTACTGCGGGTGCCGACCGAGACCGCCCGCGACCAGGTGCAGCGTGGGTTGCTGCTGCTGCTCGGCGGCCTGCTGATCAGCATCGGCGCGATCATCGTCGGTATCGTCCGGCCGATCACCCGCTGGGTGCTGCGGCCGCTGCAGGACCTCGACAACGCGACCCACCAGATCACCCGCGGCGCGCTCGACACCCGGGTGTCGACCGACGGTCGCGCACCGGAGCTACGCCGTCTCGGTGACAGCTTCAACTCGATGGCACTGAGCCTGCACCAGGCCCGTCAGCGTGAGCGTGAGTTCGTCGCGGACGCGTCGCACCAGCTGCGTACGCCGCTGACGTCGGCCCGGATCCACATCGAGGGCCTGTCCCGGCTGTCGCCGACCGCGCGGTTCGCGCTCAGCGACATCGACCGGCTCGGCCGGATCGTCCAGCGGCTGTCCCGGCTGGCCGGCTCGGACCGCCCCTCGGCAGCCGATGCCGAAGGCAACGAAGAGCCGCTGGACCTGGCCCAGGCGGTGAAGGAACGACTGGTCGGCTGGAAGGCCGTGTACGCCGCCGACGACCTGGAGCTGATCGTCGGCGAGATGGTCCCGGGCGGCGTCGCGCCGGAGCTCGAGGTCGACGACATCCTCGACGTACTGCTCGACAACGCGTCGAAGTACGGCGCTCCGCCGGTGGAGGTCTCGGTCACCCGGGACGGCACCGAGGTCGTGATGTCGGTCCGCGACCACGGCCTGGGTCTCGGCTCACGCGACCTGAAGAAGGTCGGCGAGCGGTTCTGGCGCAGCGCGCACCACCGGGAGATGCCAGGCACCGGTCTCGGGCTGGCGATCGTCCGCTCCGAGGCGGCCCGGGTCGGCGGCCGTGTGGTCGCCCGCCCGCCGATCGGCGGCGGCCTGGTGATCGAGGTCCGCGTCCCGCTGATCGACGATTACGACGTCTAGGTCAGATGTGGTTCTGCCGATACCAGCGTTCCGCGGCGGGATGTAGTGGTACCGGCATGGTGGAGATCGCCGAGCGGGGGTCCAGGGCGCCGGCTTCGGGGTGATCCTTGATCAGGTCGTTCTGGCGGCGGAACAGCGTGTTGACCGTCCACCAGGCCCACGAGTCGGACAGGCCCGGCTTCGCGATCAGGTAGTTCGGCACCGCCAGCGTCTGCACCGCGCTGGCCAGCCCGTACTGCGACGGCGGGATCGACGACACCACGAACCCGCCGAACTCCTTCAGCGCGATCGTCTGGGCGACCTTCGCGATGTCGAGCAGCCGGAACCCGAGCGTGCTCTGCAGCTTCGCGATCGGCACCGTCGGTACGCCGCCGCTCCAGATGAACGCGTCGATCGAGCCCCGGGTGGCGTTCTCTTTCGGGGTCAGCGCCGCGACCGACTGCTCCAGGGTCATGTTGACCCGCTTCACGTCGACCTTCGCCTCGTCGAGGATCATGTCGGCGATGATCTGGGTCCCGGAGTTCTTCGGGCCGACGCTGACCACCATCTTCGGCGCGTTCGGTTTGTCCTTGGGCGGGTTCAGGTCCGTCAGCTCCTTGGCCTTCGAGGCCATCGGCACGACGATGTGCACGTAGTTGTCGTACACCCGGGCGAGCGCGGTGAACCGCAGCGGGCCCTTGCTGAACTCGCCGGTGCCCTCGTACGCCGCGAGTGCCGAGTCCGACGTACAGAAACCGAGGTCGGCGGCACGGCTCGCGACCTTGACCAGGTTGTCGACCGAGCCGTTGCTCGGCAGCGGCTTCAGCTCCATCCCGGTGACTTCGCTCACCAGCGCGCTGAGCGCCGCACCGAAGACGTTGTAGACGCCGCCGGGGTTTCCGGTCACGAAGGTCCCGGCGGCGGCGGGCGCGGGCTCGTCGGCGCGGCCACGGGAGCAGCCGGGCACCAGCAGGGCCGACGCGGCCGCGGCTCCGAAGCCGAGAACACTGCGCCTAGTCATCCCAGTCGGCCGGGCAGGGGTCAGCAGGCGGGGGCGATCCATGCAGACAACCTAGACAACAACCGGGCCTCCGGGGTAGCCGCGCCCGCGGCCGCAACCGAACCGCTACCGACAGGTAAGCCTGGATCCTGTCTGGATACTGTGGCCGAACTGCGTCTGGACGGGCCAGGGGTAGGTGTGACAGCGTTGTCATCCGTGCGGCCGTAGCGGCCGCGTGAGGATCTTCCCCGGAGGCTGATTTCGTGCACGACGACCGTCAACTCATCGAGGAGCGGCTCAGGCGCGCCCTGCGGGAGCGGCTCCGCCCCGCGATCTACGGCGCGGCGGTCCCGCTGGACATCGAGGTGTGGCACGCACCCGGTGAGCCCGTGTCCCCCGCCGAAGCGCTCGCGCAGACCTACGAGAAGGCCGAGATCGGCCTGCCGTGGGGTCCGGCCTGGGGTACCGCGTGGTTCAGGTTCAGCGGCCAGGTCCCGTCCGAATGGGCCGGCCAGGAGATCGAGGCGGTCATCGACCTCGGCTTCAGCGGCGGCCCCGGCTTCTCCGCCGAGGGTCTGGTGCACACCACCTCCGGCAAGCCGCTGAAGGGCCTGCACCCGCGACAGACCTACGCCCCGCTCTCGATCCTCGGCCCGGACGGTACGGCGGCCTCCGCCGGCGACTCGATCCAGTTCTACGTCGAGGGCGCTGCCAACCCGGAGATCCCGCTCGACAACGCCTACGCCAAGGTCGACATCGGCGAGAAGCTCGGCGAGACCCCGATCTACACGCTGACCCGCGCCGACCTGGCCGTGTTCAACGCCGAGGTGTGGGACCTGATCCTCGACCTCGAGGCACTGAACAGCCTGCAGAACGAGCTGTCCGCCCAGGAGCCCCGCCGTCGCGAGATCCTGCGCGCGATCAGCCGTTCGCTGGACGCGCTGGACTACGAGAACGTCGCCGGCACCGCCGCGGACGCCCGCGCGCAGCTGACCGACGTACTGAGCCGGCCGGCGCACGCCAGCGCCCACCAGCTGTCCGCCGTCGGGCACGCGCACATCGACTCCGCGTGGCTGTGGCCGCTGCGGGAGACGCGGCGCAAGGTCGCCCGGACGGTCTCCAACGTCGCCACCCTCGCCGAGGAGTACCCGGAGCTGGTCTTCGCGTTCTCGCAGGCGCAGCAGCACGTCTGGGTGAAGGACAACTACCCGGAGGTCTGGGAGCGGCTGAAGAAGGCCGTTGCCGAGGGCACCATCGTTCCGGTCGGCGGAATGTGGGTCGAGTCCGACACCAACCTGCCCGGCAGCGAGGCGCTGGCCCGGCAGTTCGTGCACGGCAAGCGATTCTTCCTGGACGAGTACGGGATCGACACCCAGGAGGTCTGGCTGCCGGACTCGTTCGGCTACACGGCGGCCCTGCCGCAGCTGGTGAAGCTGTCGGGCTCGAAGTGGTTCCTGACCCAGAAGATCTCCTGGAACAAGGAGAACAAGTTCCCGCACCACACCTTCTGGTGGGAGGGCCTGGACGGGACGCGGGTGTTCACCCACTTCCCGCCGATCGACACCTACAACTCCGACCTGTCCGGTCGCGAGCTCGCGCACGCGCAGCGGAACTTCCAGGAGAACGGCGCCGCGACCCGCTCGCTGGTTCCGTTCGGGTACGGCGACGGCGGTGGCGGCCCCACCCGTGAGTTCGTCGCGACCGCGCGCCGGGTGAAGGACCTGGAGTCCTCGCCGAAGGTGACGATCGAGTCCCCGACCGAGTTCTTCACCGCTGCCGAGGACGAGTACCGCGAGCACGCTCCGGTCTGGTCCGGCGAGCTCTACCTGGAGATCCACCGGGCGACGTACACCTCGCAGGCCAAGACCAAGCAGGGCAACCGGCGGACCGAGCACCTGCTCCGCGAGGCCGAGCTGTGGACCACCGCGGCCGTCGTCGCGGGCAAGCTCGACACGTACCCGTACGAGGACCTGGACCGGCTGTGGAAGATCGCGCTGCTGCACCAGTTCCACGACATCCTGCCGGGCTCCTCGATCTCGTGGGTGCACCGCGAGGCCGAGCGGACGTACGCGAAGATCGCCGACGAGCTCGACGCGATCATCTCCCGCGCGCAGCAGGCGCTGGCCGGCGAGGGTGACGAGCAGATCGTCTTCAACGCCGCGCCGCACGGCCGCAACGGCGTCGCCGGCCTCGGCGCGGGCGTCGCTACCACCGCGGGCCAGGCGGTCACCGTCGAGAACGGCGTGATCGACAACGGCCTGATCCGGGTCACGATCGACGAGCGCGGTCTGATCACCTCGCTGTACGACGTCGAGGCCGACCGCGAGGTCATCGCACCAGGCGCCGTGGGCAACCTTCTCCAGCTGCACGTGGACACCCCGAACCACTGGGACGCGTGGGACGTCGACTCGTTCTACAAGAACAACGTCCGCGACGTCACCGAGGTCGACAGCGTCGACTTCAGCACCGACGACGACGAGGCCGTCGTCGTGGTGAATCGCTCGTTCGGCCGGTCCACCGTCACCCAGACGCTGCGGGTCCGCCCGGGCACCAAGCGGGTCGACATCGAGACCGAGATGGACTGGCACGAGACCGAGAAGTTCCTCAAGGCGGCGTACCCGGTCGACGTCCACGCGGACCGGTCGGCGTCGGAGACGCAGTTCGGGCACATCTTCCGGCCGACCCACCAGAACACCTCGTGGGACGCGGCGAAGTTCGAGATCGCGGCACACCGCTGGGTGCACGTCGGCGAGCCCGGGTACGGCGTTGCCGTGGTCAACGACTCGACGTACGGCCACGACATCAACCGGACCGCCCGTGAGGACGGCGGTACGACGACCACGATCCGGACGTCGCTGATCCGCGCGCCGCGCTTCCCCGACCCGAAGACCGACCAGGGCGTGCACGTCGTGAACCACGCGCTGGTGGTCGGCGCCGGCATCCCGGAGGCGATCGAGGAGGGCTACGCGATCAACCTCCCCGAGCGCGTCGTCAGCGGTACCGACGGCGTCGAGCCGATCGTTGCCCTGAACAACGACAACGTCATCGTCGAGGCGATCAAGCTGGCCGACGACAAGTCGGGTGACGTGATCGTCCGGCTGTACGAGTCCACCGGCGGCCGGTCCCGGGCCACGATCACGCCGTCCTTCGCGGCGTCCGCGGCCACCGAGGTCGATCTGCTCGAGCGTCACCTCGCGGACCGGGAGCTGCAGGACAACGGGGTCGCACTGGATCTGCGTCCCTTCCAGATCCTGACGCTCCGCTTCAAGCGTTCCTGACCCCCACCCCGAAGGCCCGCCTGTCCATCGGACCGGCGGGCCTTCGCATGCTTGTCGCGTTCGATGCCCGGTGTTCACCCGCCTGACGTAGCGTGAAGGTATGGCTCCGACACCCTTGCTCGGTTCCCGGACTCTCGACCGGCAGACGGCCCGCACGCTGCCGCCGGGCCCGAAGCTCCCCACCCTGGTCCAGACCGTGCTGTTCGCGAGTCACCGCCGGACGTTCTTCCCGCGGATGCGGGACAAGTACGGCGACGTGTTCACGATCCGCCTGGTGCCGTCGAGCCGGGTCTGCGTCGTACTGAGCCGGCCGGACCACATCCGCGAGGTGTTCGGCAGCCCGCCCGCGGTGATGCACGCCGGCGAGGGCAACACGGTGCTCGAGCCGATCATGGGTTCGCACTCGTTGCTGCTGCTGGACGACGAGGATCACGTCCGGATGCGCAAGCAGTTGATGCCCGCGTTCTCCGGCGCGGCGCTGCGCGGGTACGCCGGGATGGTGTTCGAGCTCGCTCAGGCCGAGGTCGCGAAATGGCCGGTCGGCGAGCCGTTCAAGGTGCACCAGCGGATGCGGAACCTGACCCTCGAGATCATCCTGCAGGTGATCTTCGGCGTGACCGACATCGACCGGCTGAACACGTTGCGCCCGCTGATGGACAAGATCGTGTCGGTGTCGCCGGTGATCATGCTGGGCGGCTTCTACCCGCCGCTGCTCCGGGTCCGGCCGTGGAAGACGTACCTCGACACCCAGCGCAAGGTCGACGAGATCCTGTACGACGAGATCGCCAAGCGCCGCGAGACGTTTGCCGGACGCAACGACGTACTGTCCCGGCTGCTTGCCGCGGGCAACTGGACGGACGTCGAGCTGCGCGATCAACTGGTGACGCTGCTACTGGCCGGGCACGAGACGACAGCGACCGCGATGGCGTGGGCCTTCCACGAACTCGCCCGGCGACCCGAGGACCTCGCGTTCGGGCAGCGGGCCGCCGATGCCGGCGCGGACGACGAGCTGGAGGCGACCGTCAAGGAGGCGCTGCGGCTGCACCCGGTCGTGTACCAGGTCGGCCGCCGGCTCACCGAAACCACCGACATCGCGGGCTACCGCCTGCCCCGCGGTACGACGATCATGGCCGCGATCGGGCTGGTCCACCGGGATGCGGAGCACTTCCCGATGCCGATGGACTTCCGCCCGCAGCGATTCCTGTCCGACGACCCGCCCGCCCCCGGCACCTGGATGCCCTTCGGCGGCGGCGCCCGGCGCTGCATCGGCGCCGGCTTCTCGCTAATGGAAGGCACCGAGATCCTCCGCGCCGCCCTCAGCGTCTACGACTTCCAGGCCCCGAACCCGAAACCCGAACCACCCCAGGCGAAGAACGTCACACTCGTCCCCCGCCACGGCTCAGTCGTCACCGTCACCCGCCGCCGCAGCTGAGCGTCCGGACGCTCAGTCCTCCGGGTCGCCGACGTCTCCCAGGTCGACGTCGTCGTAGCTCTCGAGGTCTTCCTCGTCGTCGTCCTCGAGCTCGAAGTTGTCCTCGTCGTCGACGAGGTGGACAGCAGCCTCCTCGGCTCCGGCCGCGGCGCCGTCGATGCCGACGTCCTCGGCGAACAGCTCGTTGTCGTCGTCGCCGTGCGCGCCCTCGTCCGGAGCGACCAGGCGCCCGGAGCGGACCACGCCGACCTCTGGGCCGCCGACGTCCTCGCCGTCCTCGGCGTACGGGTCGGTGTCCGGGACCTCCTGGGCGATCCGCTGGTCCAGGGTCTCGCCCTGCACCGCCTCGTCGGCCGTGGTGCCGAACCCTTCGCCCGCGGACCACTTCTCCGGCGGCGAGTACCCCTCGTCGAGCAGATCGTCGACACCCCGGTCGTTCAGAGTGTCCTCGGCCTGCAGCTGATCCTCGTCGTCTACGGAATAGCTCCCGTAGTCCTCACGGCTGTCGTCGCTCATGGGGCAACCTTGGCGCGTCGCAGGCACTGGAATCAAGCTCGACGCAGAATGGGGGCCGTGGATCCGGTCAGGCTGACGTTGGACCAGTTGCGGGAGCTGCGCGACGATATCGCGCCGCGGGCCGCCCTGAGGTCGCGTGCCTCGGTCCGCCGCCGGATCGAACGCTGGCGCAGCCGGTCCTTCTTCATCGCCCAGTGCGCGCTTGCCGCCGGGGTCGCCTGGGTGCTCGGCCGGTACGTCCTCGGCCACAAGACGCCGTTCTTCGCGCCGGTCGCGGCGATGGTCTGCCTAGGCTTCAGCTTCGGTCAGCGGCTGCGGAGGGTTGCGGAGGTGATGGTCGGCGTTGCGGTCGGCGTGGCCGTCGGCGACCTGTTCGTCCACGTGTTCGGCACCGGAGTGGTGCAGATCATCGTCGTGATCGCGCTCGCGATGAGCGTCGCCGTACTGCTCGGTGCCGGCAACCTGATGACCACGCAGGCCGGAGTCCAGGCCGCCATCGTCACCACCTTGCTGCCGAACCCGGGCGCCGGCTTCAGTCGCTGGCTGGACGCGGTCCTCGGTGGCGTCGTCGCGCTGGCGGCCGCCACGATCGCCCCGGCTGCCGCGATCAGGCGTCCGCGGCAGCAGGCTTCCGGCGTACTGAGTGAGCTGGCCGAGATCCTGATCGAGACCGCGGAGGGCCTCCGCAACCGCGACGAGGAAGCGGTCACCGACGCGCTCCGCCGGGCGCGGTCGAGCGAGTCCCGCCTCGACGATCTGCGCAGCGCTGCCGACGAGGGCGTCGCGGTCGTCCGGTTGTCGCCGTTCGTACGCCGGCACCGCGGGCGGGTCCAGGAGATCGCCGATCTCGTCGTACCGCTGGATCGGGCGATCCGGAACATCCGGGTTCTGGTACGGCGGTGCGCGGTGTCGGTCTGGCGAGACGAGGCGATGCCTGCGGAGTACCCGATGCTGCTCGAGCGGCTCGCGGATGGCACCCGCCTGATCGGCGAGTCCCTGTTCGAACCGGCCGCGGATGTCGCTGCCCATCGCGTGCTGGGCGAGCTCGGCCGCCGTACTGCGGTGATGCCGCTGCCGACCGGGCTGTCCGCGGTCGTCGTACTGGGTCAGCTCCGGTCCACGATCATCGACCTGCTCGAGCTGACCGGCACGTCGTACGACGACGCCCGGAAACTCGTCCCGCTGCGGCTGGACGGGCTCGACGAGAAGTAAGTGGTCCAGGTCACATCGCGGATTCCCGTCATACCTGAGCGCCGGGTGCGTCTCACTGGCATGACGATCCACCGACTGATGACCACGATGGCCACCGAGCAGGTTCGCGAGCTCGAAGACCTCCTGGCCGACTCCCCGACCCTTGACGACCGGAGCGACGCCGCCGCCGAGCAGTAAGGCGCGAACCGGACGAACGGATCCCCGGCGGCGCGCCGAACGGTCTTGCCCACCGAGCTAGACCGCGCGGAAGTCGCACCAACGCAGAGGCGCCCAGTGCGAGGCGCCGCCGGATCCGTTACCGGTGCACCGCCACAGAGGTGCACCCAAAACCACCCGCCGACCATCCTGACACCGTTTGCGCGAGGCTCAGGCCGGTCCGGCGGGTGGTTTTTGTCTGCCCACAGTCAGCTGGCGACCGTGATCTCGGTGGTGACCGAGTTCGCGATGAAGCATTCCCGATGCGACAGGTGGTGGATCTTCTCGATCGTTGCCGCGTCCGGCTCGTCGCCTGCCCAGACGATCTTCGGGTGCAGTGTCACCTGGGTGATCGCCAGCCGGCCCGCGGCGTTCGGAGCCATTACGCCTACTGCGTGGTCGTCGTAGGCGTCGACCACCAGGCGTTTGCGGGCCGCGATCGACAGGAAAGTCAGCATGTGGCAGGACGACAGGGCCGCCACGAATGCCTCCTCCGGATCGACCGGGCCCGGGTTGCCCAGGTACTTCGGGTTGGCGGAGCCGGGCACCGTGATGCCGCCGTCGAAGCGCCACTCGTGGTCGCGGTTGTAGCTGTCGTAGGCGAAGTCGTACTCGCCACGGCTCCAACTCACATCGACCACGTGCTCCGACATGTTCAGCTCACCCTTCCGAGACAGCCGTCTTCGCGGTTGCGGTGACGGGATTGAATCGTACGGGAGTGTGCCCAGGCAGCTTCGCGACGAAGTCGCTGTCGTAGCGGGCAGCCATCCCCGCGACCGGGAAGTCCGTGGTCACCCACTGCGCGCCACTGTCGAGCGCGATCCCGAGCCGCGTGTAGTCCTTGTCGCGGATCGTGGCCATCGGCTCGTCGGACCGGGTCCGGACCAGGTAGCCCTTGCGGACCAGCCGCTGGATCTCCGCCTGCCCCGTACCGCGCGGGTCGTTCACCTCGGTGACCGCTGCGTCCGGCGCGCCCTCCGGCCCGCGGGTGAAGACCGCCCGGCCCTCCAGGTTCGGCTTCCCGGCGGTGTAGATGTCGCGGATCGCGCCCGGTCCGCCGTTGTCGAAGTAGAACATCACCTGGCCGCGGACGTCCTTCAGCTTCGGCCAGCCCTTGGTCAGCACGGACTTCTCGAGCGTCAGGCCGGGCTTGCGTACGTCGTCCGGCGTGAGGAGCTCGTTCTCCTTGAACACCGAGCGGATCTCGGTGTCGACGCTGTCCAGGTTCGCGGCGTCCCACGGCGGCGCGACGACGCCACCGGCGGCGACCACGTTCGGGTCGGACTGCTTCAGCTCGAGGTTGATCGCGATGGGCACGTGGCTCGGGTGTGCGTCGGACCAGGTCTTCACCTGCTGCAGGCACACCACGAGCGTGTCGCAGTTGGTGTTGTAGTCGAAGTCAGGGATGTGCATGACCTTGATCCCCGGCTGCGCCATCGCCGGGTCGGTCAGCGGTCCCTGTCCGGTCAGCTTCCGGATCAGCGGGTACGTGTACAGCCCGCCTTGCGGGTCCGGGAACAGGTCCAGCTCCAGCGAGCGGACGTTCTGGTCCTCCAACTGCTGGGAGATCGGAGCGTGCGAGTACCAGAGGTCGACCGAGCCGGCGTTCTGCGCCTGCTGGACCTTCTGTTCGTTCGGGCTGAGCTCCCGGTGGTACGAGTTGTGCGACCCGACGACCTGCATCTGGTTCAGCCGCAGGCCGTCCCCGCTGTGCGAGTCGTGCCTGGTGACCGCCGTACCGGCGACTCCGGATGCGGCCAGGGCGATGGAAGCGGCCCCGGCGACCGCTGTTCTGCTGATGCGCATGCGAAAAACGTCCCCTCCGTCGTGGCGATTGAGGGCAATCTGTCACAGGAAGGTGGCAACGTTGTCCCCCTTGACGATGGACAATGAGCGACATGGTGACTTCGGGGGCGTATCCGCTCCGCCGGACGCCGACCCAGGACCGGGCCAGCCGGCAGGTCGAGCGGATCCTGGACGCGGCCTGTGCGGAGGTGGTCGAGCGCGGGTACGACGCGGCCTCGACCAGCGGGATCGCGAAACGGGCCGAGATCGCGGTCGGCAGCGTGTACCGGTACTTCCCGGACAAGCGCAGCCTGATCCAGGCGATCGAACGCCGGAACCAGGCGCGCTACACCGAGGCGGTCAGCGAGCGGCTGGCGGACGTGTCGAGCTGGCGGGCCGCCGTCGACGTCACGCTGGACACGTTCCGGGAGATGCACCGGACCGATCCGGGGTTCAGGGCGGTCGTGCTGAGCGGGCTCGGCGATCCGGAGCTGGAATCGAAGCCGGGCGAGTTCGACGATCAGCACGCCGGCGAGTTCGCGGAGCTGCTCGCGGCGCGGTTCGGCGCGCGGGATTCGCGTGACTTCCGGCTGGCCGTGACCCTCAGCATCGCGATGGGCGAGTCACTGGCTCATCTGGCGGACCGATTGTCCGCGGACGAGGCGGAGTACGTGCTGGATCAGGGCCGGCCGGTGCTGTACAACCTGCTCGCCCCTCATCTCCCTGCTTGAGCCGGGGGGGTGGCTCAAGCAGGACGAACGGTCAGGCCGCCCGGGCTGCGGACGGCAGACCCAGGGCCGGCCAGTGGCTGACCCGGCCGGCCAGACGGGCCCGGCGGGGGGTCCGGACGTCGTACGAGACGATCACCCGGTCACCCTTGGCGTAAGTAATCCTGCTCCCGACCGGGAATTTGCGGCCGACCTCGTACGGTCCCTCGCCCCGGCGGGTGTAGTACTCGACGATGACCTCGGTGTAGACCGCCGGGGCACCGCTCTCCAGTTGGCCGCGGACCGGGCCACGCACCCGGATCACTCGTCCCGCGGTCTTCTCTTCGGCACTGCTGGGCTCGTTCCGCCGGATTCCGGCCAGAACCTCGGTCACGATGAAGGCTGCAACCACCAGCACCAGGCCGAACCCACCTAGTACAACGATCGTCAACATGGCACTCACCCCCGACGCGCCGCCCGCGAGCGACGCGGTCGTTGTTGTCGTTCCTGCCTCGTGCGGCCCTTGCCGCACACCGGTGAGACGCCACCGGATTCCACTCGGTTCCAGGTAAAGACAAATTCTTTTCTACAGCATCATGGTAGAACCCGGTGGAGCGGTGTTGCTAGAGGTAGAGTTGACCTGAAGTTGTCAGATTCCGCCCATTCCGAACTGGTACTGCGGCGGTACGGGCCGCTGTGTGCCAAGTGCCTCTTCAGCGGCGACCCAGTAGTCGGTGAGTGGATTCGCGCCTTCACGGACCGTCGCCAGCTGGATACCCGCGGCCAGCAGATCGTGCGCCGCGGCCGGATCGCCGGTCTCCAGGGCATGCCGGACCCGGAGCAGCTGGATCCGGGGGTCGTCCGGGGCATGTTCGAGCAGACGCTCCGCCAGTTGTACGTCGGAGGTGAGGGCGGCCGCGACCGCCTCAACCACCAACGGCACCAGGCCAGGCAGCAATTCGACGGCCCGTTCGTAGTGCGACAGATCGCCCGTGACCAGGCCGAGGTTGCGCAGCGCCCAGGCGTTCTCGCCGGACTGCGTCCAGGCCTCGATCGCGCCCTCGACATCACCGTAGTAATGCCGCGCGACTCCCCTGTGATACCAAACCAGCCAGTTGTCCTCGGCCGACTCCAGCAACTCCCGCCACGCCACCAAAGTCCCATCCGGTACGCCGTCAACCGCCGGCAACCGCCCGTCGAGCAGGGGCAACCAGGCCCGTTCCCGGGCGGTCATGGTGCCGTCATCAAACGGTGTACCTGCCGACACCGTCCATCCCGTCCGGGCCAGCTCCAACGCTCCCCACCCCGACCCGACCGCGAGCCGTTCTACCGGAGCCGCATCCACAACCTCCCGCCAGGAAGCCTCCCGTCCAGCCAAACCGTCCAGCACCGACTCCAACGCGTCAGCCCCGGCATGACGAGCTACCTGCCAGTCCTCGGAATGCGCAGCAGCGGCGTCCACCGAGACGCGCCCGTACGCCTCCAGCCAGTGCCAATCAGTGTGCGCGGGCAGCTTCAGGTGCTCCATCTGCGTCCGCGCGAGCCCGGCCTGGATCTCGGCGTACCCATCCGTTGAAAGCCCGGGCGACAACCACTCCTGCCACCGCCGCCCACCATCGCCCTGCCCCCAGACGAACAGCTTCCGCCCCTGCAGCCGCTCGGTCGACGCCTGCGCCAACCCAACTCCAGAGCCGTCGACCGACGCGATCCACGAGTGCTCCTCCGCGAGCGGCTCGAAGAAGTAGTCCACGGCCTGCGGGTGCCGCATCGGATAGGTCAGGTCGGTCTCGACGTCGATCAGATCGAGCCGACTCCCGTACCCGTACCGCCAGGCCTGGTCCGCCGGCACCAGCACCCGACTGTCCGGGGACTGCGCGACCGCGATGTTCGACCACCAGTACGCCGGGACCTCGACGTCGGACGGGTTCTGCAGCCGCACGCCGACGTACAGGAACTCGGAGTCGGCCGGGAGCCAGAAGTCGAGCTGGGTGACGAGGTTGCGGGTCCGTTCGAGCTCCCACAGCCGGAGGATCGGCGTACCGTCCGGGCCCTCGACGCGGGCGGCGTGCATCGGGGCGCAGGTGCCGGTCCAGTGGCCGGTGCTGCCGACGTTCCACTCGACGCCGCCGGCGAACCAGGCGTTGCGTAGGGCAAGGTTCGCGGGCTGGAACACCGGGTTGCGGTAGAGCAGCTCCTGATCGGTGGCCTTGTGGACGATCGAGTACAACCGTCCGCCGAGGCTCGGTAGGACGGTCGCGCGCAAATGATCGTTCTCCAGCACGAGCGCCGGGAACGATGTCCCGACCAGGGTGCGGTCGTAGCCGTCCTGGTCCAGACAGGGCAGCGGGCTCTGCAGACGCCCGTACTCGATGTTCTCCCGCAGCTCGTCCGGGAGGTCGGCGATGTTCTCGACCTCGTGGAGTTCACGCTCGGTCCGAAGTGGCGCGAGCGGGTTCTCCGGACCGAGCGAAGCTGCGGGAAGTACGAGGTTTTGCGCAGAAAGGATCGTCACAGCCACATCTTCGCAAGTGCGCTATACATGGTCGACATGGACGCTGATGTGATCGTGGTCGGGGCGGGTTTGGCTGGGCTGGCTGCGACTGCGGAGCTGGCCGATGCGGGGCGGAAAGTGCTGCTGCTCGACCAGGAGCCGGAGGCGTCGCTGGGTGGGCAGGCGTTCTGGTCGTTCGGCGGGCTGATGTTCGTCGACTCGCCGGAGCAGCGGCGGATGGGGATCAAGGACTCGCGCGACCTCGCGATGCAGGACTGGCTCGGCTCGGCCGGGTTCGACCGGCTGGACGACGAGGACAAGTGGGCCCGGCAGTGGGCCGAGGCGTACGTCGACTGGGCCGCCGGCGAGAAGCGTCCGTGGCTGCACGGCCAGGGTGTGCGGTTCTTCCCGGTCGTCGGCTGGGCCGAGCGTGGCGGGTACAACGCCGACGGCCACGGAAACTCCGTACCGCGCTTCCACATCACCTGGGGCACCGGGCCAGGGCTGGTCGCACCGTTCGAGCGGCGCGTGCGGGAGGCAGTCGCGAAGGGGCTGGTCGAGTTCCGGTTCCGGCATCGGGTCGACGAGCTGACCGTCACCGGCGGGGTCGTCGACGGTGTCGCGGGCAAGGTGCTCGAGCCCAGCGACGTACCGCGTGGGGCGTCGAGCTCGCGGGTCGAGGCCGGCGATTTCCAGCTGACCGCGCAGGCGGTGATCGTCACGTCCGGCGGCATCGGCGGCAACCACGACCTCGTCCGGTCGCAGTGGCCGAAGCGGATGGGCGAGCCGCCGAAGCGGATGATCAGCGGAGTACCGGCGCACGTCGACGGGCGGATGCTCGGTATCACCGAGAAGGCCGGCGGCCGGTACGTGAACCGGGACCGGATGTGGCACTACACCGAAGGTATCCAGAACTGGGACCCGATCTGGCCGATGCACGGCATCCGGATCCTGCCCGGTCCGTCGTCGCTCTGGTTCGATGCCACCGGCAAACGACTGCCGGTGCCGCTGTTCCCCGGGTTCGACACCCTCGGCACGCTCGAGCACATCATGACGACCGGGTACGACTACACCTGGTTCGTGCTGACGCAGAAGATCATCGAGAAGGAGTTCGCGCTGTCGGGCCAGGAGCAGAACCCGGACCTGACCGGCAAGGACATCAAGGGTGTGCTCGGCCGGGCTCGCGGCGGCGCGACCGCGCCGGTGCAGGCGTTCATGGACAAGGGTGCGGATTTCATTGTCCGCAGCAACCTTCCTGATCTGGTCCGCGGCATGAACGACCTGACCGGCGAGAACCTGATCAACCTCGACGACCTCGAGCGGCAGATCGTGGCGCGGGACCGGGAGCTGACCAACACGTTCACCAAGGACCTGCAGGTGACCGCGCTCCGCGGCGCCCGCAACTACCGCGGCGACAAGCTGATCCGGGTCGCGTCGCCGCACCGGATCCTCGATCCGAAGGCCGGCCCGCTGATCGCCGTACGGCTGAACATCCTGACCCGCAAATCCCTCGGCGGTCTGCAGACCGACCTGGATTCGCGGGTACTGCGGGATGACGGCAGCCCACTACCCGGCGTCTATGCGGCCGGCGAGGTCGCGGGCTTCGGCGGCGGCGGCATCCACGGCTACCGATCGCTCGAAGGCACCTTCGTCGGCGGCTGCCTCTTCACCGGCCGTACGGCGGGACGCGCCGCAGCCAGGGCCGTCGGGTGACCGTCCCCGGGGCCGAGCGCGAGGAGTCCGCGCGGCTGGACGATCTGACCACGACCGGCACGGTGGCCTCCGGACACACCAACCCCGCCGACTACGTGGGCACGACGCACGCAGGGTTGCCGGTGCGGTCGGGTGTGCCGGGTGTCCAGATCGACGGCTACTTCCCGTCCGACTCGCACACGAACGCCAACAACGGCTGGGATCACGACGCCCAGTTCGTGATCCGGCTCCCGGAGCGCTGGAACGGCGGCCTGGTCGTGTCCGGCGCGCCCGGCGTGCGAGCGCAGTACTCGAACGATCCGGCGATCTCGGACTACGTGCTGTCGCTGGGTTATGCGTACGCCGCCACCGACAAGGGCAACACGGGCCTCGAGTTCTACGCCGGTAGCCGCGAGCCCGGCGACGCCATCGTCGAGTGGAACACGCGGATGACCGAGCTCGCCGTGGCCGCACGCCAGACCGTCGCGCAGCATTACGGCCAGCCGGCCGACGAGGTGGTCGCGGCCGGCGTCTCGAACGGCGGGTACCTGGTCCGCTGGCAGCTCGAGAACCATCCGGAGCTCTATACCCGCGGCGTCGAACTGGAAGGCACGCTCTGGAACGCGGACCTGAACCCGTTCTCGGCCCTGCCGTCGGCAATCAGGGGCTATGAGCAACAATCTCCGAAGCTGATCACCGCGGCGGGCTTCGATCCCGGGTCGGACTTCCTCTGGGAGTACCACTACACCGTCTATTGGACGTTGACCCAACGGATCTACACCCGCGAACTCGACCCGTCGTACCAAGGCAGCGATGCGAGCTACGACTACTCGCAACGACCCGAGGCACACGAGGCGATCCGGCGGTTCGGTCTGACCGGGAACATCGGCAAACCGCTGCACAGCATCCACGGGACCTACGACTGCCTACTCCCGATCACGCAGTCCGACCGGTATGCGGAGCTGGCCCGACCGACCGGCCTGCACACGTACCAGCGGGTCGAGGCGGGCAACCATCTCGACGGTCTCGTCGACGCCCACCCCGACCGGCTGGTACCACTCGTCCCGCTGCTGCAGGCCGCGATCAGAACACCATCGTGAGCAGGTCGGCGAACAGCTCCTGATCGTCGACATCCAGGCCGCGGCTGGTGAACCAGGTGGCCATGTTGTGGCAGTCGCGGAGCAGGAAGTCCATCCCCTTGGGGTTGCCGACGATGTCGATCACCTGTGGCAGGTCGATCATCACGATCCGGTCGCCCTGGGCGAGGATGTTGTACGGCGAGAGGTCACCGTGCGCCAGCCCGGCCCGGGCCAGCTCACGCATACCGTGCCGGACCTGCTCGAAGTACTGACCGAGCAGCTCCTTCGACGGCCGGACCTGGGCGAGCCGTGGCGCGGCCCCGCCCTCACCGTCGTCGATGAACTCCATCAGCAGCTCGGTGCCGTCCACCTGGACGGGGTACGGCACGGGAACGCCGGCCTTCCACAGCTGGCACAGCGCACCCCACTCCGCGCCCGCCCATTGCCCCGCGGCGACGCTGCGGCCGTGCGCGGTCTTCTTCTGCATGGCCCGGCTGTCGCGGCTGTTGCGGATCCGGCGCCCTTCGACGTACGCCGTACTGCGGTGGAAGGAGCGATGCTCCTCGGTGCGGTACCGCTTCGCGGCCATCAGCACCGAGCGACCGGGATTGTCGCCGATGGCATCGACGGCACGCTCTACCAGGAAGACGTCGGCTTCCTTACCGGTTTTGAGGACGCCGAGCTCGGTGTCGATCGCAGCCTGTTCCGTCACAACCCACGAGGGGCGTGGTTCCGGGCCGCGAGAACCGCGCTCGACGTCCAGCCAGGTGGACCACCGCTGATCCGGACCGAGCTGCTCGTCGACCGAATGGAACTTGAAGACGAAGGCGTCGGACGGATCCGGTTGGGACTCGTCGCCGGTGAGTTCGGACCAGCGGGAGTCGAAGTCGGGGATGTAGCTATCGGTGAGGTCGTACTCTGCAGACAACTGGGGTTCTCCTGAACCTAGAGATGGAACTGATGCGGACATGCCGCAGCACAGTGATGGCCATCCGTCAGCCCTCCTTAGGTCCAGGCAGCGCGCGTCGCCGCTCGGGTCAAACCAGGATGCATGCCCGCTCCGGGCGCCGCAACGTATTTAACGCAGGTGAGAACGTGCGGTCGGCCGCAACCGCAGTTCCTGCGCCGGCTTCGCCGTCCGGCAGACCAACTCCGGCAGCACCCGCTCCTGCCACACCCGCGATCCCGCCAACGCCCGCCGATGCTCGTCGTACGCCGCGTCGTCCGCGAACCGGGCGAACCAGGCGAGCACCACCTCGTCCCGCAACGGCAGCGCCGGAAAGTTGTTCTCGGCAACCAAACTCTCGAACACCGCGACCGGCTCGGCTCCGGTAGCAGTGAGGACGGGAGCGACCTGGTCGGTGAAGAATTCGGTGAACCCGTCGTCCTCGGAGCCCCGGTGGTAAACAGCACCGGCGATGACCGAGCCGGCGGTTGCGGTCGGCCTGGGCGCGTCCAGCGCCGGGTAGCCGACGCCGAGCCGGAGCGGCCGCAGCAGCAACGCGTTGTCCGAGTCGATCATCGTCGCGTTCGCGACCGCGGCGTGCTCGCGCCAGACCGGGCCGTAGTAGAACGCCTTCAGCGCGTCCGCCCGGGCCGGCAGATCCCGGAATCCGCGGATCCAGACGAACCGGTCAGGATCGTCGAGATCGCGGAACTGACCGGCGATGTGCATCCCGGTCTGTTCCTGACCCTCGACGAAGTACGTGTCGAAGGTCTCGATCAAGGTGTCACGCTGCCCGGGGTGCAGCGTGTACTGGCGCAGGTCCACGACGGCGCAGCATTCGTTCATAGCTGCAAGCCAAGCATCGAAACCTGACAGTTACTGTCAGGAGACAGTCGTTTGAAGCACTCGTAACAGGGGAGTACTTGCATGCTCCGGCCGAGTTTGATCTGGTGGAGGTAGTGGTTCAGCCCCTTGCCACCCGGACATGTACGACGACACGACGAGGTTTCTCCCGTGACGATCGCAGCTGTCAGAGCCGAAGACCGCAAGCAGACCATCGCCGACGCCACCCATGAGCTCCTGCTCGAGGCGGACGCCGTCCCCGATCCCCGGCACCAGGCCTGCATCGACGAGGTCGTGCTGCTGAATGCCCCGGTCGCGAGGTCGATCGCCTCGCGGTACCGCAGCAAAGGCGTCGATTCCGACGACCTGGAGCAGGTCGCCTACCTGGGCCTGGTGAAGGCTGCCAACGGCTACCGCGTGGATGCGTCGACGGCGTTCCTGTCGTACGCCGTTCCCACGATCCGCGGCGAGCTCAAGCGGTACTTCCGCGACTGCGCCTGGACGATCCGGCCGCCGCGCCGGGTGCAGGAGATGCAGGGAAACATCGCCGCGGCCGAGCCGGAGCTGATCCAGCGCCTCGGTCACGTGCCGACCGATGAAGAGACCGCGGCGGCGCTGGGCACGGATCCGGCCGAGGTCGCCGAGGCGGCGTCGGTCCGCGGGTGCTTCAGCACGCTGTCCCTCGACGCGCCGGGTGCCCCCGAGGGTGGGACCAGCCTGATCGAGACGGTCGCCAACGCCGAGGACGGCTACGACCTGGTCGAGGACGTGCACACTCTCACGCCCGCGGTCGCGAACCTGGGCGACCGGGACAAACGCATCCTCCAGCTGCGATTCTGCAACGGGTTCACGCAGGAGGAGATCGGCCAGGAGCTCGGGGTCAGCCAGATGCAGGTGTCCCGCTTGCTCCGCGGGATCCTGGACAGGCTCCGGGGGGAGCTGGCCGGCGGCGTACCGAAGAACGCGTAGCGGCGGTTGGCGGTGCGGTAGCGTCGCTCCTGTGGACTTCGAAGAGGCGGCCGATGCGCTGTACGCGGCGCCGGCGGCCGACTTCATTGCTACTCGCAACGAGCTGGCCAAGCAGCTGAAGGCTGACGGCGACCCGGTCGGGTCGACGCGGCTGAAGGCTATGCGCAAGCCGACCGTCGCGGCCTGGGTGACGAACCTGGTCGCGCGCAAGGCGCCGGACGAGCTGGATGACCTGCTGGCGCTCGGTGACGAGTTCCGTGAGGCGACCGCCGATCTCGACGGCGAGCGGTTGCGGGAGCTGACACCGAAGCGCCACCAACTGCTGGACAAGCTGGCCAAGGAGGCCGCCCGGCTGGCGGCCGAGGACGGCCAGAAGATCAGCGCGGACGTCGGCCAGAAGCTGCGCGAGACACTCGACGCTGCCCTGGTCGACCCGGCCGCGGGCGATGCCGTCCGCGAGGGCAGGCTGAGCAGCGCGCTCCGGCACGTCGGCTTCGGCGTCGTCGACGAGAACGGCGAACCGTCCAACGTCACCCCGCTGACCGACGAACGCCGCAAGGCCGCCCGCGACCGGCGCAAGACCCAGCAGGCCGAGACGGATGCTGCCAAGGGGGCGGCGCAGGAGAAGGCCGCGGCCGCACGGGAACAAGAGGAACGCGAGGCCGCCGAGCGGGCCAAGGCCCGGCAGGCGTTCGAGGAGGCCGTCGCGGCGGCGCAGGAGGCCGAGGCGAAGGTCGAGGACCTCGACACCCAGCTCGACAACGCCCGCGAGGCGCTCTCCGAGGCGCAGGCGCTGGTGCACCGGCTGGGCGCCGACCTCGACGAGGCCCGCCGTACCGCCCGCGAGGCCCAGAAGGAGAGCCGCGAGGCACGGAAGCGGTACAACCGGCTCTGAAGTGGGTACCGGCTGGGCCGACTCGAGAGGAGCCGGCGATGGCACGGGCGATCTGGACCGGTTACATCAACTTCGGACTGGTCTCGGTGCCGGTCGGGCTGTACAGCGCGACCCAGGAGCACGAGATCGACTTCCACCAGTTCCAGAAGGGGACGTCGGACAGGATCCGCTACAAGCGGGTGAACGAGCGCACCGGCCGCGAGGTCCCGTACGAGAAGATCGTCAAGGGGCACGACGTCGGCGGCGGCGAGTACGTGATCGTCGAGCCCGACGAGCTGGACGACATCGCGCCGGGCAAGTCGCGCTCGCTGGAGATCGACACGTTCGTCGACCTCGACGACATCGACCCGATGCACTTCCAGAAGAGCTACTACCTGGCGCCGTCGGACTCCGACAACGCCTCGTCGTACGCCTTGCTGCGGGACGCGCTGGCGAAGACGAACCGGGCCGGGATCGCGAAGTTCGTGATGCGCGGCGAGGAGTACCTGGCGACGATCCGGTCCGACGGCCGGGTGCTGGTGCTCGAGACGATGTTCTTCGCCGACGAGATCCGTGACCCGGACGAGGAGCTCGGTGACCTGCCGCGCAAGTCCGGCGCCGGCAAGCAGCTGTCGATGGCGGTCGACCTGATCGAGGCGATGAGCGGCGAGTGGAAGCCGGCCGCGTACAAGGACACCTACACCGAGCGCGTGAAGGAACTGGTCAAGACCAAGCACCAGGGCAAGGAGGTCGTGTACTCCGAGGAGGAGCCGCAGGCCACCAACCCGACGGACCTGGTCGCCGCCCTGCGCGCCAGCGTCGAGGAGGCCCGGAAGAGCCGCAGCTCGAGAACGAAGAAGACCGCCAAGAAGAAGACTGCGGCGAGGAAGAAGAAGGCTGCCTAGTTGCCGAGGAGGTAGCGGCTCGGGTTGGCCGGTGCGCCGGCGTCGAGCCAGCGGTGGAAGCCTTCGGGGTTGCGGCGTTCGAATTCGTCGAGGCAGATCCGGCGTACTTCGGCGACGGCCTGGCGATCGCGGAGGCCGGCTCCCTTGGACAGCTGCATCGCGGTGTCGGACCAGACGCCGCAGAGCTCCTCGATGCTCAGCGGGCACTGCAGCGACTCGATCAGCCGCTCGTCCTCGTCGAACTGGGCCTCGGTGAGGCGCTCCAGCCTGCGCTGCTTACGCGACCGACGCCGGCGTGGTGGCCGATCGGGCACCACGAGGTCGATGACGATGAACAGGCCGGCCAGCAGCAGCGCCGCCGCTATCCCGAGCGCGCCCCAAGCGAGCAGCCGCACCAGCCCGGGCAGGCACAGCACTGCCGCCGCGCACGCGGCCGCGATCACAGCCGAGGAGCCGTACGGCTCTTCGTCGGCCACATGCCGGACCACCGCGGCCAGCGGCCAGACCAGCAGGAACACCACGGCCAGCAGGATCGACGCGGCCAGCGGACCCAGCAGCAGCACGCCGCAGAGCGCCCCGGCCGTCCCGATTCCGAGACCCGCCGCGACCCCCATTCGCCGTACCAGTGCAGACCGATGCATCACCGCAGCTCACTCATCGTCACCACAACCCAGATCCCCCTCCCCCGACGAACGAACGAGCCACCGGCACCGTTCCCCGTCCAGCGTGGCCCCAACCGGGTGAGGTGTTCAACCCGTGGGCCGAGCTGTGGCACGGACCGTCATCACGGATCATGTATCAGATGAGGACCTTCGCCGAACGCGTCCGCGGCCTCGCCCCGGCCCCGTGGGAGCACGACGCAGAGCTGCTCCGCGGCCTGTACGACGCTCAGCTCGGCAGCCGGCACGCGGACCTCGCCGCTCGCTGGATGCAGTCCCAGGGCACCGGCTTCTACACGATCGGCTCGGCCGGTCACGAGGGCAACGCGGCCGTCGCCGCCGCCCTCGAGCCGACCGACCCGGCACTGCTGCACTACCGCTCCGGCGCCTTCTACCTCACCCGCGCCGCGCAGTGCGGGTCGAAGGAGGGCCTCCGCGACATCCTGCTCGGCGTCGCCGCGGCGACCAGCGAGCCGATCGCGGGTGGCCGGCACAAGGTGTTCGGCCGGCACGAGCTGTCGATCATCCCGCAGACCTCGACGATCGCATCCCACCTGCCGCGCGCGATGGGCGTCGCGTTCTCGCTGAACCGGTCGGCGAAGCTCGGCGTACCGTCACCGTGGCCGGCCGACGCGATCGTCGTGACCAGCTTCGGCGACGCGTCCGCGAACCACTCGACCGCGACCGGCGCCATCAACGCGGCGCTGCACGCGTCGTACCAGGGTCTGCCGATGCCGCTGCTGATGGTCTGCGAGGACAACGGGATCGGGATCAGCGTGCGTACGCCGGACGGCTGGATCCGGCAGGCGTACGGCTCCCGCCCAGGCCTGCGGTACTTCGACGCCGACGGCACCGACCTGGACGCGGCCCTGTCGATGGCGACCGAGGCGGCGACCTTCGTACGGCGCAACCGCCGCCCGGCCTTCCTCCGCCTGCGGACCGTCCGCCTGCTCGGCCACGCCGGCTCCGACGTCGAGACGGCGTACCGCTCTCCCGCCGAGCTGGCCGCGGACGAGGAACGCGACCCACTCCTCGGTACGGCGCGCTACCTGCTCGGCGCCGGCTACACGGCCGACGAGATCATCGAGCTGTACGAGGACAAGCACGCCGAAGCGCTCCGGATCGCGGCCGAGGTCGCCGGCCTCCCGCAGCTCTCCTCCGCCGAGACCGTCGCCGCTCCCCTCCGCTTCCCGTCACCGGATGCCGTTGCCGACGCACTGCCCGAGCGCACCCCGTCCACAGAACGTCTCACGCTCAGCCAGTCGATCAACCGCGCTCTGAGCGACGTGCTCGCGTCGTACCCCGAGGCGATGGTCTTCGGCGAGGACGTCGGCCGCAAGGGCGGCGTGTACGGCGTCACGCGCGGACTGCAGAAGGCCTTCGGGCCGCCCCGCGTCTTCGACACCCTGCTCGACGAGCAGTCGATCCTCGGGCTGGCGCTCGGCGCGGGCGTGTCCGGGCTGCTGCCGATTCCCGAGATCCAGTACCTCGCCTACCTGCACAACGCCGAGGACCAGCTCCGCGGCGAGGCGGCGTCGCTGAAGTTCTTCTCGCAGGAGCAGTACGCGAACCCGATGGTGCTGCGGATCGCCGGCTACGGGTACCAGAAGGGCTTCGGCGGTCACTTCCACAACGACGACGCGATCGGCGTACTGCGGGACATCCCCGGCATCGTGATCGCATCACCGTCGCGGCCCGACGATGCGGCCGCGATGCTGCACGCGTGTACGGCGGCGGCGCGATCGTCCGGCACCGTGAGCGTGTTCCTCGAGCCGATCGCGCTCTACCACCGGCGGGACCTGTACGACGACGGCGACGACCAGTGGCTGGCGGCGTACCCGGACGAACCGGTGCCGATCGGCCGCGGCCGGACGTACGGCGACGGGACCGACCTGACCATCGTCACGTTCGGGAACGGCGTGCCGATGAGCCTGCGGGTGGCTGCCCGGGTGCCGGGCGTCCGCGTCCTCGACCTGCGCTGGCTGGCGCCGCTGCCGGTCGAGGATCTGTTGCTGCAGGCAAACATCACCGGACGCGTGCTGGTCGCGGACGAGACCCGGCGGTCCGGCGGCGTGTCCGAGGGCATCCTGGCCACGCTGATCGACCACGGCTACACCGGGCGGCTGGGCCGGGTGACGAGCTACGACTCGTACGTCCCGCTCGGCGCGGCGGCGCACGACGTACTGCTGAGTGAGCAGACCATCGAGACCGCCGCCCGCGACATGCTCAGCTGAACAGCCGCTGCCAGACCGACTTCTTCCTCGGCCGGTGCTCCTCGGCGGGCTGTTGACGCGGCTCGGTCCCGGGCCGGTCCATCCGCCACTGGGCGATGATCGCGTCCTCGTTCACCGGGCCTGTCGGCACGACCGGTCCGGTGGTGTCGCGGATGCTGATCCGGATCCGCTTGTTCAGATCGGCCAGGTACTCGCGGACCTCGGACTCGCGCCGCATCCCGCGGACCTTCTCGTACACCTGCTGCTTCTCCTTGCGGAGCAGCATCGCCGGCGGCAGGAGGGCCTCGGTCTCGACGTCCTCGCGGCGGATGAAGTCCTTGACCCACCAGTCGGGATCGTGGTCGTCCGCCAGCTTCAGTGGTTTGCCGGCACCGGGCAGGTTCTCGAACTCGCCCTGGTTCTGCGCCAGCTGGATCTGCGACTCGACCCACTCCTGGTTACTCATACCCGGTGGTCTGCGCTTGGTCATGCCCACACCTCGCTGTCATCATCGACAGTTGCTTACCGGGAACCAGATTACTAGCTTGTGAATGGAATCACAAGGCATACTCGAAATGTGCAGCTGACCGACGAAGAGATCGCGTTGATGACGCCGGCCGAGCGGCGGGACCTGATCCTGCGGCTGGCGCCGAACCCGGGCGGACTGCCGTCCCGGCGAACCATGGACCGGCTGCGCAAGTGGCGGACCGTGCTGATGCTGGTCTGCGCGGCCGCCCTGATCCCGTGGACCGTGTACCTGGCGATCACCCTCCCGAGCCACTACGTCGCGCGGAACTGGGTCGCGACCTGGGTGGGCTTCGACATCCTGCTGCTCACGATGCTGATCCTGACCGCGCTCGCCGGCTGGAAGCGCAAGCAGTTCGTGTTCCCGACCGCGTTCGCGACCGGCGTGCTGCTGATCTGTGACGCCTGGTTCGACGTGATGACCAGCCACCGCGGCGGTGACCTCACCCAGGCCCTGCTCAGCGCTCTGCTGGTCGAGCTCCCGCTGGCGTTCGTCCTGATCGCCGGCCCGCTCCGCCTGCTCCGGTACGTCGCCATCCGGCACGGCATGATCCACCCGGACTCGCACCTGTGGCGGATGCCGATCCCGATCCCGGATCTCTACCCCGGCAACAAGCTCCCACTTAGGGTGGAGCCTCACGACTGAGTCGCAGCTGGGGAGGATCCCGCATGGCCGTAGAGGTGCTGTCCGTTGTCGGTGGCGAGCGTGTGACGGAGGCGGTACGGCGTTCTCCGTCGACCAACCCTGCTCGGTTGAGCGAGGTCGTCGGGACGGTCGGTAGCGCCGGGCCGGACGTGTTCGTCCGGGCCGCGTCGGCGGCACACTCCGCGCAGGCCGCGTGGGCTGCGACACCGGCGCCGCAGCGCGGTCAGGTGATCTCGAACGTCGGCCGGCTGATGACGCTGAACAAGGAGCGGCTCGCGGCGCTCGTCACCCAGGAGATCGGCAAGCCGCTCGCCGAGGCGCTGGGCGAGGTGCAGGAGATCATCGACACCTGCGACTTCTTCCTCGGCGAGGGCCGCCGGCTGTACGGGCAGACGGTGCCGTCGGAGATGCCGGACAAGCAGCTGTTCACGTTCCGCCGACCGGTCGGGACGGTCGCGGTGATCACGGCCGGCAACTTCCCGGTCGCGGTCCCGTCCTGGTACATCGTGCCGGCGTTGCTCTGCGGCAACACCGTGGTCTGGAAGCCGGCGGAGTACTCCGCGGTCGTCTCGGACGCGTTCTACGAGATCTTCGCGCACTCCGGCGTACCGGCCGGTGTCTTCAACGTGGTGTACGCCGACGGGTCGGACACGTTCACCGGTCTCGAGCAAGCGTTGCAGGCCGGGCTTATCAACAAGGTCGGCTTCACCGGATCGAGCGCGGTCGGCGAGCGGATTGGCGAGCTGTGCGGTCGGCACCTGCAGACGCCGTGCCTCGAGCTCGGCGGCAAGAACCCGATGATCATCACCGAGGACGCGGACCTCGACTTGGCCGTGGAGGGCGCGCTGTTCTCCGGCTTCGGTACGGCGGGACAGCGGTGCACCTCACTCGGTACGGCGATCGTCCATCGGTCGGTGCACGAGGAGTTCCTCGATCGGTTCGAGCGGGCTGTTGCCGAGGCGGCGATGGGCGATCCGGCGCAGGACGTGCTGTTCGGGCCGTTGCTGGACGAGAAGTTCGCAGCCGGGTTCGAGAAGTCGCTGGGGTGGATCGAGCCGCATCATCGGGTCCTCGGGCGGACCGGGCGGGTCACCGCGGACAATCCGCGGACCGGGTTCGTCGGCGATCCGTCGGACGGGTTGTTCTACCACCCGGTGATCGTGGCCGGCGTGCAGCCGGACGACGAGCTGTTCATGAACGAGACGTTCGGGCCGATCGTGGCCGTCACGCCGTACTCCGAGCTGGACGAAGCGATTGCTCTGGGCAACAAGTCTGGGTACGGGCTCTCGAGCTCGATCTACACCACCGACCCGAACAAGGCGTTCCGGTTCGCGCAGGGGATCTCGGCGGGGATGGTGAGTGTGAACAACTCGACGTCCGGCGCGGAGGCTCACTTACCGTTCGGCGGCAACGGGAAGTCGGGCAACGGGTCGCGCCAGAGCGGGATCTGGGTGCTGGACCAGTTCACCCGCTGGCAGTCGATGAACTGGGATTACTCCGGCCGGTTGCAGAAGGCCCAGATGGACATCGAAACCGTCGAAGCCGACTTCACCTTCCAACTCCCGTGACCACAGTGCCCGAGTCCGCCGACGTCGTGATCGTGGGAGGCGGGGTGATGGGCACGAGCATCGCCTTCCACCTCGCAGAGGCCGGCGTCGAGGATGTGGTGCTGCTCGAGCGGGACCAGCTCGGCTCGGGGTCGACCTGTAAGGCTGCGGGTGGGGTGCGGGCGAACTTCTCCGACGCGGTGAACATTGCCCTCGGCGCGCGCAGTCTGGAGGCCTTCGCGCGGTTCGCGGAACGGCCCGGTCAGGAGATCGACCTGCATCGGGTCGGGTATCTGTTCCTGCTGGAGACCGACGAGCAGCTGGAGCAATTCCGCGAAAGCACGGGACTGCAGAACACCCTCGGCCAACCGACCCGAATGATCTCGGTCGACGAAGCCGTCGCACTCGCGCCGATCGTCGCGCCTGACGGGTTGGTCGGCGCGTGCTTCTCACCGACAGGCGGGCACTGTACGCCGGAATCCGTCGTACTCGGTTACGCGACGGCCGCCCGCCGACTCGGCGCGACACTCGTGACCGGATGTGAAGTTGTCGGGGTTGATGCTGTAGGCAACCATCTGACCGCGGTGCGGACCAACCGCGGCACAGTCCGGACGAGCACTGTGATCTGCGCCGCCGGCGCCTGGTCCGAGAGTCTTGCCGCGTCGGTCGGGGTCGAGTTGCCGGTCACCCCGCTGCGCCGGCAGATCGTGGTGACCGAAGCGATCCCCGATCTCCCGGCCGGGCTGCCGATGACGATCGACTTCGGCACCACGTTCTACCTCCACCGCGAGGGTCCTGGCCTGCTGGTCGGCATGTCCGATCCCGACGAGCAACCCGGCTTCCACCTGAACCGCACAGACACCTGGATCCCCCGCCTGACCGACATCATGGCCCGCCGCGCACCGTCGCTCCTCGACGTCGGCCTCACAGGCGGCTGGGCCGGCCTGTACGAGATCACGCCCGACCACAACGCCCTGATCGGCGAGGCGGACGACGTCTCCCGTTTCCTCTACGCGACCGGCTTCTCCGGCCACGGCTTCCTCCAAGGCCCAGCCGTCGGCGAGGTGATCCGCGACCTGTACCTCGGCCGCGAGCCCTTCGTCGACATCAGCCCCTTGAGCGCCCGCCGCTTCGCGTACTCCGCAACCCGCGCCGAACGCAACGTCGTCTGACGACGCTAGTTGACGACCGCGCCCGCCGTCAGGTTGAGGGCGGTGCCGGTCATCGAGCGAGCCAGGTCCGAAGCGGCGAACACCGCAAGAGCACCGACATCGGACAGCGTCGCGGCGCGCTTGAGCATCGTGCTGTCGGCGGTGTGTTTCGCGATCGCCTGGGCTGCCTTCTCGGGGAAGCCGGCCGGTACAGCCTCCGGGATTCCGTTGGTCTGCAACGTCAGCACGCGAATCCCGTGCTGCCCGAGCTCCAGCGCGAGACCGCGGCGTAGCGCCTCGACAGCCCCGAAGCCCACCTGGAAACCACCGAGGTTCGCGGCGGGTTCGCCGTACCCGCCGAAGGTCAGGATCACGCCCGAACCCTGCGGGATCATCCGCCGCGCGGCCGCCCGCGAGGTCAGGTAGAACGTCCGGACCATGGTCGTGACCGGCTGCTCGAAGTCTGCGAGCGGCATGTCGACCAGCGGCGTACCGAAGAACTGCTGGTGGCCGATCAGGTTGAACGAGATGTCGATCCGGCCGACCGCCTCCGCGTGTTCGTCGACCGACTTCTCGTCGAGAGCGTCGACTACCGCGACGTCAGCGGTGCCGCCGGCGGAGCGGATCTCGTCGGCGACGCGTTCCAGGCTTTCCGCCGTACGGCCGGCCAGGTGCACGGTCGCGCCCTCGGCGGCGAACGCCTTGGCGACTGCGCTGCCGATCGGTCCGGCCGCGCCGTACACGATCGCGTGTTTGTCGGTGAGCATCATCAGTGGGCCTCCTCGGCCAGTTCGGTGACGAGGTCTTCGAGCTGCTGCATGGACGCGCGGATACCGCGCTCCATGCCGCCGGCGACGTACAGGTCGCGGTCCTCGACCGCGAAGAACACCGTGTTCTGGGTCAGTGTGGTGACCCCGTCGGCCTCGTCGAAGGTGATCAGGTTCAGGTAGACGGTGCCTGGCGCCTGGTCGAACTCGTACGTCTGCACGATCCGCTCCGGCGTCGGCTCTCCGTGGTACAGCCCGTGGAACACATAGCCCTTGCCGTCCCCGTCGTAGTGCGTCCATCGCCAGCGGCCGCCGTGCCGCGGATCGAGCTGGTTCACGACCAGCTCGAGCCCGGCCGGACCGAGCCAGCGCTTCACCAGCTCGGGTTCGGTGTACGCGCGGAACAGCAGCTCCCGCGGCGCGTTGAAGTCCCGCGTGATGACGACCTGCGGTTGGCCGGGCTCGGCGACGACCTTCATGACTGCTCCTTGAGGTCGTCGAGCAGCTCGTCCAGGCGGTCGAAGCTCTCCGCCCAGTACGCGCGATAGTCCATCAACCACCCGACCGCCGCGCGGAGCGGCTCCGCCTCGAGGTGACTCAGCCGCGCGGTCGCGCGTTGGGAGCGGCTGATCAGTCCGGCCTGCTCGAGCACCTTCAGATGCTTGGAGACGGCCGGCTGCGACATGCTGAACGGCGCCGCGAGCTCCGCGACGGTCGCATCGCCGTCCTTGAGCCGGGTCAGGATCGCCCGGCGGGTCGGGTCGGCGAGGGCCGCGAAGACTCCGGTCAACGCGACTTCAGAACCAGATGGTTTCAGAACCATATGGTTAAGGATGCGCCGGATGCACCCCGGTCGTCAAGGCCGGGTCAGGGATGCCGCGGTGTTTCCCAGCGGTTCGGGTCGCACAGGGACGGATCCCAGCCGTGATCGATGCAGTACTGCCGGAGGATCTCCTCGCGGGTCGACGGCCGGCTGGTCGGGCGCGTCGGAGTCGGCGTCTTCGTGCTGGTCGTCGTACGCGTCGGCTTTGGGTCGGGCGTCTGCGTGCGCTCGGTGGTCTTAGTGGCGCTCGGCCGCCGGGTCGGCTCCTGAGTCGGCCGTCGCGTCGGCGCGTGGGTCGGCACCGGAGTTGTCGTCGGCACCCGCGGCGGCGTCACCGTCGATCGCGGTACGGCGGGCGGCGTCGTACTGGATGAGGCGGTGGGCGACGGGGACTCACTGCCGAAGACCTTGACGGCAGCGTCGTCCGAGCCGCCGCCGAACACGCCGAGCGTTGATACGGCCCAGAGGTTGACCCCGAGGAACAGGACGAGCGCGGCGCCACCGGCGTACATGACACGTCGCGACGGACCGCCGTAGCGGCCGATCGGGCCACGGACCGGATTGCCTTTGCCGTCGACCCAGAAGCGCCAGCCCTCGGGGGCCGGCGGCCAGGACGGATCGGGGCGCCACGTCTTCGGTGGGGCCCAGCTGCGACGGGGTGGGGACGGCCAGTTCGGCGGTACCACGAACCGCTTCACCAGAAACTCCTCCAAGCTCTCGTGCAGGCGCGCACCCAGGCCAACGACTCAGACCCGATGCAGGCTACTTGCGACTCGGCTTCACCCGCGTGTCGGGCTCGCTTTTTCGATCAACCCCCTGGATGAAACGGCTGCAAGTCAGGTTAGGCTTACCTACATCAGCCGCCGTTCGAAGGAACCATCCGCCATGGCCTTGTCCCGTATCCGGTCCGTCGCGGCCGTCGCGGTCGCCGTACTCGCGCTCGGCGCCGGCCTCACCGCCTGCAGCGAGAACGACGACACCCAGAACTCCGCCGCGGACACCGGAGCGAGTGCCGGGTTCCCAGTGACGATCGACCATCTGTTCGGCTCGACCACGATCAAGGCCAAGCCGGAGCGGGTGGTGACGCTGGGCGGCGGCGACATGGAAGCGTCGATCGCGCTCGGCGTCGTCCCGGTCGCGGGTGCCGACTGGTTCGGGAATCCGCAGATGCGCGGCTGGGTGAAGACCGCGCTCGGCGATCGCCCGGCGCCGAAGCTGATCCAGGCGTCGGAACCGAAGTACGAGGAGATCGCCGCGCTGAAGCCGGATCTGATCGTCTACATCAACACGGTCAACGACAAGAAGCAGTTCGACACCCTGAACGCGATCGCGCCGACGATCGCGGCACCGGCCGGGACCAAGAACGTGTACGGCGTGCCGTGGCAGGACCAGGTCCGCGAGATCGCGAAGGCGACCGGTACGGCCACCGCGGGCGAGCAGGTCGTGAAGGAGACCGAGACGCTGGTGTCCGACACCGCGAAGGCGAACCCGGACTTCGCCGGCAAGGTCATCACGGCCGGCGTGTACTCGGCCGACAGCCTGAATGCGTGGCTGCCGTCGGATCCGCGGATGCGGCTGCTGACCTCGCTCGGGTTCAAGTCCAACCCGCAGATCGACGCGATGGACAACGGCGACTTCTACGTGAAGATCTCGCCGGAGCTGACACCCAGGCTGGACGCCGATCTGATCTTCATGGCTGCGCTCGACGGTTCGGGCAAGCTGGATCCCGCGGTCGTCAACGACAAGGTGTGGAACGCACTGCCGGCGGTGAAGGCCGGGCGTGTCGCGTACTGGGGTGGCGCGCCGGTGATCAACACCGCGACGCCGAGCGGCGAGTTCTCCAGCGCGATGTCGATCGGTGGACCGCTCGGGATCAAGTACGCACTGCCGAAGCTCGTCCCGATGCTGAAGGACGCGCTGGCCGGGAAGGGCTAGAGCACGTTCGTCAGCAGGTTCGTGAGGTCCTCACCGAACGGGCGGTCGGCGTCGATCGGAGGTACTACGTCGTCGACTGCCTGGATGAGGTCGTGCAGTCCTGGTGGGATTGGTCGGGCTGAGAGTGCGAAGGCTTGGCGTACGGCGAGGAGCTCGCAGGCGGTTGTCTCGCGGGTGAGGCGGATGGCTTCGGCGAGGTTGCCGACGGCCTCCCAGGAGAAGGTCTGGACGTCCTCCTGGCCGTTGGAGGTCTCCGCCGTACTGATTGCTGTGGGCAACGTTAGGCGGCGGAGCTGGTGGGTGGTGGCGACGGCGCGTTTGTGGATCGCGACGAGACCGGCTTGCGGGCCTGGCTCGCGGGCGAGCTGGGCGGTCAGGCCGGTGACGTTCGGGTCGAGGAGGCGGTGGAGGCGGGCCGTTGATACCTCGGCGGCGTGGGCGAGTGCGGTTGTCAGGTGGTCGCAGTACGCGGCGAGATCTATCCCGTGAAATCCGGCGGTGCCGACGAAGTCGCCGTCGAGATACGCCGGTGAGTCGGACACGCCCGTGAAGGCGCGCTCGACGGCCTCTTCCAACTGTTGCAAGGTCCTACGCACATGAGCATTCACATGCCCCGCCACCCGAAACGAGACTGGTGCTTGCAGGCTACGCGGCTCCGGCTCGGGACCGGCCAGCTCCACCAGCCGAGCAAACTCAGCCGCCAACACGTCGTCCCCACGAGCGGCCGCCGGTCGATACGGATCCCGATTAGCACCCACCACAGCAATAGCCCCAGCAGCCACCTCGCTCAGCCGATCAGCCAGCCGCCCCACCTTCCGCACCGCAAGCGCCGCCCGCCCAGCCGCCCCAGGCGTACCCGCCAGCAGCGCGATGCCCTCCTTGGGCCCCAGCTCGAACGGTGGCAAGAAACCTGCCGCAGACCGCAACTCGCCGCCGCTGGTCGGCGTGGGGCCTCCGGCCCCGGCCGTCGTGGCGAGGGGCGTCGTGCCGGCTGGGGGCGGGGGTTGGAGCCAGCCGACGCCTACCAACGGGCCTGCGGCGTGGGCTAGGGGGATGATTTCGCCGGCGGAGCCGGCGCCTTCGGCTGGGATGGTGGGGGTGTGGCGGCTGTTGATGAGGGCAACTAACTGGTGGATCAAGCCGACCGATACGGCTGAGTCGCCGGTGAGGAAGGTTTTTAGGCGGGCTATGAGGACGGCTCGGGATTCTTCGGGTGGGAGCCAGGGTGGGCCGCCGACGGCTCGGCCCAGGAGCAGGTTGCGTTGGTGGACGCGTTGTTCGGCCTCGGTCAGGCGGACCTTGCTGAGGTTGCCCATGCCGGTGTTCACGCCGTACACAGGCTCCCCCGACTCGAGAGTCTGAAGCGCAGCAGCACGAATCGCCGCCATCCGCTCGAGCAGTGCAGGCGCCAGCTCGACAACGTCCGCGCTCGCGGGGTCCAGCTCCGCGGGATCGTTGATCATCAGTGGAACCGCAGCATCGTGCCGACCTCGGCGGACTCGGCCCGCCGCAGGATCAGATGAGCGATCGCGACATCCAGCAACGACAACCCCCGATGCCAGAAAAGGTTGCGCTCGGCATCATTCTCGCGACCGGCCTTCCGCCCGGCAACGATCTCGCCGATCTCGGCGTACAACGTCTCCGGCGACAACCGCCCGCTGTCCACGTGCCGCCGCAACGACCCGAACCGCCCCGACTCCGCCTCGCGCCAGTCGTCGACAACCACCTTGTCCATCACATCAAGCAGATCCAACTCAACCGCCGACACAGTCCCATACGGTACGACGAACGCCCCCGGCCGCACCGCCGCCGTACGCAGCAACGGCTCCGGCTCCATCAACCGCGTCGCCTCGACGAGTACGTCCGCCCCGTCGAACGCCTCCTCGGCACTCGCGCACACCCGCACCGGTGTGGACAGCTCGGCCGACAACTCCGCGGCGAACTTCTCCCGCGACTCCGGCCGCCGCGACGTCACCCGGATCTCGTCGAGGTCGAAAAGCTCGTCCAGCATCGTCACGTTCCACCACGCCGTACCCCGTGCGCCGACATGCGCGAGGACCTTGCTGTCCCGCCGCGCCAGGTGCCGCGCGCCGACCGTGGTCATCGCGCCGGTGCGAGACGCGGTGATCATCGTCGCGTCGAGGACCGCCAGCGGCATACCGGTCGTCGGGTCGAACAGCGTCGCCATCGCGAGCTCGCTGGGCAGGCCCTTCTGGTAGTTCGGGACGAAGTCGCCGACCACCTTCACGCCGCTGATCCCGTGCTCACCGAGCCGGTCGAGATGGCCGCGGAGGATGTTGAAGTGGCCGATACCGCCGTTGTCCGGTGTCAGGTGCACCCGCGGCTCGAACGCCGTACGGCCCTCGCCGTGCTCGCGGACCGCCGCTTCGACCGCGTCCACGATCTCCAGCCGGGTCAGCCCGAGCGCGTCGATGTCCGGGCCGCTGATGAACCTCAACCAGATGCCGTCCGCCACTTGGCTCCTTCGGTTGTCGTCGGTTGATACTTAAGTTTCTCGTCGTCACGCTACGTTCAGCTCATGGGGTCGACGACTGGGACACCACAACGCACCGTGATCGGGCATTCGACCGGTGACAAGGTCATGCTGTTCGGTGGGCTGCCGCTGCTCGGGCTGGTGCTCGGGTTCTTCCTGCCGCGGATCGCGGACTGGGCGGCCGGGCGAGGCTGGGTGCCCTTCCAGGGCGTGCTGAAGATCATCGCCGCCTGGGACGGCTGGTGGGTCGTCGCGATCTGCGTGCTCGTCGGCCTGATCGCCGGCGTGCTGCTGGCCGCGGTGGCGCTGGACGACATCCTGAAGGTGACGATCACCCACCAGTCGGTCGAGTTCCTGAAGAACCAGAAGACGGTGACGGTGCCGCGGCAGAGGGTCGCGGTCGCGTTCCTGGACGGCAAGGAGATCGTGCTGCAGGACGCGTCGTCGCGGGAGCTGGCGCGCGAGAAGCACGACCAGCTGAAGTCGGAGGCGAAGCAGATCCCTGTCGCGTTCCGCGCCCACGGCTATCCGTGGTCGGACGCCGGCGATCCGCACGAGTCCGAGTTCCGGCGCTGGATCGAGGACGACCCGGACCTCCCGCCGGCCGTCAACGCGATCCTCAAGGTCCGCTCCAAGGCGTTCGACCAGGGCGACAAGGGCAAGGCCGACCTCCGCGAACTCCGCGGCGAGATCGCCAACCTCGGCTACACGGTGAAGGACCGGGACAAGAAGCAGTACTGGCGCTCGGCGGGCTAGGCGCCGAGCAGGTGGATGACGGCCGTTGCGTAGGCCTGTTCGGCGTCTTCGGCCGAGTGCGTGGAGTCCGTGAGATTGACGCGGTAGCCGCCGGGGACGGCCTCGAGGGAGGTGAACCGGTCGCCGAGGATCGCGCGGAGTTGCTCCTCGCGAGGGAGCCAGATCACCTCGCGTTGCTCGATGCTGTCCAGGGCCCACTCGGTGGTGCCGTTGAAGCCGATCACCTTGCTGCCCTGGTAGTCGTGCACCTCGACGGTCATGTCGCTCACCACGAACACGTCGTCGTCCATATCTCGGTCCGGTACGACGAAACGATCCCCTGCCGCGGGCGCCCACAGCACCCCGGCCTTGCGCAGTCGTCCGGCCTGCTCGATCGTGATCACCCTTCCATCCTCCCCACGGCACGCAAACGGCGCAGGTTCGCGGCGAGCCGTGGGGGGATGAGGGTCAGCGGCCGAGTGCGCTGCGTAGTTCCTCGGCGCGGTGCGCGATCCGGTCCCGGCACTCGGTCGTGAGCGGCAGATCGAGCAGTGCGGTCGCCTGCAGGTGGCTGAGTCCGAACTGCGCGCGAAGACGTCGTACGGCGGTGTCGCGGTCCGCGGACGCCCGCAGTACCTCGGCCACCTCGTCGCGGCGCTCGAACGCGGCCAGTACGCCGTCGTAGATCTCCAGTTGCGTGTACGCGGACCGGTCCGGCTCCGGCACGGCGGTCACGTCTCCCTTCTCGCTGGAGCGGATCACCTGCCGCCACAGTGCGGGCACGGCCAGGCGGGCGCGGGTGTAGCGCCGGGTCAGGGGCTGCGCGTAGGTCATGGTCATGGTGTGTTCCCCCTTGGGTTTCAGTCAGCCTTGGCGACCGCGTGCGGTTCGCGCGGCGGACACTTGGTACCGGGCGCGGTCAGCGCCTCGAAGTGCCACGGTTCGTTGTCGTACCGGCGGCACACGCCGTACCGCCAGCCGTTCTTGTTCAGCCAGGTCATCGCGGCCGCCGGACCGATGTCCACGGCCTTGCCCTGCACGTGAGCGGAGTACTTCGGCGGCAGCACCCAGCGCGTCGCCAGCTTGTACGAGCCGTACTTCTTGATCGCCGCGTTCAGCAGCCGCTGCTGCTTGGTCGCGCTGCGCCGGGCAGAGGTGATGCTGATCGTGATCCCGTCGGCCTTCGCGGCCGCCATCGCCTTCTTCAGGCGGGCCTTCAGCTTCGGCGACAGTCCGCTGATGCTCTCCTCCCGCACCACCGGCCTCGTCGTCGACTTCTTCGTCGGAGTCGTCGACGGCGTCCTGGTCGGAGTGGTCGGGGTGGACGGCGGGTACGTCGGCCGGCGGGTCGGGGTCTCGGTCGCCAGGGTCGACGGCGTCGTCGCGGGCGGCGCACCGACGGCCGGCGCGCTCACGGTCGACACCACCGGCTCCTTGTCCGCGGCCAGCCCGAGGAAGTCCCCGACCTGCGCGTGCCACAACAGCAGCGAGCCGACGACCGCGCCGACCCCGACCACACCGATCACGGACAGCAACCGCGTCCGCACCCCGCCCGGACGGCGTGGCGGCAGGTCGTTCCTCATGGGGTACAGCCTTTCGGATCGGCGCGGTCGACACATCGGTCCCAGGGACCGTCCTCGCGCCCCACCTGTAGCCCCTGAGTATCATTTCGGACGCCGAGCCTCCTCCAAAAGTTGGAGAGACTGCCCCTCCGGGCAGATGAAGCTTCGGCAAACACGAACTGACTACGCTGGGCGACATGGTGGGCGTCTGGCGTCGGTTGTCGCAGGGGCAGCAGGATCTGCTGCTCGCTGCGGTCATCGGCCTGGTCTGGTTCGCCGCGCTGAACCTGATCAACGGCACCGGTCTACGCCCGCACAACCCCGCCGTCTCCGTGGTGACCGGCGTCTTCCTGGTCGCCACGGTCGCGTTCGTACGGCGGATCCCGCGCACGATGCTCGTGATCGTCTCGGTGCTGTACCCGTTCCTCTACGCCGCCGCCGGCACCGGCCTGGCCGCGCAGATCGGGCTGACGATGTTCGGTCAGCCCGAGATCAGCGACGCCGCGCTCCAGTCCGAGATCCACCTCGTCCCGCTCCTCGTCGTCGGCTATCTCGCGGCGTCGGCCGGCGTACGGCGCTTCACCTGTCTGTTCTTCACGATGGGCAGTCTGGCCGGGCTGATGATCGGACTGCCGACCGTGGTCGCGATCGTGCTCAGTCATGTGAACCGCGACATCCTGCTCGGCGACCGGTACCGGAGCCTGCCGCGCAACGTGCCGAGCCTCTACTCCTACATCGACGTCTCGCTGTTCGTGTTCGCGGAGGCTCTGATCTGCGGGATGGTGCTGCTCGGCGCCGACGCCCGTCGACGCCGCAAGAGCGTCGCCCTGCTCGAGCAGCGGAACGCCGAGCTGGTCCGGCTCCGCGCGGTCGAGGCCGAGCGGGCGGCAGTTGCGGAACGGACCCGGATCGCCCGGGACCTCCACGACGTGATCTCGCACCACGTCAGCGCAGTCGTGATCCGCGCGCAGGCCGCCGACCGGGTCGCCGACCAGCGCCCCGAAGTACTGCGGGAAGCGATCCGCTGGATCATTGCCAGCGGCAAGGAAGCACTGACCGCGATGCGGGAGACGGTCCGGGTACTGAACACCGCCTCGCCGCAGATCGCGGGCGACACCGGCTCGGGTGGCGGGACCGCGCCGGTGCCGGATCTGGCCGATGTGGCGCGGATGGGCGAGCGGCTCAAGGCGGTCGGGATCGACGTGACGATGGAGCTTCCGCCACGGCAGCGCCAGCTCACGTCGGCGACCGACCTGACCGCGGTACGGATCATCCAGGAGGCGCTGACCAACGTGATGGTGCACGCGAAGGCGAGCGCGGCGCGGGTGACCTGGCAGAGTGGGCCGCAGGGTGACCTGCTCACCATCGACGACAACGGGAACGGCGGACCGCCGCCGGTGAACGTGCTGGAGACCGCGCGGCGCAGCGAGAGCGGTCGCGGCAACGGGCTGATCGGGATGCGGGAACGGGCCACAGCGGTCGGCGGCACCCTCGCCGTCGCGGCCGGCCCCCTGGGTGGATGGAGAGTGCAGGCATGGCTGCCGCCGCAGAACTGAACGAGTCGATCCGGATCCTGGTCGCCGACGACCAGGGCGTGATCCGGATGGGGCTGGCGATGATCCTCGATCACGAGCCGGACCTGACCACGGTCGCCCAGGCCGAGAACGGCGAGGAGGCGCTCCGGCTGATCGAGCAGTACGACCCGGACGTCGTACTGATGGACATCCGGATGCCGGTGATGGACGGTCTGGTCGCGACCGAGCGGATCACGACGGCCAACCGGGAGGCCGGCCGCGCGCGTCCCGCCGTACTCGTGCTGACCACGTTCGACGACGAGGCGTATGTGCTGGCCGCCGTACGCGCCGGGGCGTCCGGGTTCCTGTTGAAGGACACCGATCCCGATCTGCTGGTGTCGGCCGTCCGCGCGGTGTATCGCGGCGACTCGCTCGTCGACCCGGCCTCGACGCGGGTGTTGCTCGAGCGGTGCATGGAGCTCGAGCGCCAGGTCGACGGCGGTACGCCGAACGCCGCGCCGGCGCAGCCGGATCCGCGCTGGGTCGGACTGCTGTCCCAGCTCAGCGAACGGGAACGCGAGATCCTGGTCTGGATGGCCCGCGGCCTGTCGAACCGCGACCTGGCGACCAAGCTGTTCGTCAGCGAGACCACGATCAAGACCCACGTGAGCTCGGTCCTGTCGAAGCTCGGCCTGTCCAGCCGGGTCCAGGCTGTGGTCGTCGCCTACGAAGCCGGCGTGGTCCGGCCCGGCGAGGCCGACGTGCGCTGGGACTCCTAGGTAAACAGCACGAGCGCGACCGCCCCCACGGCGAGCAGGATTACCACGGTCACAGCTTGGCTCAGCACCGACGCCTTCTGGCGCCGGGGTAGGAAGTCCCCAGTCATGCTTCCAGAGTTGCTCGGGAAATCGCGTCACCCATCGGTCGTCAGGATGGTTCTGGTCTACTACCTGAGGATGACCCTCAGTCACCGAAGTAGGCGGCGCGGACCTTCTTCGGGACGCACATCGACCAGGCGTCGAGGATCAGCTCGCGGAGTTCGTCGTAGTCGACGGCCGCCAGGTTCAGCTCGATCCACTGGAAGCGCTCGTCGGACGGGCGCGGCGGGAGGAACTTGTCCGGTTCGGCGGCCAGCGCGGCGGCACGTTCCTCGCGCGGGAAGCCGAGGCCGATGGTCTGCTCGTCGGCCGCGACCGCGAGGTACACGATCTGGCCGACGCGGAACTTGATCCGGTCCCGGACCAGAACCTCGTAGCTGCGCGGGAGGTCCGCGGTGATTTCGCGGATGTCGGTGAGATCGACCACGTTTCCACGATAGAACGCCATCACTGACATCCCTTGTCAGTATTTCCAGCAGTACGGTGGTCGGATGCCTGGTGTCGTGAGCGCGGTCGAGGGGGCCGAGGTGGTGTTCCGCCTCGGTGACCCTGCGCATGCGTTCACGGGCGTTCGGTTGTGGCAGGAGCTCGGTCTGCCGGCCGAGCTGCTCGAGTTCAAGCCGGTCGACTACGGCTGGGAGCTGCGGCTGCCGCGGCCGTCGGTGCACCGGATGGAGTACCTGTTCGACATCGCCGACCTCGGGATGCGGACCGATCCGACCAACCCGCGGGTGGTCGGCGGCGCGTTCGGCGACCATTCCTGGCTCCCGCTCCCTGGGTACGTCGAGCCCACGTGGATCGCTGCTGAGCCGATCGCATCGACCTTGACCCCGCTCGTGGTCGACTCCCCGGTCGGGCCGGTCGACGTGCACGTCTGGGCGCCGGAGGGTATCGCGCCGGTGTTCGAGCTGCCGTTGCTGCTGTCCCACGACGGTCCCGAGTTCGCGAAGTACGCCGGTCTGACGCACTACGCCGGCGCTCTCGTCGCCGACGGTAGCCTGCCGCCGTTCCGGCTCGCGCTGGTCCGGCCGACGTCCCGCAACCTCTGGTACGCCGCGAACCCGCAGTACGCCACGGCCCTGACGCAGCACGTGGTTCCGGCCGTGCAGGCGCAGTACAAGAGCCGGCGGCCCGTGATGATGGGGGCGAGCCTGGGTGCGCTGGCGGCGCTGCATGCGGAGTGGAACCACCCGGGGACGTTCGACGGACTGTTCCTGCAGTCGGGGTCGTTCTTCACGCCGGAGACCGACCCGCAGGAGTCGCGGTTCGAGTTCTACGCCGAGGTGACCGCGTTCGTCGAGCAGGTGCTGACGGCAACCACGGCGCCGAGTACGCCGCTCGTCGGCATGACCGCCGGGACGACCGAGGAGAACGTGCACAACAACCGGGTGATGGCCGCGCGGCTGGCCGAGCTCGGCCTCGAGGTCACGCTCGACGAAACACCCGACATGCACAACTTCACAGCCTGGCGGGATGTGCTCCATCCTGATCTGACGGATCTACTGCGGCAGACCTGGGGTGGGGCTGATGGAACGGGAGCAGGCCGAGTTGGAGGCGCCGGGGCTTGATCGCCCCGGAACAGTGATCCGCTACGGGCATTTCGGCCGCCCGGTGCTGGTCTTTCCGAGTGAGCAGGGCCGGGCCTGGGACTACGAGAACAACGGCATGGTCGACGCCGTCTCGGACCTGATCGGGGCCGGGCGGGTGAAGTTGTACTGCGTCGACTCGTACGACCATGTCAGCTGGTCGGACCGGAGCATCCAGCTCGAGGACCGCGCCCGCCGGCACGAGCTGTACGAGTCCTGGATCGTGAACCAGGTCGTCCCGGCGATCGGGGCCGACTCGCCCGGGGTCAGCGACATCATCACGACCGGGTGCAGCCTGGGCGCGTTCCATGCGCTGAACTTCGCGTTCAAGCGGGCCGATCTGTTCCCGGTCGCGATCTGTCAGTCCGGGAACTATGACGCGAGCAGTTGGCACGCGTGGGGCGAGCGCGGCGACGCGACGTACTTCAACAATCCGGCCGACTACCTGCCCAACCTGTCCGGTGAGCATCTGGACTATTTGCGTGGGCGGCTGTTCATCGTGCTCACGGTGGGACAGGGTGACTGGGAGACGAACCCGACCGGCTCATTGCCGTCGGCTCGTGCGACGGACAAGGTGCTGACCGAGAAGGGCATCCCGCATGAGCTGGACATGTGGGGGTACGACGTAGCACACGACTGGCCGTGGTGGCGTCAGCAGCTCGCCCATCAACTGCCCCGATTCTGCTGAGGAGATCCACACGTGAGTGATCGTTCACGTCATTTGATCGGGTTGTTGCTGGGGGCCGAGGAAGACTGGCCGCAGGCGTTCGAGGCGTTGCTGCAGCGGGTCGGGCCGGTGACGCTCGACGGGCACGAGCACGAGTTCGGGTCCCGGCGGCTGACCATCGAGCCGTTCGACCTCAACGATCCGGTCCGCGTCGGCCTGGTGATCGATCGGCTCGCGTACTGGTACTACCACCCGCGCGAGTGGCTGAAGAAGGCCGCGCTGATGAACGGCACGTACCTGCTGAACTCCCCGTTCACGTTCCAGTCGATGGAGAAACACTCGGCGTACTGCGCGATGCTGCGACTCGGGCTGAAGATCCCGCGGACCGTGCTGGTGCCGTACAAGAACCCGGTCGACAACGTGCGCTGGGCGTACACGTCGGCGAAGTACAACCGGCCGTTCGACCTGGACGCGATCGCCGACGACCTCGGCTACCCGCTCTACATGAAGCCGTTCGACGGCGGCGGGTGGCGTGGGGTCTCGCGGATCAACAACCGCGACGACCTGCACCGCGCGTACGACGAGTCCGACGAGATGCTGATGCACCTGCAGGCCACGGTCGAGTACGACAAGTTCGCCCGCGCGCTGTCGATCGGCGCCGAGACGATGGTGATGGACTTCCGTCCCGACGAGCCGATGCACAACCGGTACGCCGTCTCGCACGACTTCCTCTCGCCGTCGGCCGGACACCAGGCGGTCGCGATCAGCCGGATCGTGAACGCGTTCTTCGGCTGGGAGTTCAACTCCTGCGAGATGCTCGTCAAGGGGGACTCGGTCCACCCGATCGACTACGCCAACGCCTGCCCGGACGTCGCGGTCACCTCGCTGCACTACTACTTCCCGTGGGCGATCAGCGCGCTGGTCAAGTGGTCTGTCTTCTCGCTCGCCACCGGCCGGCGCAGCAAGGTCGACCTCCACACCGAGCGGTACTTCGACATCGCGGACGACCCGGCGCTGGACTACGACGCGAAGCTCGAGGGCTATCTGGCACTCGCGGACGAGTACTTCGAAACCCCGAAGTACCACGAATGGTGTGCCGCTCACCTCGGCGACTTCGACCTCCGCGTCCGCGACTGGGTCGCCGGCCCGGACTTCGACCGGTTGCTGCGCGAGACGGTCGTCGCGACGTACCCGGAACACGAGCAGGAGAAGTTCCACGCCCACTTCAAGGGCCTGACCGACCTCTGGGTGGCGGATCAGGCAGGCTAGAGGCGTGCGTGACGCGGAGGTACCGGCCTGGTGGCGGCGGCTCGGGTTGGACGGGCTGGTGGATGTGCATGTGCATTTTCTGCCGGATCGGGTGATGAACGCGGTCTGGGCGTACTTCGACCGGGCGGTGGAGCATTACGGGACCGCGTGGCCGATCACGTATCGGACCTCGGTCGACCAGCGGTTGAAGACACTGGACGCGTTGGGGGTTCGCGCGTTTCCGGCGTTGGTTTATCCGCACAAGCCGGGGATGGCTGCGTCGTTGAACGAGTGGGCGAGGGACTTCGCGGCTGTGACGCCTGGGTGTGTGGCCAGCGGGACGTTCTTTCCTGAGCCGTCCGCCTCCGCCTACGTGCGGCAGGCGCTCGAGCTCGGCACCCGGATCTTCAAGGTTCATCTGCAGGTCGGCGACTACGACCCGCGATCCGATGAGCTCGACGACGTGTGGGGGCAGCTGGCCGAGGCGGGTACGCCGGTGGTCGTGCACTGCGGGTCCGGCCCGATCCCGGGGCGGCACACCGGCCCCGGTCCCATGGGCGAAGTCCTCCGCCGCCATCCCCGCCTGACCGCCGTCATCGCGCATCTAGGGATGCCGGAGTACGCCGAGCATCTCGCGCTGACGTCTTATCCGAACGTGCATCTGGACACGACGATGGCGCTGACGCCGTTCACGGAGGCGATGATGCCGTTCCCTCGTGAGCTGGTGCCGCGGTTGGGCGAGCTGCAGGACCGGATCGTGTTGGGGACCGACTTCCCGAACATCCCGTACGAGTACGCCGTGCAACTGGATGCGCTCGAGGCATTGGATCTGGGCGATGACTGGTTGCGGGCGGTGTGCTGGGAGAACGGAGCGCGGTTACTCGGCCTTGCAGGCTCCACCGAGGGGTGAGCAGCAGCCCTCTCCGCGCCAGGCCTCGATTCCTTCCCTCACGGCCACTCCCGCGATGATCAGGCCGGCGATCGGATCCGCCCACGACCAACCCAGGGTCGTGTTGAGGAGCAATCCGACCAGCAGCACCGCCGACAGGTAGGTGCACAGGAGCGTCTGGGTCGAGTCTGCGACCACCGCGTTGGAGCCCAGCGCCTTTCCGGTGCGGCGTTGGGCCCAGGAGAGGAACGGCATCACGATCAGGGACGCGATCGCGAGGCCGATGCCTACCGGCGAGGAGTGCGGGTCGGTACCGGTGATCAGCGTGCGGATCGATTCGAAACCGACGTACGCGGCGAGGGCGAAGAAGGAGAACGCCAGGAGGCGGAGGGCTCGGCGTTCGCGGGACTCCGGGAGGGGGTGGCGGAACTGCCAGAGGATGATCAGCCCACTGGACACCTCGACCACTGAGTCGAGGCCGAATCCGACCAGGGCGACCGAGCCGGCGACGATCCCGGACGACACGGCGACCACCGCCTCGATCACGTTGTAGGTGACCGAGGCGCCGGCCAGGAGCTGAGCTCGTCGGCCGAGGCGTCGGCGTTCGTGTGGATCGACGGCCCAGGCTTTTCCTAGCTGCAGCGGTTCAGCCATGGTTCAGGCCGTAGTTGGGGCAGAGGGCGACGGCGTCGCCGGTCAGGCCGAGGAGGCGTTCGGCCGCGGCGAGCAGGTCCATCGTCGCCTCGGGGTGCGACAGGCTGAACATCGAAGCCCGCCCTTGCGGACGCGACTCGACCAGACCGCAGTCCCGCAGACACGCAAGATGCTTGGACACCGTCGACTGCGCCAGCCCGAGATGCTCGGTCAGCTCGACAACGCGGTGCTCCCCCAACGCCAGATGCCGCACGATCGCCAACCGCGACGCATCGCTGAACCCATGAAACAGACACGCCGCGACCGACAGGTCCGCACCGACCACACTCATCGCCATTCGGCGATGTTATCGCCTAAGAGCGAGACGAGTCCAGTCATCTTGTGCGGGTCAGGACATAAGCGGTCGGGCTGGCTCCGTTGTACTTGAGGAGGCGCCGGCGGACGACCTTGAGGGCACGGTGTCGCTGGATCGCGTTCTCCAGAAGGCGTTTGTCCTCGGTCAGCAGCACCGCGCGACCGTCGCCGGCAAGCACTCGATCGACCTCACGCACCACGGCCGGATACAGCGCGCGGTTGAGCTGATGACTGCCGACCTGCTTGCCGAACGGCAGATTCGTGACGACGCGATCGACACTGCTGTCTTTGAGCGGCAGAGCGTCGGCCTTGGCCTCGACGAGATTGTGGGCCTGATTCCTGGTCGCGATCTTCAGCGCCCGCGGATCGTGATCCGTCCCGACGACCCGAGCGCCCGGTGCACGACGGCGTACCGCTCGAAGGATCGTTCCCGTCCCGCAGAACGGATCGACGACGCGATCCCCAGGCCGGACCTTCGCCAACCGCACGAGCACCTCGGCCACCACCGGATTCGTTGACCACGGCAACCGTTCCACCCGGCCGAACCGTCGCATCCACGACAACGAAGGAATCTCGACCGCCGGCCCCCCGGCATCGCGGACGGCGATCGTGAAATAGAGCGCACAGGCAACGAGTTCGTCCCATGGACCGTCGACGGCGCACTCGACGGCCTCGGCTGACAGTTGACGGATCGAACGGACGGACGGCATCGTGCGCAGCTCCTCCTGGAGGAGATCGGCGGCGCCGTCGATGGTGCGCAGGACAAGATGGGGCACAGCAATGCTCCTGAAGGCTCGCGATCGACAGTTCGGTCGAAGCGCGGCGTACGCACGACAAGGCCGGCCGACTCCCACCGGAGCCGGCCGCGGCCGTACCTACGCCTTCAGAAACACGACATCGGTGGCAGAGTATTCGGTCGCACTACCGGTCCTCATCTGATTTTGTGGACGGATGGCAGACGTGGAGGAACGGCCGGCCGACGACGCGGAGCTGGCCGTGCTGTTGAAGGCCGCGTTCGACGAGCTCGTCGCGCGGAACGGCGCCGAGGGACGGACGCAGGTCAAGGACGGAGCGCGGTACTTCGTGGCCCTCGACGACGAGGGCCAGGCCGTCGGGTGCGGCGCCGTACAGGTGTTCGAGCCGGGCAGTGCTCACCCTGGGGACGCCGAGGTCGAGCGGATGTATGTGACACCGGCAGCCCGCGGCAAGGGATACGCGCGGGCCCTGCTGGCCGGACTCGAGCACGCGGCTCGAGCGCACCAACATCCAGTCCTCCGCCTGACCACCGGCGAACGCCAACCCGAAGCGATCGCCCTGTACGAGTCAAGCGGTTTTGTGCAGACGGCTGCGTGGGGCAAATACATCAACGAACCACTGACCCGCTGCTACGCGAAGACCCTGACCAGACTCTGACGATGCTGCGGAACTGACCGTTGCCCGAGCTATTTCAACGTTGTAAAGTGCGGGTGTCCCGACACCGATCAGCTTTACGGGAGAGTTCATGTCGCAGCCTCGTGCGGAGTATCCGCGTCCGCAGTTCGTGCGTTCGGAGTGGGTGAATCTGAACGGTGACTGGCAGTTCGAGATCGACCGGTCGGACTCCGGGTTGGAGCGCGGGCTGCGAGAGCGAGACCTGACGCAGCGGATCGTCGTACCGTTCGCGCCGGAGTCCGAGTTGTCCGGGATCGAGGACGTCGACTTCCTGGAAGCGGTCTGGTACCGCACCACCGTCACGATCCCCGCGGACTGGGCCGGCAAGGAGGCGGTGCTGCACTTCCAGGCCGTCGACCATGACGCGACCGTCTGGGTGAACGGCGTCGAGGTCGTCCGGCACCGCGGCGGGTTCACGCCGTTCAGCGCCAACCTCCGCCACGTCGCCAACCCCGGCGAGGAGGCGACCATCGTCGTCCGCGCGCGCGACAGCCACCGCGGCCCGCAGGCGCGCGGCAAGCAGAGCCAGCTGTACTTCAACCACAGCTGCCTCTACACCCGCACCACCGGCATCTGGCAGACCGTCTGGCTCGAAGCCGTACCCACGGTCCACCTGAAGCGCCCGCGCATCACCCCCGACGTCGCCGGCTCCGCGTTCCACCTCGAAGTACCGGTGTCCGCGAACAAGCCCGGCTACAAGATCCGCGCCACCCTCAAGGACGCCGACGGCGAGGTCACCACGGCCGAGGTACGCGCCGACCTCGACCTCGCTCCGCGCCTGACCCTGCAGGTCCCGGCCGACCGCGTCCGCCTCTGGGACACCACCGACCCGCACCTGTACGACGTCCGTCTCGAGCTGATCGATGCCGACGGCAACATTACGGACGCCGCCGACTCGTACGCCGGTCTGCGCTCGGTCAGCATCAACGGCAAGGCGATCCTGATCAACGGCAAGCACGTCTACCAGCGGCTGGTGCTGGACCAGGGCTACTGGCCGGAGAGCCTGATGACCGCGCCGTCCGAGGAGGCGCTGGTCCGCGACATCGAGCTCAGCCTGGCGGCCGGGTTCAACGGCGCACGGCTGCACCAGAAGGTGTTCGAGGAGCGGTTCCTGTACCACGCGGACCGGCTCGGGTACCTCGTCTGGGGCGAGTTCGGCGACTGGGGCTCCGGCGTCGGCCACACCGACACCGACAACCAGCAGCCGACGGCGTCGTACGTCGGTCAGTGGCTCGAGGCCGTCGAACGCGACTACAGCCACCCGAGCATCGTCGGCTGGTGCCCGCTGAACGAAACCCACCAGCTCCTGCACGACCGGATCACCCAGCTCGACGACGTCACCCGCGCGATGTTCCTCGCGACGAAAGCCGCGGACACGAGCCGCCCCGTACTCGACGCGTCCGGCTACAGCCACCGCGTGCCGGAGACCGACGTCTGGGACTCGCACAACTACGAGCAGGACCCGGCCAAGTTCGCCGAGCAGATGGCGGATCTGGTCAACAACAAGCCGTACGGCAACACCGGCGGGCCCGAGGGCAAGCCGATCTCGCTCGCGTACGACGGCCAGCCGTACTTCTGCAGCGAGTTCGGCGGCATCTGGTGGAACGAGGAGAAGGCCGCCGCCGGGAAGAGCGGGAACTCCGCGGACTCGTGGGGCTACGGTCAGCGTGTCGCGGACGAGGAGGAGTTCTACTCCCGCTTCGCCGGCCTCGTCGACGCACTTCTCGACAACGAGTTGATGTTCGGCTACTGCTACACGCAGCTGACCGACGTGTTCCAGGAAGAGAACGGCATCTACAACTTCGACCGCAGCAACAAGCTCGACGTACCGCGGATCAAGGCCGTCCAGGAGCGTCAGGCGGCTTACGAGAAGGACTGAAGTACCAGCGAACCGACCGCGACCAGGACCCACAGGATCGCTCCGAGCAGGAGCGGCCGGGGTCCTGCGTCGCGGAGTTCGCGCGGCCGCAGCGATAGTCCGATTGCAACTAGTGCGGATGTGATTAGTGTGCTGCCGACTAGTGTCAGCGTCGGCAGCCACGAGTCCGGAATGGCACCTGCGCTACGCAATCCGGCGGCGGCGATGAAGCCGATCAGGAACAGCGGGACGAGCTTGCGCCACGGCAGCGGCTTACGGATCGAAGCCGTCGCGCCGGCGTACGAACCCTCGGCGGCGGCGTCGAGGGCCCGGGCCGCGCGATTCTCCCGCCGGATCTTCAGCGCGACCAGCGTCAGCACGATCGGGATCAACGTCAGCGATCGGGTCAGCTTCACCACGATCGCCTGGTCGCCGGCTGCCTGGCTGAACGCGTACCCGGCAGCGACAACGGACGACGTGTCGTTGACCGCCGTACCAGCCCAGAGCCCGAACGATTCTGAGCTCATCCCGAGCAAGTGGCCGATCGGCGGGAACGTCAGTACAGCGACGATATTGAACGTGAAGATCGTCGCCATCGCGTACGCAACGGACGAGCGTCGCGCCCCGATCGCAGCAGTCGCGGCCGCAATCGCAGATCCGCCGCAGATCGCCGTACCGACGCCGATCAAGGTCTGAGTATCTCCGCGTACGCCGAGCAGCCGGCCGAAGAACCACGCTCCTCCCAGCGCGAGCGCGAGTGTGCCGAGCATGACCGGCAACGACGAGACGCCGACGCGTGCGACCTGCTGGAGAGACAGACCGGTTCCCAGGACGACGATCGACAGCTGGAGCAGCGTCTTCGAGGCGAAGTCGTACCCCGGGCGGCACGCGTCACTGCGAAGCGCCGAGATGAACAGTCCGGCGAGCACGCCGAGCACGATCCCGAACACAGGACCGCCCACCACAGGCACCAATCGCCCGAGCGGGACCGCGACTGCCGTGATCACCAGAACGGCAGCCAGACCCGGGACTCGGGACGTCAGCTTGGGCGCAACGGCCGAGGTGTGCCGTGGCCTAACCTCAAGGTGCACCACCGAACCGGTCCCTTCCCGTGGAAATGTACGCACATTTACGGTAGGAGATGACCGGACATTTGGCAACCCGGAAGGAACCGATGAGCGTGGGCAGGCTGGACCGTGCCGGCGGCGGGCCGCTGTGGAAGCAGCTGCAGGAGGACCTCGTCCGGCGGTTGCGCTCCGGGGAGTTCGATGACGCGTTCCCCGGGGAGCTCGCGCTGGTCGACGAGTACGCGGTCAGCCGGCACACCGTTCGCCAGGCGCTCGGTCAGCTACGGACCGACGGGCTGATCATCGCCGAGCGCGGTCGCCAGCCGCGGGTCGCGACGGTGCCCGAGATCCGGCAGCCGATGGGTGCGCTCTACAGCCTGTTCTCCTCGGTCGAGGCGTCCGGCCTGCCGCAGCGCAGCGCCGTACGCGCACTCGATGTCCGCGCCGACGGCGTCATCGCCGCCCGCCTCAACCTCGACGGATCGACCCCGCTGCTCTACCTCGAACGCCTCCGGTACGCCGGTGACGAGCCACTCGCGCTGGACCGCGTCTGGCTCCCCGCCACCCTCGCGGAACCACTGCTCGACGCCGACTTCACCCACACCAGCCTCTACAACGAGCTGTCCACCCGCGCCGGCGTCAACCTCGACCACGGCCGCGAAGACATCCGCGCCGTGAATCCGAGCCCGTCCGAGCGCGCCCTCCTGCATTGCCCTGCCGATGCCGCGGCGTTCTCGATCGTCCGCCAAGGCACCGCTCAGAACCGTCCGGTCGAATGGCGGCACACGCTCGTCCGCGGCGACCGATTCGCTTTGTCCGCAGAGTTCTCGGCGAACGCCGGCTATCGCCTGACGCCGAGCACCACGGCGCTGTCTCAGGCTTGGTGAAAAGGGTCGTCGGCAGGCAACCAGGACGTGGCCGGGTCGAAGTCGACTTTCACATCCCGGGTCAGTGCGTCGACAGCCGCGAGTACGGCGGGACGCAATTCGTCCTGCCGCGACACCAGCGCCCAGGTCCAGACCGGGATCGGATCGACGACCGGCCTGCGTACGAAACCGCGTGGCAGCGGGGTCGCGTCCCGCTTCGGCGAGCTGACGATCGGCCGGCCCAACCGGCGTACGTGATCGAAGAATGCCGGGCCGGTGATCCCGTGATCGTCGATCCGCTCGACCGCGGCGCCGGTCGCGCGGGCGAACTCGACGGCGTAGATGTTCCACGAAGCCCACGCCTCGGTGTCCGCATCGACCAGCACGACCGTGTCCCGCGCCCGGACCGGCGACTCGTCGCCGGCTGACACCGCGAACAACCGATCCGCGCCGAGGAGCCGGCCGGACAGTTCCTGCTCGGCCAAGTCCGTCGCACGTACCCAGCAGATCGCCAGGTCGATGCTCCCGTCCGAGACTCGCGCGGCTTGCGTGTGCGACGGCATCACCCAGGTGTCAACGAGCAGTTGTGCTACCCCGGACACCCGCTCAGCGAGATCCGGGGGCCGCCAGCTGACGTACCCCAATCGCACCGGCTCGCTCGCCGCGAATCCTCGCGCCGTACGCCGCAGAGCATCCGCCTGCTCGAGCAACGCCCGCGACTGCGGCAGCAACGTCTCGCCGTGGGCGGTCAGCGTGACGGTACGGCGATCGCGCTCGAACAGCCGTACGCCGAGATCGCGCTCGAGGGACTTGATCTGCTGCGACAACGACGGGCCGGCGATGTGCAACCGGGCCGCGGCCCGGCCGAAGTTCAGCTCCTCGGCGACCGCTACGAAGTACCGCAACTGCCGCAGCTCCACGTGCCACAGCGTAGTAGGCCGAGCCTCCCAGCTGGGAGCAAAGCGGTCGTGGAAAAGCTCACATGGTTCGACGACGATCGAAGTACATCAACTTCGGATGAGGAGAACCATGAACCACCAGAAAGTTGCCGTGATCACCGGAGCGTCCCAGGGCATCGGGGCGGGCCTGGTCACGGCGTACCGCAAGCTCGGCTATGCCGTCGTCGCGAACTCGCGGAGCATCAAGCGCTCCGACGATCCGCTGGTGCTGGCCGTCCCCGGCGACATCGCCGAGCCGGGCGTCGGCGCGCGGGTGATCGAGCAGGGGCTCGATGCGTTCGGACGGATCGACACGCTCGTCAACAACGCGGGGATCTTCGTCGCCAAACCGTTCACCGAGTACACCGACGAGGACTACGACCGGATCGCCGGCATCAACCTGCGCGGCTTCTTCGACACCACGCGGCGCGCGATCACCGCGATGCTGGAGAACGAGGACGGCGGGCACGTCGTCAACATCACCACCAGTTTCGCAACGCACGCCTACAGCACGGTGCCTTCCGCGCTGGCGTCGCTGACGAAGGGTGGGCTGAACTCGGTCACGAAGTCGCTTGCCACCGAGTACGCCGCGCGCGGGATCAGGTTCAACGCGGTGGCGCCCGGCGTCATTCGTACGCCGATGCACCCGGCGGAGACGCACGAATTCCTGGCGGCGCTACACCCGCTCGGCCGCCTCGGCGAGATCGAGGAGATCGTCGACGCGGTCACGTACTTGGAGAGCGCAAAGTTCGTCACCGGCGAGATCCTCCACGTAGACGGCGGCCAACAGGCCGGCCACTGAAACAACCATGACTGCTAACACCTTTGACACCGACAGATCCGCCACCGGCGCTGGGGCGCCTGCCGGCCCGGCCGGCGGTGTGGTTGCGGGCGCGGCTGGCGGCGCGGCTGGCGGGGGTGGGGCTTGGTGGTTGGTGGGGCGGGGGGCGGCGGCGTTGGCGGGTGGGATGGGGATCGGGCGGTTTGCGTACACGCCGATCCTGCCGATGATGCACGCGCAGGCCGGCCTGTCCTCCCGCCTCGGCGCGACGCTCGCGACGGCCAACTACACCGGCTACCTCGCCGGTGCGCTGGCCGCGATCGCCGTACCGCGCCTGCTCCACTCCCGCTGGGCGCTCCGCCTCTCGATGCTCATCCTGGCCGTGACCCTCGCCCTGATGCCGCTCGGTCGGAGCGGTTCGCTCTGGCTCACCCTGCGGCTGATCGCGGGGATCGCGAGCGCACTGGTATTCGTGATCGCGGTCAGCGCCGTACTCCCCCGCCTGCACAACCACCACGTGGGCTGGACCTTCGGCGGAGTAGGCGCCGGCATCGCACTCTCCGGCGTAGTACTTGCCAGCGGCAACTGGCGAACAGCCTGGTGGATCACCGCCCTGCTGACGATCGCCTGCACCGTCCCCGCCTGGCACCTGACCGGATCACCCACCCCACGCGCGGCCACCCGCCGTACCAGCTCACGACACTTCAACGCCCTCCTCGCCAGCTACACCCTCGAAGGCATCGGGTACATCATCGCCGGCACGTTCCTCGTTGCCGCAATCAACGAAACCGCAACCGGTGCCGTCAGCAACGGCGCCTGGATCATCGTCGGCCTGGCCGCTCTCCCCTCGACCGCACTCTGGGCCTGGTTGAGCCGATCATGGTCTCGCTCCACACTCCTACTGATCGCGCTGCTCCTGCAGGCGATCGGCATCGCACTACCGACCGTCATCCACGGCATCGCCGCCGCGCTGATCTCCGCCGCACTCTTCGGCGCGACATTCCTCGGCGTCGCCAATCTCGCGATCGCGCTCGGCGCCGACCTCAACATCCCACACGCGATCGCCATCCTCACCACCGGCTACAGCCTCGGCCAGATCATCGGCCCGCTGGCAGTCGGACCACTGCTCCACAACGGATATCACCAGGCGCTCCTGGTCAGCGCCGGCGTCGTGGCCCTCGCCGCGATCGCCGCGCTCCTGGTCCGCCATCAACCAAAGGAACTCCCATGAACGGCATCCTGTACGGCGTCCTCGACCAGTGGAAGTCAGCCATCGACGACCACGACCCGCAGCGCGCCGCGGCCCTCTTCACCAACGACGCGATCTTCCAGGGCCTGCACCCGTACGGCGTCGGTCGTGAAGCCGTCGCCGAGTACTACGAATCGCAGCCGATCGGCCTGTCCCCGCAGTACAAACTGCTCGAGACCCGCCAACTCGCCGACGACACGCTCCTCGCGTACCTCGCCGTCGACTTCAGCTTCACCGACCGTCCGGCGATCTCCGTCAACCTGCTTGTCATTCTTCGGCGGGCAGCTGACGGCTGGCTGATCTCGCACTACCAGGTCTCGCGGTTGTAGATACTGAGTCCATGACGGTCAAGGAACTGCGGTTGGTGGTCACGGCGGACGACTACGAGGAGGCGGTCGCGTTCTACCGCGACGTACTCGGGCTGCCGGAGCGGGCGTCGTACTCCTCGGAGGACGGGCGGGTGACGATCCTCGAGGTCGAGCGGGCCACGCTCGAGATCGCGGATCCGGGGCAGGCGGACTACACCGACGCGGTCGAGGTCGGGCGGCGGGTCGCGGGAAAGTACCGGGTCGCGTTCGAGGTTGAGGACTCCGCGGCGACGACGCAGAAGCTGGCCGAGGCCGGCGCGACGGTGATCGCGGAGCCGACCCGTACGCCGTGGAACTCGCTCAACGCCCGGCTCGAAACGCCCGGTGGCATCCAACTGACGCTCTTCACAGAACTTGACTTGAAGCAGGCTTGAGGTGTTGGGCTAGGGATCATGTGGAACATCGAAAGCCTTGACCTGGACGCCTATCTCGCGCGGATCGGGCACGCGCGGGTGGCGCCGTCGGCGGATGCGCTGCGGAGTCTGCATCGGGCGCATGTGCTGGCGATCCCGTTCGAGAACATCGACGTGATCCTCGGGACACATCCGGGGATTGCGCTGGATGCGATCCAGGCGAAGCTGGTGGGTCGGCAGCGCGGTGGGTACTGCTACGAGCACGCGCTGTTGTTCGGGGCGGCGCTCGAGCAGCTCGGGTTCGACGTCGTACGACGGGTTGCCCGGGTGCAACCGCACAAGGCGGGACCGCGTACGCACGCCCTGCTGAAGGTGGGGGTCGATGGGGAGTCGTTCCTGGCTGACGTTGGCTTCGGGGCCGGTCAGTTGTATCCGACTCCGTTGAAGGACGGCGCCGTGGTGGACCAGGCCGGGTGGGACCACCGACTGACGCTCGACGACGATGTGTGGACGCTGTCGAAGAAGACCGCGGACGGTTGGGAGCCCCAACACGCGTCCAACGACGAGCCGGTACGCCCGATCGACTACGAGGTCTACCACCACTATGTCTCCACCCACCCGAAGTCCCCATTCACCGGTCGCCCCGTGGTGATGCGCGTATCAGACGGCGTCGTACGACGCTTGATCGGCAACACCCTCACCACCGACCACGCCGACGGCCGCACGACCGAGCGGACCGTCCGAGCCGAGGACCTCCCCGAAGCACTAGCCTCCCTCGACGTCCACCTAACCGACGAAGAAATCGACCGCCTCCGGCTGATGTAGTCAACCCCGCACGCTGCTGGCGAACTCCTACGTCCGCGTCCTCGGAGTTTCCGTTCGGAAGGACTCGCCCAGCTCTTTCGCCAGGCCGAAGTAGTGGCGGAAGTTGTAGATGAGGGGCGACCAGGCGCCGGGATCCACGTGCGAAGTTCCCGCGACAACAACGGCCTCCTCGGCATGCACTCGTAGTACCTCGGCCTGGGCGATCAGGAAGTTGCCCTTGGCATCCAGCTCGGCTTGGGTGACGGTTGCTTCGAACTGGATCGGGCATTCGGCGACGCGCGGCGGCGCGACCAACTCAGACGCCACCGGTGTCAGCCCGGCCGCAGCGAACTTCTCGCGCTCGAAGCGAAATCGCGCCCGCTTACCCTCAGGCACGGGATTGCGACCGGTCAGGCCGGCCAACCGCTCAACAGCCTTCCACTGTGAAGGCGACGGAAAGTTGATCACCACATCAGCGCGAGAGCGCAGGTTCATCGCAGTCTGACCGGTCACGCCAACACCAAGGACCACAACATCACCTAACGCCCACGCGGACGACATCGGCGCGAGGTTCACGCTCCCGTCCTCGTTCAGCGTGCTGAGCAGCGCGACCGGGGTTCCGACGTACAGGATGGAAGGTTCGATGGTCAGATGGGTCATGTGAATCGACGGTAGGCACGGGATGCTTCGGCGTCGGCCTAACAGTCCAGCAGGCATGATGGCGGGTATGAGTGCCGAAGGTGAGGAGCTGGCCGGTTGGGCGCGGATGCTTGCCGACGGGACGCGGGCGACGGTTTGTTTAGCCTTGCTCGACGGCCGAGCGTGGACCGCGACCGAGCTCGCGAAGTTGGCCAAGGTCTCGCGGCCGACGATCAGCGAGCATCTCAACCTGCTCGTCGGCGGCGGTCTGCTGACCGAAGTACGGCAGGGGCGGCACCGCTATGTGAAGCTCGCCGGCCCCGACACCGCCGAGTTGATCGAAGGGCTCGCCGCGCTGGCACCACGCCGTACGCAAGTCGCTAACAGCCTGTCAGCAGTCAGCAAACGGGATGCGTTCGCCAGAGCTAGGACGTGCTACGACCACCTGGCCGGCAAACTCGGCGTCGCGCTGGCCGATGCGATGACTGAGCGTGGCCTGATCGACTGGTCCGATGGGATCGCGTTGACGCCGGAAGGCCAAGCCTGGTTGGAGAATCTCGGCGTCAAGGTCGAGGTACGCCGCGGCCGGCCGCCGCTGCGATCCTGCCTGGATGTCACCGAACGACGACCGCATCTCGCCGGCGCGGTCGGCGCGGCGTTGTGCTCGCACGCGTTGCAAGAAGGTTGGGTAAGTCACATACCAGGCGGCCGTGCCCTGAAGGTGAACGGCGCCGTACAAGCGTTTGGACTCTCGTCCGGAGTCTGAGAACTGTGTGAGGGAACACGCTTTCAGGAAGCGCTCAGCGTCGATAGCACTTAACCTTCGGCCATGACTGAGTTCGAGCCCGGCACCGAGCTGGTGTCCCGTCTCCCTCTGCCCAGCCATGTGGTCGTCCGTGTTGACGGTCAGTGGCGTCGCGGCTGGCTGATCGGCCGCGACCATGAGGAGACTGGATGGACCGCCCTGGTGCAGTACGAGGGCGACGACGGTAACGAGCGGACGGAACGCCTGCCGGCGGACCGGATCGCCTTGCCGTCGTCGGACGGCACGGAGAGAGCGTCCTAGGGAGGGACCACACACACGAAAGCCCCCGGGTGAGCATCACCGGGGGCTTTCGTGCGCATAACGCCGCCGTGGCGCCTCAGACGAACGAGAGGAACCCGCCCCAGGCCCTTCGGGCGGTCGACCTGGGACGGGAACCTCAGTGGCGTTACACAGGGTGTATCGCTGATAACGGGGTGAGTGTTACAGGATCGCCTGAACTTTCTTCCAGCCACGTCACGCCACGGCAAGCCGCGACCCCGGTGCACGTCCCTGAACACCGGGGCCTGGATCGGCGGCCTCTCGAGCGACAACCGTTCGTAAACTTCAGGTGCCCCGACAGCCCGTGATCATTCGCTTCCGGAACGAGTCAGAAGTGCACAGCCAGCAGAACCCGGCCAGTTTCCGAGCTGCGGATGTCCAAGGCCTTGATCTCGTTGCGCTGCAGCTTCGTCGTGGCGGCCGGTTTCACCGTCGTACCGGGCGATGACGTCCAGCTCGCGATCAGCGACGCCTTACCGGATGCGTCTGTGACATAGAGCTCGTACCCGCGGGCGCGTTCGCTCGGCGTGGCGAGTTCGTCGTACCGGCAGCTGATCTCGATCGTCGTACCCCAGCGCTCCGGAACCAGCCGGGCGTCCGCGGACAGCTTGCTGCTCACGGTCTGTGCGAGTACGACGTAATCGCCCTGCGGCTCGTCATTGGCCAGCGGGATCGCGATCACCGCGCCGATCGCGGCGGCCGCGACCCCGACGCCGGTGATCAACGCGCCGAGCCGGATGCGTTGCTTGCGACGGTCGCGCTGGACATTGCGGACCAGACCGGGCAACAGGTTCGGCGGTTCGGCCGTGATGGTGGCCAGCGCGCGCTCGGCCGGAAGGGCGGCGAGTACGCCGGGCACGCCGGCCAGCGACGCCACCTCGGCCGAGCACTCGGCACAGGTACGCAGGTGCTCCTCGTACGCGCGCCGGTCCCTCGCCGACAACGCCCCGAGCAGGTACGCCGAATCCCACTCCCGGTACGGGTCGCTCACTGACTTGTCACCCCCTTCTCCTGCAGCGCGAGCTTCAGCGCGCGCAGCCCGTAGTGCAGCCGCGACTTCACGGTGCCGGACGGGATGTCCAGCTCCTCGGCGATGTCGGTGACCGTACGGCGCCCGTAGTACGCCCGAACGATTACCTGCCGATGTTCTTCAGACAACTGTGCCAGGGATTCCGCCACCAGCCACGCGTCGAGTACTGCGTTCGCGTGGTCGGCGCTCGGCTTCTCCGGGAGGTCGTCGCTGGCGACCTCCCGGCTGACCCGGGCACTGCGCCGGTCGTCGATGACGAGGTTGCGCGCCACCGTGAACAGCCAGGCCCGGGCTCCCGCCTCGTCCTCGGACAGGATGTTCGGCCGCCGCCAGGCCCGGAGCAGCGTCTCCTGTACGACGTCCTCCGCCAGCCGATCGTCGCCGGTCAGCCGGACGACGAACCGCCACAGCGCCGGAGCATGCACATCGTGCAGCTCACGCAGCAGCGCCGCCCGGTCGTCGGCCATCGGCGCTCCTGCTCTGTGGGACGTGGGGTCGGACATCGCTCACTCGGCTGCTGCGGTTGCCTGCTGTGGCGCCGTTCGGGCTGCCTGCTCGCCACCATTCTGCACAGGAAGCAAAGCACCTGTCTGGTGCACGGTGAAATAGGCAAAGGCCATCGACCCCGAGCAGAGCAGCGCGGCCGCACCGTGGGTGGCGAACGGGAACCTGGTTCAACTGTGTGTGACTTGAAGATCACACTCCGAATCGAATGCCTTCCGGGTCGCGAATTGGTACCCGCGGGTGGCGAGGACGAGACCGGCGCCCCAGACGACGTACGCCGGCACCGCCACCCAGAAGAACGCGTCCGGCAGGCCGACATCGTCGTACGGCGGTTTGCCCTGCGCCACGGCGACGATCATCTGGATCAACCCGACCCCGAAGTACGCCGTCATGCCGACGCCGATCACGAAGCCCGGAGTGAGCAGCATCCACCGCGGGAACCGCCGGCCGATCGGATGCACCAGCAGGAACGGCAACAGCGTGCCGACAAGCAGGAAGCCGCCTTCGAAGAGGATGAGCGACAAGTTCCCGCCGTACGGCGTCGTGCCAAACCCAACCACCGCCTGCGCCGCCAGCCGCGTAAGACACCCACCCACCGCAAGCCACGCACCGACCCTCGCGACCCACCCCGGCCAAGGCCTCGCCGCCGGTTGCTGCGCCTTCGCCGTCACGCCCAACAGCACCGCACCAAGAATCGCCCCCAACCGACACCCCATCCCCCACAAATCAAACGGAATCCCCAACCCCGGCAACACCCCCGCAACCAGGTCAAGCAAGATGAACGCCGCCGCCCCAACCCACCCAACAGCCAACCCCCACAACAACCACCCATCCCAAACCCCACCCCGCCGCGCATCCACCGCCCGCGGCACGTGCTCCGGCGACCCCACCAGCTCCTGCTTCCCCTCCCGCACGCGAGGTCCCGGCCGGCTCACGATTGCGGCTAGGGCTGTGATGGCGCAGCCGGCGACGGCTATCCAGTTCGGGATGAGGAGGTCGTTGCCCGGCAGCTTCCACGCCGGCGCATGGCCGGTTGCGAACCAGATGCGCAGACCGCCGTACGCCACCGCCCACGCAACCACCGCTCGCCTCATGCACCCAGTCTGTTGAGCACACCCGGCGACCGGATCACCCGCGGGAGGGACCGGCCTCCACCGTCAGCGTGAAGCGTGCAACTGCTGCAGGAGCCGGATGAACGTCTTCCGATCCGGCACCGGAAGACCCTCGAGCACCTGCACCTCTTTCACCTGGATCCCCCGGCGAACAGCCCGACGAACCCGACGCCCCTCAGCCGTGATCGACAGCAGCCGCACCCGACGATCATCAGGATCCGGAGTGCGCTCGATCAGCCCAGCCTTCTGTAGCTCATCAAGCGTGCCGATGATCCGCGACTTGTCCGCCCCGATCGCCTCCGCCAGCGCGGCCTGAGTACGCACCGGAGTGTCATCAAGCGCAGTGAGGACCGAATACCCCCACATCGACACCTCATGAGCAGCAAGCACCGGCAGCTCGAGCGCGATCAGTTCCCGCACCAGCGGGTACAGCATCGCAGCCAGATCGGGGCGCTCGGTTGCCATGGCTAAAAAGGTAGCACTGGCGCAATCATATGCATGGGCTTACGATAAGCACATGCCTACCATTGACTACATCGCACTGGACGCCGAAGCCGTCCGCACCAGCATCGACCTGGTCACCACCGTCACCGACACCGACCTGCCCAAGCCCACCCCATGCCGCGCCTGGACCCTGTACGGCCTGCTCGCCCACATGGCCACCCAGCACTACGGTTTCGCCGCCGCCTCCCGCGGCGAGTCCGACCCCACGATCTGGAAGCTCCTCGACCTCGGCGACGACCCGGTCAAGGCGTACGTCGAGTCCGCCGAGCACGTCCTCGACGCCTTCGCCCAGCCCGGTGTCGCGGAGCGAACCTTCCCGCTGGCCGAGTTCGGACCCAACGCATCCTTCCCGGGAGCGCAGGCTGTCAGCTTCCACTTCATCGACTACATCGTCCACAGCTGGGACGTCGCAAAGTCCCTCGGCAAGACGGTGACGTTCGCACCAGCCACACTCGAGGCCGCTACAACAGTCGCCCAGATCGTGCCCAGCGGCGACGTCCGCCGCGCTCCAGGCACGCCGTTCGCCGCAGACATCCCGTGGTCCGGCGACGACCCCCTCGACCGCATCGTCGCCTACCTCGGCCGCAACCCCAACTGGCCGAACTAGACGATCAGTTGATGTCGAACTCGTTGCCTTCCGGGTCCTTCATGCCGACCGCGTAGTGGTCAAGCCCTTCTTCGAACGCCCCGGTGATGGTCGCACCCAACCCCGCCAACCTGGCCGCCTCAGCATCAACACGCTGAATCCGCGCCTCGATCGGGTCCGACCACTCACCGCTGGCGTGGATGTCGAGGTGCAACCGGTTCTTGACCACCTTGCCCTCCGACACCACGTGGAACCAGATATCCGGCCCACGCCCCTGCGGATCGCTGATCCGATCCACACCGTCGACCAGCTCGCTCTCCGGCACCCCTAACCGCCGGTAGAAATCCTGCCAGGTCGCGAACCCGTCCGGCGCCGGCGCGAACTCGTACCGCAACGCCGCAGCCCAGAACCGCGCGAGCACATCAGCCTCAGCACAGTCGACCACCAACTGAAACTCCGCGCCCATCAACTTCTCCTCCACGCCGGCGACCCTTCACCACCAGCGTGCCCGAGCCCACCGACAATTCGGTCTGCCCAGCCCTACAACCAGATGTGCTCCTCGGCGATCGCGCCGTCGCGCCACTTCGCGATGGTGACCATCCGGCCGCCGCCTTCGAACTCGCCGACCACGCAGGTCCAGTCCCCGGAGCCGAACATGATCGGATGCGAGGCGACCTGCACCGGCGTACCGCCGTTGGACTCGACCAGCGCCTCCATCGCCTCGATGTGCTCCTTCAGACCACGGGTCGTCGGTTGCCCCGAGAGCTCGACGACCACATCGTCGGTGTGGCACCGCGCGAACGCGCCATGCCAGTCAGCCCGGTTCCACCCGTGGAAGTCGAGCTCATCCATTCCCTTGAGGTTGCGGCTCACCTCGTCCTCGGCCATGACGAAGGCCTCCTTCCGGGACCTGGTCCCGATCATTTGCACGTCACCCACAACGACAGAACAGGGCGACGCGATGTGACATCCACCCGCCTTGGCGTCCTCGCCGGCGGCGCGCTACATTGACTGAAGTGGACCATATAGTCCATCTAGGAACGCACGAGGACGTAGCGATGACTGATCAGGTTCTTCCGCCCGACGGAACGGGCTTCTACCTCGCCGGCGGCGAGCTCACGGTGGCCGGCCTGGACGAGATGGACGGCGGCACCGTCGACATCAGCGTGACCGCGCGCCTGCTCGGCGGCCTCGATGTCACGCTGGCAAGCCGGAGTACCGCACGTCTGGGCGAGCGAACAGTCCTGCCGCTGCAGACCCGGCCGATGATGCTCAGCTCCCTTCCGAGCAGCGTACGAGTACAACTGCGCGCAGCCTCCACCGAAGCCGACTGGCGACTCGTCCTGCACTTCCGCAATCACGCCGGCACGAGCCTCACCTGGAACGCAGAGGTTCCCACCGAAGCGTTCGATGCGGGCTGGCAGGCACCCTTGGCCGAGCTCCTGACCATCGACTGCGCAGTCGACGCCCCGGCGCCGCAGTCTCCGACGACGGCCGTGGTCCACCACCCGAGCGACGAGTACTACGAACTCCTCGTCGACGGCCGTCAGGCGGGGCTCCTCGTCTATCACGTGATCGGCTCGCACCTGTCGATCACGCACACCATGATCGAGCCGACGTACCGCGGACGAGGACTTTCGTGGGCGCTGGTCGGCGGCGCGCTCGACGACATCCGCACGAAGTACCCAACCGTGTCGAACTACTGCCCGGTCGTCAGCCGATTCGTCGACAAGAACCCGCAGTACGGCGATCTGCTCGCCGAGCCGCGGCCGGCACCATGAATCTGGCTGCGATCGAGGACCGGTCACGATCCGTTCTGGCCCGCGAGGAAGCCCGCCTGGCAGGCGTGCGAGACCTCCGTGGATTGCGGCGCTGGCGCGACTCGCTCGTCGAGGCGAATACGCTGCAGGACGACTCCTACGGATGCGAGCTTCGCACGCTACGCGCCCAACTGCCCGACGACGAACGATCGCGCGCAGTACTGGCCTTGGCATTCGAGAGCTGGCATCAGCTGCTCATCGAGACACTGGCACGGCTGCGCGACCTCGGAGTACTCACCAACGACGCCGACCCGCAGAAACTCGGGACCGGTCTGCTGGCCGCTCTGCAAGGCGGATACGTCCTCGCTCAGAACGCGCAGAACTCGCAGCCTATGGCCGACGCGTTGGACATGGCCCTGGACCGCATCGAGGCCTTCGCCAATTTACTTCGTGAGGAACGACCGAATGTGGTCTAGCGCCATGTCGAGCGCGGTCTCCATCGGCGTGATGTCATGCTGCGTCTCGGCGAGAAGATACCCACCTTGCAGCGCCGCCATCAGGCCTACCGCGAGCTTGTCGGGGTCGGCTGATTTGCTGAGTGAGCCGCCGTCCTGCATTCGTCTGAGTCCGGCCGCGATCAAGCCCGTCCACTCCGCGAAGGCCTCGGCCAGCGTCCTGCGGGCTTCGTCGTCCTGATCGGACAGTTCGCTTGCCATGGAGCCGAGCGCGCACCCGTACGCACCGTTCTGCAGGGCGTTGCGTTGGACCAAAGCGTCCCGCCAGCGCTGCAGACCGCGAAACGAGCGGAGCCGCTCGAGGTACCCCTGCTCACGCTCGAGGACCTGGCCGGCGCGCCGCGAGACAACCGCCCGGACCAATTGGTCCTTGTCGGCGAAGTGCTGGTACAGCTGCGACTTGCTCGTACTGCTTGCCGCCCGGACGTCGTCGAGGGTGGTTGCATTGACGCCCTTCACGTACATCAGGTCCGCGGCCGCATCGACGATTCGCGCCCGTGTCGCCAGGCCGCGCGCCGTCAACTGACGGGGCGGCGCTTCCGGCGCGCTTCTCGATCGAGTCACGATCCAACGGTACCGGTCCGGCCCCCGACTCCGCGTCAGCTGGGCTGCAGCGTACTCTGATTTTGGACGATATAGTCCAATCAGAGACGAAAGGTACGGCACGTTGAGCACAGGGCTGCAGATCAGGAACAACGCCACCGACGGCGCATTCGAGGCCGTCATCGACGGCGAGGTTGTCGGCCGAGTCGGATACCGGCTGCGCCAGGAGCGCGTCGTACTCACCCACACCGAGGTCGACGAGGCTCATCGCGGCAAGGGCATCGCGAACCAACTGGTCCAGGCCGCCCTCGACGATGCCTTCGCGGCCGGACGGAGCGTGACGAACTTCTGCCCGTTCATCGCCGACTACATCGCGGACCACCCGTCGTACAGGACGCTCGTCGACCCCGAGCACCCGGGCGGCGCGGCAGTCCCGGACCGGGCTCCGCGCAGCGATGTGGTGCACGACGCTTCGTGACGCCATTGTCGGCGGAACGGACCCAGTACTACTGTGGACGAATTGGTCCAATAACAACCGGAGGTATCTGATGAAGGCGATCGTGGTGACGGATGAGGCTGCGGGAACGGCCGGGATGACGCTGACCGAGCGTCCGGAGCCGTCGGCGGCGATCAATGACGTCATTGTCGAGGTCCATGCGTCGGGATACGTCCCGACCGAGGTGACGTGGCCCTCGACCTGGACTGATCGCGCGGGCCGCGACCGCACACCGTCGATCCCTGGCCACGAGCTGGCCGGAGTGGTCACGGCTCTCGGCTACGGTACGACGGGGTTGTCGGTCGGCCAGCGGGTGTTCGGGCTCGCGGACTGGCATCGCGACGGCACGCTGGCGGAGTACGTCGCCATGGAGGCCCGCAACCTCGCGCCGCTGCCGGGCGACGTCGACTTCACGGTCGGCGCCAGCCTGCCGATCTCCGGCCTCACCGCGTGGCAGGGGCTGTTCCAGCACGGCCGCCTTCAGTCGGGGCAGAGCGTGCTGGTGCATGGCGCTGCCGGCGCCGTCGGGTCGATGGTGGCGCAGCTCGCCAATGAATTCGGCGGGTACGTCATCGGCACCGGCCGCGCCTCCGACCGTCAGGCCGCGCTCGACTTCGGCGCGCAGGAGTTCGTTGACCTGGACAACGATTCGTTGAAGGACATCGGCGGCGTCGACCTGGTGTTCGACGTGATCGGCGGCGACATCCAGCAGCAGTCCGCAACCCTGGTCCGCCCCGGCGGAATCCTGGTCACCATCGTCGGCCCACCCGAGGCCCGCCCCGCAGACGGCCTGGCAATCGACTTTGTAGTAGAAGCCGACCGCACCCAACTAACCGAAATCGTCCAACGAGTCCGCGACGGCCGCCTGAAGACAAACCTCGGCACCATCGCCACCCTCGACGACGCCGTCGCCGCCTTCAACCCCACCGAACGAACCAAGGGCAAAACCATCATCCGCGTCCGCCCGTAAGGAGACCCGCCATCAAAGCCGTCGCCGGCGAAACCCTCCTCGCAGAGGCCCCCGCCAACGAAATCGTCGTAATAGAAGGCCACCACTACTTCCCCCAGGCCTCCCTGACCATCGGCGTACTCCGCCCCTCCCCCAAGCCCTACACCTGCCCCTGGAAAGGCCGCGCCGAGTACTTCGACGTCACCACCCCAAGCCGCACCCTCTCCGACGCGGCATGGACCTACCCGTCCCCCAAACACTCCGCCATAGAACACGTAGGCCACGACTTCACCGGCTACATAGCCTTCGACCCCCACCAGGTAACCGTCAGCTGATCACCGCGGCAGCGCGAGGAGCGCCACGAGGAACAGGATGAAGGCGGACCAGGTTGTCGCCAGCTGGAGCCAGTTGATGGTGAAGTAGCGCTGCCGGTCCGCCTCCCAGCTCGCCGGTAGCGCGTCGGGGTCCCAGGACAGGATCACCTTGTACTGCGGGGTTTTCCAGACGTTCGAGACGATGTACACGCCGATGAGCACGATGACAAGACCGATCGCGGTCAGCACGAACGACGCCGAGCCGGGATCGTCCCGAAGCAGGACGAGCGCGACGATCGGCCCGATACCCATCCCGAGCGACCAGGCGTAATTGAACACCTTGCCCCACCCGTTGTCGGCGTACTGCAGAAACGTCTCCATAAACCCCCGAAACTCCCGGCCACCCATAGACGCCTGCACCGGCCGCAAGATCAAACACAACCCACCCAAAAACCCCGCCGCCAGCCCCGAAAAGAACGAGGCCCCCACAAGCACCCACTCCACCGCCATCCCGCGCCTCCCCACCCGAAATCGCCAGACACGAGCAGTGTCGGCCTCGTGTGGCCGGCTGTCACCCTCTGGGATCCCGATGATCGGGCACCGCGTCGCCGTACAGGATCGAGGTCCAGGCGGTGGTGAGGGTTTCGATCAGCACTTCCTCGTCGTCGAACGGCGGAACCGATGCTGCGGCGAGGTAGTAGAGGCGTTCTCCCATCCAGGTCAGTGATGCGGCAGCGGCGCGTGCACGCGTGGAGCCGAGTCGCCGGCCGGCGACCGGGTCGGACTCGATACGTGCGGTGGCGGCCTCGGTGAACAGGTTCATCTGCTCGAGCCACAACTCTCGAAGCCCTTCGTCCGATCCCCAACTCTCGACAATGGCCATCAGAACGCCGGCATTGTCGCGCCACAGCCGGGCCCCATCGGTCACACCGGATCGAAGCGCGGTGACCGGATCCTGCTCCCGATCGGTCCAGGGGCGCGCTGCCTGCTGTCCCTGCGCGACCGCCTCGCGCACGAGGTCAGCGAGCACTGCCTGTTTGCTCGGGAAATAGAAGTAGAAGCTGGCCCTGGATACACCGGCAGCGTCGAGGATGTCGGCCACGCTGAGAGTGTCGAAGCGCCGCTCCCGCAGCAACTCGCGCGTCGCGGACAAGATTCGCTCCCGCAACTCCGCGGAGGCCGGGGCCGCTGCGGATCGACGGGCAGAGCCCGCAGTGCGTCTGGAAGGCATGCGCGTCATCATAGTGTCCGGACATGGTGTATAGACACTGTGACCAGACACTATGTATGGTCACAGCCGTGATAGCGATTCATTTGGTCGTCAACGATCCAGATCAGGCCGCGTCCTGGTACACCGAGGTATTGGGCGCAGAAGAGACGAGCCGCCTCACCCTCCCCGATGGCCGGACGCTGACCGTGGAACTCCTCCTCGACAACACGAGCCTGGCGGTGGCGGGAGAAATGCCCGACCGCGGCCTGCGCACCCCCGCAGCGCTCGGCGGTTCGCCGGCCGCGCTGCACCTTCAGGTCTCCGACATCGACTCCGCGTGGGCTCGCGCGTTGCAGGCGGGAGCCACGGTCTTCGAGCCTGTCCACGATGCCTTCTGGGGAGATCGCACCGGCCAGTTCCTGGATCCGTCCGGGCATCGTTGGGCGTTGGATCAACACGTGCGGGACGTGCCGTCCGAGGAGATTGCCGCCCTGGCCGCTCAGCTGTTCAGTGGATCGGCAACCCGATGAGATACCGCACCCTGGGTACCAGCGGTCTTCGAATCTCCGAGCTGATCCTGGGCGCGATGACGTTCGGAGAACAGGGCGGCGTCGGCGCACCGATCGCAGAATGCCGACGCATGCTGGACCTGTACGCCGAGGCGGGCGGCAACATGATCGACACCGCCGTCAACTACCGCGACGGGGCCAGCGAAGAGTTCGTCGGCGAACTTCTGTCCGGCCGTCGCGAGTCGTTCGTGCTCGGAACGAAGTACACCGTCTCCCGCGACCGCACCGACCCCAACGCCGCCGGGAACCACCGTAAGAACCTGCGTGCATCGCTGGAGACCAGCCTGCGCCGACTGCGCACCGATTACCTGGATCTGTACTGGGTGCACATGTGGGACCGTTCCACGCCGCTCGAGGAGACCATGCGGGCGCTGGACGACGCAGTACAGGCCGGCAAGGTCCTGTACGTCGGAATCTCGGATGCACCGGCCTGGGTCGTGGCCCGCGCCAATACCTTGGCCGAGTGGCGCGGCTGGAGCCCGTTCGTCGGACTGCAAGTTCCCTACAACCTGCTCCAGCGCGACATCGAACGCGAGCTGCTGCCCATGGCCGAGTCGCTAGGCCTCGGCATCACCACGTGGAGCCCGCTGGCCGGCGGAGTACTGTCCGGCAAATACAGCGGCCGCGAGCCAGCCGCTGGACGACTACCCCCGGAATCCCTTTCGGCCAGGGATCATGCCGTTGCCCGGGTAGTGCAAGACGTCGCCGACGAACTCGGTACGACGTCCTCCCAGGTAGCAATCGCCTGGACGGCCAGCCGCTCCCCACTGATCCATCCCATCATCGGAGCGCGCACCGCCGACCAGCTCAGCGCCAACCTCTCCGCCGTCGAACTCACCCTTCCGCCCGAGAGCATCGCGCGGCTGAACGAGGCCAGCGCGTTCCCCCTCGGGTTCCCGAACGACTTCATCGCCCAAACATCCTCATGGGTCTTCGGCGCAGCCCTCATCGCCCCACCGCCGACCACGACACCAGCCGTCACCCACTGAAGTTGGGGCGGCAGTCCTCGAGGGCAGGGAGCGATCGATCCGTGCCGATCACGGCGTACGCGCGACCGCTCGTCGGCGCGGCAGACGACCTGCTCGGCCTTCCGATCGGCCTCGGGGCTGGCATACACGAGGGCTCCGGCTGCGTCGTACCCGCGAACGACGTACGGGCGTCGGCTGCCGTCGGTCGGCGACTTGCTCGCCGGCACGGACTCGACCGGCCTGCCGCCGATCGGGGTGACGGCGAGACGCACGACCGGCTTCACGTAGGCGCCGGTCACCCAGCGGGCGACGCTGAACAAGGCTCAGAGGCCAAAATGGTGGGTAAGTGGTGGGTCGAGAGGGTGGCCACCGCAGCCATACGTGCCCTGACCTGGGTGTTTGGCAGGCCCCGTGGGACTCGAACCCACAACCCGCGGAGCCTGATGTGAATCAGCTCATCGTTTGTCATCAATTGCCAAACCTACCCGTGACCTGCGAATTCTCCCCACCGGGCTGCGCACCGGTGCTCGTGCATCGTCATTGCTTTCCGTTGACTAGGCTGAGTAAACGCGGTACCTCAACTCCGGCCCGGCAGGAGTAGCGCAACCGCGGCACGTCGACGAGATCCGGTCATGGCTGAGGGTTTGCCCTGGCCTACCGCGGTCAGGTAGCAGGCGGCCACATCACTTAACAGCACGCAGGAGGTGGCTCGTCAGCAAGCGGACGTCGTTGGGCGTGTTCTGGATGCCATTCCATCGCCGGGTTTGGTCCGGTCCGAAGTCCCATGCTCCGGACGTCCATGCGCAGTGCTCACGAAGTTCCGCAACCTTCGATTCAAGCTTGAGACGCGACAGTTTGCGCGTCGGAACGCCATCCGTGAGGGCGTCCATGACATAGCCCATGGCCTGGATGCCCGCTCCATGGGTGAGTCTCGACTTCGTGGGAGGGAGCTCCCAAGCATCCGGAAATGTCACTTGAACGATAGTCCAGAAGTAGTTGAGATGCAGCACTATCTGATCGATGTCGCCAGTACCGTCCTCCGGGTTTCTGTATTGGTAGAGGGCACCGTCGTAGAGGCTGTTCTCGACCATCTTGAGAACGCTGTTCCCCTTGATGTAGCCGTTCGCCATCGTCGGGGTTGCGATTCGTGCTGCGAACGGCTCGCCGGCGGCCCGATCGCCGAAGTTCAGTCTCGCGAGGACCTGCGCCGGCAGTTGCTTTCGGGCGTACGCCGTCGGAAGCTGACCCTTTGTGTCAGGCAAGAGTTCATGGATCAAGCCCTTTGGGAGCGGCTTGGTGTTGTTGACCAGAATGAACTGTGACCGCTGTTCGGCTTCTCCGCGCGCAATGAAACCGACGGCGGCAACCGGGAACTCGGCCAGATCCGCATCTCTGATCGCCGCGCTTCGTTGCTGGCCATCGACAAGCCAGGCTGGCTTCGCTTCATCCGGGAGTGACTCGTCGACCGGGATCACGAGTTGCCCAACTGCGACGTAATCCACCGGGCTCTTCGAGCGGATCGGCTCGAAGGTAACGCGGTCGTCGAAGGCGAGCACGATCGCGTTCGGCAGCATCGCCCCGTCTGCTTCAAGATAGCGCCGGATCGCGCGGATATGACTCAAGACCTCAGGGCGCTGATACCCGCGTAGGTCGACGTCATCGCGATGGACTCTGCTGACGGTCGTGAAGTCGTGGATCCGCTTGCCATCGACCCCGAATGTGTAGATGAACTGTTCTCCCTGGCGGATCCGCAACGCGGGAAGCCGAATCTCGTACTGATCAGCCATCAGCATCTCCTCGTGTGGGCTTCAACGCACTCATCTGTTGCGCGAGCACTGACATGTTGTGAAAGCCCCGGCGCTTGTTGCGCTCGGTGCCGCGAAAGATCGCAATCTCGACTCCATGCTGCTGGCAGAGATTGCATGCGCACCGTGTCCAAGGCGCTGCTTCCAACGTTTCCTCATAGGCAGTCAGGTACGACTTCTTCGTTTGACACACTGACTCGTACGCCCCGAGCGCATCCAGGCACCCTATTCGCGAGGCCGTCGATCCGTCATACGACCGCAGTGCGGTCAAAGCCTCGCGTTCTGCGCCCATGGCCTCCCTCTGGCTGACCGATCCAGCGAGTATCGCGCGTTTCAGCGTTGGGTTGCCGTCGACCTGAGGCACTCTGATGGCGACATACGCGCGCTCTCTGGTGTGGTAGTTGTTTCGATCATCCATGAATGCTTGCCGGAAGGCTGAGGTGCTGTCGAAGCTGGTGACTCCCAGAGCAGCGAACTTGTCCATCGAGTCGACGCGCGTAATCCCGAGCAAGTGAAGTTCTGTCTCCGGCTTGAGTACGTCGAAAATCTGCGTAAGGCATGCCAGGATCTGGGCGGTCTTGAGCGGGACCATCCCACCCAGCGCAATCCGCTCGTATCCCATGTCCTGGAGGGCATGCACGCTGTCTGCAAAACTGGCAGGACTCCAACCCTGTGCGGCGCCAACTGGTCGCACGCTAGTGCGCCGTTCGCGAGTTGCGTTGATGAACTGCTCCGCGAGGCGGAGGGTCAACCGTCGCCGCTCTGCCCACTGAGAATCTACTTCGGACTCGCCCGCGCCGGGTTCATATCCGAAGATGATGTGATCAGTGCTGATGCCTGCATCGAACCCGCACTCGTCGTAGAAGTCGAGTGTTTGCTCAGCCGTGACCGGTGGCACTTCCTCGTCTACGTAGTTGAAGGCCCCGTTGTCGCCCAGCGTTTCAACGGCGTCCGGGAGACGAAAGAAGCGCCGGACCCCCATCCTGTAGATGCGTGCACGCTGTGCTGCCGAGTACTTGCCCGCGCCGTTGATGGAACCATCGACGATGGACTTACTGACCAAGATCCCGTGATACGGCGCCGACTCGAGTACTTCGTGCGCGTACCGGTCATCCCGTTGCCGGACGCGATGCGCGACGTACTCGTCTCGCATGAAATCGTAGGTCGGGCTCACGAGGTCCTGGCTATCTGGAAAGTAGAACTTCACCGTGGTCCCGTCCGCTCAGCTAGGTAGATCCGGACGAGATGGTTGGACAATGCACTGATGTGGCGGGGCGTGTTCTGAAGTTCGTCCCAAGCCAAGCCCAGATCCTCCCACGTTCCGCTAGTCCACCGACACCTTGACGCAATGAGTCGGAGCTCATCGGACGCGCGCTGCGTAGCCTGCGGATCATCGTCGCGCACGTGAGTCATCACGCGGTCCATTAGTCGTCCCATTGCACGGATTCCGACGCCATGCATGAGTCGACTCTGCGTCGCGGGCTTGTTCCAGGCGGACGGGAACGTCTCGCGTACCGCGGTCCAGTAGGCCAGAAGGAGACGCCGGATGCCCTGAGTGTCAGTAGTCCCTGTCGCGATGTTGCGGTAGGGGAACAGCACTCCCGACGGCGACTCGAGCGACTCTCGAATTGCTTCCACGAGGCTGGTATCGGTCACGTACGTGGATTTCTTGTCGTTGGAGGTGGTTGACGCACGTCGAATGATGCCTTGGAACGGCGACTCGCGATCCTGGTTGAGCATGTCAACAAGGGCCGAGGGCAGTTGCCGCGTCGCCATGCGCGCGGATGGGACGCGCGCAATCTCCGGAAGTAGCTCTGTAACGAGGCCTATCGGCAGAGGTTGGACAGTGTTGACTCGAAGGAACTGCTCGCGCTGAAGTTCGAGGCTTGGAGTGACGAATCCAGCGACTGGTACCGGCATTCGCCGATTCTTCGTCCGAGCGAGAGCTAGGCTGCGCTGCTGGCCGTCAACGATCCATGCCGGCCTCGGCCCTTCGGCGTCCGACGCGATCGGGATCTCCAGCGTTCCGGAAATCGCGAGCCCGTCGCTGGTCGACGGACCGCGGCTGGACTTGAACTTGACCTCAGGTGGCAACGCAAGGATGAGTCCGTTCGGGAACAGCGGATGCGCGGAGTCTAGGTAGTCCTGAATCTGCTTGACGTGCTTCCGCTTCTCGGGCCTCTGGTAGCCGATCAACTTGCCAGCTTCATCGCGGCTGATCCGTGCGACGTCTGCAACCAGATCCACCTCTTCAGCGGCGAGTGTGAAGAGGTACAACGGCGTGTCGTCACTCTGCAAGACCTTGAGCGCGCGCCGTTCCAGCCACTGCGGTTCGGTCATCGCTTCACAACCTCCGAAAAGAGTGTTGCGAACCTGCGTTGCTCGCAGGCCATCCCCGAGTTCCTCAGTGTCCCGAGGGCGCGTGTCTTTGAGACACCTGGTTCAAGTTTGGCCAGGTTCGCTATGAACTCACGCACAGCGTCGTCAGAGAGCGGCTTTCGATCGTATTGCTCCGTGTGTCTCTCGCGGCGGGACCACTCCTCCCACGCCAGGCGCGTTCGCTCGCCTGCGAGCGCCTGACCCTCCGCGATTTCTAGCCAACGAATGGCCATACGAACGTTAAGACTCATGACCGTGCCGCCAAGCGCGCGCCGCAGCCCACGATCAGCAGGGACGCGTACCTCATCGGGCACGTTAGATGAGCCGCCGAAGACGACTGCGGCGGCCCCAGGCTCAATCGACGTCAGCGTATGTGCGAGGACTCGCGAATAGGCCTCCGACAACACCCAGACAGATGGATGGCGGGCTTCTGGTGCGGCGGCGTGGGGAAGCCCCGACCACCACGTTCGCGCCTCGTTGACTGAGGGGGCGACAGAGTCTGCATGGCCGACGCTAAAAGTAGCGGCGTACGGCGGGGAGAGTTCGTCGATGCGACGGAGTCCAACGCCAGCAGACGCGACAAACACATCCGGGGCGTAGCCGGTGGAGCGGGCAGTCGCTATGAGGCGCTTCACCTGCGTCCATGACTCTCCAGAGTAGAGATCGGTCAGGCGCATGGTCGCTTGCTCTCGACTCAGCCGTCTACGCCACTCCCGGACCCTGGCCTGCACCGTCCCCTGAGGAAGGGTTCGGGCCGTGAGGGCAGGCTGCGCCGCAGTTACTTTGCGATCGGTGCAGGTGACCACGATCGTCAGTTTCTGTCGCGACATGACCCCTCAGGAAGAAAACTGTCGTCCAGTTGCAGGTACTGTAGGTTGCAGTTAAGCCTAGTGTGTATCTGCCAGAACGTACACGATTGAGAGGTGGGCTGATGAGCCAGAAGGCAGTGGTCCTGCTCAGCGGGGGCCTTGACTCGACCACAGTCCTCGCCATGGCGAAAGACCAAGGTTACGAAACCTACGCCCTGAGCTTCCGATACGGTCAGCGCCACGCGGTCGAACTCGAAGCGGCTCGCCGCGTTGCCCTCGCTGCTGGGGTGCAGCGGCACGTCGTGTGCGACATCGATCTGAGAGTGTTCGGCGGGTCCGCGCTGACGGCCGAGCTAGATGTGCCCAAGCACGATGCAACAGACGAGCTCGCTGAAAATGAGATCCCGATCACCTACGTACCGGCGCGCAACACAGTATTCCTGTCGTTCGCGCTCGCGTACGCGGAGGTTGTCGGCTCGACCGACATCTTCATCGGTGTCAGCGCTCTTGACTACTCGGGTTATCCCGATTGCCGTCCTGAGTACATCGCGGCTTATGAGCAGATGGCCAACCTTGCGACCCGGGCCGGCGTTGAAGGACAACGCCTCAGGATTCACACTCCCCTGATCGAGCTAACCAAGGCGCAAACCGTCGAGGTTGGTACCCGCCTCGGCGTTGACTACTCACTTACATCATCCTGTTATGACCCCGACGCCGACGGCCGTCCGTGCGGGCACTGCGACTCATGTCTGCTGCGTTTGAAGGGCTTCGCGGAGGCGGGCATGAAGGATCCGCTCCGTTACCAGGAGTCCGGCGCGTGACCTACAAGGTCAAGGAGATCTTCTACACCCTTCAGGGCGAGGGCACACATGCTGGGCGCCCAGCAGTGTTCTGCCGCTTCAGTTCCTGCAACCTCTGGACTGGACGCGAGAAGGACCGGGATCGCGCGATCTGCAAGTTCTGCGACACGGACTTCGTAGGCACCGACGGCGAAGGCGGCGGAAAATTCCGGGATGCCGACAGCCTGGCCGAGGCCATCTCATCAAAGTGGCCATCAGTCTCCGGCGGGCAGCCGATGGTCGTCTTCACCGGCGGTGAGCCACTACTGCAACTCGATGACGTCGCCGTCGAGGCCCTCAAGACTCGCGGGTTCTACGTTGCCGTCGAGACCAACGGAACCATCAACCCTCCGAATGGGATCGACTGGTTGTGCGTGAGCCCGAAGATCGGCTCGGAACTGGTAGTCCACAGGGGCCAGGAACTGAAGTTCGTCATACCTCAGGCCGACGTCGACCCGATCTCGTTCGAGCACCTCGACTTCACCAGTTTTCGAGTCCAGCCGATGGACGGACCTGACCTCGCGGTGAACACCGAACTCGCGGTCAAGTTCTGCATGGAGAACCCCCGCTGGCAACTCAGCCTACAGACCCACAAGTACCTAGGAATCCCGTGACCTACACAGCCGAGATCTATCGCGAGTTCACCTTCGAGGCCGCGCACCTACTACCGAACGTGCCGACGGGTCACAAGTGCGGACGGCTTCATGGCCACTCCTACCGGGTCGAGGTGCACCTCGTCGGGTCGGTCGGTGACGACACCGGTTGGGTGCAGGACTTCGGGGATCTCAAGGCGGCTTTCAAGCCGCTGGAAGCCCAACTCGACCACAACTTCCTCAACGAGGTCGAGGGACTGAAGAATCCGACCAGCGAAGTGCTCGCCAAGTGGATCTGGGACCGTCTTGTGTCCGAGTTGCCGAACCTCAGCGAGATCCGGGTCCGTGAGACCTGCACCTCAGGATGCGTGTACAGGGGAGCCTGAGCAATGCAGTTACCAGACATTCAAGACGAGCCAGATCGCCGCGGCATCGAACTCGACGAAGTCGGAGTCGCCGGAGTGCGCTATCCCGTCCACTTCACTGACGGAAGCACCGTGCAGGACGGTATCGCATCGATTGACGTCTCGGTTCGCCTGCCGGCTGATCGCCGCGGCACGCACATGAGCCGGATGCTCGAGTTGGTGCATGAGCACCTGCGGCACCTCGACCCCCGAGAGTTGCCCACAGCACTTAAAGCGGCCGCCAGTCGGCTAGACGTCGATAGTGTGCAGTTCGACGTCTCCCTGCCCATAGCCTTCGAGGTAGTTGCACCCGAGTCCGGTATCGCCTCATGGCAGGCCAGCGACGTCTCGCTGTCAGCCAAGTTCAACGAAGGTGATGTACTCGCGGAGACGACGGTCCGCACCGACGTAACAAGCCTCTGTCCATGCAGCAAAGCCATCAGCGATTACGGAGCCCACAATCAGCGAAGCCGAGTGGAGCTCACGGTCCTAGGGGCGTCAGACGATGCGTACCCTCTGCCAGTCAAACGCCTCTTCGAGATGATCCGCGAAGTTGGGTCGACTCCTGTCTTCCCGATCATCAAGCGCGTCGACGAGCGCGTGGTGACCATGCGCGCTCACGACAATCCTGCGTTCGTCGAAGACATGGCACGTGATCTCTCAGCGTCATGCCGAGAGATCGGAGTCGCTCACCGGGTTGCAGTTAGAAACTTCGAGAGCATTCACAGTCACGATGCCAGAGCCGCCGTTACGTGGCCTGTCAGACGGCTTGAGAGAGCCGTCTGACTGCTACGTACACGCATCAATGGCGCCATCTCGACCCAGTCAGCCCTCGGCGAGCGCGCGCAGGATCGAGGAGGAGCCGCGTGAGTTCACCTGAATCAGAGGCTTGCTACCTCGATGCTCCTTGATGAAGTCGGTAGCCGCATGCTTCGCTGAGGCGGCAACCATGACGAAGACGTCCGCATTACTACTCCACGACGCAAGTTGCTGGCTTCCGCCGTGCTCGGAGGTTGTCCGCACGTCGATTCCAGGAACCAGCCGACGCAGGAGTTGAGCGGCCCGCGTGATAGCCGATTCGGTCAACGAGTAGAGCACGACCGTTGTATTCGCCAAGTGCCGGTACGGCGCAGCCAACTCGGGCTCAGAGTCCTCAATCTCGAAGTCGGCTGGGAGAGACGTCGCCAACTCATCGGCTACGAGCCGCAGTCCTTCGAGGTCCGCAAGGTCGAGCGCAGACTTGACCGGCCGGAGTTGCTCCAGCACCTGGAAGAAGAACTGGTGTTTGGCGCCCAAAGCCAGAGCTTGAGGACCACTCGTCGCCGTCTGGAGGACGTCGACAGCCCAACTAGCGGTGACCGCGGAGACTGCGCCTCCGACGACCAAGCCGGTCCACTCCAGCGCCGAGGTCAGTATTTCGACGGTGGGACCGGCAGCAGCCAAGTACTCCAGGAGCGTCAGAGTCTGAACTCGAACACCGGCCGAGGTCTTCTCGCTAAGTGCGAGGCCTGCGAGGACACGCTCGCACAAATCGGCGCCGCCGGCCTCAATGAACAACGCGCGGTGCGCGGCCATGAACGCACCGCCGTACTCGCCGAAGCGTGCGAGCGCCTCGTCGGGCATCCCAGCCAGACGCTGAGCAACCGTGGAACGGTCGAGGATCTCCCACTCGGCCGTTGAGTTCAGGTCGGCCTGGGTGATCTTCAACGCCTGGTCTGCTTCAACCGCGGCGAGCCACCCTAGCCATCCAAGGGTTTGCTGTTGGCTGAGGAACTCGTCTAGCCAAGCCAGATCGCTGCGCACCAAGGCGTCGTCTCGAGCCAACGTGTCCCGAAGGCCAGATACTGACAGGTGCTCTGCGACTCTAACTGCAAGGTGGTGCTCTTCCAGTTCTCGTGTGCAGGCGAGCATCAGCCCAGCCAGTTCGACGTCCGGCTCGACAGCGAGTGCCTCCTCGATCGCAGAGGAGAATTCGCCGGCATTGACAAGCAGGTGAACGAGCGTCGTCGCGGAGGGCGGATCCTGTTCGGGATCTAGCGCGGATTCGGGTCTTGAGGTTGGCGGAAGCAACGACCTCAGACGAGCGTCGAGTTCCGGCGCGATCAACGCGGCTTCCCCGAGTAGACGGTCGAACGTCGCCGATGTCGCTTGGGTCAACAGACCAAGCAGAAACTCGACAACGACGGCTGGCCGGGTGCGGGTAATCGCGCCTGTGGCGAGCACCCGGAGGTACGGTGGGATCTCCTCGGCGGCTTCGTGGAGATCAGCGGCACTGCCGTCTAGATCGGCCTTCTCCAGATACTGGGTGTACACCGCACGCTGAAGAATACGGGTGATGCCGATTGGCCGGCGCAACAGCAGCACGTGCTCGAGATCCTGATCGGCGAAGATCGCGGCCCAGTCTTCCAGGCCCTCGTACACCCGGAACCGCAGGAGGGCCAGGTTCGTTTGATCGAGATCCGCGGTCGCTTCCAGTTCGCGCAAGCATCCGAGCGCCATCGGACGATCCTGTGCCGCGATCGCATGTCCGAGGTCGTCGAGCACCTCGACGGTCGTACGCGGCGCGTCGAACTCCGACCTCGGCCGGTTCCAGACGAGTCGCGAGAGCACCAACAGAGCGTTACGAACCTGGTCTCTCGACCGTCTATCTCCGCGAGGAAGGACCTCGAAGCGCAATGGGGAAACCTGCATCGCGGCCAACGGGGCATCAAACGGATCTGCGGGATACAAGCGTCCGCGACTTCGTGGAAGATCGCTGAATGTCGGCCCGACCCAGGCGTCGAGGAGGACGAGCAACTCCTTCTGCTCGCGAATCGTCGGCGCGAAGGCATACCAGTACAAGCCTTGAGACGTCGTACGCGGCAGAAAACCGATCTGGCCATGCCTGATCGCATCTAGCCAACTCTCGATCGAGGCTTCGTGCTCAGGCGGCAGTTCAACCGGATTGATCAGGTTGCCCGCCTCGAAGAAGTCGTCGGTCACCACGGCGATCACACCTGATACTTCGCGTTGTAAGCGATCCGGGCCCCAGCTATCTCGTGGGGGTCGGAGGTCAACGTGACGCCCTCGTCGTTCACAGCCTGACCATGGAAGGTGAAGTTCATCGATCCCTGGATGTGGAAGCGATCACCAACGATTCCCTTGTCGTGCAGGTTAGGCCTGATCTTGACGACCGGTCTTGCGCTCAGTCCACCGACATCCTCAAGTCGCTGCCGCACCGCCGTGTTGCTCTCAACGTCGCGAGTCAGGACACGTACGTCCGAACCGCGCCTGGCTAGTTCGATGAGCACCTCGGTGAACCGGATGTGCCGAGCCGGCATCCCGGGTAGGACTGTCTTGAACTGTCCGGCCGTGTTATCGATGACGTCGATGTCGGAGATCCACGGGGAAAGCACCCACAGTTGGCTGGAGGGCACCAGTAGTTCGGTGATAAAGAGGTTCTGCAGTAAGTCGTTAAGGACTCGGGTGTGCCCGAGGCCGGTCGTCGTTATGCGCCTCATGCTGAAACCTCGGCGAGCTCGAGAGCCACGACGACGTTGCCGTCGGCCTGGTGATCAATCTCAACCACCCGTGGGTAAACGCTCAGGTACTCCGTCACCACGGGCTCGTTGCTGAGGTCGACTAGCAGGGTGGCCAACGCCACGGCCTGGTCAGGCGTGGCCATCACCTGCGCCGATCCTCGTTCGGCGAGGACGGCGCGCAGGGTCACGCCGATGTCGTCGGACAACGCCATCGGCGGCTCGCCGGCGGCGGTGATGGAACGGAGAAGGTCCGGTGCGGCCGGGAGGTTTTCCGCGAACGGGTTCCACGCATGCAATTCCTCGGCGCGCAACTGCCAGCCGCGCGGCCAAAGCAGACTCTGGATCGCGTCCATTCGCTGGCGTTCGGTGGCGGCCGCGACCAGGACGAGGCCGGGATCGAAGTCCGTCCGCGCTCGCATCAGGTAGGCCCACGTGCGCGGCGGGATCTCGACGCCCAGTCGGTCTTCCTCAGCGCGCCACTCCTGGATCAGCGTTCCGAGCGCGCGGTCCGTGGCCGCACTCGACCCGGGGCGCAGCACCCGGTTTGACAGCGCAGAGATCACAGACTGTTCTGCCCCGTAGATCCCCGCCTGACGGAGGCCGTCCCGGATCCCGTTGAGGGTCGCGACCCGGGCGGCCTGGTCCGGGGCCGACCGGAAGTCATTGACCAGTTGGACCCAGGCTGAGTCGTGATTAATCAGGTGGATCACGCGCTGCATATGTGTGTCGACCAGTTCGTACGTGCTGGGCTGGATTGCCCGCATGATCAAGCGGAGGAAGCGACGCGGATCCGGACGCACCCGCGCCGTCAGCGCCTCAATAAAGCCGCCGCCACCGGCCGAGGATTCGGTCAGCCAGATCTCTCCGGCTCGCAGAACTCCCTCTGAATTGAATCCGGGCTCAATGTCGACGACGATGCCCTCGGGGTCGTGCTCGGGACAGATCTGCCTCGCGGCGGCCAACACGGAGTGGCCGATCGTGGACAGGATTCGTTCACGAAGCCACTCGTTGAAGCGGTGAGGATCTGGCGACCAGTACTGCGATGCAAGCGCATCGAGTCGCGTGGCAACCGATGGGTCGGCAAACGCAGCCTTAAGCCGCTTGCCCATATTCGTCAGGGCTGTCGATTCGGACTCGAGGACATTGTGGCTGCGGAACATCGCGTTCAGGGTCTCGTGTAGTTGACTCGCAAACGATCCGTGTACCGAAGCAAAGGCTTCAGCCACCGTGCAACTGTCTCGCACAGCTGTTGTCAACAGCATCGCCTCGAGACACTGGTGCAGCCAGTCGATCCGGAATGTATTTAGCGTTTCGAGCAGACCCGCATCGGTCATCAGCACGTGCTTGAACCAAGCGCTGCGCAGGCCAGGCAGGACATCCGCTGGAGGGTCGATCTCGCTGGAGAGCGCCACCCGAATGCGCAGCCCGTCAACATCGTAGGTCGAGCCGAGAGCGACCGGTTCACCGTCGAGCGAGAACCGAGCGTGCACCCGCTGTTCGGTTCCATCCTCCATCGCAACAGTAGCATCAGAGCCCACCGCTGCCCGGTGAACGTTGATGTGTGCGTTCTGGGCGTGCAAGAAGAAGCGCATTTCAGTGATCAAGCGACCGATCGGATCGGCGGTCGGAACGCGAACCAAGAGGCCGGGACCGGTCTCGAGCAGTTGCGAGCGCCACAGCATGGTTGCGTTCGATGAGTCCTTGACAAACGGTGGCGGATGTTCCACGAGGATCTGGTCGGGACGGACAACGGTTGTCTCCACCGGCTTGCCGTCGATCGCGATAGTGCTCGGCTCTTCAATCCCATAGATCGACAGAATCTCACTCAACTCGATGCTCGCATCGCTCTTACCGAGCGGGACCGGGATCCAATGGCGGTGCTCGGGGTTGCGCGTCGCGAACCGACGAGAGACCCGGCCTGGAGCGTACTCACGCAGCATCTGGCCGAGTCCCATAGCGTGCAGTTCCCGGTCCGTCTCCCATTCCAACTGAGGAGGCGAACTCACGTAGCTCTCCGGAAGTGACAGTTCGCTGAAGAGATTCATCGGAAAGAAGTCCGGCAGTGGGTTGTCGCCGCTCAGATCACGGAATTCGTCGAGCGAACCCGGACTGGCAACCGCCCAGTTGTGCTGGAGACGACGCTTGAGGGTGGGCACTGCAGCGAGCATCAACGGTCGAGGTGGGTGCCAAAGGATCTCATTCACCTCGGCGTCGGAGAGGCGCAGTGCGTTCTGGACCCACGTCCGCAGGCTACGTTGGCGGCTCGGGTCACGGAGTACCGAATTCAGAATCGCGACGGCCTTGAGTTGCGTTTCGCGGCCGGGTTTGGCGAAACTCGCTGCCGGTCGCTTGGCGAGGGCACCCCAGGTCTTGGTCGAAGGCGGGACGTCCTGCATCTTCAACTGGGCCGTGAGCCAGTCCACCATCGCGATTGTGGCCTGCATGCGCAGTACCGCGCGGTTGCGGATCGGCAGAACCAGATCCGGGAGCACCGGGTCGAAGAGGCCATCCCACGCCTCGTAAGTCGCGCGGTCTCGACCGTAGTCGGACAGCACGACGGCGGTGTACGGCCGCATCGTCCGCTTTCGGCCGGCGCGGCCCTTTCGCTGCAGGAATGCAGCTGTCCCGCGAGGGGCTTTATGCTGAATCACCACGCCGACATCGGGGTCGTCAAAGCCGACCTCCAACGATGCGGTGGCAACGATCAGTTGACTGCCAGCCTCCACTCCAGCGTCTTGCGAGGTCGTCCGACTAACGTTGAGGCCGTCGCCCTTCCGGTTGAACCTGTGCCCGATTGAGACCGGCAAGTCCCACACCTGGCCAGCTCGGCGTTGCGTAGTCGCGTCATCTCCTGGTTCTAGCGCGCGCTTCGAGGCAAGCGGCGGCTTCACGGACTTGGTCCTACGTTCGATGTAGCGCTGTCCTTCGGCATCAAGGAGGTAGTAGAACAGTCGGTTGGTGACGTCGAGGTCGTCGGTAAACACGAACGCTTTCGTACCGAAGACACCTTCGGAGACGCGCGCGCCAGGAACATCCTGGGTCCGCGGAAGCAGCATCGAGGTCTGGATGGTCGTTGACAACACCGATGCCCCACTCGTCGGGTCACTGCGTAGCGCTAGCAGGTACTCGGCGCCTTCGTACTCCAATTCCTCTGGCTCCGGAGCGATACTGGTGACGAGGTCATCGGCGACACCGGTGAGGTCGGCCATATGGCGAACCGGGTTAGAGAGCGTCGCGGACAAGCCGACGAATGCGACCGGAGCCTGGACGCTGTGATGCCAGCGCCGGAGCACCATGGCGGCTTGCGCACCTGTTGTTCCGTCGTAGGTGTGGATCTCGTCGAGCAGCATCATGCGTGGCTTTCTAGCCTGACTGACATCGACGCCGAGCGGCCCGCGGAGCTGTAAGTCGGACAGTCCGCGGTTGAGCATCTCGGTAGTGACGAAGAGCAGATCCGGCGGGTTGTTCTGCATGCGCTTCCGGGTTAGCACCACCTGGCGCTCGTCGAACTCGCGGCGACAGGTATGGCAGACGAGGCGCTCGACGTCCCTGTCGATGTCTGCGAATGGCCAGATCAACTCACCACCGCAATGCAGGTAGCCGTCGCCCGGACAACGCAACTGCGGGGACGCCATACCATTGGATCGTTTACCCCAGCCTGTGTACGCTGCCTTGGCGTTGCCGGCATTGGCCGGTGTGCTCTTGTACAGCGCACCGATAGACATCGGGCGTCCGTGCAGGCGCTGCCAGAGGCCGTCGAGGCGACGGGCGTGCGTGAAGGCAGTGTCGAGTTGATCCTTCAGCAGTTCAATCCGCGGATAAACGGCCAGAGCCCGAGTCCAGGCGGAGGAGTCCTCAATCCCAGCGAGGTAGCTGAAAGCTGGGAGATAGAACGCGTTCGTCTTCCCGCTACCCGTACCGGCACCGACGACGGTCGCGGTGGTCACCTGCGACTGTAGGGCAGTAAGGATCTGCCGGGTGGCTCGAACCTGGAAGCCGCTCAGGTCATCGTGGTTCCCGTCGCGCAGGGTCATCACGTCGATGACACTGCGCTGGACGTCAGCGATGCCGGAGAGACCGTCGAGCAAGGTGTCCCACGGCTGATCGCGCTTAGGGTAGAAGCGGGGGCGCCGCGCATAGCGGAAGTCCGAGATCAGGTTGGTGCCGTCCTGCCAAGACTTGTCTAGGAAGATCTGTCGCAGCCGCGCGACAAGTCGGATCGTCTCGCCGTTGCGCGTGCGCCATCGCGGTGGTGCCGTGTTCGGGTCGAAAACTAGGAGCGCTCGCGCCCTCATCGCCTCGATGACAGCCTCCGCGTCCAACTCCCATTCGCGGCTGTCTGTCAACTCCCGCTCGATCACTTCGCGGAGTTCGTCGTCGCTGAAGCCCCCGTCGACGACGCCCCAGCACAAGAGCGGGTCCTCGAGTGACTCAAGCCGATCGAGGACGCGGGTAAGCAGCGTAGGATTCATTGCAACCGGACCCGGAAGCGGTCGATGATTCCCAACTCGGACAAGGCCTGGAGTCGCACTGGAGTGAACCAGACCAGCGGCATACCAGCCCCCTCCTGAGAGCCGACGATCCCCTTGGCAATGTCCGGATCGACGACGTTGCCGATCTGATCCCCGGAGGCGCGCACCGACTCGAACGCGGCACGAAATTTGTCGACATCACCCTTCAATGGGATGGTGCGGTTGACGATCGCGAGAAGCTGCCCTTGAGCGCTCTCTAGAGCCACCCGAATTGATTCGACATCGACGCCACTCTCGGCCAGCGCATCGACAAGTTCGCGGTTGATCGGGGGAAGCGGTTGCGTAACATGCCTGCGCCAATTGTCCGCGACGAAACTGCGTAAACCGGATACGAACCTTTCCGTATTGCTGACATGGACCTTTGCCGCGTCCAGGTCCGAGTCAACCGCGATGTCGGGGAGTTCGGCGGCGAGTGAGCGAAGTCCATCAGTCGCGTGACCAGCAGCGCGGTGTAAGTCTGCCGGGATCTCCACATTCAACTGCCGTACCTCAGCCAACCCCACTCTCAGTGCCGAGAGTCCCTGCACGACTGTTGCGATTCGGTCACTGAGGTCAGACAGTTGTCCGGTTCGCAGACGCACCTGGTGTTCGTTGTCGGCAACGACCGCAGAGGTATGCAGATCCCGGATCCTGCTGCGCAGGCTCATGCGGTCTCCTCCGCCGCTGGGATCGCCGCGAGAGCGTCAGCCAAGGTCGCCACGTCCCCGATCAACTTCTCACGAACTTCGGCGTATTCGCGCTGGGCGTCCGACGCTGTCGCCGTCTTCAGGCTGTTCGCTAGCAGGTCGACGGCGGGCTCTGCCAGGACAAGCCAGGCCCTGACTCGGCGAGCACTCTCATCCCAATCTCCGGTTATTAGTTTCATCCGCTCGTCCACCGTCAGTTCACTCCAGCGGTCGAACTCAGCGCGGGTTGTCTCAACGAGCCTCTGGTCTCCTGATTTGATGGCTCTTGCTGCCGCCCGCAGGTCGTCCACATTGATGCCGTCGGGGAGCGCGGCAACGTTTGCTCGTTCGTTGACCAACGTGATCAACTCGGCGGCCACTTGGGCAATGTCGCCTCCGAGATTCGAAAGATCCGGCAGCAGTGTCTCGGCCTCCGAACAGAGCGCAGCGAGCGTCTCCATTCGAACCGTAATTGCATCGACAGAACTAACGACCAGGCCCGGCGTCGAGGCCGGCCACGGCATATCGGCATCCGGGTCCCGGATCACTCGACTCACCTTGGCCAGGTCAAGAGCCAGTGGCTTGCCATCGCCTTGACTGTAGGACGCGCGTCGGAGCAGTCGCTGCTGCAGTTGAGTGCGGTTCAGACGATTGGTGGCTCCTGAACTGACGTATGACTGCATCGCTGCGAGTTGCGGCCGGAGGTCGGGAGTCGGCCGAGGGGGTGGCGGCGCAAACAGCGCTTGAATCCTGCTAGAGGTATCCCGTTTGTAGGCGTCCCCGATACCGAGCGACCGTGCAACTGCCAGCAGCGTGTGGGTCAGACGCACAAGTTCGGGGTCATCATCGGCCCGAGCTGGCGGCAGCAGAACCCGCGCCACTTGCTCGACCCAAACCTGGATCCGTGCTTCGGCGAGACGCTGTAACCGCTCGCCGTCCGGCACGTCGGCCCAAGACCCTAACCTGTTTACCCAGGCTAGTGCACGGAGCGCACGGACGTCGTCGTCGTTCGTACGATCGATCGGTAGGACGGCGGCAGCATGCTTGGCCGGGTTAAATTCGACCGAGGTGCCCTCGAAACTGGGCGCGAACTCCTTGCCACCCCGCCACAGGGACTCGCCGCCGAGGCCGTCTTCTAACATCAAACGCGACTGCACGGCATTGTGGACCATGTTGCGAAGAGTGTTCCGTTCGGTCATGCCAAGTTCATCAGTTGCCCGCCACCTGTCGATGGCCTTCACCAATGGCGGATCAGGGATTGCCGGGCCGATTGTCGGCGTCTCGTCCGGAGGCGTGGTCTTACTTGTACTCGGCCTGCCAATGGGGCCTTGAAGTTCCTCCTCCGGCGCCACGTCATCCAACCCGTCGATCGGCGGGATCCCGAAGGCTTCATGGATCGTCGGGTCGAGGTTCTCAGCGCCGCCACCCGAACCCCAGAAGCGCACCAGGCGAACCCGGCGGTCAGTGAGTTCCACGTCTCCTGGAGTCCGCAGCCTCACCTGGTCCTCGATATTGGAGAGTCGATCGTCCGCACCTGATTTGAATTCGGTGGCGAAACCTTCACTCGGGAAACGGTTCAGATCGATTTCCACCTTGTCGCGACGCAGTACCGGACGAAGCACCCGGGTCAGCACGTCCCGCGCCACGAAGGATCCGTTGCTAGACTGACCCTTAATTGCCCGCTCCAGGGCGGCCTGATTGAACGGGAAAAGGCCAAAACCATCAGCCACACCGAACGCCGCATGGCATTTTTCATCCACCGGGCATTCATGGCAGGCGTTTGTGGGGTGGTCATTATTCTCGTTGGCTACATCGAGTGCGGCGGCACCTACCCGAACGGCATTAAGGTAGCGAGCTGCGAAGCCGGCGGGGCTGAATGCAACTGCGGTGCCATCCGGAAGATCGAGATCAAAGACCCTATAGGTACGAGTGAATACGGTCTCAGGCATTTGATTAATGAAGTAGCCGGTGGTCACGGCCATTACTACCCGCATCGGGCAGAGTTCCTGTGCAACAGTCGAGATCAGCGTGATCGCATCGATGAGTCCACCCTGAATTCCTTGGAAGATCGAGAAGTCCTCGATGAGCACGAGCAGTTCCAACCCCTGCTTATTCAGTTGCGCCCGGACGTCAGTCAGGATCTGCTTGAGGTCGTCGCCACCAACGCCAAACACCTCGCTGACCGAGGGCGCCAACTGCTCGTTGATCATCCTCGCGGCGAGTTCGCGAAATCCCAGGTCACTAGTCAGGGCGCCAGCCACCTGCTGAGCAGCCAGACCGGCCCTCTTGACATCATCGACTGATAGGTTGAGATCCTCAACTGTAAAGCCGAACGCATCCTCCTTGTCCTCAGTCCCCTTTCCCGTCAGCTTTTCGCGAACCAAGCGAGCAATAGGACCGTTCTCATGGAGCAGACGAGCGCGGAACACATCGTCGCCAAACAAAGCCGGGAGACCTTGAGGAGAGGCCAGATACGCGCGATTCTCGATCTCTTCAGCAGAACCGTTGGAACGGGCGCCACTGGTTTCTATGTTCACCGCGAGCGCGTTGCGCAACTTCAGTCGAGCGGTCTTCTCGTCCGCTGCAGCATCCACGGCGGCCGCAACTTTGGCACGGAGGTCGTCCGCGTTCTCGCCGGTCGCGTGTTCCAAGATCAGTTCAAGGATCCCCCGCAGCGACACCCGGTGTTTTGGCACGAAGATGACGCGTGTCGATTCTTTAGTCTTGAGGTTCGCGCGCAACCAACGGACCAAGTGGGACTTACCTGTGCCTGACTTACCAAGGATCGGAATGATGGGCTGGTCATCTGGTTGATCCTGGACCGCTTGGAGCAGGGCACGTTCGTCGACGACCGTGACTCGCTTGGCGTTGTTTACCTGATCGCGTTGTGTGATCGGAATCGTGCTGTGCGTCGCGAGGAAGACACCCTCCGAGGTGCTCTCTGCCTCGACCGGAATAACATTCGAAGCCTCGTTGGCGTTCCAGCATGCCGCCGGGAGACTCCCACGCCAACTCACTTCATACCTCCGGCCTGGACGATCACGTGGGTCTGGCGGGTGCTGTCGAAACGAGACAGGCGGATTCCGTCGGCGTCCGGAAGTGCCTCGAAATGGACGCGTCCTTGTTCCTCGAGGATGCGTAGCGCTTGCCCGATGGAACTGTCAGCACAATCTGCCTTGATCCCGGCGTCCGGATCGCGGCCCAGGTATGCGACGAGGCCACTGCGTGCCGGACCTCCGTGCACGAATGGGATCGCTCTTCCGAGCCTCGCCAAGAAGTCATGGATGGTTAGCCGCTCGTTCGGAAAATCAGTGAGGGCATCATCGACCGCAATCACGGGAAGCGGGACGACGCCGTTCTTGTCCCGGACAACGGACGTTGTAGCCAGTCCGAGCACTAGGATCCAGCGGACAGTCGCGAGCCAACGGGTATCGTTAGTAATTGCCCAAGCCTCGTTGTTTGTAGTGCTGAATTGGTCTGTCTGCATGACCTGAACGTTGTCGTTCCACCCCAACGGTTGCCCCAGCGCATCTTGAGCGAGCAACCAGGTGAGCGCACGGTGGAGATCCCGCGCTCCCCGGGTCCGCCCTTCACCAGTCTGAGTTCTCCAGAGATCGTCGCCCGGATCTACATCAAACACGCGATTCTGAAGAACACGGCGGAACTGCTGCTTTGTAAATGGCGTCTTGAAGGTTTCCACCTTCGAGCCGATCCGAAGCGCGCCGTCTGCATCCTCATCGAGGACGTCGATCGCACGCAACGCCGAAACGGTATTCGTCACGCCGGATGCTGCGTTCGCGCCAGGATTTAGCCCGTCGGGCTTGAACGCCGCAACCAACTCATCCTGAGTGAGCGTCCGACGCGCATCCAACAGATAGTTGACGATCGCTCGACCAAGGCCCGGCAGGACTCGCGGCGGATTTAGAACGGCCATTCACAGGCTCCTGAGGAAGTCGGCGAGCGCCCAGTGCGGCACGCGGATGTTCTTGACGAGGTCGTTCGGATATTGAGGATCAAGGGCGATGTCAGGGAGCACAAGTATCCGCAGCGCCCCTGAGGAACCGGCGAGCCAACTCAAGCGCGGCTTGTCCGTCGGATCCAGGAGTATCAGACTCGGCACCGCGAAATGAACGGCTGGACCGAGAGGAAGGATCGGGTCGACTGCCACCAGGCGTTCCTCCGCGAAGCGCGCCGCACCGGTTATGGCGGGGAGTGCGACCAAACTCGGGCTTGCGAGCACTCCTCTAACACCGTGGGAGACGCAGCGCTGCACGAGGTCGTCGAGGTACACACGGAGGCCGCCTTCGGGGTAGGTCACCACGAGCGTTCGCTGCCCGTGTGCTAATGCTGCGAGCGTTGGACTGACCTGACGATGGAGGTTGGGCAACGCCGCCTCCGCCACGACCGGCTGAGCCGCGCCGTACGACGACTCCGGCACGTGCTCGGTGGACGGACAACCCGAACACGCGGCAGCGACCACCTGGTGTGCGTGCATCGGCCCGACGTCCTGGTATTCATACTCCTCGCTGAGGATGCGTCCCCAACATTCGGTAAGGGCGAACATGCGGTCCACGCGATCCATCGAGTCTGCCTCGGAATCACGGACCTCGGTTCGGACGCGTTCGAAGGCTTTCGTGACAGCGGACTCGTCGAGGTTGTTCACGCCAGGACGGACCTGGATGGTCGCCAACCGCACGTATCTCTCCCACGCCGCATCGTTGCGTGCCTGCCACATCTCAGCGGGTTCGCCCGGATCTCGCACCAGCGTCGGGGGCGAGGTCTCAATTAGGTCCAGCAATCCTGCGCGCTGCATCAACACCAACGTGTTCCGGTTCCAAAGTTGGTTCTTGTCCGATCGATAGGTGAGCCACGGGGGGATGGTGCCAGCATCCAACACCATCCGACGCGTGACCGGGTCGTCTCCGACTCGCGCATCTCTCATCGCCTCCCAGCGACCCCAGCCTTTCCCATCGCCGAGAATCGCGGAGTTCTCGATGGCGCGTCCTTCTTGCCCGTCCGTGGTGGTCGGAAGCCAGACAGACACCGCGGAGTGGCCGTCGCGCCCGCCTCGCCCGACCTCCTGATAGAACCGGTCGACTGACGCCGGCACACAGGCGTGCAGAACAGTTCGGACGTCAGGTTGGTCGACGCCGAGTCCGAACGCACTATTCCCGACCACTATGTCGTAGGAGGTTGGCCCGTCATCGCCCGACCAACCTCGCAGAATGTCCAGTCGTGCCCCAGACGTTACGTCGCCGTGGAAGACGGCGGTCCGCGCGAACCCGGCCTCGCGCAGTCGCGCTGCAATCTCATCGGCTGGCTCTTTTTTCGTCGTATACACGATCGCCGGTCTCGGCAGGTGGCGCATTGCGTCGACAACCCGGTTGATCCGCTCCTCGGCTGACGTCGGTGGTGCGAAGAGGTAGCGTAGCTCCGTTCGCAGGAATGTCGACCCTACGAAGATCGAACCCTTTGCGCCGGCGAACAGTTCATCGTTCAGCAACAATCCTTGCTTCGACAGCGTGGCCGTCAACAGCACGACCCGCGGCGGTGCGACGGCTTGCGCCCGCGCGATATCTCGGAGTTCGCCGACCAAAGAGGCGACCAATTGGAAGTCCGGCCGGAAACTCAGACCCCAGGAACGGATCAAGTGGGCTTCGTCGATGACCAAATGGCCAAGTGCGCCGCGAGATGCCAGATGGCGCAGCGATTGAGCGAGGCTCGTGACCAACGCCTCGGGCGATGTGAAAAGGACCTTCTGCGATCCGTTCCGCAGTCGCTCCTTAATCGCGTCCTTCTCGTGCTCGTGTCGGCCGCCATAATACGCGAGCTCGGCGGGAATGCCCTGACCAGGAAATCGCTTGCGAATCTGCCTCTCCTGATCCATAGCAAGAGCGATGGTCGGCACGACGACCACGGTTACGCTCTTGTCGGCGAGGAGTCCCGGGGTGATGCCCACAAGAGACTTCCCGGTGCCGGTCGGGAGTACGACGTGCAACGTCGATTCGGGGTCCGCCAAAGCGGCCGCGCGGATGGCGCTGGCTTGGCTGCGCGATCGATACGCATCGATGCCCGCGATCGCAGCGACAGCGGGGTCGACCGGAACCGCCATGTCCGGACGCGCGAAGGTGGAGACCGTTCCCTCCGGCCCGACGTATGGGCTCGGGCTAGTGCAGGCCAGGTCTATCCAGCGCGGATCGCCCAGGAGCCAACCGGGGGCCCAGTCCGCGCCCAGTGAGATTCGGTGCTCTTGCAGTCCGAATCTTTCCGTCGTCAGGTGCGCTTGGGCGAAACGCTCAGTCGGGACTCCGCGATTGGCGAGGCGCAGGCGAAGATTGTGGTTCCCGTGGCCGGTAGAGCCGCGCCGGTGGCGCAGGATCTGTCCGACCAGCGCGGCCACATCGCCGGCGATTGCCGGGCCTGCTTCGTCCGACAGCCATGCATCAACCAACCGTCGGTAGGGCCCTTTCAGCAGTGATCGGTCTCCAGCCCCGCCGGCGAGCAGAGCTGTCATCAAGTCCCACTGATCAGTCACTGGTCAGTCCTCTCCGATTGAACGGCCAGAGAGGATGACCAGGCCAGTGCTGTCCAGCCGTAAGGTAGGGGTCCTTATTGCCTCAGCCAAGGCGCCAGCAACGACCTCTTCGCGATAGATGTCCTGCTCGAGGGTCTCCAGTTCCGCGCCCGAACTGCGCGCTGCGCGCAGTCGCAACTGCAACAGACGCGTCGTCGCGTCGCTGGACGCTATGGCTGACGCACGTGCAACGGCATCGCGGATGTTCTCACGCCCAAGGACTAACTGCTGGGCAGCGGCTTCGGCATTCCGCCAGGAACTTCGCCAGTCCGAGATGGAGATCAACTCGTAGGCACGCTCGATGCGGGTCCGGTTGAGCGCATAGTCGCCGCCTTCCACCGCAGGGTGCGGCTTCACGTACGGCGTCGAGAGCGCATCGAGGTGCACCTTTGTGGTGAGCTCCGTCGCGTCCGCGCTCATCCAGACCGTCACGATGATCGGCGGCAACATCCCGTCGGCGCGGCGTGTAATGGACAACTGGTCCATCCCCAGGCTGACCCTCGCGAGTTCGCGACGCAGATCGGAGGTCTTCGGAAACTCGAGGGGGTTGGCCTCGACGGCATAGTCGAACCGGTAGACAGGAGTATCGTCACGCCGCCAATCGGGCAACCACCGCCACATGCCGAACGCTCGGCCGCGGTCGTCGTGCCAGAGGAAGTCGCTGACTGCGTCAATGAACTGGTCGCCGTAGCGGTAGAGATGGACGTCGTCCTTCTCGATCGCGATCGACCGGGAGAACGTTCCCTGGTGCCCCTTGAGCGGCACGAAGTCGCGTAGCAGGCGCCAGGCAGGGATCAGCGGGATCTGTGCTTGCTTGCCCGGCAAGCGGCCAAGGATCTCGTAGCCGCCGAGATCCACCATCGGATTGCCGATTGGCTCAAAGCGCAAATTGCCTGGCACCCGCTTCGCGGATAGCAGTCTGTCGGTAAGGTCGGCGAACTCATCCGCCACGGATTCGACGTCCATCATCCGGGCATAGACGGACCGCTCGTCCGCAGTTGTCTCGAGGCTATCGAGCGCGTCCTGTTCTCGCACGCGCTCGATCTCTCGGTTAAGCATCTCCTGCACCCTAGTGATCGCCTCGCCGACGCCAATTACCCCCTGCTCCAGCAAGATCCGCCAGGCCTCGTCGGTCGCCTCGTCGACCGCCTGCTGCAGGCTCGCGACCGATACGTCGAAGATGCCAAAGCCGTCGGTCAAGATCCGCCGCCAGGCGCCGGCGAACGAGTTCTCGGTCTCTCCTGCGATCATGTACGAGCGCCACGGAGAGGTGTCCTTCGCGGCCCAACGGTCACAACGTCCGATGCGCTGCTCGAGGCGGTTGGCCTCGGCAGGCAAGCCAACGTGCACCAGCACGTTGGCGAACTGGAGGTTGCGACCCTCCTCGGCCGACGCATCTGCGACTAATACGGCGGCGCTGCGGATCTGCTCGAAGCGGCGCAACGCTCGTTCTGCCTGGTCAGGAGGCTCGCTGGCGAGGTGGCGGAAGACAGACTTGCTTCCGAGCAACTCCTCGAGTTCGTCGGCGATCTCCGCCGCCGACGCTGTAGTCGGGCCGAACAGGACAACACGTTCCTTGGCGCTGAATAGATAGCTCATCGCGTCGGCTATCGGACGGCTGACTGTGTCGCGACGCGACACGAAGGCAAGGTCCCGGATCACCCGCTCCAACGCTGCGCGTTCTTCCGCATCAACACCAGTCGAGGCCCGCTCGGCTGCCCAGTCCCGCAGAGCCTCCGGGTCCAGCGTAAATGACACTGCCTGGGCCAAGGCACGCCCAGTTGCGCTGAGTGCCTCGCGGTCGCCCTCCGCAGCAGCCAGCGCCTGCTCTCGCCACCGGTCAAGGACCTCTGTCGCGTCCTGGTCGGCCGTGGAGTGAAAGGCGAGTACCTTCGGCGCACGTCGCCCGCCGACACGGTATGAGCCTTCCAGCGCTGCGGTCCGTCGAGTGCGGAGCATCCGCCGGTGGACACGGTAAACCTCAGCCACATGGTTACGCAGGGCCTGGATCTCAAGGACAACCGCATCCGTGTTTTGTGCGCGGATCGCTTCGCCGGTCCTGGCGACAATCGCAGTGAGGTCCTCGTCTCCAGGGAACTCGGCTTCGATCTCGGCGAGTCGCGCTTTCAGGAGGCTACTCGGCAGACCCGGTTGCAGGCCGAGGAAGATGCGGCCGATGCTGGCTCGTGCCTCTAGGCGCCGCCTCAGGTCAGCCGCTGTTGTCTCGGCATAGACGGCCGGGTCCAACAACTTCAACATCGCTAGGAACGCGTCTTCGTTGTGAAGCGCCGGTGTCGCAGACAGCATCAACAGGCGGGGCGAGGCGCTCGCAACCTCAGCGAGGCGCGCGAAGCGCGCCGCAAGGGCGGGATCGGCGCTGCCGGCCATCCGGGCCAGGTTGTGTGCCTCATCCACGATAAGGAGATCGGCCGGCTCCCAATGCTGCGGCTCATCGTCCCGCGCGAACCGGATCTGAGCTCGTTTGAAGTCGTGGATGCGGAACTTCTGGGTCAACTCGCGCTTCCACTGCTCGACAAGGAATGGCGGGAGGATGAGTTGGACGCGCAGGCTGGGCTTGTCCAGCAGTTGCTGGCGGACAACGATGCCAGACTCGATGGTCTTGCCCAAGCCGACTTCGTCCGCAAGCAAGTAGCGCTGGACAGGGTCTTGCAGGACTCGCCAAGCTGTCTCGACCTGGTGTTCGTGCAACTCGATACAACTCGAGAGCACTGCACGCATGCCGTGGACGGCCGAACGTTGCCGGAGGATGCCCTGGAGGAACGGCAACCGCATGTCGGCGAGGAGGGGAGACTCCAGGAGACCTGCCTCGCCAAAGCCGACCGGATCGGACAGCGGCCTATCCCAGCGGACGAAGAGCTTTTCCTCTGGAACGAAGCCCTCCCATTCGTGACCGCGGACATAGATGTCGTTGTGCTCGTTGGATTCAATGATCCGACCCGAGCGCCAGCGGTCTTGTTGGTCGATCCAGAACACGCGAAGTTCTGGGCTGAGCGTCAGTCGGGTGAGACTGCGTCGACTCACAGATTCCTGATATCGGGCAGACGGATCCTGACCAGGGGCGTCGAAGTACTCGAGCAGCAGGTTCTCGCCGTCACGGGCAACCAACTTGCCGGCTCCGAATGTGTTCTCGGAGGAGATCAGCAGATCGCCGCGACTCAGCGATCTCCCGCGGGCGCGTCCCGACGCGGCAGGAGTGGCCACACGATTCTTCGGCAGCTGCCGCGGCTGTGACACGTCGCCAGTGGCGTCGCGGGAGCCTCGGCAGCGTGGATACTGCGAGCAACCCCAAAACGCCTTGCCGGCATTCCGTCCCCGAGATGCGAACTGCATGACCATGGGTGAGTTGCAGACTGGGCAACGCACACGGTCGGTCAATGGAACCCCAATCAAGACATAGCCTCATTGAGGCTATCCATGAATCGGCGCGAAGTCAGGGAGGCTCGGCGTGTCCGGTCAGGCGCACCGCATGACCGCTCAACACAGTCACACCGACGCCTCGTTACACCTGAATGCAAAGTTGCACCATCCCCCTGGCTGCGCGCATTCGACCCTGACGGATCGGCCCCCGGACCGCCGGCAACACCTTGGATATCGCGACAAGCCGCTAGGCGTTACACGTCTACTATCCATGGATGAAGTTGGGACCAATGCAGGCCCGGACGGTTCTATGGCTGGCCATTGACAGACGTGCGACAGTGCCGCACGCGCGCAACGGGATCGCCAGTTATCGATCGCCAACTACTCGACCTCGTTGCGACAGGGCATCTCCGCGCTGCACGTAGACAACGGCGTCGTGGCGAATTGGACGGCATAGGTTCGTCCCGCGCCAACTCCTCCGGCAGCCCGCACCCGTCAGTTGGTGCCGGGTTCTTCTCGCACCGCGGCATGGCTAGGTCCTCGGCGCCAGGCGGTCACGAGCCGCGCCAGCGAACCGATCCTCGTGGCAGGCTGCACCGTCGCCGCCTCAACCTCTCGGCGGCAGACCTGAGCTCGGACACGCTCGACGCGTACGGCGCCGCAACCGTCCTGACATTGCAAACCAAGCGCGCGACCTGCCCCCCCCCCGAAACCTCCTCGCCGAGGCCGCACGCCAAACCCGGCTCCTCCGCTTCGTCTCTACCAACGACCGGTTCGCCGCGCTGCAGGCCATCGTCGAACAGGCCGAACAGCACTCGATCAGCCTCACCGCACCCGACCTAACGACTGCCCTCGTCACGCGGGCGAGCGGCGGGAGCGTGTTCACCGTCCACAACGGCCAGGTCTTCACCTCGCCAGTGATCCTCGGCGCCGAAGCAGTCCTACTGGACCTAGCCCGAAACGTCATTGGACCCACCATTAACTCCGCCGCCATCCACACTGCCGGACTCAGCCCCGACAAGTCCGCTGCATTCGAGCGAATCGCGACCAGCGGCCGGAAACTCGAAGCACTCGTCGGCCCAGCCGGTACAGGCAAACCACCCTCTTGTCCGCCGTCACCGCCAGCTGGCAAGCCGCGCATGGCGACGGGTCGATCATCGCTCTCGCGCCATCGTCGGCCGCCTCGACCATCCTGTCCGACGCCATCGGCGCACCCAGCGAGAACATGTCCAAGTGGATCTACGAATCCGCCGGCCTCGGCGCCGAACAACGCCGCGACCAGATCCAGCGGACCGAACACGCCGCCGCCCTCGCCCACCGCACACGGCGTCGTCTCCGCCAACGGCGATTGATCGAGCAACTCGCCGCCCTGAGAGCCGACCACGATCCATGGACCTTCCATAAGAACCAGTTCGTCATCGTCGACGAAGCCTCCATGGCCGGCACCCTGGAACTCTCCACCCTCGCTCGCGCCGCCAACACCGCCGGCGCCAAACTCCTCCTCGTCGGCGACGACGCACAACTCTCAGCAGGCGACACCGGCGGTGTCTTCCGCCTCATCGCCAAAGACACGAAGGCGGCCGAACTCACAGACGTCTGGCGCTTCACCAACCCCTGGGAACGCGACGCCAGCCTCGCGCTCCGCGCCGGAGACCTCACCGTCATCGACGCGTACGACGAGCACGACCGGCTCGCCGCGGGGTCATGGGAGGAAATGGAAGACGCCGCCTACAAGGCCTGGCTCGCCCGCGCACTACGGAAGAGCGGCCGCCACCCTGCACAAATCGTCGGCCTCGTCACCCCAGCCACCCACGTCAGCGACCCCACGCTGATCGCGTCACTACGCGAACTCGAATCCCAGATGACCGAGCGCGTCAACTGGCTAGCCAGCGAACTGCGCACCAACCCACCCGCCTGGTACCGCGAATTGCAGCGCACAGCCAGCGCCAGCCTGGACCAGGATCTCCCCGAGTTTGCCCGCGAGATCGCCGCCTATAGGGAGCGCTACCAGGTCCACGGCAAGTCGATCCTCGGCGATGCTCCACCACCCAACCCAGACGAGCGCCGCCGTCAGCACTCCCGGATCATGACGATGCTCTCCGGCTATCCCTTAGAGGCTGCCGAACGCTCGGCAAACGACGCAGGCATCGCCGAGATGCCAACACAGATCATCCCGCGGCCGAACTGGCACCGCGATGTCAGTTGGCCAGCCAGGCCCGATCGACCGCGGGCGGTAGGGGGTGACGTACGACGGTTGCCGACCTGAGTGCTTCCATCAAGGTATCGGCCAACTCGCTGTGCTCCGCACGCCGATCGACCAGCCGCTGACCGGACCAGCGGCCGCAGGCCACCCACGGTTGGTGACCTGAATGGTTCTTCCCGAACAGGATGCTGCACGTGTACGGCTATGGTGCGCCGCACGAATCCCGAGCACGCCCGCAACCAACTGCGCATCGCAGCGAACTCGCTGCCCGCCGCCTCACGATCGTGGAACGACGCCGATCACGGCGGGAGGACCTCGGGCCGGATTTGACCAGTTGCGCAACTGGTCGCCTGCACTACAACGCCACCCCCAAGTCCTGGATGTTGTACTGGGCCGACCAACAACTCTTCCACGCCTACGCCCGCCTGTCCCCGTCGCAGAGCATCGACGACCTGCTGACGGAGATCGACCGCGACCCCACGAACATCTTCCGGGGTTGACCGTAAACCGTCGGCGACATGGTTCGACGGTCGAGCCGGCGTTGACAGTTCGCCCGCGGAGCCGTATCGAACGCTGTTGCGATCTCGTTCCTCCGAGCAGGATCCAGAGCCCGCATACGCTAGTCGCTGCGACTGTTCGAGTAGGACTACGCGTCGCCCCGTGCGTCCCTTTCTGCCCGACGGTCTTCTCGGCTGGCGTCGTCCTCGTATTCGGAGGCAAGACCGTCGAGGAGTGCGCCAGCCCGGGGCCATCGTCCGGACACTTTCCGCGCCCATTCAAAATACTTCTTTGCAGTCTTGCGTTCCTTGTCTCCACCCGCGTACATCGATCGACCGGTGAACCCGCCCTGGTTGAAGCGCTGAATGCCGAGGTGCCGTTCGAGGTTGTCATCCTGCTCGTGCTCGAGAACAGTACGGACCGGCTCAGATGGCCAGATCCCGTCAGCATCGGTCATTGGTGCCGCGAGAGCTTCTCCAATAACCATTGAGGCGACGCCGGTCCGATTGACCTTGGCGAGTTCCACCCGCACTTGATCGACCCATGCCTGGACGGCCTCTGCCGTCGGGAGGCCGACGCCATCAGATCCGGGCAGCGGGCCATTCCAGCTACGGAGGAGCCTGAAGAAGGCGTCGGTGTAACGGGCCGACTCTGAAGTCACTGCTGTGTTGGACACAGTTTCTGCAGACTCCTCACCATCCGCTCGCCCGTTCGTGACCGTCGGGTCCTCGGTGTCGGATTTGTAGCAGTGTGCCACGGCCTGGGCGAACAGTTCGGGCTTCCGGGCCAGCTCGCGATGCGCGGCTCGCGGTTCGCGCCGAAGGTCAAGGATGGGCAGATAGAAGAACTCAAGGCCGGCAACGATCTCGTCTGGGACCCCGAGCTTCTCCAGCCGGTTAAGCAGGCGACCGATGATGTACTCGAACGAGTGCGCTCCGGCGTCGGGACGCTCCTGCGTCTCTCTCATAGGCGCGCTGAGCACAGCAATGATGAGGTCCGCCGACGGCCCCGGTTCGTCTCGTACGCTGGCAGCGACGATCGCGCTGAACGGCCGATCGACCTCCATGAGCCCGGCGCAGACACGTTCGATCGTCGCGGAGTCAGTCATGTACGGGCTCACGTTCGACCAGTAAACACGGCGGTGATCCGGCTCGAGTGTGTCGACGATGTCGAGGACTTCGGAGTCGAGACGGGAACACAGGAGGAGCCGCGCAGCCTGGTTGGGTCTCGCCGCGATCTGCGTCCGGATCCAGTTCAGGTCGGTAGCCCGGTGGGCTACGAACCCGAGGACGAGCCCGCTGCCAACCGGAGAGTTATCTGAGTCGTTTTCGAGGCGATCGAGCAGGTCCTCGTCCGCCATCGTGGTCGCCTCGGCGAGCGTCTTGCCGACATATCCCGGGACCTCAACCGTACTGGCGAACTCGATTACGCTGTCGAGACCGTCAGCGAGCAGCCTCATGACGACCTCACGTCGGCGCTCCATTAGCGGTCTCACCGGGGTCGCTCGCGCGACCTCATTGGCGCTCTCCTGCTCATGACTGTGGCCGCCGAGCTCGGCATGGCGGTCGTCGTAGTCGGAGGTGAAGGCGAACAGGAGCGCGGCCTTGTCAGCGTCCAGGTCGACTCCCTGATCAACCAGGAACTGTTCAATGACATCCAGGTCGTCGGGCGACATCGCCCAACTCGCGGAGCTGTGACGGCGGTGGTCGTTCACAGTCGACTTCAGCGACGCGACGACCTGATCGTGGCCCGAGTCGTCGAGGTCATCCCATCTCGCAGCGAGCGTGTCGAGCCCGCTGACGACGTCGGCGCGCGAGAACCGGCTGATGAGTTTCGTTGCCGCGAGAAGACCATCCGGGGCTCCCCCGAGCAGCCGCCTACAGACCTTGCTGACGCCATCGGCCCACTCGGCGCGTGTTGCGTGAGCCCGGGAGACAGGCCAAGGCCTATACCGCGGTCCGGACGGAATGATGCCGCCTCCGCGGTCCTCAGCGAGCTCCTTCAGCAACGCTGTGGCGTGTTCGGGCACTGAAGCCACCACTGCGTCTATGACGTCGAACCGGTTATCGGCGGTGATGGCGCTGTCAGGCCGAATCAAGCTCAGGATGGAGGCCAAGGAGACGTTCGGGCGGTTGGCCCATCGTCCGCCCGGGTCGAGAACTGCGAGGCGGGCGAGTACGACACAGACACGGGAGACGAGGGCTTGCGAGTAGGCGAGGGTCTCCAGGGCCCACAGCAGCGACGAGTGCGAACTGCTCGATTCACCGAACATGGTCTCGCTCTCGACGAACAGCCCCATGACCGGCGGGTCGTCCAAGCGCAACGAAGCTTCGACCGCGTCGAGGAAGGCCTCGGGCGCTGCCTCGGCGAGTTGCGGGAGGACATCGGCGGTAGTCAGCCACCTGGTCCCGTCGGCTCCGTCGAGCAGGTTCCGCACCGCGATGGCCGCGACGGCCTGCCCCGATCGGTTGCCCGCGACCATCCCCCTGCCGACGACCGCACCAAGGATCGCGAGCGTCGCAGCTAAACCCCGACGCAGCGTGTCGGAGTACTGGCGGCGCGGGCGGTTCTCGTCGAAGACCCGTTTGAGCAGGTCCTCCCTAGACAGCCCCAGATCAGGGTGAACGTCGGTCAGAACTTTATCAACCGCGTCCGCGAAAACGGTCAGGTCATCTGCGGTGACCATGGGGAGTAGGAAGTCCCATGCGTCGATGAGGTCGACAAAGTCCCAGCGGTCCTCCAAAACGCTGAGTGGAGCGTCCTCTATGGCGGTCAACGGCACTAGCGCCTTGCTCAGGGAGCGCCACGAGTCGTGCTCGGCGAGCGCCAATAGCACCTCCCGGTCGCCCGGTGCACTCTCGGACCACCCGCCGGCCAGCAGCACCGATGCAAGCAACGACGCGTCGAAAGATTCTGCCCAAGTCGGAACTTGCCGATAGGGACTGAGCCGACGACGAAGCGACCCGAGGTTCCGCCTCGAACCAAACGCATAGTCCTGAGCCCTGTAGAAGTCGACTCCGGCATCCGTCCACGCGGTAGTGGCAGCGTGAGGGTCGAGTGAGGCCAGCCGTCCGACCTGCTGAGCGGCTCGTGAGCGTTGAGGCAGCACCACGTGGTGACCGGCATCGACCGCGTGTGCAACCGAGGCCGGGATGAACAGCGGGACGAGGATGTGGGGCACAGCGTGGGTGCTCCAACGGCGCCAGCCGTCCTCATCCTCAATCACGATGGTGCGTTCCCGCAGGGCCTCCAACTTCTCTGGCTGACGGGCCGCAGGGTCGACACTGGGTTCATCTGTCGACTCGATCTCGTCAGTAGTGACGTTGACGTCGTCTGCATCCTCGATGACGTCGACGCCGGCGTGGACGGTTTCGGACTTCGGGCCGGGCCCGAGGAGCAGCGCCGCCGCGACGAACGCCACGGCCTCGTCGACGCTCGGCGCCGCGATCGGAATGTCACTTGGAGCGTCGTCGAATGCGTCGAGGACGCGGATGACATCGTCACGACGCCCAGCCACGAGGAGTGCAGGTGGGGTGTTCGGATCAGTCTGCCTGCTCCATCGGCCGAACCAGTCACCAATCCCGACGTCACCGAGCGAGCCCAGACCGTGGTGCTCGCGGAACCACGCCTCGACCCCGGGACAGTCCTCCATCCAAAGCGCCAACTCGTCGGCGGTGAGGCACTTGATGTCCTTCCAGCCGTCGCTCTGAGCCTTCTTGCCGACAGCCCATTCCTCACCTGAACCCCATCTCCGGCTCAGGACGCACACGTACGTTGTCGCGGCCCGATCAACAGCCGAGGTCTGCTTCGTGCGCTTCGCGTAGTCATCGTCTGCCTTCGCGAGCCGCGCGGCGTTCGTGCCCATCTCCCAGACCGAGTCGCCGGCCGGCACGTACGGGGCGGCACCACCCTTGACCTGCACGACGCCGTCGAGGCCCGACAGGGCGACGCTCTCGGCAGCCGGCATCCGGATGCAGTCAGGTCTTGCGGACGCCATGATCAGGCGTCGAACTAGCGTCGGCAGATGGGCCTCGGAGTCCCGACGACGAGACCAATCATCTAGGTCAGACGACGTCACCCGCACAGTCATGCCAAGCCCCCTGTTGAACCGAAGCTCCTACTGAGCCCTGCAAGAACATAGCCTCTCGTGGCGCGACCTGGAAGCGTCACGACGGCATCGGCAAGCACAGAACGGGAGGGACAGGCGCGGACTCCTAATCTCGCCGCCCTGCCTCCTGATGACAACTGGCAGCAGCCGCACAGACTCCACTATTCCAAGCCTGACCCTGTGACGCTGGAGGTCGATGCCGGCCTGCGCGATTGGTCGTCGGTACCGCACCGTCAGCCCACCGCGACCCCGGCGCTGTGACAGCCCGGACCGAACGATGCGCCGCGATCACAAGTGCCGGCGTCGCGGATCGCGATTGAGTTCGACGTCGCTGGGACAACGGCCACCCGTCGTGTTGCCACTCGCCAGCTACGGCACCTCGGCCTGCAAAAGGCGCCCACTACATCGCCCCCGGGTCACCAGCCGGCGACCGCGCCGCATCGTCCCGTTGACCCCAGCCACATGATCCACCTGGATGTGAAGAAGACTGGTCAAATCCCTGACGGCGCGGCTGGCGAATCCATGGCATTGGCCAGTCCCCAGGCCACGCAGGTGCTCACCAGAGGTCGAGGTTGGCGAATTCTTGGTCTAGGGCTTCCGCTGCGGAGGGGTTGTGGATTCGGCGGCCCATGTAGACGTCTTGGGTTATGGAGACTTGGGCTTGGCCTAGGTGGTCGGCTATTTGGCGGGCGGATCGGCCTCGGCGGTCTAGGGCGGTGGCGGTGGTTTGCGGAAGGTGTGGGAGCGGATCCAGATGAGGGCGTCTGAGGGTGAGGGTTGGGCTGCTTGGTCGACTTGGGCCCTGATGGTGGGGGATGCGTCGAGGTTTATGCGGTAGGTCTTGAAGAGGGTGGCTACGAGTTCGCGAGCGAGCTTGATGCGGCCGTTCTCGATTAGCTCGAGTCTGGTCTTTGGCCAGCCGAGTTTCGTGACGACCTGTTTGCGGGTGAGGCCGGCTTGGAGGCGGGCGGATTGACCGCGCGGCAAGTCTTCGCGGTGGGGCGGCCCGCGTTGCGCTTGATGGTTCCGATCACTCTGTCGATGCGGGGCGTGGTTGCCTCACCGATCAGGAGTTGGCCGAGGGCGGGCCGTTCGTGGTTCTTGATGGCTGTGCGGTACGTCGTGAGGGTCGTCGGTGATCGACGGCCGTCTTCGATGCGTTCCTCGAGCTTCTCGATCCAGAGGTCGATGAGGTCGTTGATCTTGTCTGTCGGGCTCAGCTCGCCGGACTGCGTGATCGTTGCGCGGTCTCGGAGCTTCGTGAGTAGGCGGTGTTCGGCTGCGGTCTTGGTCTTGGCGGACGCGGTGACTTCACGGGGACGTCCGTCGTGGTCGCGGAAGTACGCGGACGCACGCCCGGAGACCACCTGCCCTGGGCGTCCTTCCTCTCAGGGCAGGATCGGACGTTGCCCCACGTTCCGATCGCAGGGTGCGGTCTGCTCATCTCGGCCCTCCACAGTCCAGCTGCGCGTGGAAGCTCAACGGCTGGGCGGGTCGGAGATCTGATGAAACGAGAGCAGTGCGACAGGATGCGATACATCGCTCAACAACGCGCAGCCAGCTGGCTGCGGTGGCTCCGCGGATTGGCAGAGTAAGCAGACCTGACGGAAGTGGCCGAGGCGCTGATCTGCGCCTGACCTGGGAAAGCGGTAGGCCCCGTGGGACTCGAACCCACAACCCGCGGATTAAAAGTCCGCTGCTCTGCCAGTTGAGCTAGAGGCCCTCAGTTGGTGAGGGGAACAGTGTGTCAGGTTTGGGGTGGGAATGCTTGGTGGGGGTGGGGGCTTGGGGTGGTTACGGTGGGTAGTGGGGTGGGCGGGGGTGGGAGTTGGGGGTACTGCGGGGTAGGTCACGGAAGTGATGCGGTTTGGGGGGATGGAGGGGCGTGGGGTCGCGGTGTGGGTGGGGGTGGTGGTACAGATCGGAATTCGCTCGGGGGGTCCGGGTGGTGACAATCCTGCCGCGGGGGAACCGACGGCGGGTTGGGGGGAAGTGCTGTGTTGTTTGTTCGTGCTGCGGTGGTCGCGGCTGTTGGCGTGTTGGTTGTTGGGTGTGGGGCGGAGCCGGGGGCGGGGGTGGATCAGCCGGCGGCGATTGCGAGCGTTCGGGTCAGCACAACGCCGAACGCCACGCCGACGCCGACCCCGACAGAGACAGAGACGGCGACGGCGACGGCGAGTCAGCCGACGAGCGTCCCCACGTCGGTCCCTAAGGCCACGCCGGTCGTCACGACCAAGGAAGTTGTCGAGCTTCGGGTTATTGCGTTCAAGAAGAAGACGGTGACCGATGACTCGCTGCCGAAGGGTGAGAAGGAGGTCCGGGCCAAAGGGGTGAACGGGACTCGGCGCCTTATCTACCGGGTGACGGTTGTGGATGGTGTGCAGACGGCGAAGCACCTGTTGCGGCAGGAGGTTGCGAAGGAGCCGCGGACGCAGATCACGGCCGTCGGGACCAAGGTCGACGAGCCGGAGGAGGAGTCGTCGGGTTGTGACCCGAACTACTCCGGTTGCGTCCCGATCGCGAGCGACGTCGACTGTTCGGGTGGCAGTGGCAACGGGCCGGAGTACGTCGCCGGTCCGATCGAGGTGATCGGCTCGGACATCTACCGTCTGGACGCCGATCACGACGGGATCGCCTGCGAGGGCTAGGCCGTGGCCACCACCTGGAGGTCGAGGACCACGGTCGGGCTGACCAGGGCCGTGGTCAAGGCGTTCCAGTTCACCTGCCAGCGGGCGCGGTCGATCGTCAGGCGGGCGGCGAATGCGACACCGTCCGCAGTACCGACGAGCTCGAACGGCACCGTCACCGAGTGCGTCACGCCGCGGATGGTCAGGTCGCCGGTCACGTCGAACGTCGTGCCGCCGACCTGCGAGACCTTCGTCGAGGCGAAGGTGATGATCGGGTACGTCGGCGCGTCGAGGAAGTCCTTGCGGAGTTGGGCGTCGCGACGTCGGTCGCCGGTTTCGATGCTGTCCGCGCGGATCGTGAGCTGAGCGCTCGACCTGGCCGGATCGTCGCCGTCCAGGTGTACGGCGCCTTCGAACACGTCGAACCGCCCGTGCACCCGGGTGGCCATCCGGTGGCGCGCGACGAACCCGATTCGCGTCCGCGCGGCGTCGAGCACGTAGTCACCGGTGAGCTGGTTGAGTGTCGTCGTCATGCCGGGTACGACGAGGCAGCGCGTCGAAGTGTCAGCCGATGACCCCCGTGGTGATACGTCGCGGGGTGATGTCGAACATCGAATCCTCGGGCGGATCGGCCAGGTACGCCGCGCGGAACTCCTCCGGCAGGTACTTCTCCACCATCGCGTTCAGCAGGTCTGAACTCAACGGAAGAAACCGTGCCGCACCCTGCATATTCACGTACTTCGCGGTCGGTCCGTCGGCCGTCTGCACCGACAGCGACAACTCACCCGAACCCTCGCGATGCAGCCGAGCCTTCTTCGACTTCGCCGGCGTCATCACCTGGAATCTGTTCTCGCCGGGCAGGTGGTGGAACCACACCGGTGTCACATGCGGCGACCAGCCGGGATCGTCGATCGCCAGCACAGCAACCAGCGGCTGCGCCAGAAACTTCGCTGCTTCGTCATCGTCCATCGTGCGAAAACCCATGCTTCCTCCACTCGTGAGGTCGTCACCGACCCTTCCACGAGCCACCGACAGTTCAGGGCGTGGAGAGAGCAGCCGCCACCTCGAGCAGCGCATCGTGGTACGCCTGGCTGGTGAGATCGGCGAAGGTCGACGCAAGCCAGAATCCAGGACGGCCGGCCCGGATTCGCTCTACCTGCTGCAAAGCAGCCGGGCTGTAGACGGCCTTGACCCGCCAGTTGGTCAGCTGCCCGGTCTGGACCCTTGCCGCGACATAGCGTGCGGAGCCCCGGCCGCGGCCGACTACCTCGACGGTTTCCCAGCCCATGCCGCCGAAGCCGTCGGGGACGTAGAGCTTGGCGCCTGCCGGGAAGATCTTCAGCCCACGCCGAGTCTCTTCGCCACCAGGTCCGTACGGTCGCTCCTCGACGACGTTGGCGACGATGCACCAGACAGCCGGCGGCTCCTCTGACGTCACCTCGGTCAGCCTAGTAGCAAGCTCAGTGGTTCATACTGCCGTCGTACGACAAGAGACGAGGAGGGGTTGATGAGTGATCAGGATCCAGTAGAGCCGGATCTGACCGAGGAGGAGACCGAGGCCGGGTTCGACCTGGGGACGGACGTGGCGGAGCCGCAAACGCAGTACGGCACGGAGAACTTCGACATCGCCAACGACCTCGGCTACGGCAACGGGCCGGCCAGCTAACAGGTGCTGACTTACGAGCTGACTTCGCGTGATCTGGCGGAGGTGCGGTTTGCGGTGTCGCCGGTCGCGGAGATGGTGTTGTCGTTGCGCGCGCTCCGGGAGCCGGGGAGGTTCCCGCTCCAGCTGGGCTGGGTACGCGCGGTCCAGCCCAAAGTGACGGAGCTCGATTGGGACGTACTGCGGTGGCTCGTCAACGACACCATGGGCAGCCCGGACTTCCTCACCCCGCGACCGACCTCGCCTCTCACCCAGCTCGCCGACGAGCTCGAGATCATCGCCGCCGTCGACCGCGAAACGTACGAGCGCCAACTCGTCGCGGTGAACGGCGAACTCCCGCCAGACCTCACCCTCGAGAAAGTCATCGACGCACTCCGCCAGTACTGGGACGCCATGATGGCGCCGTACTGGGACCGGACGCGCACCCTCCTGTCCGCAGACATCAGCTACCGCGGCCACGTCCTCACCCAGCACGGCACCGGCGCCATGCTCAACGGCCTCGCGCCGGCGATCACGTACGCCGACGGACTCCTCAAGGTCGACCGCGTAGCCGTCATCAGCCGGAGCGAAGCCATCGACGGCCGCGGACTCGTCCTGCAGCCGAGCCTGTTCGGGCCGCACGCCGTGATCCCGTTCGACCCCGGAGCCGAGCCGATCCTGGGCTACCCACCCCGCGGCCAAGCCAACCTGTGGTCGGTCGTCGAGCCGCCCTCGCAACAAGATCTCGCCCAACTCATAGGTACGCCGCGCGCCCACATCCTCGAGCTCCTGACACATCCCCGTACGACGACCGACCTCGCCGGCGAGCTCAAGGTGACGCCATCGGCCGTGAGCCAGCACCTCCAACTGCTCCGCCGTACCGGCCTGGTCGAGCCGCAACGCACCGGCAAGCAGGTCCTGTACCGGCCGACCGAGCTGGCCGCCCTACTGACTGGCGCCGAGCTCAGCTGAGCTGTTGACACCAAGATCACCCACAGCGATAGTACAAATCGATTTGCATAACGTCGTGGCAGCCGACGTCTCACCTACACCGCCCTGATTCAAGGAGTCGGCATGAGACGTAGTCTTGCCATCGTTCTCGGAGTTCTCCTCCTCTGCTTCGGCACCATCGCCCCAGCCCATGCGGCGACCCTCGCCCTCACTCCCCTCACCCTCGGCAACGTGTTCACCGACGGCCAGCAGGTGAAGGTCGGCCTCAGCACCGACGCGTCATCCGTCACCTGGTCCGCAGCCGACGTCAACGGCACCGTCGTCGCGACCGGCAGCCAAGCCGCCGCGAGCACATTGCAGATCTCGGTCACCACCCGCGGCTGGTACAAGCTGACCGTCCAAGCAGGCACTCTCAGCGCCCAGACAACCTTCGCCATCCTCAGCCCACTCAGTACGGCGTCAGTCGCGGGCCTCACCACCAACCACGTCGGCGATTTCGAGAACACCGCGGAAGGCTGGACCTTCTACCCAGGCAGCGAATTCCCCGGCGCAACCGGGAGCTTCGCGCTCGACACCGCCGACAACCACTCCGGCACCAGCTCCGGCAAACTGTCCGGCAACTTCAGCGCCGGCGGCGCGTACGTCAGCGTCAACCGAACCCTCCCATCGGTCAACGCATCCAGCGTCAGCTTCTGGGTCAAGTCCCCGAACTTGTCCTTCCTCACGTTCCGCATCACCGACTCCACCGGCCAGGTCCACCAGCAGCGCCTAACGTTGTCTGGGGCAACTGATTGGCAGCCGTTGAGCGTGGCCCGGTTCGACGGCGGCAAGCAGTACGTCCACTTCGGCGGCGCGAACGACGGCGTCTGGCACGGTCCGGCCAAGGGCCTCGAGATCGTGCTCGACAAAGGAGCGATCCCTGGCGCGACGAGCACGAGCGTGAGCCTCGACGACTTCACTCTCAACGCCCTGTCGACCAAACCGACGACACCGCTCGGCGACTACGAGAGCGCGGCCGAAGGCTGGTCGTTCTACCCAGGCAGCGAGTTCGCCGGCGCCACCGGCAGCCTCACCTACGACACCACGAACTTGCAGGCCGGTGCCCAGTCCGCGAAGCTCTCTGGTGACTTCACGGGCGGCGGCAACTACGTCGCCATCCAGCGCAACCTTGTCCCGATCAACCTGACCGCCCTCAGCCTGTGGGTGAAGACCAGTCAGTTGTCGGCGATCGGTCTGCGGCTGACCGACGCGACCGGCCAGGTCCATCAGCAACGTCTCACGCTGTCCGGCTCGACGGCCTGGCAACAACTCAATGTCACCACCTTCAACGGCGGCACCAGCTACCTGCACTTCGGCGGCGCCGACGACGGCATCTGGCACGGCCCCGCCAAGGCGATCATGCTGACGCTGGACAATAGCCTGATCATCGGCGGCGGTACGACGGCCTCCGTCAACGTCGACGCGGTCGCAGCGACGACGCCCACGACGTACAACGGGGTCGGCACGCACTTTGCCGGTTCCTGGGCGCCGGATGCGATCCCGCTGGTAAGCCAGGCAGGTGCGCGGACGGCGAGAGATGAGGCGTACTGGTCCGCCGCCGAGACCACCGCCGGCACCTACGCGTTCCCGGCCAAGGTCACGACGTACCTGCAGTCCTTCCAATCCAACGGTCTCGACCCGTTGATGGTCGCGGACTACGGCAACTGCCTCTACGACTGCCCCGATCAGCTCTTCAACGCGCCGTACACCGACGCCGGCCGGACCGCGTTCGCCAACTACGCCAACGCGCTGGCGAATCAGTATCCGCAGGTCCACAACCTGGCCGTGTGGAACGAGTGGGACGTCAACGCGGCCGGGCCGGCCAATAAGACGCCCGACAGCTACCTCGCGCTGCTCAAGGCGACGTACACGAAGGTGAAGGCGACCCATCCCGATCTCACCATCGTCGGCGGCGGCGACACCGACGTGACGCAACAGGCCTGGTTCCAGACGTTCTGCCAGCTCGGCGGGCTGAAGTACCTCGACGTGGTGTCGATCCACCCGTACAACTTCCTGCACGCACCCGAGAGTCTCGGTACCGCGATCGATCAGGTGCGGGCGACGATCCGGCAGTACAACGGCGGTGTGGACAAGCCGATCTGGATCACCGAGGCCGGCTGGTACACCGGCTCCGGCAGCGCCGTACCCGTCGACGAGCCCACGCAGGCGATGTACATGGCGCGCGAGATGCTCAACGTCCCCGGGCACGACGTCGACCGGTTCTACATGTACGACTTCAAGAACGACGGCATCGACCCGGCCGCGGCCGAGAACAACTTCGGGCTCGTGCACAACGAGGCCGACGCACTCGGCAAGTACACGCCCAAACCGTCGTACGTCGCCTACGCAACCGCTGCCCGTCAGCTGCGCGGCGCCACGTTCCTCGGCAAGGAGAACCCCGGCAACGGCTTGATCGATCAGGTGTACGCGGCGAACGACGGTACGCCGTTCCGCGCGATCTGGGCCGCATCCGGATCCAACACGACGGTGACGGTCAACGCGACCGGCCCCGTCCAGGTCACCAGCCTCTACGGCCTGACCAGCACGATGACACCTAACGCAAGCGGCCAGATCACGGTCACAGTCGGCGTCTGGCCGACGTACATCTCGGGCTCGACCGTCACCTCGGTGACCGCACCCTAAGCGGACTCCCGCGGTACGACGGAAGGCGCGAACAGAATGCGCTGCGGCAGGCTGGCGGTGGTGGCCGTCTCCGCCAGCCTGCCCAGCAGGACCCGTCCCACCGCGCGACCCTGCTCGCGCGGATCCCCCGCGATCGTCGTCAACGACGGCGAGATGAGCGCCGCCGCCTCGATGTCGTCGAAACCCATCACCGCAAGGTCATCGGGTACGCGAAGGCCGCGAGCCCGCGCGACATCCAGCGCGCCGATAGCGACCATGTCGTTCGTGCACAGCACCGCCCGAGGCGGTTTGTGCAGCTCGAGCAGCTTCTCCATACCCGCCGCACCGCCGGCGCGCGAGAACTCTTCTCGGACGATCAGCTGACTGTTGAACCGCAACCCGGCCGAGGTCAGCGCACGCCGATAACCCTTCACCCGATCGGCAGGCGGCCCGTCCCCCGAAGCACCGGTGATGAACGCGATCCGGTGATAGCCGCGACCGATCAGGTACCGCGTCGCGATCTCCCCCGCCGCGAGATCGTCCGAGGTCAGTACGTCGATACCCGCCGAGGCCCGACGCCCTCCCATCAGCGCCACCGGGATCCCGGCCTCGACCGCGGCCGCGACATCGCTCGACTTGCTGTAGTAGCCGGCGAACACGATCGCGTCGACGCTGCGAGTCACCATCCGCGCGACCAGATCCTTCTCGGCCGACGGCGAGCCGTCCGTGTTGCCGATCAGCACCTGGTACCCGGGCTCGCTGACCACATCGAGCAGACCGCGCGCGACCGACGGGTAGAACGGGTTGGTGATATCCGGCACGATCAGCGCGATCGTCAGCGTCCGCTGCATCCGCAGGCTGCGCGCGAGCTGGTTCGGCTCCCAACCGAGCTCGTCCATCACCGACCGCACCCGCGCCCGCGTCACCTCCGACACATGCCGCCGTCCCGACAACACGTGCGAGACCGTCGTCGGACTCACGCCGGCCCGGGCAGCCACGTCCGAGATCCCGACCCGCTTGGCCAAGGCCTCCCCCTCCCAGGGCGCTTTTGGTCACGATATCCGCCCTCGCGCGGGAGAGCGCTATAGTCGAGAACGTCCGCGGGAGCTCGCCGGGAGTGGGCTGAGAGGGTGACTACGCCGTCACCGACCGCCGAACCTGAATCGGGTAATTCCGGCGTAGGGAGGAAGCGCGATGGAATCCGTCTGGGTGAACGGTACGGCGATCGACGTACCGGCCGGCAAGTCCGTGGCCGAGCTGATCACGGAGTACTCCGATCGCACCACCGGGATCGCGGTCGCGGTGAACCAGAACGTGCTGACCAAGGCCGAGTGGGCGCAGACCGCGTTGCGGAGCGGCGACCGGGTCGAGATCGTCAGCGCGACGCAGGGAGGCTGACATGGATGATCCACTGGAGCTCGGCGGACGGACGTACACGTCCCGGCTCATCATGGGGACCGGCGGTTCGGCCAACCTGGAAGTGATGGAGGAGGCATTGATTGCCTCCGGCACCCAACTGACCACGGTCGCGATGCGCCGCCTGGGCACGGGGCACGAGGGCTCGGTGCTCGACGTACTCAAGAAGCACAACATCGACGTACTGCCGAACACGGCCGGCTGTCACACCGCCGCCGAGGCTGTGCTGACCGCGAAGCTGGCGCGGGAGGCGTTGGAGACCGACCTGATCAAGGTCGAGGTCGTCGCCGACGATCACCTGCTGCTGCCCGATCCGTTCGAGTTGCTCGATGCCGTCGAAGCGTTGGTGGCGGACGGATTCACCGTGCTGCCGTACACGAACGACGACCCGATCCTCGCCCGCCGGCTCGAGCAGGCCGGGTGTGCGGCCGTCATGCCGTTGGCCGCACCAATCGGTTCGGCGCTCGGCATCCGCAACCCGCACAACATCGCGCTGATCGCGGAAGCGGCCAACGTACCGGTGATCGTCGATGCCGGGATCGGTACGGCGAGCGACGCCGCGCTGGCCATGGAGCTCGGCTGCGACGCGGTCATGCTCGCGACCCCGGTCACCCGCGCGGAGAAACCTGCCCTGATGGCCGCCGCGATGCGCGACGCTGTCTCTGCCGGCCGGTCGGCACGCCTTGCAGGCCGCGTGCCTCGCCGCTGGCAGTCCGCGCTGGCGTCATCGCCTACAACTGGCTTGCCAACGTCTTAGCCTCGGCCAGATCCACGCGCCGATCCAGCAGGAGCGCGCTGAGCGACAACGTCAGCTCCTGATTGGGCTGCAACGTCAGCGGGTCGTCCCACGAGAGCGCGGGGCACGCGCCGACGTACGCGTCCACGCGGAGGAACCACGGACGTACGTCGGCCGGTTGGACCAGCAGCAACGTGACGTCACCTTGGACGAATCCCAGCCACGGACTCGTCGAGCGGAAGGCGGCATCGAGGCCTTCGCCATCGGCTGAGAGCACCGTCGTTTCGACCAGGGGTAGCCGCCAGAAGATCCCGCCGTACGCGGCGCCTTCTCGGCCGACGGTGGCTGGGCTTTCGATCTGTACCGGGCCGTAGCGCGCGGTGAGGACGCTCTCCCAGTCGAGTCGCCAGCCGCCGGCAGCGAGTTCGCCGACGAGACGACGACGCTCGACCAGCTGCGGTCGGCCTTGTTCGTCGTACCAGGTGATGTCGTCGATCAGCTCGTGCCAGTCGGCCGTGACGCCGCGGCTGCGTTGCTGACCGTGGTTCGTCAGCAGGGTCGGTCCTTGATCGCGGACGTACGTCCGGCCGCCCCAGTGCGAGGTGCCGTTGACGACCGGTACGGCGAGCGAGACGCCGTAATGATGCCGATGATCGACCGGGCTCACCTCGGTCAACGAGTGCCCACCGAGCGTCCGGACCGGGTGCAGATACGGCCGAGGCGCATGGACTTGCGGCATCCGCCGCCCGAACTCGTACCGCGCCAGCATCCCCGAATCGCTCCCGAGCGCGAAGATGTCGCCCTGCCGCCGCCAGCCGACCAGATCAGCCGACGTACCACTCCGCGACACCGGCGCCTGCGGCACCAGCCCCGTGCTCGCCCGCACCGCCAACCGCAGCTCCGGTACGTCGTCCGCGTCGCCGTTCGGCGCAGCGATCGACGCGTGCAACCGCCGCCAGGCCAACTCCCCGAGATCCTTCTGCGGCACGCGAACCGTGGTCAGCGACGGTACGGCGAACCGCGCCAGCCCGATGTCATCCATCCCGGTCACCGAAAGATCAGTCGGTACGGCGACCCCGACCTCATTGAGCCGGGCCAGCAACCCGAAGGCGACCAGATCGTTGAAGGCGACGACCGCCGTCACGTGCGACTCGAGCACCCGCTCGACCGCGGCGTACCCGTCCTCGATCGACCGGCCGCACTCGAACCGAACGAGTTCCAGCCCAGGGATCTCCCGCTCGGCGACCTCGAGCGCCCGCAACCGGAGCGTGTTGGACGCACTCGCCGCCGGCCCGGACAGGAACGCGAGCCGCCGATGCCCGAGCCCGACTAGGTGATCGACGACGATCCGTACGGCGCGGCCGTAGTCGACCACCACCGACGCGACCTCTTCCGGCCCTTGCCGGTTGACGAGGATGACCGGCTGCACCTGCGGCAACAGCTCGAGCAGCCGCTCCTCATCCATCCGCGGCGAGACCATGATCAGCGCATCGCACCGCCGCCGCGCCTCGATCGCGATCGCCGCCTCGGCGCTCGGGTCCTCATCGGTCTCGGCGACCAGCACCCGGTATCCGGCCGCCGCGGAAGCGTTCGTGATGCCGCGCAGGATCTGCTGGAACAGCGGGTTGCCGAGATCCGGAACCACCAGCGCGACCATGTTCGTCCGGCCGAGCGACAGACTGCGGGCGAGGTCGCTGGGCCGGTAGTTGAGCCGCTCGGCGGCCGCGCGCACCCGGGCGACGATCTCGGGTGCGACACTGAGACGCCCGTTCATCACCCGGGACACGGTCGCCCGCGACACCTCCGCCAGCCGCGCGACGTCGGCGATCGTGATCGAGTCCTTCGGTGTCCGGCCCACCCTCGTATCCTCTCCCGACGGAAACCGGTTTCTCAACCCTTGCCGGGGTATATCTGGTGCATGAGCAACCTGGAGTATCCGCGCGCAGTAGGAGTTGCCCCGGGCAACGGTTACAGCCACGTCGTGACCGGTCACGGGCAGTGGGTGGCGATCTCCGGACAGGTCGCGCTGGCCCCGGACGGGAAGCTCGTCGGAGTCGGAAACCCGGGCGCCCAGGCCGAGCAGGTGTTCGCGAACCTGGAGCACTGCCTGGCGGCCGCCGGCGCGACCTTCGAGCACGTCGCGAAGATGACGATCTTCGTCACCGACATGGCGAACATGCCGGCGATCCGCGCGGTCCGCGACCGCTACATCCCCGGCACCAAACCGGCCGCCTCGGCCGTCCAGGTAGCAGCCCTCTTCCACCCCGACGTCCTCCTCGAGATCGAGGCCTTCGCAATCGTCTAACGCAGTAGGTCGACGGCCACGCGTGCGGCCTCGCCGATCGCGGCGTCCACGCGTGGCTGGCGGATGTCGCCGCGCGCGGCAAGCGTGAAGACCGCGATCGCGTACGCCGTACCACCGGGCAGCGTGACCACGCCGACCTCGTGCCGCAACGCCCCGAACGTCCCGGTCTTCCCCGCGACACGCACGCCGTCGTGCGGGAACCCGGACGCCAGCCGATGCAGGAACACCTGCCGATGCATCGTCACCTTCACGAACTCGGTCTGCTCCGGCGACAACAACTCCCCCGCCCACAGCCGCCGCAGCAACAACGTCAGGTCGCGGGCGCTGCTCGCCGACGCGTTCGCAGCCTCATAAACCCCGGCCGGATCAGTTCGGTCGTTGTCCGCGAGTACGGCGAGCGCCGCGTCCGGATCGTTCGTCCTGGTACGCCGTTGCAGGTCGAGCAGGTTGCCCGCGGTACCGCGGCGTACCCGGGTCCGGTGCAGGCCGAATGACTCCAGCAGCTCGGCCAGCCGGCGCAGGCCGACGACGTCCAGCAGCGCATCCGCCGACGCGTTGTCGGAGAGCGTCATCATCGACAGCGCCAGGTCTCGCAGCGACGCGGTGACCGGATCCGCGAAGGTCGACAACCCGGTCGGTCCGCCCGTCTTCGTCGAGGGATCGAGCGTGAGCTGCTCCCGCGGGTCGATCTCGCCGAGATCCACGAGCCGGCAGAACCCGGCCAGCAGCGGCAGCTTGTACACCGAGGCCAGCGGCACGATCCCGTCCGCGTCGACCTCGACCGTCGACTCGGGCTCGTCCAGCGCGACCGCATGCAACCAGCCGCGTACGCCGGCGTCCTCGAAGACCGCGCGGATACGGGCGTTCACGACGCCACCAGCGCTTCGGTCAGTTGTGCCATCACGTCGTTCGGCCGGAGGAACGGCGTACGCGTCCTCGACCACACGAGCCGGAGCCGCAACGGCAGCGGATCGTCGGCGAGCCGATGGCGGGTCACGCCGGGCGCGGTCAGCGCGGGATCTGCCGTGACCACGATCGCCTGGCCCGCGGCAGCCATCGCCAAGCCTGCTCGCTCATCGGTGACGACGACGGTCCCGCCGGTGGGTCGATGCAAGGCGAGCGTGTCCAGGAACAGATCGCGGGCCGCCGGTGCCTCGGTGCGCGGCCGGACGGCGACCGGCAGGCCTTTGAGCTGCCGCAACCCGACGACCTCTCCGTCGACCACGCCGGCCGGCGCGAGCGCCCAGGTCGGAAGCAGCGAGACGGGGCCGGCTTCCAATCCGTCCAGCACGACGGGATGCAGTACGGCGGCCAAGGTCAGCCGGCCCGTATTCACCTGGTTGATCAACGAGCTCGTCGAGGCGGTGACGACTGTGACCCGGCTGCCCGGGATCACCGCGCCGGAGGCGACGGCGACTGCGGCACCGGCCGAGGGCGGGACCTCGGGCGCCAGGCCCAGCCGGATCTCCGGTCCTTCGGGATCGCGGGAGACCGCGGCCTGGTGCAGCTCCTCGATCGAGGTCAGCGCGCGGCGCGCGTACGGCAGCAGCGCGACCCCGGCGGGCGTGAGCTCGACCCCGCCCGCACCCCGTTCGAACAGCTTGGCGCCGACGAGGGCCTCGAGGCGGCGCAACCCCTGGGACAGCGGCGGCTGGGTGATTCCGACGACTCGGGCCGCGTCGCCGAAGTGCTGCTCCTCGGCGAGAGCGATGAAAATCTGCAGATGCCTTTCAGTGAGCATGACGTGACTGACCTGCGGTGATATCTCCAGACAATCGGCCCATGCTCAAGAGCATATTCGACAGCTCGTGTCAGCCCGGCCTTGACTGAAGCCCCAGCACGACGAGAGGAGACAGCGTGAAGGTGAGTCGGAGAGGCATGTTGACGGGCGCGGCCGCGGTCGGAGCGGCGGCGGTCGGGGCGGCCGGCGTGGTCGGGCTCGAAGGCCGGAGCGAAGCGGTGACGACCCCGGCGGCGCAGCCGAAACGCGAACCGGTCGAGCTGACCTGGTTCGGGACGCACGCGTGGCAGCTCAAATGCGGCAAGAGCGTCGTACTGACGGATCCGTGGCTGACCCGCTTCAAGACGGGGACGTTCACGCCGGAGGGTGCGGATCCGAAGACCAAGCTCGTGATCAAGCCCGAGGTGATCGACAAGCACCTGACCACGGCCGACGCGATCCTGGTTCATCACGCGCACTACGACCACATGGCCGACGTACCGTACGTCGCGAAGAAGACGCAGGCGACCGTGCTGTGCACCGAGACGCACGCCAATCTGCTCCGCGCGATGCGGACGCAGGACGACCTGCTCTCGCCGGTCCGCGGCGGTGAGTACCTGCCGTTCGACGGCTTCTCGATCGAGGTGTTCCCGTCGCTGCATTCCTGCAGCGGCAAGCGGCACACGTACGCCTACCCGGGCTACCGGTACGACGTACCGCCGCGTCCGCGCGTGATCGAGGACCTGGTCGAGGGCGGCACGCTCGCGTTCGTGATCACGATCGGCGGCCTGCGCATCCTCAGCCTGAGTACGGCGAACTTCGACCCGAACGCCCTGCGCGACCTGCAGGTCGACGTGGTCTTCGCGGCCCCCGGCGGCGAACCCGGCATCACCGACCGCCTGATGCAGACCATCAAGCCGGTGCGCAAGGTGATCGCGACGCACTGGGACGACTTCGACAAGCCACTCGACGATCCCGGCATCCCCTGGACCGATCTCGCCCCACTCCGCCAGTCGGTGGAGCGGACCGGCGCCGAGTTCGTCGTCGTCGATCACCTGCAGAAGGTCACGCTTTGACGCGGTAGTGGTACCGCGAGACCGTGCGGAAGCCGAGGTTGTCGTAAAGGGTGCGGGCGGGCGTGTTGTCCTCGAGCACGCTCAGCCAGACCCACTTGGCCGTTGCCGCCTGCAACAAACCGCGGATGACTGCGGACGCGAGCCCTTGACGCCGGAAGCGTTCGTCGACGGCCAGGCAGTACAGACCTGCGGTGTCGTCGACGAGCGCGAGCCGGCCGATCGCCTTCACCTGTTGACCATCGGGGATGCTCGCGTAGAGAGCCTTGCCCCGGGCAAGGATCTGCTCGGCAGTGTCGCGGTTCGCCGCGCCGCCGCGACCGTCGACGCCCCACCAGCAGTCCATCCAGGCGGCGGACGGGGCCGTGGAAATATTCACCTCGTCCGCCGCCACGGGCAGCTTGGCGAGTACGTCGGGGAGCGCCGCGCACTGCACCAGCGTGGGGTTGCGAACCGTGTACCCGCGGGCTTCGAGGTGGACGTCCAGGTCGCTCGGCTGCACCGCCGGACTGATCTGGAACGACGGCGTGATGTCATGCGCGAGATACAGACTTTCGACGTAATCCAAGGCTTTCTGGACGTCGAAAGGTGCGTTGGCGGGCAGCACCGAGTTGGCTCGCAGGGTGACACCTGCGTTGCGGCGGACCAGCCAGCCGTCGAGTTCGGTGCTGTCCGCGGCGGGCCACGCCTGGTTCATCAAGGAGTCGATGCGAGCTGCGGCGATCACTCCACCAAGAGTAGAACCGCTCGGATCGAATTGCAATGAAATGGATAATTATTCATCGATCGCGGATCGTCGCGACCGCGTCCGCGAGCAGTTCGATGCCCTCGACAACTTCTTTCTGGGTGAGTGATCCGTACCCGAAGACCAGCCCGGCCGGCCCTGATCCGGCCACCCAGTACTGCGCCAGCCCGTACACGCCGAGCCCGCGTTCCAACGCCGCCGTACGCACCGCGTCCTCGGTGAGATCCGGCGGCAGGAACGTCATCACATGCAGCCCGGCCGACACTCCGACCGGCTCGAGCTCCGGGATCCGCTGGGAAAGCTCCTCCACCAACGTGTCCCGCAGTAGCCGGTACCGCGGCCGCATCCGCCGCAGATGCCGGTCGAACTCACCCCGCGCCACGAAGTCCGCGAACGCCAGCTGATCGAAGACCGGCGACCCGCGATCGTCCATCAGCTTCGCCCGCGCCATCGGCTCGACCAGCCAGGCCGGCAGGATCAGCCACCCCAGCCGCAGCCCGGGCGCAAGTGTCTTGCTCGCTGTCCCGGCGTACGCGACGCGCTCGGGTGCGAGCCCCTGCATCGCACCGATCGGCTCGCGGTCGTAGCGGTACTCCGCGTCGTAGTCGTCCTCGATCACCAGCCCGTCGCGCCGCTCGGCCCACGCGACCAGCGCCGCCCGCGTCTCCGCCGAGGTGACCGCGCCGGTCGGGAACTGATGGGCTGCCGTCACGAGCACCACGTCCGCCCCGGACCGCTCGAGCACGTCGACATCGACGCCCGATTCGAGCACCGGTACGCCGACCGCCTCGAGCCCGGCGGCCGAGGCGACCTCGCGAAGCTCGTTGTCGGACGGATCCTCGACGGCCAGCCGCTTGTACCCCTGCGCGGCCAGCACCTGCAGCAGCAGCCGCGAGCCCTGGGCAAACCCGTTGCAGATCAGCATGTTCTCGGGGCGGGCCGCCGTACCGCGGACTCGGTTGAGGTAGTCGGCGAGCGACGTACGCAGCTCGATGGTGCCGCGACCGTCGATGTAGGCGAGGCTGCGGTACGGCGTCTCGTTCAGCACGCGCCGTATCGACCGGAGCCACGCGGCGCGGGGGAACTGGGAGACGTCCGGCCGGCTGTAGCGGAAGTCGATCCGCGGCGGGCCGCTCGCGGATCGGAGCGCGGCCGTCGGTTCGACCACGGCAATGTCCGCGACCTGCGTGTACCCGCCGCCCCGGCTGACGAGATAGCCCTCTGCGACCAGTTGCTGGTACGCCTCGACGACCACGCCACGGGACAGTCCCAGATCCTGTGCGAGCGCGCGCGTGGACGGCATCACCGTGTCGGGCCGCAGCAGACCGGCCCGGATCCGCGTCCGGATCCCGCTCTCCAACTGCTGATGCAGCGGTACGCCGCTGTCCCGCTGCAGCTCGACCAGGAGCTCACCGGAACCGGAACTGGTCCTCATTCGGCTCACACAACTGGACCTTATCGGAGTACCGCTTCGCTGTCAGGGTTGTGCACAGACCAAATGACAAGGAGATGAGAGCGATGACCACGATGCTGCACACCGGCGACGCCGGCTACGACGAGGCCCGGACCGTCTGGAACGCGATGATCGACCGCCGTCCGGCCGCGATCGCCCGGTGCTCGAGCACCGCGGACGTCGTCGAGGCGGTGCGGTTCGGCCAGGCGGCCGGCCTGGAGATCGCGGTCCGCTGCGGCGGGCACAACATCGCGGGTCTCGCCGTACCCGATGGTGGGCTGATGATCGACCTGACGCCGATGAACTCGGTAGAGGTGGATCCTTCGCTGAAGCGGGCCTGGGTACAGGGCGGCGCGCTGCTGGGCGAGTTGGACAAGGCTGCACAGGAGTACGGGCTGGCGACGACCGCGGGGAACGTTTCCCACACGGGAGTCGGTGGGCTGACGCTCGGCGGCGGGATGGGTTGGCTGGCCCGGCGGTTCGGGCTGGCCTGCGACAACGTGGTGTCGTACGAGGTCGTGACTGCCGACGGATCTGTCGTCCGGGCGAGTGCGGACGAGAACCCCGAGCTGTTCTGGGGCCTGCGCGGCGGTGGCGGGAACTTCGGGATCGTGACGCAGTTCGAGTTCCAGTTGCACGAGGTCGGTACGCGGGCGCTGATCGTCGAGCTGACCTACCCGGCGTCGGCCGGCTTCCACGTACTGCGCGGCTGGCGTGAGCTGAACGCCGAGGCCCCGCGGGAGGCAACGTTCACCGCGAACATCACGCCGAGCACGGTGACAGTCGGGTATGTGTGGGTCGGCGAGGGCGGGTACGGCCTGCTGCCGGCGTTCCGCGCGCTCGGTCCGGTCGTCGATGAGGTGGTCGAGGAGACGACGTACCTGAAACTGCAGACGCGTGACGACAACGTGCAGGGTCACCGGTACCGGCGCTACTGGAAAGGGCACTACTTCAAGTCCCTGCCCGACGACGCCATCCGGGCACTGCTGCGTACGCCGGGTCCGTCCGCGAGCCTGCAGGCGTACGGCGGCGCGATCGCCGACGTACCGGATGGGGATGCGGCGTTCAGCCACCGGGACACGCTGTTCGAGTTCGTCACCGCGACCCGCTGGGAGGACGCGGACGAGGACCAGACCCGGATCGCTCAGCTGCGCGGGTACGCCGCGACGCTGGCGCCGTACGCGAGCGGGGCGTACGTGAACACGCTGAACGGCGACCCGATCCAGCGCGCGTTCCCGCCGGCGAAGCTGGAGCGGCTGGTGGCGCTGAAGACGGCGTACGACCCGGCGAACGTCTTCCACCTCAACCAGAACATCTGCCCCGGCGAGGCGAGTGCGGAGAGCGCCGCCTGACTGGTACCCCTGGAGGGTGGACTTCCAGTCAGTCTTCGCGGATGTGGCCCGGGTGATCGAGGGCTCCGGCGTGGTCATCATGGCGGTCGGCCTCGCCGCCGTCCTGGTCCGCTACGCGTACGACGTGATCCGCAAAGGCGCCGGGAGTTACACCCAGCTGCGGGTGGACCTGGGCCGGGTGATCCTGCTCGGCCTGGAGATCCTGATCGTCGGCGACATCATCCGGACGATCATCGTCGAGACCTCCCTCGAAAGCGTGCTGGTGCTCGGCCTCATCGTGATCATCCGGGTGGTGCTGAGTTTCGCGCTCGAAGTGGAGATCTCCGGGTCGTGGCCGTGGCAGCAGCGACGTGGTGACCAGTCGGACGCGGCATGATGGAGATGTGACGACTGACCTGACTCCGGAGCTGGCTGCGACGATCGAGGAGGCGTTCGCCCGGCGGGACCGGTCGAACATGGGCCCGACGATCGCCTTCTTCGAGAAGCTGCTGAGCGAGCATCCGGACAACCCGCACGTGCTCTACGAGGTCGGCGGGTCGTACGACACCGCCGGCGAGGAGGAGAAGGCGGTCGGGTACTACGAGCGCGCGCTGCCGGGGCTGACCGGGGAGACGCGGCGCAAGTGCCTGCTGCAGTACGGCAGCACGCTGCGCAACCTCGAGCGCTTCGACGAGTCGCTGGCGGTGTTCAAACAGGCGTGCGCGGAGTACCCGGAATCGGACTCGCTGCGGGTCTTCAAGGCGCTGACGCTGCACGCCGCCGGCTACCAGGACAAGGCGCTGGCCACGCTGCTGCTGGTGATCGCCGACAAGGTCGACTCGGCCGAGATCAAGCGCTACGAGGCCGCGATCCGCGGGAACGCGGACTACCTGGCCAACCTGGGTTAGCTGGAGGCTTTCCGGCCGACTCCGCCGTAGATGGCATCGCGGATGTCTGCCTGGCGCTCCTCTTCGACGCGGCCGCCGGGGACGTGCCACTCGCCCAGCGGGACGACGCCCGGCTCGAGGATCTCCAGGTCGCCGAACAGCGACGTGATCTGCTCGACCGAGCGGAAGGCCAGCGTCGGGAAGGCGTCCTTGACCTTCTCCAGCAGCTCGGTCACCATCACGTCGACCGGCCCGCCGTCACCCGGATTGCAGGCGTGCGTGATCGCGAGGTACGAGCCCGGCGGCAGCGCGTCGACGTACTTGCGGGCGATCTCGAGGGTCTGCTCGTAGTCGTGGATGTGGTGCAGCATCAGCGCCATTACCAGCGCGACCGGCTCGCCGCCGGCCAGCAGAGCCGCGATCGACGGCTCCGCCAGCACCTCGTCGGGCTTGGTGAGGTCCGCGGCGGTGAACTGCGTCCGGTCGTTGTCAAGCAGCAACGCCCGCCCGTGGGCGACCACGGACGGGTCGTTGTCGACGTAGATCACCGAGGTGTCGGCGTTGACCTTCTGGGCGATCTGATGCGTGTTCTCGGCGGTCGGCAGGCCGGAGCCCGCGTCGATGAATCGCCGTACGCCGGCCTCCTCGGCCAGCCAGGTGATCACCTCGCGGAGCCAGGCCCGGTTCGCCCGGGCCCAGACGGGTGTCTCCGGCGCGATCTTCATGATCTGCCGGTACAGCGCGCGGTCGGACTCGTAGTTGTCCTTACCGCCGAGGGCGTAGTCGTAGACCCGCGCCACGCTGGGCCGCGTGGTGTCGATCCCGTGCGCGACCAGCCCACCGTCATTCATCGGCTGATCGGTCACACTGTCTCCTCGCGTCGGTCCACTACGAGGGTAACGTACGGAGAGTCAGCGTTTCACCACGGCGAGTTCAATCTGTGTAAAACCTCAACGTCCACAGGGCTTTCAGCACGCGCAGGCCACCCCACGCGGCGCGGTGAGCGGATCCGGCAGCCGGCGATCGATCCCGTCGGCGGTCTCCACCGGCAGCCCTTCACGGGTCCAGTACTCGAACCCGCCGATCATCTCCTTGACCGGATACCCGAGCTTCGCGAACTCCAGCGCAGCACGGGTCGCGCCATTGCATCCCGGCCCCCAGCAGTACGTCACAATGTTCACACCTTCAGGTACGACGGACGCCGCGCGAGCCGCGATCTCCCGCGTCGGCAGGTGGACCGCGCCGGGGACGTGGCCCTGGTCCCAGCTCTCCTGACTGCGGCTGTCGATCAGCACCCAGCCCGTCACCCCGCCGCCGATGTCCGAGGCGACATCCGACACGTCCGTCTCGTACGCCAGCCGCTCGGCGAAGTGTACAACGGCGGCCTGGTCGATCTGTTTGGTCATGCAGCCAGGGTCAGCTATCTCATGGCACGGCGAACAGTGGCAGAAATGTCGTAGTACATCAAGATTCAGCCATGACGCTGGGTGATCTTGGCCCGTGCCCGCGCGACCTTGATCGCCGCCTTCAACGACTCCACGTCGTACGCCCCGTAGTGCCGTTGACCGTTGACGAAGAACGTCGGCGTACCGGACACGCCGCTGGTGTCGGCGGACTCGACGTCCTGCGCGACCCGGGCCGCCGCCACGTGCCGCTTCACCTCGTCGTGCAGCTTGTCGGTGTCCAGGCCGAGCTGGCCGGCGTACCGGATCATGTCCGCGGGCTGCAGATTGTCCTGGTTCGCGAGCAGCAGGTCGTGCATCTCCCAGAACTTGCCCTGCTCGGCCGCGGCCTCGGACACCTCGGCCGCGATCTGCGCCCGCGGGTGCACGTCGCTCAGCGGCAGGTGGCGCCAGACGAAACGCAGGTCGACGTCCTGCAGTACGTCGCGGACGATCGGCTCGGCCATACCGCAGTACGGGCACTCGAAGTCGCCGTACTCGACCAGGGTCACCGACGCGTTCTCCGGGCCGCGGATGTGGTCACGCTCTGGATCGACCGGGTCGGTCAGGTCCTGCAACTGCTCCGCGTCGCCGAGCAGCGCGAACGCCTTCTTCGGCGGGGAGAGCAGCTTGGCCGCGCGGAACACGACCCAGGTGAGCGCGGACGCGACGATCACCGCCGACAACAGACCGACCTTCGCCTCGGCCAGCTGCGGGCCGTCGAACGCGATCGTTGCGATCAGCAAGGAGACGGTGAAACCGATCCCGGCGATCGTCCCGCTGCCGAGCACCGCTGCCCAGCCGACACCGGCCCGGATCCGGCCGCGGCTGAGACGCTCCAGCAACCACGACACCGACGTCACCGCGATCGGCTTGCCGATCACGTATCCGAGCAGGATGCCGAGCGTGATCGGCGAGGTAAACGCACGCCCGAGGAACGCCATGTCGATGGTCACGCCGGCGTTCGCGAGGCCGAAGAGCGGGACGATGAGGTAGCTGGTCCACGGGTGGTAGAGGTACTGCAGGCGCTCGTTCGGCGAGATCGTCGTGGTCAGGCCGACGGTCGCGGAGCGGGCCAGCTCGGGCGTCGGCTGCTCGCGGAACAGCCGGAACAGCCCGGTCGCTTCCTCGAGCTCTTCCCGCCCGGGCGAGTACGCCGGCGCGGTCAAACCGATCGCCAGTCCGGCAACGACCGGATCCACACCGGATTTGAGGAGCGCGGCCCACATGGCGACACCGAGGACGGCGTACACCCAGGCTTTGCGGACTCTGAATATCGCGAGCACGAGGACGATCGCGAACGCGATGATCGCCAGCACGAGCGGCATCAGCTGGATGTCCTCGCTGTAGACGACCGCGATGACAACTAGCGCGAGCAGGTCGTCGACCACGAACACCGTCAACAGGAACACCCGCACCCGATCCGGTACGCCGCGCCCGACGAGCGCAAGCAGACCGAGCGCGAGCGCGGTGTCGGTCGACATCGCGACGCCCCAGCCGTGCGATCCCGGTCCGCCGGCGTTGAACGCTAGGTAGATCAGCACCGGGGCGACCATTCCGGCGATGCCCGCCAGCATCGGCAGGATGAATCGGGTGCGATCCCGGAGATCCCCGAGGTCGAACTCGCGGCGCGCCTCCAGCCCGACCACGAGGAAGAACAGCGTCATCAGGCCGCTGTTGATCCACTCCCTGAGATCCAGGCTGAGTACGCCGTCCCCGAGCCCGACGGAGAGGTGGGTGCGCCAGAGGTCCTCGTACATGCCCGGAAAGAGGTTCGCCCACAGGAGGGCGAGGACGATCGCCGCTGCGAGTACCCCCGAACTCCCCGCCTCGGTCCGCAGAAACGACCGCATCGGCGCGGCAACCTCCCGCCGCCAACTGGTCCGCCCACTGAACAGACCACTCAAGTCCGCCACACGGGAAACTGTAACCACGCAGACCAGCAATTTCGTCAAACAACTAGGAACAGCCCATCGCGGGGCTACGCGCGGCTCCTTCGTCGCCGTGCTACGCGCCGCACCCACCCACCCCCGGGCTCATCGCCCGGAGCATCCTTCCGGCTATCGCCGGACTTGCGGGCTACCGCCCGCACCCGTGCGCGCTACCGCGCGACCGACCGCCCCGTGGTCGCGCTAGTTCGTGTGAGTCACGCTGACCCTGGGTGAGAGGCGACGCAGACCCGCGGTCGTCAACCAACGACTCGCGCGGATCCGAGCAGCGGGTCAGCCGCGGAGCCTGTCAGGAGCGAAAAGCGGCAGTGCGGCTCCATCTGAATCCCCCAGCGTCAGCGCCTTAACCTGGTACTCCTCCATGACCCGGCCGGGCCGGAGGTCGAGATTCTGCTTTCACCAGCAGACGGGCTGCTCCTGCAGCAGTCCAGGACTTCTTGGCCACACGGGCTCCCTTGGTGGACGACACGTAGAGCCATCCAGTGCGCCTGAGGCAGCCGACAATCGAGGCACGGAAACAGGGTGGCGCCCCGACAGGACCAGCTGTGTGACGCTCATGATGCACCCAGGAAATGGAAAGGGCCACGTAAGCCCCTGATGGTCCTAGAACGACCGGCAGCCCGGTTCTCGAGGAACCGGGCTGCTGGCACTGCGGGGTGGGTCTACTTCTCGTAGTGGTAGCGGGCTGCCAGTACCACCAGGTAGTCATCGTCGATCATGTAGACGAGTCGGTGCTCCTGGTCGATCCGCCGGGACCACGCCCCTTGAAGTACGTGCTTCAAGGGCTCCGGCTTCCCGATACCGCTGGTCGGGTCACGCAACGCGTCGTCGATCAGGCGGTTGATGCGCTTGACCTGGGCGCGGTCCTTGACCTGCCAGTATGTATAGTCCTCCCACCCTGTAGGAGTAAATGCGACCTTCACGACAGCGGGTGTTCCTCTCGGTTGCCCGCCTTGGCCTGATTCAAGCTCTCCAGCAGTCGCCGCGCGTTCGCGGGGGACCGCAGGAGGTAGGCCGTCTCCTCCAAGGCGGTGTAGTCGTCTAGCGACATCAGCACCGCATTGCCGGCCTTTGACGTGATCTCCACTGGGGTGTGGTCGTCGTTGACTTGCTCGATCAGCGGGAACAGGTCCCGCCGCGCTGCGGATGCGTTAATCGCCACTTGGCCCTCCATGTCATTCGCGTCATTTTTGTAAGTTTTGTCATTTTTGTAAGTCTGTTAAGTCTTGTTGTCTTTGTAAGTTTTGTTTGTTTTGCGAGTTTCTTTGTTTATGTTTTCGTGTGTGATTTCGCAGCTGTCAGTTGGCGGGATCCCCAGCGCCGGCACCGGATCTCCAGTTGTACCAAAAATGGTACCACTAGCTGGCGTGAGGTCCAACCTGATGGGGGGTGGAGTTCCGGCGGGCTCCAAGCGGCCAGAGTCAAGGGGGCCCGGACGCAACCGCGCCACCTGGCACGGGTTCGACGTCGCTGTATGAGCTAGGCGGCGGTTGTGCTTTCGCCTCGCAATCCTGAAGTCGTGTTGGCGCATGAACTCACGCATCGTCTCGCGCTCCCGGCCGGTATCGCTCATCGTGTGCTGAGTGTCGATCCCGGCTCCGCGCACCATGCGGGCGATAGGCCACAGGTCCAGCGACAGCCGAAAGGGATGGCCCGGGCGATGCGCCCGGGCCGGGTAGGGCGGCGCGTAGCCCCACGATGGGCCGACCGCATCCACCTCGCCGGGTACGAACCAGCCGCACCACGGGGCGGTCGATCGCGCGGTAGCGCGCACGGGTGTGGGCGGTAGCCCACAGGTCCGGCGATAGCCGGAAAGGGTGCTCCGGGCGATAAGCCCGGGGGTGGGCGGGTGCGGCGCGGAGCACGGCGACGAAGGAGCCGCGCGGAGCCCCGCGATGGGCTGGTCTTCACCCCAACCGCCCCCCCCGGTGCAGGCTTTCGTAGTACTGCGGGGGTGGCCAACGATCGGGGGTGGGTTGGGGCATGGTCTCGGTTCGGTGGACTGGCTAACGCTTCGGGGCATCTGGGCTGCATGATTACCGTGCCTTGTTGCACGACCATGCCCTGGAGCCCCTGTGACCGAGCCTGACCTCGCTACGTCGGCGGATACGTTTGCCCGGCTGGCGATCGAGTTGCATGATGCGGATGGTGTCGAGGAAACGATCGATGCTGTTGTGCAGTTCGCGCTGCAGGCGCTGAGCTGTACGTACGCCGGCGTGGCCCTCTACACCCGTGGTTCGCGAGCGGAGATCGCCGCTGTCACGGACCCTGTCGTTGCCGATGTCTACGAGCTGCAGATCACCACGGAGAACGGTCCGCTGGTTACCGCGCTCAACGATCGGACCCCGATCCTGATCCGGGATACGACGACCGACGAGCGCTGGCCCGAGTGGGCGGCGAGGGTTGCGGCGCTCGGGGTGCGCACGGTTCTCGACGTACCGCTTGCAACCGGTGACGCTACGCGACAGACCGTCGGTGTACTGGGGTTGTACAGCCCGATCCCGGATGCGTTCACCGAGGACGACGAGGCGATCGCGCATATTCTCGCGCGGCATGCGTCGGTCGCGGTGGCGTCGGCGCGGCACGAGGAGACGATGGCGCAGGCGGTCGACGCGCGGAAGCTGGTCGGCCAGGCGATGGGCATCCTGATGGAGCGCTTCGACGTGGACGACGATCGGGCGTTCGCGATCCTCAAGCGCTATTCGCAGGACACCAACACCAAGCTCCGCGACGTCGCCCAGCACCTGATCGACACCCGGAAGCTCCCGCACTGATCAGCAGCAACGGATTCTGACACCGTTGTCGAGGCAACACTCGACGGAATCCGTTGCATACTGCGATGAGAGTTGGGTACTGCGCCTCCACGGTGTTCACTCGATTCGAGGGGTTGTGGACATCTGTCTGTCATTGGGTGAGCTTGACGCCGGGATTTGTGCGGCCAGAACCGCGGACCGGGTCACGTCCCGGCGTCCTCACCCCTCGCGCCACCAACTCGCGCGGCTGATCCTCCGGCTACCCTGACGCAGTGGGTGCCTGGCAGCCGTTGGTCGGCCCGTCACGGCAGGTGGCGTTGGAGATCCTGCTGGACGGGCCGTTGTCGCGCGCCGAGCTGTCCCGCCGCGTCGGCCTGTCCCCCGGCAGCCTGACCCGCCTGACGAAGCCGATGGTCGAGTCGGGCCTGCTCGTCGAGGTCGAGGGCGGCCCGACCGACGCCAGGGTCGGACGCCCGTCGCAACCGCTCGACCTGGACGCCAACGCACACCACTTCGTCGGCATCAAGCTCACCGGCGACTCGGCGATCGGCGTGCTGACGACTCTGCGGGCGGACGTGATCGCCAGCGTCGAACACCCGCTCACCGACCCGACCCCCTCCGTGGTGGCCGACCTCGTCCTCGAGATCCTCGACGAATTGGCAGTCCAGGTACCGGGCAGTACGGCGATCACCGGGCTCGGCGTCTCGCTCGGCGGGCGCGTGGCGGCGGACGGATCCGAGGTCCGCTGGAGCCCGTACCTGAACTGGGTCGACGTACCCTTCGGCGAGATCCTCGCCGCGCAGACCAGCGTCCCGGTCGTGCTCGCGAACGACCTGACCTCGCTGACCGAGGCCACCCACTGGTTCGGCGCGGGCCGCAACTCCGACCGATTCGTACTGATCACGATCGGCGCCGGCGTCGGGTACGGGCTCGTCATCCACAACCAGGTCGTCGACAGCCCCGACGTGACCATCGGCCTGATCGGCCACCACCCGCTCCTGCCCGACGGCCCGACCTGCGAACGCGGTCACCACGGCTGCGCGCTGAGTCTCCTGACCGTCGGCGCCATCACCGATCAGGTCGGTACGGCGATCGGCCGGCCGGTCGGGTACGACGAGGCGCTCGATCTCGCCGCCAAGGGTGATCCCGCGGCGCGCGAGATCATCAGTCGGGCCGGTCGCGCCCTCGGCAAGCTGATCGCGGCGGCGGCGAACTTCACCATGCCCGAACTCGTCGTCCTCGGCGGCGAGGGCGTCCGCCTGGCCGAGGTCGCGCACGACGACCTGCTCGCCGCGCTGCATGCGGACCGGCATCCGTCCGCCGCGGAACTGCCGATGGTCCTCCAGCCGGCCGACTTCAGCGAGTGGGCTCGCGGTGCCGCGGTCGTCGCGATCCAGACCTTCGTTCTCGGAACAACGTAACTGACTAATCCACGATAAACAGTTACACTTGCGATCATGGACATCGTGAGGCGATGGTTGGAGGGCTGGCGGCTGTGCCGCGGGCTGGAGCCGGTGATCGAGTACGACGACGCCTATGCCGCCGTACTGCGCCTGCCCGGACGGGAGCGGGAGTTGTTCGCGCGCAGCGACGCCCCGGGGATCGTGGACAGGCTTGCCGCTGGGCTGGCCGCGGATACCTGGCTGACTGTTACCACCCAAACCGGTGACGAGATTGCGCGTCGACTCACCGAGGCCGGCGCGCAGCCGTTCGAGGAGCAGAAGACGCTGATGTCGATCAACCTGCGGGAGCATCCGCTGGCGACCGCGGAGCTCGAGTCGGACGGACCGCTCAACTACGCGCGAGTGATGATCGACGGCACGGTTGCGGCGCATGGCATGGTCGCGATCGTCGGGGACGACGCCGTGATGCACGACATCCAGACCGACCCGGCGTACCGGCGACGCGGGCTCGGCAGCATCGTCATGGGCGCGCTGAGCCGGTGCGCGATCGAGCGCGGTGCGAGCACGGGTTTGCTGATGGCGACCACCGACGGGCTCCACCTGTACCGGAAGCTCGGCTGGTTGCCCGAGGCAACCATGGTGACGGCGTCAGGAGATGCGCGCGCGGTGAGCGGCGACCTTGGTGCGGTTCTGACAGGCCGTTGAGCAGAACCGCTGCGTGCGGTTGCGGGTCGAGTCGAGGAACACGTCTTCACAACGGGTCGCCTCGCAGCGGCGCAGACGCTCGACCTCGTCGCTGCCGAGGAGCATCGCGACGGCGGTAGCGAGTTCGGCCAGCCAGCCAGCGGCTTCGTCCGGGCTGCCGAAGTGCAGGTGCCAGGGCGCGCCGTCGCGGCGGACGAGTTGCGGCGCTGCCTTGGTCTCCCGCAGCAGCCCGTTCACCAGGTCGACAGCACCGTCGACATCGGGCAGGCGGCGCAGGGCGTCGTACAGGATCTTGGCGCCCGACTCATACGAGGCGACGTCGATCTCGGGGACGCGGTTGGTCGTCAGGCGGAGCGCGGCGCGGACAGCCTCGGCGTCGGGTGTCGCCGCCGGGCGGCCCTGGCGCGGGTCGGCTCCGAAGGTGTTCGCCAGCGCGATCGCCGCGGACAGCGACGCCTTCAGGTGATCGGTGGCTTCCACCTGACCAGTATCCCTGGTGACCGTCGGTAGTTCATTCATGTGGATGAGGTGGGTCATACCAGGGTCGTAGGCAGCGGTCGCACACATCCGTCCGCGATCCGATGAAGCGGATCGTTGCCGGAAACAACAATGACTCGCATGTACCTGGTTCAGTCCCGCCACCGCCCGGCGACACGTGGGATCACCGGATTGTCCGAAGCCGTCGTCGACCTGTCCGCCATCCGCGACAACGTCCGGGCCTTCCGGCAGCGCGTACCGCAGGGCGTCCTGGCCGTGGTCAAGGCCGACGCCTTCGGGCACGGCGCCGTACCGGTGGCCCGAGCGGCGGTCGAGGCCGGGGCGACCTGGCTCGGCGTCGCGCGCGCCGACGAGGCGTTGCAGCTGCGCGCGGCCGGGCTGACCGTACCGATCCTGACCTGGCTGTACGACGCCGCCGAGCTGATGCTGCTCGGCGATATGGACGTGGACGTCAGCGTCTCGACCGTCGCCGAGCTGCAGCGGGTCGCGTCCATCCCATCCGTCCACTACGTGCACCTCAAGCTGGACACCGGTCTGCACCGGGCCGGCAGTGCACCTGACCAGTGGATCGAACTCACCCGAACGGCGGCGCACTACGAGGCGCTCGGCGCCGTCACGGTCCGCGGGATCTGGTCGCATCTCTCGCACGGCGACTCCGCCGACGCCGTGCAGAGCACGCGGCAGTTGCAACTCCTGCGGACAGGGGTGGGTCTCGCTCGCCGCGCCGGGCTGCGGCCCAGCGTCGTACACCTGGCCAACTCGGCCGGTGCGATCACGCTGGACGCGCCGGACTGCAACTTGGTTCGGATCGGCGCCGGTCTGTACGGGATCGACGAGGTGGGACTCGGGCTGCGGCCTGTGATGCGGCTGGTGAGCAAGCTGGCCCAGGTACGCCGGATCCGCGCGGGCGAAGGGGTTTCGTACGGGCATGACTTCGTGGCGGATCGGGACACGACGATCGGGCTGGTCCCGATCGGGTACGCCGACGGGATCCCGCGGGTCGCCGTACGGCAGGCGAGCGTGTTGTGCCACGGCGTACGGATGCCGGTGATCGGGCGGATCGCGATGGACCAGTTCGTCGTGGATGCCGGTGAGGTCGCGGTCGAACCGGGCGAGCCGGTGACGATCTTCGGCGACGGATCGGCCGGTGAGCCGACCGCGTCCGATTGGGCCGACTGGGCGGGCACGATCCCGCACGAGATCTACTGCGGCATCGGATCGCGGGTGCCTCGGCGTTACGAGGTGGGCAACCGATGAAGGTCGCGGTGGTGATGGGTGGGGCGAGCCCGGAGCATCAGGTTTCGCTTGCCAGCGGCAAGGGGATCCTGAAGGCGGTCGAGCTCCTCGGCCATATGGCGATCCCTCTCGTGATCGATGCTGAGGGCAACTGGATCGACGGGCAGCACGAGGCGATCGAGATCCTGCAGGCGTGCGACGTCACCGTCCCGGCGCTACACGGTGAAGGCGGCGAGGATGGTCGGCTGCAGGGATTCCTCGAACAGCTTCAGGTTCCGTACGTCGGTAGCGGGATCGCGGCCAGCGCTGTCGGTCTGGACAAACACCTGACCAAGGCAGTTCTCAGAGCGCACGGCATCCCCGTCACGCCGGGTGTGACGCTTCGCGGGGCCGAGCTGACCGACACGGAGGCAGGTCTTCAGAAGCTGAAGGCGGCCGGGCTGGACTTCCCGCTGTTCGTGAAGCCGGGCAACGGCGGCTCGAGCTTTGGGGTGTCCAGGGCAACGAATCTCCCGACGCTGCTGGCGGCGATCGCGGACGCCGCCGTACTCGATCCGCATGTGCTGGTCGAGCGGGAGATGGTCGGGCGCGAGATCGACCTGGCGGTGCTGGAGTTCCCGGACGGGCGGATCGAGACGGCGCCCGCGTTGGAGATCCATGCCGATCCTGCGCAGCCGTTCTTCGATGCGACCGCGAAGTACGACAGCGCCGCCACGCGGTTCGTCGTACCGGCTCCGCTTGAGCCCGAGCTGGCGGAGCGGTTGCGGCGTACGGCGATCGATGTCTTCGAGGTCCTTGGGTGTGCGGGGCTTGCCCGGGTGGACTTCTTCGTACCGAACGACGGTGAGCCAGTGGTCAACGAGATCAACACGTTCCCCGGGTTCACGCCGGCGTCCCAGTTCCCGCGGATGTGGGCCGCGGCCGGGCTGTCGTACGCCGAGGTTGTCGACACACTGATCCGTACGGCGGTGGCACGCGGATGACCGTACTCCTCAGCGACGACCGGATCACGAGCATCCCCGCGATCGAGAGTGGCGAGCCACTGGTCGACCTGTTCACCCGCGACATAGCGACGACCGGCCGCCAATTCACTCGCGAGACCGTGGCCGACCGACTCGCCCTGGCCGACACGTTCCTCCCGGCGGGGATCCGGTTGCACGTAGTCGAAGGCCTGCGCCCGATCGAGAGCCAGCAGCAGATCTACGACGACTACCGCGCCGAGCTCCAGCGCCTACGTCCCGGCATCTCCGACCACGACGTACACGTCCTGGCCAGCCGCTTCGTCTCCCCGATCGAGGTCGCACCCCACGTTGCCGGCGCCGCGGTCGACCTAACCCTGGTAGGCGCCCACGGTCCGCTAGACCTTGGCACCCCCATCGACGCCACCCCCGAACAAAGCAACGGCGCCTGCTTCTTCACCGCAACCAACATCACCCGCGAGGCCCGCACCAACCGCGCCCTCCTCTTCGACGTCCTGACCTCCGCCGGCTTGATCAACTACCCCACCGAGTGGTGGCACTGGTCCTACGGCGACCGCTACTGGGCATACGTCGAGGACCGACCCGCAGCGGTGTACGGACCAGCGGCGGTGATAGCCGGTAGCTATTAGGTCATAGGCAGCATTGCTTTGACCCCGTGGTCGTGGCGACGGAATGTTGTATACATGACTAGTGGGGTCGTGGTTGATGTTCGGGCTCAGAGGGTGCGGGAGATTGCCTCGGAGTTGCGGGGGCTGCGCGGGGCGTTGATTCCGATTCTGCATGCGGTGCAGGAGGAGTTCGGGTACGTCGGGCAGCCGGATGTGGCGGTGGTTGCGGAGGTGTTGAACCTTTCCGTGGCCGAGGTGCATGGGGTTGTCACGTTCTACAAGGACTTTCGGCGTACGGCGGCTGGGCGGACGACCGTGGCGATCTGTCAGGCGGAGGCCTGTCGGGCTGTTGGTGCGGTGGGGCTGGGTGAGCATGCCAAGCGGGTGGTTGGGTGCGGGTTCGGCGAGACGTCGTACGACGGGCGGATCACGCTTGATGAGGTGTTCTGCTTCGGGAACTGTGCGCTGGGGCCGGCGGTGCAGGTCGGCGGGAAGTTGCACGGGCGGGTTACACCGGCTCGGCTGGACGCGCTGCTTGGGGAGGCGCGATGAGGGTTTTCGTGCCGCGGGACTCGGCTGCGCGCTCGGTGGGCGCGGATGAAGTGGCCGAGCGGATTACTGCGAGCGGTGTTGAGGTTGTTCGGACCGGGTCGCGGGGGATGTTGTGGTTGGAGCCGCTGGTCGAGGTGGAGACGACTGCGGGGCGGATCGGGTACGGGCCGGTCATGCCTGAGGACGTCGACGGGTTGATCGCGGCGGGGATGCTCGACGGGCGCGGGGAGTCGTTGGGATTGGTGGAGGAACTGCCGTGGATGAAACGGCAGGAGCGGTTGACGTTCGCCCGGGTGGGAGTGGTTGATCCGCTGTCAGCTGAGGACTACGAAGTACACGGTGGGATGAGCGGGCTGCGGGCAGCGCTCAGCATGACGCCGGCTGAGGTGGTTGAGGTTGTCGTCGACTCGGGGTTGCGCGGGCGCGGGGGCGCGGGGTTTCCGACCGGGATCAAGTGGCGGACGGTGCTCGGTGCCGAGGCTGGTCTCAAGTTCGTGTGTTGCAACGCGGACGAAGGGGACTCCGGTACGTTCGCGGATCGGATGCTGATCGAGGGCGATCCGTTCACGTTGATCGAGGGGATGGCGATCGCGGCGTACGCGGTCGGTGCGGCGGAGGGGTACGTGTACCTGCGCTCGGAGTACCCGGACGCCGTCGCAACACTGAAGGACGCGATCGAGCTCGCGAAAACAAACCGCTGGTTGGGGCCGGACGTGCTCGGCTCAGGGTTCGGCTTCGACCTGCATGTCCGGGTCGGCGCGGGTGCGTACATCTGCGGCGAAGAGACCTCGATGCTCGAGAGCCTGGAAGGCAAGCGCGGCATGGTCCGCGCGAAGCCCCCGATCCCTGCGCTACAAGGGCTCTTCGGCCGGCCGACCGTCGTCAACAACGTGTTGTCGTTGGCAACAGTCCCCACCATCCTCGCGCACGGAGCGCAGGCCTATGCGAGCTACGGCACGGGCCGATCGCGAGGCACCAGCGTCTTCCAGCTCGGCGGGAACGTCGCCCGCGGCGGGATCGTCGAGACCGCGTTCGGCATCACCCTCGACGAGCTCGTGAACGACTTCGGCGGCGGGACAGCCACTGGCCGGCCGACCAGAGCCGTTCAAGTGGGTGGTCCGCTCGGCGCCTACCTCCCGGTCGAACAGTTCGGCCTGCCGATGGATTACGAGGAGTTCGCCAAAGCCGGAGCGATGGTCGGGCACGGCGGGATCGTGGTGTTCGACGACACCGTGGACATGGCCGCGATGGCGCGGTTCGCGTTCGAGTTCTGCGCGGCCGAATCCTGCGGCAAATGCACGCCGTGCCGGGTCGGGGCGGTCCGCGGCGTCGAGACGATCGACCGCATCGTCGCCGGGACCGAGCGCGCCAAGAACCTCGTCGTACTCGAGGACCTGTGCGAACTGATGACCGACGGCTCGCTCTGCGCGATGGGCGGCCTCACCCCGATGCCGGTACGTAGTGCCGTCCGCCATTTCGGAGAGGACTTCAACGCATGACGCTGCTCAAAGAGCCTGACTTCGGCACCCCCGCGCGACCCGGCGAGGCGACCGTGGCGGTCACCGTCGACGGCGTCGCCGTGACAGTCCCACCGGGTACGTCGGTGATGCGCGCCGCGAAGGAAGCCGGGATCGACGTACCGAAGCTGTGCGCGACCGACAACTTGGAGGCCTTCGGATCCTGCCGCCTGTGCGTGGTCGAGATCGACGGTGTCAAAGGCACTCCAGCCTCCTGTACGACGCCGGTCCGCGACGGCATGCAGGTCCGCACCCAGAACGAGCGACTCGGCAAACTGCGCCGCGGTGTGATGGAGCTGTACATCTCCGACCACCCGCTCGACTGCCTGACCTGCTCGGCCAACGGCGACTGCGAACTGCAGGACATGGCCGGCGTCACCGGCCTGCGCGAGGTCCGGTACGGATCCGGCGTCGAGGCCGGAGCCAACCACATGCAACTGGAGACCGACACCTCCAACCCGTACTTCGACTTCGAGGCATCCAAGTGCATCGCGTGTTCCCGCTGCGTCCGCGCGTGCGACGAAGTACAAGGAACTCTGGCGCTGACGATCGAGGGGCGTGGGTTTGATTCCAAGGTCGCGGCCGGGGCCGGGGTGCCGTTCTTCGAGTCGGATTGTGTGTCGTGTGGAGCGTGCGTGCAGGCGTGCCCGACCGCGACGCTGCAGGAGAAATCGGTCGTCGAGCTCGGGATGCCGACACGGACCGTCCTGACGACGTGCGCGTACTGCGGTGTCGGCTGCTCGTTCAAGGCCGAACTGCGCGGTGACGAGCTGGTCCGGATGGTCCCGTACAAGAACGGCGGCGCGAACGAGGGCCACTCGTGCGTCAAGGGCAGGTTCGCATTCGGCTACGCGAGTCACCCCGACCGCGTCCTCGAGCCGATGGTTCGCGACACGATCGCCGACGAATGGCGGACCGTCTCCTGGGACGAGGCGATCACGTTCACCGCGCGTCGGCTCCGGGAGATCCAAGCGCAGTACGGCCAGGGCTCGATCGGTGCGATCACGTCGTCGCGGACGACCAACGAAGAGGTGTACGCCGTCCAGAAGATGGTGCGAGCCGTCTTCGGCAACAACAACGTCGACACGTGTGCACGCGTCTGCCACTCGCCGACGGGGTACGGGCTGAAGCAGACCTTCGGCGAATCCGCCGGCACGCAGGACTTCAGGTCGGTCGACGAAGCCGACGTGATTCTCGTGATCGGTTCGAACCCGACCGACGCGCACCCGGTGTTCGGATCGCGGATGAAGCAGCGGATCCGCCAGGGCGCGAAGCTGATCGTGATCGACCCCCGCCGGATCGACCTGGTCCGCTCGCCCCACGTCGAGGCGACCCACCACCTCGAGGTCAGGCCCGGGACGAACGTCGCGATCATCAACGCGCTCGCGCACGTGGTCGTGACCGAAGGCCTGGTCGACCGCGACTTCGTCGACAGCCGGTGCGAGGACTTCGACGGCTGGGCGGAGTTCATCGCACGGCCGGAGCACAGCCCGGAGGCGCTGGCCGAGACCTGCGGCGTACCGGCTGACGAGATCCGAGAGGCTGCCCGCCTCTACGCGACGGGCGGAAATGCGGCGATCTACTACGGTCTCGGCGTCACCGAGCACAGCCAGGGCTCGACGATGGTGATGGGGATGGCCAACCTCGCGATGGCAACCGGCAACATCGGCCGCGCCGGCGTCGGCGTGAACCCGATGCGCGGTCAGAACAACGTGCAGGGTTCCTGTGACATGGGTTCGTTCCCGCACGAGCTGCCCGGCTACCGGCACGTGTCGAACGAGGACGTCCGCGACATCTACGAGAAGTTGTGGGGTACGCCGATCCTCGACGAGCCCGGGCTGCGGATCCCGAACATGTTCGACGCCGCGATCGACGGATCGTTCAAGGCGCTGTTCGTGCAGGGCGAGGACATCGCGCAGTCGGATCCGAACACGCAGCATGTGTTCGCCGCGTTGGGTGCACTGGATCTCCTGGTGGTACAGGATCTTTTCGTCAACGAGACCGCGAAGTTCGCGCACGTTTTGTTGCCGGGAACATCGTTCCTGGAGAAGGACGGCACGTTCACGAACGCCGAGCGGCGGATCAACCGGGTGCGGCCGATCATGGCGCCACGGACCGGCAAGCAGGAGTGGGAGATCATCTGCGAGATCGCGCAGGCGATGGGGTACCCGATGCACTACGACTCGACCGCGCAGATCATGGACGAGATCGCGTTGACGACGCCGACGTTCATGGGTGTCTCGTTCGCCAGGCTGGACGAGCTCGGGTCGATCCAGTGGCCGTGCAACGTCGAGCATCCGGACGGTACGCCGATCATGCACTCCGACGAGTTCACCCGCGGCAAGGGTCGATTCATGGAGACCATGTACGTGCCGACGTCGGAGCGGTCGACCCGGAAGTTCCCGCTGATCCTGACGACCGGGCGGATCCTCTCGCAGTACAACGTGGGCGCGCAGACCCGTCGTACGGCGAACGTCGCGTGGCATGCCGAGGACGTGCTGGAGATCCACCCGCACGACGCCGAGGTGCGTGGCGTCACGGACGGGGATCTGGTCGCGCTGTCGAGCCGGGTCGGGCGGACCGAGTTGCGGGCGAAGATCTCGGATCGGATGCCGGTCGGTGTCTGCTACACGACGTTCCACCATCCGGTCAGTGGCGCGAACGTCGTCACGACCGACAACTCGGACTGGGCCACGAACTGCCCCGAGTACAAGGTGACCGCGGTGCAGGTGGATCTGATCCCGGCATCGGCCGCCGTACTTGAGGCAGTCGTTGCAGGAGGCAACCGATGAGTGGTGGGGTGCCGCCGTACGTGCGGTTGGCGAACGAGATCGCGGCTCAGTTCGCGCATCGCTCCCCCGAGGATGCGGCGACGATGATCGCCAACCACCTGAAGGCGACCTGGGATCCGCGGATGAAGCAGGCGCTGATCACGTACGCCGAGTCCGGCGCGACCGACCTGTCCCCTGCGGCGGCGTTGGCGGCGCGCAACCTGCAAGGCGCTCTGTGACGTATCCCACCCGGTCCGGCGAGCGGGATCCTTTCGACAACCGCGCACGGGTCGGCGAGGGTGGTCCTGTGGAGGACGGGCCTGGGAACGTGCTGTCCGGAGGCCGCGGTCTCCGGACGCGACCCGATGCCGTGTCCTGGGACGCGGCCCGGGTGCTGGCCCACGCGGCAGCCCGCCCGGGCGCGGCGGTCTCGCGGCCGTTGGACGCTGTGGACGGATGCGTTCTCGGTACGCCGTTGGTGTCGCCGGGGGCAGTTCCGCCCGTGGATCGGGCTGCGATGGACGGGTACGCCGTACGTGGGGCTGGTCCTTGGCGGGTGAACGGTCATGTGACGGCCGGGGCTGCGGATCCGGGGACGTTGGCGGACGGGCACGCGACCGGGATCGTCACGGGAGCGGCCGTGCCGAGCGGGACGACGTCTGTGGTGCGCTCCGAAGATGCGGTGGTGAACGGCGACCGGCTGGAAGGCCCGGCCGAGGACGGTCGTCACATCCGCCGAGCGGGTGAGGAGTGCCAGCCGGGCGAGCAACTGTTGCCGGCCGGCGTGGTCGTCGACCCAGCGGTGCTCGGGCTGGCCGCAGCCGTCGGCCTCAACCGCCTGACCGTCATCCCACAGCCGACCGTCGCCGCCCTCGTGACAGGCGACGAACTAGTCCACCGCGGCCCCTCCGGCCCGGGCCGGGTACGCGACGCTATCGGCCCGATGCTCCCGGGCCTGATCACCCGCGCAGGCGCGCAACTGGTCACGCACGCAGGCGCGCAGCAGGTCACGCGCGCGGGCGCGCAGCAGGTCGCGGGCGCAGGTGCGCCGGAGGTCGCGGGCGCGGGCGCGCGGCTGATCGCCGGTGGCTCGGTTGGCCAGGAACTGCGGGCCGGTGCGCCGCCGGCCTCGGTGCTGCATCTGCCGGACTCGTTGGACGCGCTGACCAGGGCGCTCGGTGAGACGGAGGCTGACCTGATTCTCGTCTCCGGGTCGTCGGCTGCTGGGCCGGCGGATCATCTTCGGCCGGCGCTTGTCTCGCTCGGTGCGGAGTTTGTTGTGGATGGCGTGGCCTGTCGTCCCGGGCATCCTCAAGCGCTGGCTCGGTTGGCCGACGGACGGCTGGTGCTCGGGCTGCCCGGTAATCCGTTCGCCGCGCTGGTCGCGTTTCTGACGCTCGGCGTCGCGGCCATCACCCGCATGCGCGGCGTCCGGCTCCCCGAGCTCACCCACATCGCCGTACCCGGCGGTGTCCCGTGCCATCCGACGAGCACCCGCCTCGTCCCGGTCCGGCTCACGGCCCACGGCGCCGTACCGATCGGCCACGGCGGATCCGCCATGCTCCGCGGACCCGCTGCCGCCGACGCCCTGGCCGTGGTCGCCCCCGGTCCAGCGGAGGCAATCGCCGCTCGATTGCTCCCCCTCAATCCGGGAATCACGTAAATGTCGAGCCCGGCGGCGGACGTCCGACGTACCGGGCATGAATGACTACGGAGTGACCGGCTCGACCACTGGTGTCGAGGTACTGATCAAGCTGCACATCGAAGAGCTGTGGTCCGGCATCACCGCGATCGACAGGTACGGCGAGTGGAGCCCCGAGTGCTACTACGGCGCCTGGCTGGAGGAGGGGGCCCGTTTCGAGGCTCGCAACCGCTTCAAGGATGGATTCGAGACCTACGTGACCTGCACGGTCACCGTCATGCAGGCGCCACACCGCTTCGGCTGGGACGTGTACGGCGACGAGGACGTGCCGTTCGCACACTGGGAGTACGAACTGCAGGACCAGGGCGACAAGACGCTCGTCCGGCAGTCGTTCACCCACGGCCCCGGCAACAGCGGGATGCGCATTGGCGCGGTCGAGAACCCCGAGCGGGCGGCCGAGGCGATCCAGGGCCGGCTCGATCAGCTGGCGGCGAACATGCGATCGACCCTCACCGCGATGGAGTCAGCGCTCAGGATGCCTCGCTAGCGCTTGACTGGGACGGGCCGACCCACAGGCACTCGGCCGTGCCGGCTTCCAGGTGCTCCTCGTAGACGCCGACCTTGTGGCTGATGACGTTCAGGCACTCGGTCAGGTCCTGGATCTGGGACGTGACGTGATCCTGATGGCTGCGGAGCAGGGCCAGCCGGTCCTGCTCGTTGCCGGGGCCCTGGCGGACCAGATCGGTGTACTTGCGGATGGTGTCGAGCGGCATCCCGGACGAGCGGAACTTGATGCACATGTCCAGCCACTCGACATCGTCCTCGGTATAGACGCGCCGGCCGTTCGACTCACGCCGTACCGGATCTGCGAGCAGACCCTCACGCTCGTAGAACCGGAGGGCGTGCACACTCAGCCCCGTCCGCTCCGCCACCTGCCCGATACTCAATCCACGCATGGGGCACCCTAACTCCGGATCAGGCCGTCAGAGCAGGGGTTTGAGCGCCTCGAGAGCCTGCTGTACGTCGTCCCGGGTCGAGTAGATATGGAACGACGCGCGCAGTTTCCCGTCCCGTACGGCGGCCCGGATACCGGCGGACGCGAACGCCTCCTGCGCCCCCGGGAGGCTCGTGCTGACGATCGCGCTGTTCGACGGTTCCAGGCCGAGGCCGGCCCGGAATTCGTTCGCCAGCTCGAGGTTGTGGCGGTTGATCGTGTCCACACCGATCTGCTCGATCAACTCGAGCGCCGGCGCCGCGCCGACGAAACTGAACCAGGCCGGCGACTGGTCGAACCGCCGCGCGCCCGGGTCGAGCTCCATCACGGGTCCGTAGTACGAACCGTGGACGTCGCGGGCGGCGTACCAACCGGCGGCCGACGGGCGGCAGCGCTCCTGCAGACGTGCCGAGAGGTATCCGAGCGTCGCACCGCGCGGGGACATCAACCACTTGTAACTGTGAGCGATCAGGGCATCGACACCATCAGTCGTGATCGGGTGCCAGCCCACTGCCTGCGATGCATCGATCACCACCAGCGCGTCGATTTCCTTGCTGGCAGCAATAACCGCGGGGAGATCGAGTACGACGCCCGTCGACGACTGCACCGCACTCACGGCCACCACGTCGATCCCGGGCTTGATCGCCGCGACCAACTCGTCACCCGGTACGGCGACGACCTCGACGCCGCGGTCCGCGTGCACCTGCCACGGGAACACGTTCGACGTGAACTCGACGTCGTCGGTCAGCACCTTCGCGCCGTCAGGCAACGCCGCCGCGATCGGCACCAGCGCGGCCGACACCGTGCTGCCGACGAACACGTCCGTGGCGTCGGCCCCGATCAGCCGCGCGAACGACTCGCGCGCCCGCGTGGTCGACCCGTCCCACGGCTCCCAGCTCGTCCGGCCGACCCGCCAGTCCCCGAGCGCGGCCTGCAACGCCTCCCAGGCCGGTTTCGGCGGCAGCCCGTACGACGCGGTGTTCAACCAGCCCGGCTCCGGGTCCCACAGCCCCTCGATGTCCATGCTCGCCACTCTAGGTCGGGCTTGACCTAGACAGCGCTCTAGCTCTTACCGTGCGAGACGTCACCGATCGCAACACGAGGAGTCTGCTGTCATGCGCTACCGCACGCTGGGTGGAACCGGGATCGAGGTCAGTGAGTACTGTCTCGGGGCGATGATGTTCGGCGCCGCCGGGAACCCGGACCACGAGGACTGCATCCGGATCATCAACACCGCGCTCGACCAGGGCATCAACTTCGTCGACACCGCGGACATGTACTCCGCGGGCGAGTCCGAGGAGACCGTCGGCAAGGCGATCAAGGCGCGCCGCGACGACGTCGTACTGGCGAGCAAGGTGCATTTCCCGCTCGGCGAGGGGCGGAACCGGAGCGGGAACTCACGGCGCTGGATCACCCGCGCGGTCGAGGACAGCCTGCGCCGGCTCGACACCGACTGGATCGACCTGTACCAGATCCACCGGCCGGATCACACCACGGACATCGAGGAAACCCTGTGGGTGTTGAGTGATCTCGTCACCGCGGGCAAGATCCGCGCGTTCGGCTGCTCGGCGTTCCCGGCGGAGGACATCGTGGAGGCGTACCACGTCTCCGGGCAGCGCGGGTACGGACGGTTCCGGACGAACCAGCCGCCGTACTCGATGATTGCCCGCGGCATCGAGCGGTCGATCCTGCCGACCTGCCGGCGGCTGGGGATGGGCGTGCTGACGTACAGTCCGCTCGCCTTCGGCTTCCTGTCCGGGAAGATCCGCAAGGACCAGCCGCTCGACCTGTCGGCCCGCGCCGCGCTCGCACCTGCCCGGTTCGATCCGGCGCTGCCCGCGAACGCCGCGAAGTACGCCGCTCTCGAGCCCCTGATCGAGGTTGCCGACAGCATCGGCAGGACGCTGCCCGAGCTCGCGATGGCCTTCGTCACCAGCCACCCCGCGGTCGCCTCGGTGATCTCCGGCCCGCGCACGATGGAGCAGCTCGAGGGCCTGTTGAAGGCCGCCGATCTGACCCTGGACGACAAGACCCTCGACCGGATCGACGAGATCGTCCCGCCGGGTACCGACCTCTACACCGTGGACGGCGTCTGGCAGCCGCAGTCCATCACCGATCCCACCCAGCGCAGGCGGTCCCTGACCGGCCGCTGAAGCCGTACTGTGGTGGCAGTAACCATTGCCAGGGAGGGTGCGATGAGTTTCGACAGGCCCGGTCTGCCACATCCCGGTCGCGAGCTGGACCCTGCGGTCGAGGACACGCTGCGTGAGGAGGGTGTCGAGCTGAACGACGACGACGAGCCGGACATCGCGGACCACCCCGGCGGCCGGTCGGCCGGCCCGCAGCCGAACCCGCCACGCCGTCCCCCGCACGACGAGGCAGCCACGGAGGAGTGAACTCTGCACTACCGTGGCTGCCCATGAGGGACATGCCATGGCAGTGACGATGCGCGACGTCGCGCGCGAGGCCGGCGTGTCTCCGAAGACGGTCTCGAACGTGATGAACGGCTACCCGTACATCCGCGCCGAGACCCGGACCAAGGTGCTCGCCGCGATCGATGCCCTCGGCTACCGGATGAACATCTCCGCCCGCAACCTGAAGTCCGGCCGGACCGGCGTCATCGGCCTCGCCGTGCCGGAGCTGAGCAACCCGTACTTCGCGGAGCTTGCCGACGCGGCGATAGCGGCCGCCGGCGAGCACGGCCTGACTGTGATGATCGAAACCACCGGCGCCGACCGCGAACGGGAGCTGACCGCACTGGCCAGGCCGCGCGGGCACCTGGTGGACGGCCTGCTCTACAGCCCGCTCGGCCTCGGCCCTGAGGACGTCGATCACCTCCGCACGCACACGCCGATGGTGCTGCTCGGCGAGCGGATCTTCCATGGCCCGGTAGACCACGTCATGATCGACAACGTCGAGGGCACCAAGGCTGTCGTACGGCATCTGCTCGACCAAGGCCGCCGGCGGATCGCGGTGATCGGCGTACGGCCCCGGGAAGGCGTCGGCACCGCGGCCATCCGGTACGGCGCCTACGCCGAGACGCTGGCGGAGTACGGCGTTTCCGCGCCGGAGGAGCTCGCCGTCTCGGGCGGGAAGTGGCATCGGTCGAGCGGAGCGGACGCAGTGGCGGAGCTGCTCCGGACCGGACAACGGTTCGACGCCGTCTTCGCCCTCAACGACACGTTGGCGCTGGGCGCGATCCGGGCCCTCGCGGCACGCGGCGTGCGGATCCCCGACGACGTGGCCGTAGCCGGCTTCGACAACATCGACGAGGCCAGCTACAGCAGCCCGACCTTGACCTCGGTCGACCCGAGCCGGGTCTACATCGCCCGGACCGCGGTCGAGCTTCTGGTCCAGCGGATGGCGGGCGACATCTCCGAGCACCGCGAGATTGTCGCCCCCCACGAACTCCACGTCAGGGAATCCACCCTCGGCAGCAGCTGATGCAACGACCGGTGAAGGTCTTCGGCTAGCGGCCCACAGGAGCAATCCGGCCGGAGATCCACCGGCGCTGCAGCGTCTCGAGCTCTCTGGTGAATTCGCTCAGTTTGCCCTGATCACCTAGCAACCTCGACGGTCTGAACGCTTCGTGCCACAGGTCCTGGACCGCCTTCTTGTTCAGCGTCTGATCCATGACCAGGCGCAACAGCGCATGCTCCTCGGTGAAGTACTGGTCGGCCAGTGGATCCGAGCCGAGGAGCTGTTCGGGATCGTGGTACTTCAGGATCTCCCGGAGCTCCTTGGTGAGAGCGAGTTGACGCTCTTTGGCCAGCTGTCGTTCGTCGAGCCCGGCCGGCACGGAGGGAATCAGATCGTCCGGCTGCTCGGGAATGCATTCGTCCTGCTTGAGCGCGTGGGCGATGAAGTCGTCGAGAACGCGGATGGCGGCGTTGCGGGCCGCCTTCTCGGGTCCGCCGTCGGGATCGCCGGCGGTCGATCGCACCTCGAGCCGCGGGGCGCCTCGGCGCGCATCGGAGGCCGCCGAAGAGAATGCCTCTTCATCGACGACGGTTTCGATCGCCTGCCGATACATAGCTGCGGCCGTTTGCTTGTACCACTCAGTTCCCAGCTCGACGTCGGCGAGCGCACGCGGCAGCAGTAGCAGCAGCCAGCCCGGATTCTGCGCATGAATCAGGGAGACGATCCCGTGGCCGAGCGCGGAGCCGGCGGTCCAGAACGCACGTCCTGCCGGCGTCAGATTCACGCCGTCGTACGCCGGCTCGCCGGCCAGCCTGGCGAACTCGGCCAGCGGATAGCCCAGCTCGCCTGCTATCCGTTGCGGGATCGCATAGCAGTCGATGTGGCTGAGCTTCTTGCAGTTGCAGGGATCCGCGAACGTCGGATATCCCCCCGCCGTAGCAGACTCCACCGCGGCGGCGCGCGGAAGCCGCGGTTCGCCGGCGTCCACGAAGACCGGATTGTGTCCCGGCTCTCCTGCGCCACCACGGTGGCCTCTGTAGACGCGCCCGCCGACAACCAGGCCGGCGCCCACTCCTTCGTCGAAGACGGCCACAACGGCTCCGTCTTGAGGGCGCGATCGTCGATCCCTTCTGTACATCTCGCGGAGCGCGATCAGGTTGACGTCGTTGTCGAGCACGACGGACAGCTCATGATCAAGCGCCTCGCCAATGTCGATCGCCAACGGCGCCGCGTGCTGCCATCCGGAGTGCGGGGCCTCCATCACCAGACCGCGGTGGACATGACCCGGCACCTCGATGCCGACACCGAGAATCCGGGCCTCGGTCCGGCCGGCCTGCCATTGACCGATCATCTGCTTGACGAAATCGCCGATCTGCAGGGCGATCTGAGCGGACTCCGTGTCCTCGGTGAGGCGCATGTTCCTCGATTGGATCAACTGTGCACTCAGGTCGCGGATCGTGCAGGTCACCGTGTGCTGCTGGTTCTGGCTGATCGAAATGTGCACGCCGACCATTGCCCACAGGTTGCTTCCGAGGAGGTACCGCTCGGGCGGTCGACCACCTGCACCCGGCCCGCTGTAAACCGCTCTCTTGGTGATGAGGTGAGCCTTCTCCAGAGCCGCCAGCGCCTTCGACAGAGTGGCCGCCGAGTACTTCGAGCCGTCGCCGGGGCCGACCCGCCTCAGCAGTTCGTTGCGCAGGCGGCCGTCAGGTGCCGCGATCGCAAGCTCCTGCAGGACCGCCCCGAGCACCTGCTGACTGACCTTCTCGGATGGTTTGGGCTTATCGGGAAGCACCTTCTGCAGATGCTGCTCGAACCCCTCGTGCTCGGACGTGACCATCGGCCACCAACTCTCTTCACCGGCTGGCAGTAATAGTTGCATATCCTATTAGAACTTAGGAAGAGTGCAGATTAAATACTCCAGTTTAAGCAGATCGTTGAATTTAAGTCTTGTAGCGAGTGTTATCACCTTGACAACTTCTACTCAGTAGAAGGAACCTCGGGATATGACCACTTCGTCACTGGACCACCCGACGCTCGCCGTCGGCGGATTGAGGCTCACGGCGCACGCACGCGTCCGGATGATCGAGCGGCAGATCGACGGCGCCGAGTTGGTCGCGACGCTCACCGAGGTCGACACCACGCGAGTGGTCAGCTCTCGGGGCATCACTGTCTTCGGCCACAACGGTGTGGCAGTGGTGCTCAACCTGGCCATGACCAAGGTGCTGACCGTCCTGCCCCGCGGAGCCATGCCGACGCGCTGGCGCGGCACCAACGAGGGCTTGCGGGGGTACCGGCGCGACCCTGCGAGCCGGCGCAACCGCAGCTCTCGGCGGTCGTGGTCCGGAGCCACCCAGCGGCGGGGGATCCAGTGATCATCACTACGGCGTCGGCCGAGTCGGGCCGATCGAGCGTCTGCGCGGGAGGCGAAGGATAGCCTGATGACCGGCTACGAGGTGGTACTCAGCCCAGCGGCAAAGCTGTTCGTGCTGGAGCTCGGGAGCCAGGTGGAGCGGACGGCGTTGGCCGACTGCCTGCGGCTGGACCTGCAACTCGACGGTCCGAACGCGCAGTACGCCTTCGAGTTCACACCTTGGGAGGGCGGGCGTGAGTACACCGCCATCCCCCTTCATCTCGGCGGGATCGTGGCCGTCTTCCGGCCGCTGTCCGACGCTGAGCTCGATCGGCTACAGCACGATCAGGATCGAAAGCTGGCGCGGTCGGGCTACTTCGTCCTCAGCTTGTTGAGGCCGGAGTCCGGTTTCCACCCGCGCTGACCTGAGCGCCGGATCGATCAGGCCGCCGGGTTGGCCGCGTACGCGAACACCAGGACGCCGAGGACGATCGCGATCGCCGCATAAGCGAGCTGGCGACTCAAAGCCTTGAACCTGGCGCGGGTCTCGTAGTAGTTCGCGTACTGGACGACATTGTCAGCGGCCTCTCGTAGCTCCGCTGCGCGCCGGACCGCCACCTCGCTGGGCGCCGCACGAACGAGCTCGTTCGCCTGGATCAGCCGCTGATAGAGCTGGTGCACCGTCTCGGCGACATGCGCATACAGCTCGTGCTTGTAGACCTCGATCTCCTGCAGCAAGGCGCTCTCCGACATCGCACCCTCCAGGCGCGCCTGGAAGTCGTCGAAGCTCAGCTGGGCGAGCGCGATCCATTCGTTCGTGAGGATCTGGCTTGTCCGGACGATCACATATCCCACGCCTGCCGTTGCGACCAGAACACCGCAGGCCGCGGCCCACAGCCGCCAATCTGCCAGACTCAAGGACCCCAGACTCGTGAGCTGAAGTCCGGCGACCAGGAATCCGCCGACGCCTGCAGCCGCGGTGAGGAGCCAACGCACGGTCGACCGCAGCGTCTCGGTTGCCGACGCAAATGTCGCCGCCGCCGTCGAGCTGCGATCCGGGGCGATCGCGGCCTGGTTCACAGATGGCTCGATTCTTCGGCCGCCAGGTCGAGCTCGGATCGCCGCGCGTCGTACATGATCCTGGACAGATTCTGGGTGACCAGGAACTCGACGAACTTCTGCGAGACCGGAACGACAATCCCCACCTGCATGCCGTCGTTGGTGAGGACCAGAAGCTCACCGGCCTGCCCCGCCGCGTCGATCCGGCGAGCCGAAAGATCCCCGACCCGAATCGTGCTCGACTTGGTGCTCTGCCTGCCGTCCGGGGATGCAGGGCCGATCTGCGCACCCAGCCGCCTCAGCATTTCAGCGGTCGGCAACCCAACCACTTCGGCCAGTTCGTCGGCGCCGCGCCGCCGTCCGGCCGCCGGCCTGTACTCGTCGCGACCGGCAATCTCGCCTGCCTCACTCGCCTCGGAAACCACCTCGTCGGCGAGGGGCAGGGAGCCGGGGCCGGCTATCGCCGCCTCTCCCGCGGCGATCTCCTTGGTGACCTGGGACCAGTTCCGGTCGACGAGATGCTCCACCCACGCCTGCCCGGCCGGAATCACGACAGCAATCAAGGCACGATCACGGGTGAGCCCGACGAGATCCCCGTTACGCGCATGCGCCTCGAGCGTGGACCCGCGCAGGTCCCGGATCTTGATGGTCTTCACTGCCCCTCCTTCGCCGCCGACAGCTTCACGAGCATACCCAGGTCGTCTACGCTTGTCTACACTCGTCGACAACCGTTGCCAAGGAGATTCAGTGGCGAACTGTTGACGGTGGAGAAGCCTCCGGGCATCCTTTCTACACCGATGTAGTACACCGATGTAGATCCGTCCTGAAGGACTACGACAGGAGCAACCTGGTGCCTGCTGCCACTCTGATCATCGACCCCGCGTTCACGATCGCGCCTGTGAACCGTCGGACCTTCGGGACGTTCGTCGAGCACATGGGTCGGTGTGTCTACACCGGCATCTACGAGCCCGGCCATGCGACCGCCGACGAGGACGGCTTCCGGAAGGACGTGCTCGAGCTGACCCGTGAGCTCGGCGTGTCCGTGGTCCGCTACCCCGGCGGCAACTTCGTCTCCGGTTACCGCTGGGAGGACGGTGTCGGCCCGCGGGACGAGCGGCCGCGTCGGCTCGACCTGGCCTGGCACAGCATCGAGACCAACGAGTTCGGGCTGGACGAGTTCAGCCGGTGGTGCGCGAAGGCCGGCGTCGAGCCGATGATGGCGCTCAACCTCGGGACGCGCGGGGTGCAGGAGGCGCTCGACCTGCTCGAGTACTCGAACCACCCCGGCGGTACGGCGTTGTCGGACCTGCGCGAGCAGCACGGCGGAGCGCCGTACGGGATCAAACTGTGGTGTCTCGGCAACGAGTTGGACGGGCCGTGGCAGGTCGGGCACAAGACGCCGACCGAGTACGGACGGCTCGCGGCGGAGACGGCGCGGGTGATGCGGATGGTCGAGCCGGATCTCGAACTGGTCGCGTGCGGATCGTCGTCGTCGCGGATGCCGCTGTTCGGGACCTGGGAGCGCGACGTACTGCGGGAGACGTACGAGTTCGTCGAGTACATCTCCTGCCACGCGTACTACGGGAACGACGACGGCGACACCGACTCCTTCCTGGCGTCCGCGGTGAACATGGACCGCTTCATCGAGTCGGTCGTCGCGACCGCGGATCACGTCGGCGCGGAACTCAAGAGCAGCAAGAAGATCGGCATCTCGTTCGACGAGTGGAACGTCTGGTACGGCGACCGCTCCCGCCGTACCGACGGCCCGCACGACCAGTGGGAGGTGGCACCACGGCGGATCGAGGACGAGTACAACGTCACCGATGCCGTTGTCGTCGGCAACCTTCTGATCTCGTTGCTCCGGCACAGCGACCGAGTCGGCGTCGCATGTCTCGCCCAGCTCGCGAACGTGATCGCCCCGATCATGACCGAGCCCGGCGGCCCCGCCTGGCGGCAGCCGACGTTCCACCCGTTCGCGATCACCTCCCGGCTCGCGGCCGGTCAGGTCCTCCGGGTCGAGACCGACTCACCGCTCACCACGACGGACAAGTACGGCGATGTCGCGGCGATCGACGCGGTCGCGACGTACGACGACGGCAAGGTCGCGATCTTCGCCGTCAACCGGTCGACCGACGGCCCGATCGAGGTGACCATCGACGTCAGCCGCACCGGCGTCACCACCGTCGCCGAGGCGCTGATCATGCACAACGAGGACCCGCTGGCCACCAACTCGGCCACGGATCCCGACCACGTCGTTCCGCAGCAGTTCGACGCGGCCAAGCTGGCCGACGGCAAACTGACCGTTACGCTCCCGGCCATCAGCTGGACAGCTGTTTCACTGTCGACTGACTGACCCCGCTGTACGAGACTGGGTGCCTGTAGGGGCGCCCAGTCTGGTGGGGAGATCCGATGTACGACTACGACCTTGTGGTGATCGGATCCGGCCCGGGCGGGCAGAAGGCCGCGATCGCCGGTGCGAAGCTGGGCAAGCGGGTAGCGGTGGTCGAGCGGATCTCGATGCTCGGCGGCGTCTGCGTCAACACCGGCACGATTCCGTCCAAGACGCTCCGCGAGGCCGTCCTCTACCTGACCGGCATGGCGCTGCGCGATCTGTACGGCGCCAGCTACCGCGTGAAGTCCGAGATCACGATCGCCGATCTGATGGCCCGGACCCAGCATGTAGTCGGCCGCGAGGTCGAGGTCGTCCGGTCGCAACTGCTCCGCAACCACGTCGAGCTGCTGCACGGTACGGCGAGTTTCGTCGACCCGAACACGATCCAGGTGACCGGGGTCGGGCGCGGCGAGACCAGCACGGTCACGGCCGAGAAGATCGTGATCGCCACCGGGACCAGGCCGGCCCGGCCGCGGCAGATCGAGTTCGACGACCGGCATGTGCTCGACTCCGACGCGATCCTCAAGCTCGAGAAGGTGCCGGGCTCGATGGTTGTCGTCGGCGCCGGCGTGATCGGGATCGAGTACGCGTCGATGTTCGCCGCGCTCGGGACGCGGGTGACGGTGGTCGAGAAGCGCGACCGGATGCTGGAGTTCTGCGATCCCGAGGTGGTCGAGTCGCTCAAGTTCCATCTCCGCGACCAGGCGGTCACCTTCCGGTTCGGCGAGGAGGTCGAGCGGGTGGAGGTGTCGGATCGCGGCACGGTCACCTCGCTGGCCAGCGGCAAGCGGATCCCGGCCGAGATGGTGATGTACTCCGCCGGCCGGCAAGGCGTCACCGACCAGCTCAACCTGGAGGCCGCCGGGCTCGAGGCGGACGCACGCGGCCGGATCAAGGTCGACGAGCACTACCGAACCACCGTCGAGCACATCTACGCCGTCGGTGACGTGATCGGCTTCCCGGCTCTTGCGGCGAACAGCATGGATCAGGGCAGGCTCGCGGCGTACCACGCGTTCGGCGAACCAGCCCGCGAGCTGGCCGGGCTGCAGCCGATCGGCATCTACACGATCCCCGAGGTCTCGTACTGCGGTGCGACCGAGGAGGAGCTGACCCGCTCGTCGGTGCCGTACGAGGTCGGCGTTTCGCGGTACCGCGAACTGGCCCGCGGGCAGATCCTCGGCGATACGTACGGGATGCTCAAGCTGCTCGTCTCGACCGAGGACCGCACCCTGCTCGGCGTGCACGTGTTCGGCACCAACGCGACCGACCTGGTCCACATCGGACAGGCGATCATGGGCTGCGGCGGAACCGTCGACTACTTGGTCGACACCGTCCTGAACTACCCGACGCTCTCCGAGGCCTACAAGGTCGCCGCGCTCGACGTCACCAACAAAATCCGGGCCCTCGATGCCTTCGGTACGGATTACTCTGACGGGCGTGAGCAATCAGTCTGATCTCGCGGAGACCAACCGCCTGGAAGCGTTCAGCGACGGCGTCTTCGCGATCGCGATCACCCTTCTCGTCCTCGAACTGCACAGCCCCGAGCTCGAGGAGGGCCAGCGGCTGTGGCCGGCCTTGCTGGACGAGTGGCCGCAGTTCGCGGCGTACCTGACCAGCTTCGCGATCCTCGGCATCATGTGGGTCAACCATCACTCGATGTTCCGCCAGATCCAGCGCGCGGATCGCGGGCTGATGTTCCTCAACCTGTTGCTGTTGCTGTGGACGACGCTGTTGCCGTTCCCGACCAGCCTGTTCGCCGAGCATCTCGAGGACGACTCGATCAACGCGAACGTCGCTGCCGCCGTCTACAGCGCGAACCTGACGCTGGCGGCGATCGCGTTCAGCATGATCTGGTGGTACGTCCTGCGCAATCATCTGGTCGAACACGAGATGACCAAGAGCGAGATGCGCCGCTCACTGGTCCGCTACTCGATGGGCACGGTCATCTACGGCGCGACGATCGGCATCTCGTTCATCTCCGCGAAGGCGACGCTGCTGATCGTGTTCCTGCTCGCCTTGTATTACGCCTTCGAGCAGGTCAGGACCCGCGACTGAACTGGGTGATGTAGATGCCGGGGGCAACCTCTAGCCTGCCGGTCTCGGTGTAGCCGCGGGACTTGTAGAGGTTGACTGCCGGGGTGTTGGCCGAGCCGGTCGAGACCTGGCTGACAGGTCGCGGTTCGAGCTGGTCGAGGTGGTCGAGGAGGGCTCGGCCGTGGCCGCGGCGGGCGTGGGCGGGGTCGACGATCAGGCGGGAGATCTCGACCGTGGCGTCGTCGGGGAACTCGTACGCAACCGCGCCGACCAGCGTGCTTCCGTCGTACCGGCCGAGCCAGTGCTCTGTGGACTGCATGAGTCCGGCGAGGTCTTCCTGGAGTGGCGGGATGCCGTCGAAGCCGATCAGCTCGGCCTCGACGGCGTACGCGGCGTGCTGGATCGCGAGCAGACGCTCGGCGAGCGTGCGGTCGGTGAGGTCCAGCGGCGTGATCACCTTGGGTAGGCTACGCGGCCTTCCAGTAGCCGAGGGATTTCACGCGATGCTTCGGTACGGCGAGATCCTTCAGGACGTACGACGTGAGCGCGCGCGTGGTCGCGGTGTCGCAGGCGATCCAAACGAACGTGTCGGGGCCGATCTCGTTCTTGAGCTCGGCCTTCACGTTCTCGACCATCGCCGGCCGCGGCACCTTGCGCAGCTCGTGATGCGCGGGGTCGATGCGGAACGGGAGCTCGTCGTCGAGGTCATGGGTCGTCTCGAACCAGATCGTCGCGGGGAGCTTCGGGGCGACCGCGAGCAACGAGTTGATCGCGGGCAGCGAGGCCGGATCGCCGATCACCAGCATCCGCGGCGGCAGCGGGTCCGGCACCTCGAACCCGGTCCCCTGCACAGTCGCCTCGATCGTGTCACCGGGCTCGGCCTTGCGGGACCAGTCGCTCGCGCAGCCGTCGTGCAGCGCGAACTCCAGGCTGAATGTGCCGGCCTCGACATCCGGATCGACCAGCGTGTACGCGCGCTGGTGCGGCTTGCCCGCGTTCTCGAACCAGAGCCGCACCCACATCGTCGGATGTACGCCGATCGCCCGCAGCAGACCGCCGTCGGTGAAGTGCACCCGGCGGTAGCGCTCGGTGACCTGTTCGGCAGCCGTGACGGTGAAGACGAAGTCCTTCCCGCGGAACAGCTTGAGCACCACGCCTTCCCAGCCGTGCCCCACTACCCACCTCCGGCGACAATGCTCTTGCGGCTTGGATTGCTGCTTTGTAAGTTAGCGCAGCCTAACCTAACTGAAACGAGGCGCGTTGTGAATGCGAGAGTGTTCCGGGACACGTACGGCGTGCCGCAGCTTCAAGCCGGCGACCCTCTCGCGTTGGTGTATCTGCAAGGCGTGAACGCTGCACGGGACCGGGCGTGGCAGATCGAGCTGGAGCGCCGCCGGTATCTCGGGACGAGCGCCGCGTTCCTCGGGGCGGAGGCGGCTGGGTGGGACGTGTTCGCGCGGCAGGCTCGGTTGGCCGATACCGCTCAGCGGTGTTTCGAGGCGCTGGACGACGAGACGCGCGAGTGGGTCACGGCGTACGTCGAGGGTGTGAATCACGCGCTGCCGGGTGGGGCTCTGCGGGCGCCGGAGTTCGCGGAGACCGGGTTGACGTTGCAGGAGTGGGAGCCGTGGGCGCCGCTCGGGATCTGGCTGGCGATCCATGTGTTGTTCGCGGGGTTCCCGACGAAGTTGTGGCGGACCCATGTTGCGCAACATCTCGGTGAGGATGCGTTGGATCTGTTCTCGTCCGAGGGGCCGCATGGTGCCGGGAGCAACGGGTGGCTGATCCCGGGGTCGTACACCGCGTCTGGTCAGGCGATCGTGGCTGGTGATCCGCATCGGTACGTCGAGAGTCCGGGCGTGTATCAGCAGATCCGGCTGACCTGTCCGGAGTACGACGTACTGGGTCTCGCGGTGCCGGGTATTCCTGGGCTGGCGCACTTCGGGCATACGGGTGGGGTCGCTTGGGCGATCACGAATGCGATGGCGGACTATCAGGATCTGTATGCCGAGCAGCTCCGCCGGACTGCAGGTGGTGTCGAGGCCCTGGGTCCGGACGGGTGGAGGCCGGCGGCTGCGCATGTCGAGGTGGTCGAGGTCGCCGACGCGGATCCGATCTCGGTCGAGGTCATCGAGACCGAGCGTGGTCCGATCATCCAGGACGGCATCAGTCTGCGGTATCCGCCGCGGGTGACCGGGCGGCTCGGTTTCGAGGCGATGGCTAAGTTGCTCCGGGCAACGACTGTGGCTGATGTCGACTCCGCCTTTGACGAGTGGGTCGAGCCGGTGAATGTCGTGCTCGCGGCTGACACCGCCGGCGGGCTGCTGCATCGGACGGCGGGGCTGGTGCCGCGGCGGGATGCCAGCAACCGGATGCGGGTTGTGCCGGGTTGGGAGGCTGCGCATCAGTGGGACGGGTGGTACGAGCCGATGCCGCGGGCCGAGGTGGACGGCCCCGCGGTGATGGCGAACGCTCGTGAGTTGGCGGCGCCGTTGGGGGTTGAGTTCGCGGCTGTGCATCGTTCGGCGCGGATCCGCGAGCTGGTGAATGCTCGCACCGACTGGACCGTCGAGGACATGCCGTCCATCCACAAGGACACGTTCCTGGGCTCGGCCGGCTCAGTCCTCGACCTCTTGGTTGACCTCGACGACCTCTCCACGCAAGCCGTTGCCCTGCGCACCGAACTGTTCGAGTGGGACCGGCGCATGGATGCCACGAGCACGACGGCGTCGTTGTACGCCGCAGTGCGCAAGGCGCTGATCTCGCGGCTCACGGATCACTTCACGGTGCTGGAGAATGCCGAGGTCGCGGAGGTGTTCGAGCCGTGGATGGATCCGCTGACCCACGTCTCCTACGCGCTGGAGAATCTGGTCGCCGCGGACTTGCCGGAGATCAACTTCGCTTGGTTGGCGCGGGAGGCTCTGGAGGAGGTTGCCGCGCAGAAGCCTCGGCCGCCGTGGGGTGAGACGCATCAGCTCTCGCCGTTGCATGCGTTACGCGGTCCGGTGTTCGCGCGGGATGAGGAGCCGTACGATCTGGCGCTCTCCGGCGATCATCATTGCGTGATGTCGACGTCGAGCCTGCCTGGGCTTACTGATGTCTGCATCCGTGCGTCGGCGGCGCGGTATGCGTGGGACCTGGCGGATCGCTCGTCGAGTGCCTGGGTCGTGCCGCTCGGCGCGTCCGGCGTACTCGGGGATCCACATCATCATGACCAGCTTCCGTTGTGGTTGCGTGGGTCGTTGGCGCCGGCGGTCTCCGAGACCGTTCGTGAGGATCGCGGCTATGCGGTTGAGGTGGACGGGTTCGGCACGGTCCTGCTGGAGGAGGCTGATCCGGCGCGGGATCTCGAGCTGATCCACGAATGGGTGACGGCCGAGCGGGCGACGTACTGGGGCATGGGTGAACTGTCGCGCGACGAGATCGCTGCGACGTACCTGTTCCTGGATTCGGTGCCGACGCATCACGTGTACGTCGTGCGGCTGGACGACGTACCGGTGGCGCTGCTGCAGACCTACGATCCGCAGGCCGATCCGGCGGGCGCGGCGTACGACATCAAGGCCGGCGATCTCGGGCTGCATCTGCTGATCGCGCCAGGCGATCCACGGCCGGGCTTCACCGCCAACCTGCTGCAAGCCCTTGCACAGTTCGTATTCGTGCATCTCGGGCACCCGCGGCTCGTGGTCGAGCCCGACGTACGCAACACCCGAGCCATCGACCGCTTCACCCGCACCGGCTTCACCCTCGGCCCCGAAGCCAAGATCCCCCAACCCAACGGCTCAACCAAAACCGCCCAGTTCGCCTTCCTCACAAAGGCCCAGTTCCTGGCCGTCAGGAAGTAGCCGCTCGCCCTGCCGCACGGTTTCTGGACAAATTCTTGGGTGGGGTGTCGGATCGGGGCGGGGGTGTTCGTTGTAGAGGTGAGCGGCGGGCTCCGCCGTGCGGACGACCTAGGAAAGGGACCATGAAGCTTCTGCTGACTTCTGCCGGGATTCACAACGCGACGATCGAGGACGCGCTGGTCGAGCTGCTGGGCAAACCGATCGCGGAGGCCACCGCGCTCGTGATTCCGACCGCTATCTACCCGTTCCGCGGTGGGCAGTTCGGTGCGTATCGGATGATCTCCGGGAACGGTCCGTCGCGTTTCACCGACGTCGGCTGGAAGTCGGTGGGGCTGCTCGAACTGTCGGTGTTGCCGAGTATCGAAGAGGATGCGTGGGTGCCGATCGTCCGCGAGGCCGACGCGCTGCTGTTCTGGGGCGGTGACCCGGTGTTCCTCGCCAACTGGATGCGGCGCTCCGGTCTCGCCGAGCTCCTGCCGACCCTTCGCCCCGAGGCCGTGTACGTCGGGGCCAGCGCCGGAGCCATCGCCGCCGCCTCTACCTTCGTCGAGACCTACACCGAGCCGCCCCTCAGCACCGACGGACCGCTCAAGTCCGAAAGCGTCGTCTTCAGCACGCCAGAGGGCGACATCGACAGGACTCTGGTCACCGCACAAGGCGCAGGGCTGGTCGACTTCGCGGTCATCCCGCATTTCGAGCACCCGCACCACCTCGACGCGTCATTGGCCAACGCCGAGAAGTGGGCAGCACACATTCCCGTACCGACGTACGCGATCGACGACGACTCCGCGATCAAGGTTGTCGACGGCAACATCGAGGTCGTCTCCGAAGGACAGTGGAAACTGTTCACTCCGTAGTGGAGCGCTGCGCCTCGCTGTGCTGGGTGGCCCAACTGGAAAGGAAGCGCAAGGCCTCCGCGGCCGGGCTGTCCGATTCGGCCGTGTAGGTGATGATCACCAGGCCGTCGCCGGGCAGTTCCATGGCTTCGCCGGTGAGCTCGAGGTCGCCGACCAGGGAGTTGTGCAGCCGTTTCGCGGCCGTGCGGTGGTACTTGACGTTGTGGCGCGCCCACCGGGTCCGGAACTCCTCGCTCCTGGTGGCGAGCTCGCCGACGAGATCAGTCAGGCTCTTGTCGTGCGGGTTACGGCCGGCCTCGGCCCGGAGCGCGGCGACCGAGTCGTCCGCGACGTTCTCCCAGTCAAGGAAGAACTCGGGCGCCCGGTGGTCGAGGAACAGGAACCTGGCGACGTTGAACGGCAGGCGGGCGCGGTCGAGGATGCCGTCGTACAAGGCGAGCGCGAGATCGTTGAAGGCGAGGATGTCGGTACGCGCATTCCGGACGTACGCCGGAGTGGCGAGCGCGTCGAGGAGCCGCAGTACTCCGGGGCGCACCTTGGACACCGTCGTACGGCGTGACCCGCGGACCGGGCCGGTCGACGCGCGCGCCAGGTCGAACAGGTGGGCGCGCTCAGCGTCGTCGAGGCGCAGCGCCTGGGCGAGGGAGTCGAGCACTTGTTCGGAGACGCCGGCGAGGTTGCCGCGTTCGAGGCGGATGTAATAGTCGGCGCTGACACCCGCGAGCAGGGCGACCTCTTCGCGGCGCAGCCCAGCCACGCGGCGCTTGTCGCCGAACGTCTGGAGACCGGCCTGCTGCGGCGTCACCTTCGCCCGCCGGCTGGTCAGGAACTCCCGTACGTCGTCCTTGTTGCTCACGGATTCCACCGTACGGGCGGGGACGAGCGCGCTGGGAGGGTCTGCTGGTACCTGGTACACGGGAGACTCCCACCTGTGACAGAGATGGGTGTTCGCTGGACGCATGACCACCCAGACCGTCACGTTGAACAACGGCGTCACGATGCCGATCCTCGGCTTCGGGGTCTTCCAGATCCCGCAGGATCAGACCCAGGCCGCGGTCGAAGCCGCTCTCGAGGCGGGATACCGGCACCTTGACACCGCCGCGTCGTACCTGAACGAGGAAGCCGTCGGCGCCGCGATCGCTGCCAGCGGACTGCCTCGTGACGACCTGTTCGTCACCACCAAGCTGTGGATCCAGCACGCCCCGACCGGCAGCGTCGAGGACGACACGTTGCGCGCGTTCGACACGTCGTTGCGCAAGCTCGGGCTCGACCACCTGGACCTGTATCTGATCCATCAGCCGCTCGGCGACTACTACAGCGAGTGGCGCGCGATGCAGAAGCTCTACCAGGAAGGCCGGTCCCGGGCGATCGGGGTGTCGAACTTCCACCCTGACCGGCTGGTCGACCTGATCGAGCACAACGAGATCACCCCGGCTGTGAACCAGGTCGAGACGCATCCGTTCCACCAGCGCGTCGGCGATCAGGAGTTGATGCGCGAACGCGGCGTACAGATCGAGTCCTGGGGGCCGTTCGCCGAAGGCCGCAACAACCTGTTCACCGATCCGGTTCTCACTGCGATCGCCGAGGTGCACGGCAAGTCGGTCGCTCAGGTCGTACTCCGTTGGCTCGTCCAACGGGATGTTGTCGTTATCCCGAAGTCGGTCCGCCCGGACCGGATGGCCCAGAACCTCGACATCTTCGACTTCGTCCTCACCGACGACGAGCTGAAGCAGATCGCGACGCTCGACACCGGCGACAGCCTGTTCTTCGACCATCGCGACCCAGCCATGGTCAGCTCCCTCGGCAGCCGCAGGATCTAGGAAGGAATCACATGACCACCTGGCTCATCACCGGCTGCTCCACCGGACTCGGCCGCGCCTTCGCCGAGGCCGTCCTCGACCGCGGCCACAATGTTGTCGTCACCGCGCGCGAGGTCGCTCAGGTGCAGGACCTCGCTGAGAAGTACCCCGATACGGCCTTGCCGCTTCCACTCGACGTCACCGATGACCACCAGGTCACGGCCGCTGTCGGCGCGGCCGAGGAGCGGTTCGGCGGCGTCGACGTACTCGTGAACAATGCCGGCTATGGGTATCGCGCCGCTGTAGAGGAAGGCGAGGACGATGCGGTACGGCGGCTGTTCGAGACGCACGTGTTCGGTACGGTGCGCACGATCAAGGCCGTGCTGCCTGGGATGCGTGCTCGGCGTACCGGCACGATCGTGAATCTGTCCTCGATCGGTGCGCGGATCTGCCCTGAGGGTTCGGGCTACTACTCGGCGGTCAAGGCTGCGGTCGAGGCGCTCACCTTGTCGTTGCGCAAGGAGGTGGAGCCGCTCGGCATCACCGCGATGGTCGTCGAGCCGGGCGGCTTCCGCACTGACTTCGCCGGCCGGTCCCTGACCCAGTCCGCCGTACCGATCGCCGACTACGCCGACACCGCAGGCAAGCGGCGCAAGGAACACGACACCGGGCACGCGAAGCAGCCGGGCGATCCGGCGAAGGCTGCGAGCGCGTTGATCCAGGCGGTCGAGTCCGACAACCCGCCGTACATGCTGCTCCTCGGCAACGACACCTCCGACGGCTTCCGCGCTGCACTCGACGCGCTTCGCGCTGAGGCCGATGCCTGGGAGCCCCTCAGCCGGAGCACCGACTTCAACACCTGATCAAGGAGACAGCGTCGCGAGCCTGGTCACGTCCAGCAGCTTCGAACAACTGCCCAACCACCTTCGGCTTGCCCCCTTCCCTCTGAGCTGGCACTCTCTCCGAGTGCGGGAAGGGTAGAACTGCAGGCGGCGCGGAGCCGACCGAGCGGACGTTGGAGTGGGTCGCCGATTCGATCGGGGGCGCGATCAGGTCGGTGCAGGCGTTGCACGACGACCAGGGGCCTTGGCGGGTCGGTGTCGACGTTGGTGGTCGTGAGAGGCAGTTCGTACTGCGTTCGCTCACGCCGCGTATCGATGCGGCGTTGATTGCTACGGGTGCGGCTGCGCTCGAGGTTGCCGAAGTGTATGGGGTGCGGGCTCCGCGGCTTGTTGCGAAGGACCTCGACCGTTGCGTGACCCTGGAGACTGTTGCCTCTGGCAACACCAACTGGCCGCGAACGTTGCCCGTCGCGAGGCTGCGCGCTGCCGGTGCTGCACTCGCGCGAGTCCACGCGATCCGGCTGGAGCCCAGCCCTCACCTGCCGTCGCGCACACGCCCGATTGCGGTCGACGACTTCGCCAGGGACCGGCGCCTGGGCAACCTGCCGACGACGCCACTCCTCAGACAAGCAGACGAGCTGATCCAGAGCCTCCCCCAGCCGCAAGGCGAAACCGTCTTCGTCCACGGCGATGTCTGGCCAGGCAACCTGACCAGCACCTGCACCCTGATTGACTGGAAGACGGCCGGCGTCGGCAACCCCGGCGTAGATCTCGGCGAGCTCCGCAAGCAGATAGCCATCACGTACGGCGCAACACCCCAGCACATCGTGGACGCCTGGGAGTCAGCCTCCGGCAGGCCGGCCACAGACATCCCGTACTGGGACGCAGTCGCCGCCCTCAACACCCCAACGACCCTCTACAACCCAGAGGCCACCGCTAGACGCGACGCCTTCCTGCGGGCAGCTCTCAGCCAGCTCTAAAGGACTCCGTCGAGCGCTTCTCGTAGCTCGTCGAGGCCGTCGAGGCCTAGTTGGCGGCCGTTGGGGAACTGGTCGGCTCGGTCCCAGCGCCAGGTGGTGACCATCGCGAGCACGAGGATGCGGCAGACGTCGACCAGGTCTTGATCGGCCTCCGGGTAGTGCGCGGTGACTTCCTCGGGTGCGTGGGCGAGATCGAATTCGACCGGGCCGCGGCAGCACGTCTCGAGGTCGATGAAGAGCGGGCCTTGCTTCGTGTTGAGCAGGTTGCCCGGGTGCGGTTCGCCGTGCAGCAGTTGCTCGGACGCGTGGTGGTCGGCGATCGTACGTCGCAGGTATCGCAGGGCATTGTCGAGAAGGTCCCGGCCTGCGTCGGCGAGATCCGGAGTACTTTCGCGGTTCGCCACGAGTTCCTGGGCTTCCGCGATCCGATCCGTGTAGTGCGGCGACGGGATGTCGATCTTGCGCATGCCCGCGTGCAGCCGCTCGAGTGCGTCGGCGTACTCGCCAGGAATCAGCTCACCTGCCACGGATTCGTAGTACGTCCACAGCGTGACGACGAAGCCGTCACGTTCATAGACCCGCGGTTCCACGCGAGGCTCCAGCGCGGCCATCGGACTACCGAATTCGACCAACTGCTGAGCGATGTCGACCTCGAACTGCGCATTCTGCTCGTGGACCGGAGCCACCCGCGCCATCACGTCACAAGGCAACAGCCGCAGCGCCAGCTTGTTCGAGTTGTGGAGTACTACCGCCTCCTCAACCACCAGGCCGTTGGACGAGGCGATCCATTTCGCCGTATCCATCGCTCGCGCACCTTCGGACGCCTCCACAGTTCTCCTTCGATCAGTCGTTGGGTTCGAGACAGAATTCGTTGCCTTCGGGATCGGCCATCATGATCCAGCCGCCGGGTTCCGCCGTACGACGATCGTCGACGACCACCGCACCGAGCGCCTGCAGCCTGGCGAACTCGTCGTCCTGCGAACCGCCCTGCGGCAGGAGATCGAGGTGGACCCGGTTCTTCCCGCCCTTCGGCTCGGGCACCTCGACGAACACCAGCTGCGGCCCGTCCCGCTCCGGGTCAGCCACCACCCAGAACGGATTCCCCGGCATCTCGACCTTCTCCGCCGGCCAGCGCGTCACCGCACTCCAGAACCGCGCGACCGCTGCGGAATCGCCACAATCAAAGGTGACGTTCAAGATCGCACTACGCATGAATCTCCTCGCCGACCCGCGCGGGCCTTCTGAACATCATGAACGCTCACGACCGCGAACGCCTGCGGTTTATTGACTGGAGCGGGGCGCTACCGTAAGCGCGTGAGCATTGATCCGGTAGCGCACAACCGTGCGGCGTGGGACCTTCAGGTCGAGAGCGGCAACGAGTGGTCGCGCCCGATCACTCCCGAGACCGTCGCACGGGCACGCGCCGGTGACTGGTCCGTCGTGCTCATCGGGTACAAGCCGGTCGACCGAGAGTGGTTCCCCGCGGACCTGTCCGATGTGGACATCCTCGGCCTGGCCTCGGGCGGCGGGCAGCAAGGCCCGACGCTCGCCGCGGCCGGCGCGCGGGTGACGGTCTTCGACAACTCGCCGCGTCAGCTCGCACAGGATCAGCTGGTCGCGGAGCGCGAGGGTCTGGAGCTGCGCACGGTACTGGGCGACATGCGCGATTTGTCGGAGTTCGCCGACGCCTCGTTCGACCTCGTCTTCAACCCGGTGTCGAACTTGTTCGTACCCGAGCTCGCACCCGTGTGGCGCGAGTGCTTCCGTGTACTGCGACCGGGCGGCACGCTGCTGTGCGGCTTCCTCAACCCTGACGTGTACCTGTTCGACAACGAGGCCATGGACACCCGCGGCGAACTGATCGTCCGCCACCGCCTGCCGTACAGCGACCTCACGCATGTCCCGGCCGAGGAACGCGAGCGCCTGTGGGGAGCCAACGCGCCCCTGGAGTACAGCCACACAATGGCCGAACAACTCGGCGGCCAACTAGCCGCCGGCTTCGTAATCACCGCCTTCGACGAAGCCCCCCACCACGCCGACGCCACCGCCGGCTGGCTCCCCGGCTACTTCGCCACCCGAGCCGTCAAACCCTAAGAAATACGGGGCCACCGCGGGCGCTGCCGCAGTACGAGCTAGTTCTTGCGGGCGAGTACTGCTGCGATCAGGCGTTGGTAGTCGTTGGGGTCTTCGGGGGTGTCGTCGTTGCGCCATTCGGAGGCGGGGACGATGCCGGGGTCCAGCACTGTGAAGCCGTCGCCGAAGAGGGCGAGGATCTGGTCGTCGGTACGCCAGCGGCCGCGGCCCAGGGAACCCTGGAGGACGGCTTCGAGTTCTTGGCTGCGGGGGTCGTTCTCGCTGCGGAAGTGGCTGATGAAGACGTGGCTGCCGGAGGCGATGTGGTCGCGCCAGAAGCGGACGATGGCGGCCGGGTCCTCGTCGTCGTTCACGTGGTGCAGGGTGGCGCTGAAGATCACGCCGACTGGGTTGCCGAAGTCGATCAGCCGCACGGTGTCGGGATGCTCGAGGATCGCCTTCGGCTCGCGCAGGTCGGCTTGGATGACGGTGGTGTTGTCGTTCTCCGCGAGCAGAGCGCGCCCGTGCGCGAGCACGATCGGGTCGTTGTCGACGTACACGACCTTTGCGTCCGGTGCGTACCGCTGGGCGACCTGGTGCACGTTGTCGGCGGTCGGCAGGCCGCTGCCGAGGTCGATGAACTGCCGCACCGGCGTGTTCGTGACGATCTCCTGGACCGCCCGGATCAGCGCGCCGCGGTTGTCGTACGCGATCATCCGCGAGCCGGGCAGTTCGTTGATGAACCGGTCCCCGAACGCGCGGTCCACCGCGAAGTTGTCCTTGCCCCCGAGCAAGTAGTCGTACGTCCGGGCGATGCTCGGCTTACTGGTGTCGAACGGGTACGCCGAACCCACCTGCTCGTTTGCGTCAGCCATCGCGCGGAACCCTTCCTCTCGAGACAGATGTCACTCTATGCGACGCGGAAACCACACCGCTCCGGACCCCGGCCTGTCACGTTCGACCGACGCCGTACCACCGCCGAACCCCGGTCCGTCCGGCGATGTCATCGTTATGTCATCGCCCACCGCGATCGTGGGTGCCATGAATGGTCAGCTCTCCCTGGTACCGGTCCCCGGCGCACAGAAACCCGCGTACGGCGGAATCGCCGAGCTGCTCGCATCCGCCCAGAACGAGGTGGTCGCGATGAGCACGCTCACCCCGGCCGCGCCCGCGTTCAACCCGCGCGAGGTCAGGCGCGGAGTGCGCTACCGAGCCATCCACCCGGACCGAGCCCGTACGACGCCCGCCCTCGGCCGGCACCTCGGCGCGCTGTCGCTGGCCGGAGTCGCGGTCCGCACGATCCCGCGGGTGCCGATGGACATGATCGTCGTCGACGGCTCGGTGGTCGTGCTGCCTGCCGACACCGGCAACGGCAACATCGCAGTACTGCGGCTGACCAGCGTCGTGACGACAGCGCTGGAGCTGTTCGAGCGGATCTGGCCGGACGCCGTACCGCTGGCCGGCCCGGAGCTGCCGGACCGGGCGGACCTGTCGGTGCGTGAGCAGGAGATGCTCCGGCTGCTCGCCCTCGGCGCGACCGACGAGCTGGTCGCGGCACACCTCGACATCTCGGTCCGGACGACACGGCGGATCGTGGCCCGGGTCATGAACCGCCTCGGCGCCCGCAGCCGTTTTCAGGCCGGCGTCAAAGCTGCCGACCGCGGCTGGCTGCCGGTCGACGACGGGCTCACTGCCACCGGGTGAAGGACCAACGCGACCCGACCCCCGGCGTCGGCAGACGTGCCGAAACGGCCGTCGGACTCGCGGACGACGGCCGCTCATCGGGCTGTGCAGAAACGGTGACCTGGTCTGGCGGGCCCTGCCACCGGAATTGTCAGTTCAGTGTGTGTTTCGGTGCTTCGTGGTCGCGGCGTCGGTCCGGTTTGGTTTCGTGCACCGCGTGGTCCGCAGTACGTGGGGCCGGGCACACCGGGCCTCGACGGATCGGTCCGCCGCCCAGCCTCCGGCTCTTCCACTGCTTTTCTTCGTAATCGTAGTAAGTGTCGACTCCTCCGACAGTCATCCGGCCTCCCTAAAACCCCCCGTCCCCTGCTGGCCCATCAACAGTCCGTCACGACAACCCCGACAGACAAGCGATTCCAGAAATCACCATCGATCAACACGCTTGAACGCCTGCTTGTGTTGGTTTGCCCCACAAATGTGCAGCGTTGGAAAGTCTCAGACGGAGACGATCGCGACGCCGTGACCGGGCAACCACAGTCCGGCGTCGGCCAGCTCGGCCCTGCCGAATGCCATCACCAGGTACTCCGGGGGCCCGTCGACCGGCACGATCCCGTCCTCCGCGGCCAGATTCGCCACCACCCGCAGGCTGCCGCGCGTCACCACCAGCCAGCTCCCGGCCGGGTCGAACGAGATCCCGACGGACTCGAGCCGGTCATCGCGAAGCTCCGGCATCCGCGCCCGGAACGTGATCAGGTGCCGGTACCAGGTCAGCAACTCGTGATGCGGCGACTCGTCCGGCTCCGACCAGTCGAGCACCGAGCTCCGCCAGGTCTGCGGATCCTGCGGGTCCGGAATCTCGTCGGCGCTCCAACCGAAGTCCGCGAACTCCCGGCGCCGCCCGGTCCGGACCGCGTCGGCCAGCTCCGGCTCGCCGAAGTCGGTGAAGAACCGCCACGGCGTCGAGGCGCCCCACTCCTCACCCATGAACAGCATCGGCGTGTACGGCGACGTCAGCACCAGCGCGGCGCCGATGGCGAGCTGCCCCGGCGTCAGTGCCGGCCGGTCGCCGAGCGCCCGGTTGCCGATCTGGTCGTGGTTCGACGTGTAGACGAGGAACTGGCCGCCGTGTTCCTTCCGCGGATCGACCGGCCGACCCCAGATCTTGCCGCGGAACGTCGAGTACGTCCCGTCGTGCATGAACACCCGCGTCAGCGTCTTCGCGAACACAGCAGGGTCGCCGAAGTCCACGTAGTACCCGAAGCGCTCGCCGGTCAGCAAGGAATGCAGCGCATGGTGGAAGTCATCACTCCACTGCGCGGTCATACCCATCCCACCCGTGGACACCGGCTCGACGGTGCGCGGATCGTTGAGGTCGGACTCGGCTACCAGCCCAAGCGGCCGCCCAAGTTCACGGGAGAGCTCTGCGGTCTCCTCTGACAGCTGCTGCAGCAGATGTGTCGGGCTGTCGTCGACCAGCGCGTGTACGGCGTCCAGCCGCAGCGCGTCGACGTGGAAGTCGCGGAACCAGCGCAGTGCGTTGTCGCAGATCCACCGGCGTACCTCTGCGCTGCCTATGTCGTCCAGATTGACCGCGGGGCCCCACGGGGTGGAGTGGCGGTTGGTGAAGTACGGACCGAAGCTGGCGAGGTAGTTTCCGCTCGGACCGAGGTGGTTGTAGACGACGTCGAGACAAACGGCCAGTCCGGCCTCATGGCACCGGTCGACGAACCGCTGCAGTGCCTCCGGTCCGCCGTACGGCTCATGGACTGCGTAGAGGTCCACACCGTCGTACCCCCAGCCTTGTACGCCGGGGAACGCGGCGACCGGCAGCAGCGAGACCACCTCAACGCCCAGCACGGCCAGGTAGTCCAGGTGCTCGGCGGCCGCGTCCAGCGTGCCGCCTGCGGTGAAGGTGCCCAGGTGCAGCTCGTAGAAGACGGACCCGCCGACGTCCCGCCCGGTCCAGTTGTCGTCGCTCCACTCGAAACGGTCCGGCTCGAAGACCCGGCTGAACCCGTGGACGCCGTCCGGCTGCCACGGGCTGCGCGGATCGGGCATCGGGTCGCTGCCGTCGACGGAGTACGCGTAGTCGGTGCCGTGGTGCGCCTCGACGACGTGCCGCTCCCACCAGCCGTCGGTGCTCCCGCGCATCGGGAGTACGCCGTCGCGCAGTACCAGGTCGACGTTGGTTGCCTCAGGCACCCAGACACGGAAGGTGTGCATGCGTCAGCTCCTGACCAGCAGGGCCACTGGCAGATCCGTCAGCAGGTCCTCGATCCTGGCAGCACCACTACCGACCTCGCGACCGGTCAACACGTTCTTCCATTGCCCACTCGGCAGCACTACTGCGCTATCGCCCCAGCCACCCAGGCGCTGCAGTGCGGCGGGCAGTCTGGTCGCCACGGTGATGACCGCGTCGCCACGGGCGAAAGCGACCGCATGTCCGTTGGACGTCGGCAGCGGTGCGTAGCTGCCGGCAAAGGCCTGCGGGTACTGACGCCGGATGCGGAGTGCACGTGACGTGATCAGCAGCTTCTCGTCGGACAGGTCCTCCGGCTTGCCACCGCCGTCCAGATGCTGCAGCCGAGCGATACGCCGCTCGTAGTCCACCGGCCGGCGGTTGTCCGGGTCGACCAAGGACAGGTCCACCAATTCGGTGCCCTGATAGACATCCGGTACGCCGGGCATCGTCAACTGCACCAGCTTCTGCCCCAGCGTGGCTGCCCTGACGTAGCCGGTCTGGTCGTCGGCAAAGCGGCGTACCGAGTCGAGGACGCTGTCGTCGTGCAGGACTGCGGTGACGAAGGCAGCGACCGTCTGCTCGTACTCCTCGTCCGGTGAGGTCCAGGACGTGGTGCGCTTGGCCTCGCGGATCGCCTTGAGCAGATAGGCCTGCAGGCGGTCCTCGGCGAGCGGTCCGTCGTCCCAGGTGCCGAAGAGCGTCTGCCAGAAGAGGTACTCCGTACTGCCGTCCAGCAACGGATTGCGGTGATCCTCCGACAGCCGGCGCCATTCGCGGACCGCCTCGGACCACGCCGCGGGCTGCTCCGACAGCACACCGAGTCGCGCACGCACGTCCTCAGATCGCTTGGTGTCGTGAGTCGACAGCGTGGTCATCGTCTTGGGCCAGTGTTTGTTCAGCTGGGTCGCGTACGCGTGGAACTCCTCCGGAGTGACACCGAAGTGCTCCGGGTCCCCACCGACCTCGTTCAGCGACGTCAACCGGAACCAGCGGTAGAACGCGGTGTCCTCAACGCCCTTCGCCATCACCGGACCGCAGGTCTGCTGGAAGCGCACGATCAGCTCGGCCCTAGCCCGCTCGTCGATCGTGCTGGTCTCCCGACCGAGCAGCAGATGCAGTACGACGTCCAACGTGGCCTGCCGGTCCTCGTCGAGGTTCTCCCGCGCCTTCTCGGCCGCCCGCTCCAGCGCGGCCACCGCTGTCGGCGACGGCTCCTCCCCTGGTACGACGTACGCGCGGTAGACGTCGAAGTGGACGAGCAGCTCAGCTACGACCTCGTGGAACGCCCGCCTGGTGTGGTCACGCAGTCGTACGTCGTCCTGGCAGATGCGGGCCAGCAACTCGACCAGCCGATGCACCTCGGCGTACTGCCCGTGCTGGACGATCTCGCGCTTCGCCTCCTCCACGACCGGTCCGAAATCGGCTGGAGCACCGGTGAGCTCGGAGTGCAGCGCTGCGAGGGGTGCAGCACCAGACGGGTCGACGAACAGGCCGCCGACGCGCAGGAGAGCGTCGTACCCGGTGGTGCCGGCGCAGGGCCAGTCGCTGGGCAGCTCTTCGTCGCCCTCGAGGATCTTCTCCACTACAACCCACGCACCGCCGGTCCGCTCGGCCAGTCGGCGCAGGTAGCCGCGCGGGTCGGCCAGTCCGTCCGGGTGATCGATGCGGAAGCCGTTCAGCTTGCCGTCGTTCAGCAACGCCAGCAGGAGCTGGTGGGTCGCGTCGAAGACCTCCTGTGTTTCTTGACGGATCGCAGCGAGGGTGTCGACGTCGAAGAAGCGCCGGTAGTTCAGCTCCTCGTCGGCGACCCGCCAATGGGCGAGGCGATACCACTGCTCCGTCACCAGTGCGGCGATCGGCAGGTCCTCGGTCCCCGGGCGCAGTGGGTACTCGTGCTCGTAGTACCGCAGTACGCCGTTGTCCACGGACAGCTCGCCGTCGGCCAGCACCTTGCCGATCCGCTGACCCAGCACCGCCATCAGCAGCGGCTGGTTACCCGAGCCCCAGTCCACGTCGAACCACTCCGCGTACTGCGAACCCGGGCCGAGCCGCAGTACGGACCAGAGCGCCTTGTTCAAGCTGGCCGGTGTCGGAACAGCGACATGGTTGGGTACGACGTCCGCGATCGCACCCATGCGGCTCTCGGCCAACCGCGCCGACAGCCGCTCGAACGCCGGCAGTCCACCCATCGGCTCGGACAGCCGGCTGTGGTCCACCACGTCGTACCCGTGGGTGGAACCGGGCGCGGCCTGGAGAATCGGGGACAGGTAGGCGTGGGAGATCCCGAGGCTCTGCAGGTACGGGACTACCGCGGCGGCGGCGTCGAAGCCGAACTCCGCGCGGAGCTGGAACCGGTAGGTGGCCTGCGGGACCCCCCTCATCCGGCAGCCTGCCTCGGGCGGGTGAGTACGAGCGTGCTGCGGGCTTCCAACTGGATGGTGTTGCCGGCGACGTATGGCTCGTCACTCGCCCCGCCAGTGGCACTCGTGGTGTCCACAGCGACTGTCCAGCTCTCGCCGTACTCCTCCGGTGGTAGCAGGAAGTCAACCGGCTCGTAGTTGCTGTTCATCAGCACGAGGAACGAGTCGTCGACCACCGGCTCGCCGCGTGGGTCCGGCTCGGAGATCGCATCGCCGTTCAGGAATACCGCGATCGCGCGGGCGTCGTTCTGCTGCCAGTCGCCGTTCTGCATCTCGGTGCCCTTGGGCGTGAACCAGACCAGGTCACCGAGGCCGTCGACGCCGGTGTCGCCGTGGAAGAACCGGCGCCGGCGCAGCACCGGATGGTTGTTGCGCAACCGGACTACGGAGCGAGTGAACTCCAGCAGGTGCTTCTGCGGCTCGGTCAGCTCCCAGTCGACCCAGGCGAGCTCGTTGTCCTGGCAGTACACGTTGTTGTTGCCCAGCTGCGTCCGGCCGAGCTCGTCGCCGTGGGCGATCATCGGCACGCCCTGCGAGATCAGCAGCGTGGTGAGGAAGTTGCGCTGCTGGTTGGCGCGCAGTCGCAGTACTTCGGGGTCGTCGGTCGGGCCCTCGACGCCGCAGTTCCAGGAGCGGTTGTGGCTCTCGCCGTCCTTGCCGCCCTCGCCGTTCGCGTCGTTGTGCTTGTCGTTGTACGAGACCAGGTCGCGCAGCGTGAAGCCGTCATGGGCGGTGATGAAGTTGATGCTCGCCAGCGGCCGGCGGCTGTCGTCCTGGTACAGGTCCGACGAGCCGGTCAGCCGGGAGGCGAACTCGGCCAGCGTGTACTGCTCACCACGCCAGAAGTCCCGCACGGTGTCGCGGAACTTCCCGTTCCACTCCGTCCACAGCGGCGGGAAGTTGCCCACCTGGTAGCCGCCGTCACCGACGTCCCACGGCTCGGCGATCAGCTTCACCTGGCTCACCACCGGGTCCTGCTGGACCAGGTCGAAGAACGCCGACAGCCGGTCGACTTCATGGAACTGGCGGGCCAGGGTGGCCGCCAGGTCGAAGCGGAAACCGTCGACGTGCATCTCGGTGACCCAGTAGCGCAGCGAGTCCATGATCAGCTGCAGCACGTGCGGGTGCCGCATCAGCAGGCTGTTGCCGGTGCCGGTGGTGTCGTAGTAGTGCCGCTTGTCCTCGTCGACGAGCCGGTAGTACGCCTCGTTGTCGATGCCCTTGAACGACAGGGTCGGACCGTACTCGTTCCCCTCGGCGGTGTGGTTGTAGACCACGTCGAGGATGACCTCGATATCCGCCTCGTGCAGCGCCTTCACCATCGCCTTGAACTCGGTCACCTGCTGCCCGCGGGTGCCGGTCGACGAGTAGGCGTTGTTCGGCGCGAAGAAGCCGATCGTGTTGTAGCCCCAGTAGTTGGACAGGCCCAACTCCTGCAGGTGGCCGTCCTGGGCGAACTGGTGCACCGGCATCAGCTCGATCGCCGACACCCCGAGTTCCTTGAGGTGCTCGATGGTTGCCGGGTGCCCGATACCGGCGTACGTGCCGCGGATGTTCTCCGGGAGGCCGGGGTGCGTCTTGGTGAGGCCCTTGACGTGCGCCTCGTAGATGACGGTCTCGTGGTACGCGTGGCCCGGCGGGCGGTCGTTGCTCCAGTCGAAGAACGGGTTGGTGACCACCGAGAGCATGGTGTGCTCGCGGTTGTCCATCGTGTTCAGCTCGTCGGGCTTGGCGAACCGGTAGCTGAACAGCGACTCGTCCCCGTCGATCTGTCCGTCGATCGCCTTCGCGTACGGGTCCAGCAGGAGCTTGGACGGGTTGCACCGGTGGCCCTCGGCCGGGTTGTACGGGCCGTGCACGCGGAAGCCGTACCGCTGCCCGGGCTGCACCCCCGGCAGGTAAGCGTGGTGCACGAAACCGTCCACCTCGGTCAGCTGCACCAGCTGCTCGGCACCGTCGTCAGCGACCAGCGCCAGATCCACTCGTTCGGCAACCTCCGAGAACAGCGCGAAGTTCGTCCCGGCGCCGTCGTACGTGGCACCGAGAGGGTAAGGACGACCTGGCCATTTCTGCACCTGACGACAGTAGCCACCTCCGACGTTGGAGACCTCATCGGTAGGAGTTTTGAGTGCGAGTGTTCACTCGTCGCCCGTGATGCCGTCGAGGATGCGGTGCAGACCCCACAGGTACTGCTCGGTGGTGACGAATCGGGCCATGGTGGGGACCGCTGCGGCGGAGCGCGGGAAGACCTCGGCGGGGATCTGCTCGTAGGTGGCGCGACGGCGCGCGACACGGACATCTTCGGACGGAAGCGGGCCCGGATCGGTCTCGTCCGAGACCTCCAGCGCGATCGATCCGAGGACGTAAACGATCAGCAGGTACGTCGAACGCGCCGCCTCGACCGGATCGATGCCGGCGTCGATGAGGAGACCGAGCAGCCGCTCGTTGAGGTCCGTCGTACGCGGACCGTCCATCGGACCGCTCATCAGCAGCGCGCCGGCGCCGGGATGTGCGACCAGGTTCGTGCGGACGTCGAGGGCGAGCGCCTCGATCCGGTCCCGCCAGGGCAGGGTCTCGTCGGCGAAGCCGCCGCTGTCGGCGTCGCCGAGCAGTTTCTCGACCAGCGCCGCGACGACGGCTGACTTGTCAGGGAAGTACGTGTAGACGGCGTTCGGCGCGACGCCGACCTTCGCCGCGATGCCACGGATCGACGCCTGACCGCCCTCGTCCAGGAGCTGGAGCGCGGCGGTCAGGAGCTCGTCCTCGGTCAGGGTTCGTCGCGGCCCGGGCCGCCCTCTCGTAGCCATCTCTGGACAGCGTACAGAATTACGTGCACACTATCTCTGTACACCGTACAATTTCTTGGGAGGGGCCATGCGCCGTACTACTGGAATCCTGTTCGTCATCTCCGCCGCGAGCTTCGCCGTCGCCGCGAGCGTGCTGTCCGCGACCTTCGACTGGCCGGACATCCTGCGGGAGCCGGCCGACAAGGTCCTGAGGTCGTACGTCGACGGCGGCGCCGGGCTGACCTGGACCTGGTTCGCCACCGCCTGGACGTACGGGCTGCTGGCGATCCCGATCCTGATGTTGCCGCAGGCAATCAAACGCACGGACTCGACGCTGCTGCGGGTGGCGACCGCACTGGGGGCCGTGTCGGTGCTGCTGTCGCTGATCGGCTTCCTGCGCTGGGTTTTCGTCGTACCACCGTTGGCTCACGCGTATGTGGACGGGGACAGCGCCGCGGCGGCCGCGTGGACCGCGCAGCATCAGTACGGCGGGGCGTTGCTGGGTGAGCATCTGGGACAGGTGCTCGCGATCGCGTGGAGCATCCTCGTCAGTCTGCTTGTACTGCGGTCGGCGGTGCTGCCGCGGTGGATCGGCTGGGTGGGGCTGGTCGCGAGTCTGCTCTATCTGGCCAACCAAGGGGATGTGCTCGCGACTGCGGTGCCCGGGTTCCCGGTGTGGGATGCGGCCGGACTCATCGGGAGTACGGCGTGGGGGCTGTGGACGATCCTGCTCGGCGTGGGAGTTTACTTGCAGCGATCGTCATCTCACGTGGAGTAGTGAATGCTGAAGCGGGCTGCACTTGTTGTCGGGGTTCTGCTGGCCGTCACGGCCGGCGCGAAACCGGTCGTTGTCGGCGGGACGCTGGCGAGTTCGACCGAGGCGCCGTGGGCGATCGCGCTGAACAACACGCAGTCCGCGTCGGACAGCGGGCGGTACTGCGGCGCCGTACTCGTGCGGCCGAACAAGATCGTCACGGCCGCGCACTGCATGGACGAGGACATCTCGACGTACTACGCCGTGCAGGGGCGGGCGAATCTGGCGGACGACTCGGTCGGGCAGGCATCCGCGATCAGCAAGGTGTGGATTCATCCCGGGTACAACACCAAGGACAACCGCTACGACTTCGCCGTACTGACCTTGGCGAAGCCGTTCGTCGGAGTTCCGGTGCTGCCGCTCGAGACGCGGGCGCGGGCGGATCGCAATGGCGCCGTACCGACGGTCTACGGGTGGGGTGACACGGAAGGGACCGGGCTGGACGACACGCTGCAGAAGGCAGCGGTGCCGGACCTCGGGGACAAGACCTGCCTGGCGGTCAAGAGCTACGTCACCAACGGGTACGCCGCCGCGACCAACGTCTGCGCCGGATACCTCAACGGCGGGATCGACGCCTGCCAAGGCGATTCCGGCGGTCCGCTGGTGCTGAACGGCCGGCTGCTCGGTGTCGTGTCGTGGGGTCAGGGCTGCGCCCAGCCCGGCAAGCCCGGCGTGTACGCCGAGACCGCGGCCGTCGCCAAGGCACTCGCGCCGCAGCTGGCTCGCTAGCTACAGCACCGCGCCCCGCGGCGCGACCTCCAGGCCGGCGACACCGCGCGCGTACAGCACGAGAAGCCGGTCACCGTGCCTGCACCGGAGCATGCCGGTATTGCCCGCGAGCGCCGCGACCGCGCGATCGACCACGTCGTCATCGGTCGCGCCGGCCTCCTCGTAGGTGACATCGAGTTGGTCACCGCTGATGAGCCGAACCCGCAACACGATGCTTGCCATCTCCGCAGCCTACGTCGATCCACACCGACCGGCGTTTCGTCCGGAGTGCCGCGGAGGGAGACTGACGCCATGGCTGAAGCTGTTCGCGTGATCAAGGCCGGCGATCTGGTCGCCGCCGACCCGACGTCCGGGATGCTGCGGATGCGGGCGTTCGAGCTGCCGATTCTGTGGTCCGGCCAGGTGATCACCGAGCCGGGCGCGATCTCCGGCTGGCACCACCATGACAAGAACGAGAGCAGCCTCTACATCGTCCGCGGCGTACTCCGGTTGGAGTTCGAAGGCACCGACGAGTACCTCGACGCGGTGGCCGGCGACTTCGTCCATGTCCCCGCCTTCACCATCCACCGCGAAAGCAACCCCAGCTCGGACCCGTCCCTCGCGATCATCGCCCGAGCGGGCGGCGGCATCCCGACGGTCAACGTCGAACCTCCTCGATAGTTATTACGGGCGTCCATAACTGATATTTAGGTCTTGCCGAAGGTAGAGGGGTACGGCAGGGTTGGCCGCGTGCCAGAACGTCATGCGGTCGCGGTCGTGGACAACCAGGTGGCGACGGAGCGCGCCCACCAGGCGGGTCAGGACGCCTGGTGGGTCTATCTGGCCGAGGTGCTCGGGCATCTGCGCCTGCCGTACCGGACGATTCCTCTGTCCGAAGCTGGTGTTGCGGACGGCGTCCTGATCTCCGCGACCACCGCTGAGGCCGATCCTGGGCTCGAGCAGTGGGTACGCGACGGCGGCGTGCTGATCCTGGTGGGCGATCCCGGGCCGCTGTCTGGGCTTGCCGGAGTATCGGCCGACGGTTTGGTCCCGGAGGACCACGTTGTGGTGGCGGAAAGCGCAGTGTGGTCGTCGCGGCCCCCTGTTGCGCTGCACGCGGTCGGCGGGAGTCAGCTCACGGGCACGGAGGTCGAGGTACTCGCGCACTGGGAGTCCTCGGGCGCGGCCGCGATCACGCTGCGTCGGCTCGATGCGGGTGCTGTGCTGACGTACGGCGTCGACCTCTGGCAGAGCATCGTCCGCATCCAGCAGGGGTACGTCGTGACCGCCGACGGCGAGCCGGCCGCGGACGGTACTGCGCCGATCGATGACGGCGTCCTCAAGTGCGAGGACGGGATGACGCTGAGCTTCGAGCGGGACCGGGCCATGCCGCCGGGCGAGCCGGCGTTGGTCGAGCCGTTCGAGCACACCTACCCGCCGCCGAGCGCCGTACCGATCTTCGATCAGCCGCAGGCCGACTGGTGGTGCTCGCTGTTCGCGCAGAGCCTGTGGTGGGGCGCCGAACAGGCCGGTGCCGTGGTGCCTTGGCTTGGGTATTGGCCGGCCGGGGTTGATGCCGTCGCGCACATGTCGCATGACTCCGACGGGAATGAAGAGGAAGAGGGCGAGGCGGCGCTCGACGCGTTCGCCGAGGCCGAGGTTGAGGTCACCTGGTGTCACGTGTTCCCCGGCGGGTACTCCGCTGAGCTGCACGCGGCGATCACGGCCGCAGGGCACGAGAATGCCCTGCATTACAACGCGATGGGCGACGCCGACCTTGCCGTCTGGGGTTGGCCGCAGATGCGGGCGCAGTACGCCTGGGCGCAGGCCGTCACCGGGACCGAGCAGATCATTTCGAACAAGAACCACTACACGCGCTGGGAAGGCTGGACCGAGTTCTACACCTGGTGCGAGCGGCTCGGCATCCAGATCGACGAGTCGCGCGGGCCGAGCAAGCAGGGTGACGTGGGGTTCGTGTTCGGCGCGACACATGTTTCGTACCCGATGGGTCCAGTTGCTGAGGGCAACCGGTTGTTCGACGTACTGAATCTGCCGTTGCACACACAGGATCTCGCCTGGGCGGGACACTCTGCCGTGCGGGACGTGATCCTCGACGGAGCGCAGGCTGTGCACGGCGTCGCGCATTTCCTGTTCCATGGTCCGCACCTGCACAAGCGGCCGGCGACCCGGGCGGCGTGTATCGAGCTTGCCGCGGAGGCGCGACGGCGCGGGATGCCGTGGTGGACCGCCGGCCGGATCAATGCTTGGGAGCGGAGCCGGCGGGGCGTCACGCTTTCGGTCGAATCAGTGGCGGACGGGCTTTTGGTTCGTGCGGTGGCGGCTGAGCCCGTTTCCGGTGCCGCAGTGCTGCTCGCCGTACCTGGTGGTGGTTTGGACCCGATCGTCAAGGAGGGCGAGGGGTCGGCCCGGACCGTGATCCGGCACGGTCGGACCTTCGTCGAACTGTCCGCAGATCTCGTTGCCGGAGACAACAGATGGGTGATCAGACCATGATGCCGGAGTGGCCGCAGTACGACGACGATGAGGCGAAGGCGCTGCTCGACGTGCTGCACTCGGGGAACTGGGGCAGCACGAGCGGGGATGTCGTCGCGACGTTCGAGCGGGAGTTCGCGGCGTACCAGCGGGCCGCTTATGGGATCTGCCTGAGCAACGGCACGCTGGCGATCGCGGCGGCGCTGCGGGCCGCGGGGGTCGGTATCGGCGACGAGGTGATCGTGCCGCCGTACACGTTCATCGCGACTGCTTCGGCGGCGCTGTTCGTGGGGGCGGTTCCGGTGTTTGCGGACGTGGATCCGGATACCCATCTGCTCGATCCGGTGGCCGCGGAGGGGGCTATCACCGCGCGGACGAAGGCGGTCATCGTCGTCCATCTCGCGGGTCGGCCGGCGGATTTGGATGCTTTCACTGCACTTGGTGCGCGGCACGGCCTGACGATTGTCGAGGACGCGGCGCAGGCGCATGGGGCGGCGTACAAGGGTCGGCCGGTCGGCGCGATCGGTGATCTCGGCACGTTCAGCTTCCAGAGCAGCAAGAACATCACGGCCGGCGAGGGCGGCGCCGTACTCACGGACAACGAGCAGCTGGCGGGTGCGCTGTACTCGCTCGTCAATGTCGGCCGGGTGCCGGGCGGTGGGTGGTATCAACATGAGGTGGTCGGGTACAACCTGCGGTTGACGGAGTTCCAGGCGGCGATCCTGAGAGTTCAGCTCCGTCGCCACCCAGCGGTGCAGGAGATCCGTGAACGCAACGCTCGCCTGCTGACGGAGCTACTCCGCGACGTCGACGGCATCCGTCTCGCCCCGGAAGACCCCGCCATCACGGCCCACGGCCGCCACCTCTTCATGCTCCGCCTCCCCGGACACCGCGATGCCGTCCTGGAAGCTCTCGCCGCAGACGGCCTCACTCGCGCGTCCTCCGGCTACGTCCCGCTCCACCGAAACACCGCCGTACTCCGAGAATCCCAAGCCATCACAACCAAACTAGGCCAGCCCTACCCAACCCCCGACTGCCCCAACGCCGACACCGTCTCCACCGACACAATCTGGCTCCCCCAGACCTACCTCCTCGGCACCGAACCCCAAACCCGATCCATAGCCACCACCATCACCAAGGCCGTCCGGTAGCCCCGCGCGCGGGGGCTGCCGCCGCGAATGCCCGGCGTGCTCCGCGGGGAATGCCCCCGCGTGCTCCGCGGCCGCCTCTCGTCGCTCCGCTCCTCGGCGCGACCACTACGCCCGCACCCCACCCACCCCCGGCTATCGCCGGAGCATCCCTTCCGGCTATCGCCGGGGATCTTCCCGCTATCGCGGGCCGTGCCGGCTACCGCCGGATTTGCGGCTACCGCCGTGCACAGCCCCGCGTCCGCCGCCCCCGGGCTCACCGCCGAAGCATCCATTCCGACCGCCGCCCGGCGCGACGGCTTCGCCGGGCTACGGCTTCCGCCGGGCACAGCTCTCGCGCGCACCCCGTCCGCCGCCCCCGGGTTCACCGCCGAAGCATCTATTCCGACTACCGCCTCGGGTGACGGCTTCGCCGGGCTGCCCCTTCCGCCTGGCACGGCCCCGCGTGCTTCGCGGCCACCCCCGACTCGTCGCCGGAGCATCCATTCCGACTACCGCCGGACGTGACGGCTTCGCCGGGTTGCGGCTTCTGCAGGGCGCTCTCCGCCGCGTGCTCCCGCCCACCGTCGGGATCGTCTGTCGGCGGATATCCCTGCCAGTAAAGGGTTTCTGCGATGAGCCCCGTTCACACCTCGCGTGGAAGTGAGCTACTTGAACGTGTTTGTGCAGGGAACCTTGCAGCGCGGGTTGGCGTTGGAACCATCGACGAATCCGCTGTAGCTGGAGGGGAACTTGTACACGCCGTCTGCCGGGGAAGTCGCGCTCGCGTTCGGCTTGGACGAACCCGACGGCGGACTCGTGCATTTCAGGCGGGGTGGTGCCGACACCTGGCGGCTCGGCACCTCGACCGGAAGCTATTTCGTCAAAGGGTACTTTCCGACTATCGGCAGCCAGTTCAACGGCGAGCACCTGATCGACCAACTGGCGGTCGCGATGGCGTTCGAGCGCAAGGGCCGCGCGGCCGGCGTCGACATGCCGGAGCCGGTCGTACCGATCGATCCGGTCCTGGATTGGCTCACCCTCATCGGGGACCGGCTGTTTCGGGTCTACCGGTGGATCGAGCACCGGACGTACGACGGAGACGTCTCGGCCTGGCTCGGACGGACGATGGTGGAGGTCCATCAACTGCAGCCGCTCGGCGCGATCGGCCTGCCTGAGTGGTGGCGGCCAGCGACTCAATCGTCTGAGACCTGGGACGGGTGGTTCGCGAAGGCCAGGGATCGTGACACGTCTTGGGCGGGCCTATGCGCGGACTGTCTTCCACACATCCTCGCCGCGACCGAGCGCGTCACCGAGCTGCTCGACATCGCCCCAGACATCGTCACAACGCATGGCGACTTCAAGACCCACAACATCGTCACGTCCCCCACCGGCCCCGTCCTCGTCGACTGGGACAGCGTGCGGACCGACAGCGCGGTCCTCGAGGCGGCACGAGTCGCATACATCTTCGGAGCCGACAACCCCCAGCAGATCAACAAGATCCTCACCGCGTACGTCGAAGCCGGCGGCGAGCTCGGATGGGCCGGGCCGGATCTGTTCCTCAGCGTGACCCGCAATCACCTCCAGATCCTCGCCGAGCAGATCCGCGTCTCACTCGGCGAATCCACCGCGGCCCGCTGGATGGGCGACCCCGCGACGATCGACGCCGCCATCGCCCACCTACTGCAAGGCTTCCCCGCCAAGCTCGACCACCTCCGCCGGCTCACGACCAGCGTTGCCGACCTCGGCCTTGCCTAACCGCGGGAGCCCGCCGGCGCCCGATCAGCCTTCCTGGTCCAATTCGTCGTCCGCCGTACGCCGACGGCGTACCCGATCCGTAAGTCCCTTCGAGAACCTGCCCGTCGTCGACTTGGCCAGGTCGAACGTCTCGCCGCCGAGGCGCCTGGCAGCACCGACGCCGTCTGCTCCCGCATCGAATGCCTTGTCTCTCACCTCGGTGGCCGCCTCTGTCCACCTTCTCGCCTCCAGCGATTCCCGACCACGCTCGATCCCGAGCAGCGCGTGGAACTCCACCACGGTCTCCGCGACCTGGTTGCTCGAATCGACCACTTCGCGGGCGGAGGTCGGATGCAGCAGCACCTTTGTGTTCGCCGTACCGGCGGCCGCATCCATGCGGACCATCAGGCGCTCGGTGCTCCGCGAGATGAGATCCAGCCGGTTGTTGCGCGCAACCCGGAGGGCGAGGCGATGCCGGTCCAGCTCGTCCGGAGACGCACCCAGTACGCGGTCGAGTTCGAGTACGGCGATCGCGTCCTGCAGCTGGAAGCAGCGGGCCAGAACGGCGAGCCACTCCTGAACCTTGGACCTGGCTTCCTTCGCCGCCTTGGCGAGATCACCGATCTTGGGTTCGGACTCCAGCTTCTCCGCGAGTGCGTCGAGCTGACGCAACGCGTACGCCTGGGTTCGGGCGATCGTCAGCGAGGTGGCCTGCACCTTCGACCACGTCACCTCGGAGACGGTGCCGACCTGCTCCCGGATGGTCATGGCCTCTTGAAGCACGAAGTCCACGCCAATGAGGTCCGCGAACACCGCGTCCTTCTGAGCACGGAGTACGTCGTCAACCTTCTTGTCGATCGTGGCGAGATAGTCGGTGATCTCATCCATCGCCTGCTGCATAGCAAGCTGCGCCATGATCCCCGCCGCGCCGGCGAGAACCGCCGGGTTGGTCAGAAGACTTCCCTTGGTGAATTCGACAAAGCCTTTGATCTGGCCGTGTTTTCCCCTCACGACGCCCGTGCTCAGATGTGTCTTCGAGCTTTCCCTCAGCCCGTGCTTCTGAACAAGCTGCGCAGACTTCTTGCTCAGCTTCACCCAGCGACCCGAGTTGGCAGCAATCTCGGAACCCGCCTGTGTTACTGCGGACCCGGCACTGAGAACAGTCCCGAGCCGCGGCAGCCCGAGATCCTTCGACGTCAGTCCTTCGGAGACAAGGAATCGCTCAACAGCCGCCGGATCCCCAATAACCGCCAACCCGTCACCGTCACTAATCAGCTGAATCTCGTCATCCATCACGGGCTCCTGAAACTAGGCAGGGAAACGCGGCTCTTCACGGCTGACGGTGATGGAGTCGAGATCACAGCAGCCTGAGACCGGGCGCCTCAGGGTCGTCCAACACGGGCTCACGCTCCCCGTCCAACGAAACCCTTGACGCGCCGTCACCCCGATCTCGCGGACCCCTGCCCCCTGAAAGCTCACCCGACCCCGGGCAACTTCACACCCCCACATGCGATGAGCCAACCTCGCACATCGGCGCCCAGCCTACGACAGTCACCTCGCCGAGCGATGCCGAACCTCCGCGCACTCGGTCCACACCCAACGCAAACCACAACCCGGCATCAGCCGCATGTCGAGCGCCCGGCCGGAGATCTGGCGATAACCGGGAACGACGCACCCGCGATAGACCGCGGAGTGGACGGGGTGTGCGGGGATGGGTGAGATCCGCGGGACGTGCGGGGATAGGCGGTGCGCGTGGAGTGAGCTGGGCGGAGGGATGCGCGAGTAGCGGGCATGCCGAGGGGTGCGGCGACGCGACCACGAAGCACAAGAGGATTGCCCCCGACAGAAGCCGAAGCCCGTGCCAGCCGGAAAGGATGCACCGGCGACAAAGCCCGTGGATGGGCGGGCCGTGCGGGGATGGGCGAGATCCGCGGGACGTGCGGGGATAGGCGGTGCGCGCGGAGTGAGCTGGACGGAGGGAAGCACGCAGGGGCGGAGTCGGCCGGCAGCAGCCGCAAGGTTCGGCGCGAGCCGGCAGGTCCCGGCGGCAGCCGGAAAGGATGCACCGGCGACAAGCCCGGGGATAGGCGGCGTGCGGGGAGGGGCGAGATCCGCGGGACGTGCGGGGATAGGCGGTGCGCGTGGAGCGAGCTGGGCGGAGGGGTGCGCGCGTAGTGGGCGCGCCGAGGAGCGCAGCGACGAGAGGCGGCCACGAAGCACGCAGCGGGCGACAGCCGCTACATCCGGCGATAGCCGGAAACGCCCGGCGATAGCCGGAAAGGATGTACCGGCGATGAGCCGGGGGGTGGGTGGGCAGCGTGCGGAGTGGTCGCGCCGAGGAGCGGAGCGACGAGAGGCGGCCACGGAGCACGCGGGGGTTCCCGCGCACCCGGAGCACGCGGGGGGCCTTCCCGCGGACCGGGAGCACACGGGGGCTTACTGCTGGCGGACTGGGAGTACGGCGGATAGGAGTTGGCGGGTGTAGTTGTCTTTGGGGGCGTGGAAGAGGGCTTCTGTTGGGCTTTCCTCGACTACGCGGCCTTTGTTCATTACCGCTACTCGGTCGGCCAGGCGTTCTACTACTGCGAGGTTGTGGGAGATGAACAGCATCGACAGACCGAGGCGGTTGCGGAGGTCGGTGAAGAGTTCGAGGATTTGTGCCTGGATTGAGACGTCCAGGGATGAGGTTGGCTCGTCGCAGACGAGTAGGTCGGGCTCCAGGGCGAGGGCTCGGGCGATTGCGATTCGTTGTTGTTGGCCGCCGGAGAACTGTCGCGGGTACAGCTCTGCGTTGTGGGTGTTGATACCTACCAAGTCGAGCAGTTCGAGTGCGCGAGTACGTCGGGATGCCTTGTCGCCGCGATCGTGTAGCCGGAGCGGCTCCATCACGTTGCCGATCGCGCTGAAGTGCGGCAGGAGCGAGCCGTACGGGTTTTGGAACACCATCTGCATCCGCGGGCGCAGTACCCGCAGTTCCCGCGCCGGCAGCCGGCCGAGATCCTTCCCGTCGAACACGACGCGCCCCGACGTACACGGCTGCAACCCCATCATCAGCCGCGCCACCGTCGACTTCCCGCTACCGCTCTCGCCGACCAGCCCGAGCGTCTCCCCGCGATGCACAGTCAGCGAAACGTCGTCGACAGCACGCACCTCGCCCGCACGCGTACGGAAGACCTTCGTCACCGACTCGGCGCAAACCAACTCACCAGCCGACGATGCGCGGACCAGCTCGTCCCGCGACGAGGCGAGCTCGCGCGGCGACGAAGCGTGGGTCAGCTGGTCACGCGCCGAGGCATGGACATGCTCGTCACGCGACGCGGCGTCAGCCAGTTCGTCAGGGGACGAAGCGCGGGTCAGCTCGCGAGGCGACGACGCGCGGGTCAGCTCGTCAGACGACGGAGCGGGGACCAGCTCGTCAGACGAGGTGTGAGGGAGTTCGTCAGGCATCGGTGGTTGCCTTCCAGCAGGCGGCGGATCGGGTGGGGCCGATGGGGAGGGGCTCCTGGTTGGTTTGGCATTGGGGGAGTTCGGCGCGTGGGCAGCGGGGATGGAAGGCGCAGCCCTCAGGCCGCCGCAACAGGTCGGGCGGACTGCCGGGGATCGGCCGCAAGGCCAGCTCCCGTCCACCGACCTCGACGCTCGAGCCGAGCAGGCCGACCGTGTACGGATGGCGCGGATCGTCCAGCAGCGAACCCATCGGCGCGCGTTCGACCACGCGCCCGGCGTACATCACCACCGCGTCGTCGCAGAAGTAGCGCGCAACACCGAGGTCGTGCGTGATCATGATGACCCCAGTACCGCGATCCTTCAGCCCCTTCAACAGATCCAGGATCTGCCGCTGCACAGTCACGTCGACCGCCGTCGTCGGCTCGTCGGCGATCAACAGGTCCGGCTCGGTCACCATCGCCATCGCGATCATCGCCCGCTGCCGCATTCCGCCCGACAGCTGGAACGGATACGTCCGGATCCGCTTCTCCGGATCAGGAATCCCCACATCCCCAAGCGCCCGTACGGCGCGCTTCCGTGCCTCCGCCTTGTTGCAAAGGCCGTGCCAGATCAGATGCTCGGTCAACTGCCGCTCGAGCGTCAGCGTCGGGTTCATCGCCTCCATCGCACTCTGGAACACCATCGCGATCTCCCGCCCGCGGACCCGGCGCAACTCCTTGTCCCCGATCGCCAGCAGATCGCGCCCGCCGAAGTACGCCTGCCCGCCGGTGATCCGCGCCGTCCGCGGCAGGATCCCCATCACACTGCGCATGGTCACGCTCTTCCCGCTACCGCTCTCGCCGACGATCGCGAGCGCCTGCCCACGCCGTACGTCGAACGACACCCCGTCGACCGCAGTCAACGAGCCGAAGGTCGTACGCAGATCGCGCACCGACAGCAAAGCCTCATCGCTCATCGCTGCTCCCCGCTCGGGTCGAAGGCATCCCGTACGCCGTCACCGATCCACGTGAACGCCAGCAAAGTAAGGGCAAACAGCACCGCCGGCGCAACCAGCATGTGCGGCGCCGCCAACAAGTACCGACTGCCCTCGCTGATCATCGCGCCCCACGAAGGCGTCGGCGGCTGAACGCCCAACCCGAGCAGAGCCAGACCGGCCTCAGCAGCGATCGCGGCCGGGATCGCGAAGCTCGTCGTGACCAGGATCGGCCCGATCGCGTTCGGCAGGATGTACCGGATCGCGATCGTGCTGCCCTTCGCGCCCATCGACCTGGCCGCCTCGACGTACTCGCGCTCCTTGATCGTCATCACCTGCGCCCGCACCAGCCGCGCCTGCGTGACCCACGACGCGATCCCGATCGCCACCACCAGCGCGAAGATGCTGCGACCAAGAACCGTCACCATCACCACCGCGAACAGATAACTAGGGAACGCGTACATCACATCGGTGAATGCCATCAGCAACGACTCGACCCGCCCGCCGAGATAACCCGCAAGCAATCCGATCGCCAACGCCAGCACGAGCGCGGTCAACTCCGCCCCAAATGCCACCGTCAATGCCGTCTGCAGTCCGTAGATCAACCGACTGAGAATGTCCCGCCCGAGCAGATCGGTCCCGAGCAGATGCCCCTCTGACCCCGGCCCCGCCAGCTTGTGCTGGATGTCGGTCTCTTCATAGCCGTACGGCGCGATCAGTGGCGCCGCGATCGCCGTGATGATCAGCAGCGAGCAGAAGATCAGACTCCCGAACGCCAACCGGTGCTGACGAAACCGCGACCAGGCCCGCGCCAACGGACCACGCGCAGCCCGCTCAGGCTCGCCGGCCGCGACCGAGATGCCCTCAGTGGCCGTCATCGGACACACCTCCCACCGTGCGGATTCGGGGATCGAGGAAGCGATAGATCAGATCCACAACCAGGTTGGTCACCATCAGGATCAGCGCGAAGAACAACGCCGTACCCATCAGCAGCGGCATGTCCCGGCTCGCCGCCGCGTTCGCGAAGTACAGCCCCAGCCCTGGGATCCGCAGCAGCGCCTCGACGAACACCGTGCCGGTCATCAATGCCGCCAGCAACGGCCCGGCCACGGTCACCAAAGGAATCAACGAGTTACGCAATGCATGACGGACGATGACCGTACGCCGAGGTCCGCCCTTCGCGATCGCCGCCGTGACGTACTCCTCGCGCAGCGTCTCCAGCATGCTCGACCGCACGTACCGCGCCAGCACGGCAGCCGGCCCGAGACTCAGCGCCAGCACCGGCAGAATCAGGTCCTTCGGCCCGTTCCACCCACCCGAAGGCAACAACTTCAACGTTGCCGAGAACAACAAGATCATGAACGCCGCACTGAGATAACTCGGCAACGCGTGCCCGAGCGTGACCACGAACATCGTCCCGTGATCGGCCTTGCTGTTCTGCCGCAGCGCCGCGAACACCCCGACCGGTACGGCGATCAGCAGGGCGAGCACGACCGCCAGCAACGCCAGCGTCGCCGACACCGGGAACGCCTCCGAGATGATGTCCTGCACGTTGCGGCTCGCGTACTTGTACGACGGGCCGAAATCCCAGACGACAGCACCCTTCATGAAGATCACGTACTGCTTCCAGACGGGTACGTCGGCGCCGTACCGGGACTCGAGCTCGCCGACCATCGACTCGGTGCCGACGCCGCCGAAGTTCGTCGCGCCGCTGTTCACCCGCTGCAGATCGGCGAAGTTGCCCGGGGCAAGCTGTAGCAGTGTGAAGGTCAGGATCGACACCGCGATCAAGGACAGGACCAGCCGCACCAGCCGTTTGCCGATGTAGATGGCGAGCCCCACCGTCAGCTCCCTACACTCAGCGGCTTGAGATAGAAGTAGTCCGGATACGCCCGCAACTGCAGGCCGTGCACCTTCGGTTTGACCGCGTGGAACAGACTCAGCCAGAGCACCGGCAGGTACAGGTACTGCTCCTCGCGCAGCTTCGCGGCCTGCTTGTACAACGCCATCCGCTTCGCGTCGTCCGTCTCGACGTTGGCCTTGTCGACCAGTGCACCGATCTCCCGCGCGGGAGCCGACGCGTGCTCGGCCAGTACGGCGTTGAGCTGGGCGGTCTTGTCAGCCGGCTTCAGGTTCTTGTTGTCCTGCAACGCCTGGTACTTCTGCCACTGGTCACTCGGCAGGCTGATCTCCTGCACGTTCTTCGGCGACCACAGCGACCCGACCATCGTCGGCCACGTCGGCAGACCCGCAAAGGTGCCGTAGTAGAAGCCGATGTAGTTGCCCTTCTGGACCTGCCAGCGCCGCTCGGTGTACACGCCGGCCTCGACGTGGTCGACACTCGCCTTGATACCGAGCTGCTTGGTCCAGCTGTCCACGATCGCGTCGGCGAGCGTGGTGTCCGGTACGCCGACCAGCAGCCGCACCGGCGGCAGACCCTGACCGTTCGGGTAGCCGGCCTCGGCCAGCAGCCGCTTCGCCTCGGCGACGTCGTCCTTGATCCCGATGCTCTCGTCCCAGCCCGCAGTACGGCTGGTCACCAGCGAGACGCCCGGCTCCTGCCCCGGCTGCACACCGGCCAGCGTCTTGCGGTCGAGCGCGAGCGACAGCGCCTTGCGGACGCGGACGTCCTCCATGGCCTTGTGCTGGCTGCGCAGCTTCGCCAGGTAGAGGATGCTGTAGTTCTCGGTCTGCTGGAGCTGCTTCGACAGGTCCGCGTTCTTCTGGAACCGCAGTACGTCGGGACCGCTCAGCTGGACCAGGTCCGTCTCGCCGTTCTCGTACGGAACGGTCGCGGTCGCCGCCGCGCTCGGCTCGACCAGGTTGACCTGGATCCGGCCGAGCTTGACCTTGTCGCGGTCCCAGTACTTCTCGTTCGGCACCAGGATCAGCCGCGAGTTCGCGACCCACTCGCTGACCGTGTACGCGCCGTTGGACACGTAGTTCGGCGGGTTCTGCCAGTCCTTCGGCTTGCCCTCGACCAGGTCCATCGGCAGCGGCAGCATCGCCGGGTGGGTGAGCGCGAGCAGGAAATCCGGGTTGGGATTCGAGAGAGTCAGGACCAGCTCGTGGTCCCCGGTCGCCTTCACGCCGACCTTCGACCAGTCGGTCAGCACGCCGGACAGGAAGTCCTGGGCGCCCTTGATCCCGGTCGCGGTCTGGTAGCTGTTGGCTCCGAGGGTGGTACCGCCGGCCGAGCCACCGGCCGGGGTGAACAGCCGCTTGTAGGTCCGTTCGAAGTCCTGGGCGACGACAGGCTTGCCGTCGGACCACTGGGCGTTGTCCCGCAAGGTGAACGTGTAGGTCAGGTTGTCGTCGGAGATCTTCCACTCGGACGCGACGGCCGGCTGGACGTCGTCGCCCTTCTCCGTCTGGGTGACCAGGCCCTCGGAGATCCCGCGGCTGAGGATCCACATGCCGTTGGTGATCACCTGCGGGTCGAGCACCTCGACCGGAACGTAGTCGATCTTCAGCGTCGACTGGCCGTTGGCGGCCTTGTCGTTGTCGTCGCCGAACAGTCCGCAGCCGGTCAGCGACCAACTGCCGCCGAGCGCGGCGAGGGTCAGACCGGACAGTCGGAGGAAGTCGCGCCGGGTCTGACCGACCGGCGGCGCCGTGCTGGACCACGCAGGCTTGGGCAAGGGAGTGCCGCCTTTCTGGCGTCCGGAACTCGACTTATGGTCGCGACCGTAGGGCCGTCGAAGCGTCGATGTCAACGCTTTACGGCCATTACCGAAAAGATCGTGACCAGCGGTGCCGAAAGGCGGCAGATCTCCTTGTCAGCTGAAGCGTTCGTACGCCGGGAGCGTCAGGAAGTCGATGTACTCGTCGGCGAGGGCTACCTCGAGGAACAGCGCCCGGGCCGCGTCGTAGCGGTCGGGGTTGCCGAGCTTGTCGATCTCCTCGTCCGCGATCCGCTCGACCAGATCCGTGGTTACGGTCTCGCCGGTGTCGAGGACGACCTGGTTGCGGCGCCACTGCCAGATCTGCGAGCGGGAGATCTCGGCGGTCGCGGCATCCTCCATCAGGTTGAAGATGCCGACCGCCCCGGTGCCCTCGAGCCAGGCGGCCAGGTACTGCACGGCGACGCTGACATTGTTCCGCAGGCCGGCCTCGGTGACCTCACCTGGCGTGGCGGCGACGTCCAGCAGCTGGTCGGCCGTGACCGCGACATCCTCGCGGAGCTTGTCGACCTGGTTGGGCTTGTCGCCGAGGACCGAGTCGAACACGGTCCGGCAGGTCTCGACCATGCCGGGGTGCGCGACCCACGAGCCGTCGAAGCCGTCGCCGGCCTCGCGCGTCTTGTCCGCCTCGACCTTCGCGAACGCCTGCTCGTTGACCGCCGGGTCCTTGCTCGGGATGAACGCCGCCATCCCGCCGATCGCGTGCGCGCCGCGCTTGTGGCAGGTCCGCACCAGCAGCTCCGTGTACGCACGCATGAACGGGACGGTCATCGTCACGCTGTTCCGGTCCGGCAGCTGGAAGTCCGTACCGCGGGTCCGGTGCGTCTTGATCACGCTGAACATGTAGTCCCAGCGCCCGGCATTCAGCCCGGCGGAGTGGTCGCGCAGTTCGTACAAGATCTCTTCCATCTCGAACGCGGCCGGGTACGTCTCGATCAGCACGGTCGCCCGGATCGTCCCGCGCGGGATCCCGATCGTGTCCTGCGCGGTCACGAACACGTCGTTCCAGAGGCGTGCCTCGAGGTGCGACTCCATCTTCGGCAGGTAGAAGTACGGTCCTTGCCCGCGGGTGATCTGCAGTTCCGCACACGCGGCGAAGTACAGCGCGAAGTCGACCAGCGAACCGCTGACCGGCTCCCCGTCGACCTGGATGTGCTTCTCCGGCAGGTGCCAGCCGCGGGGCCGTACGACGATCGTCGCGAGCTCCTCGTCCGGCTTCAGCGCGTAGCTCTTCGCGTCGGTGCTGAAGTCGATCTTGCGGGTGATCGCGTCGAGCAGGTTGAGCTGGCCGCCGACCACGTTCTCCCAGGTGGGCGTGTTCGCGTCCTCCTGGTCGGCCAGCCAGACCTTCGCGCCGGAGTTCAGCGCGTTGATGGTCATCTTCCGGTCGGTCGGGCCGGTGATCTCCACCCGCCGGTCGACCAGGCCCGGAGCGGCGGGCGCGACCCGCCACTCCGGGTCGTCCCGGACGTCCTTCGTCTCCGGCAGGAACCCCAGCGACGCCCCGGCCGCGATCTCCGCGACCCGCTGCTCGCGGCGCTCCAGCAGCTCTTTCCGCCGCCCGTCGTACGTGCGGTGCAACGTCTCGATGAGTCCGAGCGCACGCTCGGTGAGAATCTCGTCGTACCGCTCGTTCATCGGGCCGGTGACGTCGATGGACACAAGGGGCTCCTTAGCTGAGTACTACGACTTCGTGATCGGTGATCCGGTCTACCTCGACCGTAATCCAGCCGTCCTGCTCCTTCACTTCTACCTCATCACCCGAGACGAGGAGCTGCGCCCGCGACCCGCTCGCCCGGAGCGACACCGTGAACGGCCCGGCCGGCGTGAACTCCTCCAGCCGACCGCGCCAGGCGCCTCCCTGGTCCAGGTTGACCAGGTGCAGGATGTGCCGGTCACCCTGCTTGTAGAGCTGACAATCCAGTACGCCGGCGCCCTCGACGCGCAGCGGGATCCCGTCGTGCTGGACCAGGTTCGCAAGCACCTTCCCGTGATCCGGGTGGTGGTGCTTCGCGTACTGACGGTCCAGATCGGCCGCGAGGTACGCCGTACGCTCGCCGAGGACCAGCGCCGGGGTATCGCTCTGCGGCTCCTCCATCCACGATTTCTCCGGCGGATAGATCGGGAACGGCGGGATCCAGGTCAGCGCGGGTTTGTCGGCCTCCACGACCTCCAGCTGCCCTCCGAACGGCAGTACGTCGGTGTCGCCGTCGAAAACCGCCCGGTCCTCGATCCGTAGGTAGCTGTGACTGTCGTAGTTCTCCCAGTCCGTCACGGTCCCGTCGCCGAGCCGCTTGCCGGCGTGCCGGACTCCCAGCAGGTCACCCAACGCCCAGTCGTCCCGGCGATCGCCCCACTCGTCGTAGAGCCCCGACTCACCGGTCACGACCAGCCGGCCGCTGTAGGCCTGCAGTTGCGCGATCTGCTCGTCGGTCAGCACCCCGACGTTCGGCACGACAAGCACCTGGAAGCGCTCATCCACCTCGGCCGTCGGCAGGTACGGGATCCGCGCCCGGACGAGCGCATCCACCCAACCGCGATAGGGCAGCTGGCTCACCTCCTCAGCCGAATCCTTGCCGTGGAAGTCCACGCTCCGTTGACTCCACAGCAGCCCGACCGTTGCCACCGGCTCGCGGTCGACGAGGTACTCCTCGTTCGCCTCGTGCCATTCGAACAGCGGCTGTGCGGTCGCGTACTGCCGCCGGTCGTCGTGCACCGATCCGATGTGGTGCCACCACGGCTGGATCCCGCCGGCCCAGCCCTCGATCGCCCACATCCGCGCCTCGGGTTCGGGTTTGCTCCCGAGCCGGAACGTCGGTACGCCGGCGTCGTACATCGCGGTACTCTCCGGGATCAGCGTGTCCCAGCCGAGCAGTCCGTGCAGGCGCTTGCCGGAGTCCGCGTTCGCCTGGAACCCGGACTCGTCGTGGCGCCACTGCGAGTCCAGCATGAAGATCGACGCCCGCTTGCAGATCTCGACGTCATCCCGCAGCCTCTTGCTCTGGGCAACGACCTCGCCCCCGTTCATCCCGATCCACAAGCAGTCCGGGCCGCCCGCTCGCCGGGTCACCTCGTTGTTCAGGTCCCAGACCGCGAGCCGCTGGTCGTAACTCCAGCGGATCCATTGCCGGTACACCGGATCGGCCCAGTCCGGCGACGCCGGCAGGTCCTGCCCGAAGCTGTCGCGACAGTTCGGGCAGTAGCAGATCGAGTCCCGGCCGAGGCCGCTCCAGCTGTTGTCGGTCAGCCCGTCCGGTGACGTGCGCTCGATGATCTCCTCGAGGATCCCGGTCAGGAAGTCCTTGTAGTACGGGCCGGTCACACAGGCGACGTACAACTTCCCGGCGCGATAGGGGTTGCCCTCAGCATCGATCGCGAACCAGTCCGGATGCGCGTCGTACAACGGCTGATGCGCCCGGTTCGAGTCCATCCGGGCCAGGACCGTCAGCCCGTCCTCCTGCGCGAGCTTGGCGATCTCGCCGTACAGGTCACGATCACCGAGGTACTCCGCCCGGTGCTGCAGCTCGAACTTGCTCGGGTAGTACGCGACGATGCCGCCGGCGTTGACGATCACCCCTTGCACCTTGGTACGACGCCAGTGCTCCCGCCACCACTCGGCGTCGTACCGGGCCGGATCCTTCTCGGTGAGATTCGTCTGCGCCCACCTCAAAGTCCTTTGATACCAAGGCTTCACTTGAGACTCCGGACCGCGTCGCCGGCACCGGACACGTTCTCGAGCAACATCTCGGAGTACTTGCGGCTGAGTACGACGCCCTCCGCGCCACCCTCGAACGCCGCCAGCGTGGCGTCGCGCACCGACTCGCGGGTGCACGCGGTCAGTTCGCCCTCGTTGTCGTCCCAGTTGATCTTGGTACCGACGTCACGCGGCTTCTCCAGCCCGCGCTGCTTCGCGACACCGACCGGGATATCGATGTCGATACCCGGGTAGATCGCGCTCTGCCCGCCGACACCGGCGACGGCCCGCTCGGTCTCCCGGCGTACATAGTCCGCGGTGAAGCCGGTCTGCGGCAGCTTCTCGTACGAACCCTCGTCGAGCTGGAGCAGCTTCATCATCAACGGGTACACGTCCTCGGGCTCCGCGTCGGCGAACAGCGCACCGCAGATGCTCTTCACCCAGGTGAAGAACCGCGGGCCGGCGCAGTTGTTGTAGATGACGACCTTGATGAAGTCCGAGAACTTCGCCATCTCCGTGTAGTCCTGGTCCGCCCGGTAGAACGGGCTGAACGAGATGTTGTGGTAGACGTGCCAGCCGACCTGTACCTCGGGCGAGATCGCCTTCGCGACGCCGTAGATGTCGCGGTACAGCTGCCGCTGGCTCTCGGTCCACAACGTCTGCCAGGCCAGTACCTCGGGGAAGTTGAGCAGGATCCGCCAGAACGTCACGAACGCGCCGTCCACCGGACGCTCGCCCGCGCCGACCCGCTGGTTCCACTCGACCAGCTCGCGGTACCCACGCATCGCCCGGTCGACGTCGATACCGCGCTCGCGGGCGACCTGGCGGCAGTGCGGGCAGAAGCAGCCGATCTCGGACACGTCGACCGTGCCCTGCATGAGCATGTTCAGCGGACCGGGCCGCTCCGAGCACCAGGCCAGGCCGTCCAGCTCGTAGCTCTGCACGTAGTCCTCGACGAACCCGAGGTGCCAGTTGCGGTAGTCGGGGTTGTTGAAGCACGGCCGCCGTCCGGGACGTCCCCAGGCGTCGACCTCGAGCACCTTGGCGAAGTTCGGGTACGTGCGGAGTTGGCGCGCGCCGCCGCTCTCCTCCATCCACGCGAACGACTTCATCCCGCGCTCGCGGGCCTTCGGGATCACCTCGCTGAGCAGGTCCAGCTCGGGGTGCTCCGGCGCGCGGCCGACATCGCCGAGGACGGTGTTCCCGTAGTACTGCGGGTGCGGCGTCGCGTAGTTCCCGCCGACCCAGCCGAGGTCGTACTCCTGGACGCCGTGGTCCGGGATCGGGTGGCCGGGAATCTGCCGGCCACCGGTTCCCCGGGTCCAGGTCGGTGTGGCCAGGAACAGCGCGTTGACCGCGCCGCGCTCGGCCAGGATGTCGAGTGTCTGGTCGACGCCTTCGTCGACGAACGAAATGGCTCCGATCTGCATGGCAACGACCCGATCGGGCACGATGCTCACCCCTTCATTCCTGTCATCGTGATGCCTTGGATGAAATAACGCTGGGCGAAAAGGAAGACGGCGATGACCGGTACGACGGAGATCGTCGCGCCTGCCATCAGCAGACTGATCTTGGTGAAGTACTCGCCCTGGAACTGCGCGAGTGCCACCGGCAAGGTCTGCAGGTTCTCGGACGTGATGTAGATCAACGGACCGAACAGGTCGTTCCACGATTCTAGGAACGTGAAGACCCCGATCGCGGCGAGCGCCGGTTTGGTCTGCGGCAGCATGATCCGCCAATAGATGCCGAACGTGGACGCACCGTCGATCTTGCCGGCGTCCTCGAGCTCGTTCGGGATTGTCAGGAACGATTGCCGCATGAGGAAGGTCGCAAACACCGGCGTGAGCACTTTCGGCACCCACAGCGGGTACTGCGTGTCCACCCAGCCGATGTGCTGGAAGACGATGTACTGCGGGATCAGGTACGCGATGCCCGGGATGATCGAGGTGGCGAGCAGCACCATGAACGCGATGTCCCGGCCGGCGAACCGCAGCCGCGCGAACGCGTAGCCGGCCATCGACGCGACGATCAGGATGCCGATCACGTTCAATCCGGCGAGTTTCACGCTGTTCCACAGGAACACCGGGATCAGGCTGAACACGTCGCCGTAATTGCTCCACTGCGTGTCCGTGGGCAGGAACTTCGGCGGCGAGCTGAGCACCTTCGCCTCGGGCCGCAGCGATGCGCTGATCATCCACACCAGCGGCGCCAGGAACGCGATCGCGAACAACGACATCACGACGTACTGCGAAGTCTTTCCGACGATTCTCATGAGTAGAACACCCACCTCTTCTGCAGCTTCCACTGCAGGAAGGTGACGGCCGCGATCACCACGAACAGGATCCACGCCATTGCCGAGGCGTAGCCGACCTTCCCGTAGCTGAACGCGTTCTGATAGATGTTGTAGATGTAGACGCTGGTGGCGTGGCCGGGCCCGCCCTTGGTCATCACGTAGATCAGGCCGAACACCTGGAACGACGAGATGAACTGCGTGATCAGCAGGAACAGGAAGTGCGGCGTCAGCAGCGGCAGCGTGATGAACCGCAACCGCTGCGCCGCGCTCGCGCCGTCGATCTTCGCGGACTCGTAGAACTCGTTCGGCAGGCCCTGCAGACCCGCCAGCAGGATGATCATCGGGTACCCGATGCCCTGCCAGACGCTGACCATGATCACGGCCGGCATCGCCCAGCTCGAGCTCGACAGCCATTGCGGGCCGCTGATCCCGAGCTGGCTGAGCAGACCGTTGATCACGCCGTTGTCCGGCTGGAAGAACCAGAACCAGACGAACCCGATCGCCACCACATTCGTCACGTACGGCGCGAAGTACGCCGTCCGGAAGAAGGCGACGCCGCGGATCGGACGAGCACACAGCAACGCCAGCACCAGGCCGATGCCGATCGTCAGCGGGATGCTCGCCAGCGTGAAGTACACGGTGTTCTTGAACGTCTGCAGGAACAACGGGTCGTCGGTGAACATCTCGCTGAAGTTCTTCAGCCCGACGAACTTCGGCGCCGAGATGCCGTTCCAGTCGGTCAGCGACGCGGCGATCGAGACCAGGATCGGGAAGAACTGGAACGCCACCACCCCGACCACGATCGGGCTGATGAACAGCCAGCCGGTCAGGTTCTGCTTCCGGCGGGCCCGGCGTACGTCGGCTGTGTTGACTTGTGCGGAGGTGTCGCGTGCCATCGTGATGGTTGCCATCGACATCAACCCTTCAAGGCGTTCTCCACCTGTGATTTGACGCCTTGGAGAACGTCGGAGACCGGCTTCTCACAGTTGTAGGCGGTGTCCAGTGCGGGCCGGTACAGCTCGCGGGCGCCGATCGTGTTCTTGGTCTGGTTGGTCGCGGTCAGATGCTTGGCCGCCTCGGCGAACAGCCCGATATGCGCGGGCGCCTTCCCGTTCGGCGCCAGGTCGGCCGCGGCCTTCAGGTTGATCGGTGTGAACGCGCCGCCCTGGAGCAGGATCTTGCCGCCGTCCTCACTGGCGAGGTACTTCAGCAGGTCCCAGGCCGCGTCGGGGTTCTTCGCCTTCTTCGGGATGCAGAACACGATCACGCTGGACTCGGTCTTCTGCTCCACGTCACCAGGCGGAGGAGCGACGTCCCAGGTGAAGTCCTTGATCGTCTGCCGCATGTACGGCACCGTGCCGAAGGTCGCGAACATCATCGCGATCTTGCCCTGGGCAAACATCTGGTTCTGGATGCTGTCCTGCTGCAGCGCGGACCACGGCGGCTGCACCTTGTCCTTGCAGGTCAGGTCGGTCGCCCACTGCAGCGCCTCGGACTCCTTCGAGTCCGACAGCGTGAACTGCGTGCCGTCCTTGGAGAAGATGCCTGTCTGACTGCCGTGGTTGACCGTGAACGTCTGCTCGTAACCGGTGTCCAGGTAGACCAGCGCGCCGTACTGCTTCTTCGCCGGGTCGGTGAGCTTCTTGGCCCGCTCCTCGAAGTCGGACCAGGTCCAGCCGTCGGCGGACCAGGTCGTCGGCGGCAGCGGTACGCCGGCTTTCTTGAACAGATCGACGTTGTAGAAGATCAGCCGCGGCTCGTACCCGAGGACCCACGCGGTGTGCGAGCCGTCGGGCTGCTGCGGGAAGTCGAACGTCTCCTTGGCGAACTGCGACGTGTCGAGCTTGTCCTTCTCGATGTACGGCTTCAGGTCCAGCAGCGCTCCCTGGGTGGAGAAGCCGCGGACGAAGTCGTCGTTGATCCGCATCACGTCCGGCGGACTGCCGCCCGCGATCAGCGTGCGCATCTTGGTGTCGTACTCCTGGGTGACAGCGGGCTGGATGGTGACCTTGGTGCCCGATTCCTTCTCGAACGCCTGGATCGCCTGCTCCAGCGGGTTGCCCTTGACCTGCTCCCAGTTGAGGAAGGTGAGGCTCTTGCCCCCACCACCACCTGCGTTGCCGTTGCCACCACAGCCGGCCATAACTCCGGCGGCCGTGAGTCCCGTCAGTCCGGCGAGAAACCTGCGGCGGCTCAGGTTGGAGAGTTGTGTCTGCACCGGAATCTCCCATCCACAAGGGGATGAATACGTATACAATGAATACGTATACACATTGCGTTGGGCGTGGTCAACGGCCCGTGGCCACACTCTTGAGTAGGGTTCAGCATTTGGACTAGGGGAGGCAGGGTCATGGCTCGACCACCGACAAGTAGGGATCTGGCTCGGCTGGCGGGGGTGTCGCAGGCGACGGTCTCGCGAGTGCTGACGAACAATCCGAAGGTCAACCCGGAGACCCGGGCCCGGGTTCTGCAGGTGCTGAAGGACGCCAACTACACGCCGAACGCGTTGGCGCGCGCGATGAAGACCGGGCGGACCGACACCATCGGCGTGTTCATGACGCGCGTGACCAGCCCGTTCCACGCCGAGCTGCTCGACGAGATCGGCCGGGTGCTCAGTTCGGTCGGTCTGCACATGATCCTGTGGAACATCGAGCACGACCCGGAGGAGACGATCGCCCAGGTGCTGCACCAGCGCCTCGTCGACGGGTTCCTGCTGACGTCGGCGACGTACGACTCGAAGCTGCACACGATGGCGCTCGCCTCCGGTACGCCGACCGTGCTGCTGCATCGCGGCATCGACGGGCTCGACTGCGACCAGGTCGTCGGCGACAACTGGCAGGGCGCGTACGACGCGGGCAAGTACCTCGTCGACCACGGCCACACGGACATCGGACTCGTCACGCTCATCCACACCGGGAACACGTCCCGCGACCGCGACCTCGGTTTCCGAGCGGCCCTCGCCGACGCCGGCGTGAAGATCAAGCCGAGCAACGTGGTCTCGGTCGGCGTACCGCATGCGGACGGCCACGCGGCCGCGGAGAAACTCCTGTCCAAGAAGAACCCGCCGACCGCGATCTACACCGTCACCGACCTACTCGCCTTCGGCATCCTCGACGGCGCCCGCGCGGTCGGCGCCCGGGTCCCCGACGACGTCTGGGTGATCGGCTTCGACAACACCGAAATGGCCGCCTGGGAATCCTTCGACCTCACCTCGGTCGAACAACCCACCCACGCCATCGTCGAAACCGGCGTAACCCTCCTCCGCCAACGCATCACCACCCCCGACCGCCCCACCGAGATCGTCACCCTCCCCTGCCCGCTGGCCATCCGCGGCTCCACCGCGAACACCCCACAGGGTTAGGTCATACCTTGTGCAGTTCCGCCGGGATGTCTGGGGTTGTCTCTTTGTCGGCGCGCCATTGCTCGGCGGTTCGAAGGATCCAGTACAGCAGGAACAAACCGAGCAGTGCGATCTCGACCCAGAGGATTGCCGACGACCTGAAGATGACGCCGATGACGAGGCTGAGGGCCATGCCGATCGCGATGAGACCGTAGATGCGTGTGAACGCCTTCTTCTCCTGCGCCCCCGTGACGGGCAGGTGACGTTGGCCCAGTGCGCTCAGCACAACGATGCCGATGATCGCCGCGAACAGGAGCGCGGCGGCGGTGTAGTGCGCGTTGTTGTCGAAGCTTTCGCGCGACGTCCTGAACCAGATGATCCCGGCCAGCCAGAGCGCCACCGAGACTCCCAGTCCCAACTTCTGCTTCCAGCCCCACTTCGCGCTGCCCCTGGCGGTCAGCCCGATGATGAGGGAGACCAGCAGGGCGATGCTGCCGACCCAGAAGTACGCCACCATGTTGTTCCCGATGTCGTCGGCCGGGTCGCGCGAGACGAGTTCTTTCGACCAGCAGCTGCCCGCGTTCGGGGTCGGCACGAAGGCGACGACCGGTGCGAGGAGACCGCCGAGGTTCAGCAGCACGTCCTTCAGGGTCGAAGCGCCTTTCAGGACGATCATGCAGACGCCGACCGTGACCAACGTACCGATGAAGACCGCGTGCACCGGCGTGTAGTAATACGCACTGATCGAACCCTGCCAGCAGTCCGACGCCGTCTGGCGGTGCTCGCGCCACACCGCGACCGCCAGCATGATCAGGACTCCGATCATCGCCAGCCGTAGGTAGTTGTAGGTCCGCTTCTCGAAATCACTCTGGGCGGCCATGACCGTCCCCTCTCCCTGACGAAACTCCCCCTACCCGTTCGGACCGTCGGGAGGTGCCGGGAGATACCTCTGGGTTCAGGTGAGTTTCGGGAGTACCTCGGCGAGGACTTTGGCATGGTCCTGTGGTGTGGCCAGGCCGAGGTTCATCGTGTTGATGCCGAGGTGGGTCGCGCCGAGCTCGCGCCAGCTGTCGACGAAGGCCTTGCGGTCCTGTTCGGGTACGGCGGCGAGGGTGAGTCTCGCCTCGATCCCGATCGACTGCGGATCCCGGCCGGCCGCTTCCGCGGCTTCGCGGAGCATCGCGATCTGCTGCCTGGCTCGATCGTCCGGCGCCGACTGCGGCATCCACCCATCACCGATCCGGCCGGTACGTCGCAGTACTGCATCTGCAGTGCCGCCGAACCAGATCGGGATCTCTCGGCCGGGCAATGGGTTGAGCCCAGCCTCGACGACCTCGTGGTACTTGCCGTCGTAGGACATCACCGGCTCGGCCCAGAGGCGGCGCAGCAGGTCGACCTGCTCTTCCAGCACCGCGCCGCGTTGCTTGAACGGTACGCCGAGCGCCTGGTACTCGACCTGATTCCACCCGATGCCGACACCGAGCCGCAGCCGGCCGCCGCTCAGTACGTCGACCTCAGCGGCCTGCTTCGCCACCAAGGCCGTCTGACGCTGCGGGAGGATGAGTACGCCGGTCACGAGCTCGAGGCGGGTGGTGATGGCCGCCATGTAGCCGAACAGCACGAAAACCTCATGGAACAAGGACTTGTCGGTGTACCCGGTCCAGCCGGGGCGGTTCGTGGGATCGGCGCCGAGCACGTGGTCGTAGGCGAGCACATGGTTGTACCCGGCCTGCTCCACGGTGGTCGTCCAGTCGCGCACCGTCTGGGGGTCCGCACCGATCTCCAACTGGGGGAACACCGCACCGATCTTCACTTCGTAGCCTCCGGCAACAAGTCGATCAATCCCTGGACAGCCAGCTCGAACGGCTCCACCGAGCCGGCCGCTCGAGCAAGCACGTACCCACCCTGCAACACCGCCGCCACGGTGGCCGCGATCCGGTCCGGGTCGAGCGAGTCCGGATACTCACCCGAACGCTTGCCCTCCGCAACCACCTCGGCCAGCCGCTTCCGCAACCACTCGAACGTCTCGGCCACCGGTTCCCGCAACACCGGATCCGCAATCACGTCAGGATCCGCCGCCAGCCTGCCGACCTTGCACCCTTTGAGCACGTCCCGCTCCCGCTCGAGGTACCCCGCGATCCGCTCACTGGCCGACCCGTCCCCCGTCAACTGCACCTCAGCCGCCGCCCGCAACTCGGCGCCCGACCGCTCGATCGCAGCCTTCGCCAACTCCGCCTTCCCCGCGAAGTGGTGATACATACTCCCCTGCCCCGCATCCGCAGCCCGCTGGATCGCCTTCGGCGAGGTCCCGACGTACCCCCGCTCCCACAACAACTCCTGCGTACTCCGAATCAACCGCTCCACCGTCTCCACCCCGCCCACTGTACCCACAGGTACAGCCCGCGAACATAAAGCTGGGGAGGATCCCGCATTCGGGATCCTCCCCACGTCGTCGCTGTCAGCTGACGGTGACGATCTTGTTGGCCGTGAAGGCCTGGGCGTGGTCCGCGTCGGCCGGGAACCAGACGCGGTAGGCGATCTGGCCGCGGATGGCGGGCTTGATGCCGAAGGCGTACTTACCCGAGGTGCTGAGCTTGACCGAGGCGATCGACTTCCAGACCTTGTTGCCGTACTGCTGGAGGTAGACGACCTTGCCGGCGTGCGCGGGTGCGACGTACCCGCTGAACGCGGTGGTCTTACCGAGCTTGATCGCCGCCGGCGCGAGGGTCGCGGAGATCGTTGGCGCGACCTGCACGGTGATGTCGGCGGTCCGGGTGCCCATCAGGTCGGCGTTGCCGGGGAACGTGAGCATGTAGACCGAGGACACAGTCGGCTTCGCCACGACCGAGAGCGTTCCGGTCGAGGACGTCTTCAGCGCCGCGAGCAACGTGAACTTGGTCGAGGTCTTCGGCCGCACGTACACGTTCACCGGCAGTCCGGCGTACGCCAGGTTGTCGATCCGCAGCGTGCTGCCCTTGATCGTGATCGCGCCGCCGTAGTTGATCAGCGTCGACGTCGTGCTGATCCCGGACTTCATCCCGAGCAACTGCTTGATCGCGATCGGGCTGTAGTGGCCGGCCCGGTCGACGACCCAGCCCGCGTACGTGTACGTCGTACCCTGCGCCAGCCCGGTGTTCTTCACCGCGGTCCCGGTGCCCGAGTAAACCAGCGTGCCCGTGCTCGGCGTCGGCGCTTTGCTCCCGACGTTCCGCCGCACGATCACCTGGGCGAGGTCCGTCGTCGGCGGAATCGTCCAGGCCAAGTTGGCCGCCAGGTAAGCACCGCCGCCGGTGAACGTGGTCAGCTTCTGCGGTACCAGGTCCGGCGTACTGAAGACCGAGCTGAACGGCTGGATCGGCAGGCCGCTGGAGGTCTCCACCACCCCGGTCGCCGCGAGCTTGTACGGCGTTGCTTCGAGCAACGAATCCTTCGGGGTCAGGATCGCCTGGTGCGACGACGGGTCGTAGGTCACACCCGCCGGAACCACCGCACCGGTCTTCCCGTTCAGCAGCTTCAGACCGGCGATGACGCTGTTCGCGTCGACCTCCGGAGCGAACGTGACCACCGGCTGGATCTCGGTGCTCGCGATCGTCGACAGGTCGGCCGGCAAGGCGTCCAGGACCGGGTACGCCGGGATCGGCGCGGCGCCGACGTTGCCGTCCGCGTTGGTGACCTTGATGCTGTACGCGCGGCTGTCCCGCGAACCGTTCGCGTTCCGTACGGCGATATAGGCGGTCTGGGCCGGCAACGTGGCGTAGGTGCTGGCGGTCAGCGCCTGCGGGATCTCGTAGCCGTCGCTGTCCACCGGCGGTTCCGGCTTCTGGACGAACGCCAGCGGCTTGAGCGCGCTGTCGTACACCGAGACGACCGGCCCGAAGTTCTGCGCGTAGGTGCCGGAGTCGAACATCGCTCCGGTGACGTCGACGCGTACCTGGTGTGAGGCCGTGCCCGGGATCTTGTACCAGTCGACGTCGCCCTCGACGCTGATGGTCCCTGAAGCCGCGACACCGGCGATCAGCTCGCCCGCGCGGGCCGGCTGGTCGTTCTTGTCGGCTGTGCCCATGGCGAAGTCGGTGGTGGGTGCGCCGCCGAGGGCGGCGTACGCGTCGAGGATGCCTGCGCCGTAGTACGGGTCGGTCCCGCGCGGACCGGCGTCGCGGGCGGTTGCCTTGAGGCGGGCCATCACCTGTGCCGGCGTGAACGACGGCCACTTGTTGCGGACGAGGGCGGCGACGCCGGCCACGATCGGCGAGGAGAACGACGTACCGGCGAGGCCGAGGAAGTACGGCTCGTAGCCGGCCGGGGTTCCGGCGCGGGGCGAGGTGCTGGTGATGTCGTAGCCCGGGGCGGCGAGGTCGACGGAGTCGCCGTAGCTGCTGAAGCTGGTCAGTACGCCGGCCTGGTTCGTGGCGCCGACCGACAGGACCTCCGGGTATGCGCCGGGGAAGTGGTTCGACGAGTCGCCGCCGGTGTTGCCGGCCGCGGCGACCAGTACGACGCCCTTGGCGACCGCGTTCTGGATCGCGGTGTGCAGGACCGGGTCGTCGCCCTCACCGCCGAGCGACATGTTGATCACCCGGACGCCGTTCTTGACCGCCCAGTTGATGCCGTTGATCAGGTTCGTGTCGTCACCCGAGCCGGTGTCGTCGAGCACCTTGACCGGGCGGACCTTCGCGTTCCACGCGACGCCCGCGATGCCGGTGCTGTTGGACGTGCCGGCCGCGATGATGCCGGTGGTCGCAGTACCGTGGCCGTCGCCGTCGTTGGGCGGGAGTGCGGTGTTGAACGTGTTGTAGCCGGGCAGCAGGTGACCGACCAGGTCCGGGTGGCCCGCGTCGACGCCGGTGTCGAGGACACCGATCGTCTGGGTGCCGGCGCTCTTCGAGAGATCCCACGCCTTGTCGACGCGGACGGTCGACAGGTACTTCTGGTAGTTCGTGTACAGCCAGTCGTTCGGTATGGCGGACTTCTGCCGGATGTAGTTGAGCGAGGCAACCTCGACCGACGGGTCGGCCTTGACCTTCTTCAGCAGCTCGGTCGCCGGAACGTCACCGGTCACCTTGACGACGTCGGCGGTGACGGAAACATCTGGCGTGCCCTTGACCTTGGCCAGCGCGGACTTGCGCGCCGAGGTCGTTGCCTTCGGCTTGAACTGCACGATCACTGACTTCGGGTCGTACTTCGGACCACTCGCCGCAGCGGGCTGGAACTTCGCGTGACGCACATTCGGCTCGGCCGACACCGCAGCCGTGCCGGATGAACCGGTAACCACCACCACCGACCCCGCAACCAGCGCAGCCGGCACAGCCAGCCGCAACCAACGAGCAGTACGGAACACCACAACCCCCAAGAACCTCAATCGGGCGGACTGGACCGGATGTGGTCCCGGCCATAAATCGCGCGAACAGCCACCCGCGTTACACCTTCTGCAACTTCCTGCAATTTCAGGCTGCGCGGGTCTACGGTTGGCGCGGTGATCCGGATCGATTCCTACGACCCTGCGTGGGCCAACCGCTTCACCGAGCTCGGCCTGTCGCTGCGCTCGGCCCTCGGCGATGTCGCCGTCCGAATCGACCACATCGGCTCCACCGCCGTCCCCGGCCTGGCCGCCAAACCGATCATCGACATCCAGATCTCGGTCTCGTCACTGGAACCGGTCGAGCCGTTCCGGATGCCGCTGGAAGCCCTTGGATACGTATACCGCCCCGACAACCCCGAACGCACCAAACGCTACTTCCGCGAACCACCCGGCACGCCCCGCACCCACATCCACGTGCGGAAACTGGGCAGCTTCTCCCAACAGTTCCCGCTCCTCCTGCGCGACTACCTCCGCACACACCCCGAGGAACTGCCTCCATACGAGACCTTGAAACGCTCCCTAGCCGCCCAACACCCCGACGACCGCACCGCCTACACCAACGCCAAACTCCCCTGGTTCTGGCAAACCATCCAACGAGCAGACACCTGGTCCCAAGCCACCGGCTGGGAACCAGCCCCCACAGACGCCTGACCTAACCGAACACGACGCACTTTCCCGTGGCTGCACGGAACAGCCATCGCGCATCGGGCGTGTTCTCCCACCACGCCAACTGATCTCACACCAGTTGGATGGGCGGTTGTTGGTGGGGACCGATAGTCTCGGGCGCCATGAGCACCTGCGTCGCCATTGCGGTGATTACCTTCAGGCGACCTGCTCTGTTGCGGGGGTTGTTGACCAGTTTGCAGGCTCAGGAGCTCCCCGCGGACTCCGATTATGCGATCCGGATCGTCGTGGTCGACAACGACGCGGACGGCTCGGCGGCGGCGGTCCTGGAGGAGTTCGGCGCGGGTACGCCGTACCCGATCCAATCGGTGGTCGAACCGGAGCCGGGAATCCCCTTCGCCCGGGAGCGATCCGTCGAGCTGTGCTGGAACGACGACGCCCTGATCTTCGTCGACGACGACGAGACCGCGCCCCCCGGCTGGCTCAAAACGCTCCTCCAGGCCTGGGAGACGACCGGCGCCGACGTCGTCACCGGCCCGGTGAAGGGCAACCTCCCGCCCGGCGCCCCGCCCTGGAACCACTACAGCGACGTCCACGACTCGACCGGCAAGCACACCACCGGCGAGGAACTCCGCAAGGCGTACACGAACAACACCCTGGTCAGCCGCCGCGTCTACCACGCAGTCACGCCCGGATTCCATCCCGCGTTCCGCTACACCGGCTCCAGCGACCTGCACTTCTTCCTCCGCGTCCACCGCGCCGGCTTCCGCATCGTCTGGTGCGAGGAAGCGTGCATCGCCGAGGAGGTGCCGGTCGGCCGGACCACACTCCGCTGGCTGGTCCGCCGTGCCTTCCGCTCCGGCTCCGGCGACACCATCAGCCGCCTGCTGATCCGCCCGGGCGCGATCAGCTACGTACTCGTGCTGGCCTATGCTTCGGCCCGGGTGATCTCGGCGATCGGGTTCGCCCTCGCCGGGCTGCTGCTCGGCCGGAAGACGCACCTGCTGAAGGCAGTCCGCCGGTTCTTCTCGGGCGTCGGCAGTCTCGCGGGGATAGTAGGGATCAACCATGACGAGTACCGGGAACGGCACGGGTCCGGCGACGGCCCCGGGCCGGCCGACGGTGGCGGAGCTGTGCCGGGCGATCTGGCAGGTGGAGACGGACCTGGGGCTGCTCGAGTGGCAGACCCGAGGCGCTCACCCCTGGCCGATCATCCGGATGCGCGTCTTCCATGAGCTGACCCGCCGCACCGGCATCCACGGCGCACCCCATCCGGTACGACGTACGCCGTACGACAAGGCCGCCCTGGTCGCGAAGCATGTCGCCGGGATCGTCACCCGCTCCCCGTTCCCCGGCCGGTACGACGCCCTCGTCGTACCGCATCCACGGAAACCGAACGGTGTCGAGATCTACACCGACGAACTCCGCAGAACCCTCGGCGACAACGCCCTGATCCTCGACTCAGGCATCAACGGCACCCCGCTCCCCGGCAGCAAGAACCTCGACTTCTTCACGTCCGCCGCCGGCGCGATCCATCCCCGCACGACAGACGATCGCGGCATCGGCAGCGCGCTCGAGAAACTCACCGGTGTCCGCGTCCCGGTCGGCGCGATCCTGGCCCGCGAAGTCCCGAAGCACCTGCGACTGCGCGCCCTGTACCGAGCCCTGCTCAAGCGGCACCGGATCAAGACCGTGTACGTCGTCGTCGCGTACTTCCACCAGCACATCGTCGGCGCCGCCCGCGATCTCGGCATCCGCGTCGTCGAGCTCCAGCACGGCGCGATCAGCCCGTTCCACCTCGGCTACAGCTACCCCGGCCGGCCGGCCGTTGCGGATCAGCCCGACGAGCTCTGGTGCTTCGGGTCGTACTGGACCGACGTCGCGGATCTCCCCGCCGGGATGCGGACCGAGGTGATCGGCGCGACGTTCCTGCCGAAGCCCGGGCCGAAGGATCCAAACCGAGTGGTGTTCCTCTCGCAAGGAACGGTCGGCGCAGAGCTGATCCGTACGGCGGATGCTGTCGCGAAGCAGCATCCCGAACTGGAGATCGTCTACCGCCTCCACCCGAGCGAGCGCCCCGAGGACTACACGATCCCGGACGGCATACACCTGTCGACCAGCGGCAGCACGCTCGACCTGCTCGCCACCGCGACGTACCAGGTCGGCGTCTCGACGACCGCGCTGTTCGAGGGCATGGCGCTCGGCTGCCGTACGGCGGTCGCCGACCTCCCCGGCCACGAGTACCTGGACCCGGCGATCGCGAAAGGCCACGCAGCGCTGATGACACGGCCCGCCGAACTCACCCAGGCACCGCTGTGCGACGACCCCAGCAGCTACTACGCGCCAAACAACCTCTCACGGCTCGCGGCCCAGCAACCCCAGTAGCCGGTCCTGCAGGGGAGCTTCCGGCGGAACAGGTACCTCGGCGCCGTACACCTCGATGCCCTCGCCGAAGGCGCCTGGCGTCCGGTACTTCGCCATCAGGTCCGGTGGGATCGCGACCGCCGCCGCCCAGAGCCGTTCGATGTCGACCGGCTCGATCGTCTCGTCCTGACCAGTGGCCCTGGCCAGGTCCCAGCCATGCAGGACGAGGTCGTCGGACACCACCTGGTCGATGTGTTCCTCGGCCGTCATCCGGCCGCCGGGTGTATCGCTCTCGGTCAACGCGGCGACGGGGTCGTCGAGTACGTCCTCGATCGCGGCGCGCGCCTCCTGGAACGCGGTGAGCGGATCGTCCGCCGGCGTCAGCCTCCGTGCGACCGGGATCAGCATCACGCCGTGCATCGTGACGACGTGCTCGACCACGTCCCGCGCGGTCCACCTCGCGCACGGCGACTGGTTCTCCCACTCGTCCGGCGCCACGGCGGCAACCTTCTGCTCGAACGCATCGGCCCGCCGTCGGTACCGCTCCGCGATCTCGCTCATGCCCGCATAGTGCCGTCCGCTGCCGCCCGGCGGAAGGTCTGCGCGGCTAACGACAGGAGGTAGTCGGTCTCGGCACCCGGGGCTGAGCGCTGGGCGGGCGCGGATCCATGACCACCTCCTGTCGTTAGCGGCGAAGACTGTCGGTGGGGACTCCTAGGGTCGTTGGCGTGCGGACGGTTGAGCTGGGGCGAACGGGGTTGCGGGTCAGCGAGCTGGGGTTGGGGCTCGCCTCGATCGGTGGGATGTTCGCCGCGGTTCCGCAGCAGCAGGCGGTGGCGACGATCGACCGGGCCTGGGAGCTGGGGGTTCGGTTGTTCGACACCGCGCCGGTCTACGGGTACGGGTTGTCCGAGCAGCGGGCCGGCCTGGCCTTGCGCGGTCGATCACGCGGCGAGTTCGTGCTCTGCAGCAAGGTCGGGCGACTGATCGAGCCGGGCGGCCCGGATCTGCAGCCGATCTGGGCCGAGCCGCCGGCCGGGCTCGGGCCGAGGCTCGACTACTCGTACTCCGCAACGATCCGCTCGCTCGAAGCCAGCCTGGAGCGGATGGGCATCGACCGGATCGACATCCTGCACATCCACGACCCCGACCTCGACTATGGCGCCGCGTCGACCGAGGCGTTCCGCGCGCTCACCGAGCTCCGCGGGCGCGGCACGATCGGGGCGATCTCGCTCGGCGTCAACCATGCGGACCTGGCGGCGCGCTTCCTCCGGGAGACCGAAGGAGTCGACTGCGTCCTGCTCGCCGGGAGGTACACGCTCCTCGACCAGACCGGTGAGGACGAGCTCCTGCCGCTGTGCGAGAAGCTCAGCGTCGCCGTGCTCGCGGCTGGGGTGTTCCAGGGCGGAGTCCTCGCCGACACTGCGGACGGCGCTCCCCACGGGTACGAGCGGGTTCCGAAGGACGTGCTCCGACGCATCGACGTACTGCGGGAGCTCTGCCGGCAGCACGGCGTACCGCTGCTGGCGGCTGCGGTGCAGTTCCCGTTGACGCATCCCGCCGTACCGGCCGTCGTCGTCGGGGCGCGGAGTCCGCGGGAGATCACCGAGATCGCGGCGTGGCTCGATTACGAGATCCCTCATGCGTTCTGGGGCGCACTAAGGTCTCGGCTATGAGGTACATGCTGCTGCACAAGACCAATGACAGTCTCGAGGCGGGCAACCCGCCCGACCCGGAGATCCTCGAGCGGGCCGACGCCGTACTCGAGGAGATGCGTCAGGCCGGGGTGTTGGTGCTCGGTGAAGGGCTGATGCCGAGTTCGCGGGGTGCGCGGGTCACGTTCCCGGTGCCGGGTCAGCCGCGGGTGATCGACGGCCCGTTCGCGGAGACCAAGGAGCTCGTCGCGGGGGTCTCGATCATCCGCGTCGACTCCAAGGAGGAAGCCGTCCAGTGGGCCCTCCGCTTCGCCGAGGCCGACCCGTATACCCCGATCGACATCCTGGAGATCGCCGGCTAACGCTTCATGTGCAGGATCGGGTACGGCTTGCCGGTCGTGTCGTGCTCGCTGCGTGAAACCACCCGGAAACCGTGGCGCTCGTAGAAGCCGATCGCCTGCGGGTTCTGCTCGTTGACGTCGACCGCAACCGCCGCAAACGAAGCGAACGCGTGCTCCAGCAGCAGACTCCCGCCGCCCTGGCCGCGGTACGCCGGGTCGAGGAACAGCATCTCGACGTTGCCGTCCTCGACGCCGATGAACCCGATCAGCAACCCGTCGTCGGTCCGCAATCCCGCGAGCTGCGCGATCTCACCGAACGACGCCCGGACCAGCGGCCGGAACACATCGAGATCCGCCTCGGTGACGAAGTGGTGCGTCGCCCGCACCGACGCCTCCCACAGCTCGGCGGCGCGGTCGTACTCGTCGGGCCGGATCTCGCTCACGTTCATGTCGCCCACGGTCGCATCCGCCTCCGGGCGGTGTCAGGCGAATTACCTGGCGATTACGCCCTCTTCGGCGACCACCAGCGAGTCGATGGCTGCGAAGAACCTCGCGATCCCCGGCAGGTTCGGGCCCTTCTCGCGCGACGTCGCGAAGTCTTCCGGCGTCGCCCAGTCGACGATGTCCAGCCACTCGTTGTCGGGCAGTTGCACCAACCGCGCGCGCAGGAAGCCGGCTCGATCGGCCTCGAAGTCCTTCAGCATGTCGGCGCGAGCGGCGAGCAGTTCCTCGGTCTTCTCGGCCAGCACCCGGAAGCGGGTCAGTTCGACGGTGGTCATCGGATTCCTTTCACGTCAGGTTGGTAGAGGCCCAGCTGGTGATGTCCTCGTGCCGGATCGCAGCGGCCATCAGGTCCGGGAACAGATCCGGTGTGCAGGCAAACGTGGGTACGCCGAGATCCGCCAGCGCCGCCGCGTTCTCGGCGTCGTACGACGGGGTGCCCGAGTCCGCCAACGCCAGCAGAGCAATCACCTGTACGCCGGACTCCACCAAGGAACGCGCCCGGCGCAGCATCTCTTCCCGGACGCCGCCCTCGTACAGGTCGGAGATCAGTACGAGCACCGTCTCGGCCGGCTTCGTCACGAGGTCCTCGCAGTACGCCAGCGCCCGGTTGATATCCGTCCCGCCGCCCAACTGCGTCCCGAACAGCACGTCGACCGGATCGTCGAGCTGATCCGTCAGGTCGACGACGGCAGTGTCGAAGACGACCAGCGAAGTCCGCAACGTGCGGATCGAGCCGAGCACCGCACCGAACAGCGAGGCGTAGACGACCGACTCCGCCATCGATCCCGACTGGTCGATCGCAAGCACGATGTCCCGCTGCACGCTGTGGTTGCGGCGCGCATATCCGACCAACCGGTCCGGCACGATCGTCCCGAGCGCCGGCGAGAAATGCTTCAGGTTGATCCGGATCGTCCGGTCCCAGTCGATGTCCGAGTGCCGCGGCCGCGTCGTACGCCCGGCCCGGTCGAGCGCGCCCGTCACCGCAGCCCTCGTGCGCTCCGCCAATCGTGCCTCGAGCTCGGCGACCACCCGGCCGACCACGTCCCGTGCGGTCTGCTTGGTCTCCTCGGGCATCACCTCGTTGAGCGCGAGCAGCGTGCTGACCAGGTGTACGTCGGGCTCGACCGCGCCGAGCAGCTCGGGCTCCATCAGCATCCGCGTGATGCCGAGCCGCTCGACCGCATCCCGCTGCATGACCTGTACGACGGTGCTCGGGAAGTACTGCCGGATATCGCCCAACCACCTGGCCACCCGCGGCGCCGACGAACCCAACCCGGACGACCGCTGACTGCCCGACTCCCCTTCTCCTGCGTCGTACAGCGCGGCCAACGCGGCGTCGACGGAGCGGTCCTCGGACGACAGCGTCGTACCCGTCTCCTCCTCGGCCTCACCACCCAGCACGAGCCGCCAGCGTCGCATCCGCTCGTCGTTCATGAGACCCCCAGCAACTGCGCGACGACCGGCAACGCAGTCACTGCGAGCTCGGCGTCAAGGTCGTTGTCGTCGGCAATCACCAACGACGCCGGGTCGGCGAGGACCCGAGCACGCGCGCCGATCGAACGCCGCTCCGGCGCCGCGAAGGTCCCGAACGTACGCCGCAACAACGGCAGCACCTCCACGAACGCATCGTCCGGGATCGCGCCCAACCACTCGTCCACCAGCGCCAGCAGCCGCTCGTCGTGCACCAGCAACAACCCGCCGCCGGCGAGGAACCCCTCGATGTACCCGGCCGCCTCCGCAGTCGCAGTACCGGGAGACAATGCCCGCCCCAACCGCAGCGCGACCTCGTGATCCGGCAGCCGCGACGTGTCCATCATCAACCGCGTCAACCGCCCGCGGATCAACGGCGGCACGGAGGAGCGGTCGCTCAACCCCTCCAACGTGTTCAGCCACTCCGCCCGTACGTCCTCGGCCAGCAGCACGGTCGCGTCCTGCACGCCGTCGATCAGCTCCTGTACGGCGGCCGCCGCATCCGGGTCGAGCCCGTGGACCGTCCGTGCGAGCCCCGCACAGACTCGCGACACCATCCGCCCGGCGACCGAGGCCAGCCCGGCCGTGTCGGTCCCGCGTACGTCGCCGTACCGGGAGGCTCGCGCCAGAGCTGGAAGCGCCGCCATCAGGTGACCGACATCGGCGTCGGCGGCCGCGCGGGTGTCGATCCCTTGCAGCAAAGACGGAAGTGCGTCCGCTAGATCGGCGAGCAACGACCGCTCGAGCGCGGCCGTGACGTCGGCGAGCGTCGTCGAGTCGGCCGCCTTCAGCATCACGGTCGTCGCCGCGCCGAGCACCGTCGTACCGTGGGCGCCTGCGGCAACCAACTCGACCTCGAGCCCTGGATCCCAGGCCAGCCGCCACATCTCGCGGAACGTGCCCTGCGCCCGCCGTTCGTCGGCGGCGGGCACACCCCAGTGCACATCGAGAATCCTCAACCTGTGTAGAAGTCTGGACTTCTCCAGGTCGTTCGACTTCCGCAGATCAAGCTCGATCACCCGCTCGGTCGCGTCCCGCTTCATCCGCAACCGCCGCGCCTGCGCCGCCAGATCCGCCGCGACCGGCGCCTGCGGTGTCTCTCCCGGCACCGACCCGAGCAACTCACCGACAACTGCTTCTCGCGTCACGAGATCCAGCAGTACGTCGTTCCCGCCGCAGAGGACTGCCCGCGTCGCCTCGGTCACCTCGCTCAGGCCGGCGAGCGGGCGTTCTCTCAATGCCGCAAGGGTGTCCGCGAGTCGCACCGCCTCGATCACGTGTGCACTGGAGACGGGCAGATCCTCCTCCCGCAGCACCTGCGCGACCTTGGACAGCCAGCGCGTGGTGATCTGATCAGGCGCGGTGAACAGGTGGTGGTACCAACCAGGCGAGGTGATGCCGGCGCCGTACCCGCTCGTTGCCGCCAATCGCCCGTGCGTCCAGGGTACCCAGGTGCAGGCGATCTTGCGTTTCGGCAAGCCCTTGAGGATCCGCTGGTCATGTGTTGCTGGGGGCAACGGAAGTTCGAGCGCGGGGACATGCCAGGCGCCGCAGACCACCGCGATCCGCTCGAAGCCCTCCCGGATCGCCTTCCGCAGGACCGTCCGCATGTAGGCCTCGCGTTGCGCTTCGCGGCCCGTCGCCTCCGAATCGCGCCGCAGTTCGCGCATTGCGTCGGCGATCACCGTGAACGGCTCGGCACCGTCGCGTCGCGACTCGATCACGTCGTCCCACCAGCGCTCGGGATCGTCGTACCCACCCGCCTCGGCCAGTGTCGCCAGCGGATCCATCGACACAGACCGCCCACCCGAAGACGCGAACTGTTGCGCCGCCGGCAGGTCGCAGAACCGTACCGGGATCTCCGCAGCCAGCCCGTACTTGATCGCCTGCCACTCGGGGCTGAACACCGCGAACGGCCAGAACGCGGCCCGCGTCGAGTCGTCGACGGCGTACGCGAGGAGTGCGACCGGCGGCTCCATCTCCTCGGAGGCCGCCAGCTCGACGATCTTGTCGGCCTCCGGGGGTCCCTCGATCAGCACGATGTCGGGCTGGAGCTCGGCCAGCGCGGTCGCCACCGCGCGCGCCGACCCCGGCCCGTGGTGCCGGATCCCGAGCAGGTGAACGGTCATCCGGAAATCTCTCGGCAGGCCCGGTAGAACGGCGCCCAGTCGTCTCGCTCGCGCACCACTGTCTCGAGGTACTCCGACCACACGACCCGATCCGCGGCGGGGTCCTTGACGACCGCGCCGAGGATGCCGCCGGCAACATCTGTCGGCCGTAGTACGCCGTCGCCGAAGTGGGCCGCGAGGGCGAGACCGCCGGTCACCACACTGATCGCCTCCGCGGTCGACAGAGTTGCGGACGGGGACTTGACCGCCGTACGGCCGTCCTCGGTCCGGCCGGAGCGCAGCTCACGGAAGATCGTCACCACGCGGCGGATCTCGTCGAGCGCGTCGTCCGGCTGCGGGAGCTCCAGGGCCGAACCGAGCTGCGCGACCCGGCGCGAGACGATCTCGACCTCGTCGTCCGCGGATTCGGGCAGCGGGAGGACGACGGTGTTGAACCGCCGGCGCAGCGCGGACGAGAGCTCGTTAACGCCCTTGTCGCGATCGTTGGCGGTGGCAATGACGTTGAATCCCTTGCGGGCCTGGACTTCCGTGGCCAGCTCGGCGATCGGCAGCGACTTCTCGGACAGGATCGTGATCAGCGCATCCTGTACGTCGGAAGGCATACGGGTGAGCTCTTCGATCCGGGCGATCTTCGCCTCGGCCATCGCGCGCTGCACCGGACTCGGCACGAGCGCGGCCTCACTGGGGCCCTGGGCAATCAACTGGGCGTAGTTCCACCCGTAACGGATCGCTTCCTCCGCGGTTCCCGCCGTACCTTGCACGAGCAGTGTCGAGTCCCCGCTGATCGCGGCGGCGAGATGCTCGCTCACCCAGGTCTTCGCCGTTCCCGGTACGCCGAGCAGCAGGAGGGCGCGATCCGTCGCCAGGGTGGCGACTGCGACCTCGACCAGGCGGCGCGGGCCGACATACTTGGGTGAGATCTCGGTGTCGCCCGCCTTGCCGCCGAGCAGATACGTGACGACCGCCGCCGGCGACATCTGCCAGGCGGGCGGACGCGGTTTGTCGTCGGTGTCTCTGAGCGCTTGCAGCTCGTCGGCGTACTCGACTTCCGCGTGGGGGCGAAGGACTTCAGTTGTCATGAGAGCTCCTCGTACATTTCACGGCGGAAGGTCAAGGTCTCCACCAGGCGGCGACGCCAGGTGTCTTCCTCGCCGGTGGCTTCGCGGGTGATCGGATGATTGAGTACGTCGGGCGGTACGGCGCGGGCCGCGGTGCTCGCGAGCCGGGCCCAGGCGCGGTTGGAGCCGACCTTGGCGAGCTGGTCCAGGATCATGTTCGCGAGCGAGTCCGGCCACGGGACGGGCAGGCCGCCGACGAGTTCGGTGACGTCGACGGTCTTCCGGAGTACGTCGACTGCGCGGGCCCATTCGTCGGCCGGCAGCAATCGCAGCAGCTCTGCGGGACTGCGGTCTCCGGTCGAGGCTTCTGACCGGAGGAGGGCTCGGGCCCACTCGGCGGAACCTTCGCGGATGGCGGCCTCGGTCCATGCGGCTTGGAGGATGTCGGGTGCGCAGCCTTCGACCGGTGTCTGCAACCAGGCGAGGTCCATGGCCGACAACGGCGTGTTGGCAACGATCTGCAGGAACCACCAGGCTCGCTTGCCGATACCTTCCGGGTTCTGCGAGTCGATGCCGTCGCGTTCCATCGACTGCGAGAGCCGCTTCGGCAGGTCGACCGCGAGCACGCCCTGGCTCTCGACGAGATGCGAGTGGAGGCGTTCGATCATGCGTTCGCCGTACTGCGATCCCGGTATGCGGGCGAGCAGGCGCGCGGCGCCCCGGCGTACCTCACGGGAACGGTCGTCGAGGGCCGCCTCCAGGAAATCCTCGTCCTGCAAGGACAAACTGTCCGCGAGGAGGCCGAGGAAGTCGGCTCGGGTGGCGGCGGACTCGGTCGGCCAGACCTCCGCGAGCGCCTCACGGGCCGCGTCAGGGTCCTGGCTGCGGAGGGTGCGGAGCCAGGTCCGGCGCTGGATCGCGTTGCCGTGCGTCCACAGCTCGGGATCGTTGCTCTCGGCAACGGCGGCGTGGAGGTAACGCCACTCGGGGTTGAGATCGGCCAGCCAACGAGCGCGTCGGCCGGCGGCTGCGATCACGAGTGGACGGTACTCCGCACGGTGGCGCGCGTAGTCGGCGAGCGCCGGGAGGTGCTCGGGTGGGACGCCCCAACCGTGTGCGTCGGCGGTGCGCAACCATTCGCCGAGCGCCGAGGTCTGGAATCCGCCCAGCATGGCAGCCAGCCGGCGGATCGCGACCGGGCGCGGCAACGGCCGATCTTCGCCGGGTGCGGCAGCGATCGGTTCGAGTTCGCGGAGGGGCTTGCGGCCGGCGCGCTTGTAGACGGTCGCGAGCGCGGCGGCGTCGAGGAGGCCGCCGCCGCCGAGGCGCTCATGGATGTGCTCGGGGAGCTCTTCGAAGTGTGCGGGCCGACGATCCGTGCCGAGGAGCGCGGAGCTGACGAGACCGTCCCAACCCTTCACAGGATCACCGGCCGATCGTTGTGCCAGCAGGTCATCGGGCGGAGGCCGGCGCGGTTCCACTCGCCGGCGACCGTGATCGGGTCGCCGGCCGATACCGCGAGGAGCTTCCAGGCATCCCATCCCGGCAGCAGCTCGAGCGCGTCGCCGTCCGCATCCACCAACGCCCATCCGTCACCGTGACTGGCCGGTCGTACATCCTGGAGCACCAGCGGCCACCGTTCGTTCCACGGGTCGGCGGCGAGGGATTCGACGTACGACGCGAGCGCTTGACGGGCTGTGAAACCGGCCGGGCGCGGTGCGGGCATGCGGGGATCGGTCTGCGTGAGGAGGGCGCGCATCGGGAGGGCACCCGGATAGAAGGAGAGCGTGCCGGGGACGTACTCACCGGGGCGGGCGGGGAGAGGGTCCAGCGGGCGGCCGGCGGCGGCGAACGTGAGGATGAGGCCGAGGCGGCCGGTTGTTGCCCCGCGCAACCAGACGCGGCGGACGGTGAGGCGGTCGTCGGGCTCGATCACGCGACCGAGTACCAGCCAGTCGTCCTGGACCTTCTCGCCGTCGGCCAGGACGCGGGCGGTCTCGGTCGACCAGCCGATCCGGGTCTGCACGGTGTCGGCGAGCGACGGCGGGAGGTCGGCGAGGCGGTCGTGGGCGGAGACGATCAGGTGGACGAGGGACAGCTCTTCGAGCAGTTCGCCCGGCCATCCGTGACCGCGGCCGACGACGCCCGCTGCACGGCGTACTGCTCCTGCGACTCCTGGCGCCTGGGCGTCGACCATGCGTGCGGCTAGGCGGCTGAGCTCTGTGTACGCACGCTGGTCGAAACCTCCCAGGCCGAGGCGGACCTGGTCGTCCAGCCAGCCTTTCAGTTCAGCCATGCCGCTCGAGACCCGATCGGCACGACGCGAGGCACGTTGTTGAGCGGCTATCGGATCGGCTACCTCGCCCGGCTTCCGCTCGGGCTGGTCGGCGCGGGCGGCGCGTTGGTCCACCCAGGTCTTCACCCAGTCGACCTCGTCAGCCGGCCGCACCTCACCGGTGGCCGACAGCAGCATCAGGCCGAGCGCGTGCTTGCAGGGGAACTTGCGGCTGGGGCAGGAGCATTTGTACGCCGGACCGCTCAGGTCGACTGCGGTCTGGTACGGCTGCTTGCCGCTGCCCTGGCACAACCCCCAGACGGCCCGCTCGGAAGACCCGGTCTCCGACCACTTGGCTGCGCGAGCCTGCGCCTGCGCAGCCTTCGCGGACGCAGCATCAGGCGCCAGCCCCAGCACCTGCTCTACGTCCCACAACCCCACACCACTCCCTCACCACCGTCCCTACCCGAAGCATGCCACCCACCCCCGACAACCCACCCACCGCATTTAGCTGGCGGACCATCCGGCGCGCGGCCCTCCGGCAAGAGCAGACCTACCCGAACGGCTGCCGCTCCGGGCTGGCGGTGGCGTCGGGGTAGCCGTTGCCAGTGGCGTGAGGGATGTACGGCGACCCGTCCGACGGGAACGGCGGCGGAGCGGTCGCCCGGCTCCCCGCCCCAGGCTGGCCGTTCGTCCCACTCCGCGCCCCGGACTGGCCGCTCGTTCCACTCCCCGCATCGGGATGGGCGTTCGTCTCACTCGCCACCCCGGGGTGGGGATTTGTCCCGCTCGCCACTCCCGCGGACGTGCTTGCCGACCCAGCCGCGGATGCGGGAGCAGGCGCGGGGTGGGCTGCAGGCGCGGGCTGGACTGCCAGCTCGGGCTGGGCTGCCGGCTCGGGGTGATCTGCCGGCTCGCGGTGGGCGGCCGGTGGGTAGGACGTGCTTGGGGTGGGTGGGGGTGGGGTGGTGGAGAGGGTGTCTCGGACGGTGCCTAGGAGGCGTTCTTCGACTGACTGGAGTTCGGCTATGCGGGCTCGGATTTCTTCTTCCTCGGACTTGGCTTCGGCGAGGAGTTGGTCGGCTTCGGCGCGGGCGGTGGCGCGGAGGTGGTCGGCGGTGCGTTGGCTGGCGCTGAGGACGCTCAGTTCGTACCGGCGGAGCTCGTCGACCAGCTCGCCCTGCGGCCGCTGGGAGTCGAGGATTGCGGCGGCTGGTTGTGGGATGGCGGCGTCGGGGAGTGTGTCCTCGAGGTCGGCGATCTGCTGGTCTACGCGGCTGAACAGATCCTTGACGTCAGTACGCATCTGCCGGATCACGGTCGCGGCAGCCTGCACGCGCTCGTTGGCCTCGCGCTCACGCTCGCGAGCCGTGCGCTCGGCCGACGTGATCACGTCGAGCGCCACAACCGCCGCCCGCTCAGCCGGATCATCCTCGGCAACCGCCGACTGCCCCGACGAGCCGGCCCCTGCGAAGCCCGCTGCACCGGGCGCCCCGGCAGCAGCGTCGGCCCCCGCAGTACCCCCCGCGCCCATCGCACCCGCCGCAGCACCCGCAGCACCCGCAGCACCCGCAGCACCCGCAGCACCCGCAGCACCCGCGGAACCCGCCGCGCCGTCCGCGCCCACCGCGCCGTCGGCCCCCGCAGCGCCCTCGGCGCTCATCGCGACGGTCCGGCGGAGCGGGACCTCGCGGATGAACAGGACCGCCAGCAGGCTCACGACGGCAGCGCCGGCGGCGATCACGAAGATCCGTCCGGTTGCGTCGCCGTACGCCTGGCGGACGATCTCCGCGACCGGTGCCGGCAGCGAGTTCACGTCCAGCACACTCCCCGACCCGCCCTGCGCCGCGGCGGCCGCGGCCGGACCGAGTGCCTTGATGTGCTCCGCGATCGAGTCTGTCACCCGCGTCGCCAGCACCGCGCCGAGCACCGACACCCCGACCGCGCCGCCGAGGCTGCGGAAGAACGTGACCGACGCGCTCGCCGCCCCGACCTCGCTGACATCCACGGTGTTCTGTACGGCGAGCACCAGGTTCTGCATCATCATGCCCATGCCGATGCCCATCGAGAGCATCCCGAGCCCGATGTACCAGTACGGCGACGTGTGGTCGATCGTCCCGAGTACGCCGAGCCCCGCGGTCAGGAAGATCCCGCCGAGCACCAGGTACCGCTTCCACTTCCCGAACCGCGTGATCAGCTGCCCGGACCCGACCGACCCGACGAACGACCCGAACATCATCGGGATCGTCAGCAACCCCGCCTCGGTCGCGCTGTACCCGCGCGCCACCTGGAAGTACTGCCCGAGGAACACCGCGCTGCCGAACATCGCGATCCCCACCGAGAGGCTCGCGAGGATCGCCAACGCCGTCGTCCGCTCCCGCACAACGCGAACCGGTACGAGTGGCTCCCGCGCATGCACCTCGACGACGACGGCCAGCAGCGCGAGCACCGCCGTACCACCGAGATATGCGCCGGTCTGCCACGACCACCAGGCGAAATGCGAGCCCGCGAACGACACCCAGATCAGCGGCAGGCTGGCGGCCCCCGCGATCAGCAGCGCGCCGAGGTAGTCCATCTTGACCTTGCGCTTCACCACCGGCAGGTGCAGGAACCGCTGCAGAACGATCAGCGACAGCACGGCGAGCGGCACACACACGTAGAAGCACCACCGCCATCCCAGCCACGAGGTGTCCACGATCACGCCGCCGACGAGCGGCCCGGACACGGTCGCCAGCGCCATCACGGCGCCCATGTACCCGGAGTACCGGCCGCGGTTCCGAGGCGGGATCGCCGCGCCGATGATCGCCTGCGCGAGCGCCATCAGCCCGCCCATCGCGAGCCCCTGCAGCACCCGCGCGCCGATCAGGAACGGCACGTTCTGCGAGGCGCCGGCCAGCACCGAACCGGTGACGAACATGACGATCGCGAGCTGCACGAGCAGCTTCTTGCTCATCAGGTCGGACAGCTTGCCCCACACCGGCGTCGACACGGTCATCGCGAGCAGGCTGGCGGTGACGACCCAGGTGTACTGCGTCTGCGAGCCCTCGAGGTCCGCGATGATCGTCGGCAGCGCGTTGCTGACGATCGTCGAGCTCAGCACCGCGGTGAAGAGCGCCGCGAGCAGCCCGGCGAGGATCTCCAGGATCTCCCGATGCGAGAGCTCCGCGGCAGGAGCCGGTGGAGTAGGCGGCGGTGGTGCGGCCGGTGTGGTGTCCGGCTCGCCCTCGGCGTACCGAGAGCGATAGCGGTTCGGTGTGCCGGTCTGGGGTGTGACCGGCGAGGTCTGAGTGGTGGCAGACATCAGTTTCCGTTCGTACGGCGGGATCGCGACGACCGGGGCAGTGCCATGCACTGTCCCGGGGCGGAAACGGCTGAATCTGTCCTCACACAGCCCGATATTTTGGTTGCAACTACCAACAATATCCCCGCAGCGTCAGCAACCGCTCACCGGGAGCCAGCAACCGTTCACCGAAAGCTCGTGCCTATTTATGAGACGAGCCCTCCTCGGAACTCGCTTTCCGACGTACGATCCCGTGCTTGTTGAGTAATCAACACCCCTCGGCGGAGCTGTCAGGGCCCGCCGGGGGGCTCATCGCCGAACGCGTCGAGCAGGACGCGAGCACACTCCGACTGCCCCGGGCCCATCACCAAGTTGCCCGGTGCCGTCTCGGGCGGATTGAGCAGGCCCATCCACAGCGCACCCTCGGCGGCCTCGCACGCCGTCCCATAAACCACGGTCCACGCCGGCGAACCCGTCGACATCTCGACGACCGCCGACTCGAAGTCCTCGATCGGCCGACCGATCAACGGCTCGAAGCCAGCGCCGCGGCACGCCGCCACCAGGTGGTCGCGCAGCCAGGTGTCGTCGGCAGGCAGCCGCAGCGGGAGTCCCGCGAGGTCGATCAGCTTGACGCCGTCATCCGACCGGAAGGCCGTCGGAACCAGAACAGACAGCGGATCCCGCCAGAGCTCGATGACCTGCAGATCCGCGGCCGCCACCTCACCGCGAACGAATGCGATATCCAGCTCTCCCGAACGCAGAGCAGTCAGATACCCAGCCGTCGACCCGGCGCTGAGTTGGATCTCGAGATCCGGCGTCTGGGTTCGAAGCGCTGTCAGACCGCGCTCCAACCGATCCCGCAACCCAGCCGCCGTGCCGATCCGCAGTACGCCGGAACGCCCCGACGCGAGCTCCGCCGCGACCTCAGCGGCTCGATCCGCGGCAGACAACACCGCGCGAGCCTCGCGCAGCATCCGCTCGCCGTCGCCGGTCAGCCGTACGTGCCGGGACGATCGGTCAAGGAGTTGCAGACCGAGCTCGCGTTCGAGCCGGGCGACCTGTTGGCTGACCGCGGGCTGGACGATGTTGAGCCGATCGGCGGCCCGGCCGAAGTGCAGCTCCTCGGCGACGGTGACGAAGTACCGCAGTTGCCGTAGCTCCATCGGGCACCCCCGGCGATCACGATTCCTTATCGCTGTACAGCGTAACTGCGTCTGGGTCGGCAGCCGCTGCGCCCGTTGACTGGAGGACATGAGGATCGGACTGTGGATCGACGAAGAAGGCAAGACCATCGACGAGATCGGCGCCGCCGCGAAGGCCGCCGAGGACAACGGCATCGACCGGGTCTGGTTCAGCCAGCGACTCGGCTGGGACGCGCTGACACTGATCGCCGGCGTCGCGCCGTACACCTCGACCATCGGGTACGCCGTCGGCGTCGTGCCGGTGTATCCGCGCCACCCGCTCGCCCTTGCGGCGCAGGCGCTCAGCGTGCAGGCGCTGACCGGCAACCGGCTGACGCTCGGCGTCGGCGCGAGCCACCCGCACATGGTCGAAGGCATGCTCGGCATCCCGATGGAACGCCCCGCGGCCTACGTGCGCGAGTACGTCGAGGCGCTCGGCCCGCTGCTCGCCGGTGAGCCGACCGACTACGTGGGTGAACGGCTGACCGCCCGCGGCCAGCTCGAGATCGCCGGAGCCGAGGCGCCCGAACTCATCCTGGCCGCGCTCGGCCCGCGCATGCTCAAGACCGCCGGCGAACTCACGGCCGGTACGACGACCAGCTGGGCCGGCCCCGAGGTCATCGGGAGCTTCATCCGCCCGACCATCGACGCCGCGGCAACCGCAGCAGGCCGACCGCAACCCCAGGTCATCGCAGGCGTCTGCGTCGCGGTCACCGACGATCCGGATACGACCCGGAACTGGATCGGGTCCCACTACGGCGCGGCCGGCGACATGCCGTCGTACCGCGCGGTGCTGGATCGCGGCGGCAAGGCGGGACCGGAGGAGACCGCGGTCCTGGGCGACGAGGAGACGGTGGCGAAGGAGCTCCAGCGGTACGCAGACGCCGGTACGACGGAGTTCCTGGTCTGCCCGGTCGGGACGGACGCGGAGGTGGAGCGCACGATCAGGTTCGCCCTGGAGTATGCATAGATGGTGTCAAAAGACCCCGCTCCGCTCCGACGTACCCGTATGGACCTCCAGGAGATAGTGCAGAAGCGCGTCGACGAGATGGTCGAGGCGGAGCTCGGGCTGCAGGTCGCGGTCTACCAGCACGGTGAGCTGGTCGTGGACGCGGTCGCGGGCGACGGCGTGACGTCGGAGAGCTTGTACTACGCGGCCTCGACCGGGAAGGGCGCGTCCGCGACCGTCGCGAACGTGCTGGTGGATCGCGGGATTCTCGACTACGACCAGCCGATTGTGGACATCTGGCCCGAGTTCGGCGCGCACGGGAAGGACAAGGCGACGCTGCGGCACGTGCTGACGCACTCCGTCGGCCTGCCCGCGCTGCCGCCGGACGCGACCCACGAGTCGTTCCCCACGCTTCCCGCTTACCTCGCCGCCGCGGAGCCCTGGTGGGAGCCGGGCACGAAGATGACGTACCACGCGGAGACGTTCGGCCTGCTGGTCGGCGAGATCGTCCGGCGCGCGACCGGCCGATCGATCTCCGACGTACTGCGGGAGCTCATCGCGCCGCTCGGTATCGAGAACGACGTGTTCTTCGCGCTGCCGTCCGACCAGCGAGATCGGCTGATTCCACTGGTTGAACCCGAGGGCGCCGAGGAGACGTTCACGATGCTGGCCGGGATGTTCAGCAAGGTCATGCCGCCGGCGATGCAGCCGCGCGCCGCCGGGCTCAACCGGCCCGAGCAGTTGGCGATCGAGGATCCGTCGAGCGCGATCCTGAATGCCCGCGGTATCGCCAAGTTGTACGCCGGGCTGATCGGCGAGGTCGACGGCGTACGGCTGGTCCGGCCGGACGCGGTGCCGGTGATCACCGGGCCGGCGTTGGTCGCGCAGGACGAGTTGCTCGGCAACGAGGCGACCATGGCGCTCGGCTACGCGATCGGCCGGCTGGGATCGACGGCGGAGGAGAGCCCGGCGACGTTCGGGTGGCCGGGCATGGGCGGCAGTATCGCCTGGGCGGACACGCGCTCAGGCGTTGCGTTCGCGCTGACCAGGACGTTGTTCGACCCGAGCGGATCGGCATCCGCGGTCGAGATCGGCAACCTGGTTGCGAAAACTCTTTGCTGAAAACCCTTTACGGTAAGGGCTTTCAGCTTTTCAGGATTCGCGGACCGAGCGCTGGTCGACCCAGACGAGATGGCCGTGGTGGCTGACGAGAACCTCGTCGGCCCCGGCCGTCCCGCTCCGTCGACCCAGCTCCTGGCCTGCGATCCAGCGCCCTGCGATCAGGACCTGGACAGCGACCGGCCGCGCCGGTGAGGGGGCTACGGGCATGGCACCTGCTTCGTGACAGGGGCGGATGTGATGGGAAGGTTGTGGGGGCTGGTTTCCCAACCAGACGCAAGCCTACAACCGCTTCACCACGGACCGTTAGCTGTAACTCGAATTCCCTCAGGAGCCTGATGTCGAAGCCGATTTTCGTCGTTCAGCTGCATGATGCGCGGCGGCTGCACTACGACGTACGGCTCGAGGTCGACGGGGTGCTGAAGTCCTGGGCAGTGCCGCGCGGGCCGTCGCTGGACCCGATCGTGAAGCGGCTCGCGGTGTTCACCACGGACCACGATCTCGAGTACGCGTCGTACGAGGGAGTGCACCGGGATGCGCAGTACGGCAGCGGCGCCGTGATCGTCTGGGATGCCGGCGTCTACACGAATCTGACCCGCGACGACCGGCACAAGCTCGTCGATCCCGCGGAGGCGATCGAGCGCGGGCACTTGAAGGTGCAACTGCACGGCGTGAAACTCAACGGCGCCTGGGCCTTCACCCGCACCGGCGCGGATTGGCTGCTGGTCAAGGTGAAGGACGCGGACGCCGATCCGGGGCTGGACCTGACGGTGACCGAGCCCCGTTCGGTGCTGAGCGGGCTGACCATCGAGGAGATGGCCGCCTCGTGATCACCAGCTGTCGACGTGGAGAACTTCGTCGAGCGGCTGCCGCGCGGCCGGCTTGAAATCGGTCCCGATCGTGTACGCCGTCGGGATCAGCACCGTCTGACGGATGTCCTCCGGCAGGCGGAGCAGCTCCGAAACCTCCTGCTCATAGGTGAGATGCAGCGTCGTCCACGCCGTACCGAGAGCACGGGCCCGGGCGGCGAGCATGAAGCTCCAAGCGGACGGCAGGATCGAACCCCACAGGCCGGCCTGGTTCCCTGCGGGCAGCGAGTGGACCTTGAGGCACGGGATCACCAGCACAGGGACTTGGCCCATCCGCTCGCCCAGGTAGGCCACGCTGTCGCCGACCCGGCGCTGGACCGGACCGCGCTCGGGGTCGTCGGCGTGCAGCTTCCCGGCCGCGCCCGGGCCGGCCAGGTACTGCTCGACCGACCGGCGGTAGTACTCGCCGATGGCCGCACGCTTCTCGGCGTCGGTGATCACCAGCCAGTGCCACGTCTGCCGATTGCTCCCCGACGGCGCCTGCAGGGCGATCTCGATGCACTCCCGGATCAGCTCCATCGGCACCGGGCGCTCGAGGTCGAGGCGCTTGCGGACCGTCCGGGTCGTCGTCAGCAGTTCGTCGGGGTTCAGGTCGAGGGTGTAGGTCACGTGGGACAGTGTGTCAGCAGACATACGTGCTGTTCGGGTGCACCTTCTCGCAGTACCGGACGTGCAGGTGGTTGTCGTGGGCGGGCCAGTTCATCGTCAGGCCCTCGTTGATCAGCGTCGGGTCGTTGAACCAGATGTACTTCACGTGCCCGGGCGCCGCGGCGCGGACAGCCTGGATCAGCTGGCGGGTAGCGGCACGGTCGTACGTCGCACTCTCCCAGGTGATCCGGCCCGCGGTGCATTGCGCGTTGTCGGTGCGGATCGGCCAGATGTCGATGTCCATGCCGTTGTCGTGGCTCGCGTGGCCGGGGATGTCACCACCGTGCTCGAACCCGGCATCGCCGTACGGGACCTGGCCCTGGTTGGTGCCGGCGAACGAACGGGCTGCGGCCTCGATCTGGGCGATCGGGGCGGCTGCCGCCCAGTTGGCCGCCGTACCGTTGCCGTCCGGGTCCTGATCGCAGAAGTTGTTGCTGAAGTCGGGGTAGTCGTAGTGCCAGGCGAGGTTGCGCCAGGTGACCGGGCCGACGATGCCGTCCGCGCCGATGCCGGCATGCGACTGGAACGAGACGACCGCGTCGTGGACCGCCGTACTGAAGACACCGTCGACCGGGAGGCTCAGCCGGCGCTTGGAGTTCAGCTCGACCTGGAGCGCCTTGACCGCAGCGTTGTTGTCACCGGACCGGATCGTCGGCGCCAACGCTCCCCAGGTCTGCGGCCCGACGATCCCGTCGACACCGAGCCCCTTCGCGGTCTGAAACGCCTTCGCCGCGGTGACAGTGGTCGCACCGAACACCCCGTCCGCGTCGACGGCCTGTCCGGCGTACTGCAACAGAAACTGGATCGCCTGTACGTCGGCACCGCGGTTACCACTGCTCTGGGTCGGAAAGAAAGCGTTCGCGTAAGCCTGCGCGGAGGCCGGCACTAAGGCAGTGATGAGCAGAACGATCAGGGCAAGCAGAGCACGTCGCATGAGTCCCTCCGGGGCGGGTGAGGTAACTGACTAACGCTCACCCGCCACCATCGGTCATTTGTTACCACGGAGCAAGAGGGTGTGAGATAGTCCTGAAGCAGACTATCTGCTAACGGAAGGATTGACGATGGCTCTCAACTCGTCCGGCAGCGCTGGCATTTTCTCGTCGTCACCGAGGACGCGCAGCGCCGGGCCGTCGCGGACATCTTCCGGCGGGCGTTGTCGCAGGCGGCGGGGCAGCCGTTGACGGAGGACGACGTACGGCGGATGAACCATCACGCGCGCTCGACCGAGCGGGTGTTCGACAGCCTGCGCTACCTGGCGGACAACATCCACCGGGTCCCCGCGTTCCTGATCCCGGCCGTCGAAGGCCGGACCGATCGGGCGTCTGCGGCGGAGCAGTCCGGGACGTGGGGCTCGATCCTGCCGGCGGTCTGGAGTTTCATGCTCGCCGCCCGCGAGCGCGGCCTCGGCACGGTGTGGACCACCGCGCAAGGCCCGCTCGAGCGGGAACTCGCGAAAGTACTCCGGGTTCCGTACGACGACGTGATGCTGGCCGCGTTCATCCCGCTGGCGTTCACGATCGGGACCGACTTCCGTCCGGCGAAACGGGTTCCACGCGACCAGGTCCTGCACTGGGACCGCTGGTAGGCCTATTCGAACGGAGTCGGGTCTCCGGCGCCTACTCGGACGAGCTCGGGGACGTCTTCGGAGAAGTCGACGACTGTGGTTGGCTCGGTGCCGGCCTCGCCCTCGATGACGGCGTCGATCTGGTTGTCGAGTTCTTCCTTGATCTCCCAGCCCTGCGTCATCGGATCCTCGTGGCCGGGGAGCAGCAGAGTGCTGGAGACCAGCGGTTCGCCGAGCTCCGAGACCAGGGCCTGCGTGACCACGTGATCCGGGATGCGTACGCCGACGGTCTTCTTCTTCGGGTGCAGCAGCCGGCGCGGGACCTCTTTGGTGGCCGGGAGGATGAACGTGTAGCTGCCCGGCGTGGCCGCCTTGATCGACCGGAAGACGGCGTTGCTGATGTGCACGAACTGCCCGAGCTGCGCGAAGTTCTCGCAGACCAGCGTGAAGTGATGCCGGTCGTCCAACTGCCGGATGGTCCGGATCCGGTCGATCCCGTCCCGGTTCCCCAGCTGGCAGCCGAGCGCGTAGCAGGAGTCGGTCGGGTACGCGATCAGCCCGTCCTCGCGGAGCAGGTCCACCACCTGACCGATCGACCGCCGCTGAGGGTTCTCGGGATGGATGTCGAAATACCTGGCCATGACCGGGGAGCCTACCGCTGCAGAACTTTCGGTCTATTTGGCCAGGCCGATCGGGGTCGCGGTCACCACCAGGTTGTCCTCGTAGCCGCCACGATCGGCATGGTACGGACCCGTGCAGGTGATGAGGATCAGCCGATGATCGACGGTCTGGTCGAACGCGCCACTCTTGGTCGCGAGCGCATCCTTCCGCACCGATTCGATGGACACGACCCGGTACGACGCCGTGTGGCCCGAGCCGTTCAGTACGACGATCTCGCCCGCCCGCACATTGAGCAGACGCGCGAAGAACCCGATCCCCTCGTTCTTCGAGTCGACGTGACCGGCGAGCACGACCGAACCGAACGGATCACCGGCCTGGGCGCCACCGTCCCACCAGCCGACCCATTGCGGCTTGGCCGGCACCTGGAGCTGCCCGCTGACGGTAGTTGCCGGAAGCACCGGTGCGTCCTTGCCGCCCGGCAGCACGACCTGTTGCGGTACGAACCGGATGCGCTGACTCGGCGCAGGTGTACCGACCCGTCCCGGCGGCGCGGACATCGGCTCGGTCGGAGACGGTACGGCAGACGGTGTGCCCTCGAACGTGAAGCCGAACGTAGGCGTCGGTGTCGGCACCGCGCCGTCCGCCCCGGCGGCACAACCCGCCAGGGCGAAACAGCACAGCGCCGTACCGACCAGTGCCCGCTTCAGCGGCGGACTACTTTCCGGGCAGTGACGACCGCGACTCCCAGTGCAGCAAGGAACACCACGACCCACAGTCCGGACTGTCCGGCGGGGCTCTGCGCCTGGTCGAGCCCTGCCGCCTGTCCGCCTGTTCCGGTGTTCACCACACCCGGCTTCGCCGACCCGGTGGCCGGTAGCTTGATCGTGCCCAGGGCAACGGTCATCGTCTTCTGGGTGGGTGCACCGATCGCGAACACCCGGGTCAGGTAACCGGCCTTCACCGGCAGATCCAACGGACCGAGAACAACTGGTGACGTTGCGCCAGTAGGAACGATGTCCACCTTGTACGTAGCCGCCGGAACGACCACGTCGAGTGATTCTCCGTTCGCTACGTTACGGAATAGCACCTTTCCGTTAACCCGAATGTCAGCCGGACCGACAGCCGCGTCGTGCGCGACCCGCAACCCGGCCTTGTCCGTCGGCACCGCGGTCAGCTTGTTCGGGTACGTCGTGATCAGCGGCTGCCCCGTCGGCGACACCGGCTGGTGGATGACGACATCCAGACTGGCCCCGGAACCGGCCGAGACCTCACGCTGGATGACCAGCTTTCCGTTCTGTTTCGCTGTGATCATCCGCTTGCCGGACGCAACCCCGAAAGGCCCCACCAGCTTCCCGCCGGCCACCCCCGCGGCAACCTGATGACCGTCGACGCTGATGTCGAGACTGCGTCCGGGAAGCCCCTGGACGAAGTACAGGTTGGCCCCCGCAGCGGCCTGCGCCGGTACCGCCAGGACTGCCGGCGCCGCCGCCACCATCACGGCGAGCAGCAGCGACAACACCCTGCGAATTACCGGACCACGAATTCTCGAAATACTCAGGGATACCGCCCGGAATTGCCCGGACACGCTCCGTTCCTGCATTTTCCTTCCCCCTCCGGTGTTCGCCAAAAAATAGCGTAAGCATTTCCCTACCCCACGAATTCGGGCGTATCGTATGCCCCAGTCGACCGGACCGGAAGGGGAAACGGTCAGGTCCGTTTTTGGGGGGCGGTGACTCGTGGCAGGACCCGGCTCACCGCACCGGCGTCGCGGGCTCCTCCCCGAGCGGACATCGGGGGTGGGGGAGCCCGGACGCAGAGCTGGATCGCTGATCCTGGCGGCGGTCGCGCTGGTGCTGGGGTACAGCGCGACCGTCTCCTGTTCCAGCATCGACGCACTCCCGGTCGCGCCGAGCCCGGGGCTGAACAGTTCGCGGCCGTCGGGCAGCGCTGCAACGCCCAGGCCCACCACGCCCGGTCCGGGCGAGACCGTGCCCGGCATCCAGTTGATCGCCGTACCGCATCGGGACGGGTCGTTCGACATGACCGAGAACGTGATGTTGCCTGCGGCCACCGACATCCTGCCGCTGCAGTTGCCGTCGTCCGGCGACCACCTGCCCGGAATGATGGCCCGGACAACGCCCCGGGTCACCAACCTGAAGGTGGTCGCCGACGACCAGTCGGTGCCGATCGAGAACACCACGGTCACCGCCCCGGGCGACCTGCCGTTGACCGTCTCCGCCACCCGGATCCGGCTGACCTACACACTGTCCGGATCGGCGGTCATCGCCTCTCCGTCGACGTCGACGCGGGCCAGTGCGGCCATCAAACCGCTCACCTCGGCGGCCGGCGGAGCGCTGCCGACCGACGTCACCGTGACCACCGGTCTGCTCAACGCGATCTGCCCGCTGCTGACCGAGACCCGCTGCGCGGTCGGCGATCCGCCGATCCTCGGGATCCAGTCCGGCATCCCGGCGAGCAAGGCCCTCGTCGTCCTGCAATTGGATCTGCCACGCTGACCTTATGACGGATGAGCGGATCGCCTTGGGCACGGCCCGGGGCCGGTGGGTACTGGCGGCGACGGCGCTCGGGTCGGGGATGGCGTTCCTGGACGGAACGGTCGTCAACGTCGCACTGCCGGCGATGGGCGAGGACCTGAACGCGGACGTCGCCGGCCTGCAATGGATCGTGAACGGCTACATGCTGATGCTCGCCTCGCTGGTTCTGCTCAGCGGTTCGATCGGCGACCGGCTCGGGCGACGGCGGACGTTCGTCGTCGGGGTGATCTGGTTCGCCATCGCCTCGGTGGTCTGCGCGATCGCGCCGACACTCGAGGTGATGATCGCGGGCCGCGTACTGCAGGGCATCGGTGGCGCCCTGCTGACCCCGGGCAGCCTGGCCATCCTGCAGACCTCGTTCCAGCACTCCGACCGCGGCAAGGCGGTCGGCACCTGGTCCGGCCTCACGTCGGTCGCGGCAGCCGTCGGCCCGTTCGTCGGCGGCACCCTGGTCGACAGTGGTTACTGGCAGCTGATCTTCCTGCTCAACGTTCCGATCGCGCTGGTCACCGTCCTGGTCACGCTGCGGCATGTGCCCGAGAGCCGCGACGAGAGCGCCGGCGGCAGGCTCGACATCAACGGCGCGATCCTGGCCACCGTCGGCCTGGCCGGTCTCACGTACGGCCTGATCAGTGCCGGGGACCACGGCTTCGGCGATCCGCTGGTTCTGACCAGCCTGGCGATCGGCGTACTGGCCTTCGCCGGGTTCATCGAGGTCGAGCGCCGCACCTCGCACCCGATGCTGCCGCTGAACATCTTCGCCAACCGACGCTTCACCGGCGCGAACCTCGTCACCGTCGTCGTGTACGGCGGTCTCGGAACCGCGACCTTCCTGCTCGTGGTGTACCTGCAGACCGCACTCGGCTACTCCGCCTTGTGGGCCGGTGCGTCGTTGCTGCCGATGACACTGCTGATGTTCTTCCTGTCCGGGTACGCCGGCGGTCTGTCGGACCGGATCGGCGCCCGCATCCCGATGACGGTCGGACCGGTACTGATGGCCGCCGGGTTCCTGCTGATGCTGCGGATCAACTCCGAGTCCAGCTACGTCAGCGCCGTACTGCCGGCCGTCGTGGTGCTCGGGCTCGGCCTGGTCGCGACCGTCGCTCCGCTGACCGCGACCGTGATGTCGTCGGTCGCGGACCACCACGCGGGTATCGCCTCCGGCGTGAACAACGCGGTCGCCCGATCCGCGCAGCTGATGGCGGTCGCCGCGATCCCGGTGGCGGCCGGCATCACCGGCAACGCCTACCGCGATCCCGTTGCCTTCCACAACGGATTCGGCAAGGCCCTGTGGATCTCCGCCGTCCTCGCCGCGGCGGGTGGCGTGATCGCCTGGGTCACACTGGGCGATCGCCGCGACAAGGCTCGCGAGGTGCAGCCCGCGGAGATCCACCACCGGCACTGCGCGCTCGAGGCGCCACCGCTCGCCGACGCGCACACCACTCGGCCGACCGGCTGATTTGTCGACTTTGTCTAGCGCAGGCCGAGGTAGTGCTTGCGGCTGACCTGGTCGAGGCGTTCGATCGCGTAGCGGAGCATCGTGCGCGGCATCCGGGTCGCGTACTCGTCGAGGAAGTCGCGGAGCTCGGCCTCGGAGACGCGTTTGCCGGCCTCGCGCAACATCCAGCCGGACGCCTTGTGGATCAGGTCTTCCTTGTCGTCGAGCACCTCGGCCGCCAGCCGGAAGGTGTCGTCGGTCTGACCCTGACCGATGAGGAACTGCGTGGCGACCAGCGCGATCCGGCGCTCCCACAGGCTGCTCGAACGGATGAGCGTGTAGAGCTCGTCCCGGGGCTTGTCGAACAGGTACCCGCCGACGACCTGCGGAGCACTGCAGTCGACGAGATCCCAGTTGTTGATGTACGCCGTACTCCGCAGGTACAGGTCGTGGATCGCGGTCAGCTCAGCCGGGTTCGCCGTACGCGGCTTGAGGGCGCGTGCGGCACGATCGGCGAGCAGGCAAAGGATTGCCAGGCGGTGCTCGTGAATCGGACTGGTCAGGGCGTGCTCGAGCTCGGGCAGCGGCAGGCCGACCTGCAGGTACGGCTTGAGGATGCCGCGGATCGTCGACAGCTTGACGCCGACCATCTGGTCTCCATGGCCGTATCCGCCGGGCTGGAGCTGGAAGTAGCGCGCGAGCACCTCCGCCACGGCCGGATCGGCGGCGGCGTCGACTGCCTCGAGCAGATCCTGGGTGATCAGAGCCGCCTTGCCGTCGAGAACGCCCATGTCGTCCTGTGTATCACCGTGCTGGGTCCTTCGTTTGCTTGACATTGGAGCGTTTGCAGGTCCGAGGTCACGCTCCGGGGTCATCCGTGGCAGACCCGTTGTTATGCCTGCGCGTTCAGGCATACGGTGAGAGCAGGGCAGTTCCACTCCGCCAGGACCTTGCGTTCGTGGCGCTACCCGGGGAGATATCGGCGTGACCAGCCACCCAGAGCCGCGTGACGGCGAGATGATCCGAACCACCTTCGACGCGGTGACCGAGGAGCTGACACCTGGCGTCCTGCTGGTCAGACTGTCGGGTGAGATCGACATCGCCAGCACCGACTTCGCCGCCGAGGCGATCCGCGCCGCCGTCGCGCCACCGGCCCGGCTGGTGCTGATCGAGCTCTCGGCCGTGACGTTCTGCAGTTCGGCCGGCCTCGGCAACCTGGTCGAGGCGCGCAACCTGGCCGGTGAGCAGAACATCACGCTGGCCCTGGTCGGCGTCGGCCGGCCGGTCGACCGCCCTCTCAGCGTCACCGGTCTCGGCGGCCAGTTCCGCATCTACAGCACGGTCGCGGAGGCACTCGCCGAGCTCTGAGGTCAGCTGTGGTCGGCGGATACGGTAGCTTTCGGTGTCTCCGACAAAGGAAAGTCATGGGTGAGCTAGCCAAGATCGTGGTCGTGGTGCCGACCTACAACGAGCGGGAGAACCTGCCCGTGCTGGCCGGACTCCTGTCCGACCTGAACCTGCCCGGCCTCGAGCTTCTCGTTGTCGACGACAACTCCCCCGACGGTACGGGCGACGTCGCCGACGAACTGGCGAAGGAGTCGCCGGAGAAGGTCGGCGTACTGCACCGGACCGTCAAGGACGGCCTGGGCCGCGCGTACGTCGCCGGGATCACCCGTGCGCTCGACGAGGGTGCCGACATCGTCATCCAGATGGACGCGGACCTGTCCCACCCGGCGTCGGTGATCCCGACCATGGTCGAGATGCTGCGTACGACGGACGCCGCCGTGGTGATCGGCTCGCGGTACGTCCCGGGCGGTTCCGCGGCCGCCGAATGGGGCTGGCACCGACGGGCCTTGTCCGCCTGGGCGAACTTCTACGTGAACGCGATCCTGCGGCTGCACGTGAAGGACGCCACGGCCGGCTTCAAGGCGTGGAAGGCGGACACCCTGCGCTGGATCGACGTCGCGTCGATCGCGAGCAACGGGTACTCGTTCCAGGTCGAGATGAACTACCGGACGGTCAAGCGCGGCCTGAAGATCGCCGAGACGCCGATCCGCTTCGAGGAGCGCACCGAGGGCGTCTCGAAGATGTCGTTGAAGGTGCAGCTCGAGTCGGCGCTGATGCCGTGGAAGCTGCTGTTCAACCGCTAGCCGTAGCCCAGCTCGTGGAGTCGGGCGTCGTCGATGCCGAAGTGGTGCGCGATCTCGTGCACCACTGTGATGTTCACCTCGTCGAGGACGTCGCCGTACGTGTCGCAGATCGCCAGCGTCGGGTTCCGGTAGATCGTGATCCGGTCCGGCAGGACGCCGCCGTACTCGTGCCCGCGCTCGGTCAGCGGGATGCCTTCGTAGATCCCGAGCAGCTCGGGATCGCCGGGCGGCGGATCATCCTCGACGAACACCGCCACGTTCTCGATCAGCAGCGCGAGCTCTTCGGGTATCTCGTCGAGCGCGTCGGAGACCAGCGCCTCGAAGTTGGCCCGGCTTATCTCGATCACGCCTCCAGCGTAGTGACCTACAACCACCCCTGACGCGACGCCTGTACGCCGAGCTGGAACCGCGTCTGGGCTCCGAGCGCTTCCTGCAACCGGCCGATCCTTCGCGCGATCGTCCGCTCGCTCACCCCGAACTCACGCGCGATCGACTCGTCGGTCAGCCCCGCACTCAGGTAGGTCAGCAGCCGCTTCGCGTCCAGGCTCGGCCCGGCCGTCACGTCGTTCAGTTCGGTCCCGCTCGTGATCGGTACGGCGATCCGCCACAGCGCCTCGAAGATCCGTTCCAGCCCGCGGAGCAGCGGGGAATCGTGTACGACGAGGGCGACGAACTCGGGCCCCCGCCGTACCTCGGCACGGGCTCCGACGAGTGCCCAGCGGTCGTCGACGATCGTGATGTTCAGCGGCACGTGCGGGAACACGCGGGCCTGCTCGCCCGCCTCGATACAGGACTGGACCATGTGGAGGGCATTGCCGTCCTGGAGGACGTGCGCGCCGTAGATCACGTCGTACCGGACGCCACGGTCCAGCGCGTCGAACATGCCCTCGACGATCTTCAGCTCACGGGCGGCCAGGTTGCCCATCGTCATCGCCCGTACGTGCTCCTGTGCGTCCTTCTGGACGGAGTTCAGCACCGCTTGGGAGGCGGCGTACGTCGGGAGGATCTCGAGGTAGTCCTGCCGGCCGGCGGCAGATTTCCACAGCTCTGTCAGGAGATCAGCGCTCTCGCGGGCCAGGGCGGCCTGTTTGGTGTGCCGCTCGGCCAGCGCGTCCATGGCCAGCCGCGGCGGACGTACGACGAGAGCGCCGTCGATCTGCTCCACCAGCCCCAGGGTTATTAGCTCCTCGACCGGGTCCTGATCCGTCGGCGAGGTCTCTGGGTGCTGCATGAGCCGCACGAGGAGCGCCTCGGCCGAAGGGGTCAGGCCGAGTGCCTGGAGCGCTTCCATGCCCTTGTGTACCACCGGGCGACAGTTTCTCGCCATGCCGGTTTCTGACAGGTCCGAACGCTCGTACCGGCCGCCGCGCCCGGCAAATACTGATGCCGCCCACATCCCCCATGCGTTTCGCAGGAGTCCCCGATGAGAAAACGCCTGATCTGGCCAGTGGTCGCCGCCCTTGGCCTCACGCTCGGTCTCGCAGTCCCCTCGGCCGCCACCGCCGCTCCTTCACCCGGCCCGGTCGCCCTGGTGCAGGGCGCCGTACCGCACAAGCTGGACCCGAAGTTCCAGCAGCTCGCCGACGAACTGCCGGCGCTGCGCCAGCGGGCCGAGGCCGTCAAGGCCAAGCTCGGGCTGCACGACAACCCGGTCCAGGAGGCCGTGCTCGACGCGATCGACCCGACGCAGTACAAGTGCTCCGACGCCACCCCGCCGGTCGTCGCCGCGATCCTGCCGGACACGACGGGCTGGACGCAGGAGCAGGCGCTCGCCGTACTGCATGTGCTGATCTTCAACATGGCGCTAATGGACGCGGCGTACCTGCCGCAGCCGGGGCCGTACACGTTCGGCTCGCACGGCCAGTACACGCACACGGTCAACCGCACCTTCAAGGACCTGCAGAAGTTCTGGGACATCCCGTCGCGTGGTGTCTCGGTGGTGCCGGCGCACGGTCGGTCGATGCTGAACGCCGACGTGAACTACCGCGTCTTCACGGTGCTCTACGGTCTCGACCCGGCGCAGTCGCGTGTCTCTGCCGATCTGGTCGCGCACGAGCTGAACAGCCCGGCCCTCGGGTACGGCGACCTGCCGATCTTCACGTTCAACGCGTACGCGACGCCGGGCGGCGAGGACATCCCGGGGTACGGGAAGTCGCCGAAGCGGATCGCCTTTGGCGACGGGGTGATGGAGGGGTTTGCGCGGGTCGGTCTGGGTAACGTGGCGCCGCAGGCGATCCTCGGGCATGAGTTCGGTCACCAGGTCCAGTTCGCCGACTCGCTGATGCGGCCGGAGCTGCCCGGGCCGGAGGCGTCCCGGTGGGCGGAGCTGATGGCGGACTCGTTCAGCGGGTACTTCCTCACCCACGCGCGGGGCGAGCGGATGGGCCTGCGCGAGGTCCGCGATTTCAGCCAGATGTTCTACCAGCTGGGCGACTGCGGCTTCACCGCCGACGGCCACCACGGCACACCCAACCAGCGAATGAAGGCATCCCTGTGGGGGTACGGCGTCGCCGTCACGATCCCGCCCCGCAACCGCGTGCTGCCGTCGCTGGTCGTGTTCCACCTGTTCGCCGCGCACTATCCGCGGCTGATCGCGCCTGACGCGACCAGCTGATCCCGGGCCCTTCGCGGCCCCCTCCCAGGGCGCCGTACGCCGACCACCTGCGGCGTACGGCGCACCCTGGTTATCTCGTTTTGGAGCCGCGGCCCAAACCCTCTATGCTTACGGCTGTCCCTGGAGCTTCGGCTCCCGCGGGTCCGAGTCCCCATCGTCTAGTGGCCTAGGACGCTGCCCTTTCAAGGCGGTAACGCGGGTTCGAATCCCGTTGGGGATACGGCCGAAAGGCCGGTGCAAGAACTAGCTCGAAGATGCTGTACGATCGTCGAGTCATTTGGCCCAGTGGCGCAGTTGGTTAGCGTGCCGCCCTGTCACGGCGGAGGTCGCGGGTTCGAGTCCCGTCTGGGTCGCCAGGAGAAGGCGGCGGTGTCCAACACCGCCGCCGAATTTTCTCCCCGGTCAGGTAGCTCAGCTGGTAGAGCGTCCGCCTGAAAAGCGGAAGGTCGGCGGTTCGAGACCGCCCCTGACCACCACACCCTCTCCGCACACCGGGGAGGGATTTTTCTTTCCCACGCACCCTACGCGGGGCTCTCTTCGTCGCTCCGCTCCTCAACGCCCACTCCGCGAGCTCCCGCCCACCCTCCGGCTCATCGCCGGCAAACCTGCCGCTCATCGCGGCGTCTGCGGGCTTATCGCCCGCGGGTGCGCGCTTATCGCGCGATCGACGACGCATGCCAGGCCACCCATCTAGGTGACCCTGATCACGCGTACTGGCTACGAAGCCCGATCGCGCCGTTCCAGCCGTCATGAGCTTGCTCGAGGCTCGTATGTCCCTCTGAAGATTGACGACGATTGCAGCGTGGCGGTGTGGATAACTTTGATACCCACAAACTTGGCTCCGAGTAGTCTGTTGGCATGACCGCTCAGCCGATGCAGAGCTCGCCGGAGGATCCGAGTGAGATCCTTCGGCTGTTGCCGGCACGGTGGCATGAACAGTTCTTGAGTGAGTACCACAGTGCGCTCGACGCCGCCCACGAAGTCTGGCGTTTCCAGCAACTGCGCGACGTCCTCCAACTCTGGCGGATGCGAGCAGTTGCTTACTCCGCTCCTGGCTTCGATGAGGCGATGCAGGCCACGCGCGAAGATCGAACCGACGAGTTCGTGCCGGCCGAGCAAGCGATCCCTGGTTGGCCCGACCAACAATGAACTACCGCGTGGAGTTTCACGCGTCCACACTCGCCCCAACCTGGGTCGGTTGAGGTATGACTCTTCCGCCGTTGGTTCTTACGGGTGGGCCTGCGGTGGGTAAGAGTGTGACGGGGCGGGCTCTGGCAGAAGGCCGAAGTAGATGTGCCTTTGTTGATGTGGATGATGTGCGTCAGTTGGTTGTTGCGGGGGCTGCGGCGCCGTGGGAGGGCGAGGAAGGGCACGAGCAGCAGCGGCTCGGGGTGGTTAACGCATGTGGCTTGGCTCGGGGTTTTGTGGCTGTGGGCATCGAAGTTGTTATTGCTGATGTGCTGACGCCGGAGACCAGTGATCTGTATAGAAGAGAGCTGCCGGGGTGCGTCATCGTGCATCTGCAGGTCGGCTTGGTGGAGGCGAGGCGGCGGGCGGCTTCTCGCGAGGTCTGGCTGACTGAGGATGAGTTTCGGATGTTGCATGAGGCGGATGCGGCGAATCCGCCTCATGCCGATCACCGCATCCAGGTGGACACACTCGACTTGCGGAGCCAGATCGGAGAAGTGTCGAGGCTCTGGAAGTAGGTGCTGGCTTACATCCGTGCGCGTAGTACGTCGAATTCGCAGCCTGGGGAGTTGGGGTCGAAGCCGTGTTCTACGAGCCAGCGGGAGGCTCTTAGGCTTCGGAGGGACCACCAGCCGCGGATTACGTCGACGTCTACGTCGGTGCCGTAGCCGGCGAGGAGGTCGGGGAGGACTTCTTCGTGGCCGAGGGTGAGGGTGGCCAGGTCGAAGTGGCGGTCGCCTTGGCTTGCTTCGGACCAGTCGATGACGCCGGTGACTTGGTCGTTCTCGACGAAGACGTGGGTGATTTGCAGGTCTCCGTGGGTGAAGGCCGGGGTCCAGGGGCGGAGGGCGGCTTCGGCTACCTCGCGGTTGCGTTTGACCAGGTCGGCGGGAAGGGTGCCGCTGGAGATGAGCCAGTCGCATTCGCTGTCTAGATGCTCGGTGATGTCGTCGAGGTTGCCGCCGGGCCAAGGTGGGAGGGGTGCGTCGTGCAGGGTTCGTATGGCGGCGCCTGCCGCGGCCCATGCGGCCGGCGATGCGGGCGAGGGTTCGCCTAGCTTGCCAAGCGCCATCCCGGGGACGCGGGCGAGCGCGAGCACCGGCGGCCGGCGCCACAAGATCTGCGGAGTCGGGATCGGCGCCAGGGCGATCGCCTCGACCTCGACGTCGATGTTCGTCTGATCCGAGTCGATCTTGAGGAACACATCACCAACCTGCAGGGTGGCTCGTTCGCTGTGGGCAACTACGACTTTGACCTCGTCCACCGCGCCATCATGGCGGGTAAGACCACTGACGTCACTGGAATATCGGGGGTCGCCAGCTGAGACGGGGCCGAGATCTGGCATATTTCGGCGTATTGTGCGGGTTCAGTTGGATTCAGGTCGAGTTCGGTACTACGGTAGAGCGATGGTGTACTGCGGCTCGTGGTGCACCGGCTGTGATCGGGGAAACGCAGAGAGTCGACGAATCTGAGCGTCGCGGGGCATCGGAGGATCTCCGGTGCGGGGTTCAGATGTAGTCAGTGGAGTCGGGTAGAGGCGGGTATAGGATCAGCCGGATCCTTGACACCCGTAATTGGCTGAGCAGATTTCGGGAGTGACAGTGGCCCCCTCACCAGAGGCCGTACGACTCGCCAGGAGACTTCGGGAACTCCGCGAGTCGCAGCGATTGACCCAGAAGGATCTGTCGCATGCGCTCAGCTCCGACTCCCGGGTCGCGGTGGCGACGATCAGCTCGTGGGAGTCACAGGCCAATCCGAAACTGCCGCCGGAAGAACGGCTGCGAGGGTATGCGCTGCTGTTCGCGAAGTCCGTCGTTCCGGAAGGTACGACGCGGTTGCCGCGGGAGCAGGATCTGGACGCAGCGGAGCGGGACCGTTTCAGGACTCTCCACCGTGAGCTCGTCGCGCTGCGGGACTCGGTCCGTCATCAGGTCGAGTCACCCACCGGCGGCTCGTACACGTTCGACTTCGAATCAGGGCCGATCACGCTGGTCTGCCCGGAAGCTCCAGCAGATGGACGTTCTCCGCTCGCGGAGGAAGGCAATCCGAACTACACGAGGTTGTACAGATACGCCGACCTCGACGCATTGATCGAGATGTGGGGCCATGTGCGCGCCTCCAACCCGGAGCTCCGCACGCGACACCAGATTCCTTCCGAGGTGAGCGCGGACCATCTGTCCGGTCACCTCATATTGCTCGGCGGCATCGCCTGGAACCAGGTCACCGGCCGACTGCTGCGAGTACTGGACCAACTGCCGATCCGGCAGATGTCCGTCGCGGACCTGGCCGACGGCGAGATTTTCCGATCGCGCGACGGCCGCGAGTACCGGCCTTTGTGGGAAGAGCTCAAGGACGCCGACGCGGATGCACCGTCGAAGGCGGAGCTTGAGGCGGTCCAGGCCCAGGATGCCTGGAAAGGCGAGACTCCTCGCGAGCTCGTCGAGGACGTGGCCCTTCTCGCCCGGCTTCGCAATCCCTTCAATCACAGCCGGACCATCACTATCTGCAATGGCGTCTACAGCCGCGGTGTCCTGGGCGCAGTACGAACGCTCACCGACGACGCCGTCCGCGAACGTAACGAGGCCTTCCTCGCGAATCGGTTCCCGGGCGGCATCTTCGGTCTGCTCCTGCGCGTGCCAGTGATCAACGGCGAGGCCATCACCCCCGATCTGGAAGTCCCGGAGAACCGACTCTACGAGTGGTCCCCCGAGGAGGAGGACGAATGAGCCGTCAGCTCAAGCACGGCCAATCTCATGCGTCGCTGTTACGCGACGTCTCCGCCGCGAGTGCGGCGCCGGCCGCGCGCAGCGGACTGGACGCGATAGTCGTCCCGGCCGCCCGGCCGGCATCTGCACTGCAAGACGTCATCACCCTGTCGGCGACACTGTCCGTGCCGCTCGTCATCCTGTGCAGCAGGCAGGCCCAGGTCGGGCAGGTAGTACGCCGGGTGGAACGGACATTCGGCGCCAGGGCGCTCGTCGTCGAGGTGCCGGAGAACTACGAACTTCCGCACGACGCTCCGCTGACCTCCGGCTCGGAGTTCAAGGAGGCATCGGCCGGCCGCTCGAGTGATCTCAGCGCGAAGCGGAACATCGGCCTCCTGCTCGGCCGGATGCGCGGCTGGAACAAGATCCTCTTCGTCGACGACGACATCAGCCAGTTCAACCCGTGGGACGTCGAGCGCCTGAGCGGTTACCTCGACCGGCACCCCGTCGCGTCGATGGTCAGCCGGTACTTCCCGGACAACTCGGTGGTCTGCCACGCTCGACGACTCGCAGGGTTCAAGCAGGACGTCTTCGTCAGCGGTGCGGCCCTCGGCGTCAACTTGCAGCACCCGGGTCTGTCGTTCTTCGCGGACGTCTACAACGAGGACTGGTTCTTCTTTGCCCGGCACGCGGCCGAGCGGTCCTTGCCGAAGATCGGTGAGGTCCGGCAAGCGAAGTACCAGCCGTTCGCGGACCCGGGACGCGCGGATCGCGAGGAGTTCGGCGACCTGCTGGCCGAGGGCCTGTACGCGTTGTTCGAGAGCACCCGGCACTGGACCTTCAAGGAGCAGTTGGCGGCCGCGACCCGGATGGGTCACTGGCGGGAGTTCACGGAGATCCGGCTGGAGACGATCGCCGAGACGATCGCTGCGCTGTCCCACGCCCAGCCGTCGGCAAACCCGGCCAACTACCTGAAGATCCTGGACGCACGCGAATCCCTGCGGGTCGCGATGGAGCGGGCTTTGACCATCACGCCGGAGCTCTGCGTGGACTTCATCGAGAAGTGGCAGGACGACGAACTGCAGTGGGAGCAGGTCTTGTGGCGCTACACGTCGGAGCTTTCGGAGCGCGACGCGTTGGCCGAGCTCGGACTGCAGACCTGGGCTTCCTGTGGGTACGGCGTCTCAGCCAGGCCGCCGCGGCGCGTCAAGACGCAGGCGGATCTCGAGCCGACCGGAACCGTCGGCTAGCGGCTGCCATTCGCCGGTCGGCGTGAATCCGAGGCGCTCGTAGACCTCGCGCGCCACGAAGTTCGTATCCAGCACCCACACCCGCCACTCGGTGACGTCCGGCTCGACCTCGGTCAGATGGCCGAAGATCGCCCGCAATATCCCCGTACGCCGATGCCGCGGATCGACCCAGACCGACTCGACATGCCGCTCGTACGGCGGCCGGCTGTCGACGCGGACCGAGCTCGCCAGGCCGATCACCCGCGCCTGGTGACGAGCCACGATCCATCGCATCCGGGTGAACCGTTCCCGCCAGCCGTCCTCGCCCACCGCCACCTCGTCCTCGTACTCCGAGATGTACGCCGACGGGGAATCCTTCAGCGCCCGGAGGCGAACTTCCCGGGCGATGGGCCAGTCGTCGGCATCGAGCGTGGCGAGTTCCAAGGTCCCGGTCCCCCTCGGTCGACGGCAGCAACGCATCCATCCCAGTGTCGCCGTTTCGCCGGAGGGCCAAACCGATTGCCGGACAATCTCACATTCCCAGGGCATCTCCGGGGAAGCTCCGGGCGGGGTGGATCCGGTAGGTGAACACCCCGGCCCGGACTCCGGGGTCGTCGTCCATCAGCCGTCGTACGTCGTCCGCCGTACCCGGGAAGATGCCGACGCCGCAGAGCGGGGAGTCGTCCCGGATCGGGCAGACGATGTTCAGCAGACCGTCCGCCCGAAGCTCGAAGTTGCGCCGGCCGTGCTCCCAGACGATCGCGTCGGCGCCCTCCTTGCCGTACTGCGGTCCTTCCTCCAGGAGCACGACCGTGTACTCGCGGGTCGTGCTCAGCCCTGCACGCATCTGTTCGTCAGTGAAGCGAGTCATGGGGTCAACGTGTCACGAGCAGAACGCCTTGTCGAGGAAGATGTCGACGGTGGCGTCCGGGTTGGTCGGGAGGTGCGGTGTGACGGCGATGGTTGCCTGCCGGCGGGTGTCCGCAGTGGAGAACGAATAGGCCTGGTACGCCAGCGCGTCGCCGTCGTTGCCGTAGACACGGACATTGCACGCGGTCTTGTGCCAGGACAGGCCGAGGCCGTACGTACCGCCCTCGGTTCCGGGCTGCTTCATCGCGTTGAGCAGTCGAGCCGGGAGTAGATGCCCGCCGAGCAGGGCCGCGAAGAACCGGTTGAGGTCGTGGGTCGTCGAGATGATGTCGCCGCCGGCGCCGAACAGGGTCGGGTTCATCTCGGTGAAGTCGAGCTGGCCGCCGTCCTTGGGCACGTAGCCATGCGGATGCGGCCCCGGGATCCGCGTCGACGCACCGGGCATCGTCGTACCGTGCAGTCCGAGCGGGCGGATGATCCGGCGCTCGATCTCCTCGGAGTACGTCCGGCCGGTGACCTTCTTGATGATCTCGCCGACCAGCAGGTAGTTCGTGTTGGAGTAGTTGTACTGCGAACCCGGCTTGTCGAACACCGGCGGATTCGCCAGCGCCCGCTCGATCTGCTCGCTCGCCGTCCAGGTCCGGTACTGAAGCGCGTAGAACTCCTCGCTCGGCGGCATCGGCAACGTGTTCTTGTAGTCGTACAAACCGCTGGTGTGGTTGAGCAATTGGCGCACGGTGATGTTCTCGCCGTTCGGCACAACGCCAGGCAACCACCGCTCCACCGAGTCATCCAGCCGGATCTTGCCCTCAGCAACCAACTGCAGTACGACGGTGGCAACGAACGTCTTCGTGATACTCCCGGCCCGGAACCGCCCATCCACCGGCACCTTCCGCGAGGTCCCCAACTCCGCAACCCCGCTACTCCCCCGCCAAACCTGCGCACCGTTCCGCACCTCAGCCAACGCGCCGATGGACGCCACCCCGTCGAGCCCCTTCTGCAAGTCAGCACCTCCAGAAGCCGGCACAACCGCGGTCACCGCGGCCGTCACCAACGCAACCATTCCCTGAACCAGCATCCCGATCTCCTCTTGTTCCGTCCGAGCCTCCAACCCTCCCCGCACGGAACATCACAAACATCGGGGATCGCCCCGGGAATGACCCGGTTAGACCACTCGGGGCAAAGCAATCCGGCCGGGCCCGCAAAGGGCCCGGCCGGATATTGCCCTGAGCAACTTATGCCGCTGCGGTCGCCTCGGTGAGTTGCTCCGAGGTGGGCTGCAGCTGGGGTGATGCCAGGGTCAGCAGAACGTTGGCTACGGCAAAGGCTGCTGCCGCGAGGAGGCCGCGTTCGTAGCCGGACTGGAGAGCCTGGAGCTGAGTCGCGCCGTGGGTGAGTTCGTTGGTGGTGTGGGAGATGGAGAGGGTAGTGACGATCGCCAGGCCGAGCGCGCCGCCGACCTGGTACATCGCGTTGACCACGCCGGAAGCAGCGCCGGCTTCGGCGGGGCGTACTTCGGAGACGGCGTTGATCTGGCCGGGTACGCCGACGCCGATGATGCCGAAGCCGAAGATGATCAGGCCGGGCAGGAGTTGCGAGCTGTAGCTACCGGTGGCGTCGGCCTGCGACAGGAGGAGCAGTCCGACAACGCTGAGGACCGCACCGGCCAGCTGGACCGTCCGCGTGCCGAGCCGCTGCACCAACTGCGACGCCAGCACCGCACCGACGATCGCCGCGCCGCCCATCGGCAGGAAGTGGACGCCGGCCTCGAGCGCAGTGTCGCCACGCACCTGCTGCAGGTAGATAGCAGTCAGGAAGAACATCGACAGGAACCCGGCACCGTTCAGCGCCAACGTCGCACCCGACACACTCAACGCCCGCGACCGGAACAGTCGCAGCGGCACCAGCGGAGCAGCCGACCGCGACTCCACCACAACGAACGCCGCCAGCAGCAGCACACCAGCAGTCAGTACGCCGATGACCTCGAACGATCCCCACCCAGCCGGCTCCGACCGGACCACGCCGTACACGACCGACATCAGTCCAGCCGTGCCGAGCACCGCGCCGAGGGTGTCGAACGTACGGCGACCCGTCGAGTGCCGCATATCCGGGACGAAGACCGGGATCAGGGCGATCAGCGCGATCACGATCGGCACGTTCACGAAGAAGACCCACTGCCAGCTGAGCGAATCCACGAGTACGCCGCCTGCGACCACGCCAAGCGTGCCGCCAAGACCGGCTAGACCACCCCAGACGCCCATCGCGATGTTCCGCTCACGTCCGTGCGCGAAGGTCATCGTAAGGATCGCCAACGCCGCCGGTGACAGCAGCGCTCCACCAAGACCCTGGATCGCACGGGCACCGATGAGGAACTCCGGCGAGTTGGAGAGGCCGGCGACGAGGCTGGTCGCGCCGAAGAGCACGAGGCCCGCGGTGAACACGCGGCGCGGACCGAGCAGGTCGGCCATCCGCCCGCCGAGGAGCAGGAAGCCGCCGAAGAGCAGTGTGTACGCGTTGATGACCCACTGCAGGGAATCGGCGGAGAAGTGCAGGTCCGCCTGGATGTGGGGCAACGCGACGTTCACGATCGTCACGTCGAGCACCACGATGAACTGCGCTAGAGCCAGCACCGCCAGGGTGGCCCAAGGACTGCGTCGCATTGCCGTACCTCACTCGGTTGAGAGTCTACGCTGTATGTATACGCCGTAAGCTTACGGAGTAGACACTAGGTCTACGGTGTAGACTTGTCAACGTGATCATCAAAGAGACCTCCCGTCGCCTCGATCCGGAGAAGGTCGTCGACAGCGCGCTGGCCATCGCCGACGACGAAGGACCGGCCGCGGTCTCGTTCCGGAAGCTGGCCGCGCAACACGACGTCACGCCGATGGCGCTGTACCGGCACTTCAAGGACAAGGACGACCTGCTGGCCGCGATCGGCGACCGCATCCTGGCCGACGTCGTACTCCCGGAGCCGAACGACGAGCGGTGGGACAAGCAGCTCCACAAGCTGCTCACCGCGTTCGTGACCGCACTCCGCGCGCACCCGCGGCTCGCGGACATGACGCTGCCGCGGATCCTGATCGCCGAGCCCGGGCTGGCGCTGGCCGAGCGGGCGCTGGAGCTGCTGACCGAGGGCGGCTTCGCCGTCGACGACGCGGCAGAGGTCGGCCGGCAGGCGATCTGCTCGTTGATCTCACTGGTGACCACCGACCCGATCGCCCGCGAGGTGAGCGACCCCGAGGCCCGCGAGGCGTCGCTGCGCCGGAAGCGAGCATCCCTGGGCGCGCTCTCCCCCGATCGATACCCGCTGATCACGTCCGCCGCCGGCGCGCTGATCTGCCCGGAGTCCCGGGACCGGTACTACGAGATCGGCCTCGACCTGGTCGTCGCGGGCATCCGCGGCCTCCGCGCGTAGGGCGTGTACGCACCCCACCACGGGCCGGAGAGGACTACGCTCCGAAACGGAGCGATACCACTCTCTATGGAGGTACATCGATGGCGGGGAAGTTCGAGCTGTACAAGGACAAGTCCGGCGAGTTCCGGTTTCGTCTGAAGGCCGGCAACGGCGAGGTGATCGCGACCAGCAGCGAGAGCTACAAGACCAAGGCGTCCGCGCTGAACGGGATCGACTCGATCAAGCGGAACGCCGGCGAGGCGAACATCGACGACCAGACTGACTGAAACGTCAAGAAAACAAGGGGGTTTCTCCACCGATCCGGCGGAGAAACCCCCTTGGTTTGTCTCAGAGCCCGTCCGCGAACTCGACACCGCGGACCTCGACGCCGAGGCCTTCGATCGCCGCGTCCGGGATCATCGCGGCCAGCTCCAGCGCGCGTTCCCGGGACGCCACGTCCACCAGGTAGTAGCCGCCGAGGAACTCCTTCGACTCGACGAACGGCCCGTCGGTCACCGCCGGGAGGCCGCCCCGGACCGTGACGACGGCGGACTGCGCGGGCTGCTGCAGCGCGACCGTGCTGTGGAACTCGCCCGAGGCCTTGATCGTGTCCATGAACTTCTGGTGCCCGGAGCCGATCGCCTCCTGCTCCTGCTGGGGCAGCGCGGCGATCACGTCGGGGTTGATGTTCAGGACCAGTAGGTACTTCACGGTTTCTCCTTCACCCGCGGCCCCCGGAGTGGGTGCCTCTCGTTCATCAGTACGGAGCGGGCCGCCGCACTTTGACATCGCCCGCGGATAAGTTCGGATCGTGCTGAGTCTCACAGATGTCCGGGCCGCCGCAGAGCGCCTGAAGGGTGTCGCCCACCGTACGCCGGTCCTCACGTCGCGAACGCTGAACGAGCGGGTCGGGGCGGAGGTGTTCCTCAAGGCCGAGAACTTCCAGCGGATCGGTGCGTTCAAGTTTCGGGGCGCGTTCAACGCGATCAGCCGGCTCACCCCGGAACAGCTCGGGGCGGGCGTCGCGGCGTACTCGTCGGGCAATCACGCGCAGGCGGTCGCGCTCGCGGCGCAGCTCGCCGGCGCGAGCGCGGTGATCCTGATGCCGGAGGACGCGCCGCCGACGAAGGTCGCCGCCACCCGCGGGTACGGCGCTGAGGTGGTCACGTACGACCGCTACACGCAGGACCGGGCCGCCCTGGCGCAGGAGCTGGCGACCGAACGCGGGCGCACGCTGATCCCGCCGTACGACAACTACGACGTGATGGCCGGGCAAGGGACGGTCGCGCTCGAGCTGCTCGAGGAGGTCGGGCACCTGGGCGCGCTGCTGGTCCCGGTCGGCGGCGGCGGGCTGATGGCCGGCTGTGCGACCGCGGCGACGCTGATGAGCCCGGGGATCCGGATGATCGGGGTCGAGCCCGCCGCGGGCGACGACCACGCCCGGTCGCTGGCCGCGGGCGAGCGCGTGGAGATCGACGTACCGCGGACGATCGCGGACGGGCAGGCGATCTCGACGCCCGGCGAGCTGACGTTCGCGGTGAACCGGCGGCTGGTGGAGTCGTTCGAGCTGGTCAGCGACGAGGAGATCGTGGCCGCGATGGCGTTCGCGTTCGAGCGGCTGAAGATCGTGCTGGAGCCGAGCGGGGCGAGCGCGCTGGCCGGCTTGCTGGCCGGACGGATCCACGGGACGCCGGAGCGCGTCGGAGTGGTGCTGTCGGGCGGGAACGTGGGCCTGGAGCGGTTCCGCGAGCTCCTCGGAAAATAGCTGAATTCGCAAGGATTTTAGGGTGCCCTGACCACCCTCTGTGCCCGTTGTCACAGACAGCCACCATCGATTGTGACCGAGGTCACACCGAGGCCCTCATTTCCCGCCTCAGCCCCGCTCAGATGCGCTCAGGACACCTGGTGTTCACCCAGGCTTGCTGATCCGTCAGATGCCCTCTCAGAGGCATTCGGGAGGGTCTTTGTGGATCTGAGGGTTTGCGTCGTGATCATCCTGTTATACAGTCGTCGGCGGTTCGGTAAACAACACGAACCGCACGTGGGTCAACGCCGAGCCCTGCCAGGGCCCATGTGCTCCCCTCGAAAACCATGGCAGGGGTGGGGGACCCAGGAAGTTGGGTCTCGACCGTGAGTGGTCGAAACCCTGGGGTGAAGTCCGCGGGAGCGGACCGGGCTATGAATCCCAGCCCGAACCCGACAGCTAACTTCACAGGCGTCGGGAGACAACCATGCCCGTCACTGCCCGACGGACGTCGCTTTCGCGCGCCGTCAGCCAGCTTTCCAGTACCGACCGGCCTACCGGCCGGACCCTGGCGAAGCACCGTAGGACCACCAGCAAGCCCGCGGCGCCCCGTGCCGCAGCCGCCGTACTCTCGGTCGGCCTCGCTGTCGCCGGTGGAGCCGCCCTCAGCATCGGCACCACCCCGGCGACCGCGTCCGCGGCCACCATGACCGCTGCTCAGCAGCGCGGCCACATGAGCATCCCGAGCCGGCCGTTGCTCCGGTTCCGTGACTCCGGCCCGACCGTCAAGTACGTGCAGCGTGCGCTGCACCTCGGCCCGGACGGCTACTTCGGCTCCAGCACCGTTCGCGTGCTGAAGAAGTTCCAGGCGTCCTGGGGCCTGAAGGCCACCGGCTACATGGACAAGAACACCTGGGGCCGGCTCACCTGGGCCGCCAAGCACAAGGTGCTCTACGGCAAGTACGGCGCCAGCGCATCGAGCGGCACCACCACCTTCCGGGCCAAGGTGCTCCGGGAGGCGGCCAAGCTCAAGGGCACGCCGTACCGCTACGGCGGCACGACCACCCGCGGCTTCGACTGCTCCGGCTACACCGGCTACGTGTACAAGAAGGCCGGCCACAAGCTGCCGCGCACGTCGCGCCAGCAGTACAGCGCGACCAAGCACATCAGCCGCAAGGCCGCCAAGCCGGGTGACCTCGTGTTCTTCCGCAGCGGTGGCGGCGGCGTGTACCACGTCGGCATCTACGCCGGCGGGAACATGCTGTGGCACGCCTCGAAGCCGGGTCGTCCGGTCGCCAAGGCGAAGATCTGGACCAGCAGCGTGGCCTTCGGCCGCATCTGAGTCCTGACCGGCGGCGCCCTTCCCCCCATCGGGTGCCGCTGGTCGTCAGCGTCCTATCCCCCCAGGCACGCTGGCCATGAAACCGGTCCGAGCCGTCGATCCCCCACCCCTCCGACGGCCGGGCCGGTTTCCTATTCTTGGGGAGTGAAGGCACTGACCGGGCTGCTGTGGGTCGTCACGCTGGCGACAGGTTTCTACGGCACGGTCAAAGGCGTGTCCGAGAAGGCGCACGCCACCGGGAAGTCCTTCTGGCGCGTCTTCTTCTCCGGGCAGGAGAACTTCATCTGGCACAGCGCGCCGGGGTGGTACTACCCCGTGTTGATCGCGCTCACCGTCGTTACCGTGGCCGTCACCGCTTGGTACTTCTTCTCCCGCGACTAGTCGTCGAGCAGACCGGCTTCGTACGCCAGGATCGCCATCTGCACGCGGTTGGTGGCATCGAGTTTCACCAGCGCCCGCGAGACATGCGCCTTGACGGTGGCCTCGCTCATGAAGAGCTTCCGGCCGATGTCGGCGTTCTGCAGGCCGCGGCCGACCTCGACCAGCACCTCCCGCTCGCGTTCGGTGAGCTTGCTGATCCGCTCGCGCGCCACCCGTCGCCGGTCCGTCCGCGGGTCGCCGGCGAAGTGCCCGATCAGCCGCCGCGTCACCGCCGGCGACAGCATCGCGTCCCCGGCCGCGACGACCTTGATGGCCTGGACCAGCTCGCGCGGTGGCGTGTCCTTGAGCAGGAACCCACTGGCTCCCGCCTGCAAGGCACGGAACACGTAGTCGTCCAGGTCGAAGGTCGTCAGTACGACGATCTTCGGCGGATCCGGCAGCGCCTGCACCTCCCGCGTCGCGGCCAGCCCGTCCAGTCGCGGCATCCGGATGTCCATCAGTACGACGTCCGGCCGGTGCTCCTTCACCATCGCCGCGGCATCCGCGCCGTCGTCGGCCTCGGCGACCACCTCGAGCTCGTCGTCGGACTCGAGGATCATCTTCAGCCCGGCCCTCACCAGCGCCTCGTCGTCAACGATCAGCAGCCGCGTCATCGTTCCCCTTCATCGCTTCGTCCAGGAGCACAGGCTCGGCATCTTGCTTGCGGTCGTCCCACGGCAGCCAGGCCTCGACCCGCCAGCCGCCTTCGATCGTCGGCCCGGTGGTCAGTCGGCCACCGACCAGCTGCACCCGCTCGCGCAGCCCGACCAGGCCCGCACCGGCGCCAGGCAGCAGTGAACCAGCAGCCACCGGTCGTACGTTCGTCACCCTCACCGTCACGCCCTCACCGCGAGCGCCATCGACCAGTACTTCGGTCGCCGCGCCGCGCGCGTGCTTGTGGACATTGGTCAGCGACTCCTGCACCAGCCGATAGACGGTCCGCCCGACCGAATCCGGTACGTCGTCCGGCAGCGCAACGTCGTACCCGACGGTCACGCCCGCGTCGCGGGAGGCCTCGATCAGGCGCTCCAGATCGGCCGCCTGCGGCACCGGCGCCAGGTCCGCACCGGCCACGCTGACGTCGGTCCGCAGTACGCCGAGAACCTCGCGGAGGTCCTCCATGGCCTGCCGTGCGGTCTCGCGGATGAGCTTGGCCGAGCCTTCGACCTTCTCCGCGCCGACGGCCGGGTTCACCTCGAGACCGCCGGCATGCAGGGCGATCAGCGAGACCTTGTGGGCGAGGACGTCGTGCATCTCCTGGGCGATCCGGGCGCGCTCGCCCAGCCGGGCTTGCTCGCTACGGAGCTCGCGCTCGGCCTCGGCGCGCTCGGCCCGGTCCCGCAGCGATGCCATCAGGTCGCGACGAGCGCCGACGTACGCACCGACGGCTATCCAGGCGCCGACCAGGAACGGGCCGGTGAAGATGGACACCCAGATCGAGCCTTTGCCACCCCAGGTGTTCAGGACATAGGCGGCGTACGACGCGAGGCCGAGGATCGCCAGCGCCAGATCGCGGCGACGGATCGAGAGCGTCAGCAGGGCGAGGCCCATCGGGACGAAGATCCCGCCGGTCAGCATCGCGACAACGGTGAGAGCTGTGACCGTGACGGGGAAGCGGCGACGCCAGAGTAGGGCGACGGAGGCAACAATGCCCGCGCCCAGGACGTACCAGTCCTTGGCGGTCCAGTGACCGCCGGACGCGGCCTGCGCGACGATCGTGAGCAGGCTGAAGGCGACGTACAGGAAGTCACGCACGCGCGCGGCATGCCTGACCCACCAGGCGTACCACCGGCGCAACCGTCGCATTCCGTCACTGTAGTTCGACGGTCGACGCGATCACGTCCCCCTTCCGGGTGGGTTCCGGGCCGCTTCGGACAACTTTCGTAGGGGGTGACCGCAGCCGCTCGTCCGATGTGCGGGAGGGGTCGGTGACGGTTGACTCGATGTCATGATCACCGTCGAGAACCTGACCAAGCGCTACGGCAGCACCACGGCTGTCCAGGACGTGTCGTTCACCGTTCAGCCCGGCAGCATCACCGGCTTCCTCGGCCCGAACGGCGCCGGCAAGTCGACCACGCTGCGGATGCTCACCGGCCTGACGCCACCGACCTCCGGCACCGCGACCATCACCGGCAAGCGGTACGCCGACCTGCCGAACCCGGGCCGGGTCGTCGGAGTCATGCTGGACGCCGCTGCGCAGCACCCGGGCCGGACCGGCCGCGAGACGCTGCTGCTGAACGCCAGCCTGCTCGGAGTGCCGAAGACGCGCGCCGACGAGATGCTCGAGGCGGTCGGACTCAGCCACGCCGCGAAGCGCCGCGTCGGTCAGTACTCGCTCGGCATGCGGCAGCGGCTCGGCATCGCGGCCGCGCTGCTCGGCGACCCCGCCGTACTGATCCTCGACGAGCCTGCCAACGGGATGGACCCGGAGGGCATCCGCTGGATGCGCGGGCTGCTGCAGGACTTCGCCGCTCGCGGCGGCACCGTGATCCTGTCCAGCCACCTCCTCGGTGAGGTCCAGGCGACCGTCGACCGCCTGGTCGTCATCGGCGGCGGCCGGATCGTCGCCAACGGCTCGCTGGACGAGCTGCTCGCCGGGACCGGCACGCTGGTCCGCGGCCTCGACCTGATCGGCCTGAACGAGGCCCTGACCGCGGCCGGTCTGAACCTCGAGCCGCTCTCCGACGGCTCGCTGCGCGTCGACGCCACCGCCGAGCAGGTCGGGCGCGCCGCCGCCGCTGCCGGTCAGATCCTGATCGAACTCCGCCAGAGCGACGGCGCCGGCCTGGAGGACCTGTTCTTCCAGCTGACCGCGGCGCCCGCCGCCGTGGCCGCCTGATCACACCTACTTCTCTTCAGGAGCTCATCGCTATGACCACCGTGACCGAAGACGTCCCGACCACCGCACCGGCCAAGCACCGGGCCGAGGTAGCCACCGCGCTCCCGCCCGCCCGCGGCCAGTCTTTTCTGAAACTAGTTGCAATCGAACTACGCAAATCCGTCAACACCCGGAGCGGCCGCGTCCTGATCGCCGCGATCCTGCTGGTCGCGCTGGCTGCGCTGGCCTGGCAGATCACCCACCTGCCGCAGGGAGCGGCCGGCTTCGACGGCTTCCTCGGCGCCGCATCCACCGGCGTCATGCTGCTGCTGCCGGTGATCGGCGTGATGGCGATGACGTCGGAGTGGACCCAGCGGACCGCGCTGACCACGTTCACGCTGTCTCCGCGCCGGGTCCGGGTGCAGCTGGCCAAGTTCGTCTCGGCCGTCGTGCTGAGCGTGGTCGTCATGACCGGGGTCGTCGCGCTGGCGCTCGCCAGCACTGCGCTCGCCGGTGGAGTCACCGACCACGCTGCGTCGTACGCCGGACTGGGCGGGCAGCTCGCCGGGGCCTACCTGACTGTGGCCCTGAACGTCGTGATGGGTGCCGCGTTCGGTGCGGTCATCCCGCAGACCGCGGTCGCGATCCTGGCCTTCTTCATCGCGCCGACCGCATGGTCGCTGGCCGGGCCGGCGCTGTTCAAGGACAACGCGAACTACCTGGACGTGTTCGGCGCACTCGGCCGGATCGCGGAGCGCGATCTGCACGGGATGGTGCCCGAGACGCTGACCGCGGTCGGGGTCTGGATCGTGCTTCCGACCATCGTCGGACTGTGGGCTAGCTCACGTCGCGAGGTGAAGTAGCGGGGCCGGACGCGGTGGGGCGGGCCGGTTAGAGGGGATCGGCCCGCCCTATCGATGCTGTGATCGGACCTCTGGACGGGGGCGGTGCGTGTGTCGATCCCGCGCTCCGGGTATCCTTGAACCACGATTACTGACGACTGATCCGTGGGCGCCACGCAGCGTACCCGGTTGACTTGTGCGAGGGGGTCGACGCTATGGGGCGCGGCCGTGCAAAGGCCAAGCAGACGAAGGTCGCACGCGACCTGAAGTACCGCACCTGGGACACCGACTTGGACCAGCTCAAGCGTGAGCTGTCCGGTGACCAGGGTGGCGACCGTTCTGCAAACGGCGAGAACGACGGCGACGACTACGACGCCGACGACTACCACCCCCGTCGGTAAGCAACATCAGCCCGGCTGAGCTGCTCAGCGCCCATCGGGGTGCCTGAGCAGTTCACCGTGCGTCCGACGAGTTCCATCACACCAGCACCACCTGTGGCGGATCAGCGGTCGTAGCTGCCCGAGGCGTCGGACAGCTCGTTCCAGAGCCGCTCCCAGGTGGTGCTGGGATGCACAGCCGGTCGGCTTACTTGGCGTACGCGCCTTCCAGTGCGACGGTGCCGCCGGGAGCTGCGGTGACCTCACCGCATACCCAGGCGGGGATGTCGCGGGCGGCCAACGCCTGGATCGCCGCATCGGCGGCCGACGGGTCGAGTACTGCGACCATGCCGGCGCCCATGTTCAGCGTCTTCTCCAGCTCGGGCAGTGCGACATCGCCCAGCAGTCCGACGAGCCCGAAGATCGGCGCCGGCGTCCAGGTCGACCGGTCGATCCGGACCGACAGCTCGGCCGGGATGACCCGCGCCAGGTTCGCCGCGAAGCCGCCGCCGGTGATGTGCGACATCGCGTGCAGCGGGCGGTCCTCGCCGTCGTTCAGCTCCTGGATCAGCTCCAGGCAGTGCTTGGCGTACACGCGTGTCGGCGTCAGCAGCACGTCGCCCAGCGTCGTACCGAGCTCCGGCACCTCACGGTCCAAGGTCCACTTCGCGCGGTCGAAGAACACGTGCCGGACCAGGCTGTACCCGTTCGAGTGCAGTCCCGACGACGCCATCGCCAGTACGACGTCCCCCGCGCGCACCCGCTCCGCGCCGAGTACCTCGTCCGCCTCGACCACACCGGTCGCCGCGCCGGCCACGTCGTACTCATCTGCTTTCAGCAGACCCGGGTGCTCGGCCGTCTCGCCGCCGACCAGCGCCGTGCCGGCCTCGACGCAGGCCTCCGCGATGCCCTTCACGATCTGCGCGATCGTCTCCGGGACCACCTTGCCGGTGCAGATGTAGTCAGTCATGAACAGCGGCTCCGCGCCGCACACGACCAGGTCGTCGACGACCATCCCGACCAGGTCGAACCCGATCGTGTCGTGCTTGTCCAGCTTCTGCGCGATCGCGACCTTGGTCCCGATCCCGTCCGTCGACGTCGCCAGCAGGGGCCGGCGGTACGACGTCAGGGCGGTCGCGTCGAACAGGCCGGCGAATCCGCCGAGCCCACCGACCACCTCGGGGCGGGTCGCCTTCGCCACCCACTCCTTCATCAGCTCGACGGCCCGGTCACCGGCCTCGATGTCGACCCCAGCGGCGGCGTAGCTCGCCCGTTCGCTCACGTTCTCTCCTCGATACGACAGCTGTCCGGCCGGTACGGCGTACTTCCGGCGTCACCCGCCCAGTCTGACGGACCGGCTGACACACCACGCCGACCGGTCCGGACGGGCTACGGCCGGCTGAGCGCGTCGGCCGCGCCGCCACCACCGGAGATCGTCGCCAACCCGTCCACGTCGGTCCGCGCCGGCTCCTCGAGCAGGTGCTTGCCGAGCTGCTCGGGCTCCGGCAGTGCGACCGGGTAGACGCCGTCGAAGCAGGCCCGGCAGAGCCGCTCCTTCGGGACCGTCGTCGCCTCGACCAAGTTGTCCAGGCTGATGTACCCGAGCGAGTCGGCGCCGAGCGAACGGCAGATCTCCTCGGTGTTCAGCCCGTTGGCGATCAGCTCCGCGCGGCTCGCGAAGTCGATGCCGTAGAAGCACGGCCACTTCACCGGCGGCGCGGTGATCCGGACGTGGATCTCCTTGGCGCCGGCCTCGCGCAGCATCCGGATGACGGCGCGCTGGGTGTTGCCGCGGACGATCGTGTCGTCGACGACGACCAGGCGCTTGCCCTCGATCACCTCACGCAGCGGGTTCAGCTTCAGGCGGATGCCGAGCTGGCGGATCGTCTGGCTGGGCTGGATGAACGTGCGGCCGACGTACGCGTTCTTGACCAGGCCGGAACCGTACGGGATGCCGGACTCCTCGGCGTACCCGATCGCGCCCGGGGTGCCGGACTCGGGGGTCGCGATCACCAGGTCGGCGTCGGCCGGGTGCTCCTGGGCGAGCTTGCGGCCGATCTCGACGCGGGTCGAGTAGATCCGCTGGCCGGAGATCTGGGTGTCCGGGCGGGCCAGGTAGACGAACTCGAAGAGGCAGCCCTTGGGGTCCGGCTCGGCGAACTTGGTCGAGCGCAGGCCGTCGGCGTCGATCGCGACGATCTCACCGGGCTCGACCTCACGGATGAAGGAGGCGCCGACGATGTCGAGGGCGGCGGTCTCGCTGGCGACCACCCAACCGCGCTCGAGTCGGCCGAGGACCAGCGGACGGATGCCCTGCGGGTCGCGGGCGGCGTACAGGGTGTTCTCGTCCATGAAGATCAGGCTGTACGCACCCTTGACCTTCGGGAGGATCTTGGCCGCGGCCTCTTCGATGGTGAGGTCCGGGTAGCCGGCCAGCATCGAGGTGAGGATGTCGGTGTCGGACGACGCACCGTGCTTGGCGTTCGCCTTCGCGTGGTCGACGTCGGCGTCGAGACCGAGATCCAGGTCACCTTCGCCGTTCAGACTGGCGGCAAGCTCGCTGGTGTTGGTCAGGTTGCCGTTGTGGCCGAGCGCGATCGAACCGGTCGCCGTGGACCGGAACGTCGGCTGCGCGTTGGCCCACACACTGGAACCAGTGGTCGAGTACCGGCAGTGGCCGATCGCGATATGCCCGCGGAGCGAGGCAAGAGTCGCCTCGTCGAACGCCTGGCTGACCAGCCCCATGTCCTTGTAGACCAGAATCTGCGACCCATTACTGACCGCGATCCCCGCCGACTCCTGCCCCCGGTGCTGCAACGCGTACAGACCGAAGTAGGTGAGCTTGGCAACCTCTTCACCGGGCGCCCAAACCCCGAACACCCCACAAGCATCCTGCGGACCCAGATCCTGCGGGTCGAGTTCATGAGTAAGCCGACCATCGCCACGAGCCACACCCACAGTCTACGGGACGCCGAAGCGCCCCATGACCGCACCGACTACCAGCAGAGTCCTGCAGCGTTGCAGCTCGGCTCGCTGCCACCAGCCGCGGACGCCGGGAGGGCGGCGGCCGCTGCGACGAACAGAGCCGAACTGACTACGATCAGCAGCTTCTTGATCACACCTTGTCCTTTCGGAAATAATTCACAACCACTGTCGAGTGCTCTTTATTGACGCACTCTGTATATGGTCGGTTCCGACTAGCTCTGAAGGAGAAGTACGTGCTCGAGCCGCTGGGGGTGGACGAAGCCACCTTTGCGGTCTATCACGCCCTGCTCAACCACCCAGACAGTACGCCTGACCAGATTGCCGCGCTAGTTAATCTCTCGGCGACCGAGGTTGCGGAACTGATGGAGAAGCTTCGACACCTCGAGCTTCTCGTGCCTACGTGGACGAACCCCGATGGCGAACATGCCGTGCATCCGCGAGTGGGACTCACAGGCCTCGCAGAGCGGCGCCGTGCCGAGCTCGGCAGATTGATGAGCGAACTGAAGGATGCAGAGGCATCTGCCGAGGTCATTGCGGAGCAGTACAACGAACTGCTCACCTCTCGGAGCAGCGGCGATGTCGAGGTGCTCAAGGGGCGCGCCAACGCGTCCCGCAGGATCGAGGAGCTCGGCCTCAAGGCTAGGGAGACGTTCTGGGGTCTGCTGCCCGCGCACGTCGATGAGGCTGTCCAACCGCTGGAACGCTCGCCAGATCTACCGCTGCTGGAGCGAGGACTCCGGATGCGGACGGTATATCTGCAAAGCATGACCACGTCGAAGCAGGCGATGGATTACGCGGCGATGATCCACCGCCTGGGCGGCGAGGTCAGGGCGACCCCGACGATCCCCATGCGCCTACTGATCTTCGACCAGGAGATCGCCGTCATGCCGATGGATCCGGCAAACCCGACCGCCGGCGCGGTGATCCACCGGAGTCCGGCAGTCGTGTCAGTTGCCTTGGCACTCTTCGACGCCTACTGGTCTCGGGCAAGTGACCTCTTCGACCCAGACGAGCGCGACAACGACGCCCCGCTCACCCCGCACGAGGCCGAGGTACTGCGCCTTCTCGCCGGCGGGGCCAAAGACGAGCAGGTCGCTCGCCTCCTAGGCATCTCCCTCCGCACCGCGCGGCGCATCACCGCCAACCTCTCCGAACGCCTCGACGCCGCCAGCCGCTTCGAGCTCGGGGTGGCCGCGGCGAAGCGCGGCTGGGTCTGACGGCGTTGTTCGACTCTTCTGGGCTCACGGAGGAGTTGCTTGCGGTCTACCGGACGTTGCTGCAGAAGCCGGAGCTCGGGCGCGGCTCGCGGTTGAGTGAGCTCGCCGCCGAGCTACACCAGACCGAGAACGAGACGGCCCGCGACCTGCAAACGCTGCGAGAGCTTGGCTTCCTCGTGCCGAGCTGGATCGAGGGCGTGGAGTACCCGCTGGATCCGTCGCTCACCTTCGGGCGACTCGCCGCGCGTCGACAGCAGGAAATCGAGGCGTTGAGCAACGAACTGCGGTCGGACCAACTCGCCGCAGACAGATTCACGGCCGACCTGGCGAATTTCCTCGTGCAAAGAACAACGCGCGACGTCGAAATCCTCGAAGGTCGCGCACTCGCCAACCAGCGAATGCAACGCTTCAAGCCTAAGAAATCAATCTGGGGGATAAACCAGGCTGATCGGGTCGTGAACATGGATCCTCACGTTTTACCCGACCGACCGCATTTGGAACGCGGTATCGAAATACGATACCTCTACTCGGAGGCCTTCTGGAAAAGGCCCGGAGCGCCCGAGTTCGTACATCTTCTTACCAGCCTGGGCGGAACTGTTCGAATCGCGCCGTCAGTTCCGTTCAGGTTGGTCATCTTCGACGACGAGTCCGCGGTCATGGGGATCGACCCCGATGACCATACGGTCGGCGCGGTCGTGCACCACAGCCGCGCCGTTGTGCGCCTGGCGATGGAGCTGTTCCTCAGCATGTGGGACCGAGCCATGGACCCGCTCAACGAGGAGCGGTGGGCCAAGGAGGGCGGCATCAACGCTCAGGAGGCTGAATTCCTCAGGCTCCTGGTGCACGGCGCGACTGACGAGCAAGTTGCTCGGAAACTTGGTGTGTCTATGCGGACCGTGCGGCGGATTGCCGCGAAGCTCAGTGAGCAAGTTGGGGCTTCGGGGCGGTTTGAGTTGGGGGTTCGGGGCGGCTCAGCGGGGGTGGGTGGATTAGCCCCAGTCCCAGGCTCGGGGTGGTGAGGGTGGGCAGGGCATAGTTGTCTCCTCTGGGGCGGAAGGGGAGAGGGAAAAGGCGGGGTGCCTGGCTCAACCTCTCGGGGTGGGAAAAGTGAAACAGAGGGGTGGAGCCAGGGGCAACGAGAGGGTGTGGCCGGGGTAGGTCGTTGACCGGGGGTGGCCATGGGGATGCGATCTACTTACCGGCCTGGACCGGCTGGGGGAATTTCGGGCAGGAAGGTGCCAGATGGTTGCGGGGAAAGGCGCGCCTGTGGTTTAGTACGCGCCTTTTCGCATGTGATCCTCAGACCGTCTTCAATGCGGCCAGCAGCTTGGTCAGCGAGTCCCGGGCGTCGCCGAACAACAGCGTGGTGCGCGGGTCGTAGAGGAGTTCGTTCTCGATGCCGGCGAAGCCGGGGCGCATCGAGCGTTTGAGGAAGATGACTCGCTGGGCCTCGTCCGCGTTCAGGATCGGCATGCCGTAGATGGGGGCCGACGGGGTGTTGCGAGCCGCGGGGTTGACCACGTCGTTTGCGCCGACGACCAGTACGACGTCCGTCGTCTTGAAGTCGCCGTTGATGTCGTCCATCTCGCGCAGCTGGTCGTACGGAACCTGCGCCTCGGCCAGCAGCACGTTCATGTGACCAGGCATCCGACCCGCGACCGGGTGGATCGCGTAGTCGACCTTCACGCCGCGGGCCTGCAGCTCCTCGACCAGATCACGCAGGGTGTGCTGCGCCTGCGCAACGGCGAGACCGTACCCAGGCACGATGATGACCTTGTTCGCGTACCCGAGCAGGATCGCCACGTCCTCCGGCCCGCCCGAGATCACCGGCCGCTCGGACGCCGTAGTGGCGCCCAGCGTCGATCCACCTCGGATCGCGCCGAAGAGGATGTTGAACACGGACCGCCCCATCGCGTCCGCCATCAGCTTGGTCAGCAAGGTACCGGCGGCGCCGACGAGCGTGCCCGCGATCAGCAGCAGCGTGTTGCCCAGCACGTATCCGCTCGCGGCCACCGTCAGGCCGGTGAATGCGTTCAGCAACGAGATGACGATCGGTACGTCGGCCCCGCCCACCGGCAGCACCAGCATCACGCCGATCGCGAGACCCACGAGGCAGAGCAGTACGCCGACCCACACGCGCGGGTCCGACACTAGCCACACGCTCAGCGCGACCCCGCCCAGGATCGACGCGATGAACAGCACCGGCAGCCCCGGGAACGTCACCGGCCGGGTCGTCATCAGCTCCTGCAGCTTGGTGAACGTGACCACCGATCCGGAGAAGCTCACCGCCCCGACCAGGATCGTGAACGCCGAAGCGATCGCCGCCACAGTCGCGTCGGAGGAGACCTCGTCGAGCTCGAGCAGTGCGACCAAAGCGGCCGCGCCGCCGCCGACACCGTTGAACAAGGCAACGAGCTGCGGCATCTGCGTCATCTGCACCCGGCGCGAACCGACCACACCGCCGATGGTGCCGATGATCAGCGCGATCAGGATCGGCGCCAGGTGGTTCGGCTTGTACGCCGCGAACGTGATGATTACCGCGAGCACCGCACCCGCGGCGCCGATCAGGTTGCCGGTCCGGGCGCTGCGCGGCGACGAGAGTGCCTTCAGCGCGACGATGAAGCAGACCGCGGAGACCAGATACCCGATCTGGGCCCAGGTGGGGATCACTTGTGCAGCTCCTTCTTACGAGCCCCCGGACCTTTGAACATCTCCAGCATCCGGTCCGTGACCACGAACCCGCCGACCATGTTCACGGTCGCGAGTACGACGGCCAGCAGCCCGACGATCACCACGATCACGGAGTCGGCCGCACCGGTGACGATGATGGCGCCGACCAGGATCACGCCGTGGATCGCGTTCGCACCGGACATCAACGGCGTGTGCAGCGTCGAGGAGACCTTGCTGATCACCTCGACCCCGACGAACGCCGCCAGCACGAAGATCGTGAGGAGTGCGATGGACTCGGTCACTGGGGATGTCCTTCCAAAAGCTGGCGCGTTGGCTCGTGGAGCACGCTGCCGTCATGGGTGACGCAGCAGCCGCGGACGATCTCGTCGTCGAAGTCAGGATCGAAGGCGGCGTTCCGGGTCATCAACCGGATCAGGTTGGCGATGTTCTGCCCGTACAGCCGTGACGCCGGCCCGGCCATCTGCGACGGCACGTTGGCGCCGCCCCAGACGAGCGCCTCGCCGATCGTCAGCTCGGTCCCGGCGACGGATCCCTCGACGTTGCCGCCTTGCTCGGAGGCCAGATCGACCACGACCGATCCCGGCTTCATCTGCTCGACCATCGAGCGCGTCACCAGCATCGGCGCAGTCCGGCCCGGTACGGCGGCTGTGGTGATGAGCGCATCCGCAGCAGCGATGTACGGCGTGAGCAGTTCGCGCTGGAGCTGTGCGCGTTCCGGGGTCATCTCGCGGGCGTATCCGCCGGGTCCGTCGAGCGTGCCCAGCTCGAGCTCGATCGGTACGGCGCCCATCGACGCGATCTCCTCGGCGGCCGCAGTACGGACGTCGTACGCCTTGACTACCGCGCCGAGGCGCTTGGCTGTCGCGATCGCCTGCAGACCGGCGACACCGGCTCCGAGTACGACGACCTGCGCCGGCGGGACTGTGCCGGCCGCGGTCATGTTCAGCGGGAAGAAGCGCGGGAGCCGTTCGGCGGCGACGATCGCGGCCCGGTATCCGGCGACCAGCGCCTGGGAGGACAGCGCGTCCATCGACTGCGCCCGGGAGATCCGTGGGATCAGCTCCATCGCGAACGCGGTCAGCTTGGCCCGCGTGGCGGTACGGACCACATCCGGCGGGTTGGTCGGCAGGAACGACATCAGCGCCGTACCGGCGTGCAACCGCTGCAGACGCTCGCGTTCCAAGGGCTGGACCGAGGCCACGAGCGTGGCCGCGTGGTCGGCGCCCCAGGCCACTTCGGCGCCGGCGTCGCGGTACTGGTCGTCGGAGAACAGCGCGCGTTCACCGGCGGCCGGCTCGACCGCGACCTCGTAGCCGAGCTCGATCAGTTTCGCGACTTGTTCCGGCACCAGCGCGACCCGGCGCTCCGCCGGTCTCGTCTCCCGTACGACTGCGATCTTCACTCGCCGAAACCTATGCCAAACACTGGGTCGCCGGAAAGCCCGGTCATGCCTGGTTGGCCAGGTTCTGAAGGAGAAGTGCTTCGGCCAGGCAGACCTTGGTGAACTCGGCGAGGTGCAGGCCCTCGTCGATTCCGTGGGCGCGGGTGTCCGGATCCTCGACGCCGGTGACCAGGATCGTTGCCTCCGGGAACGTCTGCTGGAACTCCGCGATGAACGGGATCGAGCCGCCCATCCCCATGTCGATCGGGTCGACACCCCAGGCGGTCTTGAAGGCCTCCCGGGCCGCTTCGTACCCGGCGCCGCGCGCGTTCACGCTGCACGGCTGGCCGTTCTGGCCCTCGGTCACGGTGACCTGCGCACCCCAGGGCGCGTGGTTCTCCAAGTGTTCACGCAATGCTGCACTGGCCTTGATCGCGTCGTCGCCGGGCGCGACCCGCAGACTTACCTTGGCCCGCGCGACCGGCACCAGCGTGTTGCTGGCCTCCGCGACGGACGGCGCGTCGATCCCGACCACCGCAACGGCGGGCCGGGTCCACAGCCGATCCACCAGCGAGCCCGAACCGGTCAGCCGAACGGAATCGAGCACCGACGACTCGGCCCGCAGCCGGTCCTCCGGGTACACGACGTCCGCTGCCCGCGACGCGTGCAGCCCGTCGACCGCAACATCGCCCTTGTCGTCATGCAGGGTCGCAAGCAGCCGGCACAGCGCCGACAGCGCATCCGGGATCGGCCCGCCGAAAAGACCTGAATGTACGGCGTGATCGAGCGTCCGGACCTCGACGTACGCCTCGACCAGGCCGCGCAGCGAAACGGTCAGGGCCGGCGTACCGACCTCCCAGTTACCCGAGTCGGCGATCACGATCGCGTCGGCGGCGAGGTCCTCGGAGTACTCGTCGAGCAGCTGCAGCAGGGTCGGCGAGCCGATCTCCTCCTCACCCTCGACGAAAACTGTCACGCCCACCGGCAGATCGTTGCCGAAGGCCCGTACGGCGGCGAGGTGCGCGGCGATCCCGGCCTTGTCGTCGGCGGCGCCCCGCCCGTACAGCCGGTCGTCGCGCTCGGTCGGCTCGAACGGGTCCGAGGTCCACTGCTCAACCGGTCCGGTCGGCTGGACGTCGTGGTGCGCGTACAGCAGTACGGTCGGCTTGCCGGCCGGGGCCGGCTTCTTCGCGATCACCGCAGGCGCGCCGTCGCCGGCGCGGACGATCTTCACCGTGAAGCCTTCGGCCTCGAACAGCGCGGCGGTCGCTTCGGCGGACCGCTGGACGTCGGCCGCGCGGGCCGGTTCGTAGCTGACCGACGGGATCCGGATGAGGTCCTCGAGGTCGGCACGGACGCTGGGCAGAACGCGGTCGATCGCCGCGGACAGATCGGTCATGCGACAACCGTACGGCGTCCGTTTGCCGATCCGACGCCCGGTGAGCCCTCGCTTGTTACTCATTGGCGATCTACTCTGAAATTCTCGTAGGTTTCCGCCCAACCTCCAGAGGTCACCATGCGCATTCTCGCCATCTCGACCGCCCTCATCACCACAGCCGCCGCCCTCACCACGGCCCTGCCGGCGAACGCGGCGATCAGCTGCGACACCGCCACCACCGGCGGGGCCACCTTCTACGACGGGCCGTCGGCGTCCAAGAAGTACGACGCCCGGTTCAGCAACAGCGCGAGCATCCCGAACCTCAGCACGTACACCCCGCAAGGCGCGGGCACTTGGTACAACTGGGACGGCTCCGGCAAGAACCTGCTCCTCGTCGCGGCGTACCGCGAAGGCGCCGACTCCGAGATCTACGGCATCGACCCGTCCACCGGCTCCACGGTCGGCGTGGTCGCGATCGCCGAGTCACACGTCGGCGGGATCGCCGTGAGCAAGGGCTGGGCGTTCGTGGCCGGCCAGGGCAGCAGCATCCGCAAGTACCGGCTGACCGACCTACGCGACGCCCTGAAGGCAGCGGGTACGCCGTACCTCGCACAGGTCGGTACTGCGCGCGACGTCGCCGGATCGTCCTTCATCGGGACCTATGGGGACTCGCTGTTCGCCGGGACGTTCAACGACACCGGCCGCGGGACCATGTACGAGTACAAGATCGCCGACGACGGCACGCTGACCACTCAGGCCGGTGCGTGGGAGATCCCGACCAAGACACAGGGTCTGACCGTCACGGCGAACCACTTCATCTACAGCACGTCGTACGGCCGTGGGAACCGCAGCAACATCTACGTGGTGAAGCGCGGCCAGAAGGACCTCGACGCGGCCGCACTGAGCTGCTTCCGCGCCCCGAGCATGACCGAGGGCTTCACGGAGTACAACGGAACCGCGTACCTGGTCTACGAGTCCGGCTCGTACCTGTACGCATCGGACCCGGCCACGCTGAACGTCATCCCCCGCATGCACAAGGCATCGATCTCGTCGCTGACGTCGCTGGTGCCTTAAGGCTGGTACGCCGCCGAGTCGAGCACGCTGGTCCGGGTCTTGTCGTCGGATGCCCGCACCTGGATCCGGAGCAGCGTGCTGTCGTTCACCTTCCGATACTGCTCGACCACCGCGGGATTCGAGTCGCAGGTGTAATTGAAGGTAACCGTCGTCTGACCGGTGTTCGTCGTGCCCGCAGTGCATCCGGCCGGCGCGGTGCCAACCGTCGGCAGGCTGCTCGCAGGCACCAGTCCGACGAACACGCCCTCGATCTTCGGGTCGTTCTGCCACGCCGCCGTGTTCGTGCTGACCACGAGCGCTTGGGTGGAGTCGACGGCCTTCTGCTTCCACGCGCGCGGGACTTCCACCGACAGCGGTTTGTCGTCCACCTTGATCGGGCGGGTCAGAACGTACTCGTACCCGCCGTACCCACCAGCTGCTGCGAGGACCAGCGCCACGAGCGTTGTGATCACCACAGCCCGCCGGCGCCGCTTGGGCTTTACCGGGACAGTTGGCTCGTTGGAGCTGGCCAGTGCGGTCGCCTGGTCGACCGGTGCGGCTGCTGGCGCCGGTGCGGGCATCTCCGCCGCCGGCACCAAGCCAGCCGGCACCTTGCCCGTGGTGTGCGCCTCACGCAGCGCATTGAGGAAGCTGTCGAGGTCAGGCCAGCGCTGATCGCGGTCCGGTTCCAGAGCACGCCGTACGACGACGTCGATCGCGTCCGGTACGTCCTCGCGCAGCGTGGTCATCGACGGCGGCGGGGCGTCGATCTGCATCACGGCACCGAGGCTGGCGACGCCATGCGGTGCCTGTCCGGTGAAGGCAGCGTACGCGACCGCTCCAAGCGAGTAGAGGTCGGCACGGTGGTCCAGCCGGTCGCCCATGACTTGTTCGGGAGCGACGTACGCCGGAGTGCCGCCGGGCATCGTGATCCGCGACACCTCGGCCAGCGACTTGCCCAGACCGAGGTCGGACAGCATGGCGCGGTCACCGGCAGCAGAGTCGGTGCGGAAGAGCACGTTGGCCGGCTTCACGTCGCGGTGCAGTACGCCGCGCGCATGCAGGTGTTTCAGGCCGCGGCCGACCTGTGTGATGATCCGGACCGCCTCGCCGAACTCGAGCGGCCCGGCCTTGATCCGCTCCGCGAGCGTCCCGCCGTCGGCGTACGTAAGGACCATGAACGGCCGCCCGTCGTCGGCCTCGCCGATGTCGTGTACGCCGACGACGTACAGCGAATCGACCTTGCGCAGAAACCGGCCTTCGGCCAGGAAGCGACGGCGGACGTCCTCGTCCTCGACCCAGTTCTCGGACAGGATCTTGACCGCGACCTCGGCGTCCAATTGCTCGTCCCGGGCCAGCCAAACGGTCGCGAAACCTCCGGCACCCACCCGGCGGACCAGGGAGTACCGGCCGATCCGGGGTGGCTGGTCCATGGCGCAATTATGCTCGATCCCTCCTGCGACCCGTTCGCTGGAGTGAACAAACCGGTGTTTCCCGACGTCACATCTCCCGACAGCGGGCCCTGAGGGCCGCTCGGCCGTGGTCCGCCGCACGGTCCGGATCAACCGTGCCAAGACCATGTTCGATAGGAGATCGCCGATGCGAGTGCAGAACGGCCGCCTGGTCGCCCTCGTCGCAGCCGTCGCCGTAGCCGCGATCGCGGGCGGCGGCGCCCTCGCCTACCGCCAGGGCCCGCAGACCGCCGAGGCCGAGGCCGCCCCGCTCTCCACCTCCCCGTCTCCCGTCACCAGCAAGCCCGTGACGTCCAAGCCGACGCCGTCCACTTCATCGACGCCGAGCAGCACCCCGTCGTCGACCGGACCGCTGAAGACCAAGATCGTCCTGAACAAGCTCCCCATCGGTCGCGCGCCGCAGATCGCGTACCTGACCGGCCGGACGATCCGCGGCGGCGCCGGCGGTGACATCAAGGTCCCGGGCACTGCCGAGATCCAGGAGGTCGCCCGGCTCGGCTCCTCGGGACTCGCCGTCGTCACCAAGGGCTACGGCACCGAGATGCTGACCATCGACACCGACGGCAAGGTCATCGCCCGGACCCCCGACATCACCCAGATCGTCACCACCGACGACGGCAACGGCGCGGCGTACGTCGGCTCGCGCCTGAAGGACACCGGTGAGGAGACCGGCGTGACGACGTTCTACGCCGAGCAGGCCCAGGGCCAGACAGAGGTCCAGAAGGTCACCATGCCGAACATCTGGAACGCAGCGCTACTGGGCTACCTCAACGGCAAGGTCTATTTCGACGCGTCGAAGACCCAGGACGGGACCTCCACCCTGTACGAGTGGACGCCCGCTCAGTCGAAGGTGATAACGATCGACTCGGTCCCGAGCGCCATGGCGGTGTCCAGCGTCGGTACGGCGGGCTCGCTGACCACGCTGGCCGACCAGAACAGCTGTAGCAGTCTCCTGACGGTGCCGGCAGGCAAACGGCTCTGGCGCACCTGCGACTACCAGATCGTCGGTTTCACCCCCGACGGCGCGACTGCGATCGCCGGTCCGATCTACCAGGACGGGTACGGCAACGGGATCGCAGCTGTTCTGGACGCCAAGAAGGGCACACTGCTCCACGAGTGGTCCGGAGTGTTCCGCCAGTGGGTCCCCGAAGACGACCAGCACCTGCTGCTCCTCGCCGACACCGGCCAGGAGACAGCTGCCTCGATCATCCGCTGCACGGTGTCGACCGGCGCCTGCGAACTCGCCACGCCGCTCGCCAAGGGCGCACTACTGATCGGGGACTGAGTTGACGACTCCGCCGAAGCGACAGCTGAACGGTCGCCTCATCGCTGTCGTAGCGGCCACCGCAGTCGCTGCTGTTGCTATCGGTGGAGCCCTCGCCTACCGCCAGGGCCCCGAGTCAGCCTCCTCGACCCTCGCCGCGCCGCTGGGCGGCACCCCGAGCCCCACACCGGCTCCGACGCCGTCAACCACACCATCGCCGACCCCGATGCTCACCTCGACTCCGGTCGTGGTGCCCACCCAGACCCCGAAGCCGAAGCTGTCGCTGAGGCCCAAGTCGACTACTCCCGAGGCTCCCTCCGGCCCGGTCGCTCTCGAGGCGGCCAAGTTGACGCAGGGCCGGGATCCGCAGCTGGCCTATCGCTTCGATCGCACAGTGCTGGGCGCCGGTAAGGAGCTGAAGGTCCCGAGCAACGGGAGCCTGATGGAGGTCGCCCGCCTGGGCAGCAGCGTGCTCGCAACGACCTCCGGCGGCGACCTGCTCAAGGTCGGCTCCAGCGGCGCAGTGGTCAGCCGCACGCCGCATGTCATGACCCTCGCCGGGACAGCCGACCAGTCGGCCGTTGCGTACGCCACCACCCCACCCGTGGTCGTCGGACAGCAGACGTACGGCGCGACGCTCTACGCGGACAACGGCTCCTCGGTGAAGTCGCTGGATCTCCCCGACGCGCAGAGCATCTACGTGCTCGCATATACGAAGGAAACGATCTACTACAAGGCTTCCGTCAAGGGCGCTGAGACAACCCTCAAGCTCTACTCGTGGACGCCGGGTGCCGCCAAGGCCACTCCGGTGAAGACGGTCACCGGCGACGCGATGGCTGTCTCGCAGGACGGCCGTCTGGCGTCCGCACTGCCTGCGAACAACACCGGTGACGGCTGCTCGACAGTCGTCGAGATCGCGACCGGCAAGAAGCGGTTCAAGACCTGCGACTACCGAGTCATCGGGTTCACCCCCGACGGCTCGGTCGCGATCGCGACACCGGCGTACGGCGACAGCTACTGCAGCAACGTCATCACGGCGCTGGACTCGCGCACCGGGGACGTCAAGCGCCAGTGGAGCGGCTGTTTCTACGAGGCCACCGCCGAGGACGAGCAAAACCTGCTGATGGTCGCCGTCGTGGCCGGCGGCGGTCAGGATCCCAACACGAAGAGCACGGTCGTGCGCTGTTCGCTCGACACCGCAACCTGTGAACGCGCGACCGGGATCGTCGCCGCCAAGCAGATCGACTTCGCCCGCTGATCTGCTCTGAGCAGATGTCCCTTTGCAGCAAGGGTTTTGGCGGCAGACTGCGGGTATGACGACGGTTGCCGTACTGGCTGACATTCACGGGGTGCTGCCTGCGCTGGAGGCGGTTCTGGCCGACGCTCAGGACGCTGATGTGATTGTGCTCGCCGGGGACATCGCCAGCGGGCCGCAGCCGGTCGAGACGCTGGATGTGCTGACTGCGTTGGGCGATCGGGCGGTGTGGGTGCGCGGCAATGCGGACCGAGAGCTGGTGGAGATGGCTCGGGGGACGTACGACGCCGAGCCGCCGGATGCGGTGAGTCCGTGGGCCGCGGAGCAGCTGCGGCCGGACCAGGTCGAGCTGCTGGCCGGGCTGCCGACCACGGTGACGCTCGGGGACGTGCTGTACTGCCACGCCACTCCACGCGACGACGAGGAGATGGTCCTGGTCGACAGTCCGATCTCACGATGGTCCACAGTGTTCGACGGGCTGCCGGCTGATGTCAGGACGGTGGTGTGCGGTCACACCCACATGCCGTTCGCCCGGCAGGTCGATCGGCGTCTGGTGGTCAACGCGGGCAGTGTCGGCATGCCGTACGGCGCACCTGGTCCGAGCTGGGCGCTCCTGACCGAAGACGGCGTACAGCTGCGTCGGTCCGCGCTCGACGCTGCCGCGGCGGCGGAGCGGATCGTGCGTGAGTCGGCGTACCCAGGACGTGAGGCGTGGGTTGCGGAGTACCTGCTGAGCACGTACTCCGACACGGAGGCGCTGGAGGCGTTCAGGCCGCGTGCGGAGGGCTGAGCGGTTACCGTCAGGGGGTGTTCACCCGGCGGAGGAAGCATTTCGGGACTCCGGCCGACAAGGCGACGTATGCGACCCTGCATACCGCCTCGTTGGCCAGCCCGCACCTGCGCGAAGGCCTGACACCCGCAGCTGCAGGTAAGGCGAGCCGTCACCTCAGAGACCTTCTCGGTACGGCGGCCATCGCGATCTGCGACTCGTCCGGCGTGCTGGCGTGGGACGGCGTCGGTGGACCGTACGAGAGCAACCACCGCCGTGACGCCAAGGCCCTCGCCGCGCCGACGCTCCGCTCGGGCCGAACCGCAGTACTAGGTGCGCATGACGTGGCCTGCGGCGATCCGCAGTGCCCGATCCGTACGGCGGTGGTCGCGCCAATCGTCACCGAGGAGCGCGTGGTCGCCGTACTGGTCGCGTACAGCAACAACACCTCGGCTGCCCTGGTCAGAGCGACCGAAGAGGTCGCGCGGTGGGTCTCCGGTCAGGTGGAACTCGCTGAGCTCAACAAGGAACGCACGCGGGCCATGGAGGCCGAGCTGCGTGCGCTGCGGGCTCAGATCAGCCCGCACTTCATCTACAACGCTCTGGCCGCCATAGCGTCGTTCGTCCGCACAGATCCGGAGCGGGCGCGTGAACTGCTGCTGGAGTTCGCGGACTTCTCCCGGTACGCACTGCGGCGTGGCGGCGAGTTCACCACGCTGGCCGACGAGCTGCGCAACGTGGAGCGCTACCTGGTGCTGGAACAGGCCCGCTTCGGTGATCGGCTCAAGGTGTCGCTGCAGATCGCGCCGGAGGTGCTGCCGGTGGTCATCCCGTTCCTGGTCGTCCAGCCGCTGGTGGAGAACGCAGTGCGCCATGGACTCGAGGCAGGAGCCGGATCGATCACGATCCGTGCACGGGACCGGATCAACGAGGCGGAGATCAGCGTGGAGGACGACGGCGCCGGCAGCGACCCTGAGGTGATCCGGGCCGCGCTCTCCGGCGAGACCGGCAGCGACTCGGTCGGCCTGGGCAACGTCGACGCCCGCCTGCGCCAGGTGTACGGCGACACGTACGGCCTGGTCGTGGAGACAGCACTGGACGCCGGCACGAAGGTAACTTTCCGCATCCCCAAATACTCCTCAGGAGTGCATGCCTCGCCCTAGGGTGAGGGCATGGCCGACACTCCGCTGCGCGCCCTCGTCGCGGACGACGAGGAGCCCGCCCGCGCCGAGCTGGTGTACCTGCTGAGCCAGGACCCCCGGATCGGCCCTATCCAGACGGCATCCGACGGCCCGGAGGCGCTGAAGATCCTGCAGGCCAGCGACCTGGACGTGGTGTTCTGCGACATCAAGATGCCCGGTCTGGACGGCATCGACCTGGCCAGCGTGCTGTCCAAGTTCCGCCCCCCGCGCCCGCGGATCGTCTTCGTCACCGCGTACGACGAACACGCCGTGGCCGCCTTCGAGCTCGACGCGGCCGACTACGTCATGAAGCCGGTCCGGGCCGAGCGCCTGGCCGAGGCGGTCCGCCGGGTCGTCACTGCGGGCGCACCGGCCGCACTGCAGTCGCCGGACGACACCGAGGACGAGACGATCTCGGTGGAGCTCGCGGGCGTCACCCGGTTCGTCCAGCGCTCCACAGTCCGGTACGTCGAAGCGCAGGGCGACTACGCCCGCCTGCACACCGGCCAGAACTCCCACCTGGTCCGCATCCCGCTCAGCACTCTGGAGGAGCGCTGGCGAGACGCAGGCTTCACTCGGATCCACCGCAGCACGCTGGTCGCGCTGGCGCACATCGACGAGATGCGCGTCGACGGCGGCCGGTGCGCGGTCCGGGTCGGCGGCGACTGGCTCCCGGTCAGCCGACGGCACACCCGCGAGCTACGCGACCTCCTGGTCCGATCGACGTCGTTGCGATGAGTACGCCGGAGGGACCGCGTCGGGTCCGCGTCACCAGTCCGCGGACCAGCGCGGCCCGGCGTCCGATCATCCCGACCGGCACCCGCGAGATCGACGAGCAGACCCGGCTCGGTGAGATCTACATGCTCTCGCTGGTGCAGTCCCAGCTCCGGCTGACGCTGGCAGTCATCGGCGTCGTACTGCTGGTCCTCGGTAGCATCCCGCTGCTCTTCTGGCTCGTCCCGCCGGTCCGAACCCTGTCCATCTTCGGCCTGCCACTGCCCTGGATGATCCTCGGCATCCTCGTCTACCCGGTCGTGTACGTCGCCGCACGCATCTACGTCCGCAACGCCGAGCGGATCGAGGCCGAGTTCACCGAGTTCGTGGGTCGGCAATAGATGTCCTCGGCAATCAGTTTGAGCGCGATCGGATTGGTGGTCGCGGCAACGATAGGGATCGGGCTGTTCGGGCTGCGGATCTCGCGGACCACGAGCGACTTCTACGTCGCCAGTCGCGCCGTCAGCCCGCGCTGGAACGCGTCGGCGATCAGCGGCGAGTACCTCTCGGCCGCGTCGTTCCTCGGCGTCGCCGGACTGGTGCTGGTCAACGGCGCCGACATGCTGTGGTTCTCGGTCGGCTACACGGTCGGCTACCTGATGCTGCTGGTCCTGGTCGCAGCTCCCCTGCGCCGATCCGGTGCGTACACCTTGCCTGACTTCGCCGAGACCCGCTTCGAATCCCCTTTGGTACGGCGGATCTGCGCCGGTCTCGTGGTCGGCATCGGGACGCTCTATCTCCTACCGCAGCTGCACGGCGCCGGTCTCGCCGTACAAACCGTCACCGGAGCACCGCCGCAGGTCGGGGCGATGATCGTCGCGGTGATCGTGGTCATCAACGTCGCCGCCGGCGGGATGCGGTCGATCACGTTCGTCCAGGCTTTCCAGTACTGGCTCAAGCTGACAGCGTTGGCCACTCCAATCTTCGTGATCCTGCTCATGTGGCGCCAGCCCACCGGCGTACTCGACTCGTTGCACGGCGCGGCGGCCGCCTGGGCGGAACCGTTGTCTCGCGCGGGCGGTCGCGACCATCCGTTGTACGCGACGTATTCGTTGCTCTTGGCCCTTTGTTTCGGGACGATGGGGCTGCCGCACGTCCTCGTCCGGTTCTACACGAACCCGGACGGGCGCGCGGCCCGGCGTACCACCGTAGTCGTCCTGGCGTTGCTCGGTCTGTTCTACCTCTTCCCGCCGATGTACGCCGTGCTCGGGCGGACGTTCGCGCCTGACCTCGTGGCGAGCGGCGGGGACACCGTCGTACTCGAACTGCCGGGGCGAGTTTTCCCTGGTACAGCAGGGGATCTACTCGGTGCGTTGGTCGCGGCGGGGGCGTTCGCGGCGTTCCTGTCGACGTCGTCGGGGTTGACCGTCGCGATCGCCGGGGTGATCGACCAGGACCTGTTGCGGAGCCGGTTGCGCGAGTGGACCGGCGGCGATTACGTGGCGGTGAACAGCTTCCGGATCGCGGCACTGATCGCGATGATCGTGCCGTATCTGGCGTTCACCGTGACGGGTTCGTTGAGCCTCGCGGACACCGTCGGACTGGCGTTTGCCCTTGCTGCGTCGACGTTCTGCCCGTTGCTGGTACTGGGGATCTGGTGGCGGCGGATGTCGACTACGGGCGCCGCGGCCGGGCTGATCGTCGGCGGGATCGCGGCCAGCGCTGCCGCTCTGATCAACGTGGCCGGCGCACCTCAGGGCGGTTGGCCGCGGGCGCTCGTCGGGCAGCCGGCCGCGTGGACGATGCCGCTCGCGTTCCTCACCGTGATCGTGGTCTCGAAGCTCACCCCGGACCGCATCCCGGCCGGGACCGCCCGCAGCATGGTCCGCCTGCACACCCCGGAGGCCGTCGACGTGGACCGCGGTCTGCCACCGCGCTGAGACCGCTCGTCGTGTGATTCCTACCGCTCGGCGCAGCCGAGTGATCCACCGGACGACTGGTCTGCTCCGCTGAGCGCTCGATGCGCGCCGGTGCTGTCGAAGCATCGTGACCCAGGCCACAGTACGACGTGCCCGGCCTCTTCCGCCCGGCTCGATCCACCTGGAGGCTCGCCGATGAGTGATACGCGCGATCCGGACCTGACGACGTACCGGGATGTCCAGCTGTCGCCGGACTTCTCCGAACTGCGTCGCAGGTTCCGGCGGTTCGTGTTCCCGATGACCGCACTGTTCCTGGTCTGGTACTTCGTCTACGTCCTGCTCGCCGCCTACGCGCACGGCTTCATGTCGCACAAGGTCGGCGGCAACATCACCGTCGCCCTGCTGTTCGGGCTCGGCCAGTTCGTGTCGACGTTCGCGATCACGCTGATCTACGTCCGCTGGGCCGACCGCCGGCTCGACCCCGACGCGGCGAAGCTGCGCCGCCAGATCGAGGGAGAACTGCAGTGACCGCCCCACTGATGTTGCCACTGGCAACGGATATCGGAAACCCGACCGTCAACATCATCATCTTCGCGCTGTTCGTCGTCGCGACGCTGGCGATCGTGTTCCGGGCCTCCCGCAACAACAAGACCGCGGCCGACTTCTACGCCGGCGGCCGGTCGTTCACCGGCCCGCAGAACGGCATCGCGATCTCCGGCGACTACCTGTCCGCCGCGTCGTTCCTCGGCATCGCCGGTGCGATCGCGCTGAACGGGTACGACGGCTTCCTGTACTCGATCGGCTTCCTCGTCGCGTGGCTGGTTGCACTGCTACTAGTTGCGGAGCTACTACGGAACACCGGTCGCTTCACGATGGCCGACGTACTGTCGTTCCGCCTCAAGCAGCGGCCGGTCCGGATGGCGGCCGCGATCTCGACCCTGGTCGTCTGCTTCTTCTACCTGCTGGCCCAGATGGCCGGTGCCGGTGGTCTGGTCGCGCTGCTGCTCGGCGTCAGCCACCGCGCCGGACAGAGCATCGTGATCGCCGTGGTCGGCATCCTGATGATCACGTACGTCCTGGTCGGCGGCATGAAGGGCACCACCTGGGTGCAGATCGTCAAGGCCGTGCTGCTGGTCATCGGCGCCGGACTCATGACGCTGTGGGTGCTCGCGAAGTACTCCTTCAACCTGTCCAGCCTGCTCGGCGCAGCAGTCGACAAGAGCCCGGCCGCCGGCGAGAAACTCCTGTCCCCGGGTCTGCAGTACGGCGCCACCGGCGTCACGAAGCTGGACTTCATCTCGCTGGCTCTCGCGCTGGTGCTCGGCACCGCCGGTCTCCCGCACGTGCTGATGCGCTTCTACACCGTGCCGGACTCGAAGGAAGCCCGCCGTAGCGTCAGCTGGGCGATCTGGATCATCGGCATCTTCTACCTGTTCACGCTCGTCCTCGGGTACGGCGCTGCCGCGATCGTCGGACCGGACCGCATCAAGGCCGCACCGGGCAAGGCGAACTCGGCCGCCCCGCTGCTCGCCTTCGAACTCGGCGGCGAGGTCCTCCTGGGCGTCATCTCCGCGGTCGCCTTCGCCACGATCCTGGCGGTAGTGGCCGGGTTGACGATCACCGCGAGTACGTCGTTCGCACACGACATCTACGGCCAGATCATCAAGAAGGGCCAGATCAGCGGCGACGGCGAGGTCCGCGTGGCGCGGTACACCGCGGTCGTGATCGGCATCGTCGCGATCATCGGCGGCATCTTCGCGAACGGGCAGAACATCGCGTTCCTCGTTGCACTGGCGTTCGCGGTCGCGGCGAGTGCGAACCTGCCGACGATCCTGTACTCACTGTTCTGGCGGCGCTTCAACACCCGCGGCGCACTCTGGAGCATCTACGGCGGCCTGGCCTCGACGATCATCCTGATCGTGTTCAGCCCCGTCGTCTCCGGCAAGGTCGACGCGAAGACCCACGCCAGCCTGTCGATGATCACCGACACCAGCATCGACTTCCACTGGTTCCCGCTCGACAACCCCGGCATCGTCACGATCCCCCTGGCCTTCCTCCTCGGCTGGCTCGGAACGATCACCAGCAAGGAGCCGGTCGACGTAGACCGCTTCGCCGAAATGGAAGTCCGCTCCCTCACCGGCGCAGGCGCCGAAAAGGCAGTCACCCACTAAGACCTGTCAGGCAGGTCCTGCTGATTCGACGCGGACCTGCCTGACAGCCCCACTCCGGGCGGCCAGGTAGGCGAGTACCTGACCGCCCGGCTCACGTTTCTGGACGACTCAGTTCCAGAGTCTCGGCGACAACAGGTGGGTGGAGTCGATCGGCGGGAGGCCGTCGTCGAGTTCACGCAACCGCCTGTAGACGTCGCGCATCGCGGCCTTGTCCGTCAGGTACTTCCCACCCGCGGCGCGCTCGAGGACGGTCAGCGTGCCGATGAGCCTGATGGACCCGACCTCCCGGCCGGCAGCTCGCATCCTCTCGAGCCGCTTGATCTCCGCTGTCGCCTGAAGAGCGCCCTTTCCATCGTCGATGAGCACGGTCACGATCTCTCCCGCCTCGGCAGCGACGACTGCATGCGCGATGACCATCGTCTCGCCAAGGTCCTTGGACTGCGTCATCCGGTCTGGCATCTGCAGGTCGGTGAGCCGCTGAACTACTGCTGCGAGTTCCGGTGTGTTGTCGTCGGGCAGGATCTGCATCCAGCGCTCGGACAGCTTGCGCCAGACCTTCTCCGCGGCCTTGAAGCGCGGATCTTGCGTCGCCTTGCGAAGTACTTCGTTCTGCACCGTCTCCGGGGCACTGAGCGCACCCAGCGTGCCGATGAGCAGGCGTTCTTTGTTGATGGACAGGAAGTTCAGGCCGGGACCAGCGTCGATGATGGGCCTACGACTCATCCGCCGTACCGCCGTCGTCCAGGTCCGACAGGTCTACGTCCACCTCAGGAAGATCCTCGGCCGCGGCCCAGGCGACGGTTTGTGGCTTGGCGACAACACCGGCTTGGCTCAGCTCAGCTTCCACGTCACCAAGGCTGACGCCGCGAAGCGTCGCGATCGCCCGTGCAGGCAGAACACCCTCGATGTAGCCGCTGACCGCCCTTGCCAGCAGTCGTTGCGGCGCTCTACGTTGATCGGCGTCCGCCTGCAGGACGTGATAGTGATCGGTCCACCCGAACCGGACCGCGAGCTGGGGCGTGGTCCAGGTTTTCCAGTCCTCTTTGGTTTTCGCGTCGATGTATTTGCGCTGATGCAGTGCGATCGCTGCCATCGCCGGCGACACCAAGAATCGCTGAACGATCGCGGAGAGGGTCGCCGGACTGGCGGCGTCGCGATTGCCGAGGAACTCCGCCAGGCCGTCCTGCGGAATCAACAGGTGCTGCGCGAACGCATCGGCCCGTCTCTCCGTCGGTGTCCGGGCGCTCCAATCACCGGAGCTCTTCTCGGCCCAATCCTCGAAGAGCACGTGTCCGAGCTCATGAGCAAGAGTGCTGCGCTGGCGCATCGGATTCAGCGTCCGGGCAACACCGATGAAGACCGCGCCGCGCTCCGGGTCGCGCATCGTCATGCCGTGCTCGTCGGGATCTGCGTCGAGTACTGCGACATCGATCCCGGTCGCTTGTTCGATGATCGCGACGAGATCGCCGAGCGGCTGCACGCCCAGGTGATGTTGCGCGCGGAACTGCGCTGCCGCCTCTTGCCCGTCGACCTCTGGGCTCACCGTCGCGTTGTCGTCGAGTCCGGCTGCCGGCGGAATCGCCTGATCGTCCATGTAGCTGTCGAGCTCCAGGAAGTGCAGCAACGTGTCGTGCATTCCATCCATGCTGCAGTCGTTGGTCGCACGCGCCACACACTGCACCCGGTCAGCCACCACACTCGTCCCGGTGAGCTGCGCGACCGTGTGACCGGTCGCCTGAGCGATCAACACGATCTCAGGCAACTTCGCCACCCGATCACCGGCAATGATCCGCGAGAGCGTGGACTGCGAGATCCCAGTCGCATCGGCAAGCCCCCGCTGACTCAACCCCGCGGCCACCTGAGCGCCTTCGATCAGCGCACCAACGTCCACCCCTGCCATGGTTCACCGACTCCCTGAATCACTCAACCAATGAGTGATTCAGTCTATGCGATGAACGGCCGGCGACCAAGCGACGGCCCGTCAGGCGCTCCTGCGATAGCCGCAGGTGGAAGGGACGGCGCGTAACACGAGGAAGAGCCCGCGCGTAGCACCGCGATGGACTGCCGGCAGCCACCTCGTCAGGTACGAACGAGCCGCACCACGAGGCGGTCGACCGCGCAGTAGCACGCACGGGCGCGGGCGGGAGCCAGCTCGACGGATACGCACCAGCCGCACCACGAGGCGGTCGATCGCGCGGTAGCGCGCACGGGTGCGGGCGGCAGCCCGCAGATCCGGCGACAGCCGGAAGAACCCGGCGATAGCCGGAAAGGATGCTCCGGGCGATAAGCCCGGGGGTGGGTGGGGCGGCGCGTAGCACGGCGAGGAACGAGCCGCGCGTAGCACCGCGGTGGGCTGGTTCCCGCGCGGGGTTCTCAGAACTTGAGGGTTGGCCAGAGTTTGTAGAAGGACTCGCGGGAGGTGTTGCCGCGGGCTTCTTCGGTGGCGTGGAGGCGGCCGAAGGTGAAGGGGTTGCCGCCGTCGGCGAAGACTTCCAGGGCCAGTTGGTGGAGGAGGTCGCGGGAGACGACGGAGTCCTGGTGTTCGCCGAGGATTTCCTGGACCTCTTCGGCCCGAGCAGCCAGCGCACTCGCCTCCTCACCAAGCACAGGTACGGCGGACTCCGCGGCGTACCGGAGTCGCTTGGCCGCCTTGCGGACCTCGTGCAGCTCGTGGTCCTGCTCGGCAACCGTCTCCGCGGCCTGAGAGCGCTTGACCGCCTTGCGCATCCGTTTGCGGTCGTGGTCCAGGAGCTCACCGATCTGCTTGGAAGCCTTCCGATCGTCGCCGGTGACCGGCGGCTTGGCGATCAGTTCGTCCAGGGTGTCGAGCAGCCGGAAGTACCGCTCGCTCTCCAGCGCCGCGAGCGCTCCCGCGCGACCGTCCTTGTAAACCCGGCGCAGGTGGTCGTCGATCCGGCCGGCGACGCGGCCCATGACCAGCTCGACCGGCTGCTCCGCGACCTCGGCCGCGAAATGCTCGCGCTGCACCTCCGCATCGCGCGCAACACCCAGCTCACCCGCCAGCCACTTGAGCTCCGCCCGGATCTCGTCCCCGACCGACCGATCGATCACCGGACGGTACGTCGCCAGCGCCGACCGCAGCCGCCGCGTCGCGACCCGGAACTTGTGGATCGAGTCCGGCACATCCCGCCGTACCTCAGGATCCCTCTCGCGGATCGCCTGCACCTGCGCACCGGCGTACGCACGGAACAGGTCCGACGTCCGCGGCTTCTTGGGCAGCGTCCAATCCACCGACGACGGCACCCGGTTGCCGAGCGCCCGCGCCAGTTTGCTCGGACCGCCCGCGGGACGCGCACCGGCCGACTTCAGCAGCTCACCGGCGTCCTCGAGCAGCAGCTTGTCCCCGCCGACGAGCTCGACCTCCCACTCACGCCAGCTCTCCGGCTCGCCGTCCCCGACCGTCGCGGTCACGTTGTCGTCGGCGACCTCCGCGAGTACGGCGCCGTCCGCGTCGAGCAGGCGGTGCACGATGCGCCGCGTCTGCAACGTCACGACAGGTACGAGCGCGTGATCCCGCACATGGACCCGGACCGTCCGCACGATCGCGATCGGCACACTCCGCACCGACCGCCCGAGCGGATAGTGCACCTCGAGCCGCTCACCCGACGAGACCGGGAACTTCACGTGCCAGCCGTCGTCCTCGCCACCGGTACGGCGGCGCAGCGTCACCTTGTTCGCGGCCAGGTCGAGGTCAGCGGTGTCGTAGTACACCGCCTCCAGGTCCAGCTCGACGGGTTGGGCGACGCTCGCGACTCCGGGCAGCTCGTGCAGCGCCGGCAGGATCACACTGTCGTCGACGTCGTACTTCGTCTCGATCTCTAGCTGCTCAGTCGGGGGCATACCCACTTGTTTACCAGGCGTTCATGAATTGGTCAGGTGAGAGCGCGTAGATCCTTGACCAGTCGTTGCAGGTCGCGGTCCTCGATGCCGTTGAGTGTCGGGCGGATCTGCCTGCGCTGGTTGCGGTTCAGCGCCCGGCAGATCGCGGCGACGAGGACGACTAGAGCGATCATGTTCGACCGACCCCCTTGAAGAACGTGTAGTGGAATGTGCCGCCGGGCTCGGCGGTCTTCTCCAGGTCGCGGATGCCCGCGTCCCATTCGGCCTCGGTACGTCGGCCGGCCGCGATCGAGCGCTCGCGAACCGACTCGACCATCGCGATGAACGTCTTCCGCGTGAACCCGTCGACGAGCTCCGGAAGCGTCTCGTCGGCGTATACGGTGCGCGGCTCGACGTGTACGTCGTCGTACCCGGCCTGCTCGAGGAGCGGCTGGAGGCGCCGGCCGATGAGCGAGTCGCCGCCCGCCTCGGCCTGGAGGTCGACAAGGCAGTCGACTGCGGCCTGGGCCTGCGTACTGCGTGGGTGGTAGATGGCGGACCCGTGGTCGCCTTCGATCACCGTGATCGTGCCGCCAGGCTTGAGGAGGTCGCGCAGACCGACCAGAGCCTTGCCAGGGTCGACGAGGTGCTCGAGGACGAAGCAGACGAAGACGTGGTCGAACTTCTCGTCCCGCAGGTCATGCAGGTCCGCGTGACGCCAGTCGACCGTGGCTTCCGGCGCGTGTACGGCGACGCGGGCCTTCGCCTGGGCGAGCGACTCCTCGGAGACGTCGACCGAAACGAGCTCGATCCCGGGGCTGCGGGTCACGAGCTGCACGGTCTGCGCGCCGACGCCACAGCCGGCTTCCAGCACTCGGCTACCGGCCGGGTACGTGGTGCCGCCGTGGAGGAGGTCGGCCAGCGTTCCGGCCTGGTCCGCCAGGCGGCGGGTCTCTGCCGGGGTGTAGCCGTGGACGTAGTCAGTTCCCATACCTCTACGATCCGGCCACAATGGTCCTGTGAACAGGTCCAATCCGGGGAGAAGTGGTCGGTCCATTGGAGGCGCGGACTTCCTTCAACTGGATCCGGCCGAGGCGCTGCCCGGCGGACTCGCGGACTGGCTCACGGACCGCCTCCGTACGGCGATCTCGACCGGCCACCTCCCGATCGGCACCCGCCTCCCCGCCACCCGCACGCTCGCCACCGACCTCGGCATCTCCCGCGGCGTGGTGACGGAGTCCTACCAACGCCTCACCGAAGACGGCCACCTCACCACCCACGGCCGCTCCGGCACGATCGTCGCCCGAGCCCAGTTCAGTACGACGCCGACGGAGCCCCGGCGAACCACCTCGACAACCGTCCTAGGTGCACCTGACCTGGAGATCTTCGACAACCTTCGCGCAGCACCGGCCAGGATCGACCTGACGCCGGGCGTCCCGGACCTAGCGGCCTTCCCGCGAACGGCGTGGTTGCGAGCTGAGCGAGCCGTCCTGAACGACCTCGAGTCCGCGAACTTCGGGTACGGCGACCCAGCCGGAACCCCTGCACTCCGACGGGCCGTCGCCAACTGGCTGGCCCGCAACCGCGGCATCGCCGCCGACCCGGACGACCTGATCATCGTGGCCGGTGTCGCGCAGGCGATCGGGCTGGTCGCACAGGTCCTCGACCAGCGCGGCGTACACGAGATCGCCGTCGAGGACCCCGGCTCGCTCGGATCCCGGCAGCACCTGCAGAACTGGGGGATGCACACCCCGCCCATCCCCGTCGACGACCGCGGCCTACAGGTCGACGTACTGCGTGAGTCCGCCGCCAAGGTGGTCATGGTGACGCCGGCGCACCACTTCCCGACCGGTGTCGTACTCGACGGCGAACGTCGACGCGAGTTGATCCAATGGGCCGCGGACGGCGGGCTGATCATCGAGGACGACTACGACGCCGAGCACCGGTACGACCGGCCGCCGGTCCCCGCACTGCGCGCGATGCTGACCGACCAGGTGATCTACGCCGGAAGCATCTCCAAGCTGCTCGCGCCGGCGCTGCGGATCGGCTGGATGCTCGCGCCCCCGCAGTACAAGGACGACCTGATCGGCCGCAAACGCCTGGCCGACCTCGGCAACGCGGCGCTCCCGCAGCTCACCCTCGCCCACCTGATGGAGTCCGGCGAACTCGAACGCCACCTGCACTTCCTCCGCCGCCGCCACCGCATCCGCCGCGATGCGATGGTCACCGCCATCCACAACTATTTGCCCACCGCAACCATCCACGGCGCCGCCGCCGGCCTGCACCTCACGATCACCCTCGCCGACACCATCAACGACACAGAACTGGCCGCGTCGGCCCTGGCCAAGGGCGTCAAAACCCACCCTCTCTCCTGGCACAGCCAACTCCCCCACGCCCCCGGCCTGGTTCTCGGCTACGCCGCCCGCACCACCACCGAGATCACCGAGGCCATCGCCACAATCGCGTCCGTACCGACGAACAGCTAGCGAGCTCAGCGCGTGTAGAGCGAGGACATCGCCAGCGCGAACTGGGTCATCAGGTCCGGGTTGATCGCGCGGGCCGGAAGCGGGACCAGGTCGACAAGTTTGTCGTCGCCGACGCGGATCGTGGTGCGGCCGGTCGCGGTGTCGACGTACCCCTCGTCGCCGAGCGGGATCGGCTGCGAGGTCGCGGCCTTGCGGATCGGGACCATCAGCGCCGCGGCTTGCGTCGTACGGCGGGCCGAGCTGTACAGGGCGCCCGTCGGGGTGACCCAACCGCAGACCGGATCGCCGAGAGCTGTCTGACCGTCCCGGCGGGCCGACGCCGGCACGCCCAGGACCTTCTCGGCCGCATCCGAGCCGCGCTCGCAGTCCGGCCGGGTGATCAGCAGATCCGCCGCCGGCAGCCCAGGCACCTGCCGGATCGCTTCCTGCCCGAGCACGATGTACTTCGCCAGCGTGGCCTTGGGCCCGGCGATCTTGTACAGCTTCCCGTCCAGCAAGAACACCACGAAGCTGCTCGTCCCGTATCCGCCCTCGCCCAGCAGCGCCGGCTTGGCCGGCTCCTTCTTCGTCGCCGCGTACGCCTTCTGCGTCGCCGCCAGCGTCGCCTTTGTTGCCTGAAGCACCGAAGTCTCCACGTTCAGCACCGGCCCGTTGGGAGCCTTGCTGAGCGTCAGCTGACAGACGTCGTACGTCGGAACACCGAAATCGGCGGGCGGTGTCTCGGGGTGGATGTTCGCGACCGGCACGGCGAGCGTCGACTTCACCAGGGTGGCGTCCATCCGCACGCACAACGTCTCCGCGAGCTTCGAGGTCGACGACGGTGTCACGGACGGCGTCTCGGAAGGCGTTTCGCTCGGCGTCTGCGATACCGACACCAGCGGCGGCGCACTCGGCGCGTTCTCCTGCCCGGGACCGCTACAGCCCGCAAGGAGTACGACGGCCAGCCCGGCGGCGATCAGGGTACGCATGATGTCTTGAAGACTAACGGGCCGCGCGGAGGTCCCTTTCGCGTACGGCGTGTTCGTCGGTACGCGCGTCGTACCGCCAGAACTCGCGCAGCCAGGCAGCGGCGCCGACCACGCCGACGACGCACAGCGCGCCGCCGCTGACGATCGCCGTACGGACGCTGGTCAGGTCGGCGACGAGACCGGAGCGGGCCTGACCGCCGAGCGGTCCGAGCGAGTACCCGAGCATCTCGATCCCGGCCAGCCGGCCGCGCATCTCGTCGGGGATCGTCTGGTTCCAGATCACCGAGCGGAACAGCACCGACACCATGTCGGCAGCTCCGGCCAGGGCGAAGAACCCGATCGCGAACCAGATGTTCGGCGCCAGCCCGGCGATCCCGACCGAGGCACCCCAGCCGATCGTGGCCAGCACCACCGCCCGGCCCTGGTGATGGACGTGTTTCGCCCAGCCGCTGGTCAGGCTCGCGCACATCGCCCCGATCGCCTCGGCGCTGTAGAGGAGACCGAGCAGTTTCGGCTCCTTGAGGACATCCGTGGCGAACGCCGGGAAGAGCACGATCGGCATCGCCAGGAACATCCCGACCATGTCCACCACGTACGTCGCCAGCAGGTCCTTGCGGCGGTACGCGTACATGATCCCGCTGCCGATCGCGCGCAGACTCGGCGCGGTGGTGTGGTCGCCCGCCTTGTACGAGCCGAGCCGGGTGTAGAGCAGCGTCGCGAACACGATCCCGGTCAGCTCCACCGCAAACGCCCAGGTCACGCCCACAGAACCGACCAGGACGCCGCCCAGCGCCGGGCCGGCGAGCTGGCCGACCTGCGAGGTCAGGGAGCTCAGCGCGACCGCCGCCGGGATCTCCTGGTGGCGGACCACGCGCGGCAGCAGCGCCTCACGCGACGGCCGCTGGAGCGAGGAGGCGACGGCGTTCAGCGCGCCGCAGACGTAGATCAGCCAGATCTGCGGGTGCGCGAGCAGGGTGTTGGTGACCATCAGCGCGGAGATCACGACCTGGGCAATCCCGGTGCTGACGAGCAGCGTCCGGCGTTCCACGTGGTCGGCCAGCGCACCGCCGTACAGGCCGAACACGACGAGTGGTGCGATCGTCACCAGGCCCATCGCGCCGACGGCGAAGTTCGATCCGGTCAGTTGGTACAGCTGGTACGGCAGAGCGACGTACCCGACCATGCCGCCGAGGAAGAAGACCGATCCGGAGACCAGCAGGATGCGGAAGTCACGGGAACCACGCCACGGGGTCAGATCGACGCGCAACCGGGCCAGTCGCGTGCGGAGACTTGCTGCCACCGGAACATAGTGACAGGTCCTACCGGCAGGGATGAACCTGATTTCCGGCCACCCTTTCGAGCACCGTCGAAACGTCCGGTCGAGACCCTCCGAGCGCCCTAGCGTGGCACCGATTGGTTGCCCAGGGCGTCAATCTCACCGGCCGGGAAGGCCCGGCCGGTTCTCGGGAAACGGAGAAGAACCGGATGATCTCGATCAAGTCGGCACGCACCCGGCTGCTCGCCACGCTCGCCGTGGGCGCTGCCGCGGGTGCCACCCTGCTTGTTCCCCCGTCCGCACAGGCGGCCGGCACGACCGCTGCGAGCACCACCGCTGTGTCCGCGGTGGTCAAGCCCGGTGAGTACCTGAAGCCGGGCCAGTACCGTCGCTCGCCGAACGGGATCTACACGCTGATCATGCAGACCGACGGCAACGCCGTCCTCTACAAGGGCCGCACCGCGCTGTGGGCCTCGATGACGAACCGCAAGGCCTCCAGCCTGATCATGCAGCGCGACGGCAACCTGGTCGTCATCTCCGGCCGCACGCCGGTCTGGGCCAGCAACACCGGCGGCAGCACCGGCGCGTACCTCGCCGTGCAGAACGACTCCAATCTGGTGATCTACAACGTCCGGAACAAGGCGGTCTGGTTCCGGCACATGGTGATCGGCACGCTCGGCTCCGGCCGGCTGCTGAACCCCTACGACATGCTCTTCTCGCCCAGCCGGGTCTACCGCCTGCAGATGCAGACCGACGGCAACCTGGTCATGGTGAAGAACGGCAAGACCCCGGTCTGGTCCACCAAGACCGTCAGCAAGGGCGCGTTCGCGGTCATGCAGCAGGACGGCAACTTCGTCGTCTACAGCGCCGCGAAGAAGGCACTGTGGTCCAGCAAGACCGTCCGCAAGGGCTCCGTGCTGCAGATGAACAACGACGGTCGCCTGGTGATCGTGTACGGCCGTACGGCGGTTTGGTCCACCTCGGCGCACTGATCCGATGAAACGTGAGCCGCGGTGCCGCAGGGGAGCACCGCGGCTCATTTCACGCCCGGACCAGCGGCAGCAGGCCGGACAGGTCGGTGCGCTCGCCGCTGGCGCGGAGTTTGCCGGTCAACCGGGCATCGGCCCAGGTGGTGCGGCCCAGCGCTACGTCGATCCACAGTTCCGGCGGGAGTTCGATCACCGCGCCCGGCGTACCACGGGTGTGTCGCGGACCTTCGATGCATTGCACAGCGCCGTACGGCGGGACTCGGACCTCGACAGCGTGGCCCGGCGCCTTTGCCACCAGGATTTTCAGCAGTTCCTTGGTGAGCAGTTTCAAGTCGGCGCGCTCCGCCGTACCGTCGTTGTAGCGCTGCAAAGCCTGCAGGAACGCGGGTTCGGACATCTCCACGACGTGCCAGCGTACGCGTGGGTTTGCGGTGACGCCCCTCTCGTCAGCGATAATCGGGCGGGAGAGAGGGAAGCGAGGTCGGGATGCTCACGCCCAGGCACCAGGCGCTGCTGATGACGCTGGCGGGAATGACCGTCGGCGTAGCCGTGTTCGGCGCGGTGCTCGCCATCAACGGCGGCAATCCGTTCGCCACCGACAACAACACCTCGGTGGGGATCGTGAGTTCGGCCCCGCCCAGCACCCCGGCCTGTCCCAGTTGTCTCCAGCCCGGCGCGCTGCAGTACGTCGTACAGAACTTCGGCACCGACGACGACCCGGTGTCCGCCGAGGTCCCGACCGGCTGGAAGAGCGCCCAGGACGGCACCCGGCCGAAGTTCCTCGACCCGACCGGCGTCTGGCAGGTCCGGTTCGACACGCGAGGCAGCAAGCAGACCCCGGACCAGCTGGTCGCGGGCCGTGAGCACAGCATCGACGAGCGCAACCTGAAGGTGCTCAGCCGCGACAACGGCACGCTGGTCTACACGTACACCGACCAGGCCCGCGGGCCGCGGATGGGCCTGTCGCGCTGGATCTCGATCGACGGCGGTAAGACCTCAGCCGTCGAGATCACCGTCGGCGGGCGCCCACAGGACGAGGCCGGCCTCCGCGCCGTACTCCAGCATGCGACCGACACGCTCAAACTGCCGGTCGCGTCCGGCGACACCCGGCCCAACTAGCACTTGATGTCGGCGGCCGGTGTGTTGCCCTGCACCAGGTAGCTCTCCACGACGTTCTTCACACAGGCGTTCCCCGACAGGTACGCCGTGTGCCCGTCGCCGTCCCGCGTGACCAGGACACCGCTTTCCAGCTGGTGCGCGAGACTGACCGCCCATTCGTACGGCGTGGCCGGGTCGCGGGTCGTACCGACCACCATGATCGGCTTCGCGCCGGCCGCCGTGATCTTGTGCGGCTGGTTCTGCGGCTTCACCGGCCAGTTCGCGCACGACACCGACGACCACGCGAGGAACTCGCCGAAGCGCGGTGACGCCGTCTTGTACGCCGGCAGGTTCGCCTCGATCTGCGCGATCGAGGTGAAGTCGGGGTGATCGAGGCAGTTGATCGCGATGTTGACCTCGTTGGAGTTGTCGGCGTACCCGCTCTGCTCACGATCGGTGTACTCGTCGGCGAGTGCGAGCAGGCGGGCGCCGTTCCCGGCGAGCCCGTCGGCGACGGCGTCCTCGAGGCGTGGCCAGAAGTCCTTCAGGTACAGCGGGTAGATCAGGCCGAGGACGACCAGGGCCTGCGTGACCTTGCGGTTCCCGTCGCCGGGCAGTGGGTTCGCGTCGCTGTCCTTGATCAGCTGGTCGACCTTCGCGAGCACCTCGGTCTTGCTGCTGCCGAGCTTGCAGGACCGCTGTGCGCAGTCCTCCGCGAACGCGTCCAGCGCCTTGTCGAAGCCCTTCGCCTGCGCGATCGCCATCTGCTCGTTGGTGATCGACGGGTCGACCGCGCCGTCCAGCACCATCCGGCCGACGTTCTTCGGGAACAGCTCGGCGTACGTCGCTCCCAGGTACGTGCCGTACGACATGCCCATGTAGTAGAGCTGCGGGTCGCCGACGATGCCGCGCAGTACGTCGATGTCGCGCGCCGCGTCCTTGGTCGACAGATGCGGCAGCAGGCGACCGGAACGCTGCTCGCAGCCGGCAGCGAAGGTCTTCGCCTCTTTGTCCAGGTCGTTGATCTCGGCCGCGTTGTCCGGGCTGCCGTCGGCGGCGATCATCGTGTCCAGCTGCTCGGTGTCCAGGCACTTCACCGGCGTGGACTCGCCGACACCGCGCGGGTCCCATCCGATGATGTCGAACTTCCGCAGCAGCGACGAGCCGAACAGCAGCGGCGCTTGCGCGGCGAAGTCCTGCCCCGAGGCGCCCGGACCGCCCGGGTTGATGAACAGCGAACCGAGCCGGCCGCCGCGGTCCCGGGCCAGCACCTTCCGCGCGCGCAGCTCGATCGTCTGACCGGCCGGTTGGCTGTAGTCCAGCGGAACCAGGATCGTCGCGCACTGCTGGTTGGAGCCGCAGCGTTCCCAGTCCGGCTTCTGCTGGTAGAACTTCTCCAGCCCGGCGGGGATCGGGCCTACCGGTGCGCTCGGCGGGTTGCTGCCGATGCCGGGCACCTCGGTACCGCTGCCCGCGTTCTGGGCGCGACTGGCCACCCCACATCCGCTCGCCAGGACCGCAAGAGCTGCCACCAACACGGTCGACCTGCGGAATCTCACTGCCCGGTTTCTCCCTCGTCGTCATGGTGCAGGCGGCGGCGCCGGCGCGGTTTCCGGACCCGCCGCTCCTCGCGGGTCTCGGTCGTCTCTTCGGGTACGGCGTCTGTGACGTCTGCTGCTGGTACGACGTCCGCGGCTGGTGCAGTGTCCGGCGTACCGGCTGGTGCTGCGTCCGGCGGACCGGCTGGTGCGACTGGTACCGCGTCCGGGGTCGTCGTACCGGATGCCTCGTACTGCTGCCGCGGCGAGCACACGTCCGCGCGACTGCAGGCGCAGCGCCGGCCCGAGGCCGCCAGCCGGACGACCACGGTGTCGCTCGGCACGTTGTGCCCGACCACCACTCCATCACCCGCGGGGGTCTCCACCGCGCTCCCGAGAGCCGGCGCCTTCGCGTTGAACTCCTGGTAGAGCGGGTGCTCGTACTTCAGACAGCACATCAGCCGACCGCACGCGCCGGAGATCTTCAGCGGGTTCAGCGGGAGGTCCTGGTCCTTCGCCATCCGCACGCTGACCGGCTCGAAGTCCTTCAGGAACGTCGCGCAACACAGGTCCCGCCCGCACGGCCCGATCCCACCCTGCAACCGCGCCTCGTCCCGGGCGCCGACCTGCCGCAGCTCGATCCGCGCCCGGAGCGCCCGGGCCAGATCCCGCACGAGCTCGCGGAAGTCCACCCGGTGCGGCGCCGAGAAGTACACGATCACCAACTGGTCGACATCCGGCCGCCGGTCGACGAAATCGATCCCGACCACCTTCATCGGCAACCCGTGCTGCCGGATCGTCCGCTTGGCAATCACCCGCGCATCGGCCCGCCGCTGCCGGTTCTGCTCGTCCCGATCCAGGTCCTTCGTGGTCGCGATGCCCTCACACAGCGGCAGCCCACCAACCTCCTCGGTGACGTACTGCGGCGCCCACACGCACTCAGCCACCTCAGGCCCGTCGTCAGTAGGCACGAGCACCTTGTCCCCCACCCGGGGCCGAAACTCACCCGGGTCCAGGTAATAAAGCCGCCCGTACCGCTCGAACGACACCGCCATCACCATACCCACGCCGTCAGAGTACTTGCAGAACGACAATCTGACCCGCCAGACAGCCGCCCCGCACGCAGGAGCAGCCCGCGTACAGGAGCAGCCCCGCGCGCGACCACACCCATGGTGAGGATCAGCCGACGCGCGATCCACGCATGTCACCCCGAGAACTGCGATGGTTCGCCCGGTCTCAGCCAAGGTCTGTCTGAGAATTGTTGTGGGGGCACCCCAACGTGATGGGCCTGTTGTTCGTCCTTGGGGGTGAGAGGGGTGGCGTGGTGGCGGACTGGGAGCCTGTGTTTCGGGCGTTGCTGGCTTCGCGGGGTGGCGCGCTCCGGAGCTACGCCTACCTGCTGACCGGTGACGCGACGACAGCGAGTGATCTGGTGCAGGAAGCGCTCACGCGGGTGTTCAGTCGGCGGCGGATCGGTGCGGACGTCAACGAGCTCGAGGCCTATGTCCGCCGCGCGATGCTCAACCAGTACATCGACAGCCGCCGCCGACTCAAGCGATGGAACGCGACCCGCCACCTGCTGGTCGACGTACCGCACCATGACGACGACCAACTCGCGGTCGCAGACGAGGTCCGGCAGGCGCTCGCGGCCCTGTCCCCGAAGCAGCGCGCGTGCGTCGTCCTGCGCTACTACGAAGACCTGACGATCACCGAGATCGCGGATGAGCTCGACTGCGCCGAAGGCACCGTCAAACGCCACCTGGCCGACGCCAGGACAAAGCTCGCTACGCAGCTCGGCGTCACCGAGGAGAGCACCCAATGACCACCAACGACCTGCGAGACCTGCTCCGAGCCACCGCCGCCGAGGGCAGCAACGCCGTCGACCTCGCCGAAGACGCGGTCGCCACCCGCATCCGCCACCGTCGCACCCGCAGCCGACGGCTGGCGATCGGAGGTGCGGCTCTTACTGCGGCCGTGGTCATCGCAGGGACCACCTGGGCCGTTAACACCGGCGGCGAACAGTCGCCGCCAGCAGCCAAGCATTCGACTGTCCCGCCTCGGCTCGTTCAGTCTGATTTCGACGGCCCCAGCGGGATGGAGGCGGCGCTGCAGACCACGCTGACCGCCGACGCGAACGGTTGCGTACGGGCAGGTCAATCCGACGTGACTCTCGTCTGGCCTCGCGATTACACCGTCCGCGGAGACTCGAAGTCCTTCGAGATCCTCGACGGCACCAACAAGGTCGTCGCGCGATCCGGCACGCTCCTCACCATCGGCGGCGGAGGTGCCGACCACTTCATGGACACCTGGACGGGACGAGACTGCGCAACCAGGGGAGACATCTGGATGGTCGGCGGCATCAGCGCCGCCCGATAGTTGTCAGCAGGTTGCAGGTGCCGCGTGGGGAACGGGCTGGTGCGAAGGCTGGGGACGGGTGCGGGTGGCCAGGTAGGCGACGATGAGGGCGACGATCGCAGCTGCACTTCCGAAGATCTCGAAGGTCGGGCGTACTCCGACGAAGCCTGCGACGGTGCCGCCGGCGATGGCGGGTAGCGAGATCGCGGCGTACGCGACGATGTAGAAGGCAGACATGACGGCCGCACGGTGCTCCGCGGGGATGACGGCCGTCAGGGCGCGCAGTCCGCCGAGGAACGCGACGCCGAATCCGCTCCCGCCGATGACTGTGCCGGCGAGGTACCAGATCGCCGAGTCGGTGGCCGCGGCGACGACCAGCAGTGCCATCCCGATCGCGAGAGCAAGCGATCCGAAGGCCGCGCCGGACCAGGGCGCCGTACGACGGAAGATGAGCTGCGCAACGGCGGCCGAGCCGGTGAGGGCGAAGATGCCGACGCCTGCGGCCAGGTGGTTGGTGGTGTGGAAGAGCTCAGCGGACAGGTGCGAACCGAGGGAGAGGAACAGTCCGGCGATCGACCAGGAGGAGACTGCGCCGAGAGCCGCCAGCACGAACGGACTGCGGATCGCCGCCGGCACGCGCGGGAGTTGCGGGGTCAGCCGCGGACGGGAGCGCGTCGCGACCGGCTCAGGCATCCGCCAGACCGCCACGAACCCGATCGCGAGCAGCGCGAAGAGGACGACGTACGGCGTGATCCGGGCCGCGGGCAGCAACTCGACCAGCGCTCCCGAGACGAGGACGCCGAGGCCGGTGCCGACCGTGCTGGCGACGCCGTTCGCGAGACTGACGGCCCGGGCGTCGCGGGTTCGATGAAGCTCGAGCAACGCAGCGCTGGCAGTGCTGATCAGGGCGCCGGTCGTCAGGCCTTGGAGGGCGCGGGCGACGAACAGCCAGGTCACCGAATCGGCGAGGACGAAGAGCACGGTCGCGGCCATCAGTCCGATGAGCGCTCCGAGCAGGACCGGTCGTCGGCCGGCGGCGTCGGACAGGCGGCCGGCGAGGACCAGCGTCGTGAGTACACCGAAGGCGTACGTCGCGTAGACGAGGGTCAGGACCAGCGGCGAGAAGCCCCACAGCTGCTGGTAGGTGCCGTAGAGCGCCGACGGCACACCGGACGCGAACAGGGCGACACCGATCAGCGTCGCTGCCACGGCATAGCCGGTGCGGCGGGACAGTGTGTGGCGGGGAGTCAGTTCCGTGTTCAACATGGGAGTCGGGCCTTCCTGGTCGCGATCGGACTGGATGCCCCAAAACTCCTCGCAGACGCCCCGGATCGAGCCCGTCGCGCTGCCCGGTGCTACCTCACTGGTCGCGCCCCAGTGAGGTACTAGACCGCGGCGCGGCCGTCGGGCAGCGCGTCCCGCAGCTCGCGGCGGGAACCGACGCCGAGCTTTCCGAAGACCTTGCGCAGGTGCCATTCGACGGTGCGACGGCTGAGGAACAGCTGCGCGCCGATCTCCGGGTTCGTCCGCCCTTCGGCCGCCATCCGGGCGATCTGCAGCTCCTGCGGGGTCAGGTCCTCGAGCGTCTCGACCGTACGCTTGCGGACCGTCTCACCGGTGGCCAGCAGTTCGCGGCGGGCGCGATCGGCGAACGCCTCCATGCCCATCCCGGACAGCAGCTCGTGAGCGATCCGCAGCTGTTCGCGCGCGTCGACCCGGCGCTGCTCGCGCCGCAGCCATTCGCCGTACAGCAGATGGGTGCGCGCGAGGGTCTCGCAGCCGCGGATGTGGATGCCCGACAGCCGCTCGATCGCCTCACGGTACAGCTCCTCGGCGTCGGCGCCGTCTGCGCACACGGCAGCTGAACGGGCGTATGTCCCGAGCGCCCAGTCGGTGCCGCTCGACTCCGCGATCTCGGCCATCCGTGCGAGCGGATCGGTGGCACGCTCCGGGTTACCGCTGCGGACGGCCGCCTCGATGAGCTCCGAGAAGAACAGGATCGGCAGTCCGAGCGCATACGGATCCTCGGCGGCTCGCTGCGCGGCGGCCAGCGCATCGTCGTACCGGCCGAGGCCGTTGTACCGCATCGCGTGGCCCCAATCGTTGGCGACGAGCCAGAGTCCTTCGCCACGACGCAGTACGTCGTCCTGGCGCGCCTTCGTGAGAGCCATCGCCTCGGCGTCCAGCCCGCGCCAGTTGGCCAGGGCGATCGGCCCACGCAGCATCAGGTGGCTGCCCGTCGCCTCGACGACGGAGTCCGCCTCAGCAGCGAGTGAGGCGGCGACCGCGAACCGTCCGGAGAACAGTTCCACGCTGAGGCGGTCGCTGAGCGCGACAGGCAGTACCGAGAACGCGCCGGCCCGACGAGCGAGCGCTACCTGGCGGGCGGTGAGCTCGTCCCACGCCTCGTCGTCGCCCAGAGCCCGGGCTGTGTGGCAGGCCAGCCAGAGCCAGCGGAGCTGGTCGTCCTCGGAGAGCTGCTCGTCACGGAACGCCCGCAACGCAACCGCCAACGGCGGCGCTCCCACGCGGTAGCCCTCGGTCGTGAGCAGCGCGAGCCCGTCGAGAAGCAGGTCGCACGACCGCTTGGACGGCCCATAGTCGGCGGCGAGTACGGCGGCGGCGACCTCGCTCACACTGCCGCGCTCTGCGAGTCGACCGGCCGAGAACGCTGCGGCGAACGCGTCGAGGTACGTCTCGCGGGCAACGGTTGCGTCCACCTTCTCCAACCGCCGAGCCGCATCGAGCAGGAGTGCCGCGGCGTCCCGGCCACGCGTGGTGGCGAAGGTGATCTGCGCACGCAGCAGTTGCGCGCGGGCACGATCGAGTTCGGGCAGCGGTCCCGCCTGCGCAGCTGTCAGCAGGTGGAGAGCCGACTCCGGCGCTCCGACCTTGTGTTTGCTCTGGGCTGCGGCGAGGGCACGTTGCGCGCGGCGCTCCGGATCGGGTGTGAGCTCGGCGGCGCGTTGGTGGAAGGCGGCGTCCGCGGCCAGCCCGCCTCGTGCTCTGGCCCGGTCCGCCGAGCGCTCCAGCTCGGCAGCTACGCCTTCGTCCAGCCCGGGGGTCGCGTGAGCGAGGTGCCAGGCTCGGCGATCGGGATCGGACTCGGCATCGGTGACGTCGGCGAGCGCTCGATGAACGCGTCGGCGCTCGGCCGGATCTGCCCCGCCGTACACCGCAGAGCGCACAAGCGGGTGCCGGAAGCGCACCTGCGTACCGAGCTCGACCAGGCCGGCGTCGGTCGCAGGCTCGGCCGCATCGGCGTCGATCCCCAGTACGGCGGCCGCGCGCCACACCCGGAGCGAATCGCCGACCGTCTCGGCAGCCGCGACAAGCAGTAACAGCCGCGTCGCCGGTGGAAGGTCGGTGAGCCGTTCGCGGAAGGTCTGCTCGATGCGGCCCATCAGCGCGGGCGCGCCGTCCAGCCCGAAACCGCCTGCCAACTCAGCGGGCGAACGGCCACGTGGCAGCTCCAGCAGCGCCAGCGGGTTCCCACGCGTCTCCGCGACGATCCGATCGCGTACCCGCTCGTCGAGCGGTCCCGCCACCACGGCCTCCAGCAGGGCCTGCGCATCGCCGCTGTCCAGACCGGAGACGAGGAGTTCCGGGAGCCCGTCCAGGTGCTGCTCGGCGACCGGATGGCGTACGGCGAAGACCAGTCCGACCGATTCGGCGCCGAGACGGCGAGCTACGAACGCCAACGCCTGCGCCGATGCCGCGTCCAGCCACTGCGCGTCGTCCACAGCACAGATCAGCGGCCGCTCCTCGGCGACGTCGGACAGCAGGCTCAACACGGCCAGGCCGACCCGGAACAGGTCGGGGACATCGCCGTCGCGCAGACCGAGAGCCGTGCCGAGGGCTGCGCGCTGCGGATCCGGAAGCACCTCCAGGTGGTCGGCGAACGGTGCGCAGAGCTGGTGCAACGCCGCGAACGCCAGCTCCATCTCGGACTCGACACCGCCGATGCGAGCGACCCGGCAATGCGATGCGCGCTGCACCAGGTAGTCCAGCAACGCGCTCTTCCCCACGCCGGCCTCACCACGCAGTACAAGCGCCTGGCTCGATCCGGACCACACGCCGGTCAGCAGTTCGTCCAGGGCCAGGCACTCGCGGTGCCGGCCGAGCAGCTGCGGACCAGACGTCGCCATCGCTATCGCATCCGCCCGTGAACAACCGTGTGCCCGCCAGTCACCACCGACCAGGCAGCGTGCCTGGCTCGACCCAGCGACCAACGCGCCACGGTGGTCCTCCTGAACAACGAGCCCCTTGGAGGGACATCATGGATACCTACATTAAGGCCAGTTCGGCAGAGTCGAACCAGGCAACGGCATTGAGCCGGTTCGGGCGTTCCGGGCCGATCGCCGGCCTCGCGTTCGTCGTACTGATGGTCGTCGGCAGCATGCTGATCGGCGATGTGCCGCTTCCGGACGCACCGGCGCAGGAGATCACCGCCTACCTCGCCGACGCCGGTCGTCACACCACCAACCTGATCGGCGCGTACCTCTGGGTCCTCGGCGCGCTTGCGTTCCTGGGGTTCCTGGTCCGATTGCGCAACGAACTGCGAAGAGCTGAAGGCGGACAGGGCACCGTTTCGAACATCGCGTTCGGCGCCGGTGTGGCCTTCAGCGCAGTCTGGATGGGCGCTGCCGCGGCGTACGCCGCCATTCCGTACGCCATCGCATTGCGCGGAGCGTCCGTGACCGATGTCGACCTGGTCCGCGTGCTGCCTCCGTTGGGTCGATTGGCCCTGCTGCTCGGCGGTGGATTCTCCGGGATCCTCGTCATTCTGGCCGCCGCCGTGGTGATCTTCCGCACCGCCGTGTTCCCGAAATGGCTTGCCTGGCTGGGGATCGTGGCCTCGATCGCCCTGCTCTTCGACGTGGTCTACGTCAACATCACGCCGTTCTGGGCCTGGGTCGGCGTCGCGTCGATCGTGATGCTCGTACGGCGCGGATCCTCCATCACCAACCACAACATCAAGGAGTTGTCATGAGCACCACCCAGTTCACCGTTCCGTCCCCGCCCGAAGGTCAGGACCTCGCGACCGTCCCAATGAGGTTCGAAGCCACGCCGCTCCCGGTCACCGACTTCGACCGCGCGAAGGCCTTCTACCAACGCCTCGGCTGGCGTCTCGACATCGACATCACGGTCGCCGGGAGTCGCCGCATCCAGTTCACTCCGCCCGGCTCACCGGCGTCGATCCAGTTCGCCCCAGCCGGCGCGGACCGGCTGCAGCGCCTACTGCTGGTCGTCACGAACATCGAGGCAGCGCGCGCGGAGCTGGTCGATCGCGGCAACGAGATCGGCGAGATCTGGCACGCACGCCCGGGACAGGCGCCCGAGCCCGGCCGAGATCCCGAGGGCCGCTCGTACGTGAGCCACGCAGCGTTCTCGGACCCGGACGGCAACCAGTGGGTCCTACAGGAAGTCACCGAACGCATCCCGGGGAGGGTCTGACCATGGACGTCACAGCCATGACCCATCTCTTGCAGGAGACCGCCCTGCACCACGGCCGCTTCGAGGCAGTCGCCCCGCAGCACGACTGGTGGGACTGGTACGCGGCCTACATGGTGGCACGCGAGGCTGGCAGCACCCCGGACGAGTCCTCCGCTGCCGCCGGCCGCTACATGGCCGACGCCAAGCACATCGTCGTCCCAGCCACTCCCTGACCGGACATCAGCCGAGCCGGAGACCTAACGTCTCCGGCTCGACTGCGTGTTAGCGGTGGCTGTTTTTTACTGTGCTGGTTAGTTTGTCGTGGTCGGGGCCGTAGGCGGCGCAGACTACGAGGCGGTCGTCGTCTTCCCAGAGGGATCTGGTGGGGGTCCAGTAGGAGAGGTCCAGCTCGGAGTCGTCGGGGGATTTGCCGACGTAGCTGGTGAAGGTCGGGGTGCAGGCGCGGTCGGCGGCTTTGTCGACGCCGTTGTCGCCGGGGTACGGGCCTTCGGGGAGGGTGACGTCGGCGATGACCTCGCCGTCGTGGGCGAGCGTGCACGGTTGGCGCACGACCTCGTCCTCTTCGGTGCCGTCGTTGAAGCATTCACCGACAGCGAGATCGTCGACGCTGGTTGTCGGACCGGCGGAGTACGACGAGACCGGTTCGGGTGAGTTGTAGCCCTCGTTGACCGACGAACCGAACGCGATCACGAGCCCGATCACGAGCACGTACCCGATCGTCACGAGCGAGCCGATCACCAGCCCGGCGATCGCCATGCCCTTGCCGGCCTGCTGGCGGCGGTTGATCTGGACGAGCGCGGCGATGCCGAGCCCGATCGCGACCGGCGCGGAGATGCCGATGAAGATCCCGCCGATCCCGGTCGCCAGCGCCGCGGCCGCGAGCCCGTTTGTCCCGCCCGACCCCGAGTAGCCGTACCCATACCCGTACGGCGCCGGTGCCTGCCCGTACTGCGGCGGATACTGCCCAGGACCGTATCCCTGCCCGTACGACGGCGGCTGCTGCCCATAAGACGGCTGCCCATAACCCTGTTGCCCCTGTGGCGCCGGCCCATAAGCCGTCTGCCCGTAGGCGGTTTGCCCGTACTGCGGTTGCCCGGGAGCAGGCTGCGGATGCCCAGGAGCCGCCCAAGGCGACGAACCCGTCTGTTGCGGATGCGCCTGCTCCGGCCGCCCGTACGTCGGAAACGCCCGCGTCGACCCCGCCGCCGGGAACCCCTGGCCCGGATCCTGCGCCGGAAAGACTCGCGTCGGATCCTGCGTCGGGAACACCTGGGTCGGGTCCTGTGTAGGGAACGACTGGGTGGCGTCCTGGGGCTCGTCGTGTGGCCGGTCCTGTGGACGTTCTGGATCGTACGGTGGCTGAGTCACGCTATCCCCACTGCTCCCCCGCGGGCATTACCGCTGTGATCCGCGCATCGTACCCGTCAGCTTGGTCCCCGGCATCCCGACCAGACACAGGACGTTGCCGTCAGCAACGTCACGATTTTCCAATACGACGTAGTACATGTCCAGCTCGGACCGCTCGTACGGCTTCCCCACGAACTCGACGAACGCCCCAGCGCACTGCTGCGTCGCCACCGTCCCGGTCTGCGCCACGGACAGCCCCACCAGCCCCGCGCGCACCTTCGCGTACGCCTCCCCGGTGTGCGGCGCGGCGCAGTCCGCGATCGTCACCAGCTTCAGCGCATCGGCGTCCAGGTCCGCGTCGAAGCAGCGGCCGACGGCGACCTGCGAGATCGACACCGTCCGGCCGATCCCGGCCCGGTGCTCACCGACCAGGTTGAGCGTCACCGCGACCGCTGTCGCGATCACCCAGCACAGCGACACCAGCAACGCGCCGTACGCGAGCCGTTTCCCGCGGCCACCGGTCCGTTTGATCCGGCGCAACGCGATCGCGGCCAGTACGACGGCGATCGGCACGAGCCCGGGCAGGCTGGTCGCGAGTGCCGCGACGGCGTACCCGTCCTGCTTCTGCTGGGCCGGAGTCGGGACGCCCTCGAGCCATGACTCAGCCGACGGCAACGGCTGCCGCACAGGCTGGATCTCGGAGGGCGGCTGGTTCATCGGTGTCCGTTCGCGCAGAAATGTGCCGAGCGGTCTGCTTCACCCGGACACCCAGTCATCGGACCCGCCGGTCTCGGTGTTACACCATCCGCCCAGTTATCGGACGTGGACCCCGGAACGTGACTAATGCCTCAGCGCAGTACCCGGCGCGGAATCGTGAACCCGTCGTTGCGTCCCTCGAACAACGAGACCGTCATCGCCTCCAGCGCGACGAGCGGTGCGACGTTCGCCTCGATCGCCTCGCGGCACATCCCGATCGCGTCGATCCGGCGTACCGTCTGCTCGGGAGTCGTCCGCCCCGCGAGCTGCTCGATGTTGCGATGCAGCTCCGCGTTGATCAGCTCGCTGCCCGACCGCGTCTGCACCACGAGCACGTCCCGGTACAGCGCCATCAGATCTACGAGTGAGCGGTCGAGTACATCGCGTTCCCAGCGTTTGGCGCGTGCCTTCTGCTGGTCTTCGAGCTCCTTCAGCGCGGCGTTCGCCTCGCGCGGTTTGGCGCCCTTCGTGCCGACCCCGAGCGCCTGCTCGAGCGCGGCCCGCTCCTTCTCGTCGACCTTCTCGGCGCTGGCCTTGGCCTCGACCTTGGCGGCGTCGACCAGCTGCTGCGCCGCCTTCAAGCACGCCCCGAGGTCACGCAACGCGAACGGGACCTCGAGCACCTTGTTCCGCCGCTCGCGCACCTCTTCGTCACGAGCCAGAGCCCGCGCCCGGCCGATATGCCCCTGGGCAGCCCGCGCCGCGAACCAGGCCAGATCCTGATCCACGTCGAGCTTCCGGCTGAGCATCTCCGCGACCGCGGCGACCGGCGGCGTACGCAGCACCAGCAGGCGGCAGCGCGAACGAATCGTCGGTACGACGTCCTCGACCGTCGGCGCGCACAGCACCCAGACGGTCCGCGGCGCCGGCTCCTCGATGCTCTTCAGCAACGCGTCCGCGGCCTGCTCGGTCAGGCGGTCCGCATCCTCGACCACCATCACCTGCCACCGCCCCTGCGTCGGGCTCATCGCGGCGCGGCGGACCAGTTCACGGACCTCGCTGACCCGGATCGACAGCAGCTCGGTGCGGATCAACGACACGTCGGGATGCGCCCCGCTGAGCGTCGTGCGGCAGTCGTTGCACACGCCGCAGCCCTGGTCGGCGCATTGCAACGCAGCCGCGAATGCTCGGCCCGCGTTCGACCGGCCCGATCCAGGCGGGCCGGTGATCAGCCAGGCGTGCGTCATCCCGGCGACCGCGGCACCCTTCTCACCACGCAGTACGGCGGCGGCGCCGGCGACGGCCTTCTGCAGTACGGCGACTGCCGGCTCCTGTCCGACCAGGTCGTCCCAGACACTCATAGGCCCACCTTCGGGAGGATCGGCTGGAGACGCGCGCGGATCTGCTTGGCGATGTCCTCGCGGTCCTGGGATGCGTCGATGACCAGGTAGTACTGCGGCTCCGCTGCCGCCAGCTCGAGGAACGCGTGCCGCACCCGCTCGTGGAACTCGTCGGACTGCGCCTCGATCCGGTCCCGCTCCTCGAACCGGCCGAGACCGCGCTTCGGCGGCAGATCGAGCAGGATCGTCAGGTTCGGCCGGAGATCATCGGTGGCCCAGCGGTTCACCCGCTCGACATCGGACACATCCAGGTCGCGCCCGGAGCCCTGGTACGCCAGCGCGGAGTCGACGTACCGGTCGGTGATCACGACCGCCCCGGCCTTCAGCGCGGGCTTGATCACGGAGTCGACGTGCTCGGCCTTGTCGGCGGCGTACAGCAGCGCCTCGGTCCGGTGCGAGATGTCGCCGGTCGCCGGGTCGAGGACGATCTGCCGCAAGGTCTTCCCGAGCTCAGTCGCGCCAGGCTCACGAGTCAGCAGGACCTGTTGTCCTTGCTCTTCCAGCCATTTCACCAGCAGCGCGGACTGCGTCGACTTGCCGGCCCCGTCGCCGCCCTCGATCGCGATGAACAGACCGGTTGTCGGGTAGTCACCACGGGTCTTGCCGAAACTCTTCCGTACGTCGCGCCAGAACGGCACACCCGGCCGGTCGTCCATCTGCCGCCAGGCGAGCAGGCCGATCACCCCGGCCAGGATCGCGGCCGCGAGCATCGTCATCGAAGCACCGTTGTACGTCGCCGAATGGCCGCGGATCGTCCACGTGTGCCGCCCGATCGCACCAGCAGCGAACGGCGCGATCGCCAACGTGACCGCAAGCACCGTGCGCACGGCGGACTGCACGAACGCGAACGTCCGCCCGCGAACGGCATCCGGCACCTCGAGGCCGAGCAACGTGTACCCGGAAACCCACGAGCCACCCGCACAGAACCCGAGCAGGATCGCGATCATCGTCGCGATCTCGATCTGCTGGATCAACGCCAGCCCGGCCAGGCAGATGCCCGACCCGACCAGCCCGGCCGCGAACAACCGTCGCCGCGACAGCCCCGAGAAGATCCGCGGCGCAAACCCCATGCCCAACGCGAGACCGCCGAACACAGCCCCGAACAGCACGCCGTACCCCGGATCGCCCGCGCCGAGATCCTCGACGTACGTGCGGCCCAGTCCGACCACGACCGCACCCGCTGCGAACGCACCCGAGATCCCGACCACGAGACCGCGGACCACCGGCGTACCGGTGACGTAGGACCAGCCCTCGACCATGGTCCGCCAGAGCGTCGGATGGTCCTCGTGGTCGTGGACCGCGCGGCCGATCTCGGCGACCGACACGATCGCGAGCGCGGAGATGGCGAATGTCGCGGCGTTCACGTACACAGCAAGATCTATGGAGAAGTCGCCGGCCCAGCGCGTGACCAGCGTGATCGCGGTGAAGATCGCCGCCGCCGGAAGAGCCGTGCCGTACGTCGTGATCAGGCTGATCTGGTTGGCCGCCTCGAGCCGGTGCCGCGGAATCAGGTTCGGCACCGAGGCGTCCTTGGCCGGACCCCAGATCAGGCTGACGATCTCGATCAGCACGGTCGCGACCAGCAGCCAGGTCAGCGTGCCGACGATCGGGATCGTGACGAAGAACGCGGCCCGGATCAGGTCGCCGAGGATCATCGTCCAGCGTCGGTCGAGCCGGTCCGCGATCCAGCCGGCCACCGGACCCATCACCAGCGCGGGCAGGACGCGCAGGAACAGCACGCCGCCGATCGCGAAGTTCGCCGCCTGGTAGTTGTCGCCGGCGAACGACTTCGCCATCGCGGTCAGCGCCAGCAACCCGATCCAGTCGCCGAGACTCGACAGCCCGAACGCGATCCACAGCCGCCGGAACGCGCGGATCCGCAACACCGCGCGCACATCATGCGCCGGTGCAGGATCGGTCAGCGGGTCGTAAGCCTCCGGCACGCCTAAAGACTAGTGGGCGGCATGGACAGCCTCACGCAGCGCATCCAGCGCCGCCTTGAGCTCACCCGCTGCCAGATACCCGAACCCGAGCCGGAACACCCGCTCCTCATCCCCGAACCAGTCCCCGTCCGCCAGCCGCACCCCGCGTTCCGCAGCCGCCGGCCGGAACCGCTCCAGATCCACACCCGGCTTGAGCCGCACCACACACAACGCGCCCGCGTCCGGCCGGACCCACTCGACAACGTCGCTGTTCTCCTTCACCCATTCCTGGGTGATCAGCAGATTCTCCTCCAACCAGCGCCGTCGTACGCCGAGAATCTCGTCCTCCTGCTCGAACACCCGCACAGCCAGCGCCTCGGTGACGGGCGACGCCGAAACAACTGTGCTGAACTTCGCCGTGGTCAGCCGCTCCACCAGCCCGGCATCCGTCGAGATCACCCACCCGATCCGCAGCCCCGCAGCCCCATGACACTTCGACAACGACGCAACCGACACCACCTTGGAGCCGAGCGACACGGCAGTCGGCGCGACCGGATCATCGCCGTACGCCGCGACCCGATACGTCTCGTCGACCATCAGACACGCGTCCGGGCAGACCGCATCCATCGCAATCACGATCTCTTGCAGGGTTTCCAGCGATACGGCAACACCTGACGGGTTCTGCGGAGTCGTCAGACTGACCAGCTTCGTGTCCGCCGTCAGCTGCGCCCGTACGGCGTCCGCGGTCACGCGATAGCCGTCGTCAAAGGACAAAGGAATCACGCGCACATCGGCGCCGAGCGACTCATAGATGTTGCGCGTCATCGGGAACAACGGCGCCGTCGTCACGACCTGCTCGCCGCGCTCCACCAGCAAGTAGGAGAGCAGGAAGATCCCGTGCATCCCGCCCACGGTGACGACGACCTGATCCGGTTGTACGCCGTGCCGCTCGGCGATCGCGCTCCGCAGCCGGGGATCGCCGGCCGCCTTGCCGTAGCCGAGCTCGAGCTCCGCCAGGTCCGGCGTCAGCACATCGGCCAGCCGGAGGTCCGGCCCGTAACTCTCGCCCAGCTCGTGCTGGGCCTGCTCGGCGGTCAGGGACATGATCTCGTTGCGCGGGAAGGTGGCCATAACGCCATCGTTCTGGGCTTCCACTGGCGACCCCAGAGCCAATCCGGCAGAATTGGTTCGCAGATGAGACCAATCGAGGTTGTTGACCGGTTGGGCCGCTGGTCGTCCGGCCGCGGCCCGCTGTACTTGCTGCTCGCGGCCCGCCTCCGCCACCTGATCGACGACGGCGAACTGCCACCGGGTGCGGTCCTGCCGCCGGACCGTGCGCTCGCCGGTGCGCTGGCTGTCGGTCGTACGACGGTGGTCGCCGCGTACGACCTGCTCCGCGCCGAGGGGCGGATCATGCGACGGCAGGGCAGCGGCACGCGCGTGGCCGGCGTACCGACTGCAGGTGTTGTCGAGGACGCTCCGGTCGACCCGATCTTCCTGGACTCGCTGGAGGCGCGCGACGACGACGTACTGCTCGCCATCTGCGCCGCGCCCGGCGATCCGCCGCCGCAGCTTGCCGAGGCGTTCGTGGAGATCGCGCCGCAGCTCAGCCGGATCAGCAACGACATCGGCTACTACCCGTACGGTCACCCGGCGTTGCGGAAGGCGCTGGCCGCGCGGTACACGGCTCGCGGCGTACGGACGTCCTTCGAGCAGATCATGGTCACGAACGGCGGTCAGCAAGCCCTGTCGTTGCTGGCGCATGCTCTGGTGTCGCCCGGCGACCAGGTGCTCGTCGAGGCGCCGACGTACCCGGGAGCGTTGGAGGTGTTCCGCGAGGAGGGCGCAGTACTGCGTGGTCTGCCGGTCGGGCTGGACGGGTTCGAGGCGGCGGTGCGGGAGCGGCGTCCGGCGGTTGCGTACGTGATCCCGACGTACCAGAACCCGACTGGCTGCGTGCTGTCCGCGTTGAGGCGCCAGCGGTTGGCCGGCGCCGGCGTCCCGCTGATCGAGGACGAGGTGCCGGCGGACCTTGGCTTCCCTGGGGAGGAGCTGCCGACGCCGATGGCGGCGTACTCCGAGTCGGTCATCTCGATCGGCTCACTCAGCAAGAGCATCTGGGGCGGCCTGCGCATCGGCTGGATCCGCGCGTCCACACCCCTCATCAACCGATTGGCCCGGCTGCGCGCCGTACGCGACCTGGGCGGCAACGTCCCGACTCAGCTGGCCGCCGTACACCTGCTGCCACTCCTGGACGGCCCTGACCTCCACCACACCCTGAAGTCCCGCCACGACCACCTGCACAAGCTCCTCACGCACGCCTTCCCCACCTGGGACATCCCAACGGTCACCGGCGGCCAATGCCTGTGGGTCCGCCTCCCGTACGGCGACGGCACCTCCTTCGCCCAAACCGCCCTACGCCACGGCCTAGCCATCCTCCCCGGCGCCGGCCTAGACGTCACCGGCGCCAGCGACACCCACCTCCGCCTCCACTTCCGAGCCCCCGAACCAGCCCTCACCGAAGCAGTCCACCGCCTGACCAAGGCCTGGTCCGCCTACCACCCACCAGCCACCCGCATCCCCCCACGCCCGACCATCGCGATCTGACTAGCAGGTGTAGAACACAACGTTCTACACTAAAGTCATGGACAGCATCCCCGTGCGTGAGCTCAACCAGCACACCAGCGCCGTGCTGGCGCGGGTTGCCAACGGCGAGTCCCTCGAGATCACCGTGAGCGGCCGCCCGGCGGCTCGGCTGGTCCCGATCGGCGACAACACCAGCATCCGCGCCGGGCTGATTCGCCGCGGCCGATTGATCCCGGCCAGCGACCCGGGCCCGCTTGTCCTTCCCCCGGGAGAGCCGGATCTGTCAGTCGACTCAACAGAGGTCATCTCGGATCTTCGCGAGGAGCGTCTGTGATCTTCCTCGACTCGGCAGCGATCGTGAAAATGATCCGCCGGGAGGCTGAGAGCGCAGCACTCGAGTCCTGGCTCGCGAGCCAGGAGGACAAGGAACTCGTCGCATCATCGTTGGTGCTCACCGAGGTTCCTCGTGCACTGCGGCGATCCGATCCCGCCCGGCTTGCAGCCGTGCCGACGGTCCTGGCCAGGCTCGACCGAGTTCCGGTCGACGACACCGTCCTTGCAACTGCGGCGGCGTACTCGGACCCGATGCTCCGAACCCTCGATGCGATCCACCTGGCGACAGCCCAGTCACTCGTCCTCGAAGGCATCGAGCTCACGGCGCTGGTCACCTACGACAAGCGTCTTCTGACCGCGGCCGCCGAGATCGGCCTGCCGACGGCCGCGCCCGGAGCCAGCTGAATTGCGTTCTCCGCCGCGCCGTTGTCGGCGCGGCGGAGAACAGGTCAGGCCGTGGTGAAGCGGAGGGTCAGGGTGGCTGGGGCGGTTTTTAGTTTGTCTCGGTCGGGGAGGGCTGGGCCGCAGGCGGCTGTGCCTACGCCGGTTTGGGCGATGTCGAGGGTGACGTAGGTGGTGTCGCCGGGGACCAGGTCCGGGGTGTGGCTGGCCGTTTCGAGGGCGTGGGTGGTCCAGTCGCGGACGGTCAGGCCGAAGAGTTCGTTGACTGCTTCGATGCGTAGGCCGTCCAGCTGAGCCCAGCGGGTGTCGATGCGGTGGCCGTTCTCCTGGGGGCGGACGTACGGCGTCTGCAGCTCGGCGACTGTCGCGGAGTACTTGCCGACCGCGGCAGCCGCGCGGGTGTCGACGTACGCCTCGTTGGGGCCGGTGCCGAACCACTCGACCCGCTCCACCTTCGGCAACTCGAACGTGATGCCGAGCCGCGGCAGCACCTCCGGGAACAAACCTTCCGGTACGACGCTGAGCTCGAGCACCACGCCGTTGTCGACAGCCGTCCACCGCCACGTACTGCGCAGACCCCACTGCAGCGCGGGCGGCGCCGTCCGGGTGACAACCTCCCAAGCACCGTCACGCTCGCCCTGCGAAACAACCCGGTGCTGCACCCGGTGCAACCCCTGCTCCCGCCAGGCAGCAGCAACCCCAGGAATCGCGTCGTTGTCGATCGGCGCCCGCCAAACATCCAGCCGAATGTTCTGCAGATCAACGATGTTGATGCCCTGCACGCCCACAGTTCCTTCAGCAGGTGAACCAGCAGGAACGGCAGCAACGGGAGCCGGCTCGTCCAGCCGGATCTGGCCCCAGGCGACGCGATGGCCCGCGTCCGCCCAAGAGGTTGCTTCCTTCAGTTCGGCGGTCACAGTGAGCCAGCTCTCCGACCGCTCGCGCTGCGCCTCAACCCCCGGCGGCAGCTCGACCGTCACGGTCTCGCCGGGTGCGATCACAGGAACCGGCAGCCCGCCGCCGGCGACCAGCTCACCCTCGGCTTCGACCTTCAGCGTGAACTGAAGGTGGCTCGTGTCCAGCACCTCGTACCGGTTGGTGATCGCCACCCGGTTGCCATCAGCAACGATCCGCAGCGGCTCGATCACCTTCACGTACTCGTGCATACCCGGCGACGGCGTACGGTCCGGGAACAGCAGCCCGTCGCAGACGAAGTTCCCGTCGTGGATCGTCTCGCCGAAGTCCCCGCCGTACGCGTAGACCTCGCGTCCGTCGATCGTCGTCCGCAGACCGTGGTCGATGAACTCCCAGATGAAGCCGCCCTGGCAGCGCGGGTACTTCTCGAACACCTCGCGGTAGTCGAGCAACCCACCCGGCCCGTTCCCCATCGCATGCCCGTACTCACAAAGAATGAAAGGCAAGTTCCGGTAGAGCGAGGTGTCCGCCCCGATCTCCGCACACCCCTCCGGCGACGTGTACATCCGCGAGTAGATGTCGACGAACTCCGCCTCGGTGTCGCGCTCGTAGTGCACCGGCCGAGACGGGTCGAGCTCCTTCACCGCGTCGTACATGTCCTTCAGGTTCGAACCCGTCCCGCACTCGTTGCCGAGCGACCAGATCACGATCGACGGGTGGTTCTTGTCGCGATGGACCGTACGCCGCATCCGGTCGACCAGATCGTCGCGGAACCGCGGATCCATCACCGGGTTCGGCAGCTTCGGCGGCTGCGGCTCGTACCCGAACCCGTGCGACTCCAGATCGCACTCGTCGATCACGTACAACCCGTACTCGTCGCACAACGAAAGGAAGTGCGGATGCGGCGGGTAATGACTCGTGCGGACCGCGTTGATCCCGGCCCGCTTCATGATCAGTACGTCGTCCAGCATGTCCTGCTCGGTCAGCGTGCGACCCCGGTCCGGGTGGAACTCGTGCCGGTTGACGCCGTTGAACAGCACCCGATTGCCGTTGACCGTGAAGATCCCGTCGACGATCGCAACGGTCCGGAACCCGATCCGCAGCCGCACCTCGCCGCCCGCCGTCCGCAGTACGGCGTCGTACAGCCGCGGCACCTCGGCGCTCCACGGCTGCACGCCATCGACCCGCGTGTGCTCACCGGTCGGCAGCTCCAACTGCAGCTCAGGCACACTCACGATGCCCGGCACATCCGACTCGACCAGCAGCGTGCCGGCGCCGTCGATGTGGTCCCACGCAGCCTTGACGAAGATGTCGGTCGGCGCGTCCGGACGAAGCGCCAGCAGGTTGACCTCGCGGAAGATCCCGGACAGCCACCACATGTCCTGGTCCTCGACATAGCTGCCGACCGACCACTGGTGCACCCGGACCGCGATCTGCACATCCTTGCCCGGAGCAACCAACTCGGTGACGTCGAACTCCGACGGCAGCCGCGACCCCGACGACCAACCGACCGCCGACCCGTTCACGTACACCGCGAACCGCGAGTCCACGCCCTCGAACCGCAGCACGATCCGCGCGCCGTCCCAGTCCGCCGGCACCGTCACGGTCCGGACGTAGTCGCCGGTCGGGTTGTCGGTCGGCACGTACGGCGGCTCGAGCGGGAACGGATAGACCACGTTCGTGTACGCCGGTGCGCCGTACCCACTCAACTGCCAGTGGCCGGGGACCGCGATCGTGTCCCAGCCGGACGTGTCCGGGTCCTTCAGATCGTCCGGCGCATCCGCCACCGTCGGCGACAGGCGGAAGCTCCAGTCCCCGCTGAGCGCCAACCGCCCGGAGTCGTCATCCAGCCACGCCCGCGGCGCCAGCACGTTCAAACCCGACGCAAAGTCCTCGACATAGTCCGTCACAGGAGTCGACCCTAAGCCAACTCTGTTCACGAATCCACACCGATGAACAGATATGGACAGAGGCTCTCAGCCCTGGCAGTTCTTACACACCCCGACGAGCGCCACCTGCTCGGGCGCGAGATGGAAGCCGAGCTCACGGGACAGCTTCTTGCGGGCCGATTCGAGGACGTCGCCGGGAGCGTCGTACACCGTGCCGCACTCCGAGCAGCGCAGGTGCAGGTGGCGCGGGGCCAGGTCGCCGGCCAGGTGGTACGTCGTCCCCGCGCGCCCGAGGTGGACGTGCGTGACGAGTCCGAACTCCCCGAGCGCGTCGAGCGCCCGGTACACGGTCGCGCGGTGGATCCCCGGGCGTAGCTGCTCGGCCCGCTCGCCGATCTGCTCCGCGCTCAGGTGCTCCTCGGTCCCGGCCAGCACCTCGACGACCGCGAGCCGGGCCGGCGTCACGCGCTCGCCCCGCTCCCGCAACCGCTGCGCGCTGACCTCGACTGGACTCGTCATCCGCGCTCCTTGAAATCCGGGGTTCCCAACGCAAACCAATGTACTTTCCCAGTACTACGTCTCACACCTGGGGAACTGCGATGAGTGACCGGTCGAACGCTGTCGCCCGCCGGGGCGCCGCCGAGCTGCGCGGCGTCGCGCAGAACGTGCAGTACCGCTCCGAGGGCCGCTCCGAGAACGGCTCCATCCAAGTGCTGACCTTCCGGCTCACCCAACACGACTCCGTCGGGAATCCGCAGCAGCCCGTTCTCGTCGAGCTGCGTGCGACGGCTCTGGAGGGCCAGGTCGTCGACGGCGAGGAGGTAACCGTCACCGGGAAATGGCGCAGCGGACGCATCGTCGCCAAGGAGATCGTCAGCCAGGCCACCGGTGCCGCGGTTCGCGCCCGGCGGCCACCAGTGTGGGTGGCCGTGCCGGTCGCGATCATCTTCGCCGCGTTCTTCGCGTTCGTGCTCTACTTCATCATCCACGGCCTCAGCAGCTTCGGCGGCTGAAGCGCGTCAGAAGCCCGTCAGCTCTTCTTGGCTGCGGTCTTCTTCGTGGCCGTCTTCTTCGCCGTGGTCTTCTTGGCGGCGGCCTTCTTGGTCGTCGTCTTCTTCGCGGTCGTCTTCTTGGCCGTGGACTTCTTCGCGGTCTTCTTCACCGGACCGCGGGCACGCTTGTCGGCCAGCAACTCGGCCGCGCGCAGCAGCGAGATCGTCTCGACCGCGTCGTCCTTGCGGAGTGTCGCATTCGTCTCCCCGTCGGTGACGTACGGGCCGAAGCGACCCTCCTTCACCACCACCGGCTTACCGGACTCCGGGTCCTCGCCGAGCTCCTTCAGCGGCGGCGCAGCGGCGCGACGTCCACGCTGCTTTGGCTCGGCGTAGATCTTCAGCGCCTCGTCGAGCGTGATGTCGAACATCTGCTCCTCGGTCGCCAGCGACCGTGAGTCCGTGCCCTTCTTCAGGTACGGCCCGTAGCGCCCGTTCTGCGCCGTGATCTCGTCGCCCGACTCCGGGTCCTTGCCGACCACCCGCGGCAGCGACAGCAGCTTCATCGCGTCGTCGAGGCCGACGTTCTCGAGCGTCATCGACTTCAGCAGCGACCCGGTCCGCGGCTTCGCGCCCTTCGGCGCGTCCTCCGGCAGTACCTCGGTCACGTACGGCCCGAAGCGGCCCGCCTTCGCGACGACGCGGAGCCCGGTGTCCGGCGCAGTACCGAGGTCGAGCTCGACACCCGACGGCTGCGCCAGCAGCTCCTGCGCCTTGTCGACGGTCAGCTCGTCCGGCGGCAGGTCCTCCGGTACGTTCGCGCGCCGCTCGTCCTTGTCCTCGACGTACGGCCCGTACCGCCCGACGCGGACGACGATGCCGCTGTCGTCCCCGCCGACCGGGAAGGTCGACATCTCCCGGGCGTCGATGTCGCCCAGGTCGTTCACCATCGAGTGCAGACCCTCGAGGTCGGTGTCACCGAAGTAGAACCGCTCCAGCACACCCTCGCGTTGCAGGTCGCCGGACGCGACCTCGTCGAGCACGTCCTCCATCGTCGCGGTGAACGCGTAGTCCACCAGCCGGGTGAAGTGCTCCTCGAGCAGCCGGACCACCGCGAACGCCAGCCAGGCCGGAACCAGCGCCTGACCCTTCTTGTAGATGTATCCGCGGGCCTGGATCGTGCCGATGATCGAGGCGTACGTCGACGGCCGCCCGATCTCGCGCTCCTCCAGCCCGCCGACCAGTGTCGCTTCGGTGTAGCGCGCCGGCGGCTTGGTGTCGTGCCCCGAGGCGAGCACCTCGATGGCGGGCAGGACGTCGCCCTCCTCGACGTTCGGCAGCCGGGTCTCCTGGTCGTCCGTCCCCGCGGACGGGTCGTCCTGGCCCTCGACGTACGCCTTGAGGAACCCGTGGAACGTGATCACCCGGCCGGACGAGGTGAACTCGCACTTCTCGCCGGTGGACGCGGTCGCGTCGATCCGGATCGAGACGCTGTTCCCGACTGCGTCCTTCATCTGGGACGCGATCGTCCGCATCCAGATCAGCTCGTAGAGCCGGAACTCCGCACCACTCAGCCCGGTCTGCGCCGGCGTCTGGAAGTGCTCACCGGCCGGCCGGATCGCCTCGTGTGCCTCCTGGGCGTTCTTCACCTTGGAGGTGTAGACGCGCGGCTTGTCCGGCAGGTACGACGCGCCGTACAGCTCGCGGACCTGGGCCCGGGCCGCGGTGATCGCGGTCTCCGACAGCGTGACGCTGTCGGTACGCATATAGGTGATGTTGCCGTTCTCGTAGAGCCGCTGGGCGACCTGCATCGTCTGCGACGCGGACATGCCGAGCTTGCGACCGGCCTCCTGCTGCAGCGTGGTCGTCCGGAACGGCGCGTACGGCTTGCGGGTGTACGGCTTGGACTCGATCGACCGGACGGTGAACTGCGAGTCGCGCAGCGCACCGGCCAGCGCGGTCGCGGTCTCCTCGTTCAGATGGACGGTGTTGGCGCCCTTGAGCTCACCGGTCGAGCTGAAGTCGCGGCCCTGCGCCACCCGCTTGCTGTCCACCGAGACCAGGCGGGAAGGGAACTGCCGCGGCGTCCGGCTCTCACCGGCGTCGAGGGTCGCGTCGAGATCCCAGTACGACGCGCTGCGGAACGCGATCCGCTCGCGCTCCCGGTCGACCACCATCCGGATCGCGACCGACTGCACCCGGCCCGCCGACAGCTTCGGCATGACCTTCTTCCACAGCACCGGGGAGACCTCGTACCCGTACAACCGGTCGAGGATCCGGCGCGCCTCCTGGGCGTCGACCAGGGCCTCGTCGATGTCGCGGGCGTTGCCGACCGCGTCCTGGATCGCCTTCGGCGTGATCTCGTGGAAGACCATCCGCTTGACCGGGACCTTCGGCTTCAGCTCCTCGAGCAGGTGCCAGGCGATCGCCTCGCCCTCGCGGTCCTCATCTGTCGCCAGGAAGAGCTCGTCGGCACCCTTGAGCAGGTCCTTCAGCTTGCGGATCTGCGCCCGCTTGTCGGCCGGTACGACGTACAGCGGGTCGAAGTGGTCCTCGACGTTGACGCCGAGGCGTGCCCAGGGCAGGCCCTTGTACTTCGCCGGGATCTCGTCCGCGCCGCTCGGCAGGTCGCGGATGTGGCCGAAGCTGGACTCCACCACGTACCCGGACCCCAGGAAGCCGGCGATCATCCGCGCCTTCTTCGGCGACTCGACGATCACCAAACGGGTCCCTGCCGTTGTCTTCGTCCCTGCTGCTGCCCCTGCCACTGCGCTCCCTACTCTCGTCCCTGCGACCCAACGCCCCTGTCTCGGTGTCTGTTCCCCCGGGCACAGACCGACCCCACCCGAGGACAGAGTACGGCCGACGGCAACGCTTTTCTCAACGCACCGTAACCGCTGACGCCCCCTTCATGCTCCCCAGGCTGTCAGAAAGTGGCGTACAACCCATCGTCACCGCGCGTCGCGGCACCGCCACAGGCTGCCCCGAGGTCGCCTACGAGCGTACGCCGTCTCAGCGGACGAAGCGGATCTCCGGGAACTTCGGGGAGTCACCGCGGAGCAGAAGCGCCGGCCGGCGACGCAGCGTCTGGTCGAAGAATGCGGCGATGTACTCGCGCTGCGCCAGCACACTCCGCGCCGGTTTCGCGCTGCCGACGAGCGCCTTCATCACCGACGTGATGATCGGGTCCTCGCCGTAGATGTCGTGGAAGAGCTGGGAGAAGATGAACTGGTAGTCGGTGAACGCCTTCTGCTTGGTGTTCGCCAGGGCCAGGTTGAGTTTGCCGCCGTGCTGCGTCTTCCAGAAGCTCGCCCAGGATGCGTCGTAGTTGTCCTCGGCCGGATCGGTCCGCTGGGTCTCACCCGATCCGAACAACAGGAACGGTCGGTCCAGACCACTCTTTGCAACGTCGCCGAGCGGTCCTTTCTTCCGGTCGTCCTGGAGCGTGCCGTCGAGATCGATCCCGGCGGCGATCCGTTCGTCCTCGAGCATCGTGTTCGCGGTCGCATAGCCGCCGAGGCCGATGCCGAACATGCCGACCTTGCGCAGGTCCAGCCCGTCCGCGAGGTCCTTCGGCAGATCCTTGCCCTCGGCATCGACCTTCCGGCCGCCGGCCATCCGCTCGAGCTGATCCAGTACGAACCGCGCGTCCGCGGTCCGGGTCTCGACCGCTGCCCGGATCTGGTCCGGACCAGGCGGTTCCGACTCCGGCGCACCCGGCAGGAACCGTCCGCCGGGGAACTCCACCGGCGTCTCGTGCGAGTGGTCGATCGTCACCACGACGTACCCACGACTCGCGAGGTCCTCGACCTGCGCGGTGTTCACGAACCGGCTGTACTGGAAACCGGGTGAGAACAGTACGACGGGATGCCGCATCGGCTGGGCCGGTACGTCGATCCGCGCGTGCGTCACGGTGCCGGCGAAGTCGAACGACCCGCTCGGCAGCGCCAGCCCGTACTCGCCCGTCCACGCGTCGTCGACCTCGACCGCGGTCCGCGGCGGCATGTACTTCGCGAACGGCGCCGACCCGAACATCCCGGCCGGGTACCAGAGGCTGATCATCAGCTCGCGCTGCCCGCTGGGCATGGCCGGATCCGGCCGCGACCGGTCGATCAGGTGGACGGCGGTCGTCCCGAGCGCCTTCCGCCCGGTCGGCGCCGGCAGCCGGAACTTCACCGGGTGGAAGTCCGGGTCGCCCTGCGCGCGGATCCGGTCCGGCGCGACGCCGCCCGGCGCGTCCGGGTCGATCGCGGCGGCTTGCGCCAACCCCGGCCACGCGGCCGCGGCACCCGCGGCGAGGGCAGCCGACAGGCCGGCGCCCAGGACGTGACGCCTGGTGAAGACGTGACTGCTGGGGCTGCTGGGACGCCGGTTGCTCATGCGCTCATCGTCATCGCCTTGTTTCACCCCGTGATGGCGACACCGTCCCAACTTGATCACGGGGTCATTTGGCGCGACCTGATGACAACGCGTCGTCAGTGAGTTTCAATGTGCGCATCTTGTTCATTGATGCGTGAAGTGAGGCACTCGTGAGCATCTTTGTCCGCATGAAACGTTCAGTAGTCGCCTTAGCCTTGTTAGCAGGCGCACTCGTGTACACCGCGGCTCCCGCCCAGGCCGCCGCCACCACTCTCGGTGACGTCACCGGCTTCGCGGCCGACAAAGCGACGTACACCCTCAGCGCCGGCGCGGCGAAGGTGCGGGTGGTGTTCCTGAAGGACGACGTCTTCCGGCTGTGGATGGCGCCGGACGGGAACTTCACCGATCCCGCGAACACTCCGCCCACCGATCCGGGCGCTCCCGCGTCCAACATCGTCACCAAGACGGACTACGGCACGCCGCGGACCTCCTGGCGTGACCGCGGCACCTATTACTCGCTCACGACCGGCAAGATCGAGGTCCGTGCGCAGAAGAGCCCGCTGAAGTTCTCGCTGTACCGGTCGAACGGTCAGCTGGTCTGGTCCGAGACCGCACCGCTGTCCTGGACCGACACCTCCACCACGCAGACCCTGGGCCGTGGCGCGAACGAGCAGTTCTTCGGCGGCGGCATGCAGAACGGCCGCTTCTCGCACCGCGACCAGACGATCAAGATCACCAAGGACTTCAACTGGGAGGACGGCGGCAACCCGAACGCGTCGCCGTACTACATGAGCACCGCGGGCTACGGCGTACTGCGGAACACGTTCGCCCCGGGTAGTTACAGCTTCACCAGTCCGGTCGTAACCAGTCACGACGAGAAGCGGTTCGACGCGTACTACTTCGTCGGTGACCTGAAGACCTCGCTGGACCGCTACACCGAGCTCACCGGCCGGCCGTTCATGCCGCCGATCTACGGACTCGAGTACGGCGACTCGGACTGCTACAACCGCGGTCACTACGCGACGGACCCGGACCCCAGCAACGACTGGAAGGTCAACCCGGACAAGGTGACCACGCTGGACGCGGTCAAGGTCGCGCAGCGGTTCAAGGACGAGGACATGCCAGGCGGCTGGATGCTCGTCAACGACGACTACGGCTGCGGGTACTCCGCCACCACCGACTCCGAACAGGTCGACGGCACGTGGTGGGGCAAGCGCGACATCCCCGCACTCAAGCAGGCCGGTGACGAACTGCGCGCTCGGAACATCCAGATGGGGCTGTGGACCCAGTCCAACCTGGACCGGCAGCCGGCCGAGGTCGGTGACGCCGGTGTGCGCGTGCGGAAGCTGGACGTGGCATGGGTCGGTCCGGGGTACCGGTACGCGCTGAGTGCTTGCGACACGGCGCATGACGGTATCGAGCAGTACAGCAACGCCCGCGGGTTCGCGTGGATGGTCGAAGGCTGGGCCGGCGCGCAGCGGTGTGCGGTGCAGTGGACCGGCGACCACAGCGGCTCGCTGGACGCGATCAAGTGGCAGATCCCGGCGATCACCGGCTCCGGCAACTCCGGCATCGCGTACAGCGCGGGTGACGTCGACGGCATCTTCGGCGGCAGCGCCACGTCGTACGTGCGGGATCTGCAGTGGAAGACGTTCAACCCGGCGTTCATGAGCATGTCCGGCTGGTCGACCCCGGCGTACAAGCAGCCCTGGGCGTACGGCGATCCGTACACCTCGATCAACCGCAAGTACCTGAAGCTCCGCGAGCGCCTGCTGCCGTACTTCTACACGTACGCCGCTGAGGCGCACCGGACCGGCGCTCCGCTGAACCGGTCGCTGGTGCTGGAGTACCCGAACGACCCGAAGACGTGGGACGACACGACGAAGTACGAGTTCCTGGCCGGCAAGGAGTTCCTGGTCGCACCGATGTACGGCGCGGACGAGGTCAAGAACGGGATCTACCTGCCTGCAGGCCGGTGGATCGACTACTGGACCGGTCGCGTGTACCAAGGCCCGACAACGGTCAACGGGTACCACGCCGCGCTCGACACGCTGCCGCTGTTCGTGAAGGCCGGCGCCGTCGTGCCGATGTGGAAGACCGGTATCAACAACGCCGCCGAGCAAGGCTTCGGCGACCGCGTCACGGTCGACATCTACCCATCGGGCAAGTCGTCGTTCAACCTCTACGAGGACGATCGCGTCACCCGCTCGACGAAGTCCGCGACGCAGACGTTCGCCGTCGACGCACCGACGGACGGCCGCGGCGACATCACCGTGAACATCGGCCGCAGCAACGGTTCGTACGACGGCAAGCCCACCGCGCGCCCGTACGAGCTGACACTCCACACCGGCACCGCCCCGCACCACGTCACAATCGATGGCAAAGCTGCCAACTGGTCCTACTCCAACGGAGTGGTTCGAGTGCAAACCGCATCGATCCCCACCTCACGGAGCGCCGTCGTCCGCCTGTCGGGGACGTCCGCGGTGGGCGGCCCAGACGTCACCAATACCTTCGGCACCCCGGAGCTCACCACCCCGTCACTGTGGAACGCTCCCGGCCAGGCCACCGAGGTCACCGCGACCTTCCGCAACGACACCCGCACATCCGTCCGCAACGTGCACCTCGACGCTCAGCTGCCAACCGGCTGGTCCGTCGCGGGCGCAAACACCTTCTCGTCAGTTGCCCCCGGCAAGACCGTGACCACCAAGCTCCAGGTCACTCCGGGCGCGGATGTGAAGCCGGCAAGCTTCACCCTGTCTGTGAGGGCGTCGTACGTTGCTCAAGGCAAGAGTTACTCGAATACCGCGTCAGCGACCGCGGAGTTGCCGTACGCATCGTTGTCGCAGGCAGCCAATGTCGTTGGCGTGACCGACGCAGCGACGTACGCCAAGGGCAACTTCGACGGCTCCGGCGACAGCTTCAACGGCGAGGCTTTGGCGGCAGCCGGCTACACGCCAGGCGGCACGGTGAACGTCCAGGGCGCTGACTTCACCTGGCCGACCGGAGCACCCGGTACGCCGAACGTGGTGAAGGACCAGTCGGCCCCGATCCTGGTCTCAGGCACCGGCTCACACCTCGCGCTCCTTGGTGCAGGCGCCAGCCTCAACGCCCGGGGAACCGTCACCATCATCTACACCGACGGCTCCACGTCCGAAGGCACCTTCCAGTTGCCGAACTGGTGTTGCCAGGATCCGACCACGGGCGGCGCCAAGCTCGCCGTCTCGGTCAAGGGCCGTTACACACCAGCCGGTCTGGGCAACACGACGACGGATTACCGCGTGTTCTACACCGCCGTACCGCTCGATCCCGGCAAGACCGTGAAGGCGATCAAGCTGCCCGGCGGCGGGCTCGGATTCTTCGCGGCCACGATCGCCGACAAACCGTTGCCCCCGGCACCCACCGGGGAGAACTGGGTCAGTGACCTGGAGTTCCTGGATTCGACCAACGGCTGGGGCCCGGTCGAACGCGACCACAGCAACGGCGAGGACGGCACCGGCGACGGCGGCCCGATCACGCTCGACGGGGTCACGTACGCCAAGGGCCTGGGCGCGCACGCTCCTTCGTCGGTGAGCGTTCGCCTGGGCGGCAACTGCACCACATTCACCAGCAAGCTGGGCATCGACGACGAGATGGAGGACCGGGGCAAGGTCACGTTCAAGGTCCTTACCGACGGCACCGCGAAGTACACGTCCGATCAACTCACCGGAACATCGCCAACAGCCACCACAACGGTCGACGTGACCGGCGCCCAAACCCTCACCCTCCAAGTCACCGACGGAGGCGACGGCAACACCAGCGACCACGGCGACTGGGCCGACGCCAAACTCACCTGCAACCCGTAGAAGCCGGGGCATCCTCCCGCCTCCCTCGATGGGAGGTGGGAGGATGTGCGCATGCAGGAGAGTGTGGTGGCAGGGCTGCGGACGGCGTTCGAGGCCGCGGGGTACACCGTGGACGGGGTTGCCGAGCGGCTCGGGGAGCAGGCCAACGGGGCGTTGGGGCGGAACGAGACGGCGCCGGCGTTTCGGCGTACCGGATCCGGAGATGCGCTCGACACGATGATCCGGCTGTTCCTGCTGCAACGACCCCTGCCGGAAGCACTTGTAAATAAGGTGTTTGCGGGAATCGATCTGGTTGCCCTGGGCATCGTCGAGACCTCGGGCGGCGAGGCAAGGGCTGTGCTCGACATCCGGCCGTTCGCGGAGGAAGAGCGGGAATGGTGGGTCGTTGCGGACCCCACGCCAGGGCTCGACGGGCGCCGCGAGCCGATGCGCTCCGACTACGTCCTCGGCATCGCTCCGGCCAGCTTGAGCCTCATCCACCTCACGGTCCCGATCAAGGCCGACCGAGCGCTCGACATCGGCACCGGGTGCGGCATTCAGTCGCTCCACCTGGCCGACCGGGTCAACCAGCTCGTCGCCACCGACGTGAACCCGCGTGCCCTGCAGCTGGCCCGCTGGACTGCTGCGCTCAACCACATCGACCTCGATGTCCGCGACGGCAGCCTGTACGAGCCGGTGCGCGGCGAGCGGTTCGACCTCATCGTCAGCAACCCGCCGTACGTCATCTCCCCGCCCGGCGGCGACCTGACCTACCGCGAGACCGGGTACGCCGGTGACACCGTCGTCGAGCAGCTCATCCGGCAAGCACCAGACCACCTGACCGACGGCGGCTGGTGCCAACTGCTCGCCAACTGGACCTGTGTGCGCGGCGAGGACTGGCAGGACCGCATCGCCTCCTGGACAGCGGACCGGTCGGCGTGGGCCGTCCAGCGCGAGCAGCTAGACCCCTCCGAGTACGTCGAACTCTGGCTGCGCGACGCCGGCCTGCAGGGCCCACCGCAGTACACCAGCCGGTACGACGAGTGGATGCGGTACCTGGACGACCAGAACGTCGAGGCGATCGGCATGGGCTGGATCACCCTGCACAACGTCGAAGGCACCCTCGCCGCCGAGTCCTGGCCGTACGAGATCGAGCGCCCGATCGGTCCGCACGTCCTGCACCGTTTCGAGCGTCTGGAAGGCCTACCCGCCGACCTGACCGCACTGCACCTGCATGTCGCCGACGACGTCATCCAGGAGACCACCGGTCAACCAGGCGCCGAGGACCCGGCCACCATCGTGCTGCGACGCCAGCGTGGCATGCGCCGCGCAGAGCAGGTCGACACCGTCCTGGCCGGCTTCGTCGGTGCGTGTGACGGCGACCTGAGCACCGGCCAGATCCTTGCCGCACTCGCGGACCTGATGGACCGCCCGGTGGTCGACGTACTCGCCGACTACCTTCCCCAGATCAGAAACCTTGTCGTAGAAGGCTTCCTCGACTACTGAGCAGCCCGCCGGCGACGGCGCTTCTCGGCGTACATCCGCCGATCGGCCTCGGTCAGCAGGTCGCTCACCGACGTACCGTCGGTGCTGCTCGCCTGCCCGACGCTCAACCGCAGCATTGCGAACCACGGCGCCAACGCCTGCGCCGCCTCCCGATCCGCCGCTGTCTTGATCCGCTCGACGAGTTCGCCGGCACCGCGCTCGTCCGGGTTGTCCAGTACGACGACGAACTCGTCCCCGCCGGCCCGTGCCACCACGTCCTCCGCGCGGCACTGCTCCTTCAACAGCTGCCCGACGCGACGCAGTACCTCGTCCCCGCACGCATGCCCGTAGCTGTCGTTGACGACCTTCAGGTTGTCCACGTCGATCGCGATGACAGCGACCGATCGACCGGAGTCGCGCGCCACCGACATCCGCTCATCCAGCGCGCGCCGATTGCCCACGCCGGTCAGCGGATCCTCCCGCGCGGCCCGCCATTCGGCGTCGTGCCGGATCGAGAGCTCATGGTTCGCCAGCGCACTCCGTACGGCGTACAGCCCGCGCAGCCGCTCCGCCCACCACCCTCTGCTGATCGCCCGCGCATACTGCAGCCCGCTCGACGCACCAGCGTCGCCTGACTCAGCAACGATCTGTACGGCGGTGTGCCGGATCAGGGCCTCGACCGGCGGATCCGACGTCGGCGGCAGCTCGCTGGCCGACCGGCCCGCGGCCTCCATCGCATCGTCGATCCGGCCGAGCGTCAGATACGCCCTGGCCAGGTACGCGCCCGCGATCGCGGCCAGCTCGAGATCGCCGAGCTTCGCGAGCTGGTCCCGGCAGTCCTTCAGGATCACCGCCGCCTCGGCCGCGTCGCCGGCGTCGTTGCTCGCCGCGAGCCACATCCGCCCGGCCATCGGCCAGTACCCGAGCAGGTCGGCCGCAAGGATCGCGTCGACCGCCTCACCCGCCCACCGATGCGCGGCCCGGCGACGCTCCTGGATCTCCTCGTCGTACGACGGATCGCCGAGCCGCTCGAGCTCGTGCGCCCATCGCAGGCTCGACTCGGCCAGGTTCAGCCGGTTGATCGTCGGCGCCTCGGGCAGGCCGAGCGGATCGTGATCGCCCTCGGCGGCGAGCTCGAAGTGCGGGATGCACAGTTCGTACAGCCGGAGCAGGTCGTACGCGTAGCCGAGGCCGGTGTGCGCCCAGGCGGCCAGGCCGAGATCGCGGGTCCGCGACAGCGCGTTCTCCGCGGCGACCAGGTCGGCGACCGAGTCACCGCCTTCACCGGTGCGGATCAGCGTGACGATCCGGACCGCGATCGCGTTCGCCTCCCAGCCCGGCTCGTCGATCGCGCGCGCGACCCGGATACAGCCGTCGACGGCGTCGAGCGCCTCGATCGAGTCGGTGGCGTGATGCGCCGCGACGGCCCGCACGTACTCGGCCGCTGCCCGCTCGTGACTCGGCTCCGGGCCCAGCTCGGCCAGCAGCTCGTTGATCTCGAGCGCAGCCTCCGCCGGACTACCCGACTGCGCCCGCGTCATCGCCGCCGCAATCCGCGCCGTCACCCCCGACGTCTCGCGCACCACACCTCCCCTACCCTGACTCACTCTGTTGCGGTGCCCATTACCTACTGCGGCGCTTGTCCTCGTAAAGACGCAGATCCGCCCGCGCGATCAGCTGGTCGACACCGAGACCCTCGGCGGTTGCGGCGTACCCGAGACTCAGCCCGAGCCGGCGCAGCCACGGTTTCTCCGTCGCCGCCGCGATCGCCGCGACGGCGATCCGGATCCGCTCGGCCAACTGCGCACCGCCCTTGGCATCAGGCTGGTCGAGGACCACGAAGAACTCGTCGCCACCCGATCGAACCACGGCATCGGTCGCTCGCGCCTGTTCTACCAGGAGATTTGCCACAACCTGCAGCAATTCGTCCCCGCAGGCGTGCCCGAAAGTGTCGTTGACGATCTTCAGGTTGTCCACATCGATGGCCAGCAAGGTGACCGCCCGCCCGGAGTCGCGGGCCGCGGTCAGCCGCTCGTCCAGCGCACGGCGATTACCCACGCCGGTCAGCGGATCCTGGCGCGCGGCGTGCCACTCCGCGTCGTGGCGAGCCGGAAGATCGTGCACAGCAAGCGCATGCCGTACGGCGTTCAGCGCCCGCTGCCGCTCCTTCCACCAGCCGCGCGCGACCGAACGCGCGTACTCCAAGCCTGCAATGCCTCCCGGCGTACCGTCGAGAGCGTCGATCTCCGAACGGGTCTGCAGGACCAGGACATGCGTCGATGGGTCGGCCAACGGAATCAGGTCGGCGGCGGCTCGATCCGCCGCAGCCTTGGCCTCCTCGAACTTTCCCTGCGCCTTCAGCGCTCTTGCCAGGTACGCGCCGGCGATCGCGAGCCGCTCGGTCTCGCCGAGCTTGCTGATCTCGTCGCGAATCTCGGTCAGGTCGACGACCGCGCGGTCCGGATCCTCGACGGTAGCGGCCGCAGCAAGCCACAGACGGGCGCTCAGACGCCAGAACTCCTGGCTCTCGTCGTCCACTATCACCCGCTCGGCCTCACGCGCCCAGTACGCCGCTGACGCCAGCCGCTCCTCGATCTCCCTTGTATACAAAGGATCGCCGAGCCGCTCGAGTTCGTGCGCCCAGCGGAGGTACGTCTCGGCCAGGTTCAAGCGGTCGATCGCCTCGGACTCAGCCAGCTCGAACACGTCCTCGTCGAGCCCGGTCGCGAGCTCGTAATGCGGGATGCAGAGCTCGAACAGTCGTAGTACGTCGTACGCGTAGCCGAGGCCGGTGTGCGCCCAGGCAGTCAGTCCCGGATCCCTGGTCCGGCTCAAGGCCGCTTCAGCCGCGACGAGGTCATTGACGGTGTCGCCACCGCGACCGCTGCGGGCGAGGTTGATGATGCGGATCGGGAGCGCGTTGGCTTCCCAGCCGGGCTCGTCGATCGCGCGGGCGACCTCGATGCAGGCGTCGACCGCCCGCAGCGCCTCGTCGGCGTCACTCGCGTGATGAGCCGACACACCCCGCACGTACTCAACTGCGGCCAGCCGGTAACTCGGCACCCCACCCAGCTCGGACCGGATCGCCTCGATCTCCGCCGCAGCACTCGCATGCCCACCCGATTGGGCGGCGGTCATCGCGGCGGCGATCCGGGCGGTCAACACATCGCCCGTCGCCATCTCGCCAATCCCCATACCCGCCGACGGCCCTTCCCTGTTCCGTCACCCGCACTTCGGGCCGGACCGCCCATTGTGACCACCCACCCCGCATCCTGTCACGACCCGATCCGGCCAACGACCACCTAGTGCCACAAACAAACTACTCACGAGAACCACCAGTGCCGGAAATACCGCGCGATTTGCCTTGACCCTGGGGGCCGGGTTCTAAGGTCGGCGGGTGAAATTCGCCGTTACTTACAGCACGCCAGGACAGGGGATGGATCCGGAGCGGCTGGTGGAGTTCGCCCGGCACGCGGAGGCCTGCGGGTTCGAGGGGCTGTACGTCCCCGAGCACGTCGCGCTCTACCGCGGTGCGTCCTTGGGCGGCTTCGAACTGCCGACGACGCTCGAGTACGCCGATCCGCTCGACCTGCTGATGTACGTCGCCGCCTCGACGGAGCGTCTCCTGCTGGGTACCGCAGTACTGCTGCTGCCCTACCACCACCCGGTCACGCTGGCGAAGCGTCTCGCCACGATCGACGTGCTGTCGAAGGGCCGGATGCGCCTGCTGACCGTCGGGCTGGGCAGCCTGCCCGGTGAGGCACGCGCCGTCGGCGTCGACTTCGCCACCCGTGGTCGCCGTACGGACGAGGCCATCGACGTACTGCGCCTGCTGTGGAGCGGCGGCGCGGACGGGGTGAGCTACTCGGGCGAGTTCTTCGAGTTCGAGGACCTGTGCAGCTTCCCGCATCCGCTAGCCCCGCTGCCGATCCACATCGGCGGCTCCAGCCGCGCCGCCGCCCGCCGAGCCGGCCGCCACGGCGACGGCTACTTCCCAGGCGGTGCACTGCCCCCGGCCGAGCGCGCAGCCCAATGGAAACTCGCCCGCGAAACCTCCGGCCGCGACGACCTCGAGTACACCCGCTGGGCCTCAACCGACCTGGCCCCCGCGGCCCTCGCCTCGTACGAACGCCAAGGCGTCACCCGCCTCGTCATCAACCCCCAAACCCCCGCCACCCTAACCACCTTCGCCCAACGCTTCAGCCTGTACTGACAGGCTTCACACCAGGTCGTTCCGTCCCGCACCGCGGTCAGCACCACTTGGATCCAACCAGCCAGCAAGGCCTTCACCACCTATCGTGTCTTGCGCCGGCCCACACCGGGTCGCCTGACACGATCGACGCCGGCATATCGCCGGAGGCGCCGAGGGTCGTCCGACCGGTGGTCTCGTGGCTCGCTGAGCGCACAGACGCAGCCCCTCACCCGGACAGGACAGCTCGGGGTGCGATCACGCACGCCGCGAAGCGGCCAAAGAACTGCCGCCGCGAAGCGGTGTCCTTTGTTCGCGTCAGAAACATTCGCGTCGCCCGTAAGGAGCAGCTCGGGGTGCGATCGTGCTCGCCGCGGAGCGGCCGAAAGGCAGTCGCCGCGGAGCGGTGTCCTTTGTTGCCGCCGGAAACACATCCGCCTCGCCCGGTGGGGGCGAGGCGGATGACGGTTGCGCCGCCGCGGAGCGGCCAAAAGAACAGCCGCCGCGAAGCGGTGTCCTTTGGCTGTCGCGGAGCGGTTTGTTAGACGGCGGCTTGGTTGGTGGAGGCTGCGTGGAGTTGGACGGGGAGGGATTCGACGCCGTAGACGATGGAGAAGTCGCGGAAGCGGAGTTGTTCTTCGGGTACGGCGAGGGACAGGTCCGGGAAGCGGTGGGCCAGCGCGGTGAATGCGGCCCGCAACTCCATCCGCGCGAGTTCCGCGCCGACACAGCGGTGCATGCCGTGGCCGAAGGCGAGGTGGGCGGAGGACACCGTACGACGGGGGTAGAAGTCCTCGGCATCAGCGCCGAAGATCTGCTTGTCCCGGTCCGCGCCGGACAGCGATACCGCGACCAGGTCGCCCTTCTTCACCTGCTGGCCGAACAGCTCCTGGTCGTGCCGCGCGAACCGCGGGAACGCGACCTGGACAACCGTCAGGTACCGCAGCAACTCCTCCACGATCCCGTCGACCGAACCGGGCTCGTTCCGGATCATCTCGAAGTTCTTCGGGTCGCGCAGCAGCACCAGCGTCCCGAGCGCGAGCATGCTCGCGGACGTCTCGTACCCGCCCAGGAACACCCCGTCGGCGAGACCGCCGAGCTCGACGTCGTCGAGATCGTCACCCTGCTCGCGAATGATCGACCCGATCAGCCCGTCGCCCGGGTTCGTCCGCTGCTTGCGGACGATCTCGAACAGGAAGTCCCGCGACTCCGAAGCCGATCCGAACACCCCGATACCGCCACCGGACAGGTCGAACCGCGCCGGCCCGAGCGCACGGAAACGATCGCGGTCCTGCTCCTCGACCCCGAGCAGATCGGCGATCAACAGGAACGGCACGTTGAACGCGAAGTCGGCGACGATGTCGACGACCGGCCCCTTGGCCTCCATCTGGTCCAGCTGGTCGTTGACGATCTTCTCGATCGCCGGCTCCAGCCGGGCCAGCTTGCGCTTGGTGAACTCGGGGGTGAGCAGCTTCCGCAGCCGCGTGTGGTCCGGCGGATCGGTGAACCCGAGCCCGCCGATACCTTCCGACGGCTTGTTCGGGTCCGAGCCGACCAGCGGCCGGATGTCGTTGCTGAAGTTCGTCGTGTCGGCGAGCACGGCCTTCGCCTCGGCATGCCCGCTGACCACCCATACGTTCAGCCCGAACAGGTGGGCCAGTTTGTGCACCGGCTCGGTCTCCCGCACCTCCGCGAGCTCCGGCACCGGGTCGAGACCCTGCCGGCGCAGCGGCATCGAGACCGAGCTGGGGAACATCCGCATCTTCGACAGGTCGAGACCACCCTTGCGGGTGGTCCTACTGAGAATGCGGTTGCCGACCCATCTCTTCAGGTATGTCGCAACCATGACTTCCACGCGCCCTCTCTAGAACCCGCTGCCCCCGACGGCCTTGTAGCTCAAAGCTAACCTTGCCGGGGACCAGATCTGATGGTGTTGGCACTACTTGGGTAGTGGCGTTGGCACCACCATGGGAGGGGGCCATGGCCTGCCAGCAGAGACCTTGTCACGGACGAGCCTCCACTGCCACCTGACTTCACCTGTACTCCGCCCTGGACCTCGACATGCCGTTGCTCGGGGAGGATTCAGGGAAAAACAAGACGAAAGTCGGATGCGTCGTACTCCGTCAGGTAGTTGCCGACAGCCCTGCATCGCCTGAGAGAGCTCAGAGATAGTACGGCGTGACGATCCGGAACACGTCCGCCAGCCTTGTCTTGACCTGTTCGCGGTGCGGGATCGGCGTGAGCTTTTTCTCATCCCCGACCCGCGGGCCGTGATCGGCCAGCACGTATACAACCCGCAACGTCCGGATAGTGTTCGTCACCTCGGGAGTGATCCCCTCGGCAGGCGGGTTCGACAACGCCCGGATCACCGGATCGAGCCATTCGACCGCATCGGACTCGGTCAGGTCCTCGCGCGTCAGCGTCGCCGCCAGCGCGTACCCGAGCCGGTCGTCCTCCATATCGCGCAGCACGTACGCCGTGGGCGTCAGCAACCGCCCGATCCCCAGCCGGAGCATCTGGATCGGCTCGACCGCCGCGTGCTGCCCGAGCGTCCCGAGCAGATCGGCCCCGTGCGCGATCGCGTGCAGCCAGCCGAGCTTCTCGTCGTACCCGCGCAGGTCCTCCTCGGCGACGTACCAGCGCTCGAACGGCGGCACCCAATGCGGCTCGTAGACCCCGGCGGCCACGATGCAGTCGAGGATCAGCGGCGCGAACGTCCGCGCCTGGATCTCCGGGTCGCCGAACCGCGGAATCATCTCGTCACCGAGCGCCCGCAGCTCCTCGGCCGTCAGCACCCCGCGGCCGATCCAGGTCGCAAGTACGGCGTACGCCTGGCGATCCCGTACGACGGGATCCGGCGATCGCAGCATGCCCACCAACTCGGCCACCAACTCGCCCGTGGAGCGGCCCTCAGGGACCGCGTAGCCCGCCTCGCGCACCTGCGCCCAATCGGTCATGCGCGGCACCGTAGACGCTCGCCGGGCCACCCGCCAACCCTTGATCAACAGGAGAAACGGCCCGTGGTCCATCCGGTCTCCCGGATGTACCACGGGCCGTCGCGGCCAGGACCCCTCAGCCCGACCGGGCTCCCTGCCCCGGCCAGGGCCCCTCAACCTCGACCGGGGTGGCTTCTATGCGTCGCGCTTGCTCGCCGAGAAGAGGGCGATCGCCATCAGCGCGGCCGCCCAGCCGGCGAAGTACAGCAGTGCCCACCAGGGACCGAGAGCGAAGTCGCTGCCCCCGGCGCCCGCACCGGCCAGACCGAAGTCCTGGCCCTGGTTCAGGAACGAGCTGCCGTTCGCGAACGGCGCCCACCGGGCCAGGTCGTCGCCGACCTTGGGGATCAGGTTGACCAGGTTCTCGACCAGCAGCGGCCAGAGGATCAGGATCGCGATCGCACCGGCGCTCTGCCGGATCAGGATGCCGACCGCAACCGCGATCACCGCGGAGATCGCGAAGACCAGGCCCTGACCGGCCAGCAGCCGCCACTCGGCCCCGGTGTTGATCGACAGGTCCGCGTTGCTGGCGAACAGGCTGCCGACGCCCCACGCGCCGAAGGACGCGATCAGGCCGATGACACCGGACAGGAACGCGACCACCGCGGTCTTGCCCAGCAGCAGCGCGGCGCGCTGCGGAACGGCCTGGAAGCTGGTCCGGATGGTGCCGAACCGGTACTCGGTGGTGACGGCCAGCGCGGCCATCACCATCATCACCATCTGGCTGAGCTGTGCGCCCGGCTGGGTGATGAAGATCGTCGCCTGCTGCTCGTCGGCGCCCTTGAGGAAGCCGGTCGTCAGCGCCGCGAACCCGACGGTCAGCACGGCTGCGACGATCATGCACCACCACGGCGAGCGGGTGGAGAAGAGCTTGATCCGCTCGACAGTGATCACCGACATGTCAGTTGTCCTCCTTCGGACCCGCGGCCACCTCGGCGCCCGACGGCGCGTCGAGCTCGGTCACGGCAGCGATCTCGTCGTGCGCGTGGTACTCGACCGAGTCACCGGTCATCTGCATGAACGCCTGCTCCAGCGAACCGCGCTGCAGCGTCAGCTCGTGCAGCACGATGCCGTGCGCGGCGGCCGTCTCGCCGATCTGGTCGGTGGTCAGGTCGCCCTCGACGAAGAGCACCTTGCCCTCGTTCTCGACGTCCTCGATCCGGGTGACCAGTTGCTGCTGGTGCAGTACGCCGGCCAGCTGGTCGAGCTGCGGCGTACGGACCTTGACCGTCGTACCACTGGCCCGGTCGACGAACTCCTGCGTCGTGCTCTGCGCGATCAGCTTGCCGCGGCCGATCACGACCAGGTCCTCGGCGGTCAGCGCCATCTCGGACAGCAGGTGGCTGGAGACCAGCACGGTCCGGCCTTCGTCGGCCAGCCGGTGCATGAACGTACGGATCCAGACGATGCCCTCGGGGTCGAGGCCGTTGACCGGCTCGTCGAAGAGCAGCACCTCCGGGTCGCCGAGCAGTGCGCCGGCGATGCCGAGCCGCTGCGACATACCCAGTGAGAAGGCGCCGGCCCGCTTGTTCGCGACCGCGGACAGGCCGACCATCTCCAGGGCCTTGTCGACCGAGTCCTTCGGCAGCTTGTTGGAAGCGGCCATCCAGGTCAGGTGCGCACGCGCCGAGCGGTTCGGGTGCACCCACTTGGCGTCCAGCAGCGCGCCGACCTTGGTCAGCGGCCGGTGCAGATCCCGGTAGCGCTGTCCGTCGATCGTGACCTCGCCGGACGTCGGGGTGTCGAGACCGAGGATCATCCGCATGGTGGTCGACTTACCGGCCCCGTTCGGGCCGAGGAAGCCGGTCACCTTTCCCGGTTTCACCTCGAAAGACAGGTTGTCAACGGCAACTGTTGCGCCGTATCGCTTGGTGAGGCCCTTTGCCTCGATCATCGCCGTACTCCTCTTTCGGTGGCGCACCTGGTAGTGGACTGTGTAGCTCTCAGTATCGAGGTCACCGGGGTCCGGATCATCGGACCCCGGGCGGATCCGGTGTGTCCACCCGTGGGTTGATTCTGCCGTCCGCCGGACGTCGGCAGCTATCGGTTAAAGCCCTGACCACGACCCCGACGATCCCCTATGCGAGGGTCTTGGCGCATCAGCCGAAAGTCGACGGACGCCCGTACTTCGGTCGGTCGCAGGTGGAAGTGACTACCAAACGGCTCAGACCACCGGGACGCCGTACAGCACCAGGTTGTGCGTGTAACGGTGTGCTTTGTGGTCGTACGAGCCGGTGCAGGTGACCAGCACCAGCCGCGGCTTTCCGGCACCCTGGAAAAGGTCGCGCGGCAAGGCACTCTGCAGATAGGTGCGCCGAGCCACGATCTTGTACCGGTGCACGTGTCCGTCCCCACCCGTCACCGAGACCTTGGCACCCACCGGTACTGCGGAGAGCCCTGCGAACACCGCCGGCCCGGACCGGGCCGTGTCCACGTGCCCGGCGAGCAGAACAGTGCCACCGTCGGAGCCCGGGGCCGCGCCCGCCGCCCACCAGCCCACGGCGTTCGGAGATGTCGGCATCTGCAGCTGGCCGTCGCTTCCTGTGGCGACCGCCTGCACCGGCGCGTTCTCGACGCCTTGCAGCTTCAACCGGACCGGTGGGATGGCAGCTTCCCGTTCTTCCGCGGAATTTCCGGCCTTCGGAACCTGTCCCGCGTTATTGGGCTGCCCACCGAACACCATCACCAGCCCGGCGCCGATCGCCGCAAAACCGAGGAGCCGGCGCCGCATCGAGATCGCCTTGCCGAGCAACAGCAGTACTCCGATGCCGAGCAGGATCAACGCCGCGCGCGAGCGAGCCTTCTGGGCATCGCCCACCTGGCCGCCGTCGCCGGTCGGCACGACCGGCTTGCTGGTCACGATGTGGCAGGTGGGCGTCACCATGTCCAGGTGCATCTGGACCACGGGCTTGGCGCCCTCGGCCAATGACTCGACGGCAGGCGAGGCGCTCTTCGGCACATCGCCGTTGATCAACGCGAGGTACTCCTGGTGCAGCTGCCGCTGCAACGCGAGCCAAGCAGCGTCGTACGACGAGGTCCCGGCCTTGGCTCCCAGCGCGTCGAGCTGTTCGCGCTGCTGGACTGAAGGCAGCGTCGCGAGCTTGATACCGAATCGGCCGGCGAGCTCGGACTCCTGCGCGGCGAGCCGGCGGTGATCGCGTTCCATCTGCGTACCGACGCTTCGCACGCACGAGCTCTGGCCCTGGGCATTCGCCGCGTGGGACGCCTGGATGATCGTCAGATTGAGCTGGTGTGCTGTGTTGAGGTAGGTGGCATCGGGCGTCGCGGCGTACGCCGACTGCGCCGTACCCACCAGACCTGCCACGACCAGAAGCAGCAGGGCGATCGCCGATCGACGGGGAGACATAGGTCCTGCCACCTCCCCCCAACGGACGTTTCGTCGTATCGACAGTAAGGCGGTCACCGGTCTGGGTCCAGACATGCGAAACGGCCCGCCGATCAGACCGGCGGGCCGCTTCATCAGCTGCTGCTGTCAGTACTGCGAACTACGCGGCCGCGTTGACCTCGGCCGGAGTGTCGGAGATGACCGACTCCCGGCGCTTCGAGACGTAGACCGCGGCGGCCAGGATGATCACCGCGACGACCGCGATGATGATCCGGAGCGTCTTGTTCGGGTCGTCGCCGATCGCCGACATCCCGACGACGGCCGGAGCGATCAGCACCGAGACCAGGTTCATCACCTTGATCAGCGGGTTGATGGCCGGGCCGGCGGTGTCCTTGAACGGGTCGCCGACGGTGTCACCGATGACGGTGGCCTCGTGCGCGGGCGAACCCTTGCCGCCCCAGTTGCCGTCCTCGACCAGCTTCTTGGCGTTGTCCCAGGCACCACCGGAGTTGGCCAGGAAGACCGCCATCAGCGTGCCGGCGCCGATCGCACCGGCCAGGTAGCCGGCCAGGGCCGCGGCGCCGAGGCCGAAGCCGACGGCGATCGGCGCGGTCAGTGCGAGCAGACCAGGCGTGGCCAGCTCCCGCAGCGAGTCCCGGGTGCAGATGTCGACGACCTTGCCGTACTCCGGCTTGCCCGTCCCCTCCATGATCCCGGGGATGTCGCGGAACTGCCGACGTACCTCGTAGACGACCGCACCGGCGGCGCGGCCGACGGCGTTGATGGCCAGACCGGAGAACATGAACACCACGGCCGCACCGAGGATGATGCCGACCAGCGTGCCCGGGTTGAAGACCAGTGCGTCGGCCTCGAACTTCGGGTAGTTGTCGGCCAGCGACGTCCGGATCGCGTCGGTGAACGAGCCGAACAGCGCGGTCGCGGCCAGTACGGCGGTCGCGATCGCGATGCCCTTGGTGATGGCCTTGGTGGTGTTGCCGACGGCGTCCAGTTCGGTCAGGATCTGGGCCGCCTCGCCGTCCACGTCACCGGACATCTCGGCGATGCCCTGCGCGTTGTCGGAGACCGGACCGAAGGTGTCCATCGCGACGATGACGCCGACGGTGGTGAGCAGACCGCAGCCGGCCAGCGCGATCGCGAACAGCGCGACCACACCGGAACCGCCGACCAGGAAGGCGCCGTACACGGCCGCCGCGATCACCACGGCGGTGTAGACGGCGGACTCGAAGCCGACCGAGATACCGGACAGGATCACGGTCGCGGCACCGGTCAGCGAGGTCTTGCCGACGTCGCGGACCGGCTTGTCCTCGGTGCCCGTGTAGTAACCGGTGAGCGCCAGGATGACGGCCGCCAGCACGATGCCGATGATCACCGAAACGGTGGCAATCAGCCGCGGGTCGCCGTCGTACGCGGCGATCGTCTCGGTCGCGCCGGTCAGGTCCTTGAAGCTGCTCGGCAGGTAGACGAACGCTGCCACCGCACAGAGCACGGCAGAGATGACCGCGGAGATGTAGAAGGCCCGGTTGATCGTGCGCAGGCCGTTCTCACCGGTCCGCGGACGGGTCAGGAAGACACCGATGATCGCGGTGACCGCGCCGATGGTCGGCACGATCAGCGGGAAGATCAGGCCCTGCTCACCGAACGCAGCCTTGCCCAGGATCAGCGAGGCCACCAGCATCACGGCGTACGACTCGAACAGGTCGGCCGCCATACCGGCGCAGTCGCCGACGTTGTCGCCCACGTTGTCGGCGATCGTCGCCGCGTTCCGGGGGTCGTCCTCGGGGATGTTCTGCTCGACCTTGCCGACCAGGTCCGCGCCGACGTCGGCGGCCTTGGTGAAGATACCGCCGCCGACACGCATGAACATGGCGAGCATCGCGGCGCCGAAGCCGAAGCCCTCGAGCACGGTCGGGGCGTCACCCTTGAAGATCAGCACGACCAGCGCGGCGCCGAACAGGCCGAGGCCCACGGTCGCCATGCCGACGGTGCCGCCGGTGCGGAACGCGACCCGCATCGCCGGGTTGCGTCCCTCGTCGCGGGCAGCCGCGGCGACCCGGACGTTGGCGCGCGTCGCGAGCCACATGCCCAGGTACCCGATCGCGGCGGAGAAGCCCGCACCGATCAGGAAGAAGACGGAGCGGAAGATCTTCAGCGTGGTCTCGTTGCCGCCGTCGGTGTGCGCCGGCAGCAGGAACAGCAACAGGAACGCAACCACGGCGAAGATCGACAATGTCCGGAACTGCCGGTTCAGGTACGCCGATGCGCCTTCCTGAACCGCCGCGGCGATCGTCTTCATGTTCTCGGTGCCATCGTTCGCGGCAAGCACCTGGCCCCGGAAGACCATCGCGATGACGACCGCGAGGATCGCGATCACCCCGACGACAATCACCAGAGTGGTGTTGCTCGACGAAAGATCCACCGCTTGTGGTGCAAGCAGCGCGGACATCCGTCCTCCTTGTAGGCAACCCATCCAGGCTTGACGGCCCCCATCTGCCGCAACCGAAGGGTTGGGGAAATACGACACAACGCCAATGGACTGGCGCGGTGGGCTACTCTAACGGGTTCCCGACCAGACCTGACGACAGGGTGGTCTACGCCATACCCGGGTGTCTGAGCAAGCAGCTCACTCTTCGTAGCCTTGTGGACACCTTTTCGCTTCGGGACGCCGGGATCAGATCGCCGAGGCGACGTCCGGATGGATGTCGAAGACCTTTGTCAGGCCGGTGATCCGGAAGATCTTCAGCAGCCGTTCCTGGGTACAGACCAGGGACAGCGAACCGTCGTGGGTGCGCACCCGTTTCAGCCCGCCGACGAGAACGCCGAGGCCGGTGGAGTCCAGGAACTCCACGCGTTCCAGGTCGATGACCAGGTCGTAGACCCCTTCATCGACAAGCGCGGCGATCTTCTCGCGGAGCTTCGGTGCGGTGTAGACGTCGATCTCCCCCGCCACCTCGATGACGGTCCGCCCGCCCTCGGCGCGCGCGGTCAGCGACAGATCCACTTCGGCCTCCGATCCCGTGAACTGCTGCATTCAACCATGTACGGACCGTGAGTAAGACCCGCTACCGAAAACTCTTTCATCTCGTCAGACCGAAGTCGATTCCCCTCCCCAAAAAGCCGCGTGCATCCGACCGTGTGCATCCGACCGTGCACGCCGCACGTGCACTCTCAGCTCGTCCTCAGCGATTCGCTGTCCGTGCCACGCCCTAAGCTCGCGGTATGCGTGCAGGTGGTGAGGCGGAGGCTGTCCTGAAACGCCTGGCCGCCGGTCGTGACGACCGGTTGACCCACGTCGAGTCCGTGCCGCCCCGGTTGGGGCAAACGTGTGATTGGCCGCGCTGGGTTCCGGACGAAGTGCTCGGCCAGCTGCGCGACGCCGGCATCACGGCTCCGTGGACACATCAGGTCGCCACGGCCGAAGCGGCGTACGCCGGGAAGCACGTCGTCGTCGCGACCGGGACCGCATCGGGCAAGTCGCTCGGCTATCTGCTGCCGGCCTTTGCCACGTTGAGCATTGCGCAGGCCGCGTCACCACATCGCCGTACTGCGTCGTTGTTGTACCTGTCTCCGACGAAGGCGCTGGCGCACGACCAGCTGCGCGCGGTCTCGTCGTACACCGTGCCCGGTCTGCGTGCGACGACGCTGGACGGGGACTCCGAGCGCAGCGAGCGCGACTGGGCGCGCGACCATGCGACGTACGTGCTCAGCAATCCGGACATGCTGCACCGGTCCGTTCTGCCGAATCACCAACGCTGGGCGCGTTTTCTGGGCTGCCTGCAGTACGTCGTGGTGGATGAGTGTCACCACTACCGCGGCGTCTTCGGCGCTCATGTGGCCGGCGTACTGCGACGGTTGCGGCGGGTCTGCGCGCAGTACGGCGCTCATCCGATCTTCATCTGCGCTTCGGCGACTGTTGCCGAGCCGGCGGTGTCAGGCGAACGCTTGACCGGCCTGCCGATGGTGGAGGTGGTCGAGGACGGCTCTCCGCGCGGCGGCATCGCGTTTGGTCTCTGGGAGCCTCCACTGACCGCAATGCATGGTGAGAACGGCGCACCGGTACGACGTTCCGCCACGGCCGAGGTGGCCGACCTGCTGAGCGATCTGGTCGTCAGTGGTGTCCGGACTGTGGCGTTCGTCCGTTCGCGGCGCGGTGCGGAATCGGTTGCGATGACAGCACGCGAGAACTTGGCCGAGGTCGACCCGACGCTGATCGACCAGGTGTCGGCGTACCGGGCCGGCTATCTGCCGGAGGAACGGCGGCGCCTCGAGGGGATGTTGCAGAGCGGCGAGCTGACCGGTGTCGCGGCAACCAATGCGCTCGAGCTGGGCATCGACATCGCCGGACTGGACGCCGTACTGCTATCTGGTTGGCCTGGCACGCGCGCATCGCTCTGGCAGCAGGCTGGGCGTGCTGGCCGAGCTGGTGGGGATGCAGTTGCGTTGCTGATCGCTCGCGACGATCCGCTCGACACCTATCTGGTGCGCCATCCGCGCGCGATCTTCGGTCGGCCGGTCGAGGCAACGGTCTTCAACCCGGAGAACCCGTACGTCCTCGGTCCGCAGTTGTGTGCGGCCGCGCAGGAGGTCCCGCTGACCGAGGATGACTTCGAGATCTTCGGCAGTACGACGTCGCAGGTCATCGCACAACTCGTGCTGCAGGGCGCGCTGCGGGAGCGGCCCCATGGCTGGTTCTGGACGCGCCGCGAGCGGGCCGTCGACGCCATCGACATCCGGTCGGCCGGCGGGAAGACCGTGCAGATCGTGGAGGACCAGACCGGTCGCTTGCTCGGCACGGTCGACGGCGGCTCGGCGCACTCGTCGGTCCATGAGGGCGCCGTCTACGTGCACGCCGGCGAGTCGTACCTGGTCCGGTCCCTCGACCTCGAGGAGCATGCCGCTGTCGTCGAGCCGGCCTCCCCGGACTACACGACGTTCGCGCGGGACACGACCGAGATCAGCATCCTGGCGACCGAGGAGACCTGTAGCTGGGGTACGGCGGAGTTGTCGCGCGGCTGGGTCCAGGTGAAGAGCCAAGTCATCTCGTACCAGCGCAAGCTGATCGCGACGGGCGACGTACTCGATGAGCAGCCTCTCGACCTGCCGGAGCGCACACTGCGGACCAAAGCGGTCTGGTGGACGATGCCCGACACCGCGGTCGCGGACCTGGGCCTGTCCGACGTACCAGGAGCGGCGCATGCGGCCGAGCATGCGTCGATCGGACTGCTCCCGCTGTTCGCCACCTGCGACCGCTGGGACATCGGCGGCGTCTCCACCGCCCGCCACGCCGACACCGGCTGCCTCACCGTCTTCGTGTACGACGGGCACCCCGGCGGAGCCGGATTCGCCGAACACGGGTACGCCGCGGCGCGCGAGTGGTTGACCGCGACACGCGAGGCGATTGCACACTGTGAATGTACGGACGGATGCCCGTCGTGCGTACAGTCACCCAAGTGTGGGAACCAGAACAACCCACTCGACAAGAGCGGCGCGGTAGCGCTGCTCTCCGCATTGCTGAGCAGTGAGGCCTGAAGGGCCGGCGTAGGGCCGGCGGAAAGGCAGCTTGCCATGGCCGTCCTCGGAATTGTTCTGATTGCCCTCGCGGTGCTGTTCGGTCTGGGCGTCTCGGTGTCCTCGACCGCGTCCACCAAGCTCGAGGTGTTCGGCGTCGACTTCGGCGTCTCGGTGCCGACCGTGTTCTTCCTCGGCGCCCTGGCCGGCGCCGCGCTGATCTTCGGGCTGTGGCTGCTGAAGAAGGGCCTCGGCCGCGGCTACCGCCGACGCAAGGAGATGCGCGAGCTGCGCGCCCAGGCCACAACCACGCCGAGTGACACCGTCGGCGGCGAGATCACAGAGGGTGACACGTCCGCACCTGCCCTCGAGACCGCCGGCGACACCCCCGCCGACGAGCGTCTGGCCTCCGAGCAGGAGCTCGCCCCGGACCCCAATGACACCAAGCAGCCGCACTGACCACTCTGTTGCCTACGGCATCAACTCTCCCGGCAAGCTACCTGAATACCGCCGGATTGCCGTAAGATCTCGATCACCTCACAGCGGTCGCACGGCGACCCGGCAGCCCGATTTCGATGCCTTGCGCAACGAGATCGGGCTTGGCAGTTAGTTGCCATTGGCATCAAGTTTCGCAGGATCGGCATAACCTCCCCGGTCCCACCTGTGCCTTACTGGTTGTGGCGTCAACGTCGCGCTGAGTCACTGCCGGCGTTCCGGCTCGCGTACGGGGTCCCGACGACCTGACGCCGTGAGATAGCACGACCTCTGGAGGTTGTCTTGATCATCCGTAAGCTGTTCAGCCGTACCGGCGTGGCAGTGCTCGCAGTCAGCGTCGCACTCGCCACCGCCGTACCGGCCCAGGCCGCGAACCCCGTCTCCGAAGGCTCGAAGACACCGGGCGTCACGGTGGGCGTGGCACAACAGATCGCCACCCGCTCCGACACGCGGTACTGCCTGACGTTCGTCGCGGCCGCCAAGGTCCCGATGGCGGTCATGATGGCCTGCGCGCCGGGCAAGGAAGGCAAGACCCAGGAGTGGATCTACACCGAGTCCGGCCAGCTGCAGGTCGCGATGAGCAAGAGCGTCGGTGGCGCCCTTGCAACGACCGGCGCCTGCCTGGACAGCGGTGCGGACCTGGCGAAGGTACCTGCCGCCGCGCCACTGCTGGTACTGCCCTGCCGTGAAGGCACCGGGCAGAAGTGGAGCTACGACAAGGACGCGGGCACGTTCGTGAACGCTGCCAGCGGCCTTGCCCTGACCTCGCTGCTTGGCAAGGGGAAGGCCAAGCAAGCACAACCGACCGGCAGCATGAGTGCGGCCGGCACGCCGATCCAGGCCTGGGCCGGACTCCCGGTGCCGAGCCTGGACATCCTGGGCGCGGTGCTGGCGCTCGTGAACGCGCTGCTGGCGTCGCTGGGCCTGGCCCTGCCGCTGCCGATCGCGGGCGCGGCGGCCAGCCTGCTGTCGCTGCTGCGGCCGCAGCTGCCGATCCCGGCCCAGATGACGGTGCTGCCGAAGCAGATGATGCAGCTGGCGCAGAGCTGACCTGAGGAGGTTCCAGCCAGACACACGGTCGGCCCCGACATCATGTCGGGGCCGACCGTTTTCTTCTCCTTCGAATCGACGTGAATCTTCAGTTGTGTCTGGTGAAGCGAACGACGGCTGCTCGATGCTCGGGGATGACGTTTCGGAATCCCCGCTGCTTGCGCGTCAGCGGGAGCCCGGCGTCGTCGTCACCGCTCGGCCGTCAGGTCCGCAGCCGTCACCAGGCGGCCACGGTCACCACCAACACCAGTGATGGCAGTGATCAAGCAGGTCGTCGAGAAGGCAAGCAACTCCGTGGAGCAGTCCCATGTCTGTCACCTCCGATCCACTGAACCGGTCGGCAAGACAGTAGCTCCGATCCTCACGCTCTGTATCTAGTCAACTACCTGTTGCCACAGAACCTTGAGCATCCTTTAACTCTTCCGCAATGCGTCCCGCGGAATCCCGGCTTGACAGCGCACGCTTCGTTGCCTACAGCACCTGCATGGTTCACGCGCGGTTGGGAAAAAGTCTTCACATAGTCGTTTGAGAGTGACAATCTTTGACCGGCACTCTCCCCGGCCCACTTTCGCCTTTCGCTAGGAGCCTCGATGCGATCACTCTCGCGGTTGACCACCGCCGGCGTCCTCGGCGCCGCCGCCCTCGCGCTGCTCACCGGATGCCTCGGCTCCTCCGACGCGGGCAGCAGCGGCGGTCAGGACGCGAACCGGAACGCCGACGCCAAGAAGGTCGAGCTGACCATCGGCTCGAACTCGGTCAAGGGCGGTAAGAGCAGCGCCGGGGCGACGTTCCTGTCCGACGTACTGATCCCGAAGTTCGTCGCCGACCAGAAGGGCAAGGGCGTCGACGTCACGGTCAAGTTCCAGGGCGACGGCTCCGACGACGAGGTCTACAAGCAGAAGCTGTCCCTCGACCTGTCGAACAAGTCCGGACCGGACCTGTTCCAGATCGACGGCATCTGGGTCGGCGAGTTCGCGCAGGCCGGGTACATCAAGCCGCTCACCGACACCGTCGGCGACGCCGCCAAGGTGAACGACTGGGACGGCTGGAAGCAGATCCCCGAGTCCGTCCAGGCGCTCGGCAGCTACAACGGCCAGCGGTACGGCGTACCGGGCGGCACCGACGGCCGGGTGCTCTACTTCAACAAGAAGCTGTTCCAGCAGGCCGGACTGCCGGCCGACTGGCAGCCGAAGTCGTGGGACGACATCATCTCGGCCGGCCAGGCGCTGAAGAAGCTGCCCGGCGTGACGCCGATCCAGATCAACGCCGGTACGGCGATGGGCGAGGCGACCACCATGCAGGGCGTACTGCCGCTGCTGGTCGGCACCGGCGCGACCGTCAACACCGACGGCAAGTGGCTGGGCAACAGCCCGCAGCTGCGGCAGGTGCTGGACTTCTACCACCAGATCTACAGCACCGGTCTCGGCGACCCCGTGCTGCAGAAGGAGGCCAAGGGCCGGGACAAGTCGTTCGCGGAGTTCGCGGCGAACAAGATCGGCATCCTCGGCGAGAGCGACTACTTCTGGCGCAGCGTGGTGGAGCCCAAGGAGGGTGTGGCCAAGATGGCCGACCGCGACAGCGCGGTGGGCTGGGCACTGATCCCGGCCATGAAGCCGGGCGCGGGCGTGAAGGGCCAGGACTTCGTCTCGATGTCGGGCGGCGGCGCGACCGTGATCAACCCGAACACGAAGTTCCCGCAGCAGGCGTGGGAGCTGCTGCAGTTCATGAACTCCTCGGAGATGGTGAAGGCGTCGCTCGACGGCGCGGCGAAGATCACGCAGCGGTCCGACGTCAACAGCGAAGTACTCGCGAGTGACCCGATGCTGAGCTTCATCGCCGAGAAGGTCCTGCCGATCACGCAGTTCCGTCCGGGTCTGGCGGAGTACCCGAAGATCTCGGCGGCGCTGCAGCAGGCGACCGCGGATGTGGTGGCCGGGAAGAGCACGGACGCGGCGGCATCGGCGTACCAGAAGGCGGTCGAGACCGCGGCCGGCGGCAAGGACAAGGTCACCAGTAACTGATGGCTTCCCCCTCCGCACCTCTTGAGGGCGTCGGGCCCGGGCGGGGTCGTGCGCCCGCCCGGGATGTCGCGGGGCTCGGCGTCGGCCGGGCCCTCGGCTTCGTCGCGCCCGCGTTCCTGCTGATCGGCGCTTTCCTGATCTTCCCCGCGCTCTGGACGATCTACATCGGCATCACGAACTACCGGCTGACCGGTGTCGAGGCCGTGTCGCCGTCGATCGTGGGGCTGTCGAACTACACCAAGGCGTTGAACGACGCGCTGTTCCACAACGCGTTGTGGCTGACGTTGGTGTTCGTGCTCGGTTCGGCGATCATCGGGCAGAACATCCTCGGCTTCACGCTGGCGTGGATCATGCGGCGTACGCGGCCCGCCGTACGCCGTACCGTCGAGGCCTTCGTCCTGCTCGCGTGGATCCTGCCGTCGACCGTGGTCGCGTACCTGTGGGTCGCGTTCTACGACCGCGACGGTGGCACGCTCAACAGCTTGCTGGGTACGTCGGGGACCGCGTGGCTGATCGACTATCCGATGGCCTGCCTCGTGGTCTTCAACACGTGGCGCGGTACGGCGTTCTCGATGATGCTCTACTCGTCCGCGTTGCAGGCCGTCCCGCCGTCGCAGCTCGAGTCGGCGCGGATGGTCGGCGCATCGGGCTGGCAGACGCTGCGGGACGTGGTGTTCCCGCACATTCGCGGACATGTGCTGACGAACACGCTGCTGATCTCGCTGTGGACGGCGAACGACTTCTCACCGTTCCTGCTCACCAAGGGCGGACCGAACCACGAGTCCGAGACGGTGCCGGTGTACATCTACAACGTGGCGCTGCAGGGCGGTGAGCTCGGGTACTCGTCGGCGATCTCGTTCCTGCTGCTGATCGCGAACCTGCTGGTCTCATTGATCTACCTGCGACTGCTTCGGAGGCGCTCATGAGCAGGCAGTCGTTGCCGACGACCCCCGCCTTCGTCCTGCGGCGCATTGGGTTCTACGTGCTGATCTGCGCGATCACGCTGTTCTTCGCCGTACCGATGCTGTGGATCGCCTCGGCGCCGTTCGACGCGTCGCCCGGCCTCGGCGTGCACTGGCCGGACTGGACGCTGGAGAACTTCCGCAAGACCCTCGAGCACCCGTACGCGATGCACTCGATGGTCAACTCGCTGCTGATCTGCGTGACGACGGCCGTTGCCGTGACGGCGTTCGCGGCGTTGGCGTCGTACGCGCTGTCGCGGGTGCGGATCCCGGGACGGGACGCGTTGCTCTACGGGTTGCTGCTGTTGTCGTCGGTGGTCACGGGTACGGCGGCGATGGTGCCGATCTTCGTGATGATGTTCCAGCTGGGGCTGATCGACTCCCGGTTCGGGGTCGCGCTGGTGATGACCGGCGGGTTGTTGCCAGCGGCAATCTTCATCCTGAAGGACTTCGTCGACGCGGTGCCGAAATCCTACGAGGAGTCGGCGCGGGTCTTCGGCGCGTCGACGGGCCAGATCCTGCGCGATGTCGTACTCCCGGTCGCACGGCCCGGGCTCGCGACGATCATGGTCTGGGCGTTCGTGAACTCCTGGGGCAACTTCCTGGTGCCCTTCCTGCTTCTCCGGTCGATCGACAAGCAGCCCGGTGCGGTGCTGATGCAGACCCTCACCGACGAAGGCGGCAGCGTGAACCTGCAGGTGCTGCCGGTGTTCTCGCTGCTGTTCTCGATCCCGGTCGTCGTGCTGTACCTGTTGGTGAACTCGCGGTACGGGTTCCGCTTCCATGGAGGGATCAAGAGCTGATGGCGGGCATCGACATCGAAGGCCTCGCAACCGTCTACCCGAACGGCGTCCGCGCCGTCGACGGGCTGGACCTGCACGTGGCCGACGGCGAGTTCTTCGCCCTCCTCGGCCCGTCCGGCTGCGGCAAGACGACCCTGCTCCGGACGATCGCCGGTCTGGAAGCTGCCAGCGAGGGCACGGTCCGGATCGACTCGGCCGATGTGACACGGGTCGAGCCGGGCAAGCGCGGCGTCGCGATGGTCTTCCAGGACTACGCGCTCTTCCCGCACATGAACGTCTCCGAGAACATCACCTACCCCTTGAAGGTACGCCGGGTCGCCGCGGCTACTCGTGCCGATGTTGCTTCTCGTACCGCGGGCGAACTGTCGCTGCAGGGGTTGCTCGAACGCAAGCCGGCGCAGCTGTCCGGCGGGCAGCAGCAGCGTGTCGCGCTTGCGCGTGCGATCGCATCCGAGGGCAAGGTGCTGCTGCTGGACGAGCCGTTGTCGAACCTCGACGCCCGGCTCCGCCTCGAAGCCCGCACGTTCCTGAAGAAGCTGCAACGGGACCTCGGCATCACGACGGTCTTCGTCACCCATGACCAGGCGGAAGCCCTCGCGCTGGCCGATCGGATCGCCGTGATGGACTCCGGCAAGCTTCGCCAGTTGGGGTCGCCTCGTGAGGTCTTTGCCCGGCCTGTGAACACCTTCGTGGCCAACTTCATCGGCTCGACTCCGATGAACCTCCTGCCGGGCACAGTCACCACGTCTGGCACCGGGGCAGTCTCGGTGGCGGGTGGTTCGTTGCCTGCTACAACCGGTTCTGTTCCTGCCGACGCCGAGGTGACGGTCGGTATCCGGCCTGAGTACCTCACGGTCGTCTCGGGTGATGTCACCGGACCTGCCCTCCGCGGCGTTGTTGTCGTCGCCGAGAACCTCGGCACCCAGTCGCTCGTCACCGTCGACTGCGACGGCACCCTCGTCGGCGTGACCGTCCCCGAAGAAGCCGAACCCACTCCAGGCACCGCAGTCGTCCTCACCGCCCCCGCCTCCCGAGTCCTCCTCTACGACCGCAACTCCGGCGAACTCCTAGCCCGCCAACCAGCCACGGTCGCCTCATGACCGTCACGTCGTATCGCCCTCACCCGTGTCGGGTGGCCGCCACGTCGTACCGCCGGACACCGGAGAGCTGGGAAGCCGTCTGATGGCTGTGACCTCCTACAAGCGCCGCTGGACGCTGGACGATCGAGCCGAGTCTCCATGGCACTCGCTCCCCGTCGACATCCCGGCCGACTGCCCCGGCCTGCTTGTCACCCTCACCATCCCGCCGGTCGAAGGTGCCGTCATCGACATCGGCTGCGAAGGCGCGGCCGGCTGGCGCGGGTGGTCCGGCGGCGCCCGTCAAACCTTCGCCATCACCCCCGACGCCGCCACCCCCGGCTACCTCCCCGGCGAACTCGAACCAGGCACCTGGTGGATCGTCCTCGGCCTGCACCGCATCCCGGTCGAAGGCGTCGAACTCCTCGTCGAAGCCACCACAGGCCCGGTCTCCAACATCCCGGGCCTCAACGAGTACGCCGACGCGAGCGCCGCCATCGCAGTACCGCCGCGACCACCACGCCGTACGCTCCCCGCATCCTCCGGACTGAAATGGATCGCCGGCGACTTCCACGCGCACTCACTCCACTCCGACGGCTCCACCCCGGTCGCCAACCTCGCTGCACTCGGGGTGTCGGCCGGCCTCGACGTACTCGCCGTTACCGACCACAACACCGTCGCCCACCACGCAGAACTCCCCGCGCTCAGCAACCATTTCGGCATCGGCCTCATCCCCGGCCAGGAAGTCACCACCGACACCGGCCACGCCAACGCGTTCGGCGAGATCGGCGTGATCGACTTCCGCCAACCCGCCGCCACCTGGGTCTCCGAGGTCGCCCGCCGCGGCGGTCTCCTCTCCATCAACCACCCCCTCGGCGGCGACTGCGCCTGGCGTCACCCGCTCCCCGAACACCCACCGCTCGCCGAGATCTGGCACTCCTCCTGGCTGGACCACACCTGGGGTGGGCCCATCGCCTGGTGGCAGGCCTGGGGTCTCGAAGGCACCACCCCCATCGGCGGCAGCGACTGGCACAACCCGACTTCATTCACGCCACCCGGCTCCCCCACCACCTGGATCGCCGTAGACGCCAACGCCGAAGGCCCGGGCGAGTTGGCGGCCGCTACCCTGGCCGGCCTGTCTGCGGGCCGAACCGCCCTCTCGTGGTCCTACACGGCTCCTGTCCTGGTCCGAGCCGACGACGAACTCATCGCGATCGACGCGGCCGACACGCTCGTCATCTCCCCCGCCAGCACCCGCCACGCCGTCCGTTCGTCCGCCGAACGGATCCCCGCCACGCCCGGCCCGCACATCCTCGTCACCCACACCGGAGAGTTCCTGGCGACGTGCGGCTGACCCGCGGCGACAGTTCTCTACCGGAGCGCGCGGCCGCCTTCCGGCAGACTGGCCTCATGACGAGCGAGCGGCCTCAGGTGATCGTGGTAGATGCTGCGAACGTCGTCGGTTCCCGCCCCGACGGCTGGTGGCGCGATCGCCCCGGCGCAGCGCGACGTCTCCTCACGAAGCTCGCCGTACTCCAGCAACGCCTGCAGGACACGACCGACATCGTCGTGATCCTCGAAGGCGCCGCCCGAGCCGCCGTCACCGGCCCCGACGCTCCCGACACCGGCAACCTTCGCGTCGTCCTCGCCCCAGGCTCCGGCGACGACACCATCGCTGCCGTCACCGCCGAAGCCGCGGCACAACCCCAAAGTCCTGAGGTCACCGTGGTCACCGCCGACCGCGGCCTCCGCGAGCGAACAGACCCCACCGGCGCGACCGCCGTCGGCCCCCGCTGGCTCCTAGACCAACTCGAGTCTTGAAGCACGCGGCGGAATCCATCGCCAAGGTCTTCGGACTCGGCCGGTCCATCGAGCCTCTTACCCCGGTCCAGCACACCAGCTTCGAGACCTGGCGTCTTCGAACAGCCTCAGCCGACTATCTCGTCAAACGGCTGTGGGGCCTCGAAGACCCACCATGGTGGACCCGCATCGAGCAGGGCATGGCGCTGGAGGCGGCCGCACTCGCGCAAGGCCTGCCCATCGCCCGGCCGGTCGAACCGACGGCTCCGGCCTTCGGATACGCGGCCCGGGTGGACGACTTCGGCACTGTTCGCCTGTACGACTGGATCGACCACCGCACGCTCACACCCGCCGATGACGTGGCAGCGTGGCTCGGACGGGTCGCTGCGCGGCTACACGGGCTGATGCCGCTGACCGGCGTACAGCCCGAATGGCGTTGGTGGGGAGTCTTCCCGCGCGACCGCTGGGAGGAATGGGCGGCAATCGGCCGAAGCCAGGACAAGCCGTGGGCAGATGCGCTCGCTGAGAAGGTCGGCTTCTTCGGCGAGCTGGGCCGGTCGATCCAGGCCGCGTTCACCGCAGCCGACGACCAAGTACTGAGCCACGGCGATCTCGAGCCGTACAACGTCCTGGTCTCAGCCGAAGGCCCCGTCCTGATCGATTGGGAGAGCGTGGCCTGCGAAAGCGCCACCCTGGAATTCTCCCGCGCCGCGCTGAGTTTCGGCGGTGACGACCCTGCCCGGATCTCCCGCATCCTCCAGAAGTACGTCGACTCCGGCGGCACGCTGGCCGCGATCGGCGACGACCTGTTCCTCCGCACGGTCTCGCTCCACCTGTGCCACCTCGCCGAACGCCTCGACGTCGAAGTCGGCAAAGAACCTCCTCCAGGGTGGATGCAAGGCCAAGACCTGACCGCCTTGATCAGCCAGGACCTACAGACGCTCCCCCAAACCGTCCACCGCCTCCGCACCCTGGCCACCGCCTGCCTCGGCTAGTCGACGCATCCAGCCGTCGTGCTCGGCTAATCGACGCAGCCAGCCATCGTGCCTCGGCTAATCGAGGAGCCAGCCGTTTTGCTCGGCTACCTGGATCGCGTCGGAACGCGTGCGGGCTCCGGTCTTACCGATGGCGGACCAGAGCCGGGTGCGTACGACGCGCTCGGACACCTGGAGCTTGCGTGCCATCAGCGCAACCGAACCGCCTTCTCGTGCGGCGCGCAGGGTGTCGGTCTCGTTCTGATCGAGGGGAGTCTCGGAGTACTGCAGCGTCTCGGCGGCGAGGTCTGCGTCGACCACGCGGAGGCCGAGGTGCACCCGGCGTACTGCATCCGCAAGCTGCGGTGCCGGACACCCCTTCAGCGCGAACCCTTTGGCGCCAGCGTCGAGCCCGCGGCGGAGGTGCACCGGTCGACCGTACGTGGTGAGCATGACGACCCGGCATTCCGGCATCGACGTACGCAGCTTGGTGGTGACGGTGATGCTGTGGTTCCCCGGTCCGCCCGCGTCGAGCAGAGCGACGTTCGCGCGGTGCCGTTTCGCCGCACCCACGACGTCGTCGGTTCTGTTGAGCTCGGCAACGATCTCCAGATCGCGTTCGCGCTCCAGACCGCTGCGGAGCAAGCCTCGGCTGAGGATCTGGTCGTCGACCAGCAACAGCCGAATCCGGTCGGGCAAACGGGCCTCCGAGGTATCCGTCCGGGCGTCGGGGAAGTACGTCCGGGAAGATGAGTTGGACTCGGTTCCAGATCATGGAGCGCGGCGACGCGAGTCGTCCACATCAACGCGGCATCTCTACCAGATTGCGACCAGATCGCGACCACACCAGAACCAGGCTCTAGTTTGCCCTGTTGGCGGTGCTCAGAGAGGACCGGCCCTGGCGGTCGCAACGAGGGTCCGATGGCCGAACGGAAGATCGAGCTCGAGCGACACCTGGATGGTTACATCGTCAGCAGTCACGCGGCAGCTGGCGAGGCGGACCTTGTTGAGAATCGCAATGCGGGCCGCGGTTTCACACGGCGCGGCGGGTTCGGTGACGGTCGGTTGATCGGCATTTGACGAGTGCATCGCATCAAGTCGCTGCGTAGTCAGCGAGGTAGCCATCGCGTGTGTGGCGGCCGCGCGCATGTCGCCGACGGCAGCCGCGCTGGTGTCGCCGCTAGCAGCCGCGCGCACGTCGCCGGTGGCAGCCGCGCGCGCGTCGCCGACGGCAGATGCGGGATCGGTGGGCAATTCGGATGTCGCCAGGAATTGGGCGGCACTTAGGGCGGTTAGGTCTGCCGCGGTGGTGAGTCTGTGGCGCGCGGTGGAGATGGTGGACCAGAGGGTGGCTGCGGCTAGGGCTGTGATGAGGAGGACGGCGGCTAGCAGGGTGTGGATGGTGGCGCTGCCTCGTTCCGATCGGGTCATGGGGTCGCCTCTGGTTCGGCTTGGAGGGTCGCGGTTGCTGTTAGGCGGGTGGGAGTCAGGAGAGTGAGGAGTGGAGGGGTGTGGGTCGGGGTCGCGGAGACGGTTACGTGGATGTCTTCGGACTCGCGAGTGATGGTGATCGTGCCGGTCGGGATGGTGCGGCGGCCGATGGCTTCTGCTTGATCGGGTGGTTCGCCCCGGGCTACTGCTCGGGCTACGTCGCGGGCGGCGTCCATGCATCGGATGTTGAGTACGACGAGACCGATGGACCAGATACCTAAGAGGAGCAGGGAAAACAGCACGGGCAGTGCAATCGCGAGTTCCGCCGTCACGGCGCCGCAGTGGTTGCGGCGGGACGTCCTGGGGCGGTGGGAGCTGTTGGGGGAATGGCAGCGAGTGGTTTGGGTGGAGCCGGCGGTGCGATGGGAACACGCGGCGTGGTGGGAGCACGCGGTGCGGTCGGAGCACGCGGTGCGGTGGGGACACGCGGTCTCGGGGGAATCGGCTGTCGGGCGGGACTCGGCGGTGTGGAGGGAGCCGTTGGGGTGGGCGGTCGAGTTGGGTGGCGGGCGGCGGGGCAATGGGGGCTCCTTGGGGTGGCGACCGGTCGGGGAGGGGTGGCCCGACCGGTCGCCGGATCGGGGGTGGTTAGAGGTGGACGCCTTCTACGCCGGCGATTTTGAGGGCGTAGTTGATGAGGGCTTTGAGGGCGTTCTGCATCACGGGGGATTTGAGGAGGGCTACCAAGATGCCGCCCAGGCCGCAGGCGGCGACGATCGTGACGGCGTACTCGGCGGTTGCGGCGCCGCGTTCTGTTCGGGTTCGGAGGTCTCGGAGGGTGCGCGGGCGGAGGCGTCGGAGGGTGCGGGCGCGGCGATGTTCTCGAGTGTCGGGCAGCAGGTGATTGGAGATGTGGGGCAGGAGGTGCTCCGGGGTGCGGGACGGGAAGGGCTCGGAGATATGAGAGTCGGAGGGTTTGGTGGTGGTGAGGGGGTTGGCTCGGGTGGGCTGGGGGCTGGCTTGGGTGAGGTGGAGGTTGGCTTGGGCGGGATTGGGGTTGGGGTGGTTGCTGGGGGCTACTACTGGGGTGGACATGTGCGGCCTCCTGGGCTCGGCTTGGAGTGAGTCGTCGTTGACAACATGCCGTTGTTGGATGGGCTTTTTTATAAGGACTTTTGGGGTTGTGGATTTCTCGGTTAGGGGGTGAGGACGTAGGGGATCAGGGAGTCGGCGATGGTGGGGACTATTGAGAGGAGGACGAAGGCTGGGAGGAAGCAGAGGCCTAGTGGGAGGGCTGCTCGGGACTCGGTGGCTCTGGCTTGTTGGTCGGCGGTGTGGTGGCGGGAGCGGCGGGTTTCGTCGGCTAGGTGTTCGAGGGTTTTGGAGAGTGGGGCGCCGGAGCGGATGGAGCGGGTGATTGCTCGGGCCATGGGGGCGCAGGAGGGTTCGGCGCGTAGGTGAGCCCAGGCGGTGGATGGGTCTGCGCCGAGGGCTAGGTGGTGGGCGATCTTTGTGAAGAGATCGGCCAGGGGGCCGGGGAGGGCTTCGGCTACGAGGGTCAATGCGTGTTGGGGTGGGCGGCCGGCGCGTAGGCAGGCGGTCAGGAGGTCGATGGCTAGTGGGAGGTCGCGGGCTAGTTGGGCGTTGCGTTGTTTGGTGGCGGCTGGTTCTAGGCGGGAGAGGGATCGGGGGACGGCGTACAGGGCGATGGCTGCTGGGATTGCGCCCCAGGGGAGGCCGATGAGGAGTAGGGCGGCTAGGGCTGTGGCGGTGGCTGCTAGGCGGTGGTGGGGCGGGGTGCGTGGGCGGGTGCGAGGTCGGGGGCGGGTTAGGCGGCGGAGGTTGGGGCGGGGTGGAAGTAGGAAATAGATGCTTAGGGCAACTGCTGTTGCGGCGGCGAAGGCTTGGGTCATGGGGGCTCAGGTTGACGCTGCGGTTGGGGGGTGAGAGAGGGGCGGGCAGTCAGGTTGGGCGGACGGAGGGCGGCGAGCGGTCGGGTTGGGTGGTGGTGGACCGGGTGAGCGGTCAGGTTGGGTGGGTGGAGAGGTGGGTGGTCCAGTGGAGGCCTGCTGTGGTTAGGGCTAGGCCTGCTGTTAGGCAGAGCCAGCCGGGTGGGGTGGTGGTTAGGAAGGTGAGGGGGTGGGCGCCTAGGGCGTAGCCGAGGGTTATGCCGAAGGCGGGGAGGATGGCGAGGATTCGGGCGGTGGAGCGGGCGCCGGCGAGGCTGGATTCGGTTTGGCGGTGGATGGCTTCGTCGGCTCGGAGGGAGTTGGCGAGGCGTTCGGTGAGGGCGGCGAAGGCGGCGCCGGATTCCTCGGTGACGCGCCAGGCGGCCGCGAGGGCTCGGAGGCTGGTGGCGCCTGGCTTGGTTGATGCTCGGATCAGGGCGGCGGGGACGTCGGCGCCCAGCTTGGCTGCGGCGTGGGCGACTTCTAGGTCGGGGCTGATGGAGGCTGCGCCTTCCAGGGCGGCGATTGGTGGGCGGCCGGCGGAGAGGTCTGCTGCTAGTACGTCGAGGGCTTCGATGATGTTGGCGCGGCGGGCGGCGGTGGATTTTTGGTGTTGATGTTGGGCTCGTTGGTGGGTGATCAGGGTGAGGATGGCCGTGATGGCGAGGGTTGAGACGAGGGCTTGGGGGCCGAGGATCGCTGTGGCTATGGCGGTTGGAGGGGTGAGGAGGGCGGCGCGGGTTAGTCGGGTTCTGAGCGGGCTGCGGGTTGGTTGTGGTGCGTCGGTGGGTTGTGGGCGGGTCAGATTGGGGGGCCTGCTGGCTTGCAGCCGGCGGAGGGCTGCGGTTGGGGGTGGGAGTGCGAGGGCGCAGGTGAGGAGGGTGAGGGCGGCAGCGAGGAAGGCTGGATTCACGCTGCATTCACCGCAGTACCAGGGACTTTGGTGAAGAGGTGGGCGGGTGGGTGGAGGGTGAGGGTGTTGTTGGGGTGGAAGGTGACGGCGGGGTGGGTGGTTGGGGGGCCGTTGGGGTGAGGGGTGAAGGTGTGGATCTCGGCTATTCGGCGGCGGCCGGATGGGGTTCGGGTCAGGTGGATTACGGCGTGTAGGGCTGAGGTGATTTGGCTGTGGATGGCTTCTCGGGTGAGGCCGGCCAAGGCGCCTAGGGCTTCCAGGCGGGCGGGTACGTCGGCGGCGGAGTTGGCGTGGATGGTGCCGCAGCCGCCTTCGTGGCCGGTGTTCAGGGCGATGAGGAGGTCTACGACTTCTGGGCCGCGGACTTCGCCTACTACTAGGCGGTCGGGGCGCATGCGGAGGGCTTGGCGGACGAGGTCTCGGAGGGAGATTTCGCCGGTGCCTTCTACGTTCGGTGGGCGGGCTTCCAGGCGGACTACGTGCGGGTGGTCGGGGCGTAGTTCGCTGGCGTCTTCTACGAGGACCAGGCGTTCGGACGGGTCGATCAGGGAGAGGAGGGAGTTCAGGAGAGTGGTTTTGCCGGTGCCGGTCCCGCCGCTGATGAGGAACGCCAGGCGGGAGTCCAGGAGGTCGCGGAGGATCGGGACGCCGGCTTGAGGGAGGGCTCCGGCTGTTACGAGGTCCTCGAGGGTGAAGACCTTGCGGGAGGGGACGCGGAGGGACAGGCAGGTTCCGGGGGCGGCGATCGGGGCGAGTACGGCGTGGAAGCGGGTGCCGTCGGAGAGGCGCACGTCGACGTACGGCGTGGAGTCGTCGAGGCGGCGGCCGGCTGCGGCGGCGAGTCTGGTGGCGAGGCGTCGGATGGCGGGTTCGTCGCCGGTGCGGATGGCTACGAACTCGAGTCCGCGGCCGCGGTCGATGTAGACCTCGTCGGGGCCGTTGACCAGGATGTCGGTCACGCCCGGCTCGGCGAGGAGGCTGTCGAGGGGGCCGGCGCCCAGGGCTTCGCGGCGGAGGGCGGTCACGACGGCGAGGACCATGGCGTCGCCGCAGATGGTTCCGTCGGCGCGGAGGGCTGCGGCTACCTGCACGGGGGTTGGCTCGGCGCCGGTCAGAGCGAGGGTGCCCCGCACGCGATCGAGCAGCTGTGCAGGGACATCGGTGGTGGTCATGCGGCGGTCGGGGCTGTCAGGTTGAAGAGGTCTAGGAGGGTGGTGGCGGCTCGGGTTAGGGGGCTTCGGGGGGTGGGGGTGAAGTGGCCTTGGTCCATGGCGGTGGGGAGGGTGCGGTCGATGCCCAGTTTCGTTGCTAGGGGCAAGGAGAGGTGGGTGGAGACGTCTACGGGTGAGAGGGCTGGGCGGGTGCTGCGGGCTACTACGCGGAGGTCGCCGGCGACGGAGCGGAGGGGGCCGGAGAGGCGTTTGGCGGCGGCTACTGAGCGGACGTCGCATGGGACGACGAGGAGGGTCGCGGTGGAGCGGATGAAACCCTCCTCGACGGTGGGGTCGGCGCGGCGAGGGAGATCGAGAACGACGAGGTCGTTGCTGCGTTGGGCGGCGCCGATGACTGAGCTCATGGTGTCCGGCGGCAGGACGGTGACGTCGGACTGATCCCAGGACAGTACGGCGAGGCCGTCGACGGATGGCAGCGCCGAGCGAAGAGCGGCGGCGCTGACGCGGCCGGAGGCGTTGAGGAGTTTGGGCCAACGGTCGCCCGGATCGCGTTCGATGCCTAGGGCAAGCTCTATGCCACCACCTAGCGGGTCCCCGTCGATGAGCATCGTCCGGAACCCGCGCCGGTTGCCAAGGACCGCGACCGCAGCGGCGAGCGTGGTTGCGCCCGCTCCCCCGCAGCCGCCGACGAAGGCGAGGGTGACGGCCTTCCGATTCACACCATCCAGGGCGTCGGCCAACTTGCCGGCGAGCGTGGTCTCGTCGTCGGGCAGGCGGCACACGACATCGGCGCCGACGTCGAAGGCGCAGCGGTAGAGATCGTCGCCGTCGAGCGCCGAGCCGACCACGACGACTCCCGGTCGTTGCGCGGGCTGGAGGCGGGCCAACGGCTCGGCCAGGTCCCGGCCGATCACGACCAGCGAGCAGGTGTGCCAGTTGCGCCGGAGGCCGTGCAGGTCGGGCTCGACCAGAGGTGTGATCGACGCGGCCGCGGCCAGCCGCAACAGATCGTCGAGGAGAGCATCGTTGGTAGTTGCCATGAGCACCGAATTGGCTGATGAGTTCGTGTCCATGCCAAGAAGATGCCGTTGTCCGGCCTGCTCCGCGCACCCGAACGGAATCCCTGTGGACAAAGCGTTGTCGGGTTTCCGTCAGCAGCGGGAACCCGCCACGACGAGCCCGAGACCAACCCGCCGGGAACGGTTACGGTTCCTTTCGAAGCGTCTTTAACTAAATTTCACCGGACCGCTTCCGCCCCATCGCTCCGGAGGATCCCAGATGAGTCGATTACGCCTGCTCGCCGCCACCTCAGCCGTCGCGGCCACCGCCCTGCTCACCGCAGCCGGAGTATCTCTTGCCGGCCCGGACACCGCCACCACTGCCAACGCCGCCACCATGGCGCAGGCCAGCAGTGGTGGCGTCAAAACGGCGTACTTCACCCAGTGGGGTATCTACGCCAACGCCTTCTACCCCAAGAACCTGATCACCACCGGCGCGGCCGGGAAGCTGGACTTCCTGAACTACGCGTTCGCGAACATCGACCCGACGAACCACACCTGCTTCATGGCCAACAAGGCCGCGTCGCAGGACGAGAACAACCCGAACGCCGGTGACGGCGCGGGTGACGCGTTCGCGGACTACGGCAAGTCGTACGGCGCGGACATCAGCGTCGACGGAGTCGGTGATGTGTGGAACCAGCCGATCCAAGGGAACTTCAACCAGCTCAAGAAGCTCAAGGCGAGGTACCCGAACCTGAAGATCCTGATCTCGATCGGCGGCTGGACGTACTCGAAGTACTTCTCCGACGCGGCCTCGACCGACGCCAAGCGCAAGGCCCTGGTCAGCTCGTGCGTGAACATGTTCCTCAAGGGCGATCTGCCGGTCATCGACGGCTTCGGCGGCGCTGGTTCCGCGGCCGGCATCTTCGACGGTGTCGACATCGACTGGGAGTACCCAGGCTCGCCGAACGGCCACGTCGGCAACCACTACAGCGTCGCCGACAAGCAGAACTTCACGTCGCTGCTGGCCGAGTTCCGCACGCAGCTCAACGCGTACGGCAGCCAGACCGGCAAGCGGTACTACCTGACCGCCGCCACTCCGGCCGGCCAGGACAAGATCGCCACGATCGAGACCAACAAGATCGGGCAGTACCTGGACTACAACAACGTCATGTCGTACGACATGCACGGCGGCTGGGAGGCCACCGGGCCGACGAACTTCCAGGACCCGCTCTACACAGCGCCGAACGACCCGAGCAACCCCATCCCACCGGGTCAGGGCAAGTACTCCGTCGACGCTGCGGTGAAGGCGTGGACGACCGGCGACTCGGCGTACGGCATCCCTGGCGGGTTCCCGGCGAACAAGCTGAGCATCGGATATCCCTTCTACTACAGGGGATGGAAGGGTGTACCGGCCACGGCCAACGGCAAGTACCAGACTGCGACCGGACCGGCCGACGGGCACGCACTGAGCGGCAACGTCCCAGGTGTCTCGTTCTACAAGGAGCTGACCGGCTTCGTCGACAACCCGTCGTTCACGTACTTCGACGACGCGACCAAGTCCTCCTGGTTCTACAGCAACGGCACGTTCTGGTCGGGTGACAACGCCCAGTCGATCAAGGCCAAGGCGGACTACCAGCACTGCAACGGCCTGGCCGGCGCGATGATGTACTCCCTCGAGGCACTCGACCCCGGCGTCACCCTCTTCAACAACGTGGTCGACTCGGTCAACGCCAACACCGCCGGCTGCAGCGGCCCCCCGACGACACCGCCCACCACGCCGCCGACCACCCCGCCCACGACGCCTCCCACTACCCCGCCTACAACTCCCCCGACCACGCCTCCCACGACGCCGCCGACGACGCCGCCCACATCGGCCACTCCGTGGGCGCCGAACACGACGTACGCAACCGGTGCGCTGGTGACCTACAACGGCGTCACCTACAGGTGCATCCAGGGCCACACCTCCCTGACCGGCTGGGAGCCACCGAACGTCCCCGCACTCTGGGGCCAGGTCTGATCACGTACCGCCCACTGATCGGAGCATCATGAAACGACGCATCACCCTGGCGATAGCGGCCATCTCGGCCGTGGTCATCGCTCTGCTGACCGCACAGGCGGCCAGCGCGGCAGGAGTCTCTGCCACCTTCACCAAAGTGTCCGACTGGGGCAGCGGCTTCGAGGGCAAGGTGACTGTCACCAACGGCACCACCAGCTCCCTCAGCACCTGGTCGGTCGCACTGGACTTCCCGTCCGGCTACACCGTCACCAGCACCTGGGACGCCAACCACACCAGCAGCGGACAGACGCACACGTTCACTCCGCCGAGCTGGGCCGGACCGCTCGCGCCCGGGGCAACCGTCAGCTTCGGCTTCAACGGCAGCCCGGGCAACTTCGCCGGCGTCGCCGCGTGCCGGTTGAACGGCGGCTCGTGCTCGGGCGGCGGTGGCGGCACCGCTCCCGGCGCACCCACAGGTCTCTCGGGTACGGCGTCTGGCACGTCGGTGAACCTGTCCTGGTCCGCTGCGTCAGGCGCCACGAGCTACAACGTCTACCGCAACGGCTCGAAGGTCGGCTCGCCCAGCGGCACGTCCTACACGGACTCCGGCCTCAGCGCGAACACGTCGTACTCGTACCAGGTGAGCGCATCCAACAGCGCTGGTGAGGGACCGAAGAGCAACACCGTCTCGGTCACCACCGGCAACGGCGGCGGCAACACCGGCTCGAAGCAGGCGGCGCCGTACCTCTACATGGGCTGGGGCGACCCGCCGAGCCCGTCGACCGTGATGAACGCCACCGGGATCAAGTGGTTCACCATGGCGTTCGTCCTGTCGGGCGGCGGCTGCAGCCCGGCCTGGGACAGCACCCGGCCGCTCCAGGGTGGTGCGGACGCCAGCGCGATCGCAGCGATCCGGGCCGGTGGCGGTGACGTCGTACCGTCGTTCGGCGGCTGGAGCGGCAACAAGCTCGGCCCGAACTGCAGCACCCCGGAGGCGCTGGCCGGCGCGTACCAGCAGGTCATCAGCGCCTACAACCTGAAGGCGATCGACATCGACATCGAGAACTCCGACGAGTTCGAGAACGAGGCCGTGCAGGACCGGATCCTGACCGCGCTGAAGATCGTCAAGCAGAACAACCCCGGTATCCAGACCATCGTCACGTTCGGTACGTCGACGACCGGTCCGACGTACTACGGAAACCGGCTGATCGACCAGTCGAAGGCACTCGGCGCGAACATCGACATCTTCACGCTGATGCCGTTCGACTTCGGCAGCTCGAACATCTACAACGACACGGTCGCCGCGTCGCAGGGCCTGAACAACAAGCTGAAGTCGACCTTCGGCTGGTCCACCGCGGAGGCGTACTCGCACCAAGGCGTCTCCGGCATGAACGGTCTGTCCGACCAGCAGGAGATGACGTCGACCGCGACCTGGCAGAACATCACCAACTGGGCCAAGAGCAACGGGCTCGGCCGGCTGGCGTTCTGGTCGGTCAACCGCGACCGCGGTTGCGCCGGCGGCGGTGTGGTCTCGAACTGCAGCGGTATCGCCCAGGGCGACTGGGACTTCACCCGCATCACCGCGGGCTTCTGAGACAGGGTCCGGCTGGGTGCGGCGACGAGTCGCGCTCAGCCGGCCTTGATCGCTTCGATGATCAGGCCGTTGCGGGCGTTCCGCCCGAGCGGGATGGACGGGTGCAGACCGTCGCGAAGGTAACGGGCCAGCCGGTTCGGGCTGGAAGCCAGGTGCTCGGCCCAGTGAATGATGCGCAGGTTCTCGTGGCGGCGAGCGGCCTCGGCGAGCTGCAGGTTGATCCAGGCGCTGTTGCGCTGGTCGGCGACCTTGATCTCCGGGATGAACGCGGTGCGGGCAGCCTGCACGTTGACCCAGTAGACGGTCCGCTCCGGACCGGCGATCTGCATGGTCCGGTCGACCTGTGCGGCCACCGCGGGCGGCGTGAAGATGTCGTTGGAGCCGACCGACATCAGGATCCGGTGCGGCAGGCCGTAGTCCTGGGCCCACGTGTCCAGCGCGTCGACCGCGGGCGTCACCGGGCGGCCGGCCCAGTTGTGGACCGCCGTCATGATGCCGAGCTGGGCCAGCTGACGGGCCAGCGCCGGTCCGTCCTGGACGCCGATGCTGTCGCCGAACATGAAGACGCCGTCGTTCTCACGCGTCCGGCGGATCTGCGCTTCGTTCGAGATCGCACGCGCCTGGCGCTCCCAGGCACCGAGCACACCGGAGCCGTAGTTGCCCAAATAAGCCAGCCCGGTCGCGCCGTCGGTCTCTGACTGCGGGGAAACTGGGACCGCCTCGGCCGCGGACGCTGCCGCAACCGTCGACGCAGCCGCCGCCGTCCCGGCTGCGAAGAGCAGCCGGCGACTCGGCCGGAACGAACCCAGACGCTTCCTCACGCAGGAAAGAGTGCGGTGGAAAGGCCTCTGACTGCAAGTCGACACCTGGAAAATTGGACGAACGCTACGGAAGTCGTTGTCATAGCAGTCAGCTGGAGGTGACCGGTCGGGATCGGACGAACGTCCGGAAACGCTCGGCTGCGGGCGTCAACGGAGTACTCAGCCGCCACGACATTCCGATCTCCCGACGAGCCTGTACGCCGGCCAGCGGTATCGACACCGCACCGCTGTCGTTGCCGCGGACCGCACCGGCCGGGAGGATCGCCACGCCGAGGCCCGCACCGACCAGGCTGTCGATCGTCGCGAGGTCCGTCGCCTGGAACGCGAACCGCGGCGTGAACCCCGCGGCCTCGCACAACCGGTCCGTCACCCGCTGGAAGCCGAAGCCGGGCTGCAGCGCGACGAACGGCTCGTCCCGGACCTCCTCCAGCTCGACCCGATGCCGAGAAGCCAGAGCGTGGCCAGGCGGCACGTGCAGACACAGCCGCTGCCGTTCCAGGAGATGCCAGCCGAAGCGGGAAGGATCCGGCCGCGGCGCGATGATCGCGATCTCGGCCTCGCCAGTCTCGAGGTCCTGGACGATGTCGTGCGCCGGCTCCTGCCGCAGCGCGAACCCCACGCTCGGCGCGTCCGCCCGGAACGCCTTCAGCAGGTCCGGCATCAGGCTCGTCGCGACCGAGTGCAGGAACGCCAGCCGCACCGTGCCGGACTCCGGGTCGACGAGCGCGTCGATCCGGCGCTTCGCGGTATCGACCGCCATCGTCCCGGCCCGCGCCGCCTCCAGTACGAGCCGGCCGTACGGATTCAGCCGCACACCACGGCGTTCCCGCTCGAACAACGCCACCCCGAACGCCCGCTCCACCCGCTGCAGCGACCGGGACAGATTCGGCTGGCTGGTCCCCAGCGCGGCCGCCGCCTCGGTCAGGTGCTCGGTCTCAGCGAGTACGGCGAACCACCGCAGATCCTCGACATGCATACTGAAAGCGTATCGATTTCCGCTGAGATCGACATTTTACGTATCGCAGCAGGCGTGCGACCGTCGAAGACATGCACCAGTCCGTTGCTCGCCAGACCGGGTACCTGCCCGGAGACCCGGAGTACCGCAAGCTCTCGGTCGCGCTGTTCGCGGCCGGACTGGCCACGTTCGCTCTGCTCTACAGCACGCAGCCGCTGCTTCCCCAGCTCGTCGACGCATTCCACGTCTCCCCCAGTCAGAGCGCGTTCAGCGTGTCGTTCGCCACGTTCGGACTCGGTCTCGCGCTGCTGGTCGCCGGTCCGGCGTCGGAGGTCCTCGGCCGGACCAATCTGATGCGCTGGTCGGTCGCGGCGACGTCAGTCTTCGCACTTCTGAGCGCATTCGCCCCGACCTGGCACACGCTGCTGGCGCTGCGGGGTCTGCAGGGGATCGCGATGGCCGGACTGCCCGCGGTCGCGATGGCCTATCTGCGCGAGGAGGTGCACCAGGACAGCCACGCGAGAGCCAGCGGCCTCTACATCGCGGGTACTGCGGTTGGCGGCATGGCGGGACGTCTGATCGCGGGAGGATTGTCGGACCTCGGCGGATGGCGGTTCGCGACCGGTGGGATCGCCGCGGTCGGCGTACTGTGCGCTGCGATCGTCTGGCTGCTCCTTCCAGCGTCGCGGAACTTCCGCCCGAGCCCGGCGCGGCCGAGCGTGAAGGTACTGCGTGACCCCGCACTCCTCGCCCTCTACGGGATCGCCGCCACGGCGGTCGGCGCGTTCGTCGCTGTCTACAACGGAGCGGTCTTCCGACTGTCCGGTTCGCCCTACAAACTGAGCGCTGGAGCCGCAGGGCTGGTCTTCTGTGTCTATCTGCTCGGGTCAGCAGGCTCAGCGACGGCGGGGACGCTCGCGGACCGCTACGGGCGACGGAAGGTCGTGCCGATCGGGTGCTTGATCACCCTGGCCGGTGTAGCCATCACGCTGGCCAGCCCACTGCCGCTGATCGTGCTGGGGCTGGCTGTGATGACGGCAGGGTTCTTCGCCGTGCACGGCGTCGCCAGCGGCTGGGTGCCCGCTCGGGCGCACGCGAGCGGCGTCGGCACCGCGCAGGCGTCGAGCATGTACCTCTTCTCCTTCTACCTGGGGTCGTCGGTGTTCGGCGGGCTGGCGGGTACGGCGTGGAGTCACGGAGGCTGGACCGGGGTCGCGCTCGAGGCCGGGGCACTGTTCACGGTCAGCCTGGTCCTTTCCGTGCTGCTCAAGCAGACGAATGCGAAACTGGCCAGGTGACGAAGGCGACGGATGCTGCTGATCAGTTGGGGCTCACCTATGAGGTGACCAGGCACGGCCGGGTGAACTCGTTGGAGGAGGCCGCGGCGGCGCGGGGTATCGAGCCGGCCCGGTTGATCAAGACGATCGTCGTACGACTGTCCGACGACGACTACCGGTTCGTGCTGGTACCGGGTGACCGCGAGATCGCGTGGCCGAAACTGCGGGCACTGCTCGGCGTGAACCGGATCTCGATGCCCGACAAGGACACGGCGTTCGACGTCACCGGGTACGTGCGCGGGACGATCACGCCGCTCGGCAGCACACACGCCTGGCCGGTGATCGCGGACGAGCGGATCACCGGCACTATCTCGATCGGCGGTGGAGACCACGGCGTTGGCATCACCGTGGACGCACAGGCGCTTGCCAAGGCTCTGAACGCCACTGTTGCTGACGTCACGGACTAGACGAGCAGCCCGCGTTGGCCAGCCCTGAGGCCGGCCTGGAAGCGGGTGGTGGCGTCGAGTGCCTTCAGGATGCGTTGCATTCGGCGTTCTACGGTTCGCTGCGCGACGCCGAGGCGACGGGCTATGGCTTGGTCCGTCAGACCTGCTGCGGCCAGCGAGAGGAGCTGCTGGTCGTCCGACGTCAGCGGGCCTTCTGACACCGATGGGGTCAGCGGGCTCGCCTGCTTCCACAACAGCTCGAAGAGGCGGAGCAGAGCGTCCAGGAGGCTCGACGGACCGAGTTCCACAACCACATCGGCAGCGGTCGGCAACAGAGCAGTCCGGCGATCGACGACGACCAGCTTCAGCGGGACGTCGCGCAGCATCCGGCAGCAACCTGCCGATCGGGCCGCGGTCAGGTCGCCGGGCTCCGACAACGACGCCATGTCGTAGATGATCCGGTGCCTCACTCCATCCAACCGGCGCGCGTACGGCATGCGATCCAGCACGAGTACTTCGTCCTGCGCGCACTGCTGCGCCTGGTAGAACCGTTGCGCGATGGCCTCGGCGCCCCGGATGACCGTGAACGCATCCGGCTGCCGGAACTCGGCAGTGAGCACCGAAGCACCCAACCGCGCCTCGACGATCGCGGCCTGCTTCCGGAGTGCGAGCAACTCGACCGCGGCTTCCGGTACTGCGGGCAGGTAGCGGGCCGGACGGCCTGGCGTACGCGACGCCAGGCCGAGCGACAGTAAGGACCGCAGGTGCCGGCCGACCCGGTTGGCGGGCCAATCGACGAACGTGGTCAGGTCAGTGGCTGTGGACTCCGGGCGGGCCAGAAGCGCCCGGTAGAGCTGCTCGTCCTCCGAGCAGACACCGAGCGCCTCCAACACTGGAGCCGGTCGATAGCTATGCATGATCAGGGCAGCGAGTGCACGTGGCTGCCGACCTGGTTCGCGAACTGGTTGCCGTTCAGCGCGTCCCAGTTGGTCGACCAGGTCATCGCCCCACGCAGCGACGGCCACGGGGAGCTCGGCCGGTAGTTGCCGCAGCCGGTGCCCTTGGTGAGGCAGTCCAGAGCGTTGTTGACGACCGTCGGCGAGACGTACCCGCTACCGGCCGCCCGCGACGACGCCGGCAGGCCCAGACCGACCTGGTCGGGACGCAGTCCGCCCTGCAGCATGATGCAGGCCTGGGCGGTGATGAAGTCGACCGAGCCCTGCGAGTAGACCTGTCCGTCGCAGCCGTTCATCGAGCCGGAGTTGTAGTACTGCACGTTGACGATGGTCAGGATGTCCTTGATCGCCAGCGCCAGCTTGAAGTACTCGAACGACGTGCTCTGCATGTCGATCGTCTGCGGCGCCATCGTGATCACCAGTCCGCTACCGAACTGGCTCTGCAGGCTCCGCAAAGCCTGACCCATGTACTGCGCGTTGACGCCGTTCTCCAGGTCGATGTCGATCCCGTCGAAGCCATAGGTACGCAGCACCGACAGCGCGCTCGAGGCGAAGTTGGCCGCCGCGGTGGGATCAGCAACAGAGATGGTGCCGTTCTGGCCGCCGACGGACAGGATGACCTTCTTACCGGCCGCCTGCTTCGCCGCGATGTCGGCCTTGAACTGCGCGACCGTGTAACCACCGAGCCCGGCGCTGTCCAGGTTGAACGTGATGGCACCCGGCCGGGACGAGTCGGCATCGGCGAAGGCCACCGCGATCAAGTCGTACGCCGCGGGTACGTCGGAGATCTTCTGCACCGTCGCGCCGTTGTTGAAGTTCTGCCAGTACCCGGTGAGCACATGCGCGGGCAGGTTGCCGGCCGGCGGATTGGTGCCGCCGTCCGACGTGGTGCCCGACACGGTTGCGCCGTACGGCGAGCAGTTGCCGCTCGGATCGCATGCGCGCACCTTGAACGAGTAGGTCGTAGACGCGGCAAGACCGGTCGCGGTCCAGCTGGTGACGTTGCCGACGCTCTGCGCGGCGCCCGTCCCGCGGACCACGTCGTAGTGGTCGATGCCGTTCGCGTCGGACGCGGCGGACCAGTTCAGCTTGAGCGAGCTCGAGGTCGGGCTGCCGACCGTCAGGCCACCTGGCGTCGACGGCGGCGTGGTGTCCGCCGTACCACCGGGACCATCCAGTACGACGTCGTCGGCCTGGTACGCCGGGAGCGCGTACCAGCTGTGGACGTAGATCGTCACCGACGTCGCCGAAGCGCCCGTGGTGAACGGCACGGTCAGCTGACTCCAGCCGGAGCTAGTTGTCCACGTACTGGGACCACCGTCCACGCCGACGTAGACATTCGATCCCTTGACCCACGCCGACAGCGTGTACGCCGTATTGGGCTGGACCGCTACGGACTGGGAGCACTTGGCGATGTCGCTCCCGCTCGGGGTCGCCTGAAGGGCGTACGAGCCGGAGTGCGGGGCGGACGTCGTGACGCCGCCGGCGGGACAGGACCAACCCGACAGCGTGCCGGACTCGAAGCCGGCGTTCGCGACGAGATTGGTAGCCGCGGAGGCGGAAGCGGGGACCAGGAAGGCCATGAGTACGGCGAGCAGGCTGATGACGACCGCTGCCTGGGGGCGGTGTGCAGGCGGTTTCATGCTCTACAAAGTGTGACCAGGCAATTACATTGTCAAGACCCTGCATAAAGTGGGAACGCTCTCACGCGCAGAAAAGCGAGAATCTTTACGCTTACTTGGCTGAACGGAGAAAGGCGACGGCCCCCGGCGGGGGGGTGACCGGGGGCCGTCTTCGGCCACGGGCTCGGGGGGAGGAGCCGGGGGCCGTTCAGGAGGCGACAGTCTGCCACTGTCAGGGGGTATGTACCCCCCAAGACCAGGCTTCACACATCTCGATTCGATTTCAACCGAATGCCTGTTGCCCGAGCGCCGGTTGCACCCGGACGGGCGCTTCCAGCCAGTGTCACTGTCACACTGATCATCAGTCTAACTGGATACCGGCCCAGGCAAAAGCCCGGGTCCCTCGGCGTTTCTCCCCGGCTCCTATGCTCGGTCCCATGGCGCACCCCGGGACGGCTCGTTCAGCCGCTTTCTTCGATCTGGACAAGACCATTCTGGCCCGCTCCAGCACGCTCGCGTTCTCCCGCCCGTTCTACGCCGGCGGCCTGATCAACCGCCGGACCGTACTGCGTAGCGCGTACGCGCAATTCGTCTATCTGCTCGGCGGCGCCGACCACGACCAGATGGAGCGGATGCGCGAGTACATCTCGGCGATGTGCACCGGCTGGGACGTCGCGACCGTCAAGGCGATCGTCGCCGACACCCTGGAACACATCGTCCGGCCGATGATCCACACCGAGGCCGTCGAGCTGATCGCGCAGCACCACGCGGCCGGCCGGGACGTGGTGATCGTGTCGTCGTCCGGCGCCGAGGTGGTCGAACCGATCGGTGCGATGCTCGGCGCCGACAAGGTGATCGCCACCCGGATGGTAGTTGCCGACGGCAAGTACACCGGCGAGATCGCCGAATATGCGTACGGTCCGAACAAGGTGACCGCGATCGAGGCGCTGGCCGCTGCCGAGGGTTACGACCTCGCGACCTCCTACGGTTACTCGGATTCGATCACCGACGAGCCCTTGCTGGCCGCGGTCGGGCACCCGTTCGCGGTCAACCCGGACAAGGCATTGCGCCGGATCGCGGTCGAGCGCGGCTGGCCGGTGCTGGACTTCGCGGAACCGCAACAGCCGCACCGCAACGGCGTACGACGACCCGCCGTAGCCGCCGGCGTGGTCGCGGCCGTTGCTGCCGGGGCGCTGTTGCTGGCCTCCCGCCGGCGCTCGCGGAGTGCTTGAAAGCTGAAGATAGCTTCATTGTTCTCAACTCCATGAAGCCGCCGTATCCCCTTCCCAGAAAGGGGTTTCAGGAGTACAAAGGAAGCACAAAGGACTTTCGGGTCCGGTAGAGATTGCACGGCAACCAGGCACCCACGCGGCGACCAGCCCATCCCAAACGGGCAGCTCGACCCAGGCCAGTCCTGTGGCGGCAAACCGGTGCACGCATGGTAACCAGGAGGTTGTGCCAGCGACGGCGTTCTCACTCGAGAACGCCGTTCGCATGTCAGGACACGAGCGGCGACAGCTCGGCACCTTTTGTCACGACCTCGCAGGACCGCAGTAACCAATCACGAACTCCGGTCAAACCTTGCACTGCGTAGTCGGTGAGACCGCTCGGATAGGAAGCCTGCAACACATAGTGACCACCCTCCGGTACGGTCACCGCTACCGGGTCGATGCCTCGGGCAACCAATAGGCAGTGTTCGGCGGCCCGGGCAACCAGCCCGTTGGCGCTCGGGAACGGGCGGAGGACGGCGAGCTCGGCGTGCACGATCGCAGCCACGACCAGGCCGGGCGCCTTGGTCGGGCGGGTCAGGTTCTGCGCGAGAGCGCTCAACCGCTCCCACATCTCGTCGGCGCCCGGCGCCGGCGGCAGTCCCGGGATGTCGTCGGGCACCGGCTCCCGACTGGTCCGAAGATGACCCAACTGGTCCTCACCGCTCAGGTCGGCGGCGGCCAACTGGTGCAGTCTGGTCCAGACCTGCACCGGCGCCTTGTCCAGCTGCGGCGCGAGCGCCATCAGCTCGCTGGTGATCCGGACCGCACCGGAGGCCAGTCCGTCGGCTGCGCCACGGCGTACGTCGTCCGGCGTCGACGTACTGCCGGCCAGCGCCGCGGACGCGTGGGCGCCGCGCAACAGGGCCTCGGCGGTCATGTCCGACCCGACCCGGCGCAACCCCCGGTCCCGCAGCAGCACGTCAACCGCATCCCGGGCCGCCCGCGCCGCCGACCCGACCCCCTCCAGCCCGGCCAACGGCTCGAACACGTCAACACTCATGCCCGCAGCCTAGGATGACGTCGTATGGCGCTCGGCACCGTCCCCAGGTTCAGCATTGTGGTTCCCTGTCATGCCTCGCGGGCATGGTTGCGGCCGTGCTTGGACTCTGTGCTGAGTCAGTCGTTCACCGACTTCGAGGTGATCGGGGTCGACGACGCGGATCCGGACGGGTCCGGGCGGATTCTGGACGAGTACGCCGCCGCCGATCCGCGGGTGCGGGCGCTGCACCTGGACGAGAACATCGGGCTCGGCCTGACCCGGAACGCCGGGCTGAAGGAGTGCCGCGGCGAGTACGTGCTGTTCCTGGACGCCGACGACGTCTGGCTGCCCGGTTCGCTGGAGGCGATCGCCACCCGGATCGACGACACCAACCAGCCGGACATCGTGATGTTCGACTACGAGCGGATCTTCTGGGACGGCCGCGCGGTCGGCAGCCAGCGACACGACGCGTTCGCGCGGGAGGGCGCCGGCGTGTTCACCGCGGCCGAGCGGCCGATCTTCCTGACCTTCCTCGAGGTGGTCTGGAACAAGGCGTACCAGCGGGAGTTCCTCACCCGGCACGGCTTCGCGTTCACCTCCGGCTTCTACGAGGACGCGCCCTGGACGTACTCGACGATGCTGACCGCCCAGCGGATCGCCACCCTGGACCGGATCGTCGTGCACTACCGGCAGCACCGGACCGGCGGCAACATCCACGCGACCAGCGGACGCCGGCAGTGGGACATCTTCGACCAGTACGACCGGGTGCACGCGTTCATCCAGTCCGACCCGGAGCTGGCCGGCTGGCGCCGGTTCGCGTTCGACCGGTCGCTGGACCACATCGTCGCCGTACTCGCGAAGCCCGAGCGGATCGACACCGACGACCGGGCCGAGTTCTTCCACGCGGCCCATGCGTTCGCGAAGCGCTGGAAGCCCGAGGGCTACACGGCGGACCGGACGGCGCGTGGCTTCAAACGCTGGCTGCTGATCCATGACGACTATGCGACCTATTCGACCCTGAAGCTCAGCTCACGGATGCTGCACGGCCAGAGTCCGCGCCAGACGGTCCGCAAGATGCTGCGCCGCGGCAAGCTCGACCCGAACCTGGCCGCGTACACGGCGTACTGGTTCAAGCAGTACGCCTGCAACCCGCGGGCGATCTACGAGAAGGCGGCCGAGCTCGCGCCGCACATCCGCGGGGTCTGGGTCGTCGACAACGATCACCTGAGCGCGATCCCGGAAGGCGTCGAGTACGTCGTCGCGGACTCCCCGGCGTACGACAAGCTGCTCAGCAAGGCGACGTACTTCGTCAGCAACATGAACTGGCCGAAGGAGCTGGAGAAGCGCGAGGGCCAGATCCACCTGCAGACCCAGCACGGTACGCCGCTCAAGACCATGGGCACCGATCTGCGCAACTTCCCGCAGGCCGGCAAGGGCCTCGACCTCGAGGAGCTGATGCGCGAGGTCGACCGCTGGGACTTCAACCTCTCCTCGAACCGCTACTCCTCGGAGATCTGGGAGCGCACCTACCCGGCGTACTTCGAGGAGCTCGAGTACGGCTACCCGCGCAACGACCGGCTGCTCACCGCGACCCTCGACGAGGTCCGCGCGATCCGGGCGAGTCTCGGGTACGACGACTCGCACCTGGTCATCCTGTACGCGCCGACGTTCCGCGACGGCGTCGACTCGGTCCGCATGCCGACGGGCGTGATGGATCTCGGCGGCACCGGTATCCGGCTCGACCTGGACCAACTGGCGAACGCGGCCGGCGATCACGGCCGGGTGCTGGTGCGGACGCACTACTCGTTGTCGAAGGCACCGGAATCGCACTCCGGCAAGGTCCAGGACGTGTCCCGGCACCCGCGGGTCGAGGACCTGATGCTGGCGGCCGACGTACTGATCTCGGACTACTCGTCGATCACGTTCGACTACGCCAACCTCGATCGGCCGATCATGCTGCACGTCGAGGACCAAGGTTTCTACAACGGCCGGCGCGGCACGTATTTCGACGTCACCGACTTCCCGCCCGGCGTCGTGGCGCGGTCGTCCGACGAGCTGTTCGCCGCGTTGCGGAACGGCACGTTCGCGACGCCGGAGGCGGCCAAGCACCGGCACCTCTACCGGGAGAAGTTCTGCGAGTTCGACGACGGCCAGGCGGCGGAGCGCGTCGTACGGCGGGTCTTCCTGGGCGAGACCGAGGTACCGGCGGTCGTGCCGTTGGCGGATCGGTCACCGGCACCGTCGGCGTACTTCGTGCATAATGGCTGACATGTCGATCAGCCTGAAGCCCATCCACGCCGCGCGCGTGAGCTTCAGCCTGCGACGACGACGCACTGTCTGAACACCCCAGCCTGTTCCAGTCGCGTCTTTTCGAAGGACCCCGTTATGTCCGCAGTTCTGCCTGTCCTTGCCTCCAGATTGTCCGCTGCCGCCGAGGCTGCGTTCGGTACGCCGTACGACCCGGAGCTGCGGGCGGCGACCAAGCCCGAGTTCGGCCACTACCAGAGCAATCTCGCGCTCAGAATCGGCAACGCCCAAGGCCTGCCGCCGCGGGAGGTCGCCGCGCGCCTGATCGCAGAACTCCACATAGACGACCTCTGCGAGCAGCCGTCCATCGCCGGCCCGGGGTTCATCAATCTGACACTGCTGCCGGCGACACTCGCCAAGGCAGTCAACGAGCCGGAAACCTTTGCCAGCAACGGCCAACGGGTCGTCGTCGACTACTCGCAGCCGAACGTCGCAAAGCAGATGCACGTCGGCCATCTCCGGTCGACGGTGATCGGCGACGCGTTGTGCAACGTGCTGCAGTACGTCGGGTACGACGTGATCCGGCAGAACCATGTCGGCGACTGGGGCACGCAGTACGGGATGATGATCGAGCAGCTGCTCGAGGAGGGCGGTACGGCGGAATCCCTTGATCTGGAGGGATTGCAGCACCTGTACGAGCGGAGCCGGAAGCATTTCGATGCTGATAGCAACTTCGCCGACAAGGCCAGACTAAGGGTCGTCAAACTGCAGTCCGGCGATCCGGAGACGCGGGCGAGTTGGCAACACATGGTCGACGTCTCGCTGGACGACTTCGACAAGGTCTACGCCCTGCTCGGCTCGAAACTCGCCAGAGCAGACGTGGTGGGCGAAAGCGCCTACAACGACGACCTGCCACAGGTAGTGGCCGAGCTGGATGGGCAAGGCCTCCTGACCGAGTCCGAGGGTGCAATGTGCGCTTTCCTGCCCGGATTCCTCGGCCGCGACGGCAGTCCGCTCCCGGTGATCGTCCGGAAGTCCGACGGCGGCTTCGGCTACAGCGCAACAGACCTGGCCGCAGTACGACACCGGGTCAGCACTCTCCACGCCGACCGGATCGTCTACGTCGTGGACCACCGGCAGGCACTGCACTTCGACATGATCTTCACCCTGGCGCGGACCGCGGGATGGCTGCCGGCCGACGTACCGGCCGAGCACGTGTCGTTCGGAACGGTGCTCGGGCCGAACGGAAAGCCCTTCAAAACAAGAGAAGGCGGGACGGTCAAGCTCGTCGACCTACTGGAGAGTGCTATAGCAAAAGCGAGCGTCAGCGGGGAAGCTACCGCGCGGGCAGTCGGGATCGGCGCGGTCAAGTACGCCGACTTGTCGAGCGACCGGGGCAATGACTACGTCTTCGACCTGGACCGGATGGTCGCGATGACCGGCAACACCGGACCGTACCTGCAGTACGCGCACGCGCGGCTGACCAGACTCCTGTCCAAGGCAGACGCGTCAACAGAGGTCACCGAGCTCAAGGACCCGGCCGAGCAGCGGCTGGCCCTCCTCCTCACCGGCTTCGCCGCCGCCGTCGCACAGGTCGCCGAGACCCTCCAGCCGCACCGGCTCTGCACCTATCTGTACGACGTCGCGTCCGCCCTCTCCACCTTCTACGAGCAGTGCCCGGTTCTCGGCAGCGAGGGCGCGACCAGAGCAAGCCGGATCGCCCTCTGCACCGCAACCCGCAACGTGTTGCAGGATGGACTCGGCCTGCTCGGTATCGAGGCCCCTGACGCGATGTGACTCATCGGAGGTACGGATGCTGCCCTGGTCGGCCGAACTCAACGGACGCTTGGACCAACTGACGTTCACCAGCGAACTGCTCCGTGGCAACCCACTCGGCGATCCGCACGAGCGTCCGGTGCTGGTCTACCTGCCGCCGGGGTACGACGACTCGGAGGACCGCTACCCGTCGATCTACGTGACGATGGGGTACACCGGTCACGTCGGGATGTGGTTCAACCGGACTCCGTTCCGCCAGCCGTACCCGGAGCTCCTGGACGCGATGTTCTCGGACGAGACCGTGCCGCGGGCAGTAGTGGTGTTCGTCGACTCCTGGACGAAGTACGGCGGCAGCCAGTGTCTCGACTCGCCCGGCACCGGGCAGTACCAGTCGTACCTGTGCGACGAGATCGTGCCGTGGATCGACGCGACGTACCGGACCATTCCCGACCGCGATCACCGCGCTGTGACCGGCAAATCGAGTGGCGGGTACACGGCGATGGTGATGCCGTTGCTGCGGCCGGATGTGTTCGGCGCACTCGCTACCCACGCCGGTGACGCGCTCTTCGACGTCTGCTACCGGCCGGAGTTCCCGGAGCGCGCGCGGACGCTGCGGGACAAGTACGACGGCAGCTACGAGAAGTACTTCGAGGCGCTGGCCACCCGGACCGGTCGTACGACGAACGAGGACCTGCATCTGCTGGAGATGTACGGCTACGCGTCGGCGTACTCCGCTGAGCCCGACGGCACCGTACTGCTGCCGTTCGACGACCTGGGCTCGATCGTCCCAGAGGTCTGGGCGCGCTGGCTGTCGCGGGACCCGGTGGAGATGGTCAAGGAACCGCAGTACGCCGAGGCGCTGCTCTCACTGCGGGCGGTGTGGATCGACGCGGGCAAGCAGGACGAGTACTACCTCGACCTGGGCGCGACCGCGTTCCACCGGGCCGCGCAGCAGGCTGGTCTGCCGGACGGGCGGATGCACTTCGAGCTGTTCGAGGGCACCCACGGCGGCATCGAGTACCGCTATCCGATGGCAGTGCGATGGCTCGCCGAACAGCTGAGCTAATTGACGTGCCTTGGCACCATGGACGCCGTACCTTCGTCCCATGAACTGGCCGGAGGGGATCCAGGCGCGCCCGATCGACAAGGGTGACGTGGAGGCGTGGGCGGAGCTGATGGCCGCCAAGGAGAGGGCAGACGAGGACGGCGAGAACTTCGGCGCCGAGGACCTCGCCGAGGAGCTGGAGCTGCCGCACCTGGATCTGGCCAAGGACACCATCGGCCTGTGGTCCGGCGACCGGATGATCGGCTACGGCATCGCACACGTCAGGGCCAACGTCGTCGACGTGGACCGGGTCAACACCGAGGGCACCATCGACCCGGAGTGGCGCCGGAAGGGCCTCGGCACGACGCTGATGCGCTGGCTGATCCAGCGCGCCGGCGAGCTGCACACGACCGCCCATCCGGAGTACCCCGGTCTGGTCGGCGCGGGTGCAAGCAGCACCAATGCCGGGGCGGACCGACTGCTGCGCAACCTCGGGTTCGAGGAGGCGCGCTACTTCTTCGACATGCGCCGGCCGCTGGACCAGCCGGTACCGCCCGCGCCGGTGCCGGACGGGCTGCGGCTCAGGGCGTACGACACGTCGTACGAGGAGGCGCTGCGGCTGGCCCACTTCGAGGCCTTCTCCGACCACTGGGGCTGGACGCCGCCCACCACGGACGCGTGGCGAGCCCGGAACGTCGGATCACGGGCGTTCCGCGGCGCGCAGTCGTACTGCGTTCTCGACGGCGACACCGTCGCGGCGTACGTCAACGGCTACGAGTGGGAAGCCGACACCGAGGTGACCGGGGTCCGCGAGCTGTACATCGGCCAGGTCGGCACCCGTCGTGCCTACCGTGGCCGTGGACTGGCCCGCGCGGCCCTGGCGAAGGTGCTCGCCAAGGCCGCGGAGGCCGGATACCAGCGGGCTGCGCTCGGCGTCGACGCCGACAACCCCACCGGAGCCCTCGGCCTGTACGAGGGCCTCGGCTTCGTCACTCACAAGAAGTTCATCAGCTACCAGTTGCCGCTGGATTGATGTTCTGGTTCCGGCGGAACACGTTGTCCGGGTCGTACTTCCGCTTGAGCTCGACCAGCCGGGCGTACTTGTCGCCGTACGACGCCTGGATCCGGGCCGCGTCCGGCTCGGCCATACCGTTCACGTAGCTGCCGATGTTGATCGCATACGGCTGGATGGCGTCCCAGAACCCTCGGACCCAGGCACGCTCCGGCTCCAGGGCTTCCGGAACCGGCGCGGTTGCGATGACGAACATCGCATAGCGCTCGGTCCGCTGCCCGCCGAACGCGGTGGCGTCGTCCGCGGTCTCGAGGTAGCCCTGGTCGAGGTGGTAGATCATGGCGGCCGACATCGGCGACGTCTTGTTCAGCTGTTGTGACGTGTAGACGTCGATCGCCCCGTCGGACAGTGTCTCGAGGTACGCGCCCTTCTCGTAGTGGTACATGCCCGGGCCGTTCGCCTCGTCGAGCAGCTGCTGTACGGCGACGTACGGCATCGGCGTGACGATCTGGAACAGCGGCGGTATCGACTGCAGCCGAGCGACTGCCTCCGCGTGCTGTTCGGGCGATCCGAAGCCGACGACCACCAGAGCGAACCCTGGCTTGAAGTGGTGCTCCTCCGGGACGAACGGCGCCGGCGGCGCGTTCAGCGCGGCGATCACCACGTTGACCTCACGCGGCAGCGTCGGAATCACCTCGCGGGCCGCCCGGAGCAGCTCCGCGCCCTGGTCCTGCCCCCAGAACGCCAGGCCGAAGTTCACGATCGGCCCGGCCACGTGCAGCCGGAACTCGAACTCGGTGACCACGCCGAAGTTGCCGCCGCCACCGCGCACAGCCCAGAACAGGTCGGCGTTCTCGTCCTCCGCGGCGCGCACGATGCTGCCGTCCGCGGTGACCAGCTGGACCGACTCCAGGTTGTCGATGGTGAGCCCGTGCATCCGGGTCAGCCAGCCCATGCCGCCGCCGAGCGTGAGCCCGCCGACTCCGGTGTGACCGATCAGCCCGGCCGGTACGGCGAGGCCGTGCTCCTGCGTGGCAGCATCCAGATCCCGCAGCAGCGCACCGCCGCCGACGCGAGCACGCCGCGCCTCGGGATCGACCGTGACCTGGTTCAGCTGGCTCAGGTCGATCATCAGCCCGCCGTCGACCGACGACAGTCCGGCAATGCTGTGCCCACCGCCGCGTACGGCGATCTCCAGCCCCTCGGCCACCGCGTACCGAACGGCTGCCTGCACGTCCTCGGCCGAATGAACCTGGGCGATCAGCGCCGGCTCCCGGACGTGCTCCGCGTTCCACAGCCGGCGCGCCGTGTCGTACCCGTCATCTTCCGGTGCGAACACGGCTCCGCTCACCGCCGCGCGCAGTTCCCCCACAGTCTGCGTCATTACAGTCCCCTCCCCGATGTGTTGCCGCCAGGCTAGGTGCCCGGCTCCGCTGCGTCAGCGTCCTTTCGGGCAGCCTGCAGAGTCACGGGGTTTGTCCACAAGGGGAACGATTCCCGTTTGGGCAGGAACTTCGGTGAGTGTCAGACTCGACGACGTGAGTGACGAGGAAATCCTGCGATTGTTACCGATCACGGCTGCTGCTGTGGCGGTGCGCGACGATCGCGCCGACGAACACCTGGCCCGCCTGGGTGCGTACGACGAGCGCGACCAGGCGCAGGTGGATCGTTGCGTGCAGGCGTTCCTGACCGGTCTGCTGCGCACCACGTGGGAGCGCGGCTGGGCGCCTGCCGACGTCGTCCAGCACGGCCGCCGCACTCTGGACGCCGGCGTCGAGCCGCTGCTGCTGACCGCGATCTCCGCTGAACACGTGGGCTACAAGGCTTCGACGATCGACTCCCGCTGGCTCGAACAACTGACTGACCTCGGCGTGCCGCAGCCCTTCACCAAGCCGAGCCTGACCGCGTGGGCCGCCGGTGCACGGGTGGGCCGCTACCTCACCTTGCATCACGCCCTCTCCCTGGCCGGATTCCTGCAGACGCTCCCGGTCCTGGCTCGCCTCTTTCCGCTTCCTGGTACGACGGTCCGGCGAGAGCATCACGTCGTACCGGCGAACGGGAAGATGCTGGCGCGGATCCGTGGACTGCTGGCGAAGGCGGAGGCGACCGAGTTCCCGGAGGAGGCGGAGGCGCTGTCGGGGAAGGCGCAGGAGCTGATGGCGAAGTTCTCGCTGGACAGTGCGCTGGTCGAGGCGGACGTGGAGATCCCGGATGACTCCGCGGGGCGGCGGCTCTGGGTCGAGACGCCGTACGTCTCGGCCAAGGCGCAACTGGTCGGAGCGGTCGCGTCGGCGAACCGGTGCCGGACGGTCGTGATCGACGAGCTGGCGGTGGTCACCATCGTCGGCGCTGAGGTGGATCTGCAGCACACCGAGATCCTCAGTACGTCGCTGCTGGTGCAGGCGAACCGCGCGATGATTGCCGCTGGCAAGCACATCGGCCATCGGGGTGAGTCCAGGACGCGGTCGTTCCGGCAGTCGTTCCTGATGGCCTATGCGCTGCGGATCGGCGAGCGGTTAGAGCAGACTGCCGCGGCGACCCAGGCCGCCGTACCCGAAGCGGATGCGGGCCGGCTGCTGCCGGTGCTGGCGAAGCGGGAGGAGCAGGTGGACGCGTTGTTCGCGCAGCTGTTCCCGAACACGACGACCCGGCGGACGCGCATCACCAACGGCGCCGGCTGGCACGCGGGTCTGACAGCGGCTGACCAGGCTCAGCTCGAGGGCCGCCGGCAGGTGCGCCGGTGAAGGTCGAGCAGACGACGATCCCCGGAGTACTGCGGATCGGGCTGGAGGTGAAGCCCAACGACGACGGCTGGTTCAAGGAGAACTTCCACCGCGAGAAGCTCGCCGCGCTCGGGATGGACGTCGTACAGCACAACGTCGCGTACTTCGCCGAGGCGGGGATCGTCCGGGGCATCCATGCGGAGCCGTGGGACAAGTACCTGTCGCCGTCGTCCGGCCGGGTGTTCGCGGCGATCGTCGACCTGCGGGACAACGCGACGTTCGGTCAGGTGGAGACTTTTGAGCTCGGTACTTCAGACGCGTTGTTCGTGCCGCGGGACGTCGGGAACTCGTTCTGCACGTTGACGCCGCACACGACGTACAACTTCCTGGTGAACGAGCACTGGTCGCCGGAGCGGGTGGCCGTCGACCTCTTCGATCCGGAGTTGGCGATCGAGTGGCCGATCCAGGAGCTCAGCTACACCGAGCGGGACGCCACTAACCCTTCGCTGGAGCAGCTGAGGCGGCAGCGGGCCTGAGGCCACACAGCACGATGTCGAGCAGGCGGTTCGCCTGCTCAGGCTCGATGTCGCGACCCATGTTGATGCCGCCGACCAGCCGCATCACGTCCGCCAGGTCGAGCTCCTGCCGCACCTCACCGGCCGCCTTCGCCTTGTCCAGCAGGAGTTTCCCGGCGTCCTGCACGTTGACCTTGCAGGCCTTGAAGAACGGCGAATCTTTGCCCAGAGCAACCGTCAGCTCGCCGGCCAGCGTGCCCTTCGACAGCCCGTACCCGAGGAAGCTACGCAGCCAGGCGGCCAGCGCGTCGAACGGCTCCAGCTCCCGGTCGAACTCGTACGCCCGGTCGCAGACCGACTGGATCTCCTCGACGTAGACCGCCTCGAGCAGCGCGGTCCGGCTCGGGAACCGGCGGTACAGCGTGCCGATGCCGACTCCGGCGCGGCGGGCGATCTCCTCCAGCGAGGTATCGGTGCCGTGCTCGGCGAAGGTCTCCCGGGCGGCCGTCACCAGGCGGTCGTAGTTCCGGGCCGCGTCCGCACGGGACGGCCGCGTACACGGCAGGGGTTGCGGCGCCATCCAGCCTCCTCGCACGGGTCCGCTCAGAATATCGCTTGCAAAGCGGAGGATGCCTCCGTATCGTATCCGGAGGAGCGCTCCGCTTTCCTCTCACAACTGTAACCCCTCCGGGGTAAGGAGCAATATGTCGGCAACAGCCGCGGCGCCGGCCGGCGCCAGATCCGGCACGCCCGCTCGGCGGCCGGGGGTAGTTCTCGCAGTCATCCTGGTCACCCAGCTGATGGTGATCCTCGACGGCACCGTGGTGAACATCGCGATGCCGCACATCCAGCAGGCCCTGCACTTCAGCCCCTCCAGCCTGTCGTGGGTGCAGAACGCCTATGCACTCGCGTTCGGCGGCCTGCTGTTGCTCGGCGCCCGCGCCGGTGACCTGCTCGGCCGTCGCCGGGTGTTCATCACCGGTATCAGTGTCTTCACGCTCGCCTCGCTGCTCGGCGGTCTCGCCCCGAACGCGGAGCTCCTGCTCGCCGCCCGCGTACTGCAGGGCATCGGCGGCGCCATCGCCGCTCCAGCTGCGCTGACGCTGCTCATGCTCACGTACCGCGAAGGTCCGGAGCGGATGAAGGCGCTCGGCTACTACAGCCTGGTGTCGTCCGGTGGCGGCAGCGTCGGCCTGGTGCTCGGGGGCATGCTGACCGAATGGGCTTCCTGGCGTTGGGGCCTGTTCGTCAACGTCCCGATCGGTATCGCACTGGTCTTCGCCGCACGACGGGTACTGACCGAGACCGAGCCGGAGACCGGCCGGTTCGACGTGGCCGGTGCGCTCACCTCGACGCTCGGCATCACGTCGCTGGTCTACGGGTTCATCCGGGTCGCCGAGGCCGGCTGGACGTCGGCCGAAGTACTGGCCGCGTTCGCTGTCGGTGTGGTGCTGCTGGTCTCGTTCGTGCTGATCGAGCGCCGGGTCAGTCACCCGATCGTGCCGCTGCGGCTGTTCAAGTCCGCCGCCCGGTCGACGTCGTACCTGACCATGCTGCTCGTCGTCGGGACCATGTTCGGGATGTTCTTCTTCCTGACCCAGTACCTGCAGGGTGTGCTCGCGCTCAGCCCGCTGGCTGCCGGTCTGGCCTTCCTGCCGATGACCGGTCTGCTGTTCACCGCGTCGCGCGTCGTACCGCGGCTGGTCGCCCGGATCGACGGCGCGAAGCTGATGCTGTCCGGCTCGACGCTGGTCGCACTGGGCACGGTGTGGCTGACCCGGCTGGACGCGCACAGCACGTACCTGCACGACGTGGTCGGTCCGCTGCTGCTGTTCGGCGGTGGCGCCGGAATGATCTTCATCCCGCTGGTCGGCCGGGCCATCTCCGGTGTCGCACCGGAGGACTCGGGCGCCGCGTCCGGCATGCTGAACGTGGTCCAGCAGGTCGGCGGCGCACTGGGCCTGGGCATCCTGGTCACGATCTTCGGTACGGCGAGCCGCAACTCGACCTCCGTCGTACCGCGTCAGGTCCTGGTCGATGGGGTCCACGCGGCGTTCATCGGCGCGCTCGTATACGCCGGGCTGACGCTGGCCATGATCGTGATCAGTGTCCGTCCGTGGACCTGGTTCCGGCGCGAACCGGAGCCCGTCGAGAGCCTGGCTCAGATGGAGGCGGCGCCGTCCACGACGAGCACCTGACCGTTGAGGTTCGTGTTCTCCAGCAGGAGCATGCGAACGACCGGGAGCACGTCCTCCGGCTCGGTCAGGTGGCCTGTCGGAGTACGGCGAACGATCTGGTCGAGCTGGGTCTGACCTAGGACCGCGGACATCTCCGAGGCGAAGAAACCCGGCGCGACCGAGTTGGCGAGGATGCGGCCACCGAGCTCACGAGCGAGTGAGCGGGTGGCCGCGTCCATGCCGCCCTTGGTGGCCGAGTACGCGACCAGGCCGGGATAGCCGCGCTGCGCGCAGATCGAGGTGATGTTGACGATCCGGCCCTTCAGCCCTTTCGCGAGCATCCGGCGCAGGACGAAGCGGGTCAGGATCAACGGCGAGGTCAGGTTGGTCTGGATGATCTCGGCCAGGTGTTCGGCCGAGGTGTGGACGTGCAGCGAGTCCTGGCCGATCGCCGCATTGTTGACCAAGGCATCGATCGGGCCGAGCGTGCTCTCCACTGCCTTGACGAAGGCCTGTGCTGCCTGGGCGTCGTTGACGTCGACGGATCCGTAGTACAGGTGGTCCGGGTACTTCTCGCCGAGCGCGGTCAGCTCGGGCGTGACGGTCCGGGCGAACGCCGCGACCTTGAGCCCGGCCGCGAGCAGGTCGGTGACGATCGCCAGGCCGAGACCGCGCGAGCCGCCCGACACCAGCACGACCGAGGCCGGCGGGACAAGACTGACTTCAGACATCACTCTTCAGGGTTTCCTTCTGCGGGATCTCGTCGAGGAACTTGATCCTCCGGGGTACGCCGTAATCGGGCAGCCGGGTCGAGCACCACTGCACCAGGTCGGCGTCCGTGATCGGGCCGAGCGCACGGTTCGGCACGACCTCGGCCGCGACCATCCGGCCGACCAACGGTGCCTTCCGCGCGAACACCCGCGCCCACGCGACACCCGGATGACCCATCAGGACACTGCGGACCACGCCGGCCGACACCTTCGATCCGCCGACGTTTATCTCGTCGGTGTCCAGGCGTCCGGTGATCAGCACGCGGTCGCCGTCGTACTCGATCCGGTCGCCCGTATGTACGGCGCCGACCAGACCCGCGCCGTGGTGCGGCGAGCGAATCACCAGCTCGTCGCCCTCGACGGTCAGCATCGGACGCTCCGGGTCGGGCTCGCGGTCCAGCCAGGACTTGGGGAACCCGGCCTTGCCGTCGTGCACCACGATCGAGGCGCCGACCTCGGACGACGCGTAGATCCAGGAGATGCGCGTCTTCGGGAAGATCTCGCGCAGCTGGTCGAGGATCGCCTGGTCGACGGGCTCGCCGCCGAGCGTGATCTGCTCCAGCGGTACGCGGGCGAGCGCGTCGGCGTCCCGGTAGATGGCCTGCCGCCAGAACGTCGGCGTACCCGAGGCTGCGGTGACGCCGTGCTCGGCGGCGATCGTCGGCCACTCCTCGAGCTCGCTCGGCTCGATCACGACCAGGCCCTGGTCGGCCTGGGTCAGCGAGAGCGTGACGACCTGCCACCACGCGTACGTGCCGGGAGAGTACGGAAGGAGCCAAGTGCGCGGCGGTTGATCGGCCGTGACCGTGGTCAGAGACTCGAGCGTGTGGCCGATGCGTTTCGGGCGACCGGTCGAGCCGGACGTGAGCAGCCAGGCGCGGCCGGATTCCTCGACCCGCTTCAGCTTGGCTGGGGTCACTGCCCCATCGGGCAGGACGATGGCGAACCCGGACTCGCCCAGCTCCTCGCGCATCCGCATGTCGACGCGGGACTCCGTGGCGACGAGCAGCTCGGTGCCGTGGACCGCGTGATGACGAAGGGCCGCGAGCGCGTCGGCGCCGCTGTCGACGAGGACTGCAGCGGGTGACGGCAGTTGCGGCAGCTTGTGCAGCGTCCGCCAGGTCAGGCGCTTACCGGCGACGACGACGGTGTTGTCATCGCCGATCAGGGCGGTGGTCCGGCGGCGGCTGGTCACGGCCGTCACGCAGACTGCAGCTGCTCGATGAAGTCCAGTACGTCGCCGACCGTCGCGATCCGGCGCAGCCCAGGGGCATCGAAGTTCAGCTCGTCGCCCAGCTCGTCCTCCACCCGGAGGGCCAGCTCGGAGAAGTCCAGCGACCGGAACCCGATCTCGCGGAGGTCCGCTGTGTCGTCAGCCGGCAATGACCGGCCCTGGGCCGTCATCACCTCACCCATCATCTCCCTGACCCGACCCCGCGCCACCGAACTCATAGTCCCGAAGCCTAGCGGGTCACCATGGACTGCCCAGGCTGTCAGCCGTTTGACCATCCGGACCTCCCGGCGACTTCGGGGTCTGGGAGATTACTGAGTGTAAATGCGAACTTCACCGTGGTAAACGGCTCACCGGCCACGAACGGGACTCGTCGGACTCATACACTTGCGCGATGATCAGAGCGGGCAGGCGCCGTACTGCGGGACGCAGCAAGCGGATCGCGGCCCTGGCGAGCCTGCCCGTACTGCCGCTGGCCTGGTTCGTCGCGCTGCAGGAACATCCGCCCTGGATGCCCGCGGCGTACCTCGGTTATCTGCTGGTCGTGATCGTCGTACCGGGCACGCTGTTCTGGCGTCGGTTGACCGGTGGCGTCGGCTGGTTCTCGGCCGACATCGTCCTCGGTACTGCGTTCGGACTGGCCGTCGAGGCGCTGGTCTACCCGATCGGGATGCTGTTCAAGATGCCGTTCGCGGCGTTGCTGATGCCTGCGCTGGCGTTCGGGGTATGGCGTGCGCTGCCGCCGCGCAAACTGCCGGAGCGGCCGACGCCGTGGTGGTCGGTGGCCGGCGCGATGGTCGCGGTCGGTGTCGCGGCCGCGTGGTTCGTACGCGTCGGCTCGCGGCTCATTCCGCTCGACGGGTCGGAGGCGCTACGGCCCAACTCGGACGCGCCGCACAACCTCGCGCTGGCAGGTGAACTGACGCACCACTTCCCGCCGCGCGTCCCGTACGCCGATGGCGGGTGGCTGACGAGCCACTGGGCGGCGTACGACCACATCGCCTCCGTGCACTGGATCACCAGCGTGCCGCTCGACGTACTGACGCATCGGATGGTGCCGTTCGCGTGGATCTTGCTGACGGTGCTGGGCGCGGCTGCGGTCGGGATGGTGTTGACGGGTCGCGCAGTGGCCGCGCCGATCGCTGCTGGGCTCGTGGTGGCCGGAGGCGATCTGGTTGCGTGGCCGTGGGCGGTGTCCGATCGGGTGTTCGCGGACGGGCCGTTTTCGCTCGGTCAGCTGACCAATCCGCCGCAGGCGTTCTCCACAGTCTTGCTGCTGCCGTTGATCGCGGTCACTGCGTTGCTCCTGCGACGTAGTACGGCAAAAACGCGGGGTGAGGTGTTTCGGCTCTACGTTGCGGCCGGTGTGCTCATTACTGCGCTGGCGTTGACGAAAGCGACCGCACTGCCCGTCTACGCGACCGGTCTGGCGGTTGCGTGGATCTATCTGACGGTCCGCGCCGGCCGGCTCAATCTGCGCGCATTGGTTCTTGGCGTGGTCGTCGCAGCGGCGTACGCGTTGACGTTCTTCTTCGTACTGCGTGGTGCCGCATCGAGTGTGCGGTTCGATCCAGGAGCGACGTTCGACAGCCTGGCGGATCGGATGGGTGGTGGATCTGCCGTCCCGGTCATCGCGGCGGTGGTTGTGGTCGGGTGGGTCATGCCGGTGGTCGGGGCGTTGCTGATCAAGCGGCGGTTGGCGCGGGATCCGATGGTGGTCTTCCTGCTGGCTGCGTTCGTTGCGGCGGTGCTGGGGGCGTCGCTGTTGGCGGATCGTGGTGACACGCAACTGTTCTTCGTACGGACCGGGTTCGTGTTCGGCGTACTGCTTGCTACGTGGGGGCTTGGGTCGCTGGAGCGGCGTCAGTTCTGGATCGCTGCGGTTGCACTCGCGATCGGCGCCGCGGCGATCTACTGGGGTCGCTACCGGTCGGACAGGTCCTGTACGTCGAGCAACTGCTTCGGGCAGGGTCTCGTTGTCACACTGGTGATCGCCGTGATCGGCATCGGCGTATTCGGGCTGGTGCTGCGCGGCTCCCGGCGTACGTGGGCTGTCATCGCGGTGGCGGTGCTGGTGGGTACGACGGTGTCGCCGACGGTGGCGTCCATCCGGAAGTTCGCCAGCCCGCCGCTGACGTCGTACGAGTCGATCGCACCGGGCGGGATCGAGGCGGCGCGATTCATCCGCCGCAACTCCGGCTCGGACGACCGCATCGCCACCAACCTGCACTGCCACCAGGCCCGAGCGTCCCACTGCCAGACCGGCTCGTACTGGATCGCCGGGTACGCCGAGCGGCGCGTGCTGGTCCAGGGGTGGTCGTACCAGACCCGCGTCGACGACACCTATCCCGCTGGGGTCCAAGGCCCGTACTGGGATCAGGAACAACTCCAACTGAACGACGAGGTCTTCACCAACCCCACCCGCCAGCTGATCGAGACCCTACGCACGAAGTACGACGTCCAGTGGCTGCTTCTCGACGACCGCGTCAGCGCGCCCCCGAAGAACCTGGACAAGCTCACCGAGCTCAGGTTCCAACTAGGCACAGTCCGCGTCTACCAGATCTACCCACCACCCCCAGAAACCCCCTTCCCCACCAGAACCCCCTCCCCAACAGGAAGCCCGACCCAATCCCCCAGCTTCCCCACGGGCACACCAAGCTCCCCAACAACCACATCCACCTTCCCAACCACGCCCCAGTCCCCAGGCCAGACCCAACCAACCCAGCCCTTCCCCACAGGCAGCCTGCCAACCAACACCGTGCCAACCGACCCACTCCCGCCCCAGCAAACAACCACACCGCCGCTCAAGAGCCCGTAAGTTCAGGGTCCGAGGAGCGCGGCCGGAACGACGAGAATCCCGTCCCGACGGCGATAGGCCTCCGTGCCGGTACAGATCACCATCGCATCCAGAAGATCCGCACCGATCTCGGATCGCAACCACAGCAGGTGTTTGACGTCGTCGTCGGTCACGAACGGTGTCAGCTTGACCTCGATGGCCAGCACCCGGTGATCGGCGCGCTCGACGATCAGGTCCACCTCGTGGTCGCCGTTCCTGGTCCGAAGATGACGGACAGCTGCTTCGGCAGCCTGGGCATAAACCCTCACGTCGAGAGTGACCAGCGATTCGAAGAGCTGTCCGAGCAGCACGCCGTCGCGGATCCGCGGATGTCCCCTGGTCGCATCGTCGAGCAGCGCGTCCACGCCGACCCCGAGGAGAGCCGCCGCGAGCGCCGGGTCGGCCAGATGGTGCTTCGGCGACGAACCAAGCCGGCTGAGGCGGTTGCGGGTCGGCAACCAGGCCTCCACGGGCTCGAGCAGCCACAGCTGACTGAGCACATCGCGGTACGCCATGGTCGTCGTCTTGGCCGGCTTGTCGCTGTCACCTGCGGTCGCGGCGTCAAGGATCGCGTTGTACGACGCGGTGGTCGCGGTGGCGGCGGCGTACGCGGCCAACCACGCGCGCAGGGTGGCGGGACGTCGTACCAGATGTCCCTGCTCGGGAAAGTCTCGTTCGACGATCCGGTCGAGGTATCCGGCGAGCTGGGCACGCCGGGGCCGGTCGGTGAGCGGCCTGATGCCGGGGAAGCCCGACCGAACGATCTCTTCGGTGTACTGCGCCAACTGCACCTCCGTCGTACCGTCCACAGATCCCTTCGCGCCGGTCAGCAGACTCCGGATGCTGACGGTCGGCGACTCGACCCCGCGCTCGGAGAGCGACATCGGACGCATACGCAGGCGGACGATCCGCCCAGCCCCGGAATGCGTCGGCGCGCTGACCGGGCTTGCGCTGCCGGTCAGCAGGAAGCGGCCCGGCGTCGCGTCCCGATCGACGCTACGCCGGACCTGGTCCCAGACCGGTGGATGCAGCTGCCATTCGTCGACCAGCACCGGCGGCTCAGCCCGATCCAGCCGATCCGGATCCGCCTCCAGCAGAAGTCGTCGGGCCGGGTCGTCAAGCGCATAGACAGTCTGCGCCCGCCGAACCGCGGTCGCCGTCTTGCCCACGCCTTTCGGGCCATCGAGCGTGACCGCCGGCAGGCCGGCGAGCAACTCGTCCAGCTCCGCGTCGACGATCCGCTCCACGTACGCATCCATGCCGCTAGACTACCGTTAGCAGCAGTCGAACACTACCGTTAGCAGGACCTCAACACTACCGTTAGCAGATCTCAGCGGAGCGAGATGGTGGGGATGGCGATGCTTTGGTTGGCGAGGCGGTCTAGGGCGGTGACTGTGTAGAGGTAGGCCTTGCCTGGGGTTGCGGTGGGGTCGGTGTAGGACTGAGCGGCGCCCGTCGAGCGGACGGTGGTGAGGAGGTTGCGGGCGTCGTTGTCGGGGCAGTGGTCGCCGCCTAGGAGGTCGCGGCGGTAGATGGCGTAGGACGTGGTGTCCTTCGAGGTGCGGGACCACTTGAGTTGTACGCCGTCGGCGGTGCGGCTGGCGTGGACTGCGTGGGCCGGGAGGGGCGGGCGGGAGTCGAGGGCGGGCATCGCGGGGATGAGGGCCGGCTTGGTGTACCAGGTGTTGTTGAGGAGGGTGGTCGCGCCCAGGCGGTCGGCGCGGACGTCCTTGGCGGAGAAGTAGATGTTGCCCTTCACCTCGGGGATCGCGCTGTCGAACGCCAGGTGGTCGCTCAGCTCCTGCGGGTCGGACCAGTCCGGCGACTGGGTCGACGTACCGACCTTGTACGTCGCCTCGCCGATGTAGAGGTGGACGTGCGTACCGCGGACCTGGTCGGCCCACCACGGGACGATCTTGTTGTAGTCGGCGGGCGCGAATCCGCCGGCCCAGTAGACCTGCGGGACGATGTAGTCGATCCACTCCTCGCGGACCCACTTGCGGGTGTCCGCCGCGAGGTCGTCGTACGTCTGCACGCCTGCCGTGGTGTCGGTGCCCTCCGGGTCGGTCGCCTTGTTCCGCCAGACCGCGAACGGTGAGATGCCGAACTTGATCCACGGCTTGATCGCGTGCATCTTCTGGCTGAGCTCGCTGATCAGCAGGTCGATGTTGTGCCGCCGCCAGGCCTGCAGGTCGGTGTAGCCGTCGGCGTACTGCGCGAACGTCGCGGCATCGTCGAACGTCTGACCGGCCACCGGGTACGGGTAGAAGTAGTCGTCGAAGTGCACGCCGTCGATGTCGTACCGCGAGACCGCGTCCATGATCGCGTCCTCGACCAGCTTGCGGGCCGCCGGGATGCCGGGGTTGTAGTAGAGCTTCCCGCCGTACGTGACGACCCAGTCGGGGTGCTGCCGCGCCGGGTGGGTCGGGATGAGCGCGTTGAGGTCGGTGCCCATCGAGAGCCGGTACGGGTTGAACCACGCGTGCAGCTCGAGGTTCCGCTTGTGCGCCTCGGCGACCGCGAACGCCAGCGGGTCGTAGCCGGGGTCGCCGCCCTGGGTTCCGGTCAGGTACTGCGACCAGGGCTCGACCTTCGACGGCCAGAACGCGTCCGCGGTCGGACGAACCTGCAGGACGACGGCGTTGTGGTGCTGCCGGACCGCGTCGTCGAGCCACCCGATCAGCTCGGACTGCTGCTGCGCGGCGCTCAGACCGGTCTTCGACGGCCAGTCGATGTTCACCACCGACGAGACCCAGCTCGCCCGGAACTGCCGCAGCGGCGTGGTCGCGCTGGGCGCGCAGTTCTGCTGGTCGACCGGCGCGGCAGACGCCGTAGTGGTCAGCCCGCTCATCAGCAGGCCCGCTGTCGCACCCAAGACACCCATCGCTCGCCAGACTCTCATGTCACTCTCCGACCGTCGTTCAACCTGAAGTCGAAAGATGTTTACACACACAGGCGCTTGAAGAGAAGACGCTAGGTTAGGAACATGCTGCGCACCGCTACTGAAGCTGATGTCGACATCATCCGGCGGCTGCGGAACCAGCAGGCCAATCGCGACGTCAGCATCACCTCGCACGAGATCTCGGCGGACGAGCACGCAGCGTGGTGGGCGAAGACCTCGGTCGACCCCAGCCGCCGGGTCCTGATCTATGAACGGGACGGCGCGACCGCCGGCGTCGTGAGCTTCTTCGACCTCGACGGTTCGTCGGGCGCGTGGGGCTTCTTCCTGGACGCCGACGGGCTCGCCGAGCGTGGCGAGACGCTGCCCGCGTGGATCGAGGTGATGCGCGAGGCCACGGCGTACGCGTTCGACGAGCTCGGCCTCGACGTACTCACCGGTGAGGTGCTCGAGCACAACGCCGTCGTACGGCAGATGAACCGGCGCTTCCGGTTCGTCGAAGGTACGCCGGAGGTCCGGTACGCCGATGGCCGCGAGCTCACCGTGATACCTATCAGCCTGCGCAAGCAGGATCGACGCAAGGGGAAGTAATGAGCACCATCGACATCGGCGGTGTGCCGGTCGGACCGGATCACCAGCCGTTCGTCATCGCCGAGATGTCCGGGAACCACAACGGTGACCTGGCGCGGGCGCTGGACATCGTCCGGGCGGTCGCGGAGTCCGGCGCGCAGGCGCTGAAGCTGCAGACGTACACCGCCGACACGATGACGCTCGACCTCGACCTGCCGGCGTTCCGGCTGCCGGCGGAGCACGAGCTGTGGAGCGAGGCGCGGCTGTACGACCTGTACGAGGAGGCGCACACGCCGTGGGCGTGGCACGAGCCGATCTTCGAGCTGGCGACGTCGCTCGGGCTGGTGGCGTTCTCGTCCGCGTTCGACCAGACCGCGATCGACTTCCTCGAGAAGCTGAACGTCCCGGCGTACAAGGTCGCGTCGAACGAGATCGGTGACCTGCCGCTGGTCCGCGGGATGGCGGAGACCGGTAAGCCGATCATCATCTCGACGGGCTCCGCGACACTCACCGACATCGACGCTGCGGTCCGGGCGGCGCGCTCGACCGGCAACGAGAAGATCATCGTGCTGTCGTGTACGGCGAGTTATCCCGCCCCGCCGGAGCAGTCGAACCTGCGCGGCATCCCGGTCCTGCGCGACGCCCTCGGCGTACAGGTCGGTCTGTCCGACCACACGATGGGCATCGGCGCTGCAGTGGCAGCTGTGGCGCTCGGGGCGACCGTGATCGAGAAGCATGTGACGTTGAAGCGGGTCGACGGGGGCGTCGACTCGGCCTTCTCGCTCGAGCCGTGGGAGCTGGAGCTGCTGGTCGAGAGCACGCGCGTCGCCCAGCTGTCGCTCGGCAAGCCTGTCATCGGCCCCAAACAGGCCGAAGAGAACGTCCTCCGCTTCCGCCGCTCCCTCTACGTCACCCAGGACGTCCGGGCCGGCGACCCCATCACCCCCGAGAACGTCCGCTCCATCCGCCCCGCCGGCGGCCTGGCCCCCGACCTCTTCCAACAGGTCAACGGCCGCCCGTTCCGAGCAGACACCAAGGCCGGCACCGCACTGACCTGGGACCTGCTCTAGGTGGCCTTCAGGTTCGCCTGGACAAGGTCGCGAACCTGCCGCGCGAACGCTTGAAAGCCTGCGTCGGATCCACCTGGCCCGTGCTGCCGGATATCCATCAGGTACGTCGGGGTGCGATAGAGCAGGATGCGCTCTGTCCATCGCCCACCAGCCAGCGGGTAGCTGCGGGTCAGATAACGGGACCGCGTACCGAACCCCGGCAGCGACCGCTCGACAACAGCCGCCCGCTCGGTGCCGTCGACCAGGATGTTCGCGCACTCGGAGGGCGTCGTCCTGTACTGGTCGATGTACCGGTCCGCGGCTGCTCCGGTCAGGTCAACGATGATGGCGCCGCTGTACGGGTACTCGCCGTTGACCGGAACCGTCATTCCGGTCTGCGCGTCACGGTCCGGCAGACCTCGGGCTCGACCGAGCGGCCGGCCAACGGGTCGGGTCTCGGCGTCCACGTCTGGTTCTGCTGCCAGATGGTGGTCGACCACTCCAGAGTGGACCTCCCGTAGCGCACCGGCGGCAGGGCCTCGAAGTCGAACACGGTGTACCGGTACGACGGCTGCACGAAGATCGTCGGCTCCGGCGACGCCGAAGTGCTGGACGGGGCTGGAGTCAGTGGTGTCCGTGTCGGCGGGGAGGCAGCGTTGGAGTTGGTGCAGGCCGACAGGGCCAGCAGCAAGCAGGCGACGACAGCTGATCGGCGCTTCAGGTGGTGCATCCCGAGGCCCCTCCTCCTGGGATCATGTGATGTCGAGGCATGGTAGCGGGGAAGGATGCGGTGTGACCGAGTACTTGTTGTTTCCGGGGCGGCACCATGTGTTGACCCGGTTTCAGGGGGAGTTTCTGGAGCGGTTTGCGGGGCGGACTGTCGTGTGGGCGGTGACGTCGGCGAATCATCAGACGACGAAGCGGAATCCGGTGGCGTTCGATCGGCGGGAGGCGGCGATCGAGCGGTTCAGTGTGGCGACGGGGATTCGGTCGTTGGTAGTGGGGGTGGTGGATACGCCGCCGACGGACGAGTTCGCCGAGGTGACGGTGAAGGCGATCGAGGCCGGGACCGATGATTTGGTGCAGTTGACGCCGGCCAACACAGTCGTGGCGTGCTCGACGCCGGCGGTCAGCAAGTTGTACGAGCGGTTGGGATTCAGCGTGATCGGGGTCGAACCCGAGGGTGTCGCCCACCCTTGGGACGTGTTGCTGATGATTGCTGCGGGCACTGATCAGTGGAAGGAACTGGCACACCCGGCGACAGTGGATGTCTTCGAGCGATACGCCCTGGATGCACACGTTGCGCGGTGTGTGAATGACCCGGTCGTGGGCGATGACGGCGGCCTCACCACGACCCGTGACTACAAGACGTACGCCGACGCGTTCGAAACCGCCGCGGACCGGAAATGGCAACAAATCAAGGGCTTTGTCCGTCCCGGCCGCATTCTCGACATCGGCTGCGCGACCGGCGCGACGCTACAACTGATCGATGCCGATCCACGTTTCCACGAGTCGGATCTGATCGGCGTCGAGGTCGCCCGGCATTTGTACGCCGAATGCGTACACAAGAAAGAACAAGGCCTCTTCACCAACCCCAACGTCTACTTCTACCAACGCAACATGCTCGGCTCGACCGTCTTCCCGCCGCGGTCGATCGACACCACCCTGACACTCGCACTCACCCACGAGATCTGGTCGTACGCCGACGGATCCCGCCCCGACACCGTTCAACGCTTCGCCGACGCCCTCTTCGCGCACACGGCCCCACACGGCATCTGGATCAACTCCGACGTCTGCGGCCCCGACGAGCCCGACCGTCCCGTCGTACTGCAGCTCGACGACAGCGATGGCGAGAACCCGGACGCCATCACCGAACTCGAGGCGCTCAACGACCCCGCGGCGTACATCACCAAACTCTCGACCCGCGCGCGGTTCTTCCAGTTCGCCCACGACTTCCGGCGCAACGCCAAGGTCCCGTTCGAGTACGACGAACACCCCGGCGGGCTCGTACTCCGACTCGCCGACGCGATGGACTTCCTGACCCGCAAGGACTACGTCGACAACTGGCTGAGCGAGACCCACGAGCAGTTCTGCGGCCTGAACTTCGCCGGCTGGTCCGCCGTCGCCGAACGCGCCGGCTTCACCATCGACCCGGCCTCGAACGCCTGGCGCAACGACTGGGTCATCGACAACCGCATCGCCCCGGTCGCCTCCATCACCACCCCGACCGGCGACCCCGTCGACTGGCCGGTCACCCACCAGCTGCTGGTAGCGAGGCGCTAGCTCACTTCAAGATGCAGCGTCCCCGCAAGCGGCCGTACGGCGAACGTGCACCGGCCACGCGTGATCGTCAACGGCAACCGGCTGGACAAGAACGGCTCGCACTGCACCGCATGCGACGTACCGTCCGGCGCCGTCGCGAACAGGATCCAGTCGGCCGGCTCAAGCGCCGCCATCTCGACAACGGCGGCCCAGCCGTCATCGGAGACAGTACGACGGCACGCAACGTCCACGTGATCGTCGGAATCTGGCAGGTACCGTCGCCAGCTGAAGTCGACGTCACCCCAATCGGGGCCTCGCACAACCAACATGTTGCCAGCAGCAACTGCGGCGGTGGCGGTCATCCGGATCGGGGACTCGTGCAGGTTCACGTACCCGCCGGTCGACCGGGTCAGCATCACCACCCGACCGCCTTCGGCGTGTGAGACCAAGCGGTCACCCGCGGTCCACAGCAGCACCTGCTCGCGGCCTTCCGGCCCGCGCATCCGGAACGCCCGGGTCGTCCGCTGGCTGAACGGATCGTCCGGGTTGATCTCCTCGAGCATCGGCCGGATCGGCAGTCGCGCGGTGAAGTCGCGGCCGTGGACCTCGAGCGGCAGCTCCTCCTCACCGCCCGACAACGGCCGGCTGACGAACAACGACGGCTGGTCGAACGCCGACCGGCCATGCAGCACCAGGGCATCAGGCGTCTGCTCGACCGAGGTCAGTCGGCACGGATCCGCCAACCGCCGTACGGCGAACGCGCCTTCCTTGCCCGGACCCGGCTGGATCCAGCTGGTCCCGTCGATCCACATCCCCTGCGGCCACCCCGGGCTGCCCGCCTTCTGACCACGCAGCATGTCCCGGCGGCGGATCCCGCCGACGCGCATCCGTACGTCGAAGTGCGATGGCCCCGCCGGGCACTTGGCCAGCAGCTCGCGACTGACGCGGACCTCGAACCCGACCAGGCTCTCCTCGCCGCGAAGGTCGGTCGCCGGCAACCGCCGTACCGGAAGGCGGTAGTTCCGGCCGGCGATGACGAGGCCGATCCGGAGGCTCGACGGCTTCGACTGCAGGTGACGGATCTCGGCGGTGCCCCGCACCGACAGCTCGCCGTCGATCCAGGTCACGTCGCGGATGCTGGTCGCGAGCGTGAAGTCGGTCTTGGACAGCGGCAGTTGCTCCTCCGCGGCTTGCGGGTCGAGAGCAACCAGGCGCAGCAGCTCGACGTCACCCGCGCGGAGAGCGTCGAACTGGAGTTGGGCGACTCGCGGCGCGGTCTCGAGTACGGCGTCGTCAAGCCGGCCGAGGAGTTCGCTCGTCAGCTCGAGGAGGTGCTGCTCCTCCTCCGGCGGGACGGTGCCGAAGGCCGACAGGATCGAGTGCAGGTCGATCTGGCGGAAGTGTGCGTGCACCCGATGCCGGATCTCCGGCAGGGCATCCGAGATCTCGTCCAGCACGAGGCCCGCGGAGACGACGCGGTCGCGGATGTTCGCGAGCTGGAACCTCTGCTGTGTGATCGAGTCGCCCGACTCGCGCTCGCGCCAGAAGTAGACCGGCGCCGCGATCGTGTCGACGGTGACCGCGTCGAGGTGCGCCTTGAGCGTGACCGGGTAGTCCTCGTACCGGATCGCCGGGAAGCGGTAGTCGTACTCGTCCCAGAACGACCGGCGGTAGACCTTGTTCCACACCATCCGGTCGAGCACGAGCTGCGGTGTCTCGGAGATGTGCGTCGCGAACCGGTCCTCGGTGAACGTCTGCCCGTGCAGCCACGACGGCCGTACGCCGTAGCTGTTGTTGAACCGCCGCGCGCTGCCGCCGGCGAAATCCGAACCGGACCGGTCGAGCGCCTTGATCAGCAGCCCGAACCCGTGCCGGGTCACTAGGTCGTCGCTGTCGACGAACGTGAGGTACTCCCCCGTCGCGTGCTCCGCCCCGGTGTTGCGCGCCGGACCGAGCCCGGCGTTGTCCTGCTCGACGATCCGGAACCGCGAGTCGCGGGAGCACATCTCCTTCGCGATCACAGCGCTGTCGTCCGGCGAACCGTCGTCGACCAGGATCGCCTCGAAGTCGCCCCAGGTCTGGCGCGCGATCGAGTTCAGGCAGTCCCCGATGTACGCGCCGACGTTGTAGAACGGCACCACCACACTCAGGCGCGGACCGCTCATCGCTTCCGGATCCGGCGGGCGACCTTGCGGGCAACGGTCTTGGGGTTGCGGACCTGCGCGGCGTGGAAGATCACCCGCGAGACGGCGTACGTGCGGGAATCGCGGATCCGCTCGTGGGCGGTGGTGAGCCGCTGCAGCTGGCCGCGGAGTTCGCGGATGCGGTTCTCGCGGGTCTTCATCGCCTTGTTGCGGAAGCCGAGCGTGCGTTCGAGGCCGTAGACGTGGCCCTTGAGCTCGAACAGCTCCTGCTTGGCTTCTTCAGCTTCTGCCAGGGCTGTGCGTACGTCGATGGTGGCTTTGCGGGTCTCGAGTACTACGTCGAGCGCTGCTGCGAGCTCTTTGCCACGGGCAACCTGTTGGGCGGTCGCGGGAGCGGTGTCGGGCGACGTCGCCTGGAGTTGCTCGGGCGGCTCGATGCCGGACATGCCGAGCCAGGCGGAGACGAGGTCGTCACCGAGCATCCACGGCGGCCACGGGTGGCGGCGGTGCTGGCCGAGCAGGCGATCGTGGAAGCGGACCCAGGCTGCCGCCAGGAGATCGTCCTTTTCCACCTCGTTGTGGGCAACCCACGGGGAGACGCCGTACGCGAAGGATTCGCCGTCGAAGACGATGTCGTCCCAGCGGACGATGATGCGCGAGGTGGTTACCCATTCGCCGAGGTCGGCGGCCAACTTGCGGAAGGCGGGGACGTCCTCGGCGGCGGCGAGCCGGAAGAGCACGGTCTCCACCGAGACACCCGGCGGGACGGTGGCGGGGACGACAGACGGGTCGAAGAGCAGCAGACTCTCATAGGGAAGTTCGACGGGCGCAGAAGAGTCAGGGGTGGCGGGGCCGATGGTGCTGGTGGTGGACCAGCCGGTGAGGTCTTCGTCGGCGGTGAGGACTGCTTGGGCGGTTTGGGTGTAGATGTCGTGCGACGGCTGGGCGCCGAAGATCGCGAGCCAACCGGTGGGGACCGAGGCCAGCAACCCGGCTCGGGCAGCTGTGTCGACACCCTCGTTCGGCGGTGACAGGAGCGGTACGTCGACGGACTCGAGCGCACCGATCGCCAGCCGGGTGGGCAGCTCGCCGGGGCGAGCGGAGCCAGCGACGTCGGCGCGGATGAAGGTGCGCGACGCGAAGTCGGCGTACACCTCGGCGCGCCACGGCAGCGCCGCCTTCAGCTGGTCGACCGAGACCGGGCGCGTGGGGTCGTCGTGCAGCGGGCGCCACTCGTCGTCGCCGTGCCGCTCGTGCGCGGGCCGGCTGTCCAGCAGGTTCAGCAGCGAGAACTCGTTCTCCAGCGCGAGTACGACGACCGCATCCGCCGTCGCGAGCCGGGACAGGGCAGCCAACCGCTCCGTCCACGACAGGTCGGCGCTGTCGTACCCGAGCACTCGATCGAGTCCGTCGGTCGCGATGATCACGTCGTACGGCTCGACCTCCAACCCGTCCAGCGCGCCCGCGATCACCTGCAGGCACGGGCCGAAGTCCTCGCCGAGCTGCTGCGCATCGGCGACCGAGCGGACCAGGATCGTGACGTCGGCGGAGTGCGCCAGCACGGACTCGATCTGCTGCGGCGCGTGCGGCCCGAGGATCAGCGTCCGGCGGTTGGCCGGGACGACGTCGGTCAGCAGCGCCGCGAGCGCCGGCCGCGGCGTCGTGTGATCGGTCCACGGCTGCATCTCGCCCCGGACCACCTGCAGCTCAGACACGCTCTCTCCAATCGAACAGGCTGCGCAGTTCCGCGGCCGGCATCATCCAGGGCTTCCCGAGCTCGAGGTCGGTGGTGGCCCGCGCGGCCTCCACGTCGATCGACCTGCCGAGCATCTCCGGCCACAGCCGCTCGATCCGGCTCTGCCCGCCGAACAACGGGTTCTCGCCTTCCATCTCCATCGGGTCGCCGTACACCGCCGGTTCGCAGCCGGCCGCGATGCCGTAGAAGATCGCGGTCGACAGCCGGTTGGCCGCGACCCGCTTGTGCTTGCGCAACTCCGCGAGCTGCTTGAACAGGAAGCGCCGATCGGTCCCCTCGTACGAGAACCCGCGCCGCCCGAACGACACCACGCGGAATCCGGCGTCCTCGTAGAACCCGCGTACCTCGGGCCGGTCGTACTCCGTGTAGTACAGGCTGAACGTCACCGGACCGGGCTCGGTCTCACGGATCTCGTCGATCAGCCGCCGGTGGTCGCCGTGGATCTTGCCGCCCTCCCACCCGTGGAAGAGGAACCACAGCGTGCCCTCACGCTCGACCGGCTCCTCCTTCTCCGGCTCGAGCTCCATCAGGTACAGGAACGGCGCCCCGATGCTGTGGTAGTTCCGCCGGCCGAGCGCGTGCCCGCGACGACGCGGCGCATCGCTCCAGGTGAACCGCCAGGCGCCGTCGTAGAACTCGTGCACCGGGTTCCAGCCGCAGCCGATGTTCCAGCCGTGCTGCAGGTACCCCCGCAACCGCGGCGGGTGGTCGAAGTCGAACCCGGCGTACCGCGACAGGATGTGCGTCTGACCGTAGTAATGGTTGTGGTGATGCATCAGCGCACCTCGACGTGCAGAGTGCCGGCATGGGGTCGGACTGCGAGCGCATGCGTCCCGTGAGTGATTGCCAACGGCAACCGGCTGCACAGGAAGGGCTCGCACTGTACGGCGTGCGCCGCACCGTCAGGGGAGGTCGCGAACAGGATCCAGTCGGCCAACGCCGCCAGCGGGTCGACGGACACCTTCACCGCTGTCACCGGGATCAGCGACTCCACATCGACCACGGCCGACCAGCCATCGGCCGACACGGTACGACGGCAGGCGACGTCCAGGTGATCGTCGGAGTCGGCCAGGTACCGCCGCCAGCTGAAAGTGGCGTCGCAACCCTCCGAACCGCGCACGACCAGCTGATTGCCTTCAGCAACAGCTTGCGCCGCGGTCGTCCGGATCGGGGACTCGTGCAGGTTCACGTACCCGCCGGTCGACCGGGTCAACGTGACAACCCGATCGTCCATGACGCGCGAGACAGCCGAGTCGCCCGCCGTCCACAGGAGCACGCGCTCCTGCCGATCCGGACCATGAACGCGGAACGAACGGGTCGTCCGCTGCCCGAACGGATCGTCGTGGTTCGCCGCCGCGAGGATGTCCCGGATCGGCAGTCGGGCGGTGAAATCATGCCCGTCGACCTCCAACGGAATCTCTTCCTCACCGCCGACGACCGGCCGGCTGAGGTGCAACTCCGGCTCGTCGAACGACGCCCGTCCATGCAGCACCAACTCGTCGGCCGCGTGCTCGACCGCGGTCAACCGGCACGGATCCGTCAGCCGCCGCAGCGAGAACCAGCCGTACTTACCCGGACCCGGCTGGATCCAGTTCGTCTCGTCGATCCACGCACCCGGCGCCCAGCCAGGGCTCCCCGGTCCTTGGCCGCCGAGCATGCCCTTCCGGTCCCGCCGCCCCGACCGCATCCGCACTTCGAAGTGCGCGGGAGCCCCCGTGCAATGAGCGAGGACCTCCCGATCCAGCAGTACTTCGAAGCCGACGAGCGACTTGTCCCCGTGCAGATCCAGCGCGGCGTACCGGCGTACCTCAAGAGGATGTGAGGTGTCGTCGACGACCAGCGCGATCTGCAGGTTCGACGATCGGTCCGTCTCGAGGTGGCGGATCTCGGCGGTGCCCTTGACCGACAGCTTGCCGTCGACCCAGACGACCTCGCGCACGCTCGTCGCGAGGGTCAGGTCCTGCTCGCGCAGCCCGTACAGCCGCCGCGGTACGACGGTCTCGCCCTGGCCCGGGTAGTTGTAGTCGAGCTGCCGCGACCGCCGGGCGCGCGGAACAGCCCGTGCGCCGCCACGAAGCCCGCCGGAGTTGCGGAAGACCGCGAGCCGCCTGAGCAAGTCGACGTCCCCGGCACGCAAAGCAGCGTGCTGGATCCGGTCGTAGCGATGAGTTGCCGCCAGCACGTCGCCGTCGATCCGGTCGAGCAGCTCACGCGACAGCTCGACGAGATGCTGCTCCTCCTCGGCCGGGACGGTGCCGAACGCGGACATCAGAGTGAGTACGTCGATCTGCGCCAGGTGCGCGTGCGTACGTCGACGTACCACCGGCACTGCATCCTCGACCAGGTCGATCACCATCCCCGCCGAGGTGACCCGGTCGCGGATGTTGCCGAGCTGGAACTTCTGCTGGGTGATCGACTCGCCCGACTCGCGCTCGCGCCAGTAGTAGACGGCCTGCGTGATCGTGTCGACCGTGACCGCGTCCAGGTGCGCCTTGAGCGCGACCGGGTAGTCCTCGTACCGGATCGGGGGGAACGTGTAGCCGTTCTCGGTCCAGAACGAGCGGCGGTAGATCTTGTTCCAGAGCATCCGGTCCAGGACCAGATCGGGGAACTCCGTCACGTGCGTGGCGTGCCGGACCCGGGCGAACGGCTGCTTGTGCAGCCACGACGGCCGCACCCCGAAGCTGTTGTTGAACCGCCGCGCGTTGCCGCCGGCAAAGTCTGAACCGGTTCGGTCCAAGGTCCGGACCAGGGCCGCGAATCCGTACCGCGAGACCAGGTCGTCGCCGTCGACGAACGCCAGGTACTCACCGGTCGCCTCGCTGATGCCTCGATCGCGGGCCGGACCGGGGCCGGCGTTCTCCTGCTGGATCAGCCGGAACCGCGGGTCCCGGGCGCAGAAGTCCTTGGCGATGACGGCGCTGTCGTCGGGGGAACCGTCGTCGACCAGGATCGCCTCGAAATCGGTCCAGGCCTGCCGGGCGATCGATTCCAGACAGTCGCCGAGGTACTCACCGACGCCGTAGAAGGGCACCACCACGCTCAGCCGCGGCGTCACTCCGGTGTTTCCTCCCTCGACAGCTACGTGCTGGCCCCCAGCGGATTCCTACGTAGCGGCAACGAGGTGAACGGTCAGGAGGTTATGCACGGGTTCGAACCCGTACCGGGCCCAGATCCGCTGGATGCCGGTCAGGTGACCCTGCGTCGAGACGACCAGCCGCCGGGACGTGCAGGCGTCCTCGATCGCGGCCAGCAGGTGGCCGTACCGGCCGCGGCCCTGCTCGGCCGGTACGACGCCGGCCACCTGGATCTCGGTCCACGAGCGCTGCTGGTCGACCGCCGCCAGCGCGAGCACCCGCCGATCGGGACCACGCAGTACGACGGCGCCCGCCTCGGCGATCCGCCGCCGGGCCCAGTCCTGCCGACCGGCCAGCGCGAGCGTCCGGTCGAAGATCGGGTTGGAGCAGTAGTGGTTGCCGGAGTCGCCGAAGACGTCCGCGACCACGTCGTCGACCAGGTCCTCGTCGACCGTCGGCTCGAGCTGCGTACTGAAGCCGGCCAGCGGCGCGGGACGCCGGCCCTTGCCGGTCGGCAGCGACCAGTAGACGACGGTGTCGGCGAGCAGCGCCTGCCGCGGGCCGCTGGCCAGCGCGGCGAACCAGGTGGTCTCGCGGGCCGGGTAGCGCAGCACGATCACGTCCGCGGTCGACCGCTCGACCGCACCCAGCACCTCGGCGAGCGGCGTACCGGCGGAGGCCGAGACGGACATCCGGTCGATCGAGACCCCGAACCGCTTCGCCGCGTCAACGGACGGCCGGACGGTCAGTTCACCGGCCTCGAGCGCGTCGTACCAACTCATAGGGCGTCGAGCTTAAGGCATGTCGGTGACGCCGGAGGTGACCACCCGTGAATCGCCGGGCACGCTCCGGGACGAATTTCACATTAGTGTTACGGCATGCGCGCGAGAGCGAGGCGGCGGGGGCCGCGTACTGCGGGGCCTTCCCTTTCCGGTCTGGCCGCCGGGCTTGCTGTCGTGGTCCTGGCGATCGTCCTGCTCGCGCTGCACGCGACGTTCTTCGAGCTGGTCCGCTTCGTGCTGTTCACCGGGGTCGCGGTCCTGCTGCCCGGGTTCGCGCTGTGGCGGCTGATCGGCGGGTACGGGCGCAACCTGGTGGAGGACCTGTCCGCGGGGTTCGCGGTCGGGACGGCCGGGCAGGTGCTGGTCTATCTGGCCAGCGCGTCGATCGGTCTGCAGGCGTGGTCGTGGGTGTGGGCGCCGGTCGTGCTGGTGGTCGCGTTCGTCGACAGTGACGCCCGGGCGCGGGTCTGGCGGCGGGTCGAGAAGCCGCTGCGACCGCTGCAGGCGTGGCTGCTCGCGGCGTCGACCGCGGTCGTGCTGCTGATCGTGTACCGGCGCGGTCCGGGGCAGTTCCTCCCGGCGTACACCGATCCGCTGCGTGCGTACCCGGATCTGGCCTTCCAGCAGGCGCTGGCGGCGAGCGCGAAGTACGACGTACCGATCTCGACGTTGTGGCTCGGCGGGGAGCCGATGAAGTACCACACGTTCTTCCACCAGGCGACGGCCGCGACGCAGTGGGGTACGCGGATCGATCTGACCGATCTGATCCATTCGCTGACCTGGATGCCGTTGTTCCTCGCCGGCTGCGGGCTGGTGTTCGCGCTGACCAGTCGGCTCGCTCCGACGGCGGAGTCGGGCGCCACCTGGGCCGGACCGCTCGCTGTGTTCATCGCTGGCCTCGGTGGCGCGATGCAGCCGTTGGCCGGGGCTGGCCTGGGCGGCGTCTCCACTGCGGTGGCGGCGTACCTCAGTCCGACGCAGAACCTCGGAGTACTGATCGCACTGGCCGTGTGCATCGTGGCGGTGGACCTGCTGCGGTCCGGCGGGAGGGAACGCAGCCGATGGGTGTTGCTGGTGCTGCTTGCGCTGGTGGCGGCCGGAGCAAAGTCGACGATCCTGCCGCTGGTGGGGGTCGGGTTCGCGTTCGCGTTCCTGCAGTTGGGGCTGGCGCGGCGGAGTACCCGGCCTGCGTTCTACGGCGGGCTGCTGTCGCTGGCGGTGTTCGTGGCGGCGTTGATCACGATCTTCGGCGGGAGCACGTGGGGGACGGAGATCAAGCCGTTCGAGACGTTCGTGCAGCTGGCGCCGTACCCGATGCTGATGTCGAACCCGCACGCACAGTTGTTGACCGGGGCAACGACTCTGCTGAGTTGGGCACTGGCCGCGTCCGGGTTGTTCTTCCTCGGTCGGAGGTGGCGGGACACCGGTGCGGTGTTCCTGGCCGGCTTCGTGGTCGCCGGGTTGCTGGGGACGTTGCTGACCACCCAGTCGGGCGTCAGCCAGCTCTACTTCCTTCGTACGGCGTTCCCCGTGGTCGCCGTACTGGCTTCCGTCGGGCTGGCGAATCTGGTCGGGCGACTCGGCGATCGGCGGGCCGTGGTGCTCGTGGGATCGGCCGGACTGCTGGGTCTGGTGGCGCTGGCGATCGCTCGTTGGCAGTCCGCTGAGCTGCCCGGTATCAAGGCGCCATGGCTGTGGACGCTGGCTGCTGTCCTGGTGGTTGGTGTGCTGGTGGCCGTTGTCTGGAAGCTGGCGCGGCGACCGGGCAACTTCTTCGTGGCATTGCTCGGTGCGGCGGTCGCGGCGTGCATGATCGGCGCGGCGCTGGTGCCGTTGCAGGCGTTCGTGTCGGACAAGGCGTCGAATCTGGTCTTCGCGCATCCGTTCCGCGGCGGTGCGACGGCTGCTGAGGCAGGCGCTGCCCAGTGGCTCCAGAAGAACAGCACACCGGGCGACCTGGTCGCGACGAACGCGCACTGCATCATCCAGCGCAACGGCCTCTGCGACAGCCGGCACTTCTGGCTCGCCGCACTGTCGGAGCGCCCTGTCCTGATCGAAGGCTGGTCGTACTCCAATCAGGCCAACCGCATAGCCCTCACCACCGGCGACAACCCGAGCTTGATCCCGTACTGGGACAGCAGCGAACTGGCGGCCAACGACACCGCCTTCAAGTCGCCGACCCCCGCGTCGATCGAGCGACTACGCCAGGCCGGAGTGCGCTGGCTGTACGCCGACAACCGCGCCGGCGGGGTCTCGCCCGCACTCCGCAACTTCGTCCGCCTCCGACACGCCACCCTGGACGCGACGGTCTACGAGCTCAGATGAGCTGCAGGAGGGCGTCAGCCACCCGCTCCCGTCCCCGGCCGTCGACCAGCTCCCACCCTGCACCAGCCAATCGGCCACGCTCAGCCGAGTCGGACAGCAGCCGCTTGAGTGTCGGGACCGCGGACGACGTGTCTGTCTGCAATGCGCTCAACAAGCCCAGCCCAGCTGCCGCACCGGTACCGACAGCGCGTTCGTAGCCCATGACCTGGTTGTCGACCACACAGACCAGTCCGGTCGTCGCACCGAGACAGAGCAGCTCCCAGGTCGACGTACCCGACGCACTGATGGTCAGGTCGGCGGCACGGACCTCTGCGGCCAGTTGATTGGTCGGACCGATGATCTGGAGCTGCTGCTGCGCTTGCAGTTCGACGGCAGCGATCTGAGCGGCGAGGTCGGGACTGGGCGCGACCACGGTGGCCTCGAACGGCAGACCGGTTGCCGCTAGCGCGCGGGCGACGTACGGGCCGGCACCGAAGGCATCTGTGCCACCGAAGAACGCAAACACCTTCGGTACTACGGAATGCCGGGCCGCGGGCGGCTCGGCGGGACGGTGGTCGAGGATCTCGTCGCGAATCATCACGTACGGCAGACCGGCCAGCCGGACCGAGTCCCGCGGCAGCGTGGGGTGGTCGAGCTCCGCAGCGAGGTTCTGGTCGAGCAGGACGTCCGCTTCGGCGCCGCGGAAGTCGCCGTCGACGATCGCCAGCGTTGGAAGCACCCGGGCGGCCGCGTAGACGGCAGCGTCCAGGTCATAGGAGTCGAAGACGACCGCATCAAGCTCGAGCCGTTCGAAGAGCTCCAGGTGTTCGGCGGGCGTCCACACAGCGGGATGTACGTCGATGCCGCGCGCCGCGATCTGGTCGGCGGCCCACGGCACGGTGTGCGCGTCGCAGAGGAAGATCAGCTCGACGTCGCGGCGGCGTACCTCCTCGGCGAGCGCCAGGCAGCGCATCACGTGCCCGATGCCCCGGGCCGGCCCCACATCACATCGCACCCCGACGCGCTTCACGCCCAGACCGTATCGGCTGCATATCCGGTTCCCGGGGGCGGGCCGGGGTGAGAATCCGCACTTGTGGATAGACTAGTAGTACGTAGGAGAAGTAATACGTGGGAGGCTACGATGCGACTGAACAGCAAGGGCCAGGTCACGATCCCGGCCGAGCTCCGGCGCAAGCACCATCTCCACGAGGGGGACGAAGTGACCGTGATCGAGGCGGCCGACGGACTGCGGATCGTGCGGGTCGAGGAGGCCGAGAGCCGCGGGCAGCGGCTGGTCCGGGAGATGCGCGGCCGGGCGACCGGCGGGATGAGCACCGAGGAGCTGATGGAGCTGCTGCGTGGCGAGTGATCGCCCCGACAAGTTGCTCGGCCCGCGCCGCCGGGCAGAGCAGTCCGAGGAGCGCGTGTCGCTGATCGACACCTGCGTGCTGCTCGACATCCTGACCGACGACCGCGACTGGGGCGAGTGGTCCGCGACCGCGGTGGCCGGCGCCCGCGACCAGGGCGAGCTGGTGATCAACCCGATCGTGTACGCCGAGGTCTCGGCCGGGTTCGACCGGATCGAGGAGGTCGACGCCGCGCTGCCGGTCAGCGACTTCCGGCGCGAACCGCTGCCGTTCCCGGCCGGCTTCCTGGCCGCGCGCGCCTTCGTCACCTACCGCCGCGCCGGCGGCGCCAAGACCTCGCCGCTGCCGGATTTCTACATCGGCGCGCACGCCGCCGTGCAGCGCTACGACGTCATCACCCGCGACCCACGCCCGTTCCGCTTCTACTTCCCGAGCGTACGTTTGATCACGCCGGGCTGAGACAGTGGATTGAAGGACCGGCTCACGGGGCAGCTATTGTTTCGAGGTCCGTACCGCGCGTGTGCGGTTCGGAACTGTCCGTCAGAAGGGTCCCGCTCGCGTGTCAATCCTTACCGGCTCCGACATCCTCGTCACCGGAGGCACCGGGTCGTTCGGCCGGAGCTTTGTACGGCACGCGCTGGACCAGCTGAATCCGCGCCGCATCATCGTGTTCAGCCGCGACGAGCTGAAGCAGTGGGAGGTCCGCCAGCTGTTCGGCGACGACCCACGGCTGCGGTTCTTCCTCGGCGACGTCCGCGACCGGTCCCGGTTGCTGCGGGCGATGCACCGGGTCGACTACGTCGTACACGCCGCTGCGCTGAAGCAGGTGGACAGCGGTGAGTACAACCCGTGGGAGTTCGTCCAGACCAACGTGATCGGCTCGCAGAACGTGATCGAGGCGGCGATCGACTGCGGTGTGAAACGGGTCGTCGCGCTGTCGACGGACAAGGCGTCCAGCCCGATCAACCTGTACGGCGCGACCAAGCTGACCGCGGACAAGCTGTTCATCAACGGCAACCACTACGCGGCGGCGTACGACACCCGCTTCAGCGTCGTGCGGTACGGGAACGTGATGGGCAGCCGGGGGTCGATCATCCCGAAGTTCCGCGCGTTGCACGCGGCCGGCCAGTCGCTGCCGATCACCGACCTGCGCTGCACCCGGTTCCTGATCACGCTGCCGGAGGCGGTCGAGTTCGTCGTCGACTCGTTCGACCTGATGACCGGCGGCGAGCTGTACGTACCGCGGATCCCGTCGATGAAGGTGACCGACCTGGCCGAGGCGATCGCGCCCGGCGCGACCATGCACGACGTCGGCCTGCGCCCGGGCGAGAAGCTGCACGAGGAGATGATCAGCCCGGAGGAAGGCCGCCGCGCGCTGTCCCTCGGCAACCGCTTCGTGCTGCAGCCCGACCTCGCCACCTGGGGCTACCAGCCGCCCACCGACGGCCGTCCGGTCGCGGGCGACTTCCACTACGCGTCCGACACCAACGACCAGTGGTACTCGATCGAGGAGATCCGCAAGATCCTCGAGAGCGACGTCTGACCGTGCTGCCGTACGGACGCCAATCGATCTCCGAGGACGACATCGCGGCGGTCACCGCCGTACTGCGGGGCGACTGGCTCACGACCGGACCGGCGGTCACCGCCTTCGAGCAGGCGGTGTCTGAACTCGCGGGCGGCCACCGCGCAGTCAGCTGTACGTCGGGGACCGCGGCCCTGCACATCGCGTACGCCGCCTTGGGCGTCGGCCCGGGCGATGAGGTCATCACCACGCCGATGACCTTCGTAGCCACGGCTTCCTGCGCCGCCATGCTCGGCGCTCGCGTGGTGTTCGCGGATGTGGACTACGACACCGGCCTGATCAACCCGGCAGCTGTGGACGCTGCTCTCACCGAGCGGACCAGGGTCGTCGCCGCGGTCGACTATGCCGGTCAGTCCGCTGACTACGACGCTCTCCAGCCGCTTGCGGACCGGGTCGGTGCTCGCACGCTGGCCGACGCCGCTCACTCGGTCGGTGGCTCGGCGGGCGGCCGTCCGGTCGGTGACCTGGCCGATGTGACCACGATGTCGTTCTTCCCGACGAAGAACCTGACCACCGGCGAAGGCGGCGCGGTCGTCTGCAAGGATCCGGTTGTCGGGCAGCGAGCCCACGAGTTCCACTTCATCGGCCTCGTCCGCGACCCGTCGCGCTTCGAGCTCACCGACGAAGGCCCGTGGCACCAGGAAGTCCACGAGTACGGCGTGAACTACCGCCTCACCGATCTCGGCGCCGCACTCGGCCTCTCCCAGCTCGCCCGTCTCGCGGAGTTCAAACGCCGTCGTACCGAGATCACTGCGCGCTACAACAAGGCGTTCGCCGACGTCGACGGTCTGCGTACGCCGGTTCAGCGGGACGGCGTCGATCCGATGTGGCACCTGTACCCGATCCGGGTGCTCGGCGGGCGGCGGCGCGAGGTGTTCGAGCGGATGCGGGCCGCGGGGATCGGCGTACAGGTGAACTACATTCCGGTGTACTGGCATCCGGTGTTCGCGCGGCAGGGGTACAAGCGCGGACTGTGCCCGAACGCGGAGCAGTACTACGCCGAAGAGCTGTCGTTACCGCTCTTCCCGGCCCTCACCGACGGTGACGTCGACCGCGTGATCGAGACTCTCGTGGAGTTGGTTAGCTAACGTGACGGATGTGACCCGATCGAATCTGATCGGCGGAGAGATGCTCAACTGGTCGGATCTGCACCCGGGCGACGCCCGCCCCGCGGCCGCCGGACCCGCAGCGACAGCACTCCTGGCCGCCACCCTCCACCCCGAGGACACCGTCCTGATCGCCGGCCCCCATGCCGCCGATCTCATCACCGCTGTCGCTTCCCAGGTCACGTCGGTGGACCTCCTCGTCCGCTCCGCCCCGGACGCCGAAGAGCTGGCCGAACTTCTCTCAACCACCAAAGGCGAAGTCTTCTGCGGCTCGGTCGACCGCTTCGCGGTTGACGAAGAAGCCGGAGGGACGAGGGCCGCGGCCGCCGGTGCGAACGGAGTCGGTGGCGGCACGGCGAGCGGCGTCGGTGGTGGGTATGACGTGGTTGTTGCGTTGGATGGGATGGATCGGCTGGTCGGGCCGGATACTGCGCGGTTCAGCTGGGGCGATGGGCTCGGGCGGTTGGTTCGGCAACTGGCGCCCGGTGGCCGGTTGTTGTTGGGAGCGGAGAACTCGTTCGGGTTCCAGCGGTTGGTGCAGCCGGATATTGCCGCGGCTCTTCCGCGGGACGAGGACTGGGGACGGGATGTCGCCGATCGCGCGCCCGCTGGTCTTAGACCGCTAACCACCGCTCTCGACGACGCAGGTGTGCAGGTGAGGCGCACGTACGCCGTCTTCCCGTCGCTGGTCCAGGCGGATGTCGCGGTCAGCTCGGTCGAAGGATTCGCGGCCGTCGTCGGCGCGCGTGCTGTTGCTGCAGGCAACCAAGGTCCGGTGCTCATGGATCCGTACCGCGTGGTGCTTGACGCGGCCGCGGCTGGGCTCGGCGTGGAGCTGGCTCCGGCTTGGTATTTCGTCATTGGGGCGGATACGCCGGCTGAGTTGCCCGAAGGTGTTGTGCCACGTGGCGAAGGTGTTTTGCTGGAGGAGCATCTTCTGACGGCCCTGCGCTCTGATGATCAAGCCGAGCTTCGGAAGGTGATTCCTGGGTATGTGGCCTGGCTGGGGTCGGGTGGTGCGGGGTCGCCGGACAACGTGATCCTCGACGGGACGTCGTACCGGCTGTTCGGGGAGCCGCAGGAGCTGGACGTTGTGGAGCACCTGGCTCGGTTCGCGAAGCGGGTGTTGGAAAGTGGCTCTCGGCAACCATGGCCCGCGGCGGCCGACCCGCACGCGTTGACGGCGCGGTTGGCGTCGATGGCCGGGATCACCGTGCCGGAGCAGGAGTTCACGCCGGATGAAGTCATTCGCCCGCGCGGCAGCGCCGAGCAGCTCGCGACGGTCGCACGGCTGGCGGACGAGCTCGCCCACGCCAGCGCCCGGGCGATCCTCTTCGAAGGCACCGTCAGCGGCATCCGGCGTTCGCTCCCGTATCGCGTCGGCCACGCCGTCCTCAACCCGGCTCGGGTGATCCGCCGCCGCCTCAAGCGCGTACTGCGGAAGGTGCGTCGCTGATGCACCACGCCAACCACTTCTACGGGCACGCCAACATCATGGCGTCGTACGCCGGCCTCTCGAAACCGCCGCGGATCTGGGGTTACCTGCAGCACGGCTGGAACATCCTCGACGGGTTCGCGCACGGCACGAACTTCGCGCCCGGGATGCCGAAGTTCGTCTGGTCCGACAGCGTCCGCCGCCGCGGCCACGCGCTCGGCCTGCGCAACTACTCGGTGATCGGCTCGGTCTGGCTGTACCTGCTCAAGATCCATCCGGAGCTCGCCACCCCGGCGAAACGTGCCAAGGGCACCATCTTCTATCCGTTCCACGGCTGGGAAGGCCAGCACGTGCTCGGCGACCACGGCCGGATCGTTGCCTCGATCAACGAGCACGAGACCGGCCCGGTCACCGTCTGCCTGTACTGGAACGAGTACGACAAGCCCGCGATCCGCAACGTCTACAAGGACGCCGGTTTCCGGGTCATCACGCACGGCTACCGCGGCCTGCACTGGCGCCGTACCAACGCCAAGTTCCTGGTCAACCAGCTGCGCGAGCTCCGCCGGCACGAGCGGGTCGCGTCCAACCGGCTCAGCTCCGCCGTTCTGTACGGCGCCTCGCTCGGACTGCAGCCCGGGGTCTACGGTGATCCCATGGTGCTGGAGAACGAGCACCCGTCGTTCGGCGGCCAGGCACGGATCAAACGGCTGTGGCCGGAGCTCGACCAGCCGTTCGTCCCGGCGGCGGTCGCGCGCGAGTTCACCGATACCGAGCTGGGCGTCGACCATGTCGCCGGTCCGGCCGAGATCCGGGAGATGTTCCGATGGAACCCCTGAAAGTAGGCATCATCACGCAGGTGCGCGTGACCAGCACGCGACTGCCGGCCAAGGTGCTGCTGAGCGTCGCGGGCCGTTCGTACCTCGAACACCATCTCGACCGGCTGAGCCGCACCGGCCTGCCGGTGATCGTCGCGACCACCACGAACGTCCACGACGACCTCGTGGTGCAGGTGTGTCAGGAGGACGGCATCCCGGTGTTCCGCGGCAGCGAGGACGACGTACTGAGCCGGTTCGCCGGCGCCGCCCGCGAGCACGAGCTGGACGCGATCGTCCGGGTGACGTCGGACTGCCCGCTGATCGACCCGGAGATCGTTGCCGCGGGCGTCGATCGCTGGCGGGCCGAGAACGACCTCGACCTGTACATCTCGAACTGCCTCGAGCGGACCTACCCGCGCGGCATGGACTTCGAGATCTTCTCCACCGCCCGGTTGTACGACGCCGAGGCGAAGGCCACGCTCAAGGCCGACCGCGAGCACGTCACGCCGTACCTGCACCAGAACCGGTCCGGCGAGATGCGGTTGCTGAACCTGCCGTGGTCCGGCGGCGGGGCGCAGTACCGGCTGACCCTGGACACCGCGGACGACTGGAAGTTGCTCGACGCACTCATCGAGGACTTCGACGCACCCCGGCTCAACTGCGCGGAACTGGTCGCGATCCTGGACGCCCACCCGGAGCTGGCCGCGCTCAACGCACACATCGAGCAGAAGAAGCTCGGCGAGTGACCGCACGCAGGCCGTCCACTACGGCATGATTTACGGTGATGACCACCGATGACCCAGCCGGGGACGCCGCGGACGGCCCGGCCAACGGCGCGCACGCGGCGCGGGCGAAGTCGTTCGGCGCCGTCGCGGCGGCGTACGACGTGGGTCGCCCGACGTTCCCGGTCGAGTCGCTGACCTGGATCCTGGGCCCGGGCCGTGGTCTGCAGGTCCTCGATCTAGGGGCCGGCACGGGCAAGCTCGCCGCGGTCGCCGCCGAGCTCGGACACGATGTGATCGCGGTCGACCCGTCCCAGGAGATGCTCGAGGTCTGCCGCCGGCGGTCCGGTATCGACACGATGGTCGGCGCCGCGGAGTCGATCCCGCTCGCGCACGCCTCGGTGGACGCGGTCATCGTCGGGCAGGCGTTCCATTGGTTCGACCACGCCCGCGCGCTGCCGGAGATCGCCCGGGTGCTGCGGCCGAACGGCGTACTGGGCCTGCTCTGGAACAACGCTGACACCGTGGTCCCGTGGGTCCGCCGGATCTTCCAGACCATCCAGGGCGACGGCGTCGGTGGCAGCGACCGGTTCGACCCGATGCCGATCCTGGACCAGTCGAACCTGTTCACCCCGCCCGAGTTCGCCCGGTTCCGGCACTGGCACGACCTGAACCGCGAGGGCCTGCGGCAGCTGGCCCAGTCGCACTCGCGGGTCGCCGTACTCAAGGACACCCGGCGCGACCAGGTCCTGGACCAGATCGAGCTGATCTACGAGCACACCGCCCGGCCCCCGGAGGCGCTGCGGATGCCGTACTTCACCGACTGTTTCCGGGCGCACCCCAGCGAGTTCGCCAATTACCGCCGTACCGTCGACGGGCCGGTCGCACCGCACCTGTAGAAACGTTTTGGTTGCGGTAGGTCACAAACGGGCGACTTGCGGCTAACGTGCACCTGTTCGTGTCCGGGCAAAAGGGGATCTGATGGACGACCAGGCGGTGCGCGAGCGGGATGCCCGTGCATACGAGGCTGTGTACGAAGCGGCCGATTTCACCGAGCTGAAACGGCGCTACAAGAACTTCGTGGTGCCGTGGACCATCACCTTCATGGCCTGGTACCTGGCGTACGTCGCCTGCAACAACTGGGCCCGCGGCTTCATGAGCCACCGGATCGGCGGCAGCCACATCAACGTCGCGCTGATCTTCGGCCTGCTGCAGTTCGTGTCGACCTTCGTGATCGCCGCGCTGTACGGCCGGTTCGCCAACCGGAAGCTTGACCCGCTGGCCCACGGACTGAACGCCAAGTACAAGAGGGAGCGCCGCCGGTGAACTCGCTTCTCATCCCGATGGCCACCGAGCCCGGCAACCGGGCCCTGACCATCTCCCTGTTCACCGCGGTTGTTGCCGTGACGCTGTACATCACCTGGTGGGCGTCCCGGCAGAACAAGACCGCGGCCGACTACTACGCCGGCGGCCGCAACTTCAGCGGCGCGCAGAACGGTCTGGCCGTCTCGGGCGACTACATGTCCGCCGCGTCCTTCCTCGGCATCTCCGGCCAGATCGCCCTCTACGGGTACGACGGCTTCCTGTACTCGATCGGCTTCCTGGTCGCCTGGCTGGTCGCGCTCCTGCTGATCGCCGAGCTGCTGCGGAACTCGGGCCGCTTCACGATGGCCGACCAGCTCGCGTTCCGGATGAAGCAGCGGCCGGTCCGGACGGCGGCCGCTACCTCGACGATCGTGGTGTCGATCTTCTACCTGCTGGCCCAGATGGTCGGCGCCGGCTCGCTCGTCGGGCTGCTGCTCGGCGTGAAGAGCGAGGGTCTGAAGGCCGCCGTGATCGTCCTGGTCGGCGCGCTGATGATCATCTACGTGACGATCGGCGGCATGAAGGGCACCACCTGGGTGCAGATCGTGAAGGCCGTGCTGCTGATGGCCGGCACCGTCGTGATCACGTTCCTGGTGCTGCTGAAGTTCCACTTCAACCTCTCGGACCTGCTCGGTGCGGCGGCGACGAAGTCCGGCCACGGCGAGTCGTTCCTGCAGCCCGGGTTGCTGTACGGCAAGGACCTCACCGGCCAGATCGACTTCCTGTCCCTCGGCCTCGCGCTGGTCCTCGGTACGGCGGGTCTGCCGCACATCCTGATCCGCTTCTACACGGTGCCGGACTCACGGGCCGCGCGGCGCTCGGTGCAGTGGGCGATCGGCCTGATCGGCGTGTTCTACCTGATGACGCTGGCTCTCGGGTTCGGCGCGGCGGCGCTGCTCGACACCGGCAAGGGTTCGGCGGTGGCCGAGTCGAAGGGCAACGTCGCGTCGCCGCTGCTGGCGGAGGCCGTCGGCGGTGGTGCCGGATCGATCGGCGGGGCGATCCTGCTGGCGCTGATCGCGGCGGTCGCCTTCGCGACGATCCTCGCGGTGGTCGCCGGGCTCACGCTGACGTCGGCGTCGTCGTTCGCGCACGACCTCTACGCCAACGTGATCGCGAAGCAGAAGCCGTCGGAGAAGAGCGAGCTCCGCGTGGCGCGGTTCGCCGCGATCGGGATCGGGGCGGTGGCGATCGCGCTGGCGATCCCGGCACAGAAGCTGAACATCGCATTCCTGGTCGCGCTGGCCTTCGCGGTCGCGGCCTCGGCGAACCTGCCGGCACTGCTCTTCAACCTGTTCTGGAAGCGGTTCAACACTTCCGGCGCTGCATGGAGCATCTACGGCGGCCTGATCTCCGCGGTCGTCCTGGTGGTGTTCTCGCCGGTGGTGTCCGGCAAGCCGACGTCGATGATCACCGGCGCCGACTTCGCCTGGTTCCCGCTGTCGAACCCGGGCATCGTGTCGATCCCGCTCGGCTTCCTGTTCGGCGTCCTCGGCACGTACCTCGGCCGGGACAAGTCCAGCGAGGAGCGGTACAAGGAACTCTCGGTCCGCTCGCTCACCGGCGCCGGCGCGGAAGGTCCCGCCAAGCACTGACGCTGCTCCCGAAGGCCCGGCTCGCTCTGTGCGAGCCGGGCCTTTCGTCGTTCATGAACCGTTGACGGCTGCGTAGCGGTGCCGTAACAATGAGCCATCGCCGCGCAAGAAATGAGCAAGTCAGCGAAAGTTTTGGACTCCAGCGCGGCAGCTCTTCCCTGACCCGCCCACCAGGAGAGGCCCATGCGTATTCCGAGATGGCGGTTGCTGACCGCCTTGCTGGCTGCGAGTCTCGCGGCGGCACCACTCGTCCGACCGGTACCGGCCGCGCAGGCCGCCGTACTCGCCGGACCCAACCTCGCCGCCGGCAAAGCCGCCTCGGCCAGTAGCAGCACCCAGACCTACGTCGCGTCGAACGTGACGGACAGCAACCAGAGCAGCTACTGGGAGAGCGCGAACAACGCGTTCCCGCAGTGGGTCCAGGTCGACCTCGGCTCGTCGGTCGCGACCAACCAGGTCGTGCTCAAGCTGCCGACCGCGAACTGGGGTGCCCGCGACGAGACCCTCGCGGTCCAGGGCAGCGTCGACGGGCAGAACTTCACCGATCTGTCCGCGTCCGCGGCGCGCACGTTCAGCCCGCCGAACAACACCGTGACCGTCAACTACGGCACGGCGACCACGCGGTACGTCCGGATCCGGATCACCGCGAACACCGGGTGGCCGGCCGGGCAGCTGTCCGAGCTCGAGGTCTACGGGCCGGCGACCGGTGACACCCAGGCTCCCACCGCCCCGGGCGGCCTGGCCTTCACCGAGCCCGGCTCCGGACAGATCCGCCTCACCTGGAACGCGTCGACCGACAACGTCGGCGTCACCGGGTACGACGTCTACGCCAACGGCCAGCTGAAAACCAGCGTGACCGGGCTGACGTACACAGACAACCAGCCGGCCAACGTGTCGGTGACGTACTTCGTCCGCGCAAAGGATGCTGCTGGCAATCAATCTCCGAACAGCAACACCGTCACCCGTAACGGCAGCGGCGGACCGGGTAGCAACCTCGCGCTGCACAAGCCGATCACCGCGTCCGGGTACACGTTCACCTACGTGCCGGCGAACGCGAACGACGACGATGTGACGACGTACTGGGAGGGCAACGCCAACCCGGCGACGCTGACCACACAGCTCGGCTCGAATGCGGATCTCAGCTCGATCGTGGTCCGGCTCAACCCGGACTCGGCGTGGGGGCCGCGGACGCAGACGTTCTCGATCCTCGGTCGCGAGCAGAGCTCGTCGACGTTCACGACGATCGTCGGCTCCGCTGCGTACAACTTCAGCCCGTCGAGCGGCAACAGCGTGACGATCCCGGTGAGCGCGCGGGTGGCCGACGTACGGCTGAACTTCACCGGGAACACCGGCGCGCCGGCCGGGCAGGTCGCTGAGCTGCAGGTGCTCGGCGTACCGGCTCCGAACCCGGATCTCACCTTGTCGAACGTGTCCTGGACACCGACGTCTCCGGTGGAGACCGACGCGATCACGGTCCGCGCGACGGTGAACAACGGCGGTACGGCGGGGTCCGCGGCGACCGACGTGAACTTCTACTTCGGCGACACAAAGGTCGGTACGGCGGCGGTCGGCGCGCTCGCGGCCGGGGCGTCGACAACGGTCAGCGCCTCGATCGGGACGCGCGACGCGGGGTCGTACTCGTTGAGCGCCAAGGTCGACGAGGCCAACACGGTGATCGAGCAGAACGACGGCAACAACACCGCGAACGCTTCCGGGCCTCTTGTGGTGACGCCGGTCGCGAGCTCGGACCTGATCGCGTCGGCGGTCAACTGGACGCCGGGCAACCCGTCGGCGGGCAACTCCGTCGCCTTCTCGGTTGCTTTGCGCAACCAAGGCAGTGTCGCCTCTGCGTCTGGTGCGCATGGGATCACGCTGACGGTACTCAACGGGTCGTCCGTGGTCACTACGCTGACCGGGTCGTACAACGGTGCGATCGCGGCCGGTGCGACCACTCCTGCTGTTGCTCTGGGCAACTGGACGGCGGCAAACGGGCGCTACACCGTGCGGGTCGTGCTGGCCGACGACGCGAACGAGCTGCCGGTCAAGCGGACGAACAACACCAGCGAGCGGCCCCTCTTCGTCGGTCGCGGTGCGAACATGCCGTACGACCACCTCGAAGCGGAGGACGCCTCGGTCGGCGGCGGCGCGACCGTCATCGGGCCGAACCGGACCATCGGCGATCTGGCCGGCGAGGCTTCCGGCCGGCGCGCGGTGACGCTCAACTCGAACGGCTCGTACGTCGAGTTCACCACGCGGGCATCGACGAACACGCTGGTCACCCGGTTCTCGATGCCGGACTCCGCCGGTGGCGGTGGCCAGAGCTCGTCGATCAGTGTCTACATCAACGGCAGCTTCGCGAAGACGTTGCCGCTGACCTCGAAGTACGCCTGGCTGTACGGCGCGGAGGCGTCGCCGAACAACTCGCCCGGATCGGGTCCGGCGCGGCACATCTACGACGAAGCCAACCTGATGCTCGACCAGACGTATCCGGCCGGGACGAAGATCCGGCTGCAGAAGGATCCGGCCAACAGCACGACGTACTCGATCGACTTCGTCGACACCGAGGCCGCGACTCAGGTTGCGAACCCGGGCGCCGGATTCGTGACGCCGGCCGGGTTCTCCCAGCAGGACGTGCAGAACGCGCTCGACCGGGTGCGGCAGGACAGCACGTTGCAGGGCGTCTATCTGCCGGCCGGTGACTACGACACGTCGTCGAAGTTCCAGGTGTACGGCAAGGCCGTCAAGATCGTCGGGGCCGGACCCTGGTTCACCCGGTTCCACGCGCCGACGACGCAGGACAACACCGATGTCGGATTCCGGTCCGAGGCATCGGCGAACGGCTCGACGTTCAGCGGATTCGCGTACTTCGGCAACTACACGTCGCGGATCGACGGACCCGGGAAGGTGTTCGACTTCTCCGGTACGGCGAACATGACCATCGACAACATCTGGGTCGAGCACATGGTCTGCATGTACTGGGGCTCGAACACCGACACGTCGACGATCAAGAACTCACGCATCCGGGACACGTTCGCCGACGGCATCAACATGACGAACGGATCGTCCGGGAACACCGTCAGCAACAACGACGCCCGCTCGACCGGCGACGACAGTTTCGCGCTCTTCAACGCCACCGACAACGGCGGCGGGGAGGTGCGGGACAACGTCTTCGAGAATCTGTCCGCGGCGCTGACCTGGCGGGCCGCCGGGTTCGCCGTGTATGGCGGGACGAACAACATCTTCCGGAACCTGTACGCGGCGGACATGCTCACGTACCCGGGGATCACGATCAGCTCGCTGGACTTCGGCATTCCGATGAACGGATTCGGTGCGACCCCGCCGACCGTCTTCCAGAATGCTTCGGTGGTGCGATCCGGTGGGCATTTCTGGGGCAATCAGGCATTCCCCGGGGTGTGGATCTTCTCGGCATCGAAGATCTTCCAGGGGATTCGCGTGAGTGATCTCGACATCGTCGATCCGACGTACAGCGGGATCATGTTCCAGACCAACTACGTCGGCGGCCAGCCGCAGTTCCCGGTCGCGGACACCGTCTTCACCAACACGACAATCACCGGAGCCCGCAAATCCGGCGACGCCTTCGATGCCAAGTCCGGCTTCGGAATCTGGGCCAACGAACTCCCAGAACCCGGCCAAGGCCCAGCCGTAGGCTCCGTCACCTTCAACAACCTAACCCTCTCCAACAACGCCAAAGACATCCAAAACACAACCACAACCTTCACCATCAACCGCAACTAACACCACGGAGCCGCCGGAGGACTCACCGACCTCCGGCGGCTCCATTTCAATCTGCCCCAACCTGCCCCGAGATGCCCCGGTGTCACTGCCGGACCTACCTCCCGACACGTGTGAACGTCGAACCTTGCCACTCACAGGGCGGGGAGATGCCAACCCACGTGTTCGTCGACGAGAACAAGACCCGGGGATTCCTGATGGTTGCCGCTCGGTGCCCATCAGGTGATGTCGCGGTCAATCGCAAGGCTCTTCGCGGGCTGCTCCTGCCTGGACAGGAGCGTCTGCATTTCAGGCACGAGACCGATGCACGCCGCAAGCAGATCCTTGACGTCATCGCAGGGCTACACCTGCTGGTCGACATCTATGCGACCGAGCGAGAGACGCTCGCTAACAGGCGCCGCTGTCTCGAGGCGATCGTCCGCGATGCGGCAACTGACGCCGAGCGGCTCGTGATCGAGCGGGACGAGTCGACCATCGCGCGGGACCGGGAGACGCTGCACGCCGCGTGCCTGCGCTTCGAGTGCTTCGAGCTGCGGTGGGAGCTGATGGTGCCGAAGCTCGATCCGCTGCTGTGGGTGCCCGATGCCGTCGGCTGGGCGTGGGCCCGCGCAGGACACTGGCGCCGCACTGTCGCGGCGTTCAGTGGCCTGCGCGACCTCTGAAGAAAGCGCGAGACCCGGCTCACCGACCGTCCGGATGGCTGCCGGGTCCACTTCAAGGGACTCTTCTGTCCACGAGCAAGATCAACTGTAGCCGGAAGTTGTGGGTCGGGGAGCGGATTTTCTTATCTGCCCCTGGATGCCCCTGGAAACCCTGGCTTACAGGTCTTTGGTTATTCGGGAGAGGGCTTGGCCGGCTTTGAGGACCAGGGCTCGGTCTGTGTCGTCGAGGCGGTTGAGGAGGTTGGAGAGTTCGTCGGCTGCCTGCTGGCCGGACGCTTCTACGGTGGCGGCGCCGACCTCGGTGAGGACGACGGCGGTGGCGCGGCCGTCGACGGGGTCCGGCTCGCGGCGTACCAGGCCGGCTTGTTCCAGCGCCGCGACCGTGGTGGTCGCGGTGGGTTGGGAGCACGGGACCCGGCTGGCGATCTCGCCGATCCGGATCGGTTGCTCGTCGGCGATCAGCATCAGCGCCAGGAACTGCGTCGGGTGCATGACCGTGGTGGTCCTGCTCCGGCGCAGGTGCCTGACGATCCGGTGCATGCTCACCAGGAGTAGCAGAGTCTCAGCCGCCGCCATGTGCGCCATGTGGATCACCTCCGTCGGGAAGCGCCATCCTGGCACAGGCAGCCAAACAACTCCTACAACGAGAGCCTGATATCTGGGTGATAAACGTCAATCCAGGTCGCCAGCGACAGCGTTTGCTCCAGCTGCCGCCGCCCCGCCCCCTCCGCCGACCGGGCCAGCTGATCGGCCCGCTCGCGGTCCACCAGCTCGAACACCGGATGCCGATCGGCCACCAGCTCACGGACCTGCCCCGCCAGCGCCTCGACGTATGCCGGATCCTGGGTCTGCGGGTACGGCGACTTCCGCCGCTCCACCACCGACCGCGGCAGTACGTCGCTGGTCGCCGCCCGCAGCAGGCTCTTCTCGTGCCCGTCGAACGTCTTCATCGACCACGGCGTGTTGTAGACGTACTCCACCAGCCGGTGATCGCAGAACGGCACCCGCACCTCCAGCCCGACCGCCATGCTCATCCGGTCCTTCCGGTCGAGCAGGATCCGCACCATCCGGGTCAGGTGCAGGTAGCAGACCTTCCGCATCGCCCACTCGTCGTCCGACTCCCCTTCGAGCCGCTCGATCTCGCCCACGGCCTCGGCATACCGGTCCCGCAGATGACCGCCGAGGTCGAGCTGCCGCAGCACGTCCTTCCGTAGGACGTTGACCTGGCCGGACTGTCGTCGCGAGAGCGAGTACGCGATCCACGGGAACATCGGCCGGTTCCGGACCTCGGGGTCGTGGAACCACAGGTACCCGCCGAACACCTCGTCCGCCGACTCGCCCGACAGCGCGACCGTCGACTGCTCGCGGATCGCCGAGAACAGCAGGTACAGCGAGTTGAAGATGTCGCCGCCGATCGGCCCGTCGTTCGCCCGGACCACCTTCCGCCGGATCTCCGGATCGGTCAGTACGGCGTTGTCCAGCACGATGTCCGAGTGCTGCGAATGCACCAGATCCGCAACGTCGTGCACGTACGGCGTGTCCGGCGTACCGCGGAGCTCGGTCGGCTGGAAGTTCTCCTCCTGCCCGACGAAGTCGACCGCGAAGCTGCGGACCTTCTTCCCCTCCTCCGCCAGCTGCCCGGCGGCGAGCGCCGTGATCGCGCTCGAGTCGAGCCCGCCCGACAACAACACACACCGCGGTACGTCGGCCACGAGCTGCCGCCGCGTGATGTCGTCGAGCAGCTCCCGGATACGCGCGACCGAGGTGTCCTGGTCGTCGGTGTGCTGCCTGGTTTCCAACCGCCAGTAGACGTTGCGACGGATGCCGGCGCGATCGACCGTGACGACAGTGCCCGGCTCGACCTCGAACATCCCCGCCCACAAGGACTTGCCGGGCGTCTTCGACATCGTGAACAGCTCGCGCAGACCCCCGGCCTCGACGACGGCCGGTACGGCGGGGTTCGCCAGGATCGCCTTCGGCTCGGAACCGAACAGCACCCCGTCCGCGGTCGGGTAGTAGAAGAACGGCTTGATGCCCATCCGGTCGCGGACCATCACCAGGGTCTCGGTCCGCGGGTCCCAGATGGCGAGCGCGTACATCCCGTTCAGCCGTTCCGCGAACGCAGTACCCCACTCGGCGTAGGCACGGAGTACGACCTCGGTGTCGGAGTCGGTCGTGAACGCGTGCCCGCGGCGGCGGAGCTCGTCGCGCAGCTCGGTGTAGTTGTAGACCTCACCGCTGTAGACCATCCCGAGCGTGATCGTGCGCACCTCGTGGACGACCTCGGTGGTCATCGGCTGCTCGCCGCCGGGGAGGTCGATGACCGCGAGTCTGCGATGCCCGAGCGCGACGTGCGGCGAGTACCAGGTGCCTCTCGCGTCCGGCCCGCGGCACGACATCGTCTCGGTCATCGCGTCGACGACCTCCCGCTCCGCGCCGAGATCCTGCCGGTACGCCACCCACCCGGTGATGCCACACATACGGTCACTCCTCGTCCCTCGAGAGATGCATTCCCTCCCAATGTATTTCTCGCAGGGAGTGACACAAGCAATCGTTTGGGTGAGCAAACTCTCAGAGGTGTACGGCGAGCACCCCTAGCGCGAATGCCAGTCCGGCCAGGCCGAGCATCGTGGTCGCGAGGATGATCAGGCGACGTTGGAGTGTCGGCAGTTCGGCCGCGGTCGCGAAGACACGCTGCGGCCAGTGGCGCCAGGAGACGTACCAGAAGATGCCGGTTGCGATCAGCAACAACAAGCCCTTCACCGCGTGGATCCACCAGTGGTCCTGGTTGATCGCGAGCATCGCGCCGCCGGTGAGCGCGATCGCGGCGATCAGGCCGATCACCTTCCAGCGGTTGCCTGAGGCAATGACTGCGGTGAGGTGCTCGCGGCCGTCCTGGTCGGTCCCGAAGTACCGCTTGAGCTTCGGTTGCACGACGAACAGCGAGTACGCCATCCCGCCGACCCACGCCGCCGCCAGCCCCGCGTGGATGATCGCAAGCACGGCTGTCATCCCACGAAAATAGGTCACGTCCGGGTGCACCTGCCTTATAGCCTCGCGGCATGGATCCGTGGCAGACGTTGACGACCGCATACGAACAGTCCCGAGTCCGTGAGGATTCGCTCGACCAATTGATGGAATGGGACGCCCAGCGCTCGATGATCGGGTCGGTCGCGGGCAAGACCGTCCTCGACGTCGGCTGCGGCAACGGCGGCAAGGCCGTCGAGCTGGCCCGGGAGTACGGCGCGGCGTCGGTGGTCGGCGTGGACGTCGGCGCGCAGTTCGTGACGCCGCCGGACGACGTCGACGTCACGTTGCTCACCGGCGACCTCTCCACGCTCGACGAGATCGAGGCGATCGAGGGCCGGCGGTTCGATGTGGTGGTGTTCCTGCAGTCGCTCGCGTACGCCCGGGATCGTGATCGGACGCTGCGCGCGGTGCGGTCGCTGCTGACCGAGGACGGCGTACTCGTCGTCTCCATCGCCCACCCGATCCGCTGGGCCGTCGAACGCTCGGAGCGGGAGGGCATCGGGCTCGGGGACGCGTACCACGCGGTCGGCCCGTACTCGTACCCGTCGCTCTGGGACCGGGACGTGACCATCACCCACACGACCGACACGTTCTCGTCGATCCACAACTCCTTGACCGACAACGGATTCGTGGTCGAGCGGGTACTCGAGCCGCAACTGTCGGAGGAGCTCGACGAATTCGCCGACGCCCTCCAAGCCGGCAAGCTGACCCCCACCCAATCCGCCACCGTCCTCACCCAAACCCAAACCTTCATCAACCACTACCTCCGCCGCCCAGAGGAAGGCCCGAACGGCCCCACCCGCCAGTTCCCCCCACCCGCAGTCACAGCCCTCGAACAACTCCCAAGCTTCCTGGAACCTGTCCCCGACTGACGAAGCCCTCTTCGCCATCAACACCGTCCAACGCCACAACACCCCGTTCCCCCAGGGCCAGCAACCCGGGAAGCCTCCCTCGAACGGGCAGCGAGCACCCCAACGGCGGCAGCCGGTAAGTCCGTCGTCACCACGGCCCGCTCGCCCGCGGACAATCGGGCAGTCGCCCGTGAGCGGTGCCGCCGCAACAAGCCGCGGCCCGGCGGCGGCCGGAAGACGTCGGCGGTAGCTGGCAGGTTCGGCGCCAGCAACCCGGCCGACACTGGCGGGTCCGGCAGCTGGCAGGTCTGCCACCGCGACGGCCCCTTCGCTTGAGCCAGCCGAGTAGTCGGGCCCGAGCGGCGCGGCGGTGGCAGCCGCACCCACACCGGCGCCGGCACTGGCCGGCCAAGCCGATAAGCGGTGGCCGGACCGGATGCGCGGGCAACATCCGGTGGGCTGGGTGGGAGCGGGCGAAGCAGGTGCGCTGAGGAGCGCAGCGACGAAGAAAGCAACTGCGAAAGCACGCGGCAGACCGGGTAGTCACCCGCGAGCGCCAGCGAGCTCACGCGGCGGCAGCCGCATAATCCCGGCGGCAGCCGGAACGTCCGGCGATAGCCGGAAAGGATGCACCGGCGATGAGCCGGGGGGTGGGTGGGAGCGTGCGGAGCAGGGCGCTGAGGAGCGGAGCGACGAAGAGAGCGCTGCGGAGTGCGCGGGGGGCGAACCACCTCCCCAGAACAAAACAGCAGACCCCCGAGGCAAGCGCCCGGGGGTCTGTTGCGGAGTACCTGGAGTTGATCAGTCTTCGTCGGACTTGCCGGCGGCCAGGTTGGTTTTGATCAGGTCCATGACGGTGGAGTCGGCGAGGGTGGTTACGTCGCCTACCTCGCGGTTTTCGGCTACGTCGCGGAGGAGGCGGCGCATGATCTTGCCGGAGCGGGTCTTGGGGAGTTCGGAGACGACCATGATCTGGCGGGGCTTGGCGATCGGGCCGATTTCCTTGGCTACGTGGTTGCGGAGTTCCTGCACCACGTCAGGACCACCGTCGCCCGCCTCGGACCGCAGGATGACGAAGGCCGCGATCGCCTGACCGGTGGTCGGGTCCGACGCACCCACAACGGCCGCCTCAGCGACCTTCGGGTGCGAGACGAGAGCGGACTCGATCTCGGTCGTCGACAATCGGTGCCCCGACACGTTCATCACGTCGTCGACGCGGCCGAGCAGCCACAGGTCGCCGTCCTCGTCCTTCTTCGCGCCGTCGCCGGCGAAGTACACGCCCGGGAAGCGCGACCAGTACGTGTCGACGAAGCGCTGGTCGTCGCCCCACAGCGTCCGGAGCATCGACGGCCACGGCTTGGTGATCACCAGGTAGCCGCCCGACCCGTCCGGCACCGAGTTGCCCGCGTCGTCGACGACATCCACGTTCACGCCCGGGATCGCCCGCATCGCGGCGCCCGGCTTGCCAGCGGTCACGCCCGGCAGCGGCGAGATCATGTGCATACCGGTCTCGGTCTGCCACCACGTGTCGACGACCGGCGCCTTGTTCCCGCCGATGTTCTCGCGGTACCAGATGTATGCCTCGGGGTTGATCGGCTCGCCGACCGACCCGATCACCCGCAGCGTCGACAGGTCGAACTTGGCCGGGATGTCCGCGCCCCACTTCATGAATGTCCTGATCGCGGTCGGCGCGCAGTACAGGATCGACACCTTGTACTTCTGCACGATCTCCCACCAGCGGCCCTGGTGCGGGGTGTCCGGCGTGCCTTCGTACAGCACGGACGTGGTCGCGTTCGCGAGTGCGCCGTACACGATGTAGCTGTGGCCGGTGACCCACCCGATGTCGGCGGCGGTCCAGTACACGTCGGTGTCCGGCTTGAGGTCGAACACACCCCATTGCGTGTACGCCGTACCGACCAGGTAGCCGCCCGTCGTGTGCAGGATGCCCTTCGGCTTGCCCGTGCTGCCGGAGGTGTACATCACGTACAGCGGGTGCTCGGCGTCGAAGGCCTCCGGCGTGTGGTCCGCGGACTGCTTGCCGACGAAGTCCTCCCACCACAGGTCGCGGTCCTCGACCATTTCGGTGTCCTGACCGGTGCGCTTCACCACGAGCACGTTGCGCACATCCGGGCAGTCCACCAGCGCCGCGTCCACCGCGGGCTTCAGCGCCGCCGCCGCGCCCCGGCGGTAGCCGCCGTCCGACGTGATCACGACGCGGGCGTCGCAGTCCAGGATCCGGTCCTTCAGCGCCTCGGAGGAGAAGCCGCCGAAGATGACCGTGTGTGGGGCGCCGATCCGGGCGCAGGCGAGCATCGCGACCACGGTCTCGGGGATCATCGGCATGTAGATCGCGACGATCTCGCCGGCCTGGACGTTCAGCTCGAGCAGCGCGTTGGCCGCCTTGCTGACCTCGTCCTTGAGCTGCGCGTACGTGATCTCGCGGGTGTCACCGGGCTCGCCCTCGAAGTAGTACGCGACCTTGTCGCCGAGACCGTTCTCGACGTGGCGGTCGACGCAGTTGTACGCCGCGTTCAGCTTGCCGTCGGCGTACCACTTGGCGAACGGCGGGTTGCTCCAGTCCAGCGTCTCCGTCGGCTCGGTGGCCCAGGTGATGCGCTTGGCCTGCTCGGCCCAGAACCCCTCCAGGTCGGCCGCGGCCCGCTCGTACGCGTCGGCCTTGAGGTTGGCGTTCGCGGCGAGCTCGGCGGGCGGCTCGAACCGGCGCTCCTCGTGCATCAGGTTCGACAGCGCCTCGGACTGGGCCTCGGGCTTGGGTGACTCTGCATTCGTCACGTCGACGACTCCTCATCGCTGGCTTCGGCGCGCCGGCGCGCCCGGCTACCTTTCTACCAACGCTCACCCTGCCACGGAACCGGGGTATCGCCGAGTCGTTTCGAATCTGCGCCGAACAGGACCGATTCCGGGCCCGGCGGAGCAGAAATTCCGGCGTACGGCGGAACCATCGCGCCGGTCCGCGCATCGGACAACCTGTGAACGCGATGCAGACCGACTCCCAGCCGACACCTGTGACCGAGGAACGCCGGAAGATCTCCCGGGCCGCGCGCCGCCGGGTTCACGCTCGTGAGCTGCGCGTACGCCGTACCCAGCGGGCGGCTCGCGCCCAGCTGCCGGACGTGTAGGCCTACAGCTCCTGGTGATAGCCCAGGAGCTTGGTCAGGATCGTGGTCAGCCGGGCACGATCGGTGGCCGAGAGCGGCGCGAAGATCTCCTCCTGCGCCTTGCCGACCAGGTTCGTCAGCCGCTTGTACTGCCGCTTGCCGGCCGTGGTGATCGTGATGATGTTGCGTCGGGCATCGGCCGGGTCCGGGCTGCGTTCGACGTACCCGTCGCCCTCCAGCTCGTTGAGCGCGGCAACTACGTCGCTGCGGTCGATGCAGCTGCGCCGCCCGAGCTCTGCCTGACTGGCCGGGCCGAACTCCACCAGCGTCGCGAGCAACCGGAAGTGGTACGCCCGCGCACCCCCGGCGGCGAACGACTCGGTGACGATCCGGTGCGCCTGGGCCGCGCTCTGGGTCAGCAGCCAGCTCGGCAACTGAGTCAGGGCGGTCGGAGTCTGCTGCTCGTCCACCTGGGCAGTCTATGGGGCGAGAGGTCCGCCATCGGTGATCTCAGCGTTGGCCGCACCCACGATTCGCGGGCCGGCGTAGTTGCGGTGAGCAAGATTCCGGGCCGCGGAATACTGGTCTAGTCGGGGTGCTCGCGGGCCCGGGGGCGCGGGCGATAGGTTCGGCGTATGGCTGGGGCTGAGGAGTACTTCGGTAGGGCGTTGGCGATCGCGCAGAAGGCGGCCGAGACGCAACTCGGGGCGATCCGGGTGGCGGCGGGGCTGGTCGCGGACGCGCTCGCCGGCGGGAAGCGGTTCTGGGTGTTCGGAACGGGGCACAGCCACGCGCTGGCCGAGGAGGTGTACGGCCGCGCCGGCGGGCTGGCCGACGTACGGGCGATTCTCGAGCCGGGGCTGATGCTGCACGAGGGGCTGGAGAAGAGCTCGTTGCTCGAGCGGCTGCCCGGTCTGGCCGCGGTTCTGCTGGAGATCAACCAGCCGGAGTCCGGCGATGTCGTACTGATCGCGTCGAACTCCGGGCGGAACGCCGTACCGGTCGAGTTCGCTCTGGGTGCACGGGAGCGGGGTGCGCAGGTGATCGCGCTGACATCGATGGCGCACACCACGGCGACCACGTCCCGGGTGCCGGGTGGCCAGCGGTTGTTCGAGACCGCGGACGTGGTGATCGACAACTGCGGCGTACCGGGTGACGCGCTCATCGAGGTGCCCGGCTCCCCCGAACGCACGGGCGCCACGTCGACGATGATCGGCGCGATGCTCCTCCAGGCGCTGACCGTGGAGGTCGTTGCCCGTCTGGCGGAGCGCGGCGAGACCCCGAACGTTCTCCGGAGTCTGAACGTATGAAGCAGTTCCTTCTACAGATGTCCGGCATTCCCGGCGCCGGCAAGTCGACCGTCGCGCGACACGTCGGTGCGCGGTACGGCGCGATCGTCGTGGATCTCGACGTGATCCGGAGCGCGATCCTGGACGGCGGCTTACCGATCGAGGCGAGCGGGCGGGCCGCGTATCCGGTCATGTTTGCGCTCACACGCGATCTGCTGGACCAGGGCGTGAGCGTGGTGATGGACAGCCCGTGCGGGTACGACGAGATCCTGGCGACGGGTCGGGAGATCGCTGGGGAGCGGGGTGCGGCGTACAAGTACGTCGAGTGCTGGACGGAGGATCTCGCGCTCATCGACAGCCGCCTCCGAGGCAGACCCACACTCCGCAGCCAACGTCGAGCGATCGGCCAACATGCGATCGATGCAGGCGGCACGGACACGGACGGCGAACAACTGTTCCGCGAGTGGATCCAACGGACGAAACGCCCGACTGACGGCTATCTCCAGGTGGACGCAACAAAGCCGATGGACCTGATCCTGGACGAGGTCTCGAAGTACCTGGAGACGTAGCCCCCGCGTGCTACGCAACCGCCTCTCGTCGCTGCGCTCCTCGGCGCGGTTGCTTCGCGCGCTGCCCACCCACCCCCGGGCTTATCGCCCGGAAGTGTCCTTTCCGGCTATCGCCGGTGTTGGCGGCTGCCGCCGCGGTCTGCTCGCTGTCGCTCGCAGGTGACTGCGCTTGGTCGGCGTCTGCTCATCGTGCGGCTACTCCGAGTGCGTGCTGGTCAGCCCCGCGAGCTACGTCGCCGCCCGCGGGTCGCGCTGCCTCGCTCGTTGACTGCCTGCTGGCGGTGCCCGTTCGTGGTTGTTCAAGCAGCCGCGCATCAGCTCAAATGCGCGGGGCTGCGAGCGACGCAGTCGCCCAGCGTGCATGACCATGTCGAACCGCTGACGTTGTCCCGCAAGGCTTCGGCAGCCGGGTCAAACGATCTACGTCCAAGATCCGCGCGAGCATGACGGGTGAATCGGCCATCACCTCCACGGCGACGCCCGGCCTACGCAGTCACACGCGAGCGAAAGCGAGCGCACCGCGGGCGGCAGCCCGCAACTCGCCGGCGACAGGCGGCTGCGAAGCACGCGGGGACGAACCAGTTCCACTCGCAGTAGTCGCACGACCGGTAGGCGCCGACCAAACGCAGTCACATGCGAGCGACAGCGAGCAAGCCGCGGCGATAGCCGCCAACACCGGCGATAGCCGGAAAGGATGCTCCGGGCGATAAGCCCGGGGGTGGGTGGGTAGCGCGCGGAGCTGCCGCGCCGAGGAGCGCAGCGACGAGAGGCGGCTGCGTAGCTCGCGGGGGACGGACCAGCTTCCCCGCGCAGCAGCCGCACGATGAGCAGACGCCCGCCAGACGCAGTCACACGCGAGCGACAGCGAGCCAACGCGGCGGCAGCCGCAAACCCCGGCGGCAGCCGGAAAGGATGCTCCGGGCGATAAGCCCGGGGGTGGGTGGGCAGCGGGCGGAGCTGCCGCGCCGAGGAGCGGAGCGACGAGAGTCGGCTGCGGAAGCGCGCGGGGGGTCAGGTGGCGCGGTACGCGACCGTGATGTCGTAGCGGTCCGACCTGTACACCGATCGGCCGAATTCGATGACCTGGTCGGTGGCGGTGCGGGGGGCCACGGTGATGATGAGGCACGGGGTGGAGTTGTCGATCTCGAGGAGTTCGGCGTCGCCGGGTTCTGGTGGGGCGGCGACGATCGAGGCGGAGACCATGCCCAGTGTCACGCCGTACCGGGTGGAGAGTTCGGTGTAGAGCGACTTCTCGGCGAAGTCGATCTCGTCGAGGCCGGGGTAGCGCTGCAGGGACAGGGCCGTGCGTTCGATCGCCATCGGGTCGCCGTCCGCGGTGCGGAGCCGGACAAGGTGCAGGACGGGAGTGCCGATCGGCTCTTCGAGTTCGCGGGCGAGGTCCTCATCGGCGGCACCGACGCGGTGTTCGAGGACCTTGGCTCCGGGCTGGATGCCGCGGTTGATCATGTCCTGGGTGAACGACGAGGCGAGCATCCGCGACGGGCGCGGCTCGGCGACGAAGGTGCCGCCGCCGGGGCGGCGGTTGGCCAGGCCCTCGGCCACGACCCGGTCCACTTCCTGCCGGACCGTCATCCGGGCCACGCCGAAGCGCTCGGCCAGGACGCGCTCGGACGGCAGGACGGTACCGACGGCCAGCGAGCGGGTGAGGTTCTCCAGAATCTCGCGAATCTGGTCACCCTTCGGACGATCGGTCCGCAGCTCCGTAGGGAGCTCGGCGAGATCGCCGGGGTTGTTCCGTGGGCGGGCCATGAGCTCAAGTATCCCTGGGAATCTGCCCGGCAAACCGGTTGCCGGGGTACGCGGACCGCGGTGTGTCTTACCGCGCAAGACGCCCGGCGACCACGCTGCCCCGGGACGACCTTGTCAGCCCGACTGTAACGTCCAGTGCCGCCTTACGGCCAGTGACCATCCACAGCCTCAGCCAATTCCCAGCAGGGGTAGTTTTGTCGTTATGACCCCGGGACAGTTCGTACAGGAGACGTCGTCGGCCGGTGAATGGAAGCGGCAGGGCAACAGATTCACCGGGCGGATCACGCGGGACTCCACCTCGGCGCCGGGCGAGGGTCCGGACGACCAGGGTCGCTGGCCGGTCGAGCCGGGGCGGTACCGGCTGGTCGTGAGTCTGGCCTGCCCGTGGGCGCATCGGTCCGTCATCGTCCGCCGGCTGCTCGGCCTGGAGGACGCGATCAGCCTGGCGATCGTCGACCCGATCCGCGACGAACGCGGCTGGCGGTTCACCCTCGACCCTGACGACACCGACCCCGTGCTCGGTATCAAGTTCCTCTCCGAGGCGTACCAGCGCACAGATCCGACGTACGACGGACGCGTGACGGTGCCCGCGATCGTCGACACGTTGACCGGCGACGTGGTCACGAACGACTACCCGCAGATCACGCTGGACCTCTCCACCGAGTGGACCGACTTCCACAAGCCAGGCGCGCCTCAGCTGATCCCGCCGGATCGCGCGGAGATGGACGCGCTGATCGACGAGATCTACCGCGACGTGAACAACGGCGTCTACCGCTGCGGTTTCGCGACCAGCCAGGACGCGTACGAGGAGGCGTACGACGCCCTGTTCGCGCGTCTCGACGTACTCGAGGAACGGCTCGCGGGCCGTGACTACCTGCTCGGCGACACGCTCCGCGAGGTCGACATCCGGCTGTTCACGACGCTCGTCCGCTTCGACGCGGTGTACCACGGCCACTTCAAGTGCAACCGGCAGAAGCTGACCGAGTTCCCCAACCTGTGGGCGTACGCGCGCCGGCTGTACCAGCTCCCGGGCTTCGGCGAGACGGTCGACTTCGACCAGATCAAGCGGCATTACTACGTCACCCACACCAACATCAACCCGACGGGCATCGTCCCGAAGGGTCCCGATCCGCGCGTCTGGATCAGCTAGCAAAGCGCACGCGACCCGGTAGAATCGGCTACTGGGTGTGCCGGGAAGTCTGGTCGGCGTCCGTCCGACCGACCCCGAAATGAAGGGCCGACATGAGCCAGCACCCGCGGATCCGGCAGAAGAAGCGCGCGTTCCCCCGCATCCTCGGGCGCGAACGGGCGTTCCTCGCCGACACGCTGCGTGCTGAGACCACCGGCGGGTTGTTGTTGCTCGCGGCCACTGTCGTCGCGCTGGTCTGGGCGAACTCACCGTGGCAGGACGCGTACCACCACGTCCGCGACGTCCAGCTCGGCCCGCTGACGGTCGAGGCGTGGGCGTCGGACGGGGCGCTGGCGTTGTTCTTCTACCTGGCCGGTGTCGAGCTGAAGCGCGAGCTCGTCGTCGGCACGTTGTCGAAGCTCAACGAGGCCGTCGTACCGGTGGTCGCGGCGATCGCCGGAATGGTGCTTCCGGCAATCATCTATCTGGTCACCAACCTGGTCTCGGACGACGGCAAACCGCACGGCTGGGCGGTGCCGACCGCGACCGACATCGCGTTCGCGCTGGCTGTGCTCGCGATCGTCGGCTCGTCGTTGCCGAGTGCGCTGCGGGCGTTCCTGCTGACGCTGGCCGTGGTGGACGACTTCGGCGCGATCCTCGTGATCGCGGTGTTCTTCTCGCACGGCTTCCACCTGCTCTCGCTGCTCGCCGCGGTCGTCCTGATCGCGCTCTGGTACTTCCTCCAGCGACGCCGCGTCCGTACGCCGTTCCTGTACATACCGATCGCACTCGCGACGTGGTGGTTCATGCACGAGTCCGGGATCCACGCCACGATCGCCGGCGTCGCGCTCGGGCTCGTCACCCGCGTCGTCGCGGATCCAGGCGAGGAGCACGCCCCGGCCGAGCGGATCGAGCACCGGCTGCGGCCGTGGTCCGCGGGTGTCGCCGTACCGGTGTTCGCACTCTTCGCCGCAGGCGTGACGCTGAGCGGGACCGCCGTACGGCAGATGCTGACCGATCCCGTCGCGATCGGTGTGGTCGCCGGGCTGCTGGTCGGCAAGTCCGTCGGGGTGTTCGGCGGTTCGTGGCTGACCGCACGCTTCACGCGGGCCGAGTTGAACTCCGACTTGGCCTGGCGCGACGTCGCCGCGGTGTCCGTGCTGGCCGGCATCGGGTTCACGGTCGCATTGCTGATCGCCCAACTGGCGTTCGGATCGGATGCGGCCCAGGTCGAGCGCGCCAAGGCCGCCGTACTGGTTGCCTCGGTACTGGCCGCGTTGATCGCCGCGCTCCTACTGGCTCGCCGAAACCGCGCGTACGCCGATTGACCGCGGGTACGGACTGTAGTGTCGGGGCACGGACGTGTGGGAAGGAGTTGCGATGTCGATGGGGCAGAACGGGGACGAGCCCACGGTCGGCCAGCTTGTCGCGAACGCCAGCAAGGAACTGTCCAGCCTGGTCCGCGGTGAGGTCGAGCTCGCCAAGACCGAGCTGAAGAAGACCGCGGTCGCAGCCGGGACCGGCGCCGGGTTGTTCGCGGCGGCCGCGTTCCTGGCGCTGCTCGCGGTCATCCTGCTGAGCATCGCCGCGGCGTACGGACTGACCGCGGCCGGCCTGCACCCGGCCATCGCGTTCCTGATCGTGGCCGGGGCCTTCCTGCTGATCGGCGCGATCCTGGTGTTCATCGGGATGCGGGCGCTGAAGAGCGCTAAGGGCCCGGAGCGGACGATCGAGACCTCGAAGGAGTCGGTCGAGGCGCTCAAGGCGATCGGCAAGGGCGACGGGGAGCACGCAGCCCTGCCTGAGTCGGGCGTACGGCGCTGAGCCCGGCGGGAGTCGTCGATCTGCTGGTCGACGGCCCCTGGTCGCACTCGCTCGTCGCGGCCAACGGGGCCCGGTTCCACGTGGCGGAGTGCGGCGCGGCGGACGACCCGCTCGTCCTGTTCCTGCACGGCTTTCCCGAGTTCTGGTGGGCCTGGCGACACCAACTGCCGGTGATCGCGGCCGCCGGTTACCGCGCGGTGGCGATGGACCTGCGCGGGTACGGCGCCAGCGACAAGACGCCGCGCGGATACGACCCGTACACCGCAGCAGCTGACGTCTCCGGCGTGATCCGCTCGCTCGGCGCGACCGACGCGGTCGTGGTCGGGCACGGCTGGGGTGGCTTCATCGGCTGGTCAGCCGCAGTACTGGCGCCTCGGCAGGTCCGTGGGCTGGCCGCGGTGTCGGCGCCGCATCCGCTCGTGTTGGCTCGTGCCGGCCGGGCCAAGGCGTTGAGCCGGACGGCGTGGTTCCAGCTACCGGTCTTTCCGGAACGGCGATTGCTCGCTCACGACGGCATCCACATCGAGGGCCTGCTCCGCGCCTGGGCCGCGCCGGACGGCACCTTCCCCGACGCGGAGGCGTCACGCCGCTACCGCGCAGCACTCCAGGTGTGGCCGGCGCCGCACTGCGCCCTCGAGTACCACCGCTGGTTCGCTCGATCCCGGTTGCGACCGGACGGTCGCAAGTACTCGTCGCGGATGCGTACGCCGGTCGCCGTACCCGTCCTGCAGGTCAACGGCGCCCAGGACTCCGCCATCTCCCCGACCACGTCCACCCCGGCCGGCCTCGTCACCGCGCCCCTACGGGACGAGCTCATCGCCCCAGCCGGCCACTTCCCCCACGAGGAAACACCGGACCTGTTCAACAGGCTCGTCGTGGACTGGTTGAAGTCTTTTCCGGCGTAGGACAGCCGCCGAGGGGCTCGACACCGGTCGGATAACCGATCGTCCCGGTGACCTTCCAGACGCCGTCGACCCTCTCGATACGGTACGTCGGCAGGTAGCCGCGACCGCAGTCGTAGAAGATGCTGACGGCAACCTCCTGGTGATCGCCCTTGTCGACGATCGGACCGACCGAGATGCTTGCCACGCGCCTACCGTCGCAGGCATTTCCGGAGTCTCGCCCGTTCCAGACCACCGGTGCGACCGGCGCGACCACCTGCTCGATCCGCTTCCGGTCCTCCGCAGTGAACTTCACGACGGGGGGGCGGGGTCGCCCCCGACGGGAGGGTCCACGGCCGATCCCCCGGCCCGGACACCTCGATCGACTGCCATCCGCCGGCCGGGGCGAACTGACGCGCGATGGCGACGATAGCGGCGCCCCAGATGTCGCCCGGCTCAGTGGCGGCCGCCACGGGCGGCGCAGGATCCGGTCGGTCGGCACGGTGTACGCCGTACAGAACGCCGGCGAGTACGGCGAGGACCGCGGCGGCCGCGAGCAGGATCGGGCCGGGGTGGCGGCGTTTCGTCGCCTCAGGCAACTGACGGACCAAGGTCTCCCGGTCCGCGAAGGTTTCGCGGAGGAGGTCGCCGAGCTCCTCATCGGTCAGCTTGGTCATCTCAGGCCTCCTCTTCGGGTAGCCGGTCGCGAAGCGTTGCCAGGGCCCGGGCGGCGTTGGAGCGAACGGTGCCGGGCGTGATACCCAGAACCTCGGCGATCTCCGCGTCCGGCAGATCCTCGTAGTACCGCAGGACCAGGACGGCGCGTTGTTTGCGCGGCAGGCCGGCCAGCAGTTGCCAGGTGGCGTCGCGCTGGGCCTGGCGGGCGCTGAGGTCCTCGCTGGTCGGCTGCTCGATCGGCTCGGCGAGCGGTACTTCGTTGTTCTTCAGCAGCCGGCGCCAGCTCAGGAACTCGTTGACCACCATCGTCCGCAGGTAGGCCTCAGGATGTTCGAGCTCGCTGATCTGCTCCCACCGGCGATGTGCCCGCGCGAGGACCGCCTGGACCAGGTCCTCCCCGGTGTGCACGCTCCCGGTCAGCATCAGCCCGAGCCGCAGCAGCCGCTGCTGACTCGACTGCACCAGCTCGTCGAAGGGGAGCGCCCGAGTTGTCACCGCCACACCCCTTCAACGCGATGACCACTCCGTCCTGCTGCATCAGGTGCAGGACTGGGTGGAAACCTCTTGAGTGGCGCTGGTGCCGGTGCGGGCGTCGGTGGAGACTTGTTCGGCGGTGAGGACGTAGCCGGTGCGGTTGTCCTCGACGGAGGCGGCGAAGACCACGCCGTACACGGTGCCCTTGGCCGACAGCAGTGGGCCGCCGGAGTTGCCGGGGCGGACCGAGGCCCAGATCGAGAACGCGTCGCGGGTGACCGTCTTGTCGCCGTAGATGTCCGGGCCGCGGAGCCGTTCCTCGGAGCGGATCCGGGCCGGCTCGGAGTCGAACGGACCGTTCTCCGGGTAGCCGAGCACGACCGCCGAATCGTCGGCCTTACCGGTGGAGTCGAAGGTCAGCGGCTGCTCTTTCAGGTTCGGCACGTACAGCACCGCGATGTCGGTCTCGGGGTCGAACACGACGACCCTGGCGTCGTACTTCTTCCCGTTCACCTCGACCGACGGCGAACTGACACCGGCCACGACGTGTGCGTTCGTCATCACCCGCTGCGGCGCGTACACGAACCCGCTGCCCTCGAGACCGCGCGAGCAGCTCGCGACCCCGGTCACCTTCGCGATCCGGGTGTACGCCGACCGCACCGGCTGCTGCCGCGCGATCGCGCTGTCCGGCGGCTGGGTCTCGCGGATCCGCTCCGGCACGAACGGGTCGAGGAACCGCGGGAACAGATCGGTGTTGACCACGTCGTTGAACGACTGCAGCGCACGGTCCGCACTGTTCGGCAGGAACTCGTCGACCTTCGCCAGCACCTGCGATCCGCGGACCGCCGACGTCACGCTCGGGATCCGCGCCCCGCTCACCGCGACGCCGAGCACCCAGGCCACGATCAGCACCGACGCGGCCGCCAGTGCGGCGCCGCCGAGCGCGTCGAGGAAGCGGATCGGTTTCCAGGACAGTCGATTGCGCACTCTGGTGCCGACCATCGCTCCGAGCATTCGCCCGAGTGCGGCCAGTCCCACCACCAGCACGAGGGCAGCGAACGACACCGTCACGCTCGGTGAGAAGTGGTCCAGGATCCTGGGGACACCCCAGACGCCGATCGCGGCGCCACCGAGCAGGCCGAGCGTGGCGCACGCCCCGAGTACGAATCCTTCGACGTACCCCGAGATCGCCACCAGTGCCGCGGTGCCGAGCACCGCCCAGTCGAGCCAGCTCATTCCACGCCTTCCGACTTGTCCCCGTGCCTCCGCCAGGCCGCCTCGACCAGTCGGTCGGGCAACGGTACGACGACCGAGGGGTCCCAGTCGCGGCGCCATCCGCCGAGAAGGAGCAATTTATCCAGCAACCCGGCGGTGAAACCCCAGATGTAGAGGTCGCCGACGACGAACGCCGGACCGGTGAACCCGGAAGGATGCAGGCAGCTGATCCGGTTCGCCGGGTCGGCGAGCGCGCTGATCGGCACCTCGTGCACGGACGCGACCTCGGCCGGGTCGACCACCGCGACCGGCGACGGCTCGCGCCACCACGCCAGCACCGGCGACACGCCGAAGTTGCTCACCGGAACCCAGAGCGCCGGCCAGATCGAGAACGGTACGACGCCGGCCGGGTCCAGCCCGGTCTCTTCCTCGGCCTCACGCAATGCGGTCCGGACCAGACCCTCGTCGCCGGTCCCGTCCTCGGGATCGGCTTCCCCGCCCGGGAACGCCATCTGCCCGGCGTGGCTGCGCAACGTCCAGGCCCGCTCGGTCAGCAGCACCTCGGGACCATCGTTGCCATCAGCAAGCAAGATCAGGACGGCGGACTTCCGTACCGACGGATCGTCCGGCGGCAGGAACCGGGACAACTGGCTCGGGTCGACGTCGTCGGACGCCTTCGCCAACGGCTGCAGCCAGTCCGGGATCTCCACGTCGAAGGTCATCGCGCGTGATCCTCCACCAACTGGTCGAGCTGCTGCTGCGAGGTGAGTACGCCGCGATGCACGAACGCGACCGCGCCGTCCTTGTCGATGAACGCGGTCAGCGGCGGACCGCCGATCTTCAACGCGCGCTGGATCGCCTTGTCCCGATCGACGACGTGCGGATACGTCAGCCCTTCATCGGCCGCGAACTTCACCGCCAACTCCGGCCGCGGGTCGTCGTAATCGATCCCGAGCATCTTCACCGTCCCCGCCTTCGCGAGGTTGGCCAGGTACGGCGCTTCGTCGCGGCACGGACCGCACCACTGCGCCCACACGTTGATCACGAGCGGACCGCGGAGGTCGGCGAGCCGGATGTCGGGGCCGCTGCCCAGACACGGCAGGCTGACATCCGGGAGGCCGTTCGTCGTCGGAGGTTTCGAGGGCGTCGAGGGACAGGCCGTCAGCTTGTCGGCGCCCGCGACCGGTGGCGTGCTGGAAGCGGCCCCCGGCTTCTCGGTGCCGCAGGCAGCCAGCAGGATCGCGAGCGCGACGCCCGTCGCCGTACAGACCAGTGGCAGGCGGCGGGACGTCGTACGCGATCGTGCCGGGAGGTTCACGCCGGGACCTTCACCAGCTTCGCGGCGACGTCCGGGTCGGTCGGGCCGGTGCCGTACGACGGGCACCACTGGGCGATCGGGCAGGCGCCGCAGGCCGGCTTCTTGGCGTGGCAGCGGCGGCGGCCGTGGAAGATCAGCCGGTGCGACAGCATCGTCCAGTCCTTCTTCGGGAAGAGCTCGCCGATGATGTGCTCGACCTTGACCGGGTCCTCCTCGGCGGTCCAGCCGAACCGACGGACCAAGCGGCCGAAGTGCGTGTCGACCGTGATCCCCGGGATGCCGAAGGCGTTGCCGAGGACCACGTTGGCGGTCTTCCGGCCGGTGCCCGGGAGCTTGACCAGCTCGGTCAGCTTGCCGGGCACGATGCCGTCGTAGTCGTCGACGAGGGCCTGGCCGAGCTTCATCACGCTGTTGGTCTTGGCCCGGAAGAAGCCGGTCGGCTTGAGGATGGCCTCCATCTCGTCCCGGTCGGCCTCGGCGTACGCCTGGGCGGACGGGTACTTCGCGAAGAGCGTCGGGGTCACCCTGTTGACCGTGACGTCGGTGGTCTGGGCCGACAGGATCGTGGCCACCAGCAACTCGAGCGGAGTGCTGAAGTCCAGCTCGCAGTGGGCGTCCGGATACGTATCGGTGAGCACCTTGTGCATTTTGCGGGCCCGCCGGACCAGCTGGGTGTGGGTCTCGTCGACGAACACCGGGGCCTTGCGGGGGAGGTTCAGCGAGACCGTCGGGAGGGCTCCCGGGACTGGTTCCGCGACACGCGGGGATGGCATGGAGGCAAGCCTACGTGGCGGTGCCGACACCGGAGGGGCTACGGTTTTGTGGCGACCGGGTGTGAACGACCCGGTGCCGGACGGGGCAGATCCCCCGCTCGCAGTCGTGGTCGAAGGTCCTAGGAGGCCCAAAGTGGATGCCGCAGTGCTCCGACAGGCACCGCTGTTCAGTCAGCTCGACGACGAGGCGGCCGACGCCCTGGCCGCATCGATGTCCGAGAGTCGGCTGCGGCGCGGCCAGGTGCTGTTCCACGAGGGCGACTCCGGCGATCGGCTGTTCGTCGTGGTCGAGGGCAAGGTCAAGCTCGGCCGGACGTCGGCCGACGGCCGGGAGAACCTGATCGCGGTGCTCGGCCCGGGCCAGATGTTCGGTGAGCTGTCACTGTTCGACCCGGGACCGCGGTCCGCGACCGTGACCGCCGTCACCGACGCCTCCTTGATGTCGCTGACCCACGACGAGCTGCTCCGCTGGCTGGACGGCCGCCCCGCGGTGGCTCGCGGCCTGCTGCTGCAGCTGGCCGGCCGGCTGCGCAAGGTCTCCGACGTGGTCGCCGACCTCGTCTTCTCCGACGTACCGGGCCGGGTCGCCAAGGCCCTGCTCGACCTGGCGAGCCGCTTCGGCCGCACGGCCGACGACGGCGTACACGTCCACCACGACCTCACCCAGGAGGAGCTGGCGCAGCTCGTCGGTGCCTCCCGCGAGACCGTGAACAAGGCGCTGGCCGACTTCGCCTCCCGGGGCTGGGTCCGCCTGGAGCCGCGCTCCGTAGTACTCCTCGACGTCGACCGCCTGCAGCGGCGGGCGCGCTAGCCGTTCAGGTAGTCCAGCTGGGCCCGCACCGAGCGTTCGGCGGCGGGCCAGAGGGTCTTGTCGACGTCGGCGTACACGTGTTCGACGATCGCCTCCGGGGTGGTGTGGCCTTCGGCGACGGCTGCGCGGACCTGGTTCAGGCGTTCCTCGCGGTGGTCGAGGTAGTAGGTGAGTACGGCGGCGGGGTCGTCGATGACGGGGCCGTGGCCGGGGAGCAGACGTTCTACGCCGGCCGGGGAGTTGGCGAAGGCGCGGAGGCGGTTCAGGGAGTCAAGGTAGGGGCCTAGGGCACCATCCGGGTACGCGACGACCGACGTACCGCGGCCGAGGACCGTGTCGCCGGTGAGCAGCGAGCCGTCCTGCGGGAGCCAGAAGCAGACCGAGTCGAGCGTGTGGCCGGGGGTCGGGAGGACCTCGATGCGCAGGCCGTCGGCGGTGATCACATCGCCCTCTCCGAGGCCGTGCGCGTGGTCGGTGGGGATCCGGAAGGCGGGGTCGACGGCGCGTACGCCGCAGCCGGCCCGGTTGGCGAACCAGGCGGCGCCCTCGGAGTGGTCCGGGTGTTTGTGGGTCAGGAGTACGACGGCTACCTTGCCGGCCGCCTCCAGGACCGCGGTCAGGTGGTCCTCGAGCATGGGGCCGGGGTCGACGACGACCGATCGCTCGCCGTCGGGCGCCTTGAGGATCCACGTGTTGGTGCCGTCGAGCGTCATCGGGCCGGGGTTGTCGGCCCGGATCAGGGTCGCGTACTCAGTCATGTGGTCTCCAGATAGGCCTGGTCGCCGTCGATGCGCACGGTGGGCATGATCGTCCGGATCTCCCGGTCGCCCGCACCGGCAAGGATGCTTTTGACGTCGTCGTACTGCGTGAGGTCGCGGCAGCAGAGGTAGGTCGGGGGCAGCATCAGCACCTCGCCGGCGTCGACGGCGGCGACCGCGTCGGCTGGGCGGATCCAGGTGACCTGGTCGGACTCGCTGGTCACGTCGCGGGTAACCTGGCCGGCGGGGAGGGCTGCGACGAAGAACGCGGTGTCGTAGCGCTTGGGCTCGAACTCCGGGGTGATCCAGTGCGCCCAGGCGCCGAGGAGATCGGCTCGCAGCAGGAGACCGCGGCGGTGGAGGAAGTCGGCGAAGCGCAGCTCGCCGGATTCGAGGGCTACGCGGTCGGCTTCCCAGTCCGCGCCGGTGGTGTCTCCGACGACCGTCTCGGTGGACGGTCCGGCGAGCAGGACGCCTGACTCCTCGAAGGTCTCACGGACCGCGGCGGCGACGTACGCCGCAGCCAACTCCGCGGAACACCCGAGCCGCTCCGCAAACACGCTCGGCGGCGGTCCCGACCACGAGTCGGCAATCGCCGAGTCAGCCGGATCAACCCGCCCACCCGGAAACACCGTCATCCCCGCCGCAAACGCCATCGTCCGCTGCCGCCGCAGCAGGTACACCTCGAGTGGTGCGTCACGGAGCAGGATGACTGTGGACGCCGGTCGGGGGGCGACCGGCGTCCGGGAGCCGCGGGCGTACTCGAGGGCTGTTTCGGCCATTCGGCCGGTCATCAGTTCGGAGTTCAGGTCCCGCACGGGATGGTTAACCGACCTCGACGATGAGTTCGACCTCGACGGGGGCGTCCAGCGGGAGGACCGGTACGCCGACCGCGCTGCGGGCGTGCTGACCCGCCTCGCCGAAGACCTGGCCGAAGAGCTCGGAGGCGCCGTTCGCGACCTGCGGCTGGCCGGTGAAGTCCGGTGTGGACGCGATGAACGCGACCGCCTTGACGATTCGCTTCACGTTCGCCAGGTCGCCGATCTCCGCCTTGACCGCGGCCAGCGCGTTCAGCGCGCACTGCTGCGCGCACTCGCTGGCAACCTCCGCACTGACCTCATCCCCGACCTTCCCGGTGGCGATCAGCGTGCCGTCGCGCAGCGGCAGCTGGCCGGAGGTGTAGACGAGGTCACCGGTCCGGACCGCCGGGACGTACGCGGCGACCGGCTTCGCCACGTCGGGCAGCTTCAGGCCGAGCTCGGCGAGCTTCTCCTCGGGGTGGCTCATTTGTCCTCGATCTCCCGCTTGAAGTAGGCGACCAGGTTCTCCGGGTTCATCCCCGGGACGACCTGGACCAGCTCCCAGCCGTCCTGGCCGAAGTTGTCCAGGATCTCCTTGGTCGAGTGGACCAGCAGCGGCGCGGTGAAGTACTCGAACTTCTTCATGAAGGGGACTCTAACGGTGTGTCCTGGGCCACGTCCTACCCTGGGACCATGGCGCGACTGCACGTGGTCACCGGTAAGGGGGGCACCGGGAAGACAACCGTTGCGGCCGCTATGGCTCTGTCCCTGGCGGACGAGGGCAAGCGGGTTCTGCTCTGCGAGGTCGAGGGCCGTCAAGGGCTCGCCCAGCTCTTCGACGTACCTCCTCTGCCGTACGTCGAACGCCGCATCGCCCAGGGACCCGGCGGCGGTGAGGTGTTCGCGCTCGCCGTGGACGCCGAGGCCGCGCTGCTGGAGTACCTCGACATGTACTACCACCTCGGCCGCGCCGGGAAAGCGCTCGAGAAGGTCGGCGCGATCGACTTCGTCACCACGATCGCGCCGGGGCTCCGCGACGTACTGCTCACCGGCAAGGTCTACGAGGCGACCCGCCGTAAGGCGCACGGGCGGCTCGCGTACGACGCCGTCGTGCTGGACGCGCCGCCGACCGGGCGGATCGGACGCTTCCTGAACGTGAACCACGAGGTCGCCGGACTGGCCAAGGTCGGGCCGATCCGCAACCAGGCCGACGCGATCATGGGCATGCTGCGCTCCGACGTCACGCGGGTGCACCTGGTCACGCTGCTCGAGGAGATGCCGGTCCAGGAGACGTTGGACGCGGTCGAGCAGCTGGAGAAGATCGATCTGCGGATCGGGTCGATCGTGGTGAACATGGTCCGCAACAGCCCGCTCGACGACAACGCGCTGGCCCTTGCGGTGAAGGAGAAACTGCCCACCGCGGAGCTGACCAGGGGCCTCAAGGCGGCCGGGATCACGATCGGCGACGACCTGGTCGGGACGCTCGCGGCCGAGGCGCACGACCACGCGATCCGGGTCGGGCTCGAACGCGAGAACCGCGACCGGATAGATGCCCTGGGCAAGAAAGTCGTCGAGCTGGAACTGCTGCCCGAGGGCATCGACCACGGAGCCTTGTTCGATCTGGCGGAGGAACTGCGCGCATGACAGAGCTGGATCTGGACGCGCTGATCGACGACGCCGGGACGCGGATCATCGTCACCTGCGGCGCGGGTGGGGTCGGCAAGACGACGACAGCTGCGGCGCTGGGGCTGCGGGCGGCGGAGCGGGGGCGGAAGGTCGTCGTACTGACGATCGACCCGGCGCGACGGCTGGCGCAGTCACTCGGGCTGACCGAGCTGGACAACACCCCGCGCGCGGTGGCCGAGGTGGATGTGGCCAACGGCGGGCGGCTGGACGCGATGATGCTCGACATGAAGCGGACGTTCGACGACGTCGTACTGCAGCATGCGACGCCGGAGAAGGCCGAGCAGATCCTGGCGAATCCCTTCTACCAGGCGCTTTCCTCGTCGTTCGCCGGCACGCAGGAGTACATGGCGATGGAGAAGCTGGGCCAGCTGCACAAGCAGGCCGAGCAGACCGGCGACTGGGACCTCATCATCGTCGACACCCCGCCGTCGCGATCCGCGCTGGACTTCCTGGACGCGCCCGAGCGGTTGGCCTCGCTGCTCGAGGGGCGCTTCCTCCGGTTGCTGTTGGCGCCGGCCCGCGGTCCGTTCAAGCTGATGTCGGCCGGCGTGAACATGGCGATGTCGGTGCTGAACAAGGTGCTCGGCGCGCAGGTGCTGACCGACGTACAAACGTTCGTTGCGGCCTTCGACACGTTGTTCGGCGGGTTCCGGCAGCGGGCCGAGCAGACGGTCGCGTTGCTGCGCGAGCCGCACACCGCGTTCCTCGTGGTGGCCGCGCCGCAGAACGACGCGTTGCGCGAGGCGTCGTACTTCGCCGAGCGGTTGCGGGCGGAGGGAATGCCGCTGGCCGGCGTCGTGCTGAACAGGGTGACGAGCTCGCAGGCCACGGAATTGTCGGCGCAGCGGTCACTCGCTGCAGCCGAGAAGCTCGAGGAAGCGGACAAGTCGCCGTTGACGGCCGCAGTACTGCGGTTGCACGCGGACAAGATGCAACAGGTCGTGGGCGACCACCGCCGCGCCGACCGCTTCCGCCGTGGCCACCGTGCGATCCGGACCGTCGAGGTGCCGGCGCTCGCGGACGATGTGCACGACCTGACCGGTCTGCGCCAGATCGGTGACCTGCTGACCGCATGATTACTTGATTTCACCGTCAGCGAACACCCCGAAGCCCCGGGAATGACCTGATGGCGCCAATGGTTGAGCCTGTCAGACTCAACTTGGAAAAGGGTGTGACAGCGTGACCGATACGTTGAATCTTCCGGTACTGCCGCTGGACGACGTCGTGGTCCTGCCGGGAATGGTCGTGCCGGTCCGACTCGCCGACAGCGAGGCCCGGGCGGCCATCGACGCCGCGCAGGCTGCGGGTCAGGACCAGGTGCTCCTGGTGCCGCGGCTGGACGGTAACTATGCCAAGGCCGGAACGCTCGGTGAGATCGAGCAGATCGGCCGGCTGCCGGGCGGTGCCCAGGCGGCCGTGATCCGCGGGACCCAGCGGGTCCGCATCGGCGCCGGTACGGCCGGCCCGGGTGCGGCGCTGTGGGTGGGCGCGACGGTGATGCACGAGATCACCGACGACCGCTCCGCCGAGCTGGCCCGCGAGTACAAGACTCTGACGACCTCCGTGCTGCAGCGTCGCGGCGCGTACCAGGTCATCGACTCCATCAAGCAGGTGGACGACCCCTCCGAGCTGTCCGACCTGGCCGGCTACGCGTCGTACCTGAGCAACGAGCAGAAGTCCTGGCTGGTCGAGAACGCGAACGTGTCCGAGCGGCTGGAGAAGCTGATCGGCTGGGTCAAGGACCACCTCGCCGAGCTCGAGGTCTCCGAGACGATCCAGAAGGATGTCCAGGAGGGTATGGAGAAGCAGCAGCGGGAGTTCCTGCTGCGCCAGCAGATGGCCGCGATCCGCAAGGAGCTGGCCGAGCTGGACGGTAAGGCCGAGTCCGAGGAAGAGGACTACCGGGCCCGCGTCGAGGCGGCCGACCTGCCGGAGCACGTCCGCAAGGCCGCGCTCACCGAGGTCGACAAGCTCGAGCGGACCGCTGAGCAGTCCCCCGAGGTCGGCTGGATCCGTACCTGGCTGGACACCGTCCTCGAGCTGCCGTGGAACGAGCGGACCGAGGACAGCTACGACATCCGCGAGGCGCGGGCCGTGCTGGACGCGGACCACGCCGGTCTGGATGACGTGAAGCAGCGCATCACCGAGTACCTGGCCGTACGGCGTCGCCGCGCGGACCGTGGTCTCGGCGTGGTCGGCGGACGCCGCAGTGGCGCCGTACTGGCCCTGGTCGGTCCGCCTGGTGTGGGTAAGACCTCGCTGGGTGAGTCCGTGGCCCGTGCGATGGGACGGAAGTTCGTCCGGGTCGCTCTGGGTGGTGTGCGGGACGAGGCCGAGATCCGCGGTCACCGGCGTACGTACGTCGGTGCGCTGCCGGGCCGGATCGTCCGGGCGATCACCGAGGCGGGTTCGATGAACCCCGTCGTACTGCTGGACGAGATCGACAAGGTGGGTGCGGACTACCGGGGCGACCCGACGGCCGCGCTGCTGGAGGTCCTGGACCCGGCGCAGAACCACACCTTCCGGGACCACTACCTGGAGGTCGAGCTGGACCTGTCCGACGTGGTCTTCCTGGCCACGGCGAACGTACTGGACTCCATCCCGGCGCCGCTGCTGGACCGGATGGAACTGGTGCAGCTGGACGGGTACACCGAGGACGAGAAGGTCATCATCGCCCGTGACCACCTGCTCCCGCGTCAGCTGGAGCGGGCGGGCCTGACAGCGGACGAGGTGAAGATCGAGGACTCGGCGCTGCGGGTGCTCGCGGGTGAGTACACCCGGGAGGCCGGCGTACGGCAGCTGGAGCGGTCCATCTCCCGCGTACTGCGGAAGGTGACGGCAAAGCTGGCCCTGGGCGAGGAGCTGGGCGCCCTGACGATCGGCGGCGACAACCTGAAGGAGTACCTGGGTTCGCCGAAGTTCACTCCGGAGTCGGCCGAGCGTACGGCGCTTCCGGGTGTGGCGACCGGCCTGGCGGTGACCGGTGCGGGTGGTGACGTGCTCTTCATCGAGGCGTCGCTGGCCGACAAGGAGACCGGCCCGACCGGAGTCACGCTGACCGGACAGCTCGGTGACGTGATGAAGGAGTCGGCGCAGATCGCCCTGTCGTACCTGCGTTCGCACGGCGCGGAGCTGGGGCTGCCGGTAGGCGATCTGGCCGAGCGGAACACCCACATCCACGTACCGGCCGGTGCCGTCCCGAAGGACGGACCGTCGGCGGGTGTGACGATGACAACGGCGCTGGCATCGCTGCTGTCCGGACGGCCGGTCCGTTCGGAGGTCGCGATGACCGGTGAGGTGTCGCTGACCGGACGGGTGCTCCCGATCGGTGGGGTGAAGCAGAAGCTGCTCGCCGCCCACCGGGCCGGGCTGACCACGATCCTGATCCCGAAGCGGAACGAGCCTGACCTGGAGGACGTGCCGGCATCCGTGCTCGCGGAGCTGACCGTTCACCCGGTGAGCGATGTCCGCGAGGTGCTGGAGCTGGCCCTGGAGCCGGCCGAGGTACAGGCACACCAGTACGCCGCGTAACGCAGTACAGCTGTAGTCAGCAGCGAGGGCCCGAGCGATCTGCTCGGGCCCTCGTCCTTTTGGATGAACTTTGTCCAGCAGGTGTGACTGAAGTCATAAGCGGAGCGGTAACCCAAACAGCGCGTCCCGTAGTCTCTATAACCATGCGCGTCAGGGAAAAGGGTGACCGGGGAGTCGTCCAATCTGTGGTTCTGTTCCTCGGGGTGAGCGTGCTGTCGGGGGCTCTTGCCGCCGGTCTCGCCATCCCCTTCGCCGGCCTCGCCGGGTTCACCACAGAGAAGACATCCACTACCCTGCAAGACCTGCCGCAGCAGTTCGACGAGGTGCCGCTCAAACAGAAGAGCGTCATCCTGGCGGCGGACGGTTCCGTCATCGCCACGCTGGCCGAGCAGAACCGGACGCCGGTCAAGCTCGCCCAGGTCGCGCCGATCATGCAGAAGGCGATCGTCGCGATCGAGGACGACCGGTTCTACGAGCACGGCGCGCTGGACCTCAAGGGCACGCTGCGCGCGTTGATGCAGAACCAGTCCGCCGGTTCGGTGCAGCAGGGTGGTTCGAGCATCACCCAGCAGTACGTGAAGATCAGCCTGGTCGAGAAGGCGAAGACGCCGGAGGAGGTCGCGGCCGCGACCGCCGACAACTACCAGCGCAAAGTCGCCGAGCTGCGGTACGCGATCGCGGTCGAGAAGCAGTACTCGAAGCAGGAGATCCTGGAGAAGTACCTCAACCTCGCCAACTTCGGCGACGGCGCGTGGGGTATCCAGGCCGCCGCCCAGCACTACTTCTCGGTGAACGCCTCCCAGCTGACGCTGCCGCAGGCCGCGATGCTGGCCGGCCTGGTGAAGAACCCGACCGGCTACGACCCCACCAACAACGCCAAGCGCGCCAAGGACCGCCGTGACGTGGTCATCAAGCGGATGCTCGAGCTGCACGTCATCTCGGTCTCCCAGGCCAACTCGGCGCTGAAGACGCCGGTCATCGACCCGAACAAGGTCCGCTCGAACAAGCTCGGCTGCGGCAACGGGCCGTACCCGTTCTACTGCGAGTACGTCGTCTCCGAGCTCGAGAACAACGCGGCGTTCGGGAAGACGAAGACCGACCGCTCCAACTACCTGAAGACCGCAGGCCTGACGATTCGGACGTCGCTCGACCCGAAGATCCAGGCGGATGCGCAGCGCTCGATCGACACGCACTCGAAGCCGACCGACCAGGCGATCGCCGCGATCACGATCATCGAGCCCGGCACCGGGCTGGTGAAGGCGATGGCGCAGAGCCGCAAGTACGGCAGCAAGCGCGGGCAGACGGCGTACAACTACAACGCCCCGAAGACGTATCCGGGCGGGTACGGCGGCTTCCAGAACGGCTCGACGATGAAGGCCTTCACGATCGCGGCGGCGATCCAGAAGGGCATTCCGCTCACCTACAAGATCAACTCACCGAGCCCGCTGCCGCTGGGCGGCACGAAGTTCAGCACCTGCAACGGCACGGTGAAGACTCCCGACGACTACTCGCCGAAGAACTCGACGCAGAACGTCGCGGATCCGACCATGATCCAGGCGGCGCAGAAGTCGACCAACACCTACTTCCTGCAGCTTTCCCAGCGGACCGGCCTGTGCCCGATCGCCAAGATCGCGGCCTCCCTGGGCATGTACAACGCCCAGTCGCTGGGGCCGCTGCAGCAGGTCCCGTCCATGACGCTGGGCGTCGACCTGGTGACCCCGCTGCAGTTGGCCGGTGCGTACGCCGCCTTCGCCGCGCGGGGCATGTACTGCAACCCGTGGGTGGTCACCTCGGTCAAGGACGCGGCCGGCAAGCCGGTCAGCACCCGCGGCGCGGACTGCAAGCAGGCTCTGGCGCCTGAGGTCGCCGACGGCGTCAACGCCGTACTGCACCAGGTGATGGAGCCGAACGGAACCGGTGGCAAGCTGAAGTTCGGTAACAGCGACCTGGCCGGCAAGACCGGAACCATCAACGAGGCCAAGGCAGTCTGGTACGCGGGCTACTCGACGAAGCTGGCCGCGGCTGCCACGGTGGCTGACGCCTCACTGCCGTACTCACCGCTCCAGGGCCAGACGCTCAACGGACACGGCATCCACGACCCGACAGGTTCCGGCACCGCCGGGCCGATCTGGGAGGCCGCGATGAAGGCCGCCCTGCAGGGTTACCCGACCACGCACTTCGTCGCGCCGTCGGACAAGATCCAGCGCGGCGACGTGAAGAGCCTTCCGTTCGTCAACGGCATGAACCCCGACGACGCCGCGAACAAGCTCCGCCAGGCCGGCTTCGACGTAGCGATCGCCAGCGGCACCGTGAACTCCGAAGAGACGGCGGGCACCGTCGCCTACACCGATCCCCGCCAACGCGACGGCGCCCCCGACGGCTCCCTGGTCACCATCTACGTCTCCAACGGCAACAACAAGAACCAGCCGAACAAACCCCAGAACACCACCAAACCCCCGGGCGGCCCCACCACCATCAACCCCAACTGCCCACCCTGGAACCCCAAATACCCCAACTGCGGCGGCGGCGGCCGCGGCCACGGCTAACAAGGCTCACGGGCCGGCGAGCACCTGCCGCACGTATTTCGCCTCAAGTCCCAGGCGAACGGCTGCCAGTGCCAGGCCCGGCCCGTACGCGACCACCGGGTACATCGGACTGTTCGGGTAGTCGTGCGTCGCGGCAATCGCAGCCACGACGCACGTGAGCGCGAGCAGGACCAGAACCCGGATCAGGTAGCGCCAGCACAGGTCGTCGGACGCGAGAGCTCGCGCGCGCATCCGTCGTACCGGAACGCTCGCGGCGAGGAGCCCGGGCACCGGCACGCTCAGGATGTACAGCCATATCCCCATGGCAGCTCGGATCAGGCGCCGAGTTGGCGCTTTACTTCGGCTGAGACCACGGAGCCGTCGGCTTTGCCCTTGACCTTGGGTTGGAGGGCGCCCATGACCTTGCCGATGCCTCGGGGGCCCAGGGCGGCGGCGCCGGTGGCCGCGATGGTTTCGGTGACCAGGGCTTTGATCTCGTCCTCGGTGAGTTGTTCGGGGAGGTACTCGGCGAGGATGTCCGCCTCGGCCTGTTCCTTGTCGGCGAGCTCGGCGCGGCCGGCGTCGCGGTAGGCGATGACGGATTCGCGGCGCTTCTTCGCCTCGGAGCTGAGTACGTCGACGATCTCGGTGTCGCTGAGCTCGCGGGCCTCCTTGCCGGCCACCTCTGCCTTGGTGATCGCGGTGAGCGCCATCCGCAGGGTCGACTTGCGGATCTCGTCGCGCGCCCTCAGGGCCGCGGTCATGTCGTCGTGCAGGCGCTGCTTCATTCCGGAGTTGGACATGACCACGATTGTGGCAGGCTGGTGAAATGAGCATCGCCAGGACCGCCCTGAAGACGACGGCCGCCGTCACCGCCGTAGGCGCCGCCTGTGTCGCCTACGCCGCAGCCATCGAGGTGCGCTGGTTCACCCTGCGCAGAGTCACCGTCCCGGTGCTCCCCGAAGGTACGGCGCCCCTCCGGGTGCTGCACCTGTCCGACCTACACCTCTGGCCCACCCAGGAGCGCAAGATCCGCTGGGTGAACGAGCTCGCCGCGCTCGAGCCCGACCTGATCGTCAACACCGGCGACAACCTCTCGCACGAGGACTCGGTCCGGCCGCTGCTCCGTGCCTACGGCGACCTGCTGGACCTGCCCGGCGTGTTCGTCTTCGGCTCCAACGACTACTGGAAGCCGCACTTCAAGAACCCGGGCAAGTACTTGCTCCCGGCCCACAAACAGCGCCACAAGCCGCACGGCCCCGACCTGCCGTACGAGGAGATGCGCCGCGCGTTCACCGGCGCCGGCTGGACGGACCTGAACAACGCCAAGGCCACCCTCAAGGTCAACGGCGTACGCCTCGACTTCGCCGGCACCGACGACCCGCATATCAAGCGCGACCGGTACGACGAGGTCGCCGGGGAGATCGATCCGACGGCCGACCTCTCGATCGGCGTCACGCACGCGCCGTACCAGCGGGTCCTGAACGGCTTCGTCGGCGACGGGTATCCCCTGGTCCTGGCCGGTCACACGCACGGCGGCCAGCTGGCAGTGCCGCTGTACGGCGCGCTGGTGACCAACTGCGACCTCGACACGTCTCGGGTGAAGGGCCTGTCCACCTGGGGATACGACGGCCGCCAGGCTGCCCTGCACGTGTCCGCCGGCCTCGGTACTTCGCCGTACGCGCCGGTGCGGTTCGCGTGCCGGCCGGAGGCGACACTGCTCACCCTCGTCCCACGGATTAACCCGATTTCGTCCGGACGCTCGGCCCATGTAAGCTAACCGCGACTTCGGGCTGTGGCGCAGCTTGGTAGCGCGCTTCGTTCGGGACGAAGAGGTCGCAGGTTCAAATCCTGTCAGCCCGACCAACACTCAGGGCCAGTCACTTAGGTGGCTGGCCCTGAGTGCGCTTCAGGCCTGTTTGTGGAGGTGCGCTGGGGTGTCTGACCACTACGAGGTGCTGAACGTCGAGCGAACCGCCACGACGGCGGAGATCAAGTCGGCGTACCGGCGCCTGGTCCGCCAGGTCCACCCGGACCAGGGCGGCAACGCTGCGCTGTTCCGGATGGTGCAGGAAGCCTGGACGACGCTGGGCGATCCGGCGAAGCGGGCCGCCTACGACCGCACCCTGGACGCGCGCAACAGCCCACCGACGTACGAAGAACCGACCTACACCCGTCAGCCCGATCCGGAGCCCGAGCCCGAGCCGGATCCGTTCACCTGGACCCAGACCTCGGCGCAGGCCTCGCAGCCGGTGCCAGAGCCGCTGTCCGGCGGCATCGAGGTCGTCCCGGCGTTCGGGCGTTGGCGACTGCCGGCGCTGCTGTCGCTCGCTGTCCTGACAGTGCTGGACATCGCGATCATCGCCATCGGCGGGCTCAACGGCGTGTCGGACATCGTCTTCGCCGTCGGCACGGTCGCGATGATCGTGGTGGCCATGCCGCCGCACTGGAGCAAACGGATTCCGCTGCATCGGGTGTTCAAGGCGTTCGGCATCGTCACCGCGCTGCTGTACTTCCTGGTGCTGTTTCCCTTCTCGAAGAGCGGTGCGACCGCGCTCCAGCGGGTCGTGATCATCGCCCTGCTCGTCGGCCTGATGCTCACCCGCTTCCTCACCGGACGCTGGTCGAAGGTGCACAAGTTGGACCGGACCATCGACCCCACAGCGGCGTACGACTTCAACCTCTGGGGCCGCCCCGGCGAGCCGCTCGTGGACGACGGGCGTACGGCGTGGCTCGCGCCGGCCGACGTACTGCGCCATAGGCGTACCGCCCGTGTCCTGGACCCGGTCGTCAACGCACTCCCCGCCTCGAAGCTGGTCCACGGCGCGCGGATCGGCGACATGGCCGTCAGCCACCTTCTTCTCAACGGCCACCGCGTCGCGCTGATCTCATCGGTCGTCGGACCGCCGGGGCACTACGCACTGGACGTGTACGGTGCGCTGCAGCTGAACGGCGTACCACTCGACAGCCCGGTCTCCGGTCTGGATGCTGCCGTCGCCGCATGGCGACAGCGCCTCGCCCCGGTCGAGGTCCGCGGCTTCCTGGTCGTCCACCCCGCCGTCGACGGCCAGGGCGGCATCACCGCCGCACTGGGATCGGAGGCCGCCATCACCTGCCTGCCCGCCCAGACCGCGGCCAGCCAGCTCCAGGCGTGGCTGCAGCCGGAGGGCCTGCTGCTCGACCGCCTCACGCTGTACGACATCCTGCACCGCGCGCCGTATGCCTAGGCTGAAAGCATGCAGCGAGTTGAGCTGGGTGAGGTCGAGTACGACGTCGCGGCGAAGGACATGCGCGGCTGGGTCGAGGAGCGGATCGAGGGCAAGGCCGAGGACCGTCTCTTCCTGCTGAGCCATCCGCCGGTGATCACGTACGGGCCGCGGACGTCGCCGGAGGATCTGCCCGCCGGCACCCCGGCGATCGCGGTGGATCGCGGCGGCTTCGCGACGTACCACGGACCGGGCCAGCTGGTCGGGTACCTGGTCATCGACCTCAAGCAGCGCGGCCCGGTCGACATCGTCCGCTGGGTGGAGAACGGGCTGATCGACGCGCTCGGCTCGCTCGGCTTCCCGCTGGTACGCCGGGACACGCCGAAGGGCGCGAGCAGCCTGGTCGGGGTCTGGACCGAGGACGGCCGGAAGCTGTGCTCGATCGGGATGCGGATCCGCCGCGGCGTGACCAGTCACGGCTTCTCGGTCAACGTCGACCCCGACATGACCGTGTTTCACACGTTCACGAGCTGCGGGCTGCACGACGTCACGATGACCTCGCTGGCCGAGCTCGCGGCCGAACGCGGCGTGCCCACGCCCACCGACGCCGACGTACGTGACGCGATCGCGAACTCCCTGGGAGCCCGATAACCTTCGGGAATGAGTCAGGGACGGTACGACGCCCCGCCGCTGCCGCCGGCGCTGATCCTGGCCGTTGTCGGCCTGCTCTGCGGGTTCGCGACGATCGCCTTCGTCTGGCTGAGCGAGCGCAGCTGCGACCGGTTCCGCGACACCACGAACTGCGGCGCCCTCGGGCTCCCGCTGCTGGTGGTCATCGTGGCCGTCACGATGGTGCTCGGCGGCCTCGCCCTCAGCCGGCTCGCGATGCCGCATCCGAAGCTGATCCCGTTCCTCGGGGTCGCGTTCATGGTGGCGCTCGTCGTCGCGTTCCTGACCGGTCATCTCGACTCGCCGTGGATCATCGCCGTCGTACCGGCGCTGACCGCGATCACCTTCCTGCTCGCCAATCTCGTCGCCCGACTGCTGGAGCGTGCCGATGCCTGACCTGCCCGTCTACGAGTGCCCGCGGACCACCACCGCGCCGAACCTCGACGGCACCCTGACCGACCCCGCCTGGGAGGCCGCGCCCTGGACCACCGACTTCGTCCCGATCCACGACGGCCCCGCGCCGCGGTTCGGGACCCGGGCGAAGCTGATGTACGACGACCGGTACCTGTACGTCGGCGGCCTGCTCGAGGAGCCGCACATCTGGTCGACGATGACCGAGAAGAACAGCAAGCTCTTCCACGAGAACAACTTCGAGCTGTTCCTGGACCCGGACGGCGACGGGCTGAACTACTACGAGTTCGAGATCAACCCGCTCGGCACGATCTGGGAGCTGACGCTGCCCAAGCCGTACGTCGACGGCGGCCTGCCGATCGACCCGACGAACCTACCCGGGCTGCGGACCGCGATCCACGTCGACGGTACGGTCAACGACCCGTCCGACACGGACACCGCGTGGTCGGTGGAGCTCGCCGTACCGTGGGCCGACCTCGCGTCGTACAACGAGGGCCGGGCGACCCCGCCGAACCCGGGTGACGAGTGGCGGATGAACCTGATGCGGTGCGAGTGGCCGCACGAGGTCGTCGACGGTGCGTACGTGAAGGGTGACCAGATCGAGTTCTGGGTCTGGTCCCCGCAGGGCATCGAGGACATGCACCGGCCGGACCGCTGGGGCGTCCTCAGGTTCTGACCTCTGTGACCCCCGTGACCCCCGTGACGTGGCGTTAACAGGGCCGCGCAACAATGAGGTACGTGAACTTGGGGGGCTCCGGAGAGGCACACAGTCTGGAGGCGGACCAGGTCGTCAGCGCGATCGAGCGCGCGTGTGAGAGCGACCTGCGGACCGCCCTGCGGCTCGTTGCGCGTTACTCGGCGTACTGGTGGTCCAACGGGCTCCAGGACGAGGCTGCGGCCGCGGCGGAGCGGGTACTCAGCATGCTCGGCCGGACGGTTCCGGTCGGGCTGGACGAGGAGTACCTGCTCGCCGTCATCCACGGCGCCGGGTCCGCCGAGCAGGAGCAGCTGGAGCTCGCCCAGCAGATCGTTCTGACCACGACAGGCCCTTTCCAGTACTCCGTGACCGTGCTGCTGTGGTCGCTGGTCTTCGGACCGTTCGAGCCGGCCGATGTCGTCGAGGACGTGTTGGAGCGGAACGAGAGCGGCGACGCCTGGACCCGGGCCGCTGTGGAGCTCTGCCGCGGCTACCCGGGGCTGACGGCGGCTGCGCCGGACGATGCGGCCCAGGCTCTGCGTACGGCGCTGGGCCGCTTCCGGATGCTCGAGGACCGCTGGGGCATGTTCCTGGCCCTCTGCTCGCTCCGCCAGGTCGTCGACGAGCCGCTGGACATCACCACCGAGGCGCTGGAGCTCGCCGAGCAGCTGTGCCTGGCTGAGGAGACCGCGCTGCTGCTGTGTGAGCGCGCTGACCTCTACCGACGGCTGGGGAAGCTGGAGGACGCTCACGCGGACTACAGCCGCGCACTGTCCATCGGCGAGCACGCAGACCTCCCGGAGACCGTCGCCGCGGCCAGACTGGGACTGGCCCGCACAGCCCGGTACTCCGGCAACGTCCCAGCCGCTCGTAGCCATCTCTCGGCCGTCCTGACGCTCCCCAACCTCGAGGACGCCCACTTCGAGGCCCTGCACGAGCTCCGCGTGCTGAACGCGTCCGAAGCCTCCGCCTAGCAGTGTGGTGCCAGCCACATCGCGGCAGGCGGTGGTGCTGGTTAGAGTCGGGAGCGAATCCGCACCGACGACTGCAACGGAGCAGCTGATGGACAAGACGTACGGGTCGCCGCAGGAAGCGGTGGCGGACATCGGGGACGGGGCGAGCCTCGCGGTCGGGGGCTTCGGGTTGTGCGGCAACCCGATGCAGCTGATCAGCGCTCTGCACGACAAGGGGGTGAGCGGGCTCAGCGTGGTGTCGAACAACTGCGGCGTCGACGACTGGGGCCTGGGCATCCTGCTCGCGGACAAGCGGATCGCCAAGATGACCTCGTCGTACGTCGGGGAGAACAAGGAGTTCGCCCGCCAGTTCCTGACCGGCGAGCTGGAGGTCGAGCTGACGCCGCAGGGCACGCTCGCCGAGAAGCTGCGGGCCGGCGGCTGCGGGATCGCCGCGTTCTACACGCTGGCCGGCGTCGGTACGCAGGTCGCCGAGGGCGGGCTGCCGCAGAAGTACAACGCGGACGGCTCGGTCGCGAAGGCGTCGGAGCCGAAGGAGACGCGGGAGATCAACGGCACGACGTACGTGCTGGAGGATTCGATCACCACCGACTTCGGCCTGGTGCACGCGCTCAAGGGCGACACCCACGGCAACCTGGTCTTCGACCGCAGCGCGCGCAACTTCAACCCGCTGGCCGCGATGGCCGGCCGGGTCACGATCGCGCAGGTCGAGGAGCTGGTCCAGCCTGGTGAGCTGGACCCGGACTCGATCCACCTGCCGGGCGTTTACGTCCAGCGTGTTGTTGCTGTCGGCAAGGATATTGAGAAGCGGATCGAGAAGCTCACCGTTCAGAAGGGGGCCTGAGCATGCCACTCACCCGTGAGCAGATGGCGGCGCGGGCGGCCACGGAGCTGGACGACGGCTCGTACGTGAACCTCGGGATCGGCCTGCCGACGCTGGTACCGAACTACATCCCGGACGGCGTCACCGTCGTACTGCAGTCCGAGAACGGCATCCTCGGCGTCGGGCCGTACCCAGTCGCCGGCGAGGAGGATCCGGACCTGATCAACGCCGGCAAGGAGACCGTCACGACGCTCCCCGGCGCGTCGTTCTTCGACTCGTCGCTGTCGTTCGGGATGATCCGCGGCGGGGCGATCGACGCGGCCATCCTCGGCGCGATGCAGGTCTCGGCCAAGGGTGACCTGTCCAACTGGATGATCCCCGGCAAGATGGTCAAGGGCATGGGCGGCGCGATGGACCTCGTGCACGGCGCCAAGCGGGTGATCGTGCTGATGGAGCACGTCGCCAAGGACGGTTCGCACAAGATCCTCGAGGAGTGCGACCTGCCGTACACCGGGCGTGGCGTGGTGAACCGGATCATCACGGATCTCGCCGTACTCGACATCACCGACGACGGCCTGCAGCTGGTCGAGCTCGCCGACTGCGTCACCTTCGACGAACTCCAGGAGAAGACCGGCGCCCCGATCAAGCAATGAGCTTCCGGCAATCGGGCGCGGACTGACCGTGCCCGGATACGAATAGTGCGTTCAGCTTCCGAAAGACACCTGTGATCCCTGGTGAAAGTCGGGTATGACGGGACCCGTGGAGTTGGATGTGCTGGTGATCGGTGGAATCGGGATCGACACGATCGTGCGGGTGCCGAGCCTGCCGCTGGATGATGTGGACACGATCGCGGTCGAACCGATCGAGTCGTACCTGGGGCACACCGGGCACGGTGTCGCGCTGGGCTGCCACCTGCTCGGACTCAACGCCGGTCTGGTGGACGTGATCGGCGACGACCCCGAGGGCGCTCGCATCCGCCGTACGTACCAGGAGCTGGGCCTGCCGCTGCGGGTCGCGCTGCACCCGAGCGGCACCCGGCGCTCGGTCAACCTGGTCAGCCCGGACGGTCGCCGCCTCTCGATGTACGACGGGCGCCACCCGGCCGGGCTGCGGGTCGACCCGGGGCTGTGGCGACCGGTGATCCGCCAGGCGCAGCACGTCCACGTCTCGATCATGGACTTCGCCCGCGACGCTCTCGGCGACGCGATCGCCGCGGACCGCTCGATCTCCACCGACCTGCACGACTGGGACGGCCGCAACGGCCACCACAAGGACTTCGCGACCGCGTCGGACATCGTCTTCGTCTCGACCACCTCGCTGCCGCCCGACGGCGTCGAATGGATCCTCGCCAACGGCCGCGCCGAGGTCGTGGTCGCGATGGCCGGCGCCGACGGCAGCTACCTCCACGTCCGCGGCGAACCGATCCGCCACTTCCCCGCCATCACCTTCCCCGACCGCCCCGTCATAGACACCAACGGCGCCGGCGATGCCTACGTAGCCGCCTTCCTCGCCCTCTACCTCGACGGCGCCCCCTGGCCCGCCGCCGCCCAAGCCGGCACCATCGCCGGCGCCTGGTCCTGCGGCTCCCCCGGCACCCACACCAACCTCATCACCGCCGAAGAACTAGCTGTTCGAAGCAGACAAGCTCCGTGAAGATGAGGTGTCTGTATACTGGTGGTAGCTCAGGGCAGTAGCCCTCGGGAAGTGAACCCGGCAGTCATCCGGACGGTTGGCGAGCCGGGTTTCGCGCGTCTAGACCCGGATCACGGTCGAGTACGGCGCGACGAAATCACGCCACTCCCCGCCCTTCACCCACGACCAAGCGACCGCATCAGGCGTCCACAACATCGGATCCGCATGCGCCGCCAGCAGCTCGTACTGCAAGCTCTCGGAGCAACCTCTCAGTGTCTGCTAGGTCGACGACTGAGTTGGCGGTGAGGTTGAGTCGGCGTCACGTGAGCCGACCTGGAAGAGGTCTGGCAGGAAGGACAAGATGACGCGGCGCCATTCCGGATGGTGGCGCACAGACAAGACTTTGGCGTACCCGGCCCGGGCGTGCTTCGCCGCGTAGAACGCCGTGTGAATCTCGGAGCAGCGCAGCGCCGGCCTACCTGCCGGCGGCGCAGATGAGGTTGACGATGTCGGGTCGGTCGGAGACACGCAGGAGCAGGAGCAGCCGCTCGGTGAGCGGGACGTACCGGTCGAAGCGCCGGCGATGGTGTCGGTGATGGTGTCCGGGGTCGCATCGGCACCGAGGTAGCTGGCGCCACTCTTCACGACGATGTCGAGACGGCCGACAGTTGCTGCGCAGCCATCAGCCGCAGGGCTGTTGCCGTCAGTTGTCCTAGACGAAACGCTCTCGGATGACCGCTGACCTGTGGCTCCGCAGTGTGTCCTCCAGGGTCGCGAGTTCTTTAGCCGGGTACGCCGTTAGGCCCTGGGCCAGACCGTCGAGGAGTGCGCAGCCTTTCTCCTGCATGAGGGCGCTGCGGATGAGGGCGAACGCGCGGTCGCGATCATCGGGGTAGTTGTGCGCGTATTCGATCATGCTGAAACCTGCCTGCGCGCGGACCGCAGGGTTGTCGTCCACGACCATGGTGGCGAGGAAGGGGAGTTTGCGTTCGGAGTTCCAGGCCGCGAGCGTCCTGGCGAAGCCGACTGGGTCGGCCCGGCGTTCGCTGAGGAGCTGCGCCTCGACCTCGAGGTCCGGAACAGTGCCGGTTGCGATCCGCAGTTGGGTCACGGCGGCGGCGAACTCATTGGTGCGCCCGAGCGCGATCCCGAACGATCGACCGTGCAGGGTCGGTGCCAGCCTGTTCAGCTTCCTCTGCACGTACGGCGGGAGTGTCTTGAAGCGCGCGGCGAGACGGCGGATTGCACGCTGCTGCTGGGTCTCCTCGATAACGCACGCCTCGAGAGCGTCGGTGACCTCTTTCCAAAGCTTTCGGTCGTCGGTGTTGAGCGCGGCGAGAGTCAGGTCGTCGAGCTGATCATTGACGTGGCCGCTCATCTTTATAGTGCCGTCGTTTCCCCGAGCATCCGCAACCATGGTGCGCACGGTCGTCGTGGCACTCTTCCCTAACGCGAGGAAGTCGTCGCGGTCCGTTGAGCCGGCGACCAGGAGGGCGCGGACGGCACGGCCGTCGCCGGCGTCCGCACGCGTACGAAGTTCTGCGACAGCCTCGGGGCTGACGGGGGCGATGGCCCCGAGCAGGTCGATGGCGTAGTGGTCAGGTCGCTTGATGGCCGCCTTGATGAGCTTGTTGACACGTGTGGCGCCGAGGTCAGTGGCGCCGAGGGCGTGAGCGACACATATGTACGCGTGCGCGATCGAGTCGTCGCAGGTCGCGAAGTCGGTTGTGATGAGGTCGGCGACTTTCCTCTTCGACCTCGTCGAGGCCCCCTTTAGGACCCGCGCCAGCGTGTCGCCGGCCTCGGGCCAGCGGTAGCTCCAGGTGCTTCCGTGAACGCGTACGGGCCCGTCGGTCTTGAGCAAGTCCAGGATGCGCTGCACGACGTGGTCCGCAGCCTTCACGTCGAGCAGGTCACCGGCCTGGGAGAGGACGGCCATCGCCGGGCCTTCGTCACGCTTGGTCCATGGCCGGTACGCAATAGCATTGACCAGGCTTTGTAGGGGGTCTACCGGCCCGTCGAGCCATATTTTCCGCGTGGCATCCTTCGATGCCTTCTTCTCGCCGATGAAGATCAGTGCGTCAAGGGCTGCCGCAAGACGGACCGGGTCGGTCGTTGAGGTGAACGTGATCTGGGCGGTCATCGCGGTGAGGTGCCGCCAGGCATTCCAGGCAGCACTGAAGGCGGCGTTCCACGCCACAGTAGTCAGGTCGTCGCCTGCGGAGCTGTTGATGAAGTGCGTCGTGTTGTTCGAGGTCCAGCCTTCGAATCGGAGCGTCAGGTCCTTCTCGAGGGCCCAGCTGACGTCCTGAGCCCGCCACCAGTTCCCGGCGTGGTCTTGTGCGGTGATGGTGCCCGCGAGGTCGCCTGCGGCGAACCCGGCGACGGTGTACAGGATGGAGGCGGCAGCACCGCGAATGGCGCTGACGGAGAGGTCGCCGTCGAGTGCTTTGGTCGCAACCAGCGCCTTCTTCGCGATCGTGGCAGCCTCCGCGGGTTTATCGAGTTCGAGAAGGAAGGCGGCTCGCTGGACGAGGAGCCATCCGCGGTCCGCCGGCTTCGTGGCCGAGCTGGGTTTGAGGACGTCCACTGCATCCTGCGCGTGGCCGCTGGCGTAGGCAGTACAAGCTCGCAGGACGAGGCACGCATCGCGTTCGAACCGGTGACGAGCATCTGCTGCGAGCTGCTCGAACCGGTCACCGCCGCCAGTGCTGACAAGCTCGCGGAGCGCATGAACGAACCGCCAGCTCCACTCTTTGTGGGACTCCCAGTCCTCGACCTTCGGGCATTTTCCTTCATTGGCCCGGTGCACGAGCTCGACGAACCGGTTCCGCATGACCATTGCCACAGCTTCTTCGAAGCTGACCTTGTCGATAGTTCGGTTGGCGTGCGGCGCGACTAGGCGGGGGAGGATCAGAGCGTTGCGCAGCCGATCTGCGGGCGCAAGGTCGTTCAGGGTGCCGTTCCAGACCGCACCTTCAAGGGCATACCTGCGGCGTGAGATCGCGATCTTGGTCAGCGCGTCGAGGTTGGTCTCGTCGATCTTCTGACCGGCGGGGACGAAGATCTTGCGGCCCTTGCCGGTGGGGACGATGGCATCACCGGTGACCTCGGCCCAATACCCGATCTGGTTCTTGGTATCGACGAGGACCAGCAGGTACGGCAGCCCGAAGGAGAGCCAGTGGTCGAAGTGGTAGGTGTCGGACTCGTCGAACCACCAGCCTTGCTCCCCGTTCCTCTTGTTAGTCGGCTTCAGATACTCACTTTCACTGCCCTTGACCTGAATGAAGACGGGCGCCCCGAGGTCCCAGGCGTTCTCCTTCTCCTCCGGAGCCGCATTGTCGCGAGCGAACGTGACGAGGTCGGTCCCGATGTCCTCGCTGAGTTTGACTGGGGGAGCCCACCCGATGTCGGCGAAGATGACCTGGGCCTTGAGCTCCCCCCGGGAGCCCGTCGTCTTGGTCGAGTGCACCGGAGTGGCCATAACGCCAGTCCATCAAATTGAACGGGCATCTGTCGCGCTTAGCAACCAACGTGCCGCTCGTATGTTCATTTGGAGGGCGGCTCTCGCAGGCTTCGGCCATGTCCCCGACGAGGAGCCCCCGTCGTCAACTCCTAGGCCGACTAGGATTCCGCGACCGCCGACGGACCGTCTCGCGGTAGGCGTCAAGCCCGGGTCATCGGGGGGTGGAGGGTGGTGGCGGTGCCGCGGTGGAAGAGTTGGGCGGGGCGGCCGCCGTCTCGGGTTGTGGTGGTGCCGGCGGGGGTTACGAAGTCGGCGGTTTTGGTGACTTTGCGGTGGAAGTTGCGGGGGTCGAGGGGTGTGCCCCAGACGGCCTCGTAGATGCCGCGTAGTTCGGAGATTGTGAACTCGGGCGGGCAGAACGCCGTTGCCAGCGGGGAGTACTCCAGCTTCGCCCGCGCCCGTTCTACGCCGTCCGCCAGGATCCGGTGATGGTCGAACGCCAGCCGCCCCGCATCGACCTCCGCCACCTCGACCCATTGCGCCGACGCCGCGTCCGACCCGGCGACCGGCGCGGGTAGATCCGGGACCAGAGCCAGGTACGCGACGCTCACCACCCGGCCGCGCGGGTCGCGATCGGGAGCGCCGTACGTCGCGACCTGCTCGAGGTGGATCCGGTCCGAGGACAGCCCGGTCTCCTCGGCCAACTCCCGGCGTGCGGTCGTCTCCAGGTCCTCGTCCGGGCGGACGAAGCCGCCCGGCAGTGCCCAGCGGCCTTGGTACGGCGGGATGCCCCGGCGGATCAGCAGCACCTGGAGGCGGCCGTCGCGCACGGTCAGGATGACCAGGTCGGCGGCCAGGCCGAGCGGCTCGAAGTCCATAACAACCCACTCTAATCGTCACCTTGACGAGAAGTCACGCAACCCCTTATCGTCATAGTGACGACAAGGAGAACGAAGAGATGGCAGACATCACCCGGTTCCGCTTCATCAGCCACCTGCGCGCGAACCCGACCACCCACGTGCGGCACCTGCGCAACGGCAAGGTCGCGCACGACGGCGCCGGCCAGGCGTTCTGGTTCCGGGCGCTGAACTCGTCGCTGAGCGAGATCCCGATCGACGACCGCGAGCAGCCGCTGCTGTTCCACGGCCGGACGCAGGACTTCCAGGACGTCGCCGTGCAGGCGAGCGTGACGTACCGCGTCACCGACCCGGCGCTGGCCTCGAGCCGCCTCGACTTCGGGATCGACCCGGACACGGGGCTATGGCGAGCCACTCCACTCGAGCAGCTCGGCGGTCTGCTGACCGAGCTCGCACAGCAGACCGCACTGGACCTGCTGGCCCGCATGACGCTCACCGAGGCCCTGTCCGAGGGCATGACGTCGCTGCGCCAGGCAGTCGGCACCGGCCTGCGCGAGGACCACCGCCTGACCGGTCTGGGTATCGGCGTCGAGGATGTCCGCGTGGTCGCCGTGCGGGCGGAGCGGGATGTCGAGAAGGCGCTGCAAACTCCGACCCGCGAGATGGTGCAGCAGGCCGCGGACAAGGCGACGTACGAACGTCGCGCGATGGCGGTCGAGCGGGAACGCTCCATCGCGGAGAACGAACTGCAGAACCAGATCGAACTCGCCCGCCGCGAGGAGCAGCTCGTCAACCAGCGTGGTCAGAACGAACGGATGCGTGCCACCGAGGCCGCCGCGGCCGGTCAGATCGAGACGCAGGCCGCGGCCTCACGACAGCGCGCGCTGGCCGAGGCGGAGGCCGACGCCAAGCGCGTGATCGGCGCAGCGGAAGCCGTCACCGAGAAGGCGCTGCTCGAGGCGTACGCCGACCTGGACCAGGGCACGATCCTCGCGCTCGCGATCAAGCAGGGCGCGCTTCCGGACATCGGCACTCTCAACGTGACCCCGGACCTCCTCACCCCACTCCTCACCAAGCTGACCTCCGGGGAGACGGCATGATCCGGAGGCCATGGCGTGGCGGGCCGCGCCGGGGGCGGCCCGCCACGGGAGGTCGACCATGAGCCTCCCACCCCGGGCGGTGATCGTGCATCGGGCGACCGAGCTGACCGAGTTGGTCGCCCGGCACGGGACGCGGCAGCAGGCCGGGTTCTTCCTGGCCGGGCGCGGGCGTGACCTGGCCGAGCTCGACGCGCGACACCAGGCCCAGCAGGACGCGCTGGCCACGGTCTCGGCGGCGATCCCGCTGGACTGGCGCCGAGCTGTTGCCGAGCGTAACGATCTCGACCGGTTCGGGTTCGGGCCGGAGGACGTGGTGATCGCGGTCGGCCAGGACGGGCTCGTCGCCAACGTCGCGAAGTACCTCGACGGTCAGCCGGTGATCGGCATCAACCCCGAGCCGGCCCGCAACCCCGGCGTACTCGTACCGCACGAACCGGATGCGATCGCAGACCTGCTCGTCACCCGGACATTCGCCGAACGCACAATGGTTGCCGCAAGCACCGATGACGGCCAGCAACTGCTGGCGCTCAACGAGGTGTACGTCGGCCACCGCACGCACCAATCCGCCCGGTACCGCCTCAGCTCGCCCGACGCGCTGCCCGAGCGGCAGTCGTCGTCCGGGATCCTGGTCGGCACCAGCACCGGATCGACCGGCTGGTGCCGATCGGCCTGGCAGGAACGACGCAGTCCGCTCGGGCTGCCGGGGCCGACCGATCCGATGCTGTGCTGGTTCGTGCGCGAGGCCTGGCCGTCACCGGCGACCGGCATCGACAACACCGAAGGGTTGCTGAAGGCACCGGATTCGTTGACGATCACGGCCGAGTCGGACCTGGTCGTCTTCGGTGACGGGATGGAGTCCGACACGCTCGCGCTGAGCTGGGGTCAGCGCGTCGAGGTCGGCGTGGCCGCGGTGAAGTTGCACCTCGTGGTCTGAATGGTCGTGTTCCAGGCCGAGTACAGCCGACGGGCCGAGCCGCCGATCGGCCCGACCGCGTTGAAGACCGCGCCACGGCTGGCCGGCTCGGCGTTCTCGATCGCGTCGACCGCCTGCTCGGGTGCGTCGATGGTCGACGAACACACGCTCAGGATGTACTCCGGTACCTGCAACTTCGGGTCCACGCACCCGACCAGCGGTACGCCGACCGCCGCGACGATCGGGAAGACCGTACCCGGAATTCCGACCGCACACTCGACCGTCGCCGACTCCGGGACCGAGCCGAGCGCGCTGATCTCGTACTGCTCCCACAACGTCCGGTCTTCGCGCGGATGCAACCCGACGACAATGTGCTTCCCCGCGGCCTCCAATTTCGCGGCCGCGTCGAGCAGCAACTGCGTGCCCGGCGCCGCATTGCCGGTCTGATCCGGGTGCGTCACGCTCGTCAGCACGAGAACGCGATCCGTCTGCGGCTTGTAGTCCGGCAGGTCGTCAGTCTGAGCCGACCCGACCATCCGCACCCGACGATTCCATCCCAGGTACTTCGCGAACACGTCGGACTCGGCCGGCGACGCCGCCGTCACCAACTCCAGCCGACGCCGGAACTCCTTCGCCCGCACGGCTTCCACCGGATTCAGGTACGCCAGCGAACTCGCTGCCATCGGCAACCGCTTCAGCGCCTTCGCCACGTCCGCCGGCCAGTCCTCGGCGCCGTTCACGACCAGCAGATCAGCCTGCGGTACGTCGTTGAGCGTGGCAACCGTCACCGGATCGCCCGGCTTGATCTGGGTCAGATCCGGTACGACCTGGACCAGTTCCCACCCCCGCCACTTCGCCTCGGCGAGCAACGGCTGGGCGTGGTACGTCCCCCACGGCTCGTTGGTTGCCAACAGCACCCGAGTCCGCCGCGGCCGGGCGGCCAACGAAAGCCCCGGCGTCGCAGCGAGCCCGATCCCCAGGGCGCCGGCCTTCAACAACGTACGTCGCGTCGTGATCATACGCGCGACGCTACGAAGCCCGGGTGAACAGGCGCTAGACCTCCTTCGACGGCTGGATGATCAGGTGCGGCAGATTCACATCCCGCGGCCGGCTGACGACGTACGCGATGAGCCCGGCGACCTCACTCCTCGGGACAGCGGGGAGGGTGCTGCGCAGGTCGTCCACCATGGCACGCAGGCTGTCCGGAAAGCTGTCGGCGAGTTCGGTGCCGTCGATCATGCCCGGCTCGAGTCCCTCCAACTACCGGGCGACACGGGCCAGCACGTCATCACCTACACCCCCGTGGACCGCGCGACGCAGGCCGCGCTTCAGATTCTGGTCACCGCTCAATCCCCATTGAGCTGATCCGATGTGGCGGCAGGCGTCCACCGGAAATAGACCGAATCGGCGAATGTCGCCGACAGCTTGCCGAGCCCCTTGATCACTGTGGCAGTACCGTTGGTGTGACCAACGGCGTACAGGTATCCGGCCTTGGTGTCCTTGTCGATGGCGATCAGGAGCGTTCCGTACTGACCGCAGCGAGCCGCGATCAGGCTCTCGAAAGTCTGCCAGGTCGCGGTACGCACCACGCGTACGATCGGCTTGGCCGGCACCGAGGTCGGGATGCGGACCGTGTAGAGGGCACCGCCGCGGGTGTTTACCAGGAAGGTGTCGTACGTCGCCGTCTTGCTGATCAACACCATCGTCTTGACCGCGGAGAACCCCGGGAACGAACGCGTGAGCCGCCAGTCGGCGTTCCAGCGGACCAGTACGCCGTCGGAGCGCAACGCGTACCGATTCGTCCGGGTGACGGCGGCTCCGCCGAACGCGGCGTACGGCGCACTCTCGAGGAACCGGTACGGCGTCCAGCCGCCCCCGATCCGATGGAGAAACTCCCGCGGCTGGGTCGGGTCGACGCGACCATCCCCGGTGATCGAGTAGTAGGTGCTCGACAGTGCGTCTCCGATCACCACCAAGCCATGCCGGTACCTACCCGTGTTGATTCCGTTCTCGTTCGCGAAGCTGGTACTGAGGCGTACTGTCCCCACGCCTCGGTAAACCTGATCCGTTGTCAGCGTCTTCAGGACGGTCGGTGGCGCGGTTGCCACCACCCTGGTCTGCGTTTGAGCTCCGGCCACCGTGTCCGACCCGAAGTCGAACCAGCATGCCGTTGTAGCACTGGCCCCACCGCTTCGCGCCGCCGCCCCCGGAGTCGCGATCGCCGCGACCAGCACGACCGCAACTCCAGCTCCCATCAGCCGTCGCCACATGATCCGCACCCTCCAGTCGACCGGTACCGCCCAGTCGATCCCCCACCTACCTCGATGCTCCGCACCCCACCACGGTTACGCAATGCGTCATCGCCCCGACCTCTCAGCCGGGCCGGGCGAAGCGGTCCCGCATCGCCGCAACCCGCACCCCGGCGAAGCCGGCCAAAAGGCAGCCGCCGCGAAGCGGTGTCCTTTGGCCGGCGCGGCGGCCTACTCGCCGTTGGCGGTGTCGTAGACGGGGATGGTTACCCAGCGGAAGTTGACCGGGTCGCTGAGGTCGCCGGCTACTTCGCCGCGGGACTGGATGACGGTGGACAGGCCGTTGGCGTGGCCAACGGCGTACAGGTAGTTCTTCTTGGTGTCCTTGTCGATGCCGAGCAGCAGCGTGCCGTACTGACCGCAGCCCATCGCCGACAGCGTCTCGAACCCCTGCCACGTGCGCGTCCGAACCTGCTTCACCACCGGCTTCATCGGGGACGCCGACGGGATCCGGATCGTGTAGAGCGCCCCGCCGCGCGTGTTCGCGAGGAAGGTGTCGTACGTCGGGGTCTTCGCGATCAGCGTCATCGTCTTGGCGGACGAGAAGCCAGGGTACGACCCGCTGGCCTGCCAGCCCTTCTCGCCGATGTTCCAGCGGTACAGCACGCCGTCGTTGCGCAGCGCGTACGACGTCGAGCGATAGATCTTCTTCGTCCCGTTGTCCGGGCTCTCGTAGTCCGAGGTCTCCAGGAACGTGAAGCTGCCCCAGCCGCCACCGACCCGGGTCAGCGACCGGTTGTCGATGGTGCCGTCCTCGTACGCCTGGTAGTAGCTGTAGTAGAGCGCGTCGCCGATCACGACGTACCCGTAGCGATCGGTGCCGGAGATGTCCGGCTCGATGGTCTGCCGCGCGCTCAGCCGGACCTGCCCGGGCGCGTACACCCCGGCGGTGGTCCAGTTGTCCGCCACCAGCGGAGGCGTCGTCGCCGTCGGGTCCGCGAAGTGGTGCCCGCCGCTCGCGGTCACCCCGCCCTGCCAGACGAAGCAGGCGCTGGCCTGCGCCGCGGTGATCTTCTTATTGGTCCCGGGGACCGTCGCTCCGGGCTTGGTCGGATCAGGCTTCGCCGCGTGGGCAGCTGCAGGCATCAATGCAGTCAGCGCGAGCGCCGCGCAGCCCGCCAAAGCAGTCAGTCGTCGATTCATGTCCACCCCTTTCACACACTCTGATACAGAGCAAGCACGAAAGGTTGCGGCTCAGTCGCCGTTGGCGACGTCGAACAGCGAGATCGGCACCCAACGGAAGTAGACCGGGTCGTCGAGCGTACCCGGGACCACACCCCGCGACAGGATCACCGTTGCCGTGCCGTTCGCATGGCCGACGGCGTACAGGTTGGCAGTCTTGGTGTCCTTGTCGATCGCCAGCAGCAGCGTGCCGTTCTTGCCGCACGACATCGCCGACAGCGTCTCGAAGCCTTGCCAGGTGCGCGTACGGACCGGTGTCACGATCGGCTTCATCGGCGAGGTCAGTGGGATCCGGATGGTGTAGAGCGCACCGCCGCGGGTGTTGGCCAGGAAGGTGTCGTACGTCGGCGTCTTCGCGATCAGCGTCATCGACTTGACCGACGCGAAGCCCGGGTACGAACCGCTCGCCCGCAGTCCTCCCCGCACCTGGTTCCAGCGGAACAGGACGCCGTCGTTGCGCAGTCCGTAGAACACGGTGTGGTTGATCTTGCCGTCCGGGTAGCTCGCGTAGTCGGCGAGCTCGATCGCGGTGAAGTTCGTCCAGCCGCCGCCGATCCGGCCGAGGCCGGGCGGGTTCGACGGATCCAGACCGCCGGCCATGTCCGTGCGATAGCCGCCGTAGTAGAGCCCGTCGCCGACGACGACGTACCCGTAACGGTCGGTGCCTCCAGGCCCCGGCTCGGACGTCTGCCGGGCACTGAGCCGGACCTGCCCAGGCTGATAGACCGCGAGGGACTGGCCCTGCTCGATCGTCGGCGGGAGGTTCGCGGTCACAGTGAGACTCCGCTGCATACCGGTCGCAGTCACCGATCCCAGCCAAACCTGGCACACCGCGCTGCCAGCTGCGTGTGCGTTCGTCGGCACTACCGTGGCGGCTATGAGCGCCGCACCTCCGGCCAAAGCCGCAATCCGTCGCTTCATGGCGTCCCCCTCACCCAGCTTGATGCGTGGAGGACGCAGAAAGTTCTTACAGTTCGGAGTAGGCAGTCACCAGGGTGGCTGCGTCGTGCTCCCAGTTGAGCTCTGCGGCGGCTGTGCGGACGCCGTCCGTGTACGTGCTGTAGTTCTCGATCACCGAGCGGACCGCAGCCGTCAGCGACTGCGCGTTGCCAGGCTCGTACAGCCCACCGAGCTTGTACTGCGTCACGACCGCACGCAGCTCGGGCAGGTCAGCGGCGACAACGGGGACGCCGGCGCGGACGGCGTGGAAGAGCTTGTTAGGAAGGGCAAGGCGGTGGTTCTCGCACGTGTTGGTGAGAGTGACGAGCGAGATGCCGTACGTCCGCAGCGTGTCGTCGACCTCGTCGATCGACCGTTCCGCGACGGTCTCCACCGGGCCCAGATCCAAGCGATAGTTGGGATCCACCGACCCCATCAGCACCGTCCGGAACGGCAACAGTTGCCGCGCCGCAGCAACAACAGTCGGCAGATCCCGGCCCGCACCCACGCGACCGGCGTACAGCAACCCCTCCGGCCGGTCCGGCGCAGCCGGTACGTCGTCAGCCCGCGGGAACGTGTTCCGTACGACGCGTACGTCGGACAACCCACGCGAACGCAACCGCTCCGCGATCCCGTCGGACACCGTGAACACCACCCGCGCACGAGACGCGAGCGAAACCTCGTACCGCCGCCCGCGCGCCCGCCACAGCGGCGTCGGCCGGCCCGGTAGCGCTCGGTCGAACCACAGCTCATGGCTGTCATAAACCAGCTTGGCCGACCACTTCGCGGCGTACTCCGCTGCGAGCTCCAACGTGTTGAAGTCATGCGCATGCACGACATCGACAGGCCCTGCCGCAGCGACAACCGGAGCGGCAGCGGTACGCCAGTGCTTCTCGGTGCGGTTGCGGTGCTCGGGCAGCAGCAACCACCGCCCGAACCGCTTCGCCAGCACCTTGGGCCCGGAATGCCCGTGCCCGACGGTCAGCCCGCCGTTCCCGGTCCGTAGACCGGAGGAGCGGGAGACCGACTCCACTGTGATCCCCGGGCCGACTTCAAAGCCGTCCGGGACGTCGCGGCCGATCACGTGCAGCGTGTGACCGGCCGCGGCCAGCGCCGTGGCCTCCCGCAGGATCCGCGAGTCCCCGGCGATCGGGGACTGCGCGATCATCAGAATCCGCACCTACTCGCCGCCGGCCTCGGTCTCGGCTCCGAGCCTGGGGCCCAGCTCGTTCTTCAGGAACGGCAGCAGTACCTCGACCGACCGGTGCCCGTCGTGCAGGTCCCGGACGTAGCCGGGGCCGGCGTCGGCGATCTTCCGGGCCGAGTCGCGCTCGGCGACCAGCCGCTCGATCACCTCGGACAGGTCGTCCGGTGTCGCCTCGGCGATCGGCAGATCGGTCGGCAGCAGGTCCCGGACCGGGTCCGCGATGTGGCCGACGGTGACCCGGCCGGCCGCCATCGCCTCGCAGGCGAAGACGCCGTACGAGCCGAGCAGCATCTGGTCGACGACGATGTCGGCGTCCTTGACCATCTCGGCCAGCTCCGCGTGCGGCACGCCCTGCACCCGCTGGTACGTGATCAGGCCGCGCGCGTCCAGATCCGTCAGTACCGGGTCGACGTACGCCGAGCCCTTGAGCGCACTGGCCGACGGCGCGTGCAGCACCACCGGAACCTCGCGCTCGAGCACCGGCCGGTTCGACGCGAAGCCCTCGACGTCGACCGCCAGCGGGATCCAGATGCCGTTCTCGACGAACTCCAGCAGGTCCGGCGTGGTCACGTAGACCGGGCCGTCGTACCCCTGCAGGTGCCGGCGCATGTTGTCGTTGCCGGACTGCAGCCGCTGGGTCAGCTCGTCCTCGGGGTTGCGGAACGGCGAGTACCGGTAGCGCGCCCGGTGCAGGGCTGGGTCGCGGATCTCCGAGCCGTGGAACAACACGCCGTGCTTGATCCCGGCCTGCTCGAGGATCGGTACGTCGGTGGTCCACATCTGCCCGCGCAGCTGACCGAACATCGGCCGCCCCGCCTCGAACAGCACATGGGTGACCTCACGCAACGCGTACGACGTCAGCTCGAGCTGCCAGCGCAGGTCGGTCCGGTACTGCTTATACGTCCCGGTGCGGTGCACCTTGAAGTCGAACGTGCCGCTGCCCGTGGTCAGCGACTCGACCTTGACGTCCGGCACCTCGCGCTCGACGGCGGTAGCCCACAGCCAGGCCTGACCGGCGCTGTTGACCGGACCGATCAGCAGGTGCGGCCGCTTCTTCTCGACCGGCCCGCCGGGGCGGACGATCTCCAGCTGCCGCCCGGTGAGCTCGCCGTACAGGGAGCGCAGGTTGGCCGCCTGGCCGGACCAGGACACCTCCTGCTGGTACACCGGGTCCGCTACCCGCTCCCGGTAGCTGTCCAGGTCCGCGAGCACCGTGCGTACCTTGGCCGCGAGGTCCGCGGTGTTCTCGGCCGCGAAGACCTCGCCGATCCGGGTCCGGTCGACGAACTCCTTCATGCTCGGCATGTCGCTGACGACCACCGGCAGGCCGGCGAAGGCGTACTCGAACAGCTTGTTCGGCAACGCCATCTCGTGGCTCGGGTAGCGCAGGATCGGGATCAGGCCGACGTCGGCGGTGCGCAGGAACGCGACCACCTCGTCGGGCTTCACCGGCTCCAGGCAGTGCAGCCGGTTGTCGACACCGAGCTCGATCGCCTGCGACTGCAGCGCACGGACCGCATCCGTCGCCACACCGGGCACGCACACAACAGCCAGGTGCACGTCCGGCAGATCGACCAGCGCCTGTACTGCGGTGTGGACGCCGCGTGCACGCGTCACACCACCGCTGTAAACCAGCAGCGGTACGTCGGAAGCCAGCCCGATCCGGCTGCGGATGTCGGCCACCTCGACCGACACGTCAGCAGGGTTCGGCGTGTTCATCACCACGGTCGGCTTCAGCTTGAGCTTGTGCTCGGCCTGCAGCCGCGTCGCGATCGCCGGACTCACGGTGACCACCCGGTCGACGTCGCCGATGTACTCGCGCTCGTGGTTGGCCCAGGCCGCGATCGAACGCCGGGTGCGCGCGCCGTACATCGACAGGCCCGCGACGTACTCGTGCGCGTCGTAGACGACCTTCAACGTGCGGCCGCGCAGCTTCGCCCGGCCGGCGGCGCGGGTGGCGACACCGATCACGTGCATGTCGTGCGCGTGCACCACGTCCGGCTCGAGGCGGTCGATCAGGTCGCCGAACGCGACCTCCAGGTCCAGCGCCTCGGGGTGCAGCTTGCGCCACGGCGCCGGCCAGGGCAGCCGGTGCAGCACACCGTCGTACGCCCGCCAGCTGAACTTGAACGGCGCGTCGGCCTTGTTGCCCACGCCCTTGCGGACCCAGCTGGCCCGCTCGGCGGCCTTCCAGCGCGCCCGGCGGAGCAGGCGGGTCCCGACGCCGGCCTTGAACTTGAGTGGATTCCGCTGGCCCGCCTTCGCCCGCGCGATCGCATGACCGGAGTCGGCCTTGAGCTCCTTCAGCTCGGCCTGGATCCGCTCGCTGCGCGCCACGTAGCTCGTGCGGTGCTTGTACCCCACCATCGGCGGCCGCCAGTTGCGTCGCGCCGTACGGCTTCGTTTCCGTTCCTCACGCAGTGCGAACGGCACCGCCACCCGGACGATCAGCGCACCGTCGAGCATCTCCCTCGACGGCAGGCCGCTGGCCGAGACCCCGAGCACAGTTACCTCTGCTCCGGTCTCGGCCAGTGCTGCGGCCTCTTTGCGGACCCTACTGTCGTTGGTGACGTCGTTCGCGACAATCATCACGACCCGCAGGTCGGCAGTTGTCACTGGCTGACCGACCTTCCGATCACAATCCGCCGCACGCCCGCCCAGCGGGCCGGGTCGGTGCGGTCACGACCGTCGACGAGTACCTGCACACCCGGCAGGTCGGCCGGGCTCAGCTGCGCGTAGTCCGCGTGGTCCGCCTGCAGCACCGCCGCGTCGACCGGAGTACCCAGCGTGTACGGCGTGAAGCCGAGGCCCTGGAGCTCCTCGTCGGTGTACAGCGGGTCGTGCACGGACACCTCGGCGCCGCGCGCCTTGAGCGCCTCGACGGCCGGGAAGACTCCGGAGAACGCCGTCTCCTTCACGCCACCACGGTACGCCGCACCGAGCACGACCACCTTCGCGCCCTTCAGGTCGCCGAAGGCGCCCTCGAGCAGGCCGATGGTGTAGTCGGGCATACCGGCGTTCGCCTCGCGGGCGGCCCGGACAACGGTTGCCTCCGGGTCGGTCCACAGGTACAGCCGCGGGTAGACCGGGATGCAGTGGCCGCCGACCGCGATCCCCGGCCGGTGGATGTGGCTGTACGGCTGCGAGTTCGACGCCTCGATCACGGCGTGTACGTCGATGCCGTTCTGGCCGGCGAACCGGGCGAACTGGTTCGCCAGGCCGATGTTCACGTCGCGGTAGGTGGTCTCGGCCAGCTTCGCCAGCTCCGACGCCTCGGCCGAACCGAGGTCCCAGACGCCGTTCGCCCGCGGCAGGTCGGGACGCTCGTCGAAGTCCAGCACCGCCTCGTAGAAGGCGATGGCGCGCTTCGCGCCCTCCTCGGACAGACCGCCGACCAGCTTCGGGTACTTGCGCAGGTCCGCGAAGACCCGGCCGGTCAGGACCCGCTCCGGCGAGAACACCAGGTGGAAGTCCGTGCCCTCGGTCAGACCGGAGATCTCCTCGATCATCGGCTTCCACCGGTTGCGGGTGGTGCCGACCGGCAGCGTGGTCTCGTAGCTGACCAGGGTGCCGGGGCTGAGGTGCTCGGCCAGCGAACGGGTTGCGTTCTCCATCCAGCCGAACTCGGGCTCGCCGGTCTTCTCGTCGACGAACAGCGGCACGACCACGACGACCGCGTCGCTGTTCGGGATGGCGTCCGCGTAGTCCGTGGTCGCCCGCAGACGGCCGTCGGCCACGGTCTCGGCGAGCAGCTCCTGCAGGTGGGCCTCACCCGGGAACGGCTCCTTGCCGGCGTTCACCAGCTCGACGAACTTCTCGTTGATGTCGACGCCGACGACCTGATGACCCTTGGCCGCGAACTGGACCGCCAACGGCAGTCCGATCTTGCCTAAGGCAACAACACTGACACGCACAGGTTCTCCACTAGGTAGTGATTCTTCATCGGGGGCCCCGGAGCTTCCGTTCCAGCGGGTGCTCGACGAACTTGAAGAGCAGCCACGAGGCAATGATCGAGATGACGAGGACACCGGCGTACCACGTCAGGTTGGACCAGCCGATCGGGCCGGCCACACCGTGCTGCTCCTTGATCGCGTACAGGATCGTGGCGTGCACGAGGTAGAAGGCGTAGGACCACTGGCCGAGCGCGACCATCGGCTTGCTGCGCAGCAGCGACCGGCCGCCGCGGGTGTCGCGGGCCGCGACCGCGAGGATCAGGAAGCCGTACAGGAAGGTCAGGATCTCCTTCTGGCACAGGCCCATGGTGACCGCGCCCGGGAAGTTCGCCGGGTGCGCACCGGAGTACCAGAGGATATAGAGGCCGCCGCCGGTGACCAGGAACGCGAACCACACCGGGATCCGCGGCTTCCAGCCCGACCGCAGCGAGATCGCCAGACCGATACCGAACAGGAAAGCGACCGAATGCAGGACCGGTTGCGGCAGGATCGGTACGACGTCCTTGTAATGGAACAACGCCAATCGATAGGCGCCGCCGGCCACGATCACCGTGACGCACAGGATCAGGCCGCCGGTCGTCTTCAACCGCTGCGTGGCCCGCCAGACGAACGGGAAGTAGGCGTAGAAGAACGCCTCGACCGACAGCGTCCAGCCCGCCGGGTTTCCGCCGTACAGGATGGTCGGGTTGTTCGACCAGCCGTGCACCAGGAACAGCGACAGCACCAGCACGCCCACCGAGATCGGCTTGATCCACGACATCCCGGCGGGCGGGTCGGCCCGGTAGAAGACGAAGAACGCCGCGACCAGCGTGAGGAAGTACAGCGGGAAGATCCGGGCGAACCGGCGCCGGTAGAACGTCCGGATCTTCGTGCCCTTCTGGGCAGACCAGGTGAGCACGAAACCGGACAGCACGAAGAAGAACGTGACCCCGGAGGTGCCGTACTTCAGGAAGTCGTAGATCGGCAGCGGCGCCAGGTTGGTCATGTGGTGGCAGAACACGAAGAAGGCCGCCCACCAGCGCAGGCCGGTGAGCGACTCGACTCGTGGTAGCCGTCCGCTGCGGGAAGCCGGCGGTGTACCGGACTCCCCGGGGAAGGCACTGAACGGCGCGCCGGGCGGCGGGGTCCCCACATCTGTCGACCCAGGCAGCTCCTGGGTCGACGGCGTCTGGTTCTCTTCGGCGGCCTTCGTCATGTAGTTACTCCGCGAGAGTGGCAACGACACGCTCAGCAGCGTGGCCGTCGCCGTAGGGCATCGGGCGTTCCCCCGTGGGAGCCGGCCGTGCGGCCAACTCGGGCAGCTTACTCACGTCGGATGTCAACACGTTCCACCCGTCCTCCAGCGTCTCCACCCACTCGGTCTCGGTGCGCAGCGTCGTGCACACCCGGCCGAGCAGGAAGGCCTCCTTCTGGAGACCGCCGGAGTCCGTCACCACACCGGCCGAACCGAGGACGGCCGAGACCATCTCCGGGTACGCCAACGGCTCGCGGACGTGCAGCGACCCGTCCGGACGCTCGAGCTTGATGCCGTGCTCGGCGCACTTCGCGACCAGCCGCGGGTGGGCCAGCAGCAGCACCGGCGAGCCGGCCGCGGCCAGACCGTCGACGATCCCGGCAAGTCGCGCCGGGTCGTCGGTGTTCTCGGCCCGGTGGATGGTCGAGACGACGTACTCGCCCTGCTTGAACGGCAGGTCGAGCGGCTTGTCCTGGACCGCGTCGCGGACCCGGAAGCAGACGTCGGTCATGACGTCGCCGACCAGGCGCGACTTGTCCGTCAGGCCCTCGTTCGCCAGGTGGTCCATCGCCACCTGGGTCGGCGCGAGCAGCAGGTCGGCCGCGTGGTCGGTCAGCACCCGGTTGTGCTCCTCCGGCATCAGCCGGTTGAACGAGCGCAGGCCGGCCTCGAGGTGCGCGACCGGCAGGTGCATCTTCACCGCGGACAGGGCGCCGGCGAGCGTCGAGTTCGTGTCGCCGTACACCAGCACCCAGTCCGGCTTGTGCTCGTCCAGTACGGCGTCCATCGCGGCCAGCATCGCGCCGGTCTGGACGCCGTGGCTGCCGGACCCGACGCCCAGGTGGACGTCCGGGTCCGGGATGCGCAGGTCGGCGAAGAACACGTCGGACATGTTCTTGTCGTAGTGCTGCCCGGTGTGCACGATCACGTGCTGGTGCTCGGTCGCGGCAAATGCCTCCGCGACCGGCGCCAGCTTCACGAACTGTGGGCGAGCCCCGACAACACTCAGAACCTTCATGACTACGCGGACTCCCCGGCGATCTTGATCGTGCGGTCCTCGGCAGCCGACTGGATCACGGCCTCGGCGACCGCCACGGTGCGCAGACCCTGCTGCAGCGTGACGATGTCGGCCTCCTTGCCCAGTACGGCGTCGCGGAAGGCCTCGTGCTCGGTCTTCAGCGGCTCCGGCTTGCTGATCGCGTACCGGATCATGTCGCCCTCGCTGACACCGCGGAAGTGCGCGACGTCGTCCCAGGCGGTGGCAACCGTGCCGTTGGCGTGGAAGGACAGGTCGGCGAGCAGGGTGTCGGCGATGAACGCGCCCTTCTCACCGGTGACGACGGTGAGCCGCTCCTTCATCGGGGACAGCCAGTTGACCAGGTGGCTGGTGACGGTACCGTCGGCCAGCTTGCCGGTCACGGCGATCAGGTCCTCGTACTGCCGGCCCGACTTGTGGGCGCTCTGCGCGGACACCGTGACGAACGGCGACTGCGTCACCCACGCGGTCAGGTCGATGTCGTGGGTGGCCAGGTCGAGCACCACGCCGACGTCGGCGATCCGGGCCGGGAACGGGCCCTGGCGACGGGTGGTGATCTGGTAGATGTCACCCAGCTCGCCGGCCTCGAGCCGCACCCGCAGCGCCTGCAGCGCCGGGTTGTACCGCTCGATGTGGCCGACCGCGCCGACCAGCCCGGCCGCCTCGAACGCCTTCGCGATCTCGGTCGCCTCGGACGAGGAGCCGGCCAGCGGCTTCTCGATCATCGCGTGTACGCCGGCCTCGGCCAGCGCCTTCGCGATCTCGGCGTGGTACTGCGTCGGCACCGCGACCATGCAGTAGTCGAGGTTCTCGCCGATCAGCTGCTCGATGTTCTCGTGCACCGGACGACCGCCGGCCACGTTGAACTTGTCACCCCCCGGGTCGGCGACCGCAACCAGGTCGACGCCCTCGAGGGAGGCCAGCACGCGAGCGTGGTGCCGTCCCATCATGCCCAGGCCGATCAGGCCCGCACGCAGGTTCGCCATTGTCACGCACCCGCCTTCGCCACGGTGTTCACCGCGGCCACGATCCGGTTCAGGTCATCCTCGGACAGCGAGGGGTGGACCGGCAGCGAGAGCACCTCGGCCGCGGCCTTCTCGGTCTCCGGCAGGTCCAGCTCGCGCTGGAACGACGGGAGCCGGTGGTTCGGGATCGGGTAGTACACGCCGCAGCCGACGCCGTACTCGGTCCGGAGCGCGTTCGCGAATCCGTCGCGGTCCTCGGTGACCCGGATCGTGTACTGGTGGTACACGTGGCTGGCCTCGGCGGCCACGGCCGGGACGCCGACACCGGCGAGGTTCGCGTCCAGGAAGGCCGCGTTCTCCTGCCGCTGCTTGGTCCAGCCGCCGACCTTGGTCAGCTGCACGCGGCCGATGGCGGCGTGCAGGTCGGTCATCCGGTTGTTCAGGCCGACGACCTCGTTCTCGTACTGCTTGAGCATGCCCTGGTTGCGGAACAGCCGCATCCGGCGCTCGATCTCGGCGTTCGCGACCGAGTTCATACCGCCCTCACCGGACGTCATGTTCTTGGTCGGGTACAGGCTGAACATCGCGAACTCGCCGAAGGTACCGACCGGCGCGCCGTTCCAGGTGGCGCCGTGGGCCTGCGCGGCGTCCTCGTAGATCTGGATGCCGTGCTTGTCCGCGATCTCCTGCAGAGCGGTCATGTTGGCCGGGTGACCGAACAGGTGCACCGGCATGACGGCCTTGGTCTTCTCGGTGATCGCTGCCTCGACCGCCTTCGGGTCCAGGCAGAAGTACGTCGGCTCGATGTCGACGAACACCGGGGTGGCGCCGGTCAGCGCGACGCTGTTCGCGGTCGCGGCGAAGGTGAACGACGGGACGATGACCTCGTCACCCGGTCCGACGCCCGCGGCCAGCAGGCCGAGGTGGAGACCCGACGTGCCCGAGTTCGTCGCGACGCACGCACGGCCGGAGACCAGCGCTGCGCCGAACTCCTGCTCGAACGCCGCTACCTCGGGGCCCTGGGCCAGCATGCCGGACTGCATGACACGGTCGACGGCCTCGCGCTCCTCCTTCCCGATGATCGGCTTCGCGGCCGGAATCGGCTGCACCATCAGTTCTCCTCCAGGTTTTCTTCGGCCGGCCGCAGCCGCCCGTCGGTTTCGATGTACATCTCGCCCGTGTTCGGGCACTTCCACTCGCCGTCACCGACGGAGAGCAGCGGAACTCCGGCCTTGCCGACCCACTTGAGCCGACGAGCCGGAACCCCGGCGACCAGCGCGAAGTCTGGCACGTCCTTGGTCACCACTGCACCAGCGGCGACGGTAGCCCAGCGGCCGATGGTGACCGGGGCCACGCAGACGCTGCGCGCACCGAGCGAGCAGCCTTCCTTCATCGTCACCCCGACCGGTTCCCAGTCGTGCCCGCTCTTCGGCGACCCGTCCGGGTTCACCGCGCGCGGGAAGTAGTCGTTGGTGAGTACGACGGCCGGTCCGATGAACACACCGTCCTCGAGCGAGGCGGGCTCGTACACCAGCGCGTAGTTCTGGATCTTGCAGTTGTCGCCCATCCGGACCCCGGTCCCGACGTAGGCGCCGCGGCCGACGATGCAGTTCTTGCCGAGGACGGCGTTCTCGCGGATCTGCGCGAGGTGCCAGACCGACGATCCGTCGCCGATCTGGGCGCTGTCGTCGACGTCGGCGGATGGCGCGATGCGGGACGTCACAGGGTCTCCTTCTGGGTCAGCCAGGGTTTCAGTACTTCGGCCGAGCGGCGTCCGTCGTGCAGCTCCGTCACGAATCCGGGGCCGTCGGCCGCCCGCTCGGCGGCGGCGTCACGATCGGCGATCAGACCGGTGACGACCTCACCCAGGGTGTCGGGATCCGCCTCCACGATCGGCACCTCTCGCCCGGCCAGACTACGCACCCGCTGGCGCACGCCGTCACCGACGTACGAAACGACGATCCGCCCGGCGGCCAGCGCTTCCGCGGCCGCCACGCCGTACAGGCCGATGTGGAGTTGGTCGACAACGATGTCGGCGTCACCGATCACGGCCGGCATGCCGCTGTGCGGTACGCCGGTGATCCGCCGGTACTCGATCCGTCCGCTCTCGTGCAGTGCGGTGAGGACGGCGTCGATCTCCTCGGTGCCCTTGAGCTTGGCGTTCGACGGAACGTGAGCAACGACGGGCTTCTCGTGGCTGAACAGCGGCCGCGCCGCCTGCTGCCACGGCACCGGGTCGATCGCGACCGGAAGCCAGTGCGCGTTCGGTACGTCGTCCAGCAGGTCGACCGTGGAGACGAAGACCGGAAGGTTCAGCGACTCGACCAGCTCGGCGTGCCGGCGGGCCTGCGTCTCGAGCCGCTCGGTCAGCTCGTCACCCGGGGTGAACGGCGACCACTGCTCGCGCTTCGCGTGCCGGCTGGGCAGGCGGATGTCGGAGCCGTGGAAGAGCAGCGAGACGTTGATGCCCTTCGCAAGCATCGCCTCGATGTCGGGGGTTGCGTCCGCGTAGCCGCGCGCGCCGAAGACCGGGCGCAGCGACTCGACCATCACGTGCGTGTAGTTCGACAGGATGTGCTGCTGCTGCGCGCGCTGCCAACGGGGCTGGCCGAACCATGCCAGCGGTACGCCGTAGTCGACTGCGAACTGGAACTGCCCCTTGCGCTGCAGGACGAACGAGACCGCGTCGACGCCGTCGACGGTCCGGGCGGCCCGTGCCCAGGCGTTGCCCTGACCGGCGGAGTTGGTCGGTCCGACCCACATCCGCACCGGCGTCGTCGCTGCCGGCGGGAACGCCGGCAGCTGCGCGAACGAGTACCGCAAGCCCCGCAGCCGCCGCCGGACCGCTCCCGCGGTCCGGGCCAGCGGCGCCGGCAGGTGCTCGCGGATACTCATCGTCGTCGTGTCACCCATTACCTGCTGGTGCCTTCAACTGGTCGAACTCGCGGCGGGCGGCCGGCAGACCGAGCACCACCGGGGTGCTCGCCTTCCGCTGGCCGAGGTTCCAGCCGGCCCAGATCGCACCGGCATCCAGCGCCACGACAACATCCGCCTTGTCGATGGTCGCCATCACGTCACGACGGCTGAGCACGCGCTCCCAGTAGTTCTTCCCGAGATCATTGGTTGCCCGCTGCCCCCGGATGAACTTCACCGGCGCCGACGTCTTAATTGCCTTAGGCAACATCCGCCCAGCAACCTTACGAGCCTTGCGGGCACGCCACTCCACAGCCTTCACGACCCGCTTGGCACCGGTCGGCTTGGGCTTCGGTGCAGGCTTCGGCTGAGGCGCGGCAGCTGCTACCTCCGCGGCGGCCGGGGCGATCTTCGCCTCGTCGGCAACCACGGTCTCCGGGGCGGCTACTGCCTCGGGAGCGATGACGGCGTCCGGGGCTTCGTCGGATGCTTCGACCTCGGGCTCGGGGGCGGGCTGGGCCGGCATGCGACCCGGGCCGATCAGCGTGAAGGTGTTGACCTTGTCGGCAACCCACGCGGACGGGGCTACCCAGCCGACGACGTCGATTGTGATGTTCTGGTCACCGAGGTCCTCGCGGACCTGGTCGAAGTACGTCGGCGGAAGACGACGCGTGGACAGCAGTACGACGGTGCTCATGCGGCAACCCCCTTCACAGACGCAGCCAGCGACTCGATCCGCGGATCCAGCTGCAGGTCCCGCCGGTACGACGCACCGAACTCACGCGCCTTCGCCCGGATCCCTTCGTCCGCGGTCCGCGCCGCGTGCGCCGCCTCGACCAGCGCCGCCGCGATCGCCTCCGGCGTCACGTCCGACACCGGGAACCACAACGGATGACCCCGCAGAACGTCGGACGCCGCGTTCTCCGGGTCGTGCACCGACACCACCGGCAAGCCGGTCGCGAGGTACTCGAACACCTTGCCGCTGGTGACGTAACGCCCCTTGCCCAGCATCAGCAGCTGCGCGTCGAACTCGTCGTACGCCTTGGCGATCTCGGCCTTGCCGACCGGCCCCTCGTAGCTGACCCCGGCATCGGCCGCGCTGTTGATCGTCGCGAGCATGTCGGCCCGCGGCTGCGCGTAGTACCCGAGGTAGCCGTGGATCTTGGCCTTTGCGCCGGCCAGTTCCTCGGACTGCTCCTTGGCGAGCTTCCAGCCCTCGACGAACTCGGCCAGCGGCACCTTCGGCGACACCGTCCCGACGTACCCGAAGACCAGCGGGCGATCGGTGACCGCGCCACGGTCGGCGGTGTCCGGCACCAGGTCGGGGTCGAACCCGTTCGCGACCGTGTGCATCTTCGACGCCTGCGCCGGGTAGAGCTTCTCGTGCCACTCCTTGATCGGGTCGTTCACGAACCAGACCTCGCGAGCGGACTCGACCAGCTTCTTCTCCCACTTGGCCGCCCGGCTGTTCGGCTCGTGCAGCCGGTCGCCGGTGAACACGTCCAGCAGCCACGCGTCGCGGTAGTCCATCACGTACGGCACCTGGAACTTCTTGTGCAGGTGGTACGCCGCGGTGAACGCGACATGCGGGTTCGCGGTGGCGACGGTCAGGTCCACCTTGTTCGCCTTGTGGATCTGCTCGGCGGCCTTCTCGATCACCGAGCGCCAGGGCCCGTACCCGGTCTCCGGGAACGGGATCTGGTCCTGCTTGGTGCGCCACTTGCTCCACAGCTTCGGGTTCTGCGCCCGGCGCTTGGACCACTTGCGCAGATCGGCTTCGAGGATCGGCCACTCGAACGGCACCCGGACAACCTCGACGGAGGGGTCGACCCGCTCCTCGAGGGTCAGGTCCGCACCGGTGAACCGGAAGAAGGTGTCGCGGTCGGCCGTCAGCACGGTCACCTTCCAGCCGAGCGCGGCGAACCGGTTGGCCGTGGCCAGTGCCCGGTAGACACCGCCGCCCCGGCAGGGCGGGAAGCCCCAGGCGACGTACAACAGGTGAGGGCGGTCGGTCATGCACTTCCCTTTAGCAGTTTGAGAATCGCGTCGGCCAGGTCGTCGTACGGCGTGGTCGTGGGCAGATGTTCCGCCGCCCACTGCAGTGCATGGTCGTGCAACTTCTCCAGCTCACCGGGGTCCGCGGACCAGCGCCGCAAGGTCTCGGCGGCCTCCGCCACCGAGTCCACCAGGACTCCGCCACCGGACTCCTCGATCACCCGGGTCTGCCGGGGCAGCCGGGTGGACAGCACGGGAAGACCGCTGGCGAGGTACTCGTAGATCTTGGACGGCATCGCTTCGATGAACGCCGGGGTCGGCTGCAGCATGGCCAGGCTCGCCCAGGCACCCTGCGCGATCCGCCAGGCGTCCGCGGGTGGCTGGCGCCCGTGCAACCGGACACGGCCGGCCAGCTCGGGCTCCTCGATCCGGGCCTCCAGCCGCTCCCGGTCCGACGGTGCGACCGGGCCGACCAGGTCGAGAGACCACTCCGGCGCCGCGGCGACGGTCTCGACCATGTCGAAGAGTCCACGGCTCTCGCGCAGGTCACCGACGTACACAGCGCGCGGTGCGCCGGTCGCCGGGGCCGGGGCCAGGAAGCCGTGGTCAGGAAGGTTCTGCACCACCAGGCGGTGCTTGGCGTGGTGCGGTGCCAGGTGCGAGTCGGCGACGACCGTGAGGTCGGCGCCCGCGGCCAGCTTCGACCCGGCGCGGACGATCAGCCGGGCCGGCAGACCGGCAGGGCCCTTGGCCCAGGCCCGGTCGGCCAGCAGTCGCTCATAGTCCTCGTGGACATCGACGACGAGCTTGCGCCGCCGCAGGCCGGTGACGAGACGGGCGATCGGGATCATGTCCGGATCGACCGTCATCACCACCTTCGCCTTGGTCCGCCACGGCAGTACGGCGGTCCGGGCCAGCCGCTGCACCATCGTGCCGCGCGGTCCGGCGTGCACGACCGCGCCCGCGGGCCCGCCACTGGCCTCACCCAGGCCCCAGAGCTCGACCGTGAGGTCGCGCTGCTGCAGGGCCGCGGTGATCTTGTGCAGGCGCGCGTCGGCGACGTCGTGACCGGTCGTGATGATCCCCACGTCCGGCGCCGTGCTGCGTGACATTGGTCAGAGGTCCTCGAGTGAGACGGATTCCGCTTCGCCGACCTGCAGGAACTTCGTGTAGGCCTGGATGACCTCGTTGGGCTCGCCACGCATCATCAGCTTGCCCTTGTGCAGCCAGATGCAGTCGTTGCACATCTCGCGCACGCTGCTCATCGCGTGACTGACCAGGAACATGGTCCGGCTGTTCGAGACCAGTTCGCCCATCTTGGCCGCGGCCTTGGACTTGAACGACGCGTCACCGGCGGACAGCGCCTCGTCGATCAGCAGGATGTCGGGGTCCATGTGCACCGCGACGGAGAACGCCAGCCGGCTGAACATGCCGGACGAGTACGTCCGCATCGGCATCTCCATGAAGTCACCGAGCTCGGCGAACTCGGCGATCTCCTCGTACCGGGCCTCGATCTCCTTGCGGCTCAGGCCGGCCGCCAGGCCGCCCAGCACCACGTTCTCCTTGCCGGACAGCGCGGCGTTGAAGCCGACGCCCAGCGACAGCAGCGTGGAGACCCGGCCGTGCACCTCGATCCGGCCCGACGTCGGCGGCAGGATGCCGGCCACCGCCCGCATCAGCGTCGACTTGCCGGCGCCGTTCGCGCCGATGATGCCGATCGTGGTGCCGTGGTTGACGTCGAAGGACACGTTCTGGACGGCCTTGACCTCGCGGACCGCCCGCTCGCCGCGGCCGAGCCGGATGATCGCGCTCTTGAAGGTCGGCACCCGCTCGAACGTGGTCCGGTAGGTGATCGACACGTCCTGCACCTTGACGGCGGGGATGTCCGACGGGCTCTTCTGCATCGGCTTCTTCTCGGTCTCAGAGACGGACAACGAACTCACGCTCCCTCGACATGAAGAACAACGAGCCGATCACGAACGCGGCGAGCGCGAACACCACGGCGCCGGCCCACATCTTCCACTCGGGGATGTGGCCCTTGACGAGCAGGTCGGTCCAGCCACCCAGCAGCGAGTACAGCGGGTTGTACTGGATGAAGCCCTTGAACTTCGCCGGCGCCTGCTCGGCGAACCAGAGCACCGGTGACATGTACAGCCAGATGCGCACGAAGTACGGCAGGAAGCTGGTGGTGTCGCGGAAGTACACCTGCAGGGCGGCGAAGATCATTCCCATGCCTGCGGCGAAGATCGTCAGCAGCACCAGGAACACCGGTGCCAGCAGCATCTGCCAGTGCAGCTTCAGCCCCACGATGACGTGGATCGCGAGATACACGACCAGCGTCGGCAGGAAGCGGAAGAACGCCGTCCGCACTGCGGACAGCGGGAGCAACATCCGCGGGAACGACTGGTTCATCAGCAGCTTGCCGCCGCCGACCACGCTGGCCGCACCGGCCGTCATCGCACCCGAGAAGTAGTAGAAGGCGAACAGGCCGCCGCACATGTGAGCGAACCGCAGTCCGGCGTCCACCTTCGTTGCGCCACCGGCGATGATGTCGGTGAGCAGGTAATAGACCAAGGCGAGCAACAGCGGGTTCAGCACCAGCCACACCTGGCCGAAGAAGGTGTTCGTGTGCGCACCCCGGATGTTGGTCCGGGACATCTCCGCTGCGAACTCTCTCCGCTGCCACAGCGCCTTGAAGTACGGGCGCAGGGCCGGCAGGCCGACCCGGTGTGGTTCGTACACGTGCACCGACGGGTTGAACTCCTCGTCGACGCTAGTCGCGTTCATTCAGGCGACGCCTCTCTCTGCCGGAAAGTTGGATCCACGTGGCCGAGCACCTGGGTTTCGGCGACTGCCGCCCGGGGTACGGCGGCGTGCCACGCAGACCGGGAAGCAGAGTAGCGGATCGGCTTCAACGCCGACGACACAGCGGTCCTCCTTAGTGAGCAACGACGTACAGACGGCTACGAAACCCCGTACGACACTGCGTCAGCAACACCTGAGTCGTCCTTCGCCGATCGTTATCCGGAATATACATTTGACAGGCGGCACCGACCAAAACGCCTTGCAGCCAAGTCAAATCGCCGTCAATTCATCAGGTACGACGCTACGCACCGATGCGAAGTTGACGTGACCTGCCACACCGGTCCCGTGACTGCTGTGGTCACAGGGGACGGGTGTTATCGGCAGGACCCCGGAAGATGCTTCCTGGCCGGAGCGAGCCGGACGGAGGACGTGACGCGCAACATCACATCCGCGCTCCCCATGGACAGCCTCACCATCCACGGAGCACCGGTCTGCACCTCCCGGGGTTCCACCATCGATCCGGGGCGGCGTCCGCGCTGGGCGGAAGCGGACGCGGGCCGTGCCGGATCAACCGGCACGATGACCAGGGCGGCGGTCATCGCACCTCTGGTCCGTCCCCAGAGCGGCTGCGGACGCCGGCAGGTGCGCGCAGCTGGTGTGGGGAGGGACCGGAGGCCGGCGGAGGACAGCGCTAGCTGGAATCCCTGCAAAGATGCCAGCGCGCTGGGGACGGCAGCACCGACACGAGGGGCGGCGGCACACGGCGGAACCGGTCGCATCGGGCTCTCCTCCTGATCGGCCTCACGATTGGAGATGCCACAGTTTGTACACCCTTCAGCACAGCCGGTGATGGCACGGAAGTGCGAGGGCACCGATGCGCCGGGATCGAGACCCAACCGAAACAGGCTCCGCTGACGAGACAGCCAACTCGGGCCAGAATTGGAACAGCAGCCCGGCGGCGCTCAGGTGGTCCGTCGCCGGGCTGCTGGACCTCAATTCTCGCTCACAACTGCGCAGAAATGGTGGCCAGATGGTGACACGGCACAAGAATGTTGATCGGACAACAAATATCGCTGGGCGCATACACGTCGACACGGAACGTGCCGACGGCATTGGACCGCCCCATCTACGCTTGAGGGACGGTAGCGGACGGTGACAGCACTGGGAAGGGAGGGGAGCGTTGTGAGCACTACGGACACGGAGCGTGCCGACCATTTGAAGGTGCTCGGGCTCAACGACGACGAGATCGAGGTCTACCAGCATCTGCTGCGGACCGGACCGTCGTCGATCACCGAACTGGATGAGGCGGTCCCGGACCGGGAACGCTCGATCGACTCCATCCTGAGCGGACTCGTGCAGGCCGGTCTGGCCCGCCGTTCCGGCTCGGACCACTCCCGCTACCTTCCGGTGCCCCCGGACGCGGGCCTGGAGGCGATGACGCTGCGCCGGGAGTCCGAGCTGAAGCAGGCCCGGATCGAGGTCCTGAACGCGTACGACGAGTTCCGCCGTACCGTGCACAACGAGTCGACCACGCACCTGATCGAGGTCGTCACCGGCAGCGCGATCGTCGAGCGGATCCACCAGATCAAGGGCGGTGTGCAGCGCGAGATCCTGGCGATCGACTCCCCGCCGTACTACATCGGCGGCCCGAACCAGGAGGAGATCGAGCACCTCCGGCGCGGCGTCTCGTACCGGATCGTCTACTCGCCCGAGTCGGTCGAGGTGCCCGGGTACCTGACCGAGAACATCCTCCCGTGCGTGGAGGCCGGCGAGCAGGCGCGGGTGCTGCCCGACGTACCGGCGAAGCTGACGATCATCGACGGCTCGATCGCGTTCGTGTCGATGTCGGCGCGCGACACCGACGTGAACCGGTCGCTGCTGATCATCCGGCCGAGCAGCCTGCTGTCGGCGCTGATCGGGATGTTCGAGCTGTGCTGGCGCAACGCGCTGCCGCTGCACGCCTCGGTCGGCACCGAGGACGACCGCCTGGAGCCGATCGAGCGCCGCCTGCTCGCGCTGCTGGCCACCGGCGCCGCGGACGACACCATCGCCCGCACGCTCGGCATCAGCCGCCGCACGTTCTTCCGGTACCTCGAACGCCTGATGAACCGCACCGGCGCCAGCACCCGCTTCCAGCTCGCCCTGCACGCGGCTCGCGAGAACTGGCTCTAGAACGCGCAGAAGGCCCGCACAGCAGCGCTGTGCGGGCCTTCGACCGTTCTTCTACGCCTTTGCCGGCGCGAACTCCTTAGCGACGACCTCGGCGATCTGCGCGGTGTTCAGCGCCGCGCCCTTGCGGAGGTTGTCGCCGCAGACGAACAGTTCGAGCTCGTTCGGGTCGTCGAGGGACTTGCGGATCCGGCCGACCCAGGTCGGGTCGGTGCCGACGACATCGGCCGGCGTCGGGAACTCGCCCTCGGCCGGGTTGTCGAACAGCAGTACGCCGGGAGCGTCCCGCAGTACCTCTCGGGCGCCGTCGGCGTCGACCTCCTGGACGAACCGCGCGTGCACCGACAACGAGTGCGTGGTGACGACCGGGACCCGCACACAGGTCGCGGACACCTTCAGGTCCGGCAGGCCGAGGATCTTGCGCGACTCGTTGCGGACCTTCAGCTCCTCCGACGACCAGCCGTCGTCCTTGAGCGAGCCGGCCCACGGTACGACGTTCAGCGCGAGCGGCGCCGGGAACGGGCCGAGGTCGTTGCCGACAACCCGCCGTACGTCGCCCGGCGAGCTGCCGAGCTCGCGGTTGCCGGACACCTTCGTCAGCTGGTCGTACAGCGCGTCGATACCGGCCTGGCCCGCACCGGACGCGGCCTGGTACGACGCGACGACGAGCTGCTCGAGCTCGTAGCGGTGGTGCAGCGCGCCCATCGCCACGATCATCGACAGCGTCGTGCAGTTCGGGTTGGAGATGATGCCCTTCGGCCGGTTCCGGGCCGCTTCGGCGTTCACCTCCGGGACCACCAGCGGGACATCCGGGTCCATCCGGAACGCGCCCGAGTTGTCCACCACGACCGCGCCCTTGGCGGCCGCGATCGGCGCCCAGTGCGCGGACACCTCGTCCGGTACGTCGAACATCGCCACGTCGATACCGTCGAAGGCGTCCTCGCTGATCGCGACGACCTCGACCTCCTCGCCGCGGACCTTCAGCCGCTTACCCGCGGAGCGCTCGGACGCGATCAGCCGGATCTCTCCCCAGACGTTCTCCCTGGTCGAGAGCAGGGTCAGCATCACCGACCCGACGGCTCCGGTCGCACCGACCACCGCCAGCGATGGCAGGCCCGCCCGGTCCTCGATCGTGTTCTCCACAGCGCTCACAGGGGTCACCGTCCAGTTCCTCCGTACACGACAGCCTGGGTGTGCTCGTCGTCCAGATCGAATGCGGTGTGCGCCGCGGTCACGGCAGCATCCACCAGGTTCTCGTCCACGACCACCGAGATCCGGATCTCCGAGGTGGAGATCATCTCGATGTTCACGCCGGCGTCGGCCAGCGCGGAGAAGAACTTCGCCGAAACGCCCGGGTGCGAGCGCATTCCGACACCGACGACCGAGACCTTGCCGATCTGGTCGTCGTACAGCAACTGCTCGTAGCCCACCTCGTCCTTCATCCGGGCCAGGGCGGACATCGCCCGGGCGCCGTCGACGCGGGGCAGCGTGAACGAGATGTCGGTGCGGTTGGTGGCGACCGCCGAGACGTTCTGCACGATCATGTCGATGTTGGTCTCGGCGCCGGCGACCGTCTCGAAGATCCGGGCCGCCTCACCCGGCTTGTCCGGTACGCCGACGACCGTGATCTTGGCCTCGTTGCGGTCCTGGACCACGCCGGAGATTATCGCCTGTTCCATCTCATCCATTTCCTTGGCATCGACGACCCAGGTGCCTTCCTTCTGCGAGAAGGAGGAACGCACGTGGACGGGGACGTTGTAGCGCCGCGCGTACTCGACGCAGCGCAGGTGGAGCACCTTGGCGCCGCAGGCGGCCATCTCGAGCATCTCCTCGTAGGAGATCTTCGGGATGTGCTTGGCGGCCGGCACGATCCGCGGGTCCGCGGTGAAGATGCCGTCCACGTCGGTGTAGATCTCGCAGTAGTCCGCCTCGAGCGCGGCAGCCAGCGCCACCGCGGTCGTGTCGGACGCGCCGCGGCCCATCGTGGTGATGTCCTTGGTGTCCTGGGCCACGCCCTGGAAACCGGCCACGATCGCGATATGGCCCTCGCCGAGGGCACCCTCGATCCGGCCCGGGGTGATGTCGATGATGCGCGCGTTACCGTGCGCGGACGTCGTGATCACACCGGCCTGCGAACCGGTGAAGCTGCGGGCCTCGTACCCGAGGTTGGCGATCGCCATCGCCAGCAGCGCGGCGGAGATCCGCTCACCCGAGGTGAGCAGCATGTCCAGCTCGCGCGGCGGGGGCAGCGGAGAGACCTGCTGGGCCAGGTCCATCAGTTCGTCGGTGGTGTCGCCCATGGCGGAGATCACCACTACGACGTCGTTCCCGGCCTTCTTTGTCGCGACGATCCGTTGGGCCACGCGCTTGATGCAATCGGCGTCGGCGACCGAAGAACCGCCGTACTTGTGTACGACGCGTCCCACAGTGTTTCTCCTCAAACCACTGGTTGCGGTACGCCGTGCGGCGTTGCACCAGGCGTAGTCTCGCGGTCATTCTAGCCGTGACCTGACCGTTGCCTACCGGCCGACCATCACCCGAGCTGCCCCGTCCGGCAGATCACTGTCAGTACCGGAAGGTTCCCCGCGCCGGGTCGTCGCCAACCGCAAACCCTCCGGTGACTTGTTCATATAAGTCATCGCTGAAATACTTGTCCGGTGCACGCGTTCGACATCCTCGGCGATCCGGTCCGGCGCCGGATCCTTGAACTGCTCGCCGACGGCGAGCTGCCGGCCGGCAGTATCGCCGGCACGATCGGCGCGGAGTTCGGCATCAGCCAGCCTGCCGTCTCGCAGCATCTGCGGGTACTGCGCGACAACGGGTTCGCGACCGTGACCGTCGACGGCACCCGGCGGCTGTACGCCGTGGACCCCGGCCCGCTGCGCGAGATCGACACCTGGCTGGACCGGTACCGCAAGTTCTGGATCAACCGGCTCGACGCCCTCGAGACCGAACTGCACCGCGGCCGCCGGAAAGACTGACAACCTTCGGGCCGTCACCTGCATCAGGCTTGGTATGCGGAACATCGTCGCCAGGCTGTGCATGTCCGAAGATGGAATCGTCGAACGGCCGGAGCAGTGGCTGTCCGACCCCCAGCCGGCCCTCGGAGAATTGGTCACCGGGGCCGGAACCGTGCTGCTCGGCCGCAAGACGTTCGAGCGGTACGCCGGAACGCTGACCGGGCTGGAGCACACCCGGAACCTCGTGATCGGATCCCGTCCGGTGGTCGCCCGGCCCGGCACCGAGATGCTTCTGGGCGACACTCGCCGCGTGCTGGCTGCCTTGAAGTCCGTGCCCGGCGACGACCTGCATGTGATCGGCAGTCTGTCGCTGGTCCGCTCGCTGTTGCGGTGGCGTCTGATCGACGAGGTCTCGCTGCTCATCCACCCGATCGCTGCGGGTCGGGGCATGCTGCTGGATCGCCGTCCGCTGCGACTGATCTCGATGTGCGCGCGGGATGGCGGCGTACTCGAGGCGAACTACCGCGTGCGCTACGCGGCAACCGCCGTACCCTCCACTGCGCTTGTCTCGGCCGGTCGATGGGGCGGCACACGGAGCAGGGACAGGGTCGCGAGTACGGCGAGGCCGGCCGTCAGGACCCACGCGTAGCGAACGCCGAACGCCTCGACCACCGCACCGGCGACAGCGGAGCCGATCGCGGATCCGACCATGCCACCGCTCTGCGTCCAGCCGAAGATCTCGGTGTGCGCGGCGGTCGGTGTGAGTGCGCCTACGCGCTCATAGAGCGCTGCGACGGTCGGTGCGATCATGCAGCCCGTTGCGAACATCGCCACCGCCAATGCGAGGACGGACGACGTGGCGAAGATGCAGACCGTCACCAGCGCGGTGAACGCCAGCATCCGCCGCCACACTGCCGACGTGCGACCGCCGGGGAGGGCGCCGTTGATGATGCCGCCGGTGACACTGCCCACTGCGGCCACAGTCTCGAGAATGCCTGCAATCAAACGGTTGCCGTGTTCATCGGCCACGGCGACCATGCCTAGCGACATCGACGCGAACCCCATCACCAGACAGGCCCAGGCGAGCAGGATCGGCGTGCGGTGCGAGTGGAAGATCAGCTGCCAGGCGGTAGGACGCGGTCCGGCGGTCTCGTCGTGCGGTACGTCGGTCCGCTGGTTCATACCGAACCACCAGATGGCTCCTGCTGCTGTAACTGCGCACGCCAGGAGGCCGGCACGCGGACTGGCGAAGCTGACCATCAGTGCGCCGAGCATCGGGCCGAAGACGAACAGGAGCTCCTGCGCGGTGGCGTCCAGCGAGTAGACCGCTCGCAGACGAGAGCCGTGGACTATCCGCGGCCAGTTGGCGCGCAGGGCCGAGGTGACCGGTGAGACGAACACACCGGCCAGCACGGCGGCGATCGGGAGCAGTCGGTACCAGCTGTACGGCATCAGCGCGAGCACTGCCATCCACAGGCCCCAGGCCATACCTGTGCCGATGACGACCTTGCGTGCGCCCTTGCGGTCGGCCATGCGTGACCAGACCACGCTGGCGACCGCAGTACCGACGGAGTAGGCGCCGGCGACCACACCGGCCCAGCCGAAGTTGCCGGCGGCGTCCTTCGCCAGGAACGACAACGGGACCATCGTCGCCAGCACCGGCATCCGCGCGACCAGCGCCGAGGCCAGGAGCGCCACCACGCCGTGGGTCTTCCAGAGATCGCGGTACGCCGACAGGTCCATAAGGTGCATTCTTTCCTGACATCGTCGGCCACCGCTTCGGGAATTCTCCCTATCTCGTTTTGTCGGTGGTATATGCGAACATGTGTTCGTGTCCTTGGGTGGTGCGACGATCCTGCATGCCGACCTCGACGCGTTCTACGCGTCGGTCGAGCAGCGCGACGACCCACGCCTGCGCGGCCGCCCGGTGATCGTCGGCGCGGGGGTGGTGCTCGCGTGCAGCTACGAGGCCAAGGCGTATGGCGTGCGTACGGCGATGAACGGTGGCCAGGCGATGCGCCGCTGCCCGGGCGCGATCGTCGTCGAGCCGCGCATGTCGGCGTACTCGGAGGCCAGCAAGGCGGTGTTCAAGGTCTTCGAGGACACGACGCCGCTGGTCGAGGGGCTGTCGATCGACGAGGCGTTCCTCGATGTGGGCGGCTTGCGGAAGATCCGCGGTACGCCGGTGGAGATCGCGCGCCGGTTGCGGGCCGAGGTGCTGTCGCGGGTCGGGCTGCCGATCACGGTCGGGGTGGCGCGGACGAAGTTCCTCGCCAAGGTGGCGAGCGGGGTCGCGAAGCCTGACGGGCTGCTCGAGGTCGCACCGGACCGGGAGCTGGAGTTCCTGCATCCGTTGGATGTTTCGCGGCTGTGGGGTGTTGGCGAGGTGACGGCCGAGAAGCTGCGCAGCCGGGGGCTCGCGAAGGTTGGCGATGTCGCGATCCTGCCCGAGGCGGCGTTGGTGGCGATGCTCGGGCGGGCGTCCGGGCGGCATCTGCATGCGCTGGCGCACAACCGGGATCCGCGACCGATCGAGGTCGGGCGACGGCGGCGGTCGATCGGTTCGCAGCGGGCGCTGGGGCGGTCGCCGAAGTCGCCGGCGACGCTTGACGCCGTACTGGCCGGCTTGGTCGACCGGGTTTCGCGCCGGATGCGCAATGCGGGGCGCTCGGGCCGGACGGTCACGCTGCGGCTGCGGTTCGACGACTTCACTCGGGCGACCCGCTCACATACGTTGCCCCAGGCAACGGATCAGACGCGGGCGATTTTGATCACGGCCCGGGCGTTGCTGCGTGCTGCGCAACCGCTGATCGCTGCGCAGGGGATCACGATGATCGGCATTTCGGTCGGCAACCTGGAGAACGAGGCGGCGTTGCAGTTGGCGCTGCCGTTCGACAAGGCGGCGAACAATGAGCTCGACTCGGCGCTCGATCAGGTCAAGGACAAGTTCGGGACGGACGCCATTACGCGGGGCATTCTGCTGGGTAAGCGGCCGGGGCTAGAGATGCCGATGCTGCCCGATTAGCAGCTCGAGGACGAGCTCGTCGTGGAGCGGGATTCCGTAGGCGCCGGCCTGTGGGATCGACGGTTTGAGCTTGCGGGACTCGTCGACGGCGCCGGGCCGGACCTCGACGATGCGCAGGCCGCGGCGTTGGTAGAAGCGGAGCGCGTCGAGGTTGTCGTTGGTGGTGATCAGCCACAGGCGGCGTGCTCCGGCTGCTTGTGCTGTTTCGGTGGCGGCCTTCAGAAGGGCTGTGCCGACGCCGCGGTGCTGGGCCGGCGCGTCGATCGTGACGACCTCCAGCTCGTCGTCCTGCAGGTTGTACGTGAGCAGGCCGACGATGCGGTCGTCCTCCTCGGCCACGATGGCGGGCAGCGTGGTGGCGTCGTACGCGACGCCGTGGGCGACCGCGATGTGACTACCCCAGGACTGCTGGAGCAGGTCGCCGATGGCGGCGCTGTCGGCCGCGGTGGCTGGTCGGATGTTCATCAGTAGGAATTGTCGTGGATGCGACCCGCGTACCAGTTGAGGGCGGCGCGCAGCTCGTTGACCTGGGTCCGACGACGGGCCTGCGTGGAGCCGTGAGCGATCGGGTAGATGCGCAGACCGCCGTGGTGGCGGCGATGCGAGACAGGCAACTGGTTCTGGAACTGCGGCTCAAGCCATGCGATCAGCCAGGGCCGCTTGCTATCCCCACCAACATGGAGCCGCGTGACGCCGTACCAGGGGATGGTGGCTTCGCGGTAGGCGCGCTTGACCGTCAATCCCTGCGGAGACAGCCGAAGCACAACCTTCGGCCTGAGCACAAGAATCCAATGCCGAACCGCAAAGTACAAAAACACCAACGAGACCAGCCCGGACAACGTCGACAACACAGGATGAAGCGCCTTCACTTGCGGATCAACCGGCACAAACGCAAGCCAAAGCACCGTGAAAATCCCCGCGAACAAACCCGGTCGCGCTCGACTGCTCGCAAAACTAGCCCCCACCCCGCCCGACCCCGCCCTATCGCCCGACCAAGCCACACCACCCGGCCCCGCCCCACCACCCGGTGCCGCCACATCACCCGGCCCTGCGACACCACCCGGCCCTGCCACACCACCCGGTGCCGCCGCACCACCTGACCAAGCCAGACCACCCAGGGCCGACGCGCCGCCCGAGTCCACCGCACCACCCAGCCCGGCCGGGCCAGCCGCCCACGCGGGACCAGCGGGCGCCGGTGCGCCACCAGGCCCCGACACACCGCCCAACCCCGCCGCACCACCCGGCCATGCCGCGGTACCCGACCCCGCGGGACCACTGGGTGCCGCCGCACCGGCCGACCAGGCTGGGCCGTCCGCCCCCGCGGGCGGGCTCGGCGGCGACACACCATCGGGCAGCTGCGCCGTCGGGAAAGGTCCCGTTGGTGGGAGGACCTTCGTGGCGGGTGACATGGGGATCGTGGGTGGGTTGAGGAGGGCTGTTGGTACCGGCGGTCCTAGGACGTGCAGGATTTCCATCGGTGTCGGGCGTTGCGCGGGATCGCGGGCCAAACACCGGCGTACGACGTCATGCAGCGGCCCCGGGAGCGGCGGGATGTGTGGATGCTCGTTCACGATCCGATGCAGCATTGACGCCGGATTCCCGGTCGCGAACGGACCCCGCCCCGACGCCGCGAACACCAGCACCGCACCAAGCGCGAACAGATCGCTCGCCGGCCCGATCCCAGTCCCCGTGATCTGCTCCGGCGACAGGTAACCCGGCGTACCGATCACCATCCCGGTCGCCGTCAGACTCGCCTCCTCCAACGCCCGAGCAATCCCGAAGTCGATCACCCGCGGCCCGTTGTCGGTCAGCACGATGTTCGACGGCTTCAGGTCGCGATGCACGACACCGCTCGCGTGGATCGCCATCAACGCCTCGGCCAACCCACTCGCGAGCGACTGCGCGCCACCCGGCGACATCGGTCCAGACATCTCAATCGCCTTCTGCAGCGTCGGTCCCGGCAGGTACTCCGTCGCAAGCCAGGGCCGATCCGCATCCGGATCAGCGTCCACAACGGCCGCCGTGAACGCCCCACTCACCTTCCGCGCAGCGTCGATCTCCCGCGCGAACCGCGCCCGGAACCCCGGATCATCGGCGAGCTCCTCGCGCACCACCTTCACCGCGACCAACCGGCCGCCCGGCGAACGCGCAAGGTAGACCGCACCCATCGCCCCACGACCGAGCCGGCCCTGGATCGCGAACGATCCGACCACGGCCGGATCGTGTGGATGCGTTGTCATCGGGCGACACGCTAACGCGCTTCAGGACCGCGGGTAACCGATCTCGGCGATCCCGTCGGAGAGATCGCTCAGTCGTCGCTGCCTGTTCAGCGACGTCACGACGTACTCCGTCAACGGCATCAGCGCGTACACATGCCGGATCGCGTCGAGGTCGAGCGCCACCTCGTAGTACTCCTCGGCAAACGTCAGGTACGCCTCGGGCCGGCCATCAGCGACCAACTCGAACAGCCAGTCGGCCCCGTCGCGGTCCGCGTCCTCCACCGGACCGGATCGCCAGGCCGAGTCATCCGTCGTACGCCAGAAGCACACGGTCGCGCGCGGCACGCCCTCATCGCTGAACGCCTTGTCGTCCCGCGCCGCATGGAACACCTCCGGCACACCCTCAAGCAGGCCGGGCCACACCTTCTGATCATTCGCGTACGGCGACATCGGCGACTCATGGTCGAACCCGTACGCGAACGCCCCGTCAGGCGAGAACACGATCGAGTACTCGTCCCCCGACCCGTTCCGCATCAACGCGGCCTCTTCGGTCTCGGACCAGCGCGCGTCGAACTCGTAGTACCTGGTGCGCTCGTCCTCGTTGAGCACCAGGTCCAACACGGCCAACGCCCGACTGACCCGCCGAACCGTGCCGACATCCGGCAACCGCCGGATCACCTCATGAACAGACACTCCGTGGTCAGCGACGCTGGACGGCCTCTTCGGCAACCTCGACGAGTTCACGATCGGTCGCCTCGGTCTCTGCATCGTGCGCCGGCTCGAGCCGGTCGTGCGCGATCAGCGACTGGATCGCCCGCAGTACGGCGCTCGCAGCCGCGCCCCACGTGGAGACGTACGAGAACTGCCACCACCACAGCGCCTCGACGACCCGGCCGTCCTCGTAGTGCGCGAGGCCGTGCACAAGGTCGGTCGCGATCGCGGTGAGGTCGTCGGAGAGCCGGTTCACGGTGATCTCCGGCGGAGCGGCGTACGGGTCGAAGACCTCGGCGTACTCGTCGAGGCCCTCGAACAGCACCGCGAGACGGTCCCGCATCGCGTCCAGATCCGGGTCCGGACCGGCGTCGCTCTCGAACCGCTCCTCGGGGACGAAGTCCTCGAACGCGCCGAGGCGGCCGCCGGCGAGCAGCAACTGGCTCACCTCGAGCAGCAGGTACGGCAGCGAGGCGAGGCCCTCGTCGACCCCGTCCTCGTCCGGCTGCGCGGCGATGTCGCGCACCGAGATCAGGAAGCTCCGGACCTGGTCGGCGATCTGTTCGGCGAACTCGGTGAGGTCCTCGGAGTCCGTGGCCAATGCGCGCTCTGCAATATCGGTTGGTTCAGTCATCGATTGATCGTCGCCCTTCAAACGCCCGTCCGAGTGTGACCTCGTCGGCGTACTCGAGGTCACCGCCTACAGGAAGTCCACTAGCCAAACGGGTGACGCGCAACCCCATGGGCCGCAGCAGGCGGCTCAGGTAGGTGGCTGTCGCCTCACCCTCCAGGTTCGGATCGGTGGCCAGGATGATCTCGGTCACCTCACCGCTGGCCAGCCGTTGCATCAGTTCCTTGATGTGGAGTTCGTCCGGCCCGATCCCCTCGATCGGCGAGATCGCCCCGCCGAGCACGTGGTACCGGCCGCGGAACTCGCGGGTGCGCTCGATCGCGACCACGTCCTTGGCCTCTTCGACCACACAGATCAGACTCAGGTCCCGGCGCGGGTCACGGCAGATCCGGCACTGCACTTCCTCCGAGACATTGCCGCAGATCTCGCAGAACTTGACCTTCTCCTTGACCTGCACGAGCACATGCGCAAGCCGCCGTACGTCGGTCTCGTCGGCCGCGAGCAGGTGGAACGCGATCCGCTGCGCGGACTTCGGACCCACTCCGGGCAACCGCCCCAGCTCGTCGATGAGGTCCTGAACGGCACCCTCGTACACGTCAGACCGGGTTCTGACCGGAAGCGCCGGCCCCGCTCCCCGGGTTCACGAACCCGACGCCGCCACGATTCTGGTCATCCGAGCCATGGGTCCCCTCGGACGCCTGCGCACGGCCCTCGTCGTCCGCCGGACCGCTCGGCCCAGGCTTGCCCGGCTCGGTCGCGGTGGTGTCGTCGCCCGGTCCTACTGCAGGCGGCGTCGCACTCGGCAGCCCGAAGCCGGCGGGCGCGGACTGCGCCGGAGCTCCACCGCCGAAGCCGGGGATGCCGCCCTCGCCGAACGCGCCGCCCAGCCCGCCGGCCAGCGGACCCATGGCGGCGGCAGCAGCCTGCTTCGCGTTCTCAGAGGCGTCGCGGACCGCGGCGACGATCAGGTCGGCCAGCGTCTCGGTGTCGTCCGGGTCGACAGCCTCTTGCTTGATGTTCAGGCTGAGCAGCTCGCCCGTGCCGGACACCAGGGCAGTCACCAAACCGCCACCGGCCGACCCCTCGATCTCCTGACCTTCGAGGTCTGCCTGCGCTTCCATCAGCTGGTTCTGCATCGCCTGCGCCTGCGCGAGCAGGTTGGACATGTCGAAGCCCCCAGCACCGCCACCGTCGAACACTGCGATCTCCTCGTCCGAACCGCTCTCCCGAGCCCCGAGCTTGCCTACCCGGCCCCTGACACGCGTCCGACGACCGGAGACTCCACACTAGCCGGTCGGTCGGACAACCCCACGCACGCCCAGAAACCGACCAGTCTCCCCAAAGTTATCCACAACCTTGTGGACATCTTTTCCCACAGGGTTGTGGATGATGTGGACACCCACCGTGCCGGTCTAGTCCTGGCTGTGGACGATCCTGTGCGAGTGACTTTCAGCTGAACTCAGTTCGGCTCTTCGGTGATGATCTGCGCGCCAAGAGTCTCCCGCAGCAGATCGGTGTGCGACCGCGGATCGTCATCCAGCACCACGTCGTCCTCACCGATCGAGGCGGCTTCCTCCTCAGGCGTCAACGGCACCTCAGGCACAACCGGCGCCCGCGCCGCAGCCCGAGCCTGCTCAGCCGCTACCGCAGCCTCCGCCGCCCGCCGCTTACTAGCCGCCTGCTCCCGCCGATCCACCGGAGACGCCTGGACCGGCTGGACCGGCTGGGCCGCACCGCCTCGGCCGTCCTCCCACGGATCCACCCCCGGCGGCACGTCGTACTCCGACTCAGGCGGCTCCCGCAGCGCAACACTCCCCGCTCCGTCCGCCCATTCCCGACCGCCAACCGGCTCGCCGGACGCACCGCCAGCCGCTCCTGCCCGCCCCGCCGAACCGCGCCCATCAGCGCCACCGCCACCCGACCCGCCCGCCGCAGGACCACCAGCAGCCGACCCTCCAGCCGCGGGACCAGTCGCCACAGCTCCGTCCACGCCGCCCCCAGCGGCTACGCGATCACCTGGCCCACCTGCGCCAGACTCACCTGCGCCCGCGCCAAGCGAGGCTGCGTCAACCGGCCCGGTAGCGGCGAGGCCGCCGCCGACATCAGACCCGCCCGCCTCCGGTCCGCCAATGCCTGGACCCGCCCCTAGACCGCCGTCGTGTGAGCCGCCCGCTCCGGAGCTGCCCATCCCAGCAGCACCCCGCCCGCGTCCGCCCGCCACATCTCCACCATGGCCTCCCGGCGCGCCCACACCAGACCCGCCTGCATAAGCACCACCGGCATCACCCGAAGCACCACCACCGTGACCTCCGGGCGCATCGTGGCCCCCGGGCCCGCCTTGGGCAACACCACTCGGCCCACCCTGACCGACTCCGCCGGATCCGCCCTGGGCACCTCCACCGGGTCCGCCTTGAGCACCTCCACCGGGTCCGCCCTGGACACCCCCACCGGGTCCGCCATGGGCACCACCGCCGGGTCCGCCTTGGGCACCACCGCCAGGTCCGCCCTGGGCACCACCGCCAGGTCCGCCCTGGACACCGCCGCCAGGTCCGCCCTGGGCACCACCGCCAGGTCCGCCCTGGACACCGCCGCCAGGTCCGCCCTGGACACCGCCGCCGGAACCGCCTGGCGTGCTGCCGCTGGGGCCACCACCCTGTCGACCACCGGGACCACCGGGACCACCGGGACCACTGGCGCCCGAACCGCCGGCGCCTGGGTCCGTGGAGGGGTCGACGACGGCTTCGACTCGGCGGTCGACGCCGATGGTGTCGTTCATCGCTTGCCGCAGGATCTCGTCACTTCCCGAACGCGCAAAGCTCTCCCGAGCCCCCGCGTTCACCAGCCCGAGCGTCAGCGTCTGATCGTCGATCGCGATGACCTGCGCGTTCTGGCTCAACATGATCCAAGCAAACCGCCGCTTGCTCTTCACGGCCTCCAAAACCTCAGGCCACAACCGCCGAATGTCAGCCAGCCCAACCGCCCCACCAGCACCCCCACCAGCCGCAGCCCCACCCCCGCCGGAACCAGCACCACCAGCAACTACCTCAGCGGGAACTACACCGCCAACCGAAGACTCAGCCCCATCACCCCAAGCCCCCGTACGCCCACCACCAGCCGAGGAGCTGCTCGAGGCTGCGGTCGGGGCGCCGGCCCGCTGCGCGCCGGCCGAAGCAGACCCACCACCTGCTCCCGCACCGGCCTGACCAGCTCCAGCACCCGCGCCACCTCCAGCGGCCCCACCAGCCCCGGCGCCGGCGCCAGCAGCCCCACCAGATCCGGCACCCGCACCGATTCCACCGGCCTCACCTGCTCCGGCACCCGCGCCAGCTCCACCGACCCCAGCAGCCCCGGCACCCGCGCCAACTCCAACAGCTCCACCAGATCCGGCGCCAGCTGCATCTACTCCACCAGCCGCACCGTCTGCTCCACCAGGTGCACCAGCTCCAGCAGCCGATCCTCCGACGGAACCAGCGTCCGACGAGCCATCGGCGGCGCCCCGGGAGCCCCCCGCGGTTGCGGCAGCGCGTGCTGCCGCCCTGCTTGTCGCGGCGTCCCCTCCAGGTGCGCCGAAGTCGTCGGAGGCACCACCCGGCGCGGCAGCGCCCGGAGTACCCACGCCGGCTGCGTGCGGCTGCCCCGCGTTCCCAGTACCTGACACGGGCTGCCCCGCGTTCGCAGTACTGGATCCGGCCGGCCGCCCCGCAGGCGCAGTACCTGCGGCTGACTGCGCGGCGTCTGGAGTACCGGCAGGCACACCGATGGCTAGGCGGCGTTCCATGCGGTCCAAGCGGGCTTGGATGCCGTTGGTGGAGTCGTCGGCGCCGGGGAGCAGGACCTTGGCGCAGATCAGCTCGAGTTGGAGGCGGGGTGCCGTCGCGCCGCGCATCTCCAGCAGGCCGGCAGCGACGATGTCCGCCGCCCGCGTGAGCTCCGCCGGACCGATGCCAGCGGCCTGCGTCTGCAGCCGCTCACCCTGGTCCTCGGCAGCCTCGATCAAACCGGACGCGACAGCATTCGGCACGGCGGACAGCACAACCAGATCGCGCAACCGCCGCAGCAGGTCTTCGGCGAACCGCTTGGGGTCCTGACCGGTCTCAATGACCTTCTCGATCGTCTCGAACACGGCAGCGCTGTCATGCGCCGCGAATCCATCAACACACGCATCGAGCAACGAGTCGGGAGTGAACCCGAGCAGCGCCACCGCCAGTTGGTACGTCACCCCTCCCGGCCCAGCCCCACCGATCAGCTGGTCCAGCACGCTCAGCGAGTCACGCACCGAACCCGCGCCGGCCCGCACGACCAGAGGCAGCGCAGCCGACTCGATCGCGACGCCCTCCGCCTCACATAGCTTGGCCATGTAATCAGCCAGCACCTTCGGCGGCACCAGCCGGAACGGATAGTGGTGCGTACGCGACCGGATCGTCCCGATGACCTTGTCGGGCTCGGTGGTGGCGAAGATGAACTTGAGGTGCGGCGGCGGCTCCTCGACCAGCTTGAGCAGGGCGTTGAAGCCCTGCGTGGTCACCATGTGCGCCTCGTCGATGATGTAGATCTTGTAGCGGCTCTCGACCGGGGCGAAGAACGCACGCTCCCGCAGATCACGGGCGTCGTCCACGCCCCCGTGCGACGCCGCGTCGATCTCGATCACGTCGATGCTGCCGGGGCCACCACGCGCCAGGTCGGTGCACGACTTGCACACCCCGCACGGCTCGGCGATCGGGCCCTTCTCACAGTTGATCGCGCGGGCGAGGATCCGCGCACTGGTGGTCTTTCCACACCCTCGCGGTCCGGAGAACAGGTAGGCGTGATTGACCCGGTTGTTGCTCAACGCGTTCCGCAACGGCGCCGTGACATGTTCCTGCCCGATCACCTCCGCGAACGTCTCCGGGCGATACCGGCGGTACAGCGCAAGGGGTGCTTCCACGCCCGCAACCCTAGCGCTGCCGCCCGACATTTCCTTCGCCCGCGCTGCCGGGCCGGATGACCGGGTGGGACGCGTCTGCGTGGTCGATCACGACGGTGGCCGCCGCGGCCGGATCATGCTGAGCCTGGTACGCGCGCCAGCCCGGGACGAACTGCGTCTCGAACATCCCCCGCGCGGCGTCCTCCCCGCCGTAGCTGTCCCGATCACGGAGCACACCTCGCCGCAGCATCTCGTCCTCGCCGATGTGCAGTAGATGCCGACATCCCAGTGCGGGCGTAGTCGCTCCTGGAGCAGAAACACGCCATCGACGAGCAGCACCGCGTCGTACGGCGCGATCCCTGTCGAGCCGTCCGCGGCCCGATAGCTACGATCGCCGCCCGGCCCCAGCGGAATCAGGTACCCGGCGACCAGCGCAGCCAAGTCGAAGTTGTCGTCGAAGTACCCCGCCGCGGGGACGCCCGGCGACTGCGGTCGCTCATCCGCGGGGCGGATGTAGTCGTCAACGCTCGCCCTGATCGCCGGACGGATGCCGGACAACGCGGCTGCCAGCTCGTCGGCCAACGTCGTCTTCCCGGCCGCATCCGGCCCGTCCACCGCGACCCGCACGGGACGATCCGAAGAAATGCCGACGATCGACTCGATCAACCGCGTGAGAACGGCCTGCCGAGTCGTCACCCCTCGACCGTAGGCCCCTGATCCCGGGAAACGCCAGACACGATCTAGCGTGGAGCGATGACTGGGGACGAGCGGCAGCAGGCAGTGATCGCGCGAGCGGCCGAGGTCCTGCCGCAGGACGAGCGGGTGCTCGGGGTCTACCTCATCGGGAGTTATGCGACGGGCGCGGCCGATCGGTTCAGCGATGTCGACGTACATCTCGTGGTCACAGACGACAGCCTGGAGTGGTTCGGCGAGCACTGGGACGACGTACTGCGGGAGCTGACCGGGCCGACCGTGCTGACGGACAGGGTCCCGGGGCTCATCGGTGGACTGGGGATCACGCCGGACTGGTTGCATGTGGATCTGTTCGTGCACCCGTTGGCCTCGTTCGAACGGGAGCAGTACGACGGGGTGCGCGTGTTGTTCGACCGGGACGGGACGCTGTTCCCGCACGGCGATATCGCTGCGAAGGGCGGCCGACCCGGAGAACCGTACTGGCCGGCGACCAACGTCAACCTCTTCTTCTACTTCCTCGGGAACCTGGTCACGGTCCTCGGTCGTGACGAGCGGATCGTCGGCAACCAGGGCGTCGGCGTCGTCCGCGACCAACTCGTCGCGCTCATGCTGGCCGAACGCGGCGTACGCCGGACCAGCGGGGCCAAGCGCCTCAACGCCCTACTGTCCGACGAGCAACGCGCCGCCCTGGAAGCCGTCCCGGCCGCCGGCACCGAGCCCGCCGACATCATCGCGGCGAACCAGTACATCTGCCGCGAGTTCATCACCCGCGGCACCGCACTGGCCAAGCTGACCGACAACCCCTGGCCGACCGAGTTCGTCGACGCAACCCTCACCCACCTCCGGAACCATTTCCAGGTCGACTTCTCCTGATGGTTGCCGGAGGCACGCACCTCATTCCAGGTGGTAGTTGGCGAAGCGGGTGCGGAGGTCCTTCTTGGAGAACTTGCCGACCGAGGTCTTCGGGACCTCGTCGATGAACTCGACCGCATCCGGGACCCACCAACTCGCAACCAGCGGACGCAGATACTCGAGGATGTCCTCGCCCGTCGCAGTCGCACCCTCCTGCAGGACGATGCACGCCAGCGGCCGCTCGACCCACTTCGGGTGCGGCACGCCGATGACCGCCGCTTCTCGTACTGCGGGGTGGGCCATCAACAGGTTCTCCAGCTCGACCGAGCTGATCCACTCGCCGCCGGACTTCACCAGGTCCTTCGTCCGGTCGACGATCCGGACCGAACCGTACTGGTCGATCGCGGCGACGTCGCCCGTCTTCATCCAGCCGTCCTCGGTGTTCAGCTGGACACCGTCGTCGGGACGGTAATACTCCGCCGCGATCCACGGGCCACGGACCTGCAGCTCACCGGTGGCCTCGTCGTCCCACGGCAGCGCCTCGATCGAACCAGGCTCGACGATGCGCACCTCGACACCAGGCAGCGGCAGTCCGGCCCGGGCGCGCAGGTGTGCCTGCTCTTCCTCAGGAAGATCCGCATTCCGCGATGGAACATGGGAGGCGGTCGCGACCGGGCTCGTCTCGGTCATGCCCCACGCCTGCAGGATCGGCCGGCCGAGCTTCAGCCGGAACGCCTCCGACAACGCCAAGGGCACGGCCGAACCGCCACAGGGGATCCTCCGCAGCTTCGGCAACTCGACGCCGTCGAGCAGCGGCAACAGCCCCTGCCAGATCGTCGGCACCCCGGCCGACAACGTGACCTCCTGCTCCTGGAGCAGCTTGAGAATCCCGGCCGGCGTCATGTCCGGTCCCGGGAACACCAGCGACGCGCCGGCCATCGGCGCCGCGTGCGCCAGACCCCACGCGTTCGCATGGAACATCGGCACGACCGGCATCACCGTGTCCGTCTCGGTCAGCCCGATGCCGGCATTCGTCAGTACGCCGATCGAGTGCAGCCAGGTGGACCGATGCGAATAGACGACTCCCTTCGGATGCCCCGTCGTCCCACTCGTGTAGCACATCGCGGCGGCCTGGTTCTCGTCCTCGACGTGGAACTCGACCGGCTGGGCCGCGGCCAGCAGCTCCTCGTAGTCGTGGAACCGTGAGTCGTCCGGGACCTCCGCACCCGGCGCCCCAGGCGGCAGGTCGTCCATGACGACCACGTGCTGGATCTGCGGGAGCCGCTCGAGCAGCGGCAGGAACACCCCCAGCAGCGAGCGGTCGACGAACACGACCTCGTCCTCGGCGTGATTCGCGATGTAGACGATCTGGTCCGGGAAGAGTCTGATGTTGAGCGTGTGCAGCACCCGGCCGGTGCAGGGCGCAGCGAAGTACAGCTCGAGGTGGCGTCCTGAGTTCCACGCGAATGTCCCGACGCGGCCGTCCGGGGTGACCCCGAGCGTGTCCAGGACGCCGCCCAGACGTCTGGTCCGCTCCGCCCACTCGGCGTACGTCAGCTTGGTCGGCGCCGGACCGCCGGTGTAGACGGTCTTGTCCGGGTAGAACTGCTCGGCCCGGCGGAAGATCGTGTCCAGGGACAGTTGGTAGTTCTGCATCAGACCCTTCATGCAGACACTGTGCCAGCCGCGATGTCGCCTTGGCCATGACCTCAACCGGACTTTCTCCGGCACTCTTCCGGAACCCGTCGCCTCAGGCAACAGATTCTCACCGATCGAAACACTCGCGCCAAATAGATGTCATGACACACGTGTCGTGTAATATATCGACCATGAAGGTTGTCGAGGAGCTTCGCTATCTCGTGCTGGCGATCCAGCGCGAGGGCAACCGGCTGCTCGCCGCCGAGCTGCGCCCGTTGGGCATAACGCCTTCCCAGGCAGAGGTTCTGCGCGTCCTGCGCGACCACGGCCCGCTCACGCTGAATGCGCTCGGCGGCCTGCTGGTCTGCGAGACCGGCAACAGCCCGAGCCGTCTCGTCGATCGCCTCGTCGCGCAAGGACTGGTCAAACGCGGCATCGACAAGGTCGACCGGCGCTACCTCACGCTCAGCCTGACCACGCAGGGCCGCGCCCTGCACCGCCGCATCGTCACCGCGGAAAACCGGCTGCACCGCACCATGCACGACCTCGTCGCCGGCCAGGCGCTCGACGAGACCATCACTACGCTCCGCACGCTCGCCGACGCCTTCCCGGCCGGCGCGGCCCTGGCCCGTCGCCGGGATCCCGAACTCGCCACTCAGGAGAACTAGTCATGGAACAGGCCACCGAAATCATCCACGCCGGCCCCGCAGCGATCCGCCACGTCCTGCTCGACGCACTCGCGCTCCCGGAGTGGAACGAGGCGTTCCTGGCCATCGACGGCCCGGCCGAGGCAGACCTCGGCAGCAGCTACGCGCTGCGGGTCCGGCCGGGGTTCGCCGGTGAGCTGCAGTACACAGTGGTCGAGCCGGACCGGATCGAGATCAGCTGGCAGGTGCCAGGGTTCCGCGAGGTCGGGACGTGGACCATCGGTCCGGACAGCCAGGTCACCCACACGTTCGAGCAGTCCGGTCCGCTGGCGACCGTCCTACGCCCGGCGTACCGCAACATCGCCACCATCCGGCTGGCCCGTCTCGCCAACCGCGTCCGCCAGTTCAGCCACGCCGCCTGACGCTCTGGCCCGCGTCAGCTGAAGGCGAGGGGTACTGCGCGCTTGTGGGCGGTGCGGTGGTGGGTGGCGATGATCGTGCTTGCGGCCTTCTCGTCCACGTCGAGGCCCTCGAGGAAGTCGTCGATCTCGTCGTACGTGACGCCCAGCACGGCCTCGTCGGGTACGCCGGGGTTGTTCGTCTCCAGGTCGGCCGTCGGCACCTTGCCGGTGGTCTCCGGGTCGGCGCCGAGCCGCTCGCCGACGGCGCGGACGCGGCGCTTGTTCAGACCGGACAACGGCGTGAGGTCGCAGGCGCCGTCGCCGTACTTGGTGAAGAAGCCCATCACCGCCTCGGCCGCGTGGTCCGTGCCGATGACCAGTGCGCCGCGGGCACCGGCCACGACGTACTGCGCGACCATGCGCTGGCGGGCCTTGATGTTGCCGACGTGGAAGTCCTCTCGGTCGCCCAGCCCGGCGTGCCGGACCGACTCGACCATGGCGTCGGTGGCCGGCTTAATGTTCACGTCCAGCGTCTCGTCCGGCTTGATGAACTGCAGGGCGCGCTGGGCGTCCGCCTCGTCGGCCTGTACGCCGTACGGCAGCCGCATCGCGACGAACGTCGCCTGACCGCCCTCGGACCTGATCCGCTCCACCGCGAGCTGCCCGAGCCGGCCTCCGACCGCGGAGTCGACGCCGCCGCTGATCGCGAGCACGTAGCCTGCCGCGCCGGTCTTCCGGAGCCGGTCGGCCAGGAACTCGACCCGCTGCTCGATCTCGCTGTCCACGTCGAACGCCGTGGGCACGCTGAGCTCGGCGATGATCAGTTCCTGCAGGTATCGGCTCTCGGGATTCATCGGACTCCTCACGACGCCAGGCCCCGGACATAAGGATTCCCCGCGCACCCGGAAGAGCTCACTTACCCTTGCTGCCTTCCGGCCCTGGGGGGTTTGGGCGAGATACCGCCACGCGGGGAACCAGCCACGAGTGTACGGGATCCCCCGCGCCAACCGGGAATCGGACTCCACCGCACACGCTCTGAGCGAACAGCCTGGCCGCCTGACCCGATCCGGGCTCACTCTGGATGAGTGACGGATCATCAATTCGGCCCCTTCGGGATCACGACCGGGCTTGACAGCAGTGCTGAGTCGATCGCCGCGGCGCAGGCGGCGGAGGACCTTGGGTACCCGGCGATCTGGCTGTCCGGTGGTCCGCTGCCCGGGCTGCAGACGATCGTGGACCTGGTCGGAGCGACGACGGCGATCAAGTTCATCAGCGGGATCCTGGCGGTGTCGAAGTACGGCGCGGCGGACGTGGCCGCGACGTACGCCGAGCTGGAGGCGACCGCGCCGGGGCGGTTCACTGTTGGTCTTGGTGGAGCGCATGGTCCCATGCCGATCGCCACCCTCAACGCGTATCTGGACGAGCTGGACGTACCTGTGGAGCGTCAGGTGCTCGCTGCGCTCGGTCCGAAGATGCTGAAGCTGGCCGGCGAGCGGACTGCCGGCGCGTACCCGTTCCTGACCAGTGCGGCGTACTCCGCCGTGGCGCGGAAGGTCCTGGGTCCGGACAAGCTCCTGGCCGTCAGCCACCTCGCCGTGCTCGAAACGGACGCGGACCGGGCGCGGGCGATCGCGCGGGACACGATCGGCTTCTTCACGCGCATCCCGGGGTACATCGCGTCGTTGAAGCGGCAGGGGTTCGGTGAGAGCGACCAGGCCGAGCTGCCCGACCACATGATTGATGCGTTGGCGGCGTGGGGCAGTCCAGCCGACATCAAGGCCAAGCTGACCGAACACCTGGACGCCGGCGCCGACCACGTCGCAGTCAACGTGATCACTGGCGAGACCGGCCCCCAGCCGATCGAGCAGTGGCGGGCGCTAGCTCCCAGCCTGCTCGGATAGCGGCTTCTCGTAGAGCCGGGCGACCGACTCGAGCTTGTCGTAGCGGTACGGACGTTCCTCACCGGTCGGCTCGAACCCCTGCCGCAGCCAGAACCCAGTGGCGACCTGGGCGTTGGTGTCCACGACGGCGAGACGCAGCGTCCGGATCTCGGGCCACGTGGTCCCGACGTACCGCTCGACGAGGCTGTACGCCGTCCTGCCGTAGCCGAGCCCCTGGTGCTTGGCGTGGACTTCCAACAGACCGATGAAGGCAGTGTGGTCGTTCGGGAACCCCTTGAGCAGGTCAACGACCGCAACCAGCTGATCCGCGGCGAAGGCGCCCAGTACGACCTTCGACTCCTCCGGGAGGTCCTCCGGACGCATCATCAGCAGACTCTGCGCATCCGCGGGCCCTGGCGGGTAGCCGGTTATGCGCTCGGTGTACCCAGGATCGGACTCGATCAGCTCTTGCAGCGCGTCCACGTCACCCGGTGCGATCGGCCGCAGTACCAGCTCGTCCATGCGGCCGACCCTAGACGAGCGGCTCCAAGGTCCACGCCCCGATTTCGGATTCCCCCGTCCCCTTCGGTATCCTCTCCGCTTGGAGGATTCGCCTAGAGGCCTAGGGCGCACGCTTGGAAAGCGTGTTGGGGGCAACCCCTCACGAGTTCGAATCTCGTATCCTCCGCCAGTCTCCCGGACTGAAGAAACCGCAGGTCAAAGCACGGTTTCGGACTCCGAAGGCACGAACGACAGAGGGGCCGGACGCTCAGCGTCCGGCCCTCTTCATGTCCCAGGGTCTCAACGAGGGTCTCAACAGCGCTCTCAGGCAGGCACGAGAACCCCGCCGGTCGCCTCGTCCGGGTCGTCGTCCTCCCCCGCCTCCGTGGCCGCCCAGAGCAGTCCGCCGACGCGTTCGGCAATGTCCATGCGGACCGGCGCGGTGACGTGCTGGTACCTCTTGACCATCGATGACGAGGACCAGCCCATCACATCCATGACGGCTCGCTCGGGTACCCCGAGCAGCAGCAGGACCGTCGCGGCCGTGTGCCGTGCATCGTGCAATCGGCCGTCACGAATCCCAGAGGCGGCCAGCATTGCTTTCCACTCCCGGTAGTCCATGTTCGGGCTGAGCGCCTCGCCGGTTCGCTTCGCGAACGCCCAACCCTCGTCCTTCCACAACTGACGGGCGAGCGTCCTTTCGGCGGCCTGCTCTTTCCAGTGCGCCTGAAGAATCTTCGTCAGCTCCTTCGGCAGACCGATCGTCCGGCGACCGGCCCGCGATTTCGTCGGCGCTGCGTCCGGTCGGGCCTTCTGACGCTTCGGACAGAATCCGGGCTTCCGGCCGCACGGGTCCTCATCGCGGCCATGCTTGTACATCGGCCGATTCAGGCTCCGTCGCACCCGCAGAACTCCGGACTTCAGGTCGATGTCCGACCACCTCAGCCGCATCACGGGCGAGCTTCGGGAGTTGGTGGGTACTGTTCGGCACGACCTGGACCAGGTCCTGCGAAAGGCTGCCGGTCCTCACGAGTTGTTGCTAGCAGCCGCCGAAGATCCACAGCTCGCCTCACGGCTTGAGAAGGCTTTGCAGGACGCCGAGCTAAAGGCGGTGGAATCGGCGCTACCTACTCCGGGTACGGCTGAATCGCTAGCCGCCTGCCAGAGCAGCGGGAAGTTGGCAGCGATCGTGAGCAACAACTACGGCGAAGCCGTCGTGCGCTACCTGGCCCGCACCGGCCTAGCCGACCGAGTAGCGCACGTCGAGGGACGCGACCCCCCAGACCCGACACTGATGAAGCCCAGTCCACACTTGATCGAGAACGCGACGAGAGCTCTAGGTCTACCTACCCCGGCCTGCATCTTCATCGGCGATCAAATAAGCGACATGGAAGCAGGCCGGAGTGCTGGGGCGAGCACCGTTGGCTATGCCAACAAGCCTGGCAAAGCCGACGCTCTGTCGACCGCCGGCGCCGACGTCATCATCGAATCGATGACCGAAGTTGCCGCGGCGCTCCGCTAATTCTGGCTTGCTGGGCGACGTTCGAACCGGACTCCAGTGCTGCCGAGCCCAGATCTACTCCTAGCGACGCGGGCCTATTCGGGCGCAGGTTCATCAGTGTGCGTGGCTTCGAACGGCTGCACGCTCTGCCCGATCGGCTCGAATTCGGACTCAGTCTCATACCTCCGAAGCCCCTCGAACAGAGGCCATTCCTGCCAACTCCTCATCGCCAGTTCTTCATTGGCTATCAAGCGCTTCACAAGCGCATAAGCCTCTTCATGCCGTTCAAGCAGCGCAAGCTTCGCAAGCTTGAACTTATCCGCCAATGTTTCGGTGTCCCATGCTTCGACCTCCTCTCTTATCGCCCGCATGCCACGCATAGCCTTGCGTGAAATCCAAATGTTGACCATCGCGACAAGACGAGGCGACGGATGTTGGACAAATGTTAGGTGCCAGACATTCACCTCCTCTACCGAGATATACCGGCCGGCCATCAGTAGTTCGTATGTGATCGAACTGACAAGCGAATCTATCGACTTGATCGTCTCCGGATCAGGAAACAACTTCGCTGCTAACGCAATCACCAGCTTAATTCCGGCTACCGTCAACTTGTGGATTGCGCCCTGCAGGTAGGCTTCGGAGATCGTCAACCGTTTACCGATCACGGGCGGCTCCGATAGGCCTTCGATCTTAAGCAGGTATAGCGAATTTACCACGCCGCCATTATGCACAAATAGGTGCCTTCGCTGGAACACCTCGACAACACCAACCGGGCAGTCGGTAACACCGGGAACGACGAGATTGTGGCGTTTACTGAACCATTGCATCCAGTCTTCATAGGATCCTCTGAGGAGTGCATCCGCCATTCTCTCGGCGCAATGCCTGCGAAATTCGTCAAGGTCAGAGAATGCCTCTAGATCGCGCATCGAATACTTCGCCTCATCGGAGCGAAGTATCTCCGGACGCAAGAGGAGCAGCGCTCGCACTAAGGCGGAGACCAGGACTTCGAAGTCACTCACCACGCTCATCAGAAGAGAGGCCAGCAATATGCGGGTCTTGTCTGGGCGAGTTTGGGCGCGTTGCCAGATAGGCCCGTACCAATGGTAATATTCAGGCTTCCCAGTGACTTCAAGGAGATCACATCGCAGTTTAGCTAGGAAATCGTCTCGCATCTCAGCAATCGTAGCCTCGGATGCTTCGGATTCGCGAGAGTCCTTACGTGCACTCATGTGCTCGTGAATGTCGCGATGGATTACCGACGCAGCTTGTCGATGAACACTTTCCGGATCACCGGGCAGTCTGCGAGACGCCTCGGCCGTGAAAGCATTCTCGACATCAGTAAGCTCCCGGCGGCTCTTCGATATGAATTCCTCAAGATCGAACGACGCTTGCATAGCGTCCAGGAACGTAGTCAAGGGTGCAAACAGCAAGTCCTGTCCGGGCGAGGCATCATCCGCGGTTTGGTCGCCACTTTTCGACACGTCCATCTGTTCGCCATCTGTCATGAGCGAAGCTTAGATGCTAGAGCGAATCGAGCCAGCTGGCTGCGGCAGCGCCTTCCCTTTGCTCCTGACCAGTCGTCATGAGCCATTGTGTTCAAGCAATCGTTTCACAACCGCCTACCGCAGCATTGGGGACAGAGACCCCGCCCATGCGGCTCATGCGCCACCGCCCCGCCAACTCCACGGTGCTCCTCCGTCGCGCCGCACGCTGCCTCTCTCCCAAACGGGCCCCAGCAGGAGTGATGGCTTGCCAGCGCTCAACAAACGGAAGCGACCTGCACCGACTCCAATTGACCTCGTGACCAACGCCGCCAAGTCACCGTGGCCGGCCACAAGCATGCGCTTGCAGGAAAGATCACGGCCGCACCCTTGGCGTCGGGGCCTGCGTAAGCCACCACGCCAAGCGCGGCTGTCCGCTACGTGGTCGCGCGGCTGCCAGCTCAGCGCGTTGGTCTACGCGTGTGAAGCCCTGAGAACCGCATGCGCCTCGTCCACCACCCCTCGATCAAATAGCTGGCTACATTGCAGGGCCTAACGGATTTACACTTGGCTGCCGGTCGACTGGCAAGACCTTGATGCTACTTGGTGCCTTCTGTCATCATCACTCGGCCACACGCCTTGCATCGCAAGGATTTTTTTTCCTCCGTTATAGGAGATAGGTCATACTCTATGCCAAGCTCCTTCGCGCATCGCGTGTGATATATGGTTCGACCTCCGTCCGGGGATGCGATCGACCGCACCTCCCGGCTCCATTGTTTGTGCTCAGCCTGCTTAATCCGTGCTTCCGCGCGACGCCGTAGCTCCTCATTTATCGCGTGATTTAGGCGCAGGGCTGCCCGCTGCTCATGGACATCTGCGTACTGACCAACTGCCGTGTCATCTCTGATAATTCCCTGCAACTCCTCGTCGGACAGATGGCTATAGTCCGAGGTTTTCCAGCTGTACGCAAACTCTTCGAAGCTCATGAGCGACGCCTTTCTGATTACTTGCGGAGTCAGCACTCGGCAGGCCCCATTTTGCTCGTGGTCACAGGTCGAGCGTCGGCTACAAACACGTCTCGGCGACCTGTCCTACCAGGCCTATCGTCATTCTTCCGGGCGCGTTACGCTCACGCCCTTACCACGCCACAGACCCGCGTCCGGAGAGGTCTCAATGTGGGTCTCAATCGCCACCGTTCGGAGCGGTTCACTAACGTCCACAGCCGTTGGCGATAGGGCTTAGAACGGCCTCCCGACCTTCCCCGAACGAGGAGTTGCGGTCTTGGAAAGCGTGTTGGGGGCAACCGCTCACGAGTTCGAATCTCGTATCCTCCGCCATCTCAAAGGGCCGGATCACTGCCGTGGTCCGGCCTTTTGCGTTCGCCCACCTCCCGCGGCCGTCGGGAGTTGCCTTCCGTTGTGCTGACTGCCATCTGACGTTCATGCGCGTCGCGCTGCGCCGGTCGTCCGTGGTTCTTAGCGTCCGTCTGTGTGCGCACCACTGGCCTGCCGCCGACCGCTGTCAGGTTCGAACTGCTGCTCTCCGGTTGGTGTTCGACTGCACCCGACGACGCGAAAGGCCCCGGAATGTCCGAAGCACCCAAGCAAACTCGAATCTCTCGCCGCAACGCGCTCGGCGTCTTCGGCGCGTCTGTGTCCGGCGCCGCCGCCGGGTCACTGATCCTCGGCGCCGGAAATGCCGAGGCGGTCCCGGCGAAGTCGGAGGTCACCGGGCTCACCACCGGCTCGACCACCACGCCCGTCCAGGGCCTGCACCTGACGTTCGGCGCCGACCCGCGCCACCAGATGGTCGTCTCGTGGGTCACCGACGCAGCCGTCAAGAAGCCGCGCGTCGTCTACGGCACGCTGAGTGGCGGCTTCGGCTCCACAGTGCACGCGACGACGAAGACCTACGTGGACGGTACGTCCGGGCGGACCGTCTGGGTCCATCACGCGCAGCTGGACAAGCTCCGGGCCGACACCGACTACCTGTACGCGGCGCAGCACGACGGCGCCACCCCCGACGCCGGCACCTTTCACACGGCGCCGTCCGGCAGGGCTCCGTTCACCTTCACCAGTTTCGGCGACCAGGGTTCGCCCAGTGTGACGTGGAAGACCGGAGCGAACCCGGCCGACGCCTCGGGCCGGGACTTCGAGCCCAACGCCACACCCGCCGCTGCCGACATCGTCACCGGCATCGAGAAGGTCGGCCCGCTGTTCCACCTCCTCAACGGTGACCTCTGCTACGCCAACACCGGCCCCGACCGCGTCCGCGTCTGGCACGACTTCCTCGCTAACAACAGCCGCTCGGCGCGATTCCGTCCGTGGATGCCGGCCGCGGGTAACCATGAGATCGAGTCGGGCAACGGCAAGCTCGGTCTCGACGCGTACCAGACGTACTTCGAGCTGCCCTCGACCGAGAACCAGCCCGAGCTCGACAACCTCTGGTACACCTTCACGGTCGGCTCGGTGAAGGTGATAGTCCTGCAGAACGACGACATCGCCCTGCAGGAGGGCGGCGACATCTACATCAACGGCTACTCCGGCGGCCGGCAGCTCGCCTGGCTGGAGCGGGAGCTCAAGTCAGGCCGGGCGTCGAGGGACATCGACTGGATCGTCGTCTGCATGCACCAGGTGATGATCAGCTCTGCGACCGCCGCGAACGGCCCCGACGTCGCACTGCGCGCGGCGTACGGACCGCTGTTCGACAAGTACGGCGTCGACCTGGTGGTCTGCGGCCACGAGCACGACTACGAGCGCTCGTTGGCGGTGCGCGGCGTCGTCGCCGGCAGCGTCACTCTCACGCCGAACCCGAGTCAGACCGCACTCGACGTGATCGACAGCGCGCACGGCACCACGCACATGGTCCTCGGCGGTGGCGGCGTCTCCGGCATCACCAACAACAGCTTCACCACCGACGACGCCGACGGTCACGGTCATCACTCGGCACTGGTCCAGATGGAGCACCTCGGGAAGTTCAACTCGCGCAAAGAGACGGAGGCCGCGGTCTGGATCGGCGTCCGCGACGCGGAGCATCCGTACGGCTTCGCCGAGTTCAGCGTCGACCCGGGCCGTCACCCCGGTGACATGACCCGCATCTACGTCACCTACTACAACATCATCACACCCACCGGCGAGCTGTCGGTCTTCGAGAAGTTCACGCTCCAACGCCGCCGCAGCGACGGCCGTCACTGACATGAGCTGAGGGTCGGTCGCGGAAGCGATCGGCCCTCAGTTGCGTAGTTCGGTGTTGAGGCGGGCGGCCTGGCGGGTCAGGTGGGTGCGTTCGGGGAGGTTGGGGGCTGCTCGGGCGGCTTCGGCGTACAGGCGGGCTGCGGTGGCTGGGTCGCCGGCTCGCTCGTGGAGGTAGGCCGAGGCGGCGGTGTAGCGGGGTAGGGCGGGGTCTAGGGCTGACAGAGCGGTCAGGCCGGCTTGGGGGCCGTCGGCCTCGCCTACGGCCACGGCTCGGTTGAGGCGGGCGACCGGGCTGTCGGTGAGGCGGACCAGTTCGTCGTACCACTCGACGATCTGGATCCAGTCGGTCTCCTCCGCGGTCTGGGCGTCGGCGTGGAGGGCGGCGATGGCGGCCTGGGCCTGGAACTCGCCCAGGCGGTCGCGGGCGAGAGCTGTCTGGAGTACGTCGACGCCCTCGGCGATCAGCTTGGTGTCCCAGAGGCTGCGGTCCTGCTCAGCGAGCGGTACGAGTGTGCCGTCGGCGCGGGTCCGTGCCGGGCGCCTGGCGTGGTGGAGCAGCATGAGTGCGAGGAGGCCGGCGACCTCCTCGTGGTTCGTCCGGGCCGCCAGCTGCCGGGTGAGTCGGATTGCCTCGGCGGCGAGGTCGACGTCGCCGGAGTACCCCTCGTTGAAGACCAGATAGAGCACGCGTACGACGGTGGCGACGTCGCCGGGCTGGTTGAACCGGATGCTCGAGACGGTCCGCTTGGCGCGGCTGATCCGCTGAGCCATCGTTGCCTCAGGCACCAAGTACGCCTGCGCGATCTGCCGCGTGGTCAGGCCGCCGACCGCGCGCAGGGTCAGCGCGACCGACGACGCCGGGGTCAAGGACGGGTGCGCACACAGGAAGTACAGCTGCAGCGTGTCGTCGAACGCGTCGCCCGGGCCGGGTGTCGGCTCGGCCTCGACACGCTCCTCGCGGTTCCGCCGGGAGTTCTCGGCGCGGGTGGCGTCGAGGAACTTGCGCCAGGCAACGGTCACCAGCCAGCCCTTGGGGTCCCGCGGCGGGTCGTCCGGCCACGCGCGTACGGCCTCGACCAGGGCGTCCTGTACGGCGTCCTCGGCCGGCGCGAAGGCGGCACCGCGCCGTACGAGGACGCCGATCACCGCGGGTACGAGGTCCCGCAGCAGTTGCTCGTTCACTCGGTGACCGTGGGCGGCTCGCCCCAGAACGGCCGGACCTCCAGCCACTCGTGCAGCGGCTTGCCACCAGGCCCGGGGGCCGCCGAGAGCTCGCTCGCAAGTTGTACGGCGCGGTCCCACGACTCCACGTCGATGACGTACCACCCCGCGATCAGGTCCTTGGTCTCGGCGAACGGTCCGTCGGTCACGGGCGGCTGCCCCTCACCGCCGTACCGCACGAACGCGCCCTCGGGCGTCAACGCCTGCATGTCGACGAACTCGCCCGTCTCCTCCAGCCGTGCGCCGAATTCGCTCATGAACTGGATGTGTGCGCTGACCTCCTCCGGCGTCCACTTGTCCATCGGCCCGGCGTCCACGACGGGGGTCGGACCGCCCTGGTAGTGCTTCAGCAGCAGGTACTTAGCCATCAGATTCTCCCTGTCTCAGTCGAGCTGTTCGGCGAGGCCGATGATGACGCCCCCGAGGGCGCGGACGTAGCAGAGCTTGTAGCTGTCGCCGTACTGCACGACCTCGGCGACGAGTTCGCCGCCGTGCTTGCGCAGGCGGGGCAGCAGTTCGTCGATGTTCTCGACGCGGTACATCACGCGATGCATGCCCAAGATGTGGTACGGCGCGTTCTCCGGTACGGCGGGACTCGCCACCGGCGTCAGGTACTGCGACAACTCGAGCCGCCCATGCCCGTCCGGGACCCGCATCATCGCGATCTCACAGCGGATCCCCTCGATCCCGACGGTCTTGTCCGCCCACGGCCCCTCGACCTGCGTCCTCCCCTCCACCTCCAACCCGAGCTCGGTGAAGAAGGCGACGGCAGCATCCATGTCCTCCACGACAATGCCGACGTTGTCCATCTGAATCATGACGGTGTCTCTCCTAGCTCTCGCGGCCTCTTACACCCCCGGGACGGAGCCACCCCCGCGTTCTCGACATGCTCGCCCAAGGAAATTTGAAACTACTGTTCGTCACGGCTGCCTGGGGAGACGAGGCCGGTTTCGTAGGCGAGGACTACGGCTTGGGCTCGGTCGCGGAGGGTTAGTTTGGCGAAGATGCGGGCTACGTGGGTTTTGACGGTTGCCTCGCTGAGGGCGAGTTCTGTGGCCAGTTCGGCGTTGGAGAGGCCTTGGCCCATCAGGGTGAGGACCTCCAGTTCGCGTGGGGTCAGGCTGGTCAGGTCGCGGTGGATGGCGGGTTGGGAGACGGCTGGGACGGCGAAGCGTTCTACCAGGCGGCGGGTGATGGACGGGGACAGGAGGGCGTCGCCGGTAGTGACCAGGCGTACGGCGGCCGCCAGGTGCTCGGGCGTCACGTCCTTGAGCAGGAAGCCGCTGGCGCCGGCGGCCAGGGCGGCGTACACGTAGCGGTCGAGGTCGAAGGTCGTGAGGATCAGGACGCGGCAGTCGGTCTGGCCTGCCAGGATCCGGCGGGTGGCCTCCAAGCCGTCCATGACGGGCATGCGGATGTCCATCAGCACGACGTCCGGCTGCAGGCGTCGTACGGCGTCAACCGCCTCGGCCCCGTCCGCTGCCTCGCCGACGACCTCGATCCCGCGGGCCTTGAGGATCATCTGGAAGCCGGTCCGCACCAGCGCCTGGTCGTCTGCGATCACCACTCGAGTCATGGACGCTCCAGCGGCAGCTTCGCGCGGACCCGGAATCCGCCGCCCAGACGACGGCGCGCATCCAGGTCGCCGCCGTACACAGCCACCCGCTGCTTGAGCCCGAGCAGACCGCGTCCGTCGCCGCCGAGCGCAGGCGGACGACCGCCGGTCAGGATGCTCGGGCCGCTGTTGAGAATCTCCACCCGCAGAGCATGAGGCGCGTACCGGACTGTCACCTCAGCCTTGACGCCGTCGCCGTGCTTGAGCGCGTTAGTCAGCGCCTCCTGGATGATTCGGTACGCCGTCACGTCGAGCCCGGTCGGGAGCGGACGAGGATCACCCGAGACCCGCACCTCCACGGGCAGCCCAGCAAAAGCGATCCGGTCGATCAGCTCACTCAGGCGGCTCAGAGTCGGTTGCGGCGACAGGGCCTCGTCGTCCTCACCTGACGCCTTCGGGGCGAGCAGTCCGAGCAGATGGCGCAGTTCCGCCATAGTGTCGCGACCTGCGGCCTCTACTGCGAGCAAAGCTGCCTCCGCCTGCTCCGGCTCGGCTGCCAGGACCTGTCGCGCCGCACCGGTCTGGATGACCATCACGCTGACGTTGTGGCTCACGATGTCGTGCAGGTCGTGCGCTATCCGCGCCCGCTCCGCATCGACTGCGTTCCGGGCGGCTGTCTCCCGTTCGCGCTCCAGCAGCCAGCCGCGTTCCTCCAGCGCCCGGGTGTGGGCACGCCGCGCCCGAACGAGCGCGAACGCGAGCAGCCCGGCCAGCACAGCCAGTACCGCGACGAGCAGCCACAGGGTGATCACACCGTCCACTGTCCCAAAGCTGTTCACCAAAGCGCATCATCCGCCCGGCGCACGCCGTACATCTGCAGGATGACGGCCCGCGGAGATTACGTCGGCAGGGTGACGTCAGCGGCGGCGGACCGGCCCTAGCGTGAGCAGCATGACGGAGGACCTAGGCAACGAACAGACGGTCGTGCGGCTCACCGACGTACGCAAGGAGTACGGCGAATCGGTCGCACTCGACGGAGTGTCGCTGGAGATCAACGCCGGCGAGGCAGTCGCGGTCATGGGACCGTCCGGCAGCGGCAAGTCGACACTGCTCAGCATGGTGGCCGGACTGGACCGGCCGACCTCGGGAGCCGTCGTAGTGCACGGCGACGACCTGGGCTCGCTGAACGAGAAGGGGCTGGCACTGTTCCGCCGCCGCCGGATCGGGATGATCTTTCAGTTCTTCAACCTGCTGGACGACCTGTCTGCTCTCGACAACGTCGCACTGGCTGCACAGCTCACAGGTACGTCGGCCCCGCACGCACGGAAGCGCGCACTCGAACTCTTCGAGGAGCTGGGCATCGGCGACCGCCGCAACACATACCCGGCACAGCTGAGCGGCGGTGAGCGCCAGCGCGTCGCGGTAGCTCGCGCACTGATGAACCGTCCGGCGATCCTGCTCGCCGACGAACCCACTGGTGCGCTGGACACCCGTGCCGGCGAGCAGGTGATGGACCTCCTGCTGGACCTCAACCAGATCGGCCAGACGCTGTTGCTGGTGACGCATGACCAGCAGCTCGCGACGCGGTGCGCCAGCCGGGTCATCGACTTCGTCGACGGACAGATCGCTGGCGAGCGCAGTCTGGAGCGTACGTCGTGAGCGCCGTCTGGCCGGTGTCTCGCGCCGCGGTACGCCGGCGTCGTGTGCAGACCGTGGTGATCGGTGTCGTCGTACTGCTGTCCACCACGATGATCGTGGTCGCACTGGGGTTGCTGGCCGCTTCGAGCGGTCCGTTCGACCAGGCGTACTCGCGGCAGAGCGGTGCACACCTGGCTGCGTCGTACGATCCGAGCAAGGTCAGCGACAGTCAGCTGACCAAGGCGGCGTCGGCTGCCAAGGCGTACGCCGGTCCGTTCGCGATGGCCACGCTGGACCTGGGTTCCAACGGGCAGTTCGGCGCACCGCAGTCACTGGTGACGGTCGGACGCGCCGACCCGGGCGGACCGGTCGACCGCCTCAACGTATGGAAGGGGCGCTGGGCGGACAAGCCTGGTGAGATCGTCCTCAACCTGAACCCCACTGCGTCCGAGGGGCGCGGAGCACCGACTGTGGGATCGACCATGGGCGTGGCAGGTCAGACGCTGACGATCGTCGGTTTCGCGTACAGCGTGAGTCAGTCGGCGGACGCCTGGGTCACGCCGGCGCAGATGACTTCGCTCAAGCCGACAGCGACGCAGATGCTGTACCGCTTCGCCCAGGCGGCGACCAACGAGCAGGTGTCTGCTGGTCAGACCGCAGTGACGTCCGGACTGCCGTCGGGCGCGTTGGTGGGCACACAGTCGTACCTCGGGCTGCGAGCACTCGCCACCGGTGAGCCGAACACATTCGTGCCGTTCTTGATGGTGTTCGGCTGGCTGGGGCTGGCGGTAGCGGTACTGATCGTGGCCAACGTGGTCAGCGGTGCTGTGGTCGCCGGGTTCAAGCACATCGGCGTACTGAAGGCACTGGGGTTCACACCGACGCAGGTCATGGCGGTCTACCTGACCATGATCTCCATCCCGGCGATCATCGGGTGCGCAGGCGGCACCGTACTGGGCACTGTGCTCGCAGAGTCCTTGCTGACAAGGGCTTTCGAGAACTACGGCGCAGATGGCACCGCTATGCCGATCTGGGTGGACGTGGTGGTCGTGATCGGCGTGCCGGTGCTGGTGGCGCTGTCTGCGCTGTTGCCTTCGCTGCGTGCGCGGAGTTTGTCGGCGGCTGAGGCGATCAGCGCGGGCAGTGCGCCGCGGGCCGGACGTGGGCTGCGGGTGCAGCGCTGGCTGAGCGGTACTCGATTGCCGCGGTCGGTGTCTCTTGGGCTGGGGCTTCCGTTCGCACGGCCTGCCCGTACGGCGTTGACGCTGGCAGCCGTCGTACTCGGGGTGACCAGCGTGACGCTGGCGGTGGGGCTGGGGAAGTCACTGACGGAGTACCAGACTGCGGCGAGTCGGGTGAATGCCGTGGACGTCTCGTTCTTCGCGCCTGCGCTGGACGGCGGGCCGGCGGTCAACGATCCGGATGCGCCACCAGCACCCAAGCTGGGCGATGCGGCGGACGAGGCGCTGATTCGGTCGACCGCGGGCACGACGTCGGTGACGGCGAGTGCGAATGTGCCGATGCGGCTGGCTGGAACCAGTACTGACCTGCAGGTGTCGTTCTATCGCGGTGACTTCACCGAACTCGGCTATCGGATGCTGGACGGGCGCTGGTTCGACGGTCCGGGGCAGGTGGTCGTCTCTGAGCGGTTCCTGCGGCAGCGTGGTCTGGCTGTCGGCGACACCATCACACTGCAGGCGCAGGGGAAGACGGTCCGGGCTCAGATCGTCGGGAAGGCGATGTACAACTCCGGTGACGAGGTGCTGTCGAACTGGCAGACGCTCGCGCTGGTCGCGCCGACACTGCGCGCCTCACTGTACGAGGTCAACGTCAAGCCCGGGACGGACCTGGATGCGTTCGTACAGGCCGTGCAGAAGGGCGATCCGGGTCTGCAGGAGACGTCGGGGCAGGAGTCGGGCGCGTTCGTACCGATCGCGGTGGCGACCGTCACACTCCTGACTCTGATGCTGGGGACGGTGGCCGCGCTGGGCGTCTTCAACACCGTCATCCTCAACACCCGCGAACGCCGCCGCGACCTGGGCATGCTCAAGTCGATCGGCATGACGCCTTCGCAGGTCACCGTCATGGTCGTGACCTCGATGGCTGCGCTGGGAGCCGTCGGCGGCGTGCTGGGTATCCCATTGGGCATCCTCGCGCACCGCCTCGTCGTACCGGCGATGGCCAACGGGGCTCAGGTCGAGCTCCCGGACTTCATGCTGCACGTCTACCCCTGGTCGCTCCTGGTACTGCTGGTCCTCGCCGGGGTGCTGATCTCCTCCGCCGGCGCCTATTTCCCTGCGCGGTCAGCGGCCCATACGACGATCGCGAAGGTCCTGCACAACGAATGAAAACTGTCGGGACGCCTTGATAGGAAGGCGTTCATGGGCGACAGACCGCGAGTGGTGGTATCAGTGACGGCCTCGGTCGACGGACGCGTAACCGTCGGCCGGGACCGTCTCCTGCTGACCGAGGAGGCCGGGCAGCTGTGGCGATCGTTGTGGCCGGAGGGGTTCACGACGGTGGATGGTGCGCGTACTGCGTTACTGGAGTCCCTCTACGCGCCGACGGCGATCCTCGAGGGCAGCGGGACGTTCGTCACCGTGGACAGCGGCCCGCTGGAGTTGCCCGAGGCAACCAGCTCGTACGACGACTTCCTGCCGGACGACGTGGTGAACAACCCGGGGCATCGCAAGTGGTTCACAGTTGTGGATGGTCGCGGGCGGGTCCTGTGGACGGAGAAGGGCGGGGAGGGGATCGATCTGTTGGTCATCACGTCCCGCTCCACGCCGATGGCGTACCTCGCGTATCTGCGGCGGAAGAACATCCCGTACCTGGTCGCCGGCGAGGAGCGGGTGGATCTGGAGCTCGCGCTACGGCGGATGAGCGATCGGCTCGGTGTGACGTGTGTCGTGTCCGAGGCTGGTGGCGGGCTGAACGGCGCGTTGCTGCGGGCCGATCTGGTCGACGAGCTTCACCTGATTCTGTTCCCGGCCGCGATCGGAGGCGCGGGGGTGCCAACAGTGTTCGATGGCCCTGAGTTGGAGCCTGGTGCACTCCCGACGCAGCTGCGGCTGTTGTCCAGCAGCACCACGACCGACGGCGTGGTGAGCCTTCGCTACGAGGTGGCCCGATGATGACGGCGGAGCGAGTGCTCAAGGTCCTGGATGCCTTGGCCGGCTTGGATGTGTGGGTGGACGGCGGCTGGGGCGTGGACGCGTTGGTCGGCCGGCAGACCCGGACGCACGGCGATCTGGATCTAGGCGTGGCCCGGCCGGAGTTGGATCGGGTGGTGGAGGTATTGGGTGGCCTCGGCTACGACATCACGGACGCGCGGTACGTGGAGGTCACCGTGCAACTGACTCATGCGGACGGGCATCGAGTGGATCTACATCCGAGCACACCGATGCCGGGCGGAGGCACCGAACAACTCGACTTCGACGGAAACACCTACCTCATCCCACCCGCCGTCGACGGCTGGATCGGCGGGCAACAGGTGCGATGCATGCCGGTCAGCGCGCAGCGGCGGTCGCATGAGGGGTACGAGTTGAGACCGCAGGATGTGCACGATATGCGGTTGCTGGATGGGATTGACTTGGAGCATGGACGAGGTGGTGGCTAGTAATCAGGCGGTGTGGGAGCAGGCGTCGACCAAGCATGTTCGGGAGTATGACGAGCTGCTCGAGGAGGCGCGGGGAGATGGGCTGCTGCTGACGCGTGAGCTTGAGTTGCTGGCGCCGGTGCTCGCGGCAGAACCGGTTGTTGTGCATTTGCAGAGTGGGCATGGGTTGGATGACATCGGGCTCATCAAAGCGGGCGCGCAACGGGTTGTCGGGATCGACTACAGCTCGGTGGCTGCGGGTGCGGCGCAGCGGCGGGCTCGGGAGTTGGGCATGGCGTGTCACTACTTGGTGGCCGAGGTGCCCGGCGTACCGGTGGCGGATGCCTGTGCGGATCTCGTCTACACCGGCAAGGGTGCGTTGATCTGGATGCGGGACCTCGACGCGTGGGCGCGGGACATCGCGCGAGTACTGCGGCCCGGCGGCCACCTGTTCGTGTACGAAGCGCACCCGGCAGTCCCCTTGTGGACCTGGGACGAGGACGAGCCTCGGATCCGGCCGGACCGTAGTTACTTCGCCGAGTCGCACGTCAACGACACGTTCCCCGGCAACGGCGCCCGTGAATGGCAATGGAACCTCGGCCAGATCGTCACCGCGATCACCGCGGCCGGCCTGCATCTCGAAACCCTCGAGGAGTACGCCGAACCCTTCTGGCGACCACAGGACAACACGAACGCCGCCGCCTGGTCCGGCCGCCTCCCGAACTCCTACGCGTTGCTAGCCCGCCGCTGACCCCGGATCACCAAGTACTCAGCCGGCAGCACCAAACGACCAGATCCAGAAGTGTTGTTCCGCTCGAAGAGCTCGACCAAGTCATCGCGAAGCGCAGGCCACTCAGGGCCGAGCGCCTCGCGAGCAAGCACCACCGGCCCGAACTGCGTCCCGTAGCAATCCACCGCCTCGACGACCGACGGGTGGCGGATCATCCCAAGCTCACGACTGAACGACAGCTCGATCCCCTCGAACAGCGCCCGCACTGCATCCTCGGATCCCCAGGCCAGCGGCGTATCGACGTACTCCGGGGCCGGCGGCAGATACCCACCGACCACGCGGAAGAACTCCCCGATCGTTCCTTCCGGCGTCCACGCGCACACGCCCAGCTGGCCGCCCGGTCGCAGTACGCGAGCCATCTCCCCCGCGACGACCTGATGCCGCGGCGCAAACATGCAGCCGAAGCTCGACAGCACCACATCGAAGCTCTCGTCCGGGAACGGTAACTCCTCGGCATCGCCTTCGACCCAATCGATCCCAAGCCCCGCCCCGCGCTCGCGAGCCTTCGCCAACATGGCCGGCGTGAGATCGAGCCCCGTGACCCGAGCACCGGCCCTCGCCGCCGGAAGAGCCGCATTCCCCGTCCCACACCCCACGTCCAGCACGTCTTCACCAGACTGCACCGCCAACGCGTCCACCAGCCGTTGACCGACCTCGTACAGCCCCTCCTCGCGCATCATCGCGTCATAGTCTCCGGTGGCCCACGTCGTCCGGACAGACTCCTTGTACTCCGCCAACCTCTCCATGCCATCCACAATCGACCAAACGAAACCCGAGCGCGTCACCCGAACAGGCCATCCCGCTAGAGCAAACCCAGCCCCGCGGCGCGCGAGACCGCCGCCGCCCGGGTCGAGCAGTCCAGCCGGGTGAAGATGTTCGCCACATGCCGATGCACCGTGTGCTCGCTGATCACCAGTTGCCCGGCGATCTCCCGATCCCCGAGTCCGTCGGCGATCAACCGCAGTACGTCGACCTGACGCGCACTCAGCACAGGCGGGCCGACCAGCCCGAGCGCCACCAGCAACTCGACCTGATCCTGGCGCGGCACGGGGATTGACGGGAGCGCAGTACGAGCCTCGCGGCGGGCGGCATCGGTCCGGCCGAGCGCCAACAGGCTGCGGGCAAACTCCAACCGGGCGTGCGCGGCTTCGAACGGAGCCAGTCCCTCATAGAGATCAACCGCCTCCTCAAGACACGCGCACGCCTCCTCATGCTCGCCGCGAGCCGCAGCGCAGATTCCCTCCGCGAACCGCGCCGCCGCCCGAAGCGGCCGCGTCCGTAGCAAGTCCGCGATCGCGCAAAACTCAGCCAGATGAAGCTCAGCCGTCTCGCCCAACGCCACGTCGGCCCGAACCAGCAACTCGAGCGGCCAAGCCCGACTGACCGAACCAGCCGGGATCCGCCGCAACATCCGCTCCAGTACGTCGCGCGCAGCGGCCGCATCGCCCCGATCAAGACTCAGCTCCGCCAGCCCCCGCTTAGCCAGCGGATGCGACGGAACCTCGTTGAACAAGGCCTCCGCCTGCCCGACCTGCCCTTGCCGCCGGCGCAGCTCCCCAAGTCGCACGACGGCCTCAGCCCGCCAGTACGGGCGCTTCAAAGTGAGATCGTCATGCGCCTTGGTCAGCTCCCGCTCGGCCTCGATCCAGTCGCCGTGCCACCCGAGAATCGCCGCGTAGTGCGCCCGGCACACCCCGGTGACGAACCGTGCCTCCATCCGGCGGCTGAACTCTTGCACCTGCCGGCACCACTGCGCCCCTCGCTCGTAGTCCCGGATCTCCTCGCACGCCGAGATCAACCGGCAACACGTCCACGCCGCCGGCGCCAGGTTCTCGTACTCCCCTGCCAGCGCGGCCGCCGTCGCCTCGTCCAGACACCGCATCCCCTGCTCGACCGCGCCCTCCTCCACCAGCGCAAGGCCTTCGGTCGCCAGACTGAACATCTCCAGATCGACCGCCCGATGCCGACGCCCGAGTTCCTGAGCCTGTACGGCGAGCTCGCGCGCCCGGCCCGTGTCGTGCTGACCGAGGGCAGCATGTGCCTCGAACACCCGGAGCCACCCGAACTCCGGGCAAGGCTCCAGCTCCTCGAGCAGCCGAGCCGCCCGGTTGAACCAGCCCTCGGCGACCGCCCCAGCACCACGGAACTCGTTGTGATCGTCCCCGAGCCACAACGCCATCCTGGCCGCGGCGCGCGCGTCATCAGCCTTCCGATACAACCGATATGCCCGCTCCCGCGCTTCCAGACAGGCCGGAACGTCCTCCAGCCACCACGTCGCCCAGCTCAGTCCTTCGAGCGCCTCGGGCGAGGTCTCAGTCTCGAGTGCCCGCTCGAATTGGCCGCGAGCGGCCGACCAGGCTCCGCGTGTCAACGCAGCCCGGCCGGCCGCCAGGAAGTCCTCGGTCATGTTCCGACCGTAGACCCGGCCTCAGAGGTAGGGCAGAAGCTCGGCCTCCTCGCGATCCAGATGCGCATTGAGCTGAGCGATCAGCTCGTCGACCTGGGGCAGGATCTCCGCGCCCGGAGTCGCGGCCAGTCGCTCCAGCTCCTCCAGCAGTACGGCGATCTTCTCGTGCTCGTCCTGCAGTACTGCGATCACGCCGGCCAGCTCCGGATGCTGCTCCACGAGCGCCGGGAACAGACCAGTCGACTCGCCGGTGTGGTGATAGCGCAGACCCTGACACGCCGTCAGGCAATTGATCCGGAGCTGTGCACCCAGCGTCCCGGACTTCGCGACCTCCGCCCGGATCAGCGAGAGCTCGCGCCGGAACGCTGCGTGGATGGTCTTCAAAGCCTCGGCAAACGAACTGCCGAAAGGTGGCGGACCAGGGCGCTGGACCAGGGCGACGACCGGGATGGTCCGGGTGGTGTTGGCTTGGTACTCGCCCCATCCCGGATCGGCCTCGACGAGTCGCGCGAAGACCTCGTCGCGCTCGGCGCCCCGCAGTACGACTGCAGTGGCCGGATAGGTGAAGAGGCCGAGGTCGACGGTGACCTCGGGCTCGGCGAGCAGGTTGTGGTACCAGGCCGGGTGTCTGGGGCTGCCGCCGGCCGAGCCGACGACGAGCACCCGGTCGCGGTCCGGGTAGTACCCCAGGATCGCGGTGCGCGGCTGCCCGGAGCGCGCGCCAGTTGTTGTTAGGAGCAACAACCTGGAGTTCTCGAAGGGACCGCCGACCTGGCCGGCGTTCGCCCGGAACTCGTCAATGAGCTGTGCGGTGAAATCGTTCAGGGTTCGCTTCTCTCTGGTGTCGTGAAAGGAAATACAGACGGGGAGAGAAACGCCCGGTGGTGCCCGCGCCGCGCTCAGAACGCAGCCGGGACCCCAACTCGTGCATGGCTGGAAGCAGCCGACCCGGCAGTCACGCCACGATCGTACCCACGTCGGCAGGTCGTCGGCGCGGACACCGCCGGATCCTTACCGAACGTCGTCACGCGCATGCGAAACGTCGTACTTCGGGCGGAGTTCGGCAAATCATTTCGGGAACTAGCGAAAAAACCTCATGAATGCTGTAACGGCGGGCACACTGCGCCGATAAACCGGACGAGTGACCCAGTGGGGGGACTACGTGGGAAGCTCCGGTGTTTCTTCGGGACCACCGCATGTGGAGGGGGCCTCGCAGGTGCTCACCCGGGGCGGGGTGAGCACCTGTTCGAGGATCAGGGCTGGTATCAGCCCTTGATCCCGACGTTCGCCATACCTTCGACGAAGCGTTTCTGGGCGAACACGAACAGTACGATCATCGGCAGCGTCGCCAGCGCCGTACCAGCCATCAGGTACGGCCACTGAATCTCGGCCGGGTTCTGGGAGAAGATCGCCAGCCCGAGCTGCAGCGGTCGCATCTCGTCCGAGGTCGTGATCATCAGCGGCCAGAGGAACCCGTTCCAGGCGGCCTCGATCTGGAAAACGGCGATCGTGATCAGGGCCGGCTTGATCAGCGGAGTCATGATCCGGAGGAAGATCCCGAACTCGCTGAGCCCGTCCACCCGGGCCGCCTGGGCCAGCTCGTCCGGCAGCGACACGTAGAACTGCCGGGCCAGGAACGTGAACAGCGGCGCCGCGCCGAGCGGGATGATCAGACCCCACCACGAGTTCAGCCAGCCGATGCCCCCGTGGCCGAGGATGTTGTTGCCGCCGAACAGCGGGATCGACTTCACGATCATGAACAGCGGCACCAGGATGATCTGGAACGGCACCAGCAACAGGATGATGAAGTAGTTCAGCAGCGACTTGCCACCCCGGATCGGCGCCTTGGCCAGCGCGTACCCGGCCATCGTGCAGACCACAAGCGTGAACGCGGTCTCGCCGACCGCGATGAACAGGCTGTTGCGGAAGTACCGCAGGAACGGCGCTGTGTTCATCGCCTCGACGAAGTTGTGCCAGCGCAGTTCCCCGGGCAGCCAGTTGAACTGCTGCACCTCGAGGTCGCTCTTGAACGAGGTCAACAGCATCCACAGGAACGGCGTGATCATCAGCAGCGCGCCGACGATCAGGACGACGTACAACGCGATCCGCCCCGGCCGGAACGACGACGGCCGGCGGCTCACGGTGGTGCCGGCCGAGGGCAACGCAGCGCTAGTCATTGGTGTCCGCCTTCTGGAGCAGGCGCCCGATTCCGATGAAGGCTGCGATCACGATCATCATGATCACGGTCTCCGCGGACGCGTAGCCGAGTTTCAGGTCCTGGAACGCGTTCTGGTAGATGTCGAGCACCAGCACGCGGGTGTCACTGCCGGGTCCGCCGCGCGTCATCACGTACACCAGGTCGAACACCTGGAAGGTGCCGACGATCGACGTGATCAGCACGAAGAACTGCACCGGGCCGAGCGACGGCCAGGTGACGTTGACGAAACGCTGCCAGCGGCTGGCGCCGTCCAGGTCGGCCGACTCCAGCAGGTCACGGGAGACACCCTGCAGCGCAGCCAGGTAGATGATGATCTTGGTACCGAGACCCTGCCAGATGCCGACCACCATCAGCGACGGCAGCGCGGTCGCCGGGTCGGCCAGCCAGCGGTTCGGGGCGAACCCGAACAGGCTGAGGAAGCCGTTCGCCAGGCCGGAGCCTGGGTTGTAGATCCACAACCAGATGGTTGCGATGGCAACGGTCGCCGTCACCGTCGGGATGTAGAACGCGGTCCGGAAGAAGCCGAGGCCGCGGATCTTCTGGTTCAGCCCGACCGCGACCGCGAGGCTGATCGCCATCGAGAGCGGGATCACCACGATCGCGTACAGGACCGTGTGCCACAGCGAGGCCTGGAAGTCGACGTCGCGGGCGAGGTCCGCATAGTTGCCGAACCCGACCCAGGACCAGGTGTCACCGAAGCTGTAGTTGGTCAGGCTGAGGACCAGGACCGCGATCACCGGGATCACGATGAAGATGCCGGAGTGCAGCAGGGCCGGCGTGAGCAGGGCCCAACCGGTGCGCTTCTGGCCCTTGAGCAGTGTGCCGGTGTCCTTGGCCGCGGGGACCTTGCGCGAGGTGTCCAGTGCTGGACGTTCAAGAGTTGTGCTCATCGGGACTGTCCTGCCAGGTTGTGCAGCACCTTGGCGGGATCCTTCTGACCGAGGACCGCCTGGGTGAGCTGGATGTCGAAGTTGCCGCGCATCTCGAGCCAGTTGGACGGCACCTCGTTCTCGTTCGCGGCGTACTGCAGACCGTTCGCGGTGAAGTTGCTCAACGGGTTCGACTGCGCCTGCGGCGAGCTGCCGGGGTCCTTGTAGGCGGGGATCTTCTTGTTCAGCTTGGCGATCGCGTCGAGCGTCGGCTTGTTGACCATGGTCTGGATGAAGGCCCAGGCCGCGTCCTTGTGCCGGCTGCGGGACCCGATCGAGGCCAGGTCGCCACCGACGTACTCGATCTCCTTGCCGCTGTTGAAGCGGAAGAACTCCAGGTCGTCGCAGTTCTTCTTGCCGATGCCCTTGTCCGAGCAGTCGACTGCGCCGTTGACGATCCCCATCGCGGCCTCACCAGTCAGCACCAGAGGTTGCTGGGCAGCGTTGGTCTGTCCGTACGGCTGGACGTTGTTGATCATCGACTTGATCCACAGCAGCGTGTCCAGGCCGGCCTTGTTGTCGAAGTTCGGTTCGCCGCCGACGTACAGCGGCGTACCGGTCGAGGCCAGGAACGTCGTGAACGACTGCCGGAAACCGGTCGCGGAGGCGAGGTCGAAACCGCTGCGGGTGATGTTCCCGTTCTTGTCCCGCTTGGTCAGCTTCTCGGCCGCGACCTTGATGTCGGCCAGCGACGTCGGCGGCTTGTTCGGGTCGAGGCCGGCCTCGATGAACGCGCTCTTGCGGAGCGCGACCGCCCGGGCGTCGGCGAGCAGCGGGTAGGCGTACAACTTCTTGTCGTACGTGACCGCCGGGATCAGCGCCGGGGTGCTCTTCTCCTTGATGAAGTCCGGCGTCACGCCGTACTTGCCCAGGTCCTCGAAGATGTTCTTCGACGCGAACGGCTGGACCCAGCCGACGCCGGTGACCATCACGTCGTACGGGATCCCGGCCGCGATCGAGGTGGCCAGCTTCTCGTTCAGGTTATTGTACGTCGCGAAGTCCGGCTCGAGCTTCATCTTCGGATAGGTCTTGTGGAACTCGTCGACGACGTTCTGGAACGCCTCCCGCCCCTTCGTACTGGGCGGGAACGACGGGATCAGCACCCGCAACGTCCCGGTCGCCTCGGCCGGCGGTACGCCGTCCGTACTCTTGTCGATCACCCCGCTGCCACAACCGCTGACCACCACGCTGAGCGCAGCCGCCAACACGGTCAGTCCCACACCTCGTCTCACAGGGGAACTCCTTCGCTGCCTGTTCCAGCCGGGGGCCCGCGACCCCTCAAGTGCAGCGAAAGTATGGGAAAGGGCTTTCCTCGTCAATACCTCACCGCTCGAATGATCACATTCGATCAAGATCGGAACCTGAGCGATCAGTTGTTCCGGCGCTCAGCGGTCGGCGCTCAGCGTTGGGTCTCGGGCGCTTGCCGTTGGGTCGCCGGGGCGGTTGCTCCCGCACCCCGCGCTACTTGCCGCTCCGCGCTCAATCGGCCGGCCGACGCCAACGGCGCCCCGGACAGCCCGGCCCGGGCCGCGGCCGCAATATCAGGCGGCAAGGCCGGAGCCGCCTGAGCCGGCTGGATCGTTGGAGCTGCCGGGGATGCCGGAGTCGGTGCTGAGGGTGGGGGCGACTGGGGTCCGTCGCCGCGTTCGGGCTGGGCGGTTCGTCGCTGCTCAGCGCCGCGCTGGACCTGCTGGTTCGGCGCCGGCATCTGCCATTGCTTCTTCAGCCGGCTGACCATCTTGGATCCGTCGGCGGCGGCCTGCATGCCGACCGCGCGGCGGGCCTCGGCATCCGCGCTCTCCGGAAGTTTCGCCACCTTGGCGAATCCGGCGTTCATCGCCGCCGCTATCCGCGCGACCGCTTGGTCCCGCTGGTCCGGCGGCATCAGCTCAGGCAGCCGGCTGGCGTCGTACATCGCCTCGGCAGCCACTTTGAACTTCTGGTTCCAGGACGAGTGATGAGCACCCGAGATCCGCACGGCGGCGTTTGCCTGCTCGCGCATCAGCTCCCGGAAGCTGGTGACCTTCATTGCATGAGCCGCAACGCACCTATCAGCATCACGAGCGTGTGCTCCAGGGAGCCGATCGCCTGTTCTTCCTCGGGGGTGGCGGCCTCGAGTCGCTCCAGGGCCTGGACGCCCTGCTCCGCGCGGGCCAGGCGCTCGGCCGTGGTGCCGTCGTCGCGGTCGGCCTCGGCGTAGATCCGGCGGGCCTCCAGGATGACCTCGGACGGAGGTTCGCCGGGGCCGTGAGCGATGGCGACCTCGATGCCCGACACCTCCAGCAGCGCGTCGTCGCGGTCGTCCTCGTCGTCGATCTGGTTGGCCAGGGCCCGCAGTCGGGCGATGTCGGCGGTGAGGTCGGCGCCGTTGCGGCCGTTGAGGATGATGTCGGCGACCTGTTTGTACTCGACCTCGAACTCGGCGTACTCCATCGCGCGCTCTCCCCGGGTTCCGGTGTAGTCCTCTGGATTTTATCCGGGGACCAGGATGCCGGGGGCGCCGCACGAGGTGCGGATGTTGAGGGTGGGGAGGAGGCTGAGGTGTTGGGTGGGGGTGGTGGGGGACTGGAGTTTGCGGAGGAGGAGGTCGCAGGCGGTTTCGCCCAGGGCTCGGCGGGCCGGGGAGATTGCGGTGAGGGGTACGACGGCCAGCGAGGCGGTCACGTCGTTGTAGGCGATGACGGCCAGGTCCTCGGGGACGCGGAGGCCTAGTTCCATGGCGCGTTCCACCAGGCGGGCGCCGTGTTCGTCGGAGTGGACGAGGACGGCGCGGGTGCCGAAGGCCTCGCATTCGGCGAGGAAGGCGTCGAGTTGGGTGATGGCGCCGGGGTCGTCGCCGCGCATCGGGAGGTCGACGGGTGAGAGGAAGACCTCGACGCCGAGTGCCTTCGCGGCGGTCTCGATGCCGCTGCGGAGCCAGTACGCCGTGACCGTGGCCTGCAGGTTGATCGCGATCCGGCGGTGACCGAGCGCGACGAAATGGCGCAGGGCGAGCATCGCGCCGTACGCGTGATCGGTGCGGACGTGGTCGTACTCGCGGTTCACGTGCGGGAAACCGAACGCCCGCTCCATCAGCACCACGGGTACGTCGATGTCGTCGAGCCTCGAGTCGAGCCGGTCCGCGTCGCCGTCGCCGAGCGCGGTGCTGATCAGCAGGCCGGCCACCCCGATGCCGAGGACCTTGTCGATCCGGTCGCGCTCCATCGTCGCGTCGTACCCGGAGACGCCGAGGACCAGGCGGGCGCCGTACTTGTCGGCCATCGCCTCGGCGCCGCGGATCACGTCGGAGTAGTACGACGCCGCGCTCGGGACGATGATGCCGATCGTCAGTTGGCTCCCGCGCGCGCCCTGGTCGGCTGTGCCGGTGCCGATCGCGCCGCCGTGCACGCGGCGGAGCAGACCGGCGGAGTCCAGTTCGGCCAGGTCCCGGCGTACTGTGATCGCGGAGACGCCCAGCTCGGCCACCAGATCGGCCACCCGGAGCCGGCCGTGCCGCCGCAGGCTCCGCAGGATCAGCTCGTGGCGCTCCTGTGCAAGCATGCGGTCCCCTGATCTTCGCGTGATTGTTCGTGATCATACGATCAAGGGACGCCCGGACGGAACGAGGAGGCGATCGGTGGCTGCTCCCCCTGGTGCTGGAGGCGCCGGCCGCACCAGCGCGGTACTGACGAAGCTGTCGGTCGTCGGCGACCTACTGATGCTGCAACTGGTGTTCGTAGTGCTCAGCCTGGGCATCATCACGCTCTTCCCGGCCGCATTCGCGCTGCAGCGGGTGCTGGCGGACGCGATCAGCCAGGACAAACCGAAGCTGCTGCGGCGGTATTTCGGGGAGTTCCGCTGGGCGATGAAGCGGTTCTGGCTGTCCGGATTCGGTCTGTACGCCGGTGCGGTGCTACTGGCGTTCGGCCTGTCGTTCTGGGCGTTCGCCGGCGGGGCGGCGCGGGTGTTCGCACTGGTGGTACTGATTCCGCTGACCGGAATGATCCTCGGGCTCTACCTGAGCGGACTGGCTGTGCTGCCTCGGGCGGGCGACGACGCGACCATGAAGACGGTGTTCCGGTCGGCCAACCTGTTCCTGCTGCGGCGGCCGCTGCCGGTGGCCGGTGGGGTCGTCGTACTGCTCACCTGGTTCGCTCTGGCGTCGCAGGTGCCCACACTGCTCGTTGTCGGGTCCGGACTGGTGCCGGCGCTCACGGCGTACGCGATGTCTCGGCCGCGTCGAGAAAAAACTTCTGAAGACGTGTCAATCTGAGCTCCGCCAGTTCGACGTATGGGTGTAAGGCCCAACAACGACGAACTGCAAGGAGACCTCGAGATGTACGCGACGACCGACACCCTGGCGACTACGCCAGCCACGCAGGGCGGCCGCTCGCGCTGGCTGGCTCTGTACACCCTCTGTGCGGGCATGTTGATGATCGTGCTCGACGTGACCGTGGTGAACGTGGCCCTGCCGGCCATCCAGGACGACCTCGGCTTCACCAGCTCCTCGCTGGCGTGGGTAGTGAACGCTTATCTGATCGCCTTCGGCGGCCTGCTCCTGCTGGCCGGCCGGTTGGGCGACCTCCTCGGCCGCCGGAACATCTTCACCGCCGGACTGGTCGTCTTCACCGCCGCCTCCGTGCTGTGCGGGCTGGCGCAGACGCAGGAGATGCTCGTGATCGCCCGGTTCATCCAGGGCGTCGGCGGTGCGCTGACCTCCGCAGTCATCCTCGGCATGATCGTGACGCTCTTCCCCGAGCCGCGGGAGCAGGCCAAGGCGATCGGCGTGTACGCGTTCGTCGCGTCCGCCGGTGGGTCGATCGGTCTGCTGGCCGGTGGCGTCCTGACGCAGGCGATCAGCTGGCACTGGATCTTCTTCGTGAACCTCCCGCTCGGCGTGCTGACCGCAGTACTCGCGGTGAAGCTGATCGAGAAGGACAAGGGCCTGGGGATCGGCAAGGGCACCGACGTACCGGGTGCTGTGTTGATCACCGCGGCGCTGATGGTCGGTGTGTTCACGATCGTCAAGCCGGCTGCTGAGCTCGGCTGGACCGCTCCGCGGACGCTGGCGCTGGGTGCGGCGACGCTGGTACTGCTGGCCGGCTTCATCGTCCGTGAGGCGACCGCCGCCAACCCGCTGGTGCCGCTGCGGATCTTCCGCTCCAGGACGCTGACCGGTGCGAACCTAATCCAGGCGCTGTCCAGCTCCGGGATGTTCGGCATCTTCTTCCTGGGTTCGCTGTACCTGCAGCGGGTGCTCGGGTACGACGCTCTGGAGATCGGGCTGGCCTTCCTGCCGACCACTGTGGTGATGGGACTGCTGTCGGTGAAGTACTCCGAGAAGCTGGTCATGCGCTTCGGCCCGCGCCGCCCGCTGATCGCCGGACTGTCCCTGATCGTCGTCGGGCTGGCGCTCTTCACCCAGGCGCCGGTCGGTGGCAACTACTTCGTCCACGTACTGCCGGTGCTGGTACTGCTGGGCCTGGGCGGCGGCGTCTGCTTCCCGGCGCTGATGGGCCTGTCGATGTCGGACGTCAAGCCCGAGGACGCCGGCCTGGCCTCCGGCCTGATCGGCACCATGGGCGAGGTCGGCGCCGCCCTGGGCCTGGCCATCCTGGCCACCCTCTCCGCCACCCGCTCCGCCACCAGCACCAAGCCGGCCCTCCAGGCCCTGACCGACGGCTACCACTTCTCGTTCGCCGTAGCCGCCGCCATCGTCGCCGCTTCAGTAGCCATCGCGGTCACTGTCATGCGCCAGCCCAAGCCGCAGCAGCAGACTGAGCAAACCCCCGAGCCCGCCCTCTGCGAAGCCGCCTGACCCCCGGTACGACGAACCTCCCCGGTGACCACTGGTCCCGGGGAGTTCGTCGTACTCAGCTCCCGTCGTAGAGCCCTCGGGGCGCGATGACGATCAAGCTCAGAAGCAGGCAGACCGAGACGGCCGAGAGAAGTCATGCCAACCGTGCGCCTCGGTCACGCCATAGACGCTGAAGAGCAAACCTGCCAGCGCGAAAAGCCGCATGGTCCGGCCAGGTCTGCGCAGCGGTCGTCGGATGATCTTCCGATCGAGCGTCTGGAAAGCCCTGATCGCCTTCACTTGGTGGCTCGGAGGCGGGTGTGTTGGCGGACGGCGGCTGCGGTTGTGAGGACGAGCGCGACAGGGGTGGCGATGTAGATGCTGGTCGACCGGTTGAAGAATGTTGCGAGGAGTATGAAGAGCACGCAGAGCATCAGGCTGAACGTAAAGACGGCGCCGAGAACCAGGTGGTTCTGCAAGGCGGCCAGGCGTGCGCGATACCACCTGGGTGCGATCCCGGACGGCAGAAACAGGACTACGCCGAAGCCGGCCATCAGAATGTCCTCGAGGCGGTGGCTGCCGACGGCCTGGATGATCATGAACACGGGCGCCACCAGACAGAACGCCCGGACCACCCCGGGCGGAGCGGCCGCCTTACGGTCGATGTAGCTGTCGAACTGCCCCATGTGATTCCTCCCCGATGTGATGATCGCATGGGGTTGTCCACAGGTGGGGTGGGACGGGTTTCGGGGTGGGGGGTGGGATGGGGAAGGATATGGAGCCCGGCCGGGGCAGAATGTTCGGCGGGTTTGTCGGTAGAGGGGAATCGGACAGTGGTGGTGCAGTCGATCGAGCGGCGGATCGCGGATGAGCTCGAGGTGGGTGAGAACCAGGTGCGGGCGGCAGTGGGCTTGCTCGACGAAGGATCTACCGTCCCGTTCATCGCGCGGTACCGGAAAGAGGTCACCGGAGAGCTCGACGACGCGCAGCTGCGCACACTCGAGGAGCGCCTGCGGTATCTGCGTGAGCTCGAGGAGCGCCGGCAGACCGTGCTGGAGTCGATCGAGAGCCAGGGCAAGCTCGACGACGCGCTGAAGGCCTCGATCCTCGCCGCGGACACCAAGTCCCGGCTCGAGGACATCTACCTGCCGTTCAAGCCGAAGCGCCGGACCAAGGCGATGATCGCCCGGGAGAACGGTCTGGAGCCGCTCGCCGATGGGCTCATGTCCGACCCGGACGTCGAGCCGTTCGCCGCGGCGGCGGTGTTCGTCAACGCCGAGGTGCCCGACCCGCAGGCCGCGCTCGACGGTGCCCGCGCGATCCTCGTCGAGCGGTTCGCCGAGGATGCCGACCTGATCGGTGATTTGCGCGAGCGCCTGTGGGAGCAGGGCCGGCTGGCCTCCGCCGTACGGGAAGGCAAGGAGACCGACGGCGCGAAGTTCTCCGACTACTTCGACTTCGACGAGCCGTTCACGAAGATGCCGTCGCACCGGATCCTCGCGCTGTTCCGCGGCGAGAAGGAGGACGTGCTGACGGTCTCCGTCGAGCCGCTGCCCGCGGGTGTGGAGGTCGACGGACCGACGGAGTACGAGACGACCATCGCCCGCAAGGTCGGCGTCGAGAACCAGGGCCGCCCGGCGGACAAGTGGCTGGTCGAGACGGTTCGCTGGGCCTGGCGGACCAAGATCCTGGTGCATCTCGGCATCGACCTGCGGATGCGGCTCCGGCAGGTCGCCGAGGACGAGGCGATCCGGGTGTTCGCGGCCAACTTGCGCGACCTGCTGCTGGCCGCCCCGGCCGGCACCCGCGCGACGATGGGCCTCGACCCGGGCTTCCGTACCGGCGTGAAGGTCGCGATCGTCGACGCCACCGGCAAGGTCGTCAACACCGGCGTGATCTACCCGCACGTCCCGCAGAACCAGTGGGACAAGTCGATCGCAACCCTGGCCCAGCTCGCCGCCGCACACAACGTCGAACTGATTGCCATCGGCAACGGTACGGCGTCACGCGAGACGGACAAGCTGGCCGGCGAGCTGATCGCCAAGCACCCCGAGCTCAAGCTCACCAAGGCCGTCGTGTCCGAGGCCGGCGCGTCGGTCTACTCGGCGTCCGCGTTCGCGTCCCAGGAGCTGCCCGGGATGGACGTGTCGCTCCGCGGCGCGGTCTCGATCGCGCGCCGGTTGCAGGACCCGCTGGCCGAGCTGGTGAAGATCGATCCGAAGTCGATCGGCGTCGGCCAGTACCAGCACGACCTCCCGGAGAACTCGCTGTCCCGCTCGCTCGACGCGGTCGTCGAGGACTGTGTGAACGCGGTCGGCGTCGACCTCAACACCGCGTCCGCGCCGCTCCTCACCCGGGTCTCGGGCATCACGCCGGGCCTGGCCGACAACATCGTCCAGCACCGCGACGTCAACGGCCCGTTCAAGTCGCGTACGGCGCTGCGCGAGGTCGCACGCCTCGGCCCGAAGGCGTTCGAGCAGGCGGCCGGGTTCCTCCGGATCCCCGGCGGCGACGACCCGCTCGACACGTCCAGCGTGCACCCCGAGGCCTACCCCGTCGTACGCCGGATCCTCGACGCGACCGGGTCGGACGTGAAGTCGCTGATCGGGTCGTCGGAGCTGAAGCGGCTGAAGGCGGCGGACTTCGTTGACGACATGTTCGGTCTGCCGACCGTGACGGACATCCTGGCCGAGCTGGAGAAGCCAGGGCGTGACCCGCGGCCGGCGTTCAAGACCGCGGTGTTCGCCGAGGGTGTGGACAAGATCGCTGACCTGAAGCCGGGGATGCGGCTGGAGGGTCAGGTCACCAACGTGGCCGCGTTCGGGGCGTTCATCGATATCGGCGTGCATCAGGACGGGTTGGCCCATGTGTCCGCGCTGTCGAAGAACTTCGTCAAGGACCCGCGCGAGGTGGTCAAGCCGGGCGACATCGTCAAGGTGAAGGTGCTCGAGGTGGATATCCCGCGCCAGCGGATCTCCCTCACGCTGCGTCTGGACGACGAGCCGGGTACCGGCGGCGGGCGGCCCGGTGATCGCGGGGCTCGGTCTGGCGGAAACCAGGGCGGCGGCCAAGGCGGCCAAGGCGGTCGCGGTCAAGGCGGCGGCCGTGGTCAGGGTGGCCAAGGACGAGGCGGCTCGGGCGACCAGGGCCGCGGCCCAGGCGGTCAGGGCGGCGGTCGTGGTGGGCAAGGCAACGGTCGCGGCGGGAAGCCCGGTGGTCAGGGCGGTCAGGGTCGTGGTGGCAAGCAGGCCGAGACTCCGATGGACGAGACGTCGCTCGCCGAAGCATTCCGGAACGCAGGATTCACAGTTCGCTGATGTCGAAGGGTGACGGCCGGGTCCGACGTACCAGGTGAATCCAACCAGGAGGAGTCTGATGCGCGACCTGATCGTCACCCAGAACATCACCGTCGACGGTGTTATCGAGGCGGGTGACTGGTTCGGACCTGCCGACGGTGGTCCCGAGGTGCTCGAGGCGCTGCGCGAGCAGATGGCGCGGGCGGACGCGTTCCTCACCGGTCGCGTGACGTTCGAGCAGATGCGCGGCTTCTGGCCCGCGCAGACGGACGACCCGACCGGCGTCTCGGCGTACCTCAACCAGGTGCAGAAGTACGTCGTGAGCTCGACCCTGCAGGAGCCGGGCTGGAAGCCGACCACGATCCTCCGCAACCTCGACGAGGTCCGTCGACTGAAGGAGAACCCCGGCAGAGACATCGTCTGCACCGGCAGCATCGACCTCACCCACCAACTCATCGCCGCGAACCTGGTCGACGAGTACCGCCTCTTCATCTACCCGACGGTCGTCGCCACCGGCCAACGCCTCTTCCCCGACGGCTCACCTCAGACCCTGACGTTGACAAGCAGCACGACCTTCCCCAGCGGTGTCGTCCTGCTCACGTACCGCCCGTAGTCACCGCAAGTCAGCCAGGTGGCCGCCAGGATCGCCCAGGTGTACGGCGGTAGCCCGCGGCGCATAGCCGAGGCGGCGGTACACGCGGTCCGCACCGTCGTCGCCCGGCGTGAGCCAGGCAAGGGTTGCGCCGCCCAGCCCGAAGGCGTTAAGAGTCGCGTGTGCCGTTGCGATTCCGCCCCGTCCGCGCCGCCGATGGCTGTGGATCGTGCCCACGCCGGCGACCTCCGAGACCTCGTCGGCGACCGCGGTCCACGCCGCGGTGGCAGCCGGTACGTCGTCCACGTAAACGATCACCGCGCCGCCGTCCGCAGGATCCGGCTTGTACGCGAAGTCGGCGTTGTCCATCTCGTACGCCTCCGCGGCAAGCGCATTCGCCACGGCCTGTTCCTCGGGCGACGACACGACGCGAACGGAAACACCCTCCGGGAGGTCGGGAACGATCAAACTGCCCGGCTCGACCACGAGCAGCGGGAGGTGGGACACGATCGTCATGCCCTCCGCCGCGAGGGCCTCGGCCAGGCCGGGGTTCGCCTCGTCGACGAACTCGGCGTGCACCCAGCGCCCTTCGGCCGCGAACGCCTGGCGGATCGTCTCGATCGCCCACGGGATCTCGTCCGGATCGAACGGTCGCCCAGGGTCAGCCGCGAGTACGCCGGACAGGTACCAGGTGTCGTCGTCGTGCAACATGCCCGCCAACGGTCCCGCGATCACCTGCCGCTTCGACCGCGCCGAACCGGTCAACTGAGCCGCGGCGATCCGCGCACCGATCTCCATGACCCGGACCCTACGATGCGCCGATCACAGCCCGCGACCGGATAGCACGAGCAGGTCGAGCAGCCGGCCCAGGTCGGCCGCGTCCGGCGGACGACCCAGCAACACACCGAGCGAGTCGAGCGTCGCGATCAACTCGCGCCGGACAGCCGCGCGCGACCTGCCATCAGCGAGCGCAGCCACAACCGAGTCGGCCCGATCAGAGTCCGACACCAACTCGGCCCCGACCGACACGGCAGGAGGCGGCACGTCCTCCCCGATCCGCACCTCGAGCTGCGCGCCCAGCGCCGTCGCGAGCCGATCCAGCGCGGCGACCGTGGGATTGCCCCGGCCGTTCTCCAGGTTCGCGATGTACGGGACGGACAGACCGGCGTCGACGGCCACGGACGCGATGGTCCGCCCGGCCGCCTTCCGACGGTCGCGCAGTACTTCGCCCAACTCCACGAGCACTATCTTCACAGAACACTCTTGCCGTTGTCTATTTCTAGAGGATAGATTCCGGCGTCGTGAGAGATTTCCGGAGACTCTGGTTCAGCGGCGCGGTGTCGGGCATCGGGTCCTGGCTGCTGATCGTGGCGATCCCGTTCTACGTGTTCGCGCTGACCGGCTCGACGGTCGCGACCGGACTGACCTTGGCCCTGGAAGCCCTTCCGGCGTTGCTGATCGGGCCCTGGGCCGGCGTACTGCTGGATCGCTGGGACCTGGCCCGGGCGATGTGGATCGCAGATCTGGCCAGCGCCGCCGCGGTCGGACAGATCCTGTTCGCCGACCGGGATCATGTCTGGCTGATCTACCTCGCGATCCTGCTCGAGAACACCGCGACCACGGTCTTCCGCCCCGCCGTACGCGCCCTGCTCCCGGCCGTCGTCGGCACGGGCAAGGAACTCGCAACAGCCAACTCCATCAACGCCGTCACTAGCAGCGCGATCCGGCTGGCCGCACCGCCGCTCGGCGCGCTCCTGCTGGCCGGTCCCGGGATCAAGTTCGTGCTGATCGTCGACATCATCAGCTATTTGTTGTCAGCGGCAACCATCGCGACAGTCCGGACCCGCCGGCACCCCACCACCGGCGTACCACCGCGGCCCCTCGAAGGACTCAGCGCTGCCGTCAGGCACCCAGCGCTCCGCGGCATCCTCATCGGCCAGACCGTCTTCCTCACCGCGAACGCCGGCCTCACCGCGCTCCTCGTACCGTTCACCGTCGATCGCCTGCACGCCCCCGGGTACGTCGTCGGCTACCTGATCTCCGGCCTCGGCGCCGGCTACCTCATCGGCGCCGCCCTGAGCACGAAGGCCGCCCGACTCCTCGGCACCCGCGAGCTGCTCACCCTCACCCAGTTCGTCACAGCCCTGGCGTACTTCGCCCTGTTCAACGCGCCCAGCGTCCCGATAGCCGTCGCTGCCGCAGTCCTGATCGGCCTGCCCGGCAGCATCCTGCTGATCACCGTCCAGACCACGATCCAGCGGACCGCACCAACCGCCGTCCTGGCGAGCGTCGGCGCACTCTTCTTCGCCGCCGACTCACTGGCCCTGCTGATCGGCGCCCTCGGCGCTCCCGCGATGACGCTCGTCCTCCACCTACCCCTGACCCTCAACCTCATCGCAGCGCTAGCCGTCTGCGCAGCAGCCCTCACGCTTGTCGTCGTACCGCGTCACCCAGCAAGCTTCACGCGGAAGACCTGACCGCGTCACACCGGGCTGGCGGTACCGTTGGCGGCCGCCGTGCTGGGAATTGTTGTCGCGGCCGTTTCGGTGCGTAAGCAGGTCGGTGCAAACGGTTAGCAGGACGTCATAGGTTTTAGCTCTGGTTGAATACCCCACGGCGTCTCCGAATCGTTATCGGCACATTGCTGCAAACATTCTTGACATGGTTTCCCGGATCCCCGGGTACTGGTCGGAGTGGCCGTTGACCTGCGCGTTCGTAGGGTTTCCCTACTCTGCGTTAGGCCTCTGTAAAGGTCCCTTCCAAACTGTTCCGAAGGGCCCGCCGATGTTGTGTTCTTTACTCAGCGCCGGACAAAGCCGTTCGGGGCCAACCACACACTGCTGAAGGAACCGCGATGACCGAGACGCTCGAGACCCCCGCAACGCACCGTCGGGTGCGGGTCTGGTTCGGCGGACATCCCATTGCGGACCACACCACCAGCGTGGAGCAGGCCGGGCAGTACGAGGAAGCCATGCGTCGGCGGTTCGCGTCCCTCCGGGTGACGAGCGAGCCGGTGCTGGTGGACACGGCAGAACGATGACCACCCGGCCGACGCTGCTCGGGTATGTACGGGCCGACGCGCTGAGCTGCGCGGAGGAGCTGGCCGCGGCGACCGATTCACTCGCCGCCTTCGCCAGCGCGGAGGGATTCACCCTCGGCACCGTCTACACCGAGCGCGATGCGGCCGAGTCCGCTGCTTTCCACGCATTGCTCGACGAAGTGAAGCGGTCCGACGTCCGAGCGGTCGTCGTGCCGACCATGAACCATCTCGGATCGGTCGGTGCGCCGGCGGAGATGCGGCAGCACCTCGAGTTCCACCAGGCGCAGGTCTGGACGGTCGACTCGGTAGTGACAACTCCATAGACAAGCGGAGCTGACGTCTTGACCCCTGCATCGGCGTCGGTTCCGCTCTCCACCTCCACAGCTGCACCGGGGATGCCCGGGCGGTAGTGGACCAACAAGGCCCCACCGGCTGCTACCGGTGGGGCCTTGCCCATGTCTGACGTCAGGCAACGATGGTGTATCCGTACCGCTTCATCACCGCGGCGACCGAGTTGTTGAAGATCCCGGTCACCTCGAGCTTGAAGTGCAGCTGCACCTTCCGGATCACCCGCTGGAAGTGCAGGTGCCACGGCACGCCCGCCGCCGGGACGGTCTCAGCCTTGGTGATCGCGCCGACCCGCGGATGCGCCGCCCACGCGATCACCCGGGCCCGATCCGCGCCCCACACCCCGGTCATCGCGTCGTGCGTCCGCGCGTACGCCATCGCGGCCAGCGAGATCGTCGAGTCCGGCACCGGCTGCTTCGGCGGGTGTGCCTTCAGGTACAGCTCCCAGGTCATCCCGTAGTACCCGGGCGGCCCGTCGTCCTTGCCCCGGTTGGCCAGCCCGTTGAGCTTGCGGTGGTACTCCGTCACCTGGACCGCCGCGCCGCGGGACAGGTCCTTGTCGCCGACCGCGATCCCGTGCACGTGGTACGGCCAGTTGCCCTGCGCCGGCGTCCGCAGCCACGCGGCGAACCCGACCGCGCGCATCGCCTTCACCACCGCGACCCGCTGCGCGGCGCTCTTCGTCCGTACGTCGATGTCGACCGCGCCGCCGCCGTCGTGCGTACCCGCCGACGCCTCCACACCACCCTTGTTGTACGAGCCCTGCAGGATCGCGAACTTGGACTTGTACAACTGCTCGGCGGCCTCGACCATCGCCACCGTCCGTCTGTTCATCGTGACGCCGCGCCAGGAAATCCTTGCCTCAGGCATCTTTATCCCCGGTCGCCGGGCCGAGGATCAGCTCCGCGTCCTCGGCGGCGCCGAGCGCCTCCAGCTGGTCCAGCTCGTCGTCGGTCAACTCGTCGTCGAACACTTCCGGCATAACCCCGTTCCTTCCCCCTGATCGATCGCGCGCCGACCCCCGGCGGGCGAAATCGTCATCCAGGGTAGGAGGCTGCCAGGTCAGGCAACCAGCGGCAAAGGTTTGAGGAACGTGAAGTTTTCCGTCCGCTCAGCGTGCCGGGGTGTGTGCGAACCCGCGACCTGGGGTACCTGTAGGTGGTCCCGCGGTTCGGTCAGTGCCATTCGGGCATGGGTGGTGTTCACCGAGCCGCGAGTTCTCCCACTGAGGGGCGGGAGAACGACCGGCCCGGCGGGTGTGTCTCTCCCAGGATGCACCCGCCGGGGTACGGGGTCTCACAGTGCGGACGCGACGAACAGATACCTGTTCAGGCTGAAGAAGTAGCTCGGCCCCAGACTCCGCAGATCGTCCGCCCAGGCACGCGCGTCGTCCTCCGTCACGCCGGCATGACCGGGCACGAAGTCCGACACGATGTCGATCAATCCGGCACTGTACGTGCGCGCGTCGTACGCCGTGTTGAGGATCGGCACCACCTGCTCGTGGGTCAGGGTGAAACCGGACCTGGCCAGTACGTCGGCCAGCGTCCGGGGCAGATGCGGATCGGCCAGATGGTCCTCGAAGGCAGTCAGCACCCGGGCCATTCGCTCGTCGTCACTCGACCGCCACACCAGCGAACCCCAGTCCGTGTCGAGCAGTACGACGCGACCGGCCGGCCGGAGCACCCGCCGTACCTCCTCGAGCGCGCGGGCCACGTCGTCGACGTACTCGAAGACCTGAGTCGACACGACCACGTCGAAGCTCTCCGCCGGATGCGGGATCCGTGCGGCCGAGGCCAGCTCCAGTTCGATCCCGGGACCGCCGGGGACATCCGTACGGGTACCCGCGATCGCCAGCATGCTCTCGCTGATGTCGATCCCGCAGATCCGCCCGTCCGGCCCGACCTCACCGGCCATCTCCGCCGCCAGCAGACCCGGCCCCACACCGACGTCCAGCACGCGGTCCCCCGGCCGCAACGCCAAGGCCGCCCGCACCACCCGTCGCTGCTCGACTACATCCGGCGTCGTGTACACCGACTCGATCTGCCGGGAAAGCCCGGGGTCGAACTGCAACCCGTCAACATCAACCTCTCCGCCCATGTCCCACATCATGGTCTGCGATCCCGTTTCCGGGGAGGCCTTCTGGAAATCGGAAGCGCTGCCCCGGGTTGCCCCCTACGGTTCCAGGGTGATCGAGCTGCCCGAGACGTTCCTCCAGATGCCAGGTTGGTGGACGCAAGGGCAGGCGTGGTTGGAGTCGTTGCCCCAGGCAGTCGACGCGCAATGCCGCCGCTGGAACCTTGCCATCGACGGTCCGGTCGCGCACGGGTCGAACGCGATCGTCGTACCGGTGACACGGGACGGCATGGAGCTCGCGCTGCGGATGTCGCTGCCCGGGGACGAGGTGACGAAGCAGGTTCGCGCGCTGAAGTGGTGGGACGGCCGCGGCATGGTCCTGTTGCTCGACGACGATGCCGAGGCCGGGGCGATGCTGCTCGAACGGTTGTCGACCCCGTTGACGACGCGGCCCATCGACGAGGCAATCGCCGTACTCGGGCAGATGATGCGCAGACTCGCCGTACCCGGGCCGGACGACGCGCCGTCGACCGCGGACATCGTGACGACGCGGTCGGCTGAACTGGAGCCGCAGTGGGAGCGGCTCGGCCGCCCGTTCGACGTCGCGATCCTGCGCGAGGCGCTCGACGTCGCCCCGACCGAGACCACGTCGACCGCGGCGGTCAACGGCGATTTCCACTCCGGCCAGGTGCTCGCCGGGCATCGGGAGCCGTGGCTGACGGTCGACCCGGTGCTGTATCGCGGCGACATCGAGTTCGACCTCGGCCGTGTTCTGTGGTGGGACCTCGACAAGATGACCGAGATCGTCCCGTACTTCGATCTCGCGGTCCGTGAGGCCGGTCTGGACCGCGACCGCGCCCGCGACTGGGTGATCTGGCGGACGGTCGACTACTGGCTGTGGGGACTGAACTCGGGTCTGACCGAGGACCCGGTGCGTTGCGCCCGGCTGGTCAACGCCCTCTGTAGATGAAGCGGCTGCGCATCATCCGGGGTGTGTCGGCCGCGTTGGGCGCGATCGAGTGCAGGATCCACGGATGGGTCAGGTACACGTCACCGGCCTCACCGATGAGCTCAATGACGCGGACCGGCAGGCCATCGAGGTCGGCCGGCGCCATCGGGTCCACGGTGCGCTCCTCCGACGTCAGGTTGCGGAACCACGGGTCTGACCGCAGTACGGCGTCTCGCACCGCTTTGAACTCGCGCTCGTCGGTCGTGGTCAAGAACCGTTCGATCACCTTGTGCGAACCCGCGACCTGTGGTGTCCCGCCGCCACCAGGCTCGAGATCGCCCAGCAACGCCCAGATCTTCACGGCCTCGGGGGCTTCCTCGTAGCCCACGTCGGTGTGCCACTGGCGATGCGGCACGGCCCACGGCACGCCCTCCGGCATCGTGACGAGGACCTGCCCCTGGTGCCTCGGCTCGATCCAGTCGCCGAGCAGGCCGTCGAGCGCCGATCGCACCCGCGGGCCGAGGATCGCGTGGGCCGCGCGAGACGACTTCGTGCTCTTCAAACTCGTCGGACGCGTCGGCGTCCAGGTCGAACGGTCGTCGCGATCCATCCCGTGCCGCGCGGACAGTTCGTCCCACAACCCGTCCCGCATCCGCGCGGCATCGTCGGCGGAGAACGCGGACGGGAGCTTCACGATCCCGTCGCGCTCGAACACATCCAGCTCTTCGGCGGTGAGCATCCGCCCATGCTGCTCCGCCCACCGCCGGGCTTCCACCCAATTAACGCCTCAGTGCTCGGGCGCGAAGTCGTGGAAGCCGATCAGCTTCTGGATCTTGCCGTCGCCGTCGAGTACGACGATGTCGGTGCCGCCGGCCACCGGCTCCTGCCCGTCGGCCTTGAGGTGCCAGGTCCAGCGCAGGTACGTGTGGTGCTCGTCGATGTCGCCGGTACGGACGAAGGACAGGCCCGGGAACATCTGCTGCGCGGCACCGACCAGTTTGTTCAGCTCGTCGTGGCCGGTGGTCTCGAAGCTCGGGTCCTGGAAGGTCGCGTCGTCGGTCCAGGTACCGGCGATGAGCTCGGCCCGGCGATCGGCGTCGGCGGCGTTCCACATCGCGAAGTACTGGTCGGCGAGAGTCGTTGCGTTCATGGTGTTTCCTCCTCGGAAGGTTTCGATGACCAGAACCTTGCCGCCGTACCCGGCACGCGGTCGATGACGTCAGAGGTAATGGCGATGTCTACGCCGACCGCTACGGTCTGGGTATGGCAGCAACGATCGAGGAGACGTTCCAGCGCCCGGTGGGCGAGCTTCTGCGCGGGTGGCGGGAGCGCCGCCGGCTCAGCCAGCTCGAGCTGGCGAACCGGGTCGAGGTGTCCACCCGGCATGTGAGTTTCGTCGAGACCGGGCGGTCCAAGCCGAGCCGGGACATGGTGCTGCGGCTCGCCGAGCACCTCGACGTACCGCTGCGGGACCGGAACCAGCTGCTGCTCGCCGGCGGGTTCGCGCCGATCTACAGCGAGGCGTCGCTGCACTCGCCGGCGATGCTTGCCGTCCGTACGACGCTGCGCCGCCTGCTCAAGGCCCACGAGCCGTTCCCGGCGCTCGTCGTCGACCGCTGGTGGAACATCGTCGAGGCGAACGCCGGCATCCAGCTCTTCACCGCCGGCGTCGACGAGAAGTTGCTTCAGGCACCGATCAACGCGCTCCGGCTGACTCTGCACCCGGACGGCCTGGCCAAGCGGATCGGCAACATCGCCGAGGTCCGCGCCAGCGCACTCGCCAGCCTGCAACGCCAGGCCGCGAGCACGGCCGACCCCGAGCTCCAGGACCTGTACGACGAACTCCGCGCGTACGCCGCCGACGACAGGCCGGCGCCGCCCGGCCCTGCCGAGGTCGTCGTACCGTTCAGGCTCACGCACGACGGGCGGGAACTGTCGCTGCTGACGATGATCGCGACGTTCGGGACGCCGCTCGATGTGACGGTGTCGGAGCTGATGATCGAGTCGTTCTATCCTGCCGACGACGCGACCGCCGAGTACCTGCGAGGTCTTTCGTGAAGCCTGCCAGGGATGTCACCGACACGATCGAGCTGCATCTGCAGTACCTCGACCGCTACCGCGAGATCATCGAGAAGAAGCTGACCGGCCTGAGCGACGCCGAGCTGCGCGGCAGCCGGTTGCCGTCGGGGTGGTCGCCACTCGAGTTGCTGAAGCATCTGGTCTTCATGGAGCGACGGTGGCTGCGCTGGGGTTTCACCGGTGAGCAGGTCGAGCATCCGTGGGGCGACTCGGGCGACGATCCCGACGGTCGCTGGGCGGTGACGGCGGACGACTCGCTGGAGAGCCTGCTGGCCCAGCTGCACGCGGGCGGTGAGTTCACGCGGCAGCTGGTCGGCGGTGCGGACCCGGCTGAGATTGCCGAGGCAGGCGGACGGTTCGGACCGGACGATCGGCCCACGCTGAACTGGATCTTGTTCCACGTCCTGCAGGAGTACGCACGGCACGCGGGCCACTTGGACGTGGCCCGCGAGCTCGTGGATGGGGCCACCGGCGAGTAGGTCTTGCAGGGAGGGCCTACTCGCCGGTGGCCGGGAGCCCTACCGGCCGGAGGAGGGGTGGCCGGTGGGGAACGCCGTCGGGAAGCTCGGCGTCGGGAAGCTCGGCTTCGAGGTCGGGACCGGCAGCGTCGGCTTCGTCGTCGGGATCGACGGCTTCGGCAGCGTCGGCTTGCTGTGCGGCTTGACCGGGACCGTCACCGTCACACCAGCGGAGACTGTCGCCGTCGGCAGCTTCGGCGCGGTCGGCTTCGCGGTCGGGATGTTCGGCTTGCCGGGCAGGTTGGGCTTGCTCGGCAGGGTCGGCTTTCCGGTCGGCACACCCTGCACGCAGTCCGGCACGGCCGGGACCGCGGGCTTGCCGGGCAGGGACGGCTTGGCCGTCGGCAGGCTCGGCTTGGCCGGCAGCGTGGGCTTGGCCGGCAGCGTGGGCTTGGCCGGCAGCGTGGGCTTGGCCGGCAGCGTGGGCTTGGCGGTCGGAAGCGACGGGAGGGTCGGCTTCGCCGGCAGGCTCGGCTTGCCGGTCGGAAGCGTCGGCAGTGTTGGCAGGGTCGGCTTGGTGGTCGGGATCGAAGGCTTGCCCGGGAGCGTCGGCTTCGTCGTCGGCCAGGTGGGCTTGGTGGTGGGGATGCCCGGGCGCGCCGGCAGCGTCGGCTTGCCCGCCGGCAGGGTCGGCTTACCAGGCAACGAGGGCCGGGTGGCCGGCAGGCTCGGCTTGCTGGGCAGCGTCACCTTGCCGGTCGGCAGCGAGGGCAGGGTTGGCTTGGCGGGCAGGGTGGGCTTGGCCGGCAGCGTGGGCTTCGGCGGGTTGTTCGGGTCGATGGTCTTGTTCACGACCACCTTCGGCAGCTTCGGCTTGGCCGGCAGGCAGGTCGGGTCGATCGACGGCGCCGACGGCGTACCGGCCGGAATCACCGCCGGCACCGGCGGCTTTCCGCCGGCCAGGATGTTCTTGACCGCAAGGGTCGGTCCGCCGACCGCGGCGGACACCGTCGCGACGGTCCCGGCCAGGGCGGTGACGCCGGCCGCGGCCAGTCCCCGGCGCAGCCAGGTCAGCCGCTTGCCGCGCCGCATCAGGTCACCGGCGTCCGGCTGCCACGGCTCCATCTCATAGGTCAGCGCGTTGCGCACTTGCTGCTCGTCACTCATCAGTTTCCTCCAACTCCGCTGTCGATCAGGTCGGGTGCCAGACGCAACTTGGCCAGCGCCCGGGAGGCCGTGCTCTTCACGGTCCCGGTCGCCATACCGAGGAGCTCGGCGGTCTCGGCCTCGGAGAGATCCTGCGAGTAGCGCAGCGCGACCACGGCTCTCTCCCGGACGGTCAGACCGTTGAGGGCCGAGAGCACGGCCTCCCTGGTCTGGACCGCCCCGGCGAAGTCCGCCACCGCTCGCTGGTCCCAATCGTTTGCTACCGGATCACTGGGTACTTCGTTGTTCCAGCGCCGGCGGGCCTGGGAGAGGAATCGGTTGACCAGCACCCGCCGGACGAACCGCAACGGGTCGCCCTCCAGCCGGTGCCATTTCGGATACGACCGCATCAACGCCTGCTGCACGAGGTCCTCGGCGGTGTGCCGATCGCCGCACAACATCTCCGCGAAGCGGAGCAAGGGGGTCGACTGCGCCACGACGAATCGCTCGAAGTCGGCGTCCGCGGTCCGGGTCATCGATTCTCCTCAGCCTCTGTCACACCGGTCCAAACCCGCTGAGTCACCGATCGGGTTCTGTTCGGTCAGGAGAAATTTATTCACGGTCTATACAGGGGTGGTGTTTGTTTGTCACATTGGGTGCACAAGCCTTCACCGCCCCGGAGGTTCCGCCCATGCGTACCAGCCGCCCAGCCGCACTCGCCGCCTGTCTGGCCGTGACCGCGGCGATCTTTACCGCAACCTTGCCCAGCACCGCCGCCACCCCCGATCCCACCGTTGTGTCCCAGCCTGTTGCCGGATCGAGCAACGTTCGCGTCGAGGGCAGGCGCATCATCCTCGGCGACGCACCTGCCGCCATCGGCTCGACCAAGCTCAACCAACGCACCGGCCTGGCCGAGCTCACGCCGGTCCGCTTCGCCGCTCCTACCTCGGCCGTGATCGTCGGCTATACGTCCGGTACGCCGGATGGCTCATCCGCCGACGTCGCGGTCCGCTCGTGGATCAACAACCGATGGTCGGAGTGGACAACTGCACCTGCGGGCACACCTACCGCTCTGCCCGGTGCCAGCGACCAGGTCCAGCTGCGGGTGATCCTCACCGCGCCACCGACCGGCGGCAGCCCGTCCGTCGCCGATCTGACCGTGCAGCCGACTGACAAGGTCGCGGCCCCCCGGATGAGCGTCCAGGCCGCGCCGCTCAAGTCGCACGTGTTCGCCACCCGCGAAGGTCTGGTCGGCGGTACGACGGCCAACGGTCACGTGATCGTCAGCCGCGACCACTTCGTCGCGCTGCCCTCACGGCGCGGACTGTCCGGCAACGGATCGGGCACGTACTCGGTGAAGGTCTGTACTGCGTCGCGGTGTGCCTTCGAACCGGTCTGGGATGTCGGCCCGTGGAACACGAAGGACGACTACTGGAACCCGAGCGCCACCCGCGAGATGTGGAAGGACCTGCCGCAGGGCAAGCCCGAGGCACAGGCGGCGTACCAGGACGGGTACAACGGCAGAAAGGACCAGTTCGGCCGGATCGTTGCGAACCCGGCGGGGATCGACCTTGCGGACGGGGTGTTCTGGGATGCGCTGAAGCTCGCGGATAACTCATTCGTAGACGTCACCTACCTGTGGACAGGCGACGGCGGCCGCGGGACGGTCTCGATCTCGTCCGGCTACCTCAACGTCCGCAACGCACCGAACTCGACCGGCGCAGTCGTAGGCATGGCCGGCAAATCCGCCCAGGTAACCGTCGAATGCCAAACAACCGGCGAATCCGTCACCGGCTCCCAAGGCACCACCAACATCTGGCTCCGAGTAAACACCGGCATGTACGTAGCCAAAGCCTGGATCTCAGCAGGCACCTTCAGCACCTGCTGACCCCAACTCCCGACAAGCGCCGGCCACACGCTCAACGTGCGTGCGGTCCGGCGCTTGTTCTGTAACCGACTGAGCTACTTGCCGGCCTGAGTTGGCGTGGGGCGGGCGGCGCGTGGGGGCTGGGTTGGGGTTGCGCTCGGCAACGGCGTCGACCAGCGGGTTGGTGTCGCGGTTGGCGGGACCGGTCGCGGGGCTCTGGTTGGTGCAACCGTCGGAACGCGGCCTGGCGTCGCTGTTGGCGGGAGGGTTGGTACGGGGCGGGGGCCGCGGGTTGGGGAGACCGTTGGCGGGAGGGTTGGGGTTCTGGGTGGGACGGGGCTTGGGGAGGCAGTCGGTTGGTCGGGGGTGCGGCTTGGGGAAACGGTTGGTCGGTTGGGTGACGGGCTCGGGGTGGCGTGGACCGGCGTACCGTCGTCTGCCGAGCCGCTGCGCGCCATCGCCGTCCCCGCGACTGCGACAACCACCACGGCCGCGGCCGCGATCCCGCCCAGCAGCAGCCGGGTGACGCGCCGGTTCGGTCCTACTTCTCTCATCGTTGCCCTCCGCAACCTTCTGGTATTCGGTCGGGCTGAAGGACGCGAACCGCCGCGGAAAGGTTCTGCTCAGCGCGTCGGGGCGAGGGTTGGCGTCTCCGTGTGGGCCGAGCGGCTGGGGGTGGCGGTTGGGACAAGGCCACGGGCCGGCGTCGGCAAGGACGCGGTGGGGGAGGTCGGTGGGCGGAGCGGCACGTTCGTCGGCATCCTGGACGGCGGCGCAGTCGGTGGTATCGCGGTGGGAGGCGTCGCGTGCGTCGGCGACGGGCTCATTCGCGTGGGGTACGTCGGAGTCGCCGTCGGCGGCATGGTCGGAGTAGTAGTCGGGGGCATCGGAGTTGGCGTGGGGACCACCGCGGTAGGCGCAGGCCCCGGCCGAGCGGGCTCCGGTGGACCACCGCGCGAGTGGCTCCCGACCACCCCTCCTGCCACCACCGACACGACAGCAACCGAAGCAGCAACTGTCGCCAGATTCCGTCGACCACGCCGGCGCTGCGCCCCAGCGATCACCCGCGTTGGATCCAGCGGCGTACCGGCGTCCCCCGGCGCCAGCAGACCCCGCAGTTCGTCCTCGATGTCGTTCATGTTCGCTCCCCCACCGGTACGCCGCTCAGCTCCGGAGCAGCGCGCAGCTTCTCCAGGGCCCGCGCGTTGGCGCTCTTCACCGTGCCGACCGCGACCCCGAGGACCTCCGCGGTCTGCCGCTCGGTCAGATCCTCGACATACCGCAGGACGACAACCGCACGCTCCCGCCGGCTCAGCGTCGCGAGTGCGGCCCCCAGCCCCACCCGCCGATTGACCGCACCGGACGGATCATCGACAACAGGCCCGAGGAACAGATCCAGTTCGGTCGCCCCGCCGCTCGGACGCTCCCGCCACGGCCGCCGTCGTACCCAGGACAGATGCTGGTTGACCACGGCCTGTCGGACGTACGCGAACGGGTCGGCCATCTCGATCCGGTCCCAGCGCAGGTACGCCTTCTCGAGCGCGTTCTGCACCAGGTCCTCGGCGAGGCCGGCGTCGCCGCACAGCATCCGCGCGAAGTGCACCAACCGCGCGGATCTGGCCAGCACGAAAGCCGTGAAGTCGTCGTCACGACTCCCCGTTGCCGCCATCTGCGCTCCGTCCTGCCGCCCTCACCTCACAGGACGCTGCGCCTGGGCCAAAGGTTCTGCTTGTTCGGAGAATTGTGTGGACGCGGTCAGCCGGGGCAGCGCGATGGTGTCGGCGGCCAGGCGGACCCGGTCGCGTCCGGCGGCCTTGGCGGCGTACATCGCACGATCCGCACGCAGCAACAGGTCGTCCACGGTCGCCCCGTCGTTCGGATAAACCGCGACCCCGATGCTCACAGTCAGATGGAAGGTGTCCGGATCGAGGTCCGGATCGTCGAGTACGCCGGCACACATCGCGGCCAGCGGACTCGCCGACACCGCGTTGCGAAGCCGATCCGCGGTGACCGTTGCTTCATCGATCCCGGTGTCCGGCAGCGCGATCACGAACTCCTCGCCGCCGAACCGCCCGATCACGTCCTTCACGCGGATCGCGCTGCGCAGGATCGTCGCGACTGCACGCAGCGCCTCGTCACCGACCAGGTGGCCGTGCCGGTCATTGACCTGCTTGAAGTGGTCGATGTCGATCAGCAGCACCGCCATCGGCTCACGCTGGGTCCGCGAGGTCCGCAGCATCTCCTCGGTACGCCGACGCCACCAGTCGACCCGCGTCAGGCTGGTCTTCGGATCCGTCTGCGCCTCCGACTCCAACTGGCCGAGCAGCAACGCCCGCTGCGCGGTCAGCGTGATCGGAATCGCCACGAACGCGAACCACGGGCTGATCAGGCAGGCGGCCGCGAGCAGACAGCCGAGTGTGGCGGCGGTCGCGTCGGTGCCCAGGTCGTCCAGCCCGCCGACGGCTTCGCGGCGGCTGCTGCCCGGGATGATCAGCGAGATCGCCAGCCCACAGAGCAGGGTGTCGGTCGCGACGTACGCCGCCGAGGCGCCGACCATCGAGACGACCAGACCGAGGCCGCCGCTGGTGACGTCGCGGAGCGAGACGAAGACCGCGTGCGCGGCGCCGACCGCGAGCACATGCACCGCGGTCGAGAAGGCCCACCGGTACGGGATGCACTTGCCGGCGCGGATCCGCCACCAGATCCGGAGCAGTACGGCGACCAGGATCGCCAGCGCGGGATGCAGGATCACGGCCGCGGCGATCATCCAGGCCGGAGCGAGGTCCTTGTGCAGCGCGCCGCCGCGCCGCCGCCGGTTCTCCACCCGGCGGGCGCCCTCGACCGAGATCAGCGCCGAGACGGTCAGCGCGAACACCACATCCAGGCCGCGCCAGTCGGGGCGGTCCGTGAACGCCTGCACGCCGTACCCGATCGCGGCCAGGTCGACGAGCACCACGACGAAGAACGCCGGGACCGTCAGGGTCCAGAGCGCCCAGGAACGTATCGCTCGCCTACTCTGTGCAACCATCACCTCACACGGTACGACGAGTGAGCGTCAGGTCCCAATCCGTGGCGGCGCGGCTGTGGATGACGATGTGGAAACGATCGACAGTCCTTCAGTATTCAGTCGTTTGATCAACTATCATCCGCGGGTTTTCCCTTGCACGGAAGGAAGATCAGCGCTTTCGGGCAGCGCCGAAAAGCCCGCGGACGATCTCCCGCCCGGCCGACCGGGCGAACTGCTTGAACACCGACGAACCGATCACCTGCTCGACCACCGACTTCTCCTGCTTCTGCGACCGCGGCCGAGACTCCTGCTGCGGTTGTTTCGCCTGCTCCTGGGCCTGCTTCTCGGCCTCGGCCTGCGCCGCGCCGGCCTGCACCTTCGCCGCCAGGATCTCGTACGCCGACTCGCGGTCGACCGCCTGCGAGTACTTCGCGTTGTTCGGCGAGGCCTGCACCGCTGCGGTCTGCTGCTCCGCAGAGGCCGGCGCCATCAGCGACTGCGGCGCACGCAACCGGGTCCACGCGACCGGGGTCGGCGCGCCCTTCTCGTTCATCACGGTCACGATCGCCTCGCCGATCCCGAGCTGGGTCAGCACCTCGCCCAGGTCGTACGACGAGCTCGGGAACGTCGACACGGTCGCCTTCAGTGCCTTCGCATCGTTCGGCGTGTGCGCCCGCAGCTGGTGCTGGACCCGCGAACCGAGCTGCGCCAGTACGTCGTCCGGCACGTCCTTCGGCGTCTGCGTCACGAAGAACACGCCGACACCCTTCGACCGGATCAGCCGGACGGTCTGCGCGATCGCGGCCAGGAACGCCTTCGATGCGTCGTTGAACAGCAGGTGCGCCTCGTCGAAGAAGAACACCAGCTTCGGCTTGTCCACATCGCCGACCTCGGGCAGGTCGTGGAACAGGTCGGCGAGCAGCCACATCAGGAACGTGGAGAACAGCGCCGGCCGGTCCTGCAGGTTCGGCAGCTCGAGCAGCGAGATGAGCCCCTTGCCGTCGCGCTGCTGCAGCAGGTCCGCGGTGTCGAACTCCGGCTCGCCGAAGAACGCCTCCGCGCCCTGGTCCGCGAACCCGATCAGCGACCGCAGGATGACGCCCGCGGTGGCCGCCGACAGCCCGCCGAGCTCCTTCAGGTCGTCCTTGCCCTCGTCCGAGGTCAGGTGCTGGATGACCGCGCGCAGGTCCTTGATGTCCAGCAGCGTCAGCCCGGCCTTGTCGGCGTAGTGGAAGATCAGCCCGAGCGACGACTCCTGTACGTCGTTGAGCCCGAGCACCTTGGACAGCAGCACCGGCCCGAACGACGTGATCGTGGCGCGGATCGGGATGCCGGTGCCCTGGCCGCCGAGCGCGTAGAACTCGGTCGGGAAGCCGGTCGCGGTCCAGTCCTGGCCGATGGACTTCGTCCGTGCCAGCAGCTTGTCGTTCCCCTCGCCGGGTTGCGAGACGCCCGACAGGTCGCCCTTGATGTCGGCCGCGAACACCGCGACGCCCGCCGCGGACAGTTGCTCCGCCATTAACTGAAGAGTCTTCGTCTTTCCGGTACCGGTGGCGCCCGCGACCAGGCCGTGCCGGTTCATCATCCCGAGCGGGATCCGGACCGCTGCCTCCGGTTTCGGCTCACCGTCGACCAGCAGCGCACCCAGCTCGAGGGCCGCGCCCTCGAACGCGTACCCCTGCTTGACGGTCTCCACGACATCTGACTCGGCCATCTCAGCGTGCCTTCCCCGGTTGACGGAACTACCCGGTCGGCATGCTAGTACTCACCATCCATCTGGACGCTTGAACGGCACCAAAAGGTTGCTTCCAGCTCCGGACTATTCCGGTGACATTCATGACCTGCACCTGAGACCTGTTACCCCGCTAGACTTCGGGAGGTGATCTTCAAGCGCGTCGGGGAAGACCGGCCGTACCCGGACCATGGGCTGCGGCCGAAGGACTGGTCCTCGCTGCCGCCACGGCAGGTGCGGCTGGACGAACTCGTCACGACGAAGGGCACCCTTGACCTGAACGCGCTGCTCGACGAGGACTCGACCTTCTACGGCGACCTGTTCGCGCACGTGGTGGAGTGGAAGGGCGACATGTACCTCGAGGACGGCCTGCACCGCGCCCTCCGGGCCGCGTTGCAGCAGCGTTCTGTTCTCCACGCTCGGGTCTTGGTAGTGGACTGACCCATGTCTGCTCACGGGGGGTTGAGCCGATGACAGCGATCCATCCGCAACCGCGGCCGCATTCACGCATTCGCTGGCGTACGCCGATCACGATGGTGATCCTGCTCGGCATTCTCGCCGGCGGCGGCTGGTGGGGCTGGAAGTCCCTGATCAACAGCAGCGCCGAGCCGACCTGCGTCGAGCAGAAGCTGGCGAACAACCGGCTGGTCCCGAAGCAGGTCGTGCTGAACGTGTACAACGGCGGCGCGAGGGCGGGCTCCGCGCAGCGGGTCGCCGACGCGCTGAAGAAGCGCGGCTTCAACATCGGCAAGGTCTCCAACGAGCCCAAGGGCAACAAGGTCGACGTCGCCGAGCTCCGCGGTGTCGCCGCGAACTCGCCGGAGCTGACGCTGGTCGCCGGCCAGCTGAACCAGAAGGCCGTTCCGGTCGCCGACGGCCGCACCGACCACACCGTCGACCTGGTCATCGGCGCCGGCTTCGGCTCGGTCCGCCTCAAGGGCATCCCGTCGGTCCAGGTCGCCCCCGGCACCAACGTCTGCCTGCCGGTTATCCACACCCCCCAGCCCATCCCCTCCGGCCAGAACCCGAACTGACCTCAGTGCTGTTCGCGGCCGCGTTCGCCGAACCAGCCGGCCAGGCGCCCGGCCCGCGAGACGGCGCGTAGGCGGCGTACGGTCTGCTCCCGGACGGGGCTGGGGGCAACGACCAGCAGTGAGTCGGCGGCGCGGAGGACGGTACGGCGGTCCGGCACGAAGGCGTGTTCGCCGCGGATGACGAGCGAGACCGAGACGCCCGGCGGCAACCGCAGCTCGCCGATCTCGACCCCGGCGAGCCTGGACTCGCTCGGGACGTGGACCTGGAGCATGTCCGCGCCGAGCGACTCCAGCGGCGCCACATCGATGTCGACCTCGTGCGCAGCGTTCTCGTCCAGGACCTTCAAGCGACCGGCCAGCCACGGCAGCGACGGCCCTTGCAGCAACGTGAACAGCAGGACCAGTACGAAGACCACGTCGAAGATCCGGTCCGCCTGCGGAACCCCCTCAGCGAGCGGGATCGTCGCCAGGACGATCGGTACCGCGCCCCGCAACCCCGCCCATGAGATGAACGCCTGCTCCCGCCACGGCAGCCGGAACGGAGCCGCCGAGATCGCCACCGAGGCGAACCGCCCGACGACCGTCACCGCGATCCCGATCACCAGCGCGAGGAGTACGTCGTTCAGCCGGAACCGCCCCGGTGACGCCAGCAGCCCGAGCATCACGAACAGCCCGATCTGAGCCAGCCAGGCGATCCCGTCCACGAACGACCGGGTCGCCATCCGGTGCGGCAACTCCGCCCGCCCGAGCGTCAGCGCGGTGACGTAAACAGCTGCGAACCCCGACACATGCAGCAGCACGGACCCACCGGCGTACGAGATGAAGGCCACCGACATCACCGCGAGCGGGTAGAGCCCTGCCGAGCTGAGCGCCATCCGCCGGATCAGGCCGACGCTCACCCAGCCGATCAGCAGACCGAACAGAGCGCCGACGACCAGCTCGTACAGCACCAGGCCGGTGAACGACAGCACGCCCTTCTCGCCGACCTCGCCCGTGCTCACCAGGGTGACCAGCAGCACGGTCGGGGCGTCGTTCAGACCGGACTCGGCCTCCAGCGCCCCACGCAGCCGCGGCCGGATCGGCACCCGTCTCAGCACCGAGAACACGGCCGCCGCGTCTGTCGGCGATGTCACCGCTCCCAGCAGTACGGAGAGCTGCCAGCTGAGCCCCAGTACGAAATGCGCCACGCAGGCGACCACACCGACGCTGACCGCGACCCCGACCGTCGCGAGGACGAGCCCGAGCGGCATCACCGGACGTACTTCGTTCCACCGGGTGGTCAGGCCGCCCTCGATCAGGATCACGACCAGCGCGGCGAACCCCAGCGCATGCGCCAGCTGCGCATCCTCGAAGTGGATGTGCCCCGGCCCCGACTCACCGAGCAGCAGGCCCATCCCGAGGTAGATCAGCAGCGACGGGAGCCCGAGTCGAGCGGTCAGCCGAACGGCGACGACCGCGACCAGCAGGACCACAGCCCCCGCCAGCAGAATCCGGTCGAGCTCCGAAACATCCATGGGGCCCTCCCGTCGAACGTCAGGTCCCGAGAGACGAAAACCCTGACGCATCACACAGCATCAGGGTCTCCGGCCTATCTTCCGCCCCGAAGGGCGGTTGGCGGTGGCGGAGGGATTTGAACCCTCGGACGGGGGTTGCCCGTCACGCGCTTTCGAGGCGCGCTCCTTCGGCCGCTCGGACACGCCACCGCCGAGGACAATATCAAGGCCGGTGACGAATGAAGAAATCGCGCAGCCGCGCGCCCGCCTCGTCGGCCATCACGCCGCCGATCACCTCGGGCCGGTGGTTCAGCCGGCGATCCCGGACGACGTCCCACAGCGAGCCGACCGCGCCCGCCTTCTCGTCGTACGCCGCGAACACCAGCCGCTCGAGCCGGGACAGCACGATCGCCCCGGCGCACATCGTGCACGGCTCCAGCGTGACGACCAGCGTGCACCCGCTCAGCCGCCACTCGCCGACGTGCCGCGCCGCCTCCCGGATCGCGAGTACTTCGGCATGCGCGGTCGGATCGCCCGTCGTCTCACGCTCGTTGTGCCCGCGCCCGATCACCTGGCCGTCGGCGTCCACCACGATCGCCCCGATCGGTACGTCGGGCAGCGCCTTCTCGCCCTCCTCCAGCGCGAGCGTCATCAACCGCGACCACTCGCGGCGCAGAAGCGGGCTAGCCAACGGCTTCGATCGCGTCGTGGAACTGGTTGCCGAACCCAAGCGCCTCGGCGATCTCCTCGAGCATCTCCTCCGGGTAGAGGTCGACGTCGTCGCAGAGCGCGCCGAGGTCCATCGCGCTCATCCCCAGGTCGGCGAGGATGGCCAGGTCACCGGCCGGGACCTGCTCGTCGTCGTCATCGGCCAGCGGGATGTCGAGCTCGTCCACGACCTGCCGGGCGATCGGCCACTCGGTCGCGGCAGTCACGTCGGAGATCAGCAACCGGGCCCGACCACCGGCCACGCGGACCAGTACGAAGAAGTCCTCGTCGACCGAGACCATGCCCAGCACACCGCCCTCGCCCGGGAACCGGCGCAGGGCCGACACCAGCGCGGAGAGGTCCGGTTCACCACGAAGTACCAGCGGGGTGACGGTCCAGTTCCCGTCCTCGGTGTAAGCGGCGACCGCGAAATCGAGGTCGGTGGTCACGGGGCCAACAGTGGCGTCAGACACCGGCTCATCGTCCCAGACTCCAGCTTTCCAGGCGATCTCGGTGCGATATCAGATCCGCCAACACCGGTCAATAGTCAGTGATGGTACGTCGCTCTCCGCATCGCCTCACGCAGCTGCCGGACGCGGGCCCGCCGGGGCGCGATCCGGTCGCGGAGAGCCTTCGCCTCCTCGAGTTCGCGGAGGAACTCGGCACGCCGGCGCAGCCGGTCGAGGTCGCGGCGGGGAACCACCAGGCGCGGTCTGGGCTCGAGGGTCATCGGCGTACTCCCTGATGGGCGAGGCAGGGCAGATTCCGGTGCACTTTCCAGTCTGACAGCGAGCGAGGTTTCCCGAGGCGAATCGCCGACGGTACCGTTCCGGCTTATGCAGATCCTCGTCGTGGACCACCCGCTCGTCGCCCACAAGCTCACCGCGCTGCGCGACGAGCACACGGACTCACCCACGTTCCGTCGGCTGACCGAGGAGCTCGTCACGCTGCTCGCCTACGAGGCGACCCGCGACGTCCGCACCGGCCCGGTCACCGTCCAGACCCCCGTCGCCGAGGCACAGGGCGTGAAACTGACCGCACCGAAGCCGCTCGTCGTGCCGATCCTGCGGGCAGGCCTCGGCATGCTCGAAGGCATGTCCCGGCTGCTCCCCACCGCGGAGGTCGGCTTCCTCGGCATGATCCGCAACGAGCAGACCCTCACCGCGTCGACGTACGCCGAACGCCTCCCCGAAGACCTCTCCGGCCGCCAGTGCTACGTCCTGGACCCAATGCTCGCAACCGGCGGCACACTAGCCGCCGCTATCCAGTTCCTAGTCGACCGCGGCGCCGACCACATCACCGCCATCTGCCTCCTCGCCGCCCCCGAAGGCGTAGAACGCGTAGAACGCGAGCTCACCCACCTAGACGTCCCTTGCAACCTGGTAATCGCCGGCATGGACTCCCACCTAAACGACAAGGGCTACATCGTCCCCGGCCTGGGCGACGCCGGCGACCGCTTGTACGGCGTGGCTCAGTAGGTCACACGCCAGAAAGAAGAAATATAGAGGGCTGGGTGCTAAGTCGGCTCCGGCCGACAGCTGGCGGTCGGCCGGTGGACGGGGCGTTGTAGCGACGGAACTGCTGGGGAACCGAGCTGGTAGTCGCGGGGTGCCGCACCCGGCTGCATGGTGCGGGATGCTTGCCCGAATACAGGTGCGTCACCGGCGGCGGCCGGGGCGGCAGCCCGCAGCACCTGGCGGCACCTGGAACGCCCCGACGGTAGCTGGTGCAGCCGGAGACGTAGGTACCATCCACCGCCCGGGCCACCCGTCAACAGCTGGCTCGGACGATCCCGCCCCCACGCTTCGGCTTCGCGCCGACGCCGACGCTGGCGTTGGTGCTGAGGAGGTCGCCGCTGCTCGCCCAGCCACGACCAGCACCTGTGTCCACGAACGCGCGTGATCACGGGGCAGTCGCCACAGGCGATAGCCCGCAACGCCGGCGATAAGCCGGAAGGTCCGGCGATAAGCCGGAAGGTCCGGCGATAGCCGGAAGGGATGCTCCGGGCGATAAGCCCGGGGTGGGCTGTGTCAAGGATTGTGGACGGTTGGTTGGGGTTGTTGGTTAGGCGGCGGTGGGGGTTTGGTGGTTGGTGAGGGCTTCGTGTGGGGTGCGGTAGCCGAGGGTGGAGTGGAGTCGTTGGCGG